>NZ_CM155293.1:1737500-2127500 GCF_056682775.1 Gordonia sp. 34D | reverse complement strand
GTGTGGGGGTGATGGCGTGCCTTTTGAAGAATGAGCCTGCGAGTTAGTGCTCAGTGGCAAGGTTAACCCGTGTGGGGTAGCCGTAGCGAAAGCGAGTCTGAATAGGGCGTTTGAGTCGCTGGGTCTAGACCCGAAGCGGAGTGATCTACCCATGGCCAGGGTGAAGCAGAGGTAAGACTTTGTGGAGGCCCGAACCCACTTCAGTTGAAAATGGAGGGGATGAGTTGTGGGTAGGGGTGAAAGGCCAATCAAACTCCGTGATAGCTGGTTCTCCCCGAAATGCATTTAGGTGCAGCGTTGCGTGTTTCTTACTGGAGGTAGAGCTACTGGATGGCCGATGGGCCCTACTAGGTTACTGACGTCAGCCAAACTCCGAATGCCAGTAAGTGAGAGCGTGGCAGTGAGACTGCGGGGGATAAGCTTCGTAGTCGAGAGGGAAACAGCCCAGATCGCCGGCTAAGGCCCCTAAGCGTGTACTAAGTGGAAAAGGATGTGGGATCGCTGAGACAACCAGGAGGTTGGCTTAGAAGCAGCCACCCTTGAAAGAGTGCGTAATAGCTCACTGGTCAAGTGATTCTGCGCCGACAATTTAGCGGGGCTCAAGTACACCGCCGAAGCCGCGGCACTCACATATTACATCGGCTTGTTCCTGCGGGAGCTTGTCTAGTGGTGTGGGTGGGTAGGGGAGCGTCCTGCATCCATGGAAGCAGCGGAGTGATCTAGCTGTGGAGGGTGTGGGAGTGAGAATGCAGGCATGAGTAGCGAAAGACAAGTGAGAAACTTGTCCGCCGGATGACCAAGGGTTCCTGGGCCAGGTTAATCCGCCCAGGGTGAGTCGGGACCTAAGGCGAGGCCGACAGGCGTAGTCGATGGACAACGGGTTGATATTCCCGTACCCGTGTATCCGCGCCCAATGATGAATCATCTGTACTAACCATCCAAAAGTCTTCTTTGATTTCTTCGGATTTCTCTGGGGATGGCTGCATGGGACCTTGGGTGTAGTAGTCAAGCGATGGGGTGACGCAGGAAGGTAGCTGGGCCAACTGATGGAATAGTTGGTGTAAGCCTGTAGGGAAAGGCATAGGCAAATCCGTGTCTTATATATCCTGAGAGGTGATGCGTAGCCGTTGAGGCGAATTCAGTGATCCTATGCTGTCGAGAAAAGCCTCTAGTGAGTTGGTACACGGCCCGTACCCCAAACCGACACAGGTGGTCAGGTAGAGAATACTAAGGCGATCGAGTGAACTGTGGTTAAGGAACTCGGCAAATTACCCCCGTAACTTCGGGAGAAGGGGGACCACGATTGGTGAAGGACTTGACGTCTGGAGCTGGTGGTGGTCGCAGAGACCAGAGAGAAGCGACTGTTTACTAAAAACACAGGTCCGTGCGAAGTCGTAAGACGATGTATACGGACTGACGCCTGCCCGGTGCTGGAAGGTTAAGAGGACCGGTTAATCAACTTTGTTGGTGAAGCTGAGAATTTAAGCCCCAGTAAACGGCGGTGGTAACTATAACCATCCTAAGGTAGCGAAATTCCTTGTCGGGTAAGTTCCGACCTGCACGAATGGCGTAACGACTTCTCTGCTGTCTCAACCACAGGCTCGGCGAAATTGCAGTACGAGTAAAGATGCTCGTTACGCGCGGCAGGACGAAAAGACCCCGGGACCTTCACTATAGCTTGGTATTGGTGTTCGGTGCGGTTTGTGTAGGATAGGTGGGAGACTGTGAAGCTGGCACGCTAGTGTTGGTGGAGTCGTTGTTGAAATACCACTCTGATCGTATTGGGCTTCTAACCTCGGACCATGATCTGGTTCAGGGACAGTGCCTGGTGGGTAGTTTAACTGGGGCGGTTGCCTCCTAAAATGTAACGGAGGCGCCCAAAGGTTCCCTCAGCCTGGATGGCAATCAGGTGTTGAGTGTAAGTGCACAAGGGAGCTTGACTGTGAGACGTACATGTCGAGCAGGGACGAAAGTCGGGACTAGTGATCCGGCACCGGCAAGTGGAAGCGGTGTCGCTCAACGGATAAAAGGTACCCCGGGGATAACAGGCTGATCTTCCCCAAGAGTCCATATCGACGGGATGGTTTGGCACCTCGATGTCGGCTCGTCGCATCCTGGGGCTGGAGTAGGTCCCAAGGGTTGGGCTGTTCGCCCATTAAAGCGGCACGCGAGCTGGGTTTAGAACGTCGTGAGACAGTTCGGTCTCTATCCGCCGCGCGCGTCTAGAAACTTGAGGAAACCTGTCCCTAGTACGAGAGGACCGGGACGGACGAACCTCTGGTGTGCCAGTTGTTCCGCCAGGAGCACTGCTGGTTAGCTACGTTCGGAAGGGATAACCGCTGAAAGCATCTAAGCGGGAAGCCTGTTCCAAGATGAGGTTTCTCACCCACCTTCGGGTGGGGTAAGGCCCCCTACAGACTATGGGGTTGATAGGCCAGAACTGTAAGCACAGCAATGTGTTCAGGTGACTGGTACTAATCGGCCGAGGACTTACCAACAACACTCACCATTTTAAATGTGTGTGAGTCGAAAGTTGAAGACACACGTGATACGCGTATCCACTATGCACCTCTGAAACAACACACCAACCCGTGTGTAGACCGCGTGAGCGGTCAAAGCTGGGGTTGGTCGGACAGTTTCATAGAGTTACGGCGGCTATAGCGGTGGGGAAACGCCCGGTCCCATTCCGAACCCGGAAGCTAAGCCCACCTGCGCCGATGGTACTGCACTGTAATGGGTGTGGGAGAGTAGGTCACCGCCGAACACAATTTAAGCCAAGCCCCCGAACCAGCAATGGTTCGGGGGCTTGACTCATTTGCGGGTCTGTTTCAGGCCTTCCGTTTGCTCTTGTCTGAGCGTCTCAACGTTGGCTTATCGATCTTCCCAACCGGGTTCTTTGGGATTTCGTCGAGGAACAGTATTTCAACGGGCAACTTCACAGGCGCGAGATTGATGCGTAGATCCTCGAGGAGAGATTCCGCAGTTGATGAGCCTCCGGGTCGCAGTGAAACGTACGCGACGGGGACTTCTCCGAGGATCTCGTGGGGCCGGCCGATCACAGCGGCTTCAAAAACATCGTCGACCCGGTAAAGCTGTTCTTCTATCTCCTTCGGATAGATGTTTTCGCCGCCTCGAATCACCATGTCCTTGACGCGGTCAACGAGGCGCAAATAGCCGTCATCGTCGAATCGGCCAACATCACCGGTACGAAGCCAACCGTCGACGATTGTCTCAGCGGTAGCCTCCGGCCGATTCAGATAGCCAGCCATCACGACATCTCCAGCAATTAGCACCTCCCCGGTCTGCCCCACAGGGACATCAGTCATCGAAGCATCGACGATACGGATCCGTTGGCCAGGTAGCGGTGGTCCCACAGTCCCGGGCTTTCGGGGTCCGTCGAGGGGATTTATCGCGGATGCGGTGGTCGTCTCAGATAGCCCATAGCCTTCTACGATCGGCACGTGGAATCGCGATTCGAATCTTTCGATGAGTTCCGCAGGCATCGGAGCGGCGCCACAGATTCCAAACCGCAAAGAAGATGTATCAGGCACGACCTCCGCTGGTAACGCCGTCAGCATTGCGTAGATGGCTGGCACCGCAGAAAAGTACGTGGGTCGGTACTTTTCGACGGCGGGAAAGAATTCTTCCGTTCGAAAGCGACCGACGATGCTCGCACGACCACCAGCGCGCAAGGGACTGAGGGTGCCGAGCACTACGCCGTTGGCATGAAAGAGAGGCAGCACCAGCAGGCTGTGATCGTGTTCGGTGAAGGCGAAGTGCGTGACGAACGTAGAGGTCATGGCATCGATGTTGCCGTGGGTGATCATGACGCCCTTCGGCGTTCCCGTGGTGCCGGCGGTATAGATGAGGAGTGCAAGGTCTGCTGGCTGCACGACTACCGGCGTCGGTGCGGTGCCGTCAGCTTTCAGCAGGTCATCGCAGGCGACGGTGGTGATATCCGGGACTGGCTGGCCGGATTCGACGACGAGCACCCGGCAACCTGCGTCGTGGGCCTGAAAATCGATTTCGGGTGGTGCGAGAGCAGGGTTGATCGGCGTAACTGCGGCTCCAACTTGCCAGGCAGCGAAGATCGCTACGACGAGTTCGACTCTATTCGGCAGGAGTAGCCCCACCACATCACCAGACCCGACACCAGCCGCGTGCAGGCGGCTGGCGGCGGCGTCCACCGTCGTGGCGAAGGTGGAGTTGTTCAGTTCGAGCCTGTCGTCTGCGAGAGCTGGGGCATCGGGAGCGGCGTCGGCACGAGTGCGCGGTAGCGCGGGGATAGGCAGGCCACTCATGCGTGCACCGTCACGATCGGTGGCGCTATGAATCCGAAGGACCGCAGCACCCCTTCGAGTTCTCGGTGACCGAAGGCTTGGCAGGCCGAAGCGAGTCCGACCCGACGTGGGGCCTGTTGTAGAAGCGAGTAGGCGGCGTAGGCCTGCAGCAGACCTGTCTGCTGATAGTTGTTATTGCCGTGAATCACCACGTGCGCGCGACCGAGCGGTCCGGATGCGTGGACTGAATCGAGGGATTTGTTGATGCGCGCATTCTCTCGAGGCGGCATCGTGTTCATTACCTGCGCGGCTACCGCGTCGAGAGCGGCGTCGCGGTCTTCGGGAGTCATGTCTTTCGTGGCCTCGAGCGCATCGGCCACGATGACGGGAACACCGTTCATCAGCGCGGCGTTGAAGACGCCGCCCTGCGCCTTGCAGTTCGCGACTCGCGGATCATTCTTGAACCAGACCGGGTGCGACGTACCGCCCCAGGGGAGAGACTGCGCGAGTTCGTGCTGGCCCGGAACTACGAGCGGCACCAATCCTTGACCGGGATCGAAGGGTACGTACTGGTTTTGCTCCAAGTAGTACGCGGCGCCTCCGGCGGCGTTCACCAGAATGGTCCGAGTCGAGGCGATCGTCGGACTTCCACCCCAGAAGACGGCTATGTCGAGAGTGTCGACGCCGGGTGTCTCGAGCGCGATCTGTGCGGCGATCTCACCTGTCGTATACATCTGAGCAATGCCGGGAGCCAGGAGTAGGCCGGCGGCTGCGAAGTCGGAACTGAACTGCTCCTCGCAGTGAATGAGCCAGTCTTGTTCGCCGGTGGTGTCGGTGTAGTGCGCACCGGCGGCAAGGGCGGCCTGCACAACTGCGTCGCCGTGTTTAATGAACGGTCCGACGGTGTTGAGAACCACCGAGCTGCCGCGGAAGAGGTCGGTGAGCGCGTCGACCGAGTGCTCGACGGCGACGACCTCGTAGTCGGCGGTTTCGATACCGGGAACGTGGGAGGTCATCGATTCTTGAAGTCGGTCCTCGTCGCGCCCGGCGGCGGTGAACGAGATGTTGTAGTGGCGGAGGAATTCGCAGATGAGACGGCCGGTGTACCCGGATGCGCCGTAGACGATGACGTGCTTGCTACTCATGGGTTGCTCCTATGCAGAGTTTCGAGTGCATGGTTGCTGGTGTGTCTGGAAGGTGAAGGGATGCGCGTGGGGACTGTTACATGCCCATTCCGCCGTCGACGGGAAGGCCGACGCCGTTGACGAAGCGGGCGGCGTCGGAGGCGAGGAATGTCACGGCGTCGGCGATGTCGCGCACTTCGCCGAGGCGTCCACTGGGAGTGAGGCTGACGACGGTTTCGACAGCTTCTTCGGCAGATCCGAACAGGCCGAGTTCGGCCATGTCGGTGGCGAGGCCGGTGCCCATCTCAGTTGGTACGAGTCCGGGGTATACGCAGTTGACGCGAACCCCGTAGCCGAGCTTGCCCGCTTCCATCGCGGCGACCCTCGTCATGCGGTCGATAGCGGACTTGGTGGCGGAGTAGATGCCGATGCCGGGGAAAGCGATGGTGGCAGCGACGGAGGCGACGTTGATGATGACGCCGCCCTGGCCAGCGGCGCCGCCGGGTCGCATCGCGCGCAACCCGTGCTTGATACCGAGCGCAGTACCGAGCACATTGACATCCAGCTGGGCGCGAATTGCGGCGACCGAGATTTCGGTCATCAGTTCGCTGATCTCGACGCCAGCATTGTTGACGACGATGTCGAGCCCTCCGAGTTGGGTGCGCGCGCCGTCGATCGCGGCAGTCCAGCTGTCTTCGTCGGTGACATCCAGATGGACTGCACCGTGACCGTCGCCGAGGGACGCGGCAACAGTTGCTGCGGTGTCGGTTTGCAGATCGGCGATGACAACGGAGGCCCCCGCAGTCGCGAGTGCACGTGCCATCCCCTCCCCGAGGCCCTGCGCGCCTCCGGTCACAAGTGCGCGGTGGCCGGTCAGATCGAAAACACTCATGGAGTTCTCCTTCGGTGAGGGCTGATGCCCAGTTCCATTTCAAGTGGTGGGCATCACACTAGTCATTTCTGGACGATCGTCAAGAGAAAAGTTTGACAACTGTCAAGAAAGTTTGAGGTCGTTTGCGCTCGACGCGAGATCTGCGGGCTATGCTGGGGCGAATGGCCCCCGACACGACCGCAGAGGAGGTGCGCCGTGACGACCAACGTGGTTGATCCCCGGGGAGAATCAGTCGCGCCCGCAGCCCGCGGTGCTGCACGACGCGCCGACAAAGTCGCGACTAAGCGAGACGAACTCGCTAGAGCTGCGCTGTCTGCGCTGTCCGAACGCGGCTACGCGGCGACCGGGTTGCGAGAAATCGCGGCCAATTCGGAGTACAGCCACGGCGTTCTGCACTACTACTTCAGCGACAAACTCGACCTCATCACCCACTGCGTCAACCTCTACAAGCGTGAATGCATCGCCTCCTACGACGACGTGCTCGACGGTGCCGGTGATGCCGAATCGCTTCGTCTGCGATTTGCTCAGCGGTTGACTGCCACGATGGAAGCCGATCTCTCGACCCACAAGCTCTGGTACGACCTCCGGATGCAGGCGGTGTTTGAGGTCTCGCTTCGCGAGGACGTGCGAGCGATCGACGACGAATTAGAAGCAATGGTCTGGCGCATCGTCCGGGAGTACGCGGCACTGGCCGGGGGACAACCGCTCCTGGATTCTGCGGGTACCTATGCCAGCCTCGACGGGCTGTTTGAGCGCGCAGTGCGGCGTCGAAGCTCCGGTGACGTCGATGCCGCCAAGGAGTTGACCGAGCAGTTGTATGCGCTGGTCGGGGCACTCGTCGTCGTGAACTAGCCGACGGTTCGCGCTCGCGCTTCCCGGTCGGGGGCCAGCTAACACTACGATGGCGTCATGGCGATCAGCAGGCCCGCGGACGGCACGGAAGAAGTTCGGAAGGCACCGCGTGCACGAATGACGGGAGCGCAGCGTCGGCTGCAACTTATTGAAGTTGCCCGCGGGCTATTCGCCGAGCGCGGATACGAAGGCACCTCGATCGAGGAGATCGCGCAGCGTGCTGGCGTTTCGAAACCCATCGTTTACGAGCACTTCGGAGGGAAAGAAGGGCTGTACGCGGTCATCGTCGACCGCGAGATGGAAACCCTTCTGGAGATGGTGACGAGTTCACTCACGAAGAACCGGTCACTGTATCGCATCCAGCAGGTCGCGCTCGCTTTGCTGACCTACATGGAGGAGCGGACCGACGGTTTCCGGATCTTGGTTCGTGGCGAATCGGCGATCGTCGATGAAGACACCCGCTACTCGAGCCTGCTGAATGACGCGATCAGCCAGGTGGAGCACCTGCTCGCCAGTGATTTTGAACGTCGCGGCTTCGATCCGGGCCTCGCGCCGCTTTACGCCCAAGCTCTCGTTGGCATGGTTTCAGTGACGGCCCAATGGTGGCTTGACGTGCGAGAACCACCGAAGGAAGTGGTTGCTGCGCATTTGGTAAACCTGTGCTGGAACGGACTGACCCGGTTGGATCCGGACCCGATCCTGGTCGACGCCGAGTACAAAGAACCGACTCCGCCGACTATGCACCGGCGGGCTTCGGAGCCTTCCGACGACGGTCAATGACCGTCCCGATTACCCAGAGAACGACAACGAGTGCGCCTGTCGACAGGATCTGATTGCGGACCGAGTCGGTAGTGAGGCCTAGTACAACAATCGCGACGAGGGCGGCCAGCGTCAACCACGACAGGACCGGAAATCCCCACATTTTCATCGGTAGGTGGGTGCCTGCGGCGTCGGCGCGACGGCGCAGCACGATCTGCGCAGAGGTAATCGCCAGCCACGTCACCAACAGCGTGGAACCGACCATCGACAGGAGTCGCGTTAGGACGAGGTCGCCCCACAGGTAGACGGCGGGAACCACCAGGAATCCGACGACGATGCTGGCGAGCACGGCGGCGACCGGTACACCGTTGGTGGCAGTTTTGGATGCGACCTTGGGGGCCATGTTGCGCACCGACAGGGAGAACAACATGCGCGAGGCGCCGTAGAGGTTCACGTTCATCGACGACAGCAGTGCCACCACGATGATGACGCCCATGGTGGTCGCGACGGCGGGCAAGCCAACTTTGTCGAGGACTCCGACGAACGGTGATTCGAGCATTTGGGGGTCATCTGCGGGTAGGACCAGCAGGATAACGGCCACGGAGCCAACGTAAAAGACCAGGATTCGCCACACGATGGTGCGGATTGATTTCGACACGCTGGGCCCCGGATCGTGCGTCTCCGCAGCGGCGACCGCGATGATTTCGATGCCACCGAAGGCAAACGCAATAACCAGCAGTGCCGCGGTGAGACCGCCGAAACCATGAGGCAAGAACTCGCCGGCGTTGCTCAGTCCCGGCGACGGTTCAGCAGTCCACCCGAACAGATACGCGGCACCGAGAACCAGAAATAGGACGATGAAAACGATCTTGGTGAGTGATAGCCAGAATTCGAGTTCGCCGAAATTTGAGACGCCGGTGAGGTTGAGGATGGTGAAGACGATCATGAATGTCAGCGCCCACGCCCACACCGGTAAGACGCCGATAAGGCTGTTGAGCGTTTCGGCCGCGGCGAGCGACTCGGCGGCGACGACGAGCGTCATTTGGATCCACCACAGCCAACCCATCATGAATCCGGCACCGGGGCCCAATGACTTGCCGACGTAGTACGAGAACGCGCCCGGATTGGGGTCGGCGGCGGCGAGTTCGCCGAGCATTCGCATCACCGAAACGATGATGAGGCCGATGATCGCGTAGGCGAGGAGCGCCGCTGGACCGGCGAGCGCAATGCCTTGACCGGACCCGACGAACAGGCCGGCACCAATCGCTGAACCGAGGCTCATCATGATCAGATGCCGAGGCTTCAAGCCACCTTGGAGCCTGCCTTCATCGGCAACTTTGAGGGGCTCTCTCCCGGAACTGGCCACTGCACGAGCGTAGTCGTCTTGGCGATGCGGCAAAATCAGCCCATGCTGAGCATTCGTCCCGCTACCATCGCTGACCTGCCCGAGGTCGCTGAGATCTATCGGCATTACGTGATCAACTCGACGGCGACGTTCGATTTGGAACCGCTGTCGGTTGACGGTTGGGAACGCAAACTGCAGTCGATCGTCGACGGTGGAAGGCCCTTCTTAGTGCTGGTGGATGAGGCCGAAGGGGTCCGCGAGATTCTCGGCTATGCCTATCTGGGAGTGTTCCGTGGCCGAGCGGGCTGGGCGTTCACTGCCGAGGACAGCATCTACCTGCGCCCGGATGCTGGCGGTCGTGGGCTGGGCACGCGACTGCTGTCGGCGCTGCTGGACGCCGTCGATCCGTCAGTGACGCGCAACATCATGGCCATGGTGTCCGACGAAGTGCCCGAGTCGGTAGCGCTGCACCAGAATTTGGGGTTTGTGGAGGTTGGTCGGTCGGCGGGCGTAGGCCGCAAGTTCGACCGATGGGTCGGCTGCGTATACCTGCAGTTTGTGGTGCCGGTAACGAAATAGGGGCGCAACGACAGTCGGTAGTAGTCTGGAGGCCGTGTTGATTGCTCCGACGTCGGGTGGTGCGCAGGTCTCGTCGACCGCGCACGGCCTGCTGGCGGCAATCGTCTCCCTGGTCCTGGGTATCGCTGCACACTCGCTGGGTGGCGGTCACATCCCGTCGTCCACACAACTCGTTGTTCTGGTCGGTCTCGCGCTCTGCGTTGGACTGGTTCGCGCCGGGCAAGTTCGCTCGGTGGAACGCGCGCGGGTCGCAGGCCGGATCAAGGTCTCGGTGGTGGGCGTGTTGGCTGCGTTGACCGCTGGCCAGGCCGCCGCACACGTCGTCCTGAGTGTCATTGACGGCCATCACGGAACAGCCATGGTGCCCGGATCGCTGATGCTTACCTGGCACCTCTTGGCCGTGCCCGCCGCCGCGGGCGTCCTGTTCGTTGCGGAACGACTCAGCCGGGCTTGCGGTGACAATATCGCCCACCTGTGGCGACTCCTCAGCCTCGGAGTGTCGTCGCAGGTCGAAGCTGTTACCTCCCAGGTCGACCGGCAGGTTGCCACCCTTACACCCGCGCCGATGCGGGCCGCTGCGGGAGTCCGCGGACCACCCGTGCACGTCTGATTCCGTTTCCACACCCGGCTGTTGTTCTGACAGCCGGGACATCAGATGCATGCACGAAAGTTGATACAACCATGGCACAACGCCGCACTCTCATCCGTTCCCTGACCATGCTCGCCGCGGCAGCACTGACCTCGGTGACGCTCGTCGCCTGCGGCAGTAGCGATTCTTCGGGGACCGAAGCCGATTCGGTGACCATCACCGACCAGTGGGTCAAGGCCGCACCGTCCGGAATGACGGCTGCGTTCGGGACCCTGCACAATTCGTCCGACTCCGACATCCGGATCGTGTCCGCGCACACCGCGGCGGCCACGACCACCGAGATGCACGAGGTGGTCGATAACGGTTCCGGCGGCACCACGATGCGCCAGAAAGACGGCGGTTTTGTGATCCCGGCCAAGGGTTCCGTCACGTTGAAGCCGGGCGGCGAGCACCTCATGCTCATGGGTATCCCGGCGCCCATCACAACTGGTAAGTCCGTCGCTTTCAGCCTGCGGTATGCCGACGGTTCGACTACGACCTTCGACGCGCTGGCCCGCGACTTTGACGGCAACCAGGAGAACTACACGCCGGGCGAGCCGGAGCACTCCGGCTCGCATAAGTGACAACTGAGCCGACTGGGACACCCGAACCGAACGGGACGACTAGGCCAGCTGCAAGGCTGTCGCGCCGAACCCTGCTGACCGGCGGTGCCGGTTTGGCGGGGCTCGGCGTGGGTGCCGCTGCGGTGGGGTTGGGGCGAGGAGTCATCTCGCCCGACCCCGCCGCGGGAGTTGGCACCGTGCCGTTCTACGGCGAGCACCAGTCGGGGATCACCACGCATGCGCCCGCGCACGCGCAATATGTTGGACTCGATCTGGTGGATCCGTCCGATGTTTCGACCTTCGCGGGTGTCCTAGCCCTGTGGACGCAGGATGCAGCGCGATTGACGCAAGGTGAGCCGAGCTTGTCGGACACCGAACCGGAGTTGGCGCGGATACCGTCGAACCTAACGGTGACCGTTGGTGTTGGCGACCGAGCTTTCCGGGCCAAGCAGTTGGCGCCGCACCGGCCGTCGTGGCTGAAACCGTTGCCGCCGTTCAGTATCGACCGGTTGGACCCCCGGTGGGGTCAGACTGATCTGCTTTTGCAACTCTGCGCGGACGATCCGGTGACGCTGGCGCACGCTACGCGGATGCTGACCGCCTCGGTGCGGCGCAGTGCTCGCGTCCGCTGGGTGCAGCGCGGCTTCCGGAACAGCCCCGGCATGGCTACCGGGACCATGCGTAACTTGTTCGGCCAGGTTGATGGCACCGTACAACCGCCCTCCGACAGTTTCGACAAGCTGCTCTGGAACGACGGCCGCGAACAATCGTGGATGGCGGGCGGCACGAGCTTGGTCCTGCGTCGGATTGCGATGAACATGGATACGTGGGAGGGGATCGACCGCCGCGGACGGGAGTTGTCGACGGGCCGGACCCTCGACAATGGTGCGCCGCTGACCGGCAGTGACGAGTTCGACCAGCCGAACTTTGCGGCCACGCGCGGCGGGATCCCGGTGATACCGGCGTCGTCGCACATCGCGCGAGCGCATCGTCGAAGTGAAGCCGAGCAGTTCCTGCGGCGCGCCTACAACTACGATGATCCGCCGGAACCGGGGTCGTCGGATACGTCCAATAGCGGCCTGATTTTTGCCGCCTACCAGGCTGATCCGGTAACCCAGTATGTGCCGGTCCAGCAGCGCTTGGCCGACCACGACGACCTCAACGTGTGGACGACACCGATTGGTTCGGCCGTGTACGCGGTGTTGCCGGGTGCGACTGAATCACATCCGCTGGGCGCTACGCTCTGGAATGTCGCTGGCAATTCCTAGATGATTGGGGCGTTGCCTAGTATTTAGGGGTGTCCACGCCTGCGGTGTCGCGCCCATCCCTGTCCGGCCTTGTCCCCGTCGCGTTTCGTGACGCAGCTTTCGGGCTGCTTCGCGATCGTGCGGATCAGGCGCAATTGGCCATCACGGCACCGGATGCGGCTCGCCCTTTCGTCGTCGCGCAGTTGGCGAGCGGCGGGGACAGTGAGGCCGAGCGGCCGGTGCTGGTGGTGGCGGCCAACGGTCGTGAGGCTGACGATCTGACGGCAGAGCTCACGGAACTGTTGCCAACCGGCCCCCACGGGACGCCGGTGGTTGCTCAGTTCCCGTCGTGGGAAACCCTGCCGCACGAACGGCTTTCGCCGTCGGCCGATACCGTCGGGCAGCGTCTCGCGGTGCTGTCGCGGCTCGCCGATCCGACTGTCGCACCGTTGCGCGTCGTGATCGCGACGGTGCGGTCGCTGGTGCAGCCGATGGCGCCGGGGCTGGGTGCCATGCGTGCGATAACCCTCACCGAAGGCGCCGACATCGACTTCGACGGCCTCATCGAGCAACTCGTCGAGATGGCGTACGAGCGCGTCGACATGGTCGGTACTCGCGGTGAGTTCGCGGTCCGCGGCGGCATTCTCGACGTCTTCCCGACCACTGCCGACTATCCGGTGCGCGTGGAGTTTTGGGGCGACGAAGTCACCGACATTCGGGCGTTCTCGGTCGCCGACCAGCGCACCCAACCCGAGATCGACACTTCCGTCGTCCACCTTCATCCGTGCCGCGAACTAGTACTGACGCAGGCGGTCCGGGCACGCGCCGGCGAACTGGCGGAGACAACGGCCGACGAATCTTTGCGCGAGATGCTGACGAAGCTCGTCGAGGGAATCCCCGTCGACGGCATGGAGGCGCTGATCCCGGCGCTCGTCGACGGCCAGATGCAAATGCTCACCGAGGCGATGCCGGAGGGCACCCGCGTCCTGGTGCTCGACCCGGAGAAGGTTCGCACCCGCGCCGTCGACCTGGCGCGCACGGGTGCCGAGTTCTTGGAAGCATCGTGGAACGCGGCAGCGCTCGGTGCGATGGCCCCGGTCGCAGCGGGTGAACCATCGATCGACCTGTCGGCCAGTGCGTACCGTGGCGTCGACGAAGTGCAGGCCGCCACCCTCGCCGCAGGGCAGTCGTGGTGGACCATGAGCCCGCTGTCGACGGGGTCGGGGGACGAACTCGAACTTGACCTGCAACCCGGTCCGGCACCGCATGGCAATCCCGCGGAACTCGCCGACCTGATGACCGCGTTCCGCGCGCAGATTGCTTCTGGCGGTCGTGCGGCGTTGGTAGCAGCGGGTCGCGGCACTGCGGCACGCTTCGTTGATCGACTTGGCGAAGCCGAAGTGCCAGCCAAGCTCATGGAACCAGGCGAGGAACCGCCGAACGACGCCGTGGGCATCTATCACGGCACCCTGCGGCGCGGTCTCGTGTGCCCGTCGGCGGGGCTGGTGATTGCCAGTGAGGCTGACGTCACCGGTGCGCGCGTGGTCGGTGCCAAGGACGGTCGGCGGATGCCCGCCAAGCGACGCAATCAAGTCGATCCGTTGGCTTTGACGGCCGGCGATCTCGTCGTCCACGACCAGCACGGCATCGGCAAGTTCGTGGAGATGATCGAACGCGTGATTTCCGGGGCCCGCCGCGAATATCTCGTCATCGAGTACGCCCCCGGCAAGCGCGGCCAACCGGGGGACCGACTGTTTGTCCCCATGGATTCGCTCGACCAACTCTCGCGCTACGTCGGCGGCGAGCAGCCCGGCCTGAGCAAGCTCGGCGGTTCCGACTGGGCCAACACCAAGAAGAAGGCGCGCAAGGCGGTCCGCGAGATTGCCGGTGAACTGGTGCAGTTGTACGCCGCACGCCATGCCGCCCCCGGGTTCGCGTTCAGCCCGGACAGCCCGTGGCAGCGCGAAATGGAAGACGCCTTCGACTACACCGAAACCATCGATCAGATGACGGTGATCGGCGAAGTCAAGGCCGATATGGAACGACCCATCCCGATGGACCGCGTCGTCGTCGGTGACGTCGGCTACGGCAAAACGGAGATCGCCGTGCGCGCCGCGTTCAAAGCCGTGCAAGACGGCAAGCAGGTGGCGGTGCTGGTTCCGACGACCATCCTCGCTGGCCAGCACCTGCAAACGTTCACCGAACGCATGGATGGTTTCCCAGTGAAGGTGCGCGGACTGTCGCGCTTCACTACGCCCGCCGAGTCGAAAGAGATTCTGGCGCAGATGGCGTCCGGTGAGGTCGACATCGTGATCGGTACGCACCGACTGCTGCAGACCGGTGTCCGCTGGAAGGACCTGGGCCTCGTGATCGTCGACGAGGAGCAGCGTTTCGGCGTCGAACACAAGGAACACATCAAGGCGCTCCGAACCCATGTTGACGTGTTGACCATGTCGGCGACGCCGATCCCACGAACCCTGGAAATGTCGATGGCGGGCATCCGCGAGATGTCGACGATCCTGACTCCGCCGGAAGAACGCCACCCGGTCCTCACTTATGTCGGTGCCTACTCCGACAAGCAGGTGGCGGCCGCGATCCGTCGTGAACTGCTGCGCGACGGTCAGGTGTTCTATGTGCACAACAGGGTCTCGACCATCGACAAGACGGCCAAGCACATCGCGAACATGGTGCCCGAGGCGCGGGTTGTTGTCGCGCACGGGCAGATGGGCGAGGAACAACTCGAGCGCACCGTGCAGGGATTCTGGGATCGGGAGTACGACATCCTTGTCTGTACCACCATCATCGAAACCGGCCTCGACATTTCCAATGCCAACACGTTGATTCTCGATCGCGCCGAGAACTTCGGTTTGTCGCAGCTGCATCAGTTGCGTGGCCGCGTTGGTCGTAGTCGTGAACGAGGGTATGCGTACCTGCTGTACAGCCCGGACAAGCCCCTGACCGAAACGGCCTACGACCGTCTCGCGACGATCGCGCAAAACAACGAACTCGGTGCCGGTATGGCCGTGGCGCTGAAGGACTTGGAACTGCGCGGCGCAGGCAATGTGCTCGGTGCCGAGCAGTCCGGGCACGTGGCAGGCGTCGGATTCGATCTGTACGTGCGGTTGGTTGGTGAGGCCGTTGAGGCGTATCGCGCGGCGGCCGACGGCAAGACGATCGAAACTGAGGAGACCGGCGAGGTCCGCATTGACTTGCCCGTCGACGCGCACATTCCGGTGGAGTATGTGGAAGCCGATCGCCTGCGTTTGGAGGCGTACCGCAAGTTGGCGTCGGCCACCAGCGACGACGATGTTGACGAAGTGATGAGTGAACTCGTCGACCGCTATGGCGAGCCGCCCGTTGAAACGCAACGCCTGGCGGCGATCGCCCGGCTGCGGATCCGTTGCCGTGAACGCGGCGTCACCGAAGTAGGTGTGGCGGGGCAGTCGATCCGGATTTCGCCGATGCTTTTGCTCGACAGCCAGCAGGTTCGACTGTCGCGGATGTACTCGTCGGCGTCGTACCGTGCGGCCACGCAGGTCATCACGGTTCCGATCCCACGGACCGGTGGCGTCGGTTCGGCCCGTCTCCGCGATACCGAACTCATCGACTACATCGTGACGTTCCTGCAGACCATCGCGCCGCTGGAGACATAGCGCCGGTTACCCAACCGAAGTGAGTGGTGCCCGCCCGGACATCCCGGCCAGCCGATCCATCGCGGAAGCGTCGTCGGCCACTTTGACGGCCGGTGCAAAAATCTTGCCCTCGCCTTGGAAATCGGGGGTCAACATGTTCGGGGCGAAGGCGATCGATGCTTCGAGACCATCGCTGTCGGGTGCCCACGGCAGCCCTGCGGCTTGTGCCAAGTCCCAGCCGTGGACTTGGTACTCCCACAAAATCATCGACGCGGCCATGTCTCCGGGCATTGCCGATTCGCCGATGAACAGCGGATCGGCGAGCGCAGCTGGCAGGGCTTCGGCGAGGCGGGCACGGTTGCTACGGACTTGATCTGCGCCGCTCCCCACGACGGTGACGGCGTCGGGGTCGCTGCAGCGGTGATCGGCGCTGGTGTAGCCGTCGGTGAAGGCAGTGAGCCAGCCGACCACGTGGCTGCGGAGGGTCTGGAAGTCGAACTCGGTGCACGGTGTCGGGGCGGTCGGAGGGGTGTCGGCTGCGGCGTCGAGCAGATCTGCGAGTTGGTCGAGGAGGCGAAGGAGGGTTGCTGAAGTGTCCATGCTTCGACGTTATGCTCGTCGGCCCGGCTGGTATTGAAGATTCGCGACACGGCACGGCAGTCAGCATCGCGTGGCTCGATGAGTGGCAGCGCCCAAACGGACGCAACGCCTGGCGGCCTTCGGGGAGAAGGCCGCCAGGCGCTGCGAGACGGAAGGAACATACTCTGAATGAATTCGCTTGATTCGCACCTCCTCAATTCCGACATCGGTCAGTCAGGAAAGTGGCGGTTAGGCACGGTGACCGTGCCACGGCACCCCCAGTTACGAAGCCGTCGACTCTAACGAGTTCGTGTCCGAGTTGGGTCCCGTAGCGATTGCGCGCGGTTTGTCCGCTTGCTGGACGTCGATACGCCGCGGCCGGGCCTTCTCGGCGACCGGGATCGTGACGGTGAGTACACCGTTGTCGTACTGTGCACTGATGGCGGCGGTGTCGATGCCCTCGCCGAGTGTCACCTGTCGTCGATACGTGCCAGCGAAGCGCTCACTCGTGAGCCATTTGACGCTGTCGTCGGACGCGAGGGAGCGTTGTGCGGAGAGGGTAAGTACGCCGTTGTCAACGCTGACGTCGATCGATCCCGGGTCGACGCCCGGGAGGTCTGCGGTCAAGACGTATTGGTGATCGATTTTGAACAGATCCATGGGCATGAACCGCGGAGTTCGCGAAGTGCCACTCTGCTGACCGGCGAGAAGGCCGCGGGTGAGAGCGTCGAGATCATTGAATGGGTCGAATCCAAGCACAGCAACACACCTCCTAAATCCCTGTCCACCGACCCCGGCGGTCGGTGAATCCGATCACTGTGCGACACCGATATTAGCACTCTCGGTGGGAGAGTGCCAGATATCTGGCATCCCGATTCTCGGCGTGTCAGGTCCGCATGGGCGCGGCGTATTCCGCCGTCCCGAGTTCCTCCACCTCAACCGATTCGGGGTCTGGAAATTGAACGCGGTGCACGGTGTCGGGGCGGTCGGAGACGTGTCGGCTGCGGCGACGAGCAGATCGGCGAGTTGGTCGACGCTACGAGTAGATCTGCTGAAGTGTCCATGCTTTCGACGGTCCGAGGTGGCGGGCGGGACCGCGTGAAGATTCGCGACAGTTGGGGGCGCGTGGGGTGGGATTCTTGCGACTAACCTCAAGGCGTGCCGCAAAAGCCGGAATCATTTGTGGGGGCCGCAGACCACACACGCGGGATCTTGTCACCGGGCCGAATGCTGACGGTCGTCGACTTCCAGCGCTATCCCGCGCCGCCGGAATTAGAGGGACTGATTGAGTGGTTCTGGTCGGTGCGATGGGATCTGCCTGCAAACCGACGACATCGGCAGCCGGTGTTGGCGACGCCTGCGGTCAACGTCAGCGTCGGGGTGGCGCCGCCACCGGGCGACACTCCGCCACCCGGTCCGTACGGCCTCCAAACCCGGCTTAATGGTGTCACCACCGAGGTAACGGTTCGTGAGTTGACGGGCCGCGGCTGGAACTTCGCAGCCAAGACCACCACTGGCGGCTTCGGTGCGTGGGTCGACGACGTTCACGCGCTCAACGATGCGCACGTGCCGATTTCGACCGTGCTGGAACTTGACGATCGGGATCTCGCTGAGCGCGTGGCGAATATCGAGCCGGGTGCGAGACGCGCGGCACCGATCGCCGACGCGCTGGTGAGACTCCTGGAGATCCGACCGTCAGCTCGCGTGAACCGTGCCCGCGAGGTTGCCGCGATCGCGTCGGCTGCGGAGGGCGACCGGACGATTCGGACGGTCGATCAGCTTGCGCAACTCGGTGGAATCACCGCCCGGACGCTGCAGCGGATGTTTACCTCGTGTGCCGGGGTGTCGCCGACCTGGGTGATCCGCCGATTCCGGCTGATCGACGCGGCCGAGCGTGTCCGCGACGGCAGTTTGGCCGATTGGGCAGCCCTCGCCGCGGAACTCGGCTACTCCGACCAAGCCCACCTGACGAGAGACTTCACGGCGACGATCGGAATGTCGCCGGGTGCCTATTCAGCCGGGAACCGAGTGACACCTAACGCAACAGATCTGCCGTCACACGGCACCACGTCAGGCGTTGAGTAGCTGCCCGTCGGCGACCAATGCCGCCCGCACGACGCTGGTCTCGGCTTCGGTTGCAGGCAACAGTGGGGCACGCACAGAAGTGTGCGCGATGACGCCGGTCTCGTGCAGCGCCGCCTTTGCCGTGACGACGCCGGGAGCAGTGCGCATCAGTGCGGCGGTCAGGGGGCGGACGGCGTCGTTGATAGCGCGCGCGGCGGTGAGGTCGCTGGCGTCGATCGCGTTGATCAGTGCGCGGTTGCGGTCCGCACCCACCACACCCATCACGCTCACCACGCCAGCGGCGCCGGCGGCGAGGTATGGCAAGTTCAGTTCGTCGAGCCCGCAGTAGTACTGCAAACCGGTTTCGGCCAGCAACGACATCATCTCGAAGAGGTCGCCCTTCGCATCCTTGACCGCGAGAATACGGGGATGCTCTGACAATTCGACCAGGGTCTCGCGGGTGAGGGCGAGGCCGGTGCGGCCGGGAATGTCGTAGAGCATGACGGGCAGTTCGGTGGCGTCGGCGATTGCCGTGATGTGTGCGATCACGCCAGCTTGCGACGGCTTGGAGTAGTACGGAGTCACGACGAGCAGCGCGTCGGCGCCCGCAGCGGCGACCTCGCGAGCCGTCGCGACACTCTTCGCGGTGTGGTTGGTGCCGACACCGACGACCAACCTGGTGTCGGGGCCAGCGCTGGCCCGGACGAGTTCCAGCACGCGGAGGAGTTCGACGTTGTCGAGCGTCGGAGCTTCGCCGGTCGTGCCAGCGACGACGATGCCGTCGCAGCCGCCGTCGACCAGATGCTTGGCGACCGCGCTGATGCCAGCTTCGTCGAGGGAGCCGTCGGGGTTCATCGGCGTCGGCATGGCGACGAGGTTGGATCCGAAGGTGGCGCGCGCAGAAAGCATGGAACTCAAGGTCATGGTCTCTATGGTCACGTGTCCGAACCGTTCAGCACAAGCGAGGGGTTATCGTGAGTAATCGTTAGGAGTTCTTCATGATTGATGTGGCCGCGCTGCGTGCGCTGCGGGCGATCGCCGACCTTGGCACCATGGCGCGTGCCGCCGCTGAGCTTGGCTTTACGCCGTCGGCCATTTCGCAGCAGGTAAAACGACTGGAATCGCAGGTCGGAGTGCGTCTGGTGGCACCCGCTGGCCGTCGGGTGGTGCTGACACCGGCTGGGCATGCGCTGGTGGAGAACGCCGCGGAAGTGCTCAACGCGCTCGAGAAGTCGGTGGCCGCGGCGCGCTCGGTGGACGCTGGACTGCCGCGCGGTGTGGTGAGAATCGCAGCCTTTTCGACGGGCGTCCGCGGGCTTGTCGCCCCGGCGCTGAAGACTATTCGAAGCCAGTACCCCGATGTACGGGTGCAAGTGGTGGAGCTCGACCCGGTTCCCGCCGTCTACGCGGTGGAGTCGGGCAACGCGGAATTGGCGATGGTGCACGATGCCGACGGCGTGACCGTCGCCGTTCCAGCCGGACTGGAACGGGCGCATCTGCATACCGATATCGGTGACCTGGCGATCCCTGTCGACCATCCCCTCGCCAAGGTCGACCGGCCCATCCGACGGTCGGACCTCCACGACTGCGAGTGGGTTACCAGCCCGAGCGGCACCGTCTGCCATCGATGGTTCGAGCGGCTGTTTGCCGATTCCGAACACCAACCCGACGTGGTGCACTCCGTCGATGACTTCGGAACGCAGATGGCGTTGGTGGCGGCGGGCGACGTGGTCGCGCTGATTCCACGTCTGGCACGACCGCACGTTCCGGACGGCGTGGTGCTGCGGGAGTTGCACGACGCCCCGCGCCGCGAGGTGCATACGGTGTGGCGCCGCAGCGGCGAGGCTGATCCGGCGTTGCGGGCGGTCTTGGCCGCGCTCGCGCCTTAGCTGCCGGAGACTTCCTTGCGGATTCGGTCGACGACGGACGAGTCGGCGAGGGTCGTCGAATCGCCGGGCTCCCGGTTTTCGGCGATGTCGCGGAGTAGGCGTCGCATGATTTTGCCGGATCGGGTTTTGGGGAGTTCTTCGACAATCATGATCGACCGTGGGCTCGCGATGGCGCCGATCTCGGTGCGTACGTGCTTGCGGAGTTCGTCGACGATGTCCTGGCGGCCGCCACCGGAGCTTTCGCGCAGGATGACGAACGCTTCGATGGACTGTCCGGTGGTCGCATCGGCCGCACCCACCACCGCCGCCTCGGCAACCGCCTCGTGCGAGACGAGGGCGGATTCGATTTCGGTGGTCGAGAGGCGGTGGCCGGAGACATTCATGACGTCGTCGACGCGACCGATCACCCAAATGTCGCCGTCTTGGTCGCGTTTGGCGCCGTCGCCTGCGAAGTACACGCCGGGGAAGCGGTCCCAGTAGGTGCGTTGGAAACGGTCATCGTCGCCCCACAGGGTTCGGAGCATGGCGGGCCACGGCTTCTTGATGACGAGGTAACCACCCTCGCCGTTGCCGACGGGTTGGCCTTCTTCGTTGTAGACGTCGGCCTCGATACCGGGCAGAGCTCGCATGGCCGCACCGGGTTTGGTGTGTGTGACGCCGGGGAGCGGGCTGATCAGTATCTGCCCGTTCTCGGTTTGCCACCACGTGTCGACGACGGGAGTTTTGTTGCCGCCGATGTGTTCGCGGTACCACATCCATGCCTCGGGGTTAATGGGTTCGCCGACCGATCCGATGAGGCGCAGCGACGTGAGGTCGTACTTCGCGGGGATTTGGCGTCCCCATTTCATGAACGTGCGGATCGCCGTGGGGGCGCAGTACAGGATGGTGGCCTTGTACTTTTCGATGATTTCCCACCATCGTCCCTGGTGTGGGGTGTCGGGGGTGCCTTCGTACATGATCGACGTGGTCGCGTTGGCTAGCGGTCCGTACACGATGTACGAGTGGCCGGTGACCCAGCCGATGTCGGCGGCGGTCCAGTACACGTCGGTGTCGGGTTTGATGTCGAACACCGCCCAGTGCGTGTACGACGTGCCGACGAGGTAGCCGCCTGTCGTGTGGAGGATGCCTTTCGGTTTGCCGGTGGTTCCCGACGAGTACATGACGTACAGCGGATGTTCGGCGTCGAAGGCTTCGGGAGTGTGCTGCGCGGACTGACGGTCGACGACATCGGACCACCACAGGTCGCGACCTTCGGTCCAGTCGACGTCCTGGCCGGTGCGCTTGACGACCAATACTGTCCGCACTTCGGGGCACAGTGTCATGGCTTCGTCGACCACGGCCTTCAGTGCTGAGGGCTTGCCGCGCCGGAAGCCACCGTCGGCGGTGATGACGACTTGGACGCCACAGTCTTGGACACGATCGGCAATCGCGCGGGCCGAGAAGCCGCCGAAAATCACGGTGTGCGGTGCGCCGATACGTGCGCAGGCCAGCATCGCGAACACCGTTTCGGGGATCATCGGCATGTAGATGGCGATGCGGTCGCCGGTCTGAACACCTAGTTCGATGAGGGCGTTCGCGGCCTTGCTGACCTCGTCTTGGAGGTCTTGGTAGGTGATGGTTCGGGTGTCGCCGGCTTCGCCTTCGAAGTGGTAGGCGACGCGGCCGCCAAGGCCGTTCTCGACGTGGCGGTCGATGCAGTTGTAGGCGGCGTTGAGTTTGCCACCGACGAACCACTTGGAGTGTGGGGCCCGCGACCAGTCGAGGACCTCGGTGTAAGGCTCAGCCCAGGTGATGCGTTCGGCGGCCTCGCCCCAAAAGGCGAGGTTGTCGTCGGCGGCGCGCTGGTAGGCCTCCGCGGTCACGTTGGCATTGTCGGCAAAGGCGGGCGGCGGTGCAAAGGTGCGGGTTTCCTGGCTCAATGCCTGGATTGTTTGGTCTTGCGTCATGGCACGAATCTCCTCTGCACCTTAGAAAGAACTGGGCTCGGCGTCGTCTCGCGTGGGACGGCTGATTCCAAACCTATCGAGGCAGTTGGGGTGTCGGCTATGCATTGGCGAAACGGTGTCCGCGGGGGCATCGCGTCGTCGCGGACACCTTGCGGAAGCACCGACCCTAGTTACCGGCGAGTTACTTAGCGGCGAGTAATGCGCGACACGTTCAGTTCCCGCGCGTGCGACCGAGATCAAGCCGATCTACACGTTAATGTCGAGGTAGACACTGATTTGTCGGAGAGGGGACTTCCATGGCCGTGGTCTTGCTAGACGCGTCACGTCCCGACATGATTCCGGCCGGCGCGGTTGCCTTGCTTGCTGAGACGGTCGCGGTCACCGAGGAAGTGCATCCATCACTGCTGTGGCAGTTGCCGTCGTACGAGTTGGTTGGGCTCGTCGAGGACGACGGGTCAAAGACCCTGGTCAGCTCCAACCGCGACCATCCCGCGGTGCTCGAGCGGCTCAAGTGTGGTGAGTCTGTCATCGAGGGCAGCACCCTCCCCGGCGGCAAGCTGTTGCGCGCCGTCGAACTGATGGACCGACTGCGGCGCACCGGCCCTTGGGAACAATTGCAGACGCACGATTCGTTGCGGCAGTACCTCCTCGAAGAGGTTTACGAGCTTCTCGACTCAATCGATCACGGGACGGCCGACGAGCTGCGGTCGGAGCTCGGGGACCTGCTCCTTCAAGTGCTGTTCCACGCGCGGATCGCTGCCGATTCGGCGGTCGATTCGTTCGACATCGACGATGTTGCCCAAAGCTTTATCGACAAGGTCTCAAGTCGGACGCCCGGTGTTTTGAACGGCGAGCACGCGAATCTCGATCAGCAGATCGATGATTGGGATACCGCCAAAGCCGCCGAGCGCGCCAACACCAGCCTGCTCGACGGCATTGTCACCACACAGCCAGCCCTGGTGTTAGTGCAGAAGATCTTTGAACGGCTTGCCCGCGTCGACTTTCCGATCGCCGCGGTCAGTCCGTCGCTGTACCGAGTCGACATCCCATTCCGCAAGCACGCGGTCGGCAGCGTCGAAGACGACCTACGCCGCCGCGCGATCGTCCTGATGAACCAGGTTCGCGCCGCCGAAGAAGCCGCTGCCGAAGATGGGGTAGCGGTGCGCGACGCCAACACGTGGCGCAAGTACCTCGGGATGGCGTACGAGGAAGAAGTTGAGGAGGCGGAGGCCGAAGAGACTGCGGCCGACGAGACTGCGGCCGATGAGACTGCGGTTGAAGACGCGCCCGCCGTCGACAACGCCGCCTCCGAAGAGATCGACGACCTCGACAACCTCGGCGTCGAAGAACTCTTCAGCGAAGACCCCATCGCCCTCAACAAAAAGGGCAAGACCAAAAAAGCCAAGGACGTCAAGGTTCCTGAAGTGCCAGGGATGGTCGTGCGCGAAAAGTGGAGCGCTGAAGGGGAGTAGGGGTGGCGCCCCCCCATGAGCGGGGCTGCCGAAGGTGCGACCTATTCGCTGGTGCCGTTTGATCCAGTAACCAAATAACGGAAGAGGCTCGTATCCATCGGGGTCATTAGATCGAGTTTCATTGTCACGACATCAAGCATCTTGCCGGAACCACCGGGCATCTGTTCTTGGACGGGTTCGCGTGACTTCGCGAGTCCGAGGTATGTGAAGTCGAGGCCTTCTGCGTCATCCTTCTTGGCAAACAAGTGCAGCGGAAACTCGTTCTCAACGATTGACTGAACCTCGCTACTTTGAAGTGTTCGCCTGCTTCGAGTGAACCATTTGAGCGTTGAGGCATCGAGGAACTCGTCCTCGTATTGTGTGCTCTCGGAGACTTCGTCCGATTTGTGGTACGTGACAAATATGGGGCAACTCCGGGATGCGGCATCTACTTTGTAACCGTAGATAGTGCTGTATTCATTTGACTTCCAGTTGAGGAGTCGACACACGTCCTTTCTCGAGTACAATTTGCCGATCTGAAGCTCTCCGGTCCAGCCATTTTGATGGCGCGCAAGGTAGAGTCCTGTTTCAACAAGATCTTCTATGTGCGCGCGAAGCTTGTTAGACGAGGAAAGCATCAGTCCCATTCTGGGGGAGAAGGAGTACCCGGATGAGGCGACGATTATTGGGGCCTGATCTCCGTATTTCTCTCGTTCGGAAGCCGTGAAGAACTCAAGCGAGAGCACTCGCTCAACTGACTCAATGGTCGCGGCATCTGTTTCTAGTCCCTGCTCAGTGAGCAACTGGCCGAAGCGTTCCTTGCTGAGCGACCGGCCCGCCAAAAGTTCGTTAAGCAGCAGTAGTTCATGAGGTCTCTTGGCGGGCAGGAGTTCACCGGATACGAAGTTCAGTATCTGGGTGACTTCGTTAGGGGGTTCTTCTTCCTCGCGCTTTAGTTTTTGAAGGAGAGCCCAGTAGTTCTTTTTCTTTGTCGCGATGACAACGGGATCCACAGTTTCAAATCGTGCGAAGTCTATCAGTTTCGGGATCTTGCCCAGGCGTTGTTCAAGTTGAAGATAGGCTGCCTTGATGTTCTTCATGCTGTCGAGGGAGATGCTTGATAGGGACTGTAGGACCCGATCTCGCGAAATTTGATCGAAGTTGATACTGGATAGTCCAGAGATCACCCCTGCGTTGTCGGCATCGATCAACTTCCTTCGGATAACGTCCTTATTGAGTGAGCTGTCCCCAAGAAGGGCGATCGGTATCAGGTAATTGTTGGCGTAGTTCCCGATGAAGTCGATCACTCGGAGGTGATCTTTGTCGGGAGCCTTTCTTAGCCCGCGGCCCAGTTGCTGGGTAAAAACGATAGATGACTGAGTTTGGCGCAGCATGACAACCTGGTTTACTGCCGGGATGTCAATGCCTTCGTTGAAGATATCAACCGTCAGGATGTAGTCTAATTCTCCGCATTCGAGTTGTCGGACGACTTCACGCCGGGTCTCGGGTGAATCGGAACCCATCAGCGCGCGGGTTCTAAGGGGTGATCCGTGAACAACTCTTTGGTTGAGGAGCTGCGAGAGTTCGATAGCTTCGTTTCGCCTCGCGCAAAAGATTAGTCCGCGAGTCGCTTCGGTGTGCCCGTACCTGTGAAGCATCTGAACTAGATAATCCACGCGTTCTTCGGCGATCAGTTGCGACAGTTTGGAGGCGTCATCGATGGTGGTGCCGTCTGAATCGACGAAATCGGTAACACCATAGTAGTGAAACGGTGCGAGCATGTCTGCTTCGAGGGCCGCCTGCAACCGGATTTCGTAAGGCACATTGAAGTCGAACATTTCGAAGACGTTGAAACCGTCAGTTCGCTCCGGGGTAGCTGTTAGTCCCAGTAGGAACGCTGGTTCTATTCGATCGATAAGCCGCTTGTAACTATCAGCCCCAGCACGATGGACTTCGTCGATGAGGACGTAATCGAAGTGTGCGGAGTCCAACTTGGCTAGGTTCTCCGGTCGTGACAGCGACTGGATGGTCGCGAACACATATTTATGGTCCAGGTCTTTCTGCCGCCCAACGAACTTCCCAAATTCGTTGGCTGGAGCTTCAAGAACCTGTTGGTAGGCGGTGATTGCTGCGTCGAGAATCTGCTCTCGGTGGACCACGAAAAGCATGCGATTGGGGTTGAATGCGCGGACGTCCAGGGCGGAAAGGATCGTCTTACCGGTTCCTGTCGCTGATATCACCACGGCTCGGCGTTCGCCTGACCTGCGGACCTGGTCGATGGCTTCAAGCGCTTCGACCTGCATTGTGTTTGGCATGATTGAACTGCGGGAAAAGTCCGAGTCATACAGCGACCCGCTGTCGAGGGCATCTTCAGTGTGTGGATCCGATTGAAATTGGCTTTCTGACGACGGATGCCGTGTCAACTGGGCGTAGTGGTGTTCGTATTTGGCGACCCAGCTAGCAGTAAGCCGCGACGAACCGCTTACCTGCCTATCGATCGCATCACGAAGTTGGTCGACAATATCACCGCCAGGCAAAGCCGAGAAGCGAAGGTTCCACTCCTCGTTTGTCAGCAGAGCTGTGGAAGTGAGATTGGAACTACCGATGATGGCGGTCGTGGATTCATCTCGTTCAAACAAGTAGCCCTTTGCATGGAAACCGCGCTCAACATCAGGGTGGACCAGTACCTCAACGCCCTCCAGCGTGAGTAACTCGCGGAACGCCGCTGGCTCGTTGAAATTTAGATAGGTCGACGTGACGATGGTTCCCTCGCCGTTAAAGTCAACCAGGGCCTGTTTCAGAAGGGCTAACGCGCCCGTGGTTACGAATGCGACAGAGAATACGAATCGGTTCGAGCGATGTAGTTCATGCCGGATCGCTCGCAACATCGTGTTGTCGTCACAGTTGGAGATGAGTTGAGGATGAAAGACTTGCTCGGAAGGGGCGGACGCGTCAAGGAATCCGAATGTCGTATCGGCGCGTACTAGGCGATTTTCGGAAGTTTTTAGTTTTGGGTTCATTCGGCAAACGTGGCACGAAGCTTGTCAACGGCGGGAATATCTGCCGGCGCCCAATCCAACGTTCCAAGATCTGCCGCCGGCAGCCACGAGATCTCAGAGTGTTCAGTCAGTTGTGGATCGCCATCGATGAGGGTGCAGAAGTACGTGGTCAGGATGACTACACCGAAATCGTACTCGTGCTCGGTTGTTTCAAGGAGCTCACCGATCTCAGCGTTGACCAGTAACTCCTCAGCGAGTTCTCGTCGGAGTGCTGCCTGGGGGCTCTCTCCCGGCTCAATCTTGCCCCCGGGAAACTCCCACATGCCTGGTAGTGACATCAAGTTGCTCCGGCGGGCGGCCAGGATCTTGCCGTCTCGCACGAGGACCGCTCCAACAACATGGATTCGGCGCTTCGTAGCTGAAGTATTGCGTGTGTCTTCCATCGAATCGAACTCTACCCATTAGAGACCGTCGATGCCGAGGAGGGCGAAACCTAGACGGGGATTGTCAGCATCCTATGCTTTCCTCGAGTGTGAAGAGGAGAAGGAGGGCGGATTGCCGGTCTATCGCGTCCTGATCGCCGAGACTGTTGAGCGGGTTGCCTACATCGCAGTGTCTGACGAGTTTGATTCGGACGCTATGTCCGTCGAGCTTGGAGATTTCGCCGAGAACGTCGCCGTCGAGACCGGCATCGGCGAGCGGCATGTCAGTATCTCGCGAGCGCGAAACGACGTCGATGTGGATGCGGATTTTGAACAGTAAAGGTCCACGCGTCCCGACGATTCAACCTGACGGGACACCCTCAAGCGCTCAGTAAAATTGAATGGTTCCCTTGGAGAATGCCCAGAACGGTGTGTTGTACGAAGCACTCAGACGCTGGCCGGGCGCAATCTGGAATTGCTGGTCAGCGTTGCCGATCGCCCAGAGGTATCGGGTGTGGATGTGGATCGTGTGCACGCCGGGACCGAGTTCGATGACTTGGTCGCCCCAGTTTCGTCCAACCTCGATGCCGTCGATCACGATCAGCGGCCCGGTCAAGAAGAGGATCCAGGCCAGAGGGAAGAACCCCGTATGGATGCTCAGGAACGCGCCAGTGCCAAGTGGTGACGGCGCGTACTGGCCTGGCTGCGGAGGCCCCGGCTGCTGAAAGTGCGCGGGTTGCTGCTGCCTCTGCTGCGCCGGAGGGTGCGGCTGGTACTGCTGACCCGGTACCGGCTGGCCGTAGTGAGGCTGCTGCCCAGGGAACTGCTGTGGCACCTGCGGCTGCTGCCATTGAGCCGGTGCATGCGGCGCCTGCTGATACTGCGGGCCCTGCTGATACTGCGGCGCCTGCGGGGGCGGGGTTGCCCACTGCTGCTGAGGCTGGTGTGGCCCAGATGGGTGGGAACCTGGTTGCTGCGGGTACGTCACACGAAAAGACTACGCCCGGCACTATGACGCGATCATTCGGATAGTGGAGTAGCCGATGCCTCGGTAGCGGGAGGGTCTGCGGCTGGCCGTCGAAGCAACTCAACTGCGATCCCTAGAACAACCAGTCCGACAATGAGCCAGCCGATCGCGCTGAACGTGACTGGCCTCGACGCCATCAGCGCGAAGGTCCCCAGAATCGCGGCGATCCACCAGATCACCGCGCGGTAATGGTCGACGAATGCGCCGAACCGACCAGTGTCGCCGCCGTTCCGGTCGAGTGCCGACCGCAACGAACTGAATCCGGAATTCGCTACCGACCGAACAGCCACCGCCGGCCGGGCGGGTCCGCCGAACCACACCACTACGGCAATCAGGAGACCGAGAACGGCGATGGCTCGGATCGTGGACGTCATAGCAGCGGTGACCTCGCCAAACACGGCGTCGGCAACGGAGCTCGGCATGGGATCCGGGCTCACGGAGTACGTGAAAATGTTGCCGCCAACCCAAATTCCCAACGACAACAACACAAACACAATGACCACCCCGATCGACGCGAACAGCAAGGCTCGACGTCGGCGGTTCGCCACCAAAATCCCAGCAACCAATAGCGCCAGAGCTACCCACGGCAGCCAGAACCCAGCGATCACCGCCACCTGATACGTCGCGCGAGCTAGTGCGAGCGAATCAGCATGCGCGATGGTGATCGTCCGATTCTTCGGCTCGATCCGGTCGGCAAACGTCAATCCGCGCTGCACCAACCGCGTCTTCACGGCATCGAAGAGGGGCTCGAGTTGGACGCTCAAGGTGCCGTCCTTCGACAGGTCCAACACGGTTCCGGGTTGATCCTTGAGGACAGCTATCGCCTGCTGATGGCTGAGCCGCAGACTCGACTCCCACAACTGCGCAAACTGATCCGACGCCACCAGACGTTGAACAGTCGATGCCACGATTGACTGGATACCCGCCACCGCAGGACCGCGGAGGGCTGCGATGGCTGCCGTTGGTCGCGGAGGGAGATTCGCCGCAGCGAGCTCATCGAAGAGTTGGCCGACGGCTTGGTCGAAATTAACCTGCTTGTCAATCTCGTCAGTGATCTGTCCCGCGACGAAATCCTGGACGGCCGGATCCTCGGCCAAGGGAGCAAAGGTCGAGACAAAACTATCGCCGTCGACCAACTCAACCCGAGCCCAAGTTCCGATCGCGGCAATGGGGGCGAGAAGCAGCGCGATGGTGATCAGCAAGAAGCTGACGGCCATGCGAACGTACGAGGTGGGCCGAGGGGTGTCGGACGTCGAAGTATCCACCTATTGATGGTGTCACCAGCGGTGTCTCAGTATCGGGGATGCGAAAACTCGGCTTCCGAAATGTTTGTCGGCCGGGATCTTGGTGGACCAGTCAGGGTTGGCCTTCAAAAATTGTCAGACCCTCGGATTAACATCGAACGTAAGTTCGAGCTGATGATTCGAAGGGGAAGCCGATGACCACTCAAACCACTACCCGCCCACCCGCGTCCACGGTGAAGGTCGCCGACGATGAGATCGTTATCCGCATTTCTCGCCCGGCCCCGGCCGACGGTGGGGGTTCGGCGGCCGCCTCGGGTGTGGTGCGCGATAGCCGTGCGGATCGGTTGGCTTTTGCTGCGCGGGTGGATTCTTTTGCCGGGGTGGTGATGTGGCATCGCTACGCCGAGATCTACTCGCTGCTGCAAGAGCAGTGTGCCGTGGCCGAGGCGGATCCGGCTTCGGATGTGTTTGGTCGGGTTTACGATCCGCTGTGCAAGGTCGCGGCCTCGTACGCGGTGGCTGCCGGGGTGCGCCAGTGCACCGCTGAGCGGTTTGTGGAGCGCGCAGTGGCGTGTGCTGAGCGGATTCCGGCCGTGGGTGGTTTGCTGCGCGATGGGCTGATCCCGGATGCGTGGTTCGCTCGTGCTGTGGAGCAGACCTCGCTGGTCGACGATCTTGCTCTGCTTGCGCTGATTGATGCCGAGATCGCCTACCGGTTGCAGCATTTGGGTGGCCTGTCGGCGGCGCGGGTGGAGGCCGTGGTCGCTGCGGTGGTCGCCGAGCATGATCCCGATGCGGTCACCCTCACTCGTGAGCAGATCCGCGACTACAAGAAGGTGATGGTCAACCCGCTCACCGAAGGCATGTCGGAGTTGGTCATCACTGCTTCTGCCGAGGATGTGCGGTTGGCGAAAGAAACCCTGGATGCAGTGATTGCTGGGGTGTGCCCGAAAGATCCTCGCACCAAGCAGGTTCGTCGCTCCGATGCGGCAATGGCGCGGTTGAACGGCACCGCGTTCACCTGCCAGTGCGGCAGTGATGATTGCATCGCCGAACTTTCCCAAGAGCAGATCGATGCCCGGTGTGCTCGGGTGGTGCTGCACGTGGTGGTGCGGGAAGAAACCCTCGACGGCACCGCCGACACCCCGGCCGTCCTCGACGGATTCGGCCCGATCTCGGCCGAGCACGTTCGCGAAATCGCCGACCGCCCCGACACCGTCGCCCGTGATCTGGATTTGGGCGATCTGCTCGATCACCAGGCCCAGCCGGGCAACCAGTACCGCCCCACGGCCACGCTCGACACGGTTCTGCGTGCCCTGTTTGGGATCTGCACCTGGCCCGGCTGCACCGAACCGGCTTTTGCTACCGATCTGGACCATGTGTGCGAATACAACCACGACGATCCGGCCGCTGGCGGCCCGACGTGCTTGTGCAACCTCAACCCCAAGTGCCGTTTTCATCACGGGTTGAAGACCTGCGCCGAAGGCTGGATCGATGACCAGATCGTCGACGCCAACGGCGTCATCTGGACCGAAGTGACGACCCCGGAAGGATTCACTGTGCGTCAGCAAGCACTCAACACGTGGCTGCTGCCCGAGGTCGGGTTGATTCCTTGCCAGCACGCCCCGGTTGGGGCCGGCGTCGTTGGGGCGCCGCGCCCGGAATCCCGACACGCCGAGAACGGCCCTCGGCGCGCGCAGTCCCGCACCGAGGCCAAGCACGCCTACCGCATGGCCCGCCGGGCAGCGAACCGCCGAATCCGCGAGGAAGAGGAAGCTCGGGCGTTGGCCGAGGAAGGGGTGCCGCCGTTCTGATCGGACACGCCGAACAGGCGACACGCCGTGGTTAGCCCGAATCTCGGTGATTGTTGCGGGCTCCTCGATAAGGGGTGCGCATCGCTACGCTCCGCGGGCCCAACTCGGAGAGCGGAAAAGGAAGCGGGAGCGAGGCTCGTGAACTTAACCGGCGAGTGGGGAGCGTAGCCACGCCCAGTCGAGCCCGAACCAGCCGCCGAACAGGGCGAGGCCGCCCGTTAACCACAACGTCAAGAACACAATTGCGCACGTGCCGATCGCCAAGACCGCCTGCATCAGGCGGTTGCCATCGATGTAGTTCGAATAGAAACGGTTGAGGAGTCCCATGATCTTCTTGCGTAACCGCGCGGCCCACTCCAACTCCTGAGACAGGATAAGCAGGCCGAGAAAGACTGTGGCCCAACCGGGGCCCGGGTACGGAATCGTCAGCACGCCAACTGCAGTGACCAATGCTCCGACCACAATTGTCACGTAACGCAGTGCCCCGCCATACCGGTGATTGTGGCGGATGTGGTGGTACTTCGCACCAAGCGACTTAAAGTGATCGACTACTACGGACACCATCGGGACGCTATCACCGCAACACCGACTCGGCCCGGCCACATAATGTTGTGTCCATCTCGATCAATCGCACAACTAATCGCACGACAATTGGAGAATCCAACCCATGACCAGCGCACCCAACGTAACGAAGAGCGGAATCTGCCACCTGGTGGTCCTGAAGTTCGAGAACGGCGTGCGCGACGACGTCGTCGCACGACTGTCACCCGCTCTCGACGCACTCATCCCTCAACTCGACGGACTTATCTCGTACCGACACGGCGACGACCTTGGCATCAACAACGGCAACGCCGACTACGGTATCGCCGCCGTCTTCGAAACCGAAGAGCATTGGCGCGCCTACTCGGTGCTGCCCGCGCACCGCAAAGTGATCGACGAAATCATCGCACCCAACGTCAAAGAGCGGACCGCAGTCCAATTCGCGGTCACACCCTAGAACCGAGCCCGCGCAGAACTAACCTTCGAACAGGTGCTGGCCCCAGTACTCGCCGGGCTTCAAGCCCGGCGGCACGGCGAACACAGCGGAACCATTCGGAATCAAGTACTCGGTCATCGCGTCCTTGCGTGACAACTGATGCTGCATCGGCACAAACTGCTTGAACGTATCCCGATTGAAGGCGATGAAGAACAAGCCGGCGTCGAGATGCCCGAAGCCGTCTGAGCCATCGGTGAAGTTGTAGCCACGCCGCAAGATCTGCGCGCCGTTGTTGGCGTCGGGGTGAGCTAGGCGCACGTGCGCCGTGGCGGGAATGATTGGCGCACCATACGACGTGATCTGGAAATCCGGATCGTCGAACTCGCCTTCCTTGCCGAGCGGCGCACCGGAACCCTTCAACCGTCCGACGATGTTCTCCTGCTCCAGCAGATTGGCCCGATCCCACGGCTCGATGTCCATGCGAATCCGTCGTGCGACCAAGTAGGTTCCACCAGTCATCCACTGCGCGGCGGGAGGATTGTCGCTATCGGCAACCCATACCCACTTGTCGAGTGTGTCGGTGTCCTCGGCGCGAATGTTGGCGGTGCCGTCCTTGAACCCGAACATATTGCGCGGCGTGTCCTGCCCCCGCGTGGTGGCAGACGTACGACCGAACCCCAACTGCGACCAACGCACCGACACCACGCCGACGCCGATCCGCGCCAAGTTGCGGATTGCATGTACTGCGACCTGCGGGTCGTCGGCGCACGCCTGAATGCAGATGTCCCCGTACGACCGTCCCGGTTCGATCTTTTCCTTCGCGAAGATCGGCAAATCGGCCAGCGCCGCCGGTTTGCGATTGGCAATGCCGAACCGATCCTTGCGCGCCGGATCGACCATGCTGGGCCCAAAGAGTCCCGGACCGAAACCAATCGTCAACGTCAGGTGCGCGGGCTTCAGACCGAGCGCCTCGCCGGTGTCGGTGGGTGGGTGGTAATCACCCAACTCCAGCGCACCGCCGTCTTCGGTTTCTTCGCCGCGAGTGAAGCGTTCAGCCGCGACCGTCCACTTTTTCAGCATGTCGACGAGCGCTTCACGCGAATCGGTGATGACGTCGAACGCCGCAAAGTGCAGGCGGTCCTGCGCTTCGGTGACGATGCCTGCCTGGCGGTCGCCACGGAATCCGACGATCTGGTCGGATGACGCACCGCCGTCGCCCCGGCCCGATACGGTCGCGCCGAGCGCCGCACCGCCAGCAATTCCGGCGGCAATGCCGACACCCGCCGCGCCGAGCACCGTTCTGCGGGAAACGCCGGGCTTGGTGCTGATCTCAGTTGGTTCTTCGCTCACGGCCATTCACTCACTCCGCCATAACAATGCCGGGCACCTGCGAAAGGGTGGCCGACAGCGCATCAATCTTGTCCGACAGTTCCCTGCGCTGCTCCGGCGTCACGGTCGTGTACGACGCGTAGCCCTCGCCCTCACGGAACTGCTCGAGGAACGTTTTGACATCACCGAACTGGGCGGTGATCTTGTCCATCAGTCCCTTGTTGCGCGATGTGATGATCGGTGCCAACTCGGCGATCAGGGTTTCCGAACCCTCGATGTTGGCGGCGATATCCCACAGGTCGGTGTGGCTGTATCGATCTTCCTCGCCGCTGACCTTGGTCTTGGCGATCTCGTCGATCAGTGCCTGTGGGCCACGGATAAACATCTGGGTCTCGAACTCGAAGTTCGGTGCGGACACCTCGTCGCGCAACGTCTTCACGTCGGCAACGAGTTGGTCGGCAACCTTCGCGATGGCTTCTTTGGTGTCGGCAGTCTTGGCGTTGGCTGCGTCCGACGGCGCGATCTGCCCTTCGGCGTCACCGATCTCGGCGGGCTGCGGCGGGAACAGGAAACGCTCGATCCGGTGGAAACCGGTGAACGGTACAGCGCCGTTCTCCGTGTCGTCCCAGCGCATATCGATCTTGGGGTCGAGGTCAGGGAACGATTCGGCAACCGGCTCGACGCGCTCGAAGAAGGTGCGGACCAGGCCGAACTCGCTGCGGGCCTTCTCCAAGTCGCCGCTCTTGACTGCGGTCGTGAACGATTCAGCCTGTGAGACAAGGCCATTGAGCTGTCCGCGGACGTACTCGAGGTAGCGGGCCTTGGCGGCGTTCACATCGGCGGGTGCCTGCGACTTGGCCTTCGCCTCGCCGCTGACCTGGATGTCGTGGCGAATACCCGCGCCGACCATGCCCGGCTTGCATGCCACCGTGTAGGTTCCGGGCTCAGCAAATTCAACGCCCAACTTGCCGGTCATGCCCGGCGCAATGTTCTCGACCTCGGCTATGACCCGATTGTTGGGGCCGTACACGTAAAACTCGGTGACCTTCTTACCCGAGTTGGTGATCTCGAAGCTCACCTGACCGGTCTGCAGACTGGTGCTCGACAGGTCACACGCATCGTCGGTCGACGTCACGGCTACCGCACCGTCGCTGCTTGCCTTCGACTCGCACGCCGCCAGAGCCAGCGGCGTTGCGATCACGGCACCGAGAATGACGGTGTTCCGCAGAGCGGGGGAGAGCTTGCCCATGAGGGTCCTTTCACAGATTCGACGACGCAAGCGCGCCACGAAGATCAGGGGGAAGAGTAGGTCGGGGAATGTTGCAGGTAGTGCTAGGCCGGTTCTTTCACGGCGACGTCGACTGCCTTGGGTGCGGTAGGTGTTTTGCCGCGCATGTAGAACAGTCCGCCGACGATAACCAAGTACCCGACCCAGGCAATCACCTGCAGGACGGTCGGCTCGGGCCGGAAGTTGAAGATGCCCTGGCCAATGACGCCGTACCAGGCGGATTGGTCATACCAGGATGAGATGTCGAACGCCGTGTTGTGCAGGCCGGGTAGCCATCCGTACACCTGCAACGCACGAACGCCGTAGGCAAGGATGCCCGCAGCAACGACGATCAAGAAGTAGCCGGTGTAGGTGAAGAACGTCTGAAAATTGATGGCGATCGCGCCCTTGTAAAGGAGCCACGTCATGAGGACGGCCACCAGAATCCCGAGGAGCAAGCCGAGTAGCGGCCATGCTCCGCCCGACACACTCTCGGCGTAGCCGACCATCAGCAGCGCGGTCTCGAAGCCTTCGCGTCCAACGGCAAAGAACGAGAGGGCGAACACGGCCGCACCACCCACAGCGAGGGCACCTGTCAGCCCTTCCTTCAAGTGCCCGGACATTTGCATGGCTGCCTTGCGCATCCAAAGCACCATGAACGTCACGATTGCCACCGCCACAAACGAGGCGATGCCGGCCAGCAGTTCTGCGGCCAACGACGAAATGGTCGACGACCCGAACTGAATGATGAGGAATGTGCCAACGAGCAACGCCAACGCTGCCGCGACGCCCAGCCAAATCCACTTGAGCGCATCGCGGCGGTCGGACTTGACGGCGAACGCGATCAACACCATCACAACGATCCCGGCTTCGAGTCCCTCGCGAACACCGAGCAACCCGCTACCGACCATCTGGGTCACCACGGATGGTGCGCCTTCGGCGATGAACTCTTCTGCCAACAGCAGCGTCATCGGCGTTCCCTTCTTGCCTCTACGGTCTGGCGTTCCCCACGCGCCATTCAACCGAGTAAGGATAACCCCACTTGGGTGAGCCTTGCCTCATTAGATTCGTCACTCGGGTCTCAAAGATTCCCGAAAAGTACAAAGCGTCACATTGGGAACTTCCGCTGAGTTTTCGGAGTTGACCCAATGATGTGGCACGCTATAGCGCGGCCCAGACCAGCACGTTGGGCCAATGGAAATGGGGGAATGAGTGACGCGAGCATCTAGACGACGGTGGTTGGCCGCATCAATGGCGGTGGCAACGGTCATGACGCTCTCGTCGTGCAATGTGCGGCTCCCGTGGGACCGCCCCGACATTCCCGACGGGCTTCCGCCGGGCGTCGGCACCCAGCAGCCCTACATTGACGTGAACGCGCCCGGGCGAACCGCAGACAAAATGCGTGCCTGGGCCGAACCCATCTCGGAAGCCACGGCCATCCCGCTGACCTCCCTCGAGGCCTACGGCAACGCGGCAGAAATCCAACGACAGCAGCATCCCGAATGCGGTATCGGCTGGACCACTCTCGCCGGTATTGGTGCCGTGGAGACCAAACACGGCAGGCACGGCGGAGCTAGTGTCGCCCCCAACGGCGACGTGCGCCCCGTCATCCGCGGCCCCCAACTCGACGGCACCAACGGCAACCGCGAAATCTTGGACACCGACGGCGGCAAGCTCGACGGCGACAAAAAGTACGACCGCGCCATGGGGCCCTTCCAGTTCATCCCCGAGACGTGGCAGCGCTACGGCGTCGACGCCAACGGCGACGGGGTTGCGAGCCCCGACAACATCGACGACGCAGCGCTTTCCGCAGCCCGCTACCTGTGCGTGTACGCCAACGGCGACATGACCACACCGGCCGGTTGGGAGAAGGCAGTGCACGCTTACAACAACCACGACGCGTACGTCCTGGACGTCCGGAACTACGCGAACGCCTACTCCGTGAACATTCGTTACTGATCTGCGTTTATCCTGGACCCGTACTCGTCGACGGGGAGTTTCCGTCGACCCGACGAACCGAATTGGGGCAGACAAGTGGCAATCATCGAGCAGGTAGGCGCACGCGAGATCCTCGACTCCCGCGGCAACCCGACCGTCGAGGTCGAGGTTGTTCTGGATGACGGGACGTTCTCACGGGCGGCGGTGCCATCGGGTGCCTCGACCGGCGAGCACGAAGCCGTCGAACTGCGTGACGGTGGGGACCGCTACCTGGGTAAGGGTGTCAAGAAGGCAGTTGAGGCTGTGCTTGGCGACATCGCGCCCGAGGTGATCGGCATTGAGGCCGACGACCAGCGTGTTCTCGACCAGACGCTGGTCGACCTTGACGGCACCCCCGACAAGTCGCGTCTTGGGGCCAACGCACTTCTGGGTGTTTCGCTCGCCGTCGCTAAGGCTGCCGCAGAGTCGGCTGGACTGCCGCTGTTCCGCTATGTTGGCGGACCCAACGCGCACATCCTGCCCGTCCCGATGATGAACATCATCAACGGTGGCGCGCACGCCGACAATGGCATCGACTTCCAGGAGTTCATGATCGCGCCGACCGGTGCGGCCACGTTCACCGAGTCGCTCCGCTGGGGTGCCGAGGTGTACCACTCGCTGAAGTCGGTCCTGCACAAGCAGGGCATGAGCACTGCGCTCGGCGACGAGGGTGGCTTCGCCCCCGACCTGCCGAACACCGAGGCCGCACTCAGCGTTATCGCCGAAGCCGTGGAAAAGGCTGGCTACAAGTTCGGAACCGACATTGTCGTGGCCCTCGACTCGGCATCGACCGAGTTCTACCGCGACGGTGCGTACCAGTTCCAGGGCCGCCCGCACTCGGCCGAAGAAATGATCGCCTTCTACGAGAAGCTCGTCACCGACTTCCCGATCGTCTCCATCGAAGACGGCCTCGGCGAAGACGACTGGGCTGGTTGGGCCAACCTCACCGAAGCAATCGGCGACAAGGTGCAGCTCGTCGGTGACGACCTGTTTGTCACCAACCCCGAGCGCCTGGAAGAGGGCATCTCGAAGGGCATCGCGAACGCGCTCCTGGTGAAGGTCAACCAGATCGGCACGCTCACCGAAACGCTCGACGCCGTCGCCCTGGCCCACAACAACGGCTACAAGACGATGATGAGCCACCGTTCGGGCGAAACCGAAGACACCACCATTGCTGACCTGGCTGTCGCTTGCGGTTCGGGCCAGATCAAGACCGGTGCCCCGGCCCGCAGCGAGCGCGTTGCCAAGTACAACCAGCTCCTCCGCATCGAAGAGGGCCTCGGCGACGCGGCGCGCTACGCCGGTGACCTGGCGTTCCCGCGTTTCTCGTTCGGTGCGTGATTAGCTAGAAGACATGGTAGGTAGCGAGAGCGGGAGCGAGCGGCGACGCTCCGGAACCCGGGGACGCTCCGAGCGCGGACGCACGTCGTCCCGCCGGTCGCGTCCTGCGGGACGGAGTTCCCGCTCTCGTACTACCGAACCGGCAACTGTTGAGGCCGTCGGGCCAGATTCGCCGTCGGTGACACCGGTGGCGGAAACCGCGTCGGCTCGCTCGCATGCGGGCGGCCGCAAACGTCGTCCGTCAGACGATGCCAAACGGGTTCCGCAGCACAATGAGTCCGCCGACCTGCACGCACCGCTGTCCCGGTTGGCGATGTTTGCCCATCGTCGCGGAGTCAGTGTGACCGCCGTCGGCATTGCTTTGGGCCTCGGTATTTTTCTGATGCTGACTCTTGCCGTGCCAGCGCGAACCTATCTGGCACAGCGCAACGAGTTCAATGATTTGCGTGCCTCGAACGTGCAACTCGAACGCGAGACGGCCGAGTACGAGGCGAAGCTCGCCCAACAAAACGACCCTGCCTACATTGAGGCGCAGGCGCGCGAACGGCTGCAGATGGTGCCGAAAGGCGAGAAGCCGATCGTGATCATCGACCCCAGCCGCAAGCAGCAAGAAGCACAGCAGGCCGCGGAGCGCGAACGCGCTGCGACGCCGTGGTACCAAAATCTGATGGATGCGGTAGCAACACCGCCGAAGGGTTAATTTCCTTGCCTGACAAGAACACTGCACCCGCTACTGCAGATCTGGAAGCGATCGCCAAGCAGTTGGGGCGCGAGCCCCGCGGCGTCCTGGAGATAAGCTACCGCACCCCCGACGGGCAACCCGCCGTCGTGAAGACTTCGCCGCGACTGCCCGACGGCACCCCCTTCCCGACGCTGTACTACCTCACCGATCAGAGGCTCACCGGTGCGTGCAGCAGGCTTGAGTCCGGGGGCGTGATGCGTGAGATGAGCGTCCGTCTCCTCGAAGACACCGAGTTGGCTGCCGGCTACCGAGCGGCCTACGACAGTTACCTCGCCGAGCGTGACGCCATCGAATCGCTCGGCACCGACTTCGCCGGTGGTGGCATGCCCGACCGGGTCAAATGCTTGCACGTGCTCGTCGCGCACTCGCTCGCCAAGGGTCCGGGTGTGAATCCGCTCGGCGACGAGGCCGTCGCGTTGCTGGCCGATGTCGAGAAGCTACGCGGCATCGCAGTGCCCGGCGACTGGCCGTTGACCGCTGACGAAGACGGCAAGGTGTCGTCAGGTACTGCCGAATGACGCGGGTTGCCGCCGTCGACTGCGGGACCAATTCGATCCGCCTCCTCATCGCCGACATCGACGATGCTGGCGTGCTAACCGATGTAGAACGCGACATGATTGTCGTGCGACTTGGGCAAGGCGTCGATGCGACCGGTCAGTTCGCCGATGAGGCGATTGAGCGTGTCCGCGTGGCGTTGGCCGGATATGTGGAAAGGATGTTGGCTGCGGGCGTCGAGCGTGTCCGCATGGTGGCGACGTCGGCGTCCCGTGACGCCAGCAACCGTGACGAGTTCTTTGCGATGACCGCCGACCTGCTGGGCCGCGTTCAGCCCGGTGCCGTTGCCGAAGTGATTTCCGGCGACGAAGAGGCACGACTGTCGTTCCGCGGTGCCGTTGGTGGTCTCGATCCGGCCGACGGTCCGTTTGTCGTCACTGACTTGGGTGGCGGTAGCACCGAGGTGGTCGTGGGGTCGGTAGTGGGCGGTGAAGCGGTGGTTGCCGGCGCCTATTCGGTCAACATTGGTTGCGTGCGTCTGACCGAGCGGGCGTTGCCCTCTGATCCGCCGACAGTCGACGAACGACTCCGCGCCGAGGAGATTGCGGCCAAAGCGCTGCAGGCGGCGTTCGTCGCCGTTGACGTTTCCGCCGCCCGCACCTGGGTGGGTGTGGCTGGGACGTTGACCACTTTCGTGGCCGTTCATCAGGGCCTGGAAGAGTACGACCCCGACGTCATCCACCACTCCAGCATTCCGCTCGCCGACCTACATGTGTTGTGCGGCAAGATCTTTGCGATGACACGTGACGAGCGGATGCAGTTGGGCTCCATGCACCCCGGTCGCGCCGACGTGATTGGTGGCGGTGCCATCGTGACGCGCGAACTCGCCCGACAGTTTGCTGACCGTGCAGGTATCACCGAAATGGTGGTGTCCGAGCACGACATCCTCGACGGCATCGCCCTCGCGCTGGGCTGAGGGGCAGCTAGGGCCTAGCGCCCAAAGTTGTTGCAGGATTCGCAGACGCTCGCGGGAATGATGCCTGCGCGCTGCAGGAGGCCGAAGCCGATGCAACCCAGGCACAGGCCGAAGGCGAATTCGAGGAAGGCCGCGGCGATCAGCGCCCCGACCACGATCTGCGCGGCCAGGCCGAGGCCGAACAGCGACAGCACGAGCGCGGTCCCGGAGAAGGCGAGGCCGATCGTTTGTGCGAAGCGCTTCGGCGGGCCAGGAACGATCTTTTCCTTCTTCCACACCTGCGGCACAATCACGTGCACGGCGAGGCGGCCAAACGGTGAGTACCGAGGTCCGCCGGCGACACGCAACGCGAAGCCGAGGGCCAAGATCGCGTACAGCCATGGCTGGTTGACCACGATCGATGCCACGGCCAGCGCAATTACTAGGCCAGCGGTGGACCGAGCGGCGTAGTCGTTCACCGGATTCGGGAAATCCAAGACCCCACGATGCCACGTCGACGCCTGCTCGAGCTTGATCGACGAGTCGGCCTGGGTGAACACATCAGCTTGAGCCGACGGCACGGTGTTGGTCACGGGAACTCCCATTCGTGAAGATGACGCTTCACGATAAGCCCAGGTTTTCCGCCCGCCTAGGGTTTCAATCACAGTGATTGGAATGCGGCAGTCGGGAATTGCGCGGCGTGTCGCGGAACCAGATCGATCTCGCGTGCGTCCAAAGAAGCATGAAAGATCCAGGGATTTATCGACGGTCGCACCTTCACGCGAGCGGCTTCGACGACAAGACGATCGACCGGATGATTGCAGCGGGCGACCTGACACGGCTTCGCAGCGGGTGGTTGGCCGCGAAGAATCATGACCTGACCGCGGCTGCGGCGGTCTCGGACGGAGGCGTCCTCACTTGCGTGGATGCGCTGAGGTTCCACGAACTATGGGTCCCGGTCGGCCGCCGAAAGTTACACCTGCGGCGAAGTCGGAGCCTTTCCGGAAAGCATCCCGCCTGTCGGCCAATGAAGTCCGGCACGATCCGCCAGCGGCTGACTGTCGCCACCAAACCGGTCGACTCAGTCCCATCAGCGTTGCTCTGTGCGACTGGCTGTCTCAACCGCGAGGAGTGGATTGCGGTCTGCGATTCGTACATGAACTCCCATGGGCTTGGAGTTGAGGACTTGCGGGCAGAACTCGGAAGTGTTGGCCCCACCGTGACTGATTGGCTTTATCTGACGGACCCGCGATCGCAGTCGGGGACCGAGAGCATCTCGCGCGTTCGTCTGAGGTCCGAGGGCTTCGATGTGGTGGTTCAGCCGCAAATCGAAGGGGTTGGTCGTGCCGACCTGCGAATCGGCCTACTGATCATTGAGTGCGACAGCATGCAGTATCACGCGACGAAAGAAGCCTACGAGCGTGATCACAAGCGCGACCGCAAGGCGTTGGTCAATGGATGGCTCACTATGCGCCTCACCTACGATGACATTCTCTTTGGCTGGGAAGAGGTCCTCGCCGACATCCGAAACATCACCAACCGTGACCGCCACCGCCCGCGGACTCCAAGAAAGCGGGAGCTAGTCGAAAAATCTGTTCGTTATTCGGCCTCCGAGGGAAAAAATAGCCCTCGGAGGGCTGATAACCAACAGAAAATCCTGGCTTCTACGCCGATTCGAAGCCCGCGAGGATCTCCAGGACTTGGTCGCCATACTTTTCGAGCTTGTTTTGACCGATGCCGGTAATGCCGAGAAGTTCGTCGCGGTTTGCGGGCTTCACGGCGGCGATCTCCTCGAGCGACTTGTTGCCGAGGACGGTATAGGCGGGGAGGCCAGCCTCTTTGGCGACGGCCGCACGCCAGCGGCGCAGAACCTCGAAGAGGCTGCGGTCACCTTCGGAGAGGTCGGCAGCGGGCGCGGCGGCGCGCGAAGCCTTGCGGGCTCGGGCCGGAGCCTTCACTTCCTCGCGCAACATCACCGTGGTCTCGCCGCGGAGCACCGGGCCAGCCTTCTCCGTGAGCCGGAGAACGCCGTAGTCGCCCTGTGGCGCAATGATTCCCAACGCCACCAGTTGTCGGACCGCGCCGCTCCAGCCGACGGCATCCAATTCCGTACCGATCCCGTAGGTACTGAGGGAGTCGTGGCCCAACTGTTTGATGCGAGTAGTTTCGGCACCACGCAAGATATCGATCAGGTGCCCGGCACCGTAGGCGGCATGGTTGAACTCGCGATCCAGGCGGACCATCGTCGACAGCAGCTTCTGCGCCGCAACGGTGCCGTCCCAGGTTTTCGGCGGATTCAAACAGGTGTCGCAGTTTCCGCACGGTTCGATCTGCTGGTCGAAGTACCCGAGCAACTGCTGACGCCGGCAGGTCGGGGTCTCACACAATGCGAGCATCGCGTCGAGCAACTGCGACTGCACGCGCCGATGCGCGGCGTCCCCCTCGGACTGGTCGATCATCCGACGCTGATTGACCACATCGGCCAACCCGTACGCCATCCACGCAATTGACGGCAGCCCGTCACGACCGGCACGGCCGGTCTCCTGGTAGTAGCCCTCGATGCTTTTAGGGAGATCCATGTGCGCCACGAACCGGACATCAGGTTTATCGATTCCCATACCGAACGCGATCGTCGCCACCACCACGATCCCGTCCTCACGGAGGAACCTATGCAGAGTGTCGTCGCGGACGCGGCGGTCGAGCCCCGCGTGATACGGATAGGCGTTAATCCCGTTGCGGCGCAAAAACTCGGCGATCTTCTCGACACTCTTGCGGCTCAACGCATAGACGATGCCGGTCGCTGGTTCGCCATCCACAACGCCCTCGGTGCGGATAAAGTCGAGGAGCTGATCGTTCGCCTTGGCCTTCGGATCAATCCGGTAGGTGATGTTGGGGCGATCGAAACTCGACACGAAGTGCCGCGCATTACCCAGGTGCAGGCGAGAAGTGATCTCCTCGTGTGTCCGACGCGTCGCGGTTGCAGTGAGGGCGATCCGCGGCACGTCGGGCCAGATCTCGGCGAGCTCACCGAGCGCCAGATAGTCGGGTCGGAAGTCGTGCCCCCACTGCGAGACACAGTGAGCTTCGTCGATCGCAATCAACGACAATTTGCCGCGCGAGAGAAACTCACGGGTCCCGCGCTGGCTGAGGCGTTCGGGTGCCACGTAGATGAGATCGAGTTCGCCTGCGAGGTAAGCGCGTTCCGTCTCGGCCCGTTCGTCGAACGTCTGCGTCGAATTCAGGAACGACGCGCGAACGCCCAATTGCTTTAACGCGCCAACTTGGTCGGACATGAGGGCAATTAGCGGCGATACGACCACCGCGCAACCGTCCCGCACCAGCGCCGGAACCTGGTAGCAGAGGCTCTTGCCGCCGCCCGTTGGCATCAGGACGACGGCGTCGCCGCCCGCGACGACGTGGGAAACTATGTGGTCTTGGTCGCCGCGGAACGCGGAGTAGCCGAAGACGTCCCGGAGGACTTCATACTGGTCGGGCACGGTTGCGATCAGTTGTCCTCGTCGGCGGCGTCATCGTCGAGGTCGGAGTCGTAGCCGTTGAGGGAATCGAGTTCTTCCTCGTGGTTTTTCGGCTTTGGTGGTTGTTCGGTGTCGATACTTGCCGCGCGGGCCGCCTCACGCATCTCAAAACCGTCGGTGACGAGCTCGCCGATTTCACGAGCCACGTCGGCGACAGCCGCAGTAATGATCGACGTGATGTTGCCGACCCGGTGAGCGGCGCTCTCGACGACCTCTTGGACCAAGTCTTTGTTGCGTTCAACGCGCCCGACCATCGCTACATCCCTTCGGTGACATCGAACCTATTTGCCACCCATGGTAGGCGGTGCCCCTGACATTCAAGGGCACCGCCTACGGCCTAGGCAGCGTCGATTGCCTTCGACCGTTCGATGTTGACGACAATGTCGTTATCGTCGCGGGTCATGGAGTTGGGCAGCGACAGCTTCGCAATCTTGAGCCACGTGGATCCGAGTTGCTGACGCAAGGGGCCACTGTTGTACGGCAGGCCGTAGCGTTCGCAGATCTCGCGCACCTCGCCGGCCATTTCCGGATACCGGTTGGCGGGAACATCGGGGAACAGGTGGTGTTCAATCTGGTGCGACAGGTTGCCGCTCAAGATATGGAACAGATCGCTGCCGGTGATGTTGGCGCTACCGAGCATCTGCCGCACATACCACTGGCCCTTTGTCTCATTCTGGCACTCCTCGGCAGTGAAAGTCTGTGTGCCGGAGGGGAAGTGGCCGCAGAAGATGATGGAGTAGGTCCACACATTGCGGATCAGGTTGGCGCCGACGTTGCCGATGAGAGTGCTGACGAAGAACGGTCCGGTGAGGGCAGGCCACACAATGTAGTCCTTGGCGACCTGCTTGCTCGCCTTACGCCACATGCCCTTGACGAGGCTCTTCACGTCACGCCACTTCCGCTTGCCCGCGATGACGTTCTCGGCTTCGAGATCATGGAGCATCACGCCCCACTCGAAAAGCAGCATCAACGCGGTCGCATAGCCCAGGTTGCCGAGGTAGTACGGGTTCCACTTCTGGTCGCGTGCCATGCGGAGAATGCCGTAGCCCACGTCGCGGTCTTCGCCGAGGATGTTCGTGTACGTGTGGTGCATGTAGTTGTGACTGTGCTTCCACTGATCACCGGGGCACACGGTGTCCCAGTCGAATTCGCGGGAATTGTAGGTGTCCTCGCGCATCCAGTCGTACTGGCCGTGCATCACATTGTGGCCGATTTCCATGTTGTCGAGGATCTTCGACAGGCCCAGCGAAGCGACTCCGGCGAGCCACACGGGCGGAAGGAATGGAACGTACATGGCCGCACGACCGGCGAACTCGAGCGTCCGCTGAGCACGAATGATGCCGTACAGGTACTCGCGATCGGACTCGCCGAGGGTTGCGACGGTCCGTGCACGCAGGTCGTCGAGGTCGCGGCCGAGTTGTTCAACCTGCTCATAGGAGAGGTTCACCTCGGTAGGCACTGCCTCGGTAGGCGCGGCTGGAGTCGACTGGAAGGGAAGCTTGCGGGCGGGACGATTGGGAAGGGAGATAGCCATGATTCTTAGACCTCGATTTCGACGTCGCCGACTGGGGCGTTAACGCAGATTTGGATGTGCTGGTCGGGTTCGGAGCTGAGTTCTCCGGTCAAGATGTTGCGGGTGCAGCCGCTGGTGCGAACCTTGGTGCACGAGAAGCAGATGCCCATGCGGCAGCCGTATTCGGGCTTTAGGCCGGCACCTTCTGCCTGCTCCAGGATGGTCCGACCGTCGTTGGGGACTGACGCATCGGATTTGGTGAAGGCGACCTCGCCGGTGATTGGCTGGTTCGGGTCGATGACCGGGGTGGTGTCGATCGTGAATGCTTCGGAGAACAGTCGTTCGGTGAGTCCGCGATCGGCGGCGTACTCGCCGACGGCCTTCATCAGTCCGGTGGGGCCGCACAGGAAGACCTGCGCGCCATCGACATCGGCGATTCCATCCAGATGGGCAGGCTCGAAGTGTTCGGCGTCAACGGTGCGGGTGTACCGGAGCACGACGTCGAGGTTGCCCACCGTGCGCGCCAGCGTGTCGAGCTCGGCGCGGTAGGGCACATCGGCAGGGGTCCGGGCGTAGTGCACAAACGTGATGGGACGGTCGTATCCTTCGGCGACGAGCGTTCTCAGCATTGAGAGGACAGGTGTAATCCCGCTGCCGCCGCTCACCAGGACGGTGCGTGCGGGGCGATCGGTCGGCAGGGTGAACTCGCCGCGAGCGGTGCTCAGTCCCAGCACCATGCCGGGGCTTGCGTTCTCGCGGAGGTAGCGAGAGACGAAGCCGCGCGAGTGGGCGGTGACGGTGAGTTCGATCTCCGATGTTGCGCCTGCGGCGTTTGCCGGGGAAAAGAACCGGCGGTGCCGAACGCCGTCAACAATGACGCTGACCTCGATATATTGTCCGGCAACATGGCCGGACCACTGGCGTGTCGGACGCAGCGTCAAGGTTACGGAGCGGTCGGTCTGGAGGCGGACGTCAACGATCTTGGCACGCATGTCACGCCAGGTGATCATGGGATCGATCAGTTCGAGGTAGCGGTCGACGGGGTACGGCGTTGCGGTCGCTTCGACGATGGTTTTTCCGAGGCGGCTAAGGATGCTGGCCATCGGGGAACTCCTTCGGTTGCGTTCTGTCATTCAGTGAACGACTGTACACAAATAAGAATGACATACGGGCGCTGTGCGATGTCAAGAGTCGTCCGGTGTGTTCGCGGTCACGGATGTGTGGTGTGCCGCGCGGCGCTACGACGACCGCGACCACATAGACTCGGTTACGTGGCCTCTTCCCCCGATTCACCAGGCAGGACAGTGCGCAAGTCGCGCACCAAGTCCGCGCGCACCGAATCTGGTGGTAGTCGTGCCGAAAAGAAGGAACAGACGCGGCAGGCGCTGCTCGACACCACGATCGACTTGGTGGACGATCGTTCATTCGGATCCATCAGCTTGCGCGAAGTGGCGCGCGGCGCTGGCATTGTGCCGACTGCGTTCTATCGGCACTTCGCGTCGATGGAAGACCTCGGTGTCACGCTCGTCGAAGACGCGATGCGACTGCTACGCGGGGCATTGCGCGAAGCTCGTCGGGACCTGGCCAGCCGCGGTATGCCGACCGCACGCGATTCGCTGTCTGCGCTGCTCAAAAAGGTCCATGCCAGCGAGTCGCAGTACCGCTTCCTGATTCGCGAGCAGCACGGTGGCGTCGCCGAAGTGCGTCGCGCCATCGGAACGGAACTGCGTCTGTTTTCCCGCGAATTGGCGATCGACCTGGCGAGGGTCCCGTCGCTGCGGGAATGGGGGTCCGACGATCTCGAGGTTGCTGCGGACCTGATTGTGACAATCATGATGACGACGGTCGCCGAACTGCTCGACGGCGATGGCCGCGAACAGACCGAGCGCGTGCTAGTTGAGCGCGCGGAGAAGCAGCTGGTCATGGTCTTCCTCGGAATGGATCGCTGGAAGCCTGCGCATTAGTGCTGGGGGTATTCCCGCTGGTGGTTCAATCGGTCGGCCGACGTCGGCCTTTCTGATATTCAGTGCTGCGCGCAAAGTGTCGGACCTATGAGGGAAGATTGTCCGCATGGTGGAGCAAGGTTCGCGAGTTGGAACGCAGTTCGGTCCTTATCGGCTTGATGCCTTGCTGGGGCGCGGCGGTATGGGCGAGGTTTACCGCGCATTCGACACCGTCCGCGAACGCGAGGTTGCGCTAAAGGTGCTCCACGAGCGTTTCGCTGGAGACACTGCCTACGAGGAACGCTTCCGGCGAGAGGCGCAGGCGGTCGCGAAACTCGGTGAGCCGCACATCATTCCGATCCACGACTACGGCGAGATCGATGGCGTCCTGTACCTCGACATGCGATTGGTCGAGGGCGAAGATCTTCGTGCCCGGATCCGTCGTAGCGGGCCGATGCCATCGGGTGAGGCAGTCGCAGTAATCACCCAGGTGGCGTCGGCGCTCGATGCGGCGCATGCGGTCGGCTTGGTACACCGCGACGTGAAGCCCGAAAATATCCTGGTCACCAACGCTGACTTTGCCTACCTCGTCGATTTCGGTATTGCCCACCAGGAAACTGATACCCGGTTGACGCAGGCCGGAACCGCCATCGGTTCGCTGGCGTACATGGCGCCGGAACAATTGGACGGCGTGCCGACGAGCGCCACTTCCGACGTGTACTCACTGGCCGCCGTGCTCTTTGAATTGCTGACCGGACAACCGCCATTCCCCGGAGCGTCCGTCAGTCAGATAGTGCGCGCGACGGTTATGAACGACGTCCCGTCTCCAAGAAAGTTCACATCGTCGGTTACCCCGCAGCTTGACGCGGTGGTTGTGCGCGGACTCGCGAAAGACCCCGCCGGGAGGTTCGTGACAGCCGGTGAGTTAGCCACCGCCGCCAATGCTGCATTGCAGGGCCATTGGCCAGGCGGTGACGCCGCACCGACGTCCACGATTCAAACCGGTGCCGCCTACAACCCGACGGTCTTTGGTGAGCGGCCTTCGATGGACCCGTTGACCAGCCCGGGATTCTCTGGGCCGCATGGTGTTTCGGGACCGGAGTATGTTTCAGGACCGCAATACGCCTCCGGACCACAATATCCATCCGCGCCTCAGCAGGCGGTTGGCGTTCCGCCGCAGTACTACACGGGACCGCAGGGGTACCCGCAGCAGGAAGAAGAGGGCAACGCACTCCAGTGGGTCCTTGGTGCCGTGATCGGCCTCCTAGTCTTGGCGCTGATCGGGATGGCAATCTACTGGTTCGGATTCCGCGACTCAAAGACGCCCGATCAAGCCGGATCGTCGTCCACAACCACCCTCACCACGACCGTTCCGCCTGTAGTGGCACCAACTCCGCCCCCCGGGACCATGAATTGCAGCGGTGAAGTCGGAGTTGCATCAGGGGTTACGAGCTGCGAATTTGCCTACAACGTCCGTGCGTCATACCTGGCTGCCGGACCGAAGGGGGAGGCGCGAACGATTTCGGCGTCGAGTCCGGTCACCGGGATGAGTTACACCATGTCGTGCAATCCGGAAACTGGCGTCGTGGTGTGTCGAGGCGGCAACAACGCCGTGGTCGTGATCTTCTAAAAGCAGTTTGCCGGGCTCGAAACTAGCGGGGGTAATTCTTCAGTGAAGCGGACAATGGTGCGGTCTGCCGTGGCCTTGGCAACGGCAATCGCATGCGGCGGATCGGTCGTGGCGTGCGGATCGTCGGACGCGGAGAAGACGGTGACAACCGTAGTGGTGACGGAGACTTCGGGTACGCCGCAGGCGGGGCCCTCGTCGAGCACGGCAACGACGGGTACCCCGGCCTCGCGGTCGTCGTTGACGAAGAGCTTCGATGCGATGAGCAAGACATTGTCGTCGCCTGTTGGCTTGGCTTTGGTGCCGGTCGGCGGGGGCACTGTGCAGACGTTTGGGGATCTGACTCCGCAGGTCGCATGGTCGACGAGCAAAGTGCCGCTGGCGCTGGCCGCGGAGCGCAAGTCAGGTCCGAGTGACGCTGAAGCGAATGCCATCCAAAACTCCGACAATGCCGCCGCCGAAACGCTGTGGGCCTCGCTCGGAACACCCGAGCAGGCTGCCGCTGCAGTCACCAAGGTGCTGCGGGAAGGCGGCGACAAGAATACGACGGTGCCGTCCCAGCGGCTCAGGCCCGAGTTCTCAATTTTTGGGCAGACGGTTTGGGCCCTCGCCGATGCTGCGACGTTCTCAGCCAATCTGCCGTGCCTGCCCGATTCCAAGCATGTCGTCGAGTTAATGGGCAATGTTGCCGGTAACCAGCAGTGGGGTCTTAAAGCCATCGAGAGCCGGCAGACAGCGGTGAAGGGTGGATGGGGCCCCAGTGTTTCTGGCGGTTACATCGTTCGGCAGATCGGGATCCTCACGCTTCGCGATGGCCGACAGGTGGGCGTTGCAATGCAGGCGCCAACCACTGCGGGATCGATGGAACCGGGAACGGCGGCATTGAGCACTGTCGGACGGTGGCTCGGACGGCATCTCGCGGCGTTGCCCGGCGGCCGCTGCGCGTAGGTTCGCCGCCCCGGTAACGACTAAGCATCAAGCCTCGCTTGCCCCTGGCAACTCCGCTAGCGTTACTGGAGTTACTAAAGTTGCAAAAGGGGTTAGTGTTGCGCGTTCGGGGAGTGATGGTGGCGGTGTGCGCTGCCGCAGCATTGGCAATGACCGGTATCGGGGCAGGTGTCGCGCAGGCAGCACCGCCCCCGCTGCCCAACGTTTTGCCCAACGTATTGCCCAAGATCCCGGGCCTCCCGACGCCTCCGCCACCAGTCGACCTTGGCAAGAGCTTCAACAAGCTCACCAAGCAGATCAATAAGTCGATACCCGGCAGGGTCGGGGTCGCGATCACCGCCACCGGTACCGGCGAACCCGTCTTCTTTGGCACCGTGAAGAATGCTCGCGCATGGTCGACGCTGAAGGCGCCCGTCGCAGTTGCTGCCGAACGCGCCCATGTTGCTGGTCTGACCCCACTGGAAACCAAGGCGATCCGTGATTCGGACAACGAATCCGCCGAGGCCATCTGGGGCTCCCTCGGAAGCACCCAGCAGGCAATCGACGCGGCGACGGCAGTGCTGCGCGACGGCGGCGACTACCGCACCGTGATCTCCTCAGAATTGAGCAGACCTAAGAGCTATCCCGGTGCCACCCCGTGGGCCACTACCGATCAGTCCGTGTTCGCCGCGAACATGCCATGCCTAGCCGGTGCCGAAAATGTCCTCAAATTCATGAGTTCGGTCGGCCCCAACCAAAAATGGGGTGTCGCAAAGCAGCGCAAGGGCGTTCGCTCGGCCGTCAAAGGCGGCTGGGGACCGGTCTCCGACGCCACCGGCAAGTATGTCGTCCGCCAACTCGGTGTCATCACTACCAACCGCGGTCAGGTCGGCGTCAGCCTCGTCGCACTTCCCGCCAGTGGCACTTTTGAAGACGGGACCGCCATGCTGACTCGCGTCGGCGACTGGGTGCAGCGAAACTTGCAGCACCTGCCTTCGGGGCATTGCGCGCCAACAGTTCCCGCGCCGCCAGCTCCGGGCCCGCAGTAACCGCAGCTAGCGGAACGTCGACAGCAGGATTGCCTCCGTGAGGGCGGTCCGACGGATCTCACCGGGGTCGACGCTCTCGTTCGGTGCGTGGATCGCGGACAGTGGTTCTTCGACGCCGAGAAGTGCGATCTCTGCGTGCGGAATCGTCTCGGCGAGCACGGTGCACAGCGGAATTGAACCGCCCTGTCCCGCAAACTGCACCGGTAGGTCGCTATTTGCCGACGACTCGCTATATGCGGACGACATGGCCGCGATCAACTGCTGATATGCGGGCCCCGATGTGTCAGCGGAGAATGGTGCGCCGAATGCATCGGGTTCAAACTCCACCTTGACGCCCCACGGGATGTGCTTGCGAAGGTGGGTAACCAACAGTTCGTACGCCGCGTGGGGGTCGGTGCCGGGCGGAACCCGCAGGTTCAGCATGGCCGCGGCAGTCGGCATGATGGCCGCCGCGCATTCGGCAGTGCTCGGGGCATCCATACCAATGACGGTGACCGCCGGACGGGCCCAAGCCATGTCGGCGGGCGTCCCGCTGCCAAGGATTTCGGCACCATCGACCGCGCCGACTGTTTCGCGGAACTGCTCGGTCGTGAAATCGAAACCGGTCCACTTCTGGTCAGCCTGCAGGCCGTCGATGGTGGTGTCGCCCTGGCTGTCGCGGAGCGATGCCAGGCCCGCGATGAGCGCGGCCATCGCGTCGGGCGCGGGGCCGCCCGCCCCGCCGGAATGGATCCCGTTGGTGAGCGCGGTGACCGAGACTTTCACGTTCACTACGCCGCGCAGGCTGGTCGTTAGGGTGGGTATGCCGACGGCGAGGTTGCCGGTATCGCCAATCAGAATCAAGTCGGCATCAAAGAGTTCCGGGCGAGTCCGGACCAGATCATCAAGGCCCTCACCGCCCGCTTCCTCGGATCCTTCGATGATGATGCGGACGTTGCAGGCCAGTTCGTCACCGATCGCGCGAAGTGCCGTCAAGTGGGCAACAAGGTTGCCCTTGCAGTCGGCACTGCCGCGCCCGTACCAGCGTCCGTCGCGGTCGACGAGCTCGAAAGGCGGCGAGTCCCAGAGAGATTCGTCGCCGGCGGGCTGAACGTCGTGGTGGCTGTAAAGGCCGACGGTCTTGCTGCCCGCAGGCCCGGCCCGGTGGCCGACGATCGCGGGTGAACCGTCGACCGTCACGATTACCTCGGTGTCGAAGCCGAGGGCGGCGAACGCCTGGGCAACCCAATCGGCACTTGTCCGACTGTCAGCGGCACGCGTCGGGTCGTCGTGGATGGACGGGTAGGAGACAAGCTCGGCGAGATCTGCGCGAGCTTGAACCATCAGATCGTCGATGCGGTTGGCGAGAATTTCCGGAGTCAGCGCTACTGGTCCCATGCCTTCCACTCTGGCACGGACGCGCCGGGCGTGCTCAGTGAGCGCGGTCGAAACTCGCGTACATCTCCCAGTAGACGATTTCGGCGTCGTCGGTGGCGGTCACCGTCAGTGGTCCGGAGTCGGTGAACCGAATGGCGTCTCCTTCGGCCAGCGGTTGGGCAACGAGGTCGTCGCCCGCGGTGCTCCCGCCGCTGCCGCTGCCGCTGTTGTTGCCGCTGACACTGACGCTTCCACGGACGGTGAACAGGTGCCCGAATGGCGCACCCGGAAGCGTGATGGTCTGACCCGTTCGGGGGCGTGCGATGTGGAGGGTCGCGAAGCGGTTCTCGATGTGCAGTGCATCGGAGTCGGCGTGCTCGGGACGCCCCGACGCCACAACTACCGGTTCTCCGCTGGCGAGGGCGACATTGAAGTCGCGCGTGCTGTGCGCAGGTTCCAGTTCGTCGGTGTGCGGCGGAACCCACATTTGCACGACGCGGACAGACTCACGTGAGGCGCGGGCGGCCGCATTGCGTTCGGTATGCGTGATGCCTTTACCGGCCGTCATGGCACCCAGCGAACCGGTGCCGATGGTCTCGGTGTTGCCGTGTGAATCTTTATGCCACACAGCACCTTCTACCACCCAGGTGAGGATTTCCATGTTCTGGTGGGCGTGATTGTCCAGGCCTTCGCCAGGGCCGATGACGTCATCGTTGTGCATGGCGAGAACGCCGTGTGCGTTGGCGAAAATGTCGAAGTTTCCGGTGCCTGGGAACGACTGCCGCGATGTGAGCCACTCGTTCTCCCAGAAGTGGCGGTCGGCGGCGGGAATCAAGGTCGCGGTCATGGGTTCTCGCTGTTGTTGAGGTTGTCGGCCAGACGTCGCATGATGTTGGCCAGTACGGTCGCGTCGTCATCGTCGGCGACGGCGCTATAGAACAGTTCGTCGATATCGGCCGAATGCCCTGCGGCGGCGGCCTCGAATGCGGTGTTGCCCTCATCGGTGAGGACGGCGTAGCTACCGCGACGGTCCTCGGTGGCGTTCTCGCGTCGCACCCAACCCCGTCGACACAGGGTGTCGATTTGATAGGTGAGGCGCGACGCGGAAAACACCATGCGGCGGCCGAGTTCGTTCATCCGCAAACTCCGGTCCGGGGACTCATGCAACAGCAGGAGTACCTGATAATCGGACAGGCACATGTCCGCAGCCTTTAGGCGGCGATCGAGTTCAGTTTGCAGACGCACCGCGTTCTCGATGAACAAGCGCCAGGCGGTCTGCTGGGCAGACTGGCTCACCGCTTGACGCGGTGGGGGCGGAGCGCGTTCGGCGGAACCACGCCGAGGCGACCAGCCTGGAAATCTTCCATCGCTTCGACGACCTGTTGGCGGGTGTTCATGACGAACGGGCCGTGCTGGAAGACGGGTTCGCGAATGGGCTGTCCGCCGAGGAGCAGGATCTCCATTGCCGGACGGTGGGAATCTTGGCCGCTGTCGGCAGCGACGGTGATGGCATCGCCAGCACCGAGGACGGCGAGCTGTCCCTGCTGGATGGGGCGCTTTTCGGCACCGATGGTCCCGCGACCCGACAGCAGGTAGACGAGGCTATTGAAGTCGGCGCGCCACGGCACCGACAGTTCGGCCCCGGGAGAGATGGTGGCGTGGGCAAAAACGATCGGGGTGTGCGTGGCACCGGGGCCGGTGTGGCCGTCGATGTCGCCCGCGATGATGCGGACCAGCGCGCCGCCGTCGTCCGACGACAGCAATTCCGACTGGCCGCCCTCAAGGTTCTGGTACTTGGGGCTGATGAACTTGTCCGAGGCCGGCAGGTTGACCCACAGCTGAATGCCGTGGAAGGTGCCGCCCGATTCGACGAGTTCGGCAGGCGGGGTCTCGATGTGCAGAATGCCAGCGCCAGCGGTCATCCACTGGGTGGCTCCGTTGGTGATGAGTCCGCCGCCGCCATGGGAGTCTTGGTGTTGGAACAGGCCGTCGATGATGTAGGTGACGGTCTCGAAGCCGCGGTGCGGGTGCCAGTCGGTGCCGAGGGGCTCGCCGGGTTCGTATTCGACCTCGCCCATCTGGTCCATGTGGACAAAGGGGTCGAGCAGCTTTTGGGGCACGCCAGCGAAGGCGCGGACGACGGGGAAGCCTTCGCCCTCATAGCCGCGGGGCCCGGTGGTGAGGCTGATGACCGGACGCTGCGTGGAGCCTTCGCCGGGTCGGTTGATGCGGGGAAGGGTGAGAGTGTCGGCAGTTACAGCGGGCATGAGGTGACCTCCTAGTCGGATTACACTTTAGTTCAGATCTGAACTAATTCATAGGCCACAACGCAATGCCGTGCCCTTCTATTCCATCTGTGTGTGGAACAGGTCATACTCAGATGCATGGCCATAAATCCGATTGTTGACCGACCCGCCCGCGGCGGTGAGCGTCAACGCCTCCGCAAACTAGCGCAGGCCGCGCTGAATGCGGACCAGACCGTCGACCAAGTCGAAGATCTACTCACGGCAGTCGGACCCGTCCTCGGTGCGCTAGAAGGCACACTCGAAGGCCTTGATACCACCATCGATCGGCTAAACACCTCACTCGACGACCTCGGCAGCACAATCGCCAAAGTCGACACCACGATCGATCGACTCGCACAGGTTGTCGTGCGACTCGAGAAGGTCGTCGGCCGCGTCGAAACCATCGTCGGCGTCGCCGAGCAGGCCTTCAAGCCGCTCGGAATGCTCGAAAGTGCTGGCCACGAAGTAGAGAAGATCGGTCGCGGGATCGCATCCCGCTTCGGTTTGGGTTGAAGGGTGCGTCCTTCTCGTAGGGTTGTCCTGAGATGGCGAACGAGGAGGATCATATGACCACGCCCGTATCAACGCCGGCCAAATGGCTGGCGGAACTTTTTGGCACTTTTTGGCTCGTCTTCGGTGGCGCTGGCACGGCTGTTTTCGCGGCGAAGCAGGTCGCTGACGCAACGAGTAAGCACGGCCAAGCACTAGAGATCCAAGTCGGTGTCGGCTTTCTGGGCGTCGCACTTGCCTTCGGTCTCACTGTCGTGACCATGGCTTACGCTGTCGGACACATTTCTGGCGGCCACTTCAACCCGGCGGTCACCCTTGGTGCGGCCGTCGGCGGGCGCCTCCCGTGGCGCGACGTCCCCGGCTACTGGGTATCGCAGTTGATCGGCGGACTCCTCGGTGGCCTCGCCATCTTCACCATCGCCAACGGCAAGCCCGGTTGGGAGGCCACAGGCAACATGGCTGCCAATGGCTACGGTGCGCATTCACCAGGCGGGTACACCCTCGTTGCGGTGGCTGTTGCCGAGATCATCCTGACTGCGTTCTTTATCGTCGTGATCCTGGGGGCCACTGACGGTCGTGCGCCGAAGGGCTTCGGTCCGTTGGCAATCGGCCTGTCGTTGACGCTCATTCACCTGATTTCGATTCCGATCTCAAATACTTCGGTGAACCCGGCGCGCTCGATGGGCGTCGCGTTCTTCAATGGTGACGGTGCGCCCGCACAGTTGTGGGCATTCTTCCTCTTCCCGCTTATTGGCGGCGCCATCGGCGGCGTCCTGTACCCACTGCTGTTCCAGAACGGAAAGCTCCGCTTCGGCACCAATGTCTCCGCGTAATTCCAGTGCGTACCGCAGAATGAAGTGGTGAACTCGCAAACTCATTCCGTGACCGGCACGCACAACAACAAGATCGTCTACGACGTCCATCGGCCCGATTCTGATCCGGTGGGCGTCGTTGTTATTTCACACGGACTCGGCGAGCACGCCGCTCGATATCTGCACGTCGCGGAGACGCTGACGGATCTTGGCTATGCGGTGGTGATTCCCGACCACGCCGGGCATGGGCGATCGGGGGGCAAGCGGTTGGGAGTCAAAGACTTCAACGACTTCACCACTGATCTGAGTACGGTGATCAGTCGCGCTGGCCGCTTCGGCGGGCCGACCTTCCTGCTTGGGCACAGCATGGGTGGGGCCATTGCCCTCAAGTACGCACTCGACTATCCCGATGCGCTCGACGGGCTTGTGCTGTCCGGGCCAGCCTTGATGGTGGGCGACGACCTTCCGCCGGTCATGGTGAAGCTGGCCCCGGTGCTCGGAAAGCTGGTGCCGTGGCTCCCGTCAACCGGCCTACCGGCCTCAGCGGTGAGCCGTGATCCCGCCGTGGTCGCCGAGTACGAAGCCGACCCGCTGGTGTGGCACGGCAAGATTCCGGCGGGCCTTGGCGGCGCGCTCATCGGCACCATGGCCACTTTCCCGGAGCGACTGCCGAACCTGAAGATGCCCACGCTGGTGTTGCACGGCGGTGCCGACACCCTCGCAAACCCCGAAGGGTCGCGGATGGTGGGGCGACTCGCAGGCGGCGACGATGTGACCGTCAAAATTTACGACGGCCTCTACCACGAGATCTTCAACGAACCCGAACAGGACGAAGTTCTGCGCGATGTGACGACCTGGCTGGAAGCCCACCGCACCCGAAAGTAGTCGCGCTACAACCAGGCCGGATCGGTGTCCAGGGTGGTGCGGTCGAGGGCGGCGAGCAGGTCGAACTGCACGCCGGTCTTGGGGAGTTCGTAGGTGAAGAAGTATTTGGTCGCCGCACGCTTACCCGCGTAGAAGTCGGCAGCGAACTTATCGTCTGGGCCGCTGGCAGCGAGGAACTGGTCTAGCCACAGCCACGCGACGACGATGTGACCCGTGGCTTCCAAGTAGGCGGTCGCGTTGGCGAGGGCTAGGGCGGCATCGCCCGGGGCCCAGACGGCCGCCGTCACCTCGCCGAGGCGAGTCAGGCTCGCGGCCAACTGGTCGGCATACCTGGCCGCTTCCTCGCCTGCCTCACGCGCCCGGGTGATGGTTTCGGTGATGGTTTCAGCCAGGACGCCGAAACCCTTCCCGCCGTCCATGACGACCTTGCGGCCCAGCAGGTCGAGCCCGTGAATGCCGTGGGCACCCTCGTGGATCGGGTTGAGCCGGTTGTCCCGGTAAAACTGCTCGACGTCGAACTCGGTGGTGTATCCGTACCCGCCGTGCACTTGGATGGCGAGGCTGTTGGCCTCCAGGCACCACTGGCTGGGCCAACTTTTGGCGATCGGTGTAAGTACCTCAAGCAGGGTGCGTGCTCGCGTGCGAGCGGCATCCTCCGATGCCGTCTGCTCTTCATCGAGCAGACGTGCGCAATACAGGCAGAGTGCGAGAGCGCCCTCGGCATAAGCTTTCTGGGCCAGCATCATTCGCATCACATCGGGGTGATCGATGATCGGCACCGGAGGCACGTCGGGACCCTTGGCATCGACCGGACGACCCTGCGTCCGCACCTTCGCGTACTCCAGAGACTTTTGGAAACCCGCGTAACCGAGAGCCGTGGCAAGGAAACCGACGCCGATCCGGGCCTCGTTCATCATGTTGAACATGTAGAACAGGCCACGGTGCAATTCACCGACCGGATAGCCGATCGCGCCTTGCCCGGCGCCCTCCACGGCAAAGGTGCCGTCGCCGAAATTGAGCAGCGTATTGGTGGTCCCGCGGTTACCCATCTTGTGGTTCAGGCCGACGAGGGCAACGTCGTTGCGGGTGCCATCCGGCAAGAACTTTGGCACCACAAACAGGGAGATGCCCTTTACTCCGGGGCCGCCGCCCGGTGCCTTCGCCAAAACGAGGTGGACGATGTTCTCTGTCAGTTCGTGATCGCCACCGGAAATCCACATTTTGGTGCCGGTGATCCGGAAGGTGCCGTCATCGGCGGGGACTGCCTTGGTAGTGATGTCGGCGAGCGAGGATCCAGCCTGCGGCTCGGACAGGCACATGGTGCCGAAGTATCGGCCCTCGAGCATGGGGAGCACCCAGGTCTCAATCTGCTCGGGCGTTCCGTACTTGGCGAGCAAGTTGGCATTGCCGACAGTCAGGAACGCATACGACGTCGTCGCCGCATTGGCCGCCTGGAAAATGGTGGTCGATGCGCGCGAGACGACATTCGGCAACTGCATGCCACCGAGTTCCTCGTCGAACGAGGCCGCGATCAGCCCGGCTTTGCTGAATTCGGTGAGGGCGGTCCCAATCTCCGGCAGCATCACCACCTTGCCGTTGGAGTCCATCTCGGGCTGCGACTGATCGGACTTCTTGTTGTGCGGCGCGAAGAGTTTGGTCGCCATGTCTTCGGATAGGTCGAGCAGACCGTCGAATGTTTCGCGGGAGTGTTCGGCAAAGCGTTCACGCTGGGGCAGTTCGAGTGTGTCGAGCCATTCGTACAGCATGAAGTCGACATCCCGGCGGGACAGATGTTCGGTCATACACCGAAGATTACGTCAGATGCCCAACTGGTTCGTGAGTTGACCTGCCAGGCGGGGAGAGAACGCTGACACCGCACGTAGCACCAGCGCATATCGTGGGTAGATCTCAGCGGGTCGTGTATCGACCGCACGCACCAGCCACGCGGCCGCCTCGTCGCTGCTGAGGGCAGGTGAATCGTGGTAGTCGGCGGTCGGAGCAATCATCGGGGTGCGAACGAGGGGGAAACCCGCATTGGTGACGACCACGCCCGTCCCGTTGCACTCGGCATCCAACGACCGACCAAACGAGGCGAGCGCCGATTTGGACGCCAGGTAAGCGCCGAACTTCGGCATCGCGCCAGCGCTGACACCCCATGTCACCACGTTGACGATGTGTCCGCGACGGGCATCGATCATGGCGGGCAACAGGCCCAAAATCAGAGCGACGGGCCCGAAGTAGTTCAAGGCCATAGTGCGCTGGTAGTCGTGCAATCGGTCTGCGGAGTCGAGCGTCGACCGACGGATCGATCGGCCAGCGTTGTTAATTAGCACGTCGGGAACACCGAACTGTTCGATAATCTCCGCAGCCAGGCGTGAGGCATCCTCAGTGTCCGACAGGTCTGCGGTCACCGGAATGGCTGTGCCGCCGTCAACGATGATCGAATCGCAAGTGGCCTCAAGTGCTTCCATGTGCCGCGCGACAGCCACGATCTTGGCCCCGCGGGCGGCAAACGCTCGCGCGGTGGCCTCACCAATTCCTGACGACGCTCCGGTGATAACAATGGTCTTCCCGGTGAGATCGCGGCGCGCTCCGCCGAGAATGTGCCGAATCTCGGTGACAGTGTGCGGCGGGTTCAGCAGGGTGTTGGCGACAGCCGACAGAACCGACATCACTTGTACTTTTTGATCACCGAAAGTGCCTCGTCGGCGTCAACATTCTTGGCGACGAGTTTGCCGTTCTTCACTTTCCGCACGCTATACAGGTTCGGCTTCTTGGCGTTGGCCACATGGAGCCCGGCCTTCTTGGCCTTCTTGTTGAGATCTTCCAGCACGACAGGATCGTAACGCGTCAAGATGAACAGCGCCGACCCATCCGGCCCAGCTACGCCGCTTTTGCTCATATCTGCAGGTCGCAGAGACTACTTCGCTGTGATCTGAACGCGCACTTCTTATTTCGTGGCGGCGAACATCGCCGGTGAGTTTTTCCATGGCCCGCTGGTACCGACGGTCCGTCCCCGGCAAGTCAACGAACTAGGTGCCCGCCTCAGCAGATCTCGACGCCGACCGGGGTCGAATTGTCGAGGCGGCGGGCGTAGGCGTCGCCGCCGACTCGGGCTTTGATCGCGCACGTATCGGACGCCGACGAGCCCAAATAGTAGACGGCGTAAATCGGGTTGCCGTTCAACTCCTGCCGCAGCGAAGAACACGACTGATCGGTCCGCAAGTACGACGCCCCCGGATACTGGGCAAGCGCAGAGGCGATCTCGGTCGCATAGTTGCCCGGAGTCGTCGCGTTATAGACAAAAGTCGCCGTGCTGCCGTCGCATGGCGGAGTGCTGATCGGCGTCGACAACCCCAGATCGCCCGAACCCCGCTGCGGTGCCTGAGCAGTAGTTGGCTGGTCGGTCGACTGTTGGCCAGGCACGGTTTGGGCGGCCGGCGGCTGTTGCGTCACCGTCACGGTTCCGGGTACCTGCGAGGGTCGTTGCTGTGCTGCCGACAAGGTCCGGGTGCTGTGGTCGGCAGCATTGGCCGGCACCCCCGCGTCGTCGTTGTTGCCCACCGCCATCCAAGCGACACCCCCGGCAGCCAACAGCGCGACGGCGGCAACCGCAGCGGCAATGAGCCACAGCTTTGGACCATTCTTTGCTTGCGGTTGGACTGGATACGAGGGCAGTGAGGGATACGCGAGCTGTGAGGGATTGGGGGGCTGGACGGGCGTGACCATCGTCGGACCATGTACGGCGTTGGCCGTCGCCGGAGGAAGTGCCCCGCGGCCGTTTAGGGCATCCCCGGCCGCCACCGCCAGGGCGCCAGCCGACGGGAACCGCGCCGCCGGGTTCTTCGCCATTCCCGTCGCGATGACCGCATCCATCGCGGTACCCGTTGCCGGGACCGGGCGCGACAGGTGCCCGGCGATAATCTGTTCGATACTCGTCGACGGGAACGGCTGCGTCCCGGTGAGGCATTCGTACAGGACACACGCCAGTGCGTAGACATCGCTCTGGGGACCGGGCGGCGTGTCCGTCCCGAAGCGCTCAGGTGCCATATAGGCAAACGATCCGATCGCCAAACCCGTCGACGTGAGGCGCGTTTGGCCCGCAGACTGCGCCAACCCGAAGTCGGCGAGGTAGGCGAAATCCCGTGAATCGAGCAGAATATTCTCGGGCTTCACGTCCCGGTGCAAAAGCCCGGTTGCATGCGCGGTGTCGAGAGCGCCAGCCACCTGCTCGACGATCGCGACGGCTCGCGCGGGCTCCAGCGGACCGTCCTTAATGACCGACCGGAGGTCCCGGCCGCGCACAATCCGCATATCGAGAAACAACTGACCGTCTAGTTCGCCGAAGTCGTGGATCGGAATGATATGCGGATCGTTCAGCTTCGCAACGGTCCGCGACTCCCGCATAAACCGGGCGCGGAAGTCGGCGTCGTCGGATAAGGCTTGCGGCAACAACTTCAACGCCACCGTGCGGTCCTTATCGGTGTCGACAGCTTCGTACACGTCGCCCATTCCGCCGCGACCTAGCAAACGCACCAGCCGGTAGCGACCCAGTGTGGAACCGACGCGGTCGGAAGAAGTCATCGGAATCGGTCCTTAAGGGTTCGGCGGCGAGCTATCCGGTGCTGGTGGTCCATTGAGTGCCGCCCGCAACCTATGCTCCAGTTCGGCCGCACCCGCGACGGGCAACTCAATCAAACCGTCAAGCTCCCGTCGCGCACGAGCATAAGCCTGCTGTCGTTCCTGCGGGCTCGCCGCATCGTCACTGGCAAGGTTGAGGAGCCGTTGCGCCCGGGCTAGCCGCTCCTGTTCGGCCTGGTCGAAATCGCCGCGCTTGCGGCGCCGAGCTTCCTTCTCGGCCACCTCGAGCGCCGAAACGTAGGCATGCACCGCATCGCGGTAGTGCTCCACTGCGGACGGCGACGCTTCGTCGTCGTGGGATGGTCGCAGCAGTTCGGCACGACTGCGCGCTCGGTGAAAGTCAGCGGTGAGCGGTTCGCGCATGTCAATCAGCATCGGGTAGTCGAGCAGCGTCGAAAGGTTGGTCTCGTAGGCAAACCAGCGGTCGTCGACCTTCCGATGCTCAGCGACAGCGCGCTGATACTCCCGTTTCACCGACTCAGTGTCTATGCGGCCCTTACTTTGTGCCTTGGCGACGGCGACCTTCGCTTCTTGCTTGATCCGGTACTTTTCCAAGCTGCGTTGAGCGCGTCGCTCGTTCCACGCGCTGACACCGCGGGCGACACCGCCGATCGTGCCGCCGAAAACAAAGATCAGCCACCAGTACTGCCCGATCGCACCCATCACGCCGCCCATACGTTCAGACTACGACTGGTCGCTCCCGAAGTCCGACCGCTACAGGGGGAACCCTTCCTCCATCAGGTCGATTGCCGCCAGGTAGGCCGCAAGCGGAAGCATGTGTTCGGTGGCACTTTCGGCGAGATGGAACATCACTCCCGATAGCGCCGCGACAAAGATCCGCAGCTTGGGGTCGTCGGGGCTAGACCCCAAATAGGCGGCGATGAAGTCGAGACCCTCCGCGATCGCGCGGTCCGATTCGGTCTGAAAAGTAGCTCGCAGCGCGGGCTCGGTCCGCAAGATTGCGAACCGCTCAGGATTCGACGCCCACGGGTCACTTTGGGTGATGGTCCACATTTCCGACAGCATTTGACGGACGAGCCCAAATTGGTCGAGCCCCGGCGGCATGTTTTCTAGGACCCGCTTGCGGTCGGCATCGAGATCGTCGTCGATGACGACGTGTTCTTTCGATTGGAAGTATCGAAAGAACGTGGTGTGTGAGACGTTCGCGCGTGCGGCGATCTGTGCGACGGTCGTCGACTCGTAGCCTTGCTTCGCGAACAGTTCCAGCGCTGCCGCGCGGATGTCGGCCCGGGTTTGGGCCTTCTGTCGTTCGCGGAAACCGGGCCGCGGCCCCGGGGAGGTTCCCGAGGCCGCGGCATGGCGATTGTCAGTCATTGCGTTGGGCCTAACGGGCACCACTCGGGGCGGGTGCGGCGTCATTGCCCCCGGCGTCGCCACGGTCGACGTCGACCGGTACCTCGATCCCCGGCAGGAGTCCGTTGTTGCGGACCTTTTCGCCTTCGATATCGAAGTTGATGACCAGCTTGTCGAGCCAGCGCGGCAGACCCCAGGCGCGTTCGCCCAGCAGCGACAGGATGCCCGGCACAATCACCATGCGAACCAGGAAGGCGTCAAAGAAGACGGCAATGGCGAGCGCAAAGCCCATCATCTTGGCCGTGGTGTCCGGTGCCAACATAAACGCGGCAAACACGCTGATCATGATGATCGCGGCCGAGGTGACGACGCGGGCACCGTAGCGGTAACCAGCGACGATCGCGTCCTTCGCGCTCATCCCGTGCATGAACTCCTCGCGCATGCGAGTCACCAAGAACACTTGATAGTCCATGGCTAGGCCGAACACCACGCCGATAAGGAAGATCGGTAGGAAGGCCAGCAACGGCTTGGTGTGGTCGATCAGGCCGAAGGCCCCATCGGTGAAGATGGCTGTGGTGAGACCGAACGTGGCGAGCATCGAGAAGATGAATCCCAGCGTGCCGATCAACGGAACCCACAGCGACCGGAACACGCCAATCATGATCAGGAAGGCCAAGCCAACCACGACGATCAGGTACGGAATCAGCGCGCTGTCGAGCTTCGCGGACAGGTCCGACATGATCGCTGTCTGGCCGCCGACGTGAATGACCGCGCCTTTGGCGGCAATGGCATCAGACGTACCGCGAATTGCTTCGACGAGGTCGTGGGTTTGCGATGACGACGGTGAACTGGTCGGAGTCACGATGATCATGGCCGAGTCGGCATTGGCGTTCGGATTCTTGGCGTCGGCCCCGTTGCCCATCCACGCCAGTGTCTCGGGGGCGGCGACCCCGGGCAGCGCCTTGATCTTCTGCACCGCGGTGTTCGCGGCTGCGTCGATGGTGCCGTGATCGGCATGCATCACGACCACAAGCGGTCCGGCGACACCTTCACCGAAGCCTTGCGCAATGAGCTTCTGTCCGGCGACTTGGTCGTCGGTGACCGTGTCCATGCCGATCTGCATGCCCGAGATCGGGATGGCCGCTGCGATCAAAATGGCGAGTCCGCCGAGAACAAACGGGATGGGACGCTTCACGAGGGTGCGGCCGAACTTCACGCCCAACGTGTCAACATCGGCGGATGGCTCGGCGTGCTTGATCCACGGGATGCGGGGAGAGAAAGCGAACCGGCCGAAGGCACCCAGGAGTGCCGGGATAAAGGTCAACGCGGCGAGGACTGCAATCAGGATCGCAATTGCGGCACCGAGACCCATCTGGGTAATGATCGGGATCCCGATCACCGTCAGTGCGACGACGGCAATGATCACGGTGAGGCCCGCGAAGACGACTGCGGAGCCTGCTGTGCCTGCGGCTCGACCTGCGGCGTCGGCCGGGTCACCGCCGCGCGCGGCTTCGGATCGATAGCGCGACACAATGAAGAGGGCGTAGTCGATCGAGACGGCGATACCGAGCATCGTGATGATGGCGGTGGCTGCCTGGTTGATCGACAAGACTTCTGCCGACAGCGTTACCAGCATCATCGTGAGGCCGACGCCGACAATGCCGGTGACCAGCGGAATAAACGCGGCAATGAGTGCACCGAAGGCCACGATCATAATGACGAACGCGATTGCAAAGCCGAGGAGTTCGGCGGTACCGCCCTGTTCCTGAGCTTGCATCACGCCGCTGGTGGCCTCGACCTGCAGACCGTTGGATCGGTGTGCGGCCAGAACGTCGAGCAACTGCTGCTTCTGCTCGGTTGTGACGTCCATCAGATTGATCTTCTGGTGGACAGTGATGAGGCCAACCTTGCCGTTGTCGCCAACGACGGCGCTAGCCATCTCAGGGCGGGCCGCGGCGATCGCTAGTGGGTCCATCACCGACTCGGGGACCACCTCGTCGAGCGTCTTGAGGTCAGCGACCAGGCTCTGAATTTCCTGGGAGTGGTTGGCGAGCCCGTCTTTTGCCTCCATCACGACGATGGTCGACGGTTCTGACTGCTGTTGGTTCTGCGCCGGGAAGTTCGATTCCAGCAGCGACATGGCAGCGCCGCCATCGGTTCCGGGGAGGTCGAAGTCTTGCGCGAACTTCGGTTGCAGTGCGCCGACGGCGGTCGCGGCTATCGCGAGCGCGGCGACCCACGCGGCGAGAACCCACCACTTTTTGCGGAAAGAGAATCGTCCGAGGCGGAACAGAATCGATGACATGCTAACAATTGTTAGTCAGTAACACTTTTGCCGCAACCCGAGCGGGCTGTGGTTGCCGTCACAATCGTGTCGCTAAGCGGACAAAGCGCTTCAGCCGTACTTTGGGCCCGGTATGTGGGCCCAAAGTACGGCTGAAGAGTACGGCTGAAGATCTAGCTACGGGCTGCTACAGACCCATGTCCTTGGCGATGATCGAACGCATGACCTCGCTGGTGCCGCCGTAAATACGGTTCACGCGGTTGTCGGCGTAGAGGCGAGCGATCGGGTACTCGTTCATGTAGCCGTACCCGCCGTGCAACTGCAGGCAGCGGTCGATGACGTCGGCTGCGGCCTCGGTGCAGAACAGTTTGGCCGAGGCCGCGTCGGCGCCGGACAACTCGTGATTGTCGTATGCCTCCAGTGCGCGGTCGGCGACGGCCTGCATCGCGTCGACCTTTGCCTTGCAGGCGGCGAGCTCGAACTTGGTGTTCTGGAACGCCGCGACCGGCTGGCCAAAGACCTGGCGGTCCTGGGTGTAGGCCTTGGCGAACTGCACTGCGGCGGCACCCTGCGCGTAGGCGCTGATTGCGATCGACAGTCGCTCGCGAGGCAGGTGCTGACCGAGGTAGTAGAAGCCCTTGTTCTCTTCGCCAAGGAGGTCTTCGACCGGAACCTTGACGTCGGTGAACGAAAGCTCTGCGGTGTCGGAGGTGCGCAGGCCAAGCTTGTCGAGCTTGCGGCCAACCTCATAGCCTTCGGACTTGGTATCGACCACGAGCAAGGAGATGCCGAAGCGACGGTCGGTCTCGCTCGGTGCCGAAGTGCGGGCGCAAACAATCACGCGATCGGCGTTAACGCCGCCGGTGATAAAGGTCTTGGAGCCATTGAGTACGTAGTGGCTGCCGTCTTCGGAAAGCTTCGCGGTGGTGCGCATGCCTGCCAGGTCCGAGCCGGTGCCCGGCTCGGTCATTGCGATCGCAAACATCATCTCGCCCGTTGCCATGCCAGGCAGCCAGCGGCCCTTCTGCTCCTCATTGGCGTGCTTGAGGATGTAGTGGAGGCACAGCGGAATGTGTGCGGCTGAGCCGCCGAGAGTAACGCCCGCGCGTGCCATTTCCTCGGTGACGACAGCCTCAAACTTGTACGAGTCGATGCCTGCGCCGCCGAACTCTTCGGGGATCTCGATGCCGAAGACGCCGAGCTCGCCGACCTTCAAGTAGAAGTCGCGGGGGACGATGCCCTGCTCAAGCCACTCGTCGTAGACCGGAACGATCTCGGATTCGATGAAGGCGCGAATGGTTTCGCGGAATGCTTCATGGTCTTCGTTGTAAATCTCGCGGCGCATCGCGCCACCTCCTCGATAGCTGGTGATTCTTTACAGGTTTGGGTGAAACGTGTGGTGTTAGTTGCTGACGCCAACCACTCGCAGGGCGGCATCGCCGTAGAACTCTCCGACCTGCGCGGCTGTCCAAGTGCCGTCGTCGCGGAACCAGCGGGCAATGTCGATACCGCTGCCGATAATGGCGACGGCGGCCATCCGGGCGTGGGGCGTGTGGAAGGTCTTGTTGGCGATGCCTGCGGCGAGGATCTGGTTGAACACGCTGTCGATGGCCTCGCGTAGCGCGACGATCTCGTCTCGGTGCTCGGGTTCCAGGGCGGCGAACTCGTAGTTCACCACGCGCGCCGTCACGTGCTCCTGTGCGTGATAGCGCGCGAACTCGGCGGTCGCCGCCCGCAGCTGCTCCGCGGGTTCAGTTGAGCTCGCGGCCGCTTCGCTGACTGCGCCAAGGATGGTCTCGTGGCCGAGTTTGGAAATTCGGTAGAGGAGTTCTTCCTTCGACTTGTAGTGCATGTACACCGCTGAGGGGCTCATGCCCGCAGCCGTGGCGATGTTGCGCGTACTGGTGCCGTGGAAGCCGAGTTCGGAGAACGCCGCCATTGCGCCGTCAAGCAATCGGCGACGCGTGCGTTCGGACTTGCTGGCCTGATCGGGAGGAGCGACGTTGGCGTCGGTGGGTTCCGGGGAATCGGTAGGTTCTGGCACGCGGTCCTCCTTTCAAAATTAATCAAGCGCTCGCTTAATTTGGGAACGGTATCACGACTCGCGTGCTCCGCCGCAAATCGTCCGGTTACTAAGATCGGGAACATGTACGTGAAGGTGTGCGGTTTGAAGACGATCGACGCGGTTGATGCGGCGATCGATGCCGGGGCAGACGCGATCGGCGTGGTGATGAACGACACGAGCCCCCGAGCGCTCTACGAAGACGAGGCGAGCCTGATTGTTGAGGCGGCGCGAGAGAGCGGCGGGCTAGGCCTGGACATCGTCTTGGTCGTCAACGACAAACCCGCTGCTGAAGCGGCAAAACTAGCTGTTGACCTGGGCTTTGACGTTCTGCAATTGCACGGTGAATACACCGCGGGCGACATTGCCGTCGCATCGAAGATTGTCGACCGGGTCTGGCGTGCGACGTCCCTGGCCCACGACCCGGACGCGGCCGTCGGAGCCTTCGGCGAAGAACGACTGCTGCTGGATGCACCCCGCCCGGGATCCGGTGAACGATGGGACCTCAGCGCCCTCGCCGACCGCAAACTGGTGGGGGAATGGCTTCTCGCCGGCGGGCTGAACCCCGACAATGTGGCCGACGCCATCGCCCAGGCACACCCGTGGGGCGTCGACGTCTCGAGCGGTGTGGAGTCGGCACCCGGCGTCAAAGACCTCGACGCCGTGCGCAACTTCGTTCTCGCCGCGAAGAACGCGGGCTAAGTCAGCTCGAGGGTCGCCGTTTTGTCGTTCATGATGACGACCGGCGTAACCGTCGAATAGCCTGCGGCCTCGATCTTGGCGAGGTCGACGGTCAGCAGCAGCTGTCCGGCAGTTACCGTGTCGCCGCTGGCTACGGCCGGGGCAAAGCCGTCGCCCTTCATTTTCACGGTGTCGAGACCAACGTGAATGAGGACCTCGGTGCCGTCATCGAGTCGCAAACCGATGGCGTGACCGGTCGGGAACACCGTGACAACGGTTGCATCTGCCGGCGCCACCACCTCGCCCGACGTCGGCAGAATGGCCGCGCCCGGACCCATCATGCCGCTCGCGAAAGTCTGGTCCGGGACCTCCGACAATGCGATGGCGTAACCCTTCACGGGACGCTCCAACGTCACCACCTTGCCAGTCGGCTTCGTAAGGACGGTGCCGGGTGCTTCGTCGGCCCGCTCGGCTTGGCTGATCGCGGCGTCCGCCTCGTCAATCGCCTGCTCCGCCGCTGCGACGGCCGCAGGATCGACCTCCCCGGACATGATCTTTTCCATCGCATCCTTGACGAATTGCACGTTGAGACCGTAGATCACCTGGACGGACTTACCGCCGGGCTTGATGGTCCCTGCGGCACCTGCCCGCTTGAGTGCGGCTTCGTCAATGATCGACGGGTCCGCGATCTCCATCCGAAGGCGCGTCGCGCAGTTGTCGAGTTCGGTGATGTTCGACCGGCCACCCAAAGCGTCGATGAATTTGCCCGCGGTTCCAACGAAACCGGTGGACGATCCAGCATCCTCGGACTCGTCGATCGGATCATCGTCTTCGCGGCCGGGCGTCTTGAGTTGGAAACGCAAAATGACCCAGCGGAACACAAAGAAGTAGACGAAGAACCAGAAGATTCCCATCACGATGATGATCCACGGGTTCTCGGCCATCGGGTTGGTCCAGTTCAGGACCAAGTCGACGAAGCCGCCGGAGAACCCGAAGCCCATCCGGACCGGCAGCAACTGGGCGACAGCCATCGAAATGCCCATGAACACCGCGTGGATGACGAACAAGAATGGTGCCAAGAACATGAATGCAAATTCCAGCGGTTCGGTGACGCCGACGAAAAACGACGACACCGCGCCCGACAGCAGGATGCCGTAGGCGATCTTTTTTCGGGTGGTCTTGGCCGTCACATACATGGCGAGCGCGGCACCCGGCAGGCCGAACATCATGATCGGGAAGAAGCCCGTCATGTACTGGCCGGTGACGCCGAAGGTGCCGTCGCCCGACAGGAAGTTGTTGAGGTCGTTGATGCCTGCGACGTCGAACCAGAACACCGAGTTCAGCGCGTGATGCAAGCCGAACGGAATCAGGAGGCGGTTGAAGAAGCCGTAAAGGCCGGTACCGACAGCACCGAGGCCGACGATGTGTTCACCGAACCACACCAGTCCGGTGTAGAGGAGTGGCCAGATGAACAGCAGAATCAACGCGACGATCAGCGATACGCCAGCGGTCACAATCGCGACCGAGCGGCGTCCCGAGAAAAACGACAGCGCGTCGGGCAACTTGACGTCTTTGAAGCGGTTGTAGCAAAGGGCGCCGATGATGCCGCACAGGATGCCGATGAACGCATTCTGGAACGAGCCGATGGCGAACGCCGCGTTGACATCGGGGGTCTGGACCATGAGTTGGCCGTTCTCAGTCACCAGGTGCTGGCCATCGGTGAACTTCGTAACGTCGGTGGCCGGTTCCGAGGTGTAGCCGCGGCTGAGCAACGTCATGACCGATGACGGTGCCAGGAGGCTGGTAACCACGAGCCATGACACCAGCCCTGCGAGCGCCGACGTGCCGTCGGACTTCTTGGCCATACCGATCGACACACCGACGGCAAACAGCAGTGCCATATTGTCGAGAATTGCTAGCCCAGCGGTCTGCAAAAACGATGTGACGACGTTGGTTTCGTTGTCGTTAATGCCGATGATCCAGTTGGCAATACCGACCAGGATGGCGGCCACGGGCAAAACCGCGACCGGCAACATGATCGATTTACCGAGGTTCTGTAAGAACTTCATCATGGCCTGGTGTCCATTCCGTCGGTGTCGGGCGCGTCTCGATTTGGACCTTATATGGCGGCATGCCCGGGCTGAGGCAGTTCGAGATCAGCGCTCTCCAGGGTTGCGGCGAACGAGGCGGAACACGAACGCCGTCGGTGGGGTTGAACAAGACATGGCTGAAAATATGGGTGAGTACCGAATCGAACACGACACGATGGGTGAGGTGCGAGTTCCCGCGGCCGCGCTGTGGCAGGCGCAGACGCAGCGGGCGGTCGAAAACTTCCCGATCAGTTTCCGTCCCCTTGAGTCGGCGCAGATCCGTGCGCTGGGTCTGCTGAAAGCAGCGACGGCACAGGTGAACCGGGATCTCGGCCTGCTCGATGGCACCAAAGCCGAGGCCATCATTGCGGCCGCCACCGAGATCGCCGACGGTCGCCACGACGACCAGTTCCCGATCGATGTTTTCCAGACCGGGTCGGGCACGTCGTCGAACATGAACGCCAACGAGGTTATCGCGTCGATCGCGAACGCCAACGGGGTTGCCGTGCACCCCAACGACGACGTCAACATGTCGCAGAGCTCGAACGACACCTTCCCGACCGCCACCCACCTCGCCGCGACCGAAGCCGTCGAACACGATCTGATTCCGGCATTGACGCATTTGCAGGCCACCCTTGCGACGAAGTCCGACGAGTGGCGCAGCGTGGTGAAGTCCGGCCGTACTCACCTGATGGATGCAGTACCGGTGACACTCGGTCAGGAGTTCGGGGGTTACGCCCGCCAGGTGGAGGCTGGCGTGGAGCGGCTTGAGGCGTCGCTGCCGCGCGTGGGTGAACTTCCCATCGGTGGGACCGCTGTCGGCACCGGACTCAACGCCCCCGACCGGTTCGGTTCGCTCGTCGTCGCCGAACTGGTGAAGCTCACCGAGCTAGATCACCTGTCGTTGGCTCGCGACAACTTTGAAGCACAGGCCGCCCGTGACGGCCTCGTCGAACTTTCCGGGCAATTGAAGACCGTCGCGGTGTCGCTGACGAAGATCGCAAACGATGTCCGTTGGATGGGGTCGGGGCCGCTGACGGGCTTGGGGGAGATCTCTCTGCCGGACCTGCAGCCGGGCAGCTCGATCATGCCGGGCAAGGTGAATCCCGTTCTCCCCGAAGCAGTTACGCAGGTGGCGGCGCAGGTGATCGGCAATGATGCCGCCATCACTTGGGGCGGGGGTAATGGTGCCTTCGAGCTGAACGTGTACATCCCGGTGATGGCGCGCAACGTCCTGGAGTCAGTGAAACTGCTGGCGAACGTCTCGCGGCTATTCGCTGATCGTTGCATCAGCGGCCTCGTCGCGCACGAGGACCGGTTGAAGACGCTCGCCGAGTCGTCGCCGTCGATCGTGACCCCGTTGAACTCAGCTATCGGCTACGAAGAAGCTGCCGCTGTCGCGAAGGAAGCGCTTCGGGAAGGTAAGACGATCCGTCAGACCGTCATCGACCGCGGTCTTATCGGCGACAAACTGTCCCTCGAAGAACTCGACCGTCGCCTCGATGTCCTCAAGATGGCGAACCTCGACCGCCAACGCTAAACCCGCTACTCCAAGCCCGGCGCACCGACTAGTGGTCGCCGGGCGGTTTTCGCGCCGCATCGGTGACGAAAAAGGGCAAAAAGGACCGGATTGGAGGTTGAGGCGGGAGTATGGGCGCGTAGCTCGGGCGGTTGACGGGCCGGTCGGGGGCTCGGTGAAGGTGAGGGCAGGCGATGACGGATACCACGAGCAGGCGGTTGATTTTGCCGTCGGATCGCGTGCGCACCGTCGCCGAGGTCGCCGGTCTCGGTGCGTGGGAGAGGACGGAAGAGCCAGACGCGGACAGCGGGCATGGGCGTGGTTGGTTCGTCGCCGGGATTGGCACCTTGGCGGCGACCCTGGCAGCGGTCTTCGCACTCACGTCGACGGCCGACTCGTCGCACAGCGACCTTGCCTGGATGTTCATCTTGATCGCCATCGCGCTGGCGATCCTCGGCGTGCTCATCGGTTTCGTTCTGATCATCGTGGGCTTCGATCATCTGCGCCGAGGCCCGCTGCTCTTCTATCAGTACCGCCTCGGCTTCGTCCTCGAACGCACCAAGGGGCGCGTGGGTGCCTATCGATATGACGAGACAATTGCCGACCTCATCGTCTACGAGAATGCGGCCGACGACCCGCAGTCGCAATGGGATGAGCGGGAAGTGCTGCTGACGATGCCCGACGGTTCGAGCGGCGTCATCCTACTGACACGGGACGCGGAATTTGCCACCCAGATCGCGACGCGATGCCGACCAAATGTCGGCTCAACGCCACGGCCCCGTCGACTAAATGTCGACGAGGCCGTGGCGATTGAACAAGCCCATATTTGGGAGTGAGCAGCGTTTAGCGTTCGCGAGAACGAATGCGGATGCCGCTAAGCGGAACCGTCACCGAGCCACCGGGATCGGTGAAGAAGTCATTGCCCTTGTCGTCGACGACGATGAAGGCGGGGAAGTTCTCGACCTCGATCTTCCACACGGCTTCCATGCCGAGTTCGGGGTACTCGATGATTTCCTGACTCTTGATGCAGTCCAGGGCCAGTCGTGCGGCCGGACCGCCGATGGATCCCAGGTAGAAACCGCCGTGGGATTCGCATGCGGTGGTGACCTGCTTGGAGCGGTTGCCCTTGGCGAGCATCACCATGGATCCGCCCGCAGCCTGGAACTTGTCGACGTAGCTGTCCATGCGGCCCGCGGTGGTGGGGCCGAATGAGCCGGACGCCATGCCCTCGGGGGTCTTGGCTGGTCCGGCGTAGTACACCGGGTGGTTCTTCAGGTAGTCGGGCATCGGCTCGCCAGCGTCAAGGCGCTCCTCGATCTTGGCGTGAGCGATGTCGCGTGCCACCACCAGTGGGCCCGTCAACGACAGTCGGGTCTTGACCGGGTGCTTGCTGAGTTCAGCGAGAATCTCGTCCATCGGCTGGTTGAGATCAATCTCAACCACTTCGCCGCCGGCAATGTCCTCGGCGACGCCTGCGTCGGGCATGTACTGCGCCGGGTCGGTTTCAAGCTGTTCGAGGAAGACGCCGTCGGCGGTGATCTTGCCGAGTGCCTGTCGGTCGGCCGAGCACGACACCGCGATCGCCACCGGCAGCGATGCGCCGTGACGGGGGAGACGGACCACGCGGACGTCGTGGCAGAAGTACTTGCCGCCGAACTGTGCGCCGATACCGAACGACTGCGTCAGCTTGAAGACTTCCTCTTCCAGTTCCGGGTCGCGGAAGGCGTGGCCGGTCATGTCGCCCTCGGTGGGCAGGTTGTCCAGGTAATGCGCCGAGGCGTACTTGGCGGTCTTGAGTGCAAACTCGGCCGACGTACCGCCCACGACCACCGCGAGGTGATACGGCGGGCAGGCTGCGGTGCCGAGGGAACGGATCTTCTCGTCCAGGTACTCGAGGAGTCGCTTCGGGTTCAGGATGGCCTTGGTTTCCTGGAACAGGAACGACTTGTTGGCGCTGCCGCCACCCTTGGCCATGAACAGGAACTTGTACTCGGGGCCCTTGGGGCCTTGCTCGGTTGCGTAGATCTCGATCTGCGCAGGCAGGTTGGTGCCGGTGTTGCGCTCCTCGTACATGGTGATCGGCGCGTTCTGCGAGTACCGCAGGTTGAGCTTCGTGTACGCGTCGTAGACGCCACGCGAAATCCATTCGCCGTCTTCGACGCCGGTTAGGACGCCCTCGCTCTTCTTCCCCATGACGATGGCGGTACCGGTGTCCTGGCACATGGGGAGGACGCCACCAGCGGAGATGTTGACGTTCTTGAGGAGGTCGAGGGCCACGAAGCGGTCGTTGCCCGACGCTTCGGGATCGTCGATGATCTTGCGCAGTTGCTTCAGGTGCGCGGGCCGCAGGTAGTGGCTGATGTCGTGCATCGCTTCTGCGGTCAGTTTCTGAAGCGCCTCGGGCGCCACCTTCAGGAATGTCTGGCCGTCAACTTCGATGGTCGAGACGCCTTCGGTGGTGATGAGGCGGTAGGGCGTGTCGTCCGCGCCGATCGGAAGAAGATCGGAGTAGCGGAACTCGGGGGCTGAGGCTGATTCACTCACGACTGCCATCGTATCGCTCGAACAAAACGCGCTTGCCTGCCGCCGGGGTACCGGGCGGTAGGCAAGCGCGCAGGTGGGGCGTTCTTGCGTGGGCTAAATCCCAATCGCGGTCAGCAGCACGGTGACTACGGTTGCGATGGCGAACAGTCCGTGCGCTCCGACGACGGGCAGCGGAAAGCTGGTTTCGGGGGCCTGAGCGTTGTCAGCGTTGCCTGCGCGGACGGGGAGCCAGCGGGTCACCATCAGCAGTCCGGTCAGCGCGAGCAAGACCAAGAGGCCGAGGGAAATCCACGCGAGGGCGTCAACGTCGGCGATCAGGTAGACGATCCAGAGCACCAGACCGACGACAGCCACGGCAAAGTGCGCGAAGACGACGGGTGCCGGGAGGCGCGTTCGGTTCTCGGGCTTGATGCCACCCCCGGTGACCCACTTGGCTAACAAGACGAAGCCGCCAGCCGCGGTGATGATCCAGAGGATGAGGGCTGCGATGTTCATGAGTTCTCCTTCGTTTTGGACTGGTGAATCTTTTTGGGCCGGTGAGCTAATCGCTCGATGTGCGGGTGTATCCGGTGGCTTGGGTGGCCTCGTCGGCGACGCGAACCCCATAGAGGTAGGCGAGCTTTCCACCCAGGGCTCCACCGATAGTCAGGACTGCGGCGCAGATGATGCTCAGCGTGAGTGGCCCGTAGGCGACGGCGTTGTCGAGGGACCCGACCAAGCGCCACCAGAAGCTGATGCCGAATCCGACGGTCACGGTGAGCATGAGGCTCATGTGCCAGATTGCGGTTCGGAACGCCGGGGTATCGGTGGGGATCGCGAGGAGGTCGAGGAAGCCAATGGTGGCGGCGGCCAGGGCGCCGAGAAGGCCGATGCCGATGAGCCACAGCGCGCCGCGATTGAGGAATGCCGGGTCGTCGACGATGTGCGATGCAATGTCAAAAACGATGCTTGTTACCCATGCCCCGATGGGAATTGTCACCAGAATCGGGTGGTACGGGTGACCGTAGGGGCCCGCCAGGGCGGCGCTTACTGGCTGTTTTGCCTGGTAGTTCAGGTCTGTCATGATGCCCACCTCTAAAAGTAATCAATGTTGTCGTTAGACGTGACATTACGCCAACGGAAGTTAGTTTTACAATGGGGGCATGCCACTGTTCTCCCGGATGCGAAGTGCTCGCCCGTCTGTAGACGAGATTGCTGCGGTGTCGGCCCTCGACGAGCCGACCCGCCGCCGGATCTACGATTTTGTGTGCCCCAAACGGGACGCAGTAAGCCGAGACGACGTGAGCAACGAACTGGGGATCCCACGGCAGACGGCCGCGTTTCATTTGGAGAAACTTGCCGATGCTGGATTGCTCGACGTCGAGTTTGCTCGCCGGACCGGCCGTTCGGGCCCCGGCGCTGGCCGGCCGTCGAAGCTGTATCGGCGGGCGAACAGCGAGGTCGTCGTCCAACTACCGGAGCGCGCTTACGACATCGCGGGTAGCTTGCTGGCACAAGCCGTCGAGGAGTCCGATCGCACCGGCGAATCGCCGCGCGCGTGTCTGGCGAGGAATGCCCAACAGCGGGGGCGCGAGCTTGATCTGCCCGAAGGTGCCTCGGATGAGGAACTGATGGTGGCCCTGGCTGAGTGGGGCTACGAGCCGCGGATTGAGGGCGACGACATCGTCCTGGTGAACTGCCCATTCCATGCGTTGGCGCAGCAGCACACCGGCCTGGTGTGCGGGATGAATTTGGATCTACTGTCCGGGGCGCTCGACGGTAGTTCGGAGCGGGCGCGACTGGAACCCCACGATGGCTACTGTTGCGTCCGGATCAAGCGGTCGAGGAAGTAGCTGCCTCCCGAAGGGGCGGTCAATGAATGTGCATGTCGATGTGGTTGGCGGGCTCATTGCGTCGGCCGGCGTCGATGTCTAGGAACGCTGACGCAGTGGAGTATCCGCGGCGAATGAGTTCATCGGCGCGCGAAAAGTCCATGGCGCCGACGTCGAGCGGGCATGGCGGCGGGACCACTACGAGGTTCGCCTGGCCGGTGTATTCGCGGATGTCGCGGACCAGGCGCTTGTGGACCAGCAGTGTCATCGTGTGAATCAAGGTGCTGGCAACGCCGGTTGGCGGCTTGTTGGCTGCACACGGATAGCCGCACGGCAGCACATAGATGGTGTCCGCTTTGCGGGTCATGGCGCTCGAGATAGCGGCGTTGTCGGCGACTCCGCCGTCGATCAACAGGCGGCCGTCGCGGTCGACCGGCGGCAAGAGGCCGGGGATAGCGGCGCTCGCGAGGATCGCTTCGATCGTGGGTCCAGAGTCAATGTCGACCTCATTGCCGGTAAGGAGGTCGGTGGCTACCACGGTTAACGGGATACGGGCATCTTCAATGCGGTCGAAGTTGAGGTGCTTCTCGTTGAGGGCGCGCAGGCCGTGGTCGCCAAAGATGGCGTTTTCGTGGCCGATGAGGGCGCCGACGATGTGTTTGGGATTCGGTGGAAACAATTGCCAGGTGTGCAGGCCGCGCCAGATGTCGCCGAGTTCGTCGACCACGTCGGGGCGGAATCCGCGGCCAGCTAGAAATGCGGCGTTCAGTGCACCGACCGAAGTACCGACCAACAGGTCAGGTTCTATGCTGCGCTCTGCGAGCGCACGAAGCATCCCGACCTGGATAGCGCCCAGGTTGGCTCCGCCAGACAAAACGAATGCTGTCGTCATTGCCGATACCTCCTACGCTTTCCACATTAGGACGCGGTACCGACAGCCTGCAGACGTCCGCGAAGGTGAGGTCAGCGCCAGGCGTGAAGGTGAGGTCAGCGACGCGCGGGAAGTCCGACGTCGACGCGGTGGTGCTCGAGGTCGTGGATGGCGTAGACGGCGAGCGTTTCGACCGTGAAGACTAGGTTGTCGCTGCGCAGTCCCTGTCGTTCCCAGTTGTCGTCGCCGACAAGGCGGTAGAGTTCGGCGAATCCGGCTGCTGCCGCACCCAGCTGGTCACCGACGGTTCGCGGAACCTGGGAGCCGTAGTCGGAGTCGACGGCTGTCGCATCCTGATTCCAGTCGTTGAAGCACACGGGCTGTGAATGCAGCATCGCATCGAGACGCTCGGTCATCACGGCGATCATGTCGCGGACATGGCACGCGTATTCCAGCGGAGACCAAGTCTGCGAGTCGGGGCGCGCGGTCACGTTCGGTTGAGACAAAACTGTGGACCAGCCGTCCACCGACGCGAGGATGCGGTTGGAGATGTCTGCACGCTCAACAGTGTGCGGATCGAATCCACATTCTGGGCAGGACGAGGTAATCACCCACGCCCAGTCCTTGGTCTCGGGTTCGATCGTCATTCCGCCAGCGTAATAGGCCGCACCCAGGTGTGGTAGTTCCGTAGTCCAAAGGCACGAATCGTGCGTCGTCGTGCATGAAATGGACATCGGCTGGGATAACGGCGGAGTCACTGTCGGTTGAACGGTTGACTGGGATGAGTATAGGACGAACCCGGATTACGGCAAAGGTCGTAAATTAGTCACGCCAGTCAGGGTCGGAACTCGAGCGGCAGCGCTGGCGGTTCGTTTGAAGGGGCTACAGGTGTTTGGGGTCCGATGGCTTCCTGTCACCTGTCGCACGCGGTCCGGCGGGACGTCGTAGCCTCGAAAGGGTGAGCACACGCGCGGGAATTGTCGTCACCGGAACTGAAGTGTTGTCCGGTCGGATCACCGACCGCAATGGGCCCTGGGTGTCAGCCAAGTTGCTGGAACTCGGTGTTGATGTGTTGCATCTGCTGGTGTGCGGCGACCGTCCAGCTGACCTGCATGCCCAGTTGCAGTTTCTCGTCGATCAGGGTGCCGACCTGATCGTGACGACCGGTGGGCTGGGGCCCACGGCGGACGACCTGACCGTGCCGGTCGTCGCCGCGCACACCGGCCGACCGCTGCATACCGACTGGGCGATCCGGGAAGAGATTGAGAACGTAATCCGCGGGTGGGGCAAGTACCGCGATGGCGACCTGCCCGCTCCGGTTGTTGCCGCCATCGACAAGCAGGCATTGATTCCTGAAGGAGCACAAGCGATCTCGCCGACGGGTACGGCACCCGGCGTAGCGATTCCAGCGACCCGGGAGTTCCCGGCAGTGCTCATCCTTCCGGGGCCGCCGCACGAACTACAGTCCATGTGGTCGGCCGCGATGGGGTCGGCGCCGATCGCCGCGGCGATCGCGGGCCGGGACCACTATCGCCAGGAGACGATCCTTGCTTTCGGGTTGTCGGAAGCCGACCTCGCGGTGTCGCTGCGGGACGCGGAATCCTCCGTCGAAGGCTTTGACCACCTCGAAATCACCACCTGCATGCGCGGTGGCGAACTCGAGATAGTCACTCGCTTCCAGGCCGACTCCGGCGCGGCCTATCAATCACTCGAGGACCTCATTCTGGCCCGGCACGGTGACCGCGTGTACTCGACCGACGGATCGACCGTCGACGACCTCCTCGCGCGTGCCTTGTCAGGGCGCACCATCGGGACTGCCGAATCATGCACCGGGGGAATGGTTGCCGAACGGCTCACGGAACGACCCGGATCATCGTCGTACATGCTCGGCGGCGTGGTGTCGTATGCGAATGAGGTCAAGTCGGGAGTGCTTGGCGTGCCCGCCGATCTGATCGCTGAACTCGGTGCGGTCAGTGAACCGGTCGCGGTTGCCATGGCCGAAGGAGTGCGGCGCGTCCTGGGCTGCGATGTCTCGGTGTCGACCACCGGAATCGCCGGGCCGGGCGGCGGCAGTCCGGCTAAGCCCGTCGGCACCGTGTGTTTCGGTATCGCCGTGGCTGGCAAGGACACCATCACCGTGACCCGCAGATTCCCCGGCGATCGCGACACCGTCCGTCGGCTGGCGACCGCCACAGCCCTGCACCTCGTGCTCGGTGCCCTGGGCTAACTGAGCAGTCGTGCCCGCAGCGCGGTAATCGTCGCCTGATCGATCCGCAGCCCGTAGCGGATGTACCGGTCCATGGTTCCGTAAAGGCGCTTCACTTGGTCGTAGGCGGCGGTCAGCCACGACAGTTCGACGGCCTTCTCGCGCCCGAGGTAGGCGTTCGACTTCATGAAGTCGGCCTCGATGCTCGCACGCGGAACGCCCAGGATGCTCAGCAGAATCGCGGCACCCCAACCGGTGCGGTCTTTCCCGGCAGAGCAATGGAAAACAGTGCCGCCATCGTTACGAGCGACAGCCTTCACGAGGTCACCGAAGGCGAAGTCCGACCCCCGGTACGACACCATGAACGGATACCCGACGCTCTGTCCCAGGTTCGACGAGCCGCTGGTGTAGTAGTCAATCAGCGCGCGTCCGAGCGTGATTGGGACAAACTCGTGGAACCAGATGCCGTGGTTGATGCCGACCACGTCGGCGACCTGGTATCGCATACCCGGTGGAATTTGGTCCGGCGCTTCCTGGCGTTCGGAAGCATTGCGGAGGTCGACGTCGAGTGTGATACCCGCGTCGGTCAACTTCTGTTGGTCGGACGCCGTCAGCGAACTCAACTTGTTCGACCGGAAGACCAGGCCCGACCGAACGGTCTTGCCGTCGACCGTTTGGTAACCGCCGATGTCGCGGAAGTTCGACGCCGCATCAAGGCGGACTGTGGCCGCCTCGGCCGCTCCGCTGCCGATCGTCGGCGCGAACCCCAGCATCGTGACAGCGGCAATTCCTACGACCATCGCGTGGCGAAGGCGAGACAGGCGAAGTGAGCGCATTGTTTCTCCTGGTGAGGGGGAGTGATGGCTCAGGCTACTGCGATTTTGCGAAGAATCGGCCGGGTTGGCACAGGATGCGCGAAGTCGTGACCAGGCCCGAGGTCGGCAGGAATGTACTGGTGCACACACTGGGACGGTACTCAGGCATACGGGAAGCACCGTCTCTCCTCGAGAGATGCCTTGCCTTACGAGACCGTGGACCGGTTGCACTTCCGCCCCGGCCCACCGGACGCCGACTCGTTGGCAGAATCGATGACGCTGACCGGAAGGCAATTGTCACTGCGTACGTCGCAGGCGGTGTAAGCCTCGCCCAGCTTGCCGAACGCTACGGAGTCAGCGACTACTCGATTCGCATGATCCTGCGCAAGGCGGGTGTTCCGCCGCAACGCCGCAAGGTGACGGCCGAGCAGACGGCGCGGGTTCATGAGTTGTCGAATCGAGGTCTGAAACCAGAGGCGATTGCGGCCGAGGTTGGGATGGGACATGCAAGCGTACGACTTATCATCGCAGAATGCTCTGGTTAACAGGGAGAAATATCCATCTCAAACGCAAGCGAAGGCAATACTCGGCCTCTAGCTATCGGAACCACTAGAGGAAAAAATCTCGGAAGCTTCCGTGTAGTCGTCCGCAATCTTTGAACTGCGTCGTACGAAGAGCAGCTCGCCACGACTGTCCCTATCTGTCCAGTAGCGACCCTCAAGACGCTTGGCAGGCGTTCCTGAAATATCGAGCACCGTAGATCCATGATGCATCCGACTGCGATGATCCACGCTTGCCCGTGGGCGGTTCAGGTAGAGGTAGTCGAGCACGGCAGTCCCGTCGGGTTGAGACACCGCGGCCAACGACGAACTCGATTTTGATTCGTCGGTTAGAAGCTTGACGGAAACGAGCGTCGCAGTCTGCCGCACCACAAGGTAGGCAGCCTTAGGCGCGGGACGTTCCCCGGTTTCCGGATTTACCCAGAAGGACGTCAGGGTTCCTTCCCATGTTCCGCGAACGCTGCGTGGCACTCCGGGTATTAGCTGCACCCACGGAATGCGCCACAGCCACAGATCCCAACATGTAAGCAGTAAGGTGGCGGCGAGAACGCCCACAGAGAAGAATCGAAGCCAGCCGATGTCAACCCTACCGCTCGTGATCCAAGTCCCGATCGAGAAAGTACAAAGCACCACGACTGCAACGAATCGAACCAGGATAGTGCGATTCACGACTGAAATCCTAAGTAATTCCATCCCGCCAGCGAAAATGCCCGACCATCTTCCCGGGTCCACTTTTGTGCCGAATGAAACAAGTACTTGCACTCGTTGACCTCAAGCCAGCGTTCAGCATCGACGGATGGCTCCGCGCCATCCAGGTCGTTGTAGAGGTGCACCAAGATTCCTCGCACCACGTCAGTCCACGTACCCCGCATAAGTATGTTGTCGGGGACATTGTACACGAGGCATTCGACAAAGAATGATGGCACCTCACGGTGCACTCCAGCGTCAACCATCACGTTCTCAAGGCGTTTCATGATCCTCACAGCCCTCTTGTATCTTAGGTTAGTGCGAGTGTTTTTATTGTTGCCATTCTCCTTCTGTTGGGCTGGGAAATTCTTGATCGACGATCCATCGGCCTTGAATACCTTAGCGCCATCTCGGTGGCCGCCAGACTTAAAATAGTAGCGATAGTCGAAACATGGAACAACATCTGCGTCGACACGTGCGCGGTTTGAATCGATAGTGAATGCCGTCGATCCCGAAGAGTCAACCTGGTCCGGAAACTTGGCTTCAAGAGCGGACTTCAGCTCCGAACGAAGCTTCGACGGGGTCCAGGGGCCAGTGTAAGGCGATCCTCCCTCCGGTTTGGAGTCGGGCTCCTCTTCCTCCCAATACATGACATCAGTGCATTGGACCGCAATGTCGACATCACTATCTGCACGTACGTTTGTGTTATTGGCGTACGAGCCCTTTGCATAGACCTTGAGCGAGCAGCCTTCGAATCCTGGATGGTCGCTTACCGCCTCGCGGATCATTCGCTCCGTACGGTCCTGTTTTTCCTGCTCTGTCGTACTGGACGGCCCAATCCACCCAGCAAGCTTGTCTTCGAGCGCTGTCATACCCATTCCTTCGCGCTAAGCGGTGCCGCATTCAACTGGTCGCGCCAACCGCGCCAGTCGGGGAGGTGTTTATCCATCAATTTAGTAAACCGTTCTCCGTGGGTTCGTTCGAAGTAGTGCGTCATCTCGTGAACGACGATGTATTCCAGACAGTCGGGGTGCTTCTTGGCGAGTTCGGCGTTGAACCAGATATGTCGGGTCTCGCGGTTGCAGGAGCCCCATTTGGTCTTCATGCGGCGGATCGTCCACTTCGGCACGGTCACGTCGAGCGCCTGCTCCCACTTCGCAATGAGTTCAGGAATCGTCACGTTGCCACTCACGCCGTCTCCCCCGTATCTAGCTTGGTGTTCGCTGGCACGGCATCGCTCAGTACCGCGCGCACCAGCACGAGGGAGATGACTTCGTCGACCAGCTTGCCGAGCTTGCGAATGTTGCCAGACCTATCGGCCAACGGATGCAACAGAGCCTTGAGTTCGCTCGGCTTGATCCGCTCTTTCTCGTCCGCTGCGAGGTTGTCGTAGCGGTCGTCTACGAGCCGGTCGATGACTTGGCGGATCTCGTCCTTCGAGAGCGGCTTGAAGTGAACCAAGGAGTCGAACCGGGAGTAGAGCGCATCTCCGAGTGCCTTGCGGATCTCGTCCTCGGTGCCGTAGTTCGACGTGCAGATGATCAGCGTAGGGCCAACTTCGACGTTGTAATTCTTGTCCTCGAAGATGCCGCCATCGAAGAGCTGGTAGAAGGCGCTGTGGAAGACCGCGTTTGCTTTGTCGAACTCGTCGATCAAGATGACGCCGGACTCGCGGTCGAGTAGATCGCGCGCGAAGGATGCCTCGGAGTGCGTTCCGCCGAACAGGTACGACGCGAACTTGTCGTTGTGGAACATGGAGAACTGCTTGCGGAGGAGCGTGCCGCCGAGCAACCCGTTGACGAACTGTGCGGTCTCGGTCTTACCCACGCCGGACGGGCCGTAAAACATGAGGACGACGGGCTTCGTGCGTCGCATCGTGGTGAGCGGGTACAGCGCCGCGAGCAGTGCGTCCTTGACGGCTGCTTGCCCGACCAGACGACCGGCAAAACCATCGCGAAAGCTGATCAGAGTATCCAGTGTCACCACCGGATACTCGTAGCGCTTCACGTCGGCGGCGAATGCACGTTCAAGTTGCGCATGAACATTGGCCGGCGGGTTGTGTAGATGGAGGTGCCGGGGGTTGATCGATCGGACGAGGCCGGCGAAGTTCGTGATGACGTGCTCGTTCAGGCTGGCGTAATCACTCGATTCAGCCACTACGCACTCCGGCCTTGACACAGCCTCCTCGGAAGGTGGGATCTCGTGCCCCTCGACGACAACGGTATGCCGTCGGTTGGCTTCGTCACGCTCGTAAACGATGTCGAGAAGGCTCGTGCACTCCTTCTTCGTCAGTTGGTCTTCGAACCACGACAGCGGACCGTAGTAGATGGTGACCATTGCGTCACCCGGCATGCTCAACTCCCGCGAGAATCACGTCGTAAACGGTCAAAAATTTCCCGTTCTGCGTGCCCGCGCCATCGACGAGTTCGGCCGCCGTCACGGTGGATTCGCCTCCGCCGCCCGACATCTCGGCTTCCATTCCAAGCGCGTGCTCGGAGGTCTTGCCAACGAGAATGCCGTGGAACACCAGGTTCATGCGGCCGATGTCGGTGAGACCGTAGTTGTTCCGGAATGCTTTGATGTTGAATCGCAGCACGCGCTTGGTGCCATCGGCTCCTTCGCCGAGTAGCTCGTAGTACCCCTTGGCCCCTACGAGCACTTCGTCCATTCGAGCCAGGTCAACCGGGATCTCGTCCATCTTCAACATGACCATGTATGGCGTAAACATCTTCATGTACGCCATCGAATCCTTGGGGGCGGTTACCCGAAGATCTCGCAGCTGAGCCACCCGACGGTCCTCACTTGCCTTAGCGAGATAGTCGGTGAGGATCGTATTTGACAGCGTCTTGCTGAGGATGCTCTTGCCAGCAGCAGATGCCCCAGCCCCGGTGCTGAGTTCGCCAGACGCGCCGAGAAATGGCAGCCAGCTCAGCTTCGCGACGAGACCAGCCTCAACCTTCGCGTGCACGTCCTTGGTGCGCTCCTTGACATCTTCGCTCGTCGCAGCCGTCTTGCCGCCAGCAGAGATGTCCAGATAGTCCGAGGCCGACTCCTCGTCGAAATAGACGATCTTGATCATCGACTCCTGAGGCGTGTCGCGCTTCGTCATATCCTCCACGCTCCCGGCACGGAGACCGCGTAGTCGCCGACGCCGATGGCGGCGAAGTGCTTGGTGGCTGCCTTGATCTTGGCGTTCTCGGTCGGGCGGCGCTTGACCTCGTCGTCGGTGCTCTTGGTCTCGCGGATCATGTAGATCCGGTCCTGGCCGGCCTCGTGCTTGATGATCGCCCAGTCCGGGTTGTAGGGGCCGACTGGAGTGTCGATCTTGAACTTGGACGGCAATTTCATGAACAATTTGACGTCGTCGCGCCCGTCGAGGAGCTCGGCGAATTGGCGTTCCGGTTCGGAGTCATAGACGACGTAGTCGAAGTCCGACTTCTCCGGATTCTGCAGCTTGTACATCTGGTCGAGGAAGCGGTCTTTCTCTTCCTGCCCATCCTTCTGGAGTTCGCGCAGCTCGTAGACGTAGCCGCCGATCTTCTCGTACTGGATACCCTCGGTGACGATCTCGGCGAGCACGGACTGCAGGCGGCCCTTGACCATCTGGATGAAGTCGTTGGGGTTGCCGATGAATTCGGGCAGGCGTCCGCTGTCGAGCAGGATGTCGATGATCGTCTTGCGAGTCAGCGAGGTGGCTTCCTGCAGTTCGGTGATGATGTCAGGCAGGTCGTAGGCACCCTGGAGCGACGCCGACCGCTGCCCTGTCTCGGTGGCCTTGGTGCCGCCGCGGAGGATCTTCACGCCGGCTCGGGTGACCTGGATACGAAGCGGCTGAATCGGCGGCGCCTCCTTGATCGCCTTTACCGTTGCTTCGATCAGACGCTCGCGGTCAACGGCGATGCGGTAGGTCGTGCGCCGCGAGATGGTGCGCCAGAACTCCTCGAACTCGGGGTTGGCGAACAGCTCCTTGTTGAGCTCGCGTGCTTTGCGCTTGGACTGCGGCTTGACGTAGCGCTCGATACTGGAGCGTCCGATGTACTCGATGATGACGTCTTCGTAGGGCCAGTAGAAGTCCGGGACGTGCTGCTTGAGGTCGAAACCGAGCTGTGTCGGCTGGTACGCGGCGGTGATCGTGCCGTCCTTGATCATCCCCGAGGACTCCAACGCCTCGTAAAGCATCTTGGAACGTTCGTAGCCGAAGTACTCCGGGCCGTCGGGCTCGATGTGCTCTTCGTACAGCGGGATCTTGGAGAACTCCTGCGGTCGAACGCGGCCGATCTCGACGCCGGACTTCTCGTACTCGGTCTGCAGCTTCTTGGCGAACGCCTGGTAAGACTCGTTGGCGATGACCGTGAGCTGAGCAATGCTGCGGTCAGCGACACGCTCACCCGTCTGGTCAACTGGAAGACGTAGACCGCGACCGATGGTCTGCCGGCGTTCGACTTCGGCACCCATCTCGCGCAGAGTGCAGATCTGGAAGACGTTCGGGTTGTCCCAGCCCTCGCGCAGTGCGGAGTGGCTGAAGATGAAGCGGACGGGTTCGGCCTCGTCGAGCAGCCGTGCCTTGTCGCGCATGATCAAGTCGTAGGCATCATCATCGGCTTTGGTAGCCCCGGAGGTGTCCTGGAACTTGTCGGCCGCCCCCTTCTTGCCCTTGAGGACGGAGAAATAGCCGCGACGCAGGTCCGCCGGATCTTGCGGGACCAGTTCTTGCCACTGGGTCGACTTGGCTCGCTCCTCGCGGAACAACTCGTCGAACCACTGGACGAACTGACCATTGGCATCAATGTTGTTGACACCATCACCGAGGAAGTTCTCGACCTTGTCGATGAAGAACAGGCTCAGCACCTTGATGTTCTTGCTGGCCAGCATAGTCTGCTTGCGGAGGTGTTCCCTGATGGTTTCGCGAATCATCTCGCGGTATATCGAGTCGGAGTTGCCGCCGATCTCCTCGCCCTGCTGGAGCATGCCGTGCTTGTTGAGGTCCACATACTGGGGCTCGATGGACAGTTCGGTGATCCACCAGCCTTCGTAGGCAGGGTTGTTGGTCAGGTTGGATAGTTCCTGATCCTGCTTGACCTTGATAATCCGACGAGGCGTTGAGCCGTCAGCGGCGCGGACGGCCAGTTCAAGCTTGGCCTCCCATGGGTCGCGCTTGACCTCGATCACCTTGATGTAAGGCGCTGCGTCGGTGCCCTGTTGAGCAACTTCGGCGACGACGATCTGCTTGACCAGCCCGTGATCGTGGGCATCGACCGGATCGAGTCGGTAGACGACGTTGCGCTGTTTGCGGTGTGTGGCCGAGAAGCGAAGCGTGGCGATGGGATCGAGCTCGCTGATCGAGGATTGCGACAGCTTGGATTCCATGTTCTGCGGCTCGTCCATGATGACCACTGGATGAGTGGCCTTCAGGTAGTCGATCGGGCGCAGGCCGTTCAGTTTGTCGCGGGTCTGGTGAATGATGCGGGAGCTGGCGTCGCCTCGGATCGAGTCGATGGTCATGACCATGATCTGCACATTGGTACTGGTGGCGAAGCCCTGTACTTCCTCGGCGGACTTGCCAGAGTAGACCGAGTAGTCGAAGGGATGCGCCGGGTACAGCTCGCGGAAGTGCTGGTGCATCAGCTTGATACTGGTGGTGACGCCTTCCTTGATCGCGACGCTCGGTACGAGGATGACGAACTTGGTGAAGCTGTATGCCTTCGCCAGCTCGAAGATCGTCCGCAGGTAGACGTAGGTCTTGCCGGTTCCGGTCTCCATCTCGATATCGAAGTCGAGGGAGTTGCCGGCTAGTTCTTGGAGGACTTCCAGCCCGTTCTTGTCCTGGACGGCTTGCAGGTTGTGCAGGATCGTCGAGCCGTCGAGTACGAGGTTGTTGCCGACTGCCCCGATCTCTTGCGTTAGGTCGAGGTCGAGCGCTGACTGGTTGGTCGCACCCTCGATTGGCGCGCTTCCGCGCAGCTTGGTGACGAGTTCGTCAGCATCCTTCGGCTGGCCGTCGAAAAGCCGCACCAACGACCCGATCGCGTCGAGCTGGTACTGCTGCTTGGCGTCAAACTTGAATTCCATCAGGCAGTCCAGAGCTCCACGCCCTTGCTCTTGCAGAGCTGGGCAAGGTTGGTCTTCAGCTCGTCATCACCCTGGAAGGCGTCTTCAAGGATCACGAAGCGCGCAGGCTCCTGGTCGATTACTTCGCGCAGTTGGTCGAGCTTTGGTTTCGTGTGCTCGTCGAGGTAGGCCAGCAGTAGGCCGTCACCAACGGACCGCACGTGCAGACCTGCCACGTCCAGTTCCGATGACTTCTCGGTAAGCGAGTAGCCCTGCTTCAGGAGAAGCTCGGTCAGGAGGGCGTCCGGAGTGGCGTAGTCTGCGGCGCTATCGCGCAGTTCGAGCAGGTGCTGAGTCAGCGCATCACGCTCGACGTCGCTGGAAGCTCGCCACTTCGAGAAATTCGTATCGGCCAGCGTGTACGCGCGATAGCCAACGTCCAGAGCGGTTGCTCGGTCGTTGAGCGTCTCCGCCAAATGCTGCGCCAACGCGTCGCCTGCAGCATCAATACGACGCCGTGTAATCGCCGAGATGGTCATGTAGCCCTGCTGGTGCGCTTCGGACTTCTCGGGAGTCGGTTCGGGGAGCTGTACGACGACGAATCGACGATTGCCACCGTCCTCTGCATTGGCGGCGAGCACTGCCTGGGCCGTCGTTCCGGAACCCGCAAAAAAGTCCAGCACGAGATCGTTGGGTCCGGTCGCGAGCGTGAGCATACGACGAATCAGCCTGGTTGGCTTGGGGTTATCAAACAGACCACCAAGGCCGAGTTCCTTTATCTCGTTACTAGCCTCATGGTTATGACCCACTTCCTCATATCCCCAGATCGTCACCGGAGTTACTCCGTCCTTGACCTCCGAGAGGAAGCTCTTGCGTGACGGCGTTTGCCGCCCGTCAGCTCCAAACCAGATCTCGCCTCCTTCGTCCATGCGCCGCATCGACTCATCGTTAAAGCGGCGATAGGTGCCAACTGGCGGAGCCCAGGTCACCCCGTTGGCGAAGGTGTAGCCGCCCGTATTCGAGCCACTCTTCGCGTGTAGAGGGGTCGCCTTCCAGCGACCTTTCTCGTGCCCGTCGGGGTTGGAGTAAGCCTTGAGCTGCGATGCCTCACGCGGAAGTAGGTTTAGCGACATCCCGTCCTTCTTCCGGGCGTAGCACAGGACATGGTCGTGGTTATCAGAGAACCAGCGAGCGTCGTTCGCACGCGTGTACTTCTTTTGCCAGACAACGTTCGCGACGAAGTTAGCTTCACCGAAGACCTCATCGGCTGCCTTTCGGAGGTGTGCAACCTCGGCATCGTCGATCGTAATGAATACGACGCCGTCATCGGTCAGCAAGTTACGAGCAAGCTTGAGGCGCGGGTACATCATGTTCAGCCAGTTGGAGTGATAGCGCCCTTCCGACTCACTGTTGGTCGAGAGCTTCTTGCCCTCTTCATTGACCTGCTTGGTCCACTCGAGGTAGGTCTCCAGACCCTCCCGGTAGTTATCCGGGTACACGAAGTCTTTGCCTGTGTTGTACGGCGGATCAATAAAGATCATCTTTATCTTGCCGTGGTAGTGCTTCTGCAGGATCTTGAGCACTTCGAGGTTGTCGCCCTCGATGAAGACGTTCTTGGTGGTGTCCCACTCCTTGCTATTCGCCTTGTCGGGGCGCAGTGTGGCGGTCGTGGGTTCCTGAGCGGCGCGTAGGGCGCGCTTCTTGCCCGGCCAGAACAGGCCGAAGCGTTCGTTGCTGTCAGCGGCATCGCCAGCGAGGAGTTCGGTGAGCTTGGCGACATCAACCTTGCCATCTGCGATGGCTTCGGGCACCAGTTCCTGTAGCTTCTGCGCCAGCTCAGTCTGCAGGTCGGGCGTCTTGCTAGGGATCTCGTAGATATCGTCAGTCATTCAGTTTATCCTCATTATTATCGATTGCTTCAATTTTACTATTTATCACCGCTTTTGATAAGCGTTGCGTTTATGTGGTCACTCTCCAGCGGATAGCGAACAGGTCTTCTATTTCTTGCTTACCTTGAAGCGACTGCTCGATGAGGTCGAGATACTTGTCGGTTTCCTCGCGCAGCTTGATCCGGTCACTGCGGGCGCGATCATCCTCGTCTTCGGCCTTCTGCGACCACCGGCGTGCTTCCTTTTTGTGGCGCAACTGCTCCATCGGGTCGTCGGTCACCCGCGCAGCCTTGCGACTTTCCTTCTCCTTCTGGCGGTACTGACGGATCAGCGCCTCGGACTCGGCCTTGCGGTCGAGGGAGTTGCGGTACAGGATCTCCTCCTGCTGGTCGTAGTAGCGGGCGTTGCGCGCCTGGACTTCCTTCTCGAACTGCTCGCGCTGAGCGTCGAGGTGCGGCGTGAACGGCGACTCGTCGATCATGCCAAGGGGGTCTGACACGTTCGTGCACGCCAGGTCCATGAGGTCGGAGACGTACTCGTGGTCAAGCCACTGGCCGTCATCAGTGAGGATGCCTGCGAAAGAATAGGCCTCGGAGATGTCCTCGTCGCCGGCCTGCACGCGGAAGGTGACGACCTTGCTGACGAGCTGACCGCTCTTGCCGGCAAGGGCCTTGACCGCCGTACTGGCTCGCTCCGATCCGGAGATGCTGAACGTCAGCTCGCGCGGTGGCGTGGCGGTGGTCTTGGACTGGTCCATGACATAGCCCGCCAATGGGCTGGCGAAGCGGTACTGGTGCGCGTGCGCTTGCGGTTGCGACTTGAAGTGGTAACGACCAGTCTGCGCGCCAGACACAGGCGCAGTGTGGAGATCGAACACCCGCCCGTCACCCTCAAAGGTGGCGTCGTCGGCTAGCTGGTACCTCGTGACTGCGAGGAGGAGTCGCTCGAACTTGTTGAGCACCTCACCCGACTGGGCGTCGTAGGACTTGAGGCGGTCCTGGACGTTGGGGTCAAGGTTGTCGAACACCTTGGCCTTGGCGGTAGCCATCTCCTTGGAGATCTCGCCATGGAACTGCTTCTCGAGCTCATTGAAGGCGAAGTCGATGTCCTCTGCTGTCCGGCACCGGTTCAGAATGTCAGAAATGCGCTTCTCGAAGTCGAGGCCGTCTTCGATGGTGCCGAGCACCTCGTCACTCGCCCCGAACACACCCTGGAACAGGTGGAATTTTTCGTCCAGCAACTCAAGAATGCGCTGCTCGGCGAGGTTGCCCTTGTTGGAGAAGTTCACGACGACCACGTTGTGCTTTTGGCCGAAGCGGTGGGCGCGGCCGATGCGCTGCTCGACGCGCTGGGGGTTCCAAGGCAAGTCGTAGTTGACGACCATGGAGCAAAACTGCAGGTTGATGCCTTCCGAGGCTGCCTCGGTGGCGATCATGACGGTGCCCTCGTCACGGAAGTAGTCCACGAGTGCCTTACGTCTGTCTGCGGCGAGTACACCGGTGATGACGTCGCTGCCTCGGTTCTTCTTCAGCCACTCCTGGTAGATCTCGGTCGACCGAGGGGAGTCGTTCTGCCCGTTGAAGAGAACCAGGCCGTCACCGCGGCCGGCCTCTGTCAATGAGCGGGCGATGTACTCCTGTGTGACCGTGGAGTCGGTGAAGATGATCGCCTTCTCTGGCGCGCCAAGCTCTCGTAGTCGATCGAAGCCGAGGTCGAGGGCGTGGTTGAGCTGAACTGCCTTCTCGTTCACGGTGATCGACCGTGCAAGTGCGGCGTACTCCCTGAGCTCACGGACTTCGTCGCGCATGAGTGCGATGTCGTCCTGCGAACTGCGTCCTGAATCCTGGCGAGCCGGTTGGTCGTCGAACTCATTAGACTCTTCGTCTGTGAGGTCGGCATCGATGAGGAGACTGTCCGTGCGCGGTTGAGACCCGCCAGCGGCGATCTCGGCTTCCAGCCGATTGGCGATTCGCTCCAGCGTGCTCGCGATGGCGTAGGTGGATGACCCGAGGCGCTTCCGGATGATCAGTGCACTCAGGTGTCGCGTGGACTTCGAGAAGGCATAGAGCTCGTCGCGTTGGAGGTAGTCGTTGACGAGTTCGTAGAGTCGCTGCTCGTCAGCTGAGGGTTCGAAGCCAACAGTGATCGGCAGTCGCTCGGTGAAACGGATGTACTTGTCCGCGTCGCGGCGAAGCGTGCGCTTGCTGATCTGCGCAACACGATCACCGAGGTCATCGAATGCAGCCGTCTCGCGATTCTTGATGTAGCGCTCACGGAATGCGTCCAGCGAGTGAAAATACTCGGGGTCGAAAACTGAAACGAGGCCGTAGAGCTCTTCGAGCTTGTTCTGTAGTGGCGTTGCGGTAAGCAGAACAGTCTTACGGGCACTTTCAACGATGTTTGCGACAGCGCTGGCAACCTTGGCTCGACCATTCCAGAAGCTGCGCAGACGGTGTGCTTCGTCAGCGACAACCAAGTCCCACGCACGAATCAACGAAGCCTCGTGTCGTTGGGCGAATTCGTAGGAGCAGATCAGGACCTCGGGATTGCTTCCCGCGTTCAGGAGGCGGTCTTTGGTCTTGGCGTCGAGTAGCGAGGACGGAATGAGGAATTTCTCGTACAGCTCCTGCTGCCACTGCTGTCGCAGGCTCGATGGTGCAACGATCAGGATGTTGCGCTTGCGCTCGGCCCAGTACTGGCTGATGACGATGCCAGCTTCGATGGTCTTACCGAGACCAACCTCGTCGGCAAGGATGACGCCCTTGAGGAACGGTGTCTGGAGGGCGAACAGCGCGGCATCGATCTGGTGCGGCTTCGGCTCGACCTGCGCGTCAAACAGGAGGCCGGCGAGCTTGCCAACGTGGTCGCTGGCGTAGCTGCGCTGAAGCTCGTGCGCGTAGTACTTGGCCTGGTAGTCCGTGAAGCCATCGATCATCCGGCGACCCCCGACGTGACTACGGTCTTGCCACTGGTAGCCGCCCATAGCGTGTTGCCCATGGTGTCCTCCGAGCGCATGTGCGGGAGGACTCCGCGACGCGCTCCCGAGACTTGGTGCCGCACTCTACCCGCAAGTCCAGCCGCCCAGCGGTAGGGCGAGCCCACGGCGTGTTGGCACGCCTCCACGAACTCGTGAACCAGTGCAGGGGATTTCAATAATGTACATAAATTGCCGACCATTATTGATTCAATTATATCAAATTCATGATGATTTAAGAATCTCCCATGAGTTGATACGCTCAAGTTGCCGTTGACGCTGACGACGTCACCAATTCCATGCAATTCCGCTGAACAGTCCGCCGTACTGGTCGTGGGTCTGCAATTGCGCGGCCTTCGATTCCGTGAGGTCGATCCGTTTACCCGCATTCGGCTCACCAGGGCGTTCGAAGAATGTCAGGCGTTCGTAGCTCCAGGCCTGGTGCGGCGTCGGCCCTCGGAACTCGACCTCGATCGTGGCGGTGAGGGTGCGCTCGTGGAACGCTCGCGACTCTTCGACTATCGCCTCGGGCTGGCCGTAGTCATCGTCTGGAACCAGCCGGAACCGCAGGTCGTAGGTTCGCCCCCGCTTCATGGGGCCGTTGTGCCAGAACTGGTGACTGAAGCTCTGTCCCGTGCGGACGGTTTTCACTGCGAAGTCGCCCTCGGGGATGGGGCGGCCTGGATAGGAGCTGCTGATCGCGATGTAGTCGGCTTCGTCGAACAGTGCCATGAAGCGGTAGTGCTCGCGGGTCTCCTGCCACTGTCGATCGACGACCAGCGTCGAGACGTGAACGGACTCCTGGATGATTCCGTTGTGCATCTCCGGTATTCGGGCCGAAACCGGCGACTGCGTGTACCAGCCAGTCAGTAGCTGGACGCGCAGGTGTTCGATCGCTGCATCCTCCCGATCGGCGACGGTGTCGACCTTGCGGTTGATCGTGCGGCCGTAGCGTTCGCGTCGCTGCCGGAGCACGGGTAGATCGACGTAGTCAGGCGCGAGACCGTACGCGGCGAGCAGTGTGGCCGGCTCGGGACCTCGCAGCGACTGAATCGCCGAGACGAACCGGTCGCGCAGGTTGTCGAACGGCTCCTCACACCCCCCGAGCACGTGACGGAGCGTGCCCGCGTTGACGATCCGCTTGGCGGTGAACCCAGGCCCCTTGCGCATGAACAGCAGGTCGTCGGTGAGATCTGCAGCATCGTGCTGACGCGCATCGTCCACTCGCCACCTCCTGAAGTGAGCGTACTGGTGCGCAGACCCTCGTTCCGATTCCTTTCCGATTCTCTCGATGTCCCGCGCCTCGTTGCGACGGTGTTCGTGTCAGTGCAACAGCCTGGCGAACTCCGATTCACCGAAGGGGGCTCGTGCCATGTCGGCCATCGAGCGCTACACACAGCAGTCCATCGTTCCACCCCCGTCCGCGCCTGGCGGTCGACTCTCGCGTCAGACGGCGCGGGAGTTGGCTGCGATCGACCAGTCGACCGAGCTCCGTTCGGCCGCGATCGCCGCCGCCGGCGAGGTTCAGCAGGCGAAGGTCGAAGCCATCGCCCGTACTGGCGCCTGCGCCATGCAGCAGGCAGCCCTGGTCGCGCAGGTGCAGCAGCAGCTCGCTCTGGCCGTGCCGGCCGCGTCCGGTGACCTGGACTTCATCAAGACGATGGCGGTCATCGGCATGGGTCAGGCGGTCGCAGATACCGCCCGGGAGGTGAACCGTCGATGAGCGTCGTCGCGGTCCTTGCGGTCCTCGCGCTGACTGTGTTCATCGTGCTGCTGATCGGGGCGCGTCATGTCTTCGTACAGATCGAGGCCGATCGACGGGCGGAGATCGCGCGAACACGTCGGGCGCAGCGGCAGGCCGAGGCGCGTATCAACCGGATGGCCGCGTCGGCGATTCACCAGATGATCGACACGGCGCACCGTAACCGCATCGATCCACCGCCGCAATAGATCGGAAGGTCTGGCCGAGCGCGTGCCTGCGCTCGGCCAGACCGAACGGCCACAACACTTCTCAACCTCTTCACGCCGATGAACACGTCAAGGAGTCACGTCATGACCACCTCTCACCCTACGGCGTCAGATCTGCGCGCCAGCCGCGCCGAGTTGACCCGCTTCGTCCGCGAACAGGCCGACCTCACGATTCGAGAGTTCGGCTTCGGCTGGGTCGGCGTCGCGGCTGCACCGAGCACCTATCAACAGCTGCGCGGCGCATTCGCCCACTCGCAGGAGACGGGTGATCCGCTACCGGTGAGCAGCCTGTTCTGTGAGTCGACGATCTACGAGTCTCCGGAGGACAACATCCGGTTCCGCTACTACCACGACGTGCACCACGTGCGCCTGGGGCTGAGCTTCAACCTCGACGATGAGCTGGAGCTCGCCCAGTGGCACCTCAACGAGTTGACCCTGGCCGGGTTCGGCAAGGGCAGTCTGCCGTACGAGCTGCTGACCGCGGATCTGGTGGGTCAGATCTTCCTCATGGGCGTCATCGGGCGGTTTCCGTTCGACCAGAGCCGCTTTGTCGCGACCTGTCACGAGGCTGGGCTGGTATCGGGTCTGCTCGCCGAGATTCGGCGATTGCCGTGAGTGGCGGCGACCCTGGCCGTATCGGCGGTCGATTCCTGGAGGCGTGCGTCGGCGTACTCCTGGCGGCGATAGCCCTCTACGCCGCGATCAGCATCCTGCGGGCGATCTGGCTGTACCTGTGCATCGTCGTTCTGGTCGTCGGCGTCGGAGCACTCCTGTGGTGGCGGATCTCATCGAAGTACCGCGGCTGGTGATTCCCCGTGGCAACTATTCCGGTCGACGTTGTGGAATGGTCAACAATGGCAATTTGCTATTGCAATTCGCGTCAGTTGGGTTCATAGTCTGCCGCACGACTCGCATTTCTATTTCGAAACGCAATACGAAAGTCGGTCCATCACGTAATTCGGGAAGGAGGTAGATCCATGTCAACAACACATCACGACGACGAGAGCGTGAGTAAGAATGCGCCCTATCGAGCGGATCGGAGGGCTGCGGAACGGGCGGATATCAAACGCGCCCGGCGCAGCCGACGGATCATCGTCCATTCCGAACAACGCGAGCAGCCCGACGTGCGCAAGATTGCGCGAGCGATCATCGGCTCTTCGGATTTCAGAGTGCGTTGATCCGTTCTTCGAACTGACCTGAATGTAGAAGTGACCGCAAGATGTAGTGCTCGAGGTTGCGGAATCCTTGGGCGATGCCGCGGAGGTGTTCAAGGCGGCCATTGACGGCTTCGACGGGTCCGTTGGAGACGCCGGTGTCGAAGTAGGCCAGGATTTCGGCTCGGCGGGCCCAGAGACTACGACCCAACTGCGCCAGTTCAGCCAACGCGGAGGGCACGCCCTGGTGGATTCGTTTGAGCGTTTTGTACATAAGCTTCTTTCCCTCACGACGCTCGCGATGCTCGTAGGCCGCTATCAATTGTTGATAGACCTGATGGGTCACCTCGACCGCTACGTGGTCATCATGGCTGGTCAACGACTCAAAGAGGCGAATCTTCTGCTTGTCAGTGAGCAGGGTGGTTCGGGTGTGCAGGATCCGCCGGATCCGATAGAGCGGATCGCTTTTGCGTCCGCGGTGACCGCAGGTCAGTTGCTGGATCCGTTGCCGGCACAAGTCCAGTTTCGCTCCGGCTAGGTGCACCACATGAAACGGATCCATCACCACCCGAGCCTTCGGGAGCTGTTCGGACGTGGCGGTTTTGTAGCCGGTGAACCCATCCATCGCAACAATCTGGATGCGGTCCTGGAAGGCCTGATCACGGGCGGCGATCCAGGCCTTGACCGACTTCTTCTCCCGGCCAGCGATCATGTCCAGCAGGCGTGCCGGGCCTGTTCCGTCGATCACCGGTGTCAGATCTATCAACACCGTCACGAAGCTTGGGTCCCCTTGTCCGCGAACGTGTTTCCACTTGTGCTCGTCGATCCCGAGGTATCGGACGTTGGCGAGGTGGGTGCTGCCGTAGGCCAGGTCTCGGCAGGCTTGCAGGGCAATCCTGTTGACCACTTTCCAGGCGAGGGAGAGATTCTTGGCGACCGCGGCAACGCTCATCTTGTCGGTCGCGATGCGTTGCAGGATCCACCGTGTGGTCCTGGCGGTGACCACTGCCCGCGGGGCGGCGATGTGCTCGATGTTGGCCCGAAAGATTGTTCGCCGGCACTCGCTGGTGCTGCACAGGTAGCGCGGCACGGCGATGTGCAGTCGCACTGGGTACCCGGCGGTGGGAATGTCGGTGAGGACTCGGTCGGCGTGATCGCGTAGTTGACCTGCAATGTTGCAATCGGGACAGTGCGGATCGGGGTCGAGAACTCGAGCAAAGATGTGGGTGTCGTTGTGGCGGTCGACGGCGGCGTCGGTGATCGTGAGGCCGAGTTCGACGGTTCGGCAGATCGTGTCGGCAACATCGCAAGTATGCTCGCTCATTGGGTCCTGATTGGTGTGTGTGGCTGTTGAGGAACTTCCATTTCACACCACAGGGCCCGCCTACATCTTGTGGTCAGCCCGCCACGTCACAAAGCGCCCCTACGCACTCTTAGATTCGAAGAGCCCGATCATCGCCATGGCAATGGCCGATGCCGAGCGTGAGGCTCAAGCTCAGGCCGAGCGACAGGCGCGCGACCATGCGGAGGACTCCGATGAGTAGCTGCGGATCGTTCACCTGGACGAAGCTGGAGCTGCCTATTCCACTACCGGTTGAGGCTGCGCGTGCGGCCGTCGGTGCGCTCGCCGGCCTGGCCGGTCAACCCCGTCTGGTTCTGGAGGCTCGCGGCGAGGCCGGCGGGGTCCACTGGTTTCTCGGGGCCGAGCCTGCCGTCGCGGGACGGGCGGTACGAGCGATGTCGACGTACCTGGTTGGGCTGCGCGCTACCGCTGGACGTCGCCCCGTCGATTCGACGGCTGCGGCGGCGGTGCGCCTGCCGGGGCATCGTCGGCTGCCGTTGGCGGTCGGGTCGACCGAACAGGTCGCCCGCGGTGTCCTTGCCGCACTCTCCGGCGCCCATCGAGGGGAGCTGGTGCGGCTACAGGTGATCCTGGGACCACGTCATCGTCCACGCCTGATCTCCGATGTTGCGAGCCAACAGCGGACACGGGTCGGTACCAAGTTCGGCGAGCATCGGTTCTCGTGTGAGCTGCGGATCGGCGCACGATCTCGTGACCGCGCTCGGGCGCAGCGACTGATCGGGAACGTGGCCGCGCCGCTACGTGGACTGGAAGCCCCGGGTGTGGCGCTCCGCCTGAAGCGATCGTCGTTGCGGGCACTCGACGAGATGCGCGACCCGCTGCTGTGGCCGAGTGAACTGGGCGTCACGGAGCTGACGGCGCTGCTCGGGTGGCCGATCGGCCCGAAGGACATAGACCTACCGGGCGTGCCCTCACCCCACCCACGCCAGCTTCCGGTTGCCGCGCCGGTTCCGCGTGCAGGTCGGATTCTGGGCGACTCAACCCTCGACGGCGACCGGCCAGTCGGCCAGGGTGTGGAGGAGGCCAAGCGGGTCATGCACGTGATCGGCCCCATGGGCACCGGTAAGTCGACGATGTTGGTGAACCTGGCGCTGGCGGACGCGACCGCCGGGCGGTCGGTGGTGCTCATCGACGGCAAGGGCGATGCATGTACGGACTTCCTCGAGCGCGTCGACCCGAAGCGGCACGACGACATCGTGGTGTTCGACCCAACCGACAGCTGTCCCGTTGGGATGTCGGTCTTCGTCGATAACCAACCAGAACGGTCGGCCGACGTGATCTTCGGCGTCTTCAAGAGCCTCTACGGAGACCAGCTCGGTCCGCGCAGTAGCGACCTGCTGCATGCCGCCCTGTTGACGCTCGCCCGGGTGGGCGGATGCTCGCTGTCGATGCTGCCGATGATCTTGTCGAATGCAGTGGTACGACGACCGCTGGTGGCGAAGGTCGCCAGCGCCGATCCGCTGGGGCTCGGGGCATTCTGGGCGCACTTCGAAGCACTGTCGGATGCCGAGCGCACGCACGTCATCGCGCCACTGCGTAACAAGCTCGATCCGATCCTGACGTTGCGGCCATCGTTGCGGGCGATGTTCGGACAGTCGCGCCCGCAGTTCTCGCTGCGCGACCTGTTCGTGGAACCAGACAAGCGCCCGATCGTGGTCATCTCACTGGGAAGCGCAGAGCTGGGCCCGGAGGGTGCCCGGTTGATGGGATCGATTCTGTTGGCGCTGATCTGGCAGGCGGCGCAGGAACGCACCCGGTTGCCGCAATCGCAGCGCCACCCGGTGATGCTGTATCTCGACGAGTTTCAGGAGATCGTTCGGCTCGGTGATCTCGCCGATGCGCTCGGGCGGGCTCGCGGTCTCGGGGTGGCGTTCGCGGCGCTGGCGCACCAATCGCTGACACAACTCAGCCCGTCGATGCGGCAGGCGGTCATGGCGCACGCCCGCAGTCGCGTCTGCTTCCAGCTCAGCCCGCAGGACGCGAAGGACATCGCCGCCACCACCAACGGTGTGCTCACGCCGCGCGACCTCCAAGAACTTCCCGCCTTCGTAGCACAGGCATCGCTGTTGGTCGGCGGGGACCGCATGCCGTGGTGCACGATCCGCACTCGCCAGTTGCCCCCAAAGATCCAGTCGGCCGCACAGGTCCGGGCGATGTCACGGGCTCGCTATGGCCGTCCGCTCCGAGACGTCGAAGCCGAACTACTCGCCATCGGCGGCTGGAATGGCAAGGCCACGGCGGACGAGTCGTTTGGGCGTAGTCGCCGGCCAGGAGGTGGCAAATGAGTGCCGTACGACCGACCGCTCCCGGCGGATACACCCCGGGCGCAGGGCTACCGCTCGGCGTACCGGCCGCTTCCGGTGACGACATGGTGAGTGCGCAGGTCGGCGATGAGTTCCCCGGTTCTAGGGAGCCGAATACTTCGACCTCTTCGTCGTCCGAAGCTCCTCCGCGCGGCGCGGGTCGCCGGGTGGGGGCTCGCCAATTGGCGCGGTTGACCGATCAACTCTCGGACCGCGATCGCGATGTCCTCCGGCTGGTGGCCGACCACCGGTACCTGACTACCCATCAAGTGCAGCGCTTCTGCTTCGTCGACCATGAAGCGGCAGCGACCGGGGCGCGGGTCGCTCGGCGGGTGCTCGCCCGGCTCCAGCGCGATGGGCTGATCCGCTCACTCGATCGACGGGTCGGCGGCCTGGGATCGGGTAGCGGGGTAACCGTGTGGCGACTGAGCGCGAGTGGGCTCCGCATCGTCTACGGCGACGACAAGCGGCGTCGCTCAGGTGAGCCCTCGGAGCGCTTCCTGCGCCACTGTCTGGCCATCGCCGATGTCCATGTCCTACTGGATCAGCACCGCCGCATCGAGGCCATCGAGAATGTCGTCGTGGAGGTCGAACCGGCCTCCTGGCGCAAGTATCTCGGTCCGAGCGGTGAGCCGCGCTGGTTGCAGCCCGACCTGTACACGGAGATCACGACAGCCGACTTTGTCGACCGGACCTTCATCGAGGTCGACCTGGGCACCGAGTCGCTGCCGACGTTGATCCGTAAGTGTCAGCAGTACGAGGACTACCGCCGCAGCGGAATCGAACAAGACCGCCGTGGCAGCTTCCCGCTGGTGGTCTGGCTTCTGACCACCGCCGAGCGTGCCGCGAAGCTCGAAGCCGCCGTCCACCGCAGCCACAGCCTGACGGCGGCGATGTTTCGCTACGCCACGCCGAACACGTTGGCGCAGGTGCTGGCCGGAGGTACGGCATGAGCCTGCCTCGCAACCAGATCCTCATCGGCGACGCACTCGACCGCCTGCGGGAGCTGCCGGATGCGTCGGTCGACTGCGTGGTGACCAGCCCGCCCTACTTTCGGCTGCGCAACTACGACCACGACAACCAGCTCGGGCTCGAAGCACATGTCGACGAATGGGTCGCTGGGCTTCACACGCTGCTCGTCGAGGTGCGGCGGGTGCTCGTGCCGACCGGGACGGTCTGGCTGAACCTGGGGGACAGCTACAGCACCAAACCGGCCGAGGGGGCCGGCCGCAAGAGTCTGCTGCTCGGGCCGGAGCGTCTGGCGCTGCAGCTGGTCTCCGACGGCTGGCTGGTGCGCAACAAGATCGTGTGGGCCAAGACGAACACGATCCCGACCAGCGTTGCGGACCGACTCGCCACCAAGCACGAGTTCATCTACGTACTCGCCCGTTCGCCGACCTACTTCTTCGACCTCGATGCCATCCGTGAGCCGCACGTCAGCCGCCCACCGAAACGCAGGGCGTCGACGAGGCCGGCATCGCGGAAGCCGGCTCGGCCAGCCTGGCTGGGGCCGAACAGCGACGGTGACCGGGGACTGACCGCACTACACGCCGCTGGGCTACTCGGCCATCCGCTCGGGAAGAATCCCGGCGATGTCTGGCGGTTGGCCGTCAGCGGCTACCGTGGCCCGCATTTCGCGACCTTCCCGGTCAGCCTGGCGCGGCGGATGGTCGAGGCCGGCTGCCCCGAACAACGCTGCAGCCAGTGCCGAGCGGCGTACAAGCGCCCGGTGCGGCGACTCGGCGCGGTCGCGACCCGCCTGGCCCTACGAGCGATGTGCGACTGCGACGCGGCAAGCGAGCCAGGTCTGGTGCTCGACCCGTTCATCGGCTCCGGTACCACCGCCATCGCCGCCGAAACACTCGGCCGCGACTGGCTCGGTATCGAGCTCAACCCTGACTATGTCGCGCTGGCCATCGACCGCATCGACGGCGAGCGTGTCACCCGTATACGAAAGGAGGTGATCCATGAATGAGAAAGATCAACAACCACAGCAGCCCGAGCGCGAGCAGCAGCCAACCTTGCAGCCGCGCATCTGGGTCGGCAGTCTGGCCGACTACAACGCCGGGCGCCTGCACGGCGATTGGCTCGATGCCGCCGTCACCGACGAGGAGCTGCGCGACGCCGTTCAGCACATCCTGGCCAGCAGCCACGAGCCGGACGCCGAGGAGTACGGCATCTTCGACTACGACGAGTTCGACCCGTTCCAGGTCGGCGAGTACGAGCAGCTCGACGTGGTGGCCCGGGTGGCGCGCGGTATCGCCGAGCACGGTGCGGCGTTCGCGGCCTACGCGCAACTGCACGATGCTGATCCCGACATGCTCGATTCGTTCACCGACTCCTATGGCGGCGAATACGACTCGCCGGAGGACTGGGCGCGCGACGTGCTGCACAACGGGCTTGAAACCGAGATCGACCGGGCAGTGCCAGATGCGCTCCGCGGCTATGTGTCGATCAACTATGCAGGCTTCGCCCGCGACGCCGAACTGTCAGGTGACGTGCACTTCGAACGCTCACCCGACGGCCATATCTACGTCTTCACCATCCCGTAGATGGGAGGGCCCTTCGTCGGGGGCCTGCGGCCGAAATCGTGAAGGCATCCCGCCTTCACCGGTCGCAACACCCCGAGGAAGTGGCCGAACGACTCCCGCGCGGAACCGTTCGGACAAACACCCTCAGGAAGGAGGAGACGGTCATGAAGACCCTTGCCGTCCGACTGGACGACGAACTGCACGCTCGCATCGGCATGCTGTCGAAGCTCAGCGGTATGACGGTCACGGACACCATCCGCACCGCCATCGAGAAGCACCTCGACACCCTGGCCAACGATCCCGCGATCACCGCCAAGGCCGAGGAACTTCGCGCCGAGATCGAGAAGGATGCCGAACTGCAGCGACAGGCCCTCTCGGCCCTGTTCGGCTCGTCCACAACGCAAGCGCCGAAGACCACCCGTGGTCGCGGCACCAAGGGATAGCCCACCGGGCCGTCCGTCCTCGGCGGGAGCCAGCCCCGAGATCCGCAAGGACTCGCTGGCTCCCGCCAATTCGACACCAACTAAACAAGAGAAGCCTCTCCTTTATTCGATGTGGAATGAACAATCATCATTCCCATTTCGAAACAATTTCTATAAAATAGAAAATGAATGGGAGGAATTAAATAATGACAAGCAACGCTATTCAATCGGCTGCCGATAATTCTCTCGGCAGCCTCGTTCACGATGCGCGACTAAATGCAGGCTTCACGTTCCGCGCACTCTCGGAGGCTTCCGGCGTCGCACAGGGGCAGATATCCAAGCTGGAGAAAGGTCAGGTACTGAAGGTCAATCCGGCGCACATTGCGGCACTCGCCGAACCGCTCGGGCTATCGCTGTACAGCATGTACGCCGCCGCCGGCTACAAAACGCCCGCATCGCTGTCGCAGCTCGGCGACGACCTCGAAGAGAAGATCCGCCAGCTGCCACCGGACGCGGTCGCCCGCCTGGAGCGCTACGTCGAACGCCTGCTGGACACGACCACGACCGAACTTGCACCGGCATCCGTGTACGACATCGATCCGGCGACCAGCAGCTAGCCCAGCTCGGGCAGAAAGGAGGAAAAGGGACATGACAAACCACACCACGACCGGTCCGCAGATCGCCGTCTCGTACCTGCGCGTCTCGACCACGAGACAGATGGACACCGGCGCTGACGTCGACGCCGAAGGCAACTCGATCGCCACCCAGCGTGAGGCCAACCACGCCAAGGCCGCTCGGATGGGCGCCCTGATCGAGAAGGAGTTCGTCGAGCCGGGCGCATCGGCGCAGACCATCGACAAGCGGCCGGTCTTCAAGCAATTACTCGCCTACCTCGGCGAACATCCGGATGTCTCGCTGGTGATCATCTACATGCGCTCGCGCGCCTTCCGCAACCTCGGCGACGCGGTCATCACCAAACGACGGCTCGAAGCGATGGGCGTCAAACTGGTCTCCGCCAAGGAAGACTTCGGCGAGGGCATCATGGCCGACGCCATGGAAGCAGTCACCGACATCATCAACGAGGTCCAGGTGCGGATGTCCGGAGAGGACATCAAGGTCAAGATGCGGCACAAGGCGCAGATGGGCGGCACCAACGGCCGCGCTCCGGTTGGCTACCGCAACGTGCGCATCGAACACGACGGGCGGCAGGTCAACGGCATCGCCGTCGACGAGGAACGTGCACCGCTGATCAAGCAAGCCTTCGAAATGTATGCCACCGGCGACTACTCCATCGACCGCCTCCAAGAAACCATGGCCGACCTCGGGCTCCGGGCTCGCCCGCAGGGACGCGGCGGCGCAAAGGAACTGTCACGATCACACCTGCACCGGATGCTGAGCGACCCGTACTACATCGGCATCGTCCGCTACAAGGGCGAAACCTTCCCGGGTCGACACCAGCCGATCATCCCCGCCGACCTGTTCGAGCGCGTCCAGAAGGTCATCGAAGACCGCTCCGCCCGAGGACAACGTGACCGCGTGCTCTACCACTACCTCAAGGGCCTGCTGTACTGCGAGCGCTGCCGCGTCAACGGTCGCATCTCGAGACTGGTCTACACCGAGGCGAAAGGCAACGGCGGCAACTACGCCTACTACCTGTGTCTGGCCCGCCAACGCGGTGAATGCGATCTCCCGCATCTGCCGGTGCTCGACGTTGAGTGGTACGTCCTCGACCACTACGCCAAGCTCGGACTGCCACCGGAGTTCCTGGACTACATTCGCGAGGCCATCGACGTATCGATGGCCGATGCACAGGCTCGTGTCCGTGACCTGTACACCGCCTACCGCAAGAAGCTCGACAAGCTCGCCCAGCAGGAGGAGCGACTGATCGATCTCGCCTCGGACGGTGAGCTCGCGGCCGACAAGATCCGCGCACGGCTGCGCAAGATCCAGGTCGAACGCACCCGCGCGCAGCAGGGCCTCGACGACACCGGCGACCAACTCGAACTCGGTGCCCGCAAGCTCCAGCAATACCTCGACCTGCTCGACGACCCGCAGTCGCTCTACCTGCGCGCGCCCGAGGATGGACGACGCGACCTCAACACCGCCAGCTTCAGCAAGCTCTGGCTCGACGACGGCGGTGTCGTCACCGACGAACTCACACCAGCCATCCATGAGCTGCGCGACGCAGCACATGCGTTCACACGCTGGCAAGGCGCCGACACGGAGGCCAGTGACGTCGAAGCACTGCACGTCTCTGACGTGCTGAAAAACCAAAAACTCCCCGGAGATTCCGGGGAGTTTGGATTGAACCATCGGTTCCGGCTCGCCGACATGTTCCGTGTCGGTTCGAGTAAGAACGTTTTGGTGCCCCCAGTCGGATTCGAACCGACACTTTGCAGATTCTAAGTCCGTAAACGTCGCCGAACTGGGTCGCAATGAGACCAATAGAAGTAGCTGGACCTATGGCTTCTACAACTTGAGACCAATAGAGACCAACCCCTGTTGTGAGGATCTCGTGAGGTTTAAGGCGGGCGCGAGGAGAGCGCCGGGTCGTGAACCGGAATGATCCAGGAATGATCCGGACTGATCAAGAGAATTATTGGTAGTCACTATGTCAACCCTGTCCGGCATGATGACTACCCACCAAGGCGTAGTGGCTACCCCGGCCAGACAGGGTGCGGTGTCGAACACGGAGAGCCACAGGGCGGTGTACAGCTTTTAACAGTGGCTGCCGCGCGACCGTTGCGCTGGGTCGCGTGCCACTCTCTTAGCCTGAGCCGGACAGCTCAGTGCCAGGCAGTCCATTCTGGGTTTCGTCTCTTCACATAGACGGGTAGAGACCAAACTCGTTCGTGGTCAGTCAGCCTTTGCCTAACTTAGTCAGCGTTCCGATATGAACTTCAGGGTGTCGATCTCCTTCTTATGCTGCTCACGCGTCGCTCGGCAGTGAGAATGTCGAGTTGTTGGGAAATCTTCGTAAGCAGATTATCGAGCCTGGTGAATTGCCTGTCATCCATGGTCTCGTCCAATCTTTTGTGAGCGCTGAACTGTTCCCGTTCGAAATGCTCTCGATGGGACGGCTTGAGTATTGCAGGGGTTGTGTCTGATAAACGCAACATTATCGACAAATGGACTAAACCTTACGAGCTAGCCTCGTTTTATGGGGGTGATGTCCGGGCCTCGATGTCGCCCAATCGAGTCCAATGCCTTGACAGGTATGGCGTCAGGCGCGTCAGCATCGCGTGTGCTCCCTGCGCGAACTCTTCATGAAGCATCGGTGCTCGACGGCCGCCAACGATCGCAGTCGTCAGTAGCCGCCGTTGTACTGAAACTAAGGCCTGCCGAACCTCCTAGTACCCGAGCGCTTTCCGCACCAGCAGCGCCTGCTGAAGGTTCGGTTCGGCAGGCGTGCCATCGAGAGTGATGTACCGTCCGCCAGCAGCACGGGGAACTACTCTCACCGAATCGCCGAGCACCTCGAGGTCGAGAGGAACCTCCGGTGCCAGGTAGGTGTCCCAGCCCACGTAGATCTCGTCCGGCATCCCTTTGATCCCCTGCTGCTTCCCAAACTCGCGGGGGCCGACTTTCAGCCATGTCGGCTGCCATGCTCCGACGATGGCGGCCATGTACTGATGGATTGTCTCGCGTATTTGAGGCGAGTCGTCGTCGGGCAGGTCGAGTTCGATGATGATCCGGTAGCTCCGGCCGTCGTAGGCCTGCACCCGTACAAAGAGCTCCATACCGCGAAAGATCATCATTCTCCACGCAGTTCCTCGACGGCTGGTGGTCTCGATCGCCGCCGCAAGGGACGCCGGATCGTTCGGATTTACGGGAATCTTGTTTAGTTCGTGAGTGACTGGGTCCTCTACGTCACCAAGCCGAATCCATCGACCAGAAGGAAACTGCGGCAGGCCGGTCAACATCGCGTGGGCTCGCTGCGCGAACTGCTCGTACGTCATCGGCGCACCTAGCCGACCACCAAGAATATCAAGCTTCATTTCGTCCTCATTCTACTGATTCGGCTTCTCCAAACGAACGCGAAAGCGGTCGCCGTAGTTGGCAGCCTCAATCGCAGCCTGCACATCGCGTAACTGCCGTTCATCCGAGACGACCCACTCCACTTCAGCATCGTGCTCGACGGCCGCATCGTATTGGCGATCCATCTGGTCGACCATTTGCAAATACGGCGGCACCGCAGGCCAGAGCGTTTCGCCGATCCGCGACACAACAGGAGGACACGATGAACTTGGCGGCGTATATCCGTGTGAGCACTGCGCGACAGAAGGACGCCTACGGTCCTGACTTGCAGCGCGAAGACATTCGCAAGTGGGCCAAGGCCAACGGACACCGGATCATCGCGTGGTGCGAGGACTCCATCTCGGGCACCAGCGAGCTCGGGCACCAGCGAGCTCCGCGACCGCGAAGGCTGGCTCGCCGCCGAGCTCGCAGTTAAGAGCGGGCAGGCTCGTGGGGTAGTCGTGCCGCGACTAGATCGGCTCGCCCGCGACGTCATGATCCAAGAGTTGCTGCTGCGGGACCTTCACCAGTTTGGCGGCGTGGTGTTGTCCACTCGCGAGGGCGAGAACGAACTACTGACCGGGGAGACCCGCGACCCAAGCCGCAAGCTGATCCGCACCATCCTCGGGGCCGTCGCCGAGTACGACCGCGAGATGATCGCCTACCGGCTCGAAGACGCCCGGAAGGCCAAGGCTGCGAAGGGTGGCTACGCCCACGGCGGACTGCCCTACGGATACGAGAGCAAGGACGGCGCATTGGTCCCAATCGTTGCCGAACAACACGCCTTGGCACGGATGCAAGCACTCTCGGCCGACGGTGCCAGCACTCGCGAGATCGCCCGCGTGCTCACCCAAGAGGGTCACCCCACCAAACGTGGTGGACAGTGGTCCGGCCCGACCGTCGCACGGATTCTCAAGCGCACCAACGCTTCCCACGACACCACGAAGAAAGAAGTCGCAGGACTGCGAGAAGTTCTTAGCGGGATTGGGTAGGCATCGGTCGCGGCAGAACGGGGGAGGAACTCTCAAGCCCGCGACGGTGAAGCACGCTTGGGGAGCGTTCCGTCGGGTGATGAAGTACGCGATGCAGCAAGGCGCGCTCACGGTGAATCCCTGCGACCGCGTGGACTTTGCCACCGGCAAGGCCAGCCGGACAGTGGAGAAGTTCGAGCATCACCCGCTGAGCGCGCAGCAAGTGGCGCAGGTGTCGGCGGCTATCGCTGGCGAGCTCGGCGATCTGCCCGCGTATCCGGTATACGCGCTGATGGTGGACTTCCTGGCGTACAGCGGCCTCCGCGCTGCCGAGAATGCCGGACTGGAAGTGCGCGACTTGGTCTTCACCACCCGCCCCGGCACCGACTCCAAGCCGACGATTCGATGCTCGGTCAAGGTGGAGCGGACCAAAGAGCGCCGCAACCGTGAGTGGATCACCGGCGCACCCAAGTCGAAGAAGTCGCGCCGTACGGTGCCGCTGCCGTCTTGGCTCGCCGAGCGACTGCACGCCTACCTACGCGACACGCACCCGCACGCGGACGATCCCACCGCGCCGCTGTGGCCTACTCGCCGTAACGGCGGCTACCGGGCGAGAGGGGAGCGCATCGCGCTGACGCTGGACTGGTCGCACCCGATAGCGATGGCGACGTTCTACGACACCATCTTCAAGCCAGCGCTGGAGGTAGTCGGGCTGCCAGTGAGTCGGCCAGCTACAGACGGCCAACTCGCGAGGCAAGGCATCCGTCTGCACGATCTGCGGCATACCTTCGCCACGATGCAGCTCATGTCGGGCGTTCACTTCATGCAGGTATCTAAGTGGCTCGGTCACAGCACTTTTGTGCTGACGCTGGACACCTACGGCGATTGGATTCCGGAGGAAGACGGCGGCGCTCAGAATCAGTTGCCGGAACCGTCAGTCTCGGCCCAACGTGCCGAATCTGCGGTATTGGACAACGTAGTCCAACTATTCGGCCGTTAGGTCGGGGACAAGACCAAGGCGCGGCGTCGCTTGTTCGCATAGATCAACTGCGATTGCGACTGCCTTTTCGGCGACTTCTCTAGACGGCGGCTGCCCCTTGTGTGCGGCGCTATTCCTTGGGACCTTGAGGTCCTTTGTGAATCCAACTGGCTCGACACCGGCCTGGAGTTCCTTCATTAAATTCGATCGACCCTCGAGTGCGCGAGCACGTTTCAGTAGGGCCTCACTCAACTGAGCGTCCTCGGTCGCGAGACGCTGATCAAGCAGTTCGGTGATTGCAAGCTCAGCGGCAGTTCCCGCATCAATCACTGCACGACGGAAGTCTCCGGCGAGCGTAGCTGATCGCGCATCACGGATGAAGAGCCATTCGGCTGGAGGGCGGGCACCTTCGCCAGCTAGGACCATGCAGGCCGCCAACGTGTCCGCGTCTACGGCTGTTGTCTCACGCGACTGGTCCGAGGCGGTTTCAATGATCTGCACTCCATGTCGGGCATTCTCCCGGTCGACCCAGGTCCACACTGGCTCCCGCCTTGTGTCGCCAACTGCGCGTAGCTGGTCTCGGGGGTCTTGCTCACTAAGGATGGCGATCCACGAGGACAACAGGTCCCACCATATATCTAATTCATCCTGGACGGAGAGTCTAAGATTACTAATCGCCGCAGATTTCTGGACTGCGCCGAGCAAACTAAACCCGACACGGAAAACCCTCACAGAGGTCGGTAACTGTGCGCCGTTTAGAACATTCCAATTGATCGCGATTCCCCACCGCAATGCCGGTTCACGTTCGTCGTGCAGCAGGTCCCCTTCTGGTGGGCGCATTGCCATAGGTGGCAATAGGAACACGTCGTGAATGGGGACTGGTAGAGATGGGATATGGATTTCAAGGTTGTCGGATCCCAATTTCGAGGTGAAGATCCTGCCGCAGCAATCGGTGCTCAAATGCAGACCGACTCCGCAAGCGAAGTGACCCAGCAGAGTTGTGGGTGGGTCAAATTCAGTCAACGTGCTCCCGCGAAACTAATAGTAGCGGTCGGTGTCATATGAACCGTAAGCAACTTGTTCCGGTTGCTTTGCGACAACATTTTCACCTCAATTGCTGGTTCGCCGCTGACGGGGTCGGTGATGTGCGCGAAGGTTCGGATCGTGTACTTCTCCCCAGTTCCGTGAGGGTCGTTCATTGTTTCGCCGATCCACTTCCACAAGTCGGCTCCTTTGACCATCACGGACTCCGAACCAGGTATTGGATCACCGGGCTGGATCAATCGCTGTGTTAGTTCGCTCGGCGCGGCCTGGTGGTAGAACAGGCCATCCCCGTCGTCCACTTCGCCGTTGATTGTTATCAGTCGGTCCGGCTCGTTCTCCACGAGGTCTGAAATCACCCCGTGGAGGCCTGTACCAGGTTCGCCAGTGGGAACGATAATGTGGTCTCCGGGCCGCAGGCACCGCACTGGTGTCGGACGGATCGGAAAGAACGGAACTGGCATAGCTGTGATTCTGCCAGCGGGCGCTGACATAACCACGTAGACGCGCCGGGGCAAAGCCGGGGTGGCGGGGCGTCGATGAAGCTCAAAACGCTGCTACCAGTGCCCCCAGTCGGATTCGAACCGACACTTTGCAGATTTTAAGTCTGCTGCCTCTGCCAGTTGGGCTATGGGGGCGCGGTGACAAGCATGCCAGGTCGGGGTTGGTGGGTGATCAATTGGGCCGGGTCGGAGGCGGCCGGGCGAACCGGGCGGAAGTCGTCTGCGAAATGAGTAGGGTCGGAAGTGGTTCGTCTTGGGGGTTCTGGCCAGTAACGATGAGAGGAAATTTCATGTCCGACATCAAGCAGGTTCTCGTCCTGGGGACCGGAGTTCTCGGCTCCCAGATCGCATTCCAAGCCGCTTACACCGGCTTCCACGTTATCGCCTACGACATCAACGACGATGCCGTCGCCGCCGCACAACCGCGGATCGCCGGACTGATGAAGACATATCTCGCCGAAGTCCCGGATGCGACGCAAGCAACGGTCGACGCCGCACAGGCACGACTGTCGCACTCGACCGACCTCGCCGAAGCCGTCGCCGACGCAGACCTGGTGATTGAGGCGATCCCAGAAATCCTCGAGTTGAAACGCGAAACATTCCGAGCCCTCGGCGACGTCGCACCGGCGAAAACGATCTTCGCGACCAACTCGTCGACCCTGCTCCCCAGCGACATTGTCGACGCCACCGGTCGTCCCGACCGATTCCTCGCGATCCACTTCGCCAACCGCATCTGGACGTCGAACACCGCGGAGATCATGGGAACAGTCCTCACGTCACCGGAAGTGTTCGACAGAGTCGTCGAATTCGCGGGGGACATGGGCATGGTCGCGGTGCCCATTCGCAAGGAGAAGGCGGGCTACGTTCTGAACTCGCTGCTGGTGCCGTTCCTCGACGCGGCGCTTGACCTGGCCGCTGGCGGCTACGCGGAACCGAAGGACGTCGACAACACCTGGCGGATCGCCACCGGCGCACCCCTCGGGCCGTTCCAGATCTACGACATCGTCGGCATGAACACGCCATACAACATCATGGTCAACGGTGATGAGAGGGCGCGAGCACACGCGGCCTGGCTCAAAGAGAATTACATCGACCAGGGCAAGCTTGGTATTGCCAGCGGTGAAGGGTTCTACAAGTACTCGTAGATCCGCCACCAGATTGGGAACATCACGGACTCGATCCGTGTTGGTCCTTGACGACTACTTACGCTTTGGAGGCCCATCAACATGCAGGTCGAAATTTGGACCGACGTCAACTGCCCGTTCTGCTATCTCGGGAAGAAGCGGTTCAACGATGCCCTCGAGAAATTTGAGCATGCCGATCAGGTCAGCGTGGTGCACCGCTCATTCGAACTTGATCCCACGGTCCCGACGGGCATTTCCCGCAGCATCTTCGAGCACCAGTCGCGTAAGCGTGGCTGGTCGGAAGTAGAAGTCGACGCCAGCGAACGTCAGCTAGGGGCGGCAGCCAATGAGGCTGGCTTGGAGTACTCGGTGAGCGGCCGCGACGTCGGTAACTCGTTCGACATGCACCGACTTTTGCACTGGGCAGCTGAACTCGGCCGCCAGGAGGACATGCTCGACGCCCTCTACCTCGCCAATTTTGCCGATGCGACGCCGCTGTTCGGCAGCGCCGACCGGCTCGTCGAAGTGGCCGCCGGAGCCGGATTCGACGCCGACGAAGTTCGCGCTGTGCTTGATGACCCGGAACGCTATGCCGCAGCGGTCCGCGCCGACGAACGGCAGGCGCAAGAGTTCGGGGTCAACGGCGTCCCGTTCTACGTCTTCGACCGCAAGTACGCCGTCTCCGGCGCGCAGGCACCCGAAACGTTCACTCAGGCCCTGACTCAAGCATGGGGTGACCGTCCTGCAGCACCGACACTGATCGCCGACGGCGACGCCTGTGGACCAGATGGGTGCGAGGTGCCGCAGTAACACGGCAGAACCACAAGCGATCGCGTTGAGTTTGCTACCGAGAAGGTGGCAAACTCAACGCGATCGTTGCTACTTGACGTCCGTGTACTCGGTGAAACCGTATTGGTCGTGCGGGCCGATCACCGAGAACTCGAACAGACCCTGACCGGATGCAGTGGATCCATCCACGTCAGTCAGTTCGAATGTCGCGAGGTAGTCGGCCGGGCAGAACAACTTCATGGTGGCGTCCAGCTCGGAAACCTTGTGCCGCAACGACTCCACCTTCTCGTCGCCCTGCCACATGCCGTGACGCCAGTCCTGCTCAAGTCCGTAACCGGTGCCAAAGCCAATGAAATTCCCCAACTGTGGTGAGCACTCGACGCGGATCTCGTCGCCGTTCGGCTTCACAAAACGCAGCGTCGCCGAGGCTGGTTCACGACCACCGGGGACAAACGTCACCTCGTGCTCCACGCGCCCCAACCATTCGGCTTCCCGCTCGGGGTCGTTCCAAATGCGGCGAGCATCGCCCATGATGCGCTCGCCGGTCCGCAGTTCCTGCACGATCACGCTGACCGCATAGTCCTCGAACCGCATCACCGAGTAGATCCAAAAGAACGACGTCGCGTCGGTATTCGCCGCACGACGACCGGCTGGCTCCGCCTCGCCAACGGGACGCACACCCCACGACCGGTCGCGGTTGCCCCGCCAGGTATCCGGTTCGACAACGAAGTCGTTGCCGTCGACGGTCAAAGCGCCGGTCCAACGGCCCGTCTGGACAAACCGCATGGTGTCGAACGTGACCCGCTCCAACTGTCGCTGGAAATGGCGTGGCTCCAGCGCGGCGGGACTATCGGCGTCGAAGATCAAGTCGAACGACAGGTCACCGTGACCAGGCTCCAATTGCACGCGGATGCGCTGCAGTCCGTCAAGGATCTCGACGAGGAACGGGCCAACCTGCAGGTCGTTGCGGTTGTCGCCGAGCGCCTTCGATCCGCGTACGACGATGTGCTCATCCCCATGCCGGACCACGGCGAAGCAGTCGGTGACCCCGAGGTTCGGGTACACGCCGAGGCCCACGATTAGCCAGGGATCATCGGGGTTCCCGTGGTGACAGTTGAAGTAATACCGGTCGTAGAAGTTCCGATCGGAGGTGCCGACATGTCGGACTACTTCGGCGACCTGGTGAATCGGATAGTCGTCCATCTCTGACAGCATCACTTCACCTGTCCCCAGTAGGTGCCATTGAGCATGGCTTCGAGCGTTGGTCGGTGCAAGATCATCTCATCCGGATCGGCGGGTTCCTGCGCCTGGCCGAAGTGGATTGCGCGGCACTGAATTCGGAACATGATTACGGCGTGGATGAGTGCCGCGTAAGTGGTGTAGAAATCCAGGTCGGTTGGCCGGTATCCGGTCTGCTGGAGGTATTCGGTGGCGACGTCGTCGCGGCGAAGGAAGTCGGGCAGGCCGTCCATGCCTGCCATGGCGGCGAGGTCCTGGAAGAAGCGATGCAAAAAAATCATCCACGCAATGTCGAGTTCGCGTGGTCCGACCGTTGCCATCTCCCAGTCGAGAACAGCGACGGGAGTGAAGTCTCGGTACATGATGTTGCCGATGCGCGCATCGCCCCATGTGAGGACCGCGTCCTCGGTGGCGGGGAGGTTTTCCTCTGCCCACGCGAAGGCTCGTTCGATCAGTGGTGAACCCGCACGACCTTCGGCGGCCCAATCGTAGAACTCTCGCAGTCGACGCAGGTGCGCGGCGAGGGCCGTTTCGCCTGGTTCGGGATGGCTCACCAGGTCGGCGGGTGCGGGTGCAGCGTGGATTTGGGCGAGCACGCGAACTGAATCGCGCATCATCTGATTGCGCTGCTCGGGGGTAGCTTCAGAGACCCACGAACCGAAGTTGTATGGCATCACGTCCGGCGGTACTTCACCGTTCACGCGGTCCATCACGAAAAATGGTGCGCCCAGGGCCGCGTCGCTCGGCTCGGACCACCACAGTGTGGGCAGGGGGATGTCGCAGTTGGCGCGGACATATTCGATGAGCCGGAACTGACCGTCGAGGTTGTAGCTGGGGAAGACCGGGTCGCTGTCGGCTTGCGGGGCCACGCGCACGACGATGTCGCGCTCCACGCCACCCCATCGGGCCTTCGCGAGAATTGTCTCGCTCGACATCCCGTTCGATTCCGGGATGGTCACTTCGGTCACTGCAGCGTCTTCGCCCTCGTGCTGCTTGATCCACTCACTGAGCCGATCGCGGAGCCACTCGGGATCGCGTCGGGATTCACTCGGGCGCGCTACTTCGGCCTTGCCGGCATCGTCGATGTCCACCATGTGAGCATTGAAACACGTTCTAAAAAGTGTGTGTGGTGAATCACTAGTGGATGGCACGACCTTCCTGTCCTTGAGATATCGTTGTTAACTTAACTGCGGTAAGTGATGTCTAGTCCGGGAGATTCCCCATGCTCACTCGTCTCACCGAGCGCGTTGTTGCCGCGCCAAAGCTGGTGCTGGGACTCGCCGTAGTCCTGCTCGCCCTGTGTGGTCTCTACGGATTGGGGGCCGCGGACAAAATGCTGGCTGGCGGGTACGAAGACCCGGGCGCCGAGTCGTCGCAGGCCCGCGGCATTCTCGATCAGCAGTTCAACCGGGGTGGCCCGAGTCTCGTGGTCAAGATCGACGGCCCAGCGGGGGTGGACATCTCCACCGACCCCAAAGCCAAGCAACTCGGCGAGTCGATCATCGCCGACCTGAGCAAGACCGGCTATGTCCAGGAGCCGATCCTCAACGTCTGGGCCCACCCCGGGCTCGCGGGGGAACTGTTGAGCACCGACCGCACGTCGACGCAGATTCTCGCCGGCCTCGAAGGTGGCGACGAGAAGGCACCCGGCCGTGCCACCGACCTCGCGGATCAACTCACCGGCACGGTCGACGGTTTCCGCGTGCAAGTGGGCGGCCAGGCGCTGATGTACGGGCAGGTCAACAAGCAAACATCCAAAGACCTCGCCAAGGCTGAAGCCATCGCCATCCCCATTAGCTTCTTGCTGCTGATCATGGTGTTCGGTGGGCTGGTCGCGGCCTCGCTTCCGATTGCCGTTGGCATTGCCGCGATCGTCGGAACCCTCGGATTGCTCCGCGTGGTCGCCAGCTTTGCCGACGTCTCGATTTTTGCGCTCAACCTCACCACCGCGATGGGTTTGGCGCTCGCAATCGACTACACCCTGCTCATCGTGACGCGCTATCGCGAAGAGGTTGAACGGACCGTCAAAAATGGTCGGCTCGACCGTCGTGCCGCCATCATCCGCACCATGGACACCGCCGGTCGGACCGTGTTCTTCTCCGGCATCGTCGTCGGCTTGTCGCTTGCCTCGCTGGCGATCTTCCCGATGTACTTCCTGCGATCGTTCGCCTATGCCGGCGTCGGCGTGGTGATCGTTGCGGTCGCGGCCGCGCTGATCCTGACGCCCGCGCTACTGATGGTGCTCGGTGATCGGGTCGACGCCCTCGACGTGCGTGCGTGGATTCGGAAGAAGCGAGGCCTGCCTGCACCGGTGCCCGGCCCCGTTGAAAGCACCGGTTGGTACCGAGCGTCCATGTGGGTTCTCAAGCGAGCGGTGCCCGTCGCGATCGTCGTGCCTGCGGTCTTACTGCTGCTCGGCGCACCGTTCCTGGGGATCAAGTTCGGCTTCCCCGACGACCGCGTTCTCCCGGCGAATGCCTCCGCGCACTCGGTGCAGCAGGAAATTCGCGAACAGTATGGGCAAGACTCCGGTGGCACGTCGACGGCCATCGTCTCAGGCACCATCTCCGACGACGCGCTGACCCAATATGCGACTGCCTTGTCGAACGTTGAAAATGTTGGAACGGTCTCAACCCCGGTCGGGGTATTCGCCGATGGCAAGCCCGTCGCGCCGGGTAATCCTGCCGACCGCCACGGCGACATCGCGCTGCTGACAGTATCGAGCAGTGTCGAACCGCTCGGCAACGACGGTCAGGCGCAGGTGCACGCCCTCCGCGACGTACCCGTCCCGACCGGGGCGACGGTCCAACTGACCGGTCTAGCCGCCCTCAACGTCGACGTCGTCAACTCCCTATACAAGTATCTGCCGTGGGTACTCGGGGTAATTGCGATCCTGACCTACGTGCTGTTGTTCCTGTTTACCGGGAGCGTGGTGTTGCCGTTGAAAGCACTGGTCATGAACGTTCTGTCGCTGTCAGCCACCTTTGGCGCAATGGTATGGATTTTTCAAGACGGGCATCTCGGGGGCCTCGGCACTACGTCGACCGGCTACCTGGTGGCCACCATGCCCATCCTGATGTTCTGTATCGCGTTCGGTCTGTCGATGGACTACGAGGTCTTCCTCCTGGGGCGAATACGCGAAGAGTGGAGCAAGTCCGACCGGACGCACGCGGCCAACGACCACGCCGTCGCTGTCGGCCTGGCCCGCACCGGTCGTGTCGTAACGGCGGCCGCGTTGCTGATGAGCATCGTATTCCTGGGCATCGCGGCTTCCGAAGTGTCCTTTATGCGTATGTTCGGTGTGGGGCTCGCGATAGCCGTCCTAATGGATGCATCGTTTATTCGCATGCTGCTAGTGCCAGCCTTCATGCGACTCATGGGAGTGGGAAACTGGTGGGCACCGACACCGTTGCGGAAACTGCACGACCGAATCGGCTTCAAGGAGGAGTGATCTGCGGACATGACTGATCAGGTGGCACCGCGGCCGCGTTCACCGCGCGGAACGGGTGAACAGTTGGCGGAGGAGATCATCCGGGCAACAACGGACCTCCTCATCGAACGTGGAACCGAAGAGGCCGTGTCGATTCGGGCCGTCGCCGGACGCGTCGGAGTGACGCCACCATCGATCTACCTCCATTTCGCGGACAAAGAAGCACTGCTCGACGTGGTGTGCGCGCGGTTTTTTGAAGACTTTGACGATGTGATGATGAAGGCCTCCGACGGCGTCGACGACCTGTTCGACCGGGCCCTCGCGCAGGGGATGGCGTACGTGCAGTTCGCCATCGACAGCGCTGCCATGTACCGGGTGACCTTCGCCCGAATCTCGCCTCCCGGCGAACCGACACTCACCGACCAGGTGCTGCTGTCGTCGGCCTTCGTCCATTTCTCCGACACCGTCGAAGAAATGATGAAGCAAGGACTGATTCCGCAAGGCGACGTTGTGCAAACCGTGCTGAAGTTGTGGGCGACCGCCCACGGTTTGGCCTCCTTGATGATCGCCAAACCAGGACTGCCGTGGGGGTCGGACGGCGAGCTAGCCGAGTCGACCTTGCGGGCTGTATGCGAAGGATTGTCTCGCGAGTAGGTAGGCTCGGGAACACAACACGCTCGACGCACGTTATCTACGTGAAGCAGTCATTTAACTGATGCGCACACTTTTCAAAGGAGCACCGGTGCGAGAAAGCAATAACCCGATCATGCGAGGCGTGGTCCGTGACAACAAGAAGGACGCTGGCGGCTACGCCACCTTCGGTCAGGGACTTGCTGGCGCGGGTCAGGCATCGATGGCTGGCGGCCAGCAGCAATATGTAAACCAGTACACGCAGCCCGGCTACGCGCCGCAGGTCGGTACTCGGCCGCTGACGATCGACGATGTCGTGACCAAGACGGCGATGACGCTTGGCGTCCTCGTTCTCGCGGCTGGTGCCGCGTACTTCGCCATCGCGCAGAATGAGGCGCTCGCCACCCCGCTGATGCTGGTCGGTGCCATCGTTGGCCTGATCCTGGTGCTGGTTGCGAGCTTTGGCCGCAAGCAAGACAACCCGGCAATCGTCCTGACCTACGCGGCGTTTGAAGGGCTCTTCGTTGGGTCCATCTCGTACGTGTTCGGTAACTGGGTGATCACCGGTGATACCTCGGCAGGGGCACTGATCGGGCAGGCCGTTCTCGGTACCTTCGGTGTGTTCTTCGGAATGCTGGTGGTCTACAAGGTTGGCGCGATCCGCGTGACGCCGCGCTTCACTCGCATGCTCATGGCTGGCATGGTTGGCGTGCTGTTCCTGATGGTCGGCAACCTGGTTCTGGGTCTCTTCGGCGTCGAATCGGGTCTCCGCAACGGTGGGCCGATCGCGATCATCTTCTCGCTCGTCTGCATCGCACTTGCCGCGTTCTCATTCCTGCTCGACTTCGACCAGGCCGACGAACTGATCCGCGCAGGTGCACCGTCGAAGGCCGCCTGGGGCGTCGCCCTCGGTCTGACAGTCACCCTCGTGTGGCTGTACGTCGAGATTCTGCGCCTGCTGAGCTACTTCAACAGCGACTAGTCTTTCTCGAACCCAGCTCCATCCGACACCCGGTCGGCACCGCCTCGCGGTCGCCCGCCGGGTGTCGTTTTTCGTGTGGGGCACACCCGCCCGCTGCTGTTCTCGCATGATGCGTCGATTCCCGCACTATGTCAGACATAGTGCGGGAATCGACGCATCATGCGGGAACGGGAAGGCGGGACGCCGACCGCTCGGGGAAGGGCGACACAACAAAAGCGGACGGCCCCGGAAGTGACTTCCGGGGCCGTCCGCTTATTGCTTAGAGCAGGTCTAAACCTTAGAGACGCTCGAGGATCATGGCCATGCCCTGGCCGCCACCGACACACATGGTCTCGATGCCGAACTGACCGTCGTAGGTGTTCAGGTTGTTCATCAGGGTGGTGGTGATGCGGGCACCGGTCATACCGAACGGGTGGCCGAGGGCGATAGCGCCACCGGAGACGTTCAGCTTGTCGTGGTCGATACCCAGCTCAGCGGCCGAACCCAGCACCTGGACAGCGAAGGCTTCGTTGATCTCGAACAGGTCGATGTCGGAGATCGACATGCCAGCCACGCGCAGCACCTTGCGGACAGCTTCGATCGGGCCCAAGCCCATGATCTCCGGCGACAGACCGGTCGCCGCGGTGGCGACGATGCGAGCCAGCGGCTTGAGGCCAAGGGCCTTGGCCTTGGTGTCGCTCATGATGACGAGCGCCGCAGCACCGTCGTTCAGCGGGCAAGCATTACCGGCGGTGATGGTGCCATCGGGACGGAAGACTGGCTTCAGCTGCGACAGCTTCTCGTAGGTGGTGCCGGCGCGGGGGCCGTCGTCGGTGCTGACGGTGGAGCCGTCAGGCAGGGTGACGGGGGTGATCTCGCGGGCGAAGAAGCCTTCGTTGATGGCCTTCTCTGCACGGTTCTGGCTCAGGACGCCCCAGCGGTCCTGATCTTCGCGGGAGATGCCGGTCATGGAGGCGACGTTCTCGGCGGTCTGGCCCATCGGGATGTAAACGTCCGGGATGATGCCGTTTTCGCGGGGATCGATCCACGCGCCTGCGCCACCCTCGGCGGCCTTAGCGCTGCGCTCCATGGCGTCGTCGAAACGCGGGTTCTTGGAATTCGGGGCACCGTCTGCGCCGCCGGAAACGCCGAAGCTCGAGACGCTTTCGACACCGCCAGAAATAAAGACATCGCCTTCACCGGACTTGATGGCATGCATTGCCATACGGGTGGTCTGCAGCGACGAGGAGCAGTAGCGGTTCACGGTCACGCCGGGAACGTGGTCGAGGCCGAGTTCGACGGCGACGACGCGGGCGATGTTGTATGCGCCCTGGCCGCCGGGCTGACCAATGCCGAGGTGGATGTCCTCGATATCGGCGGTGTTCAGTTCGGGCACCTTGGCGAGTGCGGCGGCGACCATCTGACGGGCGAGGTCGTCGGGACGCATGTCCTTCAACGAGCCTTTACCGGCGCGGCCGATCGGGGAACGGGCAGTGGAAACAATGACAGCTTCAGACATGAGATCGAGATTACTCTAGGTGTCCGACATGCCAGCTACCTGACATCGGAAAACCGCCCGATCGGGCGGCATTTCGACGCAGATGGGACGATGGTCAGTATGCGCATCGCCAATCACGTCGTAGACCTGGTCGGAAACACTCCGCTCGTCAAACTCAACAAAGTCGTCAAACCCGGTTCGGGGCTGGTGGCAGCCAAGGTTGAGTACATGAACCCCGGTGGTAGTTCCAAGGACCGCATCGCCACTCGCATGATCGACGCCGCCGAGGCGTCCGGTGAACTGAAGCCTGGCGGAACCATCGTCGAACCGACCTCCGGCAACACCGGTGTCGGACTGGCGCTGGTCGCCCAGCAGCGCGGTTACAAGTGCGTCTTCGTGTGCCCGGACAAGGTCGCTGAAGACAAACGAAACGTGTTGCGCGCCTATGGCGCAGAGGTTGTCGTCTGCCCCACGTCGGTCCCGCCAGAGCATCCGGACAGCTACTACAACGTGTCCGACCGCCTCGCGGCTGAGCGCCCGGGAGGCTGGAAGCCCAACCAGTATTCGAACCAGAACGGACCGCTGAGCCACTACGAGACCACCGGTCCGGAGATTTGGCGCGATACCGACGGTAAGGTCACCCACTTCGTGGCTGGCGTCGGCACGGGCGGCACCATCACCGGCACCGGCCGCTACCTGAAGGAAGTTTCCGAAGGCCGTGTCAAGGTCGTCGGTGTCGACCCCGAAGGCTCCGTGTATTCCGGCGGCTCCGGACGGCCCTACCTCGTCGAGGGCGTTGGTGAAGACTTCTGGCCCGAAGCCTACGATCCGACGGTGCCCGACGAGATCATCGCCGTCTCCGACGCCGACTCGTTCGAGATGACTCGCCGACTGGCTCGCGAAGAAGGTCTCCTGGTCGGCGGCTCGTGCGGCATGGCTGTTGTTGCGGCACTACAGGTGGCCGAACGTGAAGGCCCCGACGCGGTAGTCGTAGTTCTGCTGCCCGACGGCGGTCGCGGCTACATGTCGAAGATTTTCAACGACGACTGGATGAGCAGTTACGGCTTCCTCCGTACCCCGCTCGATGGCGTCGCCTCGCCCGAATCGATCGTCGGTGACGTCTTGCGCGGCAAGGGTGGTTCGCTGCCCGACCTCGTCCACACCCACCCGCAAGAAACCCTGCGCGACGCCATCGAAATTCTCCGCGAATTCGGTGTCTCGCAAATGCCCGTCGTCGGCGCGGAACCGCCCATCACCGCCGGGGAAGTGGCCGGTGCCGTCTCCGAACGGGACCTGCTCAGCGCTGTTTTTGAAGGTCGTGCCAACTTGGCCGATCCGGTCTCCGCGCACATGGGTGAACCGTTCCGTCTCATCGGTGCTGGCGAGCCCGTTTCGACCGCGATGGAAGCTTTGAGCACCGTCGATGCGTTGATGGTGGTGGAAGACGGCAAGCCGATCGGTGTCATCACTCGTCACGATCTGCTCGCATTTGCGAGCACGCACCCCATCGCCGTCCGTGAGCAAGGAGAGAAGTAGTGGCTGAACAGGGATTTTCGACCAAGGCGATCCACGCAGGTTGGGATCCTGACAGTCGTACAGGTGCGGTCAACGTCCCGATTTATGCGAGCTCAACCTTCGCGCAGGACGGCGTCGGTAACATGCGTGACGGGTTCGAGTACGCGCGCACCGGCAACCCGACCAGGCGTGCGCTCGAAGCCAACATCGCGGCGATTGAGGAAGGCCAGTTTGGTCGCGGTTTCGCGTCCGGCATGGCCGCCACCGATGCGCTGCTGCGGGCCATTTTGCGCCCCGGCGATCACATCGTGATCCCGAACGATGCTTACGGGGGCACCTTCCGTCTTATCGACAAGGTGTTCTCCGAATGGGGCATCACATACTCGGTGGCGCCCGTCGTGGACACCGACGCGATTGCGCAGGCAATTACCCCGCAGACCAAGCTGGTGTGGGTCGAAACGCCGACCAACCCGTTGCTCAACGTTGGCGACATCGCGGCGATCGCCGAAGTAGCGCACGCTGCTGGTGCCAAGCTGGTTGTCGACAACACCTTCGCGACCCCGTATCTGCAGCAGCCGCTCACCCAGGGGGCCGACGTGGTTGTTCATTCGACGACGAAGTACCTGGGCGGGCACTCGGATGTTGTTGGTGGAGCGATCATTACCAACGACGAGAAGCTCGACGCCGATATCGCCTTCCTGCAGAACGGTGCCGGCGCTGTTCCCGGCCCATTCGATTCGTACCTGACATTGCGTGGCATCAAGACGCTCGCGGTTCGCATGGAGCGTCACTGCGACAATGCCGAGGCCCTCGTCGAATACCTCAGCTCGCACCCGAAGATCGAGAAAGTCCTGTACCCGGGTCTTGCCGATCACCCGGGGCACGAGGCGGCCGCGAAGCAGATGCGTCGCTTTGGCGGCATGATTTCGGTGCAGTTGGCCGGTGGCCGGGAAGCCGCACTCGATTTCTGCGCCAAGACGAAGGTGTTCACCCTCGCGGAGTCGCTTGGCGGGATCGAATCGCTGATTGAGCACCCCGGTGCCATGACCCACGCTTCCACCGCGGGTTCATTGCTCGAAGTGCCCGACAATCTTGTCCGACTGTCGGTCGGCATCGAAGACGCCGCAGACCTGCTCGAGGACGTACGACAAGCACTCGGCTAGACGCACCACCTGCTCATGCAGCAGCGTCGCTCACGACCTGGCAGTCGTGGGCGACGCTGTTTTTTGCGCGAGTCGTCGGTCCAAGTGATTTGCGGTTGCCGGAGTCGTCGTAGACGTAGGCGACATAGGTGCTCATGGTTTCGCACTGCGAACCGGTAACCCCGGTGCCACGCTGATAAGCAGTTCCGACAAGCCGGTTTGCATTAATGGTTTGCCATACGATCTTGCGCCTTTCTCAACTGCGAGAATGGTTGACGCTGAACAGTATTCGAGGTGGCCGGCCGGATGGTTAAAGCGATGCGAAGTGCTTGATTGTGTCGTTCTTGACGGTGCCGAAAGCACCCGCCGAAATGGGGCCCGACAGGAACGACGGCAGGCTGGCGTCGCTGAGTTCCATCGCGAACTTCCACACCAGTCGTGAACCATGCGCGGCGGGGGACACCTCGGTGTACTCGCCGAACTTCGCGAGCCCGGGAATGTTTGCCTCCACTCCGTGGAACGCGTGACGGTACGTGGAGTTCTCGGCATCTTCGTCCCAAATGAAGAAGAGTTCGTTCATCTTCACGAAGCCAGGTGCCAGGGCAACCGAACGTGTGGTGCCGATGGCGTACGGTTCGGCCGAGGTGTAGGTGACGGACTTGAGCGCACGGCACCAGTCAAGCGTGTTCTGCCGGGTGAACTCTGCCCATGCGGTTTCCGGTGCGACGGGGATGTTCACGTCAATCGCGTACTTCATGGGTGCGGTGTCGAAGTACGACTCGTCGAAGGGCTGCAGTTCGAATGCCATGGGCCCGAAGTGTAGCGGTCACGCCGTGCTCTCACTGTCGCCAGCTTCGAGCGACCTGCGGAAACCAAAAAAGTTTTTACCAATTTCGGACAAAGTGGAACCGATCGGCCTTCCGCTGCGTCTAATTCATAAGCATACGAACAGACTTTCCTGGCGATGGGGAATGCTGTGGCGGAGACCGTCCAGGTTTGGGGGGTGACGGTCTCCGCTCACGGAACGCTCGACGCCAGCGCCGCCCCCGAGAGGACGCCATGAGTGAGCTCAGGTACTTGCGCGAGGTGTGGCTGAAGCGCGCGGAGGTCGCGAAGGAGTGCGCGGGGGAGTTGAGGGGGCTTCGGAATCGGCTCGAAGCGACCGTGACGCGAAACTACTTTGGCGCCGGATGCATTGAAGGCGCGGCAATGTTCATTGGCTTGCAGGCCTTAATCAAAGAAGGAGCTGAGGAACTAGGCGCGGCGCGGGATTCGGCACAGCACCTGTCGGCGACATCGGAACTGGCAGCGACAGCAATCGAGAGCGCAGATGCTGATTCCAGTCGCTAAGAAATTGACCATCGTAATCACGGTGGTGATCGCCGCGACACTGGTTGCTAGCTGTTCAACGGGATCGGCAGCGAATAGGCCGTCATCGCGGCCGTCTGGCCCTGAAACCTCGTCAATAGGAATTAGGCAGCAGGATGATCAAGGGCGTTACCTGCCGTTCCAGACGGTTCATCCTCATCGATGGAATCGTGCGAACGGTGGTACGTCGTATGAGCCTTGCACGGCAATCGGAGATCCTGGACTTTTTGCGATTGGGATCGACGCACGAAGTGTCGAAGATGCTGCGGGTACGGACGGGCAGACTCTTCGTGGTTGTATTTGGACTTACATGACCCAGAGGGAATTCCCCGAATGGCAGCTAACTCAGATCGTTGGAAACTCACCGAACTTGGTGTCCGAGAAGGAATTGAAGTCGTCGAGACTCAACACGTGGCTGCCGGATCGTGTGATTGGCGGGCGCCAGGTCGGGGTCCACTTTCTAAACGGTCTCCAGAGTTGTGACACGTACGTGCAATCGGGTGGGGCGGCGGTCTCTACGATCGCGGCCTACAGCGGCCGCGGTACAGTCCCGCAAACCGAGATCTGCGACCGTGCTCTAGCGTTCACGGCGGCAACGATTTCAAAGATGCCTCTCTGAGGCTGGACACCTACTTTCTGGCGCGGGGATTCTGCGGCGGGGACCGTCGGGTACGGGGCCGACGGTCTCCGCAGTGGAAGTGAGTTAGGTTTTGCAACAACAGATTTCGGGGACTCGGCGCAGTCCAGCCATTTTGCACAATGCTGTGTGCGGACATTCCAGTGTGCAACCGACACATTGGTTGTTGTGCTGCCGAACCAACATGGGTCCCTCGAATGGGACACCTATGCGTTCGCATTCGGGCACCGGTTAGTGACCGTGAGGAAAGCTCGCGGGCTATCGCAGGAGCAGCTCGCCGAACGGTGCGGGTTGCACCGGAATGCGGTGTCGAATCTGGAGCGGGCGGCGAGCAACGGGGCGTCGGGCATCGCGGACCCGCTGATGTCGACCATCTACCGGCTCGCAGAGGCGCTGAGAGTGCCACCGATATACCTGATGCCGGGTGCATCAGATCGGTTGGAGGGGCGGGCCGTCGAACAAGAAACAAACGCGGCGCTCTCAGACGTCGAAGCTGAACTTCTGCAACTCCTCGCGGCTGAAAACGAACACTCCACTAACGGCGACACCTAGCCGACTGCAAGCATGCAAAAGGACCGGAACGCCTTCGCGGTCCGGTCCTATGCATTTGCGCTCTTACGGCTGGTAGGGCTCTGCGCTGACGAGAGTGACTTCCACGGTCGATCCATTGGGAACCGTGTAGGTGCGGGTCTCGCCGACCTTGGCCTCAATCAATGCGCCACCGAGGGGTGAACTCGGGGAGTAGATCTCGATCTCGCCTGAACCCTCTTCGCGGGTAGCGATCAGGAAGGTTTCCTTGTCGGACTCGTCGCCGTCGTAGTAGACGGTGACGACGGAACCCGGCAGGGCCACGCCCGACTGCTTCGGAGCTTCGCCGACCTGCGCCTTGTTCAACAAGTCCTGCAACTGGCGGATACGCGCCTCCTGCTGGCCCTGCTCTTCACGCGCCGCGTGATAGCCGCCGTTTTCTTTGAGGTCGCCTTCTTCGCGGCGCTCGTTGATCTCGGCGGCAATGACCGGCCGATTCGTGATGAGTGAGTCGAGCTCACCCTTCAAGCGCTCAAACGACTCCGGCGTCAACCAAGTCACGTTTGGATCGGTCATCGTGGTCTCCTTTGCTGTCCGCTAAGTGGACTGCTTTAAATGCAGCAACACGGCCCCTTTCGGAGCCGTGCAGCACCCAGCGTACCAGCGCGTGTGGCCTATGGCACTTTTGGGGTGACCTGGCTTACACCCGCGAGGCCTGACCGATAGGTCGGTTCGGCACGCTTCAAGTGACGCACCACCGCGTAAGTGATCGGCATGACGAGGACTTCGACGAGCGTCTTCCAGACAAAACCGATCACCAGATAGTTGATGAAGTCCGACCACGTGCTGATGCCGATGGCTGTCGCGGCGATCGAGCAGAAGACCAGTGTGTCGAAGAACTCGCCAACAACGGTCGACCCGATGAGGCGTGCCCACAGGTGGGATTCGCCAGCGCGTTCCTTCATCTTCACGAGCACATACGAGTTGAGTGTCTCGCCGACCACGTAGCCAGCCAGGCCCGCCAACACGATCCGGGGAACCGTGCCGAGCACCGATTCGAAGCCTGCCTGGCCCTCGTAGAAACTGGCGGCAGGGAGTTCGATTGCAATCCAAAAGCACAGGGACGCAAGAACAATCACAACGAACCCGGACATGATGGTTCGTCGCATTGCGCGGAAGCCGTAGACCTCGCTAATTACGTCCCCGATCACGTAACTGAGGGGGAACAGGAAGAAGGCCCCGTCGGTCACCAATCCGTTGACGTGGAGGGGGCCGAGGTCGAATTGCAGCCAGTCGAACAGGACGACAGCTTTCGTCGCCGCGATATTGCTGATTAGCATCACGCCGACGAAGAGGGCTGTCAGAGCCGGGTAGTACGGGCTCGACAGCTTCGCGAAAACAGCTTTTCCGCTAGCGGTCACGACTTCGAATCGAGGTAAGGCGGAATGCTGAGGCCGCAGCCGAAGACCTCACCAATGACGGGAGGCGCGGACGTGGTCAACTCGGCACGAGCGCCCACCTGGATGTCGGTTCCGGCGGGAATCAGAACCTCGCGGCGACCCACTTCTGAACCGTCCTTGGCGCGTGCGCGCACGATGCAGACGACTGCATCGCCCGGGTTGGCGCGGTTGACGGTGTACTGGACGGCAACACGGTCCGACGACAGCAGTTCGTAGCCGGTGGCCTGTCCAGAAACTTCCGGATCACCAAACTGGTTAAAGCCCAAGACGGCGAGCGCCAGACCTGCGGCAACAACAACGGAAGCCAAGACGACGAACCAGGTGCGTTTACTTCCAGCGGACTGTTCTGCCGGATATGTCGCGCGTGGACCGCTGCGCGGCTTCTGCTGGTCGCCGCCCCCGTCTGATGTAGTCACGCGTCAATACCTACCATGTTGAGTAGAAGCTAGCGAAGGTGAGGAAGCGTGACTGAACGCGCGAACGGGCTGCGATTGATGGCGATACACGCCCATCCAGACGATGAGTCGAGTAAAGCCGCGGCAACCCTGGCTAAATACGCTGATGAGGGGCATGAGGTGATGGTTGCCACGCTCACCGGCGGCGAGCGCGGCGACATCCTGAATCCGGCGATGGACAAGCCGGGCGTGATGGAAAACATTGAGGAAGTTCGACGCGAAGAGATGGCTGCCGCCGCGGCGGCGCTCGGTGTGCAGCACCGTTGGCTCGGCTTCGTCGACTCCGGTTTGCCTGAAGGCGACCCGCTGCCGCCGCTCCCCGAGGGGTGCTTTGCGCTGGTGCCACTCGACGAGGCAACTGAGCCCTTGGTGAAGGCGATCCGCGACTTCCGGCCACACGTCATCATCACGTACGACGAAAACGGCGGCTATCCGCATCCCGATCACATCAAGACGCACGAGGTGTCGATGGCGGCGTGGACCGCTGCTGGCGACCCCGCCGCGTACCCCGAGGCTGGCGAACCCTGGACGCCGTTGAAGATGTACTACACGCACGGATTTATCCGCGACCGCATCTTGTCGTTTTCCGAGGAGTTCGAAAAGGCCGGCCAGGAGAGCCCATTCAAAGAATGGCTCGCCAAGTGGCAGCGCAACCAGGGCGACATGATGGGCCGCGTCACCACGCAGGTGGAATGTGCCGAGTACTTCCCGCAGCGCGACGATGCCCTGCGGGCGCATGCCACTCAGATCGATCCGAATGGATTCTTCTTCGCAGTTCCGCTGGAATGGCAGCAGCGACTGTGGCCGACCGAAGAGTTTGAGTTGGCGCAGACTCGGGTCCAGACCGACCTTCCCGAGAACGACCTCTTTAGCGGAATCGAGCAGTAAATGAATGTCCTGTCCCTGACGTCGGACGCCGTGCAGTTTTTGGCCGAGGAACCCGCGCGCGGACCTGAGTTCGGCAAGGCATCACCGTGGGGCCTGTTGATCATCATCGTCCTGCTGATCGCAGTCTTCTTGCTGATCCGTTCGATGAACAAGCAACTGAAGAAGCTGCCGGAGACCTTCGACGCCGACCAACCCCAAGCCGATCAGGCGTTCGACGAAGGCACTGACCGCGTTGACGGCGCGACAAGGCGCAATCCGAAGACCTCGGACCAATCGCCGAACCCGGCTTCCGACGGGCCGGACGACGGGGGACCAGCCGAACGCGGTTAGATCGCAGCCGCGCGGCTGGGGGGATGATGGAAATCATGAACCGTCTCGCGGAATCCTCAAGCCCGTACCTGCGTCAGCATGCGGCCAACCCGGTGCATTGGCAGGAATGGGGCGACGATGCGTTCGCTGAGGCGCGACGTCGCGATGTTCCGATCCTGCTGAGCGTCGGTTACGCGGCTTGTCACTGGTGTCATGTGATGGCCCACGAGACGTTCGAGGATCCCACCCTCGCGGAGCAGATGAATAGCAACTTCGTCTGCATCAAGGTCGATCGCGAAGAGCGGCCCGACATTGACTCGATTTACATGGCGGCGACGGTCGCGATGACCGGGCAGGGTGGATGGCCGATGACCTGCTTTCTCACCGCCGAGGGTGACCCATTCTATTGCGGGACGTACTACCCGCCGACAGCTCGCGGCGGGATGCCCGGCTTCGACGATGTGATGGATGCGATTACGCGCACATGGGACGAGCGCCGCAGCGAAGTGATGGTCGCGGGATTGAAGATTGCTGATCATCTCCGAGCAAATGCTGAGTCGTTGCCCGAGGGCCCGCAGTTGGACTCGCAACTGCTTGCCGATGCCGTCCGCGCGGTGATTGCCGATGAAGACCCGCGGTCGTCGGGGTTCGGCGGCGCGCCGAAGTTCCCGCCAACAGCGCTGCTCGAAGCCCTACTCCGCGCGAGTGAACTCGCAGACATTGAGGGTGCGGCGGAGGTTGCCACTCGGACCGCGCATGCGATGGCTCGCGGTGGCATCTATGACCAGCTCGCTGGGGGCTTCTCCCGCTACACGGTCGACCCCGACTGGGTGATTCCGCACTTCGAGAAGATGCTGTACGACAACGCGCTCCTGCTGCGCGCCTACGCACACCTCGCTCGGCGCGGCGACGACTTGGCTCTCCGAGTAGCCGACGAGACGGCGGAGTTCCTCAATCAGCAACTGTGGACCGGAGTGGGGTTCGCGTCGTCCCTCGATGCAGATACCGAAGGCGTGGAGGGGCTTACCTACGTGTGGCGACCGGACGAACTGGTTGCCGCACTAGGCGAAGACGATGCTGGGTGGGCGGCGAAACTGTTCACCGTCACGGATGCGGGCACGTTTGAGGCGGGCAACTCGACGCTGCAGTTGCTCGCCGACCCGGACGACGAGTCGCGGTACAAGGCTGTCCGTGCGCGACTGCTCGCCGTCCGCGACGAACGCCCGCAACCTGATCGTGACGACAAAGTGGTGACCGGGTGGAACGGCCTGACCATCACCGCGCTCGCGGAGGGGGGTGCCGCCCTTGGCAAGCCTGAATGGATAGGGCGTGCCGCTCAATGCGCACGGAACATCGTCGATGTGCACCTGGTGGATGGTGAAATCCACCGGTCGTCGCTTGACGGTCGCGTCGCGGTTCCGCTTGGCGGGCTGGAAGACTATGCCGCGCTCGCCACCGGGTTGCTCACACTCCATCAGGTGACGGGCGAGACCGACTGGCGGACAACGGCCCTAGAAATTGTCGAATTGATGATCGCCGATTTCGCCGACCCGGAGGCCGAGGGTGCCTGGTACGACGCCCACGGTCACGGACTTCTGTTGCGTCCACGGGACCCGGCCGACGGCGCAACTCCGGCTGGCGCTTCATTGGCGGCCGAAGCCCTACAACTCGCGTCAATGTTGGCACCCACATACGAGGATGGTGCGCGGTACGGCGAACTCCTCGATGCGACCCTGCGCAGGGCTGGCCTCCTGTTTGCAAAGGCGCCGAGGTCGGCAGGGCATTGGTTGTCGGTTGCCTTGGCTCAGGGGGCCGGACCCGTTCAGGTTGCCATCGCGGAAGCTGCTGGCAGTGCTGGGCACATGGCATCAGCAGTTCGACGAGGTGTGCCAGGCGGCGTAATTGTGGTTGCCGGACAACGTGATTCATTACCGCTCCTAGACGGACGCGGACCAGTCGACGGACTGGACGCTGCCTACATCTGCCGCGGTACGCGGTGTGACCTTCCCATCACGGAACTTGCCGGGGTCCTTGCGGCCATTCCATAGGTTCCGGTCAAGACTTGCTCGCAGCATTTCGGCCGCACCTTCACCTTCGGTGACGAAAATTGTCAGACCCTCGCGATAGTGTTCACACAAATAAACGAACACAGAGTGAAGTGCTTCACTACAACTTCTTTAGCGCAGCTACGTCAGTGCAGCTACTTCACTAACGCCGCGAGGAGGTGGACCGATGGACCTAACCCAGGCAATTGCCGAGATGGCCGATCCGGCCGAACTCGCGGTCGTTATCGACGCGGCGATGACCCAGCTCGCCGGCGCGGTGTTCGCCGGCTCCACCGAGGGGCAGCTCTTGGAGACAGCGGAGGTCCTTGAGCGGGCCAACCGCCGCTTCGACGGCGCGAACTCGGCGCTGCTGGCCGAGATCTCCGACCGTGGTGCCTACCGCAAGGCCGGGTTCCTCTCGGTCCATGCGTTCCTCGCCGGAGGCCTGCGCCTCGGTGATGGAGAGGCGCGGCGGCGCCGGATCGCCACCGAGGGTATCGCCTGCTTGTCGAACTTGCAGGGTGAAACTCTTGCGCCGGCGTTCCCGGCGACGGCCGAGGCGGTGGCCGACGGCGCGATCGGTGCCGAGCATGTGGTCGAGATTGATGCGGTGATGCGGAAAATCCCGGGCGCGGTCGACCCGGTCACTCGGGCCGGGGCTGAGGGACAGTTGGCCGAGGTCGCTCGCGACCTCACCCCGGCCGGGGTCCGCACGGCCGGGCACCGATTGTTGGCTCATTTGGACCCTGACGGGGCGCTCACCGATGAGCGGGACCGCAAACGGCTCCGCCAGTTCGGGCTCGGCGGGCAAGACCAGCGCCTGATGAGCAAGGTCCGGGGCTATCTCACCCCGCAGCTGCGGGCCCGACTCGAAGTCACGCTCGAGTCGTGGGCCAAGCCCGGGATGAACAACCCCGCCGACCCGGCCTCCCCACGCGGGGCGGCTGAGGCCGCTGATCCGGCCACCCTCGCTGCGGCGGCCGAACGCGATGACCGTTCGCTCGGCCAACGCCAGCACGACGCCCTCCTGGCGCTGCTGGAGGCTGAGCAGGCCCTGCGGCCCGGGGCCGGGCGGGCGCTCTCCAGCGAGTTAGTCATCACGGTGACCGACCGGGAGTTGGCCGAACAGGCCGGAGTCGCCCTGACCGCGACCGGCACGCGGGTTCCGGTCGGGGAACTGGTCGAGCTTGCTGCCGATGCGACCCCGCATTTGGCGGTGTTCTCTCAGGCGACGGGTCAGCCGTTGTATTTGGGGCGGGGGTCGCGGTTGGCGAACAAGCCGCAGCGGCTGATGCTGTTTGCCCGCGACCGCGGGTGCACCGCCCACCACTGCAATGCCCCGTTCGCCCGGACCGAGGCGCACCATTTCCCGGATTGGGCCGACGGTGGGCCCACCGATGTGGACCATTTGGGTGCCGCGTGCGGACGCCACAACCGTTCGGTCGGCAAGAACGTCGGCGAGTGGGAAACCCAACTCGTTATTGATGGTCCCGCCCGGGGCCGGGTCGCCTGGCGGCCCCGCACCCCCGGCAGGCGTGCCGCGTGGCGGGTCAACCAAACCCACCACGCCGAACTCCTGCCCATTCAGGGTCCGCACGCCCCACCGGCTCCGGGGGAGTCGAGGGTCGAGGCCCACCTCGAACACTTGCTAGGGGCTTAACCACCCGACCAGCGGAAATCACCGCCGGTCGGGGTTCAGTCATGCTCGGAGTCGTCGCCGGAGGGGCTTCATACTCCGGATGCTGGTGATGCGTGATTGCGATGGCAACCCAGCGCGTTGGCCTTTAGCCAGCCTGCTCCGTTGCGCGAAGCAGTAACAACCTGTGCTAACCTCGGCGACGTGATGCAGGCAGCGAACTATTGGCGTTTTATCAAGGCTCCGGGTGGGGCCGAGATGAAGCGATAACGCACGCGCATCAACCCTCACCGGAGCCTGAGCAGTGACCAATCGGTCGCTGCTCTTGTCGTATCCGGGAACAAATCTCGCCACTCAGGCGTCATCCGGATGCGGACTTAGCCCCGACTTCGCGGATACAGACCCTGAAAGGCTTTCCCCATGACGACCACCGCCGACCTCAGCGCCACCGGACAGAACACATCGACGTCCGATCGTCGGGTAACCGCGTTCTCGCATATTCCCTCGCCAGAAGACCTTCGTAACGAGCTACCGCTAACCCAAGCCCGGGCCGAGCGCGTGCAGCGCGATCGCGATGAGGTTGCTGCGATCCTCGCAGGCCGGGACGATCGCATGATCGTCGTAGTGGGTCCGTGCTCGGTTCACGATCCCGTGGCTGCGCTCGACTACGCCCAGCGTCTAGCTCCGCTGGCTAAGGAATACGAAGACTCGCTGAAGATCGTGATGCGCGTCTACTTCGAGAAGCCCCGCACCACCATCGGCTGGAAGGGCCTCATCAACGATCCGGGAATGGACAACACCTTCGACGTGGAGCGTGGCCTGCGCACGGCACGCTCGCTGCTCCTCGACATCATCGATCTCGGGCTGCCGGTCGGATGCGAGTTCTTGGAGCCCACCAGCCCCCAGTACATTGCCGATACTGTCGCTTGGGGTGCCATCGGCGCGCGCACCACGGAGTCGCAGGTGCATCGCCAACTGGTGTCCGGCCTGTCGATGCCCGTCGGATTCAAGAACGGCACCGACGGCAACATCCAGGTCGCTATCGATGGCGTCCAGGCCGCAGCGGCCGAGCACGTCTTCTTCGGAGTCGACGACCTCGGACGCGGGGCGGTAGTGCACACCGCCGGCAACGACGACTGCCACATCATTCTGCGCGGTGGAACGCCGGGCCCCAACTACGACGCACAGTCGGTCGTTGACTCGGCCGCCAAGCTTGCCTCGGCAGGTCTGTCACCGAAGGTCATGATCGACTGCTCGCACGCCAACTCGGGCAAGGACCACGTGCAGCAGGCAAACGTCGCCGTTGAAATCGCGGAGATGTTCGCCGAGAACCGTCGCGCAGGCAATGGCCCGGTCCTGTCGGGCGTGATGCTCGAGAGCTTCCTCGTTCCCGGCGCACAGTCGTTGGGCGGCGAACTCGTCTACGGCCAGTCGGTCACCGACAAGTGCATGGGATGGGACGCGTCGACGTCAGTTTTGGCAGCGCTTGCGACCGCAGCTCGCAGCTAACAGGAGATAGCGCCGCCGATCGTGACCGCAATTAAGGGGTCACGATCGGCGGCGCTAATTCTTACGCGGGGTTGCGGACAGTACCGATGATCGTGTCGACGATGAGGAACGCCAACAGCGGCCAACCGAGGAGAGGGATAAACCAGCCGACGGCCGCCGCCACGACGAGAACACCCACAGCGACGGGCAACGGAAGCTCACGCAAGGCCCCGCGTGCAGGCGGGGCACCCACCGGGGTTGACGATGTGCGACGTCGCCACCACGAGCGGTAGCCCAACACGATCAGTGAAATCAGCGCGACCATTGCCGCGACCAGGGCCAACTGGTTAATCCAGCCGAACAGGATGCCCATGTGCATGCTGATGCCCCACGCGGAGAGCTTGGCGGCCAGCGGCCAGTCGGCGAAACGACTGATGTCGACGACAGCGTCGCGTGCGGGGTCGACGGCAATCGAACTGGACGACGTCTGCCACGGCACCCGACGCTGTGACACGACATAGGCGGTCTTGCTGTCGGACGGAATCTTGACCTCCACCGCGCCGTCGACACCGTTGGCCTTCGCGATCGCGACTGCTCCATCGATACTGGCGACAGGGCTATCACCGACGGGGCTATCAGCGGGCGCGCCGGACGCAGGCGCAGCACCGTGGTCGGCGTGCTCGCCGGCGGGTGCCGAAGGTGTGTCGCTCAGCGAGGCGTCGACCGACGGCGTCGTCCAACTCAGTGCCGACCGGAGTTCCGAGACATGCTCGCCCGCGTACGTAGACCAAGTGAGCCCAGTCGCGGACAGGAACAACAACACCACCAGCACCCAGGTACCGATGACACCATGTTTGTTGATGGTTGTCGCACGGCCGCGCGAGTTGGGAAGTCCGCGCAGCATGGAACCGGTACCCGTGGCACGTCGTCGCTGACGGACCGTGACGGCCCACAGGATGATTCCACCGAGCGCCACCAGCCACAGCCACGACGCCGCCAACTCCGAATACAGTCGGCCGGGCTCACCCAGGTGCAGGTCTCGGTGTAAATGGTCGATCCACGTGCGCAACGGCAGCGCTGCCGACGAACCGTAACTCACCAATTCGCCGCGCAGTTCGAGCGTGACCGGATCGATGAACACCGCCAGTCGCTCAGAGTCGCCGAGCGCGGGGTCGTCGAACAGGACGCGGGTGGTGTCCCCGGCGTTGGCGGCCGGTTGGACGGCAGTCAACTTGAGGTCGGGGCGAAAGTCTTGCGCCGTGCGGACCTGCTCGGCGATCGATTTGGCTGTTCCCGGGGAATCTGAATGCAACTGGTGGCGATAAACCACCTGTTCGGCAGTGGGTGCGAGCGCATACAGCGCCCCGGTGACCGCTGCGATCAGGAGAAACGGGGCAATCAATACGCCAGCGTAGAAGTGCAGACGCCGAACCAGCCTGACAACGCCGACGCGGGTCGACGGGTCTGGCGGCGTACTTTTTGGGGTCGTCGAAGAGACAGAAGTAGACAAGTTTAGGTGCCTTTCGGTCAAGCAGTAATAGCGCGAGCCCATGGCGGGCACGCGAGTGTCAGAAGTTGGCTGCTAAACCGAAATGGGCGGGCCTCGGCGGCCGATAGCGCCGAGGAAGAGGAGTGCGACTGGAGCAGTCGCCGGAGCAACTGAAACGGGAAAACTCGACGGTGGTGTCTGCGGTCGGAACTGCGGGACTGCCACCCGGAGCGCAAGTGCCGATGCCGCGCGTAGCAGCAGTCCAGCACCGGTCAGGAGTAGAACAGCGGCGATTGTCCCTAGCGTGTGCATCACCGCCATGGGCGTGGAAACCAGGTCGTGGTGATGGCCCGAAGTGAGGACCAGGAGCACGTGGACCAGGGCTTGTCCGGCAATGAGCGCCGGGAGCGCGTGTAGGCGCGGTGCGGCAGTAACGGCGAGTCCCAACGCGGTCGATGCTGCGGCAATCAGCAGTAAGACTGACGTTTCCGGAAGCATGCCCTGGGCGGCCGCGTGTGCAGCGATACCGGTTAATGCTGACGTGGCACCAACGACGCCGCCGCGCATGCGCGGGAGCGGTGTCGGTGGAATCACTCGGTCAGAGTAACCGTGCGGCGTCGAAGAGTCGGAGTTACCCCAGGACAACGAGCCAGACGGCGATGTAGTGCAACAAGGCGGCGATAGCCGTGCAGGCGTGGAAAACCTCGTGATGCCCGAACACTCCCGGCCACGGGTCAGGCCAGCGGAGCCCGAACAGCACTCCGCCCAACGTGTAGAACAGGCCTCCGGCAACGAGCAGCGCCATCACCGCGATGCTGGTGTTCTGAAGCAGCATCGGCGAAACGACGACGATGACCCACCCGAGCAAGATGTAAAGGGCCACGCCCAACCAGCGCGGCGATGTCGGCCAAATAACCTTCAATGCGACGCCCGCGGCGGCTCCCGCCCAGACGATTCCGAGCACCCACCAGCGGGTTGGCGTATCCAATCCCATCACGCAAAACGGGGTGTACGTGCCAGCGATAAAGACGAAGATCATCGAATGATCGGCCCGTTTCATCGCGATACGTGCCCTGGGGGTTCGCCAGTTGATGCGGTGATACACACTGCTGGTTCCGAACAGTGCGCAGATGGTGACGACGTACACCGTCACCGCCGCGACTGCGGCTGCGCTTTGCAGCATCGCGGTGCCAACGATCAGAACAATGCCCACCGAGCCGGCGATGAATGCCGAGTACTTGTGAATCACGCCGCGCAGGGTGGGCTTGAGTTCGACTTCGCCAATGGCTGGGTTCGCGGCAGAAAGGGCCTCGGGCATACAACCTACGGTACCGTAACTACGGCGAGTGATGTACGGCGAAGTTACGCCGCTGCGGTGGCACCATCGTTGTTGGCCTGCCTAGAGTTTCGCGGCCGCAACTACGGCTCAGCGTAGGATTGCACCTGTGAAACTGCTTCCAGATCGGCTTCGCGGCGGCATGCTGCACATCTACGAACGCCGGATCACGCAGCTATTGGATCCCGACCGCATTCCAGGCCATGTCGCGATCATCTGCGACGGCAACCGCCGATGGGCCCGCGAGGCCGGATTCGAAGACGTTAGCCACGGGCATCGGGTCGGTGCCCAGCGCATCGCCGACATGCTCGGCTGGTGCGCCGACCTCGGCATCGGGGCCGTCACGATCTACCTCCTGTCGACGGAAAACCTGTCGCGAGAATCCGACGAACTCGATGCACTGATGGAGATCGTTCCCGACATCGTCGACGAGATCTCCGATGTGGATGCGCAGTGGCGCGTGCGGATTGTGGGCAACCTTGATCCGCTCCCGAATGCCGTCGCCAATCGGTTGCGGGAGGCATCCAAGCGCACCGAGGGTGCCGCCGACATGATCGTCAACGTCGCGGTCGGTTACGGCGGACGGCAAGAAATTGTCGACGGCGTGCAAACACTGCTCCGCGAAGCGCTCGAACGAGGTGCCTCTCGCGAAGAGATGATCGAGGAAGTCACTGTTGAAGGCATCGACTCGCACCTCTACACCAGCGGTACGCCGGATCCCGACCTGGTGATTCGTACGTCTGGTGAGCAGCGACTGAGCGGCTTCCTGCTGTGGCAGTCGGCGTACTCGGAGATCTGGTTCACCGACGCCTACTGGCCCGAGTTCCGACGCGTGGACTTCCTCCGCGCGTTGCGCGATTACACGGCCAGGAATCGTCGTTTCGGCAAATAGGGAAGAAGGCTCAACAATGCGCGTCACGGTGGTGGGAGCGAGCGGACAGTTCGGTTCGCTGGTTTGCGATGGACTGGAAAAGGCTGGCGTCGAAGTGACTCGCGCACATCGGGGGACCGGCGTCGACGCCGTTACCGGTGATGGGCTTGCCGCCGCGTGCGACGGTGCCGACATCATCGTCGACGCCACGAGCACGATGGAACGCAGTGCCGCCAAATCCCGAGCTTTCTTCGGCACTGTCGCACGTCATATCTCGAAGGTGGCGCGCGAATCAGGATCCCAGGTGGTGTACCTGACCATCTACGGTGCCAGTGATCCTGTGGTCAACGAAAAAATGGGTCACTACCAGGGTAAAGCTGAGCAAGAACGGGTTTACGCCGAGCAACTGGGCGACAACGCCACCGCGATCGCTTCGGTGCAGTGGTACTCGCTTGCCGAAGCGTTCATGTCGATGATGCGCGTCGGCCCGTTCGCGGCCGCACCGCACATGGTGGCGCGACCGGCCGCAGTTGAAGACGTCGCGAAGGCGACGGTCGAATTGATTCTGGCACCGGTCAAGCCACAGCGACTCGTGGTAGCCGGGCCGGAGGTGATGGACATGGCCGACGTGGCGAAAGCGATCGCAAAGCACCGCGGTTCCCCAAAGAAGGTGTTTGCGATCACCATCGCAAAGGGTGTGAAAACTGGCGGCTTAGTGCCGCAGCAACCGGACGTCATTACCGCGACGACCCTCGAAGATTGGTTGGCCACTCGATGATCGGTACCAACTGATGGCGGCCGCAACGCCAGCGATCGCCGCGCTCGAAGCTGCCGGGCTGCCCTTTTCCGTGCACAAGTACAAGCACGACCGTCGCCGTGATGACTACGGGGACGAAGCCGTCGCCATCACCGCCTCGACGCTCGGTGTCGAGGCCGCCCAGATCTTCAAGACGTTGGTTATCGATCTCGGCGACGGTGCGCTGGGCGTCGCCGTGATTCCGGTGCCCGAAAAATTGTCGTTGAAGGCGGCGGCAAAAGCGCTCGGTGCGGCGAAAGCTCAGATGGCGCAGGCCGCGGCCGTCACCCGGTCAACGGGCTACGTGCTGGGTGGGGTCTCCCCGCTTGGGCAGCGCAGCAAGCTGCCAACGGTCGTGGATTCGTCTGCGCTGCACTGGGACTCAGTTTTGTGCAGCGGCGGTCGTCGTGGGCTTGAACTGCAATTGGCGCCCGCAGATCTGGTGTCTGGGACCGGCGCAGTGGTCGCCGATGTAACGGCCTAAACCTGCCCCAGAAACCTGTCCGACAAAACCTGCCGTCTACAGCTTGCGGAGTCGCACTCGATTGATGGCGTGATTGCCGTCCTTGCGGAGGACCAGAGTGGCGCGGGGACGTGTCGGCAGAATGTTTTCAATCAGGTTGGGTCGGTTAATCGACGTCCAGATGTCGCGGGCCGCGATCGTCGCCTGCTCATCGGTCAACGACGAATAAAAGTGGAAGTGCGACTCCGGGTTCGCAAACGAACCGGTGCGCATCTGTAGGAAACGCGAGATGTACCACTTCTCAATGTCGGATGTTTTCGCGTCGACGTACACGGAGAAGTCGAACAGGTCCGACACCGTCAGCGTGGGGCCCGTCTGGAGCACGTTGAGGCCCTCGACAATCAAAATGTCGGGCTGTCGGACTGAATGGACCATGCCCGGAACGATGTCGTAGCTGACGTGTGAATACACCGGCGCGGTCACTTCCGGTGTCCCGGACTTCACCTCGGTTACGAAACGAAGAAGTGCGCGGCGGTCGTAAGATTCGGGAAATCCTTTGCGGTGCATGATGCCGCGTTTTTGCAGTTCCGCCGTCGGCAGCAGGAAACCGTCGGTGGTGATCAGATCGACCTTGGGGTGAGTTTCCCAGCGCGACAGCAGCGTTGCGAGCACGCGTGCAGTGGTCGACTTACCAACCGCGACCGAACCGGCAATGCCGATCACGAACGGCACCTGACGATTTCGTTGCCGTTCGCCGAGGAACGTCGATGTGGCCGCGAACAATCGCTGCCTGGCCTCGACCTGCAGGTGGATGAGTCGCGACAGCGGCAGATACACCTCAGCGACCTCATTGAGGTCGATCTGTTCACCGAGACCCACCAGTTGGTCGAGTTCGGTTTCGTTCAGCACCATCGGCATTTTTTGCCGCAGGTCGCGCCACTGCTTGCGGTCGAGCTCGAGATACAGGCCGGGGTCGCGGTCATAGGGAAGACGCGCCATGGAGGCTAAGGCTACAGGGACCGCCACAAGTGGGTCGCCGGTAGCGTCTAACGCATGAGTGATCGTCGTAACATTGCCGATCCGGTAGTCGAATACTTGCGCCTTGGTTTGGCATTCGACCGGATCGAAGAAGGATTTGTTGACGCGTACACCGGTGACCCCGCTTTGCGGGCCGAGGTGGAGAACGCGGCGACACCCGATCCTGCCGAGTTGGCGCGCCGCGCACGGTCCCTTCGCGACGAGCTTCCCGCCGGCCTACCCGCCGACCGTGCCGAGTTCGTCAGCGCGCACCTGCGGGCGCTGGAGTGCTCCGGCCGCAAGTTCGCCGGGGAAGCGATCGGCTTCGTCGACGAGGTGGAAGCCTACTTTGACGTCCGTATTGGGCCCGGCGATGAAGCGGTCTATCGCGATGCGCATGCGGCGATGGCCGACGCGCTCGGGGTGCCCGGAGCGACGGGCGATCAGTTGCGTGGGGCGTACGCCGACTACCGGCGAGCCGACGAGATTCCTGCGGACAAGGTGGCCGCACTTATCAACGAGTTCGCGGGAAGTCTGCGGGAACGTGTCCGGCGGGAGTTCCCGCTGCCAGATGCGGAGGTCGTGGAGTTCGAGATCGTCAGCGATAAGCCGTGGTCGGGTTTCAACTACTATCTGGGCGACTACCGGTCGAAGGTGGCGGTCAACACGGATGTGCCCCAGTACATGTCGTCGTTGCCCGGGCTCATCGCTCACGAGGCTTACCCCGGTCACCACACCGAACATTGCCGTAAGGAACAGCGGCTCGTCGGTTCGGGCCAGCTCGAACACACCATTTTCCTGGTCAACACCCCGCAATGCTTGATGGCTGAAGGGCTCGCCGACCATGCACTAGCCGCCGCGATGGGCACGTCGTGGCAGGAGTGGGCCGCAGAAATTTATGGTGATTTCGGCCTCAGATTCGATGCGGAGCGCGCCCGAGCTATCTCGAACGCCGCGGCAGGCCTGATCCGGGTCCGTCAAGATGCCGCGTTGGCGCTGCACGACCGCGGTGCGGACATCGACGACGTTGCCGCATTCCTGCAGCGCTGGCTGCTTGTCGCCCCCGATCGGGCGCGCCAAATGCTGCGGTTCCTGACCGATCCGCTGTGGCGTGCGTACATCTCCACCTATGTGGAGGGATACGCGCTGCTGGGGCAGTGGCTCGACGAAGCAGGCCCCGTCGGCCCGGCCCGTCTAGCCCGGTTCGGTCGCTTACTTGACGAACCCCTCACCCCGAGCGTGCTTCGCGCCGAACTGACGAATTAGACTTAGGTCTCATGAGCCAGTTTTCCCAGTCCCTTGCCGACCTGGATCCCGATGTCGCCGCCGCGATGAACGGCGAGCTGTCGCGTCAGCGCGACACGCTCGAGATGATTGCGTCGGAGAACTTTGTTCCCCGAGCCGTCCTGCAGGCGCAGGGCAGCGTGCTCACTAACAAGTACGCCGAGGGATACCCCGGCCGCCGGTACTACGGCGGTTGCGAACATGTTGACGTCGTTGAAGACATTGCCCGTGACCGTGCCAAGGCGCTATTTGGTGCCGAGTTCGCCAACGTGCAACCGCACGCTGGCGCTCAGGCCAACGCCGCCGTCCTGCAGGCGCTGATGGAGCCGGGTGAGACGCTCCTCGGTCTCGACCTGGCGCACGGCGGTCACCTCACGCACGGTATGCGCCTGAACTTTTCCGGCAAGCTGTACGAGAACGCTTTCTACGGCGTCAGCAAAGAAGACTTCCGCGTCGACATGGACGAGGTTCGCAAGATTGCCCTCGACACCAAGCCGAAGGTGATCGTCGCCGGCTGGTCGGCGTACCCGCGCACTCTTGATTTCGCGGCCTTCCGCGAGATTGCCGACGAAGTTGGCGCACACCTGTGGGTCGACATGGCGCACTTCGCCGGTCTCGTTGCCGCAGGCCTCCACCCGAGTCCGGTACCGCACGCCGACGTCGTCTCCACCACTGTCCACAAGACCCTCGGCGGTCCGCGTTCGGGTCTGATCCTCGCCAAGAAGGAATGGGCCAAGAAGCTGAACTCGGCGGTTTTCCCCGGTCAGCAGGGTGGGCCGCTGATGCATGTGATCGCAGCCAAGGCGGTCGCATTGAAGATCGCCGCGAGCGAAGAGTTCGCCGAGCGTCAGGCGCGCACGCTTTCCGGTGCCAAGATTCTGGCTGAGCGACTGATGGCCGACGACGTCGCCAAGGCCGGTGTCTCGGTCCTGACCGGTGGCACTGACGTCCACCTGGTGCTTGTCGACCTTCGTAATTCGGAACTCGACGGCCAGCAGGCCGAAGACCTCCTCCACGAGGTTGGCATCACCGTTAACCGCAACGCGGTGCCCTTCGACCCGCGTCCGCCGATGGTCACCTCCGGCCTGCGCATTGGCACGCCGGCCCTGGCTACCCGCGGATTCGGCGACGCCGAGTTCACGGAGGTCGCCGACATCATCGGTACCGCTCTCGCCGCAGGCAAGGGTGCGGATCTGTCGTCGCTACGCGCTCGCGTCAGCAAGCTGGCCCTCGACCTTCCGCTGTACGAAGGCCTCGAAGACTGGGGATTGATGAGCGGCAAGTAGCCCTCACAACGACCTCAACGTCGTGCACGCGGCCCCGATCGGTTACCGGTCGGGGCCGTAACTCGATTAGGGTGTACCACGTGGCGAAATTGAGCAATGAGGACTTAGTCAACGCACTCGAGAAGGCGCTCCCGGAAATCGCGGAAGAGCACGCCGAGGGTGCCGTTTCGTGGAACCCGTCTGAGTGGGTGCCGTGGGACCTCGGTCGCAACTTCGCGTTCCTTGGGGGCGAAGACTACGTGCCGGGTGACTCCAAGTTGTCCGAGACCGCGATCGCTGGCCTGCAGGCGCTGCTCCTCACCAAGGACAACCTGCCGTCGTTCCACCGTGTGCTCGCCATGCACTTCCCGGTGTTCTCCGACTGGCGTCAGCTGGTTGGCGTGTGGACTGCCGAGGACAATCGTCACTCGATCGTCCTGCGCAACTACTTGGTCGTCACGCGTGCAACAGACCCGGTCGAGGCGGAGAACCGTCGCCGCATCCACGTTGTTGCTGGCTGGCGCCAGAACCCCGAGGCCATCGAGAACCTCGGCCCGATGGATGTGCTGGCACTCCTCGCCGTGCACGAGAACCAGAGCGTCATCTTCGCCGACAAGCTGATTGGCTACGCCGAAGATGAGAACCTGAAGCAGATTCTCGCCAAGGTCCGCACCGACGATGCCGTCCAGGCCGCGACATTCCAGGCGTTCCTGATGGCAGGGATGGTGGCCGACCAAGAGGCCACCATCATCGCTGTTGACAAGGCACTCGCCGAGATCGAGCACATCGGTTCCGACATCGCCGATTTCGATGCCGAGATGGACTTCATCTCCGACTTCGAAGACGCCTCGACCGATGCGTCGATCGCACGCAAGCTCGTCGACGAACTGAAGCTCGAGAACGTTCACGGGCTGAGCGGCGAAGCCGAAGAAGCCCGCCAGCGGATTCTGGCACTCGCACAGGGATAGTCTTTCTCCAGAAGCACCGGGCAGTCACTCGTTGAATGCCCGGTGCTTTTGCGTTCGCTTTCCGTGCGAGTTGCCCGCTAGGCGGTGAGCTTTCAGTCATTGAACGTTAACCGACACGAGGCCCTGGCTTCCCCGAGTCGTCGGGTTGCGCGGCGTAGGTTGAGCCGTAACGGGCCGCGGGGAAGCGGTTCGTGCGGGAGGTTCGAATCGTGAAACCCATCAGTGTCACGAGGGAGCCGGCCCTGGCTCTCGCCGTTTGGTTGACCGCCGCAAGTGTGGACAACCGTTAGGCCCGAGCTGACCGGCTACCGAAAGACAACGTGGTTCCGTGCGGGGCCGCACGGGCGCCTAGGAGTCCGACGTGACCGTTCGCACCTACGTCCTCGATACCTCCGTCTTGCTGTCCGATCCTTGGGCTGTGAGTCGTTTCGCTGAACACCAGGTGGTTTTGCCTCTGGTCGTCATCAGCGAACTCGAGGGCAAACGTCACCACAGTGAACTCGGTTGGTTCGCCCGAGAAGCACTGCGGTTGCTCGACGATCTTCGAATCGAGCATCAACGCCTCGACCTGCCAATCCCTATTGGCACGGAGGGCGGCACCCTTCAGGTGGAGCTCAACCACACCGATCCGGCTGTGCTTCCCGCGGGTTTCCGCAACGACACCAACGATTCGCGGATCCTCGCGTGCGCACTCAACCTGCGTGCCGAAGGCCGCGATGTGACGCTGGTATCGAAGGACACGCCGCTCCGGGTCAAAGCCGGGGCGGTCGGTCTCGCGGCCGACGAATACCATGCGCAAGACGTCGTGGTGTCCGGCTGGACCGGGATGGATGAGGTTGACGTCGCAGACACGGCGATCGACGCACTGTTCGCCGACGGGCTCATCGATCTGGATGAGGCCCGCGACCTACCGTGCCACACCGGCCTACGGATGCTGGGCAACGGTCACAGTGCACTCGGTCGCGTCACCGAGACCAAACAGGTGCAACTCGTCCGCGGCGACCGCGAAGCCTTCGGTCTGCGCGGGCGTTCCGCCGAGCAGCGGGTCGCACTTGATCTGCTGCTCGACGAGTCCGTCGGCATCGTTTCGCTCGGTGGCAAGGCGGGTACCGGCAAGTCGGCGCTGGCACTTTGCGCTGGTCTGGAGGCTGTGCTGGAACGTCGGACGCAGCGGAAGGTCGTGGTGTTCCGGCCGCTATACGCGGTGGGTGGCCAGCAACTGGGTTACCTGCCCGGCAGCGAGTCGGACAAGATGGGGCCCTGGGCACAGGCTGTTTTTGACACCCTTGAGGGACTCGTTTCGACCGAGGTTATCGACGAGGTCCTCTCCCGAGGGATGTTGGAGGTATTGCCGCTGACGCACATCCGCGGGCGGTCGTTGCACGACTCATTCGTGATCGTTGACGAAGCGCAGTCGTTGGAACGCAATGTTCTCTTGACGGTGCTCTCCCGACTCGGTTCCGGATCGCGCGTCGTGTTGACCCACGACGTGGCACAGCGCGACAACCTCCGCGTCGGTCGCCACGATGGTGTGGCCGCGGTCATCGAGAAGCTCAAGGGGCACCCACTGTTCGCCCACATCACGTTGAGTCGCAGCGAGCGATCGCCGATCGCGGCGTTGGTGACGGAAATGCTGGAAGAGTTCGCACCGGGCGCGGTGTAGCGCGGAGACTGCGCATAGAAGTTCCCGCTCACGGGAGATGAAGGCAGAAGTGTCTTCATCGACCGTGAGCGGGAACTTTTATGCACGCTGCGAGGGACGACGATGAACCCCGTTGCGGACCGCGTTCAGGATGGTCGCGAAGACGACGTCCCAGTTCTCCATGATGTCGATGTAGGTAAACCGCAGAACGTGATAGCCGAGGCTGAAGAGCCTGGTGTCGCGTTCCCTGTCACTTTGAAAGTGCTGGCGGTCGCCGTGGTACTCCCAGCCGTCGATTTCAATAATCAGATAATTGCCAACTAAGAGATCAACCCGCCCCACATCGCCAATCTGCACTTGGATCTGCACTGGGATTCGTTTGCTTCGCAGCCGCAATCGCGTGATGGACTCGGTGCCGGATTCGGCGCGTCCGTCACAGCGTTCCAGGAGGTTCTGCGTCGATTTGGGGGCATCTCGAAACTGGTAGGCGAGTTGATCGAAGGTCAGCAGTCGCTTATTGAGAATCGAATCGCAGACCACAATGAAGCTTTCATCGTCCAGGCATCGGGCCGCGTGACGGAGTGCGGTCTCGATGTCATCGATGGCACTGTACTCGGGCTCGGGACGGCGAAACTGCCTGCAAAAGGGGCCTTTCCGTGTTCGGACGGCGGTGACATTTCCGCGTACGTGGATGCCAGCACTGGCCGGAACCCAGACCTTGTAATGTCGCAGCGCCGACACACAGCTGAGAACTCCACCGCGCTGAACAGCCGTGACGACCTCGGCGGGCGGGTCGCCGAGGCGATACCAACCCCGCCGCAATTGCGTGGCATGCCCGTCGCGGACCAGTCGCTTCAGCCCGGCCCTTCCGAATTCCTTGGAGAGAAGGTCGTATCGGTACACACCGGATGGAATCGATTGCATGATTCCGATGGTCGGAAACCGCGCCAGCGGGCGCTAGATGCGGCGTCAATCGTGAATTGATTCAGCATCTCTCCACAGATTTACCTGCGCCAATGCTCGACTATTTGTGGCGTAGGACCGAGACGGCGAAGTCGGCGTCGTCGTGCCAGGGCTTGATGTCCCAGGTTGATAGGCGGAGATCGAGCGTGAGGTCGGTTTTGGCCAGAGCAGCGTCGAAGTCGGCGAGTGCAATTTTCGCGACGTGGAAGCCGAGTGTCAGTCTGCCGCCGGGCGCGAGATGCTCCGACAAACGCTGTAGGACGAGTGCTTCGGTTTCCGGGGCAACGAACGCGATGACGTTGCCAGCGCAGACAATCGCGTCGAAGGTTTTTCGGGTGCCGTCCGATTCTCGGAGGTCGAGTTGCGACAGGTCCCCGAGCATCCAGTCGGGGCCCGGGTAGTCGGTTTCTGCGGCCTCGATGAGAATCGGGTCGACGTCCACTCCGGTTACCGTGTGGCCGACCGCGTGGAGGTAGCCGCCGACGCGTCCGGGGCCGCAACCCGCGTCCAAGATTCGCGACTTCCGAGGAACCATCGCATCGATGAATCGGGCTTCTCCGAAGAGATCGTCGCCGTTCGCGGCCATTTCACGAAAGCGCTGAACGTACCAGTTGCTGTGGCCGGGGTCCGTGTCGGTAATCCATCGCGGTTGGGGAGTCATACCTCCAGGGTAGGTGCCTAACGGACGCGTTGCGGAAAGGTGACGATGGTCTCTGACGGTGGCGAGCGGGCGCATTTGGCTGGCACACTGATGTGGTGCTGAAGTTACTGATGAGGCGAATGTTACAAGTGGGGTTCACGCTCACGGCTCTGATTGGCGCGCTTGTTGTGGGTGCCGGTCATGCCACTGCAGCGCCCCAAACGCCGCTCCCGACTGGGGTGGATTCCGTTACGACGCTGATCGAGAACCTGCTCAAGGGCTTGACTCAACCGGGTACCCCCGCCGTGCCCGGCGCGTCCGACACCAGCCAGATGATCATGGTGACCGCACCCGTCGCGTCGTCGACCACGGCAACCCTCACCGCATTCGAAAAGGATGCGGCAGGCAAGTGGTCGCCGGTCATCGGTCCGACCAAGGCATTCCTTGGTGAAAAGGGCATGGGGAAGGCGCAGGACAACGTCTACCGCACGCCGGAGGGCACGTTCCCACTCGATCAAGCTTTCGGTCGTCAGGATGCGCCCGAAGGCACCAAGATGCCGTACTTCAAGACCACCACGCGTGACTGGTGGGACTCCAACGAAAAGTCTCCGACGTACAACACCCACGTACAGTCGGACACGAGCCCCGGTGGCGACAGCGAAAACCTGTACAACACGGGACCGATGTACGACTACGCGGTCAACATCAGCCACAATCCGAGCCGGACGCCCGGCGACGCCTCGGCGATCTTCTTGCACGTCACCGACGGCAATCCGACCATGGGTTGCGTGGCCATTGAGCGCGAGAAGATGATCGAGATCCTCAAGTGGCTCGACCCCGCGAAGAGCCCGAAGATCACGATCGGCGTCAATGTCGATGCGCCGAAGGAAGCGCCAGCGACGCCAGCGTTGCCCGGTGCGGATCTACTCGGTGGGATTCTCGGCAACCTGGCCGGTCTCATCCCGAGCATTCTGGCCCCTCCCACGCCCTGATACCCAGGCACACAAGCCACATTGGTAAACCCGAGGCCGTACGCGATAACGCGTACGGCCTCGGTGTTTGTGGCTTATTAGTCAGCTAGCTCTTGGGGCGCATGAGGGTAAAGCTGGTCGCGTGCGCGGCGTCGAAACCGTCGATCGGCTTGGTGAACGTGGCCACCTGATTGCGGGCCTGCTCAATGACCGGGGTCGTCGGATCGAGCACTTCCAAGTACTTGCTGTGGCAGGCGAGAGATTCGACGGCCGCTTCTACGAACCCGTCAACGTCGACCGCGTGGGTGCCGCCGGGACCATTCCAGTACAGCTGCGACGGTGGGCTGGTCATCTCGTCGTAGGCGTCGAGGAGTGCGGCGGCGAACTCGATGTGGTCGCTCTGGTTGGGGAACCCGGGCGCAAACTCGGCACCACCGTAGGTGCACAGAACGATATCGGGGGATACCCGCTCGATGACCTCGGTGATCTTGGCGCGGAGTTCCGGGGAGTTGCGCACTTGGCTGTCAGGGAACCCCCAGAACTCGACTTCGGTGACGCCAACGACGGCGGCCGACGCGATCTGCTCGGCTTCGCGTGCCGGGCCGGCAACTTCGGCCGGCATGCCCTCGATGCCGACCTCGCCGCTGGTTGCGAGGCCGTAGACAACGCGTTTGCCCTCGGATGTCCAACGGGCGATACCGGCGGACATCCCGTATTCGGGATCGTCCGGGTGGGCAACCAGGACTAGGGCAGTGGACCAATCACTCGGGAAAGTATCAAGGCTCATGCCTGTCACGGTACGCGGACTGCACGGGACGCGGGTCAACCAAACGGGGTAGAACTAACCAGAACGGGGCCGAACCAACCAGAACAGGGCCGAACCAACAGAACAGGGCCGAACTAACCAATTAGTCCGCGCTGCCTTGCCGTCGCAACCACTTTGCTGCGGTTGGTGACTTCGAGTTTGTCGAAGATGTGAACGAGGTGCGATTTCACGGTTGCTTCGGAGATGACGAGGCGACGCGCGATCTCGCGGTTGGTGAGCCCGAGGTCGAGGTGCTCGACGATTTCCAACTCGCGAGGCGTCAAAGCGGTTTGGGAGTTGGTGACACGATTCAACAGGCGTGCGGCGACAGCGGGGCCGAGAACGGTTTCGCCTGCGGCAGCGGATCGGATGGCACCGATCAAGACGTCGGGAGCAGCGTCTTTTAGCAGGTAGCCAACGGCGCCGGCGCTGACGGAGCGGATGATGTCTGCATCGGATTCGTAGGTCGTTAGGATCAAGACCTGCGGTGGATCGGCAAGCTTGCGAATGGTGCTGGTGGCGTAGACGCCGTCGGCGTCGTTTTGCTCCGAGCCGTGCAAGCGCAAATCCATGAGGACGACATCGATCGAGAGTTCGCTGGCGAGTTTGATCGCTTCGGCCGCGGTGCCTGCCTCGGCAATCACGTCCAGGTCGGGTGCGGCGGACAGGACAGCGCGCAGTCCGGCGCGGACGATGGGGTGGTCGTCGACGAGCATTACCCGAATCATGTGGCACTTCCGATCGGTAACTGCGCGTGAACGGTGGTGCCTCCACCGTCGCTAGATTCAATTGACACGCTACCGCCCGCCTCTGACACGCGGTTTTTCATCGCCCGCAGCCCGAAGCCGGACCGGCCGGAACTTGACGGTCGACTGGGGTCGAGCCCAATGCCGTTGTCGACCACGTCCACGTGCACTTCGTCCGGCAGATAGGTGATCGTTACCCGGACCTGGGTAGCGCGAGAATGCTTGACCGCGTTGGTGAGTGCTTCCTGGGCGGCGCGGAGCAGCGCGTTGGCGGTGTCGGGTCCGAGGGCGACGGCGGTGCCGTGGACCTGGACCTCCGCCGGAACCCCGAGCTCAGTTGCCCGCACCGCATGCGCTTCGACAGCCTCGGTGAGCTGGGCGGGTGCCAACGTGGGGGCGTCTAGCCCCAGCAAAAACCGACGGGATTCGGCGAGCGCGGCCTGTGCGGTAGCGAGGGCCGTCTGCACCTGGACCTCACGCTGGTTCTCGGACGTATCGGGACTCGTGGCCGATCTCAGGAGCAAAATGATGCTCGCCAAACTCTGGCCGGTTCCGTCGTGGATTTCTCCGCCCAAGCGCTCTCGCTCGGCGAGCACACCGGCCTGACGTTCCTTCTGCGCGAGGAGTTCTCGCGTCGTGATGAGATCGTCGACCAAGGCATCGCGTTCATCGACCATCTGCGAAATCCGATGATAGATCCCGGTCACGGCGACGGCCGTCGCAATGCCAATCGTCGGGCCGATGATCCCGCCCACCGCCACCGACGGATTGTGGAGCAGCGTGGCACCAATGGACGTCCCCGCGATCACCAATTCAGCGATCACTGATGCGGGTGCGCGCAGGAAGTGCCAGCACAGCATCGCGAGGACAAAGGCGATCCACACGAATGCCGGGCACAGGAAGGCCAACATCACCCACAGGGCGGTGAGGATCGAGACCCAAACGGCGGGGCTAACCCGAAGGTCGCCGCGGGCTTTCGCAATGGCCCCGTAGGCGTACCAACCAGCTACGACCGCCACGCCGACGAAGACGGCGGCCTTGCCTCCGACGGCGATGGGCACAGTGCCCGCCATCGTCTGGGCGAGCCCGACGAGGAGCAGCGCCAGAAATAAAACGTGGCCGCCTCCTTCGGCGTAGCGGTCCGCGTGTCGTTCAAGAGTCATGCCTCCAGTATCACCACAGTTGGCCAGAACCCCGGCCGTCTACACCTTTCGATGGATACGGAGATGGGGTGGTGAGGCGATGTATCAGCGGCCGATTCCAGGAAGGCTAGGTGTATCGACTTCAAGGAGTTTGTTCATGTATTTGGGATTGCGCGAAATTCGCGCTGCGGCAGGACGTTTCGGTCTCATTGTCGGTGTCGTGGCACTGGTGGCATTCATGGTGATCACGCTGTCGGCGCTGACTGCCGGTCTGCGCTCGCAATCAGTTTCCGCCATTGAAGCGCTCCCGGGCTCGGGCCTGGTGGTGCAGCAAGACAGCGGTGGCGCCCCGGCGACCCTGTCCGACAGTGCCATCGAATCCTCGACCGCGTCGGAGATTGACGGCACCCAACTCGGTATCGCTACCTTGCGTGCCGGGCACAATTCGGTGAACGCCACCGTCGCCGCCTTCGGCCGCACCGACGTACATGACGTGACGCTTAATCCTGAGGTCGCCAAGACTCTTGGTGTGCAGGCCGGTGACTTGCTGAAACTCGGCAACGAAGAAATCCGCATCGATTCGATCAGCGATGTCGGCTTATACGCGCATCAGCCTGTCATCGAACTTCCGATGAAGGAATGGCACAACGTGTCCGGTCGCGATGCGGTGAACGCGGTGATCGTCGACAGTAGCGTCAACGTGCCTGCCGGTCTGACGGAGGTTGACCGCGCCGGTTCGCTGAATATCATTCCGGGATTCAAGTCAGAGCATTCGTCGCTGCTCCTCATTCAGGGGCTGCTGCTGGTGATTTCGGCTGTTGTCGTCGCAGGCTTTTTCGCCGTCTGGACCGGACAGCGCATCCCGTCACTCGCAGTAGTGCGGGCCATGGGTGCCGGCCGCTGGTACCTCCTTCGCGATGGACTCGCCCAGGCCACCTTGGTCCTGCTGTCGGGCCTGATCATCGGTGCTGCACTCGGGTTCACCGCAGCCTCCCTGCTGTCGGGCATCGCCCCGATCGCCGTCGACTTGGGTAGCGGTTTCGCGATGCTCGCAGGCATGGGCGTCCTCGGCTTGATCGGTGCTGGCCTCGCTCTGCGGCCGCTGACGACTGTCGACCCACTTGTCGCCCTCAACCGTTAACCCACCCCTACTTGTTGATTGGAACCGCAATGAGCTTGATCGTGAAGAACATCAACCTGACCTACCCCGATGGTGATGGTGCCGTCGTCCACGCCGTCCGCGATGCTTCGCTGCACGTGGAGGCCGGTCGGACCGTAGCGTTGACGGGTCCGTCGGGCTGCGGAAAGTCGAGCCTGCTGGCAGTTGCCGGTGCCCTCATCCGCCCCGACTCGGGCTCCATCAAGATCGCCGGTCAAGAACTGGCTGGGCTGCGCGATGAGGAACTCGCGAAGGTGCGCCGCGAGCGCATCGGCTTGGTCTTCCAGAACGACAATCTCATTCCTGGACTCACCGCCGAAGAACAATTGTTGCTGGCCGTGCATGTGGCTGGGCGACGTCCCTCGCGTCATCGCAAGCAGGCGCACGAACTGCTGTCGGCTGTCGGCTTGGACGGTGCATTCGACCGCAAGCCGGGTCAGCTGTCCGGCGGCATGCGTCAACGGGTCAACATTGCGCGCGCGCTGATCAACGGCCCGGAAGTATTGCTGATTGACGAGCCGACCTCGGCACTGGATTCGACGCGCGGGGCGGCGATTGTCGAACTGCTGATCAATCTCGCCCGTGAACGCAACATCGCGTCTCTGCTGGTGAGCCACGACCTGGAAACGCTCAGCGACGTTGACGGGATCTTGCACATGCTCGATGGGTCGATCGTCGACGAAACGCACTCCGGACATGCCTTTAGTGCGCTGGGTGCGGCCGTCTAACACCCAGAGACACATGAGGCCACGATCCCCGCTCCTTTAGTTAGACAAGGAGCGGGGATCGTGGCATATGCGACGAGAATCGAGACTAGATGTCGAATCGCGCGTATTCGCGGAGCTTCGACGTCTGGTGCACACCTTCGATGGTTCGGATGGTGCCCGACTTGGAGCGCATCACCAGTGAACGGGTGGTCGCGCCGTTGGGACGGTAGGTGACTCCGCGAAGCATGTCGCCGTTGGTGACGCCGGTGGCGCAGAAGAACGAGTTCTCGCCACGGACCAGGATGTCGTTGGTCAGGACTTCGTCGACGTCGAGGCCAGCATCAATCGCCTTCTGTCGCTCAGCCTCGTCCTGCGGCCACAGCTTGCCCTGGATCTCGCCACCCATGCACTTCATGGCGACAGCGGTGATGATGCCCTCGGGAGTGCCACCGACGCCCATCAGCATGTCGACGGTGCTGTACTCGCCAGCAGCGGCGATCGCACCGGCGACGTCACCGTCGGAAATCAGACGAATCTTGGCACCAGCTTCGCGGATCTCGCTGATGAGACCGGCGTGACGGGGACGATCGAGCACGACCACGGTCAGGTCTGCGACGTCGATGCCCTTGGCCGCGGCGACCGAGTTGATGTTCCACTCAACGGACTGCTCGATGTCGATGGCACCCTTCGCCGCCGGGCCCACCGCAATCTTGTTCATGTAGAACACGGCCGACGGGTCGTACATGGTGCCGCGCTCGGAGACGGCGATGACGGCGATCGAGTTGGGACGACCCTCCGCCATCAGCGTGGTGCCGTCGATCGGGTCCACCGCGACGTCGACCTCGGGTCCTTCACCATTGCCGACGACCTCGCCGTTGAACAGCATGGGCGCTTCGTCCTTCTCGCCCTCGCCGATCACGACGGTGCCGCGCATCGAAACGGTCGACAGCAGATCACGCATGGCATCGACTGCCGCACCGTCGCCAGCGTTCTTGTCACCTCGGCCAACCCAGCGTCCGGCGGCGAGCGCAGCCGCCTCGGTGACGCGGACCAGTTCCATGGCCAGGTTGCGATCGGGCGCTTGCTTCGTCATAGGTGAAACCACTTTCGTTGCGAAAAGAAGGTTGGATACCTCGATTATTTCATGGTCGCCGCTCGCGATTAGCTGGGGGCAGCACCAGACTGCGATAATTGCCCCATGGCAGAGAAACCAAGGATCCTCCAGGATGGCCGTGATCTAGTCTGGACGTTGATCCCACTGCTTCTGATCGCGCTCGTTGTCGCCGGAGTCAGCGGTAGTTGCTCGTGGGGCTTTGGTAGTTCTGCGACCAACCAGAACATTCCGGATTTTAATGTTTCCGCAGGTCTGCGGGCGGACGCCGACACCATGCCGTTCCCGATTCGGAATCCGGCAGTCCCGGCCGATTGGAAACCCAACTCCGGTTCGACGCAAGAAGTGGGTGCATCGGTCGCCAGCAACGTCGGCTGGATTACTCCCGACGGCATCTATGTGCAGCTGACTCAATCCGGTGCCACCGAAGAGCAGTTGGTTCGTAAGACGCTCGGCGACACCGCCAACGGCGAAGGCGTGCGACAGATCGCCGACCACCAGTGGGTGATGTACGCGGGTGACGAGAAGCGTCGGACGTGGATCGCCGATATGGGTGACGTCCGCCTGGCTGTGGTGAGCCGCGGCAACGACGCCGACATGGAGACGCTGGCTGCAGCTGTCACGAAGGCACAACCGCTGGCAGTCGAGCGCCCGGCACCGCGGTAGAGCGCGTTACTACTCGTCTTCGGCGTCTTCGGCGTCTTCGGCGTTGAGTGCGGCCTCGATGCGGCCGCGGGCACCTTCGAGGTGTTCGGTGCATCGTTTGGCGAGGAGTTCGCCGCGTTCCCACAGGGCGAGCGATTCGTCGAGGCCCAATCCGCCGCGCTCAAGCTGAGCCACCACGTCGGCTAGCTCGTCGCGGGCCTGCTCGTAGTCGAGTTCGGCGACGGGAATCAGGTCGTCAGCGGGTGACGTCACGGCTGTTCTCCTTCGGTAGTGATGGTGCCTGGCCCGATGATCGCCTGCTTAGATCCGTCGGCAACTCGAATCCGGACATGCGCCCCGGCCGGTAATTCATCGACGGACCGGACTGCGTGCGGGGCAGCGGAGTCGGTTCGCTGCACCACGGCGTAGCCGCGAGCCAAGGTTTGTGCCGGGCCCAGCGTCGAAAGTTGCGCAGCGAGACGCCCGGCGCGGTGCTCTTCCAAACTCAGCAAATGCCTCACGGTCCGGCGAACGTCGCGAATCGCGCCGTCGACGCGGTCTTGTCGGTCGTCGACCATGCGGAGGGGATTGGCCAGGACCGGCCGGGCTCGCAGGCCCTCGATGACGCGTTCCTCGCGGTGGACCCAATTGCGGAGGGCGTGCGCGCTGCGACGGCGCAGCGTAGCGATGCCGTGAAGTTCAGCAACGACGTCGGGGACGGCACGCTTCGCCGCATCGGTGGGGGTGGCGGCACGCACGTCGGCGACAAAATCGAGGAGCGGATTGTCGGGCTCGTGGCCGATCGCGCTGATGACCGGGGTCGTGCACTTTGCCACGGCGCGCAGGAGCGTCTCGTCAGAGAATGGCAGGAGGTCTTCGACGCTGCCGCCACCGCGGGCAATGATGATGACCTGCACGTGCGGGTCGGCGTCCAAGGCAGCGAGGTGCTCGACGATTGCCGGGACAGCCGTTGGTCCCTGGACCGGTGAATCTCGAACGTCGAACTGCACGGCCTCCCAGCGGGCCGAAGCTACCGCGATGACGTCGTGCTGAGCCGCACTGGCTCGACCGCTGATGAGGCCGATGGTGTGGGGCAGGAAGGGCAGGGGCTTTTTGCGGCGGACGTCGAACAGGCCCTCCGCGGCGAGCAAACTCTTGATGCGCTCGATCCGGGCCAAGAGTTCGCCGATCCCGACCGGACGGATGTCGGTGATCCGCAACGACAGCGTTCCGCGACCGGAATAGAAGCTCGGCCGACCGTAAACAACAACCCGCGCCCCCTCGGTCAACGGGACAGGGCTGCGTTCAAGCAAACCCGGATCGCACGTCACCGACAGCGACATGTCGGCGGCCGGATCGCGCAGCGTCAGAAATGCCGTCCGCGTTCCGCGCCGGTGATTGATCTGCGTGAGCTGTCCTTCCACCCACACCTGACCCAGCCGGTGGATCCAGTCAGCGATCTTGAAGCTGAGGGTCCGGACCGGCCACGGGTTGTCGGCAGAATTCGCTGGCGCCGGAGTCGTCACTTGGTGGGTTCGGACTTCTTCTGCTGGCTGGAGATGCGGTTGTCGATCATCGTGACGAACGGGGTCCGGTTGCGATTCTCGGCTTCGAACGCGCGCAGTTCGGTCAGTTCGTCGACGCCGAGGCCGCGAACCTTGGCGCGCAACTGAGCCAGAGTCAGGTTCGGGTAGTCGAGTTCGGCAACGGTCGGAGGCAGCGGCTGCGTCGAGTCCGTGGTGCGGTTCGTCGCACCATTTGTCACCTCGGTCGGCGCGGAACTGTACAAAGCGAAGCGACCCGAGTTGGTCTTGCCGTTTGCGGCTGTGCCGTTGGTCTCAGGTGCCGACGCCGAACCGGTCTCGGCAGGCTTTGCCTTGGCAGCAGTCGGGGAGGGGGTCGACGGGGTCTTCTTGGCTACCGGTTTGTCGACCTCTGGGATAGAGCGCGGGGCGTCCGTAACGAGCGGAGCCGACGCCGAATTGGTGTCGTCATCCTCGTCGAAACGGGCCCATTCTGGCTGCTCCTCCGTCTTATCGAAGTACGGCGCAAGCACCTCGTCACCCTTGATGGCGAGTTCGGCGATGTTCTGCTGCATCCGCATGCCAGCCTGCAGGCCGTGACTGATCGCGGTCATCGGGAAAGTGATGAGGCGGGTCGGGAATTTGCGGGTTTCCTCGATCGTGATGACTACCAAACCGGCGATCACTCGAGCGGGGTACGGAGGACGGCTCATGTAATTACTGTCTCACAGCCGTACCCTGGAGGTCATGGCTGATAGTAAGCGCGTCCTACTCGCGTCGCCCCGTGGATATTGTGCAGGCGTCGACCGGGCCGTGGAAACAGTCGAGCGAACCCTCGACAAGCACGGTGCCCCGGTGTACGTCCGTAAGGAGATTGTGCATAACCGGCACGTGGTCGACACCCTCATCGAACGTGGTGCGATCTTTGTTGATGAAACCGACGAGGTCCCGGAAGGTGCAATCGTCGTGTTTTCGGCGCACGGTGTGTCACCGGAGGTGCACCGGACTGCCGAAGCGCGGCAGTTGAAGACCATCGACGCGACATGCCCACTGGTGACGAAGGTGCACCAGGAGGCCAAGCGTTTCGCCCGCGACGACTTCGATATCATTCTGATTGGCCACGAGGGTCACGAGGAAGTGGAAGGCACCGCCGGTGAAGCGCCCGAGCACATCCAGGTGGTGGACGGTCCCGACGCTGTCGACAACGTTGTGGTTCGGGACCCCGAGCGCGTGATTTGGCTGTCGCAGACCACCCTGTCGGTGGACGAGACGATGGAGACCGTTGGCCGACTCCGCGAGAAGTTCCCGCTGCTCAACGATCCGCCGTCGGACGACATCTGCTACGCCACCCAGAACCGTCAGGTTGCGGTGAAGGCGATGGCCCCCGAGTGCGATCTGGTGATTGTTGTGGGGTCGCAGAACTCGTCGAACTCGCAGCGCCTAGTTGAGGTGGCGCTCCAGAACGGCGCGCAGGCGTCGTACTTGGTCGACTACGCCCGCGACATCGACCTCGCCTGGCTCGACGGCGTGCAGACCGTGGGCGTCACCTCCGGCGCGTCGGTGCCCGAGGTTCTGGTCCGGGGCGTCCTCGACCTGCTCGCCGAGCACGGCTACGAAGATGTCGAGACCGTGACGACCGCACAGGAAACTCTGGTCTTCGCGTTGCCGCGTGAACTGCGCCCGGCACGCAACCCGCGCTAGCGGTATCTTTCGTTTCGGCCGTACTTTGGGCCCCCGCCGTGGGCCCAAAGTACGGACGAATGCTTTGCAGACCTGGTCGTGGGGAAACGCGGGGGCGTATGGAAAAGGCACGGTTGGTGGCGCGCGTTGTCGCGTTACTCATTCTGGTGACGGGGTTTGCCGCGACCGTGGTGGCAGCACAACCGCGCACTGCCGACTACCCGGAGTTTGCTCGAGCTCTGGACAGCGGTTCAGTCGACTCAGTGGTGTTCGACGAATCCGACGGGACGGTTTCCGATACCTGGATTGGTGCCTGGTCGACGGGCCTGTTCCAGTGGCGGCGCGGCCCTATTGTTGCCGACCCCGTGTCGAAGTCCCAAGCGATGCAAAGCCTTCGAAATCGTGGCGTTGAGATCAGCGAAAATAGCGACCAGGTACCGAACAATTGGGCGTTTCGCTCTTCGGCCTGGTTCGGTATGGTTCTGACTTTGGCGTGGCTTGGGACGTTCGTTGCGATGTTGGCTTCGCGCCCGAGGTGGGGAAACCGGTGGGCCTGGTTCTGGATGTTCACCGTCGGTCAGGTTGGGGTCTTGCTCTACCTGCTCATTGAACCCGCGTCACTTTGGAAGAAGTCGGCGGTGTCTCCGTGCGTCGACGCGGCAACCGTTTCGGGTGGTGAGTCGACGCCGGATACCCGCGTGCACGGTTGGCGTGGATTGCTGTACGCGGTGTTCCTTGCCTTGGGTACCGCATTTTTCGTCGGGGCTGTCGGGTGGCTGAGGACCAACCTGTCCGGCTGATCTTCGCCGAGGGTCAACGCCGCTTCAGTAGCCAGCGCGCCAGCAGGACACAGCACCCAATACCGACCCCGGCCAGGATTACTCCTGTTCCGGGGTCTGTTTTGTTGGGCGAGGCATCGGACGTCAGGGCACGCGGGAGCACCGCGGTGCGGTCGTCAGCCGTCGTGGTGAGGGCGGCGACGGGGTCGACGAGGCCGCTGCCAACCGTGAGGTCATGGCCGCCACCGTGGGCCGTGCGAACAATCCGGTCGACAACTTCCGGGGCGGTCAGGCGGGGGAAGCGGCTACGGATCAAAGCGGCCACGCCCGCGACATAAGGTGCGGCATAGCTGGTTCCCGCCAAGGACGAGAGGCCGTCGTCAGTGCGGAGGGAATCGACGAGACGAGGTCCTGCCGAACCCGGCGCCAAGCTCACCACCTGCGTTCCCGGCGCGGCAACACCAACCCACGGGCCACGCAGGCTGAACTCCGCAGGTGCGCCGTTGGTGGCGTCGACCGCCGCGACCGTCAAGACCAGAGGCGAAAATCTGGCCGGGGTCACCGCAGTCCGAACCTGTGCCCACGCGAGTTCGGGTGATCCCGCACCGGCGGGATTCTGCTCGCGGCACCCCGTCGTCTCGGTGAGATTGCCTGCGGCAACCACGACAACTACGTCTCGCGCCCGAGCCTGGGCGAGGGCCGCACCGAGCAGACCGTCGCCGATATCCGCACCGGCCGGGAGGCAGGCGACCTCCGAAATGTTGATCACCCGGGCACCGAGGTCGATGGCGCGAATCACGGCGCGCGCGAGCGTTTCGATCGGTCCGAAACCTGCGCCGACCACGGCACCGTCGGCACCTCGGTTTTTGGCCGAGTATGCGCCAGAGGATTGGCGAATCGAAATGATCGTCGAATCGGGTGCGACCCCGACGAACCCATCGGCAATTGATCCCTGCCCGGCAATGATGCCGGCGACGAGGGTGCCGTGCGTGTCGCAGTCGGACAGGCCATCGCCGGTGCCGACGTAATCGCCGCCCGCGACCAACCGCGGCAGTCGTGCATGGGGGCTGACTCCGGTGTCGATAACGGCGACCTTGACGCCCCCGCCGCGACTGAAGTCGTGGGCGGCCGACACATTGAGCAGTCGGTGGCCAGGCGGCTGGTCTGAAGCTACCGCGTCGACGACGCTGGCGCAGTTTGCGCGCTGCTCTGTGGGTTCCGGTGGTCCGAGCGGTGTCGCGACCACCGCGGCCGGGATGACGGCTGGTCGGGGAGAGGCTGCGGCGGGCCACGCCGACGCGATCGCCAAGACTGCCGCGACGCCGGTCGCGGCGCAGAGACGGCGGATCACAGCTGACGGACGGTCCGGTAGACGTCTAGGACCCAGAAAAGCAGTGGGACCACCGCGATCAGCGCGGCGTACTCCAGGATCTCGGCGAGCCGGACGGCCGGCGGCGTGTACTCGGCACCGGCTGCGACGCATCCCAGCAGGAGCGCGGCGACCGCAAACCCAAGGAGCGCCACGAACACCGACAGTGGGCTCGGACCACCATCGGTGAACAGGACTGCGACGGCGGTGGACACCGCGGTGATGCCCGCGGCAGCAACGAGAAGTCCGGACTGCCACTGGTCGGTATGCGTACGTCCACGAGCGGCCACGGCGGCAACGATTGATCCGCAATAGGCCAGGGTGACGGTTGACGTGCCGCCGTTGGCGGCGACGATGACCGTGGCAATTCCCGTGACGACGACCGACCCCGCCAGGATGCCCGTCAAGAACGACGCGGCAATCCCGGCTCGCCGGGCGAGCGCCGACAGGTCGCCGAGCGCGAGGTCGGCGATCGCCCCGAGGGGGTCGTGCCCGGACAGTCGGAGTGCTTCGACGCCGTCGACCGATGCCGTTTCGGGGAATGCTGACGGGTCCGGAGTTGTCATGGGGACTGCGGGCAGCGGCAGTCGTGCGAGGACGATCGCTAGCCGGGGAGCCATCAGTACCACCGCAACACCGACAGCAGCGCTCACTGCGGCGACGTCGGCCAGCGGCATCGAGGAGACGGCAGCCAGTGTTCCCCCGAGTGCGATGAGGATTGCAGCGGTGGTGATCCCGGTATGCATCGCGGTGGCTGTTGCCTCCATGCCGGGGCGGTAGCCGATGACGGCGCAGAGTCCGGCCGCGATGGCAGCGACGGCCGTCTGGGCGCCGCCCGAGAAGTGGGACGCGGCCACGGCCGCCGCAAGCCCCGCCATGGCGCAGGCTCCCCAGGTCAGCACCGTTCCTGTTTGGGGGTCCACGCCCAAGCGTGCGCCTGCGACCGCGATCGTCAGCGCGATGGCCGCGCCCACCGCCGCGATCGTTCCGATCACAACGTGTCCGCCGCCAGCAGAAGCTGCTAGACCAACCGGGATCGCCGCCGTAGCCGCAAGTACAAACAGCACGTAGCCGATGGTGCGCGAAGCCGAGGCCGTCCAGCCGGTTCGCTCTTCGGTAAGGCTTATGGCTACTCCGTCGGCGACGTCGTCGACCAATGCGGACCGCTCCCGGGGGCGATCTGCGCGGACCATCAGCAAGTCGCCATCGAGGATCCCGGCTTGAGCCAGCGTTTCCGTCGGGGCCAGCCGCGCGCCGTCGACGCAAGCGAGCGTCCAACTAGGTGAATCAGAGCCGGAGGAATCTGGAACCTTCAGTGCAACAAGCAAATCCGGTAGGAGCGTCGCGATTGGAACCTCGGTGGGCAGGCCGACGTCGAGCTGTTTGCGGCCACCAAGAATGGAGATTCGAACTAAATCCGGTTCGACAAATACGGTCATTTTGGTAACCCCCCGAGGTTTTCTGACCACTCCCACACTCGCTTCCGCGAGGCGATGGCGTCGAGATAACCACGCCGACAACCTCGGCGGGGCGGATTTTAAAAATCGGGCAAATCGGCGCAGTCGCGGTGTTTGGCGACAGGTCGTTTGCTACGGCCCGACGACGAGGTCGGTTGCGGCTCTGATGAGAGTTTTGAGTTCGCGGGCATCGCCGTCAAACCATCGGCGGTAGGCGTATGCGGCCGCTGACAACACGCTGTGGACGCGCACGCCAGGTTCGAGGGAGTCGGGCGATGATCCCATTCGCTCGGCGGCGAGCAGCACTAATTCTCGGGCGTCTTCGTGGCGGATCAGGGTAATGCGATCGACGAGGTCTGGTGCGCTGGCGAGGGCTGTTCGCCAAAGTTCCAACTCGACGTCGGGGGATGCCTCGGTGCGTTCGACGATGGCGTCGGCGAGCGCGCGAGTAGCCGAGATACCTGTCGGCTGGGCGGCGAAAGCGGTGACGATTGCCGCGCTGCTGGCCTCGAGTGGGTAGAGGAGAAGGTCGTCTTTGCTGTTCACGTGTCGAAAGTAGGTGCTCTCGGAAACCCCTGCGGCCTCGGCGATCTGCTTGGTTGTCACCGACCCGAAGCCCAATTCGCTAAACAAACGCCAGGCGGCCGACTGGATGTCCTGTCGGACGCGGGCCCGCTGTCGCGAGCGCAATGGGTGACTCATGCTCCCTACGGTGCCCTCTTGAACGTTCACGTGCAAGATGATCGAAACTATCTATCTGGAACAAACTGTCAAGGCGGTCGCAGTAGGCGTGGGTGCGGGCTGGTGTGGGTAACAACCTGTTGGGCGACAACTCGGACAAAGCGGAGATTTCTACCGGGGGTCTTTGATACAAATCTCCCCAACGCATGCGGGGGGTGTGCGGGTCAGTTCAAGGGCTGGGGGCTCGCATGGCTGGTGCAACGATTGGTTTCGCACGTCGTCCGCGATTGGTACCGCCGGAGGTGGCCGTCGGCGAAATAGAACTGACAGCACCACCGGAACTGTCCCGTTCGGTCCCACCCAGCCTGCTGGTCCGACTGTTGCCCGTGGTCATGGTGGTGGCGGTGGTCGGAATGGTCGCGATGATGATCGTGACCGGGGGATCCGGGGCCCTCGCGAACCCGCTGTTCTTGATGTTTCCACTCATGATGGTGATGTCGATGGTCGGAATGTTTGCTTCTGGCGGTCGTGGGGGACCGGAGCGGGCGGCGGAATTGAACGAGAGTCGCAAAGACTACCTGCGACACCTCGGTCAATTGCGGGCGAGCGTCTCCGAAACAGCTGCCGCACAATATGAGTCGGCGGTTTGGCATCATCCGGAACCGACCTCACTGGGTGGATACGTCGGCGGGCGCCGGATGTGGGAGCGTCGACCGCTCGACGATGACTTCGTCCAAGTCCGGGTCGGACGAGGAACGCATCGGCTCGCGACGGCATTGATTCCGCCCGAAACGCCGCCGGGAGACGACCTCGAACCGGTGTCAGCCGTCGCCCTGCGCCGATTTGCGGTGGCGCACACCGCCGTCGACGACCTCCCGACAGCCATCGCCCTCGACAGTTTTCCCGCCGTCAGCATTAACGGTGATTCCGCCCAAGTGGATGGGCTTCTGCGGTCTATGTTGTGTGAACTTGCGGTGTTCCACGGACCCGACCATTTGCGGCTAGCCGTCGTCAGTGACGACCACCTTCCCGCCAAGTGGGATTGGCTTAAGTGGCTGCCACACGCGGGGCATCCGACGCGGGTGGATGCGCTCGGCGCGGTCCGGATGGTCTATCCAACGCTGGCGAAACTCGAGGCTGATCTGGCCGAAGATCTGGATGCCCGCGCGGGATTCTCGCGGACCGCTGACTCGCTCGCGTCGTCACACCTGGTGGTGGTTGTCGACACCGATGCCATGAACGTCGATGACGAACTCATCGGAGGTGCCGGATTAGATGGCGTCACCGTCATCGGGCTGGGGAGCGCACCGAGTCCACTGGCAGCGCAACGCGGACTGCAACTGGTGGTGACCGGGGGAAGGATCTCGGCGCGCACCGCTGCCGGGCTGGAAGAGTTCGCCATCGTTGACTTCCTCGATCGAGTCTCCGCAGAGGCGGTGGCACGCAGGTTGGCCCGATATCGCCCGGGGGGCCACGACATTCTCCTCGACCTCGACAGCCCGTTGGCCGCGAGCGACCCGGGGTTGCCTGCACTGCTGGGTATCCAGGATGCAGGCAGCTTTAGTCCGACTTCCGGTTGGGCAGGCCGCTCCGGCCCAAGTCGGTTACGGGTCCCGATCGGATACACGCCCAACGGCGCACCGGTTCACCTGGATCTCAAGGAGAGCGCGCACGGCGGGATGGGGCCGCACGGATTGTGCATCGGAGCGACGGGCAGTGGCAAGAGCGAACTGTTGCGCACCCTGGTGCTCGCGTTGATTGCCACGCACTCACCCGATGAACTCAACCTCGTCCTGGTCGACTTCAAAGGTGGTGCAACGTTTTTGGGTTTGGAGAAGGCCCGGCATACGGCGGCAGTCATCACCAACCTTGAGCAGGAACTCTCCATGGTCGACCGGATGGGTGACGCTTTGTCCGGCGAACTCAACCGGCGACAGGAACTGTTGCGTGCGGCGGGAAACTTCGCCAACGTCACCGACTACGAGGCTGCTCGCGCTGCCGGGGCTTCCCTCGACCCGCTTCCAGCGCTATTCATTGTCGTCGACGAGTTCTCCGAACTCCTCGCGCAGAAGCCCGAGTTCGCCGACCTCTTCGTCGCGATAGGCAGGCTGGGACGGTCGTTGCACATCCATCTGCTGCTCGCATCTCAGCGGCTGGAAGAAGGTCGGCTCCGCGGACTCGATAGTCACCTGTCATATCGGATCGGCTTAAAAACCTTCTCCGCCAACGAATCTCGCACGGTTTTGGGAGTCCCCGATGCCTATCACCTGCCGAATTCGCCGGGCGCGGCCTACCTGAAGTGTGACTCGTCGACGCCAACCCGCTTCGACACCTGCTTCGTCTCCGGACCATATCGTCCGCACCCAATCCCGGGAGTCGGCGCTGGAGATGGACCAGTCGCCGGGCTGGTGCCGCTGGCATTCACCACCGCGGAGGTTCCTCTCGAGGCAGTGCCGGTGATCGACGATGACTTTGCCGCCGGCCCGTCGGCGACGGTGCTTGAGACCATGGTGCAGGCGTTGGCAGGGCAGGGGCGTCGACCGCATCAGGTGTGGCTGCCGCCGCTCGAACCGGCGGTCACGCTCGATGCACTCGTCCTGGGAAAGGCCGAGCAAGTTCGACAACTATCATTCCCGTTCGGAATCATCGACCTGCCGTACGAGCAGCGCCGTGACATCGCCCGGCTCGACGTCTCCGGTGCCGGTGGCCACATCGCGGTGGTCGGTGGTCCACAAGCCGGCAAGTCGACGGCTTTGCGGACGCTGATCTGCGGTGCCGCAATAACACACACGCCCGAACAGGTGCAGTTCTATTGCATCGACTTCGGCGGTGGTTCGTTGGCGGCACTTGGCGGGCTGCCGCACGTTGGCTCCGTTGCGACCAAATCGAGCCGAGATACGTTGCGACGGACTCTCGCCGAAGTCGAGGGCGTCCGCTCGTATCGGGAGAAGGTGTTTGCCGAACACGGTATCGAGTCGATGCGGCAGTATCGCGAGGCCCGAGCTGCGGGCGCATTCCCCGATGACCGACACGGCGACGTCTTCCTCGTCATCGACGGAATCGGGTTGCTGCGCGCCGACTTTGAACTGCTCGAAGACCAGGTGAACACGCTGGTATCTGGCGGCCTCGCGTATGGGATTCACGTGATCGTGACGGCGACCCGCTGGGGCGAGATCCGGCCCGCGATGAAGGACCTCATGGGCGGGCGCATTGAATTGAAGCTCGGCGACGCGCTCGATTCGGAGATGGGTCGCCGAGCCGCCGCTGGAGTTCCGGAAGGACGCCCCGGTCGTGGCCTCACCGCGCAGGAGAAGCACCTGCTGGTGGCACTGCCGAGGATCGACGGTGTGGCCGATGCTGCGAGTGTTTCGGCAGGTACCGCAAGTCTTGTGGAACAGGTGACGGCGACTTTCGGCGGGCGGGCAGCACCGCCCGTGCGGATGCTTGCCCGACATGTTGGCAGCGAAGCCCTCGCGGCGGCAGTCGACGGTGTGCCGGTGGCGGCGGGACAGGTGGCGCTGGGCCTGTCGGAAGCAGATTTGGGGCCTTACCTCCTCGATTTCAACAGTCAACCGCACCTGCTGGTGTTCGCCGACGTGGAATCGGGGAAGACCGAAACACTCCGCACACTGGTTCGCGGTTTGGTCGCCTCAGCGACCCCCGAGGAGGCAAAGGTGGTGCTCGTCGACTACCGCCGTGGGCTCCTCGGTGAAATTCCCGAAGGGCATCTGGCCGGGTATGCGAGTTCGGAGCGGACCGCCCGTCCGATGATGGCGCAACTCGCCGAATTCTTCGCGGCACGACTACCGGGTGACGACGTAACCGCGCAGCAACTCCGCGACCGATCGTGGTGGTCGGGGCCCGCCGTGTACCTGGTCGTGGACGACTATGACCTCGTCGCCACCGCGTCCGGGAATCCATTGCTCCCACTCATCGAGATGGCGGGCCATGGCCGCGACATTGGGTTCCGCATGATCGTCGCCAGACGTTCGGGAGGGCTCGGTCGCGCACTATTCGATCCGGTCATCGCGTGCCTGCGCGACCTCTCGTGCGATGTCCTGCTGATGGACGGGGATCCGGACGAGGGCTACGTGGTTGGCAGACACCGGATGCAGCGACTTCCGGTCGGGCGCGGGGAACTGATTTCGCGCAATCGGGGCGCGCAGATCGTGCAGGTCGCGGTGGGTGAACACGCATGACCACTCCGACGATCGACCTCGCCTACGGACACGTGGACGATGGCGACCGGCGCCGTGACGTCTCAGCCTTGCTCGAGGACATCGACAGCGTGGCGCGCCGGGCCATCGCACGACCGGCGCTTGCCGAATGGGTGGCTCATGCGGGTCACATCGACTCGGTGTTGGTCCCAACGGTGTGGGGTCCGGTCCGGACAGCTTCGCTCCTCGCTGAGTTCACTGCGGTCGGTGCTCGCCCGAAACCGATTCCGCGCGCGGTAGCGATTGCCGCCTCCCATGCGGAGGCCACGGCGCAGCGATGCGTCGTCGTTGAAACGAGCCTGCTGCCGACCACCGGCGGGCATTGGAGTGCGCATGCGGTGACACGGCACAACGGGCAATGGGAACTGGGTGCGGGGGAGGTGACGCTGCCGCAGCGGATCCCCGTCGATCCGGGTTGGGCGCGCCTGCTCGAGACTGCTGACGCGGTGTTTGTCGATGGGCCCCATGCGGCGGTCGTGCAGGAGGCGCGGACGCTCTTGGCCACCTCGTTCGGGGTTGACGCGGTGCCCGTGGAACGGGACACCCTGGTGCTGCACGGTAGTCGTACCGGTGTGATGACGGGAGCGGACCTGCTTGCCGGACTTCCGCTTCCGCCGGTGCCCGCGCGACAACGGTTAAGTCGTGCGCCAGCGGTGGTCGTCGGATTGCTCGTGACGGCGACGGTCGCGACAGCGGCGTGGGTGCATTGGCCGCGGGCAATTCCGCCAGACCGAACCACGGCGGCTGTAGGCGCAGCCCAATTCGAGGTCCCGGGTTCGTGGCGGCGCACAGATCAGGACGCGCAGGCTGGCGGGCACCGCGCGGTATTTGTGTCACCAGACGACGGTCGGCGACTGATCGTCGTGGTGTCGCGATTGCGTGCCGGTTCCACTGCGGAGTCGGTGGCCTCCAGCCTGCGGAACCGAATCGCGCAGCGTGGAGATGACGCCGTTGCCGAGTTCACCCCTGATCTCACCTATGCGGGCAGGCACGTGATCGGTTACCGCGAGACGCCCGTTTCGGGCGCTCCGGTGGCTTGGTACGTGACCGTCGAAGACCCACTGCAAGTCAGCGTCGGCTGCCAGGCAGGAACCGGGGAGCACTCGGTTGATGGGCCTTGCCGGGCGACTGTCGGATCGCTGCGGGTGGCCGCCGGTTAGCGGTTCGGCGCGGCACGCGGTGATTGTCGTCGGTCATGACCATTGACGGCAGGCAGCGGTGTCAGCTCTTTGGTGCCGGGGCTTTCCGGTACGCGAAACTCCCAACCTGAAGGTAGGAGATGCGCTCGGCAAGGGGTGCGCTGATGCGTCCGAGGGCTCGGTAGACGTGCGCGTCCTTGCCGATGACCGAGGAGGTGCGGCCCTTCATCGTCACCGCGATCATCTTTTTCGCGGCCTTGCGTGGCGACATGGCGAAGCCCTTGGCAACGGCGATCGGGATGCCCATGCTTTCGGCGGTGTTGCGAACGATGTCGGTCCAGATGGTGCCCGGAGTCACCGTCGTCGCGGTGACGGAGGGGGCGAGGTGTCGCAGATCTTGGGACAGGCCGTAGCCGTAGTAGGCGACAGCGGCTTTTGATGCGCCGTAGACGGCCGCGCCGGGGACCGGCACGATCGCCGACAGGCTTGACGTCAGCATGATTCGTCCGCCGTCTGGCCGTTCGGCCAGGTGCGGGACGAACGCCTGCGTCATCTCGACGGTGCCGCGGAAGTTCACGGTCATCAGCTGGTCAATGCGTTCGGGTTCAATGTCGAGGGTGGTTCCGACCGATTGCGCGATACCGGCAATGTTGAACAATCCGTCGACGACGCCGTGGGCATCGAGGACTACCTGCGGAAAAGCCGCGACGGCATCGCTGTCGGAGATGTCGAGAACGTGCGTCGAAATCCGCGCGCCGGCAGCATCGGCCGTCTGCTGGAGGCCATCGGCATTGATGTCGACCGCGGCGACGGTGGCACCCTGCTCGACGAGCTCGAGGGCGACCTGCTGGCCGATCCCATTGCCTGCGCCCGTTACGACGAACACTTTTCCTTCGGTGGACAGGGCCATCTTGTGTAATTCTCCCGGGTCTAAGTGGGGATCGTCGCCTCAAGTGCGACGGTCACTTCGTCGGCCACCTTTAGCGCGCCCATCATTAACGAATACTGTTTAACGCCGAAATCAGTTTGCTTCAACGACGATTCGCCGCTCACTTGGGTGCCATCGACGACGACGGTAACGGAATGCGGACGGGTCTTGCCGCAAATGCTCAGATCACCGGTCAGTGAATATCCGTCGTCGGTGGCCGTGATCGCGGAGGCACGGAAGGTGATGTCGCCGAACCTGGTGACTTTCAACGATTTCAAGGCATTCACTCGTGCCAGGGCGCGTTCGGGTGGCGTCATCGGGGTGATGCCGCCTTCGCCGCTGCGCACCTGCAACGATTCGACGTTCACCGCGAGCACCGCCGCCGTTGGCACGTTGCCGTCGAGATCAACGGTGGCCTGCCAGCGCTCGAATTCGATCGTCAGGTTGTGCCCGGTCCGGGCCGCTGGCCCAACCACCCCGGTCCGCAGGGTGAATGTGCCTTGCTCCGGACCCAACAAGATCTGCGACGGACTGCTCATGGGCCCACGATACGGTGAGGTAAGCGTCTTCGGTGGCAGGGAGACGGCCTTCGTTTTGACCAGCGACACCCGGCGCGCGTAATCTGGATCGCTGGTGCCCTGCGTATACAGAGCTCCCGGGTCCCCACTGGTCGCCGGGAGAGCACTCTGCAGGATTACTTGACCAGCAGCAATCGAGTTCAGAGGACATACACGTGTCTACCTATTCACCGAAGGCCGGTGACATCACTCACGAGTGGTTCGTCATCGACGCCACCGACGTGGTGCTCGGCCGCCTCGCCGTCGCGAGCGCCAACCTGCTCCGCGGCAAGGGCAAGCCCACCTACGCCCCCAACATGGATGGTGGCGACTACGTCATCATCATCAATGCCGAGAAGGTCGCAGTCACCGGCAACAAGCTGAATGACAAGCGCCTCTACCGCCACTCGGGTCACCCGGGCGGTCTGAGCTCGCAGAGCATCGGTGAGCTGCTGGCCACCAAGCCTGAGCGCGTCGTCGAGAGTGCCGTCAAGGGCATGCTCCCCAAGAACAAGCTGGGCAGCGCCATCGCTGGCAAGCTCAAGGTCTACGCGGGCCCCAACCACCCGCACGGCGCTCAGAAGCCGGTTAATTACGAGATCAAGCAGGTGGCCCAGTGAGCAACGAAAACGAAAACCTGAACGACGTCGACGTCGAGGTCATCGAGGAAGAGACCCTGTCGGAAGACGGCTCGTACACCACCGAAACCGTCGAGGTTGTTGAGACCCAGGTTTCCTCGCGTGGCCCCGTCGTCCTCGACGCCCCGGTCCAGACCGTTGGTCGCCGCAAGGAAGCCATCGTGCGCGTTCGCCTGACCCCGGGCACCGGTGAGTTCAACCTCAACGGCCGCAGCATCGAGAACTACTTCCCGAACAAGGTGCACCAGCAGCTGATCAAGGCTCCGCTGGTCCTCGTCGACCGCACGGATGCTTTCGACATCCACGCTCGCCTCGTCGGTGGCGGCCCCTCGGGCCAGGCAGGCGCCCTGCGTCTGGCTATCGCCCGCGGCCTCATCGAGGTCAGCCCCGAGGACCGTCCGGCCCTCAAGAAGGCTGGCTTCCTCACTCGCGACGCACGTGCAGTTGAGCGTAAGAAGTACGGCTTGAAGAAGGCCCGTAAGGCTTCGCAGTACAGCAAGCGCTAAATTGGCTCGTCTTTTTGGCACCGACGGCGTCCGAGGCCGGGCCAACGACCAACTCACACCCGAGTTGGCGTTGGACCTGGCCTCGGCCGCCGTTCGCGTTCTTGGTGCAGATACTTTCGACCGCCCAAACCAGGGAGAAGCAGTAGGCCTTCGTCCCCGGGTTGTTGTCGGCCGCGACCCCCGCGCCTCCGGCGAACTCCTCGAAGCCGCAGTCTGTGCAGGCCTCGCAGCAGCCGGAGCCGACGCAGTGCGAGTCGGTGTGGTTCCGACCCCCGCGGTCGCGTTCCTCACCGCCGACTACAAAGCAAACTTTGGTGTGATGATCTCCGCATCGCACAATCCGATGCCCGACAACGGCATCAAATTCTTCGCCGAAGGCGGCCACAAGCTCAGCGACGCCATCGAAGACGCCATCGAAGACGCGATGCGCGCCGATCATCCGCGACCGACGGGCGCAGAAGTCGGCCGGATCGTCGACGCCGCCGACGCCGAAGACCGCTACCTCGCGCACCTGGCACAAACTGTCACTACTCGACTCGACGGACTGACCATCGTCGTTGACTGTGCACACGGCGCGGCATCACAGGTTGGTCCGGCCGCATACGAGGCCGCTGGTGCCAACGTCATTGCGATCTATGCCGAGCCCGACGGTCTCAACATCAACGATGGCTGCGGTTCGACGCACCTGGAGAAGTTGCAGGCTGCTGTCCTCGAGCACGGTGCCGACCTCGGCTTGGCACACGACGGCGATGCTGACCGTTGCCTGGCTGTGGACTCGACCGGCGCCATCGTCGACGGTGACAAAATCATGGCAGTCCTGGCACTCGCCATGCATGAGGCTGGCGAACTTACCGACAACGTTCTCGTCGCCACCGTGATGAGTAATCTCGGTCTCCACATCGCGATGGATCAAGCGGGCATCGACCTGAAGGTCACCGGTGTCGGCGATCGCTACGTGCTCGAAGAACTCCGTGCGGGCGGCTATGCCCTCGGCGGCGAGCAATCGGGTCACATCGTGATCCCCGCGGCCGGTACCACCGGCGACGGTGTCCTCACCGGACTCATGCTGGCCGCACGGATGGCATCGACGGGTTCTCGGCTCGCCGACCTGGCTTCGGTGATGATGGTGCTCCCGCAGGAACTGATTAACGTGAAGGTCTCCGACAAGCACGCCGTTGCGGTCGCTGACTCGGTCCTAGATGCCGTCAAGGTTGCCGAGGCCGAACTCGACGGATACGGACGAATCCTGTTGCGTCCTTCCGGAACCGAACAGTTGGTTCGCGTGATGGTGGAAGCCCCGACCGCAGAATCTGCGCGCGGCATCGCCGAGCGTGTCGCCAAGGTTGTCGCGTCCGTCTAGTTCCCCAGAACCGCATTCTCGGAAGCTCGGCGTGTCGTGGAACCGAACCGGGACCGTGCGCGTCTAAGTCATGTGCGAAGTGACGGCGAGGACCAACGTGACAGCGGAGATGCGGCGTACACCAGCGATGGCTATGGGACGGGCAGCGACGGAATGCGCGTCGATCTCGATACCCTCGCCAAGCTGACAGCAGCACAGCACGTCATCTCGACAACCCTGGCCACGAGTGCGGCCGACCTCAGCGGCGGCGGGCTATGCGACTGGGCAGACACCGGGCCCGCCCACCGGGCCGCAATCGCGACCGCCGAGCGACTCCGGGAACTAGGGTCGCAGTTGCGTGCCTGCGGCAGTTCCGTGGACGCGCTGGCCACCGACCTGTCTCGTGCCGGTCGAGCCTTCGCCGCTACCGAAGACGCGGCAGTCGTAGCCGTCACCAGGTGGTCGCGATGACATCGTGCGTTGACCCATTCGTGTCGCTGATCGCCGCGTGCCGAGAACTAGGCCTCACCAGTGCGGACGACGCCACAGTCCGACGCCCCCACCATGGCGTTGATGAATTCCGCTTCAGCAACTTCGTCGACGACGCCCGACGGTTAACGGCGCTCGCGGGGGACATCGCGCACGCTATTGGGATGTCAAGCGTGCTTGATGATCAGTCGCCCGCGGATTGGTCCGGCAGATCGGGGCGCGCGGCAGGCGGCGTCCTGCGCAGCGTCGGTGCCGGCCTTGCGGACCTCAGCCGCAACCTCAACGACGGTGCCGCGGCAACCGCACAGGCAGCTATCGTGCTCGACGGCATCCTGGGGCGTCATCGAGGAGTCCTCGACTTGGTCAGTACGCCACGGCTAAGCGGCTTCGATCTCGACGCATTGCCCGCTGCCCTCAACTCCGGGACATTGAGTCCGCACGCCCTGCGCGGTGAAATTCAGGCTCGACTCGAGTACGCCGAGACTGCCGGGGTCACAGCCAGCGACAGTATCCGTGAGGTACTCACCGAGGTCGCCACCGCCTGGGCCGCGCAGGTCGGGTCCGACGGCGAACTCGCGCTGGCGGATATGCAATGACTACCGCGATGTTCGCCCGTCTCGATGAACTGGGCACCGCCGCCGCCGCTGCTTTCGACGTCGCCGATCGGCGTTATCGGGACCGTCTTAACGCGCTAACCGCAACGGTGCCGCAACGGCAGGAACCGGCACGCATCCGTCGGTTGCGGGCCCGCCTCGAAGCAGACTCCGACGCCGCCAGCACCGTGGTGCCCCAACTGCTACTGCCTGCAAACCTCGACGCGGCGCGACCGAGGATCCGCCGACGGTGAGGAGTTGACCGGTGGAGCGCGCGCCAGACATGCGGTGTCATAGGGTTAGGGCGTGTTCGGGAACAGGAAAATCGGGAAGAAGAAGGTTGAGCCGTTAGCGGCCGACCTGGCGATGGCAACTCTCGCCCGCCGCGGGCCCTACAAGGTCGACCGCGGCGACCTGGGCATCGTCGGGATGTCGGGCCAAATCTTTGCCCCGCGCACCGGCAAGGACCTACCGGCCGTCGCCTTCGGGCACGGATGGCTGGTCAGCAGCACCCGGTACCGAGACCTGCTATTCCACCTCGCCTCGTGGGGCATCGTGGTTGCCGCACCTGACGGTAGCCGCGGACCGTTCGCCTCCGACATTGACCTCGGCACCGATCTGCGCGCCGCAGCGACCGTCGTCAAGAGCGTCCAACTCGGCGATGGCAGCGTGACGGTCGACCCGTCGCGCGTCGGCGTCGTTGGACACGGATTCGGGGCGGCCGCCGCGATCCGCGCGGCATCGGACCAGATTCTCCTGGGACGCCCGCCGATGTCGTTTGCGGCAACGGCGGCCCTGTTCCCGGCGCCAACGACCGCCGACCTGCACGAGGCAGTGAAGACTGTGGCGGCGCCGTCGTTGATTGTCGCAGGCTCCGCGCACCTTGCGTCGATGACCGGGAATGCACTCGCGATCGCGGAAGGTTTGCCCGGAGATGTGGTGTTGCGCACATTGGCCGGGGCCACCGATAAGGACTTGATTGAGCGACCCTCGGTCAAGTCTTTGATCGGCGGAAACGGTGCCGACTCCAAGGTCCACAAAGCGGTTCGAGCCCAGCTCACCGGGTTTTTCCTGCATCGACTCGCAGGCGATGGTCGGTATGCGGCCTTCTCTGACCCCGAGGCAACAATGGGCGATGTGCTGGCTGTCGACATCGAGACCGCCGAGCGCAGCGAACTCGACCACGTCTCGGCATTGCTCGGGTCCAAGCCCCGCTCGCGCTGACCGCTATTCTTGGTACCCATGTGTGGAATCGTGGGTTATGTGGGCAAGCGCGAAGCGCTCGATATCGTCGTGGACGCCCTCCGCAGGATGGAGTACCGCGGCTATGACTCGGCTGGCGTTGCCATTTTGGACGGTAAAGGTTCCCTCGCGGTCGAGAAAAAGGCTGGTCGGCTGGAGAACCTCGACAAACAAATCGCGACCGTCGGCACCGAAACGCTGACCGGCGCCACCGGCATGGGGCACACCCGGTGGGCTACTCACGGGCAGCCGACCGACCGCAATGCTCACCCGCATGTCAGTACTGACAGCAAGATCGCGGTGGTGCACAACGGCATCATCGAAAACTATGCGCCATTGCGTGCCGAGTTGGAGGACTCGGGCGTCGAGTTTTTGTCCGATACCGACACCGAGACCGCCGTCCACCTGATGGAACGCGAGTATGCATCGGGCGCGAATGCCGGCGACTTCGTGGCCTCGGCCTACAACGCCCTGCGACGTCTAGAGGGCGCCTTCACGCTCGTCTTCACGCACGCCGACCACTCCGACGTGATCGTGGCTGCGCGCCGGTCCACCCCGCTGGTGGTCGGCGTGGGCGACGGCGAAATGTTTGTCGCGTCCGACGTCACCGCGTTCATCGAACACACCCGCAATGCGGTGGAACTCGGGCAAGACGAGGTCGTCGTCATCACCAGCGACACCTACGACATCACCGACTTTGACGGCAACCCAACCGGCGGCACGCCCTTCCACATCGATTGGGACCTGGCAGCCGCAGAGAAGGGCGGCTACGACTACTTCATGCTCAAGGAGATCGCCGAGCAGCCCGAAGCCCTCGCGAATACGCTGTTGGGGCACCTGGATAATGGCCGCATCGTGCTCGACGAACAGCGGCTCACTGATCAGGATCTGCGGGATGTCGACAAGGTTTTCGTCGTGGCCTGTGGCACCGCGTACCACGCGGGCATGATCGCCAAGTACGCGATCGAGCACTGGACACGTCTGCCCGTCGAGGTCGAACTCGCCAGCGAATTCCGCTACCGCGACCCCGTTCTGGACCGTTCGACGCTCGTTGTCGCCATCAGTCAGTCGGGCGAAACCGCAGACACCCTGGAAGCTGTCCGGCACGCCAAAGACCAGAAGGCCCGAGTCCTCGCGATCTGCAACACCAACGGCGCGCAGATTCCCCGTGAATCCGATGCGGTCCTCTACACGCACGCCGGACCCGAAATTGGTGTCGCATCGACGAAGTGCTTCCTCGCGCAGATCGCCGCCGCCTACATGGTGGGATTGGCCCTCGCTCAGGCCGTCGGAACCAAATACGCGGACGAAGTGACCCGCGAATTTGAAGCACTCGAACGTATCCCGGCGGTGTTGGAAAAGGTTCTCGAGCAGATGGAGCCGGTTCGAGACTTGGCGCGCGACCTGGCTTCGAACGACACCATCTTGTTCCTGGGTCGCCACGTCGGCTACCCGGTGGCGCTCGAGGGCGCACTCAAGCTCAAGGAGCTGGCCTACATCCACGCTGAGGGCTTTGCCGCTGGCGAACTCAAGCACGGTCCGATCGCACTCATCGAGGACGGGCTGCCGGTCATTATTGTGATGCCGTCACCCGAGGGTCGTGCGCTGCTGCACTCGAAGATGATCAGCAACATCCGCGAGATCCAAGCGCGCGGTGCCAAGACCATCGTGATCGCCGAGCCCACCGACAAGGCGGCCGCGGAGGTTGCCGATCATCTGATCCCGATCCCACACACGCCGACGCTCCTGCAACCGCTGGTTTCCACGGTGCCGCTGCAGGTATTTGCGGCGACGGTCGCACAGGAACGTGGGTATGACGTCGATAAGCCCCGCAACCTCGCCAAGTCCGTCACCGTCGAATAGGCACGGCGAATATCCCGGTTCGTTGGCGTACGACGCTTGTCACAACCCCGTTTGTCACACGACCGTGATTAGGTAGAACGGTGATCGGCTACTACACCGCTGAGGCAATCCGCGACGCTGAGGTGGCCACCGGCTCCCTGTTGACAGGCGGGGTATTGATGGCGCGTGCCGCCAACGCGGTCGCCGGGGTGGTGCTCGATCAACTGCGCCAGCGGACCGGTGCTGTCTACGGCAGACAGGTGCTGCTGGTGGTTGGGGCAGGAAATAACGGCGGTGATGCGCTGTACGCCGGAGCTATCCTTGCCCGTCGTGGGGTAGCGGTGAGCGCTTTGCTGCTCGATTCCGATCGCGTCCACCGCGAAGGCCTCGGCGCGCTGCGTCGGGCCGGAGGCCGCGTCGTCGCCCAGGTGCCGGGCCAAGTAGACGTAGCGGTCGACGCCATTGTCGGCCTCGGCGGTCGTGGACCACTGCGCCCGGCCGCGGCGGAAATCTTTACCCGCCTCGCCAGGGCCTCGGCCGACAACACGGCTGCCACCGTCGTATCCGTGGATCTGCCGTCCGGTATCGACCCCGATACCGGGGTCATCCATGAACCGTCCGTTCGTGCCGACGTGTGCGTGACGTTTGGTGTCCAGCGGTACGCGCACCTACTGGCCGGCCCGAATTGCGGGGCTACGGTGGTCGCCGACATCGGCCTTGATCTGCCCGCGCCAATGCTGACGAGCCTCACCGACGCCGACATTGCTGCCGTGTGGCCGCTACCGGGACCGACCGACGACAAATACACCCAGGGCGTGGTCGGCATCATCGCCGGATCCAGCACCTACCCGGGGGCGGCGGTCCTGGCGACATCCGCCGCGGTCGCGGCGACGTCCGGCATGACCCGCTACGTTGGTCCGGCGGTGGCCGAAGTGCTCGCGGTCTCGCCGGAAGTGGTTGCCACGCGGGCCCTCGCGCAGGCTGGACGAGTCCAAGCGTGGGTGGTCGGCCCCGGATTTGGGACGGGTGACCAGGCACACGAACTGCTCGCCGATGTGCTGGCCGCCGACATTCCCACCCTCGTCGACGCCGACGCCCTGACCGTTCTGGCCCGCAGCCCCGACTTGTTAGCCGGCCGCACCGCACCCACGCTCTTGACCCCGCACGCGGGCGAGTTCGCGAGGTTCACCGGCCAGCAAGTCGGACCCGACCGGCTTGCCGCGGTCCGCGGCCTCGCCGCAGACCTCAACGCAACGGTGCTGCTCAAGGGGCGAATTACGTTGGTTGCCGATCCAGATGGGCACGTCACCGGTAATGACGCCGGGTCGTCGTGGGCGGCGACCGCCGGGGCGGGCGACGTGCTCTCCGGGGTTGCCGGATCACTCCTGGCAGCCGGACTTTCACCTCGAATCGCCGGGGCCGCCGCCGCACGCGTCCACGCTCGGGCGGCAGCGCGCGCCAGCGGGGGAGCACCCACCAACGCGGTCGCACTGCGCGATCAGGTCGCACCGGTGCTGCGGGAACTTTTGGATTTGCGACAATAGAAGGTGATGGAACCACGCGCACAGGGCAAGCCCCCGAACAGTGAACCCGTTGATCTTCACGCCGCAAACCTCTACGCGACGGTCGATCTCGGGGCGATCGCGCACAACGTGGGAGTGCTGCGGGACCGCTCGGGCACCGACGTGATCGCCGTTGTGAAAGCTGACGGATACGCCCATGGTGCATTGCGCGTCGGTCGGACCGCCCTCGCCGCCGGTGCGATTGCACTTGGCGTGGCGCAGATCGAAGAAGCGCGCGCGTTACGGGCCGGCGGCATTAACGGACACTTGATCGCTTGGCTGCACACGCCGCAGGCAGACTTTGCTGGCGGCGTCGCCGACAATATCGATATTGCTGTCTCCTCACCACGCCAACTCGCTCGGGTGATCGATGCCGCCCGCACTCTCGGGCAGAGTGCCACGGTGTCGTTGAAGGTCGATACCGGCCTTGCTCGAAGTGGCATCAGCCTCGACGAATGGGATCGAACCGCAGATCTGCTGGCGTCCGCGGTCGCCGAAGGTGCCGTCGAACTCAGCACGGTGATGTGCCACCTCGCGTTCGGCGACGTGCCCGACCATCCGTTGAACTCGGTGCAGTCGCAGCGACTCGACGAGGCCGTTGCCGACCTCCGGCGCCGCGGCCTGACACCCAAACTGGTGCATATCGCGAACTCGCCAGCTGCGCTGACTCGCCCGGATCTGGCACACGACGCGGTCCGGCCCGGCCTGTCGATTTACGGGTATTCGCCGATTCCCGAGCTCGGCGACTTCGGCCTGATTCCCGCGATGACCTTCGAGTCCCGGATTTCGTTGATCAAGGCAGTGTCTGCCGGACAAGGAGTCTCGTACTCACACACCTGGGAGGCTCCGGAAGACACGATGCTCGCGGTGGTACCCGCTGGATATGCTGACGGTGTCCCACGGCTCCTTTCCGGGTCGATCACCGTCCACGTGAACGGACGGCTATTCCCCGGCGTTGGGCGCATCTGCATGGACCAATTGGTGATCGACCTTGGTCCAGACGGTGGCGGTGTAGCCGAAGGGGACCGTGCGGTCCTGTTCGGTCCGGCCGCCGCGGCGACCTCCTCGATCACACCCGCTGTAGATCCAGTCCCGACAGCTACCGACTGGGCCGATGCCACCGGCACCATCGACTACGAGATCATTTCGCGCATCGGCTCCCGCGCTGTTCGCCGGTACGTGAACGACCCGTTGGGAGATTCCGATGGCTAGATCTCAAGGCATGCGCGGCGAGCCAAGCGCTCAGGGCGCATGGCGATCGGGTTTGCAGCAGGTCACCTCGTTAGGTGCTCAGACCGCGACCGGGGCCATGCGACGACGCCGCGGAGGAAAGTCGTCTACGCGCATCGATCCCCACGCTGGCGTGGACTTCAAATCCATCTATCGCGACGACGTGGCGACCGTGGTTGCCGATGACGGGGTGGCATTGGCGGTCCGGACCGTCATGACGGGTAGTCCCGACCCGGCGGCGAATGCGTCGTGGGGGCGCACGGCGACCCCCGAACTGACCGTGATCTTTGTGCATGGCTTCACCCTCCGCATGGCGGCGTGGCACTTTCAGCGGTACGCCCTGGCACAGAAGTGGGCCGACCGGCGCATCCAAATGGTCTTCTACGACCAGCGTGGCCACGGTGCCAGCGACCCCGCATCCGCGGAGTCAAGCACCATGGCGCAATTGGGCGACGACCTCGCCGCCGTCATCCGGACCATGGCACCGACCGGACCGGTAGTCCTGGTTGGTCATTCGATGGGCGGCATGTCGATCATGTCGCTGGCACGCCGACACTCCGGACTGTTTGCCCATTCCGGGCGCATCGCGGGCGTCGCCCTGGTGTCGACGGCGGCGCGGGGGCTTACCGAAGCCGGCCTCGGGGAAGGGCTGCGCAATCCGGTGATGGATGCCCTGCGGGTGTCGGTCCGGCTGATCCCACGGGCGGTCGAGGCTGGTCGCGGCATCACGCGGCGCGCATTGCAACCGGTGCTCATCGCCGCGAGCTTCGGCCCCGATTACTACAGTCCGGCCTGCGGCCGGGCGGTGGAGGCGATGATTCAGAACACCCCAATTGCCACCATGGTGAACTTTCTGGCCGTGCTCGAAAGTCACGACGAGACCACCGCCATCCCGGTAATCGCACAGGTCCCGACTGTTGTCATGGCCGGGGACGAGGACCTGCTGACGCCGCTGCCGAACTCGCTGAGCATTTACGCGCAGCTGGGAACGGACTCGCGGCTCGTCATTGGCGAAGGCTGCGGTCACATGCTGCCGTTGGAAGCGCCCGAGTTGGTCACCGAAGGTATTGACGACCTTGTTTCACGGTCGCGCCTGGCGCTCGGCCGCCCGATGATGCCGTGGCGTCGCAGGCGGAAGGCAAACGCGCATGAGTGACCGCGATGGCACGGGAGTCGGAGAAATGAAGCGAGGCGAATCCGGGGCCCGGGACTTGCCCGACGTCATCGACACCGAGTCGCTCGGCAAAGACTTGGCAGCGATGCTGGTGCCCGGTGACTTGGTGATCCTTGACGGCCCGCTCGGAGCCGGAAAAACTGCCCTCACCAGGGGGATAGGTGCCGGGCTTGGGGTTTCGGGGCGGATTTCTTCGCCAACTTTCATCATCGCGCGCGAACATCGGCCCGGGCCAGCCGGCGGGCCGGGCTTGGTCCACGTCGACGCCTACCGGCTCGGCGGCCTCGATGATCTCGACGCGCTCGACCTCGACACCGACTTGGAAAGCAGTGTCATTGTTGTGGAATGGGGCGAAGGTGTCGTCGAACGCCTCGTCGAGGAGTACTTGATGGTGCGGCTGCGTCGCGATGACGACACCGAGACCCGACATGTGACTTGGGAGTGGGTAAACCGATGACCGAACCGGTACGAGTACTGGTGCTCGACACCGCGACGTCGGCAGTGGTCACCGGGGTGGTGGAACTGCGTGCTGACGGCTCGGCACGAGCCGTCGCTGAACGGATCGTCACCGAACAGCGCAGGCACGCCGAGGTGCTCACCACCCTTATGCGCGAGGTACTCGCCGAAGCTGGCATCGCCGGTTCCGACCTCACCGCGGTGGTCGTAGGGTGTGGTCCCGGCCCGTTCACTGGGCTGCGCGTTGGCATGGCTACCGGATCGGCTTACGCCGATGCGCTCGGCCTTCCCGCCTATGGGGTCGGAACGCTCGACGCCATTAACCTCGCGGCCCCGCCGCTGGATGGCGGAACGCGACTAATCCTGACCGATGCCCGACGTCGGGAGGTGTACTGGGCTCTCTATGCGGAGGGAGAGCGCATCGCCGGGCCCGATGTGCAGGCACCCGACAATCTCGTCGAACAGTTCGGCGAGCAACCGCCCGCCGAACTGCTGGCCGAGCCACGCTTTGCCGAGCGATTCGGATTCGCGGGCACCGAGTCGGTTGCGCCGACCGCTGCATCATTAGCTGCCGCGGCCGCCGAACGTGTTTTGACGAGTGCTCCCAACGAAATGCTGACACCGTTGTACCTGCGCCGACCGGACGCGGTGGAACTCAAAGACCAGAAGCGCAAGTCGTTGCTGCCCCCAGTCGCCGATGCCTGATCGCCAGGGCCCACTGATCGACCCGCTCGCGCCGTCGGACCTGGTCCGGTGCGCCGAGATTGAGCAGATCCTTTTCGCTGGCGATTCGCCGTGGCCACTCGAAGGCTTCGTCGCCGAATTGCGCGCCAACTACAACACCTATTTTGCGGCCCGAACGGAACCGGGCGCGCTCATCGTTGGTTACGCGGGAATCAGTATGCTTGGGCCGGCGGGGGACCACGAATGCGAGGTCCACACGATCGGCGTTGACCCCGCATTCCAGGGTTTCGGATACGGTCGGGCGTTGCTCGAAGCGATGCTGGAAGTTGCCGACGCTGCCTATGCGCCGGTATTCCTGGAGGTACGCACCGACAACGACCCAGCTATTACGCTCTATCGGCGATATGGCTTCGAGACCGCGGGCGTGCGAAAGAACTACTATCAACCGTCGGGTGCCGACGCGTACACGATGGTGCGTCCTGCACGGGTACGAGAAGAAGCATCGGGCCGCGAGCAGGCAAAACCGTTAGAAGGGCCAGCGAACTCATGATCGTGATGGGCATTGAAAGCTCGTGCGACGAGACCGGCGTAGGCATTGTGGAGTGGGACGGTCACGCCGCCACGCTCCTGGCCGACGAAGTCGCTTCGAGTGTCGACGAGCACGCTCGCTATGGCGGCGTGGTTCCCGAAGTGGCCTCACGCGCTCATCTGCAGGCGATGGTCCCAACGATGACTCGGGCTCGCGAAGCGGCCAAAATCGACCGTCCCGATGCGATCGCCGTCACCATCGGACCCGGCTTGGCTGGCGCGCTCCTGGTGGGTGTCGCAGCAGCGAAAGCCTATGCACTCGCCTGGGACGTTCCCCTTTACGCGGTCAATCACCTCGGTGGGCACGTTGCCGTTGACACCCTTGAGCACGGGCCGATGGAATCGGCGGTCGCGCTGCTCGTTTCGGGCGGACACACCCACCTGCTCGGGGTAGAGGACCTTTCCCGACCGATTGTCGAGCTCGGGACCACGGTCGACGACGCCGCTGGCGAAGCATTCGACAAGGTTGCCCGACTCCTTGACCTCGGTTACCCGGGCGGTCCAGCCCTCGACGAGGCTGCCCGCGACGGTGATCCGAACGCGATCGCCTTCCCGCGCGGCATGACCGGACCGCGTGATGCGCCGTACGACTTTTCGTTCAGTGGGCTGAAGACGGCCGTCGCGCGCTATGTGGAGAGCGCAGTGCGCGCCGGTCGATCGGTGTCAGTGCCCGACGTTGCGGCATCGTTCCAGGAAGCCGTCGCGGATGTGCTGACGGCCAAAGCAATCCGTGCGGTCCGCGACCGCGGGGTCGACACGTTGGTCCTCGGCGGGGGTGCAACGGCCAATTCTCGGATTAGGTCCCTCGCCGAGGAACGTACGACTGCCGCGGGTATTGACCTGCGGGTCCCCAAGCCGCGGCTGTGCACGGACAACGGTGTCATGGTCGCGACGCTCGGTGCGCATGTCATCGGTGGGGGTGCCGATCCGTCGCCGTTGACGGTCGCCACGGATCCGGGGATGAGCGTGCAGGTCAGTAAGCTCTAAGCGATCAAGTTCGAGATTCGTCACCCTAGCTGTTGAGAGCTGGCACTCGCATGGGTAGAGTGCTAGTTGGCTCCTAAACGGCGACACTGCGGCACCCGCGACGACGCGGTGAAGCGAACTGGGGGCCAAAAACTTTCCCATCAGTTACACGAAGAGAAGGACTGACATCGTGGCGAACATTAAGCCGCTTGAGGACAAGATCCTCGTTCAGGCCGTCGAGGCTGAGACCACTACCGCCTCCGGTCTGGTCATCCCGGACTCGGCGAAGGAGAAGCCCCAGGAGGGCAAGGTCATCGCCGTTGGCGCAGGCCGCGTCACCGACCAGGGCACCCGGATCCCGGTCGACGTCAAGGAAGGCGACGTCGTTATCTACAGCAAGTACGGCGGAACCGAGGTTAAGTACGACGGTCAGGAATACCTGATCCTGTCGGCTCGCGACATCCTCGCCGTTGTTGGCTGATATAGCCTGCAGCAAACTAAAGAAGCCCCGGTTGAATATCAACCGGGGCTTCTTTGTATTTGAAAGCTTTTGTACCTGGAAGTTGACCTAACTGGCGATGCGACCCGGGTTGCGGCGGCGCATCTGGTTTCGTTCGGACTCGGTGAGGCCACCCCAGATACCGTATGGCTCGTCGACGCTCAAGGCGTGCGATCGGCATTGGGTCAAGACGGGGCACGCTGCGCAGACCTGCTTGGCCTGGCGTTCACGTCGCATCCGGGCTTGGCCGCGCTCTCCTTCGGGATGGAAGAAGACTGCTGATTCGAGGCCGCGGCATTTACCGTTCATCTGCCAATCCCAGAAATCCGAGTTGGGGCCGGGCAGTCGGTCAAGTGTGGTCGTCAAAATTCGCTCCTGAATGGGAAACGCCTATTACCTACGAGTGTCACGGTATGTGTGTTCAGAAAAGAGAGTCAAACCCGCTCACGGGGCCTTTTTGTCGGACTTTTCGATTCGCTAGATGAACGGCAAGTGACGTGATGAAGGCCACTATATGCTGATAGTGTGGCCCGCAGTGGTCCGACCTTGTTCGCCCTGACCTGCGGATATTCGCCAGAAGCTGGCTGCTTGCAGGCGATTCCCGATGGTCCGGGCGTCAATGAGAAGATGGAGCGCAAGCTTACGAAAGTAACGGCAGCGCTAACGGGAGTTTTCGGTTGGGGCAAATGTGCCGCCGTTTGATCATCGTTTGTTAGTCGAAATGCAATCTGTATTCCTCATCGGAGCGCGATTGACGAAAGGCGTGTTGGGAAATGTTGGACCAGTGGTGGGCTGATCCTCGGGAAGTTTTTCAGACGGAAATGGCCTTGAGTGGTGATGTCGCCAGCCTGATGCGATGGGTCGACGCCGTGGAACTCGGCGCTCGCGGGCGCGCGGCTGCCGCACGGACCGTGGTGGCCGACCTGCTCCGCGACCCGCGAGTCGACGCAGCCGTGAAGTCTCTGTCGTTGTCGACGAGGGCTTCGCTGACCCGCCAGGCCGGTCGGCACGCCGACGCGCAGATAGACGACGGGGCGGCGCTGCTGGTGGCGGCGCAGGCGCGCACTGCCAGCCCCTGGGCGCGTGCAGCCCAGATTGACGCTTTGGTGGGACTGGCAGCAGACAGTCTGGGGATTTGGGATTTCGACGGCTCTCGTCGACTTCTCGATCGTGCCGCAGCACAACTGTGGTCGGCCCAAACGGACTATGAGCCGCAATGGGCTTGTGATGGCAGGCTCCAGCTGCGCCTTGCATGGGTACGCACCGAATTGGCTCTCTACTCGGGTGCTCCCGCAGCCAGCCTCGCCGCGCGGGCCGTTGAGTTGGCGGCCGACGCGCCGTCGATCCGGCATCGGCTCAAGACTGCGCTCATCGCCACCGCGGCAAGTAACGGCGACACTGCCGCCGACGATGCTGAACGGATCGCCAACGACTGCGCCGCGGCCGGCCTCGCGCCCTTGGAATGGGCGGCGCGCACCATGCTCGCCGGATTGCGCCCGGATGGAGGCGAAGCCGCCGCTCGAGCTGCCGAGTTGCAAGCGGTGTTGATCGACTGGGGCATGCCCTTTGTGCCCGTTGCGGAACCGGACAATCGTGGATCGGTAGGCTTGATCAATGACTGACGGAAGACGGCACAAAGAAGAGCTTCAGTCATTTCTTCTCGAATGCGTAACACTTGGGCACCGAAGCGACGATGAAACTGACAGGTGAGGCGTTGGGTCAAGCGGTCCGTGCAGCAGCTGGCGGCGACCGTCAAGCGCTGAACTCAGTTCTCGAATCAGTACGTGAGCCAGTCTTGCGGTACTGCCGGGGACGCATCGGTGTTGGTGAACGGCACTTGTTCTCGGCCGACGACGTAGCGCAGGAGGTGTTGATGGCGGTAATGACAGCTTTGCCCAGGTACGAAGACCAAGGGCGGCCTTTCATGGCATTCGTCTACGGCATCGCCTCGCACAAGGTTGCCGACGCGATGCGGTCGGCTGCGCGAGTCAAAGCCGATCCTGTCGACGAAGTTCCCGACTACGTGGATTTCGCGAACGGACCCGAACAGTCCGCTCTCGAATCGGACGCCTCGCGGCAGATGCGAGAACTGCTGACGATCCTGCCAGAGAAGCAGCGCGAGATCTTGGTGCTGCGACTGGTCGTGGGGCTGTCTGCGGAAGAAACCGCAGAAATGGTCGGCAGCAGTCCCGGAGCAGTCCGTGTTGCCCAGCATCGGGCACTCGCCAAACTGAAGAAAACTATTGATCCAAGGGGTGAGCGTTGATGACCGAAGACAACATGTCCTCAGACGACATGTCGAGCGGCCCAATCGACGTGTCTGCGGTTCGCCGTGACGATGCATTCATTGACGACCTCGCTGCCGGACGCGCGGCCATCATCAACGATGAGACCGAATACCAACTCGCAGGTCTGATCGCTGGCTGGCGCGCAGATACGCTGGCGACGCCGATGCCCACCGCACCGACGATCAACGCCGTCGAAGAAGCGATCGTTCGCGTGAATGAACGCGAAAGTCGCGGCGGCCTCTCGCGCAGGCTACGCATCATCTCGGGTGCGGCGGCGATCCTCGCAATTGCCGGAGCCGGTCTCCTGGTGTTGTCGGAGGGCTCGCAACCGGGTGATCCGCTGTGGAACGTGAAACAGGTCGTGTTCTCCGAACAGGCCCAGCAGACCCAGGCCCGGATGGATGCCCAAGGCAACATCAACGAGGCCCGCAAGGCGCTGGCCGCGGGCGACACCGTCAAAGCCAAGAAGTTGATTGCCAAGGCGGAAGACGATCTTGGCCCCATCCGCGACAAGGACGAGGTCAACCAACTCCGGGAAATGATTGACGAGATCAAGCAGCAGGATCCCGGCGCGTTGATTCCCTCGCTGCCAGCCTTGCCGTCTACTTCTTCAGTGCCCACGGTAACCGACACGACGGTGCCTGAGGAACCGACGACTGATCCGACCACGCCGTCGGAGACCAGTACGCCGCCGAGTACTCAGTCGAGTACCAAGACCCCGACGCCGACCAAGTCTGAAACCCCGAAGCCTTCGTCGTCAACGCCTGCTTCAAGCCTGGTGACGAGTACTTCACCAGCTGAGTAGTTAACAAGAGCAATAAACAACGCCGCCGATTGTTACCAGTCCAGGTAACGATCGGCGGCGCTGTTTGATTTGCGTCTGCTACAGGTCTGCTGGCAGCTAGTAGCGCTCGTGATAGTGCAGCGAGGCGTCGGCGTAGCCACGGCAGTAGTCCCACGTGACGTAGTCCTCGGGCTGCGGATCGACGGCCGGTTCGTGTGGCCGCACGGAACCATCAATGAGCAACTGCTTCAGATTTGAACGAAGCATGTCCCAGTCGTGGTAGTGATCTTCACGACAGTCCTCGCACATCACCACCAACCCGCGAACACCCCGGGGGTGGAGCAGGCGTTGGTACACGTCGAGGTCAGCGAGATCCTCCTCGACAGCGGTGCGTTCTCCCTCGTCAAGGGGGATTCCGGGGTCGAGGGCCTCGAGTGCCGAAGCGGGGTCGTCAGGGTCTCCGGCGAACGGATCTGGCGGGAGCCCAGGGAACTGGTCATGCACGCTTCCACCGTAGCTGAAACCGGACGCCAACGGCGCACTCGTTTCGCAGTGGATACGATGTATAGATGACGCAGGTACGTACTGGTGGAGATGATCCAAACAAGGTCCAAATGCTCGGACTCACCTTCGATGACGTGCTGCTGTTGCCGGCAGCCTCCGAGGTGGTCCCCAACGCGGTGGATACCTCATCGAAATTGACTCGCGGAATCACCCTCAAGGTGCCTCTCGTGAGTTCGGCTATGGACACAGTCACTGAAGCGCGCATGGCGATCGCCATGGCCCGCGCCGGTGGCATGGGCGTCCTGCATCGCAACCTGTCGGTCGAGGCGCAGGTCGCCGCTGTTGACACCGTGAAGCGCTCCGAGGCCGGAATGGTTACCGATCCGGTGACCTGCCTCCCGACCGACACCCTCGCCGAGGTTGACGCGATCTGTGGGCGTTACCGGATTTCTGGCCTGCCCGTCGTCGACAAGGGCGGCGACCTTGTGGGCATCATCACCAACCGCGACATGCTCTTCGAAGCCGACAGTTCTCGTCAGGTGTCCGAGGTAATGACCCCGGCACCGCTGATCACCGTCGCCGAAGGCGTGTCCGCGGAAGCCGCGCTCGGGCTGTTGCGTCGTCACAAAATTGAGAAGCTGCCGATCGTCGACGGAGCAGGCAAGCTGACCGGCCTCATCACGGTCAAGGACTTCGTGAAGACCGAGCAGCACCCGCTCGCCACCAAGGATGCCGATGGTCGACTGCTCGTCGGTGCGGCGGTCGGTGCGGGCGACGAAGCCTGGACGCGCGCGCTCGCACTCGCCGAGGTTGGCGTTGATGTGCTGGTTGTCGACAGTGCGCACGGCCACTCGCGCGGCGTGCTGGAGATGATCGCCAAGCTCAAGGCTGAGATCGGTGATCGCGTACAGCTCATCGGCGGCAACGTCGCCACCCGCGAAGGTGCTCAGGCGCTGATCGATGCCGGTGTTGACGCGGTCAAGGTCGGTGTCGGTCCCGGTTCCATCTGCACCACGCGCGTCGTCGCCGGTGTTGGTGCGCCGCAGATCACCGCGATCCTCGAGGCCAGCGCAGCCTGTGCGCCCGCTGGGATCCCCGTCATCGCCGACGGTGGTCTCCAGTACTCGGGCGATGTCGCCAAGGCGTTGGCCGCCGGCGCGTCGACCGCAATGCTGGGCTCGCTGTTGGCGGGTACCGCTGAGTCGCCCGGTGAGTTGGTGCTGGTGAACGGCAAGCAGTTCAAGAGCTACCGTGGCATGGGGTCGCTGGGTGCCATGCAGGGACGCGGCCAGGGCAAGTCGTACTCCAAGGACCGCTACTTCCAGGACGACGTCCTCGCTGAAGACAAGCTCGTTCCCGAAGGTATCGAAGGCCGGGTTCCGTTCCGCGGTCCGCTGTCGCAGGTGATCCACCAGTTGACCGGTGGACTGCGTGCCGCGATGGGGTACACGGGTTCGCAAACGATCGACGACCTGCAGCAAGCGCGCTTCGTTCAGATCACCGCGGCGGGTCTGAAAGAGTCCCACCCTCACGACATCACCCTCACCGCTGAGGCGCCCAACTACTATTCACGCTGAGCCGGTTTGCGGCGGCCTTCGCCGTAGCTGTTCATCGGAAGTCCACTAGAAAGGCGCAATAGTGCGTGACCTCGTCGAATTCGGTATGGGACGGACGGCCCGCCGGACGTACGAATTGGAAGACATTTCGATTGTCCCCTCTCGTCGGACACGGTCGTCGAAGAACGTTTCGACTTCCTGGCAGATCGATGCTTACCGCTTCGATTCACCCATCCTGAACCACCCGACGGACGCCCTCGGTTCGCCCGCTGCGGCGATTGCCATGGGCCAGGCCGGAGCCTTGGGCCTCCTCAACGGCGAAGGCCTGTGGGCCCGCCACGAGCAGGTCGAGGAAAAGATCGCCGAATTGGTCGAGATTGCGGAAAACAATCCCGACCCGTCGGCAGCCATTCGTCGCCTGCAGGAACTACATCGGGCACCAATCAACCCTGACCTCCTGTCGAAAGCGGTCGCTGAGATTCGGGCGGCCGGTGTCACCACCGCCGTGCGCGTGAGCCCGCAGCACGCACCCGAGTTGACGCCGACGCTGATCGCGGCGGGCGCGGAAGTCCTGGTGGTTCACGGCACCATCATTTCCGCAGAGCACGTGACCCTGGTTGACCGCACCGACGACGATGAGTCGGAGGTGAAGCCGCTGAACCTGAAGACGTTCATCGCCGACCTCGACATCCCGGTGATCGCCGGTGGCGTCCACGACCACCGCACGGCACTGCACCTGATGCGGACCGGTGCGGCAGGCGTGATCGTCGGCTACGGCTCTACCGAGGGGTCCACCACGACCAACGAGGTGCTGGGTATCGGTGTTCCGATGGCCACGGCCATTGCCGACGCTGCCGCAGCACGCCGCGACTACCTGGACGAGACCGGTGGGCGGTACGTTCACGTGATCGCCGATGGTGACATCCACACCTCGGGCGACCTCGCCAAGGCCATCGCCTGCGGTGCGGATGCAGCAGTTCTGGGTACCCCGCTCGCAGCAGCTGCGTCGGCTCCCGGCCACGGCTGGTTCTGGCCGTCGGCTGCGGCACACCCGGATACCCCGCGCGGTGCCCTGCTGCAGGTGGCACTCGACGAAGGACGACCTTCGCTCGATACGGTGCTGAACGGTCCGTCCGACGACCCTGACGGCCTGCTGAACTTGGTCGGCGGTCTGCGCCGTTCCATGGCCAAGGCTGGCTATTCCGACCTGAAGGAATTCCAGAAGGTGGGACTGTCGGTCCGCGCCTGACGTCTCCCTGCTCTTCACCGCTGCCGCTCGCTGGTTTAACCAACGGGCGGCAGCGGTCTTTTCGGGCCCCAACCTATTGACAGTATTGTAAATTTGTCTCAGTCTTAAGACATGACCGAGACTTTGTCGTACACGCTCCGATCTGGCGACTCCTGGCGCAATCCGTTCGACATGTACGCCGCACTGCGGGACAACGACCCGGTGCATCACGTAGTGCCGGAGAAGCATCCGGAGTCGGACTTCTACGTGCTCACGCGTCACGAAGACGTGATGGCGGCGGCCCGCGACTGGGAGACGTTCTCCTCCGCACAGGGTCTCACCGTGACTTACGGCGAGCTGGAAAAGATTGGGCTGCAAGATAACCCGCCGATGGTGATGCAAGATCCGCCGGGGCACACAGACTTTCGCAAGCTCGTGGCTCGCGGATTTACGCCCAAGCAGGTCACCACGCTGGAACCAATTGTCCGCCAGTTTGTTTCCGAGCGACTCGAAGACCTGTCGGCCCGCGGCGGCGGCGACATCGCAGTCGACCTGTTCAAACCGTTACCGAGCATGGTGGTTGCGCACTACTTGGGCGTACCAGAAGCGGACCGCAGCCAGTTCGATGAGTGGACCGACGCCATCGTCGCCGCCAACCCCGGTGCCGACATGGGAGCGGCCGCGCAGGGGGCAGCAGGCGCGGTGATGGGATTGATGGCGTACTTCACCGACCTCATCGACTTTCGTCGCAATCATCCCGGTGATGACACGGTGTCGCATTTGGTGGCGGCTGGCCTAGCTGACGATCCGGAGGGAAACCCCGGCGGCCTGCTGTCGGTATTGGCGTTCGCGTTCACGATGGTCTCCGGTGGCAACGACACGACTACCGGCATGCTCGGCGGTTCCTCAGCGCTCCTCACCCTGCATCGCGACCAGCGCGAGGTGCTGCTGAGGGAACCGGATATCTTACCGATTGCCGTCAACGAACTTCTACGGCTCACCTCGCCGGTGCAGGGGCTGTGTCGCACCACCACCGCCGACGTCGAGATCGAAGGTGTGCCAATTCCGGCGGGCCGCAAGGTGCTGCTCTGTTACGGGTCGGCCAACCGCGACGAGCGCATGTACGGACCCAACGCGGGGGAACTCGACGTGCATCGCGACCCGTCGAACATCCTGACCTTCAGTCACGGGGCGCATCACTGCCTCGGTGCTTCGGCGGCGCGGATGCAAGCGCGAATTGCGTTGGAAGAGTTGCTGAAACGCTGCCCTGATTTCGCGGTCGACGTCGACGGAATCGAGTGGGCAACCGGAAACTATGTCCGACGACCGGTGTCGGTACCGTTCACGGCATGAGCGATCAACCTCGAGGCACCGAGTGGATGCGCGGTGCGCGTCGCGAAGTGGTGCAGGACGGAATCCTGGCGATCGCCGAGCAGGTCTTTGAAGAGCTCGGCGCGGAAGCATCCATGTCGGACATTGCCGCGGCAGTCGGATGTTCGCGCGCCACGCTTTACCGCTACTTCGACGGTCGCACCCAACTGCAGTTGGCCTACGTGGAGCGGGTAGCGCGGCGTATCGGGGCCGAAGTGGCGGCGGGGGTGGCGCACCTTGCTGACCCGGGTGAGCGACTGACCTCGTCGATTCTGGCGGCACTGCACCGGGTTCGCCGAGATCGGGCCTTGGCCGTGTGGTTTGTGCCGCGCGGCGCGGGGGTCACCACGGAGCTGGCGTTGTCGTCGGAGCTGATCGAGAAGGCGGCGGGAGCCTTCCTGGGGCCGGGCACGCCGGACAACCAGTTGGCCGCACGGTGGGTGATACGGGTGATCGTCTCGCTGTTGACGGTTCCCGGCGAATCGGATGAGCAGGAACGCGCCATGATTTCGCAGTTCGTCACCCCCGGGGTGATCTCCACCGGGGTACCGGCGGGTAACTACTGAGCCTGCGCTTACTTTGATACCTCGCCAATGATCATTAGCATGATCACTTATGGCGCAGACTGACTTCGACGTTCTCATCATTGGTTCCGGATTCGGGGGCAGCGTCAGCGCGCTCCGCCTCGTAGAAAAGGGCTATCGGGTCGGGGTAATCGAAGCCGGTCGACGCTTCGAAGACGACCAGTTTGCCAAGACCAGTTGGCGCCTTCACAAATGGCTCTGGGCTCCCAAACTCGGCCTCTACGGCATCCAGCGCATGCACCTGCTGAAGGACGTCATGATCTTGGCTGGTGCAGGTGTCGGCGGTGGCTCCCTGAACTACGCGAACACCCTCTACAAGCCGGGGAAGCCGTTCTTCACCGATCCGCAGTGGAATCACATCACCGACTGGGAAGCCGAACTGACACCCCACTACGAGCAGGCGCGTCGCATGCTCGGAGTCGTCACAAACCCGACCTTCACCAACTCTGACCGCGTCATGAAGGAAGTCGCCGAGGACATGGGAGTCGGCGAAACCTTTGGCCCAACCCCGGTCGGTGTCTTCTTCGGCGCCAAGACGGGCGGCGAAGGTGCCCCCGGCGAAAAGGTCGCCGACCCGTACTTCGGCGGCGCGGGCCCCGACCGCACCGCCTGCACCGAGTGCGGTGCCTGCATGACCGGTTGCCGCGTCGGTGCCAAGAACACCCTGATGAAAAACTACCTGGGTCTCGCCGAACGCAACGGCGCGAAGATCATCGACCGCACTACCGTCGACGGCCTCGTCGAGAATGCTGACGGGTCGTGGACGGTGTCGACGCACGGATCGTCGTCGTGGGGTCCGTTCGGCGCACGGCGTCGTACCTTCCGTGCCGGACAGGTGATCGTGGCGGCAGGAACTTTCAATACCCAAAAGTTGATGCACGCGGCCAAAGGCTCGACCCTGCCGAAGCTGTCGGACTCGCTTGGGGTCCTGACCCGGACCAACTCGGAGTCGATCCTCGGGGCAATGGCCCGCAAGTACGACCCCGCCAGCGACTACTCCGAGGGCGTCGCGATCACGTCGTCGTTCTATCCGGAGAGCACCACGCACATCGAACCGGTGCGTTACGGCAAGGGCAGCAACGCCATCGCCTACCTGCAGACCATCCTGACCGACGGTGGCAGTGTCCCCAACCGGCTCGGGCAGGCGCTGAAAGAGATCATCAAGAACCCGCTGCTGCTGATCCGCCTCCTCTGGGTGCGGCAGTGGAGCCAGCGGACCGTTATTGCGCTCGTGATGCAAACCAGCAACAACTCGCTGACCACCTTTGTTCGCAAGCGCGGCCCGTTCCGCTACGTGACCAGCAAGCAGGGACATGGCGAACCGAACCCCACGTGGATCCCGAAGGGGAATGAGGCGACGCGCCGCATGGCACGCAAACTGCCCGGCGGTCTCGCGGGGGGTACCTGGGGCGACGTCGCGAACATGCCGCTCACCGCGCACTACCTCGGTGGCTGCGTGATCTCCGACGAACCAACCTCCGGCGTCATCGATCCCTACCACCGCGTGTGGAACTACCCGACGCTGCACATCACCGACGGCGCATCCATCACCGCAAACCTGGGTGTGAACCCGTCGCTGTCGATCTGTGCGCAAGCAGAACGCGCAGCGTCACTCTGGCCCAACAAGGGCGAAGCCGATACGCGCCCAGCACAGGGGGAGGCGTACACCCGTTTGGATCCGGTGGCACCCAACGCGCCGGTCGTGCCAGCCAGCGCGCCGGGTGCGCTCCGCTTGTCGATCACGCCGGTGAACAAGCCGAAGTCGGTCGAGACGGCCTGACCGTCACCGGCTTTGGTGTTACCTGATCGGTAGTCCGGCCCTTAGATGTAGAGCGCGGGGTCAGCGTAGGGGTCCGCTTGGGTGACGCGTCCGCGGGTGGTCGCCACGGGTCCGACAGCTACGCTGCCAGCCGGAATGTCGTGCACGACAACCGCATTGGCGCCGACCTTCGCGTCGTCGCCAATGCTGATCGGCCCCAGGACCTTGGCGCCCGCGCCAATGAGGACGCGGTTGCCGACAGTCGGATGGCGCTTGCCCTTCGACATGCTCACACCGCCAAGGGTGGTGCCGTGGAACATGAGGACGTCGTCGCCGATGACGGTCGTCTCACCGATCACGACGCCCATGCCATGGTCGATGAATAGTCGTCGACCGATCACCGCGCCCGGATGAATCTCAATGCCGGTGACGAAGCGCCCGAGTTGCGACAGAAGTCGCGCGGGCAGCTTCGCCACCATGCCGGAATTCCAGAGCCGATGCGAGAGTCGATGAATCCAGACGGCATGCACCCCGGGGTAGGCGAGGGCAATCTCGAATGCCGATCGAGCTGCCGGATCCCGTTCTTGAGCGACTCGCAGGTCCTCGAGCAACTCTTCGCGCAATCGCGACAGCTTGGACATCAGTCCACCAATCCTTCAAATAGCAGGGTTGACAGGTAGCGCTCACCGAAATCGGGGAGCACAACAACGATCGTCTTGCCGGCAAACTCCGGGCGCTTTGCGACCTGGACGGCGGCGGCAATAGCGGCACCGGACGAGATCCCCACGAGAAGCCCCTCTTCGGTGGCCGCACGACGAGCCCACTCGACCGAGGTAGTGGCATCAATGTCGATGACTTCGTCCAGCACGGTCTGGTCGAGTACCTCGGGGATGAAGTTGGCGCCGAGACCCTGGATCTTGTGCGGGCCGGGTGCACCACCGTTGAGGATGGCCGACTCGGCCGGCTCGACAGCGTAAATCTTGACGTCTGGCTTGCGGTCCTTCAGCACCTGGCCGATGCCGGTAACGGTGCCGCCGGTGCCGATTCCGGCCACGATCGCATCGACATCGCCGGCGGTATCGGCCCAGATCTCTTCCGCGGTGGTGCGACGGTGGATGTCAGCGTTAGCGGGGTTGGCGAACTGGCGAGCCAGCACCGCTCCGGGACGCTCGGCGGCGACCTTTTCCGCAGCGGACACTGCGCCAGCCATGCCTTCACCGGCCGGGGTCAGGAGCAGCTCGGCACCGAAGGCGCGCAGCAGCGCGCGACGTTCCTTCGACATCGACTCGGGCATCGCGAGTACCACCTTGTAGCCGCGAGCTGCGCCGACCATCGCCAACGCGATGCCGGTGTTGCCGCTGGTGGCCTCAATGATGGTGCCGCCCGGAGGTAGTTCGCCCGAGGCCTCGGCAGCGTCGACGATGGCGACGCCGATGCGATCCTTCACCGAGTTGGTCGGGTTGTAGTACTCGAGCTTCGCCAAGACGGTAGCCCCGGCACCGTCGGTGATGCGGTTGAGGCGCACCAGCGGGGTGCGTCCGATAAGAGCGGTGGCGTCGTCGAAAACGTTGGGCGACATGTCAATTCCTCAGAGTGTTTTGGGTGGACGCGCGCGGGCGTCCGTACAGGGTGGATCGGGGGCGGTGAAAAGCGTTCGATGCGAATGCATCGGAACGCGGGCTGAGGGGTGAGCGCCGGAAAACGAGTGCCGAACAGGCTCGGCACACGGAAATCGGGCGCTCTACAGACAGTGATCGGTCAGCAGATACGCGGAATGAGCGAACAGAGCGCGCGACAAGTGCGGGAAGATCTCCACCGCGTTCTCCTCATCGTCGTAGGCCGTCACTATTGAGATTAACAAGTCGGCGACAGCAGTTGTTCCGCGCAATGCGGAAGTGGCACCGAACCGGTCAATCCATGCCGCGCGCGGCCAGGGTTTCGGCGAACCCGTCCGCCGTCTGCAGGGCCGCAAGAACGGTGGGCGCCAGCAGAACTCGCGGGCCAGCGCGGAGGCCCCGCGCACGCCGTGCCTGGTCTACCTGCGAGAGAACATCGGCGATGAGCGGGATACTGCGGATGGTCAGGGCGAACGTCATGGCGATGAGGTCGGTGCGGACACCGAAACGCTCCACGGGGCGCAGTGCGCCGATGATCGCGTCGAGCATATCGGTGGTGCGAGTGGTGAGCGTGACGACTGCCGCCAGCCCAGCAGAGGCAAGCAGAATCGCAGTCACGACGAACGCACGCGAAAGGTCGGTGACGATCCACTGAAACAGGAACAGCACACCAAGCAGCCACAGCAGGCCACGGATCTGCGACCACGCGGCACGGAACGGAATCATCGCGATGAGAAACACCGCGGCCGTAGCCGCGAGAGCGATCCACGCAGCCATCGGCGTCCGGACCACCACCGCAACGGTGATGATCGCCGCCATCAGGGCGAGCATTTTGAAAGCCGCCGGCAGTCGATGCAGCAGCGAATTTCCGGGAACGTAGACGCCGATCATCGACTCATCAACGTCCGGTAAAAAGCAATCGCCGGAGCCGGGGCGTCGTCGGCAATCACCCGTCCGTCATCGAGGACGATAACGCGATCGAACTCATCGAGCATGGGGAGGTCGTGGGTCAGGACCACCAACTGCTCGGAGAGTTCGGTAAAAGTCTCTCGCAGCATGAGCGAATTCCGGAGGTCGAGCATCGTGGTCGGCTCATCGGCTACCAGAATGCTGGGGCCCACCACCATGACGGCCGCGAGTGCCAGCAACTGTTTCTGCCCTCCCGAGAGTTGATGCGTCGGCTGGTCGGCGTGTCCGGCAAGACCGAAATCTGCGAGAACCTCATGGGCGCGGGCCTTTCGTTGCGCCTTATCCGAGATGATTCGCGACAGGGACAATTCGATGTCCTCGACGACGGTCGGCATGATGATCTGCCGGTCCGGGTCGGAGAAAATGAAGCCGACGTCGCGGCGCACCTTGCGCTTATTTTTGCGGACGTCGAGCCCGTTCACCGTGACCGATCCGCGGTCGGGGAGGACAAGTCCATTAATCATTCGGGCAAGGGTGGACTTGCCACTGCCATTAGCGCCGACGATCCCGACACGATGCTCGCGGATTTCGAGGTTGATGCCGCGCAACACAACTCGATCTCCGAAGGCATGCTCAACGCCCTCGAAGAGGATGGAGCCATCCTGGTCAGACACTCTTACGCTTCGACCGCAGCGGAGTGATGAGACCGGGACGGCCACGATGGACCGGCGCAGCGACCAGGGCGGCGATAACCGCCTTAATCGTGTCACCAATCAAGAACGGAGCATTCAAGGTAATGAGCTTCCACAGACCCAGGTCCGTGCGAATCATCTGATAGGTGATGCCAAAAATGTAGATAACAATGGCGCCGCCAATGAAGTTGATGATGATGCCGAGAATGATGTTGTAGCGGGGCATCATGTAGGCGGTGAGCAGGCCGACGACCAGGGCGCCGGGCAGGAACCCGAGGAAATAGCCGCCGGTCGGGGAGTTCAATGCCACCCATCCGGTACGGCCGCCAGCCAAAATCGGTAGGCCCGCAATCGCTAGAACCATAAAGATGGCGACGGCGAGAGTGCCCTTCTTCGGTCCGAGGACAGCACCCGCCAGCATTACGCCGAGGGTCTGCAGCGTAATCGGCACACCTGCCGAGAGATTGATCGCCGGGGCGAGGCCGAGGACTGCGATCAGCGCGGCGAAGACCGCGGCTTGCGCGAGGTCGACGGTGGTCAGCGACCACCAGCGTCGAGTGTCCGCGATCTCTGGGGAGGGATTCGTCATGTGAACATCGTATTCGCCCCGGATATCGGTACGTCACCGGGCCTGTACGTTGTACAGGTTGTCTGGGTTTGGCGGGGCGACTTCTGCTTCGGCAGTCCTCGCTCCTTCGCTAGCGCTTCGTCGCTGCGGAGGGCTCTTCAGAAGTCGCCCCGCCCAACCCTCGTATCGATGTCAACCCTCGTATCGATGTCAACCCTCGTATCGATGGACTCGCTGTCCAATCTGCGTTTGTTGGGTTGTTTCTGTGGGCGTGACTGAACCCCCCCGACCTGCCGATTTCTGGCTGGTCGGGTGGTTAAGCCCCTAGTAGTTGTTCGAGGTGGGCCTCGAGCCGAGAATCTTCCGGAGCCGGCGGCCCGTGCGGGCCGTTCACGGGAAGCAACTCTGCGTGGTGGGTCGGGTTGACCCGCCACGCGGCACGCCTGCCGGGGGTGCGGGGTCGCCAGGCGACCCGGCCCCGGGCGGGGCCGTCCACAACGAGTTTGGTTTCCCACGCCCCGACGTTCTTGCCGACCGAGCGGTTGTGGCGTCCGCACGCGGCGCCCAAATGGTCTACATCGGTGGGACCACCATCGGCCCAGTCCGGGAAATGGTGGGCCTCGGTCCGGGCGAACGGGGCATTGCAGTGGTGGGCGGTGCACCCGCGGTCGCGGGCGAAAAGCATGAGGCGTTGGGGTTTGTTGGCCAACCGCGACCCCCGCCCCAAGTAGAGGGGCTGGCCGGTGGAGTTGGCGAAGACCGCCAAATGCGGGGTGGCATTCGCGGCGAGGTCGACGAGCTCGCCGACTGGAACGCGGGTGCCGGTCGCAGTGAGGGCGACTCCGGCCTGTTCGGCCAACTCCCGGTCGGTCACCGTGATGACCAACTCCGAGGACAGGGCCCGGCCGGTGCCGGGCCGCAGGGCTTGCTCGGCCTCCAGCAGAGCCAGCAGGGCGTCGTGCTGGCGTTGGCCGAGCGAACGGTCATCGCGTTCGGCCGCCGCGGCGAGGGCGGCCGGATCAGCGGCCTCAGCCGCCCCGCGTGGGGAGGCTGGGTCGGCGGGGTTGTTCATTCCGGGCTTGGCCCAGAAGTCGAACATGACCTCGAACCGGGCCCGAAGTTCGGGGGTGAGGTAGCCCCGAACTTTGCTCATCAGGCGTTGGTCTTGCCCGCCGAGCCCGAACTGGCGGAGCCGTTTGCGGTCCCGCTCATCGGTGAGCGCCCCGTCAGGGTCCAAATGGGCCAACAGTCGGTGCCCGGCGGTGCGGACCCCGGCCGGGGTGAGGTCGCGGGCGACCTCGGCCAACTGGGCCTCAGCCCCGGCCCGCACCTGCGGGTCGACCGCACTGGGGATCTTGCGCATCACCTCGTCGATCACCACCACGTGGTCGGCGCCGATAGCGCCGTCGGCGACCGCCTGCGCGGTGGCCGGAAACACCGGCGGAAGAGTCTCACCCTGCAAATTGGCCAGGCGGGCGATGCCTGCGCCGGTGATCCGGCGGCGCTTGGCCTCCCCATCCCCGAGACGCAAACCCCCAGCAAGATAAGCATGCAAGGACAGGAACCCGGCCTTGCGGTAGGCGCTGCGGTCGGAGATCTCGGCCAGCAAAGCCGAGGTGGCGCCGTCGAAGCGGCGGTTGGCCCGCTCGAGGATCTCGGCGGTTTCGAGGAGCTGGCCCTCGGTGGAGGCGGTAAACGCCGCGGTGGCGAGCTTGGCGATCACCGCCTCGCTAAGTGCGGCGAGCTCGGCCGGATCGTCGGGCAGCGCAACTGCTTGGTTTGCGGCCATCGGGGTCACCTCCTCGCGTGCTGGTCGTGAACTATCAAAGTGAGCTAATTCACTCTGTGTTCGTTTGTCTGTCTGAACACTATCGCGAGGGTCTGACAATTCGGTTGTGACCGTAGATCAAGCATTGCCTTTCGATCTTCGATCCTTTGCCGCCCTCATCGCCGCATCCAGTGCCTCGCGGAGCGCGAATGTCGCCTGGCGTTGCCGTTCGATGCCCGCACGAATTTCTGGACCGTGGACGGGGCAGTTTTCGGTTTCATTCCACTTGGCCTCGCATGCGGCGTGCACGCGAAGCCACGCGCTTTCCTGACGGCGAATCTCGTCGAGTTCAGGGTCGAAGGTGAAAGTAACCGCGGCAGCTTGCGAGTTGTTCACGAAGGCAAGGGCCTCGGCCGCTTGGCTCGCGTCGCGTGACCAGGCTCGGGCTTCGCTCAGATTCACCGTTGCGGTTTCGGGATCGGAATCGCGAGCCTCCAGCGCACTTCTGCTCCACGCTTGGCCCTGATCGCCACTGATATCTGCCGACTCGATGATCGCCTCGGGGCTATTACCGAGTAAGAAGGCCCGCTCGGCCGCCGTGACCGGAACGTCGAGAGTCTCCAGATGAAGGATGCACAGCATCCCGGGCGTGAGGCCGTGAATGCGACGCGAATGAGAGGACGAGCGGGAACTGTCCGAGCGTCGACCAGCGTGTGACGGGTCCGAGGAGGTCATCATGGTGGCACCGTATCGGTCGGGTACGACAGAAACGGTGGTCGTGGGAGGCTGACCAGCGATAACCGTTGTGCACCGTTACCGATACACTTATCCGGTGACGAATTCTTCCGCGGACCACCCGCGTCCCGTACTCGTTGTCGACTTTGGTGCCCAGTACGCGCAGTTGATTGCTCGGCGCGTGCGCGAGGCCCGCATCTACTCCGAGGTGATCGCGCACGATGCGACGATCGAAGAGGTCAAGGCCAAGAACCCAGCAGCCCTCATCCTGTCGGGCGGACCGTCGTCGGTGTACGCCGACGACGCGCCGACCATCGACGATGCCTTCTTTGAACTGGGTATTCCAGTGTTTGGCATCTGCTATGGCTTCCAGAAAATGACCGCCGCGCTCGGCGGAACCGTCGCCAATACCGGTGGTCGCGAGTTCGGTCGAACCATGCTGACCATCAGCGACGAGGCAGGCAAACTGCACCGGGACCTGTCGGAAACCCACCCCGTCTGGATGAGTCACAACGACGCCGTGCAGGTGGCTCCCGAAGGGTTCGCAGTGACCGCTTCGACGCCCGGTGCGCCCGTCGCGGCTTTCGAGAACGTTGAGCGTCGGATGGCGGGTGTGCAGTACCACCCCGAGGTGATGCACAGCCCGCACGGGCAGGAAGTGCTGACGCGTTTCCTGTACGACGTCGCAGGCCTCAAGCCGACATGGACTGCCGCTAACATCGCCGAATCGCTGATCGCCGACGTTCGCGAGCAGGTCGGCGACGATGGGCTGGCGATTTGTGGCCTGTCGGGCGGTGTCGATTCCGCCGTTGCGGCAGCCCTCGTTCAACGCGCGATTGGCGACCGACTGACCTGTGTTTTCGTCGATCACGGACTGCTGCGCGCTGGCGAACGCGAGCAAGTCCAGACGGACTTCGTCGCCGCGACCGGTGCACGCCTGGTGACCGTCGACGCGCAAGAGACGTTCCTCGGCTTCCTCGACGGCGTCTCCGACCCGGAAACCAAGCGCAAGATCATCGGCCGCGAGTTCATCCGGTCCTTTGAAGGCGCTGTCTCCGAGGTCCTTGGCGATCAAGCCGCCGCAGGCAAGAAGGTTGAATTCCTCGTTCAGGGCACCCTTTACCCGGACGTCGTCGAATCCGGCGGCGGCAGTGGCACGTCGAACATCAAGAGCCACCACAACGTTGGCGGACTGCCCGAAGACCTCGAGTTCAAGCTCGTCGAACCACTCCGACTCCTGTTCAAGGACGAGGTCCGGGCCGTCGGTCGAGAACTAGGTCTCCCCGAGGAAATCGTTGCGCGCCAACCCTTCCCAGGCCCGGGCCTGGCGATCCGCATCGTCGGCAGCGTCACCAAGGACCGTCTGGACCTGCTTCGCAAAGCCGACTTGATCGCTCGCGAGGAACTCACCGCCGCGGGCCTCGACGGCCAAATCTGGCAGTGCCCCGTCGTGCTCCTTGCCGACGTGCGCAGCGTCGGCGTGCAGGGCGACGGTCGTACCTACGGACATCCGATCGTGCTGCGTCCGGTGTCGAGCGAAGACGCCATGACTGCGGACTGGACACGCGTGCCCTACGAGGTCCTCGAGACGATCTCCACCCGCATCACCAATGAGGTCCCCGACGTGAACCGCGTAGTTCTCGACGTCACGAGCAAGCCGCCAGGCACCATCGAGTGGGAGTAGCGGCGAACCGACGCTGACGAGAGGTGCGCGATGAGTAAGAACTTCATCGCCATTGCCTATGTACTGGTGATGGTCGCACTGATCGTCGGCGTCGATTTTGCCTACTTGCGCGATCACCTGTGGCTGCGTCTCGCGGTCAACGTGGGGATCGTGCTGCTCTTTGCGTGCGGGTACTTCCTGTTCATTCGACCGCGGGCCTAACCTGACGGCCGCTATTTCCGGGCGAATCCGCTCACGATCATCCCGACACCGACCGCAACCCCGACAGCCAGCAGGATCCACGGGAGATGCTGCGATTCGGATGTCTCAGGCCCGCCCGCCAGGCACCATGCCGCCACCAGGAGGGCGGCGAGTCCGGCGAACCCCATCCCCCCAGAACGATGACGGTCGACGGTGGTGGAGTCGCCTACCGTGTTGTTTCCTTCTGCGCTGTTTCCGACTGCGTTGTACTCGGTCATTTCTTCATCTCCATCGATCCCATGTTGAGGTTGGCCTTCACCGTCAGCGTGGGAGTTTTGGCGTCGGGGTTCACGATGCCTTCGGGGCAGGTTTGATCGCCGACAACGGTGTGGCAGTCGGTCTTGACGCGCACGTCGTCCGGAAGGGTCACCTTCACTTCGCCGATGCCCTGCTTGATGGTGACGGTGCGGTCGCGGTCAAGCGGACCGACGTCACGCAGGTCGAGGACCGTGTTGCCAATTCCTAGCTCGTAGGTGTCGGCCAGTTGCTCGACGCCCTGCGGATGGTACGACCGTTCGCCGATCCCATCGTTGACAAAGGTGGGTCGTCCCGTCGTCGAGAGCGTTGCCACGACCGCGATAATGCCGGCAATGATGGCCAGCCACACCAGGCCGGTTGCCCTGGTGTTGGCCTGTCGTCGCTGTACTGCGTCGAGGAGCATGCCGACGCCGAGGACTGCCAAGGCCAGGGCGGCAATTCGTCCCACGGTGAACCACTCAAGGCCCACCAGATGACCGCCGGTGCCGCCGGCCGCGACGATCACCGCAAGTCCGGCGAAAATGGGCGTCAACGGTGACTTCGGGGGTTTGGGTGCTGGCGGTTGCGGCGGTGCGGCTGGCTCCGGCAGGTCCCATGCAAAGCGCGCGGTGCCCAATGGATCCCACGCCGGCGGCGCGTCGACACCGTCGGTCCCAGTTGCGGCCGGAACGTCAACCGGGGTCTCGAATGGAGCCGGAATCGCTTCGCCCTCAATCGGATTGGCAACTAGCGGACTTTCTACCAGCGGATTGGTCATCGCGGAAGCGGTGGGCACAAGCGGCGCTGAGCCGTCTGCGGGATGCAGTTGGTCCGCGCTGGTCCCCGCGGGGGCGACGGGCGTGCGCTGATAGAGCAACCACCATCCGAGGAGCATTAGCACCAGGCCGAGAAGTCCGCCACTGCTCCAAAACGGTGCCGATGAACCCATGTTGCTGATGGAGATCACCGCGATCACGCCGATGACGATGGCGTACCAGGGCACCCCGTGCGGTCCGCGGCGCGCCGGACGAGGCCGCATCCGAACTGGACGCGGCGCGGTCTCGTTGTCGGCGGGGAACGCGATGAGTCCGACGACGTACAGCAGGACGCCAGCGCCGCCGAAGAACGCAGCAACGAGGAACGCGATCTTCACGAGGGTGGCATCGATGCGGTAGCGGCGGGCGATGCCCGTGCAGACGCCAGCCAACGTCTTGCCGGATCGAGGACGGACCGGCCGGGTGTTCCAGAGGTCTAGCAGCGTCTTGGTGTCCATGCGTTCCATCATGGTCGTGGCGGTGGCAGAGGAAATCGGGTGAAACCCTGAGATGCTCCCTGATGTGTCGGTGCGGTGTTCGTGACACGATCAAACCAATGACCAGGACTGTCGAAATGCCACCCGTCGACCGCTTGCGCAGGCGCAGCGGTGGCAAAATCGTGGCCGGAGTGTGCGGCGGCATTGCCGATCATCTCGGCGTTGATGTTTTCCGCGTGCGCGTGGTTTTTGTCGCGTTGGCAGCGCTGGCGGGTGCCGGGGTGGCCGCCTATGCGCTTCTCTGGTTCTTCTGCCCGACCGGCACCGACGCGCAGGCACCATCCCGTCGAGAGCGGCGGCAAGCGCAGGGCCTGCTTGTGATCGGCGTGGTGGTATTGCTGCTCAATGGCTTTGTCGCCGCCAGTACGCCGGCGTCGACGCTGCTGGCGTTGATCGTGGTGCTTGGCGGCGCGGCGCTGGTGTGGCGCGAAGTGGACGTCACCGGGTTTTCAAACCGCAGCGGCGTCGTCACCTGGTTGCGTCTTGCGGCAGGTGCCTTTCTCGTCGTCGGTGGGCTGGTGGTTTTGGTCGCCGCTCCGGACACCGCGTTTGCGGGTTTGAACCCGACACTGTTGGCGGTGCTCGGCACCCTCGTTGGCACCCTGCTGCTGACTATCCCGCTGTGGATGCGGATGTGGCGAACCCTCAACACCGAACGTGCCGCGCGCATCCGCAACGAGGAACGCGAAGTCATCGCTTCCCACCTGCACGACTCCGTGCTGCAAACGTTGGCGCTGATTCAAAAGCGTGCAGACCAACCCGACGTCGTTGCGCAACTGGCACGACGGCAAGAGCGTGAACTGCGTCAGTGGCTCCTGGGAGACGAAGCACGACGCCGCGAATCCCTCGCCGCCGCGATCGCCGCGATCTCCGCCGAGGTGGAAGACACCTACGGGGTGGAAGTGGAGACGGTGACAGTCGGTGACGTGACATTGGAAGAATTGCGTGACAAGACCGTCGCCGATGGCCTGCAAGCATTGGTGGCCGCTGCCCGCGAAGCGATGGTTAACGCCGCCAAACATTCCGGCGTGGACAAGATTGACGTGTACTGCGAGACCGACGCCGATCGCGTCGAAGTATTCGTCCGCGACCGAGGTAAAGGCTTCGACCCCGACGCCGTTGACGATGACCGACAGGGCATTTCGAAGTCGATCACGGCGCGCATGGAACGCGTTGGTGGCTCGGCGCGGATCACCGCCAAACCCGGCCGCGGTACCAACGTCGCGCTTGAACTCCCGCGCGGACCGCACCGCGCGACAGCGGGCCCCGAAGCCGATTCCCAACCGACGAAGGAAGATTCATGACCCCCGAGAAGACCTACCGGGTGTTTCTGGTCGACGATCACGGCGTCTTCCGCTCCGGCGTGCGCGTCGAACTCGCGGGCGTTGCTGGCCTGGAAGTGGTCGGCGACGCAGGGACCGTGGCTGAGGCCGTCGCACGCATCTCGCAATTGCGACCCGATGTGGTGCTACTTGATGTCCACATGCCCGGCGGCGGGGGCGTTGCCGTACTGCGCGGCGTCACCGATGCCCTCGGCTCCGACGCTCCGGTGTTTCTCGCATTGAGCGTTTCGGATGCGGCGACTGATGTAATCGCCACCATTCGCGCCGGTGCTCGCGGCTACGTTACGAAGACCATCGACGGAGCCGAACTTGCCGATGCTGTGCGGCGAGTGGCAGAGGGGGACGCCGTCTTCAGTCCACGCCTCGCCGGGTTTGTGCTCGACTCATTTACCGGCCGATCGCCCGTGCCGGAACCTGCTCTGGACCCGGAACTGGACTCCCTAACCCGACGCGAAATGGAAGTGCTGCGCCTGTTGGCGCGCGGATACACCTACCGAGAGATTGCGGAGGAACTATTTATCTCCGTGAAGACGGTGGAGACGCACGCTTCCAATGTGCTGCGAAAAACCCAGCAGTCGAATCGCAATGCGTTGACTCGGTGGGCGGTGAACCGACAGATCGGCTAACCGACAGATCGGCTAACCGTCGGGGCTACATCGTGAGGATGATGATGCCCGCCGCGATCGCAGTCAGAAGCGCAAAGACGGCGAACACGGCCGCAGCGAGGCCAGCGGTACTGCTCTGCTTCTGCTGGTATTGCCGCTGGTAGGGCGTGGGCGGCGGGGTGTACTGGCCGGGTTGTGGTGCCGGGTAACCGGGGAACGAGTCGGGATTGCTGCGCGCATCGTAGAAACCGCTGGCCGCGACCTGCGTCTGGTTTGGTAGTGCCGCTCCCGATCCGGAGATAGCAGTGCGGGCTGTGGTCGGTCGGCTCGTTTCCGGTGGCAGCGTGGTCCCCGCGCCAGCTGAGACCGGCGCAGTGCTGATCAACCCGGTAAGCACGTTGTCGGTGGTGCCAAGAGTATTGGCGGCAAAAGCGGCCAGTTGGTCGCGGGATTGCGCCATGGTTGGCCGGTTGGCGGCACTCGGCTCCAACAGCGACAGCAGGATCGGTGACAGCGCGCCAGCGCGAGTGATCGGATTGATCTGACCGCTGGCCGCGCGGTGCAATGTCGCAATGTAGTTGTCGTTGTTTCCGAACGGCGGCTGGCCTTCCACCATGGTGAAGAGGGTGGCGCCCAGTGAGTACACGTCGGACGACTCGTCGGGTTCCTCGCCGCGAGCCACCTCAGGCGAAAAGTACGCGGGGGTTCCGGTCACGATGCCGGTTGCCGTGATGTTGGCATCACCCTTGGCTCGCGAGATCCCGAAGTCGGTGATTTTGACGAGGCCGACATTGCGACCCTGATTGGCAATGAGAATGTTCGCCGGCTTGATATCTCGGTGAATGATGCCGGACTCGTGCGCTTCGGCAATCGCGTCGGCGACCTGCGCGCAAATCTGCGCGGCCTCAATAGGATCAATGGTTCCGTTGCTGCGTAAAACGTCGGCGACGCTGTGGCTCGGCAGGTACTCCATCACCAGCCACGGCTCGTCGCGGTCGAGTGCGACATCGTGCATGGAGATGGCATTGCGGTGCGATAGGCGGGCGGCGAGTCGGCCCTCGCGGAGCGCACGGGCGCGGGAGGTTTCGGCGACCGACTCGTCCATTCCGGTGGTGGTCAGGACCTGTTTGACGGCGACCTCGCGGTCGAGCAGTTGGTCGTGGGCCAACCAGACCGCGCCCATGCCGCCGTGACCAATTTTGCGGATCAGTCGGTAGCGTCCGGCAACAAGATACGAGGGGCCGGGAGCATCGGTGGGGTGGGTCATATGTCGATGGTATCTGGCGAGGGGGACATCCCTTGACTCGGATATCGCACGTATGTTCGTATAGATGGCATGGCGGCGCTGACCGAACTGGTGTGCGGTGACCTCGTGAGATCTGTGATGATCCCCGAGGCGCCGGGTATTCGGGTGCACGAGATTCTGGCGCGCACAATGCTCGAGTCTGTCACCGGCGATCGGAGCCACCGGTACAGCTTTGCCACCTCGACGCTTCAACGGTTGGGTGGGGAGCTTCAAGTCAAGATGAATGCGGCCGGCGTGCTGCGACGGGAAGTGCATCGGCGGTCCTGGCGGCGCGAGACCGTGGCGTTTGGCACCGTCGATGATCCCTATCAGCCGGTAGAAGAGCGCTATCGGCTGATGCCCCAGGTGTTGGCAGTGCTGGCGGAATCGCAGACCCCAATTGCACTGTTCACGTCGTCTCCGCTTCTTTCCCGCGACCTTCCACTGCTGCGGCTAATAGCGCGTTCGGTGCCAGTTACGGTGTCGATCGCGGTGCCAACGCTCGATCCCGCGTTGTCGTCGCGGCTTGAGCCGGGGGCCTCAACGCCGCAGGCCCGGGTGGCCTTGGTGGAAGGGTTGGCATCGGCAGGCTTGGCGCCGCACGTCCGCATTGCTCCGCTGGCCCCGCTGCTGGCCGACGGCACATCCCAACTATCCGAGCTCTTGTCTGTGCTGGCCGACGCCGGTGCGGCGCGAGTGTCGGTGTCGCCACTGCAGCTCGACGGGGATCTCGGCACCGAATTTCTAGACTGGCTGGGCGTTGAGCATCCGGCACTGGTCCGGCGTTATCGGTCGCTCTATGGCAAGCGAAGTTTCGTATCCGCGGAGTATTCGATGAAGTTGCGCTCCCGGATGGGGCCGTTGGTGGAGCGATATGGACTCGGGGGCGATGCGGTATCGGATTTGCCGCCGACGCTGGCACCCGCCGCTCGACTGCCCCGTGACGACTTCTCGACAACTTCGGCGCTGACCCTGTTCTGACCGGCGATCGTGCCGGTGTCAGTGCTTTCATTGGTTATGCCCCAAGTGCACGCGCCGCTGAACACGCTCATCGGGGTAGTGCTGTTAGCGGTCATGTCGACCGGGGTGCTGTGGTGGTATGGAGTGCCGCAGCGTTGGGCGCCGCTATGGGCAATTGCTCGCGGGCTGGTGCAGTTGAGCGTGCTTAGTCTGATTCTGAGCGGTGTCATCGAGAACGGATTATTGGTGGCACTCGGGGTCGCGGCAATGTTCGCGGTCGCCGTGTTAACTGCGGCGCGACGGTTGGGCGCCGGACGTCGCCGGTGGTCGGTGATGCTGACGGTGGCCGGGGCGATGGGTGCCGGTGTCGGAGCGGTGCTGCTCATCGTGTTTGGCACGGGCACGTTGGAACTGTCGTCGCGGTATGTGCTGGCGCTGGCCGGAATTATTGTTGGAAACGCCATGAATTCGGTGACCTTGACTGGTCGTCGGCTCAATGAGGCGATCAGAGATCGCTGGAGCGAGGTGGAGGGCTGGCTGGCGCTCGGTGCAACGCCACGGCAGGCCACCGTCTCGATGGCGAGGCAGGCGGTACATCACGCGATGATCCCGGCTACGGACCAAGCGAAGACAACCGGTCTGGTGACGTTGCCAGGGGCTTTCGTTGGCGCGATCTTCGGTGGACTCTCACCCGTTGAGGCTGGACGATTTCAAATCATCGTGCTGGCGTCGATCTTGGCAGCGGGCGCGATGGCCTCGGTGGCCACGGCCTATGCGATGTCGCCGGTCAAGACCAAGCCGCTGCCTGCTGGTTGATGCCCCGACGCTAGATTTTGCTGGGCCTGGCGGGGCGTTCGCCGATCGGATGGTCTTCGGTGCGTTCGACGAAGAGTGCCGCACAGAGAACTGCCAAGACGAGCAGGATCACAATGAGTGCGACCAGGATGACGTTGCTGACTTCGAGCGGGATGTTCGTCATTCCGAGGTCTTGCTGGAAACTGCCGAAGTACCACGACGGCCAGATCATGATGGCGATCGGAACCAGGGATGCGGCGGTGGCGCCAATTGCCGCCATCCCGGCCATTAGCCGAGCGATTGGACGGGCCGACGGCGCGGTTAGGAAGGCGGCCAATGCGGCCAGGATGGCGAATGCCGATGCGCCCACAATTAGCCATCCGCGGCCATTGGGGGCAACGTCGAGTTCGTCGTGGCTGATGTTGCCCAATCCGAGTCCGTTCCAATGCGCCTGCAGTCCAAAGCTATTCAAGTTGAACCAGGGCAGTGCGGTCACGGCGATGGCGGTGACGGCGGTAATGATGACGGCAAATCCAAGCGCGCGTGACTGCATGGATCCAACGGTAAAGCATGGCGTTGAGTGGCCGGTGGTTCTGTTGGTTTTGAATGTGGCTTGCGGGGCAAAAAAGCACCTCTGATGTGGGTGTTTATCGGCTCGTTGACGATTGTCAGAGGGCCGTTCTAGTATCGAACAAAAGTTCGATGAAGGGCATCTTCCCTGCCTCTTCGGACAGTCCGATACGACGAGGGGAAGGGCTATGGGCGCGGTACGGAAAGCCGGTGAGTTGGAGGACTTGCGGCGGCGGTTGAGCAAGCTCTCCGGAGAAAACGGAGCCTTGGCCGGAACGGCATCGGGGGTTAAATCACAAGGTGTCATCGCAGTGCCGGAGTCGCTAGCGTCGCTGTTTCCTAAGGGAGGATTGCCGCGCAGTGCCGTCACCGCAGTGTCCGGGGCATCGGTGATTCCGATGTCGATCATCGCGGAGGCGAGTCGAACCGGAAACACAGTGGCGTTGGTGGGGCTGCCTCGTCTCAACCTTGCCTCGGCAGTAGAGATGGGAGCGGATCTGAGTCGGATCGCGGTGATTGCCGACCCCGGAGTCGATCGACTCGAAGTGGCGGCCGTGCTGCTCGATGGTATCGACCTGGTGGTGCTGGGGTTTGAGGACAGACTCGGGCACACCGGGATGTCGGTACCGCCAGCCAGAGCACGTGTCTTGGGTGGGCGGGCGCGGAAGCAGTCGTCCACGCTGATGGTGCTTGGTGATTGGTCCGGCACCGCTACGCGGGTACGTGGTGAAGTGCAGAGCTACCGTCACCTCCCGCTGCGGCGAAGTGGATACGGCCGGATCGGTGGTTTTCGCGTGGACGTGCAGATTACCGCGCCCGGTGCGCGGCCAGTCAGCGACACCTTCGACCTCGTTGTCCCCGGACTGGGCGAGGAAGGGGTCATGCGATTGGTGAAACCGGAATCTCAGTGGGAAAGCGGATTCGGTCCCGAAACCTCAGGGGCAGCCAATCCGGTTTCCGGACGGTCTCGCGGGCTGGCCGTAGCGAATTGAGCGCGGCGAAATGAGTACCGGCGGGATGAACGGGGAAGTGGTCGGCAGGGAAGTGGTTGGCGGGAAAATGGTTGGCGGGGAATCGGTCACGTCGTCGGGGCTACGGATCTTGGCACTGTGGTGTCCAGACTGGCCGACCACTGCCGCGGCAGCAGTTGCCGGCGTACCGCCGAGCGCGCCGGTGGCAGTGCTGCACGCGGGGCAGGTTCAGGCGTGCTCGCATGCTGCGCGGGCTGATGGGGTCCGTCGCGGCATGCGCAAGCGACAAGCACAGTCGCTGTGTCCGGAACTTATCGTGAGTGACGCCGACCCCGCGCGCGACGGAAGGGTCTTTGAGCCAGTCGTCGCTGCGGTCACCGGCATCGTTCCGATGACCGAAGTGCTCCGGCCCGGACTGCTGGTGATTGCCGCTGACCGCGCGGCACGGTTCTTCGGGGGAGAAGACCGGTTGGCAGAACAGTTGGCCGATGTGGTCGCGGCCGTGGGGCAGGGCGCGGGACGCGAATCACGTGCGGGGGCGGCACTGGAACCGCTGATGGTGGGAGGCGTCGAGGCTCGAGTGGGGATCGCTGACGAACTCTTCACTGCAGTCCTTGCTGCCAGGTCTGGGCAGACAGTGCCACCGGGGCAAGACGCCGACTACCTTGCCCCGAGACCCATCGCCGATCTCGTGGTGGAACCTGCATTAACCGGGCCTGGCCGTATTGATCTTGTCAATCTCTTGTGGCGCTTGGGGATTCGCACACTTGGGTCGTTTGCCTCGTTGGATGCCGCCGATGTGGCGTCACGGTTTTCTAGCGATGCGATCACCGCGCATCGACTGGTCCGCGGACTGCCCGGTCGCCGCCCCATACGGGCACCCATCGCCTCAGCGCTGGAAGTGGAGCACGTCTGCGATCCGCCAGTCGAGCGCATCGATGCCGCAGCCTTCCTGGGGCGGCGTTTGGCGGAGCAACTGCATCAACGACTGTCCGCATCGGCATTGGCCTGCACTCGACTGACCATTCATGCCTTCACTGAACGAGGACAGCAGTATTCGCGGACCTGGCGATGCGCCGAACCGTTAACCCCCGAAGCGACTGCCGATCGCGTGCGTTGGCAACTGGAAGGCTGGCTGACCGGCCGGGCTTCAGGTGGTGATGCGCCCGATTCGCCGATCGCCCGACTGGCATTAGAACCGGTGGAACTGGTGAACCCGGGATCGATGCAGCATGCGCTTTCAGGGGAGGGACTACCTGGGGAAGTTGGTGACGGATTAGGAGATCAGGCCCGCCGCGCATTAGTCCGCGTCCAAGGACTCCTCGGTGGCGAATCGGTTCGAGTCCCAGTGCGCAGCGGCGGTCGTGGACCGACCGAACAAGTAGCCCTGGTGGCTTTCGGTGACGAACTGCGATCCCCGCGCGACCCCGAAGCCGCTTGGCCAGACCGATTGGCACGACCGGCACCGTCGTTGTTGACGCAGACCGGGGCCGAAGTCTTTGACGCCACCGAACGGCCAGTCACGCTCGATGCTCGCGGTGCCTTCAGTGCCGACCCGGCGGTGGTGCGGATGAGCGGTCGGTTCTATCCGCTGCGCTGGTGGGCTGGGCCCTGGCCGTTTGGCCCCGGAAAAGCCCGGGCGCAAGTGCTACTGGCCGATTCGCGAGCCCTTCTCCTCTGCTGCCGCGACGCGGAGTGGACCGTCGAAGGGATCTACGAATGAGCGCAGATTACGAGTTCGCACCGCGGGCAATGACCGGCCAGGTTTGTAGTCGCTCGTCACCGGACACCTGGGCGTACAGGGCGTCAACCAGGTTCACCGCGGAGCACACATGATTGGGGATCACTCGTACGCGGTCGCCCAGTTCGGGTGCGCTATTGTCAGCCGGGAAGTCAACAACCGCGTGATGCTCGGACAAGGACACGATTCGGGCGGCTAGAAAGTCGGCGAGTCGACCGAAACCCGTTGTCCAAGTTGGCCGATCGGCACCCAGGATCTTGCTACCGGCGTCGAGCACAATGCGCTCACCCTTACCGCCCGGAGTTGTCGCCTTGCTGACGACGGTCGCGACTGCAGTCAGTGCGACGTCGTCAATGGTGCAGCTTTCGAGTTCGAGTTGTTGAGCGTCATAAAACGGGTACACGCCGGGCCGCAGCTCCGTGACGACGCCAGCATCGGCAAAATGGATTGTCGGAGTGGACCCTCCACTTACCACGCGAATCTCAAAGTCATGTGACCGCAACAGTTCCGCAGCTTCCGCGAGCGATTGGGCTTCCTGCGAGGCGGCTTCGGACCGAGCCGTTCCCGGGCCATAGCCGTGCCCTGGGAAAGTGAACACGCCTGCCACGTCGAGTCCGCCATCGCGCGCCGCAGTTGCCACGGCGACGACCTCCGCGGGCGAGACTCCCGTGCGGTGCATGCCGGAATCCGCCTCTACCAGTACTGTCACCGGAACACCCGCCAACGCTTCGGCCAGTCGGCGAGCGCCGACCGCCGAGTCGACCCCAACGCTTATCGTGGCCCGCACGCAAAGTGCTCGCAACCGCTCAACTTTGCTCCCGGAAAGCCACAGCGGGTACGCGATGAACAGATCGTCGACGCCGATGTTGGCGAAAACTTCCGCTTCGCCAATCGTGGCGACAGTCAATCCAACCGCTCCCGCACCGAGTTGGCGGGTCGAGATCTGCGCGCACTTATGAGTTTTGGCGTGTGGACGCAACGCCACACCGTGTTCGGACGCCCACGCTGCCATCGAATTCAGGTTGCGGTCCAAACGTTCAACGTCGACAACAAGATACGGCGTGTCGACGGAGGTGAGTGATCGGGCAGACGGGGCTGACATACCCCGATCGTTGCACGAACAGGGTGATCCCTGCTCAGCTAATGCGGCCGAGCGCGGCGTCAGACTCGTCGTTGATCAGAAACTCCTGATGCAGCAGGCGGTTGGTGAGGCGCGGTGCGGCGTGATGACCGAAGCTAATGAGGTCACCGAGCATCGTATTGACCCGCTTGGGGCGAACGACGATCGCGCGCAGCACCCGATGTGCGGCCTTGTCGACGCTCCAGATGCCGCGGACCGCATCGTAGGCGTTGGTCGGAACGATCATCCTGGTGCGAGTCAACGGGATTCGGACATTGCTGAAGGTGACGTGATCGGAGAGCGTTTCGGCGCCGGTCGCATCGCTGAACGCCTCCAATGCGGCCTTCGACGCCGCGTACGCGCCGAATCGGGGTGCGCGACTCTGCACTTCAATCGACGACACATTCACCACGTGGCCCGATTGCCTGCCCGTCATATGTGGCAGCAGCGCCAGGGTCAGATAGACGGCACCGAAGTAGTTGACGGCCATCATGCGGTGGTAGTCATGCGAACGGTCGACCGCATTGGCGGTGGAACGGCGGATGGAGCGGCCCGCATTATTGACCAGCACGTCGATGTGATCATGTTCGGCCAGAACAGATTTGACGAGTGTCGCGACTGCGGATTCGTCACTGATATCGGCCGGGTAGGCGTGGGCGCGGCCAATGGGAAGGCCGGGGACGGGAACTTCGGCGTCGAGTTCGGCGGCGGTCTCCACCAACTGTTCGGCATTGCGTGCCACCAGAAACACGGTGGCACCGCGGCGCACGCACATGCGGGCCGTCGCTCGGCCGATGCCAGAGGATGCGCCGGTGATCAGGATGTGTTTGCCGACGAGGGGTCCGCGGGTATCTGTGCGACGGTGCCGTGCCGGATCCAAATGCTGGTACCAATACTCGGCGAGCTTGGGGCCGTAGGCCGCGAGGTCGGGCACTGAGATACCGAGGCCCGCCAGGGTCGCAGTGGTGGTGTCGCATCGGAAAGTGACCGGGAGTGCGGCGATGTCAAGAATCCCCGGTGGCAGCCCGGCCTGCAGTGCTACGAGATCGCGGCACGGGCGCAGTGGGCCGAGGCCGCTCATCGACAAGATGGGTCGGACCAGCGCAGAGGGAAATGCGGTAAAACTGCTGGGGCCGCCGAAGCCGGGGACGATCGCGTTGAAGAGGTCGCTGACGGAGCGCTGTTGCGGATCGCCCAGGTGAAACACCAGTCCGCTGTGCCCCGGTTGCACGCCGATCAGCGCGACGATCGCCTCCGCCACGAAATCAACCGGCACCATGTTCAGGTGACCAACGTCGGGGACCGGCAATCGCAGGAATGACGGAAGCCCACTGAGTGCCGAGAGGTGTCCGAAGAAGTAGTACGGACCATCAATTTTGTTAGTGCGGCCGGTCCTGGAATCGCCGACGACGGCCGACGGCCGGTAGATGCGCCAGTTCAGTTCTGCGGTGTCGCGGACGATGCGTTCGGCGTCGAACTTGGTGCGATGGCAACCGGAAGGAAACCCCTGGCCTAAATCGAAGTCGTTCTCGGTGAAGTCGCCGTCGTAGTCGCCGGCGACCGCGACCGATGACATGTGATGGAGCATCGCGCCCCGCGACCGTGCGAACTCCACGACGCGGCGAGTGCCCTCGACGTTAACCGCGCGTTGTGCTTCTTCGGTTGCGGTCACGTCGTACAGGGCCGCGAGGTGGATGACATGGTCGATGGCGTCGAGCGCGGTGTTCGTTGCGGCGTCGATGCCCAGGCCGTCGGAGGTGAGTTCGCCTACGACGGTGGTGACGCGGTCGTTACCGTCAACACGGTCCATTGCCTCGGAGAAACGTTGCAGTGACCCGGTGCGCACCAAGGCATAAACCTGGGCCTCTGGGTCGCTGGCCAAGAGTTTTTGGACCACTTGGTGGCCGATGAAGCCGCTGCCACCGGTCACAAAATAACTCGTCACGGCCCCAGGGTCTCACAACTGGGTGCGGGGATGATGGATTTGCCGGGTCGGCTGGCTCGGAACGATTGCTGATTTGGCACGGCATCGATGCAGATTGCCGGTTGATTGGTATCGAACAGATGTTCTATATTTGGAGAGTGGGTTGGAACAACGGTCCTCCGACCTGGTCGGAGATGGAACGGGTGCTGTCGGGGCGCCCGGCTGGCCCTGCGGACCGACCGGGCACCACATTTTCACCAACGGGTGACGGCAACGACTCGCCTGCCTGGTCGCGGAAACGTGACTCCTATCAGGCCGCCGACATCGAGTTTGGTTCATCGACGGTCCCGTATGCGGAACTACACGCGCACAGCGCCTATAGCTTCCTCGATGGTGCCTCCATGCCTGAATCGATGGTCGAAGAAGGTCAGCGGCTGGGATTGAGAGGGCTCGCGTTGACCGATCATGACGGCTTTTACGGCGTCGTACGGTTTGCTGAAGCCGCTCGCGAATTTGGCATGCCGACCGTTTTTGGTGCCGAGCTGTCGCTGCAGCGCGACGCCGCTCGAGCCGGTGCCGTCGATCCGCCGGGGGAGCACCTGCTGGTACTTGCCCGCCGGGACGAGGGATACCGCAGGCTCTCCCGGGTGATTGCCGATGCCCATATGAGCGGTGGAGAGAAGGGGCTACTGCGCTACGACCTCACCGTCATCGCCGAACACGCGGCCACCGGGCATTGGCAAATCCTCACTGGCTGTCGCAAGGGGTCGGTGCGGCGCGCCCTCGATCGCGGTGGTCGGAGGGCGGCCGATACCGCGCTCGGCGAACTTATCGACCGCTTTGGTGCGAGCAATGTCGCCGTCGAATTGAGCCCCGGAACCGGCTCCGACGACGACGAACGCACCGCGATCTTGGCCTCCCTGGCTGCGCTGCATCGGGTGCCAACCGTCGCGACTACCGGCGCACACTTTGCTGCGCCACAGAACGGTCGCCTGGCCACGGCGATGGCGGCAGTGCGGGCGCGCACCGACATGGCCACCATCGACGGTTGGCTTCCCGGCGTGGGCGGCGCACACCTGCGCAGCGGTGACGAAATGCTCCGATTGATGCCCGCCCACCGCGAGGCCATCGACAATGCGGTCGCTATCGCCGACGAGTGCACATTTTCGCTCGGGCTGATTGCCCCAAACCTGCCGCCCTTCGACGTCCCGGCCGGTCACACCGAAGCGAGTTGGCTCCGCGAACTCACCGAGCGCGGTGCCCGGGATCGGTTTGGGACCCGCGAGCAACGGCCCGATGCCTACCGGCAGATCGACCATGAGCTCGCCATCATTGAGACCCTCACTTTTCCCGGATACTTCCTCGTCGTCCACGACATCGTCAGCTTTTGTAAACGCAACGGGATCCTCTGTCAGGGGCGGGGGAGCGCCGCCAACTCGGCGGTCTGCTTCGCCCTCGGGATCACCAACGTCGATCCGGTTGCCAACCACCTGCTGTTTGAACGGTTCCTGTCGGTGGAGCGCGACGGGCCTCCCGACATCGACGTCGACATCGAATCCGATCGTCGTGAAGAAGCCATCCAGCACGTCTATGCCAAGCACGGGCGCAAACACAGTGCACAGGTTGCCAATGTGATCACCTACCGCGGGCGGTCGGCGATCCGGGATATGGCGCGGGCGCTCGGCTACGCCAGCGGGCAGCAGGACGCATGGAGCAAGATGCCGGAGTCGGCCCCCGCCGATGTCCGCGAGTTGGCGTCCCAGATTTCCTCGTTGCCAAGGCATTTGGGAATCCACTCGGGCGGCATGGTGATTTGCGACCGGCCGATCGCTGACGTCTGCCCGACGGAATGGGCGCGGATGCCCGGGCGCAGCGTGCTGCAGTGGGACAAGGACGACTGCGCGGTGATCGGGTTGGTGAAGTTCGACTTGCTTGGCCTGGGCATGCTGTCGGCGCTGCACTACATGATCGACCTGGTATCCGAGCACCATGGGGTTGACGTCGACCTGGCGAAGATCGATCTGTCGGAGAAAGCCGTCTACGACATGCTGTGCCGGGCCGATTCGGTTGGTGTCTTTCAGGTGGAGTCGCGGGCGCAGATGGCGACGTTGCCACGACTGAAGCCGCAAAACTTCTACGATCTCGTCGTTGAGGTGGCGCTGATCCGGCCCGGTCCCATTCAGGGTGGATCGGTGCACCCGTACCTGCGGCGTCGCAACGGACTGGAAGAAGCCAAATCCGACCATCCGTCCATGGATGCGGCGCTCGGCAGGACACTCGGCATACCGCTGTTTCAGGAGCAACTGATGCAGGTGGCGCGCGATGTCGCCGGGTTTACCGCGGGAGAAGCCGACCAACTGCGCCGGGCGATGGGGTCCAAGCGGTCGCCGGAAAAGATGCAGCGCCTCAAGAAACGGTTCTACGACGGCATGCGCGAAACGCACGGCATCACCGGCGAGCTCGCGGACCGCATTTACGAGAAAATGGCGGCGTTCGCCAATTTTGGTTTCCCTGAAAGCCATTCGCAGAGTTTCGCGTCCCTCGTCTTCTATTCGGCGTGGTTCAAGCTGCATTACCCGGCGGCCTTCTGCGCGGGACTGTTGCGGGCGCAGCCGATGGGGTTCTATTCGCCGCAGTCGTTGGTCGCCGATGCCCGCCGACACGGCGTGCAAGTGCATCGGCCCGATGTGAACTGGTCCCTGCCGCATGCGGGACTGGAGAACAACGGACTCGACATCCGAATTGGGTTGGGCGCCATTCGCGGACTGTCCGACGAAGCCGCAGAGGCAATTATCAGCGCGCGCGCCGATGGGCCATTCACGTCGGTCACGGACCTGTCGCGGCGGGCCGGACTCACTACTTCGCAGTTGGAGTCGCTGGCCACCGCCGATGCGTTCGCCAGTTTAGGGTTGGATCGTCGCGCAGCGCTGTGGGAAACCGGGGTCATCGCTGGCCGCAGTGACCAACTCGATGTCGAAGCCCCGCGTTCGGCTCCCGTCCTCCCCGGCATGTCTGAGGTGGAATTGACGACCGTCGACGCGTTGTCGACGGGGATCTCGCCGCGGTCGTACCCGACGGAATACTTGCGGCCGCGACTCGATGCGATGGGCGTGGTCCCGGCCGACCGATTGTTGTCAGTCGAAGACGGGACGCGGGTGCTCGTCGGTGGCGCGGTGACGCATCGGCAACGGCCCGCGACCGCCTCCGGCGTCACGTTCGTCAATCTTGAGGACGAGACCGGCATGGTGAATGTGGTGTGCTCGGTCGGTTTGTGGTCGCGGTACCGAAAGCTTGCGCAAACGTCGTCGGCGCTGTTGATCCGCGGCACCGTGCAGAACGCGGAAGGCGCGGTGACCGTCGTCGCTGACCGATTGCAGAAGCTAGATTTGAAGGTCGGGACTCGATCGCGCGACTGGTGTTGATCATCCTCATCGGTAGGTGCGATCCACGATAAGGTCGCGAGCAGGTTCGGATTTGGCAACGAACGAAAGCAGGGAACGCATGGAGATCGTGATCGTGGATCATCCGGAACAGGTGATGGCCGACATCATTGCCAATGCGGTACGCGGCGGTGCATCAGTTCTGGGGTTAGCAACCGGCTCGTCGCCGCTGCGCACCTACACCGAACTGATTCGCAGGCACCGGGAGGAGGGTCTCTCGTTTGCCGGCGTCGATGCGGTCCTGCTCGACGAGTACGTGGGCCTGCCAACCACGCACCCGGAATCGTACGCGCGGTTTATTCGAGATAAGTTCACCGATCACGTCGATATCGGCGAGGTAAATTCGCCCGACGGGATGACCGACGACAGCATCGCCGCTGCAGATGCCTACGACGACCTGATCAAGGGCATCGGACCGGTTGACGTCCAGATCCTGGGAATCGGCAGCAACGGGCACATCGGTTTCAACGAACCGTCGTCGTCGCTGACCTCGCGTACCCGTATCAAAACGCTGACGGCAGAGACCCGCAACGACAACGCCCGCTTCTTCGACAGCTTCGACGAAGTGCCCCAGCACGTCATCACTCAGGGGCTTGGAACCATCTGCGACGCAAAGCATCTCGCGCTTGTTGCGACCGGTGAGGGCAAAGCTGACGCGATCGCTAGAGCTGTCGAAGGCCCGCTGTCGGCATCGTGCCCGGCGTCGATCCTGCAGTGGCATCCGCGCGCCACCGTTGTTATCGACAATGCCGCCGCCAGCAAACTGAAGGACGCCGAATACTACAAGTACGTGTACGCGAACAAGCCGCGCTGAGCTGAACCCGGCGTGCTACGCGCCGCGTTTGGGCTCCGGACCCACGTAGCGGGAGACGGGACGAATGATCTTTCCCTCGGCCGCCTGCTCCAGGATGTTGGCGGTCCATCCGACGATGCGCGCAACCCCGAACGTGGGGGTGAACATCGCAGGCGGCAAGCCGACTTCACTCATCAGGACGCCCGCGTAGTACTCGACATTCGCGTACAGCTTGCGGCCAGGCTTGAGCTCGTTGATAGCGGTCTCGATTTCCCCTTCAACGGCGACTGCGTGTTGGACCAGCGGGCTGTCGTAGCGGGCTTGGACGACCTCTTTGAGAAGTTGAGCACGGGGGTCGTGTGTCCGGTAGACGGCGTGGCCGAAACCCATGATGACGTCGCCGGACTCAATTTTCCCGCGCACCCAGTCGCGGGTGTTGGCGGGATCTCCGATGTCGTCGAGGGCGGCGAGAGCACGTCCCGGGGCACCGCCGTGCAACGGCCCGAGGAAGGCACCGAGCGCGCCGAGGATCGACGACGTCATATCTGATCCCGAGGACGCGACGACGCGACCGGCGAACGTCGAGGCATTGAATCCGTGGTCGATGGTCGTGATTAGGTAGGTCTGCAGAGCACTGATGGCCTGCTCGTCGGTTTTGCCCGTCGACATCCGCAGGTAGTCGGCAACGTGTCCCATACTCGGGTCGGCATCAATGACGTCGAGGCCCTGCGCGAGTCGGAAAGCCGCTGCGACCACCGTCGGTGCGATCGCCGCATACCGCAGGGCAGCGCGAGTGCGTGCCGCTTCGTCGAGGTCGAACAGTGGCTGTTCCAGGATGCCCGCCGACGCGAGAGCCAACCGTAGGGCGGCGAGGGGCTCAACGCCGGGAGTCACGGCCCGCCGCAGCAGATCGATCGTTGCGGCGTCGAGCGCCCGCAGTTCGCCGACCTGCTGAGTGAAAGCGGTCGACTGGGCTTGGTCGGGGAGGCTCCCGTGGATCATCAGATGCCAGACGTCTTCGAACTTCTCTGTCCGGGCAAGTTGAGTTGCGTCGTACTGGCGGTAGTGGTAGAAACCTTCGTCGCCGCGGACATCGCCGATGGTCGTATCGGTGACAATCACATTCTTGAGGCCGCGAGGCACGCTGATGAGTGCGCTGCCGGGGGCCGTTTCCGTTGCGTTGGTCATGGACCGAGTCTCCACCTGTTGATCAACATCTGCAATGTTGATTCAATCAATGGATGGACGAGTGGATTGGCACGTCAGAGGCCGCAGCTCGACTGGGCGTCAAGCGCGGGACGCTGTATTCGTACGTTAGCCGCGGGGTGCTCGAATCGCGTCGGATATCGGGGAAGGCGGAGTCGCAGTTCAATCGGACCCAGATCGACTCGCTTGCTGCCGGGAAGGCTGACGGTCGACGGGCCGGAGATCGCCTCTTGAAGTTTCGCGCGGTCACCAGCAGCGTTTCGGTGATTCGTGACAATCGACTGTTCTTACGCGGCCGCGACCTTGAGCAGTTGTGCGCCGAACTGGGATTCGACGGGGCCGCCCGTCTTGTGCTCGATGCTGATGTACTTGACGCCACGACGGTTCCGTCGCCGATGCCAGAGGTTAACTGGGACATCGTCGCGGGGTTGCCGATCGAAAGGCGAATCCCGTTGGCAGTGGCGCTGATGGCTGCTGCTGATCCGCTGCGCGCCGACCTGTCTGATCTCGCCGGGCGAACGCTGAGTTTACTCCCGAAACTCGCGGCCGCGGTCCCCGAAATTGATTTCACACACCCATGGATCGACGTGCTTGCCACAGTCCTGATTGACAACGGTTTGGCCGCTTCAACGACGGCGGCTCGCGTTGCCGCGTCGGCCAGAGCCGGGCTCCTCGACGTATTGCTTGCCGGATATGCGGCGCTGTCGGGGCCGTTGCACGGCGGCGTTACCGTGTCGGCGCGTGGACTGCTCGACGCGGTGCTTTCGGGTGTTGACGTCGACCGGGCGCTCGCGGATGCAGTGGTGGCAGGTGGCGTGCCAGGTTTCGGGCACGTCATCTATACGGGTTCGGATCCGCGAGCGCGGATCGTTGTCGATCGAGTCATTGCCGATCGTCCGGAATCGTCGGCTGTAGCGGCGGCCCGGGCCATTGAAGAGCGGGTCGGGCGGCCCATGAACATCGACTTGGCCGGCGCGATTGTCACCAGCGAGATCGGCTTGCCGCCACGGTCTGCCGAGGTGGTGTTTCAGTACGGCAGAACGGTGGGCATGGTGGCGCATGCTGCGGAGGAGTACCAGGAGGCTCCGCTGCGGTGGCGCGGTAGTCGGACCAGCTGACTACACCGCACCGCTGAAGTCGTGCTGTCGCCACGCTTCGTACAGTGCGACGCTGGTGGCGTTCGCCAGATTCATCGAACGGCGGTCGGGCAGCATCGGGATCCGGAGTTGATCGGTGATATGTGAATCGGCGAGCACCTCATCGGGGAGTCCGGTGGGCTCGGGGCCAAAGAGAAGGACGTCACCCGCCTCGTACGAGACATCGGTGTAGAACCGCGTCGCGTGCGATGAGAAGGCGAAGACTCTCGTGGGCTGTAGTTTGTCCCATGCCGTCGGCAGATCTGGATGCACGGTCACGTTCGCCATCTCGTGGTAGTCGAGGCCAGCGCGCCGGACCTGAGTGTCGGTCATGGTGAAACCAAGCGGCTCAACCAAGTGCAGCTCACAGCCGGTATTGGCCGCGATCCGGATGGCATTTCCGGTATTGGGTGGGATGCAGGGTTCGTAGTACATGATCCGAAACACCAGGTAATCCTATAGCTGCGCCGAGAGCACTCGAGTGGTCGGCCTGGGCGTCGGCACGACGGCCGCGCATCATAAACCCTTGACGGGATCGAACGACCGTGCGATGATAGCTGTTCAGCAACGCGATGGCGTCGATCATCTCACGATCCGCCGGTACAGTTGCCGATCTCCTGAGGACCTCTGGGTCTAGGTCGCGCGCCGAGTGGCGCAGGCGACTAGATGAGAACCTCAACGCAGACCGTCATTGGGCTGATTATCGGAGCCCTAGACCCACCACGTTTCGCAGCGACGCGAGTCGCTGCCACCTACTCATGCCAGGAGGCATACACAATGCGTACGAAGACCATTAATAAGCACAGTCCAATCATCAACAACAACACTGCCGATCCGGCCGACCTCGATCCCAAGCAGACCGTTTGGTTCCAGATCGACGACGCCACCGGCTTCTACGTGACCGTCGAGGAATTCCTCGCCGTCGCACGCTCGCAGATGGCCGTCGCCTAGGCGATTCGCAGTAGCGGAATCGCCGGGCTTACCTGCCAGGGCTAGCAGGGGTTCGGTTCACCGATCTTTACCGCGGACAACACGGCCTCGGCCTCGCCGACGGGACTGCCCGCACTCGGGGTCTGGCTGACCACGATCCAGTTCCGGTCAAGCACTTGGCTGCGGCCCCGACCGGTCGCGTCGTCGCTGCGAGAAAAGAACACCCCGGCATCCTGAATCGCATCCTGGGCCGCCTGGAGGTTCATGCACACGACGTTCGGCATGACCGCCGCCGCGGCCGATACCGGTGGTGCGACTGGCGTCGTTTCCGTGGTCTCCGGGGTATTGGTCGTTTCCCCGGTCTCAGTCGTTTCGGTGGTCGCGGTCGTTTCACCAGTCTCCGGTGCGGTCGTGATCGCCGTCGTGCGAGCGGGACTGGACTCGGCAGTTGAAGACTGCTCGCTTGAGCATCCGGACAGCACGGCCAGTGCTGCGGCTGCGGCGACTATGAGATTGATCGACCGGCGCAAAGGGGACCCCTTTCAATGGGTGGTGCCAACCTAACGCGTGATGCCCGTCGCGCTGGTCCCTGGCGCGGAGAATCACCCGAAGGAGTGAAGCGCGTGTCGGCATTCAGCCTCGAATGCTGGGCCTGAAGCGGTGGCGTCCGGACTAGTGGAACAATAGGTAACCGTGACGGCGATTCGACTGGACGGCAAACTTACCCGCGACGAGATCTTTGTTGATCTCACTGCCCGAGTGGCACGACTCAAAGAGGCTGGCATCACGCCGGGCCTCGGTACCGTGCTGGTGGGCGACGACCCCGGCTCGCGCTCGTACGTGAAGGGCAAGCACTCCGACTGTGCCAAGGTGGGCATTGCGTCGATCCGCAAGGACCTGCCTGCCGATGCGACCACCGAGCAACTCAACGCCGCGATCGACGAACTGAACGCCGACCCCGCCTGCACCGGCTACATCGTGCAGTTGCCGCTGCCGAAGCACCTTGACGAGAACGCGGCACTGGAGCGGATCGCACCCGAGAAGGATGCCGACGGTCTGCACCCCATCAACCTGGGACGCCTGGTCCTCGGCAAGGAAGCAACCTTGCCGTGCACGCCGCGCGGCGTTATCCACCTGCTGCGCCGCTACGACATTCCGATCGACGGCGCACACGTGACTGTCGTCGGACGTGGCGTCACCATTGGGCGTCCGATCGGCCTGATGCTGACACGCCGCAGCGAAAACGCGACCGTCACGTTGTGCCACACCGGCACCCGCGACCTCGCCGCCGAGGTTCGACGCGCTGACATCGTGGTTGGTGCTGCCGGTGTACCGCATCTCATCACGCCCGACATGGTGAAGCCCGGCGCTGCGGTCATCGACGTGGGCGTGAGCCGCACGGATGCTGGCCTGACCGGCGATGTGCACCCGGACGTATGGGAAGTAGCCGGTGCGGTGTCGCCGAACCCGGGCGGCGTTGGCCCCCTGACTCGCGCTTTCCTGCTGGCAAACGTCGTTGAGCGCGCCGAACTCGAACTGGCACAGTCGCAGGGCAACTGATGGTCGAGCATGTCGGCCCCGCACCGGACCGCGACCCGAACTCGTCGACGCCTGTCGATGAGGATCGGGTCGAATCCATCCGCAAAGCTCGGCAGCTCTACGGCGTTTTCGTCAATATCCCGTACTACCTGGTCCTTCTGGTGATCGCTGCTGCGGCCGTCCTCATCCTGATCGATCGGTGGCGGCGCGGGGCGTTTGTGTTTGGCTCGGCGATGCTGCTGGGCGCGGCGTTCCGCGCCTTCCTGCCGGCCCACCGCATCGGCCTATTGCAGATCCGCAGCCGTGCTTTCGACATCAGCGCCATGCTGGCGCTCGGCGCCGTCGTCCTATGGCTAGCAACATCAATCGACTCCCTCGGCACCGCGTAACCCCCCGACCCGCAGCCGTCGTCCGGGGCTGCGCCCCTACCTTCTCGCATGATGCGTCGATTCCCGCACCACGTCAGACGTGGTGCGGGAATCGACGCATCATGCGAGAACGGGCTAGGCGGTTGGCGATTCGACATTAATCGGTACGGTGTCGTCCCAGGGCTGACGATCGACGAGGTCGGAGACGTTGACGTAGCCGTGCTCAAATTCGCCGATCGCGGGATCGATGAGTCGGTATTGCTGGGTTTGATGCTGGATCGGCTGTGCGTCGAGCAAGACGATCCGGACCTCGCCCGGCTCAAACTGGCAGCGGCGCTGCAATGAGGCGATGAGTTGCTCGTTGGAGAGGTGACCGTCACCGAAGTTCCACCCCATCGCCATGGCGCAGATTCGCTCGCCGTCGGTGAGCATGTAGTCGGCCTCGTCGTAGCCGGCCATTGCGCGGTGGGCAAGGGTGAACAGCGCCCGGCCGTGGCTGTTAAATGCGCGGAACGCATAACCCATGTACAACGCAACTTGCGCACCTTCGGGACTGCCGTAAAACCGTTGGAGTTGGGCGGCTGGCATGGCCGCGACGGAGACGATACCCTCCTGGAGTTTCGCGGACGCTGATGGTTTCATGCACCAAAGCGTGGTGTCCCAGTTGCCCGCGTAGTACCGCATACCGGGCAGGAACGAGACCTTTCGCGGCATCAGATTGCCAATCACAATGGTGGCCGCAGACACCGCAAAGAGTAGGACCGGCCACGGTGTCTGGAGGTCGGTGAGTCCGATATCGGAGTGACCGACGAATAGCGTCAGCACGCCAAACATCATGAAGACGTTCCATTCCAACGGCACCCCCATCGGGATCGCCGACAGGATGCCGAAGTGGAAACACAGCATGATGATGGCGGCGATGGCGGTCGGCCAGCCACCGTGGGTGAAAAACAGAACCAGCGGAACAAGGCCCTCGACGGCCGTCGAGAAGTGGGCGATCACGCGGGCTGGACGTCCGGGACGCAGGTCGTCAGGGAAGTCGGCGAAGAACATCCGCTTGAGTCGGGGCGACTTGAGGATCGGGTTGTTCGACATCATCGTCGCAATGACGAAGGGGAAGTGGCGGTTGAGCTTTGAGGTTGCGGCACCCAACCAAATGCACAGAAAGACGAGTTTGGCACCGAGGATCATGTCGGTCCCGACGAACAGGAACGTCACCGTGAGCGCGCCGTACACCTCGCCACGGGCAGCGAGAAAGACCGTCTTATCCCGCAACCCCAACACCGCGAGAAGCACCAGGATAGTGACGACCGACCAGGTGGGTAACCCGCCAACGGTCGAACCGACGGAAGCATCCGGGCCGGTCCCGCCGAGGAACAGCGTGACGACCGTTACCACCAGGAGTGCTGCGTAGAGCAATACGTCGATTGGCGTGCGGGTATCGCCGGCGGTCAGTGGAATCCCCGCCCACGGAGGCTGCCGGATGGTGCCGGGGCGCAGCCAATAGAGAATCGATCCCATCGGCGGGAAGTACCGGTTGTTGAGCGGGCCGAAGCCGCAGCCAAGGCCAATCACTTCGAAGAGCATCGTGAACAGGACGATCTTCTGAAAGACGATGGGCTCGGTATACCAGGACGTAACGTCGAAAAAGCCATCGATGCCCGGCGTCGAGATAACGATGGCCCAACCGATGAGAATGTAGGCGAGGATCTTCACCACATAGAACAGGTGCATCGCCACCGGGGTACCGAAACCCACCTCGGCCCAATGTCGTGCCATCGGTTTGATCTTCTCTGAGCGGGACCCCTGGCTCCAGGTGGGAAAGTCGACTTCAGGGGTGTTTTGCTTCAGGAAGCTCATACATCGAAGCTACAACCAAGCGCTTGTTCGGTTGGCTGCTTTAGGGGGAATCCGTCACGTAATCACGGACCGCACGACTATCGCTGAATGTTGGTGCGCGCCAATTGAACCGTCTCGACGAGCAGGTCGCGGATCGGCTCAAATTCGGTGAGAAATCCGTCGTGACCGGCATCGGAATGCACCACGCGGAGGCCACCGACGACGTTGCCGAGTTCGCGTGCCAATTCCTCTTGCTGATACAGCGGGTACAGGCGATCGGAATCGATACCCCCGACGATCGTCGGAACGGTGCATGCGTTCAGCGCGGCCTGTACGCCGCCGCGATCGCGTCCGACATCGTGGTTGTTCAGCACGTCCGACAATACGACGTAGCTACCGGGGTCGAAGCGCCGTTTGAGCTTGTTTGCCTGGTGCTCCAGGTAGCTGGCGATGGAGTAACGTCCGTCGACGAGCGGGTTCTCATCACCCTGCGGGCGATTCTGGAAACGATCGTCGAGTTCGCGGTCGTTGCGGTAACTCAGGTGCGCGATCCGGCGGGCGATGCCCATGCCTGTGCTTGGTGAGTGGTCGGTGTCGTAGTAGTCGCCGCCCTGCCATGCCGGGTCCATCCGGATCGCTTCGATCTGGGTGGTCTGAGTGCCGATCTGATCGGCACTCGCACGAGCACCCACCGCAAGGACCAGTGACGTGCCGACGCGTCCAGGGTAGGTAACGGCCCATTCCAGTGCTCGTGCGCCACCCATGGAGCCGCCAGCGACGGCGGCGATCTTGGTAATCCCGAGTTGTTCGAACGCAATCGCCTCCGACCGCACGAGGTCGCGGATCGTCAGCCGCGGAAAGCGGGAGCCCCACGCCTTGCCGTCGGGTGCCGTCGAACCGGGGCCGGTGGAGCCGTAGCAGCCGCCAATCGCGTTGGGTGCCAAAACGCACCATTCGTCGGTGTCGATGGCCAGGCCCGGTCCAATGAGGCCATCCCACCAACCAGTCATGGTGAAACGCTCATTGGCCGGACCTGTGACGTGCGAATTTCCGGTCAACGCGTGCAGCGCGACGATGATGTTGTCGCGTGCAGCGTTGGGGGTTCCCCACTTCTGGAAGGTGACGGTGACATCGGCGAGGACAGCACCCGAATCGAGCCGCAGATCGCCGATCGAGACAGCAGTCTGCGTCCCGTCGGGTCCGCTAGCCCAGTTGGGGTCGCTCACCGGCGCTGAAGTCGTCGTGGCCGGGTCGATACCTACCGACACCGAGCTCCCTTCCATGGGCGTATCAATTTCCTCTGCGTTGCCGTCTACTTGACGCCTGCAGCAGCAGTGAAACCGGTTTCGAGGTCGGCCAGAATATCGTCGATGCCTTCGATGCCGACCGCGAGACGCACCAGGCCCGGGGTGACGCCCGCACTGAGCAGCTCGTCTTCCGACAGCTGGCTGTGCGTGGTCGAAGCCGGGTGAATCACGAGGGAGCGCACGTCGCCGATATTGGCCACATGGCTGTGCAGGGACAGACCGTTCACGAACGCCTTGCCAGCTTCGATGCCGCCTTCGATCTCAAAGCCGATGATCGCGCCAGCGCCCTTGGGGAGCAATTCCTGTGCGAGGTCGTAGTACGGCGACGACTTCAGTCCGGCGTAGGAGACCGAGGTGACCTGCGGGTGTGCTTCCAGGAACTCGGCGACCTTCTGCGCATTCGCCACGTGGCGCTCCACGCGCAGACTCAGGGTTTCGATGCCCTGCGCCAACAGGAAGGCATTGAACGGCGAGATCGCTGCACCGGTGTCACGCAGCAATTGCGTGCGTGCCTTCAATGCATATGCCGGGGCGCCGAGGTCGGCGAAGACGACGCCGTTGTAACTGGGGTCGGGAGTGGTGAAGCCGGGGAACAGGTCTTGGCCGTCGCGCTGGACGCGCCAATCGAAGGTGCCGCCGTCGATGATGACGCCGCCGATAGCGGTGCCGTGGCCACCGATGTACTTGGTTGCCGAATGAACGACGATGTCGGCACCGTGGGCAATCGGGTTGAGCAGGTAAGGGGTTGCCACCGTGTTGTCGACGATCAGCGGGAGGCTGGCGTCGTGCGCAACCTTGGCCAAGCCAGCGATGTCGAGGATCTGGTTGTGCGGGTTCGAGATGGTCTCGGCGAAGACGGCGCGCGTGTTGGGCTGGATCGCGGCGCGCCATGATTCGAGATCGTCGGGATCGTCGACGAAGGTGACGTCGATGCCGAACTTCGGCAGCGTGTAGTGGAACAGGTTGAACGTTCCGCCGTACACGCGCGGGCTCGAAACGACGTGGCCGCCATTCTCCACGATGTTCTGAATCGCGTAGGTGGTTGCGGCCATGCCGGACGCCACGAGGAGCGCTGCGACGCCGCCGCCGAGGGCTGCGAGGCGCTGCTCGACGGTGTCTTGCGTCGGATTCATGATGCGGGTGTAGATGTTGCCCGGCTCGGCCAGCGCGAACAGGTTCGCGGCGTGGTCAGTGTCGTCGAAGACGAACGAGGTGGTCTGGTAGATCGGGAGCGCACGAGCCTTGGCGGTCGCGTCAACAACCTGCCCGGCATGCACCTGGGTGGTTTCAAAACTCCAATTAGCGGCGTCAGACATGGACGTCATCACTTTCTTCGGTCGGTAGCCTTCAGGCCCGGTTGTTGGGTCCGACCATCGGACCCGCGCTTGCTGCGGCGACTGGTGTCGCAGCCAGGTCATCACCCGGAGCACCCCACCGCGGTTGGAGGGTTGCCGGTCAGCTAGCCGGGGCTGTGTGCTGACACTCATGACCTGATGCTGAGGATATCGCAAGCGGATCGGGCGATTGAAACGGATGAGTCGTCGTCGGTTAAATCCTGGCTTTCAGCGCCGCTCGGTGCTATGCGAAAAGTGCTTTCACGCCCGTGTTGTCAGGGCTGCGAAGCATGGGCTTCGGATGAACGCAGCGTTAAAACGGTGGCCGGAAAAGTTAATGAAAACCCTGTTGGGTTTCGCCTTGGTGAAATGTTGAGTCAAATCCACGTTCTGGCTGTTAGCCAGCGACTTTCTAACTGCATGATCTATCGGTGACCACAACCTCCCTGACGCTGGCCTTCCCCGCGGCTAACAAAGTCCGACAGTCCCTTCTCGCCTTCGCGGTTCCCCTTGCCACCGCAGCGATAGCCGGTAGCACAGCGATAGCCGGTAGCACCTTGGCGGCCGCGCCCGCTGCGGCTGCTTCCTGCGGTGCCGGCGGTGCCGTGGTGGTTGCCGGAACCAATGCACCCCGAAATTCGCATGGGGTGCCGACCGGTGGCGTCACGGGCGTTGGCGATCGCTACGCGTCGGATGGCTACAAAGTGACCTATGTGGACTACCCGACCTCGCTGTGGCCGCTCGGAATGATTCCGTACGACACCGATGTGGCAATCGGAAAGGCGGCGACGGAGCGTGCAGTCGCGCAATACCAGCGCCAGTGCCCTGGACACCCGGTGGTGATCGCCGGATATTCACAGGGCGCGCGCATTGCTGGCGACGTCCTGTCCGATGTCGGTAATGGTCGGTCGCAGAAAATTCTTAGCCGCGGCGTATCCGGCGAGTTGTACTCCGACCCGCGACGCGACGGCCGCAGCGGCACTCGGGGTGTAGAAAATTCTTTGACCGGGCTGATCCCGGGAATGACGATGTCGGGGCCGCGAGCTGGCGGATTTGGGCATCTGCCGGTGAAACAGGTTTGCAACGAAGGCGACGGAGTGTGCGATGTTTCCAGTCCCTTCGTCGATCCGATCGGCGCACTCGATGGGTTCCTCGGCTATTTCGTCAAGCACGGCTATTACCCGGCCCGCATGCACGCCGACCCCGGCAGCGACAGCCGTTGGGGTGCGATGACCTGCCAGCAGCAAGCGGGAGCCACCCAGGATTGCCTCGTCCACCAGGAACCGTCGGTGGTCATGGTGGCGCAGGACGTGGCGATCAACGCGGCGCGCGGTGTGGTGCAGGATGCAGCGATGCGGCCGCGGGTGCGCGGGCAGGTCGACATTGCACCGCTGGTGCCGGTCGTCTCCGAGATTTATGCCGACCGCGGCGAGCTCGGGTTCATGCCGAACGGTGCTCCCGCGCCGTTGGACCCAGCAGCGTTGAATGAGACCCCAGTGTCCGTCGGCGTCAGTGTGACCGTCGCGGGCATGGTGCAGGTAGATGCCACCCAGCAGTTCGGCGGATCCAACAACCTGACCCTCGGCGCAACCATCGGCTTGGGGATGGACCCCGACAACCGGCCGGGCACTTCGCTGATTCCGTCAATCGAGTTGGCTCGCGTTGAGAACACCGTGTCGATGACCAACCCAGCTGCGCTGCTCGACCCCGCGAACTTGGTGCCGAAGGTTTCGGGCGTGATTCCGGACGTCGTGAATGCGATCGGGCAGGCCGCCGTGCCGACCCCGGCACCCGCAATGCAACCGGCACCTGCCAAGCAACCGGCGATCGCGTCAGCGGCGCTCGCGAAGTAGGAGCGACGCGTCGGTCGGTGGTCGAGATCACCGGCCGACGCGGAATCCTTCTGTTGGGCGAGACTGTTGAACCCCGGGTGACTGTCGACGCGAAAACCGCACCCCGAGGCATCCGCCCGGCACCCAGCATCGGCTGGATTATCGGTGCCCTCGCCCTCGGCGGCTTCGGGATCGGGACCACCGAGTTCGTGGCGATGGGGTTGCTGCCCAATATTGCAACCGACCTTGGCATCACGGAACCGACCGCCGGGCACCTGATTTCCGCCTACGCACTCGGGGTCGTCGTGGGGGCACCGGTAATCGCCGTCCTTGCCGCACGACTATCGCGCCGGACGCTGTTGATCGGCCTCATGGTGGCCTTCACCGCAGGAAATGCCTTGAGTCTGGTGGCGCAGAACTTTCCGATGATGATGGCTGCGCGCTTCATCGCTGGCCTTCCGCACGGAGCCTACTTCGGTGTGGCGTCCCTCGTCGCAGCCCACCTCGCGGGTCCGGGACGACGGGCCCAAGCGGTCGGTCAGGTGATGATGGGCCTATCGGTGGCCAACGTCCTCGGCGTCCCGGCCGCCACATGGCTGGGACAGTCGTTGGGGTGGCGGTCGGCAATTGTGCTGGTCGTCATCATCGGCGTCGTCACCGTGGTTGCCCTGTGGCGTGTTGTGCCCGACCTCAGCGGCATGCGCAGCACCGATCCGCGTACCGAACTGCGGGGCCTGCGGAGTAAGCAAATCTGGTTGACGCTCGCGGTCGGCACCATCGGATTCGGCGGCTTCTTCGCCTTCTACACGTATCTGAACACCGCGCTCACCTCATTGGGCGGACTGTCGGAAGGCGCCGTCCCGATCGCACTCATGCTGTTCGGCGCGGGAATGGTCGCGGGCAATTATGTTGGTGGCCGCCTAGCCGACCGACTCGGCGATCGCGCCATCGCCATCTCCATGATCGGCACTGCGGTTGCGCTGGTTCTGTTTGTCCTTCTCGTTTCCACGGGATGGCCAGCGGTGGTCGTGACGTTCTTCGTTGGGATGTCCGGTTCGACGGCGATCCCCGGGTTGCAGACGCGCCTAATGGATGTGGCGCGCGACGCGCAAACTATCGCCGCAGCGCTCAACCATTCCGCCCTCAACGTCGCCAACGCGATCGGCGCATGGGTCGGTGGCACCGTGATTGCGCAGGGCTTTGGCTACCGCGCACCGTCGTTGGTGGGGGCGCTGCTCGCCATTTGCGGTTTGGTGGTCCTGGGCGCGGCGGTGATATCGGCGCGGCGCAGCGGGTGCACGCCCGTCGACCCCGAAACCCCGGTGGCGATCAGCTGATGACGGTCATCGTGGCAGTCGTTGCCGATCCACGAAACGGATACAGTGATGCCTCGTGACTACTCCTTTCTCTATCGCGACCGTCAACGTCAATGGCATTCGGGCGGCGGTGAAGCACCGCTCCGAGGAAAACCTCGGCATGCTCCCGTGGCTGGAGTCAATGGCACCCGACATCGTGCTGATGCAGGAAGTCCGGGCCACCGACGCCTTGGCGCGTAAAGCCCTTCAGCCTGCACTCGACGCCGGATGGCACCTCGCACACACAGAGTCTGAAGCGAAAGGGCGCGCCGGTGTCGGAATCCTGTCGCGGCAGGAGCCGACCGCGGTCCGGATCGGCTTCGGTAGCGATGAATTCGACGCTGCCGGTAGGTACATCGAAGCCGACTTCGATGTTGAGGGTGAGACGGTAACGGCAGCAAGCCTGTACCTGCCGACCGGAGCTGCGCTCGCCACCGACCCCGCAGCGACCGCGGAGAAAGACCGCGAGAAGTACGACGAAAAGATCCGCTTCCTGGAAGCATTCGGCCTGTACCTCGATAAACTCCTCGGTGCTGGTGGCCAGGCCGTTGTCGCTGGCGACTGGAATATCGCGCCCGACGAGCGGGACATCAAGAACTGGAAGGGCAACCGCAAAAACGCGGGCTTCCTTCCGCACGAACGCGAATGGGTCGCTGGCCTCTTGGAAGCCGGATGGGTCGACCTCGCTCGCGCTCATCACGGCGACGTCGATGGCCCGTACGCCTGGTGGTCGTGGCGAGGCAAGGCTTTCGACAACGACGCGGGCTGGCGTATCGACTACCACCTTGCGACCCCGGCCCTGGCCGCTCGCGCAGAGAAGACGTGGGTCGATCGTGCCGACGCCTACAACCTCCGGTGGTCGGACCACGCCCCGGTGACCGCCCAGTTCCGCTGACCGCCCAGTTCCGCTGACCCGAAGGCCAAACGACCGCCCGCTCTCGATCACGAGGGCGGGCGGTCGTTTTGGGCTGAGATTTGCTACCGGCTGCTTCCGGCACCAGCGAGGGCGCCGCTGACGATGCCTTCGACTACGTCGCTAATGATGTCTTGCGTCGAGCCGGAACTGGAGAGGTCGTCGCCGACACTGCCAATTGCCTCGCCCGGGGTCATGATGCGCGTGAGGTAGCAGGCGGTGAGGTCCGGCAACTTGTTGCTGACGCCGACCGTCCCAACGACCTCGATGCCGCCGCTGGTAACGGGGACGCCGGGGACACTGGCGAGCGGAAGGTCGTAGGTGAACGACGCGGTAACCGGGTTGCCGGAGGTAACCGACCAGCCGCCACTGCCAACCTTCCAGCCTTTACCTGCGGCCTCAACGGCGACGACTTCCTCCTTCAGCCCCTCGAGGAAATGATAGGCACGCACCTTGGCAGTCGGTTTCCCGAAGCCAGCCGGCGGTGTGTCGACAATCGTGTTGACGTACGGGTTGCCGCCGTTAGACGTGCCGACGTCGATCTTGTAGGTGACCTTGGCACCGGCGCCGGCCGTCATGGCTACTGACTTCGAATAGTTGTGGGTAATGCCGAGACCGGCGTCCTTGGTGGCTCTGTTTGCAGAATCACAACCGGCTGCGGTCGCGGTGCCGGCAGTCTGGGGAGCGACGAACGCGAGGCCTCCGCCGAGCAAGGCGGTGGTCGCAACCACTGCGACAGCGCGGGCGACTGGTCGGCGGACGGCAGATCGGGACATTTCGGGAGCACCTCAGCTATCGACGAGAATTCGGTCGGAAAAACGCGGTCGGGGATTGGTCGATCCCGATCGGCGGCGCAGTCCGCCTTCGGACGCACCGCACGCGAAGCTAACACCCAGCAACCTGCCCTTACTATTTGAGACGCCTCCATGTCACAAAAATTGTTCTGGGCACCGTCGCACGACCATCGCGAAGCGCAGACATAGCGATCTGAAACAATTGCAAACATGACCACGCCTGAACCGCGCCGCCGCGTCCTGTCCGGAATTCAGCCGACCAGTGACTCCTTCCACCTCGGGAACTACCTCGGCGCGGTCCGACAGTGGGTTCAGCTTCAAGATGAGTTCGACGCCTTCTATTTCATCCCCGATATGCACGCGATCACGGTGCAGCAGGATCCCAAGGTGTTGCGTGAGCGGACGCGTCGCAGTGTGGCGCAGTTGCTGGCCGTCGGTGTGGACCCCGAGCGCGCAACCATTTACGTGCAGTCGCACGTCCCGGAGATCGCCCAGCTCACATGGGTATTGAACTGCATTACCGGCTTCGGTGAAGCCAGTCGCATGACCCAGTTCAAAGATAAGTCGGCAAAGGGCGGAACGGACGCGGCAGGCGTCGGACTGTTCACCTACCCGATCCTGATGGCCGCCGACATTCTGGCGTTCCAAGTGGACCAGGTGCCGGTTGGTGAGGATCAGCGCCAGCATCTGGAACTGACTCGCGACCTCGCTCAGCGGTTCAACAAGCGCTACGGCAAGGCACTGACCGTGCCCAAGGCGTACATCGTCGAAGAGTTCGCCAAGATCTACGATCTGCAGAACCCGACCGCGAAGATGAGTAAGTCGGCCGACTCCGATTCCGGGCTGATCAACCTCCTCGACGAACCGAAGAGATCAGCTAAAAAGATTCGGTCGGCCGTCACCGACAACGACCGCGTCATCGCCTTCGACCGCGAGAACAAGGCGGGCGTATCTAACCTGCTGACCATCCAGGCCGCCCTCACCGGCCGCGGGATGGCCGAGATCGTCGAATCGTATGAGGGTAAGGGTTACGGTGACCTAAAGGTCGAAACCGCCGACATCCTGACCGAATTCGTGACACCGCTCCGCGGGCGAGTCGACGAAATCCTCGACGACGCAGCCTATTTGGATGGGATCCTGGCGGGCGGTGCCGCCCGAGCGCGAGAGATCGCCGCGGCTACCGTCGCCGACGTGTACGACAAGGTCGGCTTCCTGCTCCCGAAGTCGTAGGCGAAGCGGCGCGGGGAGAAACTGCCATCGGGACGCTGACGGAGGAAGGGGGACAGCATGGACCGCATCAAGGCCTTGATCGCCCGAGTTAAAGATTGGTTCGATGCGCTCGTCGGCCGATGGGGATTCCTCGGGCACATCATGGGCACCGTTGAGCGGTACAACCATCAGCGCGGCAACTCGTACGCGGCGGCGATCAGTTTCATCGGCATCCTGTCACTGGTGCCGATCCTTATGGTCTCGTTCGCGATCGCCGGTTTCGCTCTCGTTTGGTATCCCACCTTGCTCGATGACCTCACCAACCTGATCGTCGAGAACCTGCCGGGAGAGTTTGGCGACCAACTGAAGTCGGTCATCGACTCGGCGATCGACTCGCGTCAAGCCGTTGGTCTGATCGGTCTTGGAACCGCAGTGCTGACCGGTATCGGGTGGATGAGCCTGCTCCGCAATGGGATCACTGAAATGTGGGGCGGCCGCGTCAAACACAACCCGATCCTCGGCAAGCTTTATGACCTGATGATCTTCTTCATCCTTGGAATCTTGTTTATCGTCACGACGGGCATCACCATCATTTCGGCGGGCGGGTTGGGGCCTAAGATTCTGGACTGGCTGGGAATCACCTCGAACGACCTCACCGCGCTACTTCTCCGCGTGGCGTCGATCGTGATCAGCGTGCTGGGAATGTGGCTGCTGTTTATCGTGATTCTCGCTTGGCTACCGCGCAACGACGTCCCAGCCCGGGCCATTCTCTGGTCGGCACTCGCCACGGCGCTGGTTTTTGAGGTACTGAAATCGGTCGCGGGGATCTACCTGCAGTCGATCCTCGGCAGCCCCGCTGGCGCTGCTTTCGGCCCGATCATCGGCATCATGGTGTTCTCGTATCTGGCGGCACGGGTCATCTTGTACGCGGCCGCCTGGAGCGCCGCGGATCCCGCCAACGAGAAGTACCTGTTCGTCGACGAGGTCCCTCCGCCGAAACCGGGGGAGGCGAGGCAGGTCGTCTTGGCACCCGTCTACGAAGTTGAGCCGGAGAATCAGGCCCGCCGCCTCCTGGCCGCGGCTGGCGTCGGTGCCGTCGTCGCCAGCGCCGTCGGCTGGCTTAAACGAGGCAAACGGTAGCGACCAACTAGCGTTGCCTGCGACGAATTGTCGCCAGTACCAGCGCTCCGATCAGGCAGAGAGCTGCGAAGACCGCCAGCCCGACGACCAACCAGGTGCTCCACGCGGTCGCGACGTCGTTGCTGATCGCGAAATCGCGGTCGTCGTCGTAGGGGGAAGCCTGCCTGGACCCCGGGACGGCAAGACTTCCCACGGTGGCGTTCGACGGCGCCGCGAACCCGTACTCAAACATGCGGGCAGCCTGCTCACTGTATGAATTATCGGCCTCGTTGAGCCCATACATCTGCACGATTAGAACATTGCGACCATTGCGCTGCGCCGCACCGACGAAGGTCTTGAGGGCGTCGTCGGTGTAGCCGGTTTTGCCCCCGAGCATGCCGGGCCAATCATCGCGGAGCAGCGGGTTCGACGTGCCCATGGTCCACGCCGGATGGTCGACGTCGCCGGGAACGTCGACCCGCTTGGGATAGCCGGGGAAAGTGTAGGTCTTGAGCGCCATGATGTCGCGGAACGTCTCATTGCCCATCGCCTCGCGGAAGAAGAGCGCGAGATCGAAAGGCGACGTCGACATCCCGGCCGAGTCCAGGCCCGACGGGCTGGCCGCTCGCGTGTCGCGAGCACCCAACTTGGCGGCCGTGGCGTTCATCTTGGCGAGTGTCTCGTCGAGACCGCCAAGCTCGCGGGCGAGGGCATTGGCGCAGTCGTTGCCCGAGACCACCAACAGTCCAGTCAGCAGGTCCCGGACGGTGTACTTGCCACCCGGGCCCATACCGCAGGAGTCGCCTTCCATGGACCAGTCGTTGACGGTCGCTTCCACGGGCGTATCAAGATTTAGTTCGTCAAGGACGACCAATGCGAGAAGCACTTTGATGGTCGACGCCGGTCGATAGCGACCGTGCGGATCCTTCGCGGCGACAACGTTGCCGGTGTCGAGGTCGGCAATCAGCCAACCGGATGAGGTGAGACGCTCCGGCAGGGGGCCGACGGCCGGATCGGCGACGATGCCGCACGCACCGAGTTGGTTGCCACCGAGAGGCGGGTTGGGTACAGCGAGGGGAGTGGGCGTCGTCTCGCCTGCGGCAACAACCTCGGACTCATCAACTGCGGGGGTGGGCACCGACTTGTTGGGGCAATGATCGGTAACCGGAGTGGGGAGCGGTACACCCGTGGTTGAGATACCGGGGTCGGCAATTGCCTGCGGGGCTGAAAGCGTGGTGACTAGGCAGCAGGCGGCGATGACCGCGGCGGCGCGCTTAATGAAAATCGTCCTCATGACGACCGTCACCATACCCGTGCCGACCGCGTCGTCGCACATCCCGCATTCCCCCGCCGACCCGTTCTCGCATGATGCGTCGATTCCCGCACTATGTCAGACGTAGTGCGGGAATCGACGCATCATGCGAGAACGGGAAGCGAAGCGGCCCCCGGAAGAATCCGGGGGCCGCTTCGGGGCTGCAGAATGGTACTGCGGTGGAGGTCTACTCCTAGCGAGCGAACATCAGGGCGCGCTTGACTTCCTGAATCGCCTGCGTCACCTGGATGCCGCGGGGGCATGCGTCGGTGCAGTTGAAGGTGGTGCGGCAGCGCCACACGCCGTCAACGTCGTTGAGGATGTCCATCCGCTCGGAAGCGGCTTCGTCACGGCTGTCGAAAATGAAGCGGTGAGCATTCACAATCGCGGCCGGACCGAAGTACGAACCCTCATTCCAGAACACCGGGCAACTCGTGGTGCAGCACGCACACAGGATGCACTTGGTGGTGTCGTCGAAACGCGCGCGGTCTTCCTGCGACTGCAGGTTCTCGCGAGACGGCTCGTGGTTGGCACCGGTGATCAAGAACGGCTTGATCGCACGGTACGAATCGAAGAAGGGCTCCATGTCGACGATGAGGTCCTTCTCCACCGGGAGACCCTTGATGGGCTCGATGGTGATGGTGATCTCTTTCGATGAATCCTTCGGCAGCAGGTCCTTCATCAGGAGCTTGCACGCGAGTCGGTTGACGCCGTTGATGCGCATCGCGTCCGAACCACACACGCCATGTGCACAGCTGCGGCGGAACGTCAGCGAGCCGTCGAGGTAGCCCTTGGTGTAAAGGAGCAAGCTCAATAGGCGGTCCGACGGGAGCGCGGGCACACGGAAGCTTTCGAAGCCCTGTGCGTCCGGATCTTCCGGGTTGAAGCGGTAGATCTTCAACGTAACCATCGTGGCTTCCGGCGGAACCGGGGGAGCACCGTTGGCGTTGGTTTCGATGGTGGCAGTCATTAGTACTTCCGCTCCTTCGGCTCGTAACGAGTCAGAACGACGGGCTTGGTGTCGAGCTCGATATCCGAGATCAGACCCTTGCCCTTCTTGTAGGCCATGGTGTGGACCAGGTAGTTCTTGTCGTCGCGGTCCGGGTAGTCCTCGCGGGCGTGGCCGCCGCGGGTCTCCTTGCGGTTGAGGGCACCGACGACGGTCACCTCAGCCAGCTCCAACAGGAAGCCCAACTCGATGGCCTCGAGGAGGTCGGAGTTGAAGCGCTTACCCTTGTCCGACACGGTGACGTGGTCGTAGCGCTCCTTGAGAGCGCGGACGTCGACGAGTGCCTTGCTGAGGGTCTCCTCGGTACGGAACACTGCAGCGTTGTCGTTCATGGTCTGCTGCAGTTCGGTACGGATGGTCATGACGTTCTCATGGCCGTGATCGCTCAGCATCTGAGCAACCCAGGCCTGAACCATCGCATCGGGGTTCTCTTCGAGCTCAACAAACTCGCTTGCGTTGGCGTACTCGGCGGCGGCGATACCCGCACGGCGGCCGAAGACGTTGATGTCGAGGAGCGAGTTGGTGCCCAGACGGTTGGCACCGTGCACCGAGACGCAGGCACATTCGCCGGCCGCGAACAGGCCGTGGACAACCTGGTCGTTGTTGGCGAGCACCTGGCCGTTGATGTTGGTCGGGATTCCGCCCATCACGTAGTGGCAGGTGGGGTAGACGGGCACCAGTTCGGTCACCGGGTCCACACCCAAGTAGGTGCGCGAGAATTCCATGATGTCCGGCAACTTGGCCATCAGGGTCTCTTCCGGGATGTGTCGAACATCCAGGTGCACGTAGTCCTTGTTCGGTCCGGCACCGCGGCCTTCGAGGACCTCCAAGACCATCGAGCGGGCGACGATGTCGCGCGGTGCGAGGTCCTTAATGGTCGGCGCGTAACGCTCCATGAAGCGTTCGCCATCCGCGTTACGGAGGATGCCGCCCTCACCTCGAACACCCTCGGTAATGAGGATGCCCAGGCCTGCGAGGCCCGTCGGGTGGAACTGGTGGAACTCCATGTCTTCCAGCGGGAGACCCTTGCGGAAGATGATGCCCATGCCGTCACCGGTAAGGGTGTGCGCGTTGGAGGTCACCTTGTACATGCGGCCGCTGCCGCCGGTGGCGAAGATGATCGACTTCGCGTGGAAGACGTGAATCTCGCCGGTAGCCAGCTCGTAAGCAACGACGCCGTTGGCAACGGGCTCGCCGTTCTCGTCGGTCGTCATGTTGATGTCGAGGGCGTAGAACTCGTTGTAGAACTCGACGTTGTGCTTGACGCAGTTTTGGTACAGCGTCTGCAGAATCATGTGGCCGGTGCGGTCGGCTGCGTAGCAGGCGCGACGAACCGGAGCCTTGCCGTGGTCACGGGTGTGACCGCCGAATCGACGCTGGTCGATCTTGCCTTCCGGCGTGCGGTTGAACGGCAGACCCATCTTCTCCAGATCGAGCACCGCGTCGATGGCTTCTTTGGCCATCAGCTCGGCGGCGTCCTGGTCGACGATGTAGTCGCCACCCTTAACCGTGTCGTAGGTGTGCCATTCCCAGTTGTCCTCTTCGACGTTGGCGAGAGCGGCACACATGCCACCCTGAGCCGCGCCGGTGTGAGAGCGAGTCGGGTAAAGCTTGGTCAGGACTGCGGTACGGGCCCGCGGCGCAGCTTCAATGGCAGCGCGCATGCCGGCGCCGCCGGCGCCGACGATGACCACGTCATAGCGGTGTTCCTGCATTGGTTTCTAATTCTCCTTAGCTTGCGCTGCCGAAGGTGAGGATCGCGTAGGTACCCAGCACGAGGATCAGGATCATCGACAGGGCGAGCAGGGTGTTCAACCAGAAGCGCGTCGAATCCTTGCGGGAGTAGTCGCTGATGATGGTGCGGACGCCGTTACCGCCGTGCAGCTGGGCGAGCCAGAGCATGGTCAGGTCCCAGATCTGCCAGAAAGGCGACTTCCAGCGGTCTGCGACGAACGAAGCGTCGATGCGGTGAACGCCGCTGTCCCACATGAGCATGATGAACATGTGCCCGAAGGTGAGGACGATGAGGGCGAGGCCCGAGAAGCGCATGAACATCCATGCGTTCTTCTCAAAGTTGCCGCGGTTACGCGGGCGAGGTGCGTTCGGCGCGTCCAAGCTGGCGGGACGGTCGTAGGCGGTGCCGAGGGTTTTGACTTCAGACATTGATTCTCAGCTCCCTAAAGTGCGTGCGTGAACAGGAGCTGCAGCATACGAACTGCCGCAGCGATGAACACGATTGCGAAGACGGTGAGGATGGACCACAGCATCTGGCGCTGGTACTTGGCACCCTTCGACCAGAAGTCGATGAGGATGACGCGCAGGCCGTTGAGCGCGTGGTAGAGCACGCAGAAGACGAGGCCGATCTCCATGAGACCGATCAGCGGGGTCTTGTACGTCTCGATGATCTCCGTGTACGTGTTCTCGTTGACGCGGATGACCGCGGTATCGAGAACGTGCACGAAGAGGAAGAAGAAGATGGACACGCCGGTGATGCGATGCAGCACCCACGACCACATGCCCGGGTCACCTCTGTAGAGAGAGCGCTTACGCACCGGTGCCGGTGCAACCTCAGTGGGGGTGCTCATCGCGAACTTACGCCTCCATTGTCGTCGACTGGGGTGGGACCGCAAGCAGACTAAAGGTCGCCGCAAGACCCAATGCATCTGACTTTAAACCTAAGCTGAGTGCTGTCGTAATTTGACCGAACAATGTGACTAAACTCCACTTATTAAATTAGGTGTGCCTAACCTAGGGGTTTTTGTGGAAATGGTGGTTGAAATGAGTGACGGAATCGACTTTGAAGCTCTGCGAGACGCCGCAAAAGCCGTAATGAGCAGGGCATATGCACCATACTCCGGGTTTGCGGTCGGTGCGGCGGGAATCACACGGAGCGGCGATATTGTGGCCGGTACCAATGTGGAGAATGTCTCATACGGTTTAGGCGTCTGCGCAGAGGTCGCAATGGTGTGTTCGGGCATTTCGCTCGGAACATTGCAAGCGCCGCGCGCGCACAGCGCACCGGACCTCGCCGCGGTTTCCGTCTGCGACAGCGCGGGGGCCGTGATCACCCCTTGTGGTCGGTGCAGGCAAGTGCTCCTGGAGTTCGGGGGTGCGGGCTTACTCGTCGACTCGGCTTCCGGGCCGCGCCCGCTTGGCGAACTCCTGCCCGATGCCTTCGGCCCCGACCACTTGGATGTGCGTCGATGACCGAGGCATTTGATCCGGTCGGGGTAATCCTCGCTAAGAAGGACGGCGCGGTACTGCGTCCGCACCAGATACGTCAGATGGTGGCCGGGTACACCGCCGGGAGCGTCGCCCCGGAACAAATGTCGGCGCTCCTGATGGCGATCGTGCTGCGCGGCATGACGCGCGCGGAGATCGCTGAGTGGACCGCCGCGATGATCGACTCCGGTATTCGGATGGATTTCACCGACCTGCGACGCGGCGGCCACAAGCTAGCGACCGCCGACAAACACTCAACAGGTGGCGTCGGGGACAAAATTACCTTGCCGCTGACACCGCTGGTGGCGTCGTACGGCGTGGCGGTGCCGCAACTTTCCGGTCGAGGACTGGGACACACGGGCGGGACCCTGGACAAACTGGAGTCGATTCCGGGGTGGCGCGCCGACCTGACGGCCGAACAAATGCGCCGCCAACTCGAAGAGGTGGGTGCTGTGGTGTGTGCTGCCACCGCAGACCTCGCTCCGGCCGACCGCAAGCTCTACGCCCTGCGGGATGTGACCGGAACTGTGGCGTCGATCCCGTTGATCGCCAGCAGCATCATGAGCAAGAAGATCGCCGAGGGTACGGCATCACTGGTTCTGGACGTAAAGGTTGGTTCCGGTGCCTTCATGAAGACCGTCGACGACGCTCGCGAACTCGCCGAGACCATGGTTGATCTCGGGACCGACGCAGGTGTGGTCACCACGGCGCTCTTGACGGATATGTCGACGCCGCTGGGCCGCAGCGCGGGCAATGCGGTGGAGGTCCGGGAGTCACTTGAGATCCTCGCCGGTGGTGGACCCGCCGACGTCCGGGAACTGACCTTGGCGTTGGCGCGCGAAATGCTCACCGCTGCCGGCCTCCCCGATGTGGACCCGAGCGAACACCTGCGGTCGGGGGCGGCCATGGATTCCTGGCGCGCGATGATCGCCGCGCAGGGCGGCGACCCCGATGCGCCATTGCCGCGCCCGCGCCATACACACGAAGTTCTCGCAACGGCGGACGGCACAGTGACGGGGATGGACGCGCTCGCGGTGGGGCAGGCCGCCTGGCTCCTCGGCGCTGGCCGGACCCGTCCGGGGGAGGCGGTGTCGTCGACCGCGGGCGTCACGTGGCATGCCGATCGTGGCGATCGGGTGAGCGCCGGGCAACCCTTGTTCACCTTGCATACCGACGACGAGGCACGAATTTCCGGTGCCACCGCGGCGCTCGACGGTGCCGTCGAGCTGGGAGAGAGTGCGGTTCCCCCGGAAAGCCGGATTCTGGGACGGGTTAGCTAGCCGAGCGAAGGCCGGTTATCGGGGATACCTTGAGGGCATGGTCACCGCTACCACGATCACCGTCGGGGAAGCCCGTTTGGCTCCCAAAGTCCTCCTGCACGACCACCTTGACGGCGGACTACGTCCGTCCACCGTCCTCGACCTGGCCCGCGAACAGGGATATCGCGAGCTGCCCGCCGACAATGAGGCCGATCTGGCCCGGTGGTTCGCGACGGCAGCCAACAGCGGGACGCTCGAGCAGTATTTGGAGACGTTCGCCCACACCGTCGCTGTCATGCAGACGCCGAGCGCGTTGGAACGGGTCGCCCGCGAGTGCGTCGAAGACCTCCACGACGACGGCGTGGTCTACGCCGAAATTAGGTTCGCGCCCGAACTGCACCTCGACGGCGGGCTGTCGTTGGACGAGGTTGTGGAAGCGGTACTTCGCGGATTCGTGGCCGGTCAGGAGGCTGCCGACGCTAGTGGACGACCGATCGTGGTTCGATGCCTGCTAACCGCCATGCGGCACGCCGCCCGGTCGCTCGAAATCGCTGAACTTGCCGTGCAGTTCCGTGATCGCGGCGTCGTCGGATTCGATATCGCCGGTGCCGAGGCAGGCAACCCGCCCAGCAGGCATTTAAGTGCCTTCGACTACATGCGTGCCAACTGCGCGCGATTCACCATCCACGCTGGCGAAGCATTCGGACTGCCGTCCATCCACGAGGCCGTCGCTTTTTGCGGCACCGACCGCCTCGGGCACGGGGTCCGCGTCATCGACGACGTAGTGCTGCCGCCGGGCGCCACGCCCGGGGACGAGACCTTCGACGGTGCGCAACTCGGCCAAGTGGCGAACTATGTGCGCGACAAGCGGATCCCGCTGGAACTGTGCCCCAGTAGCAACGTGCAGACCGGGGCAGTCGCATCGATTGCCGAGCACCCGTTCAACATCCTCGCCAAATTGCAGTTCCGCGTCACCGTCAACACCGACAACCGGTTGATGAGCAATACGACGATGAGCCGGGAGTTTCTCGTTTTGCACGAGCAATTCGGCTACGGCTGGGCCGATTTCGAACGCTTTACCGTCAATGCCATGAAGTCTGCGTTCATCCCGTTCGATCAACGACTCCGCCTCATCGACGACGTCATCAAACCGGGTTTTGCGGTCCTGCTGGGCTGATACCGGGTGACGAGACGCATTCGCTCCCCTCGCTGACGTTCGCTCCCGCCGGGCGGGAGCGAAGACTAACGGGGGGAGCGAATGTCAGACGATAGGGATTTAGCCGCGGCGGGTCAGCCGATCCTCGAAGTCGTGGACCAGTGCGCGCCAGACCTCGGCTTCGTTGTCGAACGGGCCCGACGGTGCTAGACGCTTGGGGTCGGGATGGACCGTGTAGTCGACGAACCAACCGAGTGGCGTCGTGGTGGCGAGGGCCTCGTTGACCGTGTTGATCCCGGCGTAATCCGCGGCATCTGTCAGCAACTCCACGGCTAGGTCGAGTTGACGCTGTTCCACCCGACGCGGGCCGTCCAAGATGTCTTCGCCGATGCCCTGCAGGGCATAGACGTTCTCGGGGAGGACGTCGTACTCAAGTTCGTTGGTGTCTGCGGCGGCTTGGACTTCGTTAAACGTCGACAGCTTCGCGAGGTCGTGATCGCTGTTGTCGGCGAGGAAACGAGTCAGCGCGCGCTCGGAGCCGAACCCGTAGATGGTGCCTTTGCGACCCAGGAACAGCGGGTCGTCACCCAGGTAGCAGCGCAACGTGAGGAACTCGCCGCCGTCGGTGTAGATACGGATCGGGTCGATACCGACCCCCACCCAGAAATCGTCGTCGTCAACGTCATCGGCGTCGTCGACAAGGGCGGCGGACGCATCATCTTCATCGTCGTCGTTTTCGAACAGTGGGTCGACGGCCGAGTACTCGGGCTCGTCCTCGTCCTCGGCGGACGCGGCGGCGGCCAACTCGACGGTGGCGACCTCGACCGCAGCGGCGTCGACCTTCGGCGTCGTCACGACCTCGTCGAGGGCGTCAATGACGTCGTCCCAGTTCTTCGAAATCAGCCGGCCGATGCGGACCCACAAGTCGACGCCTTCACGGCCGACGAAGTTGTTGGTGCCGACAGTGACAGCACCCAGAATGGGGTTGCCGTTGAAGAACTTGGTGACCGGCGTCAGTTCGCAGACTTCACCGATGATGCGCACAATTTCGAGGGCATCCTCGAGCTCGGCGAGAACCTCCGGCTTGGGGTCTTCGGCGGCCAGTTCGGGGACGCCGACGAGGTCGTAGCTGTACCGATCTTCCGGGACTAGCTCGTTGGCTTGCACCTGCTTGATGGTGTCCCAAGCTGGGTGGTCGACGAGGTCATTGTCGTCGTCAGTGCGGACGAAAGCGACCAACTCGGCAACGCTGGGAAGAGCATAGAGGTCATCTTCGAGACCCAAGAATGCTTCCCACTCGTCATCACCCTCGCGCCACCGTGGAGCCCACAGGGTGAAGAGGTTGCCTTCGGTTAGTCCGAGTTCGATGGGAACGATGTCACCGGCCATGGTCACAGAGCCTAATCAAGTTCTTTCGAGCATGCTGCACGGGGCTGGTCGAGAGGGGAAATCCATGCCGATCGCCAGGTGCCCAGATATGCGAAAAAGTGGCTCTACCGGGGGCGATAGAAACCTTCGAAGGTTTGTCCCGCGTTCGTGGTGCGAAGGGGGCTGACGCCGACCGGGTCGCCTCCGGTCTCGACGAGTTGTCCATTGCCGATGTACATGGCGACGTGACCGGACCAGACGGCGAGATCGCCGGGCTGCAGGTCGGCTTGTGAAACTTGGAAGCCCGCAGTGTCTTGGTCTTGCGCCAGGCGCGGCAATTCCAGGCCCGCCTGACGGTAAGCCCACTGCGTGAATCCGCTGCAGTCGAAGCCATCGGTCGAGGTGCCACCCCAGACGTATGGCGTCCCCTGCCTACTGAGGGCAGCCCGGACGGCGGTCGCTGCGCGTTCGTTCGGTGCGTACGCGATGGAGCCGTCGGGGAGCGTGATGGGGACCTTGCCCTTGCTGTGGCTGGCCGACTGCGGCATGGCGGAGGAGTAGGCGGCGACCGCAGCCTCGTGGCGACCCAAGTTCGCAGCATCGCTGGCGAGTTGGCCCTGCGCGCGGTTCACGACGGCGACCCCGCGAGCCAAGTGGTCCAGGGCCAAGGGGACCAAGGCGGCGAGGCCAGCGGGCGTCGTGATTGCGGGGACAGTGGCTGCCGCCGCGGCGAAAGACTCCACGAGAGCATTCAATTCGTTGTTCGCCGTTTCCACATGGCCCGCGGCGATCTGAACGATCCCGCTGATGTCAGCGCCTGCGGTGGCGACCGTGTCGTCGACGAGGGACAGGTGGCGCGTGGCGTTGGCGGCTTGGTCGCCGCCCGCGCCGCGCCAAGCGGTTTGGGTGGTCGCGGCACCCTTCTGCGACTGTGCCGCTGCATCGCTCAGTACCGCTTGCGTGTGAGCGTAGGTGGTGGTGACCTCGGGTGGGAGGACGCCGGTCCCGAGCGTGGCGACGAGGGCCTTGAGCGGGGCGATCAGCAATGCCGCAGTCATGCAGACACCTCACGCAGGTGTGAGGCGTTGGTGGCCTCGCAGCAATCGTATGAGGCCTGCGCGCGCACTGCCGATTCGCCCGTGCGGCCATGTTGGGCGGCGAGGCCGTCGAGGGTGCGCGTGCGCGCACTTTGTACGCGCGACAGCGCGGCCAGGAATGACGCGCCGATGAGCCCAAACGTGGGTGCCAGGCGGCCGGTGTCGAGTCGTTCGGCAAGCGCGCGGGCCGCGACAGTGGAAGCGGCACTGCCCTGCGTGGTTGCGACGGTGGTCGTGGCGGCGGGGTCGACGACGGTGGGTGAGCCAGCAGCGACGGGAGAATTCGTTTTGGCGTTCATACCTAGTTGGACGCAGCGGAAGGCAATTCGGTTCCACAACGTGCGCATCGGCGTGTCGCACAATCGTCGATTGGACCCCAGCCGGTTTGTCCGTCGTCCCCACTAAGCTGAGCGCATGAGCGAAGCAGACGCGCCAGGCCTGTCGATCAACGTCGTTGACCATCCCCTGACGAGAGCGTGGCTGGCGGTGCTCCGGGACGAGGCCACCACCAATGCGGCTTTCCGTGAATCCCTGGCGAGGCTCGCCCAGATGCTGGTCTACGAGGCCTTTGCCGATGCGCCCGAACATCCGGTCAAGGTGCGCACGCCGGTCGCGGTCGCCGATTGTTCCACGCTGACCAACGCTCCCGTGTTTGTCCCGGTTTTGCGGGCTGGCCTCGGGATGCTCGACGCCGCGCTGGCCTCGGTGCCCGATGCCGGCATCGGCTTTGTCGGTGTGGCGCGCGACGAGGAGACCGCCACACCGGTCGAGTACCTGGCGTCGTTACCCGAAGATCTCTCCGATCGGTCGGTGTGTGTCCTTGATCCCATGCTGGCGACGGGCGGTTCCCTGATCCACACCCTTGAGCTCCTCAAGGCCCGCGGCGCGCGTGACCTGACGGCGATTTGTGTGGTCGGCGCGCCCGAAGGCATCGCGGCCCTGCGTGACTGGGGCGGCGACCTGCGCCTGGTGATCGGCGCGATTGACGACCGCCTCAATGAGGCGAACTTCATCGTGCCGGGGCTCGGTGATGCTGGCGACCGCCAGTTCGGTCCACGCTGACACCATGGTGATGAGCATCGAATCGAACGAATGGGGTGATCGCCGGTGAGCATGGAATCGGTGGCCTGGGATGTCATGCACAAGTCGATGCAGGCAACTGACTCGAAGGTCGCGCGAGCCGACCGCCGGGTCACTTTGCGGCGGATTGGCGGGTTCGCCAGGCCGCATCGCAAGCGGATCGTGATCTTCCTGGTCTTGTCGGTCATCACGGCGGTGCTCACAGTGGTCACTCCGCTGTTGGCTGGCCGGGTCATCAACCTGATCAACGCCAACAGTCCGACCGCCGACCGGGAAATTGTCGTCCTGGCATTGCTCATCGCGGGTATCGCGGTGGCCGAGGCAGGCGCGTCAATCGGTACGCGATGGCTGTCGTCAAATATCGGCGAAGGGCTGATCTTCGACTTGCGCCGCGCCGTATTCGACCACGTGCAGAAGATGCCGGTCGCGTTCTTCACCCGAACGCGAACCGGCGCGCTGGTGAGCCGATTGAACAACGACGTCATCGGTGCGCAGCGTGCCTTCAGCGACACGCTGTCGGGGGTCGTGTCGAATATTGTCACTTTGGTTCTCACCGTTGGCGTGATGATTGCGCTGAGTTGGCAGATTACGTTGCTGTCGCTGATCCTGTTGCCGGTCTTTGTGATTCCGGCACGGCGGATGGGGCACCGAATGGCTGGCTTGGCCCGCCAGGGTGCCGACCACAATGCCCGCATGTCGACTCAGATGACCGAACGATTCTCGGCACCCGGCGCGACACTGGTGAAACTCTTCGGCCGTCCGGAGGCGGAGTCGAAAGAGTTCGCTGATCGTGCTGACGCCGTCCGCGATATCGGTGTTCGTCAGGCCATGCTGCAGAGCTATTTCTTTACGGCTCTGATGCTGGTGTCGGCACTCGCCTTGGCCCTCGTCTACGGGCTCGGTGGCTGGCTGGCCGTTCACCAGCACCTGTCGGCCGGTGCCGTCGTATCGCTGGCCCTGCTGCTAACTCGGATGTACGCGCCGCTGACGGCCCTCGCCAATGCACGCGTTGAAGTAATGAGCGCGCTCGTCAGCTTTGAGCGTGTTTTCGAAGTCCTCGATCTACCGCCACTCATCGTCGATCGTCCCCATGCTCGTCCGGTTCCCGACACGGCTCATGGCGTCAGCATGCGATTTGCCGATGTGAGTTTTGCCTACCCGTCGGCTGACAAAGTCTCCCTCGCGTCACTGGAGGAAGTTGCGCAGCTCGACTCCCGCGGGGGCGATACCGTGCTGCACGACGTCGACCTTGATGTGCCTGCGGGCACGATGGTTGCCCTCGTCGGTAGTTCCGGTGCAGGTAAGTCGACCATTGCGTCGCTGGCCACACGCCTGTACGACGTCGACGAGGGGGCGGTGCTGCTCAATGGGGTCGACGTTCGCGACCTCACCGCAGAGTCGGTACACCGCACCGTCGGCTTGGTGACACAGGACGGTCATCTGTTCCACGACACTGTCGGTGCCAACCTCAGGATCGCGAATCCACAGGCAACCGAGGATGAGATCTGGTCGGCGCTGCGCCGTGCGCGGCTTGACGAACTGATCCGATCAATGCCCGCTGGCCTCGATACGGTTGTCGGCGAACGCGGCTACCGACTCTCGGGTGGTGAACGGCAGCGGTTGACGATTGCTCGGTTGCTCCTCGCGAAACCCGCCTTCGTGATTCTTGACGAGGCGACCGCGCATCTGGACTCAACGTCGGAGGCCGCGGTGTCCGAAGCGCTTACCGAAGCACTTCACGGGCGAACGTCGCTGGTGATTGCTCACCGGTTGTCGACGGTTCGGGCAGCCGACGAGATCGTGGTGCTCGAGGCCGGACGCGTCGTGGAACGGGGAACACATGCGGAACTGCTCGCGTTGGGCGGACGATATGCCGAGCTGTATCAGACGCAGTTTGCCGCTAAGTAGGACTGCTTGGGTCAGTTGACCCAACTGTCGATCATCGGCTCGGTGGCGAGCACCGAACCGTTTTGCCGGATCACGAGGGCCGACGGCGAGACAACGTAATCGGTTGCCCCGTTCGTGGCGACGAACGTGTTGCCACTGCGCGTGGGATAGCCGACCTCGGTGCTGTTTCCGTCGGCGTAGCCCTTGTAGTAATTGCGTCCCACCTGGTTGCCGACCTGGCAGATCACCACCTGCGAGCGACTGGTGTAACCGACGAAGACGGCGTTGTCCTCGGGGACGTTGCACCGGGGGCCGCCCAGAAAGCCCTGCCGATCAGCACCGGCGACGGTCACCGCCGGTCCCGGCTGTGGTGCCGTCTGGGTGGGCGGCGCGGTTTCGATCACGGTGTGCGTGGTAGTTGGCGGTGCCTGTTGCGTCTGCGTGACCGTTTCGGGTGATGGCGGGGCGCTCGAAGTCGCGGGGGCAGCGTCAGTGGACTTGTTGGAAGCGTAGAAGACGGCCGCGCCCACACCGCCAGCGAGGAGGAGGAGTCCGGCGATAATCGCGATGAGGACCGGGGGCGACGACCACGGCGACTGATTCTTCGGTGCCTGGCCTCCGGGATAGCCGTCGCCCGGGTATCCCGGGTACCCCGGATATGGCCCTGAGTTGCCTTGGAATGTCATTTGCCGCGGTCCTCCACCTTTGCCGTGCGCTGTCGATCGTTGCGAAAACTATTGCACGGGTGGCAGTTCCGCCATGGCGGCCGCCAGCAATTCGCTCAATGTTTGTCGTGTCGCGCACTCGCGTGTCAACCCGACGGTACCCGTGCCAGGTGGCGCGCTGATCTGCCCGTAGTACTTCAGTTTAGGTTCGGTCCCGCTGGGTCGGGCAAAGATTCGCAGGGCCACTCCGTCGTCGCGACGGCCCAGCAATTCGACGCCGTCCGTGCGCAGATTGTCGGTGCGTGCGGCGTAGTCGGTCATCGAGACGGGGATGCCGGCGAGTGTGGTGGGCGGTGCCGCCCGCAACTGGTCCATGAGTGCGGCAATGTCTGCGGGGTCCTGCAACCGCAACGACCGCGGCTGCGTCAGATGGATTCCGTTCTCGTCTTCCAGGGCGCTGAGGGCCGCGATGAGGCCACCGCGGTCGACCCACGACGACGCGAGGATGGCCGAAGCGACGGCGGCGCTAATGCCGTCCTTGTCGCGGACATTGTCCGGGTCGACGCAGTGGCCGAGCGCTTCCTCGTAGGCGTAGGCCAGCGGGTCGCCAGCACGGACCAGCCATTTGAAGCCGGTGAGGGTGCGGCGCGCGTCGGCACCCCGACGCTGCGCGGCCGTGTGAAGCAAGGTGCCAGACACGATAGAACTGGCAACCACCGGCGGCGGACCTCCGGCAGGTCGGTGATCGAGCACCCAGGTTCCGAGCAGCACCCCGGTCTCGTCGCCGGTCAGCATCCGCCAGGTGTCACCGTCGCGGGCCCCGACGGCGCACCGGTCGGCGTCCGGATCGAGGGCGATTGCCAGGTCGGCGTCGACCTCGGCAGCCAACGACAGCAGCAGGTCGGTGGCACCGGGTTCTTCCGGGTTGGGGAAGGCCACGGTGGGGAAGTCCGGATCGGGAGCAAACTGGCTCGGGACCACATGAACGTCGGGAAAGCCGTTGCGCCGCAGGGCTTCGACCGCGAGGTCGCCGCCCACCCCGTGCATGGCCGTCACGACAATGCGCAGCGGTGACCGAGGTAGGGCGCTGAACCGTTCGGTCAGCGCGTCGAGGTAGTCGTCGCGGACGGTTGCGGCTCGCGCATCGCTGGTCACCGGTTGTCGTGCGACGGTGGCCGCCGGACCGATCGCGGTGATGGCCGCTTCGATTTCTCGATCGGCGGGGCTCACCAACTGGGCACCGCCAGCGTCGCGGAGGTACACCTTGTAGCCGTTGTCTTGCGGCGGATTGTGCGAGGCCGTGATCATCACCCCAGCGGCCGCGCGGAGGTGCCGCGTGGCGAATGCAACGAGCGGCGTCGGACCGGGTTGGGGCAAGGCGATTATGTCGAAGCCCGCAGCGGCGAAAACTTCGGCGGTGGCGGCGGCGAAAGCCTCGGATCCGTGGCGGGCATCGCGCCCCACGACCACCGGTTCGCCCGCCAAGCCCTGCTCGGCGAGCCACGCCGCCAGGCCAGCCGTTGCCCGGGTGACGGTCTCCACGTTCATACCGTCGGGACCCTCTTGGACGGGGCCGCGGAGTCCGGCGGTACCGAAAGTCAGCACGCGGCTACCGGTCCGCGAGCGCGGTGATGACGTTGCGCAGCAGGCCACCCATCCGTTCCGCGGAGTCGCGTCCAACGGCGAGGACTTCGGCATGGTCGAGCGGTTCGCCGGTGATGCCTGCGGCCAGGTTCGTCACCAGCGACAGTCCCAGCACGTCAAGTCCGACCGCACGCGCGGCGATGGTCTCGTGGACCGTCGACATCCCGACCAGGTCGGCACCCATCACTCCGAGCATCCGGATTTCGGCGGGCGTCTCGTAGTGGGGACCGGGAAGGCCCGCGTAAACACCTTCGGTGAGCGTCGGATCGACGCCGCGTGCCGCCTCGCGCAGGGCCGGGCTGTAGGCGTCGACCATGTTGACGAACTGCGCGCCGTCGAGCGGGGACCGTCCGGTCAGGTTGAGTTGGTCAGAAATCAATACCGGTTCACCAACACTGAGACCGGGCCGGATTCCGCCCGCAGCATTGGTCAAGACCACCGTGCCAACACCGGCCGCGGCGGCAGTCCGGACCGGGTGCACCACGCGGGCCAACGAATGACCCTCATACGCGTGGATGCGTCCAAGCAGAATCAGGACTCGGGTGTTGCCGATACGGACCGACTGCACGGTCCCGGCGTGTCCCTGGGCCGACGGCGCGCCGAACCCGGGGATCGAGGTCATCGACAGTTCGGCGGTCGGATCACCGAGTGCTGCGGCGGCCGGGGCCCAGCCCGATCCGAGGACAACGGCCACATCGTGCTGATCGCAGCCGGTTTCGGCGGCAATCGTGGCGGCTGCGGCGGTGGCTGCTGAGTTTGGGTCGACAGTCGGATCCATACCGGCCAGCCTAAAGCCGCAACCCCTGATGTGCAGTGAGGGGAGACCTTGTCTGCCGCAACCGGGGGCTCCGGCGATAAGGTTTCTGCCATGCCTTACTTGACGATGACCGATACCGCTGCCGAACTGTTCCTCGGGACGCAGGGTGTGGAGCTGGACGAGACCAACCCGGAGAACCGGTTCAACCGCGCGTGGATGGCCCAGGTTAGCGATCTGATCGACGAGGCCGTCGCCGCGAAGAAGCCGCTGATTGTGAGCGCGACCGGCAAGTTCTTCACGAACGGACTGGACACCGACTACATCTTCTCCGGTGCCGAGCCGCTGCCGACGTACCTGGATGCCGTGCATGCGCTCTACGCGAAGCTGGTGTCGGCGGCTGTTCCGACGATCGCCGCAGTGAACGGCCACGCTTTCGGTGCCGGCGCAATGCTGGCGTTGTGCGCCGATTACCGCATCATGCGGTCCGACCGCGGCTTCTGGTCGTTGCCGGAAGCGGCGCTGAACATGCCGTTCCCGCGTGGCATGGCTGGCCTGCTGCGCACGCGGCTGTCGGACGCGACCGTCACCGAAGCCATGCTGACTTCGCGTCGCTACGGCGGTGCGGATGCGGTTGCCGCCGGGATCGTCGAAGAAGCCGTCGACGCCGAGCAGTTGCTGGTTCGCGCCCGCGAGGTGGCTGCCGAGCGCGCCCAGTTCGCCGGTGACAACCTCGGCATGATCAAACGCGCCCTGCGACTCCCGCTGCTGGAGGATCTGACCGCGCCGACCCCGGCCACACTGCTGTGAGTTCGCCGGTGATTGACGCTTGGCTGGCCGCCAACCTTGGTCGCGTCGTCGGATGGCGTCGCGCGATCCACGCCGAGCCCGAACTGTCGATGGCGGAGTTCGAGACCACCGCGACCGTGGTGCGGATCCTTACCGAGGCCGGGTTGGCACCCAAGGTGCTGCCGAAGGGCACCGGCGTGGTGTGCGATATCGGTCCGGCGGATAAGCCGCGGATCGGTCTGCGCGCCGATTTGGATGGCTTGCCGATCCCCGAACAGACCGGCCTGCCATTCACGTCGCGGGTGGAGGGTGTTTCGCATTCGTGCGGGCACGACGCCCACGCCGCGATTTTGATGGGCGTCGGTCACCTGCTCGCCGAGTACCTGGAGGCGGGGAACGAGCTGCCCTTCAGTGTGCGACTGCTGTTCCAGGCCGCAGAGGAAGTAATGCCGGGCGGCGCGCTCGACGCAATCGATGCCGGTGCGACCGACGGCTTGAGCCGAATCTTTGCCTTGCATTGCGATCCGCACTTGGCTGCGGGCACCGTCGGACTGCGTGCCGGGCCGCTCACGTCGGCTGCCGACCGTATCGAAGTACATCTTCGCGGACCCGGCGGGCACACGTCGCGTCCGCATCTGACGGCGGACTTGATTTACGCGATGGGCTCCATCATCACCGGGCTGCCGGGCATTTTGTCGCGGCGCGTGGACCCGCGGTCGGGCACCATCATGGCGTGGGGTGCCGCCCATTCGGGTGATGCACCGAATGCGATTCCGCAGGAGGGTCGTTTGCGTGGCACCGTCCGCACCGGTGACCGCGAAGTCTGGAAAGACCTGGAACCGTTGGTGCGCAGCATCATTGGCGAACTGGTGGCCCCGCTGGGCATTACCTACGACCTCACCTACGTGCGTGGTGTGCCGCCCGTCGTCAACGAAGAAAGTAGCGTCGCGATGCTGCACGCTGCTGTCGATCTCATCGGTCCCACCGCGGCCGTGGACACCCCGCAGTCGCCCGGCGGCGAAGACTTCGCCTGGTATTTGGAGACCGTTCCCGGCGCGATGGCCCGTCTCGGTGTTTGGAGCGGCGTGGGCCCGCAGTGCGACCTGCACCAGCCGAACTTCGACATCGACGAGCGCGCCCTCGGCATCGGCATCGCCACCCTCGCCGGCGTCATCCTTGGTGGGGAATTGGCGTAGGGAGCGGACCGCATTTCCCCTTTTCTTTCACCAAACGACCAGACCGTCACCGATCACAGGTTTTGGTGACGGATAGGTAGACGGAGGACGACGTCTCGTGACAGAAAAGCGGAAATCGAACTCTCCCTTTTCTGTCACATCCGACGGCCGTCGTCCGACCAGAGTGTCACCGATCAGCACGATCGGTGACACTCTGGTCGTTTGGTGACAGAAAAGGGGGATTTTGCGGGCGGGCACCCGGGCGCAGCGCGGGGGAAGGGCGGCAAGGAGCGAGGGCGCAGCCTTAGCTGCGGTTGTCCATTGGCTCGTCCGGGCCGGGGCCGACGTTGCGGGCCTCGTGGAGGCGCAGGCGTTCGACGTAATCGGCGGGAGCGCCGGCCACTTCGGCGGCGTCGGCCATCACGCCCAGGTAGCGGGCCGACGGCAAGCCGCCCTCGTAGCCGTCAATCACGTACAGCCACGCCAAGACCGGGCCGGCGGGCGTCTGCACGCGCACTCGAATCTTGCGGTGAACGCCGAGTTCGGTGCCCTCCCAACGATCCAGGTTCAACTCATCTTCGGCGGTCACGTCGTACAGCACAACGAAGACCTTCGACTCGGGGTGCTGGCGGTCCTCAGTGACCGTCGCGAGCGAACCCTCCCAGCCGATATCGTCGCCGGCAAACGTCAACCGCCAACCGTGCAGCCAGCCGGTAGACGACATGGGGGAGTGAGGTGCCCGTTCCAACATCTGGGCGGGGTCCATGTTCGACGCATAGGCGGCATAGATCGGCACGCCGCCCAGCCTATTGCCTTCGGCCACTTTGCGGAACACCGGTCCGGCTAGGAGGCATGGCGAGCGCAGAAAGGGATAGGTTTGTTCTGGACGATTTAACCGGGGCAAAAGGAGTGTGCGCAGTGGCAAAGATCGTGATCATCGGTGGCGGACCCGCAGGCTATGAAGCGGCGCTCGCCGGTGTTGCCTACGGTGCGGACATCACGATCATCGATTCCGACGGAATCGGCGGTGCGTGCGTGCTGTGGGACTGCGTCCCGTCGAAGACCTTCATCGCCTCCACCGGTATCCGCACCGATGTGCGACGCGCAGCCGGGCTCGGCGTCAACATCTCCGTCGACCAAGCGATGGTGACGTTGCCGGACGTCCACCAACGGGTGAAGGACCTGGCCTTCGCGCAATCGGCCGATATTCGATCACGCCTGTTCAGCGAGGGTGTAAAGATCGTCAGCGGCACCGCACGACTCGGCGATTCGAGTCCCGGAATCGGCTCCCACCAAGTGGTCGCCACTCTCGCCGACGGCAGTGAGCAAACCTTCGAAAGCGACGTCGTCCTGATCGCTACGGGTGCGTCGCCGCGCATCCTCGATACTGCTCAGCCCGATGGTGAACGGATCCTCAACTGGCGCCAGCTGTACGACCTGGCTGAACTTCCCGAACACCTCGTGATCGTCGGATCGGGTGTTACCGGTGCCGAATTTGCCCACGCCTACACCGAACTGGGCGTCAAGGTGACGCTTGTGTCGAGCCGCGACCGCGTTCTGCCGCACGAGGACGAAGACGCCGCCCGGGTGCTGGAAGAGGCCTTCGCCGAGCGCGGTGTGACGCTAATCAAGTACGCGCGCGCCGACCGTGTGACGCGCGACGAGACCTCCGCTACCGTCCACCTAGTCGACGGAAAGCAAGTGACTGGCACGCACGTGCTGATGACCGTCGGATCGGTCCCCAACACCGACTCCCTGAACTTGGCAGGCGCGGGCGTCGAGGTTGACCGCTCCGGATTCATTACCGTCGACCGCGTCTCGCGCACCTCCGTTCCCGGCGTCTACGCGGCAGGCGACTGCACCGGTGTGCTGCCCTTAGCCTCGGTCGCGGCCATGCAGGGCCGCCTCGCGATCTACCACGCACTCGGCGAAGGCGTCAGCCCCATCCGACTCAAGACAGTCGCCTCCGCGATCTTCACCCGGCCCGAGATCGCTAACGTTGGCGTCTCACAGAAGGCGATCGACGGCGGCGAATACCCGGCACGCACCGTGATGCTGCCGCTGTCGACCAACCCCCGCGCCAAGATGAGCGGCCTGCGTCGAGGTTTCGTGAAAATCTTCTGCCGCCCGGCAACCGGCGTCGTGATCGGCGGCGTCGTGGTGGCACCCAACGCGTCCGAGTTGATCCTGCCGCTGGCGATCGCCGTGGAGAACAAGCTGCAGGTGTCGGAGATCGCAAACACCTTCTCCGTGTACCCGTCGCTGTCCGGATCGATCACCGAAGCCGCGCGCCAACTCGTCCGACACGACGACCTGGACTGAGAATGACCGCCCCGAGGACGTCACTACGACGCCCTCGGCTTGGCTGTGTTCGGTGGAGATGAATCTGTGAGTACGTGGCGGGAACTGTTGGGCCGCCAACATCGCGCGTCGATGGTGGTGATGGCCGGTGGCGTGGCACTATTTGCGATCAACGTCTATCTGACGACGTCACTGCTGCCGAGCGCGGTCGCCGACATCGGAGGCGAAGATCTTTACGCCTGGACCATGACCGTGTTCCTGGTGGTCTCGGTGATTTCCTCGATGCTGGTGAGCCGGTGGCTGTCGAAAATCGGAGCGCGCACGTCGTATGTGATTGCCCTGTCGTTGTTCGCGGCGGGCACGGTGGTTGCGGGCGCATCCCCGACGATGACAGTGATGCTCGTCGGCCGGGCGCTCCAAGGATTCGGTGCCGGACTGCTTGGCGGCCTTGGCTTTTCCGTGGTGCGACTCGTTCTGCCACCGCACCTGTGGCAGCGGTCGATCGCGCTGATGTCGGCCATGTGGGGTGTCGGTAACTTCGTTGGACCCGTCGTCGGTGGATTCTTTGCGCAGATCCATTTTTGGCGCGGCGCATTCGTGTTGCTTGCCGCATTCGCATTCGGCTTGATCGCGTTGACGCTGCGCGCCTTGCCCGCCGACGGTTTGCGGATCGACGGTGACGGTCGTTCCGTGCCGTGGGCATCCCTTGCCCTGCTGACCGCTGCCGTCGGGGCGATCAGTGTCGCGTCGCTGCTGGACGGCACGACGATGTGGATTTTGGTGGCCGCGGCGGTCCTGCTGGGTGCGGTCTTCCTCGGGTGGGAACGTCGCGCTTCGTCGACCATCTTGCCTTCGATGACGTACCGCGGCGCATCGCCTTTGCGGTGGATCTACCTGGCGATCGTGGTGCTTGCGGCGGTTTCGACCGTCGAAACTTTCTTACCGCTGTTCGGCCAACAACTCGGTGGCCTTGGCCCGCTAGCCGCCGGCTTCCTCGGTGCGGCGATCTCCTGGGGTTGGACGGTGTCGTCGATCGCGTCGAGTGGGATCGAGAGTGATTGGGGACGACGCGCAGTTCGTCTCGGCGGGCCGATCGTGCTTGGTGGCGGCCTCGTCGTTTATGGCTTCCTACAGATGAACAACCCGTCGATCGGCGTGATCGTGGCCTGGTACGGGGTGCTGTTCGTCAGCGGCTGCGGCATCGGTATGGCTATGGCTCACTGGTTTACCGCGGGTCTGCGCGTGACCGACGACCCGGCCGAGGCTGCCCAGGCATCCGCCGGGCTCAACACAACTCAGCTCATTGCTAATGCGTGTGGTTCGGCGTTGGCAGGCCTGCTGGTTGCAGTGGGCGGCCCAGACATGGTCGGTTCGGCCAAAACCCTCAGCTTCGGCTTCGCCGCCCTCGCCTTCGTCGGCATCGCGATCGCGCTACGCGAGTTTGCCGTCGATCGGCGCAGGCAGGCAACGATCTGACGAAGGGCTGCGTTAGGTGTCGCTCAATCGCGTTGGGTGTCGGCTTCAATCGACACCCAACGCGATGCGGTGACACCTAGCGCGATGAATCTGGCTAGGCGGCGAGCAGTGCGTCGATCTGGTTGATGGCTCCCGAGGCACCCTCGATAACGCCCATGTCGAGGACCTTCTGGAGATCGTCGGCGGAGGCGAAGGTCGATTGGTAGACCGTGCGCGTGCCAGTGTCGGTTGCGGTGAAGGTGTAGTGATTCGTCGATACCGGCATGTTGTCCACCGGCTGCAGATCGTCGTCGGCGAAGCCGTCGGTAAACGAGAACGACGAGGTGGGGTCGATGCTGTCGAACTGCCACCAGCCGCCGAACTTCTGACCGTCGGGCGCCGTCATGTAGTAGCTGGCACGACCGCCGGGCTGGAAGTCGTGCTCAACAAAGGTGGCCGGGTAGTCCGGGGGTCCCCACACCTTTTCGAGTTGGCGTGGATTGGCGTAAACGTCCCACACGCGGTCGACTGGCGCGGCGAATTCGGCGGTGATGGTCAGGGTTAGTGCTGCGGTGTCCGATTGGACGTCGATGACAGGCATGATGGTTCCTTCGGTGGGGCCGCCAAGAGCTGGCGTGCGGGAATGTTGGTTTAGTCGTCTGCGTGGGGCGAGGCGAGGAGCTCGTCTACACGAGCGATATGGCCCCGCCAGATCTGTTCAATATCCGCCAGCATGGCGGACACCGATCGCACAGCTTGCACATCTCCGGACGCCAGTTGCTGTCGACCAACTCGCCGTTTGACGAGAAGACCCGCCCGTTCCAGGACGGCGACGTGCTTCTGTACTGCGGCGAAGCTCATGTCGTAGTTCTCCGCCAACGCTGTGACCGAGTGCTCCCCGGCGAGTACCCGACGCAGAATGTCGCGTCGGGTGCGGTCGGAGAGTGCGTGAAACAGGGCGTCTGCCCGATCCTCGTCGTTCTCGCTCACACCTCAAACATACAACCAAATGGTTGTATGTCAAGGGTCTTGGGCGGATTTTCTCGACGGCTAGGCCAGGTCGAAGCTGTGTGTCACCGCGCGGTTCCAGCCCTCGTACAGCCGGTCCCGGTCGCCGTCGCTCATCTGCGGTTCCCACTGGCCGCCACGGGCCCAGTTGTCGCGGATCTCGTCGGTGCTGCTCCAGTACCCGACGGCCAAACCCGCCGCGTACGCCGCACCGAGGGCAGTGGTTTCGTTGACGACCGGTCGCACCACCGGCACATCGAGGATGTCGGACTGAAACTGCATCAAAAGTTCGTTCACCACCATGCCGCCGTCGACCTTTAGCGTCGCCAGCTTGACACCCGAGTCGGCTTCCATTGCCTCGATGACTTCCCGCGTCTGATAGGCACTGGCCTCCAGCGCGGCGCGGGCAATGTGGTGCCGGTTGGCGAATCGGGTCAGTCCGACGATCACGCCGCGCGCATCCGGTCGCCAACGCGGAGCGAAAAGTCCGGAGAATGCGGGGACCAGGTATACGCCGCCGTTGTCATCGACGGCGCGGGCCAAATCCTCCACCTGTGGCGAGGAGTCGATGATGCCGAGATTGTCGCGCAGCCATTGGACCAGCGAACCGGTGACGGCGATCGATCCTTCCAAGGCGTATCGGGCTGGCTGGTCGCCCAATTGGTAACAGACCGTCGTCAGGAGGCCGTGCTTGCTTAACACCGGCTCCGTCCCCGTGTTGAGAAGCAGGAAGTTGCCGGTCCCGTACGTGTTCTTTGCCTCCCCGGGCTCAAGGCAGGCCTGGCCAAACATCGCTGCCTGCTGGTCGCCGAGGATGCCGCCCAGCGGGACATCGGGAAGCGAGCCTGCGGTGCGCAACTGGGCGATGACGTCCGAACTGGCATGGATTTCCGGAAGCATCGATTCGGGGATACCGAAGTCGGCGCAGATCTCCAGATCCCATTGGAGCGTGCGCAAATCCATCAGCATGGTCCGCGAGGCATTAGTGACGTCCGTGACGTGCACGCCACCGTCGATACCGCCCGTCATATTCCACGCCAGCCAGGTGTCCATCGTTCCGAACAGCAGGTCGCCAGCCTCGGCGCGGGCGCGGGCACCGTCGACATTGTCGAGGATCCATCGGATCTTGGGGCCGGAGAAGTAGGTCGACAGGGGCAACCCGGTGCGCTCGCGATAGCGATCCACGCCAATTTCGCCTGCCAATTCCTCGCACAATTCTGCGGTGCGCGTGTCTTGCCACACGATGGCGTTGTACACGGGCTCGCCGGTGTGTCGATCCCAGACGACGGTCGTTTCGCGTTGGTTGGTGATCCCGCAGGCGGCGACCCGATCGGGGTGCACTTGGGCGGACGCCAACGCGGCCGCGGCGACGCGTCGAGTGTTCCGCCAGATCTCCATGGGGTCATGTTCCACCCACCCCGCGCGCGGGAAGATCTGCTGGTGCTCGAGCTGTTCGCTGCCGATCACGCTGCCACTGCGGTCAAAGAGCATCGCCCTGGTTGAGGTGGTTCCCTGGTCGATTGCGGCGACATACTGAGCATCCAGATTCACGGGTCTTAGTCTCGCATGAGACCTCGTTACTCTCGGGTAGTCTTGGCATTTATGGACAGCGAGTTCAATCCCGATCGGCCCGCAGACCTCAGTCCGGCCTACCACGCCGAGGCGTGGCGTCGACTGGGGAGTGAACAGTTCGACATCGTCGTCATCGGCGGCGGAGTAGTCGGAGTGGGTGCCGCACTCGACGCCGCGACCCGCGGCCTTCGGGTGGCGCTGGTTGAAGCTCGCGACATTGCCTCGGGCACGTCGTCGCGTTCGTCGAAGATGTTCCACGGCGGCCTGCGTTACCTGGAACAATTTGAGTTCGGGTTGGTGCGCGAAGCTCTCCGTGAACGTGAACTGTCGCTACGCCTGCTGGCCCCGCACCTGGTTCGACCACTGCCGTTTCTCGCGCCGCTGACGCGCCGGTTCTGGGAACGTCCGTACATGGCGGCAGGTTTGTTCCTGTACGACCGAATGGGCGGGGCTAAGTCGGTTCCGGGGCAGCGTCACGTGTCGCGGTCCGGTGCCCTCCGTGTGGCGCCGAGCTTGAAGCGCGACTCGCTCATCGGTGGAATCCGCTACTACGACACCGTTGTCGACGACGCGCGCCACAGCATGACCCTCGCTCGCACCGCGTCGCAGTACGGTGCCGTGATTCGCACATCCACGCAGGCAGTCGGCTTTATCAAGGAAGCCGATCGGGTCATGGGTGTGAAGCTTCGCGACTCCGAAACCGGTGAGACAACCGAGGTTCGCGGACACTGCGTCATCAACGCGGCGGGCGTTTGGACTGACGAAGTCCAGGCGCTATCCAAGCAGCGTGGCCACTTCAAGGTGCGTGCCTCCAAGGGCGTACACATCGTGGTCCCTCGCGATCGAATCGTCTCTGAAACCGCCATTATTCTGCGGACCTCGAGCAGCGTGCTGTTCGTCATTCCGTGGGAAACCCACTGGATCATCGGGACCACCGACACCGACTGGAACCTCGATCTGGCGCACCCTGCCGCCACACGCAAAGACATCGACTACATCCTCGACCGCGTCAACCAGGAACTGGTGACCAAGCTGACGCACGACGACATCGAAGGCGTGTACGCGGGCCTACGCCCACTGCTTGCGGGGGAAGACGATCAGACGTCAAAGCTTTCGCGTGAACACGCCGTGGCGGTTGTTGCCCCCGGTCTTGTTTCGATTGCTGGCGGCAAGTACACGACGTATCGAGTGATGGGTGCCGACGCCGTCGAGGCCTGCAACGATTACATTCCGACACGCGTAGCGCCGTCGATCACCGAACGAGTGCCGCTGGTCGGGGCCGACGGCTACTTCGCACTGATCAACCAGTGCGAGCACCTCGGTGAACGATTTGGGTTACACCCGTACCGGATCCGACGACTTCTGAATCGATACGGTTCCCTGCTCGACGATGTCCTCTACTACGCCGATGCGGACGAATCGTTGCTTGAGCCACTGACTGCCGCACCCCAGTACCTGCGTGCCGAGGTGGTGTACGCGGTATGGGCTGAGGGCGCGCTGCACCTCGAAGACGTCCTTGCTCGGCGCACTCGTATCGCGATCGAGTACAGCCACCGCGGGGTGGATTGCGCGCAGGAAGTGGCCGACCTCATGGCACCGATTCTGGGCTGGTCGGACGACACGATCGCGTGGGAGGTTTCGAACTACATCGCTCGCGTGGAAGCCGAGATTGCGTCGCAGCGGCAGCCCGACGACGAGTCGGCTGACGCACTTCGGGCTGCGGCCCCCGAATCCCGCCGAGAGATCCTGGAACCGGTACCGGTCCCGACCGATTAAGCTGGAACCCACTCGTTCGTCGAGCCAACGGCGGGGAATAGTCGGACACCTCACAGACCAATTGCCCTGTGCAGAAGGGGCTTTGTCAGCAAGGATGGAAGCATGAGTGCGCAGCCGGTTGAGAACCTTAGTCCTGAACAAGCTTGGGAGCTTCTGGGAGGAAGCGTTATTGCTCGGTTGGCGGTGAGCGTCGACAACTACCCAGACATCTTCCCGCTCAACATCTACGCTGCAGACGGCAAAATTCTGTTCTGGACCGCCGAGGGCACCAAGCTGTCCGAACTCGCCGTCAACAGTCGCGTTGCTGTGGAAACCGATGCCTTCACCTCTCGCATCGGGTGGAGCGTCGTCGCCAAGGGCCACGCACGGATCCTGACCACGTCCGCTGAGATCGAAGCTGCGAGTAAGACGCCGTTGGACCCGTGGATTCCGTTGCCACGCACCACCTATGTCGAGATCGATGTCGACGAGATCACCGGCCGCCGTTTCGTTTTCGGCGATGACGGCGACCGAGAAATCCGCTAGTCAGGTTCGGTGACGGTGGCCGCGGGATCCAGCGGCCGCGTCATCGACCACGTTTCGGTCGAGACGGAACGCGACATTTTCCATTCGCCATCTTCAATGACGTAGTCGTCGTCGTATTCAATATTGGCGATGGTCTCCGTCTGCATCAGCAAATTCACCTGACGGAAGCGGAGCGTCCACCGGCCAGTAGCGGTGGCCTCCCCGGTCAAGGTGATATCCGGGTGCATGCCGTGGTGCATGTCGAAGATGACGTGCTTTCCGTCGACGGTATAGAGCGCGACCTTGGCGAAAATGTCGACCATTGGGGCGACGTCGTCGAAGGCACCCATTCGGCCGTAGTCGATCCGGGCACCCTTGGCGATGAAGCAGTCGCGGAACCCTTCCGGATCTTTGCCGTCGCACGCGCGCCAATAGCGGTACTTGAGCGCCTTGATGGCCTCGACGTTCTCGATGGCGGTGATGCGTGCGGCCAGATCCATGGGTTCTCCTGTGATTGTGCGGGCGAGGTTAGCGGGGCAGGTAGTTCAAGCGCAGGCCGCGGGGTGTGGTGGCAAATCCGGCGGCCACGAGGTGCTCACCAAAAGCGGTTCGACGCACCGGGTCCGAGTCGACGTGATCGATGTGGATGCGGCCGATCGCCCCGTTTACGACTGCTTGGTGCAATCGAACTGCCGCAGACGCGAGCGTTTCCGGATCGTCGGTAAAAGTCAGGACCGTTTTGCCGCCCCGTTCCACAAAGACGCTCGCGAAACCGCCGACCAGGATCACCACGGCACCCGGCTTTCGGCCCGGGCGATGCCCAGACTCGGAGGTGCGATCGGGCCAGGGCAAGGCGGCACCGTACGGATTGGCGGGGTCGGTAGCGGCCAACAACACAGCGTCGCTCCGCTGGTCCCGCGACGGTAGAGCGTACTCGCGAAGCACGTCGACGGTATGCCCGGCGGCAAACTGCGCACCACCGAGACCGTCGATGTAATAGCCTCGTCGCACCTGGCCGCCGTCCTCAAAGACAGACAGCGCCTTGTAAATGCGTGCGAATCCGCCCTCGGTGCCCTCGGTCGTTACCGATCCCTTGGTCACGACGCCATAGCGATCCAAGAGGATCTCACAGGTCGCGGCCGCTCCCGTCGTGGCATCGATTTCGGCGCGCTGAATCCGTGACCATCGGCCACCAACGTTGGCTGGCGTCGCCGTGGGACTGCCCGCACCGGAAAGATAGTGCGACGAAAGTCGTGCCGCGCGTAGTCGTGGGGCGCGGCCTCGCGACCGGTGTGCAGAGGTCGCTGTCGTCTTGGTGGTGCGCGGCGGATTCATGGCCGCTCTCACCACGGAGAAGGAATCGTTGGTGATTAACCCGGCCCAAACCAGGTCCCACAGGAGGTCGGGGAGATCTGATTCGGTGACGGGATGGTTGGCGGCGACCGCGTCGAGCAGTTCTCGGTAGCGAAGCGCACCGCTGTCGCCGAGCGCCGCCAGAATTTCGATGTGTGCGGGCGTCAATTCGAAGTCGTCTGGCGCGGTGAGGGTGAGCGGCGCGGCGTCGGCAACATGAAGGGCCACCCAGCCGTCAGCACCGCCGATGGCGCCATGTCCCGACCATAGGACTTCGCCAGATGAGAGCAGTTCGTCGAGCATCGACGGCTGGTAGTTCTCGACCCGCGCCGGCAGAACAAGTGACTCCCACGCCGATGCCGGAATAGGCTGCCCGGCAAGCTGTTCGACAGCACTGACAACTCCGCCGACGCCCTTGAGTCGGTGCGGCCCGGTGACTTGCTGCCAGCCGAGAAGAAAACGCGCATAGGTATCCGCCGACACCGGTTCGACCTCCGCGCGCCCCGCCGCCAGCGACCCGCGTCGCAACTGCGAGAGCACATCGGCATGGCACCACTGCGGTTCGTGTTCGGCGGTGTCAGTACGGACAAACTCGCCCTCGATGACAGTGCGCCGTCCGGCTAACTCGTCCAGGGCACGGACAACCACCGCCGGTGCCATCCCCAGTCGCTGCGCGACATCGACTGCGGTGAACGGACCGTGCGTGCGCGCGAAGCGGTGAACCAGGTCGGATACTGGATCGCCCGCCGAGGTCAAGTAGGCAGAGGGCACGCCGAGCGGGACTGGGAGACCGAGACCGTCGCGGAGGCGGGCGGCGTCGTCGACGGCGGCGAACGACGGCTGCCCGCGCACGCTGACCTCGATCACCTGGCCGACAGCAGTGAGTGAGGCGAGCAGGTCGAGGACTGGTTGATCCCCCCGATAGCGGTCGTTGATCTCGTCAGCGGTGCACGGACCCAACCAGCGCAACAGGTCGACGACGTCTTGGCCGTCGCGGGCCTGTCGTGACGGATCGGTGCGCTGCAATCGTGCGACGACATCGGCGATCACGACGGGATCGAGTAGTTCGCGCAGGTCCACACGACCCAAAAGTTGAGCAAGGAGTGCGGTGTCGAGCGACAGTGCAGTGGCACGACGTTCGGCGAGAGGCGCGTCGTCGTCGTAGATGAACGAACCCGCATAGCCGAGGAGCATCGACGCGGCGAACGGCGACGGCGCTGCCGTCTCTACCTCGGTGATCCGGATCTTGCGCTGGCCGATCCGCGTGAGGACGTCAGTCAGGGAGGGAAGGTCGTACACGTCCGCCAGGCATTCGCGAACCGTCTCGAGGATGATCGGGAAGTCTGGGAATCGGGAGGCGACCGCGAGTAGCTGGGCGCTGCGTTGCCGCTGTTGCCAGAGCGGTGCCCGTCGGCCGGGGTCGCGCCGCGGTAGTAGCAGTGCACGCCCGGCACATTCCCGGAAGCGCGACGCGAACAGTGACGAATTAGCCAGGGCCGCAGTCACTTCGGCTTCAATGTCGGCCGGGTCGACGACGAAAACCTCCGCGCCGGGCGGGACGTCGTCGGTATCGGGGAGGCGGACGATGATGCCATCGTCGGTGGCGGTGGTCGCACCGTCCAAGCCGAGGCGAGCCGACAGTGCGGCGGCAATCGCGCTACCCCACGGTGCATGAACCCGCAGACCGTAGGGGGAATGCAAGACAAGCCGCCAGTCGCCGAGTTCGTCGCGGAAGCGTTCCAACACGAGAGTTCGGTCCGTGGGTAGGACGCCGGTGGCTGCCTGCTGATCGGCGATCAGCGCAGCCAAGTTAGTTCGAGCGTTCTCACTAAGACCAAGATCGGTAGCTAGCGCATCGAGTTTGTCTCGATCGCCCGCTGCGCCGACAAACTTGCCGATCGCCGCACCCAATTCGGCGGGCCGTCCCACACTGTCGCCGATCCAGAACGGCAGGCGACCGGGAACGCCAAAGGCAGGGGACACGAGGACTCGATCATGGGTGATCTCCTCGATGCGCCAACTCGATGCGCCGAGGGCAAAGATATCCCCGACGCGCGACTCGTAGACCATCTCTTCGTCGAGTTCGCCAACCCGGCGCGGCTGTCCCTTTGCTTCGGTGGTGCCGTCGCCCGAACCCGAACCGACGAGAAAGACGCCGAACAGGCCGCGGTCGGGAATCGTGCCGCCGGACGTGACTGCCAACCGCAGGGTGCCACGACGTGCAATTAGGGTCTTGGCAGCGCGGTCGTAGTCGACGCGTGGTCGTAGTTCGGCGAACTCGTCGGATGGGTAGCGCCCGGAAATGAGGTCGAGGACGGCGTCGTACACGTCGCGGGTGAGCGTCCGGTACGGCATGGCACGCCGGACTGTCGCATACCAGTCGTCGACGTTCAGGTCGGCGACGGCCGTGGCGGCGATGGTTTGTTGGGCAAGGATGTCGAGCGGATTGGTGGGGATCGACAGCGCCTCAATCTTGCCGGCCAGCATGCGCTGAGCGGTCACCGTGCAGTGCAGGAGATCGGTGCGGTGTTTTGGGAACAGGATTCCTTGGCTGACTTCGCCGACTTGGTGGCCGGCACGACCGACGCGCTGCAATCCGGCCGCCACAGACGGCGGCGCCTCAACCTGGATCACGAGGTCAACCGCGCCCATGTCGATGCCGAGTTCCAGTGAGCTGGTCGCCACCACGCAGCGTAGGCGGCCGGACTTGAGAGCGTCCTCAATGTCGGCACGTTGATCCTTGCTGACGGAACCATGATGTGCCCGCGCCAAGACGGGCGGCGCTCCGCCGGTATTGCCACTGCCACCGACGTACGAGGGCATGCCGCCGGGAACCTGCGGGTTGGGGGCGGCGTCGGCCGTGACGCCTGCGCGTTCGGCGGCAATTTCGTTGAGGCGCGCCGTTAACCGTTCTGCGAGGCGACGGGAATTGGCGAACACGATGGTGGCGCGGTTGGCTTCGATTTGGTCAACGATTGCCGTTTCCACATGCGGCCACAGGGAACCAGCGGTGGGGGAGAAGGCGTCGTCCAGCCCATCGACACCGGTATCCGGGGGCGGGATGTTGACCATGTCGGGGACTGGAACGTCAACGCTCAGGTTGAACGTTTTGGTCGCGGGGGGCTTCACAACGGTGCAGCCCGCGCTGCCCGATAGGAACTCAGCGACTAACTCCTCCGGACGGACCGTTGCCGAGAGGCCAATGCGTTGGGCGGGCGCGTCGAGTAATTCGTCGAGGCGCTCAAGAGACAGCGCCAAGTGTGTACCGCGTTTGGTTGCCGCGACGGCGTGCACTTCGTCGACGATGACCGTGGTGACGGTGGTGAGGGTCTCACGGACTGCCGAGGTCAGCATCAGATATAGCGACTCGGGAGTGGTGATGAGGATATCGGGAGGGTGCGTCTGCAGGCGACGACGCTGGGCCGGAGAGGTGTCGCCGGACCGGACGCCGACAGTAATCGATGGCGCGTCAAGGCCGAGGTTGGCGGCGGCATGCGCGATCCCCACCAGTGGTGCCGAAAGGTTGCGTTCTACGTCGACCGCTAGTGCCTTCAGTGGCGATACGTACAGAATCCGAACGCCTTTGGTGAGCGGGGCGGTTTCGGGACCGGGGTCCGTGAGACGTTCACGATGGAGTGAGTCGATAGCCCAGAGAAATGCAGCAAGGGTCTTGCCGGAGCCAGTGGGGGCGACGACGAGGGTGTTGCTGCCGCGGGCGATGGACGTCCACGCGCCTGACTGTGCTCGAGTTGGCTTCCCGAACACATCGGCGAACCAGCGTTGGGTAGCCGGGTGCATGCTCTTGAGAATCGACGAACCCTGTGCCACGGGTCCATTCAAGCGCATACCCCCGACATTCGGCTCGTGTCGATCAACGCGAGACGGTATCGGGGGTATGCGGTCGCACAACTAGCGAGCGTGCGTTGCTAGGACGAGGCGCCCTTGCCGTTCCACTCAATGACGGTCCAACCCTTGGTCGGGGTGCCCTTGACGACGATGATGCCGGTGTTGCGGATCGGGTCGGTGCCGAGTTTGCTCATGTCGACGCCCTTGGCAGACATGATGACCCAAGCCATCATGGTGCCGCCGTGCGAGAAGATCACGGGGCGCTTGCTGCCGCGGTTCTTAACGTCCTGGAGGGACTTGTCGAAGCGAGCCTTGAACTCGTGGCCGTTGATCGAGCCGGGAATGCGGGCATCGAGGTCGCCCTGCATCCAGCGCAGCGGTGAACTGAAGTAGCCGCGCTGTGCTTCGCTTTCCTTCTGGCCTTCGTAATCGCCAGCTTCGATCTCGTGGAAGCCGGGTTCAACGATGACGGGCAGATTGCGGAGCGCGGCGAGCGGCTGCGCAGTCTGCTGGGTGCGGATCATCTTGGAGGCGTAGATGCCGTCGAACTTGCGGTTGGCGAGCAGCGAGGCAACGGCTGCAGCCTCGGCCTGACCCTTGGCAGTCAAGCCTGGGCCGGGGGTGGATGTGTCGATCAGTCCGGATGCGTTGCCTGCTGACTCGGCATGGCGGACAAGGGTGACGAACATTTCGCCGGTCTGCGGTGCCGCGACAACGGTACCGGTGCCAGCGAACAGCATGGCGATTGCCGCGAAGATCGCGGTGATCACTGCCGAGAGGCGAGTGGATTTCTAGTGCATGGCGTTCCATTCAGAAAGGGGACTGTCCACACATCGGGGAGGTGATGTGCTTGTAGTCACAATAGGCAAACTGTCTACCGGCACGCGAACTTTCGAACTTTTGAACTGGAAAAATGGGACACCACTGTCGAATTCTGGCGCGGTGGGGCCAAGAATTGTCAGAGGCCGGTGCCATTATCTGCGCATGAACCACCGGGACGATTCGTATAGGGACGCTCACCTGGTTATCCCGGTCGACGCCGCGCGTTGGTGTGCCAGTCAACCTTATGCGATTGCGGTCCTTGACGATGTCGTCGAAGTCGACCTTGATTGGTGGAACCAAAGGCTCGCAGCATCGCGAATCCCTGCACGCCTTACGGGGCGAGGCCCTGATGGCCAGCAGGTGCGGGAGGGGATGGCGTATATCCGAAGGGGAGATCTCGAACCCGGCGTTCCCGGGCTACCTCTCGGCGATGAGCCCGAACTCGACCGCCTCTATATGTGTGCGGCGTGGTTGGCCGATCACCCGCGCCGAAGGAGCGTCCGTCGATTCGTAGATATCAACGACCCAAGCGATCCCGGCCGGCCCTTCGTCGCGATCGAACGGGCGCTAGTGGCCTGTCGGAGTGCGCCAGCGTTGTTTGCCGCGGCGGCTTATCGCGATTGGTCGGGATGGCCCACCGCGCCGGGAGTGGGGCACGCGCTGATGTCGTTGTACTGCTGGGCTATTCACGACGGCGACGTCGACCGTCCGCAACTGCTCGACGCCGATGCCGCGGGGAGCCTCACCTGGCACGGTTGGATGGTCAACGGCTCGGTATCCGGGTTCTCGGTTCACAAGTACGCCCGGTACAGCGCGCTACTCCATCGATGGGCGGGGCAGGCGTCCGTGCGGCCGGAGCTGGTCGAAATGTGGCTGAATCGCGAATGGCACGGACGCCTGGCCAAGGCGTCGCTGCGCCGTGACGGGTCGGCTTTGTGAACTAGGCGACTGCAGTGCTTTCACGACGACTGCGATACCGTCAACGCTAAGTGAAACGTGTTCCAGTTTGGGAGGCTTAATGTTCGAGTGGTCTGAAGAGGATCTAATGATTCGCGACGCGATTCGCGGATTCATCGACAAGGAGGTGCGACCGAACCTCGAAGGGCTCGAATCCGGCGAGCTTCCGCCGTTCGGGATTCTCCGCAAAATGATGGCGACCTTCGGCATCGATGCGATGAATGCCGAAAGCCTCCAGAAGGAACTGGCCGCGGAAGAAGCCGGTGAAGAAAAGAAGGCGGGCGGGTCCAATAACCTCGCCAACTCCATGTTCTTGATCATGAACATGGAGATGGCTGGCGTTAGCCTCGGCCTGATTGCCTCGATGGGTGTCTCGGTGGGCCTGACCGTGTCGACAATCAAGTCTCGCGGCACCCTCGAGCAGAAGAAGCGCTGGCTACCCGAACTGGTCACCATGGACAAGGTTGGCGCATGGGCCATCACTGAACCCGACAGCGGCTCCGATGCCTTGGGCGGCATGAAGACCACGGTTCGTCGTGACGGCGACGATTACATCCTCAAGGGCAACAAGACCTTCATTACTAACGGTCCCAACGCTGACACCATCGTCGTTTTCGCCAAGCTCGACGAGGGCGACGGTACCCCGATGCGCGAGCGCAAGGTGCTGACCTTCGTTCTTGATTCGGGAATGGAAGGCCTCACGCAGGGCAAGGCCTTCAAGAAGATGGGCATGATGAGTTCGCCGACCGGTGAGCTCTTCTTCGACAACGTCCGCGTCTCGAAGGACCGTCTGCTCGGTGAGACCGAAGACCTCGGCTCGGACAAACGTGGCGGGGACAGCGCCAAGGCCGGTTTCACGGCCGAGCGCATCGGGATTGCGGCACTGTCGCTGGGCATCATCAACGAATGCCAGCGTCTGTCGATCGACTACGCCAAGACCCGCACCCTGTGGGGCCAGGAAATTGGCAAGTTCCAGCTCATCCAGCTGAAGCTGGCTGAGATGGAAATCGCTCGCCTGAACGTGCAGAACATGCTGTTCGTCGCGATGGAGGCATCGAAGGCTGGCAAGCCGCCGACGCTCGCGCAGGCGTCTGCCATGAAGCTGTACTCTTCGCGGGCAGCCACGGAGGTCGCGATGGAAGCCGTGCAGTTGTTCGGTGGTAATGGCTACATGGCCGAGTACCGCGTCGAGCAACTTGCGCGGGATGCCAAGTCGCTGATGATCTACGCCGGGTCTAACGAGATCCAGGTGACACATGTTGCCAAGGGTTTGCTGGCCTGACTCACCTGTCGTTCCTGTGAAGGGTGCCCACCGATTTTTCGGTGGGCACCCTTTCTTTTTGCTCTGCTCGACGTTCGGTAAGGCGATGAGCGATTTGCGCTAATTGGGGCAATATCTGCAGGTAGGAGTTATGTGAGGTGATGTCGTGTCGGTTTGTGCGACGTGATTGTCGACTGAACAGACCAAAGCTGCATGCATTTGTGTATCGAGCGAGGTTTTCGTGACGTCCAGCAAATCTGAACATGGCATTGCGTAGCCGGTGTCCATAGATTGACGCGGAAGGTCAAGCGCGACGCAGATCACTTTCACTGGCGAATTGCCGACGTCGCAACAACGAGGAGGATGCGTGAACCCCACCAATGCGCTGCGACGATTCGCAGCAGGAGCGGCGATCGTCGCAGTTGGCGCGACGACGGCTCTTTCCGGTGCCGGTGCGGCAAGCGCCGACACCGTCGGTCCGGCGACCGGCAGCAGTGATGCGGTCAACTTCAGTCGCACGGTCAGCGGAGCGAAGGTCGTTGGTGGTGCGATTCCTAACGGCGAGGTCATCACCGTCACGAACACGTTGAACCGTAAATTGGGCTGGCTGATCTACTACGTCAAGGACACACATCCGACGTGCATGCAGGCGGTTCCCAACACTGCGGTGTGGACGGTAAGTGGGAAGACGTACACGAACAATCCGAATCACCCAGGCATCCAGAAGTCCGGTGAGTTTAGTGATGGTCCGGGCTGGGCCCAGATCAAGCCCGCGGCAGTGAACTCGTGGGAAAGCATTAAATGGTCGCAGGACTACTTCTTGAACTGCTCGGTGGGCACCCTGAACACCGGCGGCGTCGAGTACGACACCACGTGGGTTGGCGACAAAGGTAACCATCCGAACGTTGGCCCCAACCTCACTCTGACCCCGGGCATTCCCGGAATCGTGGCGGCTCCGCAAGATGCATCCGTCGCCAACGAAGTGATGATCACCGTCAAGAATCCCGACGGCAAAGCCGGCGACCGCGTTGCCCTGACGTCCAACGGCAAGACTCTCGACGGCTGCGGAAACCTTGAATTGACGGCCAATCGCATGGTCACGTGCACCTGGGTGCCGAAGAAGTCTGGCAACTACCCGCTGAAGGCCGTGATCTCGAGTGACCCGGCGGTAACCGTGACCGGCTCGATCTACGTCTCTGACAGCGGTGCCGGCAGCCTCGGCGGAGGAAGTTCCGACACCGGAAGCCTTAACGGGATCCTCTTTACCGGCAGCGTCAGCTGACGTTTCCGCGCAAGGCAGCTTTCGGCTGACCAATTCAACCAATGACTCTAAGGAGGGGTGTCGCATGACGACATTTCGACGCTCGGCTGCGGTTATCGCAGCGGGAACAGCAGCACTAGCTTTCGCCGGAGTGACGGCGGGGTCGGCTAGCGCCGAGACCGTCGGACCGGTATCAGGCGAGAACGACACCATGAAGTTTCAGCGGTCGGTATCTGGAGATGCAATCCAAGGCACCACCGTGCATGTCGGTGACACGATCACGGTGACCAATCGTATTGATCGGAAACTCGCTTGGATGCTGTACAGCGTTAAGGACGTACATCCGACCTGTATGGAAGCAGTGCCCGAGACGTCGGTGTGGACTGTCTCGGGAAAGACCTATCGCAATGTCCCGGGCGGTCCGAACTACAAAAGTGAGATTACTTCTGGTCCGGGCTGGGTGAAGGTTACCGGTGGTACTGCTTGGAAACCTCCTCTCGTATGGAGTCAGGACTACATCGTGAACTGCGACCCGGGAGACTTGAACACCGGTGGCGTGGAGTGGAAGTCGACTAATGAATTTGAGAAGAACCGTGCCCATCCAGACGCAGGTCCAAGTCTCACGGTGGTAAAGCGCTCAAATCCTGGCGGCGGCAATAACGGTGGGGGAGATAACGGAGGCGGCGGAAACGGCGGCGGCTCGGGCAGCCTCGACACCGGCAGCCTCAGCAGCCTTTTCGGCTAATCTTCACTAAGGACGAACACATGAACCTCAAGAAGAACCTCATCGCTGCGGCCGGTGTTGTCGGTGCGGCAGCCATTGCGATCCCACTCAGCGGCGTTGTTGCAGCGCCGGCAATGGGTGCGCCAGATTCCGTCTCGTGGTCGGATGGCAATTCCAGTTTCGAGCGATCGGTCAGCGATTCGACTCCGGCTGTCGGTGACACGATCACCGTAACCACACGGTTCCAGCGCAAGGCTTCAGATGAGTACATCTACAACTACAAGGACCTTACGAATTCCTGCCTCAACTATGTCGCTGGTTCGGCCAAGTGGGAGGGCGGCAGTATTGCATCCGTGAATTCCTCGGTGGCTGGCGAGGTTCGCGTGGAAGCGCCGAACGTTACGTCGTGGCGCGTCCCGTTGGGTGGTACGAAGCGTTCTATCAGCGTGCAGTACACCGTGACAGGAGACTGTGCCACCGGCGACGGCATGCTCACCACCATGCATTACGGCGGATCGCTCGGAAGCGGCATTTACAACAACCCCAAGCGGGGTCCGGTGATCACCGTCGCCAAGATCAACAAGACTAACTCGTCGACCTCAGTCTCGGTGAATCCGTCGCCGCGGGCCACCGTCGCTTCCACGGTCACCGCGCGCATCAGCGCTACCGGCAAGACTCCGACCGGCTCCGTTGACTTCTTCAACAACGGCACCAAGATCGGTACTGGCGCTGTTTCCAACGGCACGGCGTCGACGACTTGGACTCCGAATGCCGCTGGCGCCTACTCGATTAAGGCTGTGTACTCGGGCGACGCCTACCTCAACGCCTCCACCTCAGAGATCGACTCGGGCACCGTCGCTGCGGCACCTGGTGCCGAAGATCCGGCGAACGCGACCGATCTTGATCTGTCGACCAGTGCAACCGTTGCACCCGGCACCAAGGTGACCGTGACCGGTAAAGCTGGCGCACGCACCACAAAGGTCGCCATCAAGGTCGGCGGCGTCGATCAGCCCTGCTCGCCGGTTACAGTCACGGCAGGTGGCACGTTCTCATGCGAGTTCACCACCACTTCGGCGATGGACGGTAAGACGGTCACCGTGACCCCGTACAACGGCATGAATGCTGGTGCCACGCAGACTGCCGGTCGCCTGTCCGTCGAGACTGGCGACAACCCCGGCGACGGCGAAAACCCGGGTGACGGCGAAAACCCGGGTGACGGTGGTGACAACACCGGCGGCAGCCTTGGCGGAATCCTCGGCGGTGCCTTCGGCAGCCTTGGCTAGAGATCTGCGGTAGCTGACTGAAGAGTCACCTGCCTAGCACGACAAAAGAGCCTCGGACCTCCCGGTCCGGGGCTCTTTTTCGTTCGTCTTTCAGCGCTTTTCTGTCACATCCACGGGCTGGGAACCGACCAGACCGTCACCGATCGGGGTGATTGGTGACGGTCTGGTCGAATCGTGACAGAAAAGCGGAGGTTGGCCGCTAGGCGTCGACGGGGACGGGGGCCTTCGTGTATGCGAGGAAGCGGTCGTCGACCGGGCCCTTGCGGAGTTGCTTCACGTCGGACGAGACGGCCATCGTCATGGTCCACGGTGAGACGGTGCCTTGCTTGGGTAGGCCGTCGAGCGCGCGCTGGACGTAGCCGGCACCGAAGTCGAGGAGCGGGCGCGTCGGCATCCCGGGGTCGGGGATTGGCTCGACCGAGGTGTAACCACCCTCGTCCATGTGCGTGAGAACCCGGCACATGTACTCACACAGCATGCCGATCTTCAAGGTCCACGACGAGTTGGTGTAGCCGATGGCCAAGGTCCAGTTCGGGACTCCCGACAGCATTGCGCCGCGGTAGGCGATCGTGTTGGAGAGGTCGATCGGGTCACCGTTGCGGCTCAACGACATACCGCCGAACATCTGCAGGTTGAGCCCGGTGGCGGTGACGATGATGTCGGCCTCCAGGACTCGTCCGTCCTCGAGTTCGATCCCGTTCCCAACGAATCGCTTGATCCGCCCGGTCTCGATCGAGGCGGTGCCCTTCGTGATTGCTTTGAAAAGGTCGCCGTCGGGAACCACGCAAAGTCGCTGGTCCCACGGGTTGTAGGGCGGGTTGAAGTGGGTGTCTAGGTCGTAGTCGCGCGGTAAGAGTGAGGCGTTGGTCGCGCGGATTACCTTGCGTGCCGTCTTTGGAAAGCGTTGGCACAGTTGGAAAACAACCCTCTGCTGCATGATGTTCTTTTTGCGGCTCAGGGCAAATCCGCGCTTGGCGCCGAGAGTCTTCTTCATCGCATTGGCGATCGCATCCTCGCGAGGCAAGGGGATCACATAGGTGGGGGTGCGCTGCAGCATCGTGACGTGCCCGGCTTCGCCAGCCATCGACGGCACCAGCGTTACCGCGGTGGCACCGGAGCCGATAACCACGACCTTCTTATCCGCGTAGTCGAGGCTTTCGGGCCAATGCTGCGGGTGCACGATCTGACCCTTGAAATCGTCCCGACCGGCGAACTCTGGGGTGAACCCCTCTTCGTAGTTGTAGTAGCCGGTACCGGCGAAGATCCAGCGCGCCTTGACCACCGACGTCTCGCCGGTGTCGTTGTGTCGCACGGTCAGCGTCCACAACTGTTCGCTGTCCGACCAGTCTGCGGAGACCGCGCGACGGTTGAAGGCGATTCGCGACTCGATGTTGTCGTCGGCGACGGCTTCGCGGAGGTAGTCGACGATGCGCGGTGCGTCGGCGATGGCCTGCGGGTCCGTCCACGGCTTGAATTCGTAACCGAAAGTGTGGAGATCGGAATCCGAGCGGATACCCGGGTAGCGGAACAGGTCCCAGGTTCCGCCGATGCTGTCGCGGGATTCCAGAATCGCATAACGCTTACCGGGGTGCTCGACGGTCAGGTAGTGGGCGGCACCGATGCCGGAGATGCCCGCGCCGAGGATGGCGACGTCGAGGGGACTCCCGCCCAGGATTTGGTCGGGGGTGGGGTTTGCGGTCATGTCGAGATCCGTTCGTCCGAGTTGGTGTCATCCAGCTTCGTTATCAATGATCGTTGGTAACGCCACCGCATGCAAGATCATGATGCACCATATCGGGGGTAAAAATGATGCAGAATCGACTACATGGAATCTGAAGGTGGAGACTTCCCTCGTCCGACCGAGGCTGTGGCTGAGCTCATCAAGGCCGGGGCGAGCTTTGTGCTGACAGCACCGCCCGAATCGATTGCGGAAGTGAATCGGGCGGTGATGCATCCAATCGGGATGGAAGATGTCGTCGGCGACCCAGACTTGCTTGCGATGGCATTACGGATGAATGAAGGCAACCTGCACCACTGGGCCGCAAGTAACGTAGCTAGGCCTGGTGCTCGCGTCCCGGTCAACGTAACTGACGAAGCAATTGCCTTTGTCCGCGACGTGGTCCGCCGCGGATTCGATGCCGGTGCACTTGACTCGTTTCGGACCGCACAGAATGCGTCGTGGCGCCTGTGGATGCAGATTTGCTTTGAGCTGACCGACGATCCCGCTGCCCTCCGTGAATTGCTGGAACTCACATCGCTGTCGATCGCCACCTTCATCGACGACACGGTCAAAGAACTTGCTGATCAGATCAATGTGGCGCGTGCCGAGCTGGCGGGGGATACGCACGCTCAGCGGCGTGCTGCGGTCGCGCTGATCTTGGAGGGTGCCCCTGTCTCGCCGGCTCGCGCCGAGGCGCAGCTGCGGTATTCATTGCAGGGGCCGCAACAAGCACTGGTCATCTATGGCGAGGCAGGCGTTGCTCCGGACAATCTCGAGGAAATCTGCGAGGCGATCATGGAGGCTTCGGGTGTGACCCGCCGCCTGACCGTCCTCGCGGGCGCGGCAGAACTGTGGGTGTGGCTACCGACAGAGAAGCTCATTCTCTCCGAGGTACTCGCAGCCAACCCGACGGTGCGAGTTGCAGCAGGCTCTTTGGGGCACGACCGGGAAGGCTTTCGCCGCAGTCACTTTCAGGCACTTGAGGCTCGTCAGATGGTGACCAGGCTTGGGTCTGAGCTCAGCTTCGTTGCCTACGACGATCTTGCCCTGATGTCCGCGATGACCGACGATCTGGCTAAGCTCGACGGATTTGTCGCGCATACGCTGGGTGCGCTGACGACTGCGGACACCGCGATCGTGGAGTCGGTGCGTACGTGGTTTGCCTCCGAATGCAACGCCAGTGCTGCGGCCGCACGCTTGTACACCCACCGCAATACCGTGGTTCGGCACCTGGCACGCGCCCAAGAACTGCTGCCGCGACCGCTGGAGGCGAATGCCACAGCGGTCGCGGCAGCGTTGGAAGTACTGCGCTGGCGAAGGGCCGATTAGACCTCGGCCAACTGTTCGGGCTTGGGTTCGGAGTATGGGGCCTTCGACCGGCTCAGCTCCACCGCACGAGTGAATTCGGCGTCGATATCGGCGTTCGGTTTGTACGTCACAAGGCTGACGAGCACGATCACCACCGCGCTGGCGATGAAGCCGGGAACGATCTCGTAGAGGTCGTCGCTGAGCCACGACTGTCCCCAGACGTAGGCGACTGCCGCACCGACAATGACTCCGGCCAGCACGCTCGCGGTGCTCACGCGACGCCAGTACAGGCACAGGATGATCGCCGGGCCGAAGGCCGCACCGAAGCCCGCCCACGCAAAGGCGACAAGTTCCAAGATGCTGTTGGACGGTGACAGTGCGAGCAACGCGGCAATGATCGCGATCATGAGAACACCGCAGCGTCCCAACAGCACGTAAGTCTTGTCAGCGAGAACGCGTCCGTTCCCGGTCTTCTCGGCGATCAGCTTGTAGAGGTCCTCGACGAGGGCCGAGGAGCACACGATGAGTTGCGACGAGATAGTCGACATGATGGCGGCGAGGACCGCGGCCAGCACGAGCCCGGCGACGAACGGGTGGAACAGGACCTGCGAGAGGACAAGGAAGATCGTCTCCTTGTCGTCGGGAGCCTGCTCCGCGAACTTGGCGAAGTAGGCGATGCCGACCAGTGCCGTACCGACGGCGCCCAGGGCGCACAGGAACATCCAGCCAATGCCGATGCGGCGGGCAACCTTGGCTTCCGATGGCACGCGCAGGGCCATGAAGCGCACGATGATGTGGCGCTGACCGAAGTATCCGAGGCCCCACGCGGCCGATGAGATGATGCCGATGGCGGTGGTGCCCGCGAAGAAGCTGAGGCCGTGCTCCTTGGCGGCATTGACACCGTCGATGGTGGCCCCGACGCCGCCAAGTTCGATGATGCCGATGATCGGCACGGCCAGTAGTGCGACGACGACCAGTAGGCCCTGCGCAACGTCGGTCAGCGAAGCACCGAGAAAGCCGCCGAAGAGCGTGTACAGCATCGTGATGCCCGCGACGATGAGCAGGCCGACGGTGTAGTTGACGCCGAACGAACTGTCGAAGAACTTGCCGGAGGCGACCATGCCGCTCGACACATAGAACGTGAAGAAAACCAGGATGATGGCGCCGCACGCAATGCGGAGGATGTGCGAGTTGTCGCGGAGTCGAGTTTCAAAGAAACTCGGGATCGTGATCGAGTCGCCCGCGACCTCGGTGTAGGCGCGCAGGCGCGGTGCCACCGTCTTCCAGTTGGTCCACGCGCCGATCAGGAGGCCAATCATGATCCAGGACTCCGAGAGACCGGCGGCGTACATGGCACCGGGCAAGCCCATGAGCAACCAACCCGACATGTCCGAAGCGCCAGCCGACAACGCGGCAACCCACGGCTTCAGACCTCGTCCGGCGAGCATGTAGCCGTCGAGGTCGTTACGGGTCCGTCGATACGCGTACCAGCCGATGCCGAGCATGCCGGCGAAGTAAAGCGCAACGGCGACCAACTGGATGGTCTTTTCGTCTGGCGCGACGGTCATCTATTCATCTCCTCGGAAGGTCAATCTCACTGTGACCCAGGTCTCTGGGTTTGGGGATGATTCTTCCCGCTGATCCTAAAGACACGTATGTGGGGGCGTATAAGAAATACGCCCCCACATTGTGTTAGTTCACGAAGACGTGACTTCCGAGGCCAGTTCGACGAAGTCGCGGTCCGGATTTCCAAAGCGATGCATGGTCATCGACACGGCTTGCTCGGCGAGCCAGTACCGCAGTTCTACGCGACCCGAGGCGGTAACTGCGTCGTCGAGCAGAGCCAGTTCCGGTCGGCTCGCGACCAGCGACGTCAGGTCGTCCGTGGGAGTGCCAGCCACGCGGATTCGGGTGATCTTGCGTCCGTCGACCTGTGCGAGGAAGCTACGCGTGTCGAGTTCGACGCTGACGGCGAGGCCCAGTCCGACGGCTGCACTGAGCACCTTACGAATATTGGCACCGACACCATGGTCGGGAGACACCCACACATCGGCACCGCTGCGGTGGGCAGCGGCCAGCAGGCGTGCGAGCTGTGCCGGTTCCGCGTCGGCGCTGACACGCAAGGCCACCCAAGTTGGACGGTAGCGGAAGATGTTCGCTTCGCTGGTCAGTCCGGTTTCATCGCGCGGGGTACCGAACTCGGTGTTCCAGGCACGATCGTCGTCGGCGATTGCGGCGCGCAACCATGCGGTATCGCCGGAAGACAGACCCGCCTCGACAGTGTTGGCGAACTTCGCCAGTCGTGGCGACGGCGGGGCTCCCAGCGCCGGGAGTTGGCTGCCGTTGGCCCAGGTACCCATGAGCATCAGGTAGTTGGGGCCGCCAGCCTTGGAGCCGAGTCCCACCGACGAGCGCTTCCAGCCACCGAACGGTTGCCTGCGCACGATCGCGCCGGTGATGCCGCGGTTCACGTAAACGTTGCCAGCCTGCACGCGGTTGAGCCAGGTGCGGACTTCCCGGACTTCGAGGGAATGCAGGCCTGCAGTCAGACCAAAATCGGTGGCATTTTGCAGGTCGATGGCTTCGTCGAGGGACTCCGCGCGCATTAATCCGAGAACTGGCCCGAAGCATTCGGTGAGGTGGAAGAACGAGCCGGGTGCGACGCCGTCCTTGATGCCTGGCGACCAGAGACGGCCGGAGCCGTCGAGTTGACGTGGCTTGCACAGCCAGGACTCACCGGGTTCGAGGGTGGTCAAGGAGCGCAGCAGCTTGTCGCTGGGGTCTTCGGTCAGCGGGCCGATGGTTGCTGACAAGTTCGCAGGCCAGTCGACGACCATCGACGAGGCGGCGTCGACCAACTGGCGGCGGAAGCGCTCGGAAGTGTAGGTGCTGCCGACGAGAATGCCGAGCGAGGCCGCCGAGCATTTCTGGCCGGCGTGACCGAACGCGCTGTGGACTAGGTCGGCGATCGCCAGGTCGCGGTCCGCCGATGGGGTGATGATCAGGGCGTTCTTGCCGGAGGTCTCGGCGTTGATCCGCAGCTCCGGTCGCCACGACGAGAACAGGGCGGCAGTCTCGGAAGCACCGGTCAGGATTACCCGGTCAACATCGGGGTGGCTGATCAACCGACGCCCAGCCGGGCCTTCGTCGGGGAACACTCCCTGACACGCGTCGCGGGGGACGCCAGCCTCCCACAGGGCTTCGAGGATGGCCATTGAGCAGTGGGGAGTGGGGTTCGACGGCTTGTGGATCACGGATGCGCCAACCGCGAGGGCAGCGAAGGTGCCGCCCGCCGGGATCGCGATGGGGAAGTTCCACGGCGGAGTGACGACCACCACGCGATCTGGAACGAACTTGGCACCGGGAATGGTGTCGAGTTCGAGCGCGCGGTGAGCGTAGTAGCGGGCGAAGTCGATGGCCTCGGAGATTTCCGGGTCGGACTGGGCGACTGCTTTGCCTGCCTCGGCGGCGGCCAGGGACACCAAGTGCCCTCGGCGGTGAGCCATGATGTCGGCGGCGCGGTACAGGATCGCGGCGCGTTCGGCCGCCGGACGGGCGCTCCACTCGATTGCGGCAGTGCGGGCACGGGCGATCAGGGCATCGACTTCGTGTTCTGCCACTTTCGCGGGAACCGTCTGCGCCGCAAGCCATTCCGGAGTAGCGGTGGCGATCGCCTCGCGTGCCCATGCCTGGTTGGCGGGAACGGCCGGGTTGGTGTCGGGCTCGTTGGCGAAAGCGGGAATGGCGGTGTCCGACGACAGCGATGCCGCCTGCTCTGCACCGCGATCCTGGCGATCGTTGCCCAGCGGGGCACGATGACCATCGTGAATCAGGATCTCAGCAAGTTGGTCGACGCAGGTGCGGAAACGACCGGCCTCCAAGGCGAAAGCGGCGCTACCGGGCGTCAGGTCGAAGATGCTCGACATGAAGTTCTCGGAGGCAGCATTCTCCTCCAACCGGCGCACGAGGTACGAGATCGCAACGTCAAACTGTTGCGGCTTGACGGTCGGAACGTACAGCAGCAGCGTGCCGACGTCAGCGCTGAGCACCTCGGCCTGCTCGGTGGCCATACCCTGCAGCATCTCGAACTCGACTCGATCGGCAACGCCGCGGTCGTCGGCCAGCAGGTGCGCAAAGGCAATATCGAACAGGTTGTGTCCGGCGACGCCGACACGGAGCCCCCGCATGTGGTCGCGGTTCAGCAGCCAGTGCAAGACCAGCTTGTAGTTGGCGTCGGTCGCGGACTTCGACGGGCACGTCACCTTCGGCCAGCCGGCGACCTCGGCGTGGACGGTCTCCATCGCCAAGTTGGCACCCTTGACCAATCGCACCTTGATGCTGGCCCCACCATCGGCAACCCGCTTCGAGGCGAACTCCGACAGTCGCTGCATGGCACCGAGAGTGTCGGGTAGGTACGCCTGCAAGACGATGCCCGCCTCGAAGTTCTTCAGTTCGGGACGGCTCAGCAGGCGGGTGAACACCTCGATGGTGAGGTCCAGGTCCCGGTACTCCTCCATGTCGAGGTTGATGAATTTGGTGCCGCGTGGAGCGGCTGCGGCTTCGAGGAACATGGGTGTCAGGCGGCTCAGAACTTCTTCGACAGTTTCGTCGAACGCCCACATCGAGATCTGTGAGACGACCGACGAGACTTTGATCGACACGTAGTCGACATCGTCGCGCCGCAGCAGGGCGCGGGCGTCAGCAAGATGGTTATCGGCTTCGGCATCGCCAAGGACGGCTTCGCCGAGCGGGTTGATGTTGAGACGGTGACCGGTTTCGCGGAGTTTGGCGACCGACTTGCGGAACGGGCGGTCGCGGGCATCGACAATCATGTGCCCCACCATGGCGCGCATGCGCGAGCGTGCGGCCGGGATGACAACGCGCGGGAGTTTGTCGGCCAGCACGCCGCCAGCGGCAATCTGGAGACGGTCAAGACGGCCAAGCGTTGAGGGCATCTTACGGGCGAGTTCGGCGAGGGCTTCCCCGGCGGCGTCGATGTCCTCGGTGCCGATCACGCGGTCAACGAAGCCGACGGTGAAGTCCAGTCCGTTGGGGTCGGAGAGGACGGCGGCGAGGCGCTGGGCGGACGGATGCGGCTCAACGTCCGAGGTTGCCGCAGCCCGCAACCATTGCGTCACAAGGCTTTCGGCACGGTCAGCAAGGTCGTGCAATTCTGCGGTCGCGTCGACCGGCGAGCCTGCAGGGAGGTCTGCGGACGGATTAGTGGCGTGTACTGCGGTCATGTTGCCAGTAGACGACAGGAGCGTCGATGCGGTCGTCGTTGATGTCTACGAATCAAAACGCCTTTTGTTGTGCGATCGTCCAGATGTGGTGGAAGACTTGAAAACCATGGTGGATAGATCCCCGATATCGGTCGCGGAGGTGATTGGGGCACTCGACACGGCGGTCGTTCGAGTGGCTTCGATGTCGACCGTCGCCGACACCGGTCAGGTTGATTCGGTCGCGGTAATCGATTCCACGGAGTTGGCGACGCTGCCCGAGGCGGTGACCGAAGCGCTCCTGCTGGTGGGGATCGCCGATGCCGACCTGCTGCAGTGGCTCCGGAGTCTCGGGGAGCCTGCCGCCGCGGGGCGACGACCGGCAGTGGTCTTGGTGAAGTCCGACCCACCGCAACTCGATGAGGCAGCCGCCGCGTCGGGGGTGGCGGTTGTGGTGATCGATCCGCGCGCGCGGTGGGATCGGGTGTTGACCACCGTGCAGGCGAGTCTGGACCGTCACCACGATGATGAACTCGGTACCGCGCTCACCGCCGGAGTCGATGTGGACCTCATCGGCCTCGTGGGTCTCATTGCGCACGGTACGGGCGGCTTGGTCTCGATCGAAGATGCGACGAGTGCCCGAGTGCTCGCGTACTCGCCGTCGAAAGGCGAAGCTGACGATCTGCGGGTGGAGACGATTTTGGGCCGCGCGGGCCCGCCAGCCTACTTGGACTTGCTCAGACGGTGGGGAGTCTTCGATGCGATCCGGCGCGGCAACGAGGTGGTCGACGTTCCCGAGCATCCCGAGCAGGGAATGCGGCGTCGCCTGGTGGTGGGAATCCACTCTCGCGCCGGGCGCCACCTCGGGTCGATTTGGGTTCAGGAAGGTCTCGGGCCGCTGGCTTCGGACGCAGTCGATGTGCTGCGAGGTGCGGCCGCTATTGCCGCCCGCATCCTGACCCGCGAACTACAGGCACCCACCGCGGAGTCGCAACTGGTGCAGCGGGTTTTCGGCGCGCACGGTGGCGTCGACGCGACATCTGCCGGGGCCTATCTGGCCTGGCCGGTCGATGAGCCGATCGCCGTTATCGGCGTGGTGCCGGTCGGTGGGGATGAAGCCGCCCATGCCGATGCCATGACGTCCGTGGGTGGTTCGCTTCGGTTGCACGCCAGTGCTTTTGCTCCGTCCGCCCTGACCTCGGTCATGGATGGACGAGCCTACCTGCTGCTCCCTGCGGCTGGTGCCGACGCGATTACCCGGTGGGTTGGCGGTCTCGTTCGGCGGTTCGATGGTGACCCGGCGCTCGGCGGTGCGGTGCTTCGCGCAGCGATCGTCATGCCGCTGGCGGGGTTGGCCGAGGCACCAGCCGGGCGTGCCGAGGTGGACCGAGTTTTGTCGGCAACGACCCCCGACGTCGAGCAGACACGGGTGACGACGCTGGCCGAATCCCGGACGGCAGTCCTGCTCGGCGAGATCCTTCAAACGTTGGCCGGACGGGCCGACCTCATTGACCCGCGCGTGGAACTCATTGCCCGCTACGACGCCGAACACGCCACCGAACTGGTACCGACTATGTCGGCGTACCTCGCGGTGGCGGGGCGAGTGCGGGATGCCGCCGCGGCAATGGGCATTCACGCCAACACCCTCCGCTATCGGATAGATCGGGCCCAACAACTGTCTGGCCTCAGACTCGACGACCCCGACGATCGGCTCCTCACCGCCATCACCTTGGCAGTCCGTGAGCGACGGGCCGCCCATCGCTCGGGCCGCGTCGATATGCAGTAGGGATAGAGGTATGGAAACTACGCGCGAGATGGCGGCAAATCGATTACAAAGCTGGGATCGTCGCGTCATCGACGACGTCGACGGGAAGCTACGCAAGTCAGCCGTCGCCATCACCGTGGTCCGGCGAGGGGAGATGTACGGGATTTGGGTTGCCCGTCGCCCCAAAACGATGCGTAATCACGCCAACCAGTTCGCTCTTCCAGGGGGACGATGTGATGCGGGAGAAACCGCGATCGAAGCGGCATTGCGCGAACTGCACGAGGAAATCGGCGTCGAACTCACGCAAGATGCGGTGATCGGGGTGCTAGACGACTATGAGACTCGGTCCGGCTACCTCATGACGCCCGTAGTGTGTTGGGTCGACGAGGATCCGGCCATTGCGCCCAGCCCCGACGAGATCGGCGAACTGTTCTTCGTCACCTTTGACGAACTCCGGCGGCCGCCACTGTTCAGCACCATCCCGCAGTCGCCCCGAACCCTGGTAGCGCTGCAGATCGCGGGCACAGTGGTGCACGCGCCGACTGCCGCAGTGATCTACCAGTTCGCCGAAGTGGTCCTCGCCGGCCGCGATACCCGCGTCTACGACCTGGAGCAACCGGTCTTCGCGTGGCAGTAGCCGCCCTATACCGCCAGGTGGTGAGTGGTGATGCCGTGCGTCGGCGGCCGACGTGACGGGTCCGGGACGTGAGCGCTGGTCAGCACAAAGGCCTCGGCGCTGGAGAACTCCCAGTCCTCGCGCCACGACTCCGGAGGATTGCTCAGCAATTGACCGGGCGTGAGCCACTCGTAAATTTCGGCGTAGGACCGAGAAGTATTCGCGCTGACGGTCCGCATCAGCATGGACGGGTGAAGGTCGTCGAACGTTCGCAGGCCCATCGAAGCCACGAATTGTTTGGCGTTGTCGACGACGTGGCGCTGCAAGTTGTAGACGCGCTCGGATTTGTCGGGCACGTTCAGTGCCCGCTGACGCTTGGGGTCCTGCGTCGTCACACCTACCGGGCAGTGATTGGTGTGGCAGCGTTGCGCCTGGATGCACCCGACGGCCATCATCATGGCGCGCGCGGCGAGGGTGAAGTCGGCACCCTGGATGACTCGTTTAATGATGTCGATGCCGTTCGTGATTTTACCGGATGCCCCAATCCGGATCTGGTCGCGCAGACCGGTCCCGACCAGCGCATTGTGCACGGTCATCAGACCCTGGGTCAGTGGCATTCCGACGTTGTCCTCGAATTCGATCGGTGCCGCCCCGGTTCCGCCTTCGGCGCCGTCGACGATGATGAAGTCGGGCGCGATGCCCGTTTCCAGAATTGCCTTGCAGATCCCGAGCAGTTCACTGCGCGAACCGACACACAGCTTGAACCCAATGGGTTTGCCGTCAGATAGTTCGCGAAGTTGGCCGATGAACTGGCACAGGCCAATGGGGGTGTGAAAAGCATTGTGCGAAGGCGGTGAAACGACGCTCTTGCCGGCTTCCACACCGCGCATCTCAGCAATCTCGGCCGTCACCTTGGCGCCGGGCATCACCCCACCCAAACCGGGCTTCGCGCCCTGCGAGAGCTTGATGGAAATGCATTTCACCTGAGGTGTCGCCGCCTTCTTGCGAAACATCTCGGGGTCGAAGTGGCCGTCGAGCGTGCGTGCACCAAAGTAGCCGGTACCGATTTCCCAGATGAGATCCCCACCCGGCTGCAGGTGATATGGGCTCAGGCCACCCTCCCCGGTGTCGTGGGCGAAGCCGCCCTTCGCGGCTCCGGTATTGAGCGCCAGGATCGCATTTGCCGACAGCGCACCGAAGCTCATCGCCGACACGTTGTACATGGCGATGTCGTACGGCTGCTTGCATGCCGGTCCGCCGATCCGCGCCCGCGGTGATCCCTCCGGAGCCGGCTGCGCGACGATCGAATGCTGCACGTACTCGTAGCCGATAGCGCTCGGATCTCGTTCGGTACCAAACGGATCCACGTCTTTGACGTCCTTAGCCCGCTCATAAATCGTGGTGCGGGTATCGCGGTCGAAGGGTGTGCCGTCGGTGTTGCGTTCGACGAAGTACTGCTGAATCTCCGGACGCATCACTTCCATCAGGAACCGCATATGCCCAATGATCGGATAGTTGCGCAGGATCGAGTGTCGACGCTGGGTGAGGTCGTAGACGCCGGTCAGTGCAAGCAGCGCCAGCGGCACGGTTAGAAACAACCACCAGGGTGAAACAAGAAACACCAACAGCAACGACAGCCCGCTCACCACCGCGATCCCGACAACGATTAGCCAACGCATAGCGTGCCCCACCCTTCGATCGGCGACATCCCTTGCCTTGTAATGTATGCCGCCGATCTCACAGGCGGGATAAAACCGACTTTGGCGCCCCCGCGGGCCTACCGGCCAATTTCCTCATTTCTGTCACGATTCGACCGATCCGTCACGACACGCCGTGATCGGTGACGGAACTGTCGTGTCGCTGAGCGATGTCTGTGACAGAAATGAGGAAATTTGACGGGCTTTCCGGGCCGAAAAGCGTTAGGCGACGGGCGCGGCCACCTCGGCTCGGGCCGCGACCGCTGCGGCGACCATGCGCTTCAACGCCACGACGACCTCATCGGTGCGACGCGTCTTGAGCCCACAGTCGGGGTTCACCCACAGGCGATTAGCCGACACGGCACCCAGTGCCTCGCGGAGCGACGTGGTGATCTCGTCGATACTCGGGATGCGAGGCGAGTGAATGTCGTATACCCCGGGACCCACCTGGGCAGCGAAGCCCGCGTCGTTGAGGTCGTCGAGCACCTCCATGTGCGAGCGCGCCGCTTCGATGGACGTCACGTCGGCGTCAAGCGCCGCGATTGCCCCGATGACATCGCCGAACTCGGAATAACACAGGTGCGTATGCACCGCGGTGGTGTCTTCGACGCCCGCGGTCGACAGGCGGAAGGCACGTACCGCCCAATCGAGGTAGGCGGCTCGATCAGCGGTCCGCAACGGCAGGAGTTCGCGGAGTGCCGGCTCGTCGACCTGAATAATCGGGACCCCGGCCCGCTCCAGATCGACGGTTTCGTCGCGGATCGCCAGCGCTACCTGGTTTGCCGTCACGGCGAGCGGCTGATCGTCGCGGACAAACGACCACGCGATGATCGTCACCGGACCGGTCAACATGCCCTTGACCGGTCGGTTCGTCAACGACTGCGCGTAAGTGGTCCAGCCGACTGTCATCGGGGTGGGCCGTGCCACGTCACCGAACAGGATCGGCGGCCGCACACACCGGGAACCGTACGACTGCACCCAGCCGTTGGCGGTGGCGGCGAAACCGTCGAGTTGCTCGGCGAAGTACTGCACCATGTCGTTGCGTTCCGGTTCCCCATGAACCAGCACGTCGAGGCCAACTTTCTCCTGCAAGGCGATCACCTGGGCGATCTCTTGCTCCATCCGCGCGCGGTACGTGGCCGCATCGATGGTCCCGTTCTTCAGTGCCGACCGGGCCCTGCGGATTTCGACGGTTTGCGGGTACGAGCCGATGGTCGTCGTGGGGAGAATAGGCAGAGGCAAAGCCGCATCTTGGGCTTCCCGCCGAACAGCGGCGTCGGCGCGTGTCCAATCCGACGACGAGAGGCCGGTCAGGCGCTCACGAACGGCCGGCACGTGCAGGCGAGGGTCAGTGGTTCGCGACAGCAGAGCCGTGCGCGATGCCGTGAACTGCGGCTCTTGGTCCGCTTCACCGTGCAACAAGGCCCGGGAAAGCGCACCAACCTCGGCGAACTTTTCCTCAGCGAACGCGAGCCAGCCGTACAGGGCGTCGTCGATCTGCGACTCGCCGCGCAGCGTATACGGCACGTGGAGCGTGGAACACGACGTCGAAACCGCCAGTGATCCGACGTGTGGTCGTAGTTCGCGGAGGGTTTCCAACGCTGCGTGCAGGTCGGTCCGCCAGATATTACGACCGTCGACGACGCCGGCAACGACATGCTTGCCGGTTAGCTGGGCGTCGCGAATTGAATCGGCCGAGCCAGCAATGAGGTCGACGCCAACGCCGTCAATTCCCGTGCGACCCAGGGCTGCCAACCGGTCGCGAGCATCGCCGAAGTAGGTCTGCACCAACAGCTTCGGACGATCTGTCGATTCCGACAGGGCGCGGTAGACGCGCTCTGCCAAGCCGGCGAGACCCTCGGCCTGATCGGTCACCAGGGTGGGCTCGTCGAGTTGGACCCACTCGACGCCCGCGGCCGCCAACTGCGCCAACAGGTCGACGTACAGGGGGAGCAACTCGTCGATCCGCGCCAGCGGGCTGATCGAGACCGCCTCGGCATCGTCGCCGACCGTCTTCGACAGGGCTAGGAAAGTGATCGGGCCGACGACCACGGGTCGTGCCGGGATGCCGAGAGCTTGGGCATCTGCGACCGCGCCGAGCACGGTACTCGCGTCGAGCGCGAAGCTGGTCTCCGGACCGATCTCAGGGACCAAATAGTGGTAGTTCGTGTCGAACCACTTGGTCATTTCCAACGGGGCCACGGTGTCGTTTCCACGGGCCGCGGCAAAGTAGCGGTCCAACGGATCGGTAATTGACGCCACCCGAGGGGGCAGGGCGCCGAGCATCACGGCGGCGTCGAGCATGTGGTCGTAGTACGAGAATGTGTTTACCGGAACGGAGTCAAAGCCATTGCGTACCATTTGATTCCAGCTGTCGCGCGCAATACTGTCGGCAACCTGCTTGAGGTTGGCAGCATCGGTTCGGCCCGCCCAATAGGCTTCGACGGCGCGCTTGAGTTCCCGATTTGCGCCGATTCGGGCGACGCCGGGGACCGTCGTCGTGAAGGTGCCGCGGTGTGGACTTGGGGCCTTGTCGTTGGACATGACGTTTCTTCTCTCCTGCATGAGTAGTTAACGGGTTGCCGCCATGTACGGGCACAGAAGAAACGAAGACTTCGAGCCCTTCCGCGAGGCGGACAACCATCGGGAGCGTGTGCTTCCGATGCATCAGGCAGGTCTTCGGGCTGGTCGGCGTGCGTGCTCGCCGTAAGGGAGCCCGCTTCTAGTGGCCGTCGCTTCCCGGGAGCTGCGAGTGCAGCACATTCCCAGTGCAGGTGACGGCGGTCGTTCCGACATACCGCTGCGGGTCAGCTCCGGATTCTCACCGGATTCCCTCTTCACGGGCGGACACTGCACGGTGGCGGTGTCGTCGCGTCGACGCCCGGGGTCGAGAAGCAGGGGCTCCTTGAGTATCTCGTTCGGGCGAACCAGTTGCGATCTCAATACTATTCAAACGAGTAGAATTGGGCGTCATGGGATTTGGCGATGATTTTAATTCAGGGTCGTCGGCTGGATCTGTCGCTGGAATCGTCCTCGTTGCTCGCGGGGATGAGCGCATTCCCGCAGGTGAGAGCGACGTACCTGGCATTGAACGACTGATGGCTGCGGTGTCAAGCCTTGGCGCTGGTGGATGTGATTCGGTCTACGTGGCGCTTGGGGCACGCGTGGTGCCAGCACCTGACACCATCTCAACCACCCTGTATTTGCCCGAGTGGTACGACAGTCTCGACGCCTGTGTGAGGGCGGCGCTGAGTTTCGTGGACCAGCATCCGGCGCTCGACGGCGCGGTCCTGCAGACCCTCGATAGTCCTGATCCTGGTCCGAGCGCGGTGTCTCGAGTGTTGGCGGTGGCCGCGCAGGGTCCGAACACGATTTGCCGTGCCGAGTTCGCAGGGAAGCCAGCCCAGCCCGTTTATTTGGGTGCGGATCGGATCCGCGAGGCGATCGAGCAGGCGGGTGCCGGCCTCACGACGGTCCGCTACTTGATCGATCACCGCAACGACGTTGTGGGCGTCGACTGCACCGACTTGGGGAACCCCGCCAACTCGGTGCTGTAGGCCGAACCGTTCGGCCTTCCCCATAACGCGCCCCCACTTGTTCTCGCATGATGCGTTGATTCCCGCACTACGTTAGACGTGGTGCGGGAATCAACGCATCATGCGGGAACGGCCTAGGTGCGGTTCGGGACGCCGACGGTCAGGGGGGCGGGTGTCACGTCGAGCAACGCTGTGGCGCAGCGGGCGGCAGGGTCGGCGGCGGCGGAAAGCGCGTCGCCGAAGCCGTCGCGGCTCAGGCCACGGAACGTGCCGTCGCGGTCGACTCCAATGAGGGCCGCGAGTTCGCCCGTCGTCGGGACACAAATCGCCCAGGTGAGACTGGATTCGTCGGCCCACGCCGCATCGGTGTCGCGAACATAGCCTGCGGGGTCGTCGATACCGAGAAGCGTCAAGGCCGGAACGTCCGAGAGCCGATCGTCGTCCCGGAGGGCACGCAAGTACCAAGCACCCGCATTGATCTCGACAGCTTCCACATTCGACTCCTAAAAACAGCTATGCCGTACTTTGGGCCCAGTAAGCGGGCCCAAAGTACGGCATAAGCGGATAAGACTACTTAATCTCCAGCAGGACGGTGCCCTGGGTGACGGCAGCGCCAGCTTCAGCCGACAGCCCGGTGATCGTGCCAGCCTTGTGCGCGGTGACCGGGTTCTCCATCTTCATCGCTTCCAGCACCAAGACCAGATCGCCTTCTTCGACGGTGTCGCCCTCAGCGACGGCAACCTTCACGACGGTGCCCTGCATCGGTGCGGTCACGGCGTCGCCCGAAGCAGCGGCCGCGCCGCCCTTCTTGCGGGTGCGTGCCTTCGGCTTGCGGGTGGTTGCACCGTTACCGGAGCCGCCGCCCAAGTTGAGGTCGCCCGGGAGCGAGACCTCGACACGACGACCGCCAACCTCGACGACAACCTTCTGTCGTGGGGCTGAGTCATCTTCGATGGCTTCGCCGTCGGTGTACGGCTCGATGGTGTTGTCCCAGTCGGTCTCAATCCACTTGGTGTAGATGTCGAAACCGTCTTCGCCGCCAATGAAGGCGGGGTTGGAGACGATGTGGCGGTGGAACGGGATGACGGTTGCGAGACCGCCGACCTCGAACTCAGCGAGCGCACGGCGTGCGCGGTCGAGGGCCTGGTTGCGGTCCTCGCCGGTCACGATGAGCTTGGCGAGCATCGAGTCGAACTGGCCGCCGATGACGTCGCCTTCGCGGACGCCGGAGTCAACGCGGACACCGGGGCCCGAGGGCTCGCGGTAGGTGCTGACGGGGCCGGGGGCGGGGAGAAAGCCGCGACCGGCGTCCTCACCGTTGATGCGGAACTCGAAGGAGTGGCCGCGCGGTGCGGGATCCTCGGTGAGGGTCAGCGCCTTACCTTCGGCGATGGCGAACTGCTGGCGAACCAGGTCGATGCCTGCGGTTTCCTCGGTGACAGGGTGCTCCACCTGGAGGCGCGTGTTGACCTCGAGGAACGAGACGGTGTCGCCCTGGACGAGGTATTCCACGGTGCCTGCACCGTAGTAGCCTGCTTCCTTGCAGATGGCCTTGGCCGAGTTGTGGATGCGGGCGCGCTGGTCGTCGGTCAAGAACGGCGCCGGGGCCTCCTCGACGAGCTTCTGGAAACGACGCTGCAGCGAGCAGTCGCGGGTACCGGCAACGATCACGTTTCCGTGCTGGTCGGCGATGACCTGGGCCTCAACGTGGCGGGCCTTGTCGAGGTACTGCTCAACGAAGCACTCGCCGCGACCGAAGGCGGCAACAGCCTCGCGGGTGGCGGACTCGAACAGTTCGGGGATCTCTTCGACGGTGTGCGCGACCTTCATGCCGCGACCGCCGCCGCCGAATGCCGCCTTGATGGCAACGGGAACGCCGTATTCCTTGGCGAAGGCGACGACTTCGTCGGCACCCTGCACGGGGTCCTTGGTGCCTGCGGCCATCGGGGCGTTGGCGCGCTCAGCGATGTGGCGAGCGGTGACCTTGTCGCCTAGGTCGCGAATCGACTGCGGTGACGGACCGATCCAGGTGAGGCCAGCGTCGAGCACAGCCTGTGCGAAGTCAGCGTTTTCCGAAAGGAAGCCGTATCCGGGGTGGATGGCGTCAGCACCGGAGCGAGCGGCAGCGTCGAGCAGCTTGTCGAAGACCAGGTACGACTCGGCGGAAGTCTGGCCACCCAGTGCGAAGGCCTCGTCGGCAAGCTGAACGAACATGGCGTTCGCATCGGGCTCGGCGTAAACGGCAACACTGGCGATGCCCGCATCCTTGGCGGCACGAATGACGCGGACGGCAATTTCGCCGCGGTTGGCGATGAGGACCTTCTTGATGGTCGTCTGGCTGATCTCAGCGGAACTGGTCACTGGCACTCCTGTGGCCCACCGCTCGGCGGGCCGTTGTCGGGGACGGCGTTCACCATCCGGGGTCGACGGGCTGCGTCTCGTGCGGGACGTTTCCCGCGCGTAGTTCTCTCACGTACGTCGCTTTGGGCGACCAACGTGATTTCCGCGACTTAGATTATCGCACCGAGCGATTGCTCGGTACGTGGCATGTCGCACAACTATGGAAACTGTCTACCTCCCATTCGCTGTACGCGCGAGTAGGGAGGCAAAATCGTCAAGGAAGGTTGGCACGTTCTCAGCGCCCGTCGCCGGATATCGCGCGTGCATCCGCAGACCGCCCGGAGTTCGGTTGGCCCACACGTAAACTTCGTCGTCAGCGTACGAATGGCTCCGCAGAACTCGGGCTGCACCCGCATCGCCGATGTCGGATTTAGGGCTGGCCCGCGTGTCCATATAGGAGAACACCATGTGCGGTGATCCGGTGACGCCAATGAGATCTGCCACACGTAGGAACGGGAGGTCGGCCCCATGTCTCGAATTGGTTAGTTCGGCGGTACTTCGACACGCGGCGACGGCCAATGTTGGGTCGTCGGACACGTCGATCACCATCGGTGCCAGTCCGACAAACCAGCCGAGCGAATGTAGCCATGTCCGATCGGTCCGCGTGTGGCGCGGCATTACGACGGCAAACTCGTCGGCACCGCACGCCTCGCGGAAGGCGACGGCCAAGGCCCCGAGAAGGCCACCGACGAGGGAGGCCCCGGCCGCGGCACAGAAGTCTTCAAACCGGACCGCGGCGGATTCATCGAGCAGGAGGGCAGTCCGCGATGGTTGGACCGGCATCGGTGGCGCATCGTCGGCGGTGACGACACCCGGGCGCAGATCGCGGAGCGACGACGTGGAGGCCACCTTGGCCGATGGGTTCAGCAGGGGATTGGCTGGCATCTGATTGTCGAAGCGCTGAACAAAGTGGGCCCACGTCTGCGCTGCCGGATGGTCGATATCGGCGGCCTCGGCTTCCCGTCGCTGCGCGTCGCTGAAGTCGAGGTAGCTTCCCGACGACTCAAGCTGTGCCGGGCGACGATCGCGAGCAGCCCGGTACAGCTCCGACAGTTCGTGGTGTGCGGTCACCAGCGAATAGCCATCGACGAGCGAGTGGTCGGCGGCGAACAGCAAGGTGAAACTGTTGGGTCGGGCGACCGTTGCGAACCGGTAGGCCGGCCAATGCAGAGGTGCGGTGGCGCGGTCGAAGGAACCGGCAATCTGCTCCAACAGCAGCGGTGTCTCGGTATACCAACCGATGCGCGCCATCTTGAGCTGCACGGTTTCCGGCGCAGTTGTGTAGCGTTCCGTCAGGTAGTTAGCGTCGTGATCGGCTTTCAGGACGACGTGCGAGCGCAGCACTTCGTGACGGTTGATGTAGGCGGCTACCGCGGCGCGCACGGACGGCACCGACATTGGCTCGTCGAATTCGACGGACAGTCCCAGCCACGACTCCCGCCCGCCTTCGCGGTGCGTTCGGGCACGATATTCGAAGGCCGAGCGGAGATGCTCCTCGTGATTGTGCGAGGTTTCGCGGTCGTCGCGTCGCCAACTGCCGAGGCCGCCAGCGACTGCTGGAATCCATTCGACGAGGCCGCCCGGTCGAATTGGCGCATCAAGAATCTGGATGAAGTCCATTCCGGTGAGCTGGCTTTCAGCCTGCGGTTTGCTCTTTGACCTGACGCTTGATGCGGGCCAGCATTCCAGCCATTCCGTTCAGGCGCAGCGGGCTGACGACCGCTGCCAAGCCCAAATCGTGGAAGAAATCGTTCGGGACATCGGTGATCTCCGCCGCGCTGGCACCGTCGAGCCCCTCGTGCAGGATCGCCGCAAAACCACGCGTTGTCGGTGCCTCCGGCGGCGCGCTGAAATACAGGCGCACGGCCGACGCGTCGGAGGCGTCAACCGACAAGAAGATCGGCGACTGGCACTCGGGGACCGGTTCCATGGCCTCGACCTTTAACGTCTCCGGCAGATCAGGCAGATCTCTGGCGAACTCCAACAGAAGGGTCACCTTGTCGGAATCGACCATCTCCGAGAAGTCGGAGACGATTTCGGCAAGCGGGGCAGGCAAGCTCATGAGGGCCTTCGCTCACTCAGTTCGCAGCGAGGGTGCCGGGCTCTTCGCCGACCGCGATCGGAACGCGAACGCGGTTGCCCCACTCGGTCCACGAACCGTCGTAGTTGCGAACGTTGTCGAAGCCGAGCAGGTACGTCAGCACAAACCACGTGTGGCTCGAGCGTTCGCCAATACGGCAGTAGGCGATCGTCGGGGTCTTCGGGTCGAGGCCCGAGTAGACCTCCTTCAACTCTTCCAGCGAGCGGAAGCGACTGTCGGGTGCGGCGGCCTTCGCCCACGGGATCGAAACGGCCGTCGGGATGTGTCCGCCGCGCAGCGTGCCTTCCTGCGGGTAGTCGGGCATGTGGGTGCGCTCGCCGGTGTATTCCTGCGGCGACCGCACGTCGATCAGCGGGGTGCTGCCGAGTTCGGCAATCACCGCGTCGGCGTAAGCGCGAATCTTGGAGTCATCGCGCTCGACCACGGGATAATCGGTGGCCGGGTAGATCGGCACATCGAAGGAAGTCTCGCGCTGCTCATCCATCCACGCATCGCGGCCACCGTCGAGCAGTCGTACGTCTTCGTGGCCGAACAAGGTGAATACCCACAGTGCGTATGCGGCCCACCAGTTGCTCTTGTCACCGTAAATGACGACGGTGTCGTCGCGGTTGATGCCCTTTTCGCTCATCAGCTTGGCGAACTGCTCACCGTTGATGTAGTCGCGGGTCACCGGATCGTTCAGGTGAAGGTGCCAGTCGACCTTCTGGGCGGTGGGAATGTGGCCGATGTCGTAAAGAAGGACGTCTTCGTCGGACTCGATGATCTTGAGGCCGGGAGCCCCCAGGTGCGCCGACAACCACTCGGTGGTCACCAGCCGTTCCGGGTGTGCAAAGTTGGCGAATGCTGGATTCGGATCGAATTCCACAGTCACTGAAGGTCTCCCGCCGCTGCAAGTGCATAAACGCGGCCAAGTTTGACCGCCCCCTCTAGCATACTGACGAGTTCGATAGCGACTTGCGCAGGATCGATTTGGGCCCGGTTCCATTCGGTCAATTCGATCAATTCGATCGCTGAGATCGGGTGAATGACGCTGAGATCGGGTGAATGACATTGTTGTCCGAGGATTCGTTGCCGATGTTAGCGTTCTTCCCATGATGCGGAGGGGGAGTGCAGTGGTGCCTCGCAGGACTGGTGAGACTTGGCGAGCGACGCTCGCGGCCGTGGTGGCCCTTGCAACGGCGGCGACGTTGGCCGCGTGCGGGACAAACGGCACGCCTGAGCGGGTGGCGGTGAAGCCGCCGCAGCATTGCTCAACCACCAGTTGCCCGGAGCTCCCGGTGTATTCGTCGAAGCGGCTCGCACCGTCGGGTGTCGATGCGTCGAACCAAGCCACGGCAGCTCCCGCCTACATGAGCGAGGTGCTTGACGACCTCGATGCCGTCTGGCAGGACTGGTTCGCTCAGCTCAACATCGAACGGACTTCGGCGGGCCGCGCCCTGATTCCGGCGAATCAGCCGTTCGTCAGCAAGTGCTTGGAAGACGAGATGCCCGAGGGGATTCCGTCGGACTTCCCGAACGCCTTTTTCTGCCCAATCGACACGCAGCCGGACGGGAGTGGCACCGAGCGCGACGGCACGATCATCCTGCCGGAGCAGACTTTCACCGACATTTGGAATGGAAAACTGATGGGGTCGTCGGGCATCATGCTCGGTGATTTCACGGCGGCAACCATCATCGCCCACGAGTACGGGCACAACGTGGTGTTCCGCCTCAACCAGGCGTACGGCTTGGGTGACAACGGCGTTCCGACCGGTGACAACCGCGAACTCATCGCCGACTGCTTCGCCGGGAACTGGGCGGCCACCGTTTTTGAGCGCAAGGACCTGTCGTTCAAGGAAATGGCACAGGCCGCGGCACTCATCATCAGCGTCGGAGATGCGAAGTCCGGTCAGGGCCACGGAACTTCCTTTGCCCGCGCGACCGCCCTCTGGCGTGGCTTCAGTGAAAACTTGAAGCGGCAGGGCCAGCCCGGTGACTGCTTGAAGCAATATTGGCCAGAGGTCTTGCAGGGCTAATTCGCGGAGCGAATTAACCTACGACCGCCTACGAAGACGGTGGCCTACGAAGACGGTGTCGGAGCGATCCAGAGGTCGGTGACGTTGATGTTGATCTCAGCGAGCAGCTTGCGCACCAGCGGCAGACTGATGCCCAAGACGGATGAGGGATCGCCGTCGATGCCGTCGATGAGCCAGCCACCGTAGCCGTCGAGGGTGAAGGCACCCGCCACTTCAAGTGGCTCGCCCGTGGCGGCGTAGCGCTCGATGACCTCATCGGGGGCATCAGAGAAATGGATCGCCGTCGACTCGCAGCGGCTCGTTGAGGCGACCGTTTCGCCTTCGACGATTTTCCGAACGCAATGCCCAGTTAGCAAATGTCCGGTACTGCCGCGCATCGCCTTCCACCGCTCCACCGCGACGTCGGGGGTATGCGGCTTTCCCGCCAGCTCGCCATTGATGAGGAGCATGGAATCGCACGTGAGGACCACGGTGTCGACGGCACGACCATCCGCTACGACCGCCGCGACCACCGCATCGGCTTTCGCCTCGGCAAGGCGTGTCACGATCTCGTCGGATGGGGCACCGGCCAACTCGTCGAGGAGGGCGTCTTCATCCACATCCGAAACGACGACCGTCGGCCGCAGACCGGCCATTCGCAATACCCGCAAGCGGGTTGGCGAGGCCGATCCGAGGACGACGGTCGTCGAAGGTAAAGCGGGAACGCCCGTCACCAACTACCGCTGTTGGTGAAACTGCCGGGCTGACCCCAGTTGACGCGGAACATGTCGATGGGGCGACCCCAGTCGTTCCGGGTTGGCGGCTCAGTGTTGCCCGAGCCGCCGGCGGATGCGAAGACACCGACCAGGACGGCCAGTTCTTCGTCGGTGGGGTTGCCGTCGACGATGGTCAAAAACGGTGCGGCCGGCTTATCGTCGCCGGTTGCCGAGGTGACGTCTGCACTCATGCGGACTCGCCTTTCTGTTCTCGGGCGAAACTACAGTTCTGGCACGGGCAACTACAGGGGGATGTTGCCGTGCTTCTTCGGCGGAAGCTGAACCAGCTTGCGCTCGAGTAGTTTCAGGGCGTTCGCGATCTGGCCGCGGGTGTGGCTCGGCGGGATCACCGCATCCACGTAGCCGCGCTCGGCCGCAACGTACGGGTTCACCAAGGTGTCTTCGTACTCCTGCTGCAGTTCGAGCATCAGTGCGTTGACGTCGTCGCCGTTGGCCTGAGCTTCCTTGATCTTGCTGCGGTACACGAAGCCGACAGCACCGGAGGCACCCATGACGGCGATCTGGGCGGTGGGCCAAGCCAGGTTGACGTCTGCGCCCATGTGCTTGGAGCCCATGACGTCGTACGCGCCGCCGTAAGCCTTGCGGGTGATGACGGTGATCTTGCCGACGGTGGCTTCGCCGTAGGCGTACAGCAGCTTGGCGCCGCGGCGGATGATGCCGTTGTACTCCTGGTCGGTGCCGGGCAGGAAGCCGGGGACGTCGACGAGGGTGACGATCGGAACGTTGAACGCATCGCAGGTGCGAACAAAGCGGGCGGCCTTCTCCGAGGCGTCGATGTCGAGGCAGCCGGCGAACTGGGTCGGCTGGTTCGCCACGATGCCGACGCTACGACCGTCAACGCGACCGAAGCCGACGATGACGTTCATGGCGCGCTCAGCCTGCACTTCGAGGAACTCGTCGTCGTCCAGGATGTTCCGGATGACCTCGTGCATGTCGTACGGCTGGTTCGGGGAGTCCGGGATGATCGTGTCGAGCTCGAGATCTTCTTCGGTGAGGTTGTCCTCGATGGACCCGTCACGCTGCGGGGCGGGCAGACGGGGGGCGTCGGCGCGGCAGTTGCTGGGCAGGTAGCCGAGGAGTTCCTTGACGTAGTCGAGGGCGTCTTCTTCGTCAGCTGCCACGTAGTGGGCGACACCGGACTTGGTCATGTGGGTCGACGCGCCACCGAGGTCTTCCTGGGTGACGTCTTCGCCGGTGACGGTCTTGATGACGTCGGGGCCGGTGACGAACATCTGGCTGGTCTTGTCGACCATGACCACGAAGTCGGTCAGTGCGGGGGAGTAGACGTGGCCGCCAGCGTTCGGGCCCATGATGAGCGAGATCTGGGGGATCACGCCGGAGGCGCGGACGTTGCGGCCGAAGATTTCGCCGTACAGGGCCAGGGAGACGACGCCCTCCTGGATGCGGGCGCCAGCGCCTTCGTTGATGCCGACGAGCGGGCGGCCGGTCTTGATGGCCAGGTCCATGACCTTGACGATCTTTTCGCCGTACACCTCGCCGAGGCTGCCACCGAAGACGGCAGCGTCCTGGCTGAAGACGCAGACCTCGCGGCCATCGACGGTGCCGTAGCCGGTGACCACGCCGTCGCCCATCGGGCGACGATCGGCGAGGCCGAAGTTGGTGGAGCGGTGACGGGCCAGCGCGTCGAGTTCCACGAAGGAACCTTCGTCGAGCAGGTGCGTGATGCGCTCGCGAGCGGTCAGCTTGCCTTTGTCGTGCGCCTTATCGGCAGCAGCCTTGCCTACGGGGAACTCGGCTTCAGCGAGCCGGTTGCGGAGGTCGGCGAGCTTTCCGGCCGTTGTGTGGATGTCAGGTGCGGTGCCCTCATCGCGTGAAGCAGTGGTCATGACCATCGATGCTAACTATCTCCACCCCACCCCGGTCAATCGCGGCCAGAAGATGAGAAAAGCCTCACATTTGAAATCACTCTCAACATCCTCGTGTGAGGGCCAACACCCGGATCCGTAAACTGCCCTCCTATGAACAGCTCAGATCCGAGTCTCGAGGTCCCCGACCAGGACATCCTCACTGTCGAGTTGAGTGGCACCGCGTGGCGGCGGATTGAGGTGGTCGCCGAGACCGGTTCGACGAATGCGGACCTCATGGCCCGGCTCGCCGAAGAACCGGTATCCGCTGACGACATCAACGGCACAGTTTTGATCGCGGCGCGCCAAACGTCGGGCCGAGGCAGGCATGCGCGAGTGTGGGAAACCCCGCCCGGGCAGCTCGCGATCTCGGTGGCCGTCACCGTCGATTCGGCTGGCGTGGAGCACCTGGGTTGGTTGTCGTTGTTGACGGGGCTGGCCGTGCACGACGCCGTCACCGCGATGGACGGTGCCGCACCACAATTGAAGTGGCCCAACGATGTGTTGGCACCGGGTGTTGACGGTCAGCAGGGCGGAAAGCTGTCGGGCATCCTGTCGGAGTTTCGGCAGCTTCCCGGTGGTGGGGGAGTCGCGGTGATCGGGACCGGACTCAACCTCGACTTGCCCGCTGGGAGTGCCCCGGACACGGCGGCATCGATCAGCACTGTCGTGGGCAGGCCCGTCGACCAAACTGCTGTGGCAGTGGCCTACCTGCGGGCGCTGTCGGATCGGTTGGCCTCGTGGCCTGCCGACATTGCGGGCCTCGCAGAGGGCTACCGTGCGGTGAGTTCGACGCTGGGGTCGCGTGTCCGGTTGATCCTGCCCGGGGAAGTGGAAGTGATCGGGACTGCTGTCGACATCGACGACGAAGGCCGCATCCTCGTCGACGGGCCAGCGGGCGTCATCGCCGCCTCGGCGGGCGACGTGACGCACCTGCGACCCGTTTAAGCGTTGACCCTAGGCCTTGCGATGGCTGCTGCGGCCCATCGTGGGGATCAGCGTCAAGATCGGCAGGCCGATCACCAGATGCACGATGGCCGTGCCGATGCCCGACGAGATCTGTGCCGACAGCAGCAACGGCAGGAGGACTGCGGCGGCAATCAGTAGACCGACCACCCAGCCGTAAAACTTGTCTGGGGCGGGCGTAGAAATCTGTAGCAGATACCAAAATGCGCCCGCGACAATCGCGGTGACGAAACCAGCCAGCGCAAACCACAGCTCGCTTTGCGCTAGGGGGTTCCAGACGCCGAACTGTCCGGAATCGTTGATCTTCTGGACGATCGCCTGCATCACCCAGGCGACGAGCCATGCGGCCAGACCGGTCACCACGCCGGTCATCAGGACGCCGCCGCAGAACATCAACGGATCAATGTCCGGGCCGCGGCGGGGTGCTTTAGCCGGGGCGGGAGAGTACTGGTCGTCGTACTGTGCCTGCTGATCGTAGCCTTGGCCATAGTCGACCGGCTGACTGTAGGCCTGCGTACGAGGCGGTTGGCGGTAGTTCGGGTCGCGCGGATCGTTGTAGGTCATGGTCCCTATGCTCGCTCGGTGGGTGCCGTCTAGATGCCGATGGCCCCCGATCGGGCCAGTGTAGCGCTGTTATCGGCTCCCTTTAAGGTTCCGGCACTAAGGTAAGTCAGCATGGGCTACCCCCGCGAGAATCTGGCACCCGGCGAGGTCGTTGTCATCCATCGGCACCCACACTGGAAGAGCCTGGTTGTGCCGATTTTGGCATTCTGGCTGGGCACTGCGGTCGCAGGTGCTGCGGTCGGCTACCTGCGGTCGTCGGGCGCCTCGGATGCGGTGAAGTTCTGGGTCACGATCGTGATTGCGGTCCTGTGGGTAGTGCTGGTCGGCTGGTTCCTGGTACGACCGCTGCTGTCGTGGAAGACGACGCACTTCGTGGTGACCGACCGACGCGTCATCTACCGCAATGGGATCCTGACTCGGTCGGGCATCGACATCCCGATCCGGCGAATCAACACCGTGGAATTCCGGCACGGCCTCGTCGACCGGATCCTGCGCACCGGCACCCTCATGATCGAGTCGGCATCCGACGAACCGCTGCAGTTCCACGACATTCCGAACGTCGAGAGCGTGCACGCTCAGCTGTATCAGGAACTGCTCGACGAGCGCGACGATGACAGCCTCTTCGACTCGCGAGGCGACCAGTTCCGGGGTGATCGGAATCGGAACGACCCGCATCGGTCCGACCTACGAGGGGAAGGCCAGCGATGACTGGAAGCCGTCAAGTGCTGCTCGCCGAAGACGATGCGGCCATTGCCGAACCGCTCGCCCGGGCGCTAACGCGGGAGGGCAATGACTGCGACATCGCCGCGACCGGCCCCGATGCGCTGGAGCAGGCTCTATCGGGCGATTACGGGCTGTTGATCTTGGATCTCGGCTTACCCGGCATGGATGGCCTCGAGGTGTGCCGGCGGGTTCGTGCCGAACGCCCGCAGCTCCCCGTTCTGATGCTGACCGCACGGACCGACGAAGTGGATTTCGTTGTCGGACTCGACGCCGGTGCCGACGATTACGTCGGGAAGCCGTTCCGCCTCGCGGAACTGTTGGCGCGTGTCCGCGCCCTGATGCGACGCAGCGTAGCCACCGCAGAGGAAGCCGAAATCCTCGACTCCGGCGACATCCAACTCGACCCGCGTGCCAGGCGTGTCGTGGTCGACGGGGAAGACCTGACGCTCGCCAATCGCGAATTCGACCTTTTGCAATTCCTCATGGAGCGGCCCGGCGAGCTCGTCTCGCGCGACGACATCATGACCGCGGTCTGGGGCTCGGAAGACCTGCGATCGTCAAAGACCCTCGACATGCATATTTCCTGGATCCGCAGAAAGATCGGCGACGACCACCCGAAGAAGCGCAAGCACATCGTCACCGTCCGGGGCGTTGGCTTTCGCTTCGATCCGTAGGCTTTCCCCGTGCGCCGCCGAATATTGAAGATGATGATCGCTTCGCTCGTCGCCATGGGCGTCATGTTTGGCGTCCCGATGACGATCATTACCTGGGATTGGTTCGCCACCACGTCGCACCAGGATTTGTCTCGGCGACTTAAACGCATGAGCGAGCACGTCCTCGCCGAGGAAGCGGCTGGCCGTGCCGTGCCCGCTCAAGAGCTGAATCTGGAGCAGTTTCGACTGTTGGTGCCGAGGAACGGTCGGCTCACGCTGTCGTACCGGATTCCCGATCCTGAGCATCCCGGGACATACCTGCGCGGGACAAACCAGATCGGTTCGACGTTCGACGGTGCGTCGACCTCCGAATCGGTCAACCTTGGGCCGAACGCCGACCTCACCTTGGCTGTCCCTCAATCAGACATTCGACCAACCCAACTCTTGGCCGTGTTGACCCTGCTGGCCGCGGTGTTGATCGCCGTCATTGGCGGAGCGCTCGTCGCGGTGATTACTGCCAGGAGGCTGTCAGAACCGCTGACCGACGTTGCCGAGCGTGCCGGGGCGATGGCGCGTGGCGATTTTTCCTCGGACTGGCCGACCTACGGGATTGACGAACTTGACCGGGTGTCCTCGGCGCTCGCCGACGCGAACCAGGAAATCCTGCAGCGACTTGAACGCGAAGGCGCCATCGTTGGGGACGTATCGCATCAGTTGCGGAGTCGCCTGACGGCCATTCATCTGCGTCTCGACGAACTCACCCTGCATGCCGATCCCGCTGTGGTTTCCGAAGCTGAAGCGGGTATGGAGCAGGTTGAACGGCTGGCGAATGAGCTCGACGAAATGGTGACCGCATCGCGGGCGGACTCCAAAGCGCGCGTAGCGATCGATGTCGCCGACGTGATCGGCACCCTGATCCAGGACATGGAACCGGCGTTCGCGGCGCAAGACCGGGAACTCCGCATGGAGGTCGCCGACTCGGTGGAGCGCACTTACGGGAGGCCCGGACGGTTGCGTGAAGCTCTGAGCGTCCTCGTCGACAACTCGCTCATCCATGGTGCCGGTACCTGTGTGGTGCGCATCGGCATGTTGCCTCGCACCGAAATGGTGCGGATTACTGTCTCCGATGACGGTCCCGGTGTCTCCGACGAATTGGCAGCCGACATTTTCCGCCGCGGAGTGTCCGGAAGTAGTCGCAGCGGGTACGGATTGTCGCTGGCGCGGGCACTCGTCGAAGCGGACGGTGGGCGATTGGAACTGGTCTCGCGACGGCCAGCTGTATTTTCGCTGGTCTCGCCGATGCATCCGGTCGTTTCGGAGAGTTCAGCCGACGACGGATCCGACGACGGACTTATGCGTGTCCGAGTTCCTCATCGTTGAGTTCGCCGGCCGTCGGATTGATATCGGTGGAGCCGCCCTCGCCGCCGCGGGGTTGCTCCTCGGGAAACGCGAATCGGCGCAGTGCCCAGAATCGGAAGCCCATGCCGAGAATGTTGCCGAGAATAAAACCGAGAAGGAAGTCGACGACTGCCAACTCCAAACCGGAAATATTGGTGCGCAAGTCGAAAATATTGTTGGCGACGAAGATCGGTGCGGCGGCTAACAAAACGCCGATGCCGCTGATCATGAAGAACAATGTTGCTTCGTGGGTGGGTTCGCGACCACCGCGGTTCTTGAACGCCCACTCGCGGTTCAGAACGTAACTCAAGATGACGGCGATGACACCGGAAATGATCCTCGCGAACACAGGCTTGGTCTCCAGCACAGTGAACGCAAGGATGAAGTAGATGACGGTGTCGACCACGAACGTGGTACCGCCGACGATCGCAAACTTGATGAGTTCGCTGTGCTTCAACACCAGACGTCGCACGGGTTCAGGCAAGCTCTTCACTACCCCGTCAATGGTTGGCACAAGCGCCGAGTCTACTTAATCCGGTCCGAATGGTAAGCACCGGCAGGTGGCAGTGAGCGCGAGACCTGCCCGGCATGACACCATTGACGGGTGACTTCTCGCCCAGATCGTCGTTCTCCCGCCATGCCTACCGTCACCATGATCGGTGGTGGACAGCTGGCTCGCATGACGCACCAGTCAGCGATCGCTCTCGGTCAGTGCCTGCGGGTTTTGGCTGGCAGTGCCGATGAACCAGCCGCGCAAGTGAGTGCGAATGTGGTTTTGGGTTCGCACAATGATCTGGACGCGCTCCGTGCGGCAGCGGAGGGGGCGGTGGCGTTGACCTTCGACCACGAGGGCGTCCCGTTGCATCTGCTGCAGGCTCTGGAAGCCGAGGGAGTTAACGTCCGACCGCCGTCGACAGCGCTTCACTTTGCGCAAGACAAGCTTGCGATGCGGTTGCGCCTATCGGAACTGGGTCTGCCGATTCCCGACTTTGCTGACCTTTCTGGCGATTCGTCGGAGGCTCGCGCGACGCTAATCGCCTTTGGCGACGCCCACGACTGGCAGATCGTCCTCAAAGCGGTTCGCGGCGGCTACGACGGTCGTGGGGTGTGGCTGACGGATTCGCGCGCGGAAGCCCTTGAGGTTTTCGACGCGCAGGTTGGCGGCGACGCCGTGTTGATGGTGGAGCAAAAAGTGGCGATGGTGCGCGAGCTGTCTGCCATGATCGCGCGGTCGCCCTATGGGCAGGGTGCGGCGTGGCCCGTCGTCGAAACTGTTCAGCGAAAAGGCCAGTGCGCCGTCGTCGTGGCCCCGGCTCCCGGATTGAGCGCCGAACGGGCCGAGGAAGCGCAACAGATGGCGTTGCGATTGGCGGACGAACTCGGCGTTGTCGGCGCGATGGCCATGGAATTGTTTGAAACCGTTGACGGCACGCTCATCATCAACGAACTTGCGATGCGCCCGCACAACAGCGGCCACTGGACCATGGATGGTGCGGTGACTTCGCAGTTTGAGCAGCACTTGCGCGCGGTTCTCGACTATCCGCTGGGTGCGACGTCGGCACGCTCGGACGTGGTCGTCATGGCCAATGTTCTCGGCGCTGAACAGGCTCCGAGTATGTCGATGGACGAGCGCCTGCATCACCTGTTTGCCCGGATGCCGGAGGCGAAGGTTCACATGTACGGCAAGGGAGAGCGGCCCGACCGCAAGATTGGGCACGTGAACATTGTGGGGCTGGCGGGCGAAACGATTACGGACGTCCGCGAGCGCGCCGAGCGTGCCGCGCACTGGATGAGCCACGCGGAGTGGACCGACGGCTGGGATCCGCACGCAGCGTAGCCGCACCGACTTAATGCCCGACCTTCACCAGATTTGGAGCAAAGAATGACCGCACCGACCCCGCCCGCACCGCGCGTTGGCCTGATCATGGGCAGCGACTCCGATTGGCCGACGATGAAGGCTGCCGCCGAGGCACTCGCCGAGTTCGGTATCCCGTTCGAGGTGGGTGTCGTGTCTGCGCACCGCACCCCGCAACGAATGCTCGACTACGCGAAAGCCGCTGCCGGGCGCGGAATTTCGGTAATCATTGCCGGTGCGGGCGGTGCCGCGCACCTGCCGGGCATGGTCGCCTCGGCCACGCCGCTACCGGTGATCGGGGTACCGGTGCCACTGAAGTACCTGGACGGAATGGACTCGCTGCTGTCGATCGTGCAGATGCCGGCCGGGGTACCGGTGGCGACCGTTTCGATCGGTGGGGCGCGCAACGCCGGTCTCCTCGCCGCACGCATCCTCGGTGCTTCCGATCCTCGCTTGCAGGAGGCTATGTCGGCGTTCCAAGCGAGCCTGGAGGAAATGGTCCTGGAGAAGGACGAGAACCTGCGCCGCAGCCTTTTCGAGGACTGAGAGGGCCTGAACCGACCGGCTACGGGGCCAGGCGCGCGATGACCTCGCGAGCCGGAATGGCTTCGGCGGCGCGGAAGCCCGCTCCGGCCCACAGGTTGATGACGTCTGCATTGTCCGAACCCGCCCGGCGGATGGCCCCGGTGAGCGTGTTGATCTGCGGGTACACAGGCGGCGCTGTCGCGGTGTACGAAGTGATGAACGCGTTGACCAGGCCGCGGGCCAATCGGCCGGAGTAGGCCCGCGTGGTGACGGTCTCGGTGAATCGGGGGTCGACGAGTGCATCCCGATGGGCCTGCCGAGTGCCTGCCTCCGGGCAGCGCAGCAGCAGCGTTCCCACACTTGCGGCGACGGCACCGGTGTCGAGCAGAGCGCGTACATCCGCGCGCGAGGTGATGCCGCCGGCACCAACCACTGGCAGTTCGGTCGCTTCGATGACGGTTTTCACCAGTGGGATCGTATCGATTTCGGGGTCTTCGCCGGTGATGTGGAAGGTGGCGCGATGGCCGCCTGCCGACACGCCCTGGGCGCAGAGGGCGTCGACGCCCGCACGCTGGGCGATCAGCGCCTCCTCGACCGATGTCACGGTACCCATCACGGCCGTACCTGCCGCGTGCAAGCGAGCAACTGTGGCAGCGTCGGCACAACCGAAGGTGAACGATACCGCCGCCACCTGTTCGGCAATCAGCACCTCGATCTTGTCGTCGAATGAATCATCGGTGTAAGCAACAGTCTCGGGGAGGTCGACCCCCAACTCCGCAGCGAGCGGTAGGAGGTGATCGCGGAACGTGGCGAATGCCGCCGCGTCGAATCCGATCTCCTCCGGCACAAACAAATTCACTCCGAAAGGAGCGTCGGTCAGGGCCCTGATTTCGGCGATGGCGGCACCGAGTTGGTCGCCCGATAGGTATGCACCGCCGTGAATGCCGATACCGCCAGCGTTGCTGACGGCTGCGGTCAGTTCGGCGGTACTGACGCCGCCAGCCATGGGTGCGCCAGCGATCGGGACAGACAATTGGTCAAAGCTAAACACGTCAGGCCTCCTGTGGGACTCGAACTATTTCCAGGGTGACATTGCTGCGCAACACAAAACCCATGCGTTCGTACAGGCGCCGAGCCGGGTTGTCGCCGGAGGTGTGTAGAAAGGGAGTTTCGCCACCGTCAACGATCACCTGGGCAACGGCAGCCACCAACCGTCGTGCCAACCCTCGCCCGCGGGCATCGGGATGGGTGCAGACGGCGCTGATCTCGACCCATCCGGGAAGGTGGAGTCGCTGCCCGGCCATGGCCAGCAGCCGACCACCTTCGCGGTAGCCGAGGTACGTGCCCATCTCGATGGTGCGCGGCAGGAACGGACCGGGTTTGGTCAGTTCGACGAGCGCCGTCATCTCGGGCACATCCTCGACACCGAGCACGGTGAAGTCGTCACTGGCTTCGGGGACCACGTTTTCGCCCGAGTATTGGACCAGGTCGATGGTGTCGAGTGAATCCCAGTGGGCAGGCACGGGAGTTTGGCAATCCCGCACACTCGCCGTGCGGCCGGGGCCGGCGAGCGCAGCCATGTCCGCCCAGTCGGTGTCGGTCATCACGCGCGGATGCCCGTAGAAGACGGAAACGTCGGGTGTGAAACTGGTGATGCGACCGCGGCTGCGGGCGAACTCCGACTGCAGGCCGTTGAGGGCCACGTTGAAGGGGTCACCGAGCGAACGGTAGTCGAGCGAGTCGCTCACGCGACCTCCAGTTTCTGTCGGAAGAAGTCGATGATGGCGTCGAGTGTGTCCCGGGTCGGCTCGCCGGGCCGATCAATCAGGTGCTCGGTCACGACCGAGTGGGGCGGGATGAGGGCAGCGGGATTGGCTGCCGAATTGGGGAGTTCAACCCCGATAAAGGCGTCGCCGAGTTGGTCGCGCAAAAAGTCGAAGCGACTACCTGGCACTAAGAGATCATCCGCGAATCGCGCACCCATCACCTGAAGGCCCTTGGCGCAGCGGGCTTTCACCACGGTCAGGTCGTCATCGGAGATATCGATGGTGCGACGCCGCGCGGGCGTGATACCCAACGGAAGGGATGGCTGCGACAAAACTGGGGCCAGCATTGCGTCGTCGACCGCCATCCCGAGCGCAAAGCCGCCGGTGACGCACATTCCGATCGCGCCAATGCCCGGGCCACCGCATTCGGCATGTGCGTGGCGGCCGAGGGCACGGAGCCAGGCGACGGCGGGGGAGGTCTTCCCGGTGGCAAAGATCGTGAATTCTCTACTGACACAAACTTTTCCGAGTGAGCGAACCATGAGCGCTCCGGTGCGAGGAGCGTCGCTAAGGCCGGTTGGTTGCGGTTCGGCGCCGTCGACCCCAAACAGCGACGGTACGAAGACCGTGCATCCGGCGTCGCTCACACGTCGGGCAAAGTCGGCGACCTTCGGGGTCAGTCCGGGGATTTCCGGAATCACGATGACGGCCGGGCCCGATCCGCGCCGATAGTAGTGATGGCTGACGGAGTTCTCAGTGAACTCGCCGCGCTCGAACCCGTCGAGCGGGCCGTGGATCACGGGAGACCGCCCTTAGTTTCCGACGACGCGGCCATACAGGACCGAGTCGGCGAGCATTGCTGGGATGCGGGCGGGTTTGACGATGTCGGGGGAGTCGGAGGGAATCACGCGAACGCCGGCAATCTCAATCTTCTTGCCGCTTTGTTCAAGTGTGAATTCACCTGCTGCCAGCACGTTCTTGACCCAGTCAGAGTTCTCGCCGTAGTTGAGCGCAATGCTCAGGCGGCCGTCCTTAACAAAGGCGATCACGGGGGTGGTGTACGCGCGATTCGACCGGCGCCCGACGTGATGGACAATCGCCCACGGTGCGATCCGGCCGGCCCACAGGCCTTGGATCGGGTTGGTGACGTACTTGTTGGCGCGGGCGACCATGTGCGGAACCTTCATGGTTCCAGCTTGCCCCATTGGGACAGTCGGGGCGAGGTAGCCGGGGCGGAATCACTGGCAGCGTTGCGCACATTCAGAACTGTTCTGCGCCATACTTACGCCATGGCTACGACCGACCAGGTATCCACCGATGTGGCGGAATTTCGCATGCATGTCGTCGCCGAATCGATTCGACTTTTCGCCGAGCGCGGCTACGAAGCCACCCCGGTCGATGACATCGCGGCGGCCGCTGGCGTCTCGCGTCGAACCCTGTTTCGGCAGTTCCGGTCGAAGGAAGACCTGATTTTTGCCGACCATGAGTCGCTCCTGACTCAGGTCGACGAACACCTGAGCTTCGCGGAAGCTGCTGGCGAGGATCCGTGGTGGGCGGTGTGTGCGGCGGCGGAATTGGTTTTCGACCACTTCGCCGCGGTTCGGGAGTTGGCTGTTCGTCGGTACCGGATCGTCGCCCAGGTTCCGGCTCTGCGCGATCGCGAACTCGTGACCACCTACCGGTACCAACGCGTGTTCGAGGACTATCTGCGGCGCTGCCTGCCCGATGTGCCGCGGGTGCGGATCGTGGCATTTGCTTCGGCGGTGACAGGTGTCCACAACTTCCTGCTGCGGTCGATGGTGCGCGGCGAGAAGGAAGCGACGGCGCAAACCCTGCACCGCGAGCTGTTGACGATCCACGCCACCGCAATCGGGCCGCGGCCGACGCCGCCGACGACGCCCGACCTGTCGTCGCAGGTCGCCGTCGTGACGTTCCCGGCGGCAGCGACACCCGACGAGATTGCCGAAGCGGTGCGAAACCAATTGACGCGGCACTCAGTGCCGTGGTCAACTGAATTAGAATAAAAATGCGGCACTCAGTGACAAGCGGGTGTCTTGAAGCTGCGCGGCAGCGAAGGAGAAATGATGGGCAAGTTCGGAAACCCCGGTTTCGACCTCTTCCAGCTCCCGGAAGAGCATCAGGCGCTGCGCGAGGCCATCCGTGCCCTCGCTGAGAAGGAGATTGCGCCGCACGCCAAGGACGTCGACGAGAATGCCCGCTTCCCGGAGGAAGCGCGCGCCGCTCTCGTCGCCAACGGTTTCAATGCCGTGCACGTCCCCGAGCAATTCGACGGTCAGGGCGCAGACTCGGTCGCGGCCTGCATCGTCATCGAGGAAGTCTCACGCGTCGACGTCTCGGCATCGTTGATTCCCGCCGTGAACAAGCTCGGCACGATGGGCTTGATCTTGTCCGGAAGCGACGAACTCAAGGGCAAGGTGCTGCCGTCGATCGCGTCGGGCGAGGCCATGGCGTCGTACGCCCTGTCCGAGCGCGAAGCGGGCTCCGATGCCGCATCGATGAAGACCCGCGCCCGCAAAGACGGCAACACCTGGGTTCTCAATGGCTCCAAGTGCTGGATCACCAACGGCGGCAAGTCCTCTTGGTACACCGTCATGGCCGTCACCGACCCAGAAAAGGGCGCCAACGGCATCTCGGCATTCATGGTCCACAAGGACGACCCGGGCTTCACCGTGGGACCGCTCGAGCACAAGCTCGGCATTAAGGGCAGCCCCACCGCTGAGTTGTACTTCGAGAACTGCACCATCCCCGACGATCGGATCATCGGCGACGAGGGCACCGGCTTCAAGACGGCGCTCGCGACGCTCGACCACACGCGTCCCACCATCGGTGCACAGGCCGTCGGTGTGGCCCAGGGTGCCCTTGACGCAGCGATCGAATACGTCAAGGACCGCAAGCAGTTCGGTAAGACGATCAGCCAGTTCCAGGGCGTCGAGTTCATGATCGCCGACATGGCGATGAAGGTCGAAGCGGCACGCCTCATGGTGTACACCGCTGCGGCTCGCGCCGAGCGTGGCGAATCGAACTTGGGATTCATTAGCTCGGCATCCAAGTGCATGGCGTCCGACGTCGCCATGGAGGTCACCACCGACGCCGTGCAGTTGTTCGGTGGCGCCGGATACACCACTGACTTCCCGGTCGAGCGCATGATGCGCGATGCCAAGATCACCCAGATCTACGAAGGCACCAACCAGATTCAGCGTGTCGTGATGAGCCGCGCGCTCCTGCGCTGATCCCGTAAGCGTTAGACAGCAAAGATCCGCGCGGCCTCCGAGGTCGCGCGGATCTTTGCTGCTTAAGCCGCCAGACTGGAAGCGGGGCCGTTAGCCGCGCTGAACGGTGACCCTCTCGGTTTCGGCGATCTTCGCCAGGCGAACATCGTCGGCATCGCCAGCGACAAACACCAGCGAGGCACCCGACAGTAGGGGCGCGGCAAAGTTCTCGACGACATCGGCGGCCGTTCGCCACGGCCGGGTCGATAGGAGTCGGTCGTGGGCGGTCAATTGCGGATCGGCGGCAGCTAGCACGTCGGCGACGCTCAGTTGGCCGACGGCGTCGACTCCGGCACCGCCGGGGATGAACTGATCGCCGTGGGCGCGGATAGTTTCACCGAAATCGTTGACGCCGATCGGCAAGTCCCGCACGCCCATGGCGAAGGGGTCGAGCGGCACCACGATGACCTCGTCGGCGTGATGATTGTTGAGTTCATCCTTGGAGGTAAACGCGGCACGACCGTCGTCGCCGTCGTCGTTCAGGTCCACGGCCACGCCGGCCCACCATGCACCCAGCAGGATGGCCGCGGTCTGCCAATGCTCGGGAAGGTCCACGCGTACCCGGTCGCCCGGTGCCAGCATGAGGTCGTTGCGCAGGTAGTTGCCGATCTTGGCCGCCCAGTTACCGAGGGTCGCCGCCGACAGTTCGGTCCGCTCGCCGGTTGACTCGTTGTAATAGGTCAGCATGGGGCGTGCAGAGTCGGGGGTGGCGGCAAGAATTGCGCCGGTGATGGTGCTTTGGCTCATCGAGGAGTGCCTTTCACCAGTTTGCGCTAGCTAGTTGACGCAAACTGGACCGTTGGAATTGGCCTTGATGACCGATGTGCTGGGCTTCGGTGCCGGAGTCGATGCGGTCTGCGACGCCGGGTCGTCGTCGCTTCCGGTATTGGAGATGGCACCCAGGCCGAAGTTGTAGGTGTTCGTCAGGACCAGACGCAGTTTGTTGTCCGGAAGGGATGAGTCTTCGCGGATTTCGATCGGCCCGGCTTTCAAGTCGCTGACGAGTTTCTTCGCGGCGTCACTGTCGGCGGACTTGGCAAAGACCAGCGAATCGAACTCGTCCATCGGCTTATTTGACGTTTTGCCTTCCTGATAACCGAGGTTGCCGAGCAAGCGTAGGACGTTGGATGCGAGACCATCGACGGTTCCCGCGTTGACGACATCGACGGTGTATCCGGTGCGGGGATTGGTGGACTTGGCTGGCGCGTCGTTACCGAGCTGTTTGTTGACGAATGCCTGCACGGTCGACGGATCCACGCCGAGCACACTCTGGGTGCCGTCGTCGCTCCACGCTTGATCGTCAGCGATCGGGATGGTCGTGAACTTGACGTTGCCGCCGGTCAGATCCTTGAGATTCTCCGCGAACGTGACGATGTTCCAACCGTCGTCGATCACCACCGACCTCGACACCGCGTCCTGCAATTCCTGCAACTTGCCGGGGTTCGTCAACGTTTGGGTCGAGAGGATCTTCTGTGCGAGCGAAGCCATGTACACCTGCTGGCGAGTGATGCGGTCGAGGTCACCGCGCGGCAGATCGTGTCGCTGCCGCACAAAACTCAGTGCCTTGGGGCCAGTCAGCGTCTGGCGGCCCGCACGGAACCGGGCACCGGACAGCGGCTCGTTGACCTTTTGCTTGAGGCAAACGTCGACGCCACCGACAGCATCGGTGAGCAGGGCAAAGCCGAGCAGTCCCACCTCGGCATAGTGGTCGACGGTTATCCCGGTCAGCTCGGCGACGCTATCAATCAGCGCCTTGCGGCCAGCTTTGGTGCCGTCTTTCTCGGCCTGTGCCTCGCCGCCGCCAGCCTCGACTTCCTTGAGGCGGACGCCTTCCTTCGTGGCGCCGTAGGCGGCGTTGATCTTGCTCATCCCGATACCGGGCACGTTGACGTACGCGTCGCGGGGGATCGAGATGGCCGTTGCCCGTGAGCCATCGGTGGGGACGCGGATCAGGACGATCGTGTCGGTGCTGGTGGTGACGTCGCCGCCAACGCGCAGCCATTTCAGTTCTTCCTCCGACAGCGGATCTCCCTTGGCGTCGACGCGGGAGTCGGTACCGACGAGCAGAATGTCGATGGCTCCGTCGTCGCCGCCGCCGAGACCCAAATCGCTGAGCAGTGTCACTGCACTGTTGAGGTCACGGACTTTGGACCAGCCAATTCCGGTGACTGCCAGCGTCAGGACAGTCAACACGGCAACGAGACTGCGACCGATGTTTTTCGGAGCGACCCCGGCGATAGGGCGGGTAGTCCACGTTTTGACGGTGTCTCGGAAGCTACCGGGCGGAGTCGCCTTCCGCGGGGCGGATCTTGCGGCGGCTGGCTTGCGGCTGCCTGCGGACTTGCGGTTGCCCGTCGACTTGCGGTTGCCCGTCGAACTGCGGTTGTTTGCGGCCGGTTGGGGTCGGGAACCCTTCGCTTTCGAGTCCGGTCCGTCGGGCCTCTGGCGGCGCACAGGGGTGTGAATCTCTTCTGAATTGCGACGGTGGGCGTCGGAACCCGTGTGGGCGGGCGCCGGACGAGATGGCCGTGCCTTCCGCGGGCGATCATTCGTCGCCTCACCGGAGGTCGTGCCGTCATTCGCGTCCTCGGGGTCCCGAGGGCCTTCGCGTCGTGAATCCACCTGTCGTGCTATCCGATCTGTCGTACCACCACTGCCTCTTTCGGCAAGAATACTGATGGAAGGCACTCGAATGAGGGAGGCGCTACCGGTGTGGGGTGCGGTGATATCGCCCACCGGGTGCCGGTCACCCCGCCAGATGGACCAAGATGGTGCGTTATGAGTGCGAGCCAAATCTATGTGATCGGTGCTGCCGGGCAGGTGGGATCGGCGATGATGGCGACTTCCGACGGTCGTGCGGTGATTCCGTTGACCTCTGCGGATATCGACATCACCGATCCCACGTCGACCCGCAGTGCGCTCGCCAATCTCTCTGCCGGCGATGTCGTGATCAACACTGCCGCCCACACGGCGGTCGACGCCGCCGAAAGCGACCGGGCTGCGGCCTATGCCGTCAATGCGGACGGGCCAGCGAATCTGGCGGCCGTGACCAGTACGTCCGGGGCGCGCCTGGTGCACCTGTCTACCGACTACGTATTTGCCCATCCCGTCCTTGGTGACGACGGTGCGCCTCGGCCGTTCGAGCCTGACGATGTCGACGGTGTGCCGGAGACCGTTTATGGGGCCAGCAAACTGGCGGGGGAACGGGCGGCGCAGGCAGCCGATCCGGCGACCGTCGTGGTGCGCACCGCATGGGTTTTCACCGGTGGGCGTCAAGATGCCGACTTTGTCGCCACCATGTGCCGACTCGAAGCAGAGCGGCCGCAGATCCGAGTCGTCGACGACCAGACCGGATCGCCGACCTATGCGCCCGATCTTGCGCGGGCCCTGTGGGACCTTGTCGATCAGCTGAATGAACCGGCGCTGCGCGGCGGTGCGGTCGTGCACGCCACCAATGCGGGTTCCGCGACGTGGTGGGACGTGGCCCGGGCAGTGTTCGACAATCTTGGGGCGCAACAGGAGCGGGTGCAACCGTGCACTACCGCGGAGTTTCCACGGCCAGCGCCGCGACCGTCGTATTCGGTGCTTTCGGCAAAGAGTTGGGTCGGTGCCGGGCTTGCGCCGTTGCGTGATTGGCGTGCGGCCCTCGGCGAAGCGATGACCGCCAGGTCGGGGGACGGTAACTCGCTCGGATAGTCTGAGCCGGTGACTGTCAGCTTCGCCGTCGTAACCGTGACGTATTCATCGGGTGACTACCTGCGTAATTTTCTCCGCACCCTCACCGCGGCATCGACCTCAACGCCTCAGGTCATCATTGCCGACAATGGGTCGACGGATGGTGCGCCGGAGCAGGCGGCAGCCGACTACGACAACGTGACGCTGGTACATACCGGCGGCAACATTGGGTACGGCGGTGCCGTTAATCGTGGCGTGGTTGAAATCGATCCGGACATCGAGTTTGTGCTGGTGGCCAACCCCGACATTGAGTGGTCGCCCGGCAGTATTGATGAACTGCTCGCAGCAGCTGAACGCTGGCCGCGGGCGGCGAGCCTCGGGCCACTGATCACCGAACCGGACGGCTCAATCTATCCGTCTGCTCGCCGCGTCCCCGACCTGGTTTCCGGAACCGGGCACGCTCTTCTTGGCGCCGTCTGGAAGTCGAATCCGTGGACTGTGGCCTACCTCAATGAGGATCAGAATGAGGACGTCGAGCGGCCGGTCGGATGGCTGTCGGGATCGTGTCTGCTATTGCGCCGCAATGCTTTCGACAACATCGGCGGCTTCGATTCCCGCTACTTCATGTTTATGGAAGACGTCGACCTCGGTGACCGTCTCGCCAAGTCCGGTTGGCTCAACGTGTTTGTCCCGAGCGCCCGCGTGATGCACGCCAAGAGTCATTCGGTGAGTAAGCATCCGGAGAAAATGATCCCGGCGCACCATGCCAGCGCCTACCGTTTCAACGCCGACCGGAATCCGGGACCGTTGCGCGCCCCCATCCGATTGGCGTTGCGCGCCGGGCTGGCCGTTCGTTCCAAGATCGCCGTCGCCGCGGCTCTGCGCGAGCAGAAGCACGCACATCACCTTGGGAAGGAAACCCCGTGACCTCTTCTGTGCAGGCGCTCGTCCTCGTCGGCGGTAAAGGCACCCGACTGCGCCCCCTGACGCTGTCGGCCCCGAAGCCGATGCTTCCGACAGCGGGTACCCCGTTTCTGACGCATCTGCTCTCGCGTATCCGCGAGGCCGGTATCACCGATGTGCTCCTCGGGACGTCGTACCAGGCGGAAGTTTTCGCCGAGCATTACGGCGATGGTTCGTCCCTCGGACTCAAGCTGACCTATGTCACCGAAACTGAACCGTTGGGGACCGGCGGCGGTATCCGCAACGTGTACGACCATCTCACCGCCGACACCGTCCTCGTTTTCAACGGAGACGTATTGGGTGGCACCGATATTCGCGATGTTCTGGCGACGCACGAGGAGTCGAAGGCCGAGGTGACGCTGCATTTGGTACGCGTCGGCGATCCCCGGGCATTCGGCTGCGTTCCGACCGACGCCAATGGCCGTGTTACAGCCTTCCTCGAAAAGACGCAGGATCCGCCGACCAATCAGATCAATGCGGGCACCTACGTCTTTAATCGCAACGTGATTGGGGAGATTCCGGCCGGTCGTGCAGTGTCGGTGGAGCGGGAGGTGTTCCCGTCGTTGCTGGCTCAAGGCAGACACATCCATGCACACGTGGACGCTGCCTACTGGCGCGATATGGGTACTCCCGAGGACTTTGTCCGGGGCTCGGCGGACCTCGTTCGCGGTATCGCGCCGTCGCCGGCCGTCGCCAAGCCGTGCGGAGAGTCGCTGGTTCTTGCCGGTGCCGATGTTGCCCGTTCGGCCGTGCTGATCGGCGGGACCGTGGTGGGGCGCGGTGCCAAGATCGGCGCGCGTGCACGACTCGACGGTGCCGTCATCTTCGACGGCGCAACCGTGGAGGCCGGGGCCGTGGTGGAGCGCAGCATCGTCGGATTCGACGCGAAGGTCGGTGCCAACGCCTTGATCCGTGACACCGTGATTGGCGACGGCGCAATCGTCGGCGCTCGCTGTGAACTTCTCCGCGGTGCTCGAGTGTGGCCGGGCGTTGAGATTCCCGAGAGCGGGATCCGGTTCTCGACCGACGTCTAGCCTTTAGGCTTTTGCTGCTGCCAACAAGCCGGTGCCAACGGGAATCACCGCGGGCAGCAGTCGGTCGTCTTCGGCGATGATGACCGCTGCCTCGCGTGCGGCCAGGGTGCGCGGATCGGAGGCATTGCGGTCGGCGATGGTGCCGTCAGCGGAGGCGTTGTTGACGATGACGAGGCCACCGGGCCGAAGAATTCGGATCGCCTCGGTGACGAAAAGCGGATAGCTCAGCGGAGCACCATCGATAAATACGAGATCGTAAGTTTCGTCGGCCAACCGGGTCAGGACATCGGTCGGCGCACCGTTAATCAGGCGCGTCCGCCCCGGTGCGATGTGTGCTTCTGCGAACGTTTCGCGGGCCGCACGATGATGCTCAGATTCGGGATCGATCGTGGTCAAGACACCATTTTCGGGCATTCCCGCCAACAGCCACAGTCCACTCACCCCGACCCCGGTGCCGATCTCCACGACGTGCTTGGAGCCCGCCACCCGCGCCAACAATGACAGCAGCGCACCCGTTGCCGGAGAGATGGCACCGGCACCCAACTCCTCGGCCCGCATTCGGGCACCCGTGAGTGCATCATCTTCGACGATGGCGGCTTCGGCATAGTCGCTGATCGATTGGGATGCGCCTGCGGTGTCAGTCATGACAACGAGGTTGCCACAGTGCAGTTGACCTGGGCCTGCTGGCACGCCGAATGGGCCGGTTCTGGCCCGTCGCCTTCATCCTTAGGTAACGCTCAGCCCAGTAATAGGTCACCCACATTCAGATGGGACAGGGTAGAGCCTGGTAGTCCGGAATATCGATCGCGTCGGTGGCGTTGTACGGGAAACGAACCTCCCAGTGAAAGATGCCGCCGCGAGGAAAGGAACTGGCACTTCAACAATGACCGTCCCTGAGATTGGCAAAGCGGCACAAGAGCGTGCAGCACAAGACAGTTCGGCAGGAGCCTTCCGCGGAACTGCAGGATTCGACGCCACCGGCGATCGGACCCTGATGCCATCGTGGGATGAGCTCGTCGCTGAACACGCCGACCGGGTGTACCGCCTAGCCTTCCGTCTCTCCGGTAATCAGCACGACGCCGAAGACCTCACGCAAGAAACGTTTATCCGCGTCTTCCGGTCGCTGACAAACTACAAGGCCGGCACTTTTGAAGGCTGGCTGCACCGCATCACCACGAACCTGTTTCTCGACATGGTTCGTCGCCGCAGCAAGATCCGCATGGAAGCCCTCGAGCAGGACTACGAACGGATTCCGACCACCACGCCGGACCCACAGCAGGCCTTCGCGGACGCCAACCTCGACCCCGACCTGCAGGCCGCGCTTGACTCGCTGGCACCGGAGTTTCGTGCTGCCGTCGTTCTCTGCGACATCGAAGGACTGTCGTACGAGGAAGTTGGTGCCACCCTCGGAGTCAAAATGGGCACGGTTCGCAGCCGAATCCATCGCGGGCGCCAAGGGATTCGTGAGTTCCTCGTCAACCGGGGCTACACGGACAGTCGTTCCGTTTCCATGGCGGACTAAACACCGCCACGCACACCGGCGTCGGTGCAGCGCATCTTCGGCTACCCTCGGCAGTTGCGATAATGTGAGCTAGACGTAGGACGTACTGCAACGAAAGGGGTGACGCCCGTGGGCCTAGGACAGCAAGGCCGTTCCCGGGGGAGCCGGTGGCTGCCATCGCAGGCGATCCCTACCCCGTTGCCCGACTACCGAGCGCCGGTGGGATTCGGCTCGACGGAACACTTGAATCCGGAAGCCGTCGTTGCCTACGTTGATAACGAACTCACGGCTTCCGCCTCGTCGCGCGCAGACGCCCACCTGGCACTGTGCCCCGACTGTTCACGCGAGGTCACCGCGCAGGCTCGGGCCCGCAAGATCCTGCAAGGTTGCCAAGGCAAAGTCAATGCACCGGAGTCGCTGCGGGCTCAGTTGAGCCAAATTCCGACGCAACAAATCGACCTGCGTCGTGATCGTCGCACTAACCGCTGGGGCCGCTGACTCGTGACCGACAGTTCTGTATCTTCTGACCTTGCTACGCGTCCCGATGCCCCTGTTCGTCCGGAAGTTTCCGTGCCCTCGGAAGTGGCCGCCACATTTGGTCGGCCCGACGGTGTCCGCGGCTCTTTTGCCTCCGATGCCACGCCCGTGCGTGGCCCGCAGCCGGAGATCGCACCGCCCGACCCGGTGCTCGCCGAGGCTTTCAGTCGTCCCGACGGCGAAACCGACACGCTCCAACGCGACCCTTATGCTCAGCCCGACGTCGAACCCGAGGTGGAACCCGACCCGTGGCGCGACCCGGACAGTGCGGCAAGGCTGTCTGCCCCGGCCGTCGCCGAGGATGCGGTAACTGCGGTCAGCGAGGGCCCCAAACTTGGGATCCGCGAACTCCTCTTCGGTGGGCGTGTCCACTGGTGGGCGTTGGCGACCCTCGGCCTGTTGACCCTGTTGATCGGCCTCTTCGGTGGTCTCATCGGACGGTGGACCGCCGAGGTGGTGTCACCGCTGCATGCCAATAGCGTCCAGTTGGAAGGCGAAGCCCCCAATTCCGATAGCGCGAGCACCAATGTGGCTCGGGTCGCGAAGGCCGTCCAGAATTCGGTTGTGACGATTGAAGTTCGGACGGCAGTCGACGGTGGCTCTGGTTCCGGATTCATCGTGGACAAGCGCGGCTACATTGTCACTAATAACCACGTGATCTCGAAGGCGGCGAACGACTCGAAGGCCAAGCTCGAGGTGGTCTTCTCGGATCGGCAGCGAGTTCCAGCGCGACTGGTCGGCCGCGACATTAAGACCGATCTCGCGGTTATTAAGGTCGACGATGTTGCGGGCTTGACCGTGTCAAAGCTCGGTGATTCCGACAAGCTGCAAATCGGCCAGGAAGTCATCGCGTTTGGTTCGCCACTGGGCCTGGACAAGACGGTGACGAGCGGAATTGTCAGCGCCTTGGGCCGCGCAGTGCCATTGCGACCCGACGCCGACTCTGATACCGATGCTGTGATTAATGCCATCCAGACGGATGCGTCGATCAACCCCGGTAACTCCGGCGGTCCGCTCCTCAACGATGATGGCCAGGTTGTCGGCGTCAACACTGCGGGCGCGATGACTGCTGGTGGTTCGATCGGACTCGGTTTCGCCATCCCGGTCAATGAAGTCATTCCGATCGTGAACGCCCTGATCAAGGATGGCAAGGTCAAGCATCCGGCGATTGGTATCTCGGCCGCGACGGTCCGTAACGACCGGGTTTTCGGCGCGAACGTCAAGGACGTGGCTGCCGGTAGCCCGGCTGCTGCGGCCGGTGTTCGCGAGGGGGACGTGATCACCAAGTTCAACGGCCATCAAATTGAGGGTGCCGACGAGTTGACGGTCGCGGTGCGGACGTCAAAGATTGGTGAGAAGGTTAAGTTCACCTATTGGCGTGACGGCCGGTACTTCGATGGCGAGATGACGCCGGTCAGCGACTAGCGAACGGCGCTTCCCGCAGGTGTTCGTCGAGGGCGTCGCCGTGGGGCTGTTGCTACGAGATTGACGTTGTTGCTGCGAGATTGACGAGGAATCATGTTTGCCAGTGTGGGTTGGGGCGAGTTGCTCATCCTGTTGCTTGCTGCGCTGATCATCCTTGGTCCCGAGCGGCTGCCGGGTGCAGTGTCGTGGGTAATGGGTTCCATTCGCAAGGCCCGCGACTACGCCACGGGGGCGAGTTCGCAACTGCGCGATGAATTGGGCCCGGAGTTCGACCAGATCCGTGAGCCGCTGAGCCAACTCAACGAACTGCGACAGATGACCCCGAAGTCGGTGGTCACCAAGCACTTGTTCGACGGGGACTCGTCGGCGATTGACGGTATGACGAAGAACGTTCGCGATACCTTGGACCTCGGTAAATCGTCGTTGACGAACCGGGACAGCCCAGTTGCCCCGACCCCGCCGACCTCGTCGACTTCGCCGGAGGAGCCCAAGGCCCCCCGAGCCAACGACGTCACCGACTGGGACGCCACCTAGCCCCGCGCCCCGCGCCCGGCTTTTCCGCAATCCTTTGGGCCTCCGGCCCGGCCCTTTTCCGTCACGAAACGACCAAACCATCACCGATTGAGGCTTCCGGTGATGGTCTGGTCGGTCTGCGGTCGTCAAATGTGACAGAAATGGGGGAAATCCGGGGCCGACCGAGCGGGCGGCAGGATTCGGGGCCTACTGGTGGCGGGTGGTGTCGATGCCGAGGTTCATTCCCGCTAGGCCGCGGCGGCGGACAGCGAGCTTATCGGCAATCTTCAACAGTGCCGCGCCGGAACCCGTTTCCGGGCCAGACAGCACGACGGGAGTGCCAGCGTCGCCACCTTCACGCAGGTCCTGCTCCAACGGAACCTGACCCAGAAGTTCGACGGTCGCGCCGACTGCACGCGTCAACCGGTCGGCGACGAGTTGCCCGCCGCCGGAACCGAAAGGCTCCATCCGGGTGCCGTCGGGCAGGTCCATCCACGACATATTCTCGACGACGCCGAGGATCTTCTGGCGTGTCTGCAACGCAATCGCACCGGCACGCTCTGCCACCTCTGCTGCAGCCTGCTGGGGCGTCGTGACAACAAGGATCTCCGCACCGGGAATCAGCTGTGCGATCGAGATTGCGACGTCACCGGTGCCGGGCGGGAGGTCTAGGAGGAGGACATCCAAATCGCCCCAGTAGACATCCGCCAAGAACTGTTGCAGCGCTCGGTGCAGCATGGGGCCGCGCCACGTGACCGGGGTGTTCCCGTCGGTGAACTGGCCGATCGAAATGAACTTCACGCCGTGGTTCTGCGGCGGCATGATCATCGACTCAACTTGGGTCGGCTTCGCGTCGCTGCCGAGCATGCGAGGAATGCTGTGACCGTAAATGTCGGCGTCCAACACGCCGACCGACAGACCGCGGGCGGCGAGGGCCGCAGCGAGGTTGACGGTGACGCTCGATTTGCCGACCCCGCCCTTGCCCGAGGCAATTGCGTACACGCGAGTTAGGTTGCCGGGCTTGGCGAACGGGATTTCCGGCTCCGCTCGATCGCCGCGGAGGCTCTTGCGGAGTTCGGTGCGCTGTTCGTCGTTCATGACGTCGAGTTCGACGCGCACGGTGCCGACACCGGGAACATCGGCGACCGCGTTCTCCACACTCTCGGAGATCTTGGTTTTCATCGGGCAACCGGCGGTCGTCAAATAGATGCCGACGTCAACGCTGCCGTTATCGGCGACGGCAACGGATTTCACCATGCCGAGGTCGGTGATCGGTTTCCCGATCTCCGGGTCCATAACCTTGCTCAACGCGGAGCGGACAGCGGATTCAGTGGGACTGGCGACGGTGCTCACGCCTCCACCATATCCTTGCGACGACAGTCCCGGCCGATCGGCTTAGCCGTTCGAGCCGCGACAACGACTAGCGTGCAGTCGGTTTGGCGGTCGGCGCCTGCTGCTTAGGCTTTGGCTGAGTCGGCTGCGGCTTGGGGGTCGGGGCCGGTGCCGGACCAACTCCCGGAGGCAAGCAAATGACGCCGAGGCAATTCTGCGGCGGCTTCGGTGCAGGCTTGGAAGTCTTTGGCGTTGACGGCGCAGTGGACTTCGGGGTCGACGGCTTGGTCCTGTCGGCCTCGTCCTTCTTCTTCGTCTTGTTCTTGTCCGGTTTGTCATCAGCCGGTGCGTTCGACATTTCCGGGATCGGGGTCGTCGGCATGACACCGGTCGAGTAGGCGCCCGCCCAGCCGAGGACGTTGTTCGCATACGCCACCGAGCGGTTATAGCGCAGCACCGCATTCACTCGGTTTTGGGCCGACATGATGTCGCTGACACCCGCACACAGGTAGCGACCCGCGGAGTAGGTGGCGTCAAAGATGTTGTCCGGATTGGCCTGACCGTCGCCGTTGCCGTCCGAACCCCACGAGGCCCACGTGCTCGGAATGAATTGCATCGGACCCATGGCACGGTCGTGGCCGAGGTCGCCATCGAGTTTGCCGCCGTCGGAGTCGTGGATGACCGCATTACCGGCGAGCGAACCGTCCAGCACCGGTCCGCGGATCGCCGTGCGAGTGTTGCCGGATGCATCGACGTTGCCGTTGCCAGCGTGCCCGGATTCGATACGGCCAATGCCTGCGAGCAGGAACCAGGGGAGCTTGCACTGGGGAGTCTCGGCCGCCACGCGTGTTGCCGCTAGCTTGTAGGCCTTCAAGACCATGCCGGGAATGCCGAGCGGGCCGGGCGGCAGGTTGGCTGCGAGCCGGAATTGGGCAGCGTCATCGCCGGACACGGCGGGATCGGCGGGTGGAGCAAAACCAATGAGGGGGGTGCTGCGCGTCGGGACGGTCTGTTGGTCGGCGGCGATGACCGAAGTGTGATCGCCGCTCAGGGCGACGGCAGCTTGGCCGGATGCGGTAGTCGATGACGGTTCAGGAGCCACGCTCGAAGCGGCGCCACCAAGTACGAGTGCCCCCAAAGCCACGGCGGTCGTTCCGACGGCCATGCCGTGGCGCGGAATGTGAACCCGATTCGGGTGATTCCGCCAGAAAGACATCCCCATAAGCCTTCTCTACTTAACTCGCGTGTCGGTCCGACAAATTGCAGGGAGACTTTGCGATCATCCCCCCGGGTGACTGTGAGCCAGCATACATGGCACGATTCCTTCGGTCATGTTGGATCTGTATCTTGGGATTTTCCAGGCGCAGCAGCGAGCCGTTTGGCGAGTTCGTCTACCAGATCCTCAAGTTCGTGACGAAGGTAGTCGCGTGTGACCGTATCGCCCACGGCAATCCGGACAGCTGCTAGTTCGCGCGCCAAGAACTCGGTGTCATCTTTGGTCTGGGCTGCACGTGCACGGTCTTCCTCAAGGGAGACGCGGTCGCGATTCTCCTGACGATTCTGCGCCAGCAAGATCAGTGGTGCGGCGTAGGCGGCCTGGGTCGAGAACGCGAGGTTCAACAAAATGAACGGGTAGGGATCCCATTCAAAAGCAAAAATGCCAACGTTGAGGAAGATCCACACCACGACGAGCACGGTTTGGATAGCCAGGTACCGGCCGGTTCCGAGGAAACGGGCGATGCGTTCGCTATAGACACCGATAACGTCGGAGTCGAGGTTGAAGTTGAGGCCGCGGCGCGAGCTGGGCGTATCTAGGTGTCGGCCGGCTGGGCTCATACAGCGTTGCCTTCCGGGTCGGTCTCACGCCAGTCGCGAGGAAGTAGGGCATCAAGGAGGTCGTCAACAACGACTGCACCAAGCAAATGCTTGGCGTCGTCGATGACGGGCGCGCACACCAGATTGTAGGTGGCGAAGAACCGCGTCATTACCTCAAGGGAATCGTCGGGATGCAGCCGCGGCATTTCTTTGTCAAGGATGCCACCCACCAAGTTGGCGGGCGGCTCCCGCAAAAGCGCTTGGATGTGGACGGCGCCGAGAAACTTGCCGGTTGGCGTATTTGTCGGTGGGCGCACCACGAACACCATGCTCGCCGCAGCCGAATTGATGTCGGGGTCGCGGAGTCGAGCGAGGGCCTCGGAAACCGTGGCATTCGCGGTCACAATCACGGGTTCGGGCGTCATGACACCGCCAGCGGTATCGGGGGAGTGCATGAGCAGGCGTCGGACCGACTCGGAATCTTCGGGATCCATGCGAGCCAGAAATGCCTCGGCCTCAGCTTGGGGCAGTTCGCCCATGAGGTCGGCGACGTCGTCGGGATCCATGGCCTCGAGGACGTCGGCGGCACGCTCGGGATCCATGCTGCCGAGGATGGCGGTTTGGTCGTCCGTCGGCATTTCCTGCAGAACGTCGGCGAGCCGCTCATTGTGCATGGCGGCGGCGATCTCGTCGCGCCGCTTTATCGGCAGCTCGCGCAGGGCGTTCGCGACGTCGGGGGCACGCATGTCCTCGAACTGGGCGAGCGCCATCTCGACTCCTTGACCTGACCGCGCCAATTCCAAGTGGTTGAGGCCGAGCACGTGACGCCATTCCACGACGACGGTTTCGCCCCGTCGCCGCAGGCCCTTGCGGGTGGTTCGGAGGGCAACCCGGCTGACCATCCAGTCGCGACTGCGGTTCTGCTCGATGGCGAGGTCCACCACGACGAGGTCGGTGTTGTGTAATTCAACGCAGTCCGGGTCGTCGGTCCGGACCTGCGTGTCGAGGATCTGGCCGACGGCGAGGGCTTCGTTGGGGCGCAGGCTGATACGGCGTAGGTTGACGTGTCCGGTGGTGAGGGTGACAGCGTCGGGCTCAATGCGTGTCACACGCAGCATGGGGACGAAGATCCGACGGCGGGTGGTCAACTCGACGGCGAGGCCGAGGGCTCGCGGCTGCTTTCCGGGCATGGGCATCGAGATGACGACGTCGCGGACACGGCCAATCGATTCGCCGTCGGGCCCAAGCACGGCAAGTCCGACTAGTCTGGCCACATAGACCTTGAGGGCGGGCGTCATGCCCCCAAGCCTAAAGCGAACAGACCTCAGGAGCAGAAGTGACGAACCCAATGCGACCAATGCCGGGCATGCCGACACCTCCCAAAGGGTGGCCGGTTGGCTCGTACGACACTTACGCGCAGGCGCAGCGCGCAGTCGACCACCTTTCCGATAACCAGTTCAAAGTGGAAGACCTGACAATCGTCGGCGTTGACCTGATGCAGGTTGAGAAGGTCCTGGGTCGGCTCACCTGGGGCAAGGTGATCGCCGGCGGTATCGGCTCGGGTGCCTGGCTTGGCCTCTTCTTCGGTGCGCTGGTGTCGTTGGTGGTCGGAACCACATGGACCCCCATCCTGTTCGGTGTCATCGCAGGCATGGTGTTTGGGCTCGTTAGCGCCAGCATCCCGTATGCCGCGACCCGCGGCCAGCGTGATTTCACCTCGACGATGCAATTGGTCGCGGGCCGCTACGACGTTCTTTGTGATCCGCGGTCGGCGGAACAGGCGCGCGACATGCTCGCTCGCCTCGCCATTCAGTAGGGGCGTTCGTCGCCTCTGAGTCACGCGCAACACGCATTCTTTGAAGCTGTGCGCTGTGTCACCCAGTCGTGGGATAACCTAAGCGACGCATCAGCTTTCACAGCTGGTTCTTAGACGTGGGTGAACGGCAGGAGGCTGGCAGCGAGATGAGCAAGGGTTATTCCGCGCCACGTAAACGCGTAGGCAAATCACCACTTTGGCAGGGGCGGTCACTGGTCAGGCGGGTTACGGCCGCAGCGATGGCGGCCGCGGTCGCAGTGCCCCTATTTGCGGCCTGCTCGACGGGCTACGAAAAGGGCGTGCTCAACATTTACGCCCCGACCGACGGCTTCGATTTCATTAAGCAGTTCGCCGAGACCTGCAGCAACGAGTCGGGCGGCAAGTACACCTTGAAAGCCAACGTCCTCCCGAAGGGTGCCGACGACCAACGACTGCAGTTGGCTCGTCGATTGGCGGGCAACGACCGCACGCTCGACCTCATGGGCATGGATGTGGTGTGGACGGCCGAGTTCGCGAATGCTGGTTGGCTCGTTCCGATTCCGGACGACATTGCAGCCGGGATTGACCAGACGAATCTCGCCGGCCCGGTGGCAACCGCAATGTGGCAGCGACCCGACGATGCCGCCAAGCGCATGTACGCCATGCCGATCTGGACCAACACCCAGCTGCTGTGGTCGCGCCCGGACATGATGAAAAAGACGATCGGCACTCGTAAGCCCCCGACGACGTGGGACGAAGTCCTGAGCGATACCGCGGCCATCGCAAAGGCCGGTGGCCCGAGCTGGATCATGGTGCAGGCCAAGCAGTACGAGGGCCTGATGGTGTGGTTTAACTCGTTGCTCGCGAGTGCTGGCGGTTCAGTGCTCGACCCCGACGACGCATCGAAGGTCACTCTGAACGACACCCCCGAACACCGGGCGGCGACGTTGAAGGCGCTTCAAGTCATGAAGGCGGTGGCGAAGGCTCCGGGGCAGGATCCGTCCGTCACGCAGTCCGACGAAGGTACGGCTCGTCTTGGAATGGAAGAAGGCAAGGCAGCCTTCGAGATCAACTGGCCGTTCGTGTGGGCGTCGGCCCGGACCAACGGCGCAACCGGCGATGTGGCCTTCCTGAAGGACACCCTCGCGCCGTACGCGGATCTGTTGACGAACGAAGACAACCCACCAACCGATGCCCAACTGGCGCCGATCAACAAGAAAATGCGCGCCCGCTTCAACTTCAGCCGCTACCCGGGCATCTTCCCCGACAAGCCGGCCAAGTCGACCCTTGGCGGATTGAACATTGGTGTGGCGACCACCTCGCAGCAGCCGGAGTTGGCGATCGAAGCAGCCAAGTGCATGACCAGCGAGCAAGCGCAGAAGGTGTACGCAATTTCCGGTGGCACGCCGCCGACAATCGCGTCACTGTACGACGACCCCGACTTCAAGCTGGCCTATCCGATGGGCAATGTGATCCGCGACCAACTCGAAGCTGATGCGGCCGCGCCGCGCCCGGCGTCCCCGCAGTATCAGGCGATTTCGACGCTGGTGACCGCCACGCTGGCACCTGTCGGCGAATGGGATCCGGAGACGATGGTCGACAAGTTGGCCGAGCAGGTCCAGCGGGCTATCGACGGTGAAGGAATTATCCCGTGACCGGCGACACCCCGGGCGGGGATGCAGCAGACGATCCGGAAACCCCCGGTGGCGACCACTACGGTCTGACGCCAAGTCAGCCCGCCCCGGATCCATCGCCGGGCAAGCATGCCCGCGCCGAGGACACTGAGGTTCCGACGCCAGCACCGGGTACTGTTTCGGACCCGAGTCCGTCCGTCCACTCGGACGTCTGGCAGGCCCCGGAAAGTTCGCCAGCGGTCGAACCGCCGGTCAACGAACCCCCGGCGTTTTATCCGGAGGCTGACCATCCGGAAACCGTTCCTATCCAGTCACCTGCGCCCAGTCGGGAGCAGTTGACCGAACCAATCAGGCAAGTGTCACGACCACCAGTAGCTGAACCGGTGGCAGTCGGCGCGGCGTCGGCCGGGCTTGCAACGAATGGAGGTTCCATGTCGGACATCCTCGACACCGGCCCGGCGCCTGCTCTGCCGGTGCCAAAGTCGGGCAAGGCAAAAGCATCGGGACGCAAGTCTTCCGAACGGAAGCTTGCGTATTGGTTGATCGCCCCCGCCGCGATCGTCATGGCGCTGGTGACCGGCTACCCGATCATTTACGCGTTCTGGCTGTCGTTGAACAATGCGACGCTGAGCGCGCCCGGCGAGCAGAAGTTCGTCGGACTCTCGAACTACGGAACCGTGCTTTCTGACGGCTACTGGTGGTCGGCGCTCGGCGTCACCCTGTTTATCACCGTCGTGTCGGTTGCCATCGAGTTGGCGCTCGGTATGGCCATTGCCTTGGTCATGCACCGCACGATTTTTGGCCGCGGAACGATCCGAACGGTCGTGCTGATTCCGTACGGCATCGTCACTGTCGCGGCGGCTTTCTCCTGGTACTACGCCTGGACGCCGGGTACCGGTTACCTCGCGAATCTGCTGCCCGACGGGTTGGCACCGCTCACCCAGCAGTGGCCGTCGCTGTTGATCATCATCTTGGCCGAGGTCTGGAAGACAACGCCGTTCATGGCACTGCTGCTCCTTGCGGGCCTGGCCCTGGTCCCGGACGACCTCCTGAAGGCCGCACAACTCGACGGTGCGGGGCCATGGACGCGACTGTTCCGTGTGATTTTGCCGCTGATGAAGCCCGCAATCCTGGTGGCTTTGCTGTTCCGCACGCTTGACGCTTTCCGCATCTTCGACAACATCTACGTGCTGACCGCGGGGTCGAACGGAACCGGGTCGGTGTCGATGCTCGGTTACGACAACCTGTTCAAGGCGTTCAACTTGGGCGTTGGTTCGGCGATCAGCATCTTGATCTTCATTTGCGTGGCGATCATCGCGTTCTTGTTCATTAAGGGATTCGGCGCGGCCGCTCCCGGTTCCGACGACGAGGGGAGGTAACCACTCATGGCTGCAAACTCTCGCCGCAAAGTTGGTTGGACCATCGCCAATGTTTTGGTGGTGCTCTACGCGATCATTCCGCTCTGGTGGATTATTAGCCTGTCTTTTAAACCGACCGGCAGTGTTACCGATGGCAACTTCATTCCGAAGCAATGGACCCTTGATAACTACAAGGGCATCTTCGACACCAATATGTTCACGTCGGCGCTTATCAACTCGATCGGTATTGGTCTCATCACCACCGTCATCGCCGTGATCTTGGGAACCATGGCGGCTTACGCTATTGCCCGCCTGGAATTTCGCGGCAAAAAGCTGCTGGTCGGTGCTGCCCTGCTGATCGCGATGTTCCCGCAGATTTCACTGGTGACACCGCTGTTCAACATCGAGCGACGCCTCGGCCTATTCGATACGTGGTTGGGCCTGATCCTGCCGTACATTGCGTTCGCATTGCCGCTGGCGATCTACACGTTGTCGGCATTTTTCCGCGAGATCCCGTGGGACCTGGAGAAAGCGGCGCAAATGGACGGTGCTTCACCCGTGCAAGCCTTCCGTCGCGTTATCGTGCCGCTGGCTGCGCCCGGTGTGGTCACCGCAGCAATTCTGGTCTTTATTTTCGCCTGGAACGACCTGCTGCTCGCCTTGTCTCTGACCTCGACGGAGAATGCGATGACCGCCCCCGTGGCGATCTCGCAGTTCACCGGTAGCTCTCAGTTTGAGGAACCAACCGGTGCTATCGCGGCCGCCGCCGTCGTCATCACCATTCCGATCATCATCTTCGTGCTCTTCTTCCAACGTCGTATCGTCGCCGGGCTCACCTCCGGCGCGGTGAAGGGATAACCCATGGCCGACATCGTTCTGGAGAACGTTTCCAAGCAGTACCCGGACGGCTCGACAGCCGTGCACGACTTCGACCTCACCATTTCCGAGGGCGAGTTCATCATCTTGGTGGGGCCCTCGGGTTGCGGTAAGTCGACGACCCTCAACATGATTGCCGGTCTGGAAGACATCAGCAGCGGTGAATTGCGCATCGGCGGCACGCGGATGAACGAGACGGCTCCGAAAGACCGCGATATCGCGATGGTCTTCCAGAGTTACGCGCTGTATCCGCACATGACGGTCCGCGAGAACATTGCGTTCCCACTGAGCTTGGCTAAGGTCGACAAGGCGGAGATCGCTCGCCGTGTCAACGATGCGGCGACGATGCTTGACCTCACCGAGTACCTCGATCGCAAGCCGGCGAACCTGTCCGGTGGTCAGCGGCAGCGTGTCGCGATGGGACGCGCGATTGTGCGCACGCCGAACGCATTCCTGATGGATGAGCCGCTGTCGAACCTTGACGCCAAGCTGCGTGTGCAGATGCGTACCGAGATCGCGTTGCTGCAGAAGCGACTGGGCACCACAACCGTGTACGTGACCCACGATCAGACTGAAGCTATGACGCTCGGCGACCGCGTCGTCGTGATGCGGGCTGGCGACGTTCAGCAGGTCGGTGCACCGCAGGACCTGTACGACCATCCCGTCAACCTGTTCGTCGCGGGTTTTATCGGCTCGCCCGCGATGAACTTCATCCCCGGTCGCCTGACGGCCAATGGCATTGACTCGGTAATTGGTCCCATCCCGTTGGCTGACGCTCCGAACGTCACCGCCCGTGCCCAGCAGATCAACAGTAACGGCGAGGTCCTGGTGGGAATCCGTCCCGAGCACCTTGAGGATGTCGCGCTACTGCCGCCCGGGCACCCCGGCGGAACCGTCGAGTTCCCGGTGACCGTGGACGTCATGGAATCGATGGGGTCGGACAAGTTCGCCTACTTCCGCCTCGATGCGCCGGGGCAGGCGATGGGCGTGCTCAACGAGCTTGCCGCCGACCTTGGCAGCACCACCGAGGGCGGGCAGAAGGTGGCTCGGCTGTCGCCAGCGTCACGCGTCATTCGCGGCGAAGCGATCAATTTGGGATTCGATCCGAGCCACGTCCACGTCTTCGACACCGCGAGCGGTCAGAGCCTGCGATAGTGCTTCTCGGTGACTCGGGCGTACTGAGTGCGCCCGGCTTACTCGAAGGCTGACGAACCGACGTGCTTGACTGGACAGGTGAGTTTGTCTTTCGGATCCAAGCCCGCCGGCTCTATCATCGAGCAGGTTGCCGAGCACCTGACGGGGACCTTCGGGTCCGACCCTCAACGTGCCTCTGTCACGTTCCTCGGTGTGGAACCCATCGACGTGTTGCGGTTTGTTCGCCAACGTGACGTGGTATTCGCGACGGTCGGTTGTGCGCGGCATCCCATGCACGACCCGTCCGACTTCGCGCCGGATCCGCAGCGCGGACCTCGTGCGGAGGTGACCGTGACGATGCGGGCAACGGCCGGATTGCAGGGACTGCACAAGTCTCTGGCGACCTTGGCTGCGGCCCCGTCGATCGAGGGGCTGATCCTCGCCGAGGATTCGCTCGTGGATCTCCAGGCCCCGTTGTGGGTCGGTGCCATCTGTACCGCGTTCCTCTTGGAAGCAGACCCGGACGTGGCGAACCTCGAGTTGGCCGACCCCTACGATCCCGTGCAGTTTCTCCGCGCCATCCCCATCACTGCCAATGAGGCGGCGTGGGTCCGCCTTAAGGGTGCCGGAGCACTGCGCGAAGCGTGGGCCGAGGCGGGCACTGACCCAACGGACCCGCAGCGAACGGCAGTCACTCCAGCTTGACGATTACAACCAGTCGTGGCGGTGGAACACGCGCCACAGCGTGAAGCAGACGGTAAGCAGCAGGGCGACAAGCACCGGATAGCTGTACTGCCAATGCAATTCGGGCATGTGATCGAAGTTCATGCCATAGATGCCCGCAGCTGCCGTTGGTACTGCCGCTATGGCGGCCCACGCGGAGATCTTGCGCATGTCGGTGTTCATTTGGATGCTGACTTTGGTGGCGGCGGCATTTAACAGGGCAGTCAACCGCTCATCGTATTCGGTGACCATGTCGTTGACGGTGGTCAAGTGGTCGGCGACGTCGCGGAAGTGTCGGCGAATTTCCTTGCCGCCCTGGGTGAGGTTCGACCATTCGATCGGCGACTTGTTGTCCGACAGTTGCAGCAGCGGCAAACCGAGCGGGTGGACCGCCCGCCGCATTTCCAGCACTTCCCGCTTAAACAGGTAAACCACGTCGATGTCGACGTCGCCGGACGGTGCGTCGAAGACGCGCTCCTCCAAGTCGTCGACATCGGATTCCATTTCACCGACGACCCGCAGGTATGCGTCGACCACATGGTCTGCGACGGCGTGCATCACGGCCGCGGGACCCAACTTCAACTGCTCGGGACGGTGTTCCAGCAGGCGTCGCACACCGGCGAGGTGGGTGTGTTCACCGTGCCGGACGGTGATGACGAAGTTGTCGCCGGCGAGAACCATGATTTCGCCGGTTTCCACAATGTCATTGGCGACATCGTCGTCCTCGTGGTCGACGTAGGTGAGCGTTCGAAGCACCATGAACCGGGTGTCGTCGTACAGTTCAAGTTTCGGACGCTGGTGGGCGTGGACGGCGTCCTCCACCATCAAGGGGTGCAGGCCGAATGCTTCGCCGACGTCGGTCATCTGCTGGTCGCTGGGGTGATGCAGGCCCAGCCACACGAAGCCTCTTCCTTCGGCTCGAACCCAGGCAAGGGCTTGGCGGAAATCATGCGACTCGGTGCGGCGCACTCCGTCGACGTACACGGCGCAGTCGACGACTGCCTGTGAGACCGGTACCGGGGGCGTCGGGAAGTCCGGTCCCTTGGCTGGCGGGACCTTTCCCGGCCCGCGGTTTCCGGGCTGCAGCATTCTCGGCATCGATGGCACTCATCGACCATAGCTACTGCACGCGTGTACCGGTGTTAACCCGCGCCTTTACACTCGACATCGTGCCTTTCGACATGACCGTCTATGCAGCGACAGCGATCACGCTGATCGTGATTATGGACCCGCCAGGCCAAGTGCCCGTGTTCTTGTCGCTGGTGGGACGACGCTCGGTGGAGTACCGGAGAAAGGCGGCGTGGCAGGCGCCGCTGGTGTCGTTGTTCGTGATTAGTCTGTTCGCCGTTGGTGGTCGTGCCATCCTCGGCTACCTGCACATCGGCATCCCCGCGTTGCAGGGCGCCGGTGGGCTCCTGTTGCTGCTCGTGGCGTTGCAATTGTTGACGGGTATGGGCGTCTCGACGGCTGGTCAGGCCTCCGACGACGTGAACGTCGCACTCGTGCCGCTCGGCACTCCGCTCCTTGCCGGGCCGGGGGCGATCGCCGCGGTGATCGTGGCCGTCAGTGAGAGTCACGGCGATGTGGGGGCCTACCTCGCGATCGCCGCAGCCATCTTGACCGCGCACGTGGTGGTCGCGTTGGCGCTGTTCTATTCGACGACGTTGATTCGCGTGTTGAAAATTGGTGGCATTACCCTGCTGGCGAAGATTGCTGGCCTGCTGCTGGCAGCGATCGCCGTCCAATTGATCGCCACGTCAGTTATCGGTTTCGCAGCGACGGCTTGAGTGCGTGGGGTTGCCCCGGCGGTGACTATTCTGGCTGTGATGGCTATTCGAGGATTCTTTCGACGTACCGCCGTACTGGTTGCGACGGCCGCGACCGCGGCAACGCTGCTGAGCGCATGCGGGTCCGATAACCAAGTGCCCTTGCGTGTCAGCAGCGACGGCACCGTCTCCATGCGGGTCGCGGCGCAGGTGTACGCCAAGGCGTTGGCGCGGACCGGTGTTTGGGTCGACGTCACCGATGAGGTCGCGGGAGACCGTCGACTGCTGGAGCGTGCTGCCGAAGGGGAGGTGGATCTGTTCCCGGCCTTCACCGGGGACCTGCTGACGACGCTGACGCCCGCACCGACTGCCGTCACGGGGGACGAGGTAGCGACGGCCGTCAATCGTGCACTGCCGCAGGGAGTCACGATTGGCGATCCGGCATCGGTCAGCAACCGGCGGCAACTCGTCGTCGCAGAGAGCCTCATCGGTACCTCCGGCTTGGCTGACCTTTCCGACTGCGCGGTACTGCCAGCCGGGCTACCTCTAGTGACGACCGGGATCCTGACATCGGAGGAACGACGGTCGTTCGAGGTGTGTCGCTTTGGGTCGATTGTCGACCAGCAGTCTCCCGCGCAGGTGCTTGCCGCCGTCCGCGACTCGCGCGCGTTGGGGACGCTGACCGGCTTGGAGGCGGCGGGTACGCTGGTCGGCCAAGACACCGTTATCGCCGTCCGGTCGGCCGATGCCGGACCGATGGCCGAAGATCTGGTGCCGGTGTTCCGGAGCGGGAGCATCGGAAAGTCACAGATGAAGGCGCTGAGCCGCGTCGCGGGCGAGTTAACGTCCGCCGATGTGGTTGCGATGTCAGAGCGTGTCGCGAACGGTGCTGATCCCGCTGTCGTCGCTAGCGAGTGGGTTAGTACGCACGGCGTGTAAGGCTGCGCGCCCCGGGCGACTTATTTTCGGTCGGAGTTCAACATTTCGGAGGCTGAAACGAAAAACTGCGGCCCGCCCGACAAGAAATCGTCGTCGGCGGGCCGCAGTGGATTGTGCGCGGTTAGGCCTTCTTGAGAGCCCATCCCGTCAGTCGGGCACTGATGCCCTGGTAACTGGAGGCGACGACGCGAACCGCGAGGTCGAGGACCTTGGCGTCGGCACCGACGAGGACGCGGGCGTGCTCACGTTCGACGGCCTTGATGATGATCTGGGCAGCCTTCTCGGAACTGGTGTTGGCCAGGTACTTGTCGAACAATTCGGCGGTTTTCGCCTGGTCGTGATCACCGGAAGTCGTGGCGTTGCGGGCGATGGCGGTCTTGATGCCGCCGGGGTGAACGCACGTCACTTTCACCGGATGTTTGGCGATGATCATTTCCTGGTTGAGGGCCTCGGTGAAACCGCGTACCGCGAACTTCGCCGAATTGTAGGCGGCCTGACCGGGCTCGGCCAGGAGGCCAAACAGTGACGAGGTATTGACGACATGCCCGTCACCGGAGGCAATCAAGTACGGCAGGAAAGCCTTGGTGCCGTTGACGACACCCCAGTAATCGATGTCCATGACGCGTTCAATGTCCTTGAACTCCATGGTTTCGACCTCGCCATGATGAGCGATACCGGCGTTGTTGAAAATGGCGTTGACCGTGCCGAAGTGTGCGGCAACAGTGTCGGCGTACTCGAGCATCGCTTCGCGCTCAGCGACGTTGAGAATCTGACTGTGTACCTGGGCGCCGGTGGCGGCAACGAGGCGTTCGGTTTCGGCGAGACCAGCGGGGTCGACGTCGGAGATGGCGACCTTGGCGCCTCGTTCGGCGAGTTGCACCGCGAGGTCGCGGCCCATGCCTGAGCCCGCACCGGTGATGACGACGACCTTGTTCTTGAAGTCCTTCATGAAATGTCTCCTGAGGTTAGTAGTTAGACGGTCGCGATGGCCGGCTCGGAAGATTCGTTGGCTGGCGCCGCGGGCTGCTCTGCAGTCACGGTCTCGTAGGCGTCAAGGTCGAAAGACCGTGTTGCATTGCGGAAACTGAACGTGAATCCCGGCCACAGGGCGGTGATCTTGCCGGTGTGATCCTTGTACCAGGACGCGCAGCCGCCGGTAACCCACACGCTGTTGCGGAGGGTGCGCTGCAAGCCGCTGTTGTACGCGTCTTGGACGTCGTGCTTCACGTCGGTACGAACAATGCCGCGTGCGTGCGTCTTGCGGACATAGTCGACGAGATAGTTGAGTTGAGATTCGATCATGTAGACCATCGAGCTGTGGCCGAGACCGGTCGACGGGCCAATCAGCAACATCAGGTTCGGGAAGCCGTGAACGAACGAACCCTTGTAGGCCTGCATACCGTCCTGGGCCCAGACCTGGGCGAGGCTCTGTCCGTTGGCGCCAACGATGGTGTCGAAGACCGGTGAGTCAGTGACATGGAACCCGGTGGCAACGACGAGAACGTCAACGTCGCGGGCGGTACCGTCTTTGGTTACGACACCGGTGGGAGTGATGCGGTCGATACCGTCGGTCACCAACTCGACGTTGTCCTGATCGAGGGTCGGGTACCAGTCGTTTGACTTCAGAATTCGTTTGCAGCCGACCGCGAACTTTGGGGTTACCGCCTTGCGGAGTTCCGGGTCGCGGATGCCGCGGAAGATGTTGCCGCGGGAGAGAAACTCGACGGGCTTGAGTGCCTTCGGGGCGTAGGTCATGCCGGCGGCAACAAACTCGCTGCCGGAGTAGATGGTGCCGCGGATGGCGGACTGCAGGCCGGGGACGTGCTTAAAGGCCCACTTTTCGGCGCCGAGATAGGGTCGTTCGTTGCGGGGGATGATCCACGGCGCGGTGCGCTGGTAGACATCCATGTGGTTCACGACCTTGCCGAGCTGCGGGACCACTTGGATGGCCGAGGCGCCGGTTCCGATGACGGCGACGTTCTTGCCGGAGTAATCGAAGTCGGTGTCCCACCGGGAGGTGTGAACGATTTTGCCCTGGAACGAATCGATCCCGTCAATGTCGGGGAGGTTTGGTTCGCACAGGGGGCCGATGCCGCCGACCACGGTCCGTGCCGTGATGGACTGCTTCTGTCCGTCGCGAACGTAGTCGATGCGCCAATGTCCGGCGGCCTCATCCCATTCCGCGTGGGTGACGTCACTGCCGAACCGCGCCTTGTCACGGACGCCGTACTGGTCGGCGACGTCGTTGATGTAGCGATGAATCTCCGGCTGGTGTGAATACGACCGGGACCAGTCGGGGTTGAGGGCAAACGAGTACGAGTACAGATGTGACGGGACGTCGCACGCTGCACCGGGGTACACATTGTCGCGCCAGGTGCCGCCGAAGTCGGCGCCGCGGTCGAACAGAACGAAGTCGTCGATACCGTCCTGGCTCAGCTTGATAGCTGCGCCGAGGCCGGAGAAGCCGGCTCCGATGATCGCGATCTCTACATCATGCGTTGTCATAGTCACCACGATAAGGGCGTGTTGACCATGAGTCAATAGGTAATTGAATCTTGGTCAATAAGGGCATAGGTTGGAAGACATGACCACTCCTCGAACGCGAATGAGCCCCGCTGCACGGCGCCGTCAGCTCATCGACCTCGGTGTGGAAATGGCGCGGGACCAGCCCCTGGAACTCATTACGATGGAGACTGTCGCCGAAGCTGCAGGCGTTTCAAAAGGCCTGCTCTTTCACTATTTTGAGTCGAAAGCCGACTTTCACCTGTGCCTGATTTCGGAGCAGGCCCAGGAGATGCTGGCGCGCACCGAGCCGCAGGAAGATCTCGGTGACCCGATCGCGATGCTGTACGCCTCGGTTGGCTCCTACGTCGACTACGTAGCGGCGAACGGGCGCGGATTTATCAGCGTCATTAGGGGATCGGCGAGCGCCGACGATGCGATTCGGGAAGTCGCCGAACGCACGCGTGCGGCGATGTCTGAGCGGATCCTGTCCCGAGCCGGACTCCTCGGTCTTGAACGCACTCCGGCCGTCGAATTGGCCGTCGCCGGGTGGGTGGCATTCGTCGAAGAGATGCTTGTTCGCTGGCTGGAAAATCCCGTCGTCTCCCGTGACGAACTCATCGCCATCTTCGTCGGAGCCCTGCCCTCTCTCGCGGGACTCGTCAGTTCCGTCACCGCCGCGGACTAGCCCCTCCCGCCCTCGCCCCGGCTCGTTCTCGCCCCGGCTCGTTCTCGCATGATGCGTCGATTCCCGCACTATGTCAGACATAGTGCGGGAATCGACGCATCATGCGAGAACGGCGGGAGCGAAGCGAGCGCGGTATGAGAAACGCCCCGCCGGAAATCCGGCGGGGCGTACTCGGTTAATGCTTAGACGATGGGCGTGAAGGCTTCGTCGACGATCTCTTGCTGCTCCACGGCGTGCACCTTGCTGGAACCCGACGACGGGGCCGACATGGCGCGACGCGAGATGCGGCGCAGGCCACCGAGCAACTCGGGCAGCATCTCCGGAAGCCACAGGCCGAGGAACGGCCACGGACCCTGGTTGGCAGGCTCTTCCTGAACCCACACGAAGTCGCCGGCGTTGGGGTACTGCTCCAACGTGCGTGCCAAACGACGGTAGGGCACCGGGTACAACTGCTCGACGCGGACGATCGCAATGTCGTCGCGACCTTCCTTCTCCTGGCGGGCGGCGAGCTCGTAGTACAGCTTGCCGCTGACCAACTGAACACGCTTCACCTTGGACCGGTCGCCACCCCGATGGGTGAACTTCGGGTCGTCGATGACCGACAGGAACTTGCCGTCGGTGAATTCCTCAACCGGCGACACCGCAGCCTTATTACGCAGCATCGACTTCGGAGTGAAGACCACCAGCGGGCGGCTGATGCCATCGTGCACGTGGCGACGCAGCAGGTGGAAGTAGCTCGCGGGAGTCGACGGCAGTGCGACCGTCATCGAGCCCTCGGCACACAGCTGAAGGAAACGCTCAATGCGACCCGACGTATGATCCGGGCCCTGACCTTCATGGCCGTGCGGCAACAGCAGCACGACGTCGCTGCGCTGGCCCCACTTGGCTTCGCCCGAGCTGATGAACTCGTCGATGATCGACTGCGCGCCATTGACGAAGTCACCGAACTGCGCTTCCCACAGGACCAAGGCTTCGGGGTCGGCGACGGCGTAGCCGTACTCAAAGCCGAGGACACCGAACTCACTGAGTGGGGAGTCGTAGACCAGGAATCGGCCCGAAGCGTCGGGCAGATGGTTTAGCGGCGTGTACTCAGAGCCGTTCTCCCGGTCAATGAGGACCGAGTGGCGCTGAGTGAACGTGCCGCGGCGCGAGTCCTGGCCGGACAGACGAACCGTTTTGCCTTCCTGCACCAGGGTGCCGAACGCGAGAAGCTCAGCGAACGCCCAATCGATGTCGCCCTTGACGGGCATCTCATGCCTGCGCTTAATGACTGGGCGCACGCGCGGGTGCGCGGTAAAGCCCTCCGGCAGATTCCCGAACGCGTCGCCGATCTCGGCAAGCTTCTCCTGCGAGACAGCCGTGACGAGCTGGGTGCGAAGGGTCTGATCGCCCTCGACCGACGGGGAAGCCTCCGGCGTGTACCGCTCCAGTTCCTTGACCTCGACGAAGACCCGTTCAAGCTGGCCCTGGTAGTCGCGCAGAGCGTCTTCGGCTTCCTTGGTGGAGATGTCACCGCGGCCGATCAACGCTTCGGTGTAGCTCTTACGGACGCTGCGCAGGTTGTCGATCACGTCGTACATGGCCGGCTGAGTCATCGACGGATCGTCGCCCTCATTGTGGCCGCGGCGGCGGTAGCAGACGAGGTCGATGACGACGTCGCGGTTGAATGCTTCGCGGTAGTCGACGGCCAACTTGGCAGCCCAGACGCAAGCCTCGGGATCGTCGCCATTGACGTGGAAGATTGGCGCGCCAATCATCTTGGCGATATCGGTGCAGTACTGCGTCGACCGCGAGTACTCGGGTGCGGTGGTAAAGCCAACCTGGTTGTTGACGACGATGTGGACCGTACCGCCGGTGCGGTAGCCATTCAGCATCGACATGTTCAGGACTTCGGCGACAACACCCTGACCTGCGAACGCGGCATCGCCGTGCAGCATGAGGGGCATGACCGCGAACGGGTGACCGTCGGCCATCTGATCCTGCTTGGCGCGGACGATGCCTTCCAGGACCGGGTCGACGGCCTCGAGGTGGCTCGGGTTAGCGGTCAGCGAGACGGTGATCTCGTTGTCGCCGAACATTTGGTAGTACTTGCCCTCGGAACCGAGGTGGTACTTCACGTCGCCCGAACCGTGAGCCTCGGCGGGGCCGAGATTGCCCTCGAACTCGGTGAAGATCTTGGAGTACGGCTTGCCGACAATGTTCGCGAGAACGTTGAGGCGTCCGCGGTGCGGCATGCCAATGACAACCTCTTCGAGGCCGTGCTCGGCACCCTGGTCCAGGACCGCATCCATCATCGGGATGACCGACTCGGCACCCTCGAGCGAGAAGCGCTTCTGGCCGACGTACTTGGTTGCCAGGAAAGTCTCGAAAGCCTCAGCGGCGTTGAGCTTGCTCAGGATGTACTTCTGCTCGGCAACCGATGGCTTGGCGTGCTTGATCTCCACCCGATCCTGCAGCCAACGCTGCTGCTCCGGATCCAAAATGTGCGTGTACTCGACACCGATGTGGCGGCAGTAGGCATCGCGCAAGATGGCGAGGACTTCGCGCAGCTTCATATCGGACTGGCCGTGGAAGCCGCCGACCTTAAACGAGCGATCCAAGTCCCACAGCGTCAAACCGTAGGTCAGTACGTCAAGGTCCGGGTGTGCCACCCGGGCGGCCGTATCCATCATCAACGGGTCGGTGTCCGCCATCAGATGTCCGCGGTTGCGGTAGGCGGCAATCAACTCGAGGACGCGGGTCGTCTTATCGATCGAGCCCTCGGGGATGTCCCGACGCCAGCGGACCGGCTCGTACGGAATCTGCAGAGCGGTGAAAAGCTCATCCCAGAAGCTGTCGTCGATCAGCAGGTTGTGGATCGTCCGCAGGAAGTCACCGGACTCCGCGCCCTGAATGATGCGATGGTCGTAGGTCGAGGTGAGGGTAATCAGCTTGCCAACGCCCATGGCCGCGAGTTGTTCGTCGCTGGCACCCTGGAACTCGGCGGGGTACTCCATGGCACCAGCACCGATGATCGTGCCCTGGCCCTGCATCAGACGCGGCACCGAGTGCACGGTGCCGATGGTGCCGGGGTTGGTCAGCGAGATGGTGACGCCAGCGAAGTCGTCCGCACCCAACTTGCCGTCGCGTGCGCGTCGAACGATGTCCTCGTAGGCGTCAACGAACGCCGAGAAGCTCAACGTTTCGCACTTCTTGATAGCGGCGACGACGAGGGTGCGGGCACCATTCTTGCCCTTGAGGTCGATCGCCAAACCGAGGTTGGTGTGTGCAGGCGTGACAACGTTCGGCTTGCCGTCGATCTGGGCAAAGTGCCGGTTCATGCTGGGGAAGGACTTGACCGCCTGAACGATCGCATAGCCGAGCAAATGGGTGAAGCTGACCTTGCCGCCGCGGGTACGCGCCAAATGGTTATTGATGACAATGCGGTTGTCGATCATCAGCTTCGCCGGGATGGCACGGACGCTCGTCGCAGTGGGAACCTCAAGCGAGGAATTCATGTTGCGCACGATGGCGGCGGCGGGTCCGCGGAGAACCTGGTTCGTTTCGGTCGCGGTGTCGTCGACCGACTTGCTGGCCGAGGCCGCCATACTCGAACCCGAAGCGGCCTTGGTTGCCGGCGCTTCACGGGCGGGAGCTGGGGTGCGCGTCACCGCGGAATTCTTCGTGGGCTCGGTGTCGAGCGTGACCGCGCGCTTAGAAGCGACGGTGGCAGCGGGTGCAGCGGGTGCTGCGGGGGCGGCCGCAGCGGCGGGGGCTGCGGGCGTTGCAGGGGTTGCCGAAGCCGTCGAGGAGGGACGGTAGTTCTTGAGTAGCTCGTGCCAGCTCGGATCGACTGATTCGGGGTTGGTCTGGAATCGCTGGTACATCTCCTCAACCAGCCACTCGTTTTGTCCGAAGTCTGATTCGGAAATCGAACTGCTCACAGCGTTGTCTCGCCTCAATTCACCGGGGTGTTCTGTTGATCTTTAGCGCTCGGCCGACGTGATCTTGTGAACCGCAGCCGACCTACCATTCATCGATGGTACGCGGGCGGCTCTCGACAAGTGGAAAGTGTGCGACCCTGACCAGCTAGGTATTCGATTAGTGGTCAAAATCACGCGATTGACGGCAGTTCGCCGTCCGGTTTTGTCTGAATTGTGGTGTGTGTCGCCCTTAGTTTGTGCCGGATTCGCGGCTTCGTGGCATAACCCGCAAGCTACGGCTTCTCGTTGTGCAGTCATCTGCTGGTCGCGACCTGCCGGTCGCGGTCCGTGACGGTGTCGCTCTCGCAGTCGTCAGGCGAGACGCCCGCATCCCAGAGTCGTCGATACGGTCCGTCAGCCTCGACCAGTTCGCTGTGTGTTCCGCATTCCACGATTTGGCCATCCTCGACAACCGCGATCGTGTCCGCGCGCGCGGCGGTCGCCAACCGGTGGGCCACGATCACGCTGCTGCGACGCCGCGACAGTGCCTCGCCAGCGGCGAGAACTTGCGCCTCCGTTGCTTGGTCGAGGGTAGCGGTGGCCTCGTCGAGCAGGATGAGATCGGGTTCGACGAGTTCCGCGCGGGCCAAGGCAATCAGTTGCCGTTGGCCGGAGGAAAGTCCGCGGCCACGTTCAGCAATCGGGAACTCCATGCCACCCGGGAGGTCGGCGATCATCGCCGCGGCACCGACACGGCGGGCGGCTTGCGCGATTAGCTCGCGGGAGGCCCCCGGCCGCCCATAGGCGATGTTGTCGGCAACCGTCCCGGCAAACAGGTGTGGCTCCTGCGGAACCACCCCGAGCCGACTCCGGTAGCGATGCAACTCGATCTCGCGCAGGTCGGTGCCGTCCATGCGGACAGTACCCATCGTGGGGTCGTAGAAGCGGGCAAGCAATTTAACGATCGTCGACTTGCCTGCACCGGTGGTTCCGACAAGCGCCAGTGAGGTGCCAGCCGGAATGTGCAAGCTGACGCCGCGGAGGGCGTCGGACTCGGCACCGGAATAGCGGAAAGACACGTCATCAAAGCGGACGTCGCCGTCGTAGGCCGGGGCCGCCAGGTCCCGTGCGCTGACTTCGGTGTCGGCGAGGGGTGCGTCGACGAGCGAACTGGGGGTGAGTAACAGATCGCGGATGCGGCGCAATCCAACAGCTGCCTGCTGGTACGAATCGAATACCGAGGTCAACTGCTGCACCGGACCAAAAAGCATGCCCAAGTAGAGGACAAACGCGATCAAGGTTCCCGATGACAGGTCACCGGAAATCACCTGATGTGCGCCCAATCCAAGGACCACGGCGGTCGCAGCTTCCGAACAGAACGTAATGAACGGGAAGTACAGCGAAATGGCCCGTTGGGAATCCATGCGCGCGGAAACCCACGCGTCGCTCCGGCGGCCGAACTCGGCACGGGCGGCCGGAATATGCCGGTAGACGCGAGTCGTCGCCAACCCAGCGATGTTCTCTTGGAAATCGGCGTTGACCGCAGAAACCAACTCACGAGTCCGCGTGTAGGCGTTCGACGAGTAGCGGCGGAAATAAAAGGTCGCGATCAACAGCAGGGGGAAGACCGGCGCGATCACCAGCGCCAGCTGCCAGTCGGTGGCCAATAGCGCAGCCGAAACGCCGAACAGGGTCAGTACGGCGATGACGGCCGACGACAAACCGTTCTGGACGAAGCCAGATAGGGCGTCGACGTCGGTGGTCATGCGGGTCATGATGCGGCCAGACAGTTCACGTTCGTAGTAGTCGAGGCCGAGTCGCTGCAGGTGGGCGTAGCTACGGATACGCAGCGCGTACAGCACGCGTTCGCCCGCACGGGTTGCGGAGAGGACGTTGATGGCACCCGCGATCCAGGCGGCCAACGTGAGCGCGACACCGACCAACGTCGCGATCCCGATGACCTTGGCGTCGGTCCCGGAGCTGGCATCCAGCACCTTCCGGGCCAGGGTCGGGAAAGCCAAGCCGATGAGCGTGTCCGCGGCAATTGTCGCGACCACAACTGCCAAGAGCCACCGCACCGGCCGCAGAATCTGGCGGAGACTGAAGGTCGAACGTTCGGCGCGAGCGGCGGCGACGTCGACGTGTGGTGCTTCGTCAGCCGGGGGCAGTGCATCGACTGCGGCCCGGATTTCCGGCGTGGCGGGCATGGAACCCAGAGCCCCGCTACGACCGCCACTGCCGGGACCAAACCGTTGAGGCGCGGTTGATTCCCGTCGTGCCGTAGGTGCGGGAGTGTCGACACCGCCGGGCCACAGGTCCGCGACGTCAATCGATTGCTGTCGTTCTACGCTGGCCGCAGCGGCCGCCCGCTGTTCGGGAGTGTCCGTCGCCGACATGAGTTCGCGGAAGCGTTCACTGCGTTCGGTGAGCTCTGAAACGGTGCCAATGTCGACGACTTTGCCGCCGTCGAGAACGGCGACACGGTCGGCGATTGTCAGGGTGGAACTGCGGTGGGCAAGAACCAGCATCGTGGTGCCGAGCGACCGGAAGTGCCCAAAGATACGGGCCTCGGTAGCCGCGTCGACGGCAGAGGTCGCGTCGTCGAGAACCAACACGCGGGCACGCTGGTAGAGGGCGCGCGCCAGAGCGATGCGTTGACGCTGCCCGCCAGACAGGGTGAGGCCGCGTTCGCCGACCTGACTGTCGTAGCCGTCGGGGAGATCTGCGGCGAAGTCGGCGGCCGCGGCGCGGGCCGCGGCCGTGATCGCCGGGACATCGCTGTCGTCGGGTTCGGCCGGGCCGAGCGCAATGTTGGTGCCAATGGAAGTTGAGTAGAGGAACGGCTCGTCGAAAGCGAAGGCCACCGTTTTGTACAACTCGTCGGGGCTCAGATCTGACAGTTCAGTACGACTGCCATCGCTCCCGACAAGGGCGATGCTCCCGGCGTCCGGACGGTAGGCCCCGGTCACCAGTTCGGCGAGCGTCGACTTTCCCGATCCCGGGCCGCCGACGACGGCCACGCACTCGCCGGGCTGAAGGTGGAGGTCGACGCCGGACAGGACCGCTCGGTCGCCGTAGCTGAGGTCGACGTCGTCGAACGTGAGACCCACCGGTCCGACCGGAGCAGTGCCAGTTTGGTTGAACGCGTCATCGCGCGGGTGGTCGATGACGTCGTACACGCGCGTCACCGCCGCGGCGGCTAGCTGCGCATTGACCACCAGGTTGGTGAGGACGCGAGCCAGGCCGGTCATCGTCGCGAGGTAGGTGGAGAATGCGAGGAACGTGCCAGCGGTGATGTTGCCAAGGAACACCAGGTAACCGCCAAGACCAATCACGGCGACCATGCCGAGTTGGGGGATCGCAGCCATCGTTGGGGTAAAACGGGCGCTGATGCGCGCGGCACGCAACTTGAAGCGGTACAGCCGGTCGCCGAGCCTGGCGAGTTCGTCCGTGGCGCGTCGCTCCTGGCCGAAACCTTTGACCACGCGGACGCCCGTGACAGTTTCTTCCACGTGACCAGCCACTTCGGCGGCTGCCTGCTGGGCAGCCCAGGTGGCCGCGAACAAACGCTTGCGGCTGTAGTAGACGATGACGGCGATCGTGGGCACAACGGTGACGGCTACGAGAGTGAGGAGTGGTGAGAGCCAGGCCATGACCCCCAGTGACAGCACCACCTGGACGGCACCGCCGATCGACAGCGGTGCCATCGCCAGAAGGGACTGAACTACCTGAAGGTCGGAGATGGACCGGGAAACCACCTGGCCGGTGCGGATGGTGTCGCGGGACGGTCCGTCGACGTGATGCAGTGTGTCGAGGAGTTCACGGCGAAGGTCGTCTTGCACCGTGATGGACATACGCCCCGCGGTCATCCGCCGCCCGAATTGAAAGCCGTAGCGTGCCACGGCGCCAATGAGCAGCGCGGCAATCAGCACGGACAGTGCAATCGAGACTGTGGACTGTCCGGTTGCGGAGTCGATCGCAGCCTTGGTGATCAACGGGGTCACCAAGTCCACGGCGACGGCCCCGAGGGTCACCGAGATCATCGTGATGAACAGTCGACGATGCCGGAACGCTTGCGCAACGAGTCTGCGGATCCACCCGTCGGTGGCGGGTGTTACCGCGGTCGTCAACCGGCCTCGATTGAGCGGTACGGAGCGATCACCTCTCCGTCAGTGGTCCAGGCGTCATTGATCCAGAAGTGCGGTGGGGGACCGAAGGCCGCGCGTGCGTTGCGAATCACGCGAGTTCCGAGCGCACGGTTGCCGACGCCACCAAGGACCGCGCCAATTCCACCGGGCACCAATTTGCCCATCACCACGGGCGCCTTGCCGAGGGTCAACTTGCGAGCGAACTTGCTGGCGAGTTTCTTATTGATGGTCGACATATTGACGCCGGGCAGCCCCGGGACGCCGAGTCGGGCCATGGCATCGCCGCCCTTGGCTCCGAGTGCCTTGCCAACCAGGTTGGCTCCCTCTTCGCCCAAGGCAACTGCCAGTACGAGCGTCTTGCGGCGTTCGTGATCAGTCGGTGCAATGCCGTGAACTTCGGCAACCGCGAGCGCCAGCAGTGCCGATGCCTCGATGAAGACCGCGGTCTCGGCCGTGATGGCACCGAGAGCGGTGACCGTACCGACACCGGGGATGGCGGCAGTGGCACCGACGGCACCACCGGATGCGGTGACCGTATTCAAGTACAGCTTTTCCAGGCGCCGAATGACTTGCTCTGGACCTTCGTCGGGGTACTTGTTGCGAACCCGGCGGACGTACTTTTCGACGGCGGGACGCTGCAGGCGCTGCGCTTTATCGACCAGCGTGCCGACAAAGGGCAGCGCCTTGTTGGCGTCGGACACCACGACCGGGGCGCCCTCGATTGAGCCGCGGGCGGGAACAGGCAGGTAGGCGGGGGGTGTAGACGGTGCAGCGTTGTTCTTCTTGCGCATGTCGCGCTCCCTTGTCTTTCGGTTCGGTCAGATCATTCGATCGGGTTCGGCGAACCACCTTCGTACAACAGTTGCGCTGCCGGATTATTCCGTGGTGGGCGAATCCAGCGGCAACCATGCGTTTTCCTTCTCGACGTTACCGAGATTTGCAGTTGATCGCCGGTGGGTGATCGGTGTTAACCTTGCGAACATTCATCAACGCGAAAGGGGATTCGGGTGACCTCGACTCCGCAAGCCACAGCTTTCAAATCGGTCACCGATAGGCCCTGGGCGGCACTTATCGCTCTCTGCGTCGGCTTCTTCATGATCCTCGTCGACATGACAATCGTCGCGGTCGCACAGCCGCAGATCATGTCCGCGCTCGATGCCGACGTCAACGGCATTGTGTGGGTCACAAGCGCCTATCTGCTGACATATGCGGTGCCGTTGCTCATCGCCGGTCGTCTTGGCGACAAAATCGGTCCCAAGACGGTGTATCAGGCAGGCTTGATCCTTTTCACCGCCGCGAGCGTGTGGTGCGGCCTCTCTGGCAGCATCGGCGAACTCATCGCCGCGCGCGCCCTGCAGGGATTGGGTGCCGCGCTCATTACGCCGCAGACCATGGCGTTGATCACCCGCATCTTCCCGCCGGAACGACGTGGCGCCGCCATGGGCGTGTGGGGCACTGTCGCCGGTGTTGCCACGCTCGTCGGACCACTTCTCGGCGGCATCCTGACCGACTCGTTCGGCTGGGAATGGATCTTCTTCGTCAACCTGCCCGTCGGCATCGCCGGACTGGTGCTTGCGGCGATGTACGTGCCGAGCGTCGAAACTCACGATCACAAGTTCGACTGGGTTGGTGTCGGTCTGTCGGCCGTTGGCCTGAGTGCATTGGTGTTCGGGATCCAGGAGGGAGAATCCTACGACTGGGCCGGCTGGATCTGGGCCTTAATCGGCAGCGGCATCGTCATCATGGTGCTGTTTGTGCTGTGGGAAGCGAAGACGCGACTGGAACCGCTGGTCCCGCTGTCGCTGTTCCGCGACCGCAATTTCTCCGTCTCCAACATTGGTATCGCCGCGATGGGCTTCGCCGTGTCTGGTTCGATGATTCCGATCATGTTCTTCCTGCAGTTGGTCGGCGGGATGTCGCCGCTGCGGTCGGCGCTCGTCATGGTTCCGATGGCCGTGCTGACTGGCATCCTGGCACCCATCGTCGGTCGGATTCTGGATCGGGTGAATCCGCGGAACATCGTGTCGTCGGGCCTGTTTGCCTACGCGGTGGCTTCCTTCTGGGCCGGTGCGGTGTTCCGTCCGGATACGCCGGTCTGGCAATTGTTACTACCGACGATGCTGATGGGTATTGCCAGCGCGGCTATTTGGGCGCCGCTCGCGGCGACCGCGACCCGGAACCTGCCCTGGTATCAGGCCGGTGCCGGGGCGGGCGTCTACAACACCACGCGCGTCATCGGTTCCGTGATCGGGTCGGCCGGTATCGGTGCGCTGATGATGTCGCGATTGTCGGCTGAGTTGCCGGGGGTCGACACGCAGAGCCACACCGGTACCGTCGAGCGACTGCCGGACTTTCTGCGCGACGGGTTTGCGCGCGCGATGGGCGACTCGATCTACCTCGGTGCGGCAGTGTTGCTGGTCGGCGCAATCGTCACCCTGTTGCTTGTCCCGACCGGATCGCCCAAGGAGCCTTTCAATAAGGAGACGCTCGGCCCGGCGGCCGACACCGACGCGCCCAGGTAATTCCACCCTCTGCTCGTTCTCGCATGATGCGTCGATTCCCGCACTATGTCTGACATAGTGCGGGAATCGACGCATCATGCGAGAACGAGCAGGCGGGCCGCGGGGGCGAGGGTCGGTCGGCGACACTGAAGGATGCACCTGACCGGTTTTGTCAGAGGGGCCTCGTAACATCGTCTTGGCAGAGTGGAAATCCGAACTTCCACGCAAAAGGTGGCGAAAGGGGACGGCGTGGCTTCACCGAGTTTCGACGGTGCATCGCTCGAGTCCGGGGGTTGTGTGACGGAACCCCTGTTCGATTACGAACCTGAACCGTTGGCGTTGTTCTCGGTGAAACCGGTAGTCGCGCCCCCGGTAGTCGCACCCGTGGTGGCCAATACCACTGATCGGACCGGCGACGCAGAACCCGAAGCTGGGCTAGCCCATCAAGTGACGTTCCTCCACACCGCGGATTGGCAACTCGGGATGACGCGCCACTTCCTGGCTGGGGAGGCGCAGCACACCTACAACGCCGCTCGTGAAGACGCTGTTATTCGCATCGGAGAACTCGCGCGGACCACAAGCGCCGAGTTTGTGGTGGTGTGCGGTGACGTCTTCGACGATCCGCGCGTCTCCACCCGCATTATTCGTCGAACGCTCGCCGCCCTCGGGGAATACCCGGTGCCGGTGTACCTGTTGCCGGGCAACCACGATCCACTCGACGCCACCAGCGTCTACCGCTCAAAAGACTTCACCGCCAATTGCCCCGACAACGTCGTGGTCCTCGACAAAGCTGGAGTTGTCCGGGTCCGTGACGGCGTCAGCCTTGTCGCCGCCCCCTGGACAACTAAGCGCCCGCTGTCCGACCTTGTCAACGACCAAGTCGCTTCGCTCGCGGCCTCCGACGACATCCGGATCGTCGTCGGACACGGCGGCGTCGATGCCCTCAGCCCCAACGATGATCCCTCCACGGTCGGGGCAGCCACCCTCGACGTTGCGGTTGCCGCAGAACTCGTCGACTACGTCGCCCTCGGCGACCGTCACTCGGTCACTTCGGTAGGCGACTCCGGACGGATCTGGTACTCCGGTGCCCCGGAAGTCACCGCCTTCGACCACGTGGAGCATGCGCCAGGCAACGTCCTCGAGGTCACGCTCGCACGCGGCACCACCTCAACTGTCAATGTCACCCCACATCGAGTGGGACAGTGGGCTTTCCGCACCATCCGTGACGACATGAATGGGCCCGAAGACATCGCTCGCCTGCGTGAAACGCTGTCCGCAGTCGACGAAAAGTCGCGCACCGTGGTGCAGATTTCCTTAGTCGGCACCGTCAGCGTCGCAGACAATGTCGCGCTTAATGATCTGCTGGAAGAGTTCGGTGACCGCTTCGCCGCCTTGAAGATTTGGGAACGGCACCATGACCTCACCGTCGTCTCCGACCCTTCGGATATCACTGCACTCGACCTCGGTGGCTATGCGGCGCAGGCGGCAGCCGAGCTCGCAGAGCGCGCAAGCGCGGATTCCGCTGACGCCGCCGATGCGGCTGCGGCACGATCGGCTCTCGGTTTGCTGTACCGACTTTCGGGAGCGGCGCGATGAGACTGCACCGACTGCGCGTTGAGAACTTCCGCGGCGTCGCTTCTCGAGAGATTGAATTTGCCGATGCCGGCGTCACGGTGATCGAGGGCGACAATGAGGCAGGGAAGTCGTCGATGATGGAAGCCTTCGACCTCCTGTTGACGACGCAAGCCAGCAGCAAATCGAAGAATGTGCGGGCTGTGCAACCGTCGGGCCGTGACGTCGGAACCGGAATCTGGGCCGAAATTTCTTGCGGCCCTTGGCGGTTCGAGTACTTCAAACGGTTCAACCGGCAGCCGGAAACCTCGCTCACAATCCTTGAGCCGGCTCGCGAGCAGTTGGCAGGACGCGAAGCGCACGAGCGAGTGGAACAGATCTTCGCCGAATCGCTCGACAAGACGTTGTTCGGGGCGCTGCGACTGCTGCAGTCGGCAGACCCGAAACTCGGCGATCTCGCGAATAGTTCGGCGCTGTCGCAAGCCCTTGACCATGCTGCGGGACAAGCCGAATCGGACTCCGACGGCGGTGAGTCGCCGCAAATGCTGGAGCTCGCCGCTGCAGTGACGACTGAGTACAAGAAGTACTTCACGCTGGCGCAGGGCCGCCCGACCGGTGAACTCGCTGACGCACAAGCCGCTGCGGCATCCGCGGCCAGGCAGGTTGCCGAACGGGAGGAGATCCTGAAGGGCGTGCAGGACGCCGCAGACCGACTTCCGCGCGTTGCCGAGTCGATTAGGCAACTCCTTGTTGATGAGCAGCAGCGCGACGTCGACGCGTCGACGGCGAGCGCAGCGCTCACGGAGGCGGAAGCTGTCGGGGAGAAGGCGACGGCCGCCCGCGCGATTGTCGAGACTAAGGCGATGGTGCATAAGCAGGCGCTCGCCGCGGTGACGGCCAGGGAACATGCGCGTGCCCGCCTGTCGAAACTTCGTGCCTCGGCCGAGGCCAATGCAGTGGCAATCGCTGAGGCGCGGAAACACGCTGGGGTTTCCACGAAGCAGGCGGAGGCGCTCGCTGCCGAACTAGCAACGTCGCAGGCGGCCCTTGCGAGTATGCGAACCGATCTCGCTGCGGCCGAAGCGGCCTCCCGGATTGCCGCCGATCGGGCACGGTTGGCTCGTCTGGATCAGACGCTGGCCGAAGTTGGGCGTCTCCGGACCGAACTCACATCGGCTCAGCATCAAGTTGCGGCAATTGTGGTGACCGATGATGATGTTCGGCTCGCGGCGGCACTCGATCGGGACCTCACGGCACTTACTGCCCGGCTCGACGCCGCCACCGCGACCGTCTCGGTGACTCGTCTCGGCACCACCGATGTGTTGATCGGTGGCGACACCATTGACCATCGGCGGGAGGTGTCCGCTGCGGATGTGACGGTCATCGAGGTTCCTGGAGTTGCTCGTATCGAGGTGCTGCCGGGCGCGGATTCGGCAGTTCTGGCGACCGAACTCGCCGGTTTGCGGGAACGTGAGGAAGCACTGCTGGCCCGCTGCGGGCTCAAGAGTCTCGCGGAAGTTGCGCCAGCGGCGAATCGTCGCGCGGAAGCGGTACGTCAGATCGCTGAAGCCGAGCGGGCGATTGCCCGCGAGCTTGGCGGTACGCGTACCGAAGATTTGGAGAAGCAGCGGCTCGACATTGTCGGACGCCTCCCCGAACCGAGCGACGAGGCGGCTGGTGACCCCGTCGAACTGCGGCGCGCTGAGCGTGAGCTCGCAGACCTGATTGCGCAGGCAGATCGTCGGCGCGATGCCCTGATCGCATCGGCAAGCGAACAGACCTTGCGGGCGACGACCCTGGAGGAGTCCGGAGTTCGCAGCGTTGAGGAGGCGGCCGCACTCAGTGCGGAAATCGATTCTGCTGCTGCGGAGGCCTCTGACGAGATGCTCGTCGAACGCGTGGTGCAGGCGCAAACTGACCTTGACGCTGCCACCGCCGTGCTGGCGAAGGTACGTGAGCAATTGGCGAAGCTGAACTTGAATGGCTTGCGCGGGGCGCTGAGTGAAGCGGAGGCGGCACAGACACGCGTTCGGCAGCAGTTGGCCGAACAAAAGCGTTTGCAGACGGAGCTGTCGACGCGGCTCGATGTGTGTCGGGCCGATGGCAGGCTCGATGAACTTTCCGATGCCGTTGCCGAAAATGATGCTGCCTCAGCGCAATTGAAACGAGTGTCAGAGCGGGCGGCAGGCGCCCGAGTGCTTCACGAGACCCTGCAGCGCAAGCGGAACGAGTCACGCGCGCGCTATGTCGATCCCTTCACCGATCGCCTCGAGGAGTTGGCTGGTCCGGTGTTCGGTGACGATGTGAAGTTCGGGGTCGACGATGATTTTGTGATCTCGACGCGGACGCTCGATGGCGTCACCGTTGATGTTGACGCACTTTCCGGCGGCGCCAAAGAGCAGCTTGGCCTGTTGGCGCGCTTGGCCTGTGCGACCTTGGTTGACGAGGCCGACGGCGTTCCATTAATTCTCGACGATGCGTTGGGTTACACCGACCCGACGCGACTGGCGTCCATGGCGCAGGTTCTGGGAACTTCCGGGGGTGACGCGCAGATCATTGTCTTGACCTGCACACCCGACCGGTATCGAGATGTGGTCGGGGCCAAGCTGATCGCAGTCTGACGGGAAACTGCGCCCCGGTGTTGGGCGCGGGCGAGCAGGTGCGCTAATGTTGCTCTCGCCCAATGAGCCCCCCTAGCTCAGGGGATAGAGCGTCTGCCTCCGGAGCAGAAGGTCGTAGGTTCGAATCCTACGGGGGGCACAAAGTGAAGCCGCTGGCCAGGACTGTTTTCAGTCCTGGCCAGCGGCTTTCGTGCCAGATGCGTGCCCAATCGTTGCGTCACGGAACTTCGCTGCACGCATCTGGGGAGCGAAAGCTCAACTGAGATTTGGCTCTCGAGGGTGTCACCGGGCGCGTGTACAGTTTCGTCCCAGGTGTATGACGGTCGATACTTGAATTATCCCTAGGACTATTACCGTTGTTAGGAATGCATGAATAAGAAGCGGAGCGCTCTTTCTCCCAGGCTTGAAAGAATTGATCTCGATCATATTGTTGACAGCGAAATCGACCGACTTGAGCCGCATGAGAGTTACGACAGTGAAAGATTTACTGCCTTCGACCTGAGTGATCGAGACCTCACGGGAACGGCCTTCACCGAATGTGAATTTCGGGACCTCTCCGCTGACAATGCGGATTTTCTTGCCGCAAGCTTTGTTGATACCAGACTCGACGGTTTGAACTCGCCAAGGTTCCAGGCGTCCAGGTCGCGGCTTCGGAACGTGGAAATCAATGGCTCGCGTCTTGGTTCAGTAGAGTTTTATGAAGCCCGTTGGCAATCAGTGCACCTCAGTGACTCTAAGGTCAGCTACATTAACTTGCGTTTTGCCGAACTGACGGACGTGCTTTTCTCTGATTGCATCATCGACGAACTCGACATGAGGGGCGCGAAAGCAAATCGAGTTTCATTCGTCAACACCACCGTAAATAGTCTCGATTTCAGCGAGTCAAAGCTGCAGAACGTCGACTTGCGGACGCTCGAATTGCGTAGAATTTCCGGAGGTGCGGAAAGCTTGAAAGGGGTAACGATGACGCCATTTCAGGCGAGTGAGCTAGCACCGGTCTTCGCTGAGTATTTCGGAATTACCCTCATCGAGGATGAGGCCAGCGGCCAACGCGGTCGCTAGTGCGACCCGCGGCCACACAACAACTACGGTCGCGGCGGTATGGGCCGGATGCGTCGGCGTTCCAAAACTGTGGAGTCCGGCTCGGTGAAGCCGAACTGCTTGTACAAGCCGTGGGCGTCGTCGGTGTGCAGCAGCCAGCGGAAATGTGCGCCGGGGCCTCGCTCGATCATCTCGTCGACCAACTTCTTGCCCAACCCGTGCCCGCGCGCGGCCGGGACGACGAATACGTCGCAGAGGTAGGCGACCGTGACACCGTCCGAAATCGCCCGAGCGAAAGCCACGAATTCACCGGTAGTGGAGTCGGTACAACCGACCACGCGCCATGAACCATCTATGGAATCCCGAATATCGGTGACGCTGCGCCACTGACCCCAATAGGCGTCGTTCGACAGGAACCTGATGATGACGTCGATATCGAGGCGATCGCGGTCGGAGGAGAACTCGAAGCGGTCGTCGACCTTGATGGGCTCGGGCAACTCTGCAGTCATGCCGTTCAGTATCGGTGATATATCCAGCGCCGGGTCGGGAGAAGACGCAAAAGCCGGGACGGTACGACCGTCCCGGCTTCAGCGTTGGTGAAGAAAGCTACTTGATAACTTCGGGCTTGCTGTCGCCGGCCTGGGCGCGGTCGGCGCGCGGCTGGCTCATCAGGTAGCGCTCGCGGGAATCGTCGAGTTCGTTGATCCACGGGGTGTGGTGGATCAACGACGGGGTTCCCGTCATGACTGACGTGTACGCCTGGTCGCGGTAGGTCAGGATGTTCTTCTTCTTGTCGGCCTTCCACGACAGGAAGATCCGGACGACTTCGTCGAGATCAAACATCGGGTAGTCCGTGGCCTCGATCAGGTCGCGAATGTAATCGGCCTGGAACTGGACGGCGGCGGCATCATCGTCGACGGTGGCGTAACGGTCCGACCACTCGGTGATACTCGCGGCGCGCTCGTTAGTGCTTGGCATGGCGATCCGACCAAGGATGAGGTCGCGGACAAACCATGCTTGTGCATCGAACATGTTGAAGGTGAACCACTGGTCCTGGGCGCCCAAGTAGTGCAGCTTGGGGTTTTGTTGCCAGGTGACGCCGCGGTACAAGCCTTCGGGGTACAGGTTGTTCGGCGAGTTCAGGTGGAGGTCGCGAGGCAGGAACGGGTAGTGGTGCAGGTAGCCGGTGCACAGGATCATGGCGTCAAATTCGCGTGCCGTGCCGTCGGCGAATGTTGCGATGGTTCCGTCGATCTGGCAAACCTGCGGCTTCTCTTCGACGCTCTCTGGCCACGCAAAGCCCTGCGGTTGCGACCGGTAGCTCATCGTGACCTGACGGGCACCCATCTTGTGCGACTGGATGCCGATGTCCTCGGCGGAGTACGAACCGCCGATGATGAGCAGCCGTTGCCCAGCGAAGCGTTCGGCTCCGCGGAATTCGTGTGCATGAATGACTTCGCCGGGGAACGATTCAATTCCGTCGATGTCGGGCATGTTAGGAACAGTGAAGTGCCCCGTAGCCACGATGACTTCGTCGAAGATTTCGACATGGGAAGTCTTTTCGCGGAGGTTGTCAATTGTGAGAGTGAATTGCTGTGAAGCGTCATCGAATTCAACACGTCGAACGGCGTGTGCGAAACGGACGCTTTCCTTTACTCCCGAACTCGACGCACGACCGTTAATGTAGTCCCATAGAACCTCGCGGGGAGGGTATGACGATATGGGGCGACCGAAGTGCTCGTCGAAGGTGTATTCGGCGAATTCCAGGGCTTCTTTCGGGCCGTTCGACCACAGATTTCGATACATGCTGGAGTGGACCGGTTCGCCGTAGACGTCGGTTCCCGTGCGCCACGTGAAGTTCCACTGGCCGCCCCAATCATCCTGCTTTTCGTAGCAGACGATTTCCGGGATGTCCGAGCCTGTGCGCTGGGCTGAGTTGAATGCGCGCAGAGCGGCCATACCGCTCGGTCCCGCTCCAATAATGGCGACTCGATTAGACGTTTTCAATATTCAAACCTTTCATTGGCGGCGATTCCCTAGTGGGCGCCCTCGCCAACTCCACTTCTATCGCCGTAGATGGACGGTAGTTTAGAACTCGAAAATTTCGGCGATACCAACCCACGATGGTGAATTATTCGACTTATGTCAAACTCGCCACAAGGAGTCAAATTGACCTGGTATACTGGAAAGTCGCACTTGCGCAAATCGGTGTTGTTTGATTCCAAATCTTCGTCAGTGTGCGTGAGGGTTTTCGAGCAGATAATCTCGAGCGCATGACAGGTGACTCCTTAGACGCACAGCACGCGCGGACACTCAATCGCGACACCGTAATGTGCGTCTCGCTTGCGGCGCGACCGTCGAATATTGGGACTCGGTTCCACAACTACCTGTACAACCAACTCGGCTTGAACTTCGTCTACAAAGCCTTCGCCCCGGCCGACATCGCGGGTGCGGTAGCCGGGATCCGCGGTCTGCCGCTTCGCGGCGCCGCCGTGTCGATGCCGTACAAGGAAGCCGTCATTGAACTTGTCGACGTAATGGAACGCTCGGCCGCCGCGATCGAGTCGGTCAACACCATCGTCAACGACGACGGTGTCTTGCGCGCCTACAACACCGACTACCAAGCCGTTGCGGACCTGCTGACAGCGTCCTCGTTCGATCGCTCGGCAGCGGTGGCTGTCGCGGGTAGTGGGGGAATGGCAAAAGCTGTCGTTGCGGCGTTACGTGATACCGGTTTCCTGAACGTCACGGTGGTGGCCCGTAATCCGACCGCCGGCGCGGCACTCGCGGCAAAGTATGGGTTTGTTCATACCGCTGATCTTGGGTTGGCGCGTCCGACAATCCTGGTCAATGCCACTCCGGTTGGCATGGCGGATGGACCCGCCGCCGACAGTTTCCCGTTCCCGGCCGACGTGGTCGACGTCGCTTCCGGTTGCTTGGACGTGGTGGCGATGCCGCCGGAAACCCCGCTGGTCCGGGCGATGCGGGCCCGCGGTGTTGAGACGATCAGTGGTGATGCAGTGATTGCTGGCCAAGCGGCGGCACAGTTCACGCTGTACACGGGAATCACACCGACGCCCGACCAGATCCGCGAAGCATCGGAGTATTCGCGTGCCTGAGGGCGTCAAGGTCCTCGCCTTCGACACCTTCGGCACCGTCTCCGACTGGCACTCCGGTGTGAGTTCGGTACTGGCCCGGGTGTTTCCGGAGATTGATTCGTCGCAGTTGGCTCGCGACTGGCGCCGCACGTACGGCCCGATCCTGGCGGAAGTAGAGAACGGCACGCGGCCCTGGACACTGCTCGACGACCTTCACCGCGAGACGCTCGATCGACTGCTGCGGGCACAGCACGGAACTGTCGCGACGCAGACTCAACTCGACCGCGCAGTGCACGCCTGGCACATGCTGCCCGGCTGGCCTGACTCCACGGAGGGGCTGCACCGGTTGAAGGCACACTTCACCATTAGCGCACTGAGTAACGGCAACGTCGCGCTACTGAATGAGATGGCCAAGACCAGTGACTTCCCCTGGGATTTCATCGGGGGCTCCGACCTCTGGCGGCACTACAAGCCAGCGGGCGAGGTGTACCTCGGACTGGCACGACTGCTTCAGGTGGAACCGGCCGAAGTCATGATGGTCGCCACCCACACCGCGGACTTGGAGGCTGCGCGGAGCTTCGGCCTCCAGACCGCCTACGTTGAGCGCCCGACGGAATGGGGGCCGGAGCCTAAATTGGTTTCGCGAGATCCAGCCGACCGCTTCCACGTCCACAGCATTGTCGAACTGGCCGAGCTGCTTGGTTGTTAGGCACCCATCGTTGTCGTCGCGCGTGCGCCAGCCGTATTGGCTAGGGTCAACCGCTGGGCGGCGGACAAATGCCAGTTCGCGGCCAGTGTCCCGGTGAAGGCGTCACCGGCGCCGGTGGTGTCGACGACATCGACGGTCTGCCCGTCCACCTGCATCGACCCGGATGCCCACCGCATCCTTGCTCCACGACTGCCGAGAGTGGTCACCACGGTCGGCACGCGAGCCAATACTTCGGTGAGGGCGGCTTCTTCGGTTTCGTTGACGACTGCGGCATCGATCAACGACCACAGTTCGTCCGGTACCTCCCGCACGGGCGATGGATTCAGCACGACCACCGTCCCTGCCGCGCGTGCGGTTCGGGCGGCATCGAGGACGACCGGCGGAGGAATCTCTAGCTGCAGGAGCAGGACGTCGGATGCAGCGATGAGGTTGCGGTCAGCCGGGCTCAGCGCAAGTTCGGCGTTTGCCCCGGGTACGACGGCGATCATGTTTTCGCCGGATCCGTCGACGGTGATGGCGGCGACGCCGGTTGGTCCGGAAACCGTCGCGAGGTGTGTCGTGACGCCTGCGTCCCGGAGGGCCGTTCCAGCGGTGGTGGCGGCAGCGTCGTCACCGACGGCACCGATAAAGGACACCTCGGCACCAGCCATCGATGCCGCCCGAGCCTGGTTGGCTCCCTTGCCTCCCGGCCCGAAATGTACGTCGATCCCCGCGAGAGTCTCGCCGGGATCGGGAAATCGCTCGCACCGGGTGATGACGTCGAGATTGATACTGCCGACCACGACAACGGAAGTCATGGGCTAACCGTAGCGACAGGCACGCCGGTCGCCATTACGCTTGCCCGTATGACGCAGATCCGCCCGTTCCTCATGTTTCAGGGGGCCGTAGCCGCCTCCGCGATCGACCTGTACCTGACTGCGTTCCCCGACGGCCGCGTCGTGTCCTCGCAGCCGCATCCGGACCCGTCACAGGGGATCATGCTGGCCGAACTGGAATTAGCGGGTCAGAAAATCCTGGTCTCCGACAGCGCCGTCGACCACGCCTTCGACTTCACGCCGTCGAGTTCACTGTTCGTTGACGTGACCGAGCGCGACGAGTTGGAACGTCTCGTCGAGCTGCTCGGTGAGGGCGGCGGAGTGCTGATGCCGCTTGGGGACTACGGCTTCTCGCAAGCCTTCGCCTGGGTTAACGACCGGTTCGGTGTCTCGTGGCAACTCAACCTGCAGTGACGCCGCATCCCCCGATTGTCGCGAACCGCCCTGCGGACAATAGAATATGTTCCTGTGACTCCCACTGAACTTGCTGCTCTGCTTCGCGCTGCGACGCAGAAGGTTTTCTCGGCTCATGACCTCGACTTGTCGCTGATTCCGGAAACCGTGGTGGTGGAGCGTCCGCGCAGTCCCGAGCACGGGGATTACGCGACCAACCTGGCCCTCCAACTCGGCAAACGCGCCGGTGTCAATCCTCGCGAATTGGCGACGTGGTTGGCCGCAGAGTTTGAAGCAGATCCGGGTATCGATTCGGCAGAAATTGCTGGACCGGGCTTTGTGAACCTGCGCTTGGCTGCGGCCGCGCAGAACCAGACCGTGGCGACCGTTCTCAACAAACGCGAGGCCTATGGCCGCGGAGACGAGCTTGCCGCGCTGAACGTGAACCTGGAGTTCGTGTCGGCCAACCCGACGGGCCCCATCCACCTCGGCGGCACACGCTGGGCGGCGGTCGGCGATGCCCTGGGCCGCGTGCTGTCAGCTCGCGGAGCGCAGGTCACCCGCGAGTACTACTTCAACGACCACGGCGAGCAAATCAACCGCTTCGCGAACTCCCTTATCGCTGCGGCGAAGGGCGAGCCGACCCCGGAGGACGGCTACGCGGGTCAGTACATTGATGAGATCGCCGCAACTGTCGTCGAGAAGATTCCCGGCATTCTCGATCTCCCGGTCGACGACGCGCGCGAGGCTTTCCGCGCCGAGGGCGTCGAGTTGATGTTCAGTCACATCAAAAGCACCCTGCACGAGTTCGGCACCGACTTCGACGTCTACACGCACGAGAACTCGATGTTCGACCGTGGCCTCGTCGACGAAGCGATCGCCGAACTCAAGGCCAGCGACAACCTGTACGAAGCCGACGGTGCCTGGTGGCTGCGGTCGACGAAGTACGGCGACGACAAGGATCGCGTCGTCATCAAGAGCGACGGCAACCACGCCTATATTGCGGGCGACATCGCCTACCTGCGTGACAAGCACCAGCGCGGCGCCAACCACCTGATTTACATGCTGGGTGCCGATCATCACGGCTATGTGGTGCGGCTTAAGGCCGCCGCCGCTGCGCTCGGGTACAACCCGGATGCCGTGGAGATCCTGATCGGGCAGATGGTGAACCTCGTCAAGGACGGGAAGCCGGTCCGCATGTCGAAGCGCGCGGGGACCGTCATTACGCTCGACGACCTCGTCGACGCCGTCGGTGTGGACGCCGCCCGCTACGCGCTGATCCGGTCGTCGATCGACGTCAACATCGATATTGACCTGGACCTGCTTCGGAAGCAGTCATCCGACAACCCCGTTTACTACGTGCAGTACGCCCATGCACGACTGTCGGCTTTGGCACGACACGCTGCGGAGTTGGGCCTCACGCTGAGCACCGAGCATTTGGATCTGCTCGACGATCCATCCGAAGGCGACCTGATCCGCACGATCGGCGACTTCTCCGAGGTCGTTGCGACAGCCGCGGAACTGCGCGAGCCGCATCGCATTTCGCGCTACCTTGAATCCCTCGCTGGTACCTACCACCGGTTCTACGCCAAGTGCCGGGTGTTGCCGCAGGGCGACGAGGAACTTGCCGACATTCACGCCGCACGACTGGCGCTGTGCGAGGCGACCCGCCAGGTGCTCGCCAACGGTCTCGCGCTGGTCGGCGTCAGTGCGCCCGAAAAGATGTAATGGCGACCCGAAGAAAGTTTCGTGAACGAGTCCTTATCCAGAACGTGATGCAGGAGCGTATGTGATGGCACACCCCGCAGGCCCTCGGCATGCCGAGATCCTTGCCGCCCCGCATCTGGCGGAGCGGCCCAATCAGCCCGAAGAGCTGTCTCGAATTCCGGAGAAGGTATATCCGCGCGGAACTACCCGGAACGACGACGGCGTTGTCGTGATCGGCGGCGTCCCGGTCGATCAGCTCGCTGCCGAGTACCAAACACCGTTGTTCATCTACGACGAGGCGGACTTCCGTTCGCGGTGCGCCGACATGAAGAACGCGTTTGGCCCGTACGGTCGCGTGCATTACGCCTCCAAGGCCTTCTTGACGTCGCAGGTCGCGAAGTGGATTGAGTCCGAAGGGCTGTCGCTCGACGTGTGCTCCGGCGGCGAACTCGCGATCGCTTTGCACGCGGGGTTCCCGGCCGAACGCATCGCCTTGCACGGCAACAACAAAGCCGAAAACGAGCTGATTGCCGCCCTGGAAGCCGGTGTCGGTGACATCGTGCTCGACTCGATGATCGAGATTGAACGACTCAACCGTCTCGCCGGCGAGCGGGGCTTGGTCGCGGACGTGCTGGTGCGCGTCACACCGGGCGTTGAGGCGCACACGCACGAGTTCATCTCGACCGCACACGAGGACCAGAAGTTCGGTTTCGCTCTCGCCGGCGGCAAGGCGATGGACGCGGTCCGCGCCGTTTTCGCCACCGAGAACCTCCGACTCGTCGGTCTGCACAGCCATATCGGTTCGCAGATCTTTGAGATTGATGGGTTCGAGCTCGCCGCACGCCGGGTCCTCGGACTGCTGGCTGAAGTCGTCGAAGAGTTCGGCGTCGAGAAGACCCGTCAGCTTAAGATCCTCGACCTCGGCGGAGGACTGGGAATCTCGTACCTGGAGAGCGACGACCCGCCGCCGGTGAGCGTGCTCGCCGAAGCGCTCGCCGAGATTGTCCGCAAGGAGAGTGAGGCCCTCGACCTCCCCATGCCGACCATCGCTGTGGAACCTGGCCGCGGCATCGCCGGACCGGCCGGGGTCACCCTGTATCGCGTTGGAACGATCAAAGACGTCGCCCTCGACGGCAGCACCGTTCGACGCTACGTGTCGGTCGATGGCGGGATGAGCGACAACATTCGTACCGTGCTGTACGACGCCGAATATGACGTCCGGCTGGCTTCGCGAGTTTCGACGGCCAAAGCCGTGGTTTGCCGGGTGGTGGGCAAGCACTGCGAGAGCGGCGATATCGTTATCCGCGACTGCTGGCTGCCGGAAGACCTGGCACCGGGCGATCTGCTCGTGGTGGGTGCAACCGGCGCTTACTGCTATTCCATGTCGAGTCGCTACAACATGGTGCCGCGTGCAGCGGTTGCGACAGTGAACGACGGCCAGTCACGTCTCATGCTGAGGCGCGAAACGGTTGAGGACTTCTTAAGCCTGGAGATGGAGCCGCAATGAACGAATCATCGCGTCCGATCGGCGTAGCCGTATTGGGCATGGGCAATGTCGGCACCGAGGTTGTCCGGATTCTCAGCGAGAAGGCCGACGACCTGCGCGCCCGCGTGGGAGCACCGCTGCAATTGCGCGGCGTCGCCGTCCGCGACCTGAGTGTTGCCCGCGACGGCATCGATTCCGCCCTGCTGACCGACGATCCGGCCGAACTGATCAGCCGGGACGACGTCGACATGGTCGTTGAACTGATCGGCGGCATCGAGCCGGCCCGCAGTCTCATCTTGGCGGCGCTGGAGTCGGGGAAGTCGGTCGTCACCGCCAACAAGGCGCTGATTGCCGCACACTCCGGCGAACTGTCGAAGGCCGCCGAAGAGCATCGAGTTGACCTGTACTTCGAGGCCGCCGTCGCCGGGGCCATCCCGGTGATCCGCCCGCTGACGCAGTCGCTCGCGGGCGATTCGGTGAACCGCGTGGCGGGGATCGTCAACGGCACCACAAACTTCATTCTTTCTGAGATGGACGAGACTGGCGCAAGCTACGGCAAGGTGCTCGCCGAGGCGGGCCGCCTCGGTTACGCCGAAGCCGATCCGACTGCCGACGTTGAGGGCTACGACGCCGCATCGAAGGCGGCGATCCTGGCCTCGATCGCCTTCCATTCGCGCGTCACCGCGTCGGATGTGTACCGCGAAGGCATCACCAAGATCACCTCGAAGGATTTGGACGCGGCGAAGAAATTCGACTGCACCATCAAACTCCTGGCGATCTGCGAACGCATCCAGACGCCCGAGGGGGAAAAGATCTCGGCGCGCGTCTACCCGGCCCTCGTGCCGCTGGAGCATCCGCTTGCCACGGTCAACGGCGCATTCAACGCCGTGGCTGTGGAAGCCGAGAATGCTGGTCGCCTCATGTTCTATGGGCAGGGTGCCGGAGGCGCGCCCACCGCATCGGCTGTCCTTGGTGACCTGGTGATGGCTGCCCGCAACCGCGTCTACCACGGTCGCGGCCCGCTGGAGTCCACCTACGCATCGCTACCGATCGCATCGATCGACGAGGTGCCGACCCGCTACTACGTGTCGATGAAGGTCGCCGATAAGCCGGGTGTCCTGCAGCAGGTCGCGGGCGAGTTCTCCAAACGCGATGTCAGCATTGCCGCCGTCCGACAGGAAGGTGCAGGCGACAACGCCCGCCTGATTGTCGTTACTCATCGCGCATCCGACCGCGCACAGTCGGAAACAGTTGCTGCACTTGAACAGATGGACTCCGTACTGAAGGTGTCCAGCGTGCTCCGCTTGGAGGGAACCGATGACTAACACCCAGTACCACCCCGTTCACCGTGGATGGCCCGGCTTGATCGAGGCTTACCGCGATCGCATGCCGGTCCGCGACGGTTGGAAGATCGTCACCCTGCTTGAAGGTGCGACGCCGCTCGTGGCGGCCCCTGTGCTGTCGGAGATCACCGGCTGCGAGGTGTACCTGAAGGTTGAGGGCCTCAACCCGACCGGTTCGTTCAAGGACCGCGGCATGACGATGGCGGTCACCAATGCGGTGAACAACGGCAAGAAGGCCGTGTTGTGTGCGTCGACCGGCAACACCTCGGCCTCGGCTGCCGCCTACGCCACCCGCGCAGGCATCACCTGCGCTGTCCTCATTCCGGAGGGCAAGATCGCGATGGGCAAACTGGCCCAGGCCGTGATGCACGGCGCCAAGGTGATCCAGGTGCAGGGCAACTTCGACGACTGTCTGGAACTGGCCCGCAAGGTTACCTCCGACTACCCGGAGATTGAACTCGTCAACTCGGTCAACCCGGCGCGCATCGAGGGGCAGAAGACGGCGGCGTTTGAGATCGTTGACGTCCTCGGTAAGGCGCCCGACGTTCACGCGCTGCCGGTCGGCAACGCTGGCAACATCACCGCGTACTGGAAGGGCTACCGCGAGTACCACGCGGACGGCATCATCGATTCGCTGCCGCGCATGCTTGGCGTGCAGGCTGCCGGTGCCGCACCGCTGGTGAACGGTGCGCCGGTCAGCGACCCGGAGACGATCGCTACGGCTATCCGCATCGGCTCGCCGGCCAGTTGGAACCAGGCCGTCGCCGCCAAGGACGAGTCGGGCGGCATGTTCCGCGCGGCCACCGACGAGAAGATCCTCGAGGCGTACAAGCTGGTGGCAGGCCAGGAAGGCGTCTTCGTTGAGCCTGCGTCGGCAGCATCGGTTGCCGGGCTCCTCGCCTCGCACGAAGAAGGCTGGGTGAAGCCGGGTGAGACCGTCGTCTGCACCGTCACCGGCAATGGTTTGAAAGACCCCGATACCGCGCTTCTCGGCATGCCGAAGGTCGATGCAATCGAGGTCGACCCCGTTGCGGTTGCCACCGCGCTGGGCGTGAACTAACACGTGGAAGCGGCCATGACCTCACGCGCGAACATTGGCGCACCCAACGCGGAACATGTACTGCCGGTTGGGCTTTCGATTCGAGTGCGGGTACCTGCCTCGAGCGCTAACCTCGGCCCGGGTTTCGACTGCCTCGGTCTTGCCCTGTCGATCTACGACGAGGTCACCGTCACCGTCACCGACGGTGACGCCAATGGTGGCATCACGGTCGACGTGACCGGCGAAGCGGCGGGGCAGGTGCCGCTCGACGGCACCCACCTGGTGGCGCGCGCAGTTGTTTGCGGTCTGACGGCCGCAGGTGTTGCCGTTCCGGGGTTCCACCTGGAATGCGTCAACGCGATCCCGCATTCGCGCGGGCTGGGGTCATCGGCTGCCGCCGTGGTCGGTGGATTGGCCGCCGCGTCGGCGCTCGTCGAAGCTGGCGGTCGTGGGGGATTGACCGCCGAACAATTGGTTCAGCTCTCGAGTGAATTCGAGGGTCACCCCGATAATGCCGCCGCCTCCGTGTTGGGCTCGGCGGTCGTGACGTGGTCGAACGGTGCCAGCGAGTTCTTCGCGCGCCGCCTTGATGTCCACGCGTCGATTCTGGCGACCGTGTTTGTTCCAGACTTTGAGTCGTCGACCGAGGCCACGCGCGGTTTGCTTCCCGCCGAGGTTCCGCGCGCCGATGCGGTGTTCAACGTTTCCCGTGCCGCACTCGGCGTGGTGGCATTGACGATGGATCCGAGCACGCTGACTGATGCCACCCAGGACCGACTGCATCAGGATTACCGTGCTGAGGCGCTCCCGGACACGACCAGCTTGGTTCATTCGTTGCGGGATCTCGGGCATGCCGCTACCGTTTCGGGTGCTGGGCCGTCGGTACTGGTCCTGGGCACTAATCCGCTCGGCGCGATCGAGGCCGAATTGGCGAATAGCCTCGGATTCACCATGATTTCGGTAGAAATTGCCGATGGTGTCGAGGTCATTTCCTAACTTCGACGCCGCCCGGTGGTACGCTCAAGATGCTTCCGCTAGATCTGACGGGCGTGTCTGATCTCCACCCGATTTCTCTGGCGAAGAAAACAATTTTGTTCCTCCGCTCATTCTGGGCGGGGGCCCCGGCATCTGAAACCGGGGAACGAAAGGAATTCCGTGACAGAAACGGATGTGCAGGCACCCAAGCGGGCCCGTACGGGACTTTCCGCGATGCTGCTTCCAGAACTTCGCTCGATGGCTGGCGATCTGGGTATCAAGGGCACCTCGGGGATGCGCAAGGGCGATCTGATCGATGTGATCCGAGCCCATCAACACGGTGGGAAGGCTGCGGGCAAGCCCGCAACCGCCAAGACCGAACCCGTACCGCAGCAGGCGAAGCAAGCCGACGCACCAAAGGCTGCAGCGTCGAAGGTCGAGGCCCCCAAGGCCGAAGCCCCGAAGACTGAGGCCCCCAAGGCTGCAGCTCCCAAGACTGAAGCCCCGAAGACTGAAGCCCCGAAGGCTGAAACTCGGAAGGCCGAGGCCCCCAAGACCGATGCGCCGAAGCAGCCCGAAAAGCATGCTGACCAGTCGCGCGACGATAAGCAGAGCCAGCAGCGCAACAGCGAGCAGCGCAACAGCGAGCAAGGCGGCGACGGCGAAGGCGGCGGACGTAACAACCGCAACCGCAACCGCAACAGGGACCGGGACCGCAACCAGGGCGAGAATCGGAATCAGGGTGAGAAGAACTCCGATTCCGGCGACCGCCAGAACCACCAGAACGACCGCCAGGGCAACCAGAACCAGGGCCAAAAGAACCAGGGTCAGGGCAATCAGGGCGGTCAGAACCAAAACCAGAACCGCGACCGCGATCGGGATGGCGATGATGACGGTGAAGGCGGCCGTCGTCGCGGACGTCGTTTCCGCGAGCGTCGTCGTGGACGTGACCGCGATGGCGGCGGCAATCCGAACGTAGGGGACACGCAGGTCAACGAGGGCGACGTCCTCGCGCCGGTCGCAGGCATCCTCGATGTCCTCGACAACTACGCATTCGTTCGTACTTCCGGTTACTTGGCCGGACCCAACGACGTCTATGTGTCGATGAACATGGTGCGCCGCAACGGCTTGCGTCGCGGCGACGCGCTCACCGGTGCGGTCAAGGTTCCGCGCGAGGGCGACAACCCGAACAATCAGCGCCAGAAGTTCAACCCGTTGGTCCGTCTCGACACGGTCAACGGTGGCGATGTCGAGGCAGCAAAGAATCGTCCCGACTTTGCGAAGCTGACGCCGCTATATCCGAACCAGCGCCTACGGTTGGAAACGACCGCTGAGCGACTGTCGACGCGCGTGATCGACTTGATCATGCCGATCGGTAAGGGGCAGCGTGCGCTGATCGTGTCGCCGCCGAAGGCCGGTAAGACGACGATCCTGCAGCACATCGCGAATGCGATCGCCACGAACAACCCCGAATGCCACCTGATGGTGGTCCTCATCGACGAGCGTCCCGAAGAAGTGACGGACATGCAGCGCTCGGTGAAGGGCGAGGTCATCGCCTCGACGTTCGACCGCCCGCCGACAGATCACACCAGCGTTGCCGAGCTCGCCATTGAGCGAGCAAAGCGGTTGGTCGAGGGCGGCCAGGACGTCGTTGTCCTGCTCGACTCGATCACGCGACTGGGCCGCGCCTACAACAATGCGTCGCCCGCGTCGGGTCGCATCCTCTCCGGTGGTGTCGACTCGCAGGCGCTGTACCCGCCGAAGCGTTTCTTGGGTGCCGCTCGCAACATCGAAAATGGCGGATCGCTGACGATCATTGCTTCGGCGCTGGTCGAGACCGGTTCAACCGGCGACACGGTGATCTTCGAGGAGTTCAAGGGCACGGGTAACGCCGAGCTCAAGCTCGATCGCAAGATCTCCGAACGCCGCGTGTTCCCGGCGGTCGATCTCAACCTGTCGAGTACCCGCAAGGACGAGTTGCTGCTGTCGCCGGACGAGTTCGCGATCGTCCACAAGCTCCGCCGCCTGCTGTCGGGTCTGGATTCTCAGGCTGCCATTGACTTGCTGGTGTCGCAGCTGAAGAAGACGCGCAGCAACGTCGAACTGCTGATGCAGGTGAGTAAGTCCGCCCCCGGTGGCCTCGACAACGACTGATCACAAACGCAAAAACGCTTATGCCGTTGTTAGGGCCCAGTATGTGGGCTCGAACAACGGCATAAGCGTTTTCGAAGCGATTTAGCTAGTAGACGTCCCTGCGGTACTGGCCAGCCTCGCGCAGACGTTCGACCTCGGCGCGAGCGCCAGCTTCGTCAAAGTCGCCGTATTCGCGGATGATCGTCATCAGCGTCTGCTCGACGTCGTGCGCCATGCGATTGGCATCACCGCACACGTAGACGACGGCGCCGTCGCGGATCCAGCTGTAAAGTTCTTCGCCCTTGCCGTCCATGAGATGCGAGACGTACACCTTTTCTTCCTGCTCACGGGAGAAGGCGACGTCGAGGCGGAGATTGCCGTCGGCCTCCATCGCCCACATCTCATCGCGGTAGAGAAAATCCTGATCCTGCCGACGCGCACCGTGGAACAACCAATTGCGGCCGTTGCCTTCGTCATTGGACCGCTCGTACAAGAACGAGCGGAACGGTGCGATCCCGGTACCCGGACCCACCATGATGATGTCGGTGTCAGGTTCGGGGAGACGGAACGATTTGTTGGGCGTCACATAAATGCCAACCGTATCGCCGGGTTCGACGCGATCGGCGAGATACGTCGAAGCGGCACCGCCGCGGTCTCGGCCATTGCCCCACGCTTCGGTTGCCCGGTGACGGACAGTGGCGGGAGTGAGATGCAATGTGCCGCTATGCACCGACGGTGCCGACGAGATCGAATAGGTCCGAGCGGCCAGTGGCCGCAGTTCCGCGAGGAAAGCCTCGGGCGTCGGACTCCACGACGGATCCAGGTTGAGCAGGTCGAGGACATCACGTCCGCGCGACCACGCGTCCAATTCGGAACGGTCGGCGGCAAGGAGATCGGCGATTACGGTGACTCCGCGGGCCGTGGCCAGGTGCTCGAGCAAATAGGGCGACGTCGACGTGATCTCGAAACCATGGGTGAGAGCGTTAGTAAGCGTGCGCTCACCTTTGCGGTCTTCGATGATCGTTTCGCCGGGCACGCCGAGTCGCTCGATGATCGCGGCCACCAATGCGGGCTCGTTGGCGGGCGTCACGTTGACGGCGTCGCCCGGCTCGTACTCCAGGCCGGAACCGTCGATGTCGAGGACGAGGTGGCGAACTTCCTTCTCGCTTTCGACCGCGGTCAGGAGATTGTTCGCAACGACAGTGGCGGGGTAGGGGTTACGACGGGACCAGCGAGGCCGCTTGGCCGCACGAGTAGCAGTGCGTTCACGTGTCGGGTTCGCTGTCGTCATGTCGTCCTATCGCTCCCCAGTCGCTTGAGATCGGTCGGTGATTCCACAGGTCTGAGGAAACGCCGCATCCAGGGTAAGCCCTGAAAGTGCCAGTTCAGGAGTACCTAGGCACGAAAAGAGACCTGTTTCACTGTCTGCGCGGCGGGGTTCTGAGGCAGGGGATTGGTACGCCCAGCCGGATCTGTGGAATAATTCGTCGGTCAGTCCGGTTCCGGTTCACACCACTGCAAAAAGTTCAGCGGTGACCCGGCGACCCCCATGAAGGGACATCAAATGAAGCAGGGAATCCACCCCGACTACGAGTTGACCAACGTCACTTGTGGTTGCGGCAACGAGTTCGTCACCAAGAGCACCGCCAAGGGCGGCCAGATCACGGTGGAAGTTTGCTCGAACTGCCACCCGTTCTACACCGGCAAGCAGAAGATTCTGGATACCGGCGGCCGCGTCGCACGCTTCGAGAAGCGTTACGGCAAGCGCGAAAAGTAGCTCACATCAGGCGCCCGACTGGAGATCAGTACCTTCGATCTCAGGTCGGGCGCCTGTTTGTATTTTCCGGTGCTTCCAAAGTCCGAAGCGCTGGCCGTCACATATCGTTCATTGCAGTAACTTCATCGCGACTAAGGAGACCCCACAGTGAGTACGCAGGGACCGTCCGCCATCGACGACATCCTCGCCGAACACGCTGGGCTCCAGGATCAACTGTCCGACCCCGCCCTCCACAACGATCCCGCTAACGCCCGCCGCGTCGGCAAGCGGTTCGCCGAGTTGGCACCCATCATGACGACCTACACCAAGTTGACGTCCGCTCGGGACGACCTTGAGGCCGCCCGCGAACTCGCCGAGGTCGATTCCGCGTTCGCTGAGGAAGTACCGGGTTTGGAGGCGACGGTTGCCGAACTCGACGCCGCGCTGACCGACCTCCTGGCACCTCGCGATCCCCACGACGCCGACGATGTTGTCGTGGAAGTGAAGTCCGGTGCCGGTGGCGAAGAGTCGGCCTTGTTCGCCGCCGATCTGGTCCGCATGTACCTGAAGTACTGCGAGAAGCACGGATGGAAAGCGACGGTCCTCGGTGTCACCGAGTCTGACTTGGGCGGTTACAAGGACGCGACACTCTCGATTAAGGCGCGCGAGCCATCGCGCGACGGCGTGTGGTCGCGGCTGAAATTTGAGGGCGGCGTGCACCGAGTGCAGCGGGTCCCCGTCACCGAATCGCAGGGGCGCATCCACACGTCCGCCGCGGGTGTGCTGATTTACCCCGAGCCCGATGAGATCGAAGAAATTCACATTGACGAGTCAGACTTGCGGATTGATGTGTACCGCAGCTCGGGTAAGGGCGGCCAGGGAGTCAACACCACCGACTCCGCTGTCCGCATCACGCACTTGCCGACCAATATTGTGGTGACCTGCCAGAACGAACGCTCGCAAATTCAGAACAAGGCGCGAGCCATGCAGGTCCTGATGGCGCGTTTGAAAGCGGCAGCCGAAGAAGAAGCTGACGCCGAAGCCGCGGCCGGCCGTCAGGCGCAGATCCGCACCGTCGACCGCTCCGAGCGCATCCGCACTTACAACTTCCCGGAGAACCGTATTAGCGATCACCGGATCGGTTACAAGGCGAACAATTTGGACGCGGTGCTCAACGGCGAGATGGATGCGCTGCTCGATGCGCTCGTCGAGGCCGACAAGCAGGCGCGCCTTCAACAGTGATCGACGGCGAGCGCCTAAGCGCCGACGCCCTCCGTCGTGCCACTGCGGCTCGCCTGGCCGCCGCCGGTGTGGAGTCGGCTGGCGCAGATGCCGCCGAGCTCATCGCTCAGTTGCTTGAAGTTGAACCGGGCAGACTGTTGCTGATCGACGACGTGACTGCGGAGCAACGGGAGCGGATCGAAGCCGCCGTTCAGCGTCGACTGCAGCGAATTCCGTTGCAGCACATTACTACTCGGGCCTTTTTCGCGGGTTTGGCGTTGACCGTCGGTCCGGGTGTATTTGTGCCTCGACCGGAAACCGAACTCATCGTCGAATGGGCCGTGAAGCAACTCCAGCGGATACGACAGGGATCGGCCACACCTGGCCCGATCCGCGTAGTCGACCTGTGTGCCGGTAGCGGAGCACTCGGTCTGGCGATTGCCCGATTGGTCCCCGAGACCGAGGTGATCTCGGTGGAACTGTCTGATACCGCCGCAGACTACCTGCAACGCAATATCGACGAGCTGGGGTTGGCCGCTCGAGTCCGGCTCGTCCGGGCCGATGTCAGCGACGCCGCGACGATGGCCCCGCTGCTGGCCGACGCCGACCTCGTGGTCAGCAACCCGCCGTATGTCCCCGCGGCAGCGGAAGTCTCGCCCGAGGTGGCTCATGACCCGCCCGAGGCCGTGTTCTCCGGAGATACCGGCATGGACCTCATCCACGCGATGGCACCAATCCTGGCTGGCGCGCTGCGTCCAGGTACCCCCGTCGCGATCGAGCACGACGACACCACAGCGCAACAGGTTTGCGACACCCTTGTCGCCACCAGAAGATTTGCCGAGGTCGTCGCGCACGACGACCTCGCGGGACGACCCCGATTCGTCACTGCGGTCCACAGGGCAGAGGCCGACCCTGCGCACCGCGGGGCAGTCGGCGTGGGAAGATGGGACGCGTGAGCGCAGTGTTCGATTGCAGTGACCAGAATGAGCGAGAAGCCGGTATCCGCGCGGCCGAAGGTGCCGCGCGCGCAGGGCGGTTGGTCGTGATGCCTACAGACACGGTTTACGGCATCGGATGCGATGCGTTCGACAGCGAAGCAGTTTCGGCACTTCTGGCGGCCAAGGGTCGCGGTCGTGACATGCCGGTGCCGGTTCTCGTTGGCTCCTGGCATACGGTCGACGGCCTTGTCCGCTCGATGTCTCCGCAGGCGCGCGAACTCGTTCAGGCCTTTTGGCCGGGCGGTTTGAGCCTCGTCGTTGAACAGGCGCCGTCGTTGGCGTGGGACTTGGGGGACACCTCGGGCAGTGTCATGATTCGGATGCCGTTGCACCCGGTGGCGATCGAGTTGCTGCGCGAGGTGGGACCAATGGCGGTGTCGAGCGCCAATATTTCCGGGCAGCCGCCAGCCGCCAGCGCGCAGCAGGCGCGCGATCAACTCGGCGATCAAGTGGCCGTCTACCTGGACGGCGGACCATCCGGAGAAGCGGTCGCCTCGACGATCGTCGACCTGACGGGGCCCACGCCGAAGATCCTTCGCGAGGGTGCCATCACCGCTGAGGACCTGGCCGAAGTACTCGATATGGACCCAGCGGAGTTGCGAGGCACCGTCTCGTGAGCGACCTCAATCCCGCAGATGCACTCTTAGCGTCCGACCCGGTGATCGCCGGCCTGATCGAGGCCGAAGCTGATCGACGACGAGGCAGCCTGCAGATGCTCGCGGCCGAGTCGACCGCGTCGCCAGCGGTGCGGGCCACGGTCGGATCGATTCTCGCCGACAAGTACGCCGAGGGATACCCCGGACACCGCTATCACGGTGGTGCCGAAGTGGTTGACGAGATCGAGGAGCTCGCCATCGAGCGGGCCCGTCAACTCTTTGGTGCCGAGTACGTCAACGTGCAACCGCTGTCTTGGGCACTGGCCAATTTCTCCGTCTACGCCGCTTTTTCACAACCGGGCGATCAAGTCCTCTCGTTGAGTTTGAAGCACGGTGGCCATCAGTCGCATGGTTCGCGGGCTAACCTGTCGGGCCGGTGGTTCTCGGTTCTGAACTACGAGGTCCGCCCCGAAACCGAGCAGATCGACTATGACCAGATCCGTGAACTGGCGTTGCTGCACCGTCCCCGGGTGTTGGTTGCCGGTGGCACGTCGTACTCGCGGAGCTGGGACTTTGCGGCAATGCGCATGATTGCCGACGAGGCCGACTGCATTTTGTGGGTCGACGCAGCTCACCTGGCGGGGCTCGTCGCTGGTGGCGTCATGGCTTCGCCCGTGCCACACGCAGACGTGGTCACCGTGGCCACGAACAAGGTGATGCGCGGGCCGCGTGGCGGACTGCTGCTGTCTCGGGGGGAGCACGCCGAGGCGTTATCGCGAGCGGTTTACCCCTTCATGCAGGGTGCCCCTGCCATGCATTCGATCGCGGCCAAAGCTGTCGCGTTCGGTGAATGCCTTCGGCCGGAGTACGCCACCTACGCGCGGACCGTCGCCGATGATGCCTCCAGTCTGGCGACTGAACTCGCGAGCCGCGGGCTCCGAGTGGTTTCCGGTGGCACCGACACCCACATTGGAGTGGTCGATGTTTCGTCATTGGGGATCAGCGGCCGCGAGGCAGCCCGCCGCCTCGCGGCATGCCGAATCATCGTCGACAAAGCCGTTCTGCCCTTCGACGAAGCTCCGCTGACGGAAGGTTCCGCGATCCGGTTCGGGAGTGCGGTGATGGCCGACGACGGGCTGCTGCCGTCCGATATGGCGACGGTGGCCGAGCTGATGGTCGCCGCCATGCGCACAGATCCAGACGATGTGGCCACTCAGGCCCGCATTTCCGCCGCCGTCGCCTCTCTCGACCTGACCGGTGAAAAGCCGGTCGGGGAGCGGTAGCGGTGCTGCTTAACGTCGCACTGGAGTCATCCGGCGGGGGGACCGGTGTGCCGTTACGAGAGCTCACTCTTGTTGGGCTCACCGCTGCGGGCATCACCTTTTTCCTGACCTCCCTGGTGCGTGTCCAGGCGGTGCGCTTCGGCGCCGTCGCCGTGCCACGACAACGCGACGTTCACGTAATCCCGACGCCCCGTCTCGGTGGTGTCGGAATGTACATCGGCATCGTGTGCGCCATCGGCCTCGCCGCCCAGCTACCTGCCCTCAATAGGGGTTTCTCGTACACCAACGACATGTGGGCCGTCCTCGCGTCTGGCCTGGTGATCGTGCTGGTCGGCATCGTCGACGATCGGTGGGGACTTGATGCGCTGACCAAGTTCGTCGGCCAACTGACCGCTGCGGGCGTCCTGGTGATTATGGGCGTCAGTTGGTACTTGCTGTACGTTCCGTTCGCCGACATCGGCACGGTGGTCCTGGACCCCCTGCAAGCGGGGCTTCTGACCGTGGCCATCACCGTCACCACCATCAACGCCATCAATTTTGTCGACGGCCTCGACGGTCTCGCCGCCGGGCTGGGGTTAATTGCCTCACTAGCCATCTGCATGTTCTCGCTCGGTCTGCTGCACGATCAGGGCGGCGACGTCAGCTACTACCCACCGGCCTTGATCACCGTGGCTTTGGCCGGGGCGTGCTTGGGCTTTCTGCCGCACAACTTCTCGCCAGCGCGCATCTTCATGGGCGATTCAGGTGCCATGTTGATCGGTTTGATGCTTGCTGCGGCGGCAACGAGTGCATCGGGTCGCGTGGCACGCAGTGCCTACGGCCCCGCCGATATGTTTACGCTGCTGTCGCCATTGATCCTGGTCGCGGCGGTAATGTTCATCCCGATGCTCGACATGATTATGGCCGTCGTTCGCCGTACCCGTTCCGGCGTCGGTTTCTACACTCCGGACAAAATGCACCTGCACCACCGACTCCTCGAGTTGGGTCATTCGCAGCGTCGCGTGGCGCTGCTGATCTACCTGTGGGTGGGTGTCTTGGCGTTTTCGGTGGCCGCCGCGACGATCCTTCCGGCGAGCGTCGTGCTGCCGCTATTTGTCGGCGGCCTACTGGTTGCGCTGGCCGCGACTTTTGCTCCCCGTATTCGTCGCCGGTTCGCCCGATAGGCGCATCGCTAGCTAACGTTGTTCTCGTGTCGACCAATGACGAGAACGAACTCCCCGAATCGCCTGACCCTGCCGACAGCGGAGTCGATCAGGCCTCACTTGACGCTGCCGACGATCCGGCAGCACCGCTTCGTGCCGGCCTGGCATACGGCCTAAAAGGGCTCGGCATTCTGATCGTCGCGGGACTGCTGATTTGGTGGCCGTGGAAGGGCATACCGGGGCTGTGGGGAGTACTTGTCGGCGCTGGCATCGGTGGCGGATTCATCCTTGTCACGGTGATCACCATCCTGCTCACGTCGAAGGCCAGTCCGACGATCGTCATGGGCTCGCTGATGGGCGGATTCCTGGTGAAAGTGATCATTGTGATTGGTGTGACTGCCACGATCAAAGATATGGACTTCTACAACAAGGGTGCGCTGGTCAGCATGCTGCTTGGGGCGATCGTCCTGGTTCTCGGTGGCGAGCTGTACGGCGTGCTCAAGACCCAGCAGTCCTATGTGGTGCCCGAGTCTAGAGACGACAAGTAGTTGTGACTAGACTCACCAGGGGTCTCCTGACCTGCTACTACAAGTCATAGTAGAACCGATGGGGCCAAAAGATACTGAGCGAATCTCGCCCCGGATTGGTCGGCCACGCGTCTGACTTGCTAGTCTGCTCACCGCGGGATGATGCGCCGATGTGCAGTTCAATGCACCGGGCGTACCTCGCACACTGAACGATGGAACCCGCCGGCGGAAGTCAGCGCGGGCCCGAGAACGGGAGAGAACGCTGAGCGCCGTCACCCTCATTGCCGACGAGTTCCACAGCCCCACGTTGGACGACTTCTACCCACCGATGCTTTTCGGTGGCACGCAGGACGATCCGGCCTGGTGGGGCATGGATCGCCTGATGCTTATCCGGGTCGTGGTCGCCGTTCTCGTCGCAGCGTTCTTCGCGCTCGCTATGCGGAACCCGAAGATCATCCCCACCGGCATCCAGAATGTCGCCGAGAGCTTCCTCGACTGGGCGCGCATCAATATCGCCGAAGAAATTCTCGGCAAGGAAAATGGTCGGAAGTACTTCCCGATCATCGCTTCGATCTTCTTCGCGACGATCTTCCTGAACTTGACGTCAATTATTCCGTTCTTGAATATTTCGTCGAACGCCCGCATCGGTATGCCGATCGTGATGGCCGCCGTCGCCTACATCACCTACTGCTGGGTGGGTATCGCCAAGTTCGGCTTCTTCGGCTTCATCAAGTCGTCGATCGTGCTGCCCGGCGTGCCCCTTCCGGTGCACTTCCTGCTGATACCGATCGAGTTTGTCTCGACCTTCATCCTGCGTCCGTTCACGCTGACCGTCCGTCTTATGGCCAACATGCTTTCCGGCCACATCATGCTGGCGCTGTTCTTCGCCGCGACGCAGTACTTCATCATCGACCAGAGCGGCATCTGGACGCTCGCCGGAATCGGTGGCCTCCTCGCCGGTGTCGGCTTCACATTCTTCGAGTTGCTGGTCATTGCGCTGCAGGCCTACATCTTCGCGCTGCTGACCGCCGTGTACATCGACCAGTCGATCCACGCAGACTCGCACTAACCAAATTGAATACTTCGGTCGGCAAAGTGCCGCACCGTCACAAACTGACTCACTCGCCCGTCCGGGCGGGGAGCCACCAAGAAAGGGAATCGCAAAGATGAGCATCGCCCAGACTCTCGCTGCAGACTCAACCATCACGGGTGAGGGCTTCGGCGCCATCGGCTACGGCCTCGCAGCCATCGGCCCCGGCATCGGTGTTGGCATCGTGGCCGGCAAGGCCATCGAGGGCATCGCCCGCCAGCCCGAGCTCGCAGGCCAGATCCGTACCACCATGTTCCTTGGTATCGCACTCTCTGAGGCTCTGGCGCTGATCGGTATCGTCGCCGGCTTCATCTTCTGATAAGAGACAACATGACCAACACCAGTTTGATTCTCGCCGCTGGAGACAGCACCGAGAAAATCAATCCACTGATCCCGCCGGTGTACGACATCACGTGGTCTCTGGTGGCTTTCGCCGTGGTCCTGTTTGTCTTCTGGAAGTTTGTGCTTCCGATGTACAACAAGTCCCTCGAACAGCGTCACGACGCCATCGAAGGTGGCATTGCCCGCGCCGAGGCCGCACAGGCCGAAGCAGCACAGTCGTTGGCGGCTTACCGTGAACAGCTGGCAGGCGCTCGTGAAGAAGCCGCAGCCATCCGAGACGAAGCACGCACCCAGGGTGCTCAGATCGTCAAGGATATGAAGGCTCAGGCAACGGTCGAGAGCGATCGCATCATCGCCAACGGCAACACCCAGCTCGACGCTCAGCGTCAGCAGGTTGTTTCCGAGCTCCGCGGCGATCTCGGCAAACTGTCGGTCGACTTGGCCGAAAAGCTGGTCGGTGCCTCGCTGTCGGACGACGTCAAGAAGGCCGGAACCGTTGATCGGTTCCTCGCCGAGCTTGACGGCGTGTCGAGCGAGACCGCCAAGTAATCTCCGATGGACGCGAGGATGGTGCCGGTAGGCGAGCGGGCGGAAGATAATTCTGTCCCTCGCTCCGCCACATCTTCAGGCAAGCCGACACAGGCGATCGTGCCTAGACAAGGAATGTAGCTAGATGTACGCAGCGTCAAGCCGTGAAGCCCTCGAAGGGGCCCGCGTTGAGCTGGAAACCATCCTTCGTGGAGCCGCCGCATCGTCCGACGATGCGGTTACCGCTGGCACGGAGTTGCTCACGGTGTCCGACATCGTCAGCAACAACCGTTCGCTGCGCATCGCGCTCGCCGACTCAAGCACCGCAGCCGATGATCGTGCCGCGATTGCCAAAAAGGTCCTGACCGGCAAGGTCTCCGACACCACTGCAGCCGTCGTCGCCTCGACTGCGGCTCGGGCGTGGTCAAGCGATGCCGACCTGGTTGAAGGTCTCCAACAGCTGGGCCGCGAAGCCCTGCTGCAGGCGGCCAAGAACGAGGGCAAGGCGGATGCCGTCGAAGACGAGCTTTTCCGTCTCTCCCGCGTCATCAAGGGCGACAATGAACTGGAGCAGGCCCTCTCCGACCGAACCCGCACCGCCGACGATCGTCTCGCGCTTCTGCGCAAGCTGATCGCTGGCAAGGTGGAGCCGATCACCGAGCGTCTCGCCGCTAACGCGGTCGCGACGTCCGAGGAGCTTCCCGGAGACGCAATCGACGAGTTGTCGCAGTTGGCAGCAGCCAGCAACGGCCGCAAGGTCGCTTACGTCACCAGCGCAGGTGAGATGTCGAGCGAGCAGCGTAATGCTCTCGCCGCCAAGCTCACCGAGATCTACGCGTCACCCGTCACCTTGCACGTCGACATCGACCCCGAACTTCTGGGTGGCGTTGTGGTCCGTGTTGGAGACGAGCGCATCGACGGCAGCATCTCCGGCAAGCTCGCGACCATGCGTCGCGGCCTCCGGTAGCCACCATCGCTACCACCCCGATTCCCAAGACCGAAGAACAGAAAGCCAGGAAGAGCAGGAACATGGCGGAGTTGACCATCTCCTCCGATGAAATTCGGAGCGCGATCGCAAGTTACACCGAAGACGTGGGCAACCAGGCCTCGCGCGAAGAGATCGGAACCGTCTCGGACACCGGCGACGGTATCGCTCACGTCGCCGGCCTCCCGGGCGCAATGGCCAACGAGCTGCTGGAATTCCCCGGCGGCATCCGTGGCGTTGCTCTGAACCTCGACCTCGACGAGGTCGGCGCCGTCATCCTCGGTGACGCAGAGAACATCGCAGAGGGCCAGGAAGTCAAGCGCACCGGCAACGTGTTGTCAGTTCCGGTTGGCGACAAGTTCCTCGGCCGCGTCATCGATCCTCTCGGTGACCCGATCGACGGCCTCGGCGCCATCGAGTCCGAGGGCGACCGCGTCCTCGAACTGCAGGCAGCCTCGGTCCTCGAGCGTCAGCCCGTCGAGGAATCCCTCGCCACCGGCATCAAGGCCATCGACGCCATGACCGCCATCGGCCGCGGCCAGCGTCAGCTGATCATTGGCGACCGTAAGACCGGCAAGACCGCGGTCTGCATCGACGCCATCCTGAACCAGAAGGACAACTGGGCCACCGGCGACCCGGAGAAGCAGGTTCGCTGCATCTACGTCGCCGTCGGTCAGAAGGGTTCGACCATCGCGGGCGTCAAGACTGCCCTCGAAGAGGCTGGCGCGATGGAGTACACCACCATCGTCGCTGCCCCCGCATCGGACTCGGCCGGCTTCAAGTGGCTCGCACCGTACACCGGCTCGGCTCTCGGCCAGCACTGGATGTACCAGGGCAAGCACGTCCTCATCGTGTTTGATGACCTCTCCAAGCAGGCTGAGGCCTACCGCGCCATCTCGCTGCTGCTGCGTCGCCCGCCGGGCCGCGAAGCATACCCGGGTGACGTCTTCTACTTGCACTCGCGTCTGCTGGAGCGTTGCGCCAAGCTGTCCGACGAGCTCGGTGGCGGTTCGATGACCGGTCTCCCGATCATCGAGACCAAGGCCAACGACGTCTCGGCGTTCATCCCGACCAACGTCATCTCGATCACCGACGGCCAGGTCTTCCTGGAATCGGACCTCTTCAACAAGGGTGTTCGTCCCGCCATCAACGTCGGCATCTCGGTGTCGCGTGTCGGTGGTGCCGCACAGACCAAGGGCCTGAAGGACGTTTCGGGTTCGCTGCGTCTGGAACTGGCACAGTTCCGCGAGTTGGAAGCCTTCTCGGCTTTCGCTTCGGACCTGGACGCCGCTTCGAAGGCACAGCTCGAGCGCGGTGCGCGCTGGGTTGAGCTCCTCAAGCAGGACCAGTACAGCCCCGCATCGGTGGAAGACCAGATTGTTTCGCTGTACTTGTGTGGCGAAGGCTTCATGGACTCGGTTCCGGTTGCTGACATCCGTCGCTTCGAAGCTGAACTCCTGGGCGAACTGCACCACACCGCTTCGGGCGTCTACGGCAACATCGCCGGCGGCAAGAAGCTGTCCGCCGAGGACAAGGCTGCACTGGCCACCGCGACGAACAACTTCAAGGCTGGCTTCATCGCTGCCGACGGTTCGCGCGTCGTCGAGGTTGACGCTGACCCCTTGGCCGCCGAGGACGTTGAGCCCGAGACGATCCGAGTGACGAAGAAGCAGAAGTAACATGGCAACCATTCGGGAGCTGCGCTCGCGGATCAAGTCGATTGAATCGACTAAAAAGATCACGAAAGCGCAGGAGCTGATCGCGACTTCGCGGATCACCAAGGCACAGGCACGGGTGGCTGCCGCCCGTCCCTACGCCCAGGAGATCACGCGAGTCGTGACCACGCTCGCAAACGCATCGAGTTCGCTCGACAGTCCGTTGCTGACCGAGCGGGAGAATCCGCGCCGCGCCGCCATTCTGGTTGTTACCAGTGACAGCGGACAGTGTGGTGGCTACAACTCCAACGTGCTCAAGGAGACCGAGGAACTGCTCTCGCTCCTGCGCAGCGAAGGTAAAGAGCCGGTTGTGTACGTGATGGGCCGCAAGGGCATCGGGTACTACACCTTCCGTGACCGTCCGATCGCGTCCAGCTGGTCGGGCTTCTCACAGCAGCCGAAGTTCTCCGACAGTGCCGAGGCAGTCCGCCACCTGGTGGATTCGTTCCTCGCTGGTTCCGGTGCCAACGTCGACCTACCTAACGGTGGAGCAGTGGAAGGCGTGGACGAACTCCACGTCGTGTACACCCGCTTCGTGTCGATGCTGACCCAGAAGCCTGCCGTTCGCCGCATGGCACCTATCGACATCGAGTTCGAGGTCGAGCAGTTGGTCATGGGCGACGACATCCTGCAGGATCCGGCCAACGCCACGGTTTCGGCCGAGGTTGAGTTTGAGCCGGAAGCCAAGGAACTGCTCGACGCACTGCTGCCGAAGTACGTGGCATCGCGAATCTTCGCGGCGCTGCTCGAATCGGCCGCATCGGAGAACGCCGCACGTCGTACCGCCATGAAGGCGGCCACCGACAACGCGACGGAGCTCGAAAAGACCCTGTCCCGTCAGGCCAATGCGGCCCGTCAGGCGCAGATCACCCAGGAAATCAGCGAGATCGTTGGCGGCGTCGAAGCGCTGTCGAACTGATCGCTAACAGACACACCTGAAGGAAAGTGAAGTAACCAATGACTGCAGCAGTCACTGATACGAACGCGGGTGCCGCCACGGCGACCGCCGGTCGTGTCGCCCGGGTGATCGGCCCCGTCGTCGACGTCGAGTTCCCCCGCGGCGCCGTGCCCACCCTGTTCAACGCCCTGCACGCGGAGATCACTCTCCCGGCCGTCGCGAAGACCCTGACGCTTGAGGTTGCACAGCACCTCGGCGACAACGTCGTCCGCACGGTTTCGATGCAGCCCACCGACGGCCTTGTCCGCGGTGCCGCCGTCGTCGACACCGGCAAGCCGATTTCGGTTCCCGTCGGCGACGTCGTCAAGGGCCACGTCTTCAACGCGCTGGGCGACTGCCTGGATGCACCGGGCACCGGTCGCGATGGCGAGCAGTGGGGTATCCACCGCAAGCCTCCGGCCTTCGACCAGCTCGAAGGTAAGACCGAGATCCTCGAGACCGGTATTAAGGTCATCGACCTGCTGACCCCGTACGTCAAGGGCGGCAAGATTGGTCTGTTCGGTGGTGCCGGTGTCGGCAAGACCGTTCTGATCCAGGAAATGATCACCCGTATCGCTCGCGAGTTCTCGGGCACCTCGGTGTTCGCAGGCGTCGGTGAGCGTACCCGTGAGGGCACCGACCTCCACCTGGAAATGGAAGAGATGGGCGTCCTTCAGGACACCGCCCTGGTCTTCGGCCAGATGGATGAGCCCCCAGGCACGCGTATGCGCGTCGCTCTCTCGGCCCTCACCATGGCCGAGTACTTCCGCGACGTTCAGCACCAGGACGTGTTGCTCTTCATCGACAACATCTTCCGCTTCACGCAGGCCGGCTCCGAGGTCTCGACCCTTCTGGGTCGTATGCCTTCGGCCGTGGGTTACCAGCCGACGCTGGCCGACGAGATGGGTGAGCTCCAGGAGCGCATCACGTCGACCAAGGGCCGGTCGATCACCTCACTGCAGGCGATCTACGTCCCCGCCGACGACTACACCGACCCGGCACCGGCGACCACCTTCGCCCACTTGGATGCGACCACCGAGCTTTCGCGCCCGATCTCGCAGCTGGGTATCTACCCGGCCGTGGATCCGCTGACCTCGACCTCGCGCATCCTGGAAGCATCGATTGTCGGCGAGGAGCACTTCCGCGTCGCCAACGAGGTGAAGCGCATCCTGCAGAAGTACAAGGAACTGCAGGACATCATCGCCATCCTCGGTATGGACGAGCTCTCGGAAGAGGACAAGGTTACCGTCGGCCGCGCCCGTCGTATCCAGAAGTTCCTCGGCCAGAACTTCCTCGTTGCCGAGAAGTTCACCGGCCAGGTTGGTTCGGTTGTGCCCCTCGCGGACACCATCGACGCCTTCGACCGCGTCTGCAAGGGCGAGTTCGATCACTACCCGGAGCAGGCCTTCAACAGCTGCGGTGGACTCGACGACGTCGAGGCCGCAGCCAAGAAGATCCTCGGAAAGTAGTCGCTACTCATGGCTGACAAAACTTTCCGCCTCGAGGTGGTCTCGCCTGACTCGGAGTTGTACTCCGGCGAAGCGACCTTCCTCGTGGCTCAGACAACGGTTGGTGAGCTGGGTATCCTGGCAAGCCACGCACCGATGCTGGCAGAACTCGCGCCCGGCGGTGCCGTCGTGGTGACCGAAGCCGGCGGTGAGCGCACCGCATTCGCAGTGCAAGGTGGCTTTCTCTCGGTGACCGGTGAGTCGATCACCGTGCTTGCCGAGGCCGCCCAGTTCGTTTCTGAGATTGACGTCGCCGCTGAGCGCGCCATCCTGGAATCGGCCGAACCGGGCAGCCACAAGTACCTGGACGCTAAGTCTCGGGTACGCGCCGTGGAAGCGTTGAGCTAACACCAGCAAAGTAAGTTTGTGAGATTGACGACGACAGCCGTCCTGCAATGCAGGGCGGCTGTCGTCGTCCGCGAGGTCTCACAGCATCGGGCCAGCTAACCTGGTGTATACCTGCATGAGAGGAGGTTTCGGTTTGCCATTCTGGATTTGGATCGTCGTCATCGTCGTGATTGGCGCGCTGCTCATTGCTGCGGGCGTCGTCTATCGCGTCTTAGAAGTGCGGAGCGCCGGAACTCCAGTGCTGATGCGTACGATTCCGGCCGACGCCGAACACGGTTGGCGTCACGGATCAGTGCACTACGGGGAAGACTCGCTGGCCTACTATCGCCTGCGGTCCTCGCGCCCAGGTCCCACCATCAAGATCTCTCGTCGACGCATTGAGGTGTTAGGCCGTCGAAGCCCGGTCGGTACCGAACTGGAGATCATGGATCCGGACTTCCGGATCGTGGAGATCGCTGTTGGCCGCACGAGCACCAGCGACCGATACGAATTAGCGATGGGTCTCGAAGTGTCCACGGCGTTCCAGTCGTGGATCGAGGCCCGCCAGCCGCGTCGTGCACGACGTCGGCCGGCGGCCTAAATCAATCTCTGACGGACAATGGCTATTCGGGGCGGGTGCGGTTGGCACCCGGAACCCACTTCACATCCTCGACGCCTGCGCGGACATTGACGACGCGGCCGAGGATGAAGAGCAGATCCGACAGGCGGTTCAGGTACTTGGCTGGTGCAATCTCGGTGTCGTCGGGGTTGGCTTCAATGGCTGCCCACGCCGCGCGCTCGGCACGACGGGTCACCGTCCGCGCCTGATGAAGCAAGATCGCCAGGGGAGTGCCGCCGGGGAGGATAAACGAGTCGAGCGGAGTGAGCTCCTCGCCGAACCGATCGCACCACGCTTCCAAGTTGTCGATGTAGCTGGTCTGAATACGCAGTGGCGGGTACTTCGGGTTCTCGGTGATCGGGGTGGCAAGGTCGGCACCGGCGTCAAAGAGGTCGTTCTGAACGATCTTCAATACTTCAGCAATGTCGGCTGGCACGTCGCCGCCAAGCACCAGGGCGGCGCCGATGGCTGCATTCGCCTCATCACAGTCGGCGTAGGCGCCGACCCTTGTGTCGGTCTTGGGAACGCGCGAAAAATCGGAAAGACCTGTGGTCCCGTCATCGCCGGTTCGGGTGTAAATACGAGTGAGATGGACTGCCATGTCAGTCAACCTACGCGACTGGCGGCTAGGCTGTGTCCGTGAGTGATCGGTATTTGGTTACTGGTGGGGCTCGTCTGCAAGGCGAGGTGACCGTCGGTGGGGCCAAGAACAGTGTGTTGAAGCTGATGGCGGCCGCGCTATTGGCGGAAGGTCGTACCGTTTTAACGAATGCGCCCGAGATTGCGGACGTCCCCCTAATGGGCGACGTCTTGCGTGGCCTCGGGGCGAAGGTCGCGATCGAAGGCGACGTGGTGACGATCGACGTGCCAGCCGAACCGGAGTACCACGCAGACTTTGATGCAGTGAAGCAATTCCGTGCCTCCGTGTGCGTTCTGGGCCCATTGATGGCCCGCCGGCTGCGCGCGGTGGTCGCGCTGCCGGGCGGCGACGCCATCGGTTCGCGTCCCCTCGATATGCACCAGGCCGGGCTCCGCGCACTCGGTGCCCGCAGCACCATTGAGCACGGGTGTGTCGTCGCCGAGGCAGAAAAGCTGACCGGGGCGGCAATCAGCCTGGAATTCCCGTCTGTCGGCGCGACGGAAAACATTCTGATGGCTGCGGTCTTGGCCGACGGTGTCACCACGATCGACAACGCGGCCCGCGAACCGGAAATTGTCGATCTGTGCGAGATGCTCATCCAGATGGGTGCATTGATCGACGGCGCAGGTTCGCCGACGTTGACTGTTACCGGTGTCGACAAGTTGACGCCGACACGACATCACGTCGTCGGTGATCGCATTGTGGCGGGGACGTGGGGAGTTGCCGCAGCCATGACCCGAGGCGACATCCGCGTCCGTGGCGTCGACCCGGATCACTTGCGCCTGGTGTTGAAGAAGCTCGAAGACGCCGGTGCGCAGGTGGAGCGGTTCGATGACGGTTTCCGGGTGGTGCAAGAGGGACAGCCGATCGCGGTGAACACGGCGACCCTGCCGTATCCGGGATACCCCACTGACCTGCAGCCGATGGCGATTGGTTTAGCGACGGTGTCCGAGGGCATGTCGATGATTACCGAGAACGTTTTCGAGGCGCGGTTTCGCTTCGTCGAAGAAATGGTGCGGCTGGGCGCCGATGCGCGCACCGATGGCCACCACGCGGTGATCCGCGGCGTGACTCGCCTATCGAGCGCACCGGTGTGGTCGTCGGACATCCGCGCTGGCGTGGGTTTGGTCCTGGCCGGACTGGTCGCCGACGGTGTCACCGAGGTCCACGACGTCGAGCACATCGACCGCGGCTACCCGAACTTCGAAGAGCAGCTGACCGCACTCGGCGGCAAAATCGAACGGGCCTCCGCCCCGGCCTAGCCCGCCCCTCCTAGCGTTCTCGCATGATGCGTCGATTCCCGCACTATGTCAGACATAGTGCGGGAATCGACGCATCATGCGAGAACGCAAACGGGGATGCGGGAAGACGCTCGCGCGGCGAACCTATCCTTTCGGACAGGTGGGGTCACTCACCCCTCGGTCCTATCCAACTCGCGCAGGGTCAGGAGGCCTTGTCGGCAGCATGTGACGGGCGACACGCTGGTGAGGACAGTTCGGTGCGAGGTGCGCCGGACACCACCCTCACCGAAGGAGCCGGCTCATGGCCATCGAGATGAATCAGATTTGGGACTTCCCGATCAAGGAGTTTCACCCGTTCCCGAAGGCCAAGCTGGGCGTCGGAGCGCACGACATGCTTGGCGTTGAAGCAAAAGAACTCGGCATGACCCGAGTCCTGCTGATGACCACCGGCCTTCGCGGCTCGGGGATCATCGAGGAACTGACCGGCAAGATCGAATACCAGGGCGTCGACGTCGTCCTGTTCGACGACGTGGAGTCGAACCCGAAGGACTACAACGTCATGGATGCCGCAGCTCGGTATCAGTCCGAAAAGTGCGACGGCATCATCTCCGTCGGCGGTGGCTCTAGCCACGACGCCGCCAAGGGCGCCCGCATGGTGATCGCGCACGACGGCCGCAACATCAACGAGTTCGAAGGCTTCTCCAAAGCGACCAACAAAGAGAACCCGAAGCACATCGCGGTCTCGACCACCGCGGGCACCGGCTCGGAAACGTCATGGGCGTACGTCGTCACGGACACCTCCGACATGAGCGACCCACACAAGTGGGTGGCGTTCGACGACACCTGCTTGGTCGACCTCGCGATGGACGACCCGTTGCTGTACTACTCGTGCCCCGAGCACTTCACCGCCTACTGCGGTTTTGACGTGCTGGCACACGCCAGTGAGCCGTACGTCTCGCGACTGGACTTTGCGCCGTCCCTCGGCAATGCGAAGTACTCGATCGAGTTGACCGCGCAGCACCTGCGGACCGCCGTCTACGAACCCCACAACCTGGAAGCCCGCACCGGCATGATGCACGCGCAGTACATCGCGGCGCAGGCCTTCAACTCCGGTGGGCTGGGCTTGATTCACTCGTTCTCGCATGCTTTCAGCGCCTTCTACGACAGCCATCACGGACTCAACAACGCGATCGCTCTGCCGCGCGTGTGGGAGTACAACCTGCCGGCTCGCTACGAGCGGTTCGCCGAGATCGCACGCCTGATGGGTGTCGACACGAGCCGCATGACGACGGTGCAGGCTGCCGACGCCGCCGTCGAAGAGGCCATCCGACTGTCGAAGGATCTCGGTATCCCCGAAAACTTCGGTTCGCTGACCACCACGAGCTACGAAAAGAACCGCATGGGCACCGGCAAGTACGCCGACCGCGGCAACGGCGTCGACACGTCGGAGGAGACGGCTGTCGCGATCGCCGAGCACATGATGGGCGACTGGTGCACCCCGGGCAACCCGCGCGAATGCACCGTCCAATCGATGCTCCCGATGGTCCGCCACGCCCTCACGGGTTCGTACTAGCCGGCCGGCCCTTTCCACGACCCGCAGCCCCCGACCCCTCCGGAATGTCAGGTAAGAACATGAGTGACGCAGATACCATCCAGCACAGCCCCGAGACACTTAGTTTCGAGACCGCAAGCGATCTCGCCGATGCCCTCTCCGGGCAGGACTATCTGATCGATCCGGATCTGGCAGTGGTGGTCCATCTGGCCACCCTGCTCGACCGGCCACTACTTCTGGAGGGGCCGGCGGGTGTCGGCAAAACCGAACTGGCCAAGGCGCTCGCCGCCGCATCTGGGCGGGAATTGATTCGACTCCAGTGCTACGAAGGGCTCGACGACGCCCGGTCCCTGTACGAATGGGACTACGCCCGACAGCTCCTTCACGTGCAAATGCTGCGGGACCGGATCAGTGAGGAACTGGCCACGCACGACAGTCTGTCGGCGGCGTCGGCGGCACTGGCCCGCACCGATGTGGGCGTCTACACCGAAGATTTTCTCGTGGCACGACCGCTCCTCGCTGCCATCCTGTCGCCAACGCCGACCGTTTTGCTTGTCGACGAGATCGACCGGACCGATGAGTCGATGGAGGCGGTGATGTTGGAAGTCCTCGCCGAACGACAGGTGACAGTGCCTGAACTCGGGACCTTCACCGCGCGATCGGCGCCGTGGGTCATCTTGACCTCCAACGACACTCGTGAACTGTCGCCAGCGTTGAAACGACGCTGCCTGCACTTCCAAGTTTCCTATCCGACCGCGCAGCGTGAGCAGCAGATCGTCGCCGTACGAGCCCCGGGCGTCGAGGAGTCGGTCGTGGAGGAGGTTGTTGGGCTGGCACGACGACTTCGTGATCTGCCCCTGCGGAAGAGTCCGTCGATCGCTGAAGTCATCGATGCGGCCCGCGCCGCGTCGATCCTTACCGAGTCGGGCATCGACATTGACGGTCCAGACTCCCCGCTGTTGTCGATGCTGGTGAAGTTCGGAACCGACCTCGATCACGTACGACGGGTGCTCGCGGCCCCCGTTGAACCCGCCGAACGCGTCTCGATTGACGGGACCCTGCCGACGGGTTCGCCCACCGCCAGCTCCTTCGGTGCCGGTCGTGCCCGGAGCGCGGCCCAGCATGCGGCGCAGCGGAACTGATCGACCATGATGAGCGCAGCCGCGTTCACCCGACGCGACGTCTTGGACGGTTTAGCTGTCCAATTCGGGCGGGCGCTGCGGGCCTTCGGGCTCGCAGTGTCGCCCGCCGAGGTGATCGAGATTCGACGCACCTTGGCGCTCGTCGGTGGCGGCAACCCCAGAACCCTCAAGACCGCGCTGCGGTCGGTCAGCGTGAAGTACACCTACGAACAACAGGCCTTCGACGCCGCGTACGCGATCTTTTTCGAAGGTGCCGACCCGGACGAGGCATCGTCCGGGGGGCCATTGACGCGCGGCTTATATGGCGAACTGCCACTCGACGTCGAATGGGATGACGAGTTCAGCGGAGTTGGCCGAATGATCGGTGCGGATGAGCATTCGTTCGAGATCGGCGAGCTCATGGTCGACGACCCTGATGCGCGTGAACGACATGCGGAAAGTGCACACCGAGAGAACGACGACTTCTCTGTCTCGTCTGGTTCGGAACAACTCGAAGTCGGCACCGACGAGTCGGTCGTCTCCGGCGGAGTCACCTATACCGTCGAAGTCGACCATGCTGATACCGCGCAGGTCGGTGAACTCGTTGGCGCCACTGCCCGCGTGGAGGGAACGGCCCTGCGATTGGCGGACGCCGCAGCCCTCCTCGCAGCTCTGGACTCAACGGATGCACGCGCTGCGTACGGTGCCGATGGCGCCGAAGGGCTCGACGAACATCAGATGCGCGAGTTGGAACAGGCGCTGGCTCGTTTCGTCGACGCGCTGTCGGAGCGGTTAGCTGCCGCGGAGATCATCGAACAGCATGTCGTTGGTGCACACGACGGTCGGGCTCCGACGCACCGCGATCAGGCCGACATCGACCGCGCTTGTCATCGCCTGGTGCAGCGGATGCGTGGGGCCCCGCGCCGAGTTCCGAGGGAGACAGACAAGGGCCGCTTGGATATTCGACAAACGATGCGGGCGGCGGTAGCCACCGACGGCGTGCCCGTCGCGCTGTGGCGCCGACGGGCGGTCCCCGGGCCGGTGCGCACTCTCGTTATGGTCGATGTTTCGATCTCGGTCCGACCGGTGGCCGGCTTCATTCTCAGATTGGCGCAAACGCTCCATCGGTTCGGTGATCGTTGCGAAGTGGTCGCGTTCGTCGACCAGCCGGTGTTGGTGACCTCGGCGCTCCGCACCTCCAACGCCGAAGGTGCCCTCGCGGCCGTTCTGGCGACCGAGGGCCTCGACCTGGCGGCGACCAGTGACTATGGACGAATGTGGACAGCCATGCTCGAGCGTTACGGCGATCTGGTGACCAAGAAGACCAATGTGCTGATTGTCGGAGACGCCCGGAGCAACGCATTCGATCCGCTCGTCGAGAAGTTCGCAGAACTGGCCCGACGGTCGAATCGGGTGGCTTGGCTTACTCCTGAACCCAGCCGTTACTGGAGCCAAACCGGTTGTGCCCTCGCCGATTACGCCGAGTACTGCGACGGTGTGGTGAGTGCGCGAGACGGTGCGGAGATCTTGGCTCGCTGCGACGAACTGGGCGCAGCGCTGCGTTGATCGCGGTAGCGTCGCTAGACGTACAGGAGGTGGTCGTCCGGTGAATGAAAACCGAAACGCTTCCCGGATCGCCAAGTTCCACACACCGGAAATTGTCGTCGGACCGGGTTCGCTTCCCGAAGCGGCAATCGCGGTGACGGGCCTCGGTGTCGAACGGCCACTGGTCGTCTCCGACCGCCATGTCGAGGCCACACCTTGGTTCTCCATGTTGCTCGCCGACCTTCGAAAACAGGGGTTGGCGGCAGCGTCGTACCTAGATGTATCGCCCAACCCTCGAGCGGGGGAAGTCACCGACGGGTTTACCGCCTACCGGGCGCACGGAGCCGATGGGTTGATCGCGTTGGGTGGCGGGTCAGTGATCGACGCCGCGAAAGGCATCGCGGTGCTGGCATCCAATGGGGGCCTGATTGTGGAGTACGAGGGCATCGATCGTGCGACCCGACCGTTGCCGCCTCTGGTAGCGATTCCGACGACGGCGGGCAGCGGTGCCGACGTCTCGCAGTTCTGCATCATTAACGATCCGGAACGGCGCACCAAGATCACGATCATCGGCCGCACGTTGGTCCCCAATGTCACCGTCATTGATCCGACGCTGCTGACCACCGCGCCCTCGGAGGTTACGGCGCAAGCGGGGATGGACACGCTGACGCATTGTGTCGAGGCGTACGTGTCACTCGCGCATGGGAGCCTCACCGATTCTCTCGCGCTGGAATCACTGATCGGTGTCTGGACCAATCTTGAGCGGCTTGTGAATGATCCGCACGACCGTGCTGCGGGCGAAGCGATGGCTTTGGCATCGTTGCGTGCTGGCATGGCGTTCACCAACGCCATCCTGGGGGCGGCACATGCCATGAGCCATCCGGTCGGCGGCTACTGCGATGCACCCCACGGCACTATCAATTCAGTCCTGTTACCCCACGTCATCCGCTATAACGCGGTCGTTGCCGGCGGTGACTTTGTCCGCCTAGCCGAGGCAGTCGGCATCGACACGTCGGGCAGCCCGCAGCTGGTGGCCGACCGCTTGGCCGATCGGGTCACACGCCTCGGGCGACGTGTCGGTATGCCCGAAACGCTGTCCCCGCTCGGGGTACGCGACTCCCACCTCGACCTGTTAACCACCTACGCTCTCGCGGACTCGTGCATGATTACCAACCCCCGTCGACCGGAAGAATCAGCGATTCACGGCCTCTACCGGGAGGCCCTGTAGCCATGACCGGGCAGACGCCGGACCTGGCCAGCCTCGTCGGTCTGCGTACCGTCAAAGGCAGTCATTACGCGGAGTTCCGGGGTACTGCCGTCCGTCTGGGCCGGGTGATGACCGCATTGGAAGGAATCTCAAAGGCGCTGGTCCAGACTGTTGAAGGACCGGAGGCGTTGGTCGTGGCTGTGGTCGAAACGGTGCGAGATCACCTCGATGCGGAGTGGGTGCTGTTCGCTCTCGCCGACGGCCAACTCGGTGACACCAGTCCGCGGCACCTCATCGCCAGCGGTGACGGTCGGATCATGGCGTTCGAGGGGGTCAGTGTCGCGACGCCTCCCGTCGATCTGCCAGATCCGGTGCTGAATCGGCTGAACGACATTCTTCGCGGCGAAGAAGACGTCTTGCATGGTCCGATCGTGGCCGACCATCATCTGCATGTGCCGGTGGAGTTGGACGGTCGCGTGGTTGGTGGACTCTCGGCGTGGACGGCACCCGGTCGGGATGTGGATCCGGCAGATCTGATGGTGCTGCGAATCCTCGCGGGCCAGGCCACCGTCGCTCTGGTGAACTCCGCGTTGTTCTCGGAGGCAAACCACCGTGCGGAGGAGCTTGCAGAACGAAACGAAGAGTTGCTCGCGATGCAGCGTGAACTGTCGGCCGCGCAGCGCACCGCTCTGCTCGGTGGTGAGCGCGCGCGGATCGCTCGTGAATTGCACGACTCGGTGGGACAGTCGGTACTTTCCGCTGGACTGCAGATGGAACTGTGTCGTGCTGATGTCGCCGAGGGTGGGCTCGAACACCTCGATAAAGCAGTCCGGCTTACCCGAGATGCCATGGGGCAGTTGCGATCTGCCATCTTCGCACTCTCAGATACCCGGACCCGCGCCGACGCTCCGACCCCGGCGCCGAGTATCACCGAGACGCTTGACGAGTTGTGTGCGTTGCACCTTCCCGCAACTGCGGTAAGTGTCGTGACGGTCCGCGGGCGGCCCCGGGAACTCCCCGGCGATATTGAACATGCGGTCCTGCGTATTGCGGGCGAGTCGCTCTTTAACGCCGCAGTCCACGCTCAGGCCACCAAGGTGATCGTCACCGTCGCGTATGCCGACGACCAAGTGAGGTTGTGGGTCGATGACGACGGGGTTGGTGACCCCGAACTCCTTCGTGTCACGTTGCGCGCCGCCGCTGAAGGTGACTCCGTTGCCGCCCGCCACCGCGGTCTCATGAACATGCGCTCGCGTGCCGAAGAGCTGGGTGGAAGTTTCCGAATCCGCCGGTCACGGCTTGGGGGAGTGCGCATCGCGGCGTCGTTGCCGCTATCCGTCGGGGAAAGAGGGATCTCATGACTCAACGACCGATACGCATGGTACTGGTTGACGACCACGCCCTGCTCCGTGAAGGACTCCGCTCGCTTCTGGATAGGGACGAGGAAGTCGTCGTCGTGGGGGAGGCGGGGACTTTCGAGGCTGCGCTCGCCGAGGTGGCCCTCGTCGGCCCCGATGTTGTGGTTGTCGATCTGAAGTTGACGGCTGGCACCGAGTACGAAGGCCTCCGGTTGATTCGGGAGATGACGCGCCAGCATCCGAAGGTGGCCGCGCTGGTTCTTACGACCTTCCTCGACGACGACTTGGTGGTGCGTGCGGTTCGTGCCGGCGCCAAGGGCTACGTGGTCAAGGACGTTGACACAACCGAGCTCATCCGCGCGATCCGGACAGTCTCCACCGGAGGAAGTGCCTTCGATCCGCGGAGTGCGGCCATCGTGTTGCGCGCGGTTTCAGGCGAGCATGACGGCACCGCCGAACTCACCGACCGCGAGCGCCAAGTCCTAAAGCTCCTGGCAGACGGCAAATCCAATGCCGAAATTGGCCGTGGATTGTTCATCTCCGAGTCCACTGTCAAGTTCCACATCCGCAACGTGATCCGCAAGCTTGGCGTCACCAAACGAACCGATGCCGTCTATGTAGCAAGTAAACGCGGCCTCATCTGACGGCGTCGAATCTCCCTTTTCTGTCACGATTCGACCAGACCATCACCGATCGAACCGATCGGTGATGGTCTGGCGAATAGTTGGGCGTCGAATGTGACAGAAAAGGGGGAATCAGGCGACGTCGATGACGAGCCAGCCGCCGTGATCAGCGAAAACCCGGCTGCAGTGGTCGCCCGCGAACGCTGACCAGCGGTGAAGGTCCGATTCGCGAAGCAGTTCGAGGTGCCCGAAGTGGGGGCTGATCTGGTCCTCGAAGGGAACCGCGATGATCACCCGCTTCGACGCGACCCGGCAAGATTCGACGATTGCCGCTTCGACGTCTGCGTTATCGAGGTGTTCCAGAAGGTGGAGAAGCGTCACAGTGTCGAAACTATTGGTGGCAAACGGAAGCTGTCGGACGTCGCCGAGGGCCGTCTCTACTGGCAATCCCAGGTACGACGATGCGTCATCGAGGTGATCGAGCGCTCCGGGGCAGATATCTGAGGCGGTCACCTGGTAGCCATCCTGTGCACATTGCAGGGCAAAAAGTCCGAAACAACACCCAACTTCCAGCACACTGGTTCCGGTGAGAAGGCTCCGTGCCCGGTGATGAATGGGACTGAACGCGGAGGTGCCGGCTCGTAGTTCACGAATCGAGTTCGCATAGAAGTGCCGCCACGACTGCATTCGGTCGGGGCCGGCAGCCGTCACGATGTCCACGAACGCGGACTCGAACTCCTCTTGGCCGACGATGATTCCTTGTTCGACCATCGAAGTCAGTTCGGAAACCACCCGGGAATCGCTCAGTTCAGCGGTAGAGAGGGGGCGTGTCAGCGTCGATGCGGTGCTCATAGTTAGACGTTATGGGCGACCGGAGCCATCGGTAACTGACCTAACGGCTGGCCGGCCTGACCAAAAGGACAGGTCAGTGGGGGTGAGGGGACCTCGATTTGACCTTCTGTTCCGGCGTGCGTAACTTATTCCAGGTCGGAGCGAGTCGTTCCGGCCAGCGAAATTCCTTCGAGGCTAGCGGGTTTGCACCGGCTGGTGGGTGTCGGATAGAGTAGCAATCCTGCGCTTGAGCGCGTTCTTGTTTCTTCTTCGGAGGTTCGGAACGGTGCGAGTTGCGGAGGGTAATCCGGTCTGGTAGGCTGGAAAGGTCGCCTCGGAGACGGGGTGGTCAACAAATAATTTCAGATGCTTGCTGGAGTTCGGCCTGGTTTTGTTGCTGGGTTGGTGCTGGTGGGTGTGTGTTCTTTGAGAACTCGATAGTGTGTTTTGGATTTTCTTATGCCACATAAGATGTATTTTTTGTGGCGTGGGGATTTCTTTTGGACAAATTGTGACTGGCTACCTTTTGTGGGTGGTTGGTTGTTGATGAGTTTTTAGATTTTTACCATGTCAGTTTTTTGGATTTGGTCAGGTTCTATTTTTCTGGCTTTTGTGTTGAAACTTTTGTTTCTGCATTTTTTGTTG
>NZ_CM155293.1:812500-1735000 GCF_056682775.1 Gordonia sp. 34D | reverse complement strand
GGAATCTGCTGTGAATCTGCCGGGACCACCCGGTAAGCCTAAATACTCTCTGGTGACCGATAGCGGACTAGTACCGTGAGGGAAAGGTGAAAAGTACCCCGGGAGGGGAGTGAAATAGTACCTGAAACCGAGCGCTTACAATCCGTCAGAGCTTCCGACACTTTGGTGTGGGGGTGATGGCGTGCCTTTTGAAGAATGAGCCTGCGAGTTAGTGCTCAGTGGCAAGGTTAACCCGTGTGGGGTAGCCGTAGCGAAAGCGAGTCTGAATAGGGCGTTTGAGTCGCTGGGTCTAGACCCGAAGCGGAGTGATCTACCCATGGCCAGGGTGAAGCAGAGGTAAGACTTTGTGGAGGCCCGAACCCACTTCAGTTGAAAATGGAGGGGATGAGTTGTGGGTAGGGGTGAAAGGCCAATCAAACTCCGTGATAGCTGGTTCTCCCCGAAATGCATTTAGGTGCAGCGTTGCGTGTTTCTTACTGGAGGTAGAGCTACTGGATGGCCGATGGGCCCTACTAGGTTACTGACGTCAGCCAAACTCCGAATGCCAGTAAGTGAGAGCGTGGCAGTGAGACTGCGGGGGATAAGCTTCGTAGTCGAGAGGGAAACAGCCCAGATCGCCGGCTAAGGCCCCTAAGCGTGTACTAAGTGGAAAAGGATGTGGGATCGCTGAGACAACCAGGAGGTTGGCTTAGAAGCAGCCACCCTTGAAAGAGTGCGTAATAGCTCACTGGTCAAGTGATTCTGCGCCGACAATTTAGCGGGGCTCAAGTACACCGCCGAAGCCGCGGCACTCACATATTACATCGGCTTGTTCCTGCGGGAGCTTGTCTAGTGGTGTGGGTGGGTAGGGGAGCGTCCTGCATCCATGGAAGCAGCGGAGTGATCTAGCTGTGGAGGGTGTGGGAGTGAGAATGCAGGCATGAGTAGCGAAAGACAAGTGAGAAACTTGTCCGCCGGATGACCAAGGGTTCCTGGGCCAGGTTAATCCGCCCAGGGTGAGTCGGGACCTAAGGCGAGGCCGACAGGCGTAGTCGATGGACAACGGGTTGATATTCCCGTACCCGTGTATCCGCGCCCAATGATGAATCATCTGTACTAACCATCCAAAAGTCTTCTTTGATTTCTTCGGATTTCTCTGGGGATGGCTGCATGGGACCTTGGGTGTAGTAGTCAAGCGATGGGGTGACGCAGGAAGGTAGCTGGGCCAACTGATGGAATAGTTGGTGTAAGCCTGTAGGGAAAGGCATAGGCAAATCCGTGTCTTATATATCCTGAGAGGTGATGCGTAGCCGTTGAGGCGAATTCAGTGATCCTATGCTGTCGAGAAAAGCCTCTAGTGAGTTGGTACACGGCCCGTACCCCAAACCGACACAGGTGGTCAGGTAGAGAATACTAAGGCGATCGAGTGAACTGTGGTTAAGGAACTCGGCAAATTACCCCCGTAACTTCGGGAGAAGGGGGACCACGATTGGTGAAGGACTTGACGTCTGGAGCTGGTGGTGGTCGCAGAGACCAGAGAGAAGCGACTGTTTACTAAAAACACAGGTCCGTGCGAAGTCGTAAGACGATGTATACGGACTGACGCCTGCCCGGTGCTGGAAGGTTAAGAGGACCGGTTAATCAACTTTGTTGGTGAAGCTGAGAATTTAAGCCCCAGTAAACGGCGGTGGTAACTATAACCATCCTAAGGTAGCGAAATTCCTTGTCGGGTAAGTTCCGACCTGCACGAATGGCGTAACGACTTCTCTGCTGTCTCAACCACAGGCTCGGCGAAATTGCAGTACGAGTAAAGATGCTCGTTACGCGCGGCAGGACGAAAAGACCCCGGGACCTTCACTATAGCTTGGTATTGGTGTTCGGTGCGGTTTGTGTAGGATAGGTGGGAGACTGTGAAGCTGGCACGCTAGTGTTGGTGGAGTCGTTGTTGAAATACCACTCTGATCGTATTGGGCTTCTAACCTCGGACCATGATCTGGTTCAGGGACAGTGCCTGGTGGGTAGTTTAACTGGGGCGGTTGCCTCCTAAAATGTAACGGAGGCGCCCAAAGGTTCCCTCAGCCTGGATGGCAATCAGGTGTTGAGTGTAAGTGCACAAGGGAGCTTGACTGTGAGACGTACATGTCGAGCAGGGACGAAAGTCGGGACTAGTGATCCGGCACCGGCAAGTGGAAGCGGTGTCGCTCAACGGATAAAAGGTACCCCGGGGATAACAGGCTGATCTTCCCCAAGAGTCCATATCGACGGGATGGTTTGGCACCTCGATGTCGGCTCGTCGCATCCTGGGGCTGGAGTAGGTCCCAAGGGTTGGGCTGTTCGCCCATTAAAGCGGCACGCGAGCTGGGTTTAGAACGTCGTGAGACAGTTCGGTCTCTATCCGCCGCGCGCGTCTAGAAACTTGAGGAAACCTGTCCCTAGTACGAGAGGACCGGGACGGACGAACCTCTGGTGTGCCAGTTGTTCCGCCAGGAGCACTGCTGGTTAGCTACGTTCGGAAGGGATAACCGCTGAAAGCATCTAAGCGGGAAGCCTGTTCCAAGATGAGGTTTCTCACCCACCTTCGGGTGGGGTAAGGCCCCCTACAGACTATGGGGTTGATAGGCCAGAACTGTAAGCACAGCAATGTGTTCAGGTGACTGGTACTAATCGGCCGAGGACTTACCAACAACACTCACCATTTTAAATGTGTGTGAGTCGAAAGTTGAAGACACACGTGATACGCGTATCCACTATGCACCTCTGAAACAACACACCAACCCGTGTGTTGACCGCGTGAGCGGTCAAAGCTGGGGTTGGTCGGACAGTTTCATAGAGTTACGGCGGCTATAGCGGTGGGGAAACGCCCGGTCCCATTCCGAACCCGGAAGCTAAGCCCACCTGCGCCGATGGTACTGCACTGTAATGGGTGTGGGAGAGTAGGTCACCGCCGAACACAATTTAAGCCAAGCCCCCGAACCAGCAATGGTTCGGGGGCTTGACTCATTTGCAGCCAAAGTAGCCGTGCCTGCACTTCCCGCCGTATTCCGCGAATGACGGCTAGGCTGCCAAGATGACGGAACTCGACGAGGCGGACCTCGGTGGACAGGGGAGCGCGTCGACCCTCGAGTTGTTTTTCGACCTTGTCTTCGTCTTCACCATCACCCAGCTAACACATTCATTCAGCGTCGCTCCCAGTTGGAAGACCGCTGGAGAAGTTTCGTTGATCTTCATGATCGCCTGGTGGATGTATAGCGGTTACGTGTGGCTGACAAACGAGATCGCACCGTCGACCACAGGGCGGCGCTCGGCCCTCATGGTGGGGATGTTCGGGTTCTTTATCGTTGCGCTAGCGGTGCCAGATGCTGTGGAAGGCCGCGGACTTGTGTTCGGGTGGGCGTTCCTGGGGGTCACGTTAATCCACGGACTCCTCTTCCGGGTATCGGGAGGGCCATCGTCAGCTCAAGCCGTAATGCAGATCTTGCCGCTCAATCTCGGGGCTTCGCTTCTGGTGGTTGCCGGCGGATACGCAAGTTCGCCACTCAGCTATCTCCTGTGGGCGACGGCGGTACTCGTTCTCATCATCGGGCCGTCTCGACGTTCACGATCGGTCGACGGATTCGTTGTCCGACCCGGGCATTACAGTGAGCGACACGGCGGGGTTCTTATCATCGCCATCGGCGAGTCGATCGTGGCGATCGGTGCCAGTCTCGCAGGGATGGAGATGGACCTAGCCTTCTTCATCGACGTCGGGCTGGGTCTGGCAATCTGCTATGTGCTGTGGTGGTCATTCTTCGGCGTCGACGACGAGCAGGGCCGCCACGCGTTGGAATCGCTTCCTGTCGTGCAGCGAAACCGACCGGCACTGCTTGCCTATGGTTATGCCTTCGTGCCAATGCTGCTGGGTGTCCTGTTCACTGCTGCCGGCCTCGGCATGACGATCTCGCACTCCGGTAGCCACGCTTCCTGGCCCCAAGCCGTCGCACTGTCTGGTGGTGTTGCCCTCTACATGATGGGTCAAACGCTGTTCCGGATAGTTTTACGTCTACCCCGACCTTGGACCAGGCTCCTCGCCGCGGCGATAGCTGCCTTCACAATTCCGATCGGCGTCTATGGTGGCGTCTGGATGCAACTCGTCAGCATTCTGATCTTTGTCTATGCCATCATCATTGCCGACGACGTCATTGGCGTCAGGGCCGGCCAACACGGGCAATACCTGTAGCGGCGACTAAACGGGCGGGAGCGCCACGTACTTCGTATTCAAGTATTCGCCGATCCCCTCAGACCCGCCTTCGGAGCCGAGGCCTGATTGCTTGATGCCGCCGAACGGCGCAGCGGGATCGGACACCACACCACGATTAACTCCGACCATGCCAGCTTGAAGCCTGCTTGAGACTCGTTGAACTCGGGACAGATCGGTGGAATAGAAGTACGCCGCCAGCCCATACTCGGTGTCGTTCGCAAGTCGCAGTGCTTCCTCTTCGGTGTCGAAACTGACGATGGTGGCGATGGGGCCGAAGATTTCCTGCGTCAAGATGTCAGACCCCTGCGGAATGCGGTCGATGACGGTAGGAGCGTAGTAGAAACCATCGCCCGGCAGCGATGTACCGCCAGTATGGACTTGCGCGCCCTTGGCGACGGCGTCCTCGACCAGGGCGGCCATCCGCGTGCGCTGACGGTCGTTGATGATGGGGCCAAGTTGCGACGCCTCGTCCCAGCCCGGGCCAACCTTCATCGCGGCAATCCGGGCGGTGAGCTTACGGGTGAATTCTTCGCGCACCGACTCTTGGACCAAGAGCCGATTGGCGGCCGTGCAGGCCTCACCGCCATTGCGGAGTTTCGCGCTCATCGCGCCTTCAACTGCGGCATCGAGGTCGGCGTCCTCGAACACCAGGAAGGGCGCATTTCCCCCGAGTTCCATAGATGTTCGCAACACATGCTTCGCGGCCTGCGCGAGCAAAGCGCTGCCGACCTGTGTGGAACCGGTGAACGAGACCTTACGTAGGCGCGGGTCGTCCATCACTGCCGCGACGACCTCCGGTGCCCGCACCGTTGGGATAGCCGCGAGGACACCCGCCGGTAGGCCCGCCTCGGCCATGATTTTCATAAGCAGCATGGTGGTGAGGGGAGTGTCCTCGGACGGCTTGACGACCATCGTGCAGCCAGCAGCCAAGGCGGCACCAATCTTCCTGGTTCCCATCGCGAGGGGGAAGTTCCACGGAGTAATTGCCAAGCAGATTCCCACCGGCTGCTTGGTAACCACGATCTGTCCGTTACCTGCCGGGGCAGTGGTGACACGGCCGTTAATCCGGGCCGCCTCCTCGGAAAACCATCGGAAGAACTCGGCGCCGTACGAAACTTCCGCGAGGCTCTCCGGGATGGTTTTACCCATCTCGAGGGTCATGAGGAGAGCAAAGTCGTCGCGCCTCGCGGTGATCAGGTCGAAGGTGCGCCGAAGGATCTCGCCGCGCTCGCGTGGAGGGGTGTTGGCCCAAGTCTCGGCAGCCGCCTCGGCAGCGTCGAGAGCTGCGATTCCGTCGTCGACGGTGGCATTGCTAACGGTCGCTAGAACACTGCCGGTAGCGGGATTGATGACGTCGAACGTCGAGCCATCCGAAGCCGGGCGTTCGACGCCAGCCACCCACAATTGGGTCGGCACATCGGCCAGCAAAGTTGCAGCAGCGTCGGGTAGTTCAGTCTGAGATACGGTGCGCTCGCTCATGAGTCCCGAGGGTAGTCCCGTATCAAGGGTGCCGGGGCCCCGCGGACGGACTGGCCGAGGAAACTGTCGGAGGGCTCCACTAGACTCGCGGTGTGCGTCTCGTAATTGCTGATTGCAAAGTCGACTATGTTGGTCGCCTCACCTCACACCTGCCGATGGCCAAGCGCCTGCTGCTGGTGAAATCCGACGGGTCCGTCAGTATCCATGCCGACGACCGTGCCTACAAGCCGCTGAACTGGATGAGTCCACCGTGCTGGCTCGCCGAGGAACCAGCGCCAGAAGGCAAAGACGACGTCAAGGCCGTGTGGGTCGTGGAGAACAAGGCCGGTGAACAACTGCGCATCACGATCGCGGAGTTCCACCTCGATTCGAGCCACGAACTGGGGTTAGATCCCGGGCTTGTGAAAGACGGTGTTGAGGCACACCTGCAGGAACTGCTCGCCGAACACATTGAGACGCTCGGTGCGGGCTACACGTTGATTCGACGTGAATACATGACGGCCATCGGACCGGTCGATATCCTGTGCCGCGACGCCGATGGGCAGACTGTCGCCGTCGAAATTAAACGTCGCGGCGAAATCGATGGTGTGGAACAGCTGACCCGCTACCTGGAGCTCCTGAACCGTGACGCCACAATTGCCCCGGTCGCTGGGATCTTCGCCGCACAAGCAATCAAACCGCAGGCCAAAACCCTCGCCAACGACCGCGGAATTCGGTGCGTCACTCTCGATTACGAGAAGCTTCGCGGCACCGAGAACAACGAATTTAAGCTGTTTTAGCGGACCTGAATTGTTCCTGGCGGGCCCTGCGGGGCCTTGTTAGGCGGTCGCTTGATCGTCGTCTTCTTTTTTCGCCGCCGAGCCGAACAGGCCGCCCAAGAACTTGTCGTCCCCAAAGCTGTCGTCCCCGTACTCGTTGTCGATGGCGTCGAGGACGTCGGTCTGCTCTGATGCTTCACCCGAGGAAGAATCATCAGTCGTGGTAAATCGATCGCGACCAACCAAGTTGCGATTGAGAAGAGCAAGATCGTCGCTCTCGGTGAGAGACACCAGGTCGAGTTCCTCGTCCGACAGCGCTAGGGCATCGGGGAGATTGGTGATGTGTTCGCGCAGTGCTGCGAGATGATCCAAGATCTGGGTGTGCGCGTCTTTCGCCGACGATGCGAGTTCGCGGGATCGTCCCAATCGGGCCATCGCGATGCTGTGGGCCGACCCCCGCAGGCTGGCAGCATCGCGTTCGGCAGCGGCGATAATTTCGTTGGCGCGTTCACGGGCAGACTCTTGATCGCGTTGGGACTGCTGCTCGCGTTGCTTGGCTTCGGCGTCGATTTTCGCGGCGCGCTCTTCGGCGTCCGTGATGATGGCGTCGGCGTGATCCTGCGCCAATTCCTTGGTCCGAACGGACGCCGCGGCGGCCTCGGATCGAATGTCTTCGGCTTCTTGCCGAGCTACCGAGAGGCGCTCATCGGCCTCATCGCGGGCGTTCGCCCGAACTTCGCTGGCTTCGTCGGTCGCCAATTGCAACATGCGGGAGACGCGATCGGTCATCCCGGCGACCGTCGTCGGCGGAACAGACAAGACGTTCACTTCGTCTTGCAGATCACGGATCCGGTGCCGTGCGTCGTCGAGCCGACCCTGCAAATCCTCGGCACTGGCGTGTGCAGAATCACGGTCGGAGGCCATCATGCGCAATTCGGCATCGAGCCGCCGCAAGTGATCGGTGACCTGATCGCGGTCGTAACCGCGCATGACGATGGGGAAGGGGCTTTGGCGATGTCCAGGGGCTGACATGCGAGCCAGTCTAGGGCGAGTGAGCCGGATTACTCAGGACCTGGCGCGGGGTGTTGGCTGCAGATTGATAACGAACCGATCAGGATGCGGGCGACCAATCCGTGGAAACCGCCCGCATCCTGCGATGAAATCAGTGACCAGCGGCAGGCTCAACCAGTTCCAGGAGGACGCCGCCAGCATCCTTCGGGTGCACAAAGTTGATCCGCGAATCGGCCGTGCCACGCTTGGCCGCCGGGTACAGCAGGCGCACACCCGCCGAGGTCAGACGCTTGGCGACCTCGTCGAGGTCGGTCACGCGCACCGCCAGTTGCTGCAGGCCGGGGCCGCTGCGATCGATGAACTTGGCGATCGTCGACGCCTCATTGAGTGGCGCCAGCAGTTGGATCATCGTTTCGCCGCCAGCGGGGCCAATCATGGCCTCCCGCACGCCTTGCTCCTCGTTGATCTCCTCGTGCTGATTAACGAAACCAAGGTTGTCGAGCCACCAGGCGGCTGCCACGTCAAGGTCGGGAACAGCGATGCCGACATGGTCGACGGTGGTCACAAGGTCACCGATCGCTGCCATCGGTCCGCTCGCGGTGGGGTTTGTCACGTCATTTGATGCGGAGTTGCTCATGCCATAACGGTAGCGTTATTAGCAGGCGGGGCGCTCATTACGGCTGCCCCGAGTAAGACAGCAGCGTCTGCGTCGTAGTTCGATTGGATGGACGCTGCCAACGCCAAGGAGCTGATTCATGTCCGACAACACCACTGTGATCGTATCCGGCGCGCGCACCGCGCAGGGACGACTGATGGGGTCTCTGAAAGACTTCTCCGCCGTTGATCTCGGCGCGATCGCCATCAAGGGGGCCCTCGAACGGGGCGGTGTTGACCCGGCCGTCGTCGATTACGTCATCATGGGCCAGGTTCTGACCGCCGGCGCCGGACAAATGCCTGCGCGTCAGGCTGCCGTCAAGGCTGGCGTCCCGTGGGACGTGCCTGCGCTGTCAATCAACAAGATGTGCCTTTCGGGCATCGACTCGATCGCCCTCGCCGACCAGTTGATCCGCGCAGGCGAGTTCGACGTCGTCGTTGCTGGCGGTATGGAATCCATGACGCAGGCACCGCACGTGCTGCCCGGAAGCCGTGGCGGTTTCAAGTACGGCAACACTGAACTCGTCGACCACATGGCGTTCGACGGGCTGCACGATGCGTTCACCGATCAGCCGATGGGTGGCCTCACCGAGCAGGGCAACGACGACAACGGCTTCACCCGCGAGCAGCAGGATGAGTTCTCGGCCCGTAGCCACCGACTCGCCGCCGAGGCCATCGCCAACGGGACTTTCGACAATGAGATCGTTCCCGTGCCGGTTCCGCAGCGCAAGGGTGACCCGGTGAACTTCGTCGCCGATGAAGGTGTTCGCGCCGACACGACCGCAGAGTCGCTGTCCGGGCTGCGGGCAGCGTTCCGCAAGGGCGGCACCATCACCGCAGGCAACTCGTCGCAGATCTCTGACGGTGCCGCAGCCGTGGTCGTGATGAGCAAGGCCAAGGCTGAAGAGCTTGGGTTGACCTGGCTGGCCGAGATCGGCTCGCACGGTGTTGTCGCAGGCCCCGACTCCTCGCTGCAGTTGCAGCCCGCCAACGCCATCAAGAAGGCGTGTGAGCGTGAGGGAATTGCCCCGACCGACCTCGATCTGCTCGAAATCAACGAGGCGTTCGCTGTCGTCGGTCTGGCATCGACTCGTGATCTCGGTGTCGACCCGGAAAAGGTGAACGTTAACGGTGGTGGCATTGCGCTCGGCCACCCGATCGGCACTTCCGGCGCCCGCATCACGTTGCATCTCGCGCTCGAACTGGCCCGCCGCGGAGGCGGCGTCGGCGTTGCCGCACTGTGCGGTGCCGGTGGCCAGGGCGACGCACTCATCATCCGAGTCCCGAAGGCGTGAACTTCTCAATGAACAGCTTTTTTGATCTCTCCACCCCGGCCAAGCGATTCCGCTTCATTGCTGTCATCGAAGCGATCACCTGGGGCCTTTTGCTGATCGGCATGGGCATCAAGTACGGCGCAGGCATCGATTCGGCGACCATGGTCCCCGGCATGCTGCACGGTGTCGCGTTCATCGCTTACGTCATTCTCGCCCTGCTCGCTGCTCGCGCACTGAACTGGGACGTGAAGGTCTTGGGCCTGGCGCTGATTGCGTCGCTGCCACCGTTCTTCAGCATCATCTTCGAATGGTGGGCCAAAAAGAATGGGCATCTGGGCGAACTGTCCAGTACCGAGTTCAGCGTGCCGGAGGATCGTGACACACTGAATGTGTGAGTAGACCTTCGCGACTTCCCATGTCCGGAAGCGCCGCAATGGCGATGACCGGAGCAGTAGATTTGCAAGTGCTCAAGGAGCGGGCCGAAGCGCAGCGTGCAGCTGCGACGCGGCCCGCTCCTTCGTCGGTTCCGGGCCGAAGTGCCCCGGCCGTCATCGACGTTGTCGAGTCCAATTTCGAAAGCGACATCGTCGAACGGTCGATGAGCCAGCTCGTCGTCGTTGATCTTTGGGCGGCGTGGGCTGAGCCGTCGGCGCAGTTGTCGCCAGTGCTTGCTCGGTTGGCCACCGCTGCTGGAGGGCAGTGGACGCTGGCCCGAGTTGATGTGGACGCCAGCCCCGGCATCGCCCAGGCGTTTGGTGTGCAGTCAGTACCGATGGTGATCGCCATGGTTGCCGGGCAGCCGGTGACCGCGTTCAATGGCGCGCAACCGGAAGAGCAGATCCGCGCCTGGATTGACGACATCATCGCCAAGACCGCACACATGCTGCCCGACGGCGGTGGTGCGGGTGCGGCCGCCGAGCCTGACGACGATCCGCGGATGGTGGCTGCCGAAGGGTTGATGGACGCTGGCGATATGGATGGTGCGCTTAATGCCTACCGTGCGATCGTCGCTGAGGAGCCTGGCAATGTGGAGGCCGCGGCGGCGGTCCGAAACCTGGAGTTCGTCATGCGGGCGCAGGCACACGATCCGTCAATTGTGGGTAGCGCGGAAGCTGGCGACGTCGACGGTCAGTTGGCGGCTGCCGACGTACTGCTCCTGGGTCAGCGGCCAGAGGCAGCGTTCGACCGAATCATCGACCTCATCAAGGTCACCCGCGACGACGACCGCACCAAGGCGCGAGCACGTCTGTTAGAACTTTTCGAATTGTTCGACCCCGCCGAGCCCTTCGTCGTGGCAGCACGGCGCAAGCTCGCGACCGCCCTGTACTAGGGCACCCCGTACCGGTGAGCCCCGCGCTCTCGCATGATGCGTCGATTCCCGCACTATGTCAGACATAGTGCGGGAATCGACGCATCATGCGAGAACAGCGGCCGGGGGTGTTGCTGGGGTGAAGAACACGGCCGAGGCGGCGGGAAGGGTGAGGGCCGCACTGTAGGGGCGGCCATGGCTGGGGACTTCGTCGACGACGATGCGACCCAGGTTCCCGACGCCGTGGCCACCGTATTCGAGGGCCCCGGTATTGAGGATTTCACGCCACGGCCCGGCGACTGGAAAGCCCAGACGGTAGTCGTACAGGTCACGGTCGGAGAAGTTGAACACGCACGCCACCACCTGGCCGTCAGTGTTCGCATGCTCGTCAGCTCGGCGTAGAAATCCGATGACAGTGTTCCGGGTGTCGGTGGCGTCGAGCCACGCGAAACCGCGGGCGTCGGTGTCCATCGCGTGCAGCGCAGGCAACTCCGCGTGAAGGCGAGCGAGATCGCCGACCGCTAGCGCGAGTCCGCGGTCGGCAGCGTCCCAATCGAGGCAGCGATCGTCGGCCCATTCGCGGACCTGGCCGAACTCCTGACCCATGAACAACAGCTTCTTCCCCGGATGTGCCCACTGGAAGGCCAAGGTGAGCCTGACGTGCGCGGCACGGTCGACGCCGGTCGGCATGCGAGAGATCAAGGTGCCCTTGCCGTGCACCACCTCGTCGTGGCTGATCGGCAGAATGTAGCGCTCCGCGCTGGCATGAGTTAGACCGAACGCGACGTGCTCTTGGAGTTGTGACCGCTGGTCGGGGGCGAGCGCGACAAACGACAGCAGGTCGTGCATCCAGCCCAGATTCCACTTGAAATCGAATCCGAGCCCGCCACGGTTCGTCGGCGTCGTCACGCCCGGCCACGTGGTGGATTCCTCGGCGATCATGATGGCGCCGGGGCAGGCGTCTCGGACAGCGTCGTTGAGGTCTCGGAGAAAGTCGACGGCCTCGTCGTTCTCGTGGGTGCCCCGTGAATTAGGTCGCCACTGGCCGTCACCGCGCGAGTAGTCGAGGTACAGCATCGAGGCGACGGCGTCGACGCGCAGGCCATCGAGGTGGAACTCCCGACACCAGTAGACGGCGCTCGCGATCAGGAAGTCGCGCACCTCGGACCGCCCGAGGTTGAACGCATAAGTGCCCCAATCAGGCTGTTCACGGCGCAGCGGATCGGCGTGCTCGTAGAGTGGCGTGCCGTCGAATTCACCGAGCGCGAACGGATCCTTCGGGAAGTGGGCGGGTACCCAGTCAAGCAGGACACCGATGCCGCTGGCATGCAGATGGTCGACGAGGAAACGGAAGTCGTCCGCCGACCCCCAGCGGCCGCTGCACGCAAAGTAGGAACCCACTTGATATCCCCACGACCCGCCGTAGGGGTGTTCGGTGATTGGCATCAACTGCACATGCGTGAACCCGTGACTGTGCAGGTAGTCGGCAAGCGGAACAGCGATGTCGCGGTAGCCGAGGCTGCCGAACTGGTCGCCGATCCGCCACGACCCCAAGTGCATTTCATAGATCGACATGGGCTCGGCTTCGGGACGGCGCGTTGGACGTGCCACAGTCCACGCTGCGTCAGTCCAGGTGAACGCCGATTCGCCTGCGATAACCGACGCCGTCTCGGGAGGCAACTGGGCGGCGCGAGCGAGGGGGTCCGCCTTGTCCCGCACCAGGCCGTCGGCTCCGACAATCCGGAACTTATATGCCATTCCTTGACGTGCCTGCTCGATCACCGCGGTCCACACGCCGTCCGGCCCACGATCCATGGGGTAGTCGACGGCCACCCAGTCGTCGAAATCACCGAAGACGGTGACCGCACGAGCATTGGGTGCCCATACCGAGAAGACGGTCCCGGCCGGGCCAACGTGCGCACCGAGCCGTTCCCACAGTGGAGTCACGACTGCGCGGCCCCGGTGGTGAGTCGTGACAGGGCCGAACGCACGGCCTTCGGGTCTGTGGTCCGCCAGAAGGGCGGCAGACTCGCCAGCAGGTAGCCGCCGTAGCGGGCCGTGGCCAGTCGCGAATCGAGAACGGCGACGACGCCGCGGTCGCTGGTGGAGCGCAGCAGGCGTCCAGCGCCCTGCGCCAGCAGCAGTGCGGCATGGTTCGCCGACACCGTGAGGAAACCGTTTCCACCGTTTGCGTCGACCTCGCGCTGTCGTGCCGAAAGCAACGGGTCGTCGGGCCGGGGGAACGGAATTCGGTCGATCATCACTAAGCGCAACGATGGGCCGGGTACGTCCACGCCCTGCCACAGTGACAGGGTGCCGAACAGGCAGGTTGCCTCGTCGGCAGCAAATTTCTCCACCAGTGCTGACGTCGCATCGTCGCCCTGGCAGAGGATGGGGAACCCAACGCGCTCGCGGAGTTTCTCGGTCGCCTCTTTGGCAGCACGCATGGAGGAAAAGAGCCCGAGGGTACGACCGCCGGCGGCGTTCATCAGGTCGACCATTTCGTCAAGCGTGCTGTCGGCGATGCCGTCGCGGCCGGGCGGTCGAAGGTGCTTGCCGACGTACAGGATCGCAGATTTCGGGTAGTCGAAAGGGCTGCCAGCGTCCATACCGCGCCAACCGGCGGCTTCGACGTCTTTCTTATCCCCACCGTGTGCGGGTAGGCCCCAGGTGCGGGCGAGGGCGTCGAAGTTGCCACCGATCGTCAGGGTGGCTGAGGTCAGGATGACGGTGGAATCGGTGAAGAGGGAGGTCCGCAGCAGTCCGGCCACCGATAGGGGCGCGATCCGCAGGACTCGCCGGGTGGTGTTGCGGAGGCGATCCTCCGACAGCCACACCACGTCGTGACGCTTGGGGATGTCGCGTTGCTCAAACATGGTGAGGATGCGGACGACGGTGTCGTGCAGCGAGTCGGTCGCCGACAGTGCCATTTGGCGGGCGGCCGCTGCCTCGGGGTCGGCCGCCGCGGACGGTGCTGGTCCGACGGCGTTGCGCGCATTCCACAGGCGGTCGCGGAGCGATGCGAGGATCTCCGGTGCTCCGCTTGGCAGACGAATCCATTCACCTTCGGCGGAATCGTCGAGCAGCAGTTCCAACTGCTCGCCCGCGGTAACGAGGGCACTGGCGGTGTCGTCGTCGATCAGCTTGCCGAGCCTGCGCGATACCTGCGAGACGTTGGCGGCCGACACCTCCTCGGTGGTGACCGACGTGATCCGATCGACCAACTCGTGTGCTTCGTCAATCACGACGACTCTGTGCTCGGGCAGGATCGTCGCCGGGCTCATCGCGTCGATGGCGAGCATCGCGTGATTGGTGACGATGATGTCAGAATCGCCAGCTTTCTTACGGGCCAGCTCAGCAAAGCAGTCTTCACCGTAGGGACAGGTCGCGGCACCGATGCATTCACGGGACGAAACCGACACCTGGCGCCACGATTGGTCGCTGACACCGGGGGAAAGGTCGTCGCGGTCGCCAGTTTCGGTGTCCGACGACCATTCTCGCAGGCGAGTGACTTCGCGACCCATCCGTGACAGGTCGAAGGCATCGAACAATTCGGTGTTCGGATCGTCGTCGGCGACACCGGCATGCAGTTTGTTGAGGCACAGGTAGTTGGCGCGGCCTTTGAGGATCGCGAAGGTCGGTTCGGACTTCAGCGGTTTGGTCAACGCGGACGCGAGACGAGGGAGGTCCCGCTCGGTGAGCTGACGTTGCAGGGCAATGGTCGCGGTAGAGACGACTACTGTCTCGCCCGAGTCGACGGCGTGCCGCAATGAAGGCACCAGGTATGCCAACGATTTTCCGGTGCCCGTGCCAGCCTGGACCGCGAGGTGATGGTTGTTCGCGATGGCTTCGCCGACAGCTTCGGCCATCGCGAGTTGGCCCTCTCGCGGCGCACCGCCAAGCGCGGTGACGGCGTCGGAGAGGAGTTCAGGAACGTCAGGGAGGCTCACTCTGCGGGAGCATCCGTCGTCGACGCCCCACCGGGTACCGACCCGATCAGCTCCACACCGGCCGCGTGTAGTTGGGCGAGTGCGGTCTTGGTGGTCGGTTCGGCCACGGCGGCCGTGTACGACAAAAGCACACGGGTGGTGAAGCCTGCGGCGGCAGCGTCGACGGCAGTTGCACGGACACAGTGGTCAGTGGCGATCCCGACCACATCGACGTCGGTGGCACCCTGCTCGTTGAGCCAGTCCGCGAGAGATGTTCCCGCTTCGTTGACCCCTTCAAAGCCGGAGTAGGCAGCGGTGTATTCGCCCTTTGAGAAGATCGCCTGGACCGGGGCGGTGCTCAAATTCGGATGAAAGTCCGCGCCGACAGTTCCAACGCGGCAGTGCGGCGGCCAGGTATCGACGAAATCAGGATTGTCGGAGAAGTGTGCGCCGGGGTCGACGTGGTAGTCGCGAGTGGCGACCACCAGCGGATAGTCGCCGGGCAACGCATTAACTGCGGCCGCAACGGCGGCACCGCCAGCGACGGCAAGCGACCCGCCCTCGCAGAAATCGTTTTGAACGTCGACGACGATCAGCGCGCATTTGCGAGCAGCGGACTGCTGGTCGGTCATCGAGACTCCGGTTCGTTCAAGTAGCGGGTGGGGATCGCCGGGTCGCCGTGGCTGAGCCCGAGACCTTCCCACGGCAAGGTCACGAGACCGCGTGCGAGGTACCGGCGAGACTCCTCCAGTGTAGGCAATCCAGGTACGCGTTCGCCGTCACGGACCAGCGGGATCTGCATCTCAGTGACGTCGAGCCCGGCAGTGCCGGACACGGGCGCTTGGGAGTTGCTGGCGCGGACCAAGATTTCTTCGACGATGGTGCCGGTGGAGCGGGCCGCACGGACCGCTCGTTTTTCCCCGCCGTGGCTTTCTTTGCGGCTCGACCGCTTCGCGACGGGAACGCCGTCGACCTCGACCAGTTTGTAAACCATGCCCGCGGTGGGGGAACCGCTACCGGTGACGACGGAGGTACCGACGCCGTACAGGTCGACGGGCTCGGCGCGCAGCGAGGCGATCGCGTATTCGTCGAGATCGCCCGAGACGACGATCTGCGTTTTGTGTGCGCCAAGGTCGTCGAGTTGCTGGCGGACCTGCCGGGCGAGCACGCCGAGATCTCCGGAGTCGATGCGCACGGCACCGAGTTCGGTACCGGCTACTTCGATAGCGTTCTTGACTCCGGTGGTGATGTCGTAGGTATCGACGAGCAGGGTCGTTTCGGTGCCGAGTGCCTCTACCTGGGCGGCGAAGGCGGCACGCTCGTCGCTCCCGTCCGGCTGTGCAAACAGCAGGGTGAACGAGTGTGCCGCGGTGCCCGCGCTCGGGACGCCGTACGTCCGGGCCGCCTCCAGGTTGCTGGTGGCGTTGACGCCCGCGAGGTAAGCAGCGCGCGAGGCGGCGACCGCAGCCTGTTCGTGGGTGCGTCGGCTGCCCATCTCGATGATGGGGCGACCCGCGGCCGCATTGACCATGCGAGCGGCGGCGGAAGCGATCGCGCTGTCGTGGTTGAGGATCGACAAGACCACTGTCTCCAAGATCACCGCCTCGGCAAAGCCGCCGCGCACGGTCAAGATCGGTGATCCGGGGAAGTACAGTTCACCTTCGCGGTAGCCGTCGATCTCACCGCGAAAGCGGTAGTCGGCGAGCCATCCAATGGTGTCGGAGTCGACGATTCCATCCAGGGCGGCGAGTTCTGCGTCGCCGAACCGGAACTTCTCCACGGCGTCGAGAACTCGGCCAGTACCTGCGACGACGCCGTAGCGACGGCCGTCGGGTAGGCGCCTGGCGAAGGCCTCGAACACACAGGAGCGATTTGCGGTTCCGGCACGGAGTGCCGCCGACACCATGGTCAGTTCGTATTGGTCGGTCAGCAGCGCAGTAGTGGTCACTTCGCTACCCTATTACTCATGGCGCTCGAAGAGGCGACACCAGGTACAAGCACCGGTACCGCGGTGGCTGAGCCGGAGACGGTGCAAGACCGTCCATGGGTAACTTTGGTCTGGGATGACCCGGTAAATCTGATGAATTACGTGGCCTACGTCTTCCAGAAGATTTTCGGTTATTCGGAGGAGAAGTCGAAAGCCTTGATGATGCAGGTGCATACCGAAGGCAAGGCCGTCGTCTCCAGCGGCGACCGCACCGCCATGGAAGGTGACGTCCGCAAACTGCATGCGGCCGGACTGTGGGCGACAATGCAGCACGATTCCTGATGCGGACTTGGCGACGAACGGGTGCGGGCGATGACGTCCGCATCTGCTCAAACCTCGAAGTTTACGAATGCCAGTTGCTGGCATCGATGGTCGAATCGATTACCGACCTGCTCACCGAGCGAGCCGAAACGGCACCGCGCGACGAACTGTCGACGTTAACGGGGATCGTCACCGGTCACACCGATGCACCCGACGACGTGACGTTGGGCCGCCTACTGCCGGACTTTCACCGACCCGACCAGGAGTCCGAACTTACCGCCGGACCCATTGCCTCCGACCTCAACGGCGGCTTACGAAGTGTCAATGAGCCGAAGATTATCGATGCCAAACTCGAGGCGGCGCGCACCGTGCTTGAGACACTGCCCGCCGAGGGCGGCGATGTGGCCCTCACCGAAGCGCAAGCAGATCGCTGGCTCGCAGCGCTCACCGACATCCGACTGGCGTTGGGCGCGATGCTCGGCATCTCTGACCATCCGTCGAACATTCCGCCAGATCACCCGCACGCAGCACACCAAGACGTCTATGACTGGCTGTCGGTGGTGCAGGGACTGCTGGTGGACGCGTTGATGTCCGCAGAGTGGACTCAGCCGGAAGATCCAACACAGGAATGGGGCGCCTGGTAGCCATGACGGGATCGCACGCGGGCAATCGGATCACCGATGTCAACGGGATTGCCGTGGGGCACCATCATCGCCTGGACGATGACGTCACTCTCGCGACGTCCGCCGAACCCGGCAGCGGTTGGGCCACCGGCACCACGGTGGTGACCCTGCCGCGCGGCGCTACGACCGCCGTCGACGTGCGCGGCGGGGGCCCAGGAACCCGCGAAACTGACCTGTTAGATCCGGTGAATACGGTGCGCGGTGCCGACGCGATCGTCCTGACCGGCGGCAGCGCCTACGGTCTCGCCGCGGCCGACGGAGTGATGCTGGGACTGGAATCAGCGGGCATCGGATTGCCGATGGACCTGCAAGGCCACGTGGTGCCGATCGTCCCGGCAGCGGTCATCTTCGACCTTCCCGTCGGGCGGTGGGAAAACCGACCGACCGCGGACTTTGGTGCGCTGGCGTTGGCTGATGCCCGACGCGACTTCACGGTCGGGTCCGTGGGAGCGGGGGTGGGGGCCCGTGCCGGAGCGCTAAAGGGCGGCGTCGGGACCGCGTCGATCACCATCGGTGACGGTCCGGCGCGCGGACTCACGGTCGGTGCCCTGGTCGTCGCCAACCCGGTCGGGGGTGTCGTCGACCCCACGACCGGATTGCCGTGGGGCGCCGACGACCTCGATGTGCACCGCCTCCATGCGCCGAAACAGTTGGAGATCAAGAAGCTTGCCGAGCTGACCGCCAAGGGCACCGTCCTCAACACGACCATTGGCGTCATCGCGACCGACGCGACGCTCTCTGTCGCCAGTACTGCACGCCTAGCCATGTCTGGACACGACGGACTGGCACGAGCGATTCGGCCTGCGCACTCACCACTCGACGGTGACACACTGTTTGCCGTGGCCACGGGGGAGAAGAGCGCCGATCCGGAGGCCGCGGTGGTCGTGCCGCCGGGCATGGACCCCGACACAGCTATCGTCGCAGCACTGGCCGAGGTGTCGGCGACAGTGGTGCAACGCGCGATCGTGTCGGCGGTTGTCGCGGCAACGAGTGTTGCAGGCATCCCCGCTTACCGGGACATCTTGTTCTCTGCTTTCGGGGAGTAGAACTTTCCCGGACTGCCTTCAGAAAGGGCACCTATGACCAGCGGCTTCCCGCTGCCGACCAACCCCGGCGATCCCGTCCCGTCCGGAGGTCACTCGATCGACAACAAGCCGATGCCGCGATGGCAGCGGTCGGGCATCATCATGGCCGGGATTGCTGTCCTGCTCGTGGTGATCGAGTCTGTCGATGCGGTGATGAACTACGACCTCAACCAGGACGGCATCGTTCCGCGGCAGGTGTCCGGACTCGACGGCATTCTCTGGGCGCCGTTCTTGCATACCGACTTTGCGCACCTGTTCGGCAACTTGCTTCCCGGCGTGATTCTCGGTTTCCTGCTGCTGATGGCGCGTCGTTTTGTGGTGGTGACGGTCATCGTGTGGGTGATCAGTGGTTTCGGTGTCTGGTTGACGGCACCATCGGGGTCGGTCACGATCGGCGCATCCGGGATCATCTTCGGCTGGCTCGCCTACCTGCTGGTGCGGGGGTTGTTCAACCGCAATGTCTGGCAGGTGCTGGGAGGCGTCGTCTTGTTCGCCGTTTACGGCGGAATCTTGTGGGGCATACTGCCCCAAGGTGGGGGCGTTTCGTGGCAGGGCCACCTGTTTGGCGCGGCCGGTGGCGTGCTGGCAGCTTGGCTGATGAGACCCAAGAAGCCGCAGCCAAACGCGGCATAGTCCCAGCTTACGGGCCGTTCCGGGCAGATTTGCCCGTGATATAGTCGCCAGGTGGATTCTGCTCACGCATTCTCCCCGACTGAATACAATTCATTGATTCTGTCCGGGTACGAGATTCAAAATCGAGTGCTCCTGGTGAGTTACACCCTCGCGAGTATCAACCCGGGGTCGGACATCTCGTTTACCGAGACTTTCGATTTCAGTGAGATCGGCGACGGTTCCGACCCCGATCGGGTCATCGACGATCGACTCGCCCAACTCCTGGCGATCACCGCGTGCGTCAGCTACTACAAGTTGGCGGCCCCGCCTCGGATCGTGGTGGACTTCCCCGTGGCGCCCTTCGAGGTTGAGTACCTTCGCCAGGTAATTGAGGGGGGATTGGGCGAGTTTGCGTACGTCAACGACCTTCCCGCCGCGTTGACCCCGGTCATCGAGGTCCGATCGGAGCGGGCACCTGCCGAACGGGTCATCGACTCGTGGAACGGGACGGCGCAACCGCTCGTGGCCGTTGGTGGCGGCAAAGACTCGGTCGTAACCATCGAGGCGCTGAAGTCCGGCGGTTGGACCCCGGTCCTGTTCAGCGTCAACCGGTATCAGCCGATTGATGACTGCATCGCGGTGAGTGGTCTGGGATCGATCCACGTCCGCCGTCGCATTGATGCCGCCATGACGGACTTGAACAAGGCTGGTGCGTACAACGGGCATATTCCAGTCACGGCCATCAATAGTTGCGTGGCGCTCGTCGCCGCCGATCTACTTGGGCTCGGATCGGTCATTATGTCGAATGAGCAGTCGGCCGACATTGAGAACCTTGTGTGGCACGGGTTCAACGTCAATCACCAGTGGTCCAAGAGCATCGTTTACGAAGATCTCCTCCGGGCGACGCTGGCCGGCTACGGCTTCGATAGCAACCGCTATTTCTCACTTCTCCGTGCCCTCCCGGAATCGGAAATTGCGAATCGGTTCAGTGAGTGCGTCGAATACTTCGACGTCTTTGTGAGCTGTAACCGTTCGTTTGCGCTGGATCCGTCTCGCCGTCGCTCACGATGGTGTGGCGAGTGTCCAAAGTGCCTCTTCGTCTTTGTCATTCTCGCGCCGCGAATTCCTAAAGAACGGCTCGTCGGAATCTTCGCCGCGAACCTGCTCGATACCTCGGCCAATCTCGACCTGTATCGAGAACTCGCCGGGCTTGAAAAGCACAAGCCATTCGAGTGCGTCGGTGACTACTCCGAGGTCGCCGAGGCATTTGTCGATCTCTTGGATTCGGCCGACTGGGCGTCGGATTCGGTAGTTGCAGCCCTGGCGACCGAACGGACGAGCCTGGAAACAATCGCCGCCCGCAGGACCTCGATCATCGGATCGGGAAATGTGCCGGACGAGTTCGCGGGAGTATTTAATGCCCTCTTACCGTGAGGTCCTGGAAGGACGTCATGTTGGAGTCTGGGGGTTCGGCCGTGAAGGGCGAGCAGTCGCGGCCGCAGCTGTGGCCGCCGGTGCGTCGGCAGTAACGGTCGTTGACGCGAAAGCCGGGCCCGACACGTCCCTGGATGAGACGGTCTGTCTGCTGGTTGGCGACGAGTACCTCGATCGGTTGACCACCTGCGACATCGTCTTTGTGAGCCCGGGAATCCCGTGGCTGCACCCGGTCCTGCGGTCACTGCGGTCGTCGCAAGTTGCGGTGACCTCGGCTACCGACCTCTTCCTGTCGTCGGAGTGGTCGCGGACGATAGGAATCACCGGCACAAAGGGGAAGAGCACCACAGCGACGTTCCTCGCCCACGTACTTACCCGGCTGGGATCGCAGGCCGACCTGGCCGGAAACATCGGTGTGCCACTGCTCGACGTGCCGGACTCGGACCGATTTGTGGTCGCCGAGGTCTCAAGTCAGCAGTGTGCAGTCATCAATCGATCGCCGCGCGTGGCGGTCGTGACCAACCTTGGTGAGGACCACCTTGATTGGCACGGTGACGTGCACGAATATCACCGTGCGAAGGCGCGGCTGTTCGATGCGGGCGCGGCGGTTTTGGTCTGCGAAAGTGCCGCACTCGACACCCTGCGGCGCATCGACGGACCGCCACTGGCATTCCCCGAAGTGATCGTGACCGAGGAAGCCGTTGTGGACCGGTGGCCCACGTCGGAGTCCATCAGCCCGTATTCGCCGTTCCAGCATCGGCACAACCGTCGAAACGGTCAATTAGCTGTGCTGGCCGCCGAGTCCGTACTTGGCCGGCGCCTATCGACGGACGAAATTCGCGATGCCATCGAAACCTTTGCTGCGCTTCCGCACCGGTTGGAGCGGGTGCGAGAAGCAGGTGGGCGGGTGTGGATCGACGACACGCTAGCCACGACTGCCGATAGCGTTGTCGCGGCGCTGTCGGCAATGCCGGACGACGCGGAGGTCGCCCTCATCGTCGGTGGGCTGGATCGCGGCATCTCCTACGAACTGCTCGACGAATACCTGCTGTCGGAGGCGCGGAAGGTCGAGCTCATCCAAATCCCGTCCAATGGGGCCAAGATTGGCGAGAAGTTCGCGGCGCAATTCCCGTCGCGAGTCCACCCGGTGTCGGACCTGGAGGCCGCGGTTCAGTTCGCGGCCCAGGCGGACGTCGACGTGGTCCTGCTTTCTCCCGGCGCGCCGAGCTACGACGCGTATGCCAACTACGAACAGAAGTCTGCGGAGTACGTTGCCGCCATCGACTCCCTCCGCTGAACCCGCGGCCGGCACCGTCGGATAGTCGGAATAGATTGCGACAGTAGCGAAGTCGTCATCTTTGTGTCGTCTCATCGTCGTGTGCCGAGACTGGGGACGGCTATGCCGGTGCCGACAACGGGAGGTTTAATGACGAGGAGCGATTGCGACATGGCAGAGTGTGTGCCATGCGGTTGACGGTACTCGGTTGTTCGGGAAGCGTGAATGGTCCCGGTGCGGCTTGCTCGGGGTATCTCGTTCAAGCAGATGGCTACCCTCCGGTCCTGCTCGACTGCGGGCACGGCGTATTCGGAGAGCTTCTCACGCACGCCAACCCCAACGAGGTCGCCGTGCTGCTTAGCCATTTGCATGCCGATCACTGCCTCGACATTCCGGCAATGCTGGTGTGGCGCCGGTGGTCGCCAGTCCCCGCGACCGAACGGTCGCTGCTGTATGGCCCCACCGGTACGGCTCTGCGCTTGGGTGCCGCCTCGTCGGAATATGCTGGCGAAATTGACGATCTGTCGGACACGTACGACATTCGCGAGTGGACCGACCGGGAGGTCGTCGAAGTTCACGGACTGATCGTCGAGCCTTTCAAGCTGATGCATCCACCGTGCACGTTCGGTTTCCGGATCACCGGCCCCGACGGGGAAGTCCTTGTCTATAGCGGTGACACCGGGATTTGCGATGCGGCGGTCGAATTGGCTCGCGACGCCGACCTCTTCCTGTGCGAGGCATCGTGGACGCATGCACCCGGAGTTCGGCCTGAGGGACTGCACCTGTCCGGTCTGGAGGCCGGTCAAATCGCTACGCGGGCGAAAGTCCGATCCCTGGCGTTGACACACATCGTCCCCTGGACCGACGCCGACGCCATTTTGGACGAAGCTTCCGCCGCCTACGCGGGCCCCCTGCAGTTGGTCCACCAGGGCCAGGTCATCGAGGTCCGCAAGCCGATCTAGGCACCGAACGCGGGTGAACGACGAGTTCGGGCTGTCCCTCACCAGTCGAAAGGCTGGGCTTCGGATAAGGTCGAGGCGTGACTTTACGAGCAGACGGCAGGACCGACGACCAGCTTCGACCGATCAAGTTCACTCGCGGCTTCACCTCTCATCCGGCAGGTTCGGTGCTGGTTGAGTTCGGTAACACCCGGGTGATGTGTACGGCCAGCGTCACCGAAGGCGTGCCGTCGTGGCGTCGCGGTTCGGGCCTCGGCTGGCTCACCGCCGAGTACTCGATGCTTCCGGCCGCCACGCACGAGCGCTCCAAGCGTGAATCGGTGCGCGGCAAGATTGGTGGCCGCACCCATGAGATCAGCCGCCTCATCGGCCGCTCACTCCGCGCCTGCATCGACCTCGCCGCCCTCGGCGAGAACACCATCGCCATCGACTGTGATGTGCTGCAGGCCGACGGCGGAACCCGCACCGCAGCCATCACCGGTGCGTACGTGGCCCTTGCTGACGCCGTCACCTACCTCGGTGCGGCAGGCAAGCTCGCCGACCCGCAGCCACTCTCGACCGTCATTGCCGCGGTCAGCGTGGGTGTCGTCGACGGTCGTGTGCGCCTCGACCTTCCGTATGAAGAAGATTCGCGCGCCGAGGTCGACATGAACGTTGTCGCCACCGATGCCGGAACCCTCGTCGAGGTTCAAGGCACCGGCGAAGGCGCCACGTACTCGCGTGCCACCCTCGACAAGATGCTCGACGTTGCCGCTGCCGGTATTGAGCAGATCGTCTCCGCGCAGAACGAAGTGTTGGCGCAGCCGTACCCGGGAACCCTTCCGGGTAGCGAGAAGTGACCGCGCAGATCCTCCTCGCTTCCGGCAACGCCAAGAAGCTTGCGGAATTGCGGCGCGTCGTCGAGGCAGCGGGGATTACCGGTCTCGAGGTCTTGGGTCTCGGCGACGTCGCACCGTACCCGGAGCCGGTTGAAGATGGCGCAACGTTTGAAGAGAATGCGCTGATCAAAGCCCGGAAAGCCGTCGAGATGACGGGGCTGCCGTCGCTGGCCGACGACTCGGGTCTGGCTGTTGATGCGCTTAACGGGATGCCCGGGGTGTTGTCGGCGCGGTGGAGTGGCGGCAAGGGCGACGCTGCTAACAACGAATTGCTGTTGGCTCAGCTCGGAGACGTGCCCGATGGTCGTCGTGGGGCGGCCTTCGTCTCCATCTGCGCTCTTGCGCTCCCGCGTGGCGAAGAGACGGTGGTGCGAGGGGAGTGGCGCGGAACCATCCTCCGCGATCCTCGCGGCGTCAACGGGTTCGGCTACGACCCCCTGTTTATCCCGGACGACGAAATGGCCGCCGGACGCTCTTCGGCGGAACTGCCCGCCGAGCAGAAAGACGCGTTGAGCCACCGCGGCAAGGCCCTCGCGCAGTTGGTTCCCGCATTGCGCAAGCTCGCCGACCGCGGCTAGCCACCCCGTCCCTGCTCGTTCTCGCATGATGCGTCGATTCCCGCACTACGTCAGACGTAGTGCGGGAATCGACGCATCATGCGAGAACGAGCAGAGGGGCGCGTGCGTCCCTAGTCGAGTTTGAAGGTGCTCTTCACGTCCTGGGTGCGGATGTGCTCGAACCAGAACGACAGGAACGGGATGGTTCCGGCAATAGCGGTGGTGATGATCTTCGAGACGGGCCAGCGGACCTTGATAGCCAAGTCGACGGTGCAGATCAGGTAGATGAAGTAGATCCAGCCGTGGGCGATACCGACCCAACCGAAACCATCGACGTCAAAGCCGTACTTCGCGATCATTTCAGCGACCAGCAGCAATAGCCAGACGCCGGTGATCCAGGCGAGCAGGCGGTACCGGAACAGTGCAGTTTTGATCTGCGGGATGGTCGCGGTAACGGTGCCCTCGGGCTGTGCGTCGTTCGGCTTGGTGGTTTCGGTCACGTCGGGGTCCTTCATCACTTGCGCTTGGGGTTCTTATCGAGTTCAGCGAGGTATTGGTTGTACGCGGCGAGGTCCGAGTCGGGGGCGGCGTCGACGATCGCGGATACCGACGGATCGTTGGCCGTTGGACGCTCCGGCAGGATGCCCTCCGGGATCTCCGTCAACTCGCCGCGCCGTTCCACCTCGGGGTCGGCCTCCATCACCACAAACCGCCGGTAGGCGTACACGAAAGCGGCCGCGAATGCCGGCCACTGAAGGGCGTATCCGAGGTTCTGTCCGGTGCCGCCAGCTGACTCGTATCGACTCCACTGCCACCACGCGAGTGCCAAGCAGGTTATGGCCGCGACGGTAACGAGCGCGATCAACGCAGGGCGATGGCGTCGTTTGCCGGGCGACGTCGGGGAGTAGTTCACATAATCGACGGTACCCGGTCGCGTGGGACGAACCCACTTCGGCGACGGTCCTAAGCTGTGCCATCCGACACCACTCTGGTACAAATTAGCCAAGCCTAAACTTACTTAACGACGAGATGATGGGATTCGCATGGGCAAGGGACTGCAAGGGGCAATGCTGCGCGCCCTCGGGGCAAAGAATCATCCGGCGACGGTCGTGGGCGTCCGGTGGGTCACCGAGCACGTCGTTCGGATCGATTTCCAGTGCGACGAAATCCTCCACGCCGGCGGCGAAAAGCCGTCCGCGTGGATCCGCGCGTGGTTCCCGGACCTCGACGGCGGACCCAAATACCACCAACGCGGGTACACCCTGATCGACGCCGACCCGGCCGCAGGTACGTTCGGGATCTTTTTCCTCGTCCACGACCCCGTTGGACCAGCGTCGAAGTGGGCGCAGAGTGCGACCGTCGGCGATGAACTTCTGGTGACCAGGCTCGGTGGCAACGGCTACGACCTCGCAACCGGCGACGAAGCACCGCTCGGCTACCTCCTCCTGGGCGACGTGGCAGCCTGGCCGGCAATCTGCACTGTCGCCGAGAACGTGGCCGACGGGATTCCGGTCAAAATTGTCATCGAGTATCTCAACGACGACGACCGTGACCTGGCGATTCCCCATCGTTCCGGGCTCACGGTCGATTGGGTCCCTTCGACGCCGGATCGGCGTGCCTTGGCGCAAGCAATCGACCCGCACGACTACCGCGGCTGGCACACCTGGGTCACCGCGGAGTCAAAGGCGACGCGACTGGCGAAGAAGGTGCTCACACAGCATCACGAACAGAACAAGCGCACTCTGCACACGCAGGCCTATTGGATGGCGGGACGAGCGATGGGGAAGCAGGTCGACGGCTAACGCGAGTCGGCTACTTTTTCATCGCAAAAAGTTCGAGCGCAATATTGTCAGGGTCGCGGAACTCGAGTATCCAAGCGGTCCCGATGTCTTTGATTGGCTCGTGGGGAATGCCGCGCCCATCCAGTGTGACGACGGCATCGTCGAGCGCCGCCCGGTCGGCGACGTTCAACGATAGGTGGTCGAGGCCGACGCGATTCTCGCTGAAGCGGTCGTTTGCGGGGCTCCCCGCCGGGGCCGGTCGGAGTCCGAGGAGATTGTCGCCCACCTGGTACAGCACTCCGCCGAACAGGAACGACAGTTTCTCCCTGGTCGCCGCATCAGCGTCGGCCGGCACCTCGGCGTAGATGGGCAAGCCGAACACAGCGTCGTAGAAGGCACGCGAGCGGTGAATGTCGGTGACGGTGAGGCGGACGTGCGAGAGGCCAAGCGGGGTGAAAGGCATGCCCCGATTATGCTCCCGGTGACCAATTGTGACCCGAGCTTCGGAAGCGACGCGAACTGCGCAGCGAAGTCCGACGGGCAACTGCACGGTGATCTGTACCGAGAGGTTGAAACGAGAAGAGCCGCGACATTGCCTGGGCAATGTCGCGGCTCGTCACCGTGGTGCGCAAGAAGGGACTTGAACCCTCACGTCCGAAGACACTGGAACCTAAATCCAGCGCGTCTGCCAGTTCCGCCACTCGCGCGTGCACTGCCACTCTACCGGTACGCTCAGGCGGTGAATCGCTACCCTCTGGACTCGCCGGAATTCGTTGACGCGCTGGGCGCTGGCCTGCGTGCCGCAGGCTATTCCTCGGACGGGATTGACGCCTTGCTCGGCGACGACGCCAGTCGTGCGCTCGTATCCGGCGTGTGGTGGCCAGCCCTGCGTCAGACACGTCGGGCAGTTGCGGATCAGGCTCGGCTCGCGACGCTGATCCGACTGTTCCTGCTGGGGGCCACCGAGACCTCGGACGATGTGGCGGCGGCGCTACCCGAGGTCGACGTCGAGGCACTCCTAGACCAGCAGGTCATTGAGTCCACCGAGGGCGGTGTCCGTGCGGTGCTCGATATTCGGCCGCATGGCAGCGACTCGGGCGATTACCTCGTCGTTGCCGACCAGGATGCCTCGATGCGGCCGGGGCCGGTCGCGCACGACCACGTCCTCGGAATTGGAGGCGCTTCGATGTCGTTGGCGCAAGCGGTGATTCGCACTCCGTTCGGGTCGGCCCTCGATCTCGGAACCGGGTGTGGAGTGCAGGCGCTGCACATGTCGTCGCATTGCGACCGCATCGTCGCCACCGACACCAACGAGCGAGCTTTGGCGCTCGCCGCTGCCACCGCTCGCCTCAACGGGTTCGACTGGGACCTGCGGAACGGGAGCCTGTTTGATCCGGTGGCCGGTGACACCTTCGACCTCATCGTCTCCAACCCGCCCTTCGTGGTGGGTACCGGTGCGCAGGATTACATTTACCGCGACTCCGGCATGGTCGGCGACGACATCAGCCGCCAGCTCATCGAGCAGATCGGCGACCACCTAAACCCCGGCGGTATCGCTCAGATTCTCGCGAACTGGGTGGTGCGCGACGTCGACGCATGGGACGAACGCGTGCGGTCGTGGGTGGAGTCGACCGGTCTGGATGCATGGGTGGTGCAGCGTGAGCTGGCCGATCCGATCAGTTATGTGTCGCTGTGGGTTTCCGACGCCGGGGAGTCGGTCGTCGACGCCGCCGAGCGCGGTGCGCGTTGGCTCGACTGGTTTGAGGCAGAGGGCATCGTCGCGATCGGGATGGGGTCGATTATGTTCCGCAAGCCCATCGAGAGCCGCCCTGCCGATGTCGTTATCGAAGAGATCACGGCGGCCGGTCAGGAGGTGACCGGCTTCGAGGCCCAAGCGTTCTTTGCTCGCCGCGACTTTCTGCGCATCAACTCCGATGCCGACCTTCTCGCGGCGCGACTGTCGACGTCGCCGGTGTTCCTCGAAACTCAAGCCTTGCCGGGGGATGAGGGTTGGCAGCAAGTCGGTGCCGCTGTTACTCGCCCCGGCGGTCCGGGCGCGGTGTTGCCCGTCGACGAGGTTTTGACCTCGCTACTCGCTGGCTGTCGTGGGGTAGTGCCACTCGCCGCATTGATTTCCTTGCTTGCCGACTTCCACGGCGTCGCACCGGAGGCGCTCGCCGAAGCTGCGATGCCGTCGATCCGCGAGGCGATCGGCCGCGGAATTCTGTACCGCGCCGACTGACGCGGGCCCCGCTACTCGGTGGCCAACCGAATGCCGAAGCCGATTAGGACGCTGCCGGTCACCAGGTCAATGCGTCGACGGATTCGGGGCGCGGCCATCCAGGTACTGATCTGGTTAGCGGCAAGAACTAGCGCCGCGAAGTAGATGGCGGTGAGGGCAAGGAAGATGACGCCAAAGGCCAGCGTGGTCCAGGTCGCGGAGTAGCCCGACGGTACAAAGCCCGGCAGAAGCGTAATGAACATGACACCGATCTTCGGATTCAAGATGTCGGTCAGGAAGCCGGTGAGGAAACCTGCCGGGCGTGTCGCGCCGGTGTCCGCATTGGTGGCCTCGTCGGTGGCGTCGTTCCGGATTTTGCGGATGGACCGCAGTGTCTGGACACCGAGAAGCACGAGGTAGCAGGCTCCGACGACCTTGAGGATTTCGTAGCCGATCTCGCTCATCTGCAGAATCGCGGACAGGCCGAGTGCGGCGGCGACGATCCAAACGAGCAGTCCGCAGAGCACACCGAGTGAGGTCCGGATCCCGCCAGCCTTGCCGCCCTTGGCAATCCCGCGCATCACGACCAGCGAGTCAGGTCCCGGAAGGAGAACCAACAGCGCGGATGCGACGGTAAACGACGCGACAGACGACAACATTCGGCCATCGTAAGTGGTGCGACAGCATCGTCGAAATTCGTCCCTCGCACCCCAGTTTTCGCGTTCTCGCATGATGCGTCGATTCCCGCACTACGTCTGACATAGTGCGGGAATCGACGCATCATGCGAGAACGCGCCGGTGCCGGGGCCGGGGCCGGGGGTGGGGGTTGGGGGGCTAACGCCCGGTGGCGGAGTCGAGGGCGGCGGCGAGGTCGGCTTTCAGGTCTTCGACGTCCTCTAGGCCGACGGAGAAGCGCAAGTGGCCATAGGTGCGGAAACCTTCGGGGTAGGCAGCGACGCGGGGACCAGTGGTACCGACGTGCACAATCAGCGACTCGTCGTGTCCGACGGATACCGCCGAGGTGATGACCTTCAAGTCGTTGACGAAGCGGTTCTGCAGCGCGGGATCGCCCTTCAGCGCAAACGCCATGATGCCGCCGTAGCCACCCATGCCGCGCGAACCGTCGCCAAACTGGCGTTTGGCCAACTCGTGCTGTGGATGCGACTCCAGTCCCGGATAGGCGACGTACGCGATTCGGTCGTCAGCCTCCAAGAATCGAGCCAACTCCAACGCCGACTCCTGGTGCTGCCGCAAGCGTAGGGGGAGAGTCACCGAACCGCGCATAATCAGCCACGCATTGAACGGCGAAATCACGCCGCCGACGTCGACCATCGCCTCCGACCGGATCGGATCGACGAGCTTGGCGCTACCGATTACCGCGCCGCCCATCGCGTCGCCGTGACCGTTGATGTACTTCGTCAACGAATGCACGACGAGGCCCGCGCCGTCGTCGAGCGGGCGGTACAGGGGAGGAGGGGTAAATGTTGAGTCGACCATCAAGATGATGTTGTGCTCATCGGCGATCGCGGCCAGTGCCGCAATGTCGGCGACCTTCGTGGTCGGATTCGCAATCACCTCGGTGGCAATGAGTGCGGTGTTGGGACGAATAGCGGCGACCACCGCCTCGTGGTCGGTGATGTCGACGAACGTTGCCTCGATCCCATATTTGCGCGGCAGCAGGGACGTCCACAACTTGTAGGTCGCTTCGTAAGTGGTGTCAGAGACCACCACGTGATCGCCGACCGACACATGCCCGAAAAACACCGCGTGCAATCCGGCCACCCCGGATGCCAACGCCACCGCGTCCTCACCGTGCTCGAGGGCGCATAGTTTGTCCTGCAATGCGATCTGATTGATCCCGGTGTTTCGGGTGTACGTCAGGTGCTCGGGATTCGACCAGTCCATCGTCGACGGGTCCGGCGGCAGGTGATAGGAGTTCGCCATGATGATCGGCACTCGGATCGCCGCGCCTTCACCCTCGGCGTGATTCCCGCCGTGAACGCTCAACGTCCGTTCGCCGATCGATTCCGGCCTGAGCTTGTCCGGCCGGTTCATCTCGCTGCTCGCCATCTTTAAGGCCTCCGTTCCGGGACGATACCCACGCGTGTTGGACGGACGCGGCCAGCAGCATCGGCGCGCGATGCAACTTGTCGACGCCCAGCCGGGTTCGGATCTCCGCCCACACCCAGCACGCCGCGAACACTGCCACCGCTATGGCAACGGCCAGAGACGGCTTCCACGGGCGGTCGACGATCAACGTCGGGACGGCGAGCAAGCACAGCGCCTGCAACACGTAGGAGTCGAGACTGCGGGCACCGGTGGCTACCAGCGGCCGCAGCAGGTCGCGACGTAACCAGCGTAGGACGACCCGGAAGACGCCGTACACGCAGGTCACCACCAGGAATGCCAGCACGGCGCGAACGGGCCCGAGGTCGACCTTGTCGACCAGCAGCACCAAGTGCGGTCGGAGCGACGGCATCATCATCAGATCCTCGACGGTGATACCGACGATGAGGGTGACCATCAGCAACGGGGCGAGGAAGCGATCGATGCGTTCAGGGACGCGCCACGCATCCCATTTCCAGCCGATGACGAGCGCAGGAATGAACAGCACCTGCCAGGCCGCCCAATTCTGAATTGGCGGTCCGCCCGGAAATGACTGGATGGTTGTTGGGCCGGTCCCGTGGGTGCCGGTCGGCCAGATCATCGTCGCGGCGAACAGGACCAACGACGCACCGAGGACCAACGGCCACAGCCGTCGAGCCATGATCGGCAAAATCAGCGCAGCCAGACCCATCAGGATCAGATACAGCAGCAGAATGTTGCCGCCGCTGGGCAGGTACCGGAGCGTGAACGACCACTCGAGTTTGGTCCCCAAGTGATGGGCCCGGCGGCAAGATGGCGAGCCGACGAAATGTCCGGGCATCGACGAGGTATGACGCCGCCACCGCGGCCAGCGAAATCAGAAGCTGACACAGGTACAGGACAAACAGCCGCTTTCCGATCCGGCGATAGGCGTAGCCGAGTCCGAACCGACCGATCCACCGCTGGTAGACGATCCCAAGAACCAGCCCCGACAGCAGCACAAAGGCGCTCATGCCGTCGACATACGGAAAGAGATGAGTTGGCCGGGCGGCGATGGTGCCCGCCGAAAAATGCAGGCTGATCATGCTCCAGATGGCGACACCGCGAGTGGCGTCGACCGCGAGGTCGCGACCCCCCGACAGCGCCCCCGTTGGCCTCCGCGGAGCTAAACGAGAACGACGGCGCACCGAACCGAGGTCCGATGCGCCGTCGTAGGAGAGATGCGAAGGAATGATTGCCTTCTCACCTCCCGGGGCCTTACGTGTACAGGCTGGCGATTGCCTGCTGGTACGTCTCGTGAATCACGTTTCGCTTCAGCTTCAACGTCGGCGTCAGTTCACCAGTTTCAATCGTGAAGTCGGTATCGAGGATTTCATACTTCTTGATTGCCTCGGCCTTCGACACGGTCGCATTGGCACCCGCAATTGCCTCGTCGATCTCGGCCCGCAACTCCGCGTTGTTGAGCAACTCCGAAATTGGGGTGGAAGCAGGCAGCGAATGACGCTCCAACCAGCCCGGGACAGCTTCGGCGTCGATCGTGATGAGCGCGGCGATGAATGGCTTCTTGTCGCCGACAACCAGGCACTGGCTGACCATTGGGTGCGCACGGATGGTGTCTTCGAGCTGCGAAGGCGACACGTTCTTGCCGCCCGCCGTCACGATGATTTCCTTCTTGCGCCCGGTGATGAACAGGAATCCATCCTCAAGGCGACCTATGTCGCCCGTGTGGAACCATCCATCGCGGATGGAATCGACAGTCGCCGCTTCGTTCTGCCAGTACCCGCTAAAGATCATCGGGCCCTTGAGGAGAACCTCGCCGTCGTCGGCGATTCGGATGGTGACGCCGGGAACCGGCTGACCGACCGAGCCGATACGACTGTGCTGCTCGTTGTTCGCAGTGACGGCAGCAGTCGTCTCCGACAGGCCGTAGCCCTCGAAGATCGGGATGCCCGCGCCGCGGAAGAAATGGCCCAAGCGCGCACCGAGCGGTGCGCCACCGGAGATGGCGCCTTCGCAGTTGCCGCCGAGTGCCGCACGCAGCTTCGTGTAGACGAGCTTGTCGAACACGAAGTGCTTCAGCTTCAGGCCCAAACCGATGTTGCCGGACTCGATACCTTGGCTGTACGCGATGGACGTTTCGACCGCCTTCGCGAAGATCTTGCCCTTGCCGCCGTCGCTCGCGTTCTGTTCGGCAGTGTTGTAAACCTTTTCGAACACGCGCGGGACCGACAGGACATAGTTCGGCTTAAACACAGCCAGGTCGGGGATCAGGTTCGCGATGTCGTTGGTGTGTCCGAGGATCACGCCTGTCTCAATGCAACCGACGGCGACGACGCGCGCAAACACGTGTGCCAGCGGCAGGAACAGCAGCGTCGACTTGCCTTCCTCCAGGCCGTTGCCGACGGCGACTGCACTGGCGATGGTCTCGGCCAGGAAGTTCTCGTGCGTCAGGACCACACCCTTCGGGCGGCCGGTGGTGCCCGAGGTGTAAATCAGCGTTGCCGGGTCACTTGCTCGCGAATTGGCCTCGCGCTCGTCGAGAGCCGAATCCGGAACGTCCGCGCCGCGCTTGCGGAGCTCGTTTACCGCGCCATCTTCGATTGCCAGCGTCTCTTTGAGCGCCGGTGCGTTCGAAATCACTTCGGCGTGCGTCGCCGCGTTTGCCGGGGTTTCGACGATGAGCATCGTCGCGCCGGAATCGGTGAGGATCCACTCCACCTGATCAGGGGAGGAGGTCTCGTAGATCGCGACGGTGACAGCCCCCGCCCGCCAGATTGCGTAGTCGAACATCGTCCACTCGTAGCGCGTGGACGACAGGAGGCCAACGCGGTCGCCTGGATTGACTCCCGACGCGATTAGCCCCTTGGCCAGCGCATCGATCTCTTCGGCGAAGGTTGCGGCGGTGACGTTGACCCATTGACCGGATTCCGTGCGACGGCGCAATAGCGGCATCGTTGGACGGTTTTTCCGATAATTTTGAACCGCCGTGATGGTGGTGGCGTTCTCGTCGACGGACTTGACTGATGGAGTCGTGAACTCCTGCATGGTGCGGCCCCTTTAGATACGGATTCCCAGATTCGTCTAACTGCCCGGGCTATCGAAACCCTACCCCACGGTTCAGTGAGCAGCATCACAGGGCCTAAACGGGGTACTATCTACAGCCGATGACTATGAATGTTCGCCGATGAGCGAATCAGACAACAGCAGTTCCGCCGAGAATTCCGTCGACGTTCCGGGATTCGACGGTCTCGGAATCGATTCTCGAGTGCTCAAGGCGATTGATGGCCTGGGCTACGAATCGCCTTCGCCCATCCAGGCGGCCACGATTCCTCCCTTGATGGAAGGCCGCGACGTCGTCGGCCTGGCGCAGACCGGCACCGGTAAGACGGCCGCGTTTGCCATCCCGATCTTGACCAGGCTCAACACCAAAGCGCGAAAGCCTCAGGCACTCGTGCTGGCTCCGACTCGTGAGCTGGCACTGCAGGTCGCCGAAGCTTTTGGAAGCTACTCGGTGCACATGCCAGAGGTGAAGGTCCTGCCGATCTACGGTGGCCAGAGCTACGGAATTCAGCTCAACGGACTGCGTCGCGGTGCGCAGGTGATCGTGGGTACTCCGGGTCGCGTGATCGACCACCTCGACAAGGGCACCCTCGACCTGTCAGAACTGGAATACCTTGTCCTTGACGAGGCGGACGAGATGCTGACCATGGGCTTCGCCGAGGATGTCGAGCGGATTCTCGCCGACACCCCGGATGAAAAGCAGGTCGCACTGTTCTCGGCGACGATGCCTGCGGCGATTGGCCGTCTGGCACGTAAGTACCTGAATAACCCGCAAGAAGTCACCGTTAAGGCCAAGACGGCGACCGCGCAGAACATCACCCAGAAGTACCTGCAGGTTTCGCACCAGCGGAAGCTTGATGCGCTGACGCGCGTCCTTGAGGTTGAAGACTTCGACGGGATGATCGTTTTCGTCCGGACCAAGTCGGCCACCGAAGAGCTGGCCGAGAAGTTGCGTTCGCGCGGTCTCAGCGCGATGGCCATCAACGGCGACATGGTGCAGGCCCAGCGTGAGCGGACCATCAACCAGCTCAAGGACGGCTCGCTCGACATCCTCGTCGCTACCGACGTCGCCGCTCGTGGCCTCGATGTCGATCGCATCAGCCATGTCGTGAACTACGACATTCCCCACGACGTCGAGTCGTACGTTCACCGCATCGGCCGTACCGGTCGCGCTGGCCGCTCGGGAACCGCGCTGCTGTTTGTCTCACCGCGTGAGCGGCACCTCCTGCGATCGATCGAGCGTCATAACCGCCAGGACCTCACCGAGATCGACCTGCCGAGCGTCGACGACGTCAACGCCCAGCGCGTGGCCAAATTTGCCGATTCGATCACCTCGAACCTGGCGTCGGACAACCTGGACCTGTTCCGCGGCCTGGTGGAGAGCTACGCCCGGGAGAACGACGTCGCGATGGCCGATATTGCCGCGGCACTCGCACTCGAGACGCGCGATGGCGGCTTCCTAATGTCGCCCGATCCGCCAGCCGGCGCACGACGTGAACGCGATGACCATCGCGAGCGCGCACCGCGCGGAAGCAAGGGCGGACACTTTGCGACCTACCGAATTGCAGTTGGTCGCAAGCACAAGGTGTCGCCGGGAGCGATCGTTGGCGCGATTGCCAACGAAGGTGGCCTTTCACGAGGCGACTTCGGTAACATCAGCATCCGCGACGAGTTCAGCCTCGTCGAACTGCCCAACGATCTTGATGCAGGCACCCTCGCGATGCTCAAGCACACCAAGATCGGTCGCAATCCGATCGACTTGCGCCCCGACCTGGGCTCACCGCGCGGTCGTGGCGGGAGCAACCGGACCGACGAGCGTCGGAAGGGCGGCTACCGCAAGAGTGGTGGCGACAACTTCGGTAAGCGCTCCTCGCGCGTTGCCGGTCGCGGACGCGACGGTCGCTAGAAATCGCACAAGGAATGGCTCCCGATGCTTCGGTATCGGGAGCCGTTCTACTCTCTGGCGGCACTACCGCTCCGGGACGGCTGTTCCAAGTCGACGAGCGAGCCAAGCGTTGGCAGTTCGTTAACTGCCGAGTTCGGTGCGTGGTCAGATGATGTCGGGAAGTGCGGCGGCGGCGGTGGAAGGCAAATGTACGGTCGCCAGGTCGGTCAGTGCTGAACGGACGGGATTCACTTCAACGATGGGGGTTCCGGCGTCGGCCGCGAGCATCGGCAGCCCTGCCGCCGGATGAACGACACCGCTGGTTCCGATGATCACCAGCAGGGAGCAGCCTTCGATTGCGGCGGACGCGGCAGTCCATTCGTTCTCGGGCAGCACTTCGCCAAACCACACCACGTTCGGGCGCAGACTGCTTGAGCACTTGGGGCACGAGGGTCGCACGGCAGCGAGCGACAGGTCTGGCTCGCCGCGGTAGGGGCAGAATTCACAGCGCGGTCCGAGAAGGCTGCCGTGCAAATGTGCATCAACCATTGACCCGGCACGCTCGTGGAGGTCATCGACATTCTGGGTGACAATGCTGACCCGGCGGCCGTCGGCCCTCATCCGGCGCCCAAGTTCGGCGATCGCTTGATGGCCAGCATTCGGCTGCACGGTTCGGAGGCGGGTAGCGCGATCGCGGTACCAACCCCACACCAGGTCCGGGTCGCGGTGCCAGCCTTCGGGGGTGGCGAGGTCTTCGGGACGGTAGTTTTCCCAGAGCCCGGTGAGGCCATCGCGAAAGGTGGGGATGCCGCTCTCGGCGGACATCCCAGCACCCGAAAAGAAGCAGACATGCTCGGCGTCGCGAATCAGTTCTGCGGCGCGGGCGACGTCGGCGCGGCTCGGGCGGACTGTCACGGCTGCGACTCAACGGCCTCGCGAAGGCTCGCGGCCACCGTCTCGAGGTCGCGGGCGCGTCGGGTCAGGAAGCCCTTCACAAAACTAACCTTGTCACCAGTGTGGCGAGGAACCACATGCAGATGCGAATGAAAAACGCTCTGAAAGGCCGCACGACCATCGTTCATCGCGAGGTTGACCCCGTCGGCACCGATGGCCCCCGACCGCATCGCCGCAGCGATCCGCTGTCCTACGGCAAACACCTTGCCGCCAATGGCGGGGTCCAAGTCCGCTAATCCCGAGGAATGGCGACGGGGCACCACGAGGGTATGGCCGCTCGTGACGGGGGAGATGTCGAGGAACGCGACGACGTCGTCGTCGGAGTACACGATGTGGGCGGGACCGGTGCCCTCGACGATGGCGCAGAAGATGCAGTCGGACATGACTCAAGAGCCTAATACGCGACGCAACAAGAACGCCGGGTCACCTTTCGGTGACCCGGCGTTCCGGTTCTGGTTGCCGCTGGCCTACTGGTGGCCGGAGGTGCAAGCCCAGTCGTAGACGTAGCCGCCGCCCGAGTAGTACAGGGCGTTGGACTGCGCGGTGTACAGGTCCGCGGCCCACCCGTAACCCCAGTATGCGGAACCCTTGGCGATAGCGCCGCAGGCATTGCGCATCTGTACGACCACCTTGCAGTCGGTGTAGCCGCACCACGACAGTGCTGCGTTAGATGCACTCGAGTAGTCGGGGTAGTCGAGTGCGCGGCCGGTTGCGCCGGTGCTCGGCGACAGGGCGATCGCACCGTAATAGTTGGCGGCATTGGCCGGGGCCGGGGAAATCGCCGACGGGACCGTCAATGCGGCTCCGAGGCCCGCGCCCACCAGTGCAATGGTCGCGAGAGAGCGTCGAATTCGGTTAGCGCCGTTCTTGCTTGAACGAATCTTCATGGTCTTCTCTTCTCTGATGGGTGGCGACTTAGCCGACCGGGTTGCGGGTCGGTTCGCCGGACTTCGGTGCCTGCGACGGCTTCTGGCTCGGCGACTTAATGTCGGCCGGCTTCTTAACGGTCACGGTCTTGCCCCACTCGCTGAGGTTGATCGTGAGCGACGCACCTTCGGCGGGTTCCGAGGAAACCCGGGCGACGTTGTTTTTGCCGTCCTTCGTGATCCAGACGGTCACCGGGATTTCCGAGTCCAGGCCCTTGGCCTGCGGTGAGGTGCCGGTCAGGCCGGAGAGATCCTTGGCCTCGATGGTGCCGGTAATTTTGGTGGTGTCAGTACCGTCGATGTTTTCCGAACCGGCTTCCTTGGCGCCCTTGATGTTGCGCAAGATGAACGGAACACCTGATTCGGCGTCGAGAACCTTGGAGATGTCGTAGATCGAACGGCCTTCGCCATAGTCGAGGAAGCCCTTGTCGTCGACGTTGGCGTACATGTGGCCATCGACGAAGACGAACGGTGCGTCGACCTTCTTGTTGCCCATGTTGAGAACGGCGGTGCCCTCGCCGACGAGTTCGGGCTTGGTCGAGATATCGGCGGTCACTTCCGAGGCGTTGAGTCCCTGAAGCGAACCTTCGACGTTAATGACCAGATGGGCTCCGGTCAGGTTGGCCGTGGCATCGGCCGCGGCATTCAAGGTGCTGGTGGCACCGGAGTCGGATGCCGGGGTACCGGTGCTGCTGTCGTCGCTGCTGGAGCATCCCGTCAGGGCGACGGCGGCGGCGACGACAGCGGCTGCTGAGGCGATCGCGAATCGCTTTGAACGTTTCATGAAAAGGGTTCCTCCTGGTTGTCCTCGCTCCAGTGCTGCTTCGGGGTATGCCCGAAATTTACTGTCGCGTTTTCCCTGGTCGGAAACTTACCGTGGAATCCGAGATATGCGTGGAAATCGTCGATTAAGTAGATGACGAGCCCTCCGTGAAAACACTGTGACGACCCTCACGAAAAATTCTTTCACCGCTGGCTGGGGCTGTTACCTCCTGGTCTACCAGCGGGTATACCCGGGCGTCAGGGTAAACATGAGGGAAGCCTCACGTTTCTGTGTCAGAATTGGCTAGTTCCAGCGACGGTCTCGACCGACGCGACGCATCGACAGGAGAGCATGTGACCCTCGACCAGCACCGCACCGGCCAAAAGACAGACACGAACGATTCCGGCAGTTTGCTCGACAGCCTCGCGGCTGGCGAAAGCTACGCAATTTGCTTCGGCGGCCAGGGTGGCGCATGGTTGCCGACCCTCACCGAATTGGTGACCGACGCAGATCTCAGTCAGTCGATCGCGGCAATCGTCTCGCGCGCACAGGAGACGCTGGCTCCGGTTTCAGATGAGCTCGCCGCCGCAGGCAGCGACCGCTTCGCGCCGCTGGAGTGGATCCGCGCGTACGACGAAGACCTCGAAACCCCCAGTGAGGCCGCGCTCGCCGACGCGCTGGTATCGCTGCCCGGCATCCTGCTGACCCAGCTCGCCGCCGTCGCTAACCTCGGCAAGCAGGGGCTAGACACCACGGTTCTGCCGCCGAGCGCCGTGATCGGTCACTCGCAGGGCATCATCGCCTCCGAAGCTGTCGCCTGCGATGGTCAGTTCCCGACCGTTGCTGAAGCGGACCTCGTCGCCGTCGCCCAACTGATCGGCGCCGCCGCGACTGTCGTTGCCCGTCGCGGTGGCCTTCTCGGCACCCGTGACGCGTCACCCATGATCTCGGTCTCCGGTGCCAGTGTTGCGGCCGTCGCCGACCTGGTCGCCGAGTACAACGCCGCGCGCCCGGCAGACGCCACGGGCCTGCCGACCGTCGCGATCATCAACTCTCGCCGTAGCGTTGTCGTTTCCGGTTCGCCCCGTCACCTGGCTGGCTTCGCCGCTCTCGCCGAACTGCGTGCCGCAGCCGAGGCCGATGAGCGCAAGCGCAAGGTCACCGGCGGCAGCCCCTTCTCCCCGGTCATCGAAGACCTCAATGTCACCATCCCGTTCCACCACCCCGACTTGGCACCGGCCGTTGAACTCGCCGCCGACTGGGCGCAGCGTTGCGGACTCGACGTCGAGTTTGTTCGCCGCTACGCCTCAGCCACCCTCGTTGACCCGGTGAACTGGGTGGAGTACGTGGGTGACGTCGTCAGCTCGGGTGCCCGCTGGCTCATCGATCTCGGCCCCTCCGACCTGTCTTCCCGCTTGTCGGCCCCGACTCTCCGCGGCCAGGGCGTCGGCATGATTGCCGCTGCGACCCGTGGCGGTCAGCGCAACCTGTTCGTCCCCGGGTCGACACCTGACGTGCCGCGCCCGTGGTCGGTCTTCGCTCCTCGACTGGTTAGTCTGCCCAACGGTCGTACCGTGGTCGACACTGCCTTTACTCGTCTCACCGGCCGCTCGCCGATGTTGCTGGCAGGCATGACGCCGACCACCGTCGATCCCGCGATTGTCGCGGCTGCAGCCAATGCCGGCCACTGGGCCGAGTTGGCTGGCGGCGGTCAGGTCACCGAGGAAATCTTCGCCGACAATATCGCCCGACTGGAGGAACTCCTCGACGCTGGCCGCCAGGTGCAGTTCAACTCCCTGTTCCTGGATCCGTACCTGTGGAAACTGCAGCTCGGCGGCAAGAAGCTGGTGCAGAAGGCCCGCGCCAAGGGTGCGCCGTTCGATGGCGTCATCATCACCGCAGGCATCCCCGAACTCGATGAGGCCGTCGACCTGGTCCATGAATTCACCGAGGCCGGTCTGCACTACGTGGCCTTCAAGCCCGGCACGGTCGATCAGATCCGCCAGGTAGTGCGCATTGCCCTGCAGGTCCCGGACTTCCCGGTCATCGTGCAGGTTGAAGGCGGTCGCGCAGGCGGCCACCACTCGTGGGAAGACCTCGATGACCTGCTGCTGGCTACCTACGCCGAGCTGCGCGATCGCCCGAACGTCGTGCTGTGCGTTGGTGGCGGTATCGGCACTCCCGAGCGCGCCAGCGAATACCTGATCGGTGGATGGGCCACCAAGCACGGCTACCCACTCATGCCCCTTGACGGCATCCTGGTCGGCACCGCAGCCATGGCCACCCTCGAAGCGACCACGGCTCCCGAGGTAAAGCAGATGCTGGTCGACACCGAGGGCTGCGATACCTGGATTGGTGCCGGTCACGCCGAGGCGGGCATGGCCTCGGGCCGCAGCCAGCTGGGTGCCGACATCCACGAGATCGACAACACCGCATCCCGTACCGGTCGCCTCCTCGACGAGGTCGCGGGCGACGCGGAGGCTGTCGCTGAACGTCGCGACGAAATCATCGCCGCATTGGATGGCACCGCCAAGCCCTACTTCGGCGATGTCGCCACCATGACCTACCGTGCATGGCTTGATCGCTTCGCCGACCTGTCCGTCGGTGAGGAGCAGGCTCCGCTGCCGTGGGCCGACATCACCTGGGAGCAGCGTTTCGTCGAACTTCTGCGCCGCACTGAAGCCCGCATGAATGATCTCGACTCAGGTGATTTCACGTCCGCATTCGGCGTCGACTTCCCGAACCCGCACGCCACGATCGCCGAATTGGCGGAGCTCTATCCCGCCATCGAGGTCGACATCCTGCACCCGGCAGACGTCGCCTTCTTCCTCGACCAGTGCCGCACGCCCGGCAAGCCGGTCAACTTTGTCCCCGTCATCGACAAGGACGTTCGTCGTTGGTACCGCAGCGATTCGCTGTGGCAGGCGCATGACTCGCGCTACACCGCCGATCAGGTGTGCATTATTCCGGGCACCGTGGCCGTCGCGGGAATCACCGAGGTCGACGAACCGGTCGGCGATCTGCTGAATCGCTTCGAAGCCAAGGTCACTTCCGATCTGCGCGCCGCCGGCGAGCAGGCACAGGTGGTCGCTGCGCGTCGCAACCGCGACCTGGTGCCTTCCGCCGGACCGCTGAGCGTCCTCATTGAGGCCGAAGACGTGCTCTGGGCTGGCCGCCAGGTCCGCAATCCGATCGCACTGTTGGGTGATCGCGATGCCTGGAACATCTTCGACGGCGAGTACGCCGAGCATTCCAGCGGCGCGATGATCGCGTTCGTTCCGGAGGCCGAGACGGCCGACGACGAAATCCGGCTCGACCTGGTTGTTCCGGTTTCGGGATCGATCCTCCGCATTCCGTTCACCGGTGACCTCCGCGCCGTCGACGGCGGTAGCCCGCGGATCACGACTGCCGGTGCTGCCGATGCAATGCGTGAGCTCCTCACCGTCGCTGCTGGCGGTGCGCTCGCCGAGCCCGTCGAAGGTGTCGTGACCTCGACCGTTGCCTGGAAGGCCGACTCGGTCGCCGACCACAGCGGTGCCACCGCCGCCGGTCTGCCCGGTTCGCTGATCGCGACCACCCCCGCCTCGCCGAACGGTTTTGCCATTCCCGACACGCTCGTCGTGGCGTGCTGGCCCAGCGTCTTCAGCGTCATCGGTGCCGCTCGTACCGCCGATGGTTTGCCCGTCGTCGAGGGACTTCTGGACCTCGTCCACCTCGATCACGCTGTCGAATTGCTCGGCACCATCCCCGCCACCGACACCGAACTCACGGTGACGGCACGTCTGATGGGTGTTACCGACGCCGACGTGGGTCGCGTTGTCGACGTTGAGGTTCAGGTCAACTCGGCAGAGACCGCCATCGCTGTGCTCCGCGAACGCTTCGCTATCCGTGGCCGCACCGGCAGCGCCTCGCTGACCGATCCGAGCCGCGCCGGCGGTGCCGCTGCCAACGAGCACGCCGGAACTCGTAAGTTCCTGCGCGCCGCCACCATCACCGCGCCCGCACGGATGAACGGCTTCGCCGTTGTCTCCGGCGACCGCAACCCCATTCACACCGACGCGATGGCCGCCCGTCTCGCTGGCCTCGGCGACCCGATCGTCCACGGCATGTGGCTCTCAGCCGCCGCCCAGCAGATCGTCGCTGCCGCAGACGCGGAGAACCCGGTGCCCGCACCGCGTGCCATCATCGGCTGGACCGCTCGATACCTCGGCATGGTGCGCCTCGGCGACACCGTCGACATTCGCATCGATCGCGTTGGTATGGATAACGGTCGTGAGACCGTCGAACTGACCGCCAAGGTCGATGGCGAACTGGTCATGGCTGCAACGGCATTGCTTGCCGCACCGCGGACCGTGTACGCGTTCCCAGGTCAGGGTATCCAGCACAAGGGGATGGGCCTGGAGGCCAGGTCGCGTTCAGCGGCCGCCCGCGAGATCTGGGACCGCGCTGACAAGCACACCCGTGAGGCTCTCGGCTTCTCGATTCTGGCTGTCGTGCGCGACAACCCGACCACGCTGATCGCCGACGGCGTCACCTATCACCACCCGGACGGGGTGCTGTTCCTGACACAGTTCACCCAGGTCGCGATGGCGACGCTCGGCGTCGCGCAGGTCGCCGAACTTCGCGAATCCGGTTCGTTTGTTGAAGACTCCATCACCTGTGGCCACTCGGTCGGTGAGTACAACGCCCTCGCTGCTTGCGCTGGAGTGCTGCCATTGGAAGCCGTCCTCGAGGTCGTCTTCCAGCGCGGTTCGGCCATGCACCACCTGGTCCCGCGTGACAGCAACGGACGCTCCGACTACCGCCTGGCCGCAATCCGGCCGAGTCAGTTCGGACTCAAAGACGCCGACGTCGAGGATTTCGTCGGCGGGATTATGGCCGAGTCGGGCGAGTTCCTGGAGGTCGTCAACCTGAACCTCCTCGGCTCGCAGTACGCCATCGCAGGCACCGTCCGCGGCCTTGAACTCCTCGAAGCCGAGATCGTCGAACGCGTCGCCGCATTTGGTGGCAAGCGCGCCTTCATCGTGATCCCGGGCATCGACGTGCCGTTCCACTCCACCGTTCTGCGTGCAGGCGTGCCGGAGTTCCGCGGCAAGCTCGAAGACCTGTTGCCCGCCGATATCGACCCCGAAATTTTGGTCGGCCGCTACATTCCCAACCTGGTCCCGCGCCTGTTCAATCTCAGCCGTGACTTCGTCGCCGAGATCGCCGGCCTCGTGCCCTCCGATCCGCTCGACGCGGTTCTGGCCGAATGGGACGCCTGGGCGGCACGACCGTCCGAGCTGACCCGCGTTCTCCTCATCGAGCTCTTGGCCTGGCAGTTCGCCAGCCCGGTCCGCTGGATCGAGACGCAGGACCTGCTGTTCACGCCGGTCGCCGACGGCGGTTTGGGCATGGACCGGTTCGTGGAAGTGGGTGTCAAGAACGCGCCGACCCTGTGCGGTCTGGCTCGCAACACACTGAAACTGCCCAACTACGAGGCGGCCGCAGCCGAGGTGCTGAACGTCGAGTCCGATGCCGCGGTGCTGCGCGCAGAAGACTCCGCACCCGAGCCGGTCGAGGATGACGTCGTCGAGGAAGCGCCCGCAGCAGCCGATCAGGCCGCAGCCCAGGCAGCCCCCGTCGCCGCCGCCCCGGCCCCGGCAGCGGCCGCCGGCCCACGCCCGGATGACATCGCCTTCGGCCCGGCCGACGCGGTCCGCGCAGTCATCTCCCTGTGGACCAAGATGACGCCCGCGCAGATCGGCCCCGCCGACACCATCGAGTCGCTGTGCGACGGCGTGTCCTCACGCCGCAACCAGCTGTTGCTCGACGTCGGTACCGAACTCGGATTGGGTGCCATCGACGGTGCAGCCGAAGCTGACATGGGTGCCCTCGCCGGAACCGTCAACACGCTGGCACGCGGCTACAAGCCCTTCGGCGAGGTGCTCACCGACGCCGTCAGCGACCAGATTCGCAAGGTCGTCGGACCAATCGGCAAGCGCGCTTCGTACATCACCGATCGCGTCACCGACGCGTGGCAACTCGGTGACGGCTGGGCCAAGCACACGCTGGTCGCGGTGGCCCTCGGGTCCCGCGAAGGCGTCAGCGTTCGCGGCGGTGACCTCGGTGACCTCCTCGACGGTGGCGTTGGCTCGGCAGCCGATTTCGATGCTTTGATTGACCGCGCTGTCCGCAGCGTCGGTGGAGCCCGCGGTATCGCCGTGGAACTGCCCGCTGCCGCCTCGGCGGCCGGCGGCACTGTCGATGCTGCCGCGCTCGGCGAATTCACCGACCAGATCACCGGCCCCGATGGTGTGTTGGCGCAGGCCGCGCACACCATCCTCGGCAAGCTCGGCCTCACCGACATCGTCGACGCCTCCGGCGTGGACGAGGACCCGAACGCCGCCCTGGCGGACCTGGTCAGCAGTGAACTCGGCTCGGACTGGCAGCGGACCGTAGCACCGGCCTTCGACGAGGAACGCGCAGTGCTGCTCGACGACCGGTGGGCCAGCGCCCGCGAAGACTTGGCACGGCTGTGGCTCGAGGCGGAAGACGACGTTCACGCACGCCACGAGGAACTGTCCACGATGATGGCCGGTGCGGGAGAGCAAGTTGCTGAGCACGCCACCTGGTGGCAGGGCAAGGCACTCGCGCTCGGGATGCACCAGCACGCAGGTGTCTACGCGGCGATCGCGCACTCGGCGCAGCAGCCCGAGCCCGGCGAGTTCGCCGACGACATCGCTGTCGTCACCGGTGCCTCCAAGGGCTCGATCGCCGCATCGGTGGTCGGTCGACTGCTGGCTGGCGGTGCGACCGTCGTCGCGACCACGTCGCGTCTGAATGACGACCGCCTCGCGTTCTACAAGGAGCTTTACCGCACGCACGCTCGGCATGACGCCGCACTCTGGGTGATCCCGGCCAACCTCGCCTCCTACGGCGACGTTGACGGCATCGTCGACTGGCTCGGTAGCGAGCAGACCGAAAACCTCGGTGCCAGCACCGCGGTGGTGAAGCCGGTCATGCGGCCGACCATCCTCTTCCCGTTCGCTGCACCCCGCGTCGCCGGTGACCTCACCGACGCCGGTTCGCGCGCTGAACTGGAAATGAAGGTGCTGCTGTGGTCGGTGGAGCGGTTGATCGCCGGTCTTTCAGGTATCGGTGCCGATCACGACATTGCCGCCCGCCTGCACGTGGTGCTGCCCGGTTCGCCGAACCGCGGCATGTTCGGCGGCGACGGTGCCTACGGCGAAGCGAAGGCCGCGCTCGACGCCCTCGTCACCCGCTGGGGTGCCGAGGAGTCGTGGAACCAGCGCACCACCCTCGCCCACGCACTCATCGGATGGGTGCGCGGTACCGGTCTCATGGGCCACAACGACGGTCTCGTCGACGCGGTTGAGGCTGCAGGCGTCAAGACGTGGAGCACCCCCGAGATGGCCGAGGCACTGGTCAACCTCTGCTCTAACGACGCTCGAGCCGCTGCGGTGAGTGAACCGTTGATTGCTGACCTGACGGCAGGGCTGGACCCGGAGACCATCGACCTGCGTGCGCTGGCTGCCGAGGCGGCCGCTGCTGCGGAAGCCTTGGAGGTTGTCGAAGAGGCCGAGGAGATTCTCGAGGCCGCAGACGGCGTCACCGTCGCCGCGCTGCCTGCCCCGGCCCGCGCCGATGTTGCCCTCGCACACGCATGGCCCGAGCTGGATTCGCGTCCCGAAGACCTCGTTGTCATCGTCGGTGCGGGTGAGGTGGGCCCCTACGGTTCATCGCGCACCCGCTTCGAGATGGAGGTCGACGAGAAGCTTTCGGCCGCAGGTGTGCTGGAGCTCGCATGGAGCATCGGCCTGATCACTTGGGAAGAGACGCCCAAGGCAGGCTGGTACGACGTTGAGTCCGGTGACCCCGTCGCCGAATCGGAGATCGCCGACCGCTACCACGACACCGTCGTCGAACGCTGCGGCATCCGCCGCTATGCCGACGAGGGCGCCATGGTTGAGGCCACGTCGCCGCTGCTGGAGTCGGTGTTCCTGGACAAGGACCTCACCTTCACCGTGCCGAACGAGGCCGCCGCCCGCGAGTTCATCTCGTCGGACCCGGACCGCACCCGGATCGCACCGAACGCCGAAACCGGCGATTGGACGGTCACCCGTCTGGCGGGCACCGAGATCCGCGTCCCGCGCCGCTTTAGCCTCTCGCGCACCGTCGGTGGCCAGATTCCGACCGGCTTCGACCCCGTCCGCTGGGGTGTCTCGCCCGACATGGCCGAGTCCGTCGACCGCGTCGCGCTCTGGAACCTGGTCGCCACCGTTGACGCCTTCGTCACCGCCGGCTTCTCGCCGTCGGAGCTTATGCGCTGGGTGCACCCCGGTCTGGTTGCCAACACGCAGGGCACCGGCATGGGTGGCATGACGTCCATGCGGTCCCTGTACGTCGACACGCTGCTCGGCGAGTCGAAGGCCAACGACATCCTGCAGGAAGCCCTGCCGAATGTGGTTGCCGCGCACGTCGTGCAGTCGTACATCGGTAGCTACGGCGCCATGATTCACCCGGTCGCCGCTTGCGCAACCGCCGCCGTTTCGGTGGAGGAGGGCGTCGACAAGATCCGTCTCGGCAAGGCACTGTTCGCAGTGGCTGGCGGCTTCGACGACCTCGGCATCGAAGGCATCGTCGGCTTCGGCGACATGTCGGCCACTGCCGACTCGGCGAAGATGACGGCCAAGGGGATCGACGACCGTCGCTTCTCCCGCGCCAACGATCGTCGTCGTGGTGGCTTCGTCGAATCGGCCGGTGGCGGCACCGTGCTGCTGGCTCGCGGCGATGTCGCCGCGGAACTGGGCTTGCCCGTTCTCGGCGTGGTCGCATGGGCCCAGAGCTTCGGCGACGGCGTCCACACGTCCATCCCGGCACCGGGTCTGGGTGCCCTGGGCGCGGCTCGCGGTCAGAAGGCATCGCCGCTGGCTACCTCGCTGTCGGCGCTGGGTGTGAGCCCCGACGACGTCGCCGTGGTTTCCAAGCACGACACTTCGACGCGCGCCAACGACCCGAACGAGTCGGAACTGCACGAGCGTCTTGCTGAGGCGATTGGACGCAACACGGGTGCCCCGTTGTTCGTTGTCTCGCAGAAGTCGTTGACCGGTCACGCTAAGGGTGGTGCCGCTGCCTTCCAGCTGATTGGCCTGTGCCAGGTGCTCCGCGATGGCGTGATTCCGCCGAACCGCAGCCTCGATTGTGTCGATGAGAAGATGCGCGAGTACCCGCACCTGGTGTGGCCGCGTGAAACCCTGCGGATGGGGGAGCGGTTCCCGCTCAAGGCCGGTCTGCTGACGTCGCTGGGCTTCGGTCACGTGTCGGGTCTCATCGCCGTGGTCCACCCGGAGGCGTTCATCGCAACGCTCAGCGAGTCCGAGCGTGAGATCTACCGTGAGCGCAGCGCGACGCGTCTGCGTGATGGCCGCCAGCGTCTGCTGGAGGCCATGTGCGGTGGCGACGCCGTGTACCAGCGTCCGGCAGATCGTCGTCTGGGTGACGGCGACGAGCACGATGTCGAGGCTGGTCTGCTGCTGGATCCGAACAGCCGCTTGGGTGTCAACGGTGAGTATCGGGCGAACGGTTGCGCTCTGTGAGCGTTGTCGGAGTCGGGATTGATTTGGTGTCGGTGACTGAGTTCGCCGAGCAGCTCCGCACCCCGGGCTCGACGTTTGGCGCGCACTTCAGTGTGGGCGAGCGTCGGGACTCGGCGGAGCGGACCGGCGATGAGGCCAGGCACCTTGCGGCCCGCTGGGCGGCCCGTGAAGCGGTGATTAAGGCATGGTCGTCGAGCCGGTTCGGTTTGGCGCCGCTACTGCCGGAGACGGCCGTTCACGACGTCGAAGTCCAGACCGACGCACACGGTCGGCCACGGATTAGGCTGCACGGCGACATAGCCCAGGCCTTGTCCGGCCTGGACATCCATGTCTCCCTCACCCACGACGGCGACATGGCCGCGGCCGTCGCCATCCTCGAGGACCGAAACTAGGTCCGCCCAAGTTCCCCTTTTCTGTCACGATTCGACCAGACCGTCACCGATCACTGCGATCGGTGACGGTCTGGTCGACGTTCGACGACGCTTTGTGACAGAAAAGTGGCGATCCGACGAGCAAAAGATGCCACTTTAGGGCCGACCGTCCTGGGCGACTGTTAAGGTCCTTCGACCGACGGGTGCGTCCGGGGTGTCTCTTCAAGGAGCAAATACCGGCCGAGCATGCGCTTGAGTTCTTGGACGATCTCGTCATGATCGTGACCATCTTGCACGGAGAAACTGAGCAGTGAGAACGCCGTGTGGACCAGGAACTGCGCCATCATGGCCCGACGTTCCCGCTGATCCGGCGTCAGCGGCGCCAGCACCCGGCCCACCTGTTCGGCGAGGATCCGTTCGTTGATCGACGCTGTCGCACGTGTGGCTGGCGTTGACTGCACGGCCAGCCACACGGCACGACGAGACGGGTCGTTCTGCCACAGTTCGGCCAAGTGATCGAGAAACTTCTCAAGCAACTGCGGCCATTCGAGCGACGGAATCTCCGACGCGAACGCCGTTAACTCATCGCGAACCGTGCTGGAATCCTGCCGATCCAATTCGCACACGACGACGTACTTGTTGGCGAAGTACTGATAGATCGTGCCGATGGGCAATTCGGCGCGCGTCGCGATCTGCTCGCACGTCAGCGATTCAAATCCGACGTCGATCAGCACCTCGCGTGCCGCGTTCAAAATCGAGTCGAAGGTTCGCCGACTGCGTTCCTGCGTGGGACGCTTGCGCGGAACGAGTGGCTCGGCCGAATTGGTATCGGTCATGTGCGGGTGAGGTATCTACCGGGTCAGATCGACAAGTCGCGGCGCAGCTTGGCCACGTGACCGGTGGCGCGCACGTTGTATTGCGCGGCACCGATGGTGCCGTCCTCGTTCACCAGGAACGTCGACCGGATGACGCCGTTAACGATCTTCCCGTACAGCTTCTTTTCGCCGAACGCTCCCCACGCGGTGAGGACTTCCTTGTCCGGGTCGGAAAGGAGCGGAAAGGTCAGTTCGTCGCGCTCGACAAACTTGGTCAGCTTGGCGGGCTTATCGGGGGAGATGCCGATGACATCGATGCCTTGCCCGTTGAGTTCGGCGAGGTTGTCGCGGAAGTCGCACGCCTGCTTGGTGCAGCCGGGCGTCATCGCGGCGGGGTAGAAGTACACGATCACCTTGCGGCCCGCATAGTCAGCGAGCGACACGGGATTGCCCGATGCATCGGGAAGGGTGAATGAGGGGGCCTTGTCTCCGACCGAAAGTCGTCCATCTGCAGACATATGGCCAGGCTATCGGATTCGGAACCCGTCGCGACTCTGTAGGCTCAGACCGTTGTGTTGTGTCCGGTGCTTTAGCGGTGCCGCACGCACGTAAGTGACCGCCTGTGGACAGGCTGGACGAAGACGGAGGACTTGCAGTGGCTAATGAAACCGATCGCATCGAGCAGGAAATCGCGAAGGCTCGCGAAGAGCTGGCGGGAACGCTTGATCAGCTGGTTGATCGGGCAAACCCGCAGCGGTTGGCCGACGACGCCAAGGTCAAGGCTGTCGCTCTCGTTAGTACGCCGCCGGTGAAGTACAGCTTGGTGGGAGTTGGCGTACTCGTCGCGCTGGTGGTGGTTCGCAAGATCTTCCGCTGACGGACGCCTGTCTGCTTAGCGGGACCAGCAAAAGCGCCTGCGACCAGCCGATTTTTCATCTCGGTCAACTTGGTGTTAATGTTTTCCCCGCAAGGCCGCAGCGACCACGTCGCCGCGGCATGCAGCAAGGCCAGGCGCCATTAGCTCAATTGGCAGAGCAGCTGACTCTTAATCAGCGGGTTCGGGGTTCGAGTCCCTGATGGCGCACAAGAGAAATCCCCTCCCGATAATTCGGGAGGGGATTTTTCGTCGCTGGAGCGCTTGATGTCAACAATCTGGGAGTTCCCAGAACGCATGATTGCGTGCGCCGGAGATTGGCCTAGGTGGTACGGCCCTTGACTGCCTTGTAAATCCAGAGGAGCAGGATTGCGCCTAGCAAGCACGTGACGAAGCTAAAGATCCAGCCTCCGGAATTGACGTCCAAGAGCAAGCCCAAGATCATGCCGCCGACGAGGCCGCCGAGAACACCGACGACGATATTCATCAGGATGCCCTGCTGCTCGTCGGTGCCCATGATCTTGCTGCCGGCCCAGCCCGCAAGTCCGCCGATAATGATCCAACCCAAGAATCCGAGTGGCAACATAGTTTCGCCCTTCTCTCAAGAGCCCGTGTGGACCCGGTGGGGCCAATCCCCACACGCGCCATCCTGCCGCATATTTGTTTGGATCGGACACAGTTTCGCTGCGCGATTTGCGATTGTCGGGCGATGACTGGTCACGAACGTCGGTAGCCGCCAGACAATTCGGTGAGCAGGTCCGCGACGAGGGGGTTGGGGGCAGCGTCGCTGCGCAGCGCTGCCGATACCGTCAGGGTGAAGGCCGGATTGTGCCGGCACATGATTCCGGGCTGCTTGAGGTCGTCGTAGAGGATTGTCCAGGACTCGGGTTGATTGACGAGGTCGAATGAGACCGGGTGGCCGTCGCGGATCTCGGGGCCGAGCGTTCCGGTAACGCCAGCCTTGGTGAAGACCCGTTCGGTTAGGCGGTGCAAGAGGACCTGCTTGTCGACGGGTGGAAGTAGTAAGGGGTACTCGGCAAGTTCGGTGGGCGATGGTGGCCGACCTAGTTTGGCGAGTGGGTGACGTGGGCTAAAAGCCACGACCGGTTGCTCAATCCAGAGGGGGTCCAAGTACAGCTGACTCGCGTCGGGATTGTCGACGGGGAGTTTGCCGCGCACCAACGCCAGGTCGGCGTCTCCCGATACGACGGCTGCGATGCGCTGATTGAAGGGTTTGATGAGGAAGTCGACTTCGGCATCGGGATGGCGGTCGTGAATCGAGGACACCGCAGCCAGGGCCGCCCCGGCGAAGGACATGTTGGCGGCTATACGGACTTGGTTCGGTCGCGGGAGGACGGCAGCAATCGCGTCATCTCGCAAAGTCAGGAGTTCGCGAGCCCGGGGGAGGAGTACTTTGCCAGCCTCGGTCAGTTCGACGTGCCGGGTGGACCGATCGAACAGTTCGGTGCCAAGTTCGCGTTCGAGCGAGGCTATTTGATGACTGATCGCCGACTGTGAGACGAAGCAGCGCGTCGCGGCCTTGGAGAAGCCGCCGGTTTCGGCGACGGCGGCGAGATATTCGAGCTGACGGAACTCCATTCCAGCATTATATGAACAAAACAGATCAATGACATATCCAAACCGGTGGTTGACGCGGTTGAGTAGAGATCCAGTCATTTGCCAGAGTAATCACCAAGAACATCAACGGAGATGACCGTATCTACGGGTGCGGGTGGAGGGATCGCAGACACATGCGTCACACACAGGTTGTGGTGGTTGGCTCGGGATTCGGTGGGCTCGCCGCCGCGAAGCAGCTCGCGAAGTCGAACGTCGAAACGGTCCTGATCTCGGCCACTCGAGAACACCTATTCCAGCCGTTGCTGTACCAGGTCGCCACCGGCGTGCTGACCACAGACGAGATTGCCCCGCCGATCGCCGAAGTCCTGGAAAACAAGGAGTCGATCAGCGTCATCGAAGGGCTTGTCACCGCCGTCGACGCCAAGGCCAAAATCCTCACCTATACGACCACCGATGGCGATGAGCAGATCGGATATCAGTACCTAATCGTCGCCGCCGGTGCCGCGCAGGGCTACTTCGGTCACGACGAATGGGCCGACAAGACCTTCTCGCTCAAGACGCTCGACGACGCGGTAGCGCTCCGTGCGCACTTGAAGGACTGCTTTGCGGCGCCAGCGAACGACGAAGCCGCGCACACGTTTGTTGTTGTCGGTGGCGGCGCAACCGGTGTTGAGATCGCCGGCCAAATCCGGGAACTGGGATTGCGGTACTTCACCGAAGCGCCGGCGACCGTGCACCTCGTTGAAGGTGCGGGCAACCTGCTGCCCGTCTATGGCGGAAAGCTCTCGGACTTCGCTCGGAAGACGCTGGAGGGCACCGGAATTGATGTCCTGACCGAGACCTTCGTAACTGACATCGACGGTGAAAACGTGACGGTTCGCGCCGCAGATGGCACTGAGCGCACACTCCGCTCTAGGACCATCGTGTGGTCGGCCGGCGTCAAAGCGACACCGCTGGCCCAGGTGATCGCCGACGCAACCGGTTGCGACACCGACCGCGCGGGTCGCCTTCTCATCAACCCCGATCTGACGGTTGGCGGTCGGGCCGACATCTTCGCCATCGGCGATATGACGAGCCTGAACAACCTGCCGGGGCAGAGTCCGGTAGCCATGCAGCAGGGGCGCCACGCCGCGGACATGATTCGCGGCGCAACGGTGCGGGGGACGAGATTCGCCTACATCGACAAGGGCAGCATGGCCGTCGTCAATCGCCACAATGCAGTGGTCGACGCGCCGATGGGTGTCAAGCTGACCGGCTTCGTCGGCTGGCTGACGTGGCTCGGCGTTCACCTCTTCTATCTGGTCGGGTTCCGCAATCGCGTGGGTGCGGTCCTGTCGTGGTTCCGGTCGTTCGCTGGTAAAGCCCGCCCTGGATTTGCCGAAATTAGCGAGTCAGCGGTTGCTCAACCTGAGCATGACGGTGACAAACCGCGCGGCGGTCGTCGGAGTGCTGGGGACACGCAACCGGACATGGCCGAAACGGCTGCCTAGCTGCGATCGCGTGGGCTTTTGTCGGCGAAGTACACACCGACGGACGATGCCGCGTCAGACGGTTGAATGAAGTATGCAGTCCTCGGCATGGGTGGATGTGGAGCAAGCCCCATACCTCTCGTATAGTGGGCATCCGGAGCAGGGGCCGTTTTCGCGGACCCCGAGTTATTCGCTGGGAGCACAATGCGTTTTCGTCGGAATCGTGACCGTCGGCTGGGAGCTAAGGTCGCGGCCCTTTTCTCGTTCTTGGTAGCAGTTCTGATGCTGTCGTCGTGCAGCAGTTATGCCACCGAGGTCAACGCTAGCGGCGAGTTCAGCGACATGATCAAGCCGGCTATTGCGGTCACCGACGAAGCGGGCAAGCCGCTGACCAAGGGTGCGGTTGGTGTGCAGCCGGGTGAGCCGATCGTTGTGACCGCCACCGAAGGCACCATTAGTGCGGTCACCATTCCGACCGCTGATGGCTCGCCGATCAAGGGTGAGTTCAGCGAAGACGGCACCAAGTGGACCAGCACGCAGCCTTTTGGATACGGCAAGAAGTACACGGTCACTGCTGACGCGATTGGCGTCGGCGGCAAGACCGTCACCAAGAGCAGCTTCGTGACTCGCGAGCCGAACAACGTCACGCACGCTTACATCAGCCCGCCCGCGGGTGAGACGGTCGGCGTTGCGCAGACGGTCGGCGTTCGCTTTGACGAGTCGATCCCGGACCGCAAGGCGGCACAGAACGCCATCAAGATCACCGCGAACCCGAGTGTCAAGGGTGCCTTCTACTGGATCAGCGACACTGAAGTTCGCTGGCGCCCCGAGAACTACTGGAAGCCGGGAACCAAGGTCAGCGTGAAGGTCAATACCTTCGGCATTGACCTCGGCGACGGCCTGTTCGGTGACGAGAATGTCTCGTCGTCGTTCACCGTGGGACGCCAGTTGGAACTCTTCGCCGACGACAACACCAAGATGGTTGTCGTCAAGCGTGACGGCAAGGTCATCCGCAGTATGCCGACCTCGATGGGCAAGGATGCCGCACCCACCGATAACGGTGTCTACATCATCGGTGACCGCCTTGACCACATCATCATGGATTCCTCGACGTACGGTGTGCCGATCAATTCGGCCGACGGCTACCGCACCCCCGTCGACTACGCAACGCAAATGTCGTACAGCGGCATCTACCTGCACTCGGCACCGTGGTCGGTGTGGGCGCAGGGCAGCACGAACACCAGCCACGGCTGCCTTAACTTGAGCCCCGACGACGCTCTCTGGGTGGTTCGCAATACGCTGCGAGGCGATCCTGTCACGGTCACGAACACTGTCGGCCCAGAACTTTCTGGCACCGATGGCCTCGGAGACTGGAATATTCCGTGGTCGACATGGTCGAAGGGTAATGCCTGACCTGCACTGAAGAGCTTAAGAAAGACGCCTGGAACCTCATGGTTCCGGGCGCCTTTCGTCTTGTGTGGCCGGTCCGGAGGGCACTGGGTTGGCGCTCCGTCGAAGGTGCCAACGGGCACTGTTAAGCTAGCGGACGAAATCGAATCCAATACGTCTGTATAGCCACCCGGTGGCGAGACGCTAGCAAGATAGGTAACCGACTCATGGCACGTCCTTCGTGGGAGACAGAAGACCTGACTGCACTGCGCGAAATGGCCCGCGCATTCTGCGAGAAGGAAATCGCGCCCAATACCGAGCGTTTCATCGAGCAGCATCACGTCGACCGTGAACTCTGGAACAAGGCTGGCGAGGTTGGCCTGCTGTGCATGTCGATCCCGGAGGAGTACGGCGGTGGCGGCGGCACGTTCGCCCACGAGGCGGTTCTGATTGAGGAGCAGGCACGCGTCGTCGATTCCTCGTGGGGTTCGAGTCTGCACAACGGGATCATCGCGCACTACATCCTCGCCTACGGATCCGAGGAACAGAAGAAGCACTGGTTGCCGAAGCTGGCATCGGGTGAAGTTGTTGGCGCTATCGCGATGACGGAACCGGGCACCGGCAGCGACCTCCAGAACGTGAAGACCAAGGCTGTCAAGGAGGGCGACGACTACCTCATCGACGGTTCAAAGACCTTCATCACCAACGGTGGTCAAGCGGACCTGGTGATCGTCGTCGCGAAGACGGACAGCACCGCAGGCGCCAAGGGAATCTCGCTGATCCTTGTGGAGACAGAGCGCGAAGGGTTTAGTCGGGGCCGAATCCTCGACAAGGTCGGTATGCGCGGTCAGGACACGGCCGAACTGAACTTCACCGGTGTCCGCGTTCCGCAGTCGAATCTGTTGGGTGACCAAGAGGGTCTCGGCTTCATCCAGTTGATGACCCAGCTTCCGCAGGAGCGACTGATCATTGCTGTTGCCGCAGTAGCAGGCATGGAAGTGGCCTTGGAGAAGACCCTGGCGTACACGAAGGAACGCACCGCGTTCGGTAAGCCGGTGTTCGGCTTCCAGAACACCAAGTTCAAGCTCGCCGAGGTAGCAACTGAGACGCATATTGCGCGGGTCTTCCTTGACGACTGCATTGAGAAGCACCTGCGCGGCGAACTCGATATCCCCACCGTCGCCATGGCCAAATGGTGGACCACCGACCGGGCGATGCAAGTGGCCGACACCTGTCTGCAACTTTTCGGCGGCTACGGCTACATGAACGAATACCCGATCGCTCGCCTGTGGGCCGACAACCGCGTCCAGCTGATTTACGGCGGCACAAACGAAATCATGAAGGAAGTCATTTCGCGTTCGCTCTAACCACGAGTCGCCGCCTCCTCCTTTTCTGCCACATTTGAGGTCCGTGCGTCTGCCAAACCGTCACCGAATGCCTTGCTCGGTGATGGTTTGGTTGAATCGCGACAGAAAAGCGCGACGGCGCTAGCCGGGGTTGGTGAACGCGGCGAGGAACTCGGTGAGCATCTTTGCAGTTACCGGCCGCGGCAAGGTCTCGATCGCGGCGACAACCGCCGCCATATCCAACGAATCGGAGGCGTCGCCGGGCGCGACACGGGGATCAATCCCCGCGCCGATCAGTACCTGCTCGGTTGCTTCCGAACCGATCGCTAGGGCGTCATCGACGCTGAGCACGCCATCGTTGAGAGCTCCGGCGAGGTCGGCGAGGGCCGCGGGTGGATCAGCCGCCGGCATTCCGCGCACCGCATCGGCTGCCGTCCGCATAGTCTCGACCAGCCGATCTACGACCGCCGCGGTCACCGGGGTCACGGTGAGGTGAGTGCTGGAGGGCAGGTCGGTGCCATCGGTTTGGGTAAATCGCGGCTGAGCCTGCAACGTGAAACCCGCCTCTGCGACGGCCCCGGCCCATCGGTGCGGGTCGACGGGCGATGCCGATTCCAGGTCGGCCGCGACGGCAAACACCGGACCGATAGGACTGCCGACCAGGCGCAATCCCTCGATTTCTTCGACGACGGCGCGCAGGGGGCCGGTCGCACGATAGATATCGGCGACGAGGTCGCGGAAGCCCTCATGACCCAGGTACTGGGTGATGGCCCAAGCCGCGGCGAGGCCGGAGGCGGTCCGGGATCCAAGGAGCGTGGGATTCACGATCGGATAGCCGGGCCAATCGGTGGTGGCGAAGTAGCCTGCACGGTGTCGATCGCGATCGGTGTGCAGGATGATCGACGCGCCTTTCGGTGCGTACCCGTACTTGTGGAAGTCGGCGGAGAGACTGGTGACGCCCGGGACGCGAAGATCCCACTCCGGTAACGGTTCTGGCCACCACGGGAGGACAAATCCGCCGAGGCATGCATCGACATGCAGCGGAAGGTCGTGCATGAGTGCGAGCGCCCCCAGTTCGCCGATCGGGTCGAGGCCGCCGGTCGGGTAATCGGGGGCCGACGCCACAATGAGGAACGTGTCGTCGCGCAGCGCGGCAGCCATCGCGGCGGCCGTGACCTGAGATTTCGACGGGTCCACCGGGACACGAATTGGGGTGGCCCCGAGAAGTCGGGCCGCCTTATCGAAGGCGGCGTGCGCTGTCGACGGGAGAACGATGCTGCCGGTCCCGGGATGCACCCCGGCGTGATCGCGTGCCGCTTTGACCGCCAGAATGCAACTCTCAGTGCCGCCAGAGGTGACGGAGCCGACGGCGGTGGGGTCGCCGAAGACCGTCCGGGTGAACGCGATGAGGTCGCGTTCCAAAGCGGCGACCGATCCAAACACCGTCGGATCCAGTCCGTTGACGGGCCGGACGAGTTCAGCTGCATTGGCGACGAGGGCGTCGAGTTCGGCGATTCCGGAGTCATAAACGTACGACAGGATTTCACCGCCGTGTGTCGGTGAATCGGTGGCGCGCAGGTCGGCGAGTGTGGAGAGGACGCCAGCAGCGTTGCCGCGCAATGACGTTGGCGAACTTGGGGTGGAAGGCGTCATGCAGGGACCTCTTTGTTGTAACCGCGGAGAAGGATGATGCTGAGGGCAACCAAGGCTGCCGGTAACAGTGAGAAGCCGCCGGCGATTCCGGCAGTCGCCAGCGATGACTGCGCAACGCTCTCGCCGGATGACGAAACGAATCCCGTGGCCGCGAGGACTAGCAGGTAGCAGCCCGGGCCCAACGCCAGGCCGAGGGTTTCGCCGGCCGTCCACAGTCCCGACATGGCGCCGCCTTGATCACGGCCGTGGGCGGTACTCCGTTCATCAATCAGATCGGGAAGCATCGCGAGCGGGAAGGTCTGCATGCCCGCATAGCCGATGCCTGCCACGGCGACGGCCCCGAAGATCCAGGCCCCCGGCGTCACCATCGCGAACGACAGCCCCAGCGCAGCGGCACCAAACAGGGTCGACGCGAGCACGAGGCCGCGGGTCTTGCCCGCTTTCCCGATCCGCACCCACACGGGAGTCACGATTAGCGCCGGAGCCACCAACGCGATGAACAGCGGTGTCAGCGCACCCTTGTTGTCGAGGACGTACGTTGCCACGTATTGCGCGCCTGCCAGCATCACGGCCGTGGCCAGCGCTTGAATCACATACACCGATAGCAGGATGCGGTACCGCCGTTGTTGACGGAAGGCGTCGAAGGCGTCGCGGTGACTGCCAGGTTCTTCGTCGTCGTGGATGGCGAGGGGAGCATGACGGGCGGCGGTCCCCGCGATGTGGGTGGCGACGGCCATGCCGGCCGCAATGATGAGGGCGGCGGCAGTTGCCATAACCGCGTAGCCGAGGGGGCCACCGCCGAAGGCGTCGCGCAGCGCGGGGGCTCCGGCGCCGATGATCAGGATGGTCAATGCCAGTACGGCGATCCGGGTACCGATCAGCCGGGTCCGTTCGTGGTAGTCGGCTGTCAAGTCGGTGGGAATGGCGATATACGGGACCTGGAAGCATGCGTAGGCGACAGCGGCAATGGTGAAGAAGACCAGCACCCACGCCGCTCCCACCCAGGGCGACGCGTTGGCCGGGGCGGAGAAGATGAGGATAAACGCGGGCAGCAGCGCTGTGGTGCCGATCCACATCAATCCGGTACGACTACCGCTGCGTCGAGATTGACGGTCGCTGCGGGCCCCGATTATGGGGTTGACGATGACGTCGACCAGCTTTGGGATCACGACGACGAACGACGCGAGCAGCGCGGCGACGCCGAGGGTGTCGGTGAGGTAGTAGGCGAGGACCAGGCCGGGGAGCACCCCGAATCCACCGGTACCGACGCTGCCTGCGGCAAAGCCTGCGGTGACGCGGCGGGACACGCGCACGGGACTGGTCATTGGCCGGACGCTACTGCAGCGGTGTGGGCACCGCCGCGGTTTTGGGTGCTGCGTCCTGGAATCGGCTGCCTATGCTGGACGGCAATGTGGGGCGACTGCGGGGAGACGGTATGAAGCAGATCTTGGGGTTCGCGGTTTTCGGAGGTTGGCTAACGCTGTTGGCCTCGGCGCTGACGTCTCGATCGGACTGGGGGACGTCGTATGTCAATGCGAGCTTCGTCGCCGGTTCGGCGGATGCGTCGGGGATGAACCCCTGGGTCGAGACTGCGCTGATCGGCCTGCTCGGTGGTGCTGTGACCGGTGCGGTCTTGCGCATCCTCGGCTTTACGATGGCCGGACCGTTAAACAACAAGGTAACGCGGGTGGTGCTGGCAGGCCTCGCCGGTTCGGGACTTGGCGTTGGAATTGCGGTGGCAGTCGCGTTTGGGTCATCCCGGTACCCGGGAACGGTCGGGGTCCTCGCGATTTATGCCGCATGCGGGATTCTCGCCTATGTGTTGGCGCTCACCGCGATTTGGCTGGTGCTGCGCCTGTCGGGTGTCGCCGAGGTTCGAAAGACCTTGCAGACCACAGCAATTGCTTTGATTCCCGGCGCCGTCGTGGCGATTGCGGCCGGTGTTGGTACCGCGTGGATGCTCGATTTCACCACCGACGAGTCGACGTGGGTGGCGGTCATTGCGGCCGTGATCGCGGTCTTGGCGATCACCTTTGCGGTGGCGCAGACGTTGGCGAATGGTCGAGGCCAGGACTCGGGTACGCCGATGCCTGCACCGCGGGCCGATCAATAACCCCCAATCTGATACCCGCGCGTGCTGGGTCGGCCACAATTGGTGCTGGTGGTCGGGGGACCAGTGAGGCACGACGAGCGCGTTAGAGGGTGGAATTGGTGGGAGAGATTGTCCTGGCCGATGTGCGGACCGCGATCGAGCACGAGATTCTCTCCGAATGGTCGGCTAAACACCACCCCGGAGTCAGTATTCGCACGCTCGACGAGGTCGACTTCGACGATGCTGATGCCGATACGCTGCTGATTCCGGCGCGCGTGGTGTGGTTGCCACCCGTCCGTCGCGGCGAGCGCAAGGTCGCGTTAGCCGACGTCATCGCTTTGTCGAATCCCCGTCGACCACCGGCGTTTCGGCAGGCGGCGATTCGGAAGCTGGGGCCCGACCGGGTTCGTGTTGTGGAAGGCGAACCCGCTACCGTCGCCGACCTTCGCGTGCAGCATCGCGAGCGCCAGGCCAGTGGCACCACGTTGTCGGCGTTCGTCGGGTTGCAAGCGTCCATTGCCGCTGAGCGCGCGGAACTGGAGTTGGTGGGTACGCGATACAAGGTGCCGCGCTTGGTGGCCGAGCAGATTACCTCGTCCGCCGGATTCCAAGCAGGTGCCGCCCAATTGGCGGGGGAGTTGGGCCGCACCACATCGTCGGTGTTGCAGGAGGCGACGGACAAGCTGGGTTCATTTGTCGCCACGCAGAGCCGGTTGATGCGCGATATTTTTACCTCCACTTTCAGTGGCCTGTATGAGCGCGCATGGTCGGTATCCGTCGACCTCGACACCCTCGGCGAGTTGCGGGCCCTCAATAAGTCCAGCTCCCTGGTCTTTTTGCCGTCACACCGGTCGTATGTCGATTCCTTGATCCTGGCCAGCGTGTTGCATCAGCACGACTTTCCCCCCAATTTGGTGCTAGGCGGGGAGAACCTGGCCTTCTGGCCGATGGGGCCAATTGCCCGACGTGCGGGCACCATCTTTATTCGCCGGAAGTTCGGTTCCGATCCTGTCTATAAGTATGCGATGCGCGCGTATTTGGCGTTTATCGTCGACAAGCGATTCAACCTCGAGTGGTATATCGAGGGTGGGCGCAGTCGCACGGGAAAGCTGCGACCGCCGATGCTGGGTTTGCTGGCGTACGTCGCCGATGCGGTGGAGGCGCTCGACGGTGCGGATGTGATGGTGGTACCGACGTCTATCGTGTACGACCAACTCCCCGAAATCACGACGATGGCGCGGGAGTCGGCGAGCGGAACCAAGACGCCCGAGGACCTGAAATGGCTGCTCGGATACGCCCGGGGCCAGCGTGAATACCGCGGAGAGGCGCGCGTGCGCTTTGGTGCGCCGTTCTCGCTGCGTGAGGCGCTGGCGAAAGCGGGTGACGGCCGTTCGCGGCTCGACAAAGTCGCCTTCCAGGTGATGGATGAGATCAATGCGGCGACGCCGATTTCGGCCACCTCGCTCGCGAGTTTTGCGCTGTTGGGTGCTGAGGATCGCGCGTACACGGCGCACGAGGTGGAAGTTATTTTGGCGCCGCTGCTCACGTATATCGCGGCCCGGGAACTCCCTGGACCTGATCCGGCACTTTGCCGCGGTGCCGGTTTGCTGACAACTTTGCGGGAACTCACCGATGCCGGCGTGCTGGAGACCTTCGACGGTGGTCCGGACCAGGTGTGGACCATCGCCCCCGACAACCATGCGGTCGCGGCCTACTACCGCAATGGGGCGATTCATCATTTCGTGGATCGGGCGATCGTTGAACTTGGGATGCTGGCGATCTCCGACGGTGATGTGGTGCAAGGGGCTCCGGCTCCCGATGCGGTTGCCTCGGAGGGCGACGGCTTGCTGGGCCCGGCCCAACAGGAAGCATTGCGCATCCGTGACCTGCTGAAGTTTGAGTTCTTTTTCCCCGCCAAGGTTGAGTTCCTTCATCGCTTGGGTGGGGAGTTAGACCTGATTGCGCCCGACTGGCGTACCACGAAGTACACCCAAGAATGGGTTCACCAGACACTTCTTTCGAGTGCCGGGATGCTGCTGGCTCGCCGCACTTTGCAAGCGTTCTTCGACGCTCAACTCGTTGTCGCGCAGTGCCTTGTCTCCACGGAGTCCGACAATCCGGATAAGGACGTCGTGCTGACCGAATGCCTTGGCTTGGGCAAACAACTGTCGATGCAGGGCGTGATCCAAAGTAAGGACTCGGTATCGAGGGAGCTTTACGACGCTGCCTACCAGTTGGCCGACAATCGCGGCGCGGTTCACGGGGACTCTTCCGATCAGGTGACGCTGAACCGTCAGCGATGGTTGGGCGAGGTGCAGCAACTGCGTTCTCGCTTGATTCGTCTGGCGGCTATTGAAGCCGAACAGGTTGCGGCCCATCAGATGGACACACAAGTGGGGGACGGCAAGTAATGGGCGCGTTGACCGACCGGCTGCAGCAGATTAGATCGGCACCCGAAGGTAAACAGATCGGTGCGTTTTTCGACTACGACGGCACGTTGCTGGAGGGATTCTCGGCCACGGCTATTCTTCGGGCCAGGCTAAAGAGTCTGGAATTCACGGCCGGTGAGCTGCTGGACGGGCTGATGATCGGTCTGCGCGGGTGCGAGTCCGAGCAGGACTATGCGGAGGTGCTCGAAGCGACCCGGCCAGCGTTCGCAGGCAAGACCTATGTGGAACTGCTGGCCATGGGCGAGCAACTGTTCAAGCAAGACACCGCTGCGAAATTGCGGCCCCAAATGTGGCAGATCCTGCGTGCCCATCGGGCTCGCGGGCACCGGATCGTGATCGCCTCGTCGGCCACGCGTTTTCAGATTGAGCCGATCGCGAAGGAGATCGACGCCGATCACGCCTTGGCGACCGATGTGGAAGTGATTGACGGGATCGTTACCGGCCGCACCTTGGGACGTCCGCTGTGGGGACCGGGCAAGGCAGCCGCAGTCCGACGGTTGGCGGCCGAGCACGATATGGACTTGGCGGGGTCGTTTGCCTATAGCGATGGCAATGAAGACGTCCCGTACTTGGAGTCCGTGGGTAACCCCGCGGCGGTGTCTCCGCAACGCGGCCTGCGGGCTGTCGCCGAGTCGCGCGGTTGGCCGATTCTCGACATGACCAATCCGTCGTACAACAAGCTCGGAATGATCGTCCGCACGAGTGCCATGTACGGCAGCTTCTTGGGTGGCGCAGCGTCGGGCTTTGCGCGGTCACTGTGGAGTGACGACAACACGATGACCATGCAGGACGCGATCTCGTCAGGCGTTGATGCGGGACTATCGCTCGCCGGGATCGACGTGGCCGTTCTTGACGGGAAAGAGTACCTGACCTCGGCAAGGCCGTGCGTTTTCGTCTTCAATCACCAATCCAAGCTTGACCTCCCGGTACTTATTCACTTGATTCGCGACCATGCGACGGGGGTGGCGAAGAAGGAAATCGGCCAGCTCCCGGTGTTGGGTCAGATCCTCGATGCTGGCGGTCTGGCCTTTATTGATCGCGGCAATTCCGACCGCGCGATTGAACAGCTTGGACCCGTTGTTCGCAAGATCAACGAGGAAGGCTATTCGTTGGTTGTGGCACCGGAGGGAACGAGGTCGTCGACGCCGCGGATTGGGACTTTCAAGAAGGGGCCCTTCCACATCGCGATGGCCGCCGGGGTGCCCGTCGTTCCGGTAGTTCTCCGCAATGTGGGCGAGTTGATGTGGCGCGGTGCGCAATTGGTGAAGCCGGGCACCGTCGAAGTTCGGGTCCTACCCCCGATCGACACGTCGGAGTGGGTGCCCGAGCGTGCCGGAGAGTACGCCGAACAAGTGCGGCAGCAGTTTCTTGTGGCCCTGGAGAGTTGGCCGGTCACTGCCTTCGCCGACGGTCAGATGACGCGAACGATGGGGATCTTTGAATGGCAGGAGTCGGCTCGTGACGAATGAGAATGATGCGGATCAACCGCTGGCCTGGGGCAGCGACTTGGAAATGAGTCCCGTCGACACCGTGATGTGGCGCGGTGACTCCGACCGGCGGCTGCGGTCGACGATCTGTGTGCTTGAGGTGTACGACACCGAACCCGATTGGAACCGGTTGATCGCGGCCCACGACTGGGGGAGTCGGATGGCCCCGCGGTTCCGGCAGCGGGTCGTCGAATCTCCGTTGCGTACGGGTACACCGAGCTGGCAGGTGGATCCAGACTTCGACCTGCACTATCACGTGCGCCGGGTGCGTGTTGCTGGCGACGGCTCGATGCGGGAGGTGTTTACCCTGTGTGAGCAGCTCGCGATGACTCCGCTCGATCCGGCACGACCGCCGTGGGAGGGCTATCTCATTGATGGTCTGGCCAGTGGCAAAACGGCGTATTTCTTGAAGGCGCACCACGCGCTCACCGATGGAATGGGTGCCATTTTGGTGCTGGCGCAGCTGCATTCCAAGAGTCGGGATCCGATTCCGGGTAAGCCGCAGCCACCGGCCCCGCCGGTGAAAGATCTGTCGGGACTGGGGGTGCTGACGCGTCAGGTAGAAGAGGAGATTGCGCGGATTCCTCGACTCGCGGGCATGGCGTTCGATGGCGTCAAGGCGCTTACCGATCCGAAGAAGGCGTTGAGCAGGGTACTTCGCTACGGTCGTTCGGTTCCGCGGGTTGCCGGAATGATCAGCCCGCCCGGGTCGCCGTTGCTGGCGGGGCGGAGTGTTTCGTGGCGGTTCAGTGCCTTCGAAGTGCCATTCGACGCGATCCGCGCGGCCAGTAAAGCCTCTGGTGCTTCGGTGAACGACGTCTACTTGGGTGGGCTTATTGGTGGGTTCCGGCTGTATCACGAGCGGATGGGGCAACCCGTTGAAGCGATCCCGGTCGCCATCCCCATTTCGGTGCGCCAACCCGACGACCCGGAGGGCGGCAACCGGATCGCCGTCGGACGACTGTCAGGTCCGACGGGAATCCGCGATCCGTTTGAGCGGGTCCTGACGATCCGCGAGCAGGTTCGCGCGGCTAGATCAGAACCGGCCGTCGACATTTTCAACACCATCGGCCCGGTACTTGCGTGGATCCCGGGACCGGTTCTCACCCAGTTCAGCGCGACTACCTCGCAGAACGACCTGCAGGCCAGCAACGTGCCCGGTATCCCGTGGGAAACCTTTGTTGCCGGTGCCAAGGTGGAACGCATGTACCCGTTCGGTCCGCTGCCGGGCTGCGCGGTAATGGCGACAATGATCACCCACAACGAAACGGCCTGCCTCGGTCTCAACTTCGACGCCGCCGCCATCACCGAATCCGAGTTGTTTGCCGACTGCGTCGTCGACGGGTTCAATGAAGTGTTGGAATTGGGGGAGAGTGCGGGACGGTTGGAGCGGGTGATCTAACGACGTCGCTCAACGGGCGATGCGGGTGAGTTTCTCGCGGTTTCGGACCGCATCGGTCCGCGTGATCCGATCGACGTCCACCTGCGGTCACACAGTTCTGCGGTTTGCGTGGCCACGACCGCCAGCATTGTGAAGGTGCGCACCAAGTCCGCAATCTGGCTCTAACCCGGCCAGTACATGCTGTCCGGCGTCGCTCGCGCACCAAAGATGGCCTGTCCCACGCGGACACAGGTGGAGCCCTCTTCGATGGCGAGTTCGTAGTCGCCAGACATGCCCATCGACAGGCCGCCGTCACCAATCAGGTCGGGAGTCTCCTCGCGGATCTGGTCGCGCAGCGAGCGAAGGAGTTGAAAGCACGGGCGGACGCGGTCAACGTCGTCGGAGAAGAGCGCCAACGTCATGAGGCCGCGCACACGAAGTGCCGAGTAGTTCGGGAGCTGGGTCAGTAGGTCGCGCACATCGCTGGGGTCGAGGCCGTACTTGCTGTCTTCATCGGACGTGTTGACCTGCACGTACACGTCAATGCTGCGCCCCGCGGCCTGCAGTCGGCGGTCGAGGGCCTCGGCGACGCGGAGGCTATCGAGGGCTTGGAACTCGTCGGCAAACGCAGCGACATCCTTGGCCTTGTTGGTCTGCAGGTGGCCGATCACCGACCACGACACGTCGAGGTCGGCGAGGTTGCCGTGCTTACGCTTGGCTTCTTGAACCTTGTTCTCACCCAACTGATGACACCCCGCAGCAATGGCGTTGACGATCCGTTCTTCCGGGACCGTCTTGCTGACGGGCAGCAGTCGTACCTCTGCCGGGTCACGTCCAGCCTTACGCGCCGCAGCATCAATCTTGGCCTGGACGGCGTCGATGTTTCGGCGGAAGTCGGCGACCTCCACGGCGGTCCGGAATTCAGGATGCGACGGTGCAGCAGGATCGGTCATGTATCGATTATCCCGCGCTGGCAAATTGGAAAGCTGCGATGCCTGGCCGCGAACTTCAGTCCGCCCCTTCGTCGACTGCCTAGGGTGGGGTGAGGCCCGTGAGATTCCGAGAGTGGAGAGCCCTTGATGAGTAGTCCCGCGAAAAACAACGGCAGTCCGGTTAGCGAAGCGGTCCTCGAACGCGATGGCCTGATCTTGCGGGCAGGGGTCTACGGCGACTCCGCAGCACCGGTCGCGCTGCTCGTGCACGGCTTTCCCGACACCCCGCACAGTTGGGACGCCGTCGTGCCGAGGCTTGTCGCTGGCGGCTATCGCGTGGTGGTTCCGTGGCTCCGGGGCTACACCGCCGAGTCTGTGAATCCCAACGCTCGCTACGACATTCCGACCGTGGCCAGCGATCTCATCGCCTGGCAGGAGTGGGCTGGTGGAGAACCGGTGCACTTGATCGGGCACGACTGGGGTTCGGTCGCGGCGACTATCGCGGTCAAGCAGGCACCGGAGCGTTGGCGATCGGTCAGCTTGCTCGCCGTGCCGCCGATGGGTGGACGTGTTACGAGTGCGGCGGTCCTACGTGCCGTTCCGCGTCAGCTGGTGATGTCGTCGTACATGTTGGTGATGCAGTCGGGCCTGTCTCCGCGACTCCTCGCCCGCAACGATGCGGCGTTTGTGCGGTGGCTATGGCGACGATGGTCGCCGACTTGGGATTTCACTGACGCGGACTTCGCGCCCACGCGGGAAGTTTTCGTCGACAAAGAACGTGGCTGGGCTACGACCCGTTACTACCGATCGATCTTTACCCCGAACCGGGCCTATACGCGTGAGTTCATGCGCCTAGCGCAAGCCGACTATCCGGTGCAGGTGCCGACTTTGTCACTCGCGGGCGAGAACGACGGGTGCATGAGCGCGGCGTTCCATACGGCAATGAATCAGCTGCATCCGCAGATCGACGCCGTGCTTTTGCCCGGATGCGGGCACTTCTTGCATGCCGAGAAGCCGGCGGTCGTCGCCGATGAAATGCTCAAGCATTTGGGCAGGCACTCGTGACCGGCGGAATACTTCAGGAGCGAAGGGGGCTGGACTGACTATGAAGAAGATTGGCTTTCTATCCTTTGGTCATTGGTCTGATACGCCTGGCTCCCAAGTGAATTCAGCGTCGGATGCGCTCTTGCAATCGATCGATCTGGCGGTCGCCGCAGAAGAACTGGGCGCCGACGGCGCGTACTTTCGGGTGCATCACTTCGCACAACAACTAGCGTCGCCATTCCCGCTGCTATCCGCGATTGGCGCGAAGACTTCTCGCATCGAGATCGGCACCGGGGTGATCGACATGCGCTAGAGCATGTCGCGGTTGTGACACTCGTTCCGTAAGCTTGGTTGCATGGTCGAACTGGTAGCGCTGAGGAAGACGAACGAGGTGGCCGCGTACGTCCGCGCCTCCATGGACCGCAAGGGCGACCGCTGGACGGTCGATACGCAGCTGAGGAAGATCAGGGCGCTGGCCGAGGCCAAGGACTGGAACGTCGTCGAGGTCTACGAGGACAACGCCGTGTCGGCGACGAAGAAGCGCCGCGCTGGCACCCGCTGGGCCGAGATGCTGGACGACGCCCGCGCGGGCCGCTTCTCGATGGTGGTCGCCGTGGACATGGACCGGCTGCTGCGCAGCACGAAGGACCTCAACACCTTGATTGACCTGGGGCTGCGGGTCGTCACCGTGGACGGCGAGATCGACCTCTCGACGGCCGACGGTGAGTTCCGAGCGACGATGCTCGCGGCACTGGCCCGGTTCGAGGCCAGGCGTAAGGCGGAGCGTCAGATCAGGTCGAACGAGCGCCGACGCTTCGAGGGCATCCCGACGAGCGCCTGGAAGGCGTTCGGGTGGACGCGAGAGGGCGAGCTGATCCCGGAGGAGGCCGACGCCGTCCGGCGGGCCTTCGCCGCGTTCCTCGGCGAGCCGTCGCTGTCGATCCGGCGAATCCGCGAGGATCTGAACGGTGCCGGTCATCTCACCGCCCGCGGGTCGGAGTTCTCCGTCGATGCCGTGCGCTACCTCCTGGCGAACCCGCTCTACGCTGGCTACATCAAGCACTACGCGTCGGGCGAGCTGTACCCGGTGCAGGGCGACGCGTTCCCGCCCATCGTCGGCGAGCAAACGTGGCGGGCCGCGGTGGCGAAGCTGGAGGACAACGTGCGAAGGTCGGCGAGGCAGGGTAACCAGCCGAAGTACCTTCTGTCCACGATCGGGCTGTGCGGGAAGTGCGGCGCGACGCTCGTCTCCGGGACGAACAGTCGCAAGCAGCCGACGTACCGCTGCGGCGAGCAGTTCCATCTCACCCGCCAGCGCGAGCCCGTCGATGCGATGGTGACCGAGGCGGTGCTCACCCGCTTGTCCTCGGTGGATGTGCACAACCTCGTGATGCCGCAGGAGGACGATGGGCCAGATCACGAGGAGTTGCTGACGGAGCGGAACGCCCTGGTCGAGCGGGTGAAGGAGCTGAGCCCGCTGCTGCGTGACATCCATCAGCCGGTCCTGGAGATCACGGCGGCGATCAACGACGTGAAGGCCCGCATCGATGAGATCGACGCGGAGCTGCTCGACCGTTCGGTGTCGGTGGCGGCGAAGTTGCTCGCGGACGTGGACGAGCCGGTCGGCACCGCGGAGCGCCGCGAGGTGGTCGAGGCGAAGTGGAAGACGTTGGACGTGGACCGCCGCCGGATGCTCGTGGACGAGCTGGTGACGGTGACCATCGAGCCCATCGCGCCCGGTCACGTGAAGTTCGACCCCGACCTCATTCGTATAGAGCCGCGTCGCGACTGACACGCGAGTCGACTCGTCAGTGGACTGGTGAGTCGACTCGTGGGAGAATGGTTGCAGACAAGAAGATCCCACCGGGGGCCAGACTTTGAAGCTGGCGGTACTACTCCCGGATGAGTAGCCGGTCAAACAGCCCAATTACCGTGGCGGGGAACCGGAAGCACACTCATGTTTGAGGACTTCCGATGTCTGTCGTTATCGACGCTCCCCGCGCATCTGCGCTGGACTGCCCTGGGCTCGACCAGGATTCGACCCCCGATCCGCAGGCTGATGGGCTCGATCCCGTCATCGCTGCCGCCCTCGCCGCCGGTCGCCGAGCTGGTGAGCGCCTGGCCCGCACGCCGCTGACTCCGCGCCAGCGGGCCGCGGTCGCCGCCGTGATGGGTGGTGATCGCTGATGAGCGCCAACTCCGCCGCCTTCGCCCACGTGAACGGCTTCCGCTGGCGTGTGGGCGACCCCACCCTCGCCGACAGCGAAGCGCACCTCTACGACCTCGGCGTGCTCCGCTCCGTGCTGGAGGAGGCCGTCGAGATGGCCGTCGCCGATGCCCGCGCCGACGGGGTGACCTGGGCCAAGATCGGCGACGCCCTCGGCGTCACGCATCAGGCCGTCATCAAGCGTTACCGCAAGGGTGGTGCCCGATGAACGCCGCCGAACGCACCAGCGCCACCGCTCCCGCTGACCTGACCAGCCCGACCGATGGGCCTGGCCTGGCATCCGCCGGAGGCGGGCTGCCCGTCGTCGTGATGCCCGTCCTCATCCGTGCTCCGCACTCCAAGAGTTCTGGAAGCCTCATCCGTTCCTACGGGCGCGGCAAGGGCTTGTCGATTGCCGCGCCATGCAACAACATGCCTGGTCAGCTGCCGGTTTCGCCTTAGCTCCACCGCGTGACCCCGCAGGATCATTTGGGGGTCAATAGGGGGTCATTTAAGGCGCCGCACGCTCCTTCCGACGTCCTGGGCGGTGGTCGCCGTGGCTAAGCAGGAGAACAACCCGACGAGCATCGGGCTCACGCAGTACCTCGATCCGTCGTACTGGACCTGGGCCGCCGAGGACGCGAACGGGGCCGCGCTGCTCCAGCAGGGAGCCGGGGCGATCCTCGCCTACGTGGTGCAGCGGCTCGAGGCGATCGGCTGTGAGGTCGTCGAGGCCTACGGCATCGTGCACGACAAGGACGAGCGCGAGGTCTGGAGCGACACCGAGAAGACCCTCGTGGTCGAGCCGAAGCCGGATCACCTGCACGCGGTGATCAAGTTCGCCAGCCGCGCGAAGAGCGCGCCTCTGGATCGGCTCGCGTTTGGCATCGGCGTCGAACCGCAGTACGTCGAGAAGCCCGGTCGCGGGCGGTACGCCTTCGACAACATGCTCTCGTACCTGACGCACGTGAAGTACGCGGACAAGCACCAGTACGCGCCTTCGGAGGTCGCCACGGTGCGCGGGCCGGACTACCTCGGCATCGACGCCCAGCGCCGGGAGACGTGGCTCAAGGGTCGCGCCCACGTGAAGAAGAAGGTCGTCGCCGAGAACTTCGAGGACATGCGCGAGCGCGTGCTCCAGGGCGAGATCACGCGCGATCAGATCATGCTTACCGATGAACTGTTCGACATCTACTCGCGGCATCAGCGGGAGATCGACGATGCCCTGTCCGCCTACGGTCAACGCCGCGCGTACCGGGCGGCGGCGAAGCTCCGCGCCGGTGAGTTCTCGACGCACGTGGTATTCGTGCACGGGGATGCCGGTATCGGCAAGACCCGGTTCGCCACGGACTTCATCACCGAGGCGATCAACGCGGCGAACGCCCACGGCGAGCGGTGGCAGGTCTACCGGGCCGCCACGGGGAACCCCCTCGATGACTGGCGCGGGGAGGAAGTGCTGCTGCTCGACGATCTGCGCGCCTCGGCGATGGACGCGAACGACTGGCTGCTGCTGCTCGATCCGTACAACGCCTCCCCGGCGAAGGCGCGCTATAAGAACAAGGGCGAGGTGGCCCCGCGTCTCATCGTCATCACGGCGACGATCGAGCCCGTCGAGTTCTTCTACTACGCCCGTCAGAAGGGCAACGTGGACGAGGCGCTGGACCAGTTCATCCGCCGCCTGGCCTCGGTCGTGAAGGTCTACCGTGCCGACGAGATCAACCGCTACCTCGTGCAGCAAATCGGAAGGATCGAGCCCTACGAGTGGCATCAGTGCAGCGTTCCGGCCGCCGCGCACACGCCCGGCATGTACGGGAACGCGTACCACCGGAACGCCGGGTCGCGGGAACTGACCTACGGTCCGGAGACCTCGGCCGACCACGACGCGGACGGCGCGGTCGCGGAGCTGCTGAGCGGGCTCGCCGTGCGGAGTCCGGACGTGCCGCTGGCACTGATCGGAGGTGCCGCATGAGCACCGAACTGGACGCGCTCTTCCAGGGGGTCGAGGGGGCCGGAGGCCCCTCGCAAGCAGGCATGGAGGACACGAGCGTCAGCGATGTGTCCGACATGCCTACTGCTTGCCACTCTGGCGTACAGGTGGAGCAGCAGACCGACTCCCAGGTGAACACGGGTCGGGCTGATGCGGAGGCTGTGCGGCAGAGTCACGGCGGCGCGAAGCGTCGTCGTGGGGGCCGCGCGAAGCTCGATACCGACTTCGGAGAGGCCACGCTCGCGGCGCTTCGCACTCGTGCGAAGCGGCTCGGGCTGGCTCCGAGCACGTGGGTGCGGGCCGTCGTGCGCGATGCCCTCCACGCCTCTCGGAGCGAGGAGCTGGACGCCGCCGTGGCCGCGCACCTGCTCGGCGTCGAGGCGCGCGCGCAGGTGTCGGCGGACGCGCGCGAGCTGGCCGCGCAGATCCGCCCGCTGGCGATCAACGTCAACGACCTGGACCACCGAGCACGTGCCGGTGAGGCGGTGGCGCTGTCGTCGGAGGTGCCCGAGCTGATCGAGCTGCTGCGCGAGGTCCGCGCCCTGCTCGGTGATCGGACGGCGTCATGAGCACGACGCACTACAGCCCGAGCGCCAGCGCCGCCGACACGGAGCGCTATATCCGGGGCAAGGAGGACGAGCGGGGCGTCGCGATCACGTGCGATGTGCCGGGAGGCCCCGGCGCGTTCTCGGCGCGCGCTCGGGCGCTCACGCAGAACACGACGCGCGAGGTCGAGGCGCTGCACTACCGCCAGTCGTTCAGCGACGAGGAGTTCGACCCGAAGAACCCCGAACACGTGCAGCGGGTGAACGACCTGGGCTACCAGCTCGCCAAGAAGATGCACCCGGATTCCGACTGCCTCGTCGTCAGTCATGTGGATGGGCGGGGAAAGAAGCCGCACAACCATATTTTGGTTCTCAATCACAACCACCGCACGGGAAAGGCGCTCTCGGACTATCGCACGTTCCACGACCGCAAGGCCGGGAATCAGAAGGGCGTGCAGTCGGCGAACGACGAGCTGATGCGCGAGCACGGGCTCTCGGTCGTGAAGCGGCTGGAGCACGCGCCGAAGGACTGGGAGCTGCGCCGCGAAGACTTCGCCGAGGGGTCGCTCGACCGCGAGATGGGCGACCGGATGAGTGCGGCGCTGGCCGATCCCCGCGCGGTGGACAAGGCCGGTCTGGTCTCGGTGATCGAGGAGCAGAACCAGCAGCTCGGTGATGACGGGGATCGGGTGCCACGGATGCGGCTGCACAGCCCCGTCAGCAAGAAGGGCAAACGCGCCGGGCAGGAGACCTGGACGCTCTACATCGAGGACCGCCGCGGCGAGTCCGGGCGTGCCGAGCGCCGCAAGCGCACGAGCGCACTCTCGGCGGACTTCACCCCGGAGGGCGCGCAGGCGTTCTTCGACTACCACCAGCAGCAGAAGGAGCAGGAACATGAGCGCAGCACTCGACAGGCTGAAGCAGCAGAACGGGCCCGTGCAGTCGCCGCAACCGCTCGGCAGTCCGGAGACGATGGAGCTGTTGACCTCGATCCTCGCCGCCGTCGAGGCGCAGAATTCGAGGATCGCCACGCTGACCGAGCAGCAGAAGAAGCTCGCGGGGTTCGTGAAGGTGGACAGCGAGGAGCAGGAGAAGCAGCTCTCCGCGATCTCGCATCAGCTGACCTCAACGTCGCCGCCGCCGGAGTCGAACGAGAACAGCGAACTGCTCGCCGGAATCGCGTCCACTCTCGCGGGTATGAGCGTGAACCTCAACGGGGAGAGTCTGAAGGGCTCAGCCTCTAAGTCCGAGGCTGCCGCCAAGCATCTCGATGAGAGCCGGGCTAAGTTCGAGCGGGCCGCGAACGGTGCGCAGAAGGCCTGGCGGGAGTCGATCACCCAAGCCAGCGCCGAGGCGACGAGTGCGATCAGCACGGCCCGGGATCAGGCTGTGCAGTCGATCGAGAGGGCCGCTGCCGACGCCGGGGCCGTGGCAACAACCAAGATTGACGCCGCGAACGAGCGGGCCGAAAAGATCATCGCCACAACGGCGAAGCTGGAGGCCCGTCAGCTTTGGTCTGTCGCCGCGTCGATGTGCCTCGCGCTGCTGTCGGTCGCAGTGATCGTCGCGGGTGTTTGGATGGCCGTCGCCGGGCTTATCACGGGCGCTCAGTGGGCCCTCGACGTGGACGGGAGCGTGTGGCTCGGGATCGGTCGCTGGCTCGTGGTCTCCATGGGCCTCGCCGGGGCCGGCTACGGACTCTTCGCGTCCGTCCGCTGGGTCGCCGGTCTCGTGGAGACCTGGAAGGGCCGCGGGATGCCGAGGTGGCCCCGTTGGCGGTGATGGCTGGATCCGATCGAGCTACCGGTTCCGATCAGCAGTCGAAGGATTTTCGCAGCAGCCAGTCCTGCGGCCTCGGTGCCGCCGCCGTAGCCTGACGAGCATCCCGGCCGTGACGGCCATCGCGACGGCGATCCCGGCACCGATGATCCAGGGATTGCCGAGGAGCCCTCCGACGCCTGCGAGTGCTCCGCCCGCCGCGATGAGCGGCAGGCCGCAGCAGAGCAGCAACGGAAGCGCGCAGCATGCCAGTAGGAGCAGCCCGGTCCCTGCGGCGACGATGGGACCGGCGCGCCGTTCGTCGCGGTCGTGATCGGCGCTCATCGTCTGCACCTCTTCCGGATGAGATCTCCCCGATTGCATGCGTTGCCGTTCATGCGCAGCACGAGAGCAGTGACGGGTCGGTGGTGAAGGACTTCGCGGCGATCCGGATGCCTTCGGTCATGGTCAGGTAGGGGGCCCAGGCGTCGGCGACTTCGGCGATGGTCTTGCCGAGCACGTGGACGCCTGCGGCGGCGAGTTCCCCGGCGTCCTTGGCGACGGCGGTGAGGCCGAGGATCTCGCTCGTATCGGCGTTCACGACGATCTTGATGAACCCGCGGGTGTCGCGGTTGATCACCGCCCGGGGCACATACTCCAGGGGCAGCACGCGGCAGTCGCAGCGGATCCCCGCGGCGACGACCTCCTTCTCGGTCATCCCGACCGCGCCGATCGCCGGTCCGGTGAACGTCACCCGCGGCAGATGGGAGTAGTCGACGGACCGGTCGGCGTCGGCGAACGCGTTCTCGGCAACGAGGGTGCCGTGGTGGGCCGCGACGTAGACGAACTCCGGGTGCCCGGTCACGTCGCCCGCGGCCCAGATCCGCGGGTTCGACGACTGCAGATGGTCGGAGACGACCACCTCGCCGGAGTCCCCGGTCTTCACCCCGACCGCATCGAGGTTCAAGCCGTCGGTGACGGGACGGCGTCCGAGGGCGACGAGCACCTGGTCGGCGCGGAACTCCTGCGAGCCGCCGGACACGTCCGCGGTAACCACGACCTGCCCGGTCGCCGCGTCCCGGGACACCCGGGTCGGCACCGCGCGGCGGACCACCCGGATGCCCTCGTCGGCGAACACCTCCTGCAGTGTCCGGGACACCTCCGGCTCCTCCTTCGACGCGAGCCGGGACCGCACCAGCACGGTGACCTGGGAGCCGAGGCGGGCGAACAGCTGCGCCTGCTCCAGGGCAACGTAGCCGCCGCCGAGCACCAGCATCGACTCGGGGACCTCGGTCAGGTCCATCGCCGTGGTCGAGGTCAGGTACCCGGCCTCGTCCAGGCCGTCGATCGGCGGAGCCCACGGCCGCGCACCGGTGGCGACCAGGTAGTGCTCGGCCTCGATCGTCTCGACCGCTCCGTCTGCGGCGGTGACCTCCAACACCGGCGCGTCCGGGGTGCCCGCGAACCCGGCGTCTCCCCGCCGGACGTGCCACCCGTATGAATCGGCGACGTCGGCGTACTTCTCGCCCCGCATCGTCTCGACCAACGCCTGCTTCCCGGCGATCAGCGCGGGCATGTCCACTGGGCCTGCCGTCGTCGCGATCCCCGGGAACCGGTCGGCGGCGTCGGCGGCGACGTGCCGTGCATCGGCGGCGGCGATGAGGGCCTTCGACGGCACGCAGCCCGTGTTCACGCAGGTGCCGCCGAGCGTGCCACGCTCGATCATCACCACCGACTTCCCGAGCATGGTCGCGCGAATCGCGGCGGCGAACGCTCCGCCGCCCGATCCGATGATGGCGAGATCGTACTTCGTAGGCATCGCTGCTCCCGTCAAGGCTTGGACTTCTGTTCCGTTTCAGCCATACTGGACCTTCCAGTGCAGGGGAAGGTCAAGCGTGGCCCCTGCCGAATGATCGGAGGCCGCAATGCGCATCGGAGAACTCGCCGAACGCGCGGGCACCACCTCGAAGACGCTCCGGTTCTACGAAGAGCAGGGACTGCTGCCCCCGGCCGACCGGACGCCATCCGGGTACCGCGACTACGCGCCCGACGCCGTCGCCCGGATCGACTTCGTTCACCGTGGCCAGGCCGCAGGCCTCACCCTCGCCCAGATCCGCCAAATCCTCGACATCCGCGACAGCGGCCACGCGCCCTGCGAGCACGTGCGAGACCTCCTCGACGCGCGCCTGGCCGAGATCGAGCAGCAGATCGCCCAGCTCACCGCCCTGCACGGCACCATCGCCGACCTCCGGCACGACGCCGCGCACCCGGACCCCGACACATGCAGCCCAGACCAGGTCTGCCGGTACCTGTAGAGGGACGCGGACCGAGAAAACGAGAGCCATAACACGAACATGCGCTATGAGAATCCGCTCTACACGGCCGAAGATGCCGGCGCTGCCGACCTCATCTCCGGCGGCCGACTCCAGTTGGGGATCTCGCGCGGCTCGCCCGAGCAAGTGCAAGAAGGCTACAAATACTTCGGGTACGCACCCGAAGAAGGCCATACGATCGCCGACATGGCGCGCAAGCGTGCGGATGTCTTCATGCGCGTGATCTCGGGAGAGAAGTTCGCCAAGCCCAACCCCAGTCCGATGTTCCCGAACCCGCCCGGCCCACTCCGCATCGAGCCGTACTCGCCCGGCTTGCGGGACCGCATCTGGTGGGGTGCGGCAACGCGCGCGACTGCTGAATGGACTGCACGCCAGGGCCTCAATCTCATGAGTTCGACCCTCCTCACCGAGGACACCGGCGTTCCGTTCCACCAGTTGCAGGCCGAACAGATCCAGCGTTTCCGCGATGAGTGGAAAGCTCACGGATTCGAGCGGGAGCCTCGGGTTTCGGTGAGCCGCAGCATCTTCCCGCTCATCGATGACACTGACCGACTCTATTTCGGTGCCCGTGGTCGTGACAGCGAGGACCAGATCGGTGTCATCGAAGGGGAAAGGTCCCGATTCGGCCGCAGCTACGCCGACGAGCCCGACAAACTCATCGAACAACTGCGGGGCGACGAAGCTATCGCCGCCGCAGACACGCTGCTGTTGACGGTGCCGAACCAGTTGGGCGTCGACTACAACGCCCACGTCATCGAATCGGTTCTGACTCACGTGGCACCGGCGTTGGGCTGGCGGTGATCGGCAACTTGGATGAGTGCACTACTCGATTCGAACCGCGACCTCGTTCGACCTCGCTGCAGCAGCGCACACACTTGCGCTGGCCTTTGACCAGTACCCGTGGACACGGTGGTCGATCCCGACGGACCACTACGCCGCGCGCCTTGAGGAACCGCAACGAATCTATCTGGAGCACGGACTTGCCCATGGCCTTGTTCTGGTAGATGACGAAGTATAAGGCGTCGGAGCATTCTTGCCGCTCAATGCTCCGGACCCGCCCGAGGCTGCACGGGCCCGCATTGCTGAATTGCATGGCGACCGGCTCAGTCGCCTTATGAGTGCAGAACTCCCTTTCCCGCCCTCAAACGCATGGATGCTCGCCACACTCGGTGTTCGGCCCAGCGCGGGCAGAAACGGCCTCGGTTCAGCGATCATCAAGACCGGGCTTCGCGAGATCAGCGGCATGGGTTCGGTGGTCGCATTAGAGACGTCTGACGAGTCGGCAACAACGCGGACGAGGGAACTCGACAGCTGATCCTTAAGGTCGTTTCGGTCCACATCGGCGTGGGCAGCCGGCGCACTTGCGAACACCAATGCGAGGCACGCGGTGAACACCGCGACGACCTTAAGAACACGAGACTGCACGACACTTCCCCTGTGAAACAGATTGCCGCCGAATAGATTCGACGAACTGGCTGTCCGAATATGGCGAATTGGTCGAAATCTTCGTGGCTGGGGTAGGTCGCTTGAACGACGGCCAGGTGTTGCCTGTGCTGGCAGCGTCGATGGTGAGCGGGGCGATCGACGAAAATTCGAATCGAACACTTGTGCTAATTGAATCTCCGGAGTAACGTAGATCACATCAACTACTCGACTTTGTTCGAGTGGTTGGTGTTCTTTGAAAACTTAAAAGCGCGTCGCGGCACACGGCGACACCAACTGCTTCCACGGCACTGCCGAGGAAGTACGGGTGAGTGTTGCGACGGCAATGGGTGGTACCGCTGGCCCGGCGGCATGGGGTTGTCGGGCGCGGTTACTGCCTGCTTGACGGCCCTGTTGGTGGGGTCAAAATTGCTGCCGCGCTGGCTTGGTGGTTTCCGGTGATCCGGGGGGCTCGGGCGGGTGCGGTGGGTGGCTGAATACTTCGTTTCTTGAAAGAGGGGGAATGTCATGAGCGTTTCTGAAGTGGTCAGGGAGTTCGCCGATCGGCTTTCCGATGACCTCTCCGGGGTGGAAGAGCAGGCGGGTGGTGGGTCGTTGGCGGGGTTGCTCGCCAACGCTTCGCCTGCCGGGGTCGACGACGGTGAAGTCCTCGCGGTGTTGGTCGAGGGGGTGCGGTTGCTGAATGTGGCGAACACGCTGCTCGCGCAGACGGTGCAAAGTGCGGTGCGGGTTGGGGTTCCGATGCGAAAGCGTTTGAAGACCGGGGCTGATCTGCTGTTGGGGTTGGGGGTTCCGCCGGCGGTCGCGTATCGGCTGGCGCGCGTGGGGAAGTCGTTTGAGTCGGTGGAAGCCCTGTCCGGGTTGGCTTCGCAGGCTCGGGTTGGTGGGGTGCCGATCGAGCACGCTGATGCGGTGGGGGAAGGGCTCACCTTTGTGGGGAAGCGGGTTGAGCTCGACACTGAGGCTGAGGCGCAGGTGGCGCGCAGGCTGATCGTGCAGGAGCGGCCGGGGGACGTTAGGAATCGGGCGCGGGAGATCGCGATCGAGCTGGCGCCGGACGCGGAGGAGTTGGATCCGGAGGCGGTTCCGGTGGCTGAGGACGCTGAGCTCAATGAGATGAGTGTGGTGGTCGGGGCTGATGGTCGTACCAGTGTGGCGCTGGATGTGGATGTGGTGTTGGGGGAGGAACTGCTGCAGGCTCTCGATCCGCTGTGTCGGCCAGTGTTGGCACCGGATGGGGGTCGGGATCCGCGGAATGTGGGGCAGCGTCGGGCTGATGCGTTCGGGCAGATTGTGCGGACGTATCTGTCTGGTAGTGAGCGGCCGACGAATGGTGGGGTGTTGCCGCACGTGAGCCTTTTGGTTCCGGTGGTGGCCGAATCTGGTTCGGGGAGTGCAGGTTCGGGCTCGGTCCCAGGTGCTGGTGGTTCTGTTGGCTCGGGTCGGGTGGCGTCGCTTGGGTTTACTGGGCCGGTGTCGGACCTGACCGTCGGGTTGGTTTTGTGTGATTCGGCGTTACGTCGGATTGGCGTTGATGGTGAGGGTGCGGTGTTGGACGTGGGGCGTGAGCATCGGACGGTGACGGTCCCGATTCGCAAAGCGTTGGAGGCCCGTGATCGGGGGTGTGCGGCGCCGGGGTGTGGGCGCCCGGTTGGTTGGACTGATGCGCACCATATTGTTCCGTGGTCGCAGGGCGGGGCGACGAGTGTTGAGAATTCGGTGTTGTTGTGCCGGATGCACCACACGATGGTTCACCACGGAGGCTGGGAAGTGTTCATGGGCCACGACCATCACCCGTGGTTTCGGGTGCCGGCCGATCCGGCTCGGCCGGGCGAGAAGGTTCGGGTGGTGCGTTCGCACGCTAGGCGCACGATGACGATCGCCAACGACGCCGCGGCCTGAGGCATTGCAGTGTAACCGGGGTGCTGCAAGGGTGGGAAAGGTGAAGAGGCTCGGAGCTAAACCCGTTCGATGATCGCGGCCAAGCCCTGGCCGCCGCCGATGCACATGGTCGCGAGGCCGTACAGGGCGTCGCGTCGCTGCAGCTCCCGGGCCAGTGTCCCGATCATGCGAGTGCCTGTCGCACCAACGGGATGTCCGAGGGAGATGCCCGAGCCGTGAACGTTGATACGGGCGAAATCGTCTGCGACCAAACCCCATTCCCGTGTGCAGGCGAGAGCCTGCGCGGCGAAGGCCTCATTGAGCTCGATGACATCCATGTCCTCCAACGACAACCCAGCGCGCGCTAGTGCTGCATTGCTGGCAGGGACGGGGCCAATGCCCATGTAGGCCGGATCGACGCCAGCCACAGCCCACGACACCAGCTTCGCGATCGGCCGCAAACCCACGCGTTCGGCGTACTCCGGATGGGTCACGAAGCAGACAGCGGCGGCATCATTCTGTCCACTCGCATTGCCCGCAGTGACCGTTGCTTCAGGGTCGGACGCGCCGAGCATCGGCCGCAGGCGAGATAGGCTCTCCATAGTTGTGTCCGCACGGGGATGCTCGTCAGAATCAACGACAATGTTGCCCTTCTTGGAGCGGACGGTCACCGGCACAATCTCCTCGGCAAACACGCCCGAGTGCTGCGCAGCAACAGCGCGACGGTGCGACTCCACTGCCAACTCGTCTTGCTCGATTCGGGAAATCGAGTACTGGCGTCGGAGGTTTTCGGCAGTCTCGATCATCCCGCCAGGCACCGGATAATTCCGACCGCCCGCCGTAACCCGCCCGCGCGCCAAACCATCGTGCAACATCACGCCGGGACCACGTACACCCCACCGCATATCGGTGCTGTAGAAAGGCACATTGCTCATCGACTCGGCACCGCCAGCGACCGCAATGTCGTTGACGCCGCTGGCCACTTGCATTCCAGCCATGACCACCGAATACAAGCCCGACCCGCACCGACGATCCACCTGCGCGCCAGGCACGGTCACCGGCAGACCAGCGTCGAGCGCGACGACGCGACCGATCGCCGGAGCCTCGCTGGTCGGATACACGTGCCCGAGAATCACATCGTCAATCGAGGCCGGTGCAACCCCGGTTCGATCGAGGAGGCCTCGCAATGCAATCTCGCCGAGTTCAGCGGCCGAGAGTGTTTTCAACGCACCGCCGTATCGACCGATCGGGGTACGGACCGGCTCGCAAATAACGACGTCCCTCATGGCTGACGCAGTGCTCATGACAAACACTGTGCCACCGCAAGGGGCAACTAAGAGGACTGTTGCCCCGAAGAGAACGCCGCCAGCCACGTCGCGAGAACCTGCTTCTCCCGATCGGGTCGGTCGCGCAACACCGCGCCAATGGCTAAGCCGCGAAGCAAACTGAGCAGTCCATCGAGGAAAATCAGATAGTGCTCGCCGTCGATATCGCCGTCAACGCTGAGTCGATCGACAAACGGTGCCAGCGAGTCATGCAGGTCGCGGAACAGTCGGTGCGCGCCGGGCTGCAAAGCTTCCCGGAGCGCAGGTTCTGTGCGTGCCGCCATCCACAGTTGTAGGCCAGCCACGAAGGTCGGCCGTCGCGTGATCTCATGAACGATATCGACCGCTTGCTCCGCTGAGGTGTTTGGACCAACCGCGCCGCGAATCTCCTCGCCCTGGTTCTCGGCGATGAAATCAATTGCGGCAACAGCGATTTCGGTCATCGAACCGAAGTGGTGGGTGAGCGCGCCGCGGCTAACTCCCGCAGCCGTCTGCACCCGCTGCATGGTCATTCCGGCATATCCGAACTCCACCAAAACCTCCACGGCTCCGGACAGGATCTGGTCGCGGGTGCGGACTGCACGTTCTTGACGAGGCTGAATGCTCACAGAGCAATCTTGGCAGGAGTTGGGCAATCTTGGCGGGAGGTGGGCAGCCTTGGCAGAGGAAGGGTCTTGACAGAAACTAAAACAGACTGAATGATCTGTTTTAAGAATCGGGCATCACGAACTGCAACACAAAGGAGCCAGCCATGGTCATGGCAGCTACGCACATTCGACGCGGCGCCCTGGCGCACGCCGACCGCACTGCCGTGTACTTCGGCGACGACACTCTCACGTTCCGTGAAGTGAACGACCGCGCCAACCTCATCGCACACCGACTGATCGAAGCGGGAATCGCCAAGGGCACCCATGTCGCGCTCTTGGTCAACAATGGACTGCACTCTCTGCCCGTTGATTTTGCCGCCATCAAGTCCGGTGTCGTACGCGTCCCGCTGAACGCACGACTGTCGCTCGATGAACACGCCGCCATGTTGGAAGGGTCCAAAGCGACTGTCGTCGTTGCTGATTCGACCCTGGCCGACCGCGCTGCCGAACTGGCCACCAGGATTCCTGAACTGCGGGTGTTCCGCGTCGGAACGAGTGACCCCGCTGACCTCTTGTCGCCGTCGTCGGACCCGATAGGTGAGCCGGACGTGGCTCTGACGCCTGATGATCCGACGCTCATGCTCTACACGTCTGGGACCACAGGCAAGCTCAAAGCGGTCGTGCACACGCAGGCGTCATACGGAGCAATCTGCTCCAATATCCTTGGCAATTTGCTTAATCCGCAACCTGATTCGGTGATGCTGCATGCTGCGTCGCTGATCCATGCCAGCGGAACGTTTGTCCTGCCGTACTGGATCCGCGGCGGTGCGTCCGCCATCCTCCCCGGATTTGAGCCAACGGGATTCGTCGACGCAATCAGCCGCTACCGAGTCACCGAAACCAACCTGGTCCCGACGATGTTCGCAATGCTCCTCAACACGGGAGTCCTCAACGGTGCCGATCTGTCATCGATGAGGAAGGTCATCTACGGTGCCAGCCCGATGCCAGCGCCCGTCTTGGAACGGTCGATCGAAGCGTTTGGTCCGATCCTCGCGCAGTACTACGGGCAGACTGAATCCCCGCTGGTTATCGCGAGCCTGGACGAATTTGCGCATGCAGACCGCACGCTGTGGGGCGCATGTGGAATGCCAGCCAACGATGTGGACCTGAAGCTCATCGACGAGGACGGTCATGAGGTGCCGCAGGGGGAGATCGGCGAAATTACGTTGAAGGCACCCTTTCAGATGGCGGGCTATTTTGACGCGGACGAACTCAATGCCGAGACGATCACCGCCGACGGTTGGCTACGCACACGCGATTTGGCCCGATTCGACGATCGCGGCTATCTGTTCCTCGTTGACCGCACCAGCGACATGATCATCTCCGGCGGCTACAACGTGTACCCGCGCGAAGTGGAGGATGCGCTCGCTTCGCACCCGGCGGTCGCCGAATGTGCAGTTGTCGGCGCACCCGACGACACGTGGGTCGAGGCAGTGACCGCCTTCGTCGTACGAAAGCCGGGTGTCGATGTCACCGAAGCCGACTTGATTGCACACGTTCGTTCGCAGATCGCTGCGCACAAGGCACCGAAATCCGTGATGTTCATAGACGCCATTCCGAAGTCTGCGGTCGGCAAAATCTTGCGCCGAGCCCTGCGCGAGCCGCTGTGGAACAAGTAGCGGCAACCAATGGCAACTGGAAACGGGGAGGCTCGAAATATGAAAGATATCCGAGTTGAGCGCGACGGCGACGTCACGATCATCATCATGGCGCGACCCGACCGCCACAATGCGGTCGACGGGATCATGTCACGTGAACTGGCCGAGGCCTTCCGGGCGTTTGAAGACTCCGACTCACAGGTGGCAGTCTTGGCAGGCGACGGGCCGTCGTTCTGCGCGGGCGCCGACCTTAAAGCAGTCGGGACTGACCGGAGCAACCCGCTGAATCTGGAAGGCGACGGCCCAATGGGGCCGACCCGAATGGACTTGAGCAAGCCGGTCATCGCCGCAATCAATGGCCACGCAGTGGCGGGAGGCCTGGAACTCGCCATCTGGTGCGACCTCCGCGTCGCCGACGAAGATGCCACGCTCGGGGTGTTCTGTCGACGCTGGGGTGTACCGCTGATTGACGGTGGCACAGTCCGACTCCCACGCCTGATTGGGCACAGCCGTGCAATGGATCTCATCCTTACCGGCCGCCCCGTCGACGCCCCAGAAGCCTTGAGTTTTGGCCTCGTCAACCGAGTGGTCCCAGCAGGTACCGCACGTGATGTCGCAGTGGCATTGGCACACGAGATCGCGCGAATGCCCGCCGTCTGCATGCGCGGAGACCGTCGGTCGGCCAGGGCCCAATGGTCCGACACCGAAGAAGCGGCCCTGCGGCACGAGTTCGCGATTGGTATGACCTCGCTGCAAGTTGACGGCGTCGGAGGTGCAGGCCGATTTGCCTCCGGTAAAGGCCGCGGCGGATCATTCGACGACATCTAGCGTTGACGTTCCCGTATCGACCGCATGCAACGTAGGGTCGAGACATGTCTGACGCCACGATTTCGGAGAGGTTTGCCGCACCAACCCTCCGTGCGCTTGAACAATCCGATCTGCCGTTCATCCATGCGCTCTTCAACGATCCAGACGTGATGCGGTTCTGGTTTTCGCCAGCTCACCTGACCCTTGCCGATCTTGAGGATGCGCACACGGCGAACCACCATGACGACCGTGACCGACGATTTATCGTTGACTCCGCTGGTCGCAGAGTTGGGCTGGTCGAACTGGTGAATATCGATCTGTTGCACCGGCATTGTGAATTCCAGATCATCATTGCGCCGGGTGAGCAGGGACGCGGTTTCGCGGGAACCGCAACCCGAGCAGCACTCGACTTTGCTTTCCGCTCGCTCAACCTGCACAAGGTGTACTTGCTCGTCGATAACGACAATCCGTCGGCCATCCACGTGTACGGCAAGGCCGGATTTGGTGTGGAAGGGGTGCTCAAGGAGGAGTACTTCGCCGATGGTGCCTACCGAGACGTGACCCGCATGGCGATCTTCCAAGCCGACCACCTCGCCGCCACCAACTGAGCAGCAAACGCCCGAAGAAGTAGCGAAGCAATGAGGACCGGCCGCGCGATCAACGTCCTGGTCTCCGCTGTAGTGACAGTCGTCGTTGCCGGGCTGCTGGCGACCCCGGTGGCAGCGGCTCCGGGGGCACCGAACAAGCTGCCGGTCACCTACAACTTCCTCGACGGTATTCGCGCTGAACTGTCGAACCCCGGCGGATCCCTTCCCGGAACCAACGACTTGACCTGCCGCCCCACACAGCAGCATCCGCGCCCGGTAGTTCTGCTGCACGGCAGCGGTGGCGGTCGCCAAACCAACTGGGTAACCCTCGCCGCAGTCCTCAAGAACGAGGGCTACTGTGTCTTCGCGCCCACCTACGGTGCCCTGTCACCGGTCTGGCCCGCGTCGGCTCTGGGCGGTCTAGGCCCCAAGATAGACAGCGCCTGGGATGTGAAGACGTTTATCGATCGCGTCCTGGCAGCGACCCGCACCGACAAAGTCGACATTGTCGGTCACTCCCTCGGCACCGAGATTCCAACCTATTGGATGAAGTATTTGGGTGGCCGAGGCCATGTGGCGCACTACGTGTCGCTCGCACCCTACTGGCGGCAAGGACCGGATGACGACGATGCCCGCGGCGAAGCGGTCGCCGAATTTAGAAAAAGTCTCGGAATCCTGGAGCCAACTCGACCGGCGTGCCCCGCGTGTTCGACGCCGCCTGCCGATCTCAACTTCAACCGCGCGGTCCGTGAACCGACGCCCTACCTGCCAGGCGTCGCTTACACCAACATCGTGACCCGCCACGACGAGATCGTGACCCCGTACAGCGTTGGCCTGCTCGACGGGCCACCTGGCACCCAAGTCCGTAACATTGTGGTGCAGGACGGTTGTGCACGTGATCACTCCGATCACATGTCCATCACTTCCAACCGCCGCAGTGCCGCACTGGTCCTGAATGCGCTCGACCCCGCGCATCCGCGCCGCGTCCCGTGCGTCGCTGTGGAACCGTTCACCGGAGGTTAGCTCATGGAACAACACAATCCAGATCCCCATCTGCCCGCCCGACTCACCGAGGCTGAGGCAATGGCACAAACCTCGGAAGCCTGGGCCGTCGTCGATGGGGAACTCGTGGCGAGTTTCTGGCCCGGCACCATGGTCAGCGGGCTCGACCTGGTCACCGCCGTGGTCGCCGCAGCCGAAGCGTCCGGGCATCATCCCGACATCGACCTTCGCTACTCCACGGTCGCCTTCCGAATCGTCACCCACAGTGCCGGACAATTGACGGAGCTCGACGTCGCGCTCGCACAATGGATCGACGAGATCGCCGCAGCGCAGGGTGTAGTCGCGGTGCCGCGCGACTGATGCCGACACCCGAATACGTCCTTAAGCTCCGCGAGCACATCGGTCACGAGCCACTGGTCTTGATCGGTGTCACCGCGGTGATCCTGCGCGAGTCGCCGGCGGGCATAGCAGTTCTCCTCGGAACACGGTCCGACGACGGTGCGTTGACGCCAATCACCGGGATCGTTGATCCAGGGGAGGAGCCCGCGCTCGCCGCACGCCGGGAGGCGATGGAAGAGGCGGGCGTCGAGATTGCGGTGGAGCGACTCGCGTGGGTCCACCAACTGCCGCGAAAGACACACGTCAACGGCGACCAAGTGGACTACTTCGACCTCACGTTCCGATGCCGCTGGATCTCCGGAGACCCACACCCGGCCGACGGTGAGATGACAGCGGTCGGCTGGCACGATCTCGATGACCTCGCGGCTGTGGCATCCGACGACCTGCGTGAACGAATCCGCCTCGCGGCCACCGGGTCCGGCGACACGCTATTCCATGGCTAGCTGCCGGTTCTTATCGTAGAAATACCGACGCGGAGTCGGCGATGTCGAGCAGCCACTGCGGGAAAATGCCGAGGACCAGTGTGATGGCCGCAGATACTGCGATCGGCACGGTGGTCAGCAGACTCGGCACCACCACATCCGGCACAGTGTTCTCGCTGCCCGCTTCGGAGTCGGTAAAGAACATCGCCACGATGACGCGAATGTAGAAGTACGCGGCGATGGCGCTGCACACCACACCAACGATCACCAGAGCCCACGCTCCGTCGTGGCCCGCCGCGCTGAACGTCGCGAACTTGGCGATGAAGCCGCTGGTGAGCGGAATGCCCGCGAATGACAGCAAGAACAGCGACATCATCGCGCCGACCAGTGGGCGGCGCCGCCCGATGCCAGCCCATGACGCAAGGTCGGTCGCTTCGCGTCCGGTGGAATCGCGCACCACCGACAGCAAGGCGAAGGCACCGAAGGCGGAGATCGCATAGGCCGCGACATAGAAGAGGGTGCTGGAGACCCCAGCGCGCGAAATGGTGATGGCACCGACTAGCGCGAAGCCGACATGACTGACGGACGAATACGCGAGCATGCGCTTGATGTCGTTCTGCGTTACCGCCATCAGCGTCGCGATCACCATTGTCGCGATCGTGATTACCCACAGTGCCGGTCGCCAATCTTGTTGCAATGCAGGGAAACCGACATGGAATACGCGCAAGAGTGCACCGAACGCGGCGACCTTGGTGGCAGAGGCCATCAGAGCCGTCACCGGAGTTGGCGCGCCCTGATACACGTCTGGCACCCACGATCCGAAGGGCACCGCACCGACCTTGAATAACAGGCCAACGGCGATCAATGCGAGTGCCGTGAGCGCCAGCGTGCGATCAGTGGCGGGCTCGAGGCTACTGCCGATCAGCGCCCGCCCAATCTCGGACAGTGACAGTGACCCGGTCGCGCCGTAAGCAAAGGACGCACCGAAAACAAAGATCGCCGACGAGAATGCTCCCAGGAGGAAGTACTTCAGCGACGCTTCTTGCGAGAGCAAGCGGCGGCGTCGCGCCAGGCCGCACATCACGTACAGGGGAAGTGACAGCACTTCTAGTGCGATAAACATCGTAAGGAGATCGCCGCACGCACCGAACAGCATCATGCCGCCGATCGCGATCAATGCCAGGGGATACACCTCAGTGGTGATCGACCCCGCGCGACCGGCGAGCAACTCCTCGGGGGAGCCCGGCACGGTGGCGCCGGATGGGGTAAATGCGTCAGCGGGCAGATCAGCATCGTCGATCGCGCTGCCGCCGGAGTCGTCGTCCTGTCCTCCGCCGCCGCCGACCGAGATTCGCCGACCAGCCGCAGTTTGCACCTCAACTGGTGCCCACACGCGGTCCAGGTGCCGCTCGCCCATCAGGGCCACGGCACCCAGCGACACGACCAGTACCGCGCCCTGTAAGAACAGCGTTGGCCCGTCAATCACGACGGCACCGGACATTGCCTTCGACGGCCCATCGGACCGGTACGACGCGACCACGAACATCAGCGCGACAAAGGACGCGACGAGGCCACCGCAGGCTAGTGACAACTGGACGATGTACCGCGATGCGGCCGATGCGAACGCCTCGACGAGGACGGCAATCACGGCGACGCCAAACACGATCAGCATCGGGGACAGGCGGAAGTAGTCGATGCTGTGCGGGTCGAGGGCGAGGGTCATCGCGGTCCTTCCACGGAACTGTCGGCCGGGCCGATCGTGACGGAGCGTTCAACGGCTGGCGGCTGGTGCGAATGGTCGACAGCAGGATTGATGTAGTTGAGAGCCAACTGCGGGAAGATGCCCAACACCAGCAAGCCAACGATCAGCGGTGCAACGACGGCCTTTTGCCGGAGATTCAGATCGACGATCTGGGTATCGGAACCGGTGTCAACGGTCGCACTTTTACGTACCGGACCACCCATCATGCGCTGGTATGTCCACAGGATGTACATCGCAGAGAGCACCAGTGCAGACGTCGCGATGATGGCAGCTACGGGATAGCGAGTGAAGGTGCCGATGATGACCAGGAACTCACTGACGAAGGGAGCTAGGCCAGGCAGCGACAGCGTCGCCATTCCCGCGACGAGGAAGGTGCCCGCCAGTATCGGGGCGAGCTTCTGGACGCCGCCATAGTCGGCGATTAGCGCGGTACCGCGCTGGGTCACCAGGAACCCGGCGATCAGGAATAGTGCGGCCGTGGATAGTCCGTGGTTGACCATGTAGAGCGTCGAACCGGACTGACCCTGGCTGGTAAGAGCGAAAATACCCAGCACAATGAATCCGAAGTGCGAGATTGAGGTGTAGGCGATCAGGCGCATCACGTCGCGTTGCCCAACAGCACAGATCGCGCCGTAAACAATGCTGATGACCGCGAGCGTCGAGATCACTGGCGCAAAGGTCTCGGAAGCCTCCGGGAACAGTCCGATGCAGAAGCGCAGCATCGCGAACGTGCCGACCTTATCCATTACTGCCATCATCATCACGGCTGCAGCCGGGGTGGTTGAGACGGCGGCGTCGGGGAGCCACGTGTGCAGGGGCCACAGGGGTGCTTTGACCGCGAACGCGAACACGAATCCCAGGAAAATGATGTTCATCGTCGTCGACGAGGCGTCTAGCCCGCCGGTTCTCGCCGCAGCCTGCAGGGCGGTGAAACTAAAGGTGCCGCCACCGTCGTTCCCGAGGTTTGACTGCGCGCTCACCACATACAACCCGATCACCGACGCCATCATGATGAGGCCACCGAACAGGTTGTACAGCAGGAATTTGAGCGCCGCCCGCGACCGGGCCTGCTCGGTCGCCGACCCAAAGCCGCCGATGAGGAAGTACATCGGGACCAGCATCGCTTCAAAGAAGATATAGAACAGCAGGACGTCGATGGCGACGAAACTCATCAGCACCATCGCCTCGACTGCCAGCATCAATGCCAAATACGTGTGAACCCGTCGCGGTGAGCCAGCATCGTCGGCCGTGCTGTCGGCATCGCGCCAGCCTGCGAGCAACAGGATCGGCGTCAGCACCACGGTCAGCAGAATGAGGGCGAGTCCGATCCCGTCGAGCGCCAGTGAATAGCGGGCACCGAACGCCGGAATCCAACTGACATCCTCGACAAGTTGGAACTTACCGTCACCGATGTCGAACTGCGTCGCCACCACAATCGACCACACCAGCGTGAGCAGTGCCGCACCTATCGCCACCTGCTTGGCGCTCACGGTGCGGCGAGCGGGCAGCAGCATCACCGCGATCGACGAGACGGCCGGAATGAGCCAGAGGACGGTGAGCCAGGGGATCGTCACAGGACACTCACCACCATCGTCAGTGCGGCCACCACGACAGTGCCCGCGAGAATTGAGAGCGCATAGGTACGGACGAAGCCGTTCTGCGCCTGGCGCGTCACTTGCGAAACTCCGGTGACGCCAGCACCGATTCCGGTGGGAACCACGCCGAATCCACGATCTTCGACGCCGACCAGTGCGGTCGTGAGCAGCTGGCCGGGACCGGCTACGACGCGCTCATTGAAGACGTCTCCGTAGAGGTCCTCACGCGCGGCGCGCGTCAATCCCGACACTCTTTCCGGCGGGCTTTCCGGTATCGGTGCTCGACCGTATTGCTGCCAGGCGATGGCGATTCCCACCGCGACCACCGCGAGTACGACCACGGTGACCGCCCACGACGGCAGCGGGCCGCCGTGGTCCGGGGCCACCCCGACTACGGGGGATAGGAAGTCGCTGAGCGTGCCGCCAATGGCGAGGAGTCCGCCGGAGAATACCGAGCCGATGGCGAGCAGGATCATCGGCCAAGTCATCGATGCGGGTGACTCGTGCGGTTCGGCCGGGGTGTTGCCTGCAGCGTCGCTGGTCGCCCAACGCTTCTCGCCGAAGAACGTCATGATCATGACGCGCGTCATGTAGAAAGCGGTGATTCCCGCGCCGAGGATCGCGGCCCCGCCGAGTAGCCAACCGCGGAGCCCGCCAGCGCCAAGTGCCGCTTCGATGATGTGGTCTTTGGAGTAGAAGCCCGAAAACGGTGGAACACCGATAATCGCGAGGTAGGCAAGACCGAAGGTCACGAAGGTGACCGGCATGAACGCCCGTAGCCCACCGAGGCGCCGCATATCGGTTTCGTCGTTCATGGCATGCATCACCGAACCCGATCCGAGGAAGAGTCCGGCCTTGAAGAAGCCATGTGTCAGCAAGTGCATGATCGCCACCGCGTAACCCGCGGGACCGAGCCCGGCGGCAAGCACCATGTAGCCGATCTGGCTCATCGTCGAGGCGGCAAGCGCCTTCTTGATGTCGTCCTTGGCGCAACCGATGATGGCACCGAATAGGAGCGTTACCGCACCAATAACGACGACGCCCGTCTGCGCGTGCGGCGCAAGGTTAAACAGCGGGGCGGACCGAGTAATCAGGTAGACACCCGCTGTCACCATGGTGGCGGCGTGAATGAGAGCCGACACCGGTGTTGGGCCTTCCATCGCGTCGCCGAGCCAAGCCTGCAGCGGCACCTGTGCCGACTTGGCGCAGGCACCGAGAAGCAACATGAAGCAGATGGCCGTCAACGCGGCCTCGCTGGTGGTGCCGGCGGCACCGAAAACCCCGTTGAAGTCGACCGAGCCCATGGTGGCAAACATGATCGCAAGAGCGATGACCATGCCGATATCGCCGACGCGATTCATCACGAAGGCCTTTTTGGCTGCGGTGGCCGCGACCGGCTTGTGCTGCCAGAACCCAATCAGCAAGTACGACGCCAAGCCGACGCCTTCCCAGCCCAGGTAGAGGCCGAGGTAAGAGTCGGCGAGCACCAAGATCAGCATCGCAGCTAGAAACAGATTCAGGTAGGCGAAGAATCGACGCCTCCCGGGATCGTGAGCCATGTACCCGAACGAGTACACATGGATCAGTGTGCCGACCACGGTGATCAGGAGGACAAAGCACATGGACAACTGGTCCAGGCGCAGGCCAGCGTCGACGCTGAAACTGCCGGTTTCGATCCAGCGGTAACTGCCGCTGGAAACGCCCCGCGCGGACTCGTCGCGCCCGATCATGCCGATCCACATGAGGATGCCGAGGATTGCCGAGCCACCGGCGAGGACGGTTGCCGCGATGTGACCCCACCGATCGGTGCGCCGCCCGGCCACGAGCAGGAAGAGCGCCCCAAACGCGGGTAGGCCCGGAATCAACCAGAGGAGCGTGCTGGTGAGGTCAGCATTCATACGGTCACCGCCTCAACAGGTTCTCGTCGTCGACCGAGGCGGAACGACGGGTACGGAAAATCATCATGATGATCGCGAGACCAACGACCACTTCGGCGGCGGCGACCACCATGGTGAAGAAGGCGATCACCTGCCCGTCGAGACTGCCGTGCATCCGCGCGAACGTGACGAACGACAGGTTCGCGGCGTTGAGCATCAACTCGATGCTCATGAAAACGACGATGGCGTTGCGCCTCAGGAGCACCCCCGACGCGCCGATCGCGAATAGGGCGGCCGCCAGGTAGAGGTAATTTTCCGGATTCATCGACCGTCCTCTACCTCGGGTTCGCCCGGTATTTCAGGTTTGCTCACCGTAGTGATCTCGTGCCCGTTGGCGGCGAGATCGCGGGCTTTGATCATCGCGTTGACGGACAGCTTGGACGGGCTTCCGTCGGGTTCGCGGGCTGGCACGTCGACGGCGTTGTGCCGGGCGTACACACCGGGAGGCGGCAGCGGCGTCACATGGCCCCCCGATGCGAAGCGCTCAATGGATTGCTCTCGCTGCCCCAAAATTCGACCGACCCGCTGGCGGTGCGCCAACACCATGGCGCCGAGAGTTGCGGCAATCAACAGGGCCCCCGTTAATTCGAAGGCCCACAGATAGCGCCCAAAAATGAGGACGGCGAGTTCGCGGATATTCTCATTGCCGCCACCGGGCGCGGTCCCAAAGCTGTAATCGGGTGCACCGACGAACGCGGCCAGCGAGGCACTGCCGATGCCTGCGATTAGCAGGATTGCAAAACCCACACCCAATCCGACGGCGATGAAGCGCTGCCCGCGGATAGTTTCGACGAGTGACTCGGAGGAGTCGACGCCGATCAGCATCAACACGAACAGGAACAGCATCATCACCGCGCCCGTATAGACGACGACTTGGACGACGCCTAAGAACAGGGCACCCTGCATCACGTAGAACACGGCCAGGATGATCATCGTCATTGCGAGAAAGACCGCCGAATAGACGGCCTTCGCGCTGAGGATGACGCCGAGCGCCCCGATGATGACGATCACGCCGAGCACCCAGAAGGTGACCGCTTCGGTGTTCGAGGTGCGCGTCAGCTCTTGCGCCAAGGAGGCCGCCGTCATTGCCGCTCCCGAACACTTGGGTCAGTAGGGCCCAGACTGCCAGGTGTCGGCTTCACGCCGTCTTTGAGCCCATCGGGTCCAATGTCCCCGCGATAGTAGTTTTCGGGACGGGACCCGGGGGCCATATCGTGCGGTGCCGGAGTCATCCACGGTTCCATCGGTGCGAGGAGTTGGTCTTTTTCGTAAATCATCCCGACCCGGGAGTCGCCAGCCATCTCGTAGTCATTGGTCATCGTGAGTGCGCGGGTGGGGCAGGCCTCGATACACAGGCCGCAGCCGATGCACCGCAAGTAGTTGATCTGGTAGACGCGCCCATACCGTTCACCGGGCGAGAATCGTTCGTCCTCGGTGTTGTCGGCACCTTCCACGTAGATCGCATCGGCAGGGCACGCCCACGCACAAAGTTCGCACCCGATGCACTTTTCCAACCCGTCGTCGTACCGGTTGAGCTGATGTCTGCCGTGATAGCGACGGGAAGTCGGCTCCTTGTGCTCGGGGTATTCCTCGGTGATGGTTTTGCCGAACATGCCGCTAAACGTGACGCCGAAGCCAGCGAGCGCATCGGGGATCTTGAATCGCGAGGCGGGCGGCAGCTTCGAACCGGTGGACTTGGATAGCTCAGACATTGGGTGCCTCCGGTGCAGACGTGGTGCCGGTCGGATTGCGCGCGCCAGCAAGCTGCGGGCCCGCGAGCTGCGGGGTGGGCAGTACCTGGCCTGGGAGCGGCGGTACCGGGAACCCGCCAGCCATCGGATCAAACGGCGAGCCAGGTGGCGGCAGTTCGGGTTTCACCGAGGCCGGGCCGCCGACGATTTCTCGGCGGATCGCGTACAGCAGTGCGGCGGTGACAACGATGCCCGCGGCCGCCACGATCAGACTCGACGTCCATTCCGATGCGCCACTGGTGGCTTGGTGAATCACCGCGACCACCATTACCCATCCGAGCGCGAACGGGATCAGGACTTTCCAGCCGAACGCCATGAATTGGTCGTACCGCAGGCGCGGGAGCGTGGTCCGAAGCCAGAAGAAGACGAACATAAAGATCCACATTTTGATGACGAACCACAGCATCGGCCACCAGCCAGAGTCGGCGCCGTCCCAGATGGAGATGGGCCATGGCGCTTGCCAGCCGCCAAGGAAGAGCGTGGTCGCCAGTGCAGATACGGTTGCCATATTGACGTACTCGGCGAGCATGAACATCGCGAACTTCAGCGATGAGTACTCGGTGTGGAAGCCGCCCACGAGTTCGCCTTCGGCTTCAGGAAGATCGAATGGTGCGCGGTTGGTTTCACCAACCATGGAGATCGCGTAAATAACGAACGACGGCAGCAGCAGCAGAATGTACCAGTGGTGCACCTGGCTCGACACGATCTCCGATGTGGACATCGTCGTCGACAGAATGAAGACGGCCGCGAACGTCAGCCCCATCGCGATCTCATAGGAAATCACCTGGGCCGTCGACCGGAGGGCTCCGAGCAGCGGGTACGTCGATCCCGACGACCAGCCAGCAAGGACGATGCCGTAGACACCGATCGACGCCATGGCCAGCACATACAGCACGCCGATCGGGAGGTCGGTGAGTTGCAGCGGGGTGCGGTGTCCAAAGATGGAGACCTCCGGGCCCATCGGGATCACAGCGAAGGCCATGAACGCCGGGACCACCGAGATCACCGGTGCCAGCAGGTAGAGGGCCTTGTCGACGCCAAACGGGGTCAATCCCTCCTTGAGAGCAAGTTTGACGCCGTCAGCGAGAGACTGCAGCGCACCGTGCCAGCCGACACGGTTTGGGCCGATCCGGTACTGCATGCGCGCCATGATCTTGCGTTCGGCGAGGATCGCGACGAGGACGGTCAGAACGAGGAACGCGAAGATGCCGACGGACTTAAGGAGCATCAACCACCAGGCGTCGTACCCGAAATTGGCGAGGTCGGGGAACACCGTTTGGGCGACGGGAATCTCACTCATGCTGGTCCTTCGCGATCGTGACAACCTGCCCCGGCTCGGCTTCGAGCATCGGATACACGCGGGAACCCGGCGAATTCATGGGCAGCCAGACCACGCGGTCGGGCATCTCGGTGATGGTGAGCGGCAGAGCCACGGTGCCGTGATCTGTGGAGACGCAGACCCGCTCGCCGTCGGCGACACCAATTTCGGTGGCTGTCGAAGCTGAAAGTCGGGCGGTCGCGCGGTGCGCGGTCCCCGCGAGGTGCGGTTCGCCGTCTTGCATGCCGCCAAAATCCAGGAGCATCCGCCACGACGCCAGCACGGCTTCACCGGCTGCGGGCTCGGGCAACGGTGCCCCTTCGACGGGCGGCGCAAGGTGTCGTTCGCCCGCCCAACTGCCGAGCTGACCGAACTCGCGGTGAATGCTTGCCACATCATTGCAGCCGAGGTCGACGCCCAGTTCAGCGGCCAAATTGTGCAAGACCCGATGGTCGGATACGCGCAGCGTGCCACCGTCCGATTCAGCGGGCGGCAATGCGACGTCGAAGGCCCGTGGACGGCCCTCCCAATTGACGAACGTACCCGCTTTCTCCGCGACCGCAGCCACGGGAAAGACGACGTCGGCGAGGGCTGTCGCTGCACTGTGTCGCATTTCGAGGCTGACTACGAAGTCGGCGTTCGCCAGCGCAGTTTCTGCGGCGGAGGGATTGGGAAGGTCGTCAAGCTCAACACCGCCGACGACCACCGCGGAAAGTTCGCCGCGGGTGAGCGCTTCGACGATCTCGGCGGTGTTGCGTCCCGGTGTTGCCGGTGGTCGCACACCCCAGATCGCGGCGACATCTCGGCGAGCGCGCTCGGACTCCAGCGGTCGACCCGCGGGAAGCAAGTTGGGAGCGGCCCCAACATCGAGTGCACCGCGTTCACCAGCGCGTCGCGGAATCCAAGCGATTCGCGCACTCGTCGCCGCGGCCACCTCGGCCGCGGCGACAAGTGCACCGGCGCACCCCGCAAGACGTTCTCCACAGAGGAGAACAGCGCCGGGCTCGGCGAGCAGTGCGCGCAAGCGAGGGTCGCGCAGCACCGCGGCCTCGCTTCCCGGCACGCACTGCATGAGAGTTCCGCCGGCCTTGGTGACTCCCGGCGATGCCCACGAGGCGATGGAGTAAATCTGCTGCCCATGCTTGCGGTGGGCTTTCCGCAGGCGCAGGAACAGCATCGGGCATTCTTCTTCGGACTCCAGACCAGCCAGGACCACCACCGGTGCCTGCTCGAGTTCGGCATACGTGAGGCCGATCCCGGTGCCCGCGATGTGCGCGGCGAGGAAGTCTTCTTCTTCAACCGAATGGGTCCGCGCACGGAAGTCGACGTCGTTGCTGGCGAGCACCGCTCGCGCGAACTTGCCGTAGGCGTAGGCGTCTTCGACGGTCGAGCGCCCGCCGACCAGCACTCCGGTGCGACTTCCCGCAGCGCGCAAGCCCTCCGCTGCGAGGGCCATCGCGTACGACCACGGTGCCTCGTGGAGTTCGCCGTCGTCGCCGCGAACCAGCGGGGTGGTGATGCGGTCGGGCCGGGTGGCGTAGGTGAACGCCCACCGACCCTTGTCGCAGTTCCATTCTTCGTTGACTTCCGGATCGTCACCGGCCATGCGCCGCATGACTTTTCCTCGTCGATGGTCGGTGCGTTGCGCGCAGCCTGCCGAACAGTGCTCACACACACTGGGCGAGGAAATGAGATCGAACGGGCGCGACCGGAAACGGTACGCGGTGCCCGTCAGTGCGCCGACTGGGCAGATCTGCACGGTGTTGCCCGAAAAATACGACTCGAATGGTTCGTCTTCGTAGGCGCTGACCTGCTGCAGTGCGCCGCGCTCGGCCATCTCGATGAGGGGATCACCCGCGATCTCGGTCGAGAAGCGGGTGCACCGCGCGCACAGGACACACCGTTCGCGGTCCAGCAGGACCCCGGTCGAGAGGGGAACCGGCTTGGTGAACGTACGTTTGACGCCGCCGTAGCGCGACTGCGGACGGCCCGTCGACATCGACTGATTCTGCAGGGGGCACTCGCCACCCTTATCGCAAGTGGGGCAGTCGAGCGGGTGGTTGATGAGGAGCAATTCCATGATCCCCTCCTGCGCGCGTTTGGCGACTTCGGAGGAGTGCTGGGTGCGGACCACCATGCCGTCACTGACGGTGATGGTGCACGACGCCATGGGTTTGCGTTGACCTTCGATGTCGACCAGACACTGCCGGCAGGCACCAACTGGCGCGAGAAGCGGGTGGTCGCAGAAACGGGGGATTTCCACGCCGATCAACTCGGCGGCTCGAATCAGCAGCGTGCCCTTGGGAACGGTCACCTCGGTGTCGTCAATCGACAGTGTCACCATGTTGTCGGGTACCGCTTCGGTCGGGCTGGACTCGGTATTTTTGCCGGGGGCGGTCATGGCGTGACTCCTTCGGGGGAATCAAAGACGGTGCTCTTATCCGGATCAAACGGGCAGCCGCCGGGATGGCCGTCGTGGGGGAAGTGCGCCAGGTATTCGTCGCGGAAGTGCTCGAGAGAACTCATGATCGGGGCACCTGCCGCGTCACCGAGTGCGCAGAAGGCCTTCCCGACGATGCTGTCGGTGATCTCGGTCAGTGTGGTGAGGTCCGCTTCCGTGGCGTCACCGGACTCCAGCCGCCGCATCATCTGGACAAGCCAGTAGGTGCCTTCACGGCACGGGGTGCACTTGCCACACGATTCGTGTGCGTAAAATTCGCTCCACCGCAAGACTGCCCTGACCACGCAAACGGTCTCGTCGAAGATTTGCAGGGCTTTGGTGCCGAGCATGGAACCGGCGGCACCGACCCCCTCGTAGTCGAGCGGAACGTCGAGGTGCTCGGGCGTGAACATCGGCGTCGACGATCCGCCCGGTGTCCAGAACTTGAGCTGGTGACCTTCGCGGATCCCGCCTGCCCGATCAAGCAGCTCACGCAGGGTGATCCCGAGTGGAGCCTCGTACTGTCCGGGGTTCTTGACGTGCCCGGACAACGAATACATGGTGAATCCGGGGGACTTCTCGGTCCCGAACTCGCGGAACCAGTCGGGTCCGTTGCGGAGAATCGAGGGGACGCTGGCGATCGATTCGACGTTGTTAACGACGGTCGGGCTCGCATATAGCCCAGCGACGGCCGGGAATGGCGGCCGCAGACGCGGCTGACCGCGTTTACCTTCCAACGAATCCAGAAGCGCGGTTTCCTCACCGCAAATGTAGGCCCCGGCCCCGGCGTGCACCACAAGGTCCATGCCGAATCCGGAGCCGAAGATGTCGGACCCAATCAATCCGGCCTCGTAGGCTTCGGCGACGGCGGCGCGCAACCGCCGAACGACGCCAGCGACTTCGCCGCGGATATAGATAAAGGCGTGCTGGGCGCGGATCGCGTAGGCCGCGATGATGGCACCCTCAATCAGGGTGTGGGGCGATGCCAGCATCAGTGGCATGTCCTTGCAGGTCCCGGGCTCGGATTCGTCCGCATTCACCACGAGGTAATGCGGCGTATCAGCTCCGCCGGGCTTGTCGCCCTGCGGAATGAATGACCACTTGGTGCCCACGGGGAAACCCGCACCGCCTCGACCGCGAAGTCCGGAAGCCTTCACCTGATCAATTACTTCGTCCGGGGGGAGGCGCAGCGCGGCTTTCAGGCCCTGGTACCCGTTCTGGCGCAGGTAGCTTCGGAGCGTCCACGATTCCGGCTCGGACCAGTATCGACTTAGTTGGGGCACCTCGGCGGGCTCAGGGGTAGACGACGGCAAGCTGACGGCAATCATGGTTGCGCCTCCTCGCCGGAATTGGCAATCTCGGGCAACCCGGCCAGCAGTCGAGCCGCCTGCCGGAACGTACACAGCGTTTCGGGTCCACGGCTGGGGGTGCGCGGCACTCCGGCACGCAGGTCGTCGACCAACTGTTTCACCGATTCGGGTGTCTGGTTGTCGAAGAACTCCCAATTGACCATTACGACGGGTGCAAAGTCGCAGGCGGCATTGCATTCGACGCGCTCAACGGTGACGCGCCCGTCGGAGGTGGAATCGCCAGGATTGATCCCGAGACTGTCGGTCAGTTCGGACAGGATGGCATCGCCGCCCATTACTGCGCACAGGGTGTTGGTGCAGACTCCGATCAGGTACTCGCCGGTCGGTTCGCGCCGATACATCGAGTAGAAGGTCGCCACGCCCGCGACCGTCGCGGCCGTCAATTGCAATTGATCGGCGCAGAACATGATGCCTGCACGCGTGAGGTAGCCGTCATGGCTTTGCACGAGGTGCAGCAGTGGCAGTAACGCCGACTCCGACTGCGGGTAGCGGCTGATGATGGTGGACGCCTCGACAGCTAACGCTGCCGTCTCCTCGTCGGAATAGGCGGCCGGGCCGTCGAATCCAATGGGCGGATGCGCCATGCCGGTCGAGAACGGCATCACCGACGATGTGGGCGGACCCGTCGAAATCTCCACAAAGACCGGTTCGCTCATCGGTCCACACCTCCCATCACGGGGTCGATACTCGCCACTGCGGTAATGACATCGGCGACCAGACCGCCCTCGCACATCGCCGCGACAGCCTGCAGATTGGTGAATGACGGATCGCGGAAGTGAACGCGGTAGGGGCGGGTACCACCGTCGGAAACCATGTGGACACCGAGTTCGCCTCGCGGTGACTCGATGGCGACATAGCACTGGCCGGCGGGGACGCGCATCCCCTCGGTCACCAATTTGAAGTGGTGAATTAACGACTCCATCGACATGCCCATGATTTCGGCGATGTGTTCGGGAGAGTTGCCCATTCCATCCGGACCGACAGCCAGGTCGGCTGGCCAGGCGAGTTTGCGGTCGGCAATCATGACCGGCCCCGGTTCGAGGGCGTCCAGGCATTGCCGTGCGATCCGTACCGATTGCTTCATTTCTTCGATGCGGATCAGGTAGCGGCCGTATGAGTCACACGCGGTGTCGGTGATGACGTCGAAGTCGTAGTTCTCGTAGCCGCAATAGGGCTCGGACTTGCGGAGGTCGTAGGGCAATCCGGTTGACCGCAGGACTGGCCCGGTAATGCCGAGGGCCATGCAGCCAGTCAGGTCCAAATATCCGACGCCCTGGGTGCGGGCCTTCCAGATGTAATTTTCCGTAAGCAGGGCCTCGACGTCGCCGATCTGGCCGGGGAGGCCGTCGAGCACGGCGGCGATTTTGGCTTCGGCGCCTTCGGGGAGGTCTTGCGCGATGCCGCCGGGCCGGACAAACGCATGGTTCATGCGGAGTCCGGAAATGTCTTCGAACAGGTCAAGGATGGTTTCACGGGCTCCGAAACCCAAGAACATCGGCGTCACCGCGCCGAGTTCCATTCCGCCGGTCGCGAGCGCCACCAGGTGCGAAGCGATCCGGTTCAGTTCCATCAGCAACACGCGAATCACGGTGGCGCGCGGCGGGATGTCGTCGGTCACACCGAGAAGTTTCTCGACTGCCAAACAGTAGGCGGTCTCGTTGAAGAAGGGGGACAGGTAGTCCATTCGCGTCACGGAGGAGACGCCTTGCGTCCACGTCCGGTATTCGAGGTTCTTCTCGATCCCGGTGTGCAGATAGCCGATACCGCAGCGAGCCTCGGTGACAGTCTCACCCTCCAACTCGAGGATGAGACGCAACACCCCGTGCGTCGACGGATGCTGTGGACCCATATTGACGACGATCCGCTCATCGTTGGGGCCGGCCGAAGCGCGTTCGTGGACTGCTGCGACGACATCTTCCCAGTCGCGGCCGGCGACACTGAAGGTGGACCGGGGAGCCATTAGTTGTACCGCCTTCGTTGATCGGGCGGCGCTATGGTCGCGCCCTTGTACTCGACCGGGATGCCGCCTAGCGGGTAGTCCTTGCGCTGGGGATGTCCTTCCCAGTCGTCTGGCATTTCGATTCGGGTCAACGACGGGTGTCCGTCGAAGATGATGCCGAAGAAGTCGTAGGCTTCGCGCTCGTGCCAATCGTTTGTCGGATACACCGGCAGCAGAGTGCTCACGTGGGGATTGGAATCGGGGATTGCCACTTCCAGTCGGATTCGGCGGTTGTGGGTGATGGACCGCAGCGGGTAAACCGCATGCAGTTCGCGGCCGGTCTCGTCCGGGTAGTGCACGCCGCTGACGCCGAGGCACAGTTCAAATCGCAGTAGCGGTTCGTCCCGCAGAGCCGAGGCGACGGGCAGCAGGTGCGTGCCAGTCACGAAGACGGTGAGGTCGCCGCGGTCGACGATGTACTTCTCGATGGCGTCGTCGACGACGATGCCACGACGTCCCAACGCTGCCTCCAGCTCGTCGACGACCTCATCGAAGTAGCCGCCGAACGGCCGAGAGGTATTGCCGGGCAGCGTGATTGGAGCCACCATGCGGCCGTAGCCGGACGTGTCACCTGGTCCTTCGGCGCCAAAGAGGCCGTGGCGAGTGCCGATAACTTCGTGGCCGCTTCCCGGCCGGATAACTTCGCCCGTCATCGGAGAAGACCCTTGAGCTCGATCTTGGCCGGTGCCGACAAGGCGGCCGCCTCGACCCGACGGATTGTCTCTTCCCGATGCACTCCGAGTGGGGTTTCCTGAATCTGTTCGTGCAATTTCAGAATGGCGTGCAGCAGCATTTCCGGGCGTGGCGGACACCCGGGCAAGTAGATGTCGACTGGAACGACATGATCGACACCCTGCACGATCGCGTAGTTGTTGAACATGCCACCCGAGGAGGCGCACACGCCCATCGCTAGGACCCACTTTGGCTCGGCCATCTGGTCGTAGATTTGCCGAAGCACCGGCGCCATCTTTTGGCTTACGCGACCGGCGACGATCATGAGGTCAGCTTGGCGAGGAGACGCGCGGAAGGCTTCCATGCCAAAGCGGGCGAGGTCGTAGCGGCCAGCGGTGGTCGCCATCATTTCGATTGCGCAGCAGGCCAATCCGAAGGTCGCGGGCCAGAGCGAACCTTTTCGCATATAGCCTGCGAGGCCTTCAACGGTGCTCAGTAGAAAACCACCAGGTACCTGTTCTTCGAGTCCCATGATGCTTCTCCTTCTCCTCGTGCGCTGCCGCGCCTGCGACATCCCACTGGCGCGGGGATGGGTGCGCGGTCGGTATTCGTTTAGCGGCTGTGGTGTTTGGGCCAGGTCAGTCCCAGCGCAGTCCTCCGCGTCGCCACTCATAGGCGTAGGCAACGGAAACGTTGATGAGGAACAGCGCGACCGCGATCAGTCCGAACCAGCCGAGGCTGTCGGACGCGACTGCCCACGGATAAAGGAAGACGATCTCGATGTCGAAGATGATGAACAGCATGGCGGTCAGGTAGTACTTCACTGGGAAGCGCTGGACCAGGCCCGCTGTTGGGGGAAGCGGTTCGATGCCGCATTCGTAGGCTTCGAGTTTTGAGCGGTTGTAGCGGCGGGGGCCGATGACGGAGGCGATTACCACCGAAACCACTCCGAAGGCCAGTGCGATGCCGCCGAGAACCAAGATCGGTCCGTACGCATTCATGCCCGCACGCCTCCACTTTCACTACGCGCGGTGAGTGGCTACTCACCAAGACGATTAACTGTGACTCACTGCACACCCTACTCACGTAATTGCGTGCGCTGTGGGACTTCTCGGCGAATTTGTCCTTCCGTGAAGGTGGCTGCCGCGCGGTGACTTTCGGGATATAACGACAAGGGTTACGCGGTCGCCGCATCGGCTGGCCGCCCTTCGATAGGAGTCCGCCTTGACGCGTCTTGCACAGACCCCGGGCCTCACCGAGTTTCAGACGGATGTGCTTGCTGCAGTGCGAAGCTTCGTCGACAAAGAGGTGATTCCGAATGCCCAAGAACTGGAACATTCGGACACGTACCCGCAGGAAATTGTCGACCACATGGCGAACATGGGCCTGTTCGGACTCATGATTCCGACCGAGTACGGGGGCCTGGGCGAATCACTGTTGACCTATGCGCTGTGCGTTGAGGAATTGGCCCGCGGATGGATGAGCGTGTCGGGTGTCATCAACACGCACTTCATCGTCGCCTACATGATCGGCCAGCATGGAACGCAGGAGCAGAAGGATCGTTTCCTGCCTCGGATGGCTACGGGCGAAGTACGCGGAGCGTTCTCGATGTCCGAGCCAGCGTTGGGTTCAGACGTTGCCGCGATTAGCACGCGCGCCACGCGCGATGGCAGTGACTACGTCATCAACGGGCAAAAAATGTGGCTCACCAACGGCGCGTCCTCGACGCTGGTTGCCGCCCTCGTCAAGACCGAGGAAGGGGCTGAGAAGCCGCACAAGAATCTCACCACCTTCTTGATCGAGAAGCCCGCCGGATTTGGCGAGGTCGTCCCCGGGATTACGATCCCCGGGAAAATTGAGAAAATGGGTTACAAGGGTATCGACACCACCGAACTCATCTTCGACCGTTATCGGGCCCCAGCGTCGGACATTCTCGGGGGAACCCCCGGTCAGGGCTTCGGCCACATGATGGATGGCGTCGAGGTGGGGCGTGTCAACGTCTCGGCACGGGCCTGCGGCGTGGCCTTGCGGAGTTTTGAATTGGCGGCTCGCTACGCGCAGCAGCGGGAGACATTCGGCAAGCCGATCGTGGAACATCAGGCCATCGCTTTCAAACTTGCCGAGATGGCGACCAAGGTTGAGGCCGCTCACCTCATGATGGTTAACGCCGCCCGCCTCAAAGACTCTGGCGACCGCAACGATGTAGCTGCCGGGATGGCCAAATACTTGGCGAGCGAATACTGCTCGGAGGTCACGCAGGAGGCCTTCCGGATTCACGGTGGCTACGGCTACTCGAAGGAGTATGAGATCGAGCGGCTCATGCGCGAAGCCCCATTCCTACTTATCGGTGAGGGAACCAGCGAGATTCAGAAGACCATTATCAGCAAGGGCGTCCTTCGCAGCTACCGACTTTGACGGCGTCGATTTCCTGACGGCGATGCAGGCCACCGGTGAAGGCGTGCACGCGATCATCGCGAAGAACGTAGGGCGGTGCGGCCAGGGAAAGCACCGAACTCGCCTGGCCGAGGTCGGCTACTGCAGTAAACCCACAACGGTCCGCGGCAATGCGAGCGGATCGATCGGGAGGGTGGCGGTGGCGTCGGCGCGTGACCAGTCAGCGAGCCAGCGGTCATCCTTTCGGGCAATCAGCAGCAGGATGGGCGGGCATGGCTCGTACTCGTCACGAATCTGCTTCGCCAAACCCATACCGCCGGTGGGCGCGGCTTCACCGTCGAGAATGGCCAGGTCAACGGTCCGCTCGTCCAGATGGGAGAGGACCATCGGTGCGGTCGCTACCTCAACAAACTCAAGATCGGGCAGATCGGGATGGAGTTGTTCACCCAACGCTCCCAGAACTTGACGCCGCGTTCCGGGATTGTCGGAGTAGACGAGGACCCGAAGCGTGACACGGTCGTCAGTGGGGGAAGTGTTCGCGCGACTCACGCCTTCGACACTAATGCTGAACTACGACTGCGCGGGGCCGTCTGAGGCGTTTGCCTTCGCGATCGCCGCACGTACGCGACCAGCAGCAGCATCAACGGCGTCGCGAAGCGAGTCGCCGGCGAGCGTTCGGCTGACCAGTCGAGCAGCAAAAGTGTCACCGAGGCCTTTGGCCACGGTCGACAATTCCGGTCCGGTCACCACCTCGCTGTCGCTCCCGGAGACGATGAGATTGCCGATGGTCGCCGGCGCTGTCGCCAACCCGGTGATGACGACCCGGGCACCCGGCGCTGCGGCAGTCCGCAAGGTCTGTGCGCGGTCGATGACGTCAGCGACATCGGCCCCGGCCTGCCGTGCGGCCTCCGCGTCCGGGCGTGCCGAAAGGTGCTCAAGCTCGAAGGTATTCGGTGTGACGATCATGGCCAGTGGAACTAGTGCGTCGCGGACGGCAGGCGCGACGGCCGGGTCGGTGTAGAAGCCCACGTCGGCGTCGCCGAATGTCGGATCCAGTATCAATTGGGGCCGAGTTTCGGCGTCGAGCTCGCGGTACCAGTCGGCGATTGCATGTGCCTGGTCCGGTGCGGCGAGGTACCCGACGGCGATCGCCCGAACGGACCGCAGTGCGCCGGTGGCGGCGAGGTCGTGCAGCGTATCGGTGATCCACTGCGCCGGTACGTCGATGCCGTGCACCGACGGGTAGTGCGGCAGGTTGCTCAAGATGACCGTTGGGATCGCGGCACACCGCACCGCCGATTCCGCGTAAACGGGGAGACCGGCATTGAGGCCGACTGAACCGAAGGCCAGCTGTGATCCGAAGACCACGACTTCCGCGGGGCGCACATCAAGTTCCAAGGCATTGGCACCAGCTGTCGACAGGATCGTTTCGCTGGGTGATGTGGGGTGCTCGGCGGAGGCTGGCATCAGGTCTCATTCTGGTAGATATCGTCGGTCGCGTGAGTGTCCGCGCCAGCGTCGAGGATAGTCACGAGGTTTTCGATGCGTCGTCTCACGTTCGACGTTCCCGACGCGTCTGCTCTATGAATGGAGATAGGAGGCTGTCATGAAGGGGCTGGAAAAGGCGCGACGGCACGCGGTCGTGCAGACCGCGCTGGGCGAACTCACCATGGTTGCCGACGGACCGGCACTGGTGGGGATCTACTTTCCGAATCACTGGCACCTGCCGCCGGAGTCCGATTACGGAATCGTTGGCGACTCGTCCGACGAGGTTTTTGCCGCCGCGATCATCGAGTTGAACGAATACGCGGCGGGGGAGCGACGTGAGTTCGACGTACCCATTGCCACCTCCGGCGATGACTTTTCCGAACGAGTGTGGGAAATGCTCCGGGAGATTCCGTACGGCCAAACCACCACTTACGGGGCACTCGCCGTTCGCCTGGGGAATCGGCATCTGGCGCAGCGGGTCGGGCAATGCGTCGGTCACAACCCGATCAGCGTGATTATCCCGTGCCACCGCGTCGTGGGTGCGGACGGATCGTTGACAGGTTATGCGGGCGGATTGGGCAACAAGCGTCGCTTGCTGGAGATCGAAGAACCGCCCGAAGTCGCTGAGTCGAGACTGTTCTAAGGATGAATAGACCGTTCGAGCGGGCCGTGGAGCAATACGGGACCACCGTGTTGCGGGTGTGTCGCGCAGTCTTGGGGGCTGGCGCGGACGCGGACGATGCGTGGTCGGAGACCTTCCTATCGGCGTTGAAGGCCTGGCAAGCGTTGGACGAAGGCACCAACATTGAGGCGTGGCTGGTGCATGTCGCCAAGCGCAAAGCCATTGACGTGGCACGGGCCCGGGCGCGGCAAGCGATCCCCACCGACGACCTTCCCGAATCCGTGTCGACCGAAGGTATCCCCGGCACCGAAAACCGGGACGTGTGGACCGACGTCGCGGCACTGCCCGAGCGGCAACGACTCGCCATTGGCTACCACTACCTCGGTCGCCTCACGCACGTCGAGACCGCGGAACTTATCGGTGGGACACCCGACGCCGTTCGCCGCGCCGCCGCCGACGGCCTGAAATCGCTACGCAAGACCTACCGGAAGCGTGATGAACCATGACTGATATCGACCTATTTGCCGTCGATTCTGCCGATCTGGCTCGATTGCGGGCGCGCTTGGTTAACGCCGCGGACTCCTTGCAACTCCTTGATCTGGCGTACCGCATCGTCGACACCCCAATTGGCCCACTCCTGCTCGCGGCGACCGATGCCGGTCTGGTGCGCGTCGCCTTTCAGCGTGAAGATTTCGACGCGGTCCTGGAGGATCTCGCAACCACGATAAGCCCCCGAATCCTGCGTGCCCCAACAAGATTGGATGAGATCGCGACGGAGCTCGACGAGTATTTCGCGTCGCGTCGCCGCGTGTTCGACGTCCCCCTGGACCTGCGGCTGTCGTCCGGATTTCGGCAGACCGTGCAGCGATTTCTGCCGCATATCAAGTACGGGCAGACCGCGTCGTACAAGGAGGTTGCGGCCTCGGTCGGCAACCCGAACGCGGTGCGGGCCGTCGGGACTGCCTGCGCAACTAATCCGCTGCCGATCGTCGTCCCCTGTCACCGTGTGTTGCGGGCCGACGGGAGCCTGGGCGGCTACCTCGGCGGTACAGCGGCCAAGGCCGCACTACTGGAATTGGAGCGTGCGGCGTGAGCGATGATTCAGGCCTCGTGGTGGGCGACGACGGACTTGGCCGCCCGGTCTGGGCGAGTGTGGATCCGCTGCTCCGCGACTACTACGACACCGAATGGGGCATGCCGATTCGCGACGAACAAGGCATGTTCGAGCGCTTGAGCCTCGAAGCCTTCCAGTCGGGCTTGTCGTGGGCCACCATCCTCCGCAAACGACCAGCCTTCCGGAAGGCGTTCGCCGCCTTCGACCCCGAACGGGTGGCACGGTTCGACGACGGTGATGTTGAACGACTCATGGGCGACGCAGGCATCGTCCGCAATCGGATGAAGGTGAACGCAGCGATCACCAATGCTGCCGCTACCCTGCGCTTGCGGGAGCAGGGTGGGCTCGCCGACTTTATCTGGGGCTTCCAGCCAGACGTGACGCCCGAACCACAGACGCAGGCCGACGTGCCGACGCAGTCGCCGGAATCGGTGGCCTTGGCCAAAGCACTGCGCAAAAAAGGATTCTCGTTCGTCGGGCCGACCACCATGTACGCCTTGATGGAGGCGGTCGGCATCGTCGATACGCATCTGCTCGGGTCTCACCGTCGCGGTACGTCGGGTGTCTGGAACCGGTGACGGTTTTCCGCGTGAACGCGAACGGGCCGTTCGACCATGCTGCCGCGATCGCCGTTCTGGCAGCGCATCGCATTGAGGGGCGCATGCGGGTCGACGTCGAATCGGCTGCCGTCACCCGACTGTTCACCGTCGACGACGCCGTGCATGCGGCCTCCTGCGAACTGGACCCTGGGGGAGTCACGATCTCAACCAACACCGTCGACGACGGCGTGGTCGAAGTGATCGCCGGCGAGGTTGAGCGCTGGTTTGATCTCGCCACCGATCTGGGGCCGATCAACGCGCACCTGGCGACCGATCCCTTGTTCGCGGGGCATGTCGCCGACCATCCGGGTCTGCGGATCACGGGCAGCCCGGAGCCCTTCGAAGCCGTGGTACAAACAGTCCTCGGTCAGCAAGTGACGCTCTCGGCCGGGAGATTGTTCGGTGCCCGCCTCGTCGCGGCGTTCGGAACACCCGCCCCAAACGGACTCCTGACCTTCCCGACACCCCGAACGCTTGCCCGAGTTCCGGTTGACGATCTGCAGTCAACTTTGCGACTCACCGGTGCCCGTGCTCGCACGGTGCACGGAGTGGCCGACTTTTTCGCGGCTCGTCCATCGAGTGCCACATTGCCGCCACGATCGGAGCTCGCCGGTCTGTACGGCATCGGCCCGTGGACCCTCGACTACCTGGCGGTGCGTGCTGGCGGCGACCCCGATGCGTTCCCGCATTCGGACGCGGTGCTGCGTCGAATGATGCGAAAAGCGAACCGAGGTGATGATGCGGACGCGCGGTGGCGGCCCTTCCGCAGCTATGCCGCGGCGAGGCTGTGGGCCCTATCTGGAGCCCTCGACTAACCTGGGACATGGCTCATCGCCCGCAATACCGCGGTTAGACGACGTAAATTGCGACGCGCCTGACTGCTTGCTACAGCTAGCGGGCCAGGTCACAGGATTCAGGAATGTGTGTATCGTCTCGCATTCGCGGGTCCGCTCGATTCGCGTCACGATCAGCGGGACAATACAGGGCGACTGACCTATCCATGAGTTCCACAAGAACGATAATTCAGAAGAGGTTGCCACAGATGGCCTCACAGCCGAACACAATCATTTACACACTGACTGACGAAGCTCCGCGACTCGCGACGGCCTCGTTCCTTCCGATCATTCGGACTTTCACCGAGCCCGCAGGCGTCGATGTCGAAACCTCTGACATCTCCGTTGGTGCCCGCATCCTCGCGGCGTTCCCCGACTTCTTGACCGAGGAACAGCGCGTCCCGGACAACCTGGCGGAGTTGGGTCGCCTGACGCAGGACCCCAGCACCAACATCATCAAGCTCCCCAACATCAGCGCCTCGGTCCCGCAGCTGCACGCCGCGATCGCTGAGTTGCAGGACAAGGGCTACGCGGTTCCGGACTATCCGCAGGATCCGAAGACCGAAGAAGAAAAGGCGATCCGCGACCGCTACTCGGCTTGCCTCGGCAGCGCCGTCAACCCGGTTCTCCGCGAAGGCAACTCCGACCGTCGCGCGCCGAAGGCCGTGAAGGAATACGCGCGGAAGCACCCGCACAGCATGGGCAAGTGGTCCATGGCGTCGCGTTCGCACGTCGCGCACATGACCCACGGCGACTTCTACGCCGGTGAAAAGTCGATGGTCGTCGACCACGACTGCGACACCCGCATGGAGATCGTCACGAAGAGTGGCGAGACGATCGTGCTGAAGGAGTCCGTCCGCGTCGACGCTGGCGACGTCATTGACAGCATGTTCATGAGCAAGAAGGCCCTCCTCGAGTTCTACGAGGATCAGCTCAACGATGCCCGCGACACCGGTGTGATGTTCTCGCTGCACGTCAAGGCGACCATGATGAAGGTCTCGCACCCGATTGTCTTCGGTCACGCGGTCAAGGTTTTCTACAAGGACGCCTTCGCCAAGCACCACGAACTCTTCGAGGAGTTGGGCGTCAACGTCAACAACGGCCTCGTTGACCTGTACGACAAGATCGACAAGCTGCCGTCCTCGCTCCGTGAGGAAGTTCGGCGCGACATGCACGCCTGCCACGAGAATCGCCCCGAACTGGCGATGGTCGACTCGGATAACGGCATCAGCAACTTCCACTCGCCGAGCGATGTGATTGTTGACGCCTCGATGCCGGCGATGATCCGCGCGGGCGGGCAGATGTACGGCGCCGACGGTCGTCTGAAGGACACCAAGGCAGTGATGCCGGAGTCGACGTTCGCCCGTATCTACCAGGAGATCATCAACTTCTGCAAGACCAACGGTGCCTTCGATCCGACCACCATGGGCACAGTCCCGAACGTTGGCCTGATGGCGCAGAAGGCCGAGGAGTACGGCTCGCACGACAAGACCTTCGAAATCCCGGAGGACGGCGTCGCCAACATTATCGACCTGTCGACCGGCGAGGTCCTGCTGTCGCAGGACGTCGAAGAGGGCGATATCTGGCGCATGTGCACCGTCAAGGATGCGCCGATCCGCGACTGGGTGCGGTTGGCGGTTGAGCGGTCCCGTGAGTCGGGCATGCCCGCCGTGTTCTGGCTTGACCCGTACCGCCCGCACGAGAACATGCTCATCGGTAAGGTTCGCGAGTACCTCAAGGACCACGACACCGAGGGCCTCGACATCCAGATCATGTCGCAGGTGCGCGCGATGCGTTACACCCTGGAGCGTTTGGTCCGCGGCCTCGACACGATCTCCGTCACCGGCAATATCCTGCGCGACTACCTCACCGACCTGTTCCCGATTTTGGAACTGGGTACCAGCGCCAAGATGCTGTCGATTGTTCCACTGATGGCCGGCGGCGGGCTCTACGAGACCGGCGCAGGCGGCTCGGCACCGAAGCACGTCAAGCAGCTCGTCGAAGAAGACCACCTGCGGTGGGATTCGCTCGGTGAGTTCTTGGCACTCGCGGTGAGCATCGACGACCTGGGACGCAAGTCGGGGATCCAGAAGGCCCGCATTGTGGGCCAGGCCCTGGATGTGGCGACCGGAACGCTGCTCGACAACAGTAAGTCGCCGTCGCGCAAGACCGGCGAGCTCGACAACCGTGGCAGCCAGTTCTACCTCGCCCTGTACTGGGCGCAGGAACTGGCCGCACAGACCGAAGATGCAGAGCTCGCGGCCTACTTCAAGCCGCTCGCCGAGAAACTGGCGGCGCAGGAAGAAACCATCATCGCCGAGCTGGCCGCAGTGCAGGGCGGCGCGGTGGATCTCGGTGGCTACTACCTCGCCGACGAGGAAAAGCTCGACGCTGCAATGCGTCCGAGCGCAACCTTCAACGAAATTCTCGCTTCCGCCGGTAGCTAGCGGCCGGTAGGCCAAAGTAAGCGAATGTGCGCTGTTGCCGCTGAGCGGTAACAGCGCACATTCGCATTTCCGGGCTCCTTGCCCCGCATCGAGGAGCCCCCAGTCCGAGAGTGAATAAACTGGGTTGGTGACAACTTCGCTGAAGTCTCCGTTGGATCGGCATTTGTCGGCGGTGCTCGCTGACTTTCTGGACCAGCGTCCGTCGTCGGCTGAGGAAGATGTTCACATGATCGCCGACATCGTCGATCACGTGATTACTCGCTGCAGTCGTCCGGGAGAGATAGTGTTCGATCCGTTCGCCGGTTTCGGAACTACGATCGCCCGCGCCGTGGAACTCGGCAGGGAAGCACTCGGTATCGAGCTGCTTCCCGAGCGGGTGGACTATCTGCGGGAGCGGACGCCTGCGGCGCGAATCTATGAGGGTGATGCCCGGGGCATGGTTCGCGTTTTGCGGGCGGCGGGGGAGAGCTCAGATGGATCTGTTGGCCTCATCCTGACGTCGCCGCCGTATATGACTAGGGAGAATCACGACGCCGACCCCTTGACTGCGTACGAGGAACAGGACGGCAACTATACCCAGTACCTGAACGAGCTTGGATTCGTCGCGGCGCAATGCGCGCACCTGGTAGCGCCCGGCGGGTACGTCGTCTGGAATGTGGCCGACATTCACCACATGAGCGACACCACGCACCTGATCGACGATTGTCGGCAGGTCCTCGCGCAGCATCTGGTCTACATCGGGACCACCGAGATCGTGTGGGATCAGTACCCGCACGACCTGGTTGCCGACGCGCTGCTGGTATTTCAGCGACGCTGAGGGATCTCATTCAAGGCAGTCGGCGAGTGCGGCTGCCAGATAGTCGTCCTCGAAAATCGAACGGCCGACAGAAACCGAACGGCCGACAGCGACCGCATGACCCAACTTCACCACCGGGCTCGGATCCTTTGTCTCCAGGAGTTGGTACAGCACCGCGATCTGAGCCCAGTCCGTCGCGTCCATGCTGGGTGCTTCGGCATGGACCGCGGCGATCGCTGCCTGAATGGCGTAGGGGCCTGCAACTCCGCTGTTGCATCGTTGCGGTGGCCACGAGCAAAGCGTGGGCGATCTCCGCGGTCGTGAGCCCGGCAACAAAGCGCAAGGTGAGCGCGATGCGGTCTTCCAGTGGCAAGACGGGGTGTGCGCACGCGAAGAACATTCCAAGCCGGTCATCGGTCACCATATCGGGTCCAATTTTCCCGACAGCCTCGTAAGGGTGGCGAGCAACCTGGATCTGGCCTCACGGTCGACGGCTGCGACCGCCCGGCGGGCCTCAGCGGGGGGAGGCTCCCGGACGGTGCGGAGGGACCGTCATCGGTCATTACGGCGCCCGCGGGCTGATCTCGACGTGCCCCCCCGGTGCCGCGCCAGAAGCATCGGTGTGGACGTAGACGCACTCGTCTTCGAGGGAGAACGAGCTGACGACCACGCCAGCATCGGTGATCTCCTTGTCGAAGGCGAAGAACTCTTCCGGGTCGGCACCGCCGTCTCGCCCGCAGGCCGGATCTTCGACATATGGCCGATCAGTAACAGTGCATGTTTCATGACTACTCCCTGTGGTTCTTCCGGGCCGAACTACCCGACACCATGGCGACGTACGCGGAGCGACGAAATCGACAGTTCTCGGTGCACAGAAACGAAAGAACGCCTGACCCTTGCGGGTCAGACGTTCTCTCTAGGGGTGGATGACGGGACTCGAACCCGCGACAGCCAGGATCACAACCTGGTGCTCTACCAACTGAACTACATCCACCATCGACTCAGTTCGCAACGGATATCCGTTGTTCCCGAGCCAGGACCATACTCTAGCGGAGTTACCGTCCGAAACTCCAATCGGTTTAGCTACCAGTGACTTTACGCCGGGCCAAGCTTTTCGACGATCGCCTCAAGCGTCTTGGCATCCGGTCCGGGAGCGGCGACAAAGGCCGCCTCGCGGTAGTAGCGGAGTTCGCGGATCGACTCGCGAATATCGGCCAGTGCGCGGTGTGCGAGGCCCTTTTGTGGCTGACCGAAGTAGATCGGCGGGAACCAGCGGCGGCACAGTTCTTTAATCGAGCTGACGTCGACCATCCGGTAGTGGAGGTATGCATTCAGCTCGGGCATATCGCGCACGATGAAGCCGCGGTCGGTGGCAATTGAGTTGCCAGCGAGTGGTGCGGCACCGGCCGTGGTGATGTGCTCGCGGAGATAGTCCAGGACCATCTTTTCGGCCTCGGCGAGAGTGACCGTGGACGCGCGGACCTCCTCCGTCAGCCCGGAATCGGCATGCATCTTGGTCACGACGTCGGGCATGTTTGCCAGGGCCTCGTCGTCGGCATGGATCACCACGTCGACGCCGTCTCCGAGAATGTTGAGGTCGCTGTCGGTGACGAGAGCGGCGATTTCGATGAGTTTGTCGGATCCGACATCGAGACCGGTCATCTCGCAGTCGATCCACACCAGTTTGTCTTGCACGCAGTCAACTGTAGTGCCGTCACAGCACGACTGTCCGGGGGGATCGAGGACGATGACTACTCGGGCTCCCCCATCTTGCCGTAAAACCTCCCGACAATCGGCGCGACGATCGCGCGCGGCGAGTAGCCACCCGCCACCGACATGGCCTTGCTTAGCGTGCCCGGCACGACGCGCATTTTGTTGCGCGCCAACGCATCAAGGCTCATCTCCGCGACCTTGTCGGACGAGTGCCACAGGAAGTCGGGGACCATCTTGTCGACGATCGACTCGTCTTCAGGTGCGGGAGTCTGGGTGCGGACCGGACCGGGTGCCAAGAGGGTCACATGGACGCCGGCGCCCCTGAGTTCGCCGCGCAACGATTCGCTGAAGGTATTGACGAAGGCCTTCGATGCGGCATAGGTGGCGTTGTTCGGGATCGCCATGTTGCCAGCGGCCGACCCGACCATCAGGATGCCGCCCGAACCGCGCTGAACCATCTGCGGAAGTACTGCGAGCGTCAACTCCTGCACGGCGTTAGCGTTGAGACGCAACTGGGCTCGCTCGTACGCCGCGTCCAACTCGGCGATCGGACCGAACGTCGCGATGCCCGCGTTGTTGCAAAGAATGGAGATTTCACGGCCTACGAGTTCGTCGCAAAGGGTTGCGACGGCGGTCAGATCAGACAGGTCGACGGCACGCACTTCGGCTTCGACACCGTGGTTGGTCGTCAATTCGGCGGCCAGCTCGGCGAGAATCTCACCGCGCCGTGCCACGAGGATCAGCGAATGACCACGGGCCGCGAGTGCTCGGGCTAGGGCCATTCCGATACCCGACGAGGCGCCGGTGATGACTGCGCGGGCCGTGGGCTGAGGAGCGGGAACAGACATGCCGGTCATGGTACTGCGGGGCGGCTAGGAAGCGATCTCCGGTTGGGTCAGGATGGGCAGATGAAAAAGCTTGGCAAATGGCTCACGTGGTCCGGACTCGCCATCGCGATCGCGACCGTCGTCGCGGGAACGGTGCTGGCTGTGATGGGGTTCGGCAAGATGAGCGACTTCCAATCCGATGCATTCGGTGTTGACGGACCCACGGAGTTCGTCGCGGAGGCAGACGCGATCCTGGTGCTGTATTCGTCGCAGGTCGGCTTCGACGCACCAAAGTGCACTGCTACCGGCCCGGCCCGGGTGGAGTCGGGGCTACAGCGGACCAATTCTTCGGTGACCTACAACAACCGTTCGGTGTCCAGCTTCCAGTCCTTCCGTTTCACCAAGGCTGGTACTTACACGATCGTGTGCGACGCCCCCGACGTCATTGCGGGCCCTCGAGATCTGGCGGCCGGCATTTTCACCGGCGTGGGCGGCATTCTGCTGGCGGTATTTGGCGGTGGGTTCGGTGTGTTGCTTCTGGTGATCGGCGCAATCTTGTGGATCATCGGGGCCAACACAGCCAAGGCTCCGCCTTCCACGGTCTGGGTATCCGGTCCACAGCCGTACGGGACACAGCCGTACGGGACACAGCAGACTGGGATGTCGAGCTACCCAAACGACGACGATCTCAATCGGCCGGGCAACTAGGACCGAGCGAAACCTAGCTGCTCGTTTGGGCTTCGGTGAATCCGGCATTACCTATGATTGGACACGCCGTCACCCGTCCGGAGCGGCGGTTCCGCACCGTGAAAGGCTTTGTGAATGACCGAATCTCACGCAGCTGTCACTTACGCCAACTACGTCCGAATCGAAAGCGCGCGAATGTTCGCGGGCATCACGGCCTTTGCTGGCGGCACCAACAAGTGGGGGCACTACCGGGTCCCGACGCCCATCGACCAGCAGACCGTCATCCGAATGAATCGGGACACCCTTTACAGTGCGGCGATCGTCGACGTTTCGCGCGGCGCGACACTGACGATCCCCGAGGTCGGTGACCGGTACGTCTCGGTGATGATCGTCAGCGAGGACCACTACGTCAATCGCGTTTTCCACGGCGCGGGCGAATACTCGCTCACCGCAGCCGAATTGGGGAGCGACTTCGTCCTGGCTGCGGGACGGGTCTTAGTTGATGCCGAAGACCCGGCCGACGTTGCCGCCGTCAACGCAATCCAGGATGGGTTCGGGCTGCACTCCGTGGCAGGCGGAACCTTTGTACCGCCGACCTACGATGAACCCTCCTTCGAACGCACCCGAAATGCGCTCCTTGAACTGTCCCGCGGGCTCGGGGGATTGGACGGTTGCTTCGGTCGGCGCGAGGACGTTGACCCGATTCGGCACCTCCTGGGGGCAGCATCGGGATGGGGCGGCCTGCCGGAGCAGGAGGCCTACTATGTGATGGTCGACCCAGGTCTGCCAGTAGGGGAGTACACCCTGACGGTGGGGGACGTCCCGGTCGACGGTTTCTGGTCAGTCTCGATGTACGACGCCGCAGGCTACTTCTCGGAGAATGAGGCCGGCGCGTACAGCGTCAACAACATCACCGCCGACCGCAACGACGATGGCACCGTCACCATCAGATTCGGCGGCGACCCAAGTCGGCCGAACACGCTGCCCATCGTGGAAGGCTGGAACTACTTGGTCCGCCTGTACCGGCCGCGACCAGAAATCCTCGACGGCACCTGGCAGTTCCCCACCATCCGGCAGGAGACAGCGGCATGACAGGAGACAACGGCATGACAGGCGACAGCGGCATGACCGGCAACCTCTCTGATCTCATCGGCGCCTACTTCTACGGGTTCCCCGTCGTTTTCAACATTGAGCAGGTTGAGCGATACCTGACGACAGGCGTCGGTAAGAACCCGGCAGCCGACTTCAACACCTTTAGCCATGCGCGAGGCCTCGCTGGCCCCGAAGACACCTTCGTGACCATCAACAACGACACGCTGTACTCCATGGCTCAGCTCGATATGAGCGTCGGACCGATCCTGCTTGAGGTACCCGAGACTGCGGGCCGGTACTTCGTCCTGCAGTTTGTGAGTGCGTGGACCGAGAACTTCGCGTACATCGGACATCGGGCCACCGGGCCGCGCGCCGGTCGTTTCCTCTTGGTTCCGCCGAACTGGGCGGGCCCGATCCCCGACGATGCCATGCTGGTGCGGGTCCCGACACGGGTCGCTTCGATCGTCGGGCGCTGGGCGGTCGCCAACGACGATGATCTGCCGAACGTGCACGCACTGCAGGACGCCACCACGTTGACCCAGATCGATCCGGCAGCTGTGCCCGCCGGAGTGCCCTCGATCGACGCCGGGTTGTCGGACTCGGCGGCATTCTGGCAGCGATTTGCGCGATGGAGCGAGGCGTTCGCACCCGCTGACCGTGACCGCGAGATGCAGGAGCGCTACGTCGAACTCGTCGCCGCGGCCAGCGCGGAGGACCTTGAAGCGGCCGTCGAACAGGGGCAAGCCAAGCTCGAGGAGATCCTGGGCGCGGGCGGCGGCAACGACGTGGTGAATGGGTGGAACCTGGCCTACCACTCGTTCGACTACAACCTGGATTACTTCGAGGTCGGGACGCTGGATCTTCCCGAGTTCAAGATTGCCGATCCGCAGCGTCGCGTCGTCCAGCGGGCAGCGGCCGCCCTCGGCGGGCTATGGGGCAACCACGCGTACGAGGCCGCCTACATTGCGACGTACGTCGACGATGCGGGTGAGCAGTTGGTCGGCACCAACACCTACCAGCTCCACTTGCTGGAGTTGCCGCCGGTCTCGGCGTTCTGGTCGTTGACCATGTACGACGTTCCCGACTACTTCCTGGTCGCGAACGCGGCGAATCGCTACTCGATCGGTGATCGGACCGCGGGGATCGAATTTGAGGACGATGGTTCGCTCATCATCACCATCTCCCACGACGAGCCCGACGACGCGCGTGCCCGGGCCAACTGGCTCCCCGCCCCAGCGGGGCCTTTCCGCCCGATCCTGCGCATGTACGAACCGGCTAACTCCGTCTTGGACGGCACGTACACGATCCCAGCAATCACAAAGATCTAACGTCGGGACGCTCCTAAGCGCAGACTGTAAGGACAGCTATGCGGTAGGCGGTCAGGGAAATCGGTGAGGTGGACGTAAGGCGGACCGATATCGAGGTATGACCATGGGAGCGTTCCTAACGGTGCATCGGCGGGCGGGCTTGTGGCTGTCTGCGTTAATCGGAATTGCTGGGTTTATCGCGCTGTCCGAAGTGGATCGGCTCCTCCTGCGGACGACCGACGGCGCGCTCTCGCTCAGTGCGGCGCATGCCCCGGGAGGGGTCTTTCAGTCCGACCCGCAACAGTGGTCGGGCTGGAGTTCCGGCGCGGCCACCATCGTCGAACGACTGACCGCCTGGTACGTCGGACTCGACGCGGTCTTCACCATCGGTTACGTGACGGCGCTGCTCCTGGGCTCAAGTTTCATCGCCCACCCGATCGTGAGGCGCGCGGTTCGGGCCTGCATCGTGGCCGCAATTGCAGGTGAAGCCGTGGAGTCGATCGCGGTACTTGCCTTGGTGCACGACGCACCCGAGATGCTGCAGTGGCTGCTCAGAATCGGTAGCGCAGTGAAGTGGCTGTCGTTGCTGATCGCGGCGGTCCTGGTGGTCGCCTCACCGCAGGTTCGTCGCCAATTGACCGTGGCTGTGCGGGTTCTGTGGACAGGGCTCTGGGTGCAACGACTGTCGGTCTTCGTCGTGCTGGTCGCCGCAGTGGCCGGTGTGGTGTCGGCGGCGGGTCCGCTCGACCAGTTTCCCGACGCTCAACGACGTTGGTTGGACGACCTCGGGAGCGGCGATCATCTGTGGTCGCTGTTGGCGGGCGGAGTGGCAGTGGCGGTCGTCGCCGGATCCTTGTACGTCGTCGGGACTGCACGGGCCAATCGTGTCCGCCGCAGGTACACCGACCTAGATTCCGGCGGCCTCCGCCGTGCACGACCGCCCGCCTTGCTGCTCCCCTGGACGGTGGTGCCCCTCGCATTGGTTAGCGGCATGCGATTCCTCGACTGGCGCGGTCACGAGAACCTCGTTGACGTTCACACCCTCGTCAACACCGGAACTGTGCTCGTGGTGATTGTTGCAGCGTCGGCGTCGGCACGTTTGGCCACGTTCGACCCCAAACTACGCACCCCACGCTGGCCGGTAATTGACGCGGTCATCTCTCTCATCGCCTGCCTGGCGTTCCTCGGGCTGGCCGGGATGCCCGGTTGGGCTGCGGCGTGGGTCGTCATCGCGATCATCTCCGGGTTCGTTATCGCGACGCTAATGCGCCGACGTGCTTCCCCGATCGTCTCCGCCGCGATGCCGACGATGCCACCGGTCTCGGCAAACGAACGGATTGTCGTGGCACAGTGGGTGGCACGCGCAATGCCAATGCTGTTCCTCGCCGTGTGCGCCTGGGGCGGGGTGCGGTCGTTCACCGCGCCGGTGATCCTGACACTGGCCACGTCCAGCGGAGTACCAGTCGACTGGGCACAAGGTGCGGTGCTGACCGCCAGTTGGCTTGCGCTCGTTGTGGTCGGAGCAGTGGCAAGTTGGTGGGTACCGCGCCCGAGCAGATTCGATGCGAGTTCGCTTCGAATCAGCAGCTGCCTCACGGGCCTGGTCGTCATCGTCGGACTGGGGATGCTCGGATCCTTTGTGTTCTGGCCGCTGCCACTATCGGGAGTCTTCGGGGTAGTCGGCACCACGACAATGGTGATCGGTCTGATTGCGGCCCTCCTCGGTTGCGTCGTCGTCGGATTGCAAGACCGTGAGCCGCTCGATATTTTCGGTGCGCTCCGGTTTACCGGAACCCCGGTCCTCACCATCTGCCTTGTTATCGCTGTCCTGGCTGCGGCGGGCGGCGGACCGCCGCGACTGCACCGCATCGCCTTTACCGAAGTGACGGACACGTCCGAGCGACTCGACCTGCAGGAAACATTCCAGAAGTGGCTCGACAGGTCGAAAGCCTGTGATCGGCAGGTTAACGGCGTGGACCGACCGGTGCGGCCGATGATCATGGTTGCTGCGAGCGGTGGTGGGATTCGATCGGCAGTCTGGACCGCGAACTCCCTGGCCACCATTTCCGCTGCCGATTCCGAGGGCAACCGAATCGATCCGTGCGGGCAGGTCGCGGTGTTCGCCTCTGTTGGCGTCAGCGGTGGTTCGGTCGGACTGGCACTGGCCCGTGCAACCTCGCCGGATGTGCAGTGGAAACCAGCTGATCTTCGGCGCGATGTAGCAAACCTCAGCAACCCCGATGCGCTAGCGGCCGGGATCAGCGGCCTCCTGGTGTCGGACGCCTTGGCCTCTGCCACGGGGATTCGCGTGCAGTGGGTGAACGGCCAGATCGGGTGGCGCGATCGGGCCGCCCTGATGGAACAGCGGTGGATCCGCGCAGTTCCGAACCTGAGCGACGACTTTGACTGGACGAATGCCCGCGGTCCCACCGGTGCGCTGATCTTCAACGCCGCGTCGGTCAGTGGCCCGTGCCGACTGCTCGTCGGACAGGTGCAATTCGCCGCCCAGTCCTCAGGTATCAACTGCGACGGTCATGAGGGTGTGCCTGCACGATCTATGGATTTCGCCTCGGTGTTTGGCAAATGTTTGCCGGTGACCAGTTGGGCCACAACGGCCATGCTGTCTGCCCGCTTTCCGTACGTGACACCGTCGGGCCGCGTGCAGGTTGATCAGCCGCCAGCCGGAGCGCCCGGATACTGTGCGGACAATTCGCTGCAGATCATCGACGGCGGATACGTCGAAGGGGAGGGGCTCGGAACGATCGCCGACATGTCGGCGCAAGTCGCGGAATTGGTGCGGGAGCAGAACGCGAAACCCGGCGGCCCGATTGTCGTTCCGGTGGTCGTATATCTGAACGATGAGCCCAAACCGCCGACCCGGTTGGGCTCGAACTCGCCATCCCCAGAAGCGCTGGTCCCTCCGTCTTCCAACAATCCGGGCTCAATGGCTTGGCCGGACGCGTCGATTGACCGAATCAATGCCGCATTCGACGCCGTGTGTCCACCGGTGAAAGACGGTGGTTGCGGGTCGGCGCGAGAGCAGCTGTTCGGCGGGTCGTGGCCCATCGGTGTGCGCAAGGGATCGGTGGTGACGTCGGCCCCGCCGATTGGGCCTTCAGTGGAACTGCCACTCGGATGGACCCTGTCGAGAGCGAGCATCAGCTTTCTGCAAACAGCCAGTGGTCAAACACTGTGCGGGCAGCAAAGCGTCGCGGCCAATCCGCAACAGACGAGCACCGCGCTCGCAGGACTCCGCACCCTGATCTGTGTGCATCCTTAGCTGCGACCCGCCGCCCCGCCCTTCTCGCATGATGCGTTGATTCCCGCTCCACGTCAGACGTGGAGCGGGAATCAACGCATCATGCGAGAACGAGCGGGGGGCTCGCCTGAGTCGGCGGTGTCGGTCAGGGCATTCCGGCGGCGACCTCGGTGCCCTGGCGGATGGCGCGCTTCGCGTCGAGTTCGGACGCTAGGTCGGCGCCGCCGATCACATGGGTGATGATGCCTGCGGTGGTCAACGGATCAACCAGGTCGCGCACAGATTCCTGGCCGGCACACACGACGACGTTGTCGACCTCGAGAATGCGCTTGCCCGTCTCGTTACCTTCCTTGTCGTGGAGGGTGATGTGCAGGCCGGCGTCGTCGATCTTGTCGTAGACGGCGCCCGAGATCTGCTCAACGCCCTTCATCTTGACGCTGGCGCGGTGCACCCACCCGGTCGTCTTGCCGAGGCCTCGGCCCTGTTTGCCGGTCTTGCGCTGGACCATGAAAACCTCGCGGACGGCAGGCAGCGGGCGCGGCTTGGTGAGGAACCCGGGGGTGTCGAGGTCGTCGGTGACGCCCCACTCTTGCTCCCACTCCTTCAAGTTCAAGGTGGGGGACTCGTCGACGGTGAGGAACTCGGAAACGTCGAAACCAATGCCACCCGCACCGATGACGGCTACCCGCTTGCCGACCTCGCGGTGACCGAGGACAGCGTCGGCATAAGACATCACCATCGGGTGATCGATGCCGTCGATCTGCGGGATGCGCGGCACCACACCCGTAGCGACAACCACCTGGTCGTAGCCGCCGTCGATGAGTTCCTGCGCGGTGACACGGGTTTCGAGATGAACGTTGACGTGGTTGATCTCCAACTGGCGGCCGTAGTAGCGGATCGTCTCGTTGAACTCTTCCTTGCCCGGGATCCGAGCGGCGATCGAGAACTGGCCACCGATGCTCGTGCCGCCCTCGTACAGGTCGACGCGGTGACCGCGCTGCGCGGCCGACACGGCAGCCGACAATCCGGCGGGACCGGCACCGACCACAGCCACGCGCTTCGCAGTGCGGGTAGCGCCTAAGGTCAGGACGGTTTCCCGACCAGCGCGCGGGTTCAGCAGGCAGGAGACCTTCTTGCCGACGAACGCGTGGTCCAGGCAGGCCTGGTTGCAGCCGATGCAGGTGTTGATCTCGTCGGCACGACCATCGCGCGCCTTGTTAACAAAATCCGGGTCGGCCAGCAGCGGGCGAGCCATCGAGACGGCGTCAACCTTTCCGCGCTCGAGAATTTCCTCGGCCACCTCCGGCGTATTGATGCGGTTCGAGGCGATGAGTGGAATGTCGACGACGTCGCGCAACCGTTCGGTGAACTTGACGAACGCGGCGCGCGGGACCGATGTCACGATGGTCGGGACCTGTGCCTCGTGCCAACCGATGTCGGTGTTGATGGCGTCGACGCCGAGTTCTTCGGCACGCTGGGCCAGCAGGGCGATCTCGTCGAACGTCTGACCGTTCTTCACGAAGTCGGCGACGCTTTGCCGCAGGATCACCGGGAAGTCGCGCGGCACCTTCTTGCGGACATCCTTGATGATCTCGACGAGGAATCGCTGGCGGTTCTCGGTGCTGCCGCCCCACTTGTCGGTGCGGTCGTTGGTGTGCGGGCACAAGAACTGGTTGATCAGGTAGCCTTCGCCGCCCATGATCTCGATGGCGTCGTAGCCTGCGCGATGCGCGAGCTTGGCGGCGCTGCCGAACGAGCGGATAACGTGCCAGATCATCTGCTCGGTCATCTTGATGTGCTTGAACGGGTGAATCGGGCTGGGCTCGCTACCGGCGGCGACCTTGAACGGGGTGTAGCCGTACCGACCCGCGTGGATGATTTGCAGCGCGATCTTGCCACCCTCGGCATGAACGGCCTTGGTGAACTCGCGGTGACGGATCATGTCGGCGTTGTTGGTCATCTTGCCCGCAAAGGGCGAAAGCAAGCCGGTTCGGCTCGGCGAGAAGCCGCCGGTGATGATGAGGCCGACTCCGCCGCGGGCGCGCTCAGCGTAGTACGCCGCTAGCTTGGGGGTGTCCCACAGCCGATCTTCGAGGCCGGTGTGCATCGACCCCATGACGACGCGATTGTCGAGCGTCATGCCGCCAATTTTCAGCGGCTCCATGAGTCGAGGGTAATGGGCGTTGGGCGCTGATTGGGCTGTCATGGCGCGACCTTTCTTCCGAAGGATTGTTGCAGGCTGTGGTGCATGTGAAGTGCTTGTTCGGGGGAGCGGATTAGGGGGCGGCAGAGGCTGTCGCGGTGGTTCGGGCAAGTTCGCGTTCGTAGCGTTCGAGGACTTCGTCGCACCAGCCGACGGTGTGCTCACTCATGCGAATGCCGCCACGGAGAACCAGATACTGGTTGAGTTTGCGGCCGGTGAGATTGTCGGGCTCGGGGTAGTACTGCTCCGACCATCCTCGGTAGATCTCCAGGAGACCATTGGCCTCATCGCGATGAGCGCGAAGTTCGCTGATGACTGTCGGGAGGTCGCCCAGATCGGCGGCGCGAAGCTTCACTCCGAGGTCACTGCGCAGCGGGGTCAGCGGGGTGGGGCTGTTGACCCAGTCGGCGAGCATCGCCTCGCCCGCGTTGGAGAGCGTGTACACCTTCTTGTCGGGGCGTCCGTCTTGCGCAATGGATTCAAAGCTCACCAGTCCGTCGGCGTGCAGCTTTTTCAGAGTCCGGTAGATCTGCTGGTGCGTAGCCGACCAGAAATAGCCGATCGATCGGGAGAACTGCTGACCGATTTCGTAGCCGGTGCCGGGCCGCTCGGAGAGCGACACAAGGATTGCGTGCTCGAGTGCCATGAACACAACCTAGCAATGCAACTACACACTATGCAATAGGGTTCATATGAACCTTGGTGCATAAGTTTATATAGGTCTTTGGTCGGAAGCTTCCTCCGAAGGCGGCAACCTCGCGCGCGGTGTGCGGTGGTGGGTCTCGTTTGCTGATAAGAATGTGGCCGTGACCTCGTTTCACCGCATTGCACTCCCCGGAACCTCTCCCGAAGACGTTGTCTGCCTTCCTGACGGCAGGATCGCCACCGGGCTCGACGACGGTCGCCTGTTGGCCGTCGATCCTGTCAGTGGGGAAGTCGCGGTCCTTGCTGACACCGCCGGGCGACTACTGGGCTTGGAATTCGCGGAAGACGGCAGCATCTACATCTGCGACCACGACCGTGGACTCCTGGTTCTCGACGCCGGCCAATCGCGTGCTCGAGTGCTAGCCGACTCGGTGGATGGTCGTCCCCTGCGGTTTGCGAGCAACGTCGTCAAGGCATCCGACGACACCCTCTACTTTTCGTCGTCGTCGCAGAACTTCACGATCGACCGCTGGCGGTCGGACCTCATTGAGCATTCGGGTACCGGCCGCCTGATGCGACTGCGGCCCGGTGGCTCTGTCGAGGTGCTGCGCAATGATCTGCAGTTCGCGAATGGCGTGGTCCTGGGACCGCATGATCAGTACGTCCTCGTCGCGGAGACCGGCGCATCCCGAATCTCGCGCTACTGGCTGACCGGTGATGCCGCTGGGACGTCCGACGTCTTTCTCGATGGACTCGGCGGCTACCCGGACAATATGTCGATCGGCAGTGACGGACTGCTGTGGGTGGCGCTGGCTTCACCACGAAACTCGGTCCTGGAAGGCATCTTCCGGCTTCCTACGCGTGCCCGCAAAGTCCTGGCCCGAGCACCGCAGAGCCTGGGACCGACCGCCGAGGAGATCATCTGGGTCCAGGCCTACACCTTCGACGGATCCCTGGTCCACGACATTCGGATCGACGATCTCGACTTCGGCTTCGTCACTGCGGTTGCCGAATGGGATGGCACCCTCTATCTCGGCACCATCCTCGGCAATGCCATGGGGGTATTGAAGATTTCGTAGGTCGGCAGTTTCTCCTGCTGGGTGTATCCGGCCGTGCCGCAATTCGACGACGGTGTCGGCGATTGGTGTCAGCCGGGAATCGTGAGTGATCAGCAGCGTGGTGCGGCCGGAAGACAAGGCTCGCAACGGTCCGATGATCTCGGTGACCGAGGCATCGTCGAGTGCTGCACTGGGTTCGTCGAGCACCAGCACCGGAGTATCGCGAAGCATGGCCCGTGCGACGGCTAGGCGCTGGCGTTGGCCGCCGGACAGTTCTAGTCCGTCACCGGCGAGATACGTGTCGTAGCCGTCGGGAAGGTCGGTGATAAAGCTGTGGGCACCGGCGTCAATGGCGGCGGATCGCACTTCTGCACGGCTCGCTTCTGGTCTGCCGTAGGCGATGTTGTCAGCGACGGTCCCCGGGCGCACATGTGGGACTTGCGGGAGTAGCGTCACTTGGTCGCGGACGGACCGGCCCGTCGTTCGGGTGAGGTCGTGCCCATTGATTGTTACCGTCCCGGAGTCGGGGTTCTCGAGCGCGCAGATCATGGTGGCGAGGGTGGATTTTCCAGCGCCGCTAGGACCGGTCAGCGCGGTAATGGTCCCGGGGAGCAGTCGGAGATCTGTCCCGGTTAGAACTGCGTGGCCGTCGTAGGCGAAATGGACGTCGTTCAGTTCGACGGTGACCGGGTCGTGGCTCTTGACCGGCGGAAGCGGTTTGGCGTACTCGGGGTCGGGCCGGTGCGGTGGCTCGTCGAGCAGTTCTGACACCCGCGCGGCGCTGACGCCTGCTTCGGCGATCGACAGCCGCACATCGGCAATTTGCTGAAGCCGGGGGTAGAGCATCCCGAGGTAACCGGTCAGAGCCAACATTTGTCCCACCGTCAGTGCGCCCTGGCGTACCTGCCAGACGCCCGCGAGGGTGACGGCTAGAGAGAGAAGAACCTGTGTGAACCCGAGTGCGCTCCCAAAACCGGCTTCGACGCGTGTCTGACCGATTCTCGCTGCTGCCCACCGCCGCCCGTTTCGAGCGAGGTCGGCGGCTTCTCGCTCCTGCTGGTTGTAGGCGACAGTGGTCTCATGCCCGGCGAGGGCCGAGTACACCGAGTCGGCAATGGCGCTATTGGCTGCGCGTTCTTTCTGCGTGGTGACCGTCTGTTTTCGTCCGAAGTACGCGGAGACCGCCCACAAGATGGGGCAGGCGGCGACGGCGACACCTGCGACGACGGGGTTCAGGATGAAAGCGGCGATCAGCAGGCCGGCGGCGTTGGCTGCCGCGACGGCGAACGACATGATGCCGGTGCCGATCAGCTGCTCCACGGCTTCGAGGTCACTGGAGTGCCGGACCATCAGGTCGCCTAGTCCACGGCGGCGGTGGCTGACGGGAGCGAGGCGCTGGATGTGGGCAAACAATGCCGTGCGCATGGCCAGAACGGTGCGCTCGGAGGCGATGGTTGCCAGCACCATCCCGAGGTAGTCGGCACCAACGCTGACCGCAGTCACACCGAGCCACACGGCGGCGAGCCTGGCGAAAGTATGCCATCCATTGGCGCCTAACGCCCCGTCGACAACATCGGCTAAGACAAAGACGCCGATGGCGTCGCAGGCGGCGGCAATAAGTAGAAAGACTGCGGCACCAATAAGGTGATTCTTTTGCCCTGAAAGGAAGGGGTAGTACCGTCGTGCGGTCGTCGAAAGGTTCATTTCCTGCATCCAATTCTGCCGAGGGATCCGCAAGCCCTGAAGCTGCAGGCAGGGCAAGTGCGCCGACCCGGGGGTAGGGTCGGCGCACTTGATGTCTACCTGCGGGGGAAGGGCTGCGGCTTAGCCAACCCAGACCCACGACCAGCGCTTATTGTGGCGGTCCCAGCGGCGCTCGCGGCGACGACGGCGGGGCTGCGGTTCACGGTGGCGGTTGTTGTGATCGTTGCGCTCATTGCGATCAAAGTTCATGCCGTGCTCCTCAATCATTCGGATAGTCGCCGAGTTGCGAAAAGCTATTGGTCTTTTCGATCCTCGACGATCGCGTATCTCGCGTCCGACATGAATGAATCTAGGAGCGAGTTCTGTGGGGCCTCTGGAGGATCTCTGGCAGGTTTCTGGAAAGTCGGCAAAGGGATCGCAAACCTCCCGCGGTCACCTCACCGACGTTGCTTATCGGCCGTGAGGACTTCATTACGTACGCGTGATCGAGTCCGCCGGTGTTGGCAACATCGCGCCCATACCTTCGGAATCGTCCGGTGGTCATCCGGACGGTTCTCGACGCGACAGCATTGCGCCGGACAGTTTTAGGAGGTAGCACGTGGAAAGTGGAAGCATCCCAACCGGATCGGTGAATCCCGGGTTCGTTGAAGACAAGCAGCGGCACCGGATCACCAACTGGGATCCGGAGAACACCAACGACTGGGAGTCCGGCGGTTCGGCTATCGCGCGTCGCAACCTGATCTGGTCGGTTATTGCCGAGCATGTCGGCTTCTCCGTCTGGACCCTCTGGTCGGTGATGGTGCTATTTATGCCGACCGATGTGTACGGCATCAGCGCGGGAGATAAATTCCTCATCGGCGCGGTCGCCACCCTCACCGGCTCACTGCTGCGATTCCCGTACACGATGGCCACCACCCGCTTCGGTGGCCGCCGATGGACCATGTTCTCGGCCATCGTGCTGGTCATTCCGGTGGTCGCGACCATCGCAATCCTGGCTAATCCCGGACAGCCGCTGTGGATGTACCTGGCGTGTGCTGCGCTTGCCGGCTTCGGTGGCGGCAACTTCGCCTCGTCGATGACCAACATCAACGCCTTCTATCCGCAACGACTCAAGGGATGGGCGCTCGGCCTTAATGCCGGTGGAGGCAACCTTGGCGTCCCCGCTGTGCAACTCGTCGGCTTGCTGGTTATTGCGTGGGCAGGCAATCGTGCGCCGTACTGGGTGTGCGCCGTCTACCTCGTCTTGTTGGCCGTTGCTGCCGTTGGCGCAGCCCTCTTTATGGACAACCTCGACGGTCCAGGCGTCGATATGGCCGCGATGCGTTCGGCGATCGCCGACCGTGACACCTGGTTGATCTCACTGTTGTACATCGGAACCTTCGGCTCATTCATCGGGTTCGCATTCGCGTTCTCGCAGGTTCTGTCACTGAACTTCATCGAAGCCGGTGACACCCCCGCGCAGGCATCACTGCATGCGGCACAGATCGCGTTCATCGGCCCGCTCCTGGGATCCATCGCCCGCGTCTATGGCGGCAAACTCGCCGACCGCATCGGCGGCAGCCGCGTCACTCTGGCTGTGTTCGGCGGCATGATCGTCGCTGCCAGCATTCTCCTGATCGGTGAGTCGATTGCCATCCAGGCGGTCGGGTTCATCGCCCTCTTCATCTTGTCCGGTATGGGCAACGGTTCGGTGTACAAGATCATCCCGTCCGTGTTCGATGCGAAGTCGCGGTCGCTTCCGCTTGACGAGGTCGGCCGAGCCAACTACTCACGGGCGATGTCGGGTGCGGTGATCGGCATCGCCGGGGCCGTCGGAGGCCTCGGCGGAGTGGGGATCAACATGGCGCTGCGGCAGTCGTACATGAGCACAGGCGACGCGGCGATCGCCGTCATGGTGTTCGCAGCGTTCTACGCGATCGCGGCCGCGGTGACGTGGCGCGTGTACGTTGCAGTCCCGCGCGAGCGCGAGGATGCGGCCATGGTTGCCGAGTCTGCCAAGATCTCCCTATGAGTGTTGATATCTCTCGGACCACCCCGCCAGCGGAAGGATCGTTGGCGGGGTTCACCGTCGCGGTGACTGCGGCGCGACGCGCCGAAGAACTCGGAGCATTGCTGATCCGTCGCGGTGCTCGGGTGACCTCAGCTGCGGCGATCGAAATGGTGCCGCTCCCAGACGATCCCGCCTTGCGTGCGGGGACCGAAGCGGTGATCGCAAGCCCTCCCGACCTGCTGATCCCGACGACCGGTATCGGGTTCCGCGGCTGGGTGGAGGCCGCCGACGAGTGGGGTCTGGCCGATGAACTGATGGCAGCGTTTACCGGTGCCCGGATCATTTCCCGCGGACCCAAGGTGACCGGGGCGCTGCGGGCCGCCGGTTTGCGAGAAGAGTGGTCTCCGGCGTCGGAGTCGTCGGCCGAAGTACTCGAGTACCTCAATCCGTCCGACGTCGCAGGTAAACGCGTCGCCGTGCAGTTGCACGGTGCGATCGACGGCTGGGATCCCAACCGCGACTTCGTTGACGGCCTGACCGCGATGGGTGCGGACGTGATCGCCGTGCCCGTGTACAGCTGGCGCCGGCCCACCGACCTCACCGCATTCGATGGCCTCATCTCCGACGTCGCCCATCGGCGGGTCGATGCGATCACCTTTACTTCGGGACCGGCCGCCGTGTCGATGCTGACTCGCGCGGGCGAACTCGGCCTTCGTGCCGAACTTGTTGAGGCGCTACAAGATTCGGTGTCGACCTACAGCGTGGGACCGGTCACGGCGGCACCCCTGGAACTGGCCGGAGTCATCAGTAAATGGCCCGACCGCATGCGCTTGGGAGCATTGGCTCGATTGGTTGCCGAAGACCTACCGGCGGCACATCCGGACTTGCTGGCGGGTGGGCATCGGTTGGGGATTCGGGCCGATTCGGTAGTCGTTGATGGGGAAGTGATCGATCTGCCGGCAGCGTCCCTGCGGCTGCTGGCGCGACTCGCCGAGCGCCCGGGCACGGTCCTGTCGAGGGCTGAACTGCTGAAGTCGATCGGCGCTGGCGACGAGCATGCCGTCGAGGTGGCCGTGGCTCGGCTCCGCACTGCCCTGGGGAACCGCGGGATGGTGGCAACCGTCGTCAAGCGGGGATATCGATTAGACGTCGATCCGGATCAGTGAGTTTCCAGGAAGTGGCCGACGCGATTCGCGCGCAGGCCAATTCGATGACCGGCGCGGTCAGTCCGAGTGGCCGCGCGACGATATCGGCTCCGCTCGCGGCGAGCCGCTGCTGAAACAGTCCGTCGGCCAAGAGGTACGAGGCGACCGCAACCCGTCGAACGCCTCGGTCTTCGCGAAGTTCTGCGACGGTATCGGCCACCGACGGGTAGGCAGAACCGGGAACTACACTCGCGAACGCCACTCGAACGGGTGCATCGATCTGATGAGAAAGGCCGCACGCCACAACTTCGATATCGCGGTGCGCTGCCGGGTCGGACGAACCGGCCGCGGCCAGGACGACGGCGTCGTTGCGCGTCGCCCCGGCCTCGGCCAGGCGGCCTTGGAGGGCCGTCACGAGCGGTCGTGACGGCCCGAGCGCTTCCGCCAGTCGTATCGGACGATTAGCACGTTCGAGGTGAGCGGGAATGTCGACGCGGACGTGATAGCCGCGCGACAGGAATGCTGGCAGGACGGTCACCGGCCCGGCGGGCAGGGTGGCCAGAACCTCGCTGGGGCTGGGGCCGAGGACGTCGACGAAACTCAGATGAACGGCGTCGGCGAGCCTGGCCGAGATCGCCTGGGCCAATTCACCCAGAAGTTCGACGCCGTGCGGGTTGCGCGTGCCATGCGCGGCCAGTACGACGGTCACGATGCAGCTTCTCGCTGCCCGAATCCGTCGGGCCGGAAGGCAAACCGGATGTCGGGAGAGTTAGCGACGAACACCGTACCGTCGAGGCCAATCCGGGTGCCGTATACCGGGATTCGGACGCCTTCAACGTCGAGGCAGCGACCGTCGATGAGACTGAAGGCCTGCTTCTTGAGGGGTGAGGCGACGACCGGAAAACCATTGCGGTCACCGACGATGCCACGCGAAATGACTGCGGCCCGCCCGATCGGGTCGATGTTGCCGACCGCGCGCAGGCTGTCGTCGGCGAGACGGAACAGGGCCACCTGCGCGCCGTCGGGCAAGAGAACGGCTACGCCGCGCAACCGGTCGAGACGGTCGGTGTGACACGCTGCCGTCCAGTCGCGGGTCCAGCGGTGCAGGTCGAAGTTGCTGGTCATCGGTGAGCCTTTCAGACGCTGGGCAGGTCAGACGGTGGGTAGGGCAAGGGTGGGAAGGGCAGGGGTGGGTAGGGCAGGGGCGGGCATACCTGGGGAGCCGAGCAGAACGGGGACCTTGCGGCCATTGCTCTCGCCGAAGGCAACGGTGGGGTCGGGGACACCGGGGGCATTCACAAACGAGACGAACCGGGAGAGCTTGTCGGGGTCGTCGAGGACGCCCTTCCACTCACACTGGTAATCGGCGACGTGTCGCTCCATGTCGGCTTCGAAGTCGGCGGCCAAGCCAAGGACATCGTCGATCACGACAGCCTTGAGTCGGTCGAGTCCACCGTCGAGTTCCTCGAGCCACGGCGCAGTGCGCTGCAGGCGCTCGGCCGTCCGGATGTAGTACATGAGGAAGCGATCGATGTAGGCGATCAGCGTCGCATCATCGAGGTCGCCAGCCAGGAGTTGCGCGTGTTTCGGAGTCATGCCGCCGTTGCCTGCGACATAGAGGTTCCAGCCCTTTTCGGTGGCAATCACGCCGACGTCTTTGCCTCGAGCTTCGGCGCATTCGCGGGCGCAGCCGGAGACGCCCATCTTGATCTTGTGCGGCGACCGCAGCCCGCGGTACCGCAACTCCAGGTCGATCGCCATGCGGACCGAATCCTGCTGCCCGTAGCGACACCAGTCCGAGCCGACGCAACTCTTCACCGTCCGCAACGACTTTCCGTACGCGTGGCCGGATTCCATGCCGCCGTCGACGAGGCGCCGCCAGATCAAGGGAAGCTGGTCGACAGTGGCACCGAACATATCAATGCGCTGACCACCGGTGATCTTGGTGTACAGCCCGAAGTCGCGGGCAATTTCGCCGATCAGGATGAGGTGCTCGGGGGTGATGTCACCGCCGGGAACACGCGGGACTACCGAGTAGGTGCCGTTTCGTTGAATGTTGGCGAGAAATCGGTCGTTGGAGTCTTGGAGTGCGGCCTGCTCGCCGTCGAGGATGTGGCCGCTGCCCAGTGAGGCGAGGATCGAGGCAATGGTGGGTTTACAGATATCGCAACCGGTGCCGGTACCGAACCGTTCCACGATGCCGGAGAAAGTTCGGAGGTCACTCGCGCGGACGGTCTCGAACAGTTCGGCGCGCGAGAGGGTGAAGTGCTCGCACAGTTCAGTGGACTGTTCGACCCCGGACTCTGCGAGGATTTGCGACAGCAGCGGGATACAGGAGCCGCACGAGGTCCCGGCACCGGTGCACGACTTTAGTGCGGCGACGTCGCAGGCACCATCGGCGATCGCCGCGCACAGCGTGCCTTTGGAAACATCATTGCAGGAACAGATTTGGGCGTCGTCACCCAATGCCGCGACGCCGAGTGCCGGGGATTCTCCGGCCGGGCTGATAAGGCTCACCGGGTCGCCCGGCAATGTGGATCCGACAAGTGGCCGCAGCAGCCCGTACGAACTCGCGTTGCCGACTAACACGCCGCCGAGCAGGGTGGTGGCGTCGTCGGAGAGGACGAGTTTGGAGTACACCCCGCCGATGGGGTCGGACACGACAACGTCGAGGGCGCCGGGAGTGGTGCTGAGGGCATCGCCAAAGCTGGCGACATCCACGCCCAGCAGTTTTAGCTTCGTCGACATGTCGGCTCCGGGGAACGATGCCGAACCCCCGAGGAGTTGATCGGCGACGACTTCCGCTGTGGCATAGCCGGGGGCGACGAGGCCGTAGCAGCGACCTTCGATGGCGGCGACCTCGCCGACCGCGTAAATGTCGGGATCGCTTGTGGTGCAAGTGCTGTCGGTGAGCACGCCACCGCGCTCGGCGATGTCGAGGCCGGCCTCACGGGCGAGTTCGTCGCGGGGACGAACGCCGGCGGCGAAGACGAGGAGGGCCGCGTCGACCGCTGTGCCGTCGGCCAAAGTCACGGTGAGGCCATCAGCGGCGCGTTCGATTCCAGAGACTCCCGACGAGAGGGAAATCGTGATGCCGAGGTTGCCGATCATGCGGGCCAAGTGTTCGCCGCCGCCGGTGTCGACTTGCTGTGGCATCAGACGCGGGTTCACTTCGACAACGTGCGGAGCCAACCCCATCAGGCGCAGTGCGTTGGCGGCTTCGAGGCCGAGGAGGCCCCCGCCGACCACTATGCCGACCGGTTTGGTTGCTTGGTTTCCGGCGAGTGCCCGGTCGGCGTCGGCGCGGATGGCGTCGAGGTCGTCGAGCGTTCGGTACACGTGGCAGCCCGCGGTATCGAATCCGGGGACCGGCGGCACAAAGGCGCGTGAACCGGTCGCCAATACGACGCAGTCGTAGGCAACTTCGGTGCCCGCGTCCGTGGTGACGACGCGACGTTTGCGGTCGATACCGGTGACGTGCTCGCCGACGCGGAGGTCGACGGCACCGTCGTCGGGGTAGCGAGAACCGGGGAGGGCGAGCGCCTCGCGGTCCCAGGCACCGACGTAGCCGGAAAGCCCGACGCGGTCGTAGGCCGGATCGGTTTCCTCGCCGAAGATCACCACACGCCAGTGGCCCGCAGCATCGCGGGTGCGGAGCGCTTCGACGAATCGGTGCCCGACCATCCCGTGCCCGATCACTACTGCGGTTCGTTTGGTGGTGGTCATACTCATGCTGAAGCCTCCTCGATTGACGCGTCGTGCGGTCGATCCGGTCGTTCTTTAACCGACCATGCGAACGACGATAGGAACGCGGTGTTACCCGACGGCGCGCGCCAAGTTGCGAGCAGATGACAACCGCCCGACTGGGTTTCGCTCATGTTTCGGACAGCGCACGTCAATACACGTCGCGCACGTATCGGCCATCGGCAGCGAGAGCGCGGACGTAAGCGTCAACACCGGACGGGGCGAGACGACCGTGCTGGGCGACGATCGCGTGGAGACAGTCGTCGACGTCGCGCGCCATCGACTTAGCATCGCCGCACACGTAGATATGCGCCCCGCGACGGAGCCACGCCCAGATCTCCGAGGCATTTGCGGCCATGTGGTCCTGGACGTAGACCTTTTCGGGTTGGTCGCGGGAGAACGCGGTGTCGAGGCGGGTGACAAGCCCGGACTCGAGGAAGCCGAGGAGTTCGTCGCGGTAATGAAAGTCGGTGTCGCGGTGGCGTTCTCCGAAGAAGACCCAGTTGTCGCCGGTTGCACCGGTTGCGAGGCGTTCGTGCAAGAAACTGCGGAACGGGGCAATCCCGGTTCCCGGGCCGATCATGATTACCGGTGCATCAGGCTCGGCGGGCAGACTAAATTTGGTGTTGGGCTGGATAAAGATTCGAGCGTTGGGTGGGACATCCGAGGTGGGGTCACTGTCCGCGAGGAAGCCGGAGCACACGCCGCGACGCGGGAGGTCCTCGCCGAACTGCACCACCGACACGGTTGCTTCCACGCGGTCCGGGGTCGTGGAGGGGCTGGAAGAGATTGAGTACAGCCGCGGCTGCAACCGCTTGCACACGCTGAGCCAATCTGCGGCTGGCGCTTCGACGGGGTGTGTGATCAGCAGATCGACCGACTGTCTGCCCCACGCCCACTCGGTGAACGCCGCGGGATCGTCGAGCAGGGCGGCGAGTTCGGGATCGTTGTGATGGCTGGCGACAAAGGCCACGATGTCGCGGGTGCACCGCGCAATCTCGTAGTGCTCGCTCAGCGCGAGACGCAGGTCAACGGGTTCGCCGTCGACGATGACGGTTTCGGTTCCGTCGAGGCCGGTGCGTTCGAGCCACTCGGTGACGAGGGCGTCACTGTTGCGTGGCCACACGCCAAGCGCATCGCCGGCGGTGTAGCTCAGCACTTCCGGATCGATGCCAAAGGTGATGCGACGCACCTGTTTGTCGGATTCCGGGGCGGTGAGGATGGAGTTGCCGATGATCGGTGCCAGGTAGGGGTGCTTTTTGGAGTAGGTGTTCTTTTCCGGAGCTTTGGCCGCTGAGGCAGGTTCGGGAACTGTCGATGTGCTCGTGGCTCCGCCGACTGCTGCCATCGTGTCGGCGAGCCACGTCGCAGCGCGATCGGTGAAGTCCGGCTCGCAGAACGCCGGCGGCGTCAGCCGGCTTCCGCCCAGGACGTCGAGGCGGGCGTCGAGTTTGCGCGCGAAGCCGCAGAAGTCGGCGTACGACGAGTCCCCGAAGCCGATGACGGCATAGCGCAGTTCGTCGATGTCGTTGGCGCTGGCACAGGCGAGTGCGTCCCACAGGGCGAGGCCGTTGTCGGGGGCGTCGCCATTGCCGGTACTGGCGACAATGAATACAACGTTGCCTGCTAGATCGTCGATGGCGACGCGGTCGGCGCACACCGTCGTGACCGCGAATCCTGCGGCCTCAAGTTCGGCCGAGGCGTCGGCGGCATACTCCTCGGCGGTCCCTGTCTGGGAGGCCCACACCACCCGGATTGAGGTCACCGCCGCGCCATCAGTGGGGTTGGCGGGAACCCGCGAAAAGTATCCGGCGAGTACACCTTCCACCCATGCGCGGGTCAAGGACGACAGCGGTGAGCGCTCCGGGACAGTCGGGACAGCTCCGACCGGCGGATTGGCCTCCAAACCCTGCAGCATCCCCGACAAATAGCCGCGTTCGGTATCGGACAATTTCGGTTCGTCACGGCTGACGCCGAGCGCGGCCGCCAGCGATTTGGGGGTCAGTTCCACTGCGGTGATTGGTCTCTCCTCGGGGGCGGCGGCAGAAGCGGCGGGGGCGAGGCGCGTGAGGGACACCGCGCATGCCTTAAATTCCGGTTGCAGTGAGTCAGGGTCGACCGCGTCGTTGGTGACCGCGTTAATGGCGAGGTGCTGACCGAAGCTGTCGGCCCAGTGCATCGGCACAAAGCAGACTCCGGGTGCGACGGCGTCGTCGACCCTGGCCGGCACCTGGGCGGTCCCGCGCCGCGAGCGCAGTTCGACGAGGTCGCCTTCGGCAATCCCGGAGGCGGTTGCGTCGGCCGGATTGATCTGCACAAACGAGTGCGGGTCGAGGCGATTGAGTTTGGCGACGCGACCGGTCTTGGTCATGGTGTGCCACTGGTGTGCCAGGCGTCCGGTGGTGAGAAGCATCGGGTAGTCGTCGTCGGGCATCTCGGCTGGCGGTAGGTGCGGGCGCGCCCAAAACCGAGCACGACCGCTGGCAGTCGGAAATGTCAGTGTGCCGTCGTGGACGTAGCGAATCGGGTTGCGTGCGGGACCGCCGGGCGCGGCGGGCCATTGGACCGGGCCGGCGGCGAGTCGGGCGTAGTCGATGCCCCGAAAGTCCCAGCCGGTGGTTGGATTGTGGAACCCGGTGATCTCATCGAAAACGGCCGCCGCATCGGGGTAATCGAAGGCGTCGGCAAAACCCATCTCGCACGCCACACGCGCGATGATTTGCCAGTCGGGGAGAGCTTGCCCGGGTGGCGTGACGGCCGGTTGGGTCAGCATGACACTGCGTTCGGAGTTGACCATGGTGCCTTCGGCCTCGGCCCACAGGGCGGCGGGCAACACGATGTCGGCAAACGCGGTGGTTTCGGCACCGGAAAAGGCTTCCTGCACCACCACCAACTCCGCAGCTTCGAGTGCCTGGACAACCGTCGCCCGATTCGCCACGGATGCAACCGGGTTGGTACAGATGATCCAGATCGCTCGAATCCCGCCGCTGGCGAGGGAAGCGAACATGTCGATAGTTCCGCCCGAGCCAGGCCCCTCAATGTCGGCACAACCGACACCCGTGTGCAGGGTGCCAGCGGGTATCTTCCAGATCCGCTCAGTTTCGGCGCGGTGGTCGGCGTTGGCGACTGTTCGCTGTCCCGGTAACCCCGGACCCATGTAGCCCATTTCGCGTCCTCCCATCGCGTTAGGTTGGCCGGTGAGGGAGAAGGGCCCGGATCCGGTGCGACAGATGGTTCCGGTCGCCAGATGCAGATTGCAGATGGCGTTGGTGTTCCACGTGCCGTGCGTCGACTGGTTGAGGCCCATCGTCCAGAGGCTCATCCAGTTGTCGGCGCTCGCGAGAATTTGTGCCGCCTCGCGCAACATTGATTCGTCGACGCCGGTCAGCTCGGCCACCCTGTCCGCCGGGTAGTCGGCGAGCAGTGTGAGGGTCTCGTCCCACCCCTCGGTGTGCGCGGCGATGAACTCGTCATCGACGCCGCCCGCCTCGACAATGAGTCGCAGGAGGCCGTTGAGGAGCGCCAGATCGGTGCCGGGGCGGACCGGCAGGTGCAGGTGCGCTTTGATCGCGGTCGCCGTTCGGCGCGGGTCCACGACGATCAACTTCGCGCCCGCCGCCACTCGGTCGAGGAGGCGGAGAAACAGGATCGGGTGGCAGTCGGCCATGTTGGAACCGATCACGAGGAAGGCGTCGGCATGATCGAGGTCGTCGTAGCTCCCCGGCGGCCCGTCGGCACCCAGGGACTGCTTGTAACCGGTACCAGCGCTAGCCATGCATAGTCGAGAGTTCGATTCGATCTGGTTGGTTCCGAGGAAGCCTTTGGCCAGCTTGTTTGCCAAATATTGCGCCTCGAGTGACATTTGGCCCGACACGTACAGGGCGACGGCATCCGGACCGTATTCGGTGCGGATCGCCGAGAGTCGTCGCGCAGTCTCGGTGATCGCTTCGTCGATGGGGGTTGTGCGGGGCTCGGCGTTGCGGTCGTGTCGCACGGTTGCGGTCGTGAGTCGACCAGTTGCCTTCAGCATCTCGGCGGTGGTGGCGCCCTTGGTGCACAGGCGGCCGTGATTGGCGGGGTGGGACGCCGTGCCGCGGGCTTTGGCGACCGTCCCGTCGACCACTTCGAGGGTGATGCCGCAGCCCACGCCGCAGTAGCCACAGACGGTCTCGACCGAGCGACGCGGGGCATCGGTCGGCAAAGGCTGAGTCGAAGGCGCGAATTCGGTCGACATGTTCCTCACGGTGTCGTGGGACTGTTTCGCGGCGGGCATCAGCGCGTTACAGCCACGTCAACTTCGCCCTCTTGTTCCCAACCGAGCGCTTGTTAGGGTAGTAAAGAGGGCATGAGAGATGCAGTGATTGTTGATGCCGTCCGTACCCCGATCGGCAAGCGTAATGGCGGTTTGGCCGACGTCCACCCGGGTGACATGAGTGCCCATGTCCTCAAGGCCCTCGCCGATCGTGTCGGTTTCGACCCCGCGACCATCGACGACGTCATTTGGGGCTGTGTGAGCCAAGTCGGCGACCAAGCGGGCAGCATTGGCCGTGTCGGCGTCCTCGCCGCAGGCTGGCCGGAGTCCGTTCCGTCGACCGTCGTCGACCGCCGCTGCGGGTCGAGCCAGCAGTCGGTGAGCTTTGCCGCCGCATCGGTGATCGCCGGGCAGTACGACATCGCGATCGCCGGTGGCGTCGAGTCGATGTCCCGTGTCCCGATGGGTGCCGCTCGCGGCGACGGTAAGCCCTACCCCGATTCGGTCCTCGACCGCTACGGCGTCAGCGGCTTCAACCAGGGACTGGGTGCGGAAATGATGGCGAAGCGCTGGGGATTCACCCGCCAGCAACTCGACGAGTACTCGGTTCGTTCGCACGAACGCACCGCCGCCGCCCAAGACGCCGGTGCCTTCGACGCCCAGATCGCTGCGTTTGCGGGTGGCCTCGCGATCGACGAGGGTGTCCGTCGTGGAAGCACCGTCGAGAAGCTCGCCGCACTGAAGACCCCGTTCGACGAGAACGGTGTCGTGACCGCAGGTAACGCCTCGCAGATCTCCGACGGCGCAGGCGCCCTGTTGGTCACCACCAGCGAGATTGCCGCCGCCAATGGCTGGAAGCCAATGGCGCGCATCCACACCTCGACCGTTGCCGGCGACGACCCGGTCATCATGCTGACCGGCCCCATCGCGGCAACCAAGAAGGCTCTCGACCGTTCAGGCCTGCAGGTCTCCGACATCGGGGCCTACGAAGTCAACGAAGCATTCGCCCCGGTGCCCATGGCGTGGCAGGCCGAGATCGGTGCGTCCGACGATGTGCTGAACCCCGTTGGCGGTGCCATCTCGGTGGGTCACCCGCTCGGTGGCTCGGGTGCGATTCTGATGACCCGCCTCGTGCACCACATGCGCGACAACGGCATCCAATACGGCCTGCAGACAATGTGCGAGGCTGGAGGCATGGCTAACGCAACGATCCTTGAGCTCCTGTGAGTAACGACGTGCTGCTGGTAACCCGTGACGGCGACGTCGTCACCTGGACCATCAACCGACCCGAAACCCGGAACGCGATCTCCGAAGACGATGCCATCGACGCTTTCGTCGATGCCGTCGACGCAGTGAATCGTGACCCGTCGGTACGGGTGGTGATCCTGACCGGTGCCGGTTCCGCCTTCTCCGCGGGCGGCAACGTGAAAGACATGGCTGCCAAGGCAGGCTTGTTTGGCGGGGCACCGCACCAGCAGCGCGTCGGCTATCGCGAAGGGATCCAACGGATTCCGCGCGCTCTCTATTCGCTCGAAGTACCGATCGTCGCTGCCGTTAACGGCCCGGCGGTCGGTGCCGGGTGCGACCTCGCGCTGATGTGCGACGTCCGCATCGCCTCCACAAGTGCGTTTTTTGCCGAGAGTTTCGTCAAGCTTGGTCTGATCCCCGGTGACGGCGGCGCCTGGCTGCTGCCCCGCATCGTCGGAGCTGCGCGAGCCGCCGAAATGGCGTTGACCGGCGACCGCGTCGATTCGGCGACAGCTCTCGACTGGGGGATTGTGTCGCGAGTGGTGGACCCAGAGGAACTACTGCCCGCAGCCCGCGAACTAGCTGAGCGCATTGCGGTTAACCCGCCGGTCGCCGTCCGGATGACAAAGAAGCTGCTGCGCGAATCGTCGCAGCAGACGCTTGACCAACTGCTCGAACTCTCAGCGACCATGCAGGCTGTCGCCCACAGCACTGACGACCACCACGAAGCGGTGGCGGCGTTCCTGGAGAAGCGCCCGGCGCAATTCAACGGAAACTAGCAGTCCTCAGGGGCACACTGGACCCATGCACGTCATCATTGCTGGTGCAGGCATCGCGGGTCTAACGGCGGCTGCGGCATTCGTCCGTGACGGCCACAAGGTCACCGTCCTGGAACAACGTCATGACACCGCAGCTGGAGCAGGTATCACGCTGTGGCCCAATGCATTAGCGGCCCTCGACAGGATCGGGCTGGGAGAGGCCACTCGCGCTGTGTCGGCCCGGATTGAGGGCGGCGTCATTCGGTGGCAAGACGGTTCGACGATTCGTCGACCGGCTCACGGCGCGATGGTCCACGCGCTGGGCGAACCTCTCGCCGTTCTTCGACGCAGTGCACTGCGCGATGTCATCACCGACGCCCTGCCGAAACACACCGTCCGGTACGGCACGGCGGTCACCGCCGCGTTCACGTCTGGCGACGGGGCCGCTGTCGTCACCTCCGATGGCCAACGACTTCCTGCCGATCTGGTGGTTGCCGCCGACGGGACTCGATCGGCGCTGGCAAATCGCTTCAATCCCGGACTCGTCCACACCTACACCGGGTACTCCGCGTGGCGGGGGATAGCCGATCTGCAGATCGACCCGCGGCTAGCGGGACAAGTTGTCGGCCGTCTCTCAGAGTTCGGTGCGGTGCCGTTGCGCGAGGGTCAGACCTACTGGTTCGGTACGGTCCGGCTACCGGAGAATACGCAGTTCGGCGACGAGTCATCGCAGGTTCGGGCCCTGGCAAGCCGGTGGCCCGAGCCGATCGCCGCCGTCGTGGCGGCGACGTCTCGCGACCAGACCTCCCGGACGGACCTGTACGACCGTCCGCTGGCGCGGAGTTGGTCCGACGGCAGCGTCGTGCTGGTTGGCGATGCCGCGCACCCGATGCGTCCGCATCTGGGCCAGGGCGGATGTCAGGCGATCGAGGATGCGGTGGTGCTGGCCGCAGCGATCGCCAAGTATGCCGATGTTGGCCGATCGCTGGAACGGTATGAGGCAGTCCGGAAGCCGAGAGCACGCAAAATTGCGACGCAATCCCGGACAATTGGTCGTATTGTCGGCGCACGACCGCCGGTGGTCTTTGGTAACTCAATGCGTGCTAGTCGTCTTGTTCCCAATGCCCTATTTTTGCGGCATTTGGCAACAATCGCAGGAAAGTCGGCGATTGAGAAGCAACTCTCGTCGCTCTAATGGCTGGTTCCGTAAAGTCGTGTATTGGCGACTTATTGAGTTGGCAATTACTGGCCGATGGTGATCTTGCCCTGGAATACGAAGGGTGTCGAACCGGGGAGGCAATTGCGGAACGAGTCCGTCGGCATCGGTCCCTGGACGCCGACGTGATCGACGTTGCCCTTTCGGACGCTGATCTTGACCGCGTACCTGTCGCGAAGTGCGTTCGGCACCAGGTTGGGGGAGGTGGCCGAGATCGGGTAGACCAGCGAGGCGGTGTCGCCGTGGGTATAAATACAGGTGATAGGTCCCTTAACCTGGATAGGTGTTTTGCTTGACCCGTTCATGACCGTGGCGACATAGGTGCCTGCGGTCTTGCCGTGCTTGTCGCGCATGCCTGACGCATCGATGTTGAGGAGATGGACGCCGGGTGCGACGAGGAGATCGCCAGCAATCGAGAGGCTGGCTGGCATTGGATATTGTTCCGGGACGGCACTGGCTATTCCCGGTGTGGCGAGTGTCCCCATTGTTGCAATTGCGCCAATTGCTGCTGCAATCGGCCGCCGAATGGTGTGATTGTTCATGGTCAACTCCTACTTTGGCGTGTTTCCCGACTTTTTCGACGCTACGCCGTAAAGCCTTCAGTGAAAACAGCTATGAAAAATCAATTAATGGAAATTAATTCAAGAAAGTCTCTCGACGCGCAGAGTCGCCGAGCGTATCGTGGGCTATTGATCGTGATCTAACGACTGGAGGTGAGCCCAATGAACGCAGTGCCACAGTGGGTGCTCCCTCGCAGTCCACGATCGCGCGACTGATCTAGTCGCCGCCGGGAGCGCTCCGAACCGCAAGTTCGCGAAAGGCGACTCCCATGCACGAAATGACTACTTCATCGCTATTCAACGACCGTCGCGCCTTGGTGCTCGGCGGCGGCGGATCGTCCGGAAACGCTTGGTTGCTCGGCGTGGTCGCCGGGCTAGCCGCCGCGGGACTCGACGTCACGACTGCCGACCTGATAGTTGGAACGTCCGCGGGTTCGACTGCCGCGGCCATGATTACCAGCGCGACACCGGCAGAACTCTACGACGCCACCATCTCGGCCGTGGTGCCAGCGACGCCGCCAGTAAACCGCATCAGCGGGGCCGTCTCCGACCAACTGTCTCGTACGCAGCGGATCATCGACTCGTCCGACGGGATCTCCGAGATGCGGCGTCGAATGGGTGCGGCCGCGATCGAACTCGACAATGCCGAGGGTGGGGTCGGTTCGGCCCGGTGGCGCGGCGTCGTCGAAAGGCGACTCCCTAGCCAAGAGTGGCCGGAACAGCGGATTCTGCTGACCGCTGTTGATGCTCACACGGGCGAACCGGTGGCCTTCGATTGCGACAGCGGCGTCGACCTGGCCGATGCCGTCGCGGCTAGCTGCGCGGGCGGGCCCGCTTACCGGATTGGGGATCGGCAGTACATCGACGGGGGTTATCGGGCCAACGCGGACAATGCCGACCTCGCCGCCGGCTGCGGGCGGGTCTTGGTTCTGTCCCCGTTCGGGGGAGCCACCAGGGTGCCGCTCAATTGGCACGTGGATCTGGCCTCGCAGATCGACGAACTACGACGGCAAGGGAGCCGGGTCGAAACGATCTTCCCGGAGGGGGAAGGCCTCAAAGCATTTGGCGGCAATGCCATGGACCTGTCGGCGCGACCTCCGGCCGCCCGTGCTGGCTACGCCCAGGGGCAGCGGGCGGCGCAGGGCCTCACCGATTTCTGGAGTTGAGGTCCACAGGTTTTCCGCGGTGGGATGTCGCGCTATCGGTGATTCAAATACGAGAAGTCACGTACGAAGGCTCTTCGAGAAGGCGGCGACGGTCGGTGGGGGCAGTGAACAGCCCGTGCGGATGTGCCCGGCCAAGACCGTGCACTAGGTGTCACTTTCGTGCATTAGGGGTCGCTGCAAGATATACCCCAATGCACGAAAGTGACACCTAACGCACGATCGTGCAGCGATCGAGTCCCCAGGTAGCCGTCCGCGTCGGAGATTTTGGCCACAGTCGAGCCAACACGACACCCGACCTGAGCGGATGCCCCGGCGATGACGTTTTGGTGCCCCCAGCAGGACTCGAACCTGCGACCTAGAGATTAGAAGGCTCTTGCTCTATCCACCTGAGCTATGGAGGCGCATCGACCCTGATGGGTGGCGACGAACGACTACTCTATCGCGTCCTACAGTAGAGGTCATGACAGCGACGTCCGTCGGCAAGGCGGAGGAACACACGCGGGACCGCCTCAACGACCCCTCGGGCGTGCGGTCTCTGCTCATTTCCCTGCTCGTGGTTGTGGGGTCGATGGCGGCCGTAGTCGTGACTGGAGTGTCAGCCTCGACAGTCCTGCGCCTGACCGGACTGCCAGATCCCGGTTGGATCACAACATACGGATTGCCAGTGGCGACAGTCGTCGGGCAAATCTGTGCAGCGATCGGATTCGGGGCCGCCGTCTTCGCCGCCTTCTTTGTGCCGCCGCAGGCAAACGGTGCGCTGGATGCGGGCGGCTACCGCGCGATCCGCTGGGCCAGCGCCGCGATGCTTGTCTGGATGCTGTGCGCGCTCGCACTCATACCGCTGTCAATCTCGAACGTCAGCGGTAAGGGACTCAGCGAAGTCCTGATACCCAGGAACCTCCTCGAGGCGTACGGATCGGTCGCCGAAGCTCGATACTGGCTGTGGACGGCGATCTTCGCTGGCCTCGCCGCCATCGTCGCGCGGGCCATCATGCGCTGGGGGATGACCTTCCTGGTGATCGCGCTCGGCTTCCTGTCACTGATGCCGTCGGCACTCGCGGGTCACTCGTCGTCGGGCGGTGGCCACGACATCGCGACGAATAGTTTGATCCTGCACATCGTGGCCGCGGCCCTCTGGATGGGTGGCCTCCTCGCCGTCCTGGCCTATGCCTTCGGTAACGGCCAATGGCGGAACCTGGCGGTGTCTCGGTACTCCCGGGTGGCGTTCTGGTGCGTCATCGTCGTCGGTATCAGCGGTGTCATCAATGCCCTTGTCCGAATGTCGCTCGGTGACCTCTTCACGACTACTTACGGGCTGGTCGCGGTCGGTAAGGCTGTGGCGTTAGCCATCGCGGGCCTCATCGGAGCGCTCCACCGCACATTCACGATCAAAGAACTTGAAGAGAACGACGAGCCACGACAGTCGCTGTTCGTGCGGTTCGCGGCCGTCGAACTGGTGGTCTTCGCGGTGGCGTTCGGATTTGGTGCAGGCCTGTCGCGGACACCGCCACCGGTCCTGGAAACGGCCAACGTTTCGCCGATGGAACTCAAGATCGGCTACAACCTCGACGGTCCGCCGACGTTGTCGAAGCTGATGTTCGATTGGCGCTTCGACCTGATCTTCGGCACCCTCGCCATCGTCTTGGCGATCGTCTACCTGCGTGGTGTGTATCGCCTGCATAAGCGTGGCGACCATTGGCCGATTGGGCGGACCGTCGCCTGGCTGCTCGGCTGTGCCGCGCTGCTCATCGCGACGTCGTCCGGCATGGGCCGCTACGCACCGGCGATGTTCAGCGTTCACATGATGAGCCACATGATGTTGTCGATGCTGGTTCCGGTCCTGTTGGTTTTGGGCGGTCCCGTCACGTTGGCGCTGCGAGCCATCCCCGCTGCCGGACGAGGCAACCCGCCGGGGCCGCGCGAATGGATCCTGAGCGGAATCCACGGCTCGTACTCGAAGTTCGTAACCAACCCATTCATCGTGGTCACGCTTTTCGTCGGCAGCTTCTACGTGCTGTATCTCGGGGGTCTCTTCGACTCGCTCGTCGCGAACCACTCCGCACACCTGGCCATGAATTTCCACTTCTTGATCAGTGGCTTCTTGTTCTATTGGCTGGTCATCGGCATCGACCCCGCACCGCGGCAAATCAGTCCCGTCGCCAAGCTCGGTGTGGTGTGGGGGTCGCTACCATTCCACGCGTTCTTCGGTGTCGCTCTCATGATGACGACGGGGATTATCGCCGAAAAATGGTATGCGTCGCTGATGCACCCGTGGAATCTCGACCTGGCGGCTGACCAGCGAGTAGGCGGCGGTATCGCCTGGGCGACGGGTGAGTTCCCACTGATGGTCGTGATGATTGCACTGCTCGTCCAATGGAACCGACAAGACGATCGTGCTGCGCGCCGCTTCGACCGCAAGGCCGATATCGACCACGATGCAGAACTTGAGAGCTACAACGAGATGCTGCGCAAGATGAACGCGCCAGTCACGGAGAGCAATCTCGATGACACGGTGGCGTCAGATGCGGCAGGCGGCGCAGAAACGACAGTCGCGGGCGAGAAACCGCAAGAACGAGCGGATTAGGCGGCCGCGAGCGCAAGCTGGGGGAGTTGGAACTGTCCCAGACCAAGCTCGCGCTGGTGCTCCATCCAGCTGCGGACGTAACGTACTCCGGACTGGTAGTCGAGGCGACGACCGTGGAATTCACGGATGGCGTGGATGCTGCTCGTAGCCATAACGTTGGCCTTGTGAAGCATCGCCCGCATAAACGACGTGACGCGGTGAGCCCACTCGAATTCGGTCGACAGGACACCGAGGCCGAGGAAGAAGGTCACCCAGCCGGGGCCGGGAATCGGCAGCGGAATCATAGCCATGCCAGCGAGCACCATGAGGGTGCCGACGACGCCGACGCCGAAACGATACAAACGATTGAGGACGGGCTGCTGCCGAATCGCATAGCGGTGGCGGCGGTGCCAAATCTTCAATCGCAAACGCATCGTGAAACAAGCCTCTCGTCGTTGAGTCGCGGTCGCGACCTTTCGGGCGCAACCGGTACCGATCGGTGTCGCGGGCAGACATTCGCCAGCTAGGTCGGTTACCCAATGGGAACGAGCGCGCGCGATCGACAGTTCCCAGTGTGACACCCGGCACTCGTCTCAGCTAGTGGGACACGGAAAATGTGACGAATCGGATGGGCTATCCAATGCCTGCGGATCGGTCGTCGGATAGCCCCGTCATGCGCATGGTGATATTGATCCGTCCCTTGCCGAGCCCGCATGCGTCCGGGGCCGTGCCCGGGTGGATGCGGGTGACGCCGTGAAAGGCGAGGCGTGCCGGCCCGCCGAATACGAAGAGGTCGCCGGAGTTCAGCCTGAGGTCGGTGTATGGCTGGCCGCGGTTCTCGCTATTGCCGAAGCGGAACGTGCATGCGTCGCCGATCGACAGGGAAACGACGGGAGCGAGGGATTGCTCGTCTTTATCCTGGTGCATTCCCATGCGCGCGGCGTCGTCGTAGAAGTTCACCAAGGCAGCGTCGGGCGAGTAGTGCTCGATCATCTCTGGCGGATAGCCAGCGTCGGTGAGCGCGCGGCGTCCCAATCGGATCATCCAATCAGGGAAGGGGAGCACGCGCTGACCGTTCACGTCGGTGGCCTCGCGGGAATAGGTGTAGGGCCGCCAGTGCCAGCCAAGGCACACCGTCTGCACTGACATCTCGTGACCGCGGACCTTGGCCGCACGTAGCGGCACCGGCCCCCGCGTCCACTTCTGGAACTGCCCAACGATCCATCGTTGCTCGTCAAGGGCCAGCCAGGCAGGGACGTGGGTTGCGCCAGGGCCGAGATCAGTGGGCTCACGAAAGGGGCCATCGTCGAAGAGTGTCACGCGTTCACCCGCCTTCCGTCCACCGTGCTCCTCTGCCGATCGCTTCGCTCAAAGTTCCGCTTTTCTGTCACGATTCGACCTAACCATCACCGATCACCTCGTTTGGTGATGGTTTGGCGGAAAGTTGGCCACCGTACGCGTCAGTAAAGGGGAACGAAACCCGTACGACGACGCGTCTAACGTAAGGCGCTTGACTGGCCAAGTGCACGTCCTAGCGGTAGCGCATCGATGAAATTTCCTCATTTCTGTCACCGCATGCAGGTTGTGATCCTGCCAAACCGTCACCAGATGCATGGATTGGTGATGGTCTGGTCGAATCGTGACAGAAAAGGGAGAATTCGAGGTCGGGCTACGGCGATTCGCCGGTACACGCGCTCGTCGAGGTCGCTGACTATGCCACTCCAGTTCGCCGCTGCGACGCGTTCGTGCGGGTGCTTCTCATGCACGCCGTCACCTCCGGATCTCGGCCGATTTCAAACCTATGTCTATTCGGCTTCCTAGGCAGACGTCCGACGGGTCCCGACTGTGAGATCGGAGATTGAACGGACTGGCGAAGCACGGGGGAAAGTCCTGTTGGGGTAGCCTTTCGTGGTAACTGATTCCTGCGGCTACCTGCAGTGAAATCCACCCCGGCGTGAGGGCGCAGCGAGGGATTACGATCCCTGGTTCGTCGCAAACCCCCAGATCAGGAGGCCTTTGAGTGGCTGAGTTTATTTACACCATGAAGAAGGTGCGCAAGGCGCACGGCGACAAGGTGATCCTCGACGACGTCACCATGTCGTTCTACCCCGGCGCCAAGATCGGCGTCGTCGGCCCCAACGGTGCCGGTAAGTCCTCGATCCTGCGCATCATGGCCGGACTCGATACGCCGAGCAACGGTGAAGCCTTCCTCGACCCCGAGGCCACCGTCGGCATGCTCCAGCAGGAGCCGCCCCTCAATGAGGAAAAGACGGTCAAGGAAAACGTCGAAGAGGGCATGGGCGAGATCAAGGTGAAGCTCGACCGCTTCAACGAGGTCGCCGAACTCATGGCCACCGACTACTCCGATGAACTCATGGAAGAGATGGGTCGCCTCCAGGAAGACCTGGACAACGCTGACGCGTGGGACCTCGACTCACAGCTCGAACAGGCCATGGACGCCCTGCGCTGCCCGCCCGGCGACCTGCCCGTCACCAACCTCTCCGGTGGTGAGCGCCGTCGAGTGGCATTGTGCAAGCTGCTGCTGCAGAAGCCCGACCTGCTCCTCCTCGATGAGCCCACTAACCACTTGGACGCCGAGAGCGTGCTCTGGTTGGAGCAGCACCTGGCGAACTACCACGGTGCTGTCCTCGCCGTGACGCACGATCGCTACTTCCTCGATCACGTCGCCCAGTGGATCTGTGAAGTCGACCGCGGCCAGCTGCACCCCTACGAGGGCAACTACTCCACTTACCTGGAGAAGAAGGCCGAGCGTCTCTCAGTGCAGGGCAAAAAGGACCAGAAGCTGCAGAAGCGACTCAAGGAAGAACTCGCCTGGGTCCGGTCCGGTTCGAAGGCTCGCCAGACCAAGAACAAGGCCCGTCTTGCACGCTACGACGAGATGGTTATGGAGTCGGAGAAGCGGCGGAAGCTCGACTTTGAAGAAATCCAGATCCCGACCCCGCCGCGCCTCGGCAATGTGGTTGTCGAGGTCAAGAACCTCGACAAGGGCTTTGACGGTCGCGTCTTGATCAAGGACCTGTCGTTTACGCTGCCGCGCAACGGCATCGTCGGCGTAATCGGACCTAACGGCGTCGGTAAGACGACGCTGTTCAAGACCATCGTTGGTCTGGAAGAGCCCGACTCGGGTGAGGTCAAGATTGGTGAGACGGTCCAGCTCAGCTACGTCGACCAGGGTCGCGCCAACATCGACCCCAAGAAGACCGTGTGGGAGGTCGTCTCCGACGGTCTCGATTACATCGAGGTCGGCCAGAATGAGATGCCGTCGCGCGCGTACCTGAGTGCCTTCGGGTTCAAGGGTGCCGACCAGCAGAAGCCGTCGGAGGTGCTCTCCGGTGGTGAGCGCAACCGCCTGAACCTGGCGCTGACGCTGAAAGAGGGCGGCAACCTGATCCTCCTCGATGAGCCGACTAACGACCTTGATGTCGAAACCCTCAGTTCCCTCGAGAACGCCCTGCAGGAATTCCCCGGCTGTGCCGTCGTGATCTCGCACGACCGTTGGTTCCTGGACCGGACCTGTACCCACATTCTCGCGTGGGAAGGCAATGTTTCCGAGGGCCAGTGGTTCTGGTTCGAAGGCAACTTCGAAGCCTATGAGGAGAACAAGGTGGAGCGTCTCGGCGCTGATGCGGCTCGCCCGCACAGCGTGACGCACCGTCGCCTCACTCGCGACTAGTTTTCGCCGCAAATTCGCGCGCTTCCGGTTGTCTGGCAATCGGAAAGCGCGCGAATTTGTTTTTGGGCTGAGGTGACCAGCCGCCGCCTCGGTGGCGGCGCGATGCTGACTCGTCAGTCCACTGCGCGCGACCTCGCCGGTCGGTATCGTTCGAGCCGTACGACGATCACAAGGTGGAACGGACCCGCCAGTCGGTTTGTGCGCTTCCCCCTTGGCAACTGCGAGAGGGACGATGTCTGTGAACGGCGAACTGCGCAAGCCCGGCGAGCCCCTGGTCGATACCGCGAAACTTGCCGACGGCTCTATCCGCGTGCAGATCGTGGCCGACGACATCCCGCTGCTCGTCGAATCGGTCCTCGCAGTTCTCGATGGGCTTCGACTGACGATCGTGACCAACACCCACCCGGTGCGGTCTTTGCGACGCGACGACGCTGGGCGGATCTCGGACGACGGTGTGGCGCGGAATGAATCCTGGATCTCCATTGAGACCGCACCCGCGTCCGACTGCGACATCGATCAGTTAGGAATCGACATCGCCGCGGCCCTGGCACGCGCCCAGTCCGTGCACGCCGATACTCCGGGGATTCATCGGGCTCTTTCGGATCTGGCCGAATTGCTTAGTGCCGACGACGAAGACGCCGACATTCTCAGTTGGTTCGCTACCCGCGACAACTTCCTGCCCGTCGGCTACCGCACCGCTGGTGACACCACCGGACTCGGCGTTTGGCGCCATACCCGCGTGGCACGACCGCCCGCTGTGGACGGTACTGAATCGGTGAGTGTGGACCGGGCATGGTTGCCAACAGGGTTGCTGCGCAGTCGATTTCCCGTGGTGCTTCGGGTTCGGGCCGACGGCGTCGAACATCAGATCGTCGGCACCATCACCTCGATCGGTGACTATCAGTCGGTGCGTTCGATTCCCGGAATCCGCGGCAAGATCGCCGACGTCTTGCGGGGGCTGGGCGTCAGTGAAGACTCGTTCGGTGGACTGGCTGCGGTGGAATTGTTGCAGACCTACCCGCTCGCCGAGTTGATGACGGCCGACAGCGACGATCTCACCGGACGTATCGGTGAGCTACTTGAGGCGCAAACCTCACGCCGTCCGCGGTTCTATGCGCGAACCGTCGAATCGGGCGGTATCGCCAGCTTCCTTGTGTTCATGCCCCGCGAGGAATACTCGTCCGACGTTCGCGAGCGCATCGTCGAACTCCTCGAAAAGGACTTGAACGGTAGCGAGACCGAGTTCTTCACCAAACTGTCGAATTCGCCGCTAGCCCAACTAGAAGTGCTGATGCGCACTGACGCGGACGTCCAGGTCGCGCTCGGCGATCGCCTCACGCAGCACCTGTCCGAGTCTGTTCGAAGCTGGAGCGACCGGGTCCGCGAACATCTCGACGGTGACGGTGCGGCATTGCTGTCGACGGTCAGTGACCGTTACCGAGACGAGCGTGACCCGCGCGATGCGGCCGTCGATTTGCCGATCGCCGCGTCGCTCGCCGTCGGCGATCTCCATGTGCGGCTGGATCGGACCGACCCGCACGCCTGGCGGTTTGTGCTCTACCTGGCGGGTGGTTCGGCCGCCCTGACGGAACTGCTGCCGATGCTGCAGAGTTTGGGCCTCACCGTGCTCGACGAACATCCGCATGTGGTCGACCGGCCCGACGATCTGGCCGTGAGCGTGTACGAGTTCACCGTGCATCCGGCCCCGCATGTGGACCTCAACCACGGCGACAGCGACGAGGCCGACAGCGACGACGTGGGGGAGATCTCCGAGCGTGTCGCCGAAGCGTTCAAAGACATGTGGCGGGGCACCACCGAAACCGATGGTCTTAACGAACTGATCCTGCGCGCAGGCCTAACCTCCCGCACCGTGGCCATGATTCGAACCTATACGCGGTACCTCGGCCAATGCGGGGTGGGTTTCACCCTGTCCCACGTGGCGAGCGTGCTCGGCGAGCATCGCGCCGTGACCCGCGATCTGGTCGAACTCTTCGCCGCCAGCTTCGACCCCGACGGCACCTCCCCGGCCCGACGACTGCGGGCACAGGAATCGCTGAGAGGTCACATCGCCGAAATCCTCAGCCTCGACGCCGACCGGGTGGTGTCGGCGCTGTCAGCAGTCGTGGAAGCGACGCTGCGGACGAACTACTACATCGACGACTATCGGTCCGACTACCGACCGTCGATCGCCGTCAAACTCGACACCGGTGCCATCCCGCAAGCACCGCAGCCGCGACCGAAGTACGAGATTTACGTCTACTCGCCACAGATGGAGGGGGTGCATCTGAGATTCGGGGATGTGGCGCGCGGTGGCCTCCGGTGGTCGGATCGGCGTGAAGACTTCCGCACCGAAATTTTGGGCCTGGTAAAGGCGCAGGCCGTGAAGAATGCGGTGATCGTGCCCGTTGGTGCCAAGGGCGGTTTCGTCGTTCGTCGACCAGCCGCCCCGACCGGCGATCCGACCGTCGACCAAGGTGCCTTCTTGGCTGAGGGAACTGCCTGCTATCGGGCATTCATCGCCTCGCTGCTGTCGATCACCGACAACCTCGATACCGTGACCGGCATCGTGCATCCACCCGCACGGGTGGTCCGCCGTGACGGTGATGACCCGTACCTGGTGGTGGCCGCAGACAAGGGCACTGCCCGGTTCTCCGATACGGCCAACGGTGTCGCCGACGACTTTGGCTTCTGGCTCTCGGATGCGTTCGCCTCGGGGGGATCGGTGGGCTACGACCACAAGGCCATGGGGATCACCGCGCGGGGCGCGTGGGAGTCGGTGAAGCGACACTTCGCCGAACGCGGCATTGACACCCAAACCCAAGAGTTCACCGCCGTCGGCATCGGCGACATGAGCGGTGACGTTTTCGGCAACGGCATGCTCCTGTCTCGGCACACGCGCCTCGTCGCCGCCTTCGACCACCGGCACATCTTCATCGACCCGACACCGGAAGCCGCGCCGTCGTACGCCGAGCGCGCCCGACTGTTCGCGCTGCCGCGGTCATCGTGGGACGACTACCGCCGCGACCTGATCTCCGACGGCGGCGGGGTGTGGTCGCGCGATGTGAAATCCATTGAGATCAGCGACCCCGTGCGGATCGCACTCGGACTGGCCGACGGGGTGATCGCGCTGTCGCCGCCCGATCTCATCCGCGCGATCCTCCTGGCACCCACCGACTTGCTGTTCAACGGTGGAATCGGCACGTATATCAAGGCGTCCGACGAATCGGATTCGTCCGTCGGCGACAAGGCGAACGACGCGATCCGGGTCAACGGCAATCAGTTGCGTGTCTCGGTGGTCGGCGAGGGCGGCAACCTCGGCGTCACCGAACGCGGCCGCATTGAAGCAGACCTGTCGGGGGTGGCGATTAACAGCGATGCCCTCGACAACTCGGCCGGCGTGGACTGCTCCGACCACGAGGTCAACATCAAGATCCTCCTCGGCTCAGCAATCTCCGCTGGCATCCTCGAACCGGACGAGCGCAACGATCTGCTTCTGTCGATGACCGACGACGTCGCCGAACTTGTGCTCGCCAACAACGTCGACCAAAACGCCGAACTCGGCATCTCGCGGCGAACCGCGGACGACGACACCGACCTGCACTCGCGGGTGCTGGCGTACCTGGCCGAAGCCGGCGTCGACCTTGAACTCGAAGCGTTACCGACCCCAGAAGCGTTGCTGCGCAGGCGATCGAGCGAACTCCAGCGTGGCCTCACCAGTCCGGAACTGGCGACCCTGATGGCGCACGTGAAGCTCGATGCCAAAGCGCGGCTGCTTAACTCCTCGCTTCCGGAAAACGACATGTTCGATGCGGCGGCGACGTTGTACTTTCCCGAACCCCTGCGGACCAAGTTCGTGGCAGGCATTCGCGGTCATCGGCTCAAGCGCGAGATAGTCACCACGGTGCTGGTGAACCGGGCGGTCGCGGACTGCGGTATTACGCACCTGTTTGCATTGGGGGAAATGACCGGCACCGACGTCGCCGACGCCATGCGGGCTTCCGTTGTCACCGTGCGGGTATTCGGCATCACCAGCCTGGTCGGCGAGTTGCGCGGTGAGGGGGTGCCAGCAGCCATCGTCGACGAGGCGACCGGTCGCATTCGCAGCCTGCTGTCGTCGGCGTCTCGGTGGTTCCTGGCGCATCGGCCCCAACCGCTGGCAATTGCCGCGGAGACCACGCGCTATGCCCAGGTCCTAGAACTCGGTGGCCGCCTTGACGAATGGCTTATCGGCACGGCGCTGCGCACCATGCAGGAGCAGCGACAAGAACTCGTCGACGCGGGCGTCCGGCCAGCCCTCGCGCACGCCATCGCCATCAGCGACTACCGACTGCAGTTACTCGACGTCCTCGACATCGCCGAAATCTCGGACCGCTCGCCTGACGAAGTCGGGGAGTTGCTATTCGCCGTCGTCGACCGGTTCGATTTGGAAGAACTGGCCACCCGGGTGGCGGCGTTAGAACACAACGACCGTTGGACGCTCCTGGCGCAACTGTCGTTGAGCGACGAGATTCACGCGGTGCTGCGGTCGCTGACAAGGTCGATTCTGACCCTGTCGGAGCCGGAAGAGTCGGCAGCCCAAAAGATCTCCGACTGGGAGCAATCGCGGTCGGCGATTATCGAACGGGTGGAGTCAACACTGCACGCGCTCGAGGCCACCGACCGCTGGGACCTCGCCGCGCTCACGGTCGCAGTCCGCTCGTTGCGTAGTGTTGTGGGGTAGCGGCAGGAGGCTCACACCATGACAGGTCTATCGGACCAGACCCCGACCACCATCATCGAATCGACCGAAAGTGCCGACAAGCGAAGGCTTTTCGCCGACGACGGAGGCACGACCGAATTCGGGTACGAGGTGTCGGTGCCGGTGCGGTGGTCGGACATGGACGTGTTCGCGCACATCAACCACGCCCGCATGGTGACCCTTCTCGAAGAGGCTCGCATCCCGTGGTTGTTCTACGACGACAAGCCGACGTTCGCGATGCGAAAAGGCTGCCTCGTCGCGGATCTGCGCGTCAAGTACCAGGGGCAAATCCGCCACGATGAGTCGCCGATCCGCGTCACGATGTTCGTTGAGAGGTTGCGCGCCGTCGACTTCACGGTTGGCTACGAGGTGCGACCGCACGGTGCCGCGCCGGACTCGAAGCCATCGGTGGTTGCCAGTACCCAGTTGGTGTCGTTCGACATCGACACCCAGCGGCCGCGACGCATGACGCCGGAAGAGAAGGCATACCTGCAGAGTTTCGTCCGGGACGAGGTCATGAGATGACCGGGCTGGATCAGGGCGTCGAACGACTCCTCACTCCGCACACCCGCGACGATCGCACCGACGTGAAAGCTTTCCTGGAACGCGCACGGCGCGTGGAGGATTCGGGTGTTTTGCGGGCGCAGCAGCGCGCCGACGGTCGGGTTGGGCTGTGGATCCGAACCGGCTTCGACATCCTCGCGACGCGGTCAGTTTTCGGTACCGTGTCGCCGACGGACGTGGTGTGCGATATCTCGGCGATGTCCGCAGCGGTCGTGGAGGATGGCGACGGTCCCATCCCGTTGGGTTTTGCGATGCCGGGTGCCTGGCAGGGTGCGCTTCCGCCAGCGGACGGGTTTACCCACCTCGACGACGTTCCCGCACGTGAACTGATCGAACTCTCGCGCAAGGGAGTTGGCGTCGCACGCAACGAATCCGGTGCCTTGGGGCCGGCGTCGTCGCTGCTGGATCAGACTGTTTTAGAGGTGAGCGGCACGCATTCGGATGAGGTCGCGAAAATTTCCATGCGCGCGGTCTTTGCCTTGACGGCGATGGGCTTCGTCCGCGACAGCGGCGGCCACGAGATCACCGAGGATTCACCGATCGACAAGATCGCGGCGGGTGAACCTATCCGCGTGCGCGTCTCGTCCGCGTGGGTCCGCGTCGACGCGCGCTTCGGTTCCGTCTACCAGCGTCGAGCAATCTTGAACCTCGCCGTGATGTAACCCCCGGCCCCGCTGTTCCCGCATGATGCGTTGATTCCCGCACTACGTCAGACGTAGTGCGGGAATCAACGCATCATGCGGGAACGCCGAAGGGCGGGGGGTTACACCAGCCAGGCGGCTGATCCCGGGACCAGTAGGCCACCTTCGAGGGGGGTGCTGACGAGCAGGATTTGGCCGGGAGGCAGGGGGACCGGGTGGTTCGAGGCGTTAAGGGCGCAGATCAGGCCACCGGAACGACGGAAAGCGAGGCAGCCCTCCGGGGCGCCGTACCACTCGATGGTGTCGCCGGAAAACTCCAGCCGCGCGTAACGCAACTCGAGGGCCTGTCGGTACAGCGACAGGGTCGAGTAGATGTCCTCGAGCTGGGCTTCCACGGTCAGGCTGGCCCAGTCGGCAGGCATGGGGAGCCAAGTGCTTTCGCCGTTGGTGAAGCCAAACGGAGGTTCGGTGCCCTCCCACGGCATTGGTACGCGGCAGCCGTCGCGGCCACGGTCCGTGTGCCCCGAGCTTTCCCACACCGGGTCGACGAGGGCTTCGTCGGGCAGGTCCACGTTCGGCAGGCCAAGCTCGGCACCGTTGTAGATAAATGCGGTGCCGGGTAGTGCCAACTCGAGCATGATCATCGCGCGGGCACGGGCGGTGCCAATGGCGAGCAAGTCGTCGGGCGTCAAACCCTCCGCGGCGGCACCGGTCGGCAGGTAACGGGTCACCTCGCGGGGCACATCATGGTTCGACAACGTCCAGGTGGGGACGGCGCCGACGGCAGCGGTGGCGGCCAGCGATTCGGTAACCGCTTCCCGAATTTCGGCAGCGTCGAATTCGACAGTCGCGAGGCGGAAGTTGAAACCCAAATGCAGTTCGTCGGGCCGCACGTACTTGGCAAAGGCCTCGTTTGAGTGGACCCAAATTTCGCCGACGTTAAAGGTCCCTGGATATTCATCCATCACCGCGCGGATGGCTCGGTGGATTTCGTGGACACCGTCGTCGTTGAAACGCGGATCATCGTCGGTGTGTTTCAGGATCTCCGACGACGCCGTCATATCGGGAAGTCCGGCCGGTTTCGCCATCCCGTGTGCCACATCGATCCGGAAGCCATCGATGCCGCGGTCGAGCCAGAACCGCATCGTGGTCTGCAGGTCGGCGAGGACTTCGGGGTTGTCCCAGTTCAGGTCGGGTTGTTCCGGGGCAAACAGATGCAGATACCACTGGCCGGGCCGCCCGTCGGCTTCGGTCACTCGCGACCACGCAGTGCCGCCGAAGACGCTGGTCCAGTTGTTGGGTGGTTCGTCACCGTCGACACCGCGACCATCGGCAAAAATGTAGCGGGCCCGCTCCGGGCTGCCGGGTGCAGCACCCAACGCAGCCGAGAACCACGGATGCTGGTCGCTCGTATGGTTCGGTACCAAGTCCATCGTCACGCGAATATCCCGGTCATGGGCTTCACGGATCAGTTGGTCGAACAGTGCCAAATCGCCGAACAACGGATCGATGGCGCGCGGATCGGACACGTCGTAGCCGTGATCGGCCATCGGCGACCGCATGATCGGCGACATCCAGATTGCGTCGACGCCCAGCAGTTCGAGGTAGCCGAGTTTGTCGATGATGCCGGCGAGATCGCCGACACCGTCGCCCGAGAGATCGGAAAACGATCGCGGATACACCTGGTAGATGACCGCCGATCGCCACCACTGGGTGCCGTAGTCCGCGGTGCCGTAGGTCATCATCTGCTGATCCACCGTTTTGCCGTCCCTCACTGTTCCACTCTTGCCTGATCTGTGCCGTGCCTGTCGGTGCTAGTACTCGGAGTTCACCAAGGACTGCGCCGCCATGTTCATGTAGTCGGTCATTGCCTTGCGGTGCTCGTCGTCCATGATCGATGATTCGATGGATCCGATCGCGATGTGCATGCATCGCAGCCATGCGTCCCGCTGGATGGGGCCGATGGTGTACGGCACATGCCGCATCCGTAGACGCGGATGGCCGCGTTCGTCGTTGTAGGTGTGCGGTCCGCCCCAGTACTGCTCCAAAAACATGCGGAGACGACGCTCTGCCGGACCCAGGTCTTCTTCCGGGTACATCGGCTTCAGAATTTCATCGTTTGCCACCTCTTCGTAGAAGCGGGCAGTGATGCGGCGGAAGGTTTCGTGACCGCCTATTTCCTCGTAGAACGTGCTCACTTGTCCCATTGTCCACTATCGGTGCGATTCGCCGTCTACGACACTCTGTAGGCCCTCGGGCGACAGGCGGTAGTCCGGTGCGTTAAATTGGACGCAGATGATCTGCAATCGGCAGGTCTGTGCGCTTAGCGTCGAGCGCTTGTCGAAAGGGTCGGGTGTGGACCAGCTTCTTGTCCCAGTCGGAATGACCGTCGTGGTGCTGTGCCTGTTGGCAGTCGCGGCCTGCGTCGTCTCCATGATTTTCTCGCATGGATTGAAGCGACCGAAGATTAACGAATACACGCTTGACCAGCCTTGGGTCAGCGGCCCGACGCTGTTCAGTGCGACCGAGATTGAGCCCATGGCTCTGGCCCGGCACTTTGAGCCCGGCGATGTCGAAGGAGGATCTGCAAGTGGCAAGTGGTGACCTGACCCAGAAGTACACTGCTGTCGCCCCGGCGAACAGCCTCCCCCTGGGGACCGTCGTGACCAACAGCGGTCGCGTTTCGGTGGCCCTGTTTCCGGGCGACGGCTTCGACACCCCGCCGTTCAGCAGCCACGAGCTCATCATGCTCGACGAGGCGTTGAGCCAGGCGAGCGAAGTGGCCAACGTTCGGTTCTCCGTCTACATCGGTGAACTTGGCGATAACGCCGTTGCCGGTGCCCGCGAGATCCTGGCGCAGGCTCCAGAGCCCGCCCACGGCGCACTCATCGCAGTGTCGCCGAACTCGAAAGACGTCGCTGTCGTTTCGGGCTCGGACGTTGCCGGACGCGTCAACGACCGTGTCGCTGAACTCGGTGTTTCGGCCGCGCTGTCGTCGTTCAAGCAGAACGACCTCATCGACGGCCTGGTGTCGGCACTGCGCGTGATGGCGACCGCCGTCGAGCGCCCCTGATCTACCACTAAAGTGGGCCCCGCCGGATTCGGCGGGGCCCACTTTGTGTTCGGCCGCTACACGAGGGTGTAGGTGCGATCGCGTTCGCCGCGCTCCCACAACTGGTCATTGCCGACGGTGGTCGATTCGGCAGCCAGGGTCCGCTTGATGATCTTGTTCGTCGCGGTCGCAGGCAGTTCGGCAGCGATCCGCACATACCGCGGCCAGGCCTTGATGGACAGGTCGGGCTGAGCAGCCAAAAACTCGGCGAACTCGTCGGGGGTGAGGGTGGCACCGTCGCGCAGGACCATCGCCGCCATGACCTGATCCCCGACCGCGTTCGGGTCGGGAACACCGTAAACGGCGACCCGACTGAGCTGATCGAGGCGGGTCAAAATCCGTTCGATCGGGCCAGCCGCCAGGTTTTCACCGTCGACGCGCATCCAGTCGGCGGTACGGCCGGCGAGGTAGATCCAGCCGTCAGCGTCCACATATGCCAGGTCACCGGACCAGAACATGCCTCCCCGCATCCGCTCAGCATCGGCTTCGGGATTGTTGTAGTAGCCGGTGAAGAAGCCGGGGCCGGTGCTGTTGACGAGTTCGCCGACCGCTTCGGTGGCGTTTGTCAGTGCGCCGGTGTCATCGAACTCGGCGACGGCACATTCGACGTTGGTCTCGGGGTTGTAGACCGCGACACCGGGCAAACCCCGGCCGATGGAGCCAAGCGGGGTATCCGCCTCACGGGTAATGATGACGGCGTTCTCGGTGGAGCCGAAGGCGTCGACGACGGTGGTGCCGAAACGGCGAGAGAACTCGGCGATGTCGCGGTCGGAGGCCTCATTGCCGAAGCAGATGCGCAGACCGTTGTCGGCATCGTCCGGCTGTGGCGATGTTGCCAGCACGTAGGCGAGCGGCTTGCCGACGTAGTTCATGTAGGTGATGCCGAAGTCACGGAGGTCACGAGTGAATCGGGAGGCGGAGAACCGAACGGGCACCAGGGTGCCGCCAACAGCGAGCGCCGGCGAGAAGCAGGCTGCGATGGCATTCGAGTGGAACAGCGGCATCGAGACGTAGAACACGTCGTCGGCGGTGAGGCCGAATCGTTCCACCAGGTTCTGGCCCGCATAGACGATCATCAAGTGCGAGACCAAGACTGCCTTCGGGTCACCGCTGGTGCCCGAGGTGAAGATCATCATGAAGGGGTCTTGGATTTCTGGCGTCCGCAATGGCTTGAGATCACCGGCTGCCGCAACCTTGTTTGCCCAGTCTTGCGACTCAAGATCGACGACCCTGACATTCGGCAGTTCGACGCCATCCAGCAGGGTGCGGTTGGCGGCGTCGGTCATCACCAGTTGGGCATCCGAGCGCTCGATGTCGTGTGCGAGTGCCTCGCCGCGCCGGGTGATGTTAACGCCGACGAGCACGTACCCACCGAGGCCGGCCGCAGCCAGCGAGACCAGCATTTCGGGGGAGTTATCGCAGAGAATCGCGACGTGCGCCGGGCGGTCGGAGTCGAGTTCGGCAATCACGGCAGCGGCGTGGGCTGATGCCCGCGCCACAAACTCCTGCCAACTCCACTCGACAATTTGGTCGTCGGCGTCACGGAATCGGACGGCAATATCCGGGGAATCAGCGCGCGATTGAAGCAGCGTTTGAATCGTATCCATAATCGCAGCTTGGCATAAAAGGCATATGCGGCGCCGTCATATCTGGTAGGACGGCACGAACCATCCCGGATACGGGTAAAGCCGGGACGTTCACCCAGAGAAGCCGCGTTCGCCTCGTCGCTGGGACGAGGCAAACGCGGCTTGATCGGTGAGTGGGAAAGCTACCGGCCTGACGAGTCCAAGGCGCGGGCACGCAGGGCGCGGGCCACGCCGTCGCGCCCTTCGATCACCAGGCGCGCCAAGGCTGGGGGATGATCGTCGGCGAGGAACAAATCGGCCTTGGCTAGGCCCTCTTCGCTGACGTCCCACGATGGGTACAGGCCAACGACGACGGTCTGCGCCACCTCGCTGGTGCGGCGTTCCCACAGCGCCGCAACCGAATCGAAGTAGCGCGATGTGAACGGTGCCAGCAATTGGTCCTGGCCGGGCCGGACCAGACCCTCGACGATGGACCGCACGGTGACATTGGCGATCGAGTCGTCGTCGAAGGCACGGTCCCAAGCTGCGGCTTTGACCTCTGCGGACGGTCGTGCCGCACGGGCGGCCTCGGCGTGGCGGGCACCCGCAGCCGTGTTGTCGCGATCGGCCTCAGCGTCAATTATCTCGAGCCCGATGGTGCCGTGCGCGGCGAGTGCCTTAACGAGCCTCCACCGGAGTTCGTCGTCGATCACCAAGCCCGTCAGCCCGTGATCGGCGGGCGAATCTCCATCGAGCAGCGCTTGCAAGAGGGGCTGCTGGTTGTCGTTGGTGACGCCCGCGAGGAGCGCGTTGACGAACGCCAACTGGTGATCGGAGCCAGCTTCGGCTTCGCCCGCCAACTCGAAGAGGCGGGCGCTGAACTTCGGCCATCCGGTGTCCCTTGCCCACCGTGGGTCTGCGTACGACTCCAGCGCGGCGACGGCCTGCAACAGCACGCGCTGCACCACGCCGACCTCGGTTTCAGCGCCGATACCGGCGCTCACGAGACGGACGAAGTCGCGAGCGGACATTTCCGCCTGGCGGGTCATTTCCCAGGCGGCCGACCAAATCAACGTGCGCGGCATCGGATCAGCGATGTCGGCGACGCGTGAGGTAGCCGTCGCGAGGGACTCCGGATCGAGGCGGACCGACGCGTAGGTGAGATCGTCGTCGTTAAGCAGTACCAGTGCACCGCGCGAAATCCCGATCAGTTCGGGGACCTCGGTGCGCTCGCCCTCAATGTCGAGTTCGACAACGTGACTGCGAACCAGTTGGCCGTCGACGTCTGAGTAGACGCCGACCTTCATCCGGTGTACCCGGGTTTCGCCAGCACCGGGTGATGCGCCCTCCTGCAGCACTGCAAACGAGGTGAAGCGGCCCTCCGCGTCGACCTCGAACTCGGGACGCATCACATTGATGCCGGTGGTCTTGAGCCACTGTGCTCCCCACCCGGACAAGTCGCGGCCCGAGGCTCGTTCCAACGACCCCAGGAGGTCGTCGAAGGTGGCATTCGAGAACCGATGCTCAGCGAAGTACTCTCGCAGCCCCTTCAAGAACGGTTCCAGGCCGACGTAGGCGACGAGTTGTTTCAGGACGGAGGCGCCCTTGGCATAGGTAATGCCATCGAAATTGACCTCGACGGCAGCCAGATCGGGGATGTCGGCGGCGATGGGGTGAGTCGACGGCAACTGGTCCTGCCGGTACGCCCAGGATTTCTCAACGTTGGCGAACGTGGTCCACGCGTTGGTGTATTCGGTTGCCTCCACCTGCGACAGCACCGACGCGAAAGTTGCGAACGACTCGTTGAGCCATAGATCGTCCCACCACTGCATGGTCACGAGGTCGCCGAACCACATGTGCGCCATCTCGTGCAGGATCGTTTCTGCGCGGCGCTCGTACAGGTAGCGCGTGACGCGGGAACGGAAGACGTAATCCTCGAGGAAAGTCACGGCACCGGCGTTTTCCATGGCACCAGCGTTGAACTCCGGGACGAACAACTGGTCGTACTTGCCGAACGCGTAAGGCACGCCGAATACGCGGTGGTAGAAGCCAAAGCCCTGCTTGGTTTCGGTGAAGAGACGCTCAGCATCCATGAATTCGCCGAGCGAGGCGCGACAGTAGAGGCCGAGCGGGATGGTGCCGTATTCGTCGACGTACTCGTCTTGCCAAACGGCGTACGGTCCGGCAATTAGTGCGACCAAGTAGGTGCTCATCAACTCGGTGGTGGCAAAGCGGTGCACCAGCGCGCCGGGATTTCCCGGGGCATCGGCGGCAGGTTCGCTGTCGCGGGCACCGTTGGAAATGACCTGCCAGTCAGACGGCGCGGTCACGGTGACGGTGTACGTGGCCTTCAGGTCGGGTTGGTCGAAGCAGGCGAACATGCGCTTGGCGTCGGCGGTCTCAAACTGCGAATACAGGTACACCGCACCGTCGGCGGGATCGACAAAGCGGTGAAGGCCTTCACCGGTATTGGAGTAGGCGCATTCGGCAACCACTTCCAGGGTGTTGTGCGCCGCGAGGTTGTCCAAGGAGAGTCCGACGGCTTCGTCGAACCCGGAGACGTCAAGGTCGACGCCATTGAGGTTGGCCGAGACCAGGTTTGGGGCCACTAGGTCGATGAAGGTGGACTCGCCCTCGGTGGCGGTGAACGTCACGACGGTAGTCGAGGCGAAACGCTCCACCCCCGGCGCGTCGGCGCCGTTGGTCAGATCGAGGTCGATGCGATAGTTCTCAACGGAGACGATGGCGGCGCGCTGCCGCGCGGCCTCGCGTGTCAGATTCGGTGCACTCACGACTCCAACACTAGTGGCGGAAGGACGACTGCGTCGGAAGGCTTGCATAGCAGGGGCAACATCGGCGGTGACGGCAGTGCCGGTGGTTGAATGGGGACATGGCTGACTCTGCAACCTCCGTTGATCGCGTCGACTTCTGGTTCGATTCCCTGTGCCCGTGGTGCTGGATCACCTCCCGCTGGATTTTGGAAGCGGCTCAGGTCCGAGACATCGATGTGAACTTCCACATCATGAGCCTGGCCGTCCTGAATGAGAACAAGGATGTGCCGGACAGTTACCGCGAGATGCTCAAGACCGCGTGGGGACCTGTCCGCGTGCTGGCCGCAGCGCAGGCGCGCCACGGTGACGCCGTCCTTGCGCCCCTATATGCCGAACTCGGGACTCGGATCCACAAGGACGGTAACCGCGACTTTGCTGACGTGATCCCCGCAGCGCTCGCGGCCGCCGGCCTCGAAGCTGACCTGGCCGATGCCGTCGACTCCACCGAGTTCGACGTCGCGATTCGGAAGAGTCACCACGAGGGGATGGACAAGGTCGGTGACGATGTCGGAACTCCGACCATCCATGTCAACAACATTGGCTTTTTTGGGCCGGTGTTGTCGCGGATTCCGCGTGGCGAGGAAGCCGGTCGGGTGTGGGACGGTGCTCTCGCACTGGCGTCGTACCCGCACTTCTTTGAACTCAAGCGCTCGCGAAATGAAGAGCCCGAGTTCGATTAGCCGGTAGTTTCACGTCCGCGACAGATCTGAATTCGCCTGTATGACAAGCACTCTGGCCGCACCCGAGGTTGTCGCCGTCCAACGAAAGACGTTGTGGACGGTCGTTATCAGTCAGGCCTTCGGCGGGGCTGGGTTGGCTGCCGGTATCGCGGTGGGAGCACTGATCGCCGCGGACATGCTCGGTGGAGACTCGCTGTCGGGTTTGCCCACCGCCATGTTCACGCTCGGATCGGCGCTCACGGCGTTCCTCATCGGTCGCGTGACCAACCGAATCGGTCGACGAGGTGGGCTCGGTGCTGGGTTCACCGCGGGTGGTGTGGGCGCGGTAGGTGTTGTCGTGGCAACGGCAATCTCGTCGCCGGTCCTGCTGTTCGCTTCGCTGTTTGTCTATGGCGCGGGTTCGGCGACCAACCTTCAGGCGCGATACGCCGGTACCGATTTAGCGGCCGAAGACCACCGCGGTCGGGCAATCAGCATCGCCATGATCGCGACCACCCTCGGTGCCGTCGCAGGTCCCAATCTCATTGAGCCGACCGGCAAGCTCGCCGAGGCCGTCGGGTTACCTGCACTGAGCGGTCCGTTCGTGCTCGCTGCCGCCGCCTATCTGATCGCCGGTGGTGTCCTGTTTGCCATGCTGCGACCGGATCCGTACCTGCTGGCACGACGACTGTCGTCTGCCGATGACGAGGCCACGACAGCGGTCGACCGGACTCGGCGAAACCTGCGGCGGCCCGCCATTATCGGGGCCTTCGTCATGATCGTGACGCAGGGGATCATGGTGGCAGTCATGACCATGACGCCCGTCCACATGAACGAGAACCACCACAGCCTGGGTGCCATCGGGCTGGTGATCGGATTCCACATTGGCGCCATGTGGTTGCCGTCGCTGGTGACCGGGCAACTCGTCGACCGGGTCGGTGCGCGCGTCACCGCGATTGCCGCTGGCATGACGCTGTTGGTGGCGGGACTCCTGGCGATGGTGAGTCCACCGCAGGGGCTCTTCTGGTTAATCGTTGCGCTGTCAGTACTCGGGCTCGGCTGGAACCTCGGCCTCATCGCAGGTACGGCGCTCGTCGTCGAAGGGACCGATCCGGCCAGCCGTGCCCAAACGCAAGGCTCAATCGACGTGTGGGTCAACGTGATTGGTGCGGTCGCGGGTGTCGGCTCCGGGCTCGTCATGAACGCCGTCGGCTACGGCACGCTCGCCATCGCCGCCGGTGTGCTCGCGTTGGTAGTCGTGCCTGCGGTGATGCTCGGTGGACGCCGCCGCCAACCATCCGATTCCTAGTAGAGCGAGGTCTGCTCCAACTGGTTCGGCAACGTACCCGGTACCACTTGCGCGGGCAATGGCGGTGTGGGTACCGGTGTCACGTTGCCGCTACCTGAACCGCGGACGAAGGACCGGGGACGCAAGAGGATTGCCCCTGCACGAGTGCGGTCGCGCAGAGCGGCGGCGCGCCAGGTCAGCACCGGGTGCGAACTCATGGCGTTCGCCAGTGTCACGAAGAAGCCTTTGTCGTGCGTCGCACGGTCGGCAAACTGATCGAAATCGAGTGCACTGAGCAGGTACTTGCCGCTCGACATGACGCCGATCGCGGCGTGCCCACCGTCGGGCCGCGTGTAGTAGCCGTAGTTGTCGGCCGTGTATTCCTGGGCTCGTGAGAGCAGCGGGCCAAGGAACGGAATGGCCATGATGACAGTGCTCAACAACTGCCGCCAATAGGACACGTGGCCAGCCGCAATGTGGCCAACCTCGTGGCCGATAACAAACTCCAGCGCTTCCGGGCTGCGTGCCCGACCGCCAACCTCAAACAGGTCCGAGTAGATCACCACGTAGCGCCGGAAGCCGTGACCCGACGCGAACGCGTTGATAGCGCCGTTGCCGTTCATCACGTACCCGTCGGGCACGTACTCGAGGCCGTACCGCGCCGCCGATTCCACCAGCATGCGGTAGCCCTCCGGGAACTGCGTCGGACTGAGTTGCACCGCGCTGACTCGCATCCGCGCGTAATTCAGGCCGCGAGCACCGAAGACCAGCAAGGGGAGAGCGAGGGCGAACAGGTACCACTGCGAAATCCCCGTCAGAATCACCAGCCAGACGACGATCGCATAGGTGGCGATCGCCAGGAGAATCCCAACGGCGAGGACCGGAAGCTCCCACGGGTGTCGCCTGGGTGCGCCCGCGTACAGCGCGGGTGGCCGCCAAACTGCACCCGGCCCGGGTACATCAACGGGAGGTGCGATGATCCGTGGATCGTCGACACCGGGAACTGAGGGAATTGGACCGTGGGTATCCACGTCCACCAATCTACTGGTGCCCCATTACACTGGCCGCATGCGCATTTACCTTGGTGCCGACCACGCAGGCTTTGAACTCAAGAACCAGATCGCTGAACATCTCACGTCCGGCGGCCACGACGTCGTCGACTGCGGTGCTCACGAGTACGACGCCCTCGACGACTACCCGGCCTTCTGCATTGCCGCCGCCCAGCGGACCGTCGCCGATCCGGGCAGTCTCGGAATCGTTCTCGGCGGCAGCGGTAACGGCGAGCAGATTGCCGCGAACAAGGTGCCCGGCGCACGGTGCGCCCTCGCCTGGAGTGTCGAAACCGCCCAACTGGCACGCCAGCACAACAATGCCCAGCTGATTGGCATTGGTGGTCGCATGCATTCGAAGGAAGAGGCTTTGGCGATCGTCGACGCCTTCATTTCGACCGCATGGTCCGACGAAGCGCGGCACCAGCGTCGTATTGACATCCTCGCCGAGTACGAGCGCACCGGCGAGGCACCGGCCCTGCCGGACGCCTGATTTTCCGTGCCCGAAGGGCATGCGCTGCACCGACTCGCTCGTCGGCAGCAGCGACTTCTTGGTGGCCAGCGCCTCAACGTCTCAAGCCCGCAGGGTCGCTTCGCGCACGAGGCCGCACTCCTCAACGGGATGGTGTTTCGTCGTGCCGAAGCTTGGGGTAAGCACCTAATCCATCGGTACGACAATGGCGGTGCTTCGGAGCGTGGACGCGGCACCGCGGTGACCCGCCGCATCGTGCATATTCACCTGGGGATCTACGGTGCGTTCCGTGAGGAGTCGCTCCCGATGCCCGAGCCCACCGGGCAGGTTCGGATGCGCCTGATTGGTGACGAAATTGGGATCGATCTGCGCGGACCCAATGCCTGCGAGATATACACCCCGGAGGATCTCGAACGACTCGTCGGACGGCTGGGGCCGGACCCGCTGCGCGGTGACGCCGATCCCGAGGTTGCCTGGCAGGCGATCAAGAAATCTAAACGCGCCATTGGTTCGCTCCTGATGGACCAAAAGGTGCTTGCGGGCGTCGGCAATATCTATCGTGCCGAAGTGCTGTTCCGGGCTGGCGTTGAACCCCACCGGACCGGGGTCACGATTACTCGCGAAGAGTTCGACGAGATGTGGTCGGACCTGCTGCACCTCATGCCAATTGGCGTGCGCCGCGGGCATATTCACGTTGTGCGACCGGAAGACGACAATGGCGCACCAGCCTATGCGGTCGATCGGCCTCGGACGTACGTGTATCGGCGGGCAGGGGAGCCCTGCCGCCTGTGCAGTACCCCGGTCCTTACCGAAGTGATGGAAGGCCGAAACCTCTTCTGGTGTCCGTCCTGCCAATCGTGACGCACGAGATCCCATCCAGCCCTCAAGCCTCAGGTTCCAACCCTTAGTGGATGCTGCCGCCTCTCCAAGGAACCTCCCAGGTTCGACGGGCACAGTTGCATCATGAACGCAGGACAAAAGTTCACGATTTTGGTTGTCGGGGGCACAGGTGAGTCGTTCGAGGGTGACGACCGCACGCAGGTGACAGGGATGCTCGCGGCGGTGACCGAGCGACTCGACGACCGCTTCGATGCCCGATGGGTTGGATACCCCTCAAGTTACGGGCCGGCACCGTCGTTCGACGGCGTCAGCTATGTCGACAGCCTCAACGTCGGCGTGGCCAATCTTGCCGCCGAGATTCGGGCTGCCACGAAGCCGGTCATGATGATCGGCTACTCGCAGGGGGCCGCAGTAATTCGGACGCTGGTCGCGCACCCGGCGAGCCACCGCCTGCTGGGGTCGGTCGCCGCCGTCGGCTTCGTCGCCGACCCCAACCAGCCGCGCGGCGTCATTGACGGATGTACGGGGTGGGGAGTAGCTGGCGAGGGTGCCAACCTGCCCGAAGGGTTGCCCGCGTATTGGGTGGGTGCTCCGTCGGATGTGATCTGCAATGCGAGCGACGATTCGCTGATCCGCGATATTGCCGACCTCACCGATTCACTGTCGTTCCAACAGTTCCGGCAGTGGCTCACCGGTGCGATAGCCCGAGCGATGGGCGACCGGATGCAGAACTCGGAGGCGACGGAGTTCTCGCCACAGCAATGGCGTCGCGATCTGCGACGACTCCGGACGGCTGTGCGAGAAGTGCGCGGCTACCTGCCAGCGGAGATTTCGATGGGTCGCTGGCGTCTTCGAAACCCGATCGGCGGGCGGCACGTTTCGTATTCCCGCGAGCCGTATCGGCGTGCCCCGCTCACCGACCCCGAGGTGACCGGTTGCGAGGACCTTGCGCACTGGCTGCAACTTCAGGCCACGATGGGGGTGCCCCAGCGGGTGGTTTAGTCACGAAAAAACCAGGCTCGTCCGAAATCATTTCGGACGAGCCTGGTTTGGTAGATCGTGTGGGTCAGCAGCGACTAGTCGCCGGTGTACTGACCGCCAACGGTGCCGCGGACGACAATCGGGGTACCCGAACCGATGGTGTCGTAAACCCACTTGCCGTTCTCGGTGCTGATGTTGATGCAACCGTGGCTTGCGTTCGAGACACCCTGCTGAGCGACCGACCACGGAGCGGCGTGGATGAAGATGCCGTCCCACGACATACGCGTCGCGTACTCGACGTAGGTGCGGTAACCCTCGGGCGAGTCGATCGGGACACCGTACGTGGAACTATCCATGTACATGTCGCGGTACTTCTCCTTGGTGTGGTACACGCCATTGGGAGTCGGGTGCTTGTCAGTGCCCATCGAGATCGGCATCTGCTTGACGAACTTATGGTCCTTCCACCAGTAGATCTGGTGGTCGCCATCAGTTGCGAGCGCAACCCAGCCGGTCGGCGACTTCACGTTCGGCTCGGCCGGGATGGCGGGAGCTTCCGGAGTCGTAGTCTCGGGCTTTGGCTTCTCCTTGGTCTTCGGTGCCGGAGCGTTAGGCACGCCGGGGACCTCGGGGAGCTCTGGGAGCTGGATCGGCGGGAGGCCGGGAACGACCGTGACTGGTGCCGCGTTAGCGACTGCCGGGGCCCCCATCGCCAGTGCTGCTGCACTGGCCGCCACAGCAATGACTCGAGCGGTCCGGCTTGCCCGGTTGCTCGAGGACTTGGTGGAAAACACGTGGTCTCTACCTTCGTTTGTGGTCATGAAAAAGGCGCCACCCCCGTGGACGCTCCGAATCATCGTTACACAACCGTTGCCGACTCGCCAATAGCACACGGCCGATACCTGTGAATAATCTAAGTGAAAGTGCAGGTCAAAACGGCACAATTGGGTCTAGGTGGAGTTCGTCACGGATTGCCCGATGTGACTGGTGGGGCCTATGTGATTGCGCCGGTGACGGCGCGAAACTGCTGTCGGCCGTCTGACGGGAGTCGATTAGCCTCGGAACCTGCCATGAGTATCGAGCTGCAACTACACCGCGACGTCACTGCCGACAGTGCACCGGAGCGGGCATTGACGACCGCGACCTGGGAGATCGGACCAGGTTGGCGCGGTATTTCCTCAGCGATGCTGGGCGGTGGAATCGGCACAATCGGCTGGGTGATCAACGCGCAGGTGCCGGGCGACTACTCCCGGACCGACCCCGTCGAGCACCTTGGGGAACTCGCTGACCAGCACGGAATGCGTGGGCGTGGCGTCGGTATGTTGACCGCAGCCCCGGTCGCCAACAGCTTTCAGGCCACTGACAGCGGGGTGTCGGCATCAGCGACCGTTGGCTTGCGCGTCCCCACGTGGGCTGCCGCAGCAGCGGAGGTGCCGGATCCCGAACTCGCGCCCATGGTCCTGCCCGACGAGACAGCGAAAGCTCCCTACCGTCCGGGCACCATCAACATCACAGTGCAAGTACCGGTCGCGTTAACCGACGCGGCACTTGTCAATGCGGTCATCACGGTCACCGAAGCGAAAACTCAGGCGCTCCTTGAGGCGGGCTATCCAGCCACCGGCACAGCGTCGGACGCCGTGGTGATCGTGGTGCCGGAGGTGGGGGGGCCGGAAGTGTTCGCCGGCCCGCGATCGCAGTGGGGTTCTGCCGTTGCCCGTGCGGTGCACGCGGTGGTCCTGGCGGGCGCTCACGACTACACAGGCAGCTTGCCGACTAGCAAATAGAGTTTTCCAAACAAAAGTCGCGGCAGCGTCTTTCGACGATGCCGCGACTTGGTGGAGCGGGTGACGGGAATCGAACCCGCGTAGCTAGTTTGGAAGACTAGGGCTCTACCATTGAGCTACACCCGCGTTGCGCTTACAGCCGCAAATTTCTAGCGCAGCTGAGCGCGTGCAGAACATTACCGAGCGATGCCGGGAATCACAAAATGCGGTGCCGGAATCACCCTGCAGGGGCCCGGGTTCGCGGAAACGTGGGGCAAGGCCGTACTATCTCCATTTGGCCGTGCCGGAACTTTTTCACGGCCACCGGGATGTGGCGCAGCTTGGTAGCGCATCCGCTTTGGGAGCGGAGGGTCGCAGGTTCAAATCCTGTCATCCCGACGAAATCGTCGCGGCCCGACGAAAGCGCGTCGGCGCGTGGCTTGAAGTTAAAGCCGCGACTGGCAGCAACGAAAACGACAGCACGATCGACTAAGGAGTACCAACACCGTGAAGAGCACCGTCGAGCAGCTGAGCCCGACCCGCGTCAAGTTGAACGTCGAGGTTCCGTTCGAGGAACTCTCCGGTGATTTTGACCGCGCATACGCCTCCCTTGCCCAGCAGATCCGTATCCCCGGCTTCCGCCCGGGTAAGGCACCGGCCAAGCTCATCGAAGCTCGCGTTGGTCGCCAGTCGGTCCTCGAGCAGGTCGTCAACGACGCGCTGCCCAACAAGTACTCCGAAGCCGTGGCTGAAGCCGACTTGAAGGCCATCAGCCAGCCCGAGATCGACGTTGCCGAGTTGGTCTACGGTGACCCGGTCCGCTTCACCGCAGAGGTCGACGTCCGCCCCGAGATCACTCTCCCGGCCGCAGACAGCATCGCCGTTGAGGTTGATCCGCTTGAGATCACTGACGCTGACGTCGAAACCGAACTCGACAACCTGCGCGCACGCTTCGGCACCCTCGCCGGTGTTGAACGTGGCGTCACCAACGGCGACTTCGTCTCCCTCGACCTGTCGGCCACCGTCGACGGCGCGGACGTCGAGGACGCCAAGACCGAAGGCCTGTCACACGAGGTCGGCTCCGACACCCTGATCGAAGGCCTGGACGCCGCACTCGAAGGCGTCAAGGCTGGCGATTCGGCTACCTTCACCTCGACCCTCGTCGCTGGCGAATTCGCAGGCAAGGACGCCGAGATCACCGCCAAGGTGAACTCGGTGAAGGTGCGCGAGCTGCCGGAACTCGACGATGACTTCGCCCAGCTGGCTTCGGAGTTCGACACCATCGACGAACTCCGTGAGAACCTCCGCGGACAGGTCGCAGAGTCGAAGAAGTACGAGCAGGCCGGCTCGATCCGCGACGCCGTCGTTGATCAGCTCCTCGAGACCGTCGAGTTCCCGCTTCCCGAGGCTGTTGTGGAGCAGGAAATTGAAGCAACGCAGCACGAGTTGGTGCACGCACTCGGCCACGACGATGCACAGGTCGATCGCTTCCTCGAGGCGCAGGGCAAGACCCGCGACGAGTGGAACGCCGAAAGCCGCGTCGACGCGGAAAAGTCGGTCCGCACCCAGCTGCTGCTTGACGCCCTCGCCGACGCCTCGAGCGTTGAGGTGGGCCAGGACGAGCTGATGAACCAGATCCTCATGCAGTCGCAGCGTTACGGTGTTGCACCGCAGGAGTTCATCCAGCAGTTGCAGAACGCCAACCAGATCGGTGCCCTGTACGCCGACGTGCGTCGCAACAAGGCGCTCGCCGAGCTGATCTCGGGTGTCAAGGTCACCGATACCAACGGTGAAGCCATTGACACCAAGGCCTTCTTTGCCCCGGCCGCAGACGAGAGCGACGACGACGCCGAGGGCGACGACGCGTAGTTTTATTACTCCGCAAGGAGTGAGGGCCACAGCCGGGACGAGCAATCGTCCCGGCTGTCGTCGTCTAATCCCGTGCGTCACACCCGACCTGCAACGGGGCTGACAACTGTTCCGCTGTAAGCGAATAAGGGGTGTCGGCGGAACATCTCCGGCCTGAAAATTGATTAACCTCGGTGACAGCATCTTCGTCGGACAGGCATCACGATGCCTGTCGCACCAGCCAACCGGCCGATGAAGAGAATCGCACCGCTAGAGAAGATAGGGACAACTCAGTGAGCAATCTGTACACGCCCTCGATGAGCTCGGGCGTCTCCGGCCTGAACCTGACCGATTCGGTTTTCGAGCGTCTCCTGCGCGAGCGCATCATCTTCCTCGGAACTCAGGTGGACGACGATATCGCCAACCGCCTGTGCGCCCAGATTTTGCTGCTCGCAGCCGAGGACCCCACGAAGGACATCAGCCTCTACATCAACTCGCCGGGTGGCAGCGTCACCGCGGGCATGGCGATCTTCGACACGATGCAACTTGCGCCGTGCGACGTCGCGACCTATGCCATGGGCATGGCCGCATCGATGGGACAGTTCCTGCTCGCAGCGGGGACCAAGGGCAAGCGTCACGCGCTGCCTCACGCCCGCATCATGATGCACCAGCCGTCCGCTGGCATCGGTGGTACGGCCGCCGACATTGCGATCCAGGCCGAGCAGTTCGCGGCAACGAAGCGCGAAATGAACCGTCTGAACGCTGAATTCACCGGCCAGCCGCTCGAGAAGATCGAAGCCGACGCCGACCGCGACAACTGGTTCACCGCTGAAGAGGCCAAGGAATACGGCTTCGTCGACCACGTCGTGACCACGGCGAGCGCCTGACCGCGACCGCGTCCATCGATCACCTCATCTCACCGGTTACGGAGACCTCATGACTAACTCGCTTCCCGCCGACGTTCGCGCGGGCATCTCGGATGCGGCCCTGGCAATGAAGAGCATTCAGGCCCGCTATATCCTCCCCAGCTTCATCGAGAACACCCCCAACGGCCAGCGCCAGTACGACCCGTACGCCAAGCTGTTCGAAGAGCGCATCGTGTTCGTCGGCACCCCGATTGACCAGACCGTTGCTAACGACGTCATGGCGCAGTTGCTGGTCTTGGAAAGCCAGGACCCGGACCGCGACATCACCATGTACATCAACTCACCCGGCGGCAGCGTTCCCGACATGCTCGCCATCTACGACACGATGCAGTACGTCCACTGCGACGTCGTGACTGTCTGCCTGGGTGAGGCAGCATCGGCCGCGGCGATCCTGCTGGCCGGCGGCACCCCGGGCAAGCGTGCGGCGCTCCCGAACGCCACCATCCTGATTCACCAGCCGCGTACCGGCGGTGCCTACCAGGGGCAGGTCTCGGATCTGGAAATCCAGGCCGCTGAGATTGAGCGCATCCGCAAGCGCCTCGACGAGATCCTCGCCGGGCATACCGGCCAGGATCCCGCAAAAATCCGCAAGGACACCGATCGCGACAACATCCTCACTGCCGATCAGGCAAAGGAATACGGGATCATCGACGAGGTCTTCGAATACCGCAAGAAGTCGGGCCGCAGCTAACTCTGCGACGCAGGCCAACGTGTGCGACACGCCGGAGGAATACCGGCTGTCGCCGCGTTGGCCACCTAATCTCCAACGACTGCCGCATTTCGGCTCGTCGAAGACCAGGCGCGCGGGTACCGTCAAGGTAGATCGCAGATAGGAAGTAGGTGCGGCCAAATGGCGCGAATGGGAGACGGTGGTGACCTCCTGAAGTGCTCTTTCTGCGGTAAGAGCCAAAAACAGGTCAAGAAGCTCATCGCCGGTCCAGGTGTGTACATCTGTGACGAGTGCATCGACCTCTGCAACGAGATCATCGAAGAGGAACTCGCCGAGACCAGCGATGTGAAGCTCGACGAGCTGCCAAAGCCTGCTGAGATTCGGGAGTTCCTCGACAACTACGTCGTCGGTCAGGACTCGGCAAAGAAGACACTCGCCGTCGCCGTCTACAACCATTACAAGCGCATCCAGGCGGGTGAGAAGAAGAGCGACAAGCGGTCGCCGGGTGGCGAGTCCATCGAGTTGTCGAAGTCGAACATCTTGATGCTCGGGCCCACCGGTTGCGGTAAGACGTACCTGGCGCAGACCCTCGCCAAGATGCTGAACGTTCCGTTTGCCATCGCTGATGCGACGGCGCTGACTGAAGCCGGGTATGTCGGTGAGGATGTCGAGAACATTCTGTTGAAGCTGATCCAGGCAGCGGACTACGACGTTAAGCGTGCTGAGACCGGCATCATCTACATCGATGAGGTCGACAAGATCGCCCGCAAGAGCGAGAACCCGTCGATTACCCGCGACGTGTCGGGCGAGGGCGTGCAGCAGGCACTGCTGAAGATCTTGGAAGGCACGCAGGCGAGTGTGCCGCCGCAAGGCGGACGCAAGCACCCGCACCAGGAATTCCTACAGATCGATACAACGAACGTCCTGTTCATCGTCGCTGGGGCTTTCGCTGGTTTGGAGAAGGTCGTAGACGAGCGAATTGGTAAGCGCGGCATCGGTTTCGGCAACGACGTGGTCAGCAAGGACAAGGTTGATACGGCTGATCACTTCGCCGAGGTGATGCCCGAGGATCTGATCAAGTTCGGTCTGATCCCCGAGTTCATTGGCCGCCTACCGGTTATTGCCTCGGTCGCGAACCTCGACAAGGAAGCCTTGGTTTCGATCTTGTCGGAACCCAAGAATGCGCTCGTCAAGCAGTACGTGCGACTTTTCGACATGGACGACGTCGAGTTGGAGTTCACGCAAGACGCGCTGGAGGCGGTTGCCGATCAGGCCATCCACCGGGGGACCGGTGCCCGCGGTCTGCGCGCCATCATGGAGGAAGTGCTCCTGCCCGTCATGTACGACATCCCCAGCCGCGACGATGTCGCCAAGGTGGTCGTGACCGGCGAGACGGTCCGTGACAATGTTCTGCCGACAATCGTGCCGCGGTCCGAAGACGACGGACCTCGCGAGAAGTCCGCGTAGCAACAGAGTTCAGTCCCCGAGTACCGCGTACGCGGCACTCGGGGACTTTTGTTTGCTCGACGGAACGGGCGGACTTAGCAGGTACCCGGATATGCGGGTTCAACAACGACGGTTTCGGCTTTGCCCTGGAAAATCACGGTCGGAACCTTCAACTGAAGGGGTGCCGCCGACCGCTTCTTCAAGTAGGTCACCAGGTCGTTCATATCCGCGTTGGGGTTCAAGGAGCCTTGGAGGGGAATGTTGCCCAGTTGCTGTGCCACGGAGGCAAGGCAACCGCTGCGCGCCGCCTTGAGCAGCGGGGTTGACTGGGGCGTCACATAGTCTTGGGCGACAAACGACGGGTCCGCAGCTTCGGCGCCAAGCAAAATTGCCGGATAGAACGCCAGCGCCGGGGCCATGGCGGGGTCTCCAGATTGGAGCATCGGAACCATTGGTGCGAGATCGCTGCCGGGCGCAATCGAGATGGCACCCTTTAAGTTGAGGTCCGGTCCTTCTCAGCGTCGGTTTCTTATCGTCGTTGTCGTCTTTGTAGGCATCGTCGTTGTAGGCATCGAATTTATAGGCATCGAACCTCCGCAAATTGGGGCCAGTTGGGCACAGGACGTACCGATGGGATGCATCTCACCTTCAGTGCTATCGCACGGGTAGGAGGGGAGATGCCTGAAATCCCGAACAGTGGGCACTGATAAACCCGATGCAACTTGCCGATCGGTCCGAGCGATTTGACCCCACGACCAGAAGTCTTTGCCACACTGGGCTCATGACTAGCACGGGCGATGTAAAACTGGCCGGAATCATCCTCGCGGGCGGGCGTTCTCGCCGAATGGGGCAAGACAAAGCAGCCTTGGAATGGGATGGGGGACCGATGCTTTCGAAGATCGCCTGGGCCATCAGCGCCCGTTGCGAACCGGTCCTGGTGGCCGCACCCCTGACATCTCAGGCCTACGTCGACCTCAATGAGGAAACCGATCTGGAGTGGGTCACTACGGAGAAGGCGGGGAGCGGCCCGCTCGGCGGACTCGTAGCCGCATTGACTGTTGCGCGCGAACGGGGTGCGGACGCTGCCTTCGTGTGCGCCACCGACATGCCTCTGGTCGATACCGGACTGATCGACGAACTGGTTGGTGGGCTCACCGAATCGTCCGACGCGGTGGTTGCCTACGATGCCGGGCGCGACCATCCGATGGCCGCGATCTACCGCACGCGGGTCGTCGACCAACTTGCCGATCTTGTCGAGGGCGGCGAACTGAGAATGGTCGCCGCGCTAGAAGCCCTGGTCACGAGGCGTGTTGGTGTTTCGGATCCGGAATGGTTGGCCAATGTGGACGCTCCCGAGGACCTGCACCGCCTGCGCATCTCGAGAGTTTCCTAAGATTAAGGGGTGACGAACCCCGAGCAGAGCAATGCACTCCCTAAGTCGTGGGACCCGGCCGACCACGAATCGGACCTGTACCAGACCTGGGTAGACGCCGGATACTTTACGGCCGATGCCACCAGCGACAAGCCCGGCTACTCGATTGTGCTGCCGCCGCCCAACGTAACGGGCTCCCTCCATATGGGGCACGCACTCGACCACACCCTCATGGACACCCTGACCCGCCGCAAGCGGATGCAGGGCTACGAAGTCCTGTGGCTGCCTGGAATGGACCATGCGGGCATCGCGACGCAGACCATTGTCGAGAAGCAACTCGTGGCGGAGGGGACCAGCAGGCACGAGCTCGGTCGCGAGGAGTTTATTGACCGCGTCTGGAAGTGGAAGGCTGAGTCCGGCGGAACCATCGCTGGACAGATGCGCCGCCTCGGCGACGGGGTCGACTGGAGCCGCGACCGGTTCACGATGGATGAGGGACTCTCGCGCGCCGTCCACACCATCTTTAAGCAGATGTTCGATGACGGCCTCATCTACCGTGCCGAACGACTCGTCAACTGGTCGCCAGCCCAGCAGACAGCGATCTCCGATATCGAGGTCAAGTACGCTGACGTCGACGGCGAACTCGTCTCGTTCCGCTACGGCTCCATGGACGACGACCAGCCGCATATCGTCGTTGCGACGACCCGTATGGAGACGATGCTGGGTGACACGGCTATTGCCGTCCACCCCGACGACGAGCGCTACCGAGACCTCATCGGCGTCGAGCTTGACCACCCGTTCGTCGACCGCAAGATTCCGGTGATTGCCGACGACTATGTCGACCCGGAGTTTGGGTCGGGCGCGGTCAAGATCACCCCGGCTCACGACCCCAACGACTTCGCGATCGGCCAACGGCACAATCTGCCGATGATCACGATCATGGACCGGACTGCCACGATCGAGGGCACCGGAACGACGTTCGATGGTCTCGACCGATTCGCCGCTCGCGTTGCCGTCCGCGAAGCACTGGCCGAACAGGGCCGCATCGTGAAGGAGATCCGTCCGTACGTGCACAGCGTCGGACACTCCGAGCGCGCAGGTGAACCGATTGAGCCGCGACTGTCGATGCAGTGGTGGGTCAATGTTGAATCCCTCGCCAAGGCTGCGGGCGATGCCGTTCGCGACGGTGACACGGTGATTCACCCGAAGAGCCAGGAGCCGCGTTGGTTCGACTGGGTCGACAACATGCACGACTGGACGATTTCCCGTCAGCTGTGGTGGGGTCACCGAATCCCGATTTGGTATGGCCCGAACGGCGAAGTGGAATGCTTCGGCCCGGACGAGACGGCGCCGGCTGGCTGGGAACAAGATCCCGACGTACTGGACACCTGGTTCTCGTCGGGTCTGTGGCCCTTCTCGACCATGGGCTGGCCCGAGCAGACCGACGACCTGGCGAAGTTCTATCCGACGTCGGTCCTGGTCACGGGCTACGACATCCTGTTCTTCTGGGTGGCCCGCATGATGATGTTCGGCACCTATGTCGGCAAGCTCGACCTTGGGGGATTCGGCACTCGACCCGACGGCGGTGCGAAGGTGCCGTTCTCCGACGTCTTCCTGCACGGACTGGTGCGCGACGAGCACGGCAGCAAGATGAGCAAGTCGAAGGGCAACGGTATCGATCCGCTTGATTGGGTTGACCGCTTCGGTGCCGATGCGCTGCGATTCACCCTGGCCCGCGGCGCCAACCCGGGCAGCGATATTTCGGTCGGCGAATCACACGCGCAATCGTCCCGCAACTTCGCCACCAAGCTGTTTAACGCCACCAAGTTCGCGATGATGAACGGGGCGCAGGTCGGCGACTTGCCGGCCGCCGACGCGCTCACCATCGCTGATCGTTGGATCATCGGTCGCCTCAACGAGGTGTTGGCCGACGTCGACTCGGGCTTTGAACGTTACGAGTTTTCGAAGTCGTGCGAGGCGCTGTTCCACTTCGCGTGGGACGAGGTCTGCGACTGGTACTTGGAATTGGCAAAGGTGCAGTTTGCCGAAGGCGGCGCGCGCGCCGAGGCGACGACCCTGGTGCTCGGCAATGTGCTCGACCAGTTGCTCCGCGCCCTGCACCCGGTGATGCCATTTGTCACCGAAGTCCTGTGGAAGGCGCTGACCGGCGGCGAGTCGGTGGTTATCGCCGCGTGGCCCACGGGAACCGGAACTGGCTCCGACACCGACGCCGCACAGCGGATCGACGACCTGCAGAAGCTGATCACCGAGGTCCGACGCTTCCGCAGCGACCAGGGCCTCAAGCCCGGTCAACGGGTCGCGGCCACCGTCGAGGGGCTCGACGAGGCTGGCCTGGCCGATCTACGTCCGCAATTGGACTCGCTCGCGAAGTTGGAGGCCGCCGGAGACGACTTCTCGGCGACCGCGACCGTCGAGGTGCGACTGTCGACCGGTACCGCGACCGTCGCGATCGACACCTCGGGCACCGTCGACCTGGAGGCCGAACGCAAGCGTGCGGCGAAGGATCTTGCTGCCGCGGAGAAGGAGTTGGCGGGGACCACCGCCAAGCTCGGCAACGAGCAGTTCCTGTCGAAGGCACCGGACAACGTTGTTGACAAGATCAAGGCTCGACAGGCTCTCGCTGAGGCAGATATCGCCCGACTGACCGCCAAGCTCGCCGAACTGGGTGCCCAGTGACCCATTCGCCGGACGCGGCCGCCGACTACGCCGAGCTGCAGGCCCTGGAAACCGAACTCGATACGCGGTGGCCGGAGACCAAGATCGAGCCGTCCCTGTCGCGCATTAGCGCGTTGATGGAACTGCTCGGGAACCCACAGCACGCCTACCCGACGATTCACGTCGCGGGAACCAACGGCAAGACCTCGGTCACCCGCATGATCGATTCACTGCTGCGGGCATTTCACCGTCGTACCGGTCGGGTCACCAGCCCCCACCTGCAGATGGTGACCGAACGCATTGGGATCGACGGTGCGCCGATTTCGCCGCGCACCTACATCGACACCTACCGCGACATCGAGCCTTACGTGACGATGGTTGACGATTCGTCGACCGCCGATGGGGGCCCGCGGATGAGTAAGTTCGAGGTGCTCACCGCGATCGCTTACGCGGCTTTCGCCGAGGCACCCGTTGAGGTGGCGGTCATCGAAACCGGCATGGGTGGTCGATGGGATGCGACCAACGTGATCAATTCGCAGGTTGCCGTCATCACGCCGATTGCGATGGATCACGCCGACTACCTGGGCGATACCCTCGCCGCGATCGCAGCGGAGAAGGCGGGCATCATCAAGCCGGGCCCCGAGGATGCGATCATCCCGATGGATCCGATCACCGTCATTGCACCGCAGACCCCCGAAGTAACCGACGTCCTGATGCGAGCGTCGGTGGAGGCGGGAACGATAGTGGCGCGGCAGGATTCGGAATTCGCGGTGCTCGAGTCCGCGACCGCCGTTGGCGGACAACTGTTGCGCATCCAGGGGCTGGGCGGTGTATACGACGAGGTGTTCCTACCGCTCCACGGTGCACATCAGGCCCAGAACGCCGCACTTGCGCTCGCCGCCGTCGAGGCGTTCTTCGGTGCCGGTGCCGACCGTCAGCTCGATGTCGACGCGGTCCGCGAAGGATTCGCCACGGTCGAGAGCCCGGGCCGATTGGAGCGCGTTCGCAGCGCCCCCACGGTCTTCCTCGATGCCGCGCACAATCCGCATGGGGCCGAGGCGCTCGCCAAGGCTCTGGTGTCCGAATTTGATTTCCGCAGGCTCATCGGCGTGATCGGTGTCCTCGGAGACAAAGATGCGCGCGGCTTGTTGACGGCGTTGGAGCCGGTCCTCGACACCGTCGTCCTAACCAACAATGGATCGCCGCGCGCACTCGATACCGATGCGCTCGCCGACATCGCGAACGACGTATTCGGCGAAGACCGCGTCGTCGTGGAACCTTTCCTACCCGATGCCGTCGATGCGGCGATCGCGCTGGCCGAAGAAGACGAACAGGGTTCAGTCTCCGGCGCGGGCGTCGTTGTCACCGGTTCCGTCGTCACCGCGGGTGCAGCCCGCACCCTGTTCGGCAAGGAGCCGTCATGACAGAGCAGTTCACCGCGCCCGCAACCGACCCGTGGAAGGGCTTCCGCGGCGTGATGGCTGGCACCTTGATCCTGGAAGTGATCGTGGTGGCACTGGCCTTCCCCGTGGTTGCCCGCCTCGCTGGTGGCGTGACCTGGGCGTCGGGCCTGTACCTCGGAATCGTGACGCTGATCTTGCTGCTGCTCTCGGGCCGACAGGGTAAGCCGCGCGCACTAGAGATCAACCTGGTGATGCAGGTGTTTGTGATTGCCGGCGGACTCATACACTGGTCGATCGCCGTCGTTGGCGTGGTGTTTTTGTGCGTGTGGCTGTACATCGCTTACATCAAGCGTGATGTGGCGAAACGGATCGAGCAGGGGCGACTGCCCGGACAACAACCACTCTGAGCTGTGACGATGTGACCCATTCTGTGTTTTCGGTTACACTCGCTGATCGGTGGGTGGAACCTTGGGAACTTCATCCGATCGGCGCACTTGCGGGGGTTCGTGGACGCCAGATCGGGTAGCCCATTCGAAATCAGAAGTAGGCGGAGGAACGCACAGGTGTTGTCGAGTTTGGGTCGATTGAGTGTTTCCGTCGCCACGGTCGCTGCGGCAGTTGCGACCGTCGTGGTGCTTGCCGCACCGGTGGCTTCAGCAGACTCCCCGACGCATCCCCGTCCGAACGATCCCGCGGCTTCGCAGTCGCAGGCGCCGCACGCACAGCCCTCCAAGTCCAATGCGCAGCCCTCCAAGTCAAACGCCCCCAAGGCGACGGAGACCGACCCGGACGCTGCCGAGGCGAGTTTCCCCATGCCGGTGCAGCCCGGTGCGCTGGGCTACTTGGCGACACGGTCGGCGACCCTGTGGTTGCACCAACGCGGTGCCGTCAACGTCATCGCCAACCTCCCGGTGCCGGGGGCCTACGCCAAGTCGAATAAGTACATGGCGAAAGAGCTCGACCGTCAGCTGACCGCGGCGGTCAAGACGCCGGGCGCCTGCCTGCAGATCATCGTCAGTGGCGGCGATGGTGGGGGACTGTTCAACTACGGCTTCTTCGCAATCGAAAAGCAGTACTGCCCCAAGTAGTGCACCGGTGACCGACGGTCGCTACAGTGTCGTGCGTGACTGAACAGACTCTCGTCCTCATCAAGCCCGACGGCGTCCAGCGCGGCCTGGTCGGCGAAGTACTCGCCCGAATCGAGCGTAAGGGCCTCACACTCGCGGCGTTGGAACTGCGCACGGTGACCACCGAGGTGGCCAGCGAACACTATGCCGAGCATGCCGAGCGGCCCTTCTACGGTTCCCTCCTCGACTTCATCACTTCCGGACCGTTGGTTGCGGCTGTCGTCGAAGGCCCGCGCGCGATTTCGGCATTCCGTCAGCTTGCCGGTGGCACCGATCCGGTCGAGAAGGCTACGCCCGGCACTATCCGTGGCGACTTTGCGTTGGAAACCCAGTTCAATATCGTTCACGGTTCCGACTCGCCCGAGTCCGCTGCTCGTGAAATCGGTCTCTGGTTCCCCGAGCTCAACATCTCAGAAACCCTCTGAACTCTGCTTTAACGATCGCTAACATCTGATCGACCTCAGACAACGCGGCGCGCGAGAGGCATTTCGGCACTCGTGTGTGGGCTATGGCCCGTGATGTGGGATACTTGCCTAGTCGTCGGCACCACGCTTTGGCGTCGACGATCGACGCACAGCCAGATAGAGGTACCCGGTTCCGTCAGATCCCCACAGGGATCCGGCTGCGGCCCGAGGCCTGCGTCGAGCAAGGCGTCTTGACGACGCAAAGACCACATAACACCCGGTCAATCCGGCCGGCACACATTGCAATAAGGCCCTCGCGTGGCCGCGTTGTCTCGCTTTCACAGTGACTACGCGCCCGGGGGTCTTGAGGAGACCACGTGACCGATAACGGGTCGCCGACTGATGCCACTTCGGCGGATCAGTCAGCGGAGAAATTTCCCCTACGACTCCGTGTGCATGCACTTGCGCGCGCGCTGGAACTGACCAGCAAACAGGTACTTGAGCACCTGCAAGACATGGGCGTGACGGCACGCACCGCACAGTCGTCGATCTCGCGATCGGATGCCGAGGCCGTCGAACGCCGCGTCAGCGGTGCTACCGAGGCTCCTAAGGACGAGCCTGCATCGGCTCCGGCCGATACCGCGCAGGCCGGTTCGTCACTGTTCTCCGCTGTTGAGACCCCACAACCGGTTGCTGCCCCTCGTCAAGAGTCCGCCGCACCGCTATTCCTCCCGCCAAGTGCGGTTGAGGCTCCGTCGAGCGTCGAAACCCCGGCCGCTGCGGGCGACGTCGCTGAACCAGCTAAGACAGGGCCAGCCAAGACGGGATCCGGCAAGGCAGGGTCAGACAAGGCAGGGTCAGACAAAGCAGGGGCAGACAAGGCAGGGACTGCCGAAGCCGAGGCGAGCCAGCCCGAGAGCGCCCCGTCCGATGCCAGCGACGGTGATACCGAGCAAGCACCGGCCCAGCGACGCCAGCGTCGCCCAGCAAAGAAGACCGCAGGCAAAGCGAAGGTCGCCGAGGCCAGCAGCGACGATGCTGAGACCGCGGAGACACCCGCCAAGGTCGACGCAGACGATGCCAGCGCAGAGCAGGCAGACGTTCCGGCTGAATCGGGCGACACCGAACCGGCTGACGACCAAGAGCAGCGTTCAGACGAAGGCGAGAGCCGCTCGCGGCGTCGTCGACGGGGCCGCCGAGGCCGCGGTCGTGGACGTGGCGATCAGGGTTCCGAGGGCGACGACAACGGCGATGAGCCGAGCACCGACAGCGACTCGAGCGATAACGCTGACGCCTCCGCAGACGAGACCGGCGACACCGACAAAGCTGCCGACAACGCGAACCAGACAGCGAACGAGCCTGCTACGGACGCCGACGCAACGGACGCTGGCGCCGCCGAAGGCGACGAGAGTGCCGCCAGTGGCGACTCCGATGCTGGCGACACCGACGATGATGCCTCCGGCCCGTCGAGCAAGCGTCGACGTCGCCGCCGCCGCCGTCGCAGCGGCAGCGACAGTGACACCGAAGACATCTCCGCGAGCGATGACCCACCGAACACCGTGGTCCACGAGCGTGAGCCTCGCACTAAGCGCGTCCGCGACGAAGTGCAGGGCATCTCCGGCTCCACACGTCTGGAAGCCAAGCGTCAGCGCCGTCGCGACGGTCGTGACGCTGGCCGTCGCCGTCCGCCAATCCTGACCGAGTCAGAGTTCCTGGCGCGACGGGAATCCGTTGAGCGAGTCATGGTGGTGCGCGAGCGAGCCGCCAACAGTTCGATCACCTCCGACCCTGCACACCCCGGTCACACCGAGGACTACACCCAGATTGCCGTGCTCGAAGACGGCGTCCTGGTGGAGCATTTCGTCACGACCGAGACTTCGCAGTCGATGGTCGGAAACATCTATCTGGGCCGCGTCCAGAACGTGCTGCCCGGCATGGAAGCCGCCTTCGTCGACATTGGTCGCGGACGCAACGGCGTCCTCTACGCCGGCGAAGTGAATTGGGAAGCCGCAGGCCTCGACGGTGGCTCGCGCAAGATTGAGCAGGCACTCAAGCCCGGCGATCAGGTCCTCGTCCAGGTCAGTAAAGATCCGATCGGACACAAGGGTGCACGCCTGACGACCCAAATCTCGCTGGCTGGCCGCTACCTGGTGTACGTGCCCGGCGGCACGTCGACCGGTATTAGCCGTAAGCTGCCCGACACCGAGCGCAAACGACTCAAGCAGATCCTCGCCAAACTCGTTCCCGAGAAGGCTGGCGTCATCATTCGCACCGCCTCCGAGGGCGTCAGTGCCGAGGAACTCGGTGCCGACATCGAGCGGCTGGAAGCTCAGTGGCAGGGGATTGAAGCCGCGGCCGCCGAGCACAAGGAAAAGGCCGCAGGCACCACCAAGGCTCTCTACGAGGAGCCCGACCTGCTGGTCCGCGTAGTGCGCGACATCTTCAACGAAGACTTCCGCAAGCTCGTCGTCGAAGGCGACCGAGCCTGGTCGCAGGTCTCCGGCTACGTCAACGACGTTGCCCCGGACCTTGCTGAGCGACTCCAAGAGTTCCAAAAGGATCATGCCGATGCGCCTGACTCGTTCACGGTGCACCGGATCGACGAGCAACTCGCCAAGGCACTCGACCGGAAGGTGTGGCTCCCTTCGGGTGGCACGCTGATTATCGAGCACACCGAAGCGATGACCGTCGTCGACGTCAACACCGGCAAGTTCACCGGTGCCGGCGGCAACCTCGAAGAGACCGTTACCCGGAACAACCTCGAAGCGGCCGAAGAGATCGTTCGCCAGATGCGCCTGCGCGACATCGGCGGCATGATCATCGTCGACTTCATCGACATGGTCTTGGAGTCGAACCGGGACTTGGTGCTACGACGACTCACCGAAGCTTTGGCTCGCGACCGCACACGCCATCAGGTGTCGGAGGTGACTTCGCTGGGCCTGGTCCAGATGACGCGCAAGCGTCTCGGTACCGGTCTGCTCGAGGCCTTCTCGACCACATGCACCACGTGCTCCGGTCGCGGCGTGATTGTGCACGCCAACCCGGTTGAAGTTCGTCCGGCCGAGGACGGCAGCCGCGGTGGCAACAACGATGCAAACTCACGTCGGTCGCGTCGCTCGCGTCGGCGCGGGGGAGAGTCGGGAACCGACTCGCATTCGACTGACGATTCGCAGTCGCCAGATGAGAGCCACGTCGAGCAGAAGGCGCCGCACAAGCCGGCCGCCGAGCATCCGATGTTCCGCGCCATGGCGCACGACGAACACGAGGCGCACAGCCACGCTGCCGACTCGGACGACAAACTCGAGTCGACCACCAACGTCGACGCCAGTGCAGAGTCGGCAACCGAGACGGCCAGCAGCGAGGAGACCACCGACAACGGTGGTCGCAGCGAGCAGCAGCGCGGCGGCCGTAACCGAAACCGGTCGCGTGGACGAAACGGTGGTGACAGGCAGCGCGGGGACAGCCAGCGCGGTGAAGCCGACCGTGGCGACACTGTGCGTTCCGAGCGCAAGGGTTCTGCCGTTGAGGCACCCGCAACGGCAGTCTCGGAGCCTGCTGCGGTCCAGCCCCCCGCGGAGTCGAAGCACGTGGCGGAGTCGAAGCCGGTAGCGGACGCACCAACCGGAGCGGTCGTGACACGGCGTCGTCGTGCGGTTCGCCGCGCAGCGGCACCAACCACCGCAGCCGAGCCGGTCGAGACAGTGGTTTCACAGACCCCGGTCACGACCTTCGCTAAACAAGCCAGTGAACCGGTCGTGGAGGTGAAACGGTCACCACGGCGTCGGAGCGGACGTCGAGCGGCCGGTCCGCCCCCCGCCAACGAGTGACCAATGTCGGTGACATTGGTCTCACGAAAGCTTCTCGGCGCGCATCGAGCGCGCTGAGTTTGACCTGACCAGGCGCGATCCCGTAGCCTTGGCAGGTCGCCTTCCGCAGGCGCGTAGCTTGCTGCGCGCAGCGGCGGAAGGGGTTACCGACCCTCGAGGGTCGGAACCAACACACACCAATTACGCCGGGTGAGCAGGCCTGACCTGTGGACTCCGGCCCGAAGACGAGTTAAGAGGACGCGGGATGGCAACGTACGCAATCGTCAAGACCGGCGGTAAGCAGTACAAGGTCGCCGAAGGTGACACTGTAAAGGTCGAGAAGATTGACGGCGAGCTCGGCAGCACTGTGCAGCTGCCGGTGGCACTGGTCGTCGATGGTGCAAATATCACCACCGACGCCGACAAGCTGGCTGCTATCTCGGTCACCGGCGAGGTCGTCGAGCACGTCAAGGGCCCGAAGATTCGGATCCACAAGTTCAAGAACAAGACCGGCTACCACAAGCGCCAGGGCCACCGTCAGAAGCTGACGGTGCTCAAGGTCACCGGTATCAAGTAGAACTTTTTAGCCCGAACTTCTCAGGAGGACAGTCAGATGGCACATAAGAAGGGTGCATCGAGCTCGCGCAACGGTCGCGATTCAAATGCCCAACGACTCGGCGTCAAGCGCTTCGGCGGCCAGACCGTCAATGCTGGCGAAATCTTGATCCGCCAGCGCGGCACCAAGTTCCACCCCGGCGTCGGCGTGGGTCGCGGCAAGGACGACACCCTGTTCGCCCTCGAGGCTGGCGCGGTTAAGTTCGACGTGAAGCGCGGACGCAAGACCGTGAACATCGTCCCGGAGCCAGTCGCAGTCTGACCTGCGAATCCGGGGAACTAAAGCTCTTCTGACAGGGCGGGCAGGGTCACTAGACACCCTGACCCGCCCTGTCTGCATATCCAGATCCGGCCTCACCGGATCCGCCAGTCGGAGACTCCTTCGGCCGGTGCTTTCGAGGAAGGCGAGAATATGTCACGCTTCGTCGACCGCGTGAAGATCGACGTGGTGGCCGGCAACGGCGGCCACGGTTGTAGCTCCGTGCACTCAGAGAAGTTCAAGCCACTGGGTGGTCCTGACGGAGGTAACGGCGGTCGCGGCGGAGACGTGCGACTCGTCGTTGACCCGCAGGTTCACACCCTCCTGGATTTCCACTTCCGGCCCCATGCCCGCGCCACCAACGGCACCCCCGGCCAGGGTGGAAACCGCAGCGGTGCAACCGGCCAAGACCTCGTCCTTCGGGTGCCCGAGGGCACAGTCGTGTTCAATTCCGACGGCGAAGTGATTGCCGACCTCGTCGGTGAGGGAACCGAGTTCGTCGCAGCAAAGGGTGGTCGCGGAGGACTCGGCAATGCCGCGCTGGCTTCGCGCGCCCGCAAGGCCCCTGGGTTTGCGCTGCTCGGTGAACTGGGGGACGAGCGAGAACTGATCCTGGAACTGAAGTCTGTCGCTGACGTCGGTCTCGTCGGATTCCCCTCGGCCGGAAAATCCTCGCTGGTGTCGGTGCTGTCCGCCGCCAAGCCCAAGATCGCCGACTATCCGTTTACCACGCTCGCCCCGAACCTGGGTGTCGTGACCGCTGGCGCGGAAGTATTCACCGTTGCCGACGTGCCCGGACTCATTCCCGGAGCCTCCGAGGGGCGCGGTCTCGGACTCGATTTTCTCCGCCACCTGGAACGGTGTGCCGTGTTGGCGCATGTCGTCGACTGCGCCACCTTGGAACCGGGCCGCGATCCACTCTCCGACATCGACGCACTCGAAGCCGAGCTCGCGGCGTACAAGCCTGCGCTCGACGAAGACCACTCGCTCGGCGATCTCGCCGATCGGCCGCGCATCGTAATCCTCAACAAGATCGACGTTCCCGAGGCCGCCGAACTCGCTGACCTCGTCGAACCCGACATCGCCGAACGCGGCTGGCCCGTCTACCGGATCTCGGCCGTCGCTCACAAGGGACTCTCGGAGCTGACGTACGCGCTCGCCGAGATGGTCCGCAAGTACCGCGCCGAAGCTGAAGCGCAGAAACCGGTCGACGTCCGCCCGATCGTGCGACCAAAGGCCATCGATCGCACCGAATTCACCATTGTCCGCAACCCGGACATTGAAGGCGGCTTTATCGTCCGCGGCGAGCGACCCGAACGATGGGTGCGCCAGACGCCGTTCGAGAACGACGAAGCGGTCGGTTACCTAGCTGACCGACTGAACCGGCTCGGCGTAGAGGCTGCACTCGTCAAGCACGGGGCACAGCCCGGCGCCTCGGTGACCATCGGGGCCATCAGCTTCGATTGGGAGCCGAGCGCAGATATGGTTGACGTGCCGCTGACCGGACGCGGCACCGACGTGCGTCTGGAGCGCAACGACCGCGTTGGCGCCGCGGAGCGCAAGATTGCCCGCAAGCTGCGTCGCGAGTCTACTGGCGACACAGAACTCGGCTGGGGAGACGAAGAGTTCGACGAAGATGACGAATGATCTTTCAGTTGCCGACGGCAATACTGCCGTGAAGTCGATGCGGGAGACCATCGGATCGGCGCGCAGTATCGTCGTCAAGATTGGCTCGTCGGCGCTGACCGATATCGAGAACGGTATTGATCTCAAGCGGCTCGACTTGCTGGTCGACGCGCTCGAAGCTCGCATGAAGGCCGGATCAGATGTGATGGTCGTGTCGTCGGGTGCCGTCGGTGCGGGTATTGCGCCACTTGGTCTTAAGAAGCGACCCCGCGACCTGGCGACGAAGCAGGCCGCCGCGAGTGTGGGACAGTTGGCGCTGGCCCACGCATGGGGGACGTCGTTCGCTCGATACGGCAGGGTAGTTGGCCAGGTGCTGCTCACCGCCGACGACATCTCAAACCGAGCGCATCACGCCAACGCTCAGCGGACCCTCGATCGATTGCGGGCATTACACGCAGTAGCGGTAATTAACGAGAACGATACGGTCGCGACCACCGAACTCCGGTTTGGTGACAATGATCGACTTGCCGCGCTCGTCTCGCACCTGGTGCATGCCGATGCGCTGATTTTGTTGTCGGACGTCGACGGCCTCTACAACGGCGACCCGCGTAAACCGGGTCCTGACGGTACTCCCGCGCGACTGATCGAGCAGGTAGACGGTCCAGAAGATCTCGATGGTGTGATTGCCGGGACCGGCGGATCCCTCGGGACCGGCGGCATGGCGTCGAAGTTGGCTGCCGCTCGTCTCGCCGCGGACTCTGGCGTCCCGGTGCTGCTCGCCGCCGCGTCCGAGGCTGCCGCCGCACTGGGTGATGCATCAGTGGGTACGGTGTTTGCCCCTCGGCCCACGCGCCTGTCCGCCCGTAAATTCTGGGTCCGGCATGCTGCCGAATCCCACGGCCAACTAGTGCTCGACGACGGTGCTATCGCTGCGGTTTGCGGACGACGACGGTCGTTGCTGCCTGCTGGCATCGTGTCGGCGACCGGCGACTTCTCCGACGGTGATGTCGTCGAGATTGTTGACCGCGACGGCAACGTCCGCGGCCGGGGTGTGACGTCGTACGACGCGGAGGATGTGGCGAAGATGATTGGTCGCTCGACGGCCGATCTGCCACCAGAACTGCAGCGTCCGGTTATTCACGCTGACGACCTGGTGCCAGCATAACTTGGGCAAAAAGAAGCGTTAGGTGTCGCTGGATCGCGTTTGATGTCGGTAACAGCCGACACCGAACGCGATCTGGCGACACCTAACGCAACAGATCAGCGCCAGCGCTTAGGCGCGGTGCCTGCCCGCGGAAACGGGAACCGCAACGAGCGGGTAGACGCCGTTTTCGTCGTGCACTTCGGTGCCGACAACCGGGGGATTGAAGACGCAAAGCATGCGCATCTGCTCGTCGACCACCACGGTGTGGCGTTCGTGGCCGTCCAACAGGTACATGCTGCCAGCCGAGAGCTGATGAATTTCGCCGGTCTCCCGATTGAGCAGGCTGCCACGACCTTCCACGAGCCAAACGGCTTCTACGTGGTTGGCGTAGTGAAATTCGTTGACCGAACCGGCTGCGATCGTTGTCTCATGGAATGAGAAACCGACTCCGTCTCCGCCGAGCACGATCCGCTTGGAGACCCAGTTGCCTTTGGGGTCACGGACTTCTCGGTCGGTGCCAGTAATTTCTTGAGTGGTACGGACAATCACGCGTTTGTCTCCTGGAAATGTTCGTTGAATGCTTGGTCGACTGACTCGCTCAGGATCGCCAACCCGTGAGCCAAGTCTTCACTGGTCGTCGTGAGTGGCGGAAGTAGCTTGACGACTTCGGAATTCGGTCCGGAAGTCTCGGCCAGCAGGCCCTTGCTGAAGGCAATCGCGCAGGCCCGGCCAGCCAGTTCGGCCTTCTCGAAGACCAGGCCCTGAACCATGCCGCGACCTCGATGCGAGAGACCTTCGTGACGCTGGCACAACTCGTCGAAGCTCTCGGCGATCTCAATGCCCTTCGCCTTGACCTGCACCGACAGGGCGTCGTCGGACCAGTACTTGTTGATCGCCGCGGTCGCCGTCACAAACGACGGATTGTTGCCGCGGAACGTTCCGTTGTGCTCACCCGGCTCCCAAACGTCGAGGTCGGGACGAATCAAAGTCAGCGCCATCGGCAGCCCGTAGCCGCCAATCGACTTTGACAGTGTCACGATGTCGGGAATGATGCCGGCCTCTTCGAATGAGAAGAAGTCGCCGGTGCGGCCACATCCCATCTGGACGTCATCGACGATCAGGAGAATCTCTTTGCGCTTGCAGAGGTCGGCGAGGCCTCGGAGCCATTCCGGACGAGCCACATTGACGCCGCCCTCGCCTTGCACGGTTTCGACAATCACAGCGGCCGGCCGATTGAAGCCTGAACCGGAATCGTCAAGGACGCGCTCAAACCACGCGAAGTCTTCGACGCTTCCGTCGAAGTAGCCGTCGAAAGGCATCGGCGTGGTGTGAACCAACGGGACGCCAGCACCGTTGCGCTTCATGGCGTTACCGGTGACGGCGAGCGAACCCAGCGTCATTCCGTGAAAGGCGTTCGTGAAGTTGATGATTGCCTCGCGGCCGGTAACTTTACGTGCCAGCTTCAGTGCAGATTCGACGGCGTTTGTGCCGGTAGGGCCGGGAAACTGGATTTTGTAGTCAAGTCCGCGCGGAGCAAGGATCTTGGTGGCGAAAGTTTCGAGGAATTCACCTTTGGCGCACGTGGACATATCGAGACCGTGAGTAATTCCATCACGCACGATGTACTCGACGAGAGCGTTCTTCAGCACAGGATCGTTATGGCCGTAATTTAACGCTCCGGCACCGGCGAAAAAGTCGAGATAACGATTACCGTCAACGTCGGTAAGCCAGGACCCGACAGCCGTATCGAATACGGCTGGCCAGTCGCGGCAGTAGGAACGGACTTGAGATTCGTGCTGGGTAAAAGTGCGATCGTCCAGGGTAGTTTCGATGCTCATATTTAGGAGAATTTCCTTGTGTGAGATGTCCGGCGACCCGCTTTTTAGTCGGCCGGAGTCAGCAGATACAGATCTTCAGGCTGGTGCGAGGCAGACTCGCGCAAGCCGTCATCGCTGACGTTGGGGAACAGCTCTGCCGCAAAGAACGGCTGGTGTGAAAAATTCAGGCCAAGAGCCCGGGCAACGCCTGCGAACAGTCGTTGTGATGCTTCGTTATCTGGGCTGATCGTGGTGTTGATGGCGGTCACGCCCGCCTGGGTGCCACGGTGGAATAGCTCGCAGAGCATCCGCTTCGCGATCTGCTTCCCGCGATGGGCGTCGTCGACCGCCACCTGCCACACCATCAACGACGCTGGGTCCGCGGGCCGACGGTATCCGGTGACAAAACCAATCGGCACACCATCGACTTCGGCGACGATTGACGTCTCGGAGAACTCTTGCGACCAAAGAATATAGGAATATGGTGAATTCACATCGAGCACTCGTGAATCGCGGGCAATCTCCCATATTCGTTGTCCATCACTGGCCTGCGGCCGCCGAAAGGCGACTGCGGTTTTGGAAAAATCTTCCTGCGGGAAATCAATTGGCTTCATGACGTGAACGAGGCTATCGGCCAATCAGATGAAAGTCACCGTAGATCCAAAACTGGTCCGCAATAGCCCCGGCTTTGACCAGTACAGCACTAACATGTGACTTACGTCACAGTGCGGCTCGTTAGGCGAGCGCGGCGCTGTTCGCGACGTTCGTCTCGTATGTCTGGCTTAACAGCACGGCTACCGCCGGGAGGACCACTTCGCAGCGGTGGTCAATCTTTAAGGTGGCGAGGTCGTCGCCGCGAGTGTTGCCGCGATTGACGATGATGATCGGCTTGCCCGTTGTCGCAGCATGTCGGACAAAACGCAAGCCCGACATCACGGTGAGGGACGACCCCGCGACGACCAGGGCGTCGGTAGCGTCGACCAGGGCAAAAGCTTCGTCGACGACATCCTTGCGGACCGTCTCGCCGAAGTAGACGATGTCGGGCTTCAAGATGCCGCCGCAGTGGGGGCAGTCGATCATCACGAAGTTTCCGATATCGTCGAGCGCGGCATCGGCATCGGGGGCAACCTCGATCGCACCGCGAGACGCCATCTGTTCGGCATAGCCCGGATTGACCGCTTCGAGTTCGTCGGCGAGGCGATGGCGTGACATTTGGGTTTGGCAATTGAGGCAGCGGACCCGTCCGTACGAGCCATGTAGGTCGACAACTGGCGATGATCCCGCCTTCATGTGCAACATGTCGACGTTCTGAGTGATGACGCCAGCGGCAATCCCGTTGGACTGGAGATCCCGCAAAGCGAAGTGCGCAGCATTTGGGAGGGCGGCGTCCATGAACCGCCAGCCAACGTGATTGCGCGCCCAGTAGCGACGGCGACTCTCGGCGGAGGCCATGAACGCATCGATCGTCATGGGGCGTCGCGAAGGGGAGTCTGGGCTCCGATAGTCGGGGATGCCTGACGGGGTCGACAGACCAGCGCCGGTCAGGGCCACGATTCGTCGCCCGGCAATGATCTCGGCGAACTGCTCCGCGCGCTGTTTCGGATCCGGGTCGGCGGTCGTCGCCGGTGCGGGAGTCCAGGCGGTGGTGCGAGTTCGCATGCGACCACGCTACTGGCTTCGCCGGGACTGTGCTGCCCTCAAAGCGCATGCGCCATGCACTACGCTGGTTGGGAATATGACCAGAATTATTGCCGGTGAATTTCGTGGCCGCCGGCTCGCCGTTCCAGCCGACACCACGCGTCCCACCTCCGACCGCGTGCGCGAAGCACTGTTCTCCATGCTTGGTTCGCGCATGGACTTGGCGGACCTCCGGGTCCTCGATCTGTTTGCGGGTACCGGGGCGCTTGGCATCGAAGCTGTCTCGCGCGGGGCCGCATCGGCGGTCCTCGTTGAAGCCGACCGTCGCGCCGCTGGGATCCTTCGCGACAACGTGTCTGTGTGCGGGGCTGCCTCGCGCATACGCATTGTGAACCGGAGCGTGGAGTCCTTTGTGGGTGCACCGGCCGGTCCTTTCGACCTGGTCTTCATGGATCCGCCCTACGAGGTGTCCGACGACGAAGTCGACGGGATTGTCGCCAATGTTGCCGCAGCGTTGGCTCCGGAGGGGTGGATCGTCGTGGAGCGTGGCCGCCGAAGTCGGGAAGTCGCGTGGCCGGACGGGTTGGAATTGGTGACGAGTAAGCAGTACGGCGACACGACCGTGTGGGTCGGCAACCGCATTTAGTGGGGCCGCGCGAATACTCGCGTAGATTCACCAGACATGAGCGTCGCAGTCTGCCCCGGTTCGTACGATCCCTTCACTCTCGGTCACCGTTTTGTCGTCGAACGTGCCGCCCAACGGTTCGAGCGCGTTGTGGTGGCGGTGGTGGTGAATCCAAACAAGCAGGGAATGTTTGGGGTCGAGGAACGGATTTCGCTGATCGAAGACGATTGTGCTGGCCTGCCGAACGTGACCGTACGTAGTTGGACCGGCCTGGTCGTCGACCTGCTTCTGGAAGAAGGCGCCGACACCATGGTGAAGGGGTTGCGGTCGGAAACGGACTTCGCCTACGAAATGCCGATGGCGCAGATGAACCGGGAACTGACCGGCTGCGAGACCTTCTTTATGCTCACCGATCCCAAGTACGCGCATGTGTCGAGTTCGTTGGTGAAAGAGGTCGCCAAGCTCGGCGGCGATGTAACCCCATACTTGTCGAGCCATATTCATGCCGCGCTGACTGATCGACTGTCACAGACTCTGCGCGCTTAGGGAGCGTGACCAGCGCAACTTCCGACACGCCCGGCTAGCCTCCGCTGTCACAGCCGCAACATTGGGCACAATGGCCTCAGAACTATCAATGGCCGCCGAACCCGTTGGCTGAGCCGGATTGGGGAAATCGTGTACCGCGTATTTGAAGCGCTCGACGAATTGGTCGCGATCGTTGAAGAGGCCCGCACCGTGCCGATGACCGCCGGGTGCGTCGTTCCGCGCGGCGACGTCCTCGAACTGCTCGACGACCTTCGCGACGCCATGCCGGGCGAACTCGACGATGCCCAGGATGTCCTCGACGAGCGTGACACGTTGGTGACGAACGCGCGTGACCACTCCGAGCGATTGATCACCGGTGCCGAAAACGACTCGGAAGCGATGCTCGCGCACGCCCGCGCGGAAGCCGACCGGATCTTGTCCGAAGCAAAGGCGCGCGCGGACCGAATGATGGACGAAGCGTCGAACAACGCGCAGACCATCGTGGGCGACGCCAACGACGAGGCGCAGCGTCTCGAGCACAGTGCTGCCCGTGAACATGAAGCCGTCACCGGTCGTGCTCGCGCAGAAGCGGCCCGCGTCATTGAAGCGGGCAACGCGAACTACCACAAGTCCGTCGCCGATGGCATCGCTGAGCAGCAGCGGATGGTCTCGGAGTCGGAGGTTGTCGCGGCAGCCAAGTCCGAAGCCGAGCGCATCGTCGATGCCGCTCACGCCGAGTCGGATCGCCTGCGCGGGGATTGCGACATCTACGTGGACGACAAGCTCGCAGACTTCGAGGACATCCTCACCGGGACGCTGCGCTCGGTGAATCGCGGACGACAGCAGTTGCGGACCGGTGCCGCGATGCACGACTACGTCGAGTACCCGCACGGTGTCGACGGTGACGAGCAGTCCGGTCCCACTCAGATGGCGGGCTAAGCTGCGCGAGCTTTAGTTTCCAACCGGGGTGAAGCAGTAAGATTGTCCAAGTGACTGACTCTGGATTTGTGATCGACGTCCGATCTGTACCCCGTCGTGCTGGCTCGATGATCGAGAAGGCTTGGACGATCCAGACGCCCGAGCGTCTGGGGGCCGAGATGCTCGGCATTCCCGCCGGTGGCGACGTGAGCTTTGACCTTCGGTTGGAGTCGGTCAACGAGGGCGTTCTGGTAACCGGCACCGTTGGTGGCCACGCGGTCGGACAATGCAGTCGGTGCTTAGATCCGATCGAGGACGACATCACTGTTTTCCTTACCGAACTGTTCGCCTATCCGAACAGTGAGACCGACAAGACGGCTTCGGAAGAAGAAGACCTCGAGCGAATCATCGATGAGGAAATCGACCTGGAGCAGGTCGTGATCGACGCGATCGCCACGGATCTGCCGCTGTCGCCACTGTGCACGGAAGACTGCCCGGGACTGTGCCAGACCTGTGGCATCAAGCTGGCCGACGCTGAGCCCGATCATCACCACGACCTGATTGATCCCCGGTGGGCCAAGCTGGCCGACAAGATCAAGCCCGGTGCGGAGGGCGATTCGAAGTGAGCAAGCGGCCCGATACGACGCTCCTCACTGACGTTCTCGGCGTCACGATCAGCGACGAGTTGTTGACGCTGGCGCTGACGCACCGGTCGTACGCGTACGAGAATGGCGGCTTGCCGACCAACGAGCGCCTGGAGTTCCTGGGCGACGCGGTGCTCGGTGTCGTGGTCACCGAACGCCTGTACCTCGGCTTCCCCGACCGTCCAGAAGGTGAGTTGGCGAAGATTCGGGCCAGCGTGGTCAACATGAACGCCCTCGCCGACGTCGCCCGCGACCTCGGCGAAGGCGGTCTCGGTGCGCATCTCTATTTGGGGCGCGGTGAAGAGCTGACCGGCGGTCGCGACAAGGCTTCGATCTTGGCGGACGGCTTAGAGTCACTGTTCGGTGCGATTTTCCTTGATCACGGTATTGAGGTTGCCCAGCAGGTCATCCTGAATCTGTTTGAACCGATCATCGAGCGGTCGGGGAGCCTCGGTGCCGGGCTCGATTGGAAGACGTCGCTGCAAGAGCTGTCGGCGGAGCGGAGTCTCGGTCAGCCGCAGTACCTGATTTCGTCGACCGGTCCCGATCACAACAAGGAGTTCACGGCCACCGCGGTTGTCGGAGGCGACGAGCTCGGTGACGGTGTCGGCAGAACCAAGAAGGAAGCCGAGCAGCACGCCGCTGAGCTTGCGTGGAAGACGCTCAACGAGCGACCCCGGTAGGGACCGTGCCGGAACTTCCTGAAGTCGAGACCATTCGGCTCGGATTGGCTGCGCATGTGCTCGGCCGGGCCATCGGCGACGTTGAGGTGCTGCACCCGCGCGCCGTTCGCCGCCATATCGGCGGAGCTGTTGACCTCTCGAGTCGGTTGCGCGGCAAGCGTTTTACCTCCGTAGAACGGCGCGGCAAATACCTATGGCTGGTGGCTTCCGACGACACCGATGAGGTGGCGACGGTTGTGCATCTGGGGATGAGCGGGCAAATGCTCATCGCCGAGCAGGGGAGTGAAGATCCCGTGCACCTGCGGATCCGCGCGACACTTGACGGTAACCACGAACTCCGATTCGTCGACCAGCGGACCTTCGGCGGCTGGCACCTGGACGAGTTGGTCGAGGGCCCAGGTCGTCGCCTCCCGGAGTCCGTCGCTCACATCGCGCCCGACCCGTTCGAGGAAGCCTTCGACCGGGACGAGGCGATTGCCGCACTGCGACGCCGCGACACCGAGATCAAACGTGCAATCCTGGATCAGACGGTGATTTCCGGCGTCGGCAACATTTACGCCGACGAATCCCTCTGGCGTGCCCACCTTCATGGGCGGCGTCGTACACGCGGGATTCCTAAGGCCAAACTCGGCGAACTCGTCGACCATGCCACCGAGGTGATGGCCGAGGCGATCAACGTCGGCGGCACATCGTTCGACGACCTCTACGTCAACGTGAATGGGCAGTCCGGGTACTTCGGCAGAAATCTACATTCATATGGCAGACATGGCCGACCATGTCCGAGGTGCGGAGCGCTCATCGTGAGGGAGCAGTTCATGAACCGGGGATCGCACTTCTGCCCGAAGTGTCAGCCACCGCCACGAAGTAGGCGCTGACCGGAGCCGGTGAACACCCCGGCCGGGTCATTACTTGCATATGCAAGTAAAACCGAGCCTTATATATAGAGGGGGAACCTATGCCCATCATCTACACCATCCCCGACGTCCACGGGTGCCGGGCTGAGCTGCAGTCCGCACTCACCAAGGTCGACCTGTCCGACCCCGACGCCCGCCTCGTCTTCCTCGGCGACTACGTCGACCGCGGACCCGACAGCGCCGGCGTCCTCACTGTCGTCAAGGGCCTCTGCGACGCCCACCCCGACCAGGTGATCGCGCTCGCTGGCAACCACGAGATGTGGTTCCTCGACTGGCTCGACGGCGACGACCCGACATGGCTGCTTGCCGACACCGGCCTCGTCACGATCAAGTCGTTCCTGCCGACAGAGGTGATAGAGGCGGCCGTCGCCGAGCTGGCGGGCGGGTCCATCAACGCCGTCAACGGCGCCCTCAAGGGAGAGATCTGCGCTCGTCATGATGATCTAATCGCCTGGCTGCGCCAGCTACCGCTGTTCCATGAGACCGCCACGCACCTCTACGTGCACGCAGGCGTCGATGAGGAATCGGGACCGATGTGGAAGGCGATGACCACCGACGAGATGCTCACCGAGAAGTACCCGCCCTCGCTCGGCCCCACGTCGGTCGGCAAGGTCATCGTCGCCGGACACGTCGGTGTCGGCCCGCTGCACGCCCGCGAGGGCCGGATGCGGTGCTGGGAGCCGTATGTCGATGCGGGGCGCGTGTACCTCGACGGGCGAGTGGAGGACACCGGCGTGCTCAATGTCATGCGCTACGACGCGGCGACGCGCACGACCAGCTTCCTTTGATACGCAGCACAAGCACCCGCCGGCCGGTGGCTGGCGGGTGCTGGTGCTCTCGATTCGCTGTGCGCCGCCATCTGCACGCGATCTACTGGTGGACGTGGACGATCCTCCATGCCGACACTCCGCGTGTGAGCGACTCGGGGTTCGGCGATCATCGCCCCCCAGCGCGGCGATCATCTACCCAGGTCACCATCCTCGTGCACTATGAGCTGCCGCGAACTCTCGTCATATCGGTAGTGCACGATCTCGCCTGAGATGATCAGATGCACCACCTGGTCGATCACGTCGCGAGGCACGACGAACCACTCGGACGGGTCGTAGCCTCGGCCGTCCTTGTCGATTTGTGTGAGGTCCAAACGCACGCCGGCGAAGATCCGGTGCAGCAAGTTCTCCACGGCCGATGGCCGCACGTTGTATACGCGATAACTCGCCACCACCTCGACCGGAGCCATCAAGTACGTCGGGGACTTCTCGGCACTCTTGATCCGGTTTTCGACCGGGCCGCGCGAGAATCCAATCTTGTGCAGATCGGCGATACCGGCGATCTGCGGGTCCTCGCTGCAGGACCTCAAGACGTAGACGTACCCGCTCTCGACGTCGGCGTCTCCGATCTCGGAGACACTCAGTTCCGTCCTGGCCAGAGCGAGGCCCTTCTGCTCGTGGAGACGTATCGACAGCGATTGCCGGTACATCGACGACTCGGTGCCGTTCTCGAAGATGACGCGCAGACGCTGCTTCTTCTCTCGCTTACCGCCGACGACCTTGTGCTGGGTCTCTCCGATCTCTGCGACGAAGAGCATTACGCCGTTGAGGATGAAGAACCTCCCCTCCAGGATTGACTCAACCCCGGGAAAGGGAATCAATCGCATTGATCCCTCGGACAACTCGGCATGCTTCTGCTCGAAGAGAGGCCTGAAGCTCTCGAAGTCCGACGCCTTCTGCCGCTGCGCTACATCGTCGGTGGGTTGCGGCTTCTTCCTGGTCGGGAGGGTCGAAACGTCCAGAATGCCAGTGTCGTCGCCGAGTAGATCGAGAGGGTCCTGCTCCAACAGCTCGTCGATTGAGCCGGGGGCATCGGGCGCGTCAAGAAGGCCGTACTCGTCCAGGTGTTTGAGGGCCTCGATCTTGCTGTCATCAGCGAGGATGCCGTCCAGACGTGCGCCGAGCTTGCGTTCAGCGATCTCCCGCGTGGTCGCGCTTGGGAGCCGGCCGTGGGTGCGGCGGAACTCTACAATCTCCAGAAATGCCCGCTCCAACCGATCGCTGGAGGTGACTTTCTTCGGCTTCTCGGGCATGTCCAGCAGGCCGTCGACGTCGGAGTCGAGGAGCTTCTGGAACGCGTCGCCCTCGGCCATGCGATCGCTTCCTGCGGTCGTCTTGTCTGCAGAGCTCATTGAGCGCCCCCCATTTCGGACGCTCGCCTTTGGGCCTCGCGCTGCTGCTTGAGCCGCCGCAGGAACAGCAGAGCCTCTGCATAGCGCTTCTCTGTGGGGTCGTCTGAGCGCACCTCGGGATGTCGCCCGTTGACCTTGACCCAGTTCTGAATCTTGGGGAACAACGTGAGCGCTTCGTCCTCGCTGATCTCGACCCGTGTACTGGTGATCGCGTCTGAGATGATCTTCAGCACCGACGGCGTCACCGACTTCGACATCACCTCGAAAGCCCGCTGGAACGGGTTGACCGTGTCGATCAGGTTGATGCTGACGTCATCGATGTTCACGAACGTGTCGGCCATCTTGATGAACCGCTTGTCACCGACCTCGCGAACCTCGCCGTTCTTGATCACCGAATCCACCACGACCTGCTGGCGAACCTCCTCGACCTGATCATCGGTCAGGTCCGGGTAGCGATCCCGGATGATCTTCGGGATCAGAACCTTGTTCGTGGTCTCCGGGTCAACGCTGCCGGCCGCAGCTTTAGCGAACGTCTCGTCCTGCAAAATGTTGGCCTTCAGGTCGTTCAGGTCGGTCTCGACGATCTGCTTGACCCGCTCGCTCGACGGCTCCTTGAAGCCCTTGATCCTGATCGTGCCCGGCTCAGGCGCGTCGTCGTTGCCGCGTTTGGCCTTGAAGTTGAAGTTCGGTGCCAGTACCTGCTCCATCAGCAGCGACGCCGTGATCGCCTTGAGCATATTGTTCACCGACACCGTCACCTCACCACGCTCAGCGTCGGGCTCGGCCAGCAGGTTCGTGAACTGCGCGTGCGTCTTGCCCGGGCTGTCGCGGGTGACGCGGCCGATGATCTGGATAATCTCGGTCAGAGAAGCCCGATACCCGACCGTCAGGGCGTGCTCGGCGAACGGCCAGTCGAAGCCCTCCTTCGCCATACCCAGCGCGATGATGATGTCCACCCCGTCGCGGTCCTTCGCTGCGACCGTCGACAGATAGTGCAGGGTGTCGGCGCGCTTCTTCTGATCGGTGTCGTCGACCAGATCGGCCACCCGCAGCACCTCGCCCGTGTCGGCCCGTCGGATGCGGATGATCCCGGTATCTGGCTCGGTGTCGATCACGTCACCGATGGTGTCGATGATGAACCCGACCTCTTCGATCTTGTCCTTGGTCGACTCACCCGAGTTCACGTTCGGGATGTGCACGATCGTCTTCTTGTCCAGGTCAAGCACTTCGCCGATCGCCTCGGTGTACCGGCCCTGATAGAAGTGGTGCCCGATCCCCAGCGACTTCAGATACTGGTAGCCGTTGAGCTGGTCGTAGTAGTTGAACGTCACCGGCGTGAACTGCGCCTCGTCCTCCGACGAGAGCACCGGCACCGAGTCCCCACGAAAGTACGAACCGGTCATCGCCACAATATGGACGTCCGAGCCGACCATCACCTCCTTCAACAGTGCTCCCAGACGGGAGTTCTCGGTATCAGCCGAGACATGATGAAACTCGTCGATCGCCAGCACAGTGCCGTTGAACTCATCCGGCGCCAGCCGCTCGAAAGCGAAACGCAACGTTGCATGTGTGCACACCAGAATCGGGTCGGTGCTGTTCAGGAAGTCGACGAACGCGTCGACCTTGCCCGCCGACGACCCCGGCGTGCACAGGTTCCGCTCCGGTTTGACCTCCCAATCAGCGAAGAAGCCATGCGAGGTCAACTTGGTCGTCGAGAACGACGCACCGATCGAACGCTCCGGGACAGCGACGATCACCTTCTTGCGGCCCTGGTTGTACAGCTTGTCCAAGCCAACGAACATCAACGCTCGCGACTTACCCGAGGCCGGTGGAGCCTTGATCAACAAGTGCTGGGCGTCCCGCTTGGCGAACACCCGCTGCTGCATCTCCCGCATCCCCAACGCATCAGTGTTCACCGACGCACCAGTCTGCGCGTACGTCACGTCGACGACGTTCACCGTGCTACTCACTTCTTGCCCCTCCTCGCTGGCTTAGCCGCCTGCTCAGCAGCGGTCATCTCCTCATACATAGCGAACAGGTCCGACAACCGCTCCTCATCGGTCTCGTAGCCGCGCTTGGAGTAGATCGAATCCACCAACGCATCAACCTCAGCATGGGCAGCCCGCAGATCACCAGGCATCTTGTCCGGATCATAAAGCTCGGCCAGAGTCTTCTCGCAGTGATACTCACGAACATCCAGCACCCGCAGAGCCGCGACCGTCAACCGCTCCTTCGTCGCATCCGACAACGCTGGAACTGGAAAATTGTTGTAGACAATCGTGTTTGAGTATCGGTAGTCAGTCTTCATCTTCCCGCCAACTGACCGGGCCCACACCATGTGCATCCGCGACGTCAACAGACCGAAAACCCACGGTTTCGCGTCGTACACCGCGTACGCCAGGTTCGAGACGACTGTGTCTGGCCCGAGGTAACCCATCGGGATGTATTCGCGTCGTTCCGACGAGACACTTGGGACGATAATCGAATCCGTCGGCTTGTAGCTTCGCTGTACAAAACGATGAGGTTCAGATGCAAACCTATTTGCAATACCGCTGGCCTTCTCGCCGAGCCTCGAGACGGTCACCCGACTAAATCGCTGAGCGATAAAATCTATTCGGCTAGCGGTCACAGCGTCGTTATCTGGAACCCAGAGACAGTATCGTTCACCACCATTGATTACCTCTGATGCCCCCATGAATCGCTTGATCCACCGCTCAGCTTCAGGAGCTGCAGCAAGCAGCGCGTCCTTCTCCGACGGAGACAACAGCAGACCTCCACCATCTGTAGCCTTCGATCCGAATACCATCGGAGGAAGATCGACGGCTCTCGGATTGCGCGACCTAGTGACGAGAACGTCGGGACCGTCCGCAAGGTACCCGTTGATGTTGGCTGCTGCAACCTGAATCCCGTCGGTAAAGAGATACTTTGGCGATTGGCTTGCATTTCGCAGTCCGATGACGGCGACGGTGACGCCAGCGTTACGCTTGGCGTTGTTTTGCCACTTGAACGAGGTATACGCAAATCCTATCTCGACACCGCAGGAAAGGACTGTCGGGAACATTAATCCAACATGATCGCCTTGCGCCACCGAGTTCGTCGTTACGAAGGCCAGTTGCGCATGAGTTCCGCGCAGATAGTCTGCCCCCTTGACGAACCAAAGTGAGATGTAGTCGAGGTTTTTGGAGAAGGGGCGATCGCCGAAGACGCCTTTAAACTCCGACTTCTGGTCATCGGTCTGCATACTCGACCCGACGTACGGCGGGTTGCTGATCAGGTAGATCTCACCACCGTTGTTGGGGCAGACAGCGTTCCAGTCAACTCGTGTCGCATTCCCAGCACGGATCTGACCTGTTTCCTTAAGAGGAATCAGCGGAATCTCGACACCGAACTTGTCGCGAAATTCGCGGTTCATTTGATGCTTGGCAATCCATAGCGACAGGATCGCCACTTCGACGGCGAAGTCGTCGATCTCGATGCCGTAGAAATTCTCGATGTCAATCTTCGATACCGCGTACAGCACCTGGTGTTTGGGGCTCAGGTCGGCGAGACGTTCGAGGATCGCGTGCTCCAGGCGTCGCAGTTCCTTGTAGGCGATCACTAGGAAGTTCCCTGATCCACAGGCGGTTATATGTAGTCTTTGGCAATGTCTCAGCCACAGCTCAATCAGCTGCATCAGTCCGATCCAGGGGGCGGTGTTGACAGTTCACCTCTACTTCGCCGACTGGGGTGCTGCGGCACCACTCGTCAGTGATACAGAACTTGCCGTTGCCAGCGAGCGCAAGATCGGCAACGGCACCCCGATCCTTCTCGACGGCGAGATGCGGCCGATAGAACCGTGGTGCACATTCCTTCGGCAGTACGCACAAAACGTCAGCCCCAATACTAGCCAGGCGTACGCACGCGACGCCCAAAGATTCGCGAGATTCCTAGACGGCCGTGGGGTCGCGACTTTCGATGTGGCCCAGGAGGACCTAGTCGCCTACCGAAATGAGCGCCACTCAACAGGCATCGCCGAAACCACCTGGGCACGTGAGCTTGTCGTCATCCGCGCCTTGTTCACCTACATGGCTGAAGTCGGTCTACGGACGTCCTTGCCGTGGATCCAGATCGGCCGCCGATCAATCGTGCACCCACGCCGCACGGCACCCGAGATGGATGTGCGGGCGTTGACCCACGGGCAGTGGACCACCTTTCGGGATGTTGGCCTTGGCGGGAAGCACCCTGACGGGGATCTCGACTCCTCCTATCGGGGGCGGTCGACGGTGCGGGACACCACTGCGGCCGAGTTGGCGGTGACGACAGGGATGCGCATCCAGGAGTGGCGAACAGTTCTCGACGTCGAAGTCCGTGCCGACCGGGATTCCGGAGCTTCCTTCGTCATCGAACGGACAGCCAAGAACGAGCGACGACGGACAATCTACGTGCCGGCCACCACTGTCCGGGCGATCGAGATCTACTGCGCATCGGAGCGCTCGCGAGTTATCAGGAGCGCTCAAGTAAATCTGCGAAGGAAACTGCCTGACCTGGCGGTTGTGGACAGGATCGACCGAGCGGCCGGGCGACTGTCCTACACGTTGCATGGTCAACTTTATCGCCACACGTATCCGATGATCCCGATCGAGCATCGCCGCCTACTCGTGAAGGTCAACGATGACGTCATCGAGCCGTTGTCACTGCTGATCGGCGCTGGCGGACTGCCCCCGTCGCAACGTAGTTGGCATGACAGATTCGCAAAGGCGAACGCCAGGGTCGAGTCCTTCGCCGGACAGTCTCCGGTGATGCCGGCGGCGGTCACGCCGCACGACCTGCGGCACACCTTCGCGGTCGTGCTGCTTCGCAGCCTCCAATTACGGGCCGTCGAGCACGAACGCGATCGGCCCCGATATGGGACCGGCACTATCAGTGAGCATATCGTCTTCAATCCGCTCCTGACCTTGCAGCGGCTGCTGGGGCACGCGAGCCCATCGACGACGATGGTCTACCTGCGCTACGTCGATGAGTCTCATGATCTCGTGCAACGGGCCTTCGACTCGTGGGGCGACGACACCCGCGACTACGCCAGTTATGTTCTCGACAAGCTCGAGGGGGCGGCGTCGTGACGACCCTCGACCTGACCGCCCGCATCATCACGTTTCCCTCTGGATCCACGCACCAGCGCACCAGTATCGAGCCGAATCGATACGTCGCGGCCCGCCTGATCGCAGAACTCGCGGACGCGTGGGTGAGCTACGCCGAGGTGATCGGACTCTCGCCCGGTTCGGCGTCCGGGCAGTCCTCGACGATCCGCAGCCTTGGGGCATTCCTGACTATGGATTCTGACCGCTCCCTGACCATGCGCAGCAAGGGTCGTGCGATCGTTGACCGGCTGTACGCATGGGAGATCGCCAATACCGACAAGCACCCGCCGCCCAGCGTCAGGGCGAAGGATCATGGCAAGATCCTGCGGAAATTTGTTGCCTACTACCTTCACACACAAGGAATCACGGACGGCTTCCTCGCCAGTTGGGCGGCCAGTCCGATACTCGACGGGACAACGCCCACAGCCCGTCCCTTGGACGAGTTCAGCAACGCCGAACGCTTGGCGCTGGAGAAAGAATGTCGGGCTATCGTCCGTGAAACCGAGAGCCTCTTGACTCTAGGGCGGCTGTTGCTCGCCCAGGGCTGTGATCCTCGAGAGCACGGCTGGGGTCAGCTCGAGAACATCGTGTGGGCGATCCGGCACTTGCCGTACGAGAAGGACTATCGGAACAGGATTTTTGGCAGGAATCCGGACATCACTGTCGCAGACATCAACGATGCCGTCCGTGCCGCCGCAGGCGTCGATGCTAAGGGCCGGCATGTCTCGACAGCGGCGGGGTTTCTGCTGGTGCCGAACGACATCTACCTCAGCGCCATCCGCGTCCTGCTGCACCTGCAAACCGGGTGGGCGCCGGAGGAGACCAAAATGCTGGCCAAGGAGGACGTGGTCTTCGGCGAGAACGAAGTTCGTGTACGGGCGACGAAGAATCGAGCCCAGCGAGTTCGGTGGTACACCTTGGTCTCGAAGCGGAACGCTCCGTGGGGGTGGAGTGCCGGCGACCTGCTTCGCCGTGCCGCTGCCGCGATGGACACAGCCTACGAAATGTCGCCGAGTGAGAAATCCTGGTTCTGGACATCAGGGACGGAGTCCCCCCGGCACGGTGGGTACCCGTGGTTTGCGATCCATCGATGTACCTTCGGCTCGAACGTATCCCTGCACGCATTGATCGAGGACCGCTGCCTCAAGATCTCCAATCCCCACGACATGCGGCGGCTGCGGAAGACCGTTAAGAGTGCCCGGGCGGCACTCATCGGCACGCTCAGCGGTGCGGCGGGCGATGATCACACCGTCGAAGTGTTCCGCGGTCACTATGCCCAGTCCACCACCGTCCGGACCATTGCAGCGCAGACGGTCATCCGGGCGCAGAACAAGGTTCTGGACCGCGCAACTAATGGTCCGACCTTGATTGAAGCCGATGCGGCCGAGGTGGTGGCGGTCGGCGCGGACACTGAATTGGTCGGGATCGCGCAATCGGTGCTGGACGAGACAACGGCAGTCCGTGAGCTGTCCGTTGCGGCGTGCTCTGACCCGTACAACGCACCCCACACCCCGGCTCCAGGACTGTGCTTGGACGCCCCGTCGATGTGTATGAGGTGCGCGAACGCCATCGTCTTCATCGACCATCTCCCGCGGCTGGTGAGCTACAACGACGTCCTTCGGGAACTGCGCCAGTCGATGCCGCCGCAACAGTTTCATGAGGTGTACGGGGAGCAACTCGCCAACCTCGACGCCATCATTGCCCGATTCCCCGCCGCGAAGATCAACGCTGCCCGCGCCGACAGGACGCACATCCACCGGCCACTCAAAGAGAGGGACCAGCACCGATGACGGAATCCTTCGCCTCCCGCGAAATGCGCGATGCACAACGGTGGCGATCGCCGTTCGCCGACGACGAACAGGTCCTGCCGGCGAGTCTTCGCGTCGTCGATGGCCCGACACCAAAGTTTGGCGATGGCCCGCGATGGGATTGCAGTGCGATGGGATTGGCTCCCAACCTATCTAAGCATTGCTCTCAGCTTCGATTCGACGTCTACCCAGATGGCTGGGCTCTGGTGGCCAAGACGCTGGCGATGAGCATGCTCAACCCGACCCATCCAGTACTACGCCGCGCAGGCATCTACCTCTCGAATCGCCCAGCCAAACTCAAGACAATCAGACACCATCTCGATCAATTGCGGTATCTCGCGGACTGGGCCAACAAGACTGGACGCACGGGGAGCCTGTCGGACTGGACCGTGCACGACGGCGCCGCATATTTGGACTCTGTCCGCGCCGCATCAGGTGCCTCCCGCATCCGGGCAAGTGAGGATATCCTCCGCCGGTTGCATACCTTCGGCCCATTGCTCGAAGGTGGTGGACTCCTCGTGCTAATGCCGATGACGCAGGTCGGGAGAGTTGCAGGAGAGGTGCGGACCCCCGTGATCCCACCGGAGGTCTTCTGGCCACTGGTGCGGGCATGCTGGACCTACATTGATGTGTTCGCCCCCGACATTCTCGCCGCCCGCGTCGAGATCGACGGACTCGATGCAGCGAGAGCCGCAACGACATTCACCGAGCACGCTGGCATCGTCGACACGGCGTTGGGCGAGTGGCTCTCTGATCCGGATGGATTCGTTCCACTCCACGTTGGCAACTACGGCCGAGGCAAGGCGGGCGAGATCAACTGGGACGGTCTCGCGGCCCGTCTCACCCCACCGTTCAGCTCGCTGGTGTTCTACAAGACAAGAGGCGTGGATCGGAAGCAACGAGTGCAAGGCGCAATTTCCGCAGGCACACCAACCAGGTTCGGATTCGCCCCAACCCGGCCTTCCCGAGTCGACCGGCCGGATGGCACCCGCGGCCTCTGGTGCCGCGGCTTCGACCGGCCGATCGTCAGCCGCGAATTGACCAACCTGAGAAATGCCGTCTATATCTTCGTCACGATGATGACCATGATGCGCGACAGCGAAGTCCAGGGCATCGCCGTCGGATCGCTGAGCACGAGCCACGGGGCACCCATAGTGCGCAGTACCCTGCACAAGAAGCAGGCTCCCGGCGGGCAGCCGGAGTCGTGGTGGGTCAGCGAACCCGTCGTTAAGGCGATTCAACTCGCGGAGAAGATCACTCGTGACGAGGCCAGGATCTTCGGGAGCGTCCGGCAAGGGCAGGTCCGCGATCTTTCCGGCTTTGACGTGCACGAACAGATCAGGATGTTCATCGACTGGGTCAACGCGCACTCCCCGGACAACGGGCTGGACAAGATCCCCGATTTTCATGTCAGCCCACACATGTTCCGTCGCACGATGGCGGTCATCACCGCCAACGAACCCGATGGCGAGATCGCACTCGGCATCACCCTCAAGCACAATGCAACCCGCGCCCTCGCAAACTCGGTTACATCTGGATACGGTGCGCCTACACCCGCATGGGCGCGGGAGTTCGATCACGAGGCGAAGAATGTGGCCGCTGGAGAACTCGTCGCCGAATGGTCACAGCACGCAGCCGGACAACCAGTTGCCAGAGGACCGGGCGCGACTACCTACTTGGGCGGCCTCGACGACGTCGCCACTGCGGCCACATCGATCCGGCTAGGAGACAAGCGGATGCTTCGAAACATGCTGCGCGATGAATTCTCCACTATCCGGCTCGGTACCTTGAATCACTGCCTCGGAGCGCCAGAGAAGGCCGAGTGTCTGCGGAACGTCTCCGAGCAAGCGAAGGCCACCGGTCCGATCCCCAGCTTGTGCAGTCCGTCAACGTGCCGAAACTCAGTGATAACTGACAAGCACATGCCCATCTGGGTGAGCGAGGAAGCCGAACTTGTCGAGAGGCTACGGGACAAAAGAATGGCGGATGTGCATCGAGCGCGACTTCAAGTGCAGCTCGACGACATCCGCAGAATCACTAGGCAGGAACCGAAATGACCAGTGGCGATGAAGCCCGCCCCGGGGTATCACCCACGACGGAGAAGAAACTGCACGATGCCATGCACCGAATACTCAGCGGTCAGGCCAAGAAGACCGACGGCAGGCTCACCAAGAACAATCTGTGCGCCGAGGCCGGCGTCAGCCGCGCAACCATGAACAGGGCGGTCTCGGTCATGGCTGAGTGGAACACCGCGGTGACCGACAAACGCCCCCGGGACCCTCACCATGCCCAGCTCGAAAATGAGATCACCAGACTCAAACGAGTCGTCGCGGACCTACGTGCTCAGAACGCGGACCTTAAGCAGCGAAGCCAAGCTGCGGTCACAGTGATTGCCGAGCTCAACGCCCAGCTCATCACCTGTCAAGGCGACGAGCCGACCGGCACAATCACCCCCATCAGCCGACAACGTCAGTACCGACCGAGTGTCCCGCGCACGTGACCGCCACTGCATGAAATGAAGGCAGAAGAGGCATCGATCCTGTCTTCACTGGCTGGCCCTATCTCTTGATGCCCTCGTGGGACTATTCAGCGAGCTACGTAGTGACGGGGTGGGACTCATTTCGGAGTTGATCCCAGGAATTAGCTCGGTCGACGACATCCTCGTATGCGATCAAGTAGCCCCAGCGTGTGGTTACGAAGCGGTCTTCTGTCAACGCTTCTGGAAAACTGACCCCCTGGCGCTGATTGAATATTGACCCCCCTTGGTGCTCAATGAAGGGTGATCACAGTGGAAGATTGGGCAGAGATCCGCAGGCTGCACAAGGCCGAGGGGATGGGCATCAAGGCCGTCGCCCGGCACCTGGGTATAGCCCGCAACACGGTCAGGTCGGCGTTGACCGCGGATGTCCCACCGAAGTACGTGCGCCGCGGCAGACCGTCTTGAGGAGACCGCACGCGATCAGGGCTGGACCCACCCCGAGTTCTTGGCCGCGGTGTTATCGGCGGAGGCTGCGGCGCGGGAGTCCTCGGGGTCGCAGACCCGGATCAAGGCCGCCCGGTTCCCGGCGTTGAAGTCGTTGGACGAGTTCAACTTTGACCATCAGCCTTCGCTTCGACGCGAGGTTGTCGCGCATTTGGGGACGTTGGCGTTCGTGGCGAAGGCGGAGAATGTGGTGCTGCTAGGGCCGCCCGGGACGGGTAAGACACATCTGGCGATCGGTCTTGGACTCAAGGCGGCCCAGCATGGGCATCGGGTGCTGTTCGCCTCGGCCACCGAGTGGGTGCACCGGCTCCAGGGTGCCCATGACGAGGGCCGTTTGCCGCAGGAGTTGGCGAAGCTGCGCCGCTATCCGGTGCTGGTGATCGACGAGGTTGGCTACATCCCGTTCGAGGCGGAGGCGGCGAACCTGTTCTTCCAGCTAATCTCCTCCCGCTATGAGCAGTCCTCGGTGATCGTGACCTCGAACATGCCGTTCTCGCGGTGGGGAGAGATCTTCACCGACGATGTGATCGCCGCCGCGATGATCGACAGGCTGGTTCATCACGCGGAGGTCATCAGCCTCAAGGGCAGCTCATATCGGATGCGCGGCAAGAAGACCAGCCCCACCAAGTAGAAACAATTCCACCCAGGGGGTCAAAATTGGATCAGCAGAAAGGGGTCAATTTTCGAACGGCGTTGACAGTCTTCACTGATGAGGCGGTTGACAAGGTTCTCGACCGCCTGCCGTTTTTCTTATACTAGGCGATCATCCCTGCCTCCTTCGTTCTTCCCTCGATGATCCAGTAGAAGTCGTTGGTGTCGTACGCGACGATGTCGGGGAAGTAGGTGCGATTTTCGCGATACGCGATGAACGCGTCATCGTGACGATACAGACGCTTCCACCAAACAATGTCGGGCGATTTGTTGAGTAGCTCTGCCAGCTTGTACTCGCCTGTTAGCGAGTCAAAGCCGGCCGCAGGGAACAGGCCCTTAGACCAGTCACCGTTGTAGCGGCCACGAACCATCTTGTCATTTTTTCAAGCAGATCGTGAAAGTGTTCGCCGAGAGGGAGGTTGAACCATCTGTCAGTGTTTGAGGTGGCGGTGGTTCTGTGACTTGGACACGGAGGTGGTGCTCCTGCCGGTAGATGCTATTCGGTTCTGGCCCTGCGGGACGTCGACGGTGGTGCGCCGAGGCGATGGATGGTCAGCAACCGTACGGTGTACCGAGAAACGTACACCGTACCTACGACCCGGAGGGATTCGTGCAGTTAAGCCGGGACGCTCCGATCACCCTGGGCAAAGAAACGAACACGCAGACCTATCATCAGGAATGTGGCACGGCCCTCTCGTAAGCAACCTCGTGAGCTTTACCCGAACTGGCCCAACCGCCAGATACGTACCGAACCTGCCCACGAGAAGATTCGTCAGGTCGCGAAGGCCGTCCAGCGAGCCATGGACGAGGGCGGCGGATCGGCCAGAGGGTTCGCCACCAAGGTTGGCATGGCGCACACCGTCGTCAACGCGCTCGTGACCGGCATATCGTGGCCAAACGCTGAGTCGATAGCGCGACTGGAAGTGGCTCTCGACCGCGAACTTTGGCCGCACCACAAAAAGGGGACGTGACGTGAGCGAAGCACTGCGTGTCGTTCATTTCTCAGAACAGATCATGTAATTTGACCTTTATAGATCGAGCCAGACACAGGCTCACAACTACCGCCGCTGCCTGCAAGAACAATCATGTGAGGACTCCTTATGACCGAAGACGAAGCGCAGTCTCTTGCATGGGCTTATGCGGAGCCGTCCCAGCCGGTCTCTCTCGCTGAACTGGAGAATTATCTGGCAGCCGCTGCGGACCTTTTGCGCGGTCGCGTTGACCAGGCGGACTTTAAGGCGTACATCTTCCCGTTGATGTTCTTCAAGCGTATCAACGACGTGTACGCCGAAGAGTTCGCCACGGCCCTTGCCGACTCCGGGGGCGACTTCGACTTCGCATCGTTTGACGAGAACCACCGCTTCGTCATTCCCGACGGCCACAACTGGAACGCAATCCGTGAGCGGTCGGTGAACATTGGCGCAGCCCTACAGACCGCATTTCGCGAGATCGAGAACGCGAACCCGGACACCCTCTACGGGGTGTTTGGTTCGGCGAGTTGGACCAACAAAGAGAAGCTGCCCGACCGCGATCTGGCGGCCCTGCTTGAGCACTTTTCGACCAAAACCCTGTCAAACAAAGCCGTTGCCCCGGATGTTTTCGGCAACGCCTACGAGTACCTGATCAAGAGGTTTGCCGACCAGTCCAACAAGAAGGCTGGCGAGTATTACACGCCTCGCTCAGTGGTTCGCCTGCTGGTCAACATCCTTGACCCGCAGGAGGGTGAGAGTATCTATGATCCCGCCTGCGGCACAGGTGGCATGCTCATCGAGGTTGTCCAGCACGTAGCCGAGTCCGGCGGAAACCCCAATACCCTTCTCGGGAAGCTATACGGGCAAGAGAAGGTGCTCACCACCTCTGCCATCGCGAAGATGAACCTGCTCCTCCACGGCCTCGACGACTTCCACATCGCCAAAGGCGACACCCTGCGCGACCCGGCGTTCTTCACGGGCGCGAGGCTCGCCCGATTCGACTGTGTCCTTGCCAACCCTCCGTTCTCGCTCAAGAACTGGGGGCACGAGAGTTGGGGGACCGACAAGTGGGGCCGCAACACACTCGGCGGCGTACCCCCCAAGGGATATGCCGACTGGGCCTGGGTCCAACACATGGTCACTTCGTCTAACCCAAAGACCGGGCGCATCGCCGTGGTTCTTCCCCAGGGCGCGCTATTTCGCCAAGGTGCTGAGGCGAAGATCCGCTCGAACATTCTCAAGTCTGGGATGGTCGAAGCTGTTATCGGTCTGGCACCTACCCTGTTCTACGGGACCGGCTTCACCGCTTGCGTACTGATTCTCCGACGGAATAGGCCCGAGGATCAGAAGCTGAACGTGCTCTTCATCAACGGCGAGCAACTGTTCCGCCGGAGCCGCAATCAGAACACGTTCGAGCCGGAACATGCCGAGACGATCCTGAGCGCCTACACCGGCTACGTGGATGTGGAGAGCCTCGCCAAGGTCGCCACCCTCGACGAGATCAAGTCCAACGGCGACAACCTCAACATCCCCCTCTATGTGCAGACCGATTCCGGCCAGCAAGAGGGCACCCTTCGGGAAGCCCTCGAAGCCTTGGAGGCGACACAATCAAACGCCGCGAAGACTCGCGCCGAGCTGGAAGAACAGCTCGCAGCGTGGGGTCTATCCGCAGACGACATCAAGGAGATCGCACGATGAGCACCGCCAGGATCAGCCAGCGCGAGCTGGAGAACTACCTGTGGGGCGCAGCGATCATCCTGCGAGGAATGATCGACGCAGGCGACTACAAGCAGTACATCTTCCCGCTGGTGTTTCTCAAACGCATCTCGGATGTGTACGACGAGGAGTACGCCGAGGCGATGGCCGACTACGGGGATGAGGAACTGGCAGCTCTTCCCGAGAACCACCTCTTCGTCGTCCCCGAGGGATGCCACTGGTCTGACATCCGCTCATCGAGCGTGAACCTGGGGCAGCGACTTCGCACCGCGATGCGCAAGATCGAGGAGGCCAACCCTGAGACGCTCCCCGGCGTGTTTGGGGACGGCGACTGGGGGAACAAGAACCTCCTACCCGATGAGACCCTCGCCGAACTGGTCGAGCACTTCTCAACCCGCAGACTCACCCTCGCAAACCTTCCCGAGGATGAACTCGGCAACGGCTATGAGTACCTCATAAAGAAGTTCGCCGATGATTCCGGACACACCGCACAGGAGTTTTACACCAACCGCACCCTCGTCCATCTGATGACGCGGATGATGGACACCCAACCTGGAGAGTCGGTCTACGACCCGACATGCGGGACCGGCGGCATGCTGATTTCCACTGCTGTCGAACTTCGCCAGCAGGGCAAAGAGTGGCGCAATCTCGGCCTCTATGGGCAGGAGCGCAACTTCGGAACCTCCGCCATCGCCCGCATGAACCTTTTCCTCCATGGAATCGTCGACGGCCACATAGCCCACGGGGACACGCTCTCGAATCCGAAGCTGTTGGACGCACACGGCAAGCTACAGACGTTCGACGTGGTCCTGGCCAACCCCCCGTACTCAATCAAAGCGTGGGACCGCGCAGCGTTCGCGAAGGACAAGTTCGGACGCAACAAGTGGGGCACCCCGCCTCAGGGTCGCGCCGACTACGCCTTCTTTCAGCACATCGCTGCGAGCATGAACCCGAAGACCGGTAGGGCCGCGATCCTCTTCCCGCACGGCGTCCTATTCCGCCGCGAAGAGATGGAACTGCGCAAGAAGCTCATCGAGTCCAACCTCGTAGAGTGCGTTCTCGGACTCGGTGCTGGCCTGTTCTACAACAGCCCAATGGAGGCCGTAGTGATCACGCTCCGAGCCAAGAAACCAGCGAACCGCAAGGGCAAGATCCTGTTCATCAACGCGGTCAACGAGGTCGCCCGCGAGCAGGCACAATCGTTCCTACGGGACAGCCACCAGAAGAAGATCCTCAACGCCTACAACGAGTTCAAGGATGTCGAGGGATTCGCAGCAGTTGCGGACACAGCCACGATCAAGTCCAAGGACTACAGCCTGTCTATCCCACTGTATGTCGCTGGTCTCACCACGAATGGCGTGGCCGCAACCGCCCAGGATGCCCCGGAGGTCGCCGCTTCGGTCACCGAGTGGCGCGAGGCATCTGAGGCCGCGGACAAGGCGATCAGCGAGGTACTCGACATGCTCCGCGCTGCGGTCGAAGCCGATAAGAAGGACGAGGTGGATGCGTGATGCTGAACCTGGACAAATCCACCTGGCAGCGTGTGAAGTTCGGTGATGCAATCCAGAGCGTGACGAAGCGTGTCAACGATCCTTCTGAAGCCGGTGTTGAGCGATACGTGGGACTAGAACACCTCGACCCTGGTGTTCTCACCGTGCAGCGCTGGGACGACCCCAGTAAGGTCTCCGCACAGAAGTTACTGTTCGCACCTGGGGACGTAATCTTCGGACGTCGTCGCGCGTACCAGAAGAAGGTTGCGAAGGCTGATTTCGACGGGATTTGCTCAGCTCACGCACTCGTCCTCCGTGCAATTCCCGGCAAGATCGACCCCGACTTCCTTCCGGTATTCCTTTCAAGTGACTACTTTCTGAACAGGGCCATTGAAATCTCTGTCGGCTCTCTATCACCTACTGTGAACTGGCGTGATCTAAAGGTGCAGGAGTTCGACCTGCCGCCTCTGGACGAGCAGAAGCGCATCGCCGACCTGCTGTGGGCGGTGGAGCGTCATGGTCGAGGATTAACTGCGCAGTTAGCCACTCTCACTGATTCGAGCGCGGCCGTATTTTCGCAACTTCTCACGAGATCCGTGACGAAGTCCATACGCCTGGGCAAGATTGGAAAGTTCACACGTGGGCGACGATTTACAAAGGCAGACTACGTAGACTCCGGGCTTGGGTGTATTCATTACGCACAGGTTCATACTGACTTCCATATAGCCGCCACCGAACCGCTTACGTACGTACCTGCGAAGATGGAGTCATCACTCCGTCTGGCAGGCTGGGGCGATCTAATCATCGCAGGCACAAGTGAGGACGTGGAGGGGGTTGGGAAGGCAATAACGTGGCTCGGAGCAGACGTGGCAGTGCATGATGACTGCTTTATTTACTCCCACAGCCTGGACCCCATGTTTGCGTCCTACCTGTTTTCATCCGCCGAGTTCAACCATGCCAAGCGTGCATATATATCAGAGTCAAAAGTCGTGCGAATATCATCTGCCGACTTAGCCAGAATGGAACTACCGATTCCAGAAATGGAGGAACAGCAGAGAAGCGTGCGAGAAATGGCAAAGATTGAAAAATCTGCCGATACCATCAGGCATGAATTGCAAACTACCAAGTCAGTGCGAGAATCTCTCGTCTCGTCAATCTTCGGAGAATCTTGATGTCCATCTTCAACGAGGCAAACACCGTCCGTGATCTTGTGCGTGATCTGGCGGTCGGACTGGGTGCCTCGTTTGTGCCCGGCGCAGAACTCGCCCGTACGACGAAGGACGTGCTGCTCGCGGATTCTGTCCGCGCAGCGCTCGCTCGCCTGAACCTGGACATCGCCGCGGACCCGGACAAGGCCGAGCAGGTTCTCTACCAGCTCAACGACATCCTCCGAGACGCACGGCAGACACCCAACCCGGTCGCGCTGAATGAAGAGTTCATGGCGTGGCTTCGCGAGGAGAAATCACTTCCAATAGGGCCGGACTCGGAGCACGTCACAGTGCGGTTCGTCGACTTCGAGAACCCTGCATCCAATGAATGGATCGTCTCCACGGAGGTCACGTTCGACCAGCTCCGCACCAGTAAGCGCTTCGACCTGGTGCTGTGGTGCAACGGCCTACCTCTAGTCGTCGGTGAAGCCAAGACGCCGACTCAGGCCGCGTACTCGTGGCTGGACGGCGCAGCCCAGATACACGAAGACTACGAAGCAAGTGCGTCGGCGTTCTTCGTGCCGAACATCTTCTCGTTCGCCACGGAAGGCAAAGACCTCCGGTACGGCACCGTGGGCATGCCCATCGAGATGTGGGGTCCGTGGCGTGAGGAACGCAAGCCCGGCCACGCTGCGCCGCTGCCGGGTGTCGATACTGTTCGCCAAGCTGCGACCGGCCTCCTGTCACCTGAGGTAGTTCTGGAGTTCCTCCGATTCTTCACGGTGTATGCCACCGACAAGAAGCACCGGAAGATCAAGGTCATCGCTCGGTTTCAGCAGTACCAAGCTGCGAACCTCATCACCGACCGTGTTCGTGACGGCAAGGTAAAAACTGGGCTGATCTGGCACTTCCAGGGGTCAGGCAAGTCGCTTTTGATGCTGTTCACGGCGCTCAAGCTCAAGGCGATGCCCGAGGCAAAGAACCCGACGATCCTGATCATCGTGGACCGGATCGACCTCGACACACAGATTACCGGCACGTTCAACGCTGCCGATGTGCCTGGTCTAGTCTCCACCGACTCGCGCCAGGAACTGAGCCTGTACCTGACGACCGGATCTCGGAAGATCATCATCACGACGATCCACAAGTTCGCCGACGTGGACCTGACCGCGGATCCGCTGGAGCCGTGGGACTCGCGCGACAACATCATCGCGATGGTCGATGAGGCGCACCGGACGCAAGAGGGTGACCTGGGAGCCAAGCTCCGCGCTGCGCTTCCCAATGCTTTCCGGTTCGGTCTGACCGGCACCCCGATCAACCGACGCGACCGAAACACCTTCCGCATGTTCGGCCACGAGGGAGACGAGGGCGGCTACCTGTCGAAGTATTCGTTCCAGGATTCGATCCGCGACGGTGCGACGCTACCCCTGCATTTTGAGGCACGTCCCTCGAAGATGAAGGTCGACCAGGAGGCCATCGACGCCGCGTTCGATGCCCTTGCTGACTCGCAGGGATTGTCTGATGTCGAGCGCAGCGAGCTGTCTAAGAAGGCAGCGTCTATCGAGCGGCTTATCAAGGCTCCGAAACGCATCACGATGGTCGCCGAGGACATCGCGCGGCACTTCAAGGAGAAGGTGGAGCCAGAAGGGTTCAAGGCGCAGGTCGTCGCCTACGACAAAGAGACCTGCGTCGCGTACAAGAACGAGCTGGACCGTCTCTTGGGGGAGGAGGTCTCGACCATCGTCATGTCGTCGGGACGTGACGGAGATCCTGCCTGGGCGAAGTGGGAGCCCAATGCCGATGAGCAGGAAGCGATCCTCAAGCGTTTCAACGATCCCAGTGACCCCCTGAAAATCATCATCGTCACAGCCAAGCTCCTGACCGGCTTCGATGCGCCGATTTTGTACTGCCAGTACCTGGACAAACCACTCAAGGACCACACCCTTCTCCAAGCGATCTGCCGGACGAACCGCGTCTACCCGCCGCGCAAGACGCACGGGCTAATCGTCGACTACCTGGGCATCTTCGACGACACGATGAAGTCCCTGGCGTTTGATGAGGACAGCGTCCGGGAGGTCGTCACGAACATCGACGGGCTCGCCGAACAGCTAGGTCCAGCCATCCAGGAGGCGCTCGACTTCTTCCCGGGCATTGACCGGACCGTGGGTGGCTACGAGGGCTTGATCGACGCCCAGACTGCCCTCGCGGACCAGGAGACTCGGGATGAGTTCGCCAAGTCCTACAGCATGGTCTCGCAGATGTGGGAGGCGCTGAGTCCGCGACCGATCATCAACCAGTACCGCGCCGACTACGTGTGGCTGTCAGCGGTCTACAACTCGGTCAAGCCGACAGACAACACTGGTCGCATGCGGTGGATCGCGCTCGGTCCGAAGACGCTCGAACTCATCAACGAGCACGTCCACATCGAGATCCCGGAACTTTCCGAGCACATCGTTCTCGACGCCGACACCATTGACGCCTACCTCGATGGGGAACGTCCTGACGTTGCGCGGAAGGACGTGGAGAAGTTCATCACTGCCCGCATCGCCAAGCACCTGGACGACCCCAAGTTCATCGCACTCGGAAAGCGACTCAACCAGTTGCGGGATCGCTATTCCGATCTCCAGCAGTCCAACCTCGACTTCCTTCGTGAGCTGCTGGAGTTGGCGAAGGACACGGTGTCCGCAGAGAAGGAAGCCGCAGAAGTTCCCCGCGAGGAAAAGGGCAAGGCGGCGCTGACGGAGTTGTTCGAGTCACTCAAGTCGGACGAGACCCCGATTATCGTCGAGAACGTAGTGCGAGAGATCGACGACGTTGTTCGTGCTACCCGGTTCGAGGGCTGGCAGAGCACTATTCAAGGCGACAAAGAGGTGCAGAGGGCCCTGCGCCGCGTCCTCTACGTGAAGTTCAAGATCCGCGACAATGACGTGTTCACAAAGGCCCACAAGTACGTCCGCGAGTATTACTAACCGTTCTGCGAACTACTCATAGGAGTGTCAATACTGACGCAGCATAGGAGAGCGCGATACCTCCGAACAGCAAACCAACGCCCAGCCACGGCCCTGTCAGCTTCCCTGCCTGAGTGGGAAACTCACGGCTTAGAAGGTTGCGCATGGCGTGCCGCTAATCCGCCGACGCTGGGCCGATGTCTGCAAGATGATCCAGAGTTTCCGGTGCCGATATCTGGCGCATGGCGGTGTCGATCGCTCTCAAACCAGAATGATGCTGGATCGCTAGAGCTGCTGGATACGAAGAGGTTTTCCTCTCATAGCTTCGCTTGGACTCTGCCATGGTTGAGCGGTGGGTTCTTCGTGCCGCATCGGCAGCGTCGAAGTCTCGCTTGAACCGCCGCACACTTACCTGTGTTCTGACCACCTGGCGGACTACAAGAAAACCACCGTAAAGCTGCGAAACGAGTGCCAGCGTGTAGAGAATGAAGGCGGCGAGGGTATCGCCATGGTCGGACATCCTGACAACCGTGCGCTCGCTACACGGCCTCAGCGCACTTCCGATGCACCATCTCCATATCGCGGGAGTCGTAGACCATGCCGTTCCGGTCGCGCACGGCGATCTTGTCCACAACGGTGTGCATCCGGGTTCCTGCCTCGTCGTTAAACCCGATGGCGGAGCCGTAGATCTGGGCCAGGCCCATGGGCTTAAACGCGTCGTTGCACGCCCAGTGATTTTTATTGAACGGGGAATCGATGTAGATGAGCTTGACCTCGCCAACGTACTGGTCCGCAAGCTCGGGTACGCGGGTCAGCGCTTCCAGAACATCACCGGACTCCCCTGTGATCATCAGGTTGTCCGTGGTGGGCTCTAGGTTTGCTTGCTCGGAGTAGACCGTTTGGGGGTCAGTCCCCGACTGGGGCATTTCAACGAAGTCGTCAAAAACCAGGGTGCGTTTCGCAGTATCGAGGGTCGCGGGGGTTGACCCAGCGATACCCGTACCGACCGGCCACTGTGGGGATCAGGGCTTTGTCCTTGTTGACCCAGGTCAGCTCCAGAAGCTGCTTTCGCGTCATTGTCTCCCAATTGGTACTTGCGTTTGAACTGTTCGTAGACTGCAGTATGTGAGCGATCGTCGTCCGTAGTGGACAATCGAACGTAACGCTAAGTGGCTGTGCGGTAATCGATTAAACCGGCGATGGTCGCGATCCGGTCGTCATTTTTGAGTCTGCCGCTACTGGGACCTAGCCCCGAAATCGTCTTGCGCCCGCAGCTCGGGCAGCGGTAACAGGGACACGGTGTGTACTTTATGTCATCTGCCCTCAGGTCGAGTCCTGGCTCAGGTGCGCACAGTGGTTTTGGGCTACTGGAGACTAACGATGTCTGGAGTGACTACTCGTGACCGGCGGCCCCGGCGAGCTCATGCCTCCCAGTGCATTTACTGGCTCATGAGACACGTGATTTGCGCATAAACGCGGGGTCAAAGACTTTGATCGCGCCGATTCGATCCAGCAGCTTCTCCAGCCTGCCGACGCTCTTGAAGCCCGCGTCGAGCTCCTCCTTGAGCTCGTCGAGGAACAGCGGTTCGATCGTCTTGAGGATGTTCGGCACCGACGTGTAGTGCTGCCCGAGGTCGGACCGCTTGCCCGGGGTGACGATCGCCTGGAACATCGAGCCGAAGATGTCAGGGTTGATCTCACTCCAGTCCAGCGCACCCAGGTCGAGCAGCAGTCCACGGGCGGTCTTGGTGAACGCTGGCACCACATGCTGACTGGTGACCTCGAAAAGTCGGCCGTTGACGTACGGGAACGCGGACAAGTAGCTTGCCTTGTCCTCGGGCCTCTCGGCGTCCAGGGCGTTGAACAGATCTGTCAGGAACTCCTGCACGTCTGACCCGTCGGCCTGGGTGTGCGACCCCACCGCGGTGGTGAACTGGCCGTCGTCGAAGATCCCGGTGTCCTCAGCGAAGAAGCAGAACAGGAGTCGGGTGAAGAACACGTTCAGCGCATGGCGGCCATGCTGCTCATCGATGAGGTCCGGGTTCGCCTGCAACAGCTCGTCGAACAGCTTTCCCATGCGCTCGGCAGCCTTGACGTCGGCGTGAGCCTCGGAGGTGTACTGCGCCTTCTCCATCCCGGCCCAGGGAAGGAAGAAGGTGAAGTGCTTGTCGATGTCGCGGATCGGGAAGACCTTGTTCTCGCCGGTCTTCATGTCGACCGCGACCAGCTCGTCGTAGTCGGTGGCGATGACGAACCGGGGGTTGTACCGAACGACGTCCGGTGATGTCCGCAGCTCCTCGACGTCAGCCAACGGCTCGCGGTCCGTCTCGCGGAAGTAGACGACATTCTTCTGCGCGACTTCGCGATCCTTGTCGACGGCGACGTTGAGCGACCCGTTACGCAGCCGGGTGACGTTCCCCTTCGGCTTCCCGTAGGCCAGGAGTAGGTCGAAGATGAACTCGCGGTCGTATGACTCGCGCCGCGCGAGCGGAGCGACCCGCTCCTCGACCGCTTTCAGATTCAGCCTTGCCACGCCTGGGGTCCCTTCGTCAGTTGCAGACCGGTAACTCGTCCAGTCGACTTGACGTATCTTCCCACTGCGTCCGGAACTCGACGTAGGAAGGCCTCAGTTGTGGACAGGGGTTCCTCGGAAGACCAGATCGCTTGGCTCGTGGGTAATCCGACCAGCCCAAGTCCAGGTCTACTCGTTCGCCTCACACCAGGCCGCCACCGCCGCGGCCAGTGCCTCGTCGTTGCCCACGCTCAGCTCGGCGGCCACGGCGTTGAAGCTGTCCACCAGCTCCTGCGGCACGTTCCCTCTCAGCTCGACCTTGTTCGACTTGTACGGAGCCGGTGCGGCGGCCAGCGCCTCGCGCTCCTTCTCGAACTCCTCGAACAGCTGCTGGTAGTGCTGCTGCAGCGGCTGCATCCGCTGGCCCGGCTCGAACCACTTGAGTCGCTTACACTTCTTCTGCTTGGAGCTGGCGATGCCGCGATTGTGGGCGTAGTCATTGCGCATGAACCCCAGGTCCCGCATCAGCGTCGAGCGCACTGCGCGGTCCGGGCAGCCGTGGATCTGCGCGAGACGGTGCCGGTAGTTCAGCTCCCATTCGGTGAAGAAGGTGACGACCCACCGGCCGGCCAGCTGGCTCTGGGTCGGCGTCTGAGTCTCGACCTCGAACTGCTCCATGTACTCCTGCATGCCCGCGACACCTGGGTGCACTGCCGCCAGCAGTTCCGAGAAGGGGATCGTCGTCGCCGATTCCTCGTCGGTGCTCTGGAACACCATCACGTCGAAGTGCTGCGGCGTCGCGCCGACCCGGTCCTTGCGGAAGTCGGTGACCCGCTCGTCCCACTGCTTACCCAGCAGCTCCATGACCCCGTGGTGGCCCAGCCGCGCGGTCACCACCATGGCCTTGAGGTCGCTGATCATCTCGCTCACGACCTCCTCTGCGGTCTCGGTATCCTCGACGCCCTCGTAAAGCCGCTGCCGCGCCTCTTTCGCCATGTCGAGTACTCCTGTGATCTGGTCCAGGCTCAGGTCGGCCGGGTCGATGGCGCGCACAGCATCGACGACCGGTTCGATCACCGCGCGCAGGTGCGAGCCCAGCGCGGGCTCGGCGACGTCCCAGTGACCAAGGATTGGAGAGGACATCGTTGCCGTGGCCAACTCGACGGCCTGCCCGTGCGGGAACGACTCCATCCCTCCGCTGCGCATGGCGTTGATCGTCATCTCGAACGGAACGGTGGCCTGGTCGAGGACGTGCTGCCAGCGCTGGGCCTGCTCTGCGGTGCTCATGCCGTTGACATTAGCCACGACGTCCGACAAGTCGCTGTCCGCAAGCCGGTCGGTCAGCGAGACACGCTCCGAGCGGCCGGCCTGTCAATTTCAGAAGACGGCTGCACTCTTTGCAGGTGTTTCGAGGGTGAGTGCAGTGGTCTTCTGACATCCTGATGTCAGAAGTGCGGTGCACGGTCGCACGTTCGGCTCTCGGTGACAGGGAGGCTTGTGATGGACCCTGACAAGCTCGACGTCGTGGAGACCGGTGTGCTGACCGCGTCGGGGGAGCGGTGGTCCCAGGCCGAGACCCGTTTCGCTGTCCTGGCTCCCTTGCTGGAGATGCATCCGGTGCGTTCGGAAGCGGTCGACGATGCCGCGCAGCGGTTGGGATTGTCCAGGCGGCAGGTCTACACGTTGGTCGGCAGGCTCAGGAACGGGACGGGGACAGTCACCGATCTTCTGACGAAGGTCTCGTCGGGTGGGCGTGGCCGCAGCCGAGTAACGGCCGAGGTCGAGGACGTGATCGGCGATCATCTCACCCGATATTTTCTTCACCGTCAGAAGCTCAGTGTCGCTGCGCTGCATCGACGTATCGCGTTGGCGTGCCACCGCGCGGGTCTGCCTGTGCCGGCCAGAAATACCGTCACCGCGCGTATCGCCGCGCTCCATCCGGCATCGGTGGCCAGGTCACGCGGAGGACCCGATGCCGCCCGCCCACGTCAGTCCGCCGGCGACAGTCCACCGACGGTGTCGGGGATTCTCGATCAGGTCCAGATCGACCACACCGTCGTCGATCTGATGGTCGTTGACGAGTACGAGCGGCAACCGATCGGCCGCCCCTACCTGACGATCGCCATCGATGTCTTCAGCCGTTCCGTACTTGGGTTCGTCGTCACTCTGGAGCCGCCGTCGTCGATATCGGTCGGGTTGTGCCTGGGCCGCGTGTGCTGCGAGAAACAGACATGGCTGGAGGCATGCGAGTTCGCGGAGCAGGTGCACTGGCCGATGGCAGGGAAGCCGAAACAGTTGTATCTCGACAACGCCTCCGAGTTCAAAAGCGAAGCGCTGCGTCGCGGATGCGCCCAGCACGCGATCACACTCGAATACCGTCCTCCGGGCCGACCGCACTACGGCGGGATCGTCGAACGCATCATCGGAACGGCGATGACGGCGGTGCACGAGCTGCCTGGGACCACCTTCTCGAACCCCGCGGACCGAGGAAGTTACGACTCGGACAAGCACGCGGCGTTGACATTGCGTGAGTTGGAGCGCTGGCTGGTCCTGGCCATAGCCTCGTATCACGCGAGCGTTCACACAGGGATCGGGAACACTCCGGCCGCCGTGTGGGCCGGCGCGGTCGCCGCAGTTGGTCATGCCCCTCGTGTGGTGCTCGGCGAAACCGCGTTCCTGGTGGACTTTCTTCCCGTCATCCGGCGACGTCTGACGCGCACGGGCTTCGTTCTCGATCACGTGCACTACTTCTCGAACGCGCTCAAACCGTGGGTTGCGCGGCGAGAGGATTTGGGGCGGTTCGTGATACGACGTGACCCACGCGATTTGAGCAGAATCTGGGTCCTCGAACCAGAGGGTGCCGGCTATGTCGAGGTGCCGTATCGGACGATGTCACATCCCGCGGTGACACTGTGGGAGCACAGAGCTGCTATCACTCGTCTCCGCGAACAAGGTCGGTCGAACGTCGATGAGAGCGCACTGTTTTCGATGATCGAGCAGATGCGCGAGGTCACCGACCGCTCGCAGAAAGCTACCCGCAAAGCCCGGCGCAACCGTGCCCGCCGTATGCATCTCACCGGCGTCGCGTCTGCACCGATCCCGGCGATTCACCCGCCGGAGGAGCCTCGAGCGGACGGCGGCACCGCAACGCCGGTCTTCAGCGACATCGAGGAATGGTGAGGCGATGACCGCATCGATGGGAAGCAGCGACGAACCCACCGAGTCGTCCGGCGAGGGTTTGGGGCACCTGCGGGAGTCGGTTCGACCGCTCACCGTACTCGACGATGCGGAGCGGATCCGGTTGATCCGGTCGGAGAGGTGGATCGGGTATCCGCAGGCTCGTACGGTCATCGACCATCTGGAGACGTTGCTGTCGTGGCCGGACCGGCAGCGTATGCCGAACCTACTGTTGCTCGGTCCGACGAACAACGGCAAGTCGATGATCATCGAAAAGTTCCGGCGCACTCATCCGCCGATCAGCTTGTCCGACCGCGAGCAGATACCGGTGTTGTGCATGCAGATGCCCCCGGACCCGTCACCTGGCCGGTTCTACCTCGCACTGCTCACAGCGTTGGGAACACCGACCCGACCACGCAATCGGGTCCACGAACTCGAACAGCAAGCATTGATGCTGCTCCGCGCCACCGGCGTACGGATGTTGATCATCGACGAGCTCCACAATGTTCTCGCCGGCCGCGACAACGTCCGCCGCGAATTCTTGAACGTGCTGCGATTCCTGGGCAACGAACTACGCATTCCTCTTGTCGCCGTCGGAACCCGCGACGCCTACCTCGCCATCCGGACCGATCCTCAGCTGGAGAACCGATTCCACCCCATGACTTTGCCGGTCTGGACCAACACGGCCGACGCCAGATCACTGCTGGCCAGCTTCACCACGAGCTTCCCCCTCCGCAAACCCTCGCACCTGACATCACCGGAGATGACCGACTACCTCCTCACTCGCTCCGAGGGCACCATCGGTGAACTGACAACGCTGCTCACTGCCGCAGCAGTGACCGCCGTCGACAGCGGAGAGGAAGCGATCACCTCATCGGTGCTCACGCGCACTCCGTACGTCGGCCCCACGGAGCGCCGCCGCCAGTTCGAGCGCCACCTCGCATGAACGCGCGGCTCGCACCTATGCCCGATGATGCGTACGTTCGCCCGTGGCCGCTGCACCCGCAGCCACTGCCAGGTGAGGCCCTCTCGTCCTGGTTGGCCCGGATATGCGAGCTGTATCCGCACATCAGGCCTTCTGACCTGCTCGCAGACCTCGATATCGATTGTGCTGTCGAGGATCTCGACCGCTACACACCGGAGCCGATACTTGCCGAGCTGGCCGTTCGCGGCGCAGTTCCGGTAGAGAGGGTACGGATGATGACGTTGGCGGGGTGGACACCGTGGCTGCTCGACAGCACCGACCCCGCCGACTGCGACTTCGACACCTACGTCCACCAATTTTCGATCCTGCTACCGGCCGACCTCGCGAGGGAGGATCGACGACGCCGCACACCCACGAGCGAGGCATGGTTGCCGTGGGCTAGCACTCCGCGCAGTCGGGCATGCCCGGCATGTGTCGACAGCCTCGAATCCACTGCTGATATCAACATGACTCTGCTGCGTCAATATCCGGTGCTGAGCAGCTGCCTCGACCACCGTTGTCGACTCGAACCCTGCTCTGCTTTCCCTGGTCATGCGATCTTCTGGGATCAGGTCCGGTTCGGTTCGGACGAACGGGTCTCGCCCGTTCCGGTTTCTTCAGCGGTCACGGACCTCGATCGGCGCAGCACCGAGGCTCTGACGACGGGATGGGTGGAACTCGGCTCAGGCCGGGTACATGCCGCAGTGTGGTTCCGGCTTCTGCGCACCGTCGTCGACGAAGTGTCCTCGCCACTGGTTCGCACCGGACGGTGGGCGACGAGACTCGTTGCGATATGGAGGGCCGCCGGTCGTTCTCGCCCGTTGCGGACCGCGTGGGTTCCGTTCGAGGACCTGCACTGGGACGAGCAGGCGAAAGTCCTCGAGGCCGCAGCGATCGGCATCGCGATGGTCGAGAGCGGTGAGATCAATGCCGGCGGTGCGCACGCATCTCTGCTGCGCCCACGACCCTATGAGCCGGTCGATCCCGGGACACCTCCGACGCGCTCGTCCTATCCCGCACCCGAGCGCGATTTATGGGCTGACGCGCACGCTGCAGCCGAGGCCGCCATCGAGGCAGCGCGCGTCGATCCCGCATCCGCCAGTTCGTTGTACAACTTCCTGCGCTGGGGGTGCCGCACCGCAGCGGAGCTGGATGAGACGGTGCGACTGTTCGTCGACCACGGGATCCCGCTGCAACATCCGCCGACGTAGTTCTCGCCCGATGGAGCGGGGTCGTCCGCGACGCACACGCGGCGATGGCCGACAAGGCCCGTTTTGGCGGCGGTGTCACAGTCACCAACGTTATTTGTGCGGTGACCGACGAGAATTTTCCTTCCCGCACCGTAGACCCACAAACCACCAGCTGAGCGTGGTTTTGGATCCAGAAAATGTGTCGGAGCTGCCCGCTACAGTCCTTTCCATGACAGAACGCCAGCCAGCAGACGGCCCGAACACTGTCCCAGCTGTCGTGTCGTGTGGCGCAGCGGTGTTTCCGGATCTGACGCCCGAGGTTGCCGCCCGGATAGAGCGGTCGATGGCTGCATCGCGGTCCGCCGGTACCCGCCGGGCTTACAGCTCGGCGTGGCGAGGCTTCGAGACCTGGTGCACCGCCACCGGACATGCCGCGTTGCCGGCGCATCCCGCCGTGGTGGCCGCGTATCTCGTCGCCGCGGCCGACACACTCACCGTCGACGGCACGCGGGCGTATGCGCCTGCGACATTCGGCAAATGGATTGCAGCGATCGCCGACCGCCACCGCAGCGCCGGCTACGACAACCCGTGCGGACACGAAATGGTGAAAGCGACTCTGGCAGGTGTTCGTCGGGATTATGCGTCGGCGGGGGAGCGGCCCCGCAACCCGCGGGCACCGCTGCTGACCTCCGACATCACCACGATCGTCGACCACGCGCGCCGCAGTGCTGTCGGGTGGGCGTCCGAGGTGCTCGAGCGCCGCGACACCGCGCTGCTGCTGATGGGCTTCACCGGCGCGTTTCGTCGCAGTGAACTCGTAGCGCTCGAATGCCGCGATGTCCGCCGCGACCGTCTCGACGGCGCGCACGTACAGATCCGGAAGTCCAAGACCGACCAGGCCGGCACCGGAGCAGTGAAAGCACTACCGTTCACCAACCGCCACGAGTCATGCCCGGTGTGCGCGTGGGTGCGATGGCTGCAGCTCGTCGCCGCGTTCGACACCGGCGGCAGAGTCGCCGTCATTCGGTTACTTTCCCGTGCAACACCATTCGACTCTCATGTGTGCCGGGGAGCATTGCCCGCCGCCGACAAATCTTCGCCGCTGTTCCGATCGGTCCGCAAGAATGGCAACCTCTCCGACACTGCGCTCTCCGGGGCTGCGGTGCACGCCGCGATCCGTCGCCGCGCCGCTCGCGCCGGCTTCGACCCCGAGACGGTCACACAGTTGGGTGGGCATTCGTTGCGGGCAGGATTCGTCACCCAAGCATTCCGCAACGGCGCAGACGCCCACGCCATCATGCGCCAGACCGGCCACACGACCCCTGGGATGGTCGAAATCTACGCCCGTGAGCACGCACCCATGCTCGGCAACGCCGTCACCGACCTCGGACTATGAAACCGGAACTAGGCGGAATTGCGTCCGATGCAACTGCGTTCCACCGCATAAGCTGATGCGACCTGGACGTTGACCGCGGTGTCATCCTATCCGTTGCCGGCTTTCCGTCTCGCCTGACCTGCGGCGACGGCAGTCAGACTAGACTTGATTCAACATTGTTGTGTTTAATGCAACGCATGGGCGAGACTGAGATTCCGGGTGCGGCGCATCTGGTGTTGACCGACGGGGTAGTGCATCTCGAGCCCGAACAGGCAGTGTTCGAAGCGATGCTGGCGGGGTGGGAACGTCAGCAACGAACGCGGTTTCTCAGTGACGAGGGGACGATCGCGCCGCGTTTGTCGCTGGTGCGTCGGATGGCCGAGTTCACCAATTCGTATCCGTGGCAATGGGAACCGGCGGACGGTGAAGATTTCATCGTGCATCTGCGGTCCTCGGTCCGGCGTAAGCCGATCGTGGTGTCGACCGCCCGGTCGTACGAGATGTCGATTTGCTTGTTCATGGAGTACGTCACCGACAGCCGCTACGGTTGGCCTGCGCAGTGCTGGGATCGGTTTTCGGTTGTGCCGCAACAGGTTTTTCACGAGGGAAACACGATCGCGCATGCTGCAGATTTCGAGGGCGGACCGGGGAGGCGGCCGCTGACCTACGACGAAGTGCAGACCTTGTTCGATGCCGCGGACGGCCGCGTCGAGCAGATCCGCAAGCTGGGCCGCAAAGGTTCGTTGACAGCGTTACGCGACGCCGCCCTGCTCAAGACCGTCTACGCCTACGGACTGCGCCGTCGAGAGGCCCGCGGGTTAGATCTCTCCGACCGACGCCGCGCACCGAAAGCAGCGCAGTACGGCCAGTACGGTGCTTGGTTCGTGCGGTGGGGGAAGGCATCGAAGGGAAGCCCGCCGAAGCGGCGCACCGTGTTGACGGTTCCGGAGATGGATTGGATCGTCGATGTGCTCGACCACTGGGTCGAGGAGGTTCGGCCATTGATGAAGCCGGGCGCGCTGACCGCGCTCTGGGTCAGCGAGCGCGCCGGTCGAATGTCACTGCGCAGCATCAACGATGCCTTCGAGCAAGTGCGTCAGGCGGCGGGGTTGCCGGTCGAACTCGACCTGCACTGTCTGCGGCATTCGTACGTCACGCATCTGGTGGAGTTCGACTACCCAGAACGGTTCGTCTCCGAACAGGTCGGTCACCGATACGCCTCGACGACCGCGATCTATACCGGTGTATCCGACGAGTACCGAACCCGACTAATACGCCGAGCGCTGCAGAGCCGCGACACTTTATGGAAGGGAGCGCCATGATCAAGAAGATGGGCTACCGCTGGAACCTGCGACGCCTGATGGCCGACCATGAGATGTTCCAGACCACCGAGCTGGGCCCGCTGCTCGCCGAGCGCGGGATTCACCTCTCCCGCGAACAGGTCTACCGGCTCGTCACCGCACCGCCGCAACGGTTGTCGATGGACACCCTCGCCGCGTTGTGCGACATCCTCGGGTGCACACCGAACGACCTCATCGAGATCGACGTCGTCAACACTGCTATCAAGAAGACGAGCAACGGCAGTACGGGTGAGCACCCAGCCCCGCCACGGGCACGACGCACCACCATCCGCCGACCAGAGACGACATGAGCCGACGGCCGGGAGTCGAGCCACGCCAAATCGTGCTCGAGCGAGCCGCCCATCACGTCAGAAACAGTGTTCCTGACCTCAGCCTCTGCGCCGCAATGGAATTCGTTGCCGAAGCGGTAGTCGACTCAACACTGAGACCGTTGGAAGCGCACCTTGCGCGGCATCCCGATGCGCTGACGTCGGGATCATCGAACACCCCAGTGGCAGTGCAGCGACTGGCCGCGCTACTCGTCGCGGCCGGACACACCACGGTCACGATTCCCAGTTGCCTACGATGCAAGGCCCCAAAGATCCTGCACCACATAGTCGACGGAGGTCGTGTCTGCGACAACTGCCGACGATATTTCCACTGCGCGCCGTGCAGTCGCTGCGGCAAGGATCGGTCGATCGCCAAACGCGACGACCACGGCAGACCACTGTGCAGCTCATGCGTCCCCCGCAAGAGGGGGCCATGCGGACAATGTGGGCGAGTGTTGGCGATCAAGGCGCGGCGGAGCGACGGCGCCGCATTGTGTCCGAATTGCTACCGCACTCCGCACTGCACCTGCATCCGGTGCGGGGAGGACGCGCCCACATACGCCCACACCGACGACGGCCCGATCTGCAAAAGCTGCTACACCCGGCCCAAGCGCCGCTGCGGTGGGTGCGGCGAAGTCAGGGGAATCGACCGCACCGCCCGAGGCACCGAACCTGATCTCTGCAACCGCTGCCTCACCCGACCACGACACCCATGCGTGATCTGCGGTGCGGCGCATCCAGCACATCCGGATGCCCAACAACCGGTATGTCTTCGCTGCCGCGACGACGGCCATGTCCTCGAACCCCAGCTCACCGAATCCCCGACACGAGTACGCCGGCGACAACACGAAACCGCCCACGACGCACTCGAGGCAAAGCTCCGCATCGTCCTCAGTCACCCGGAACACGGCATTGCCGAGCAACTTGTTCCGTTAATTGCCGTCTTCGCCCACGTCCCCAATCCGTCTTCGATGATGCGCTGGCTTCATCGACGCGCCGGCGGTGCGAAGTTGCTTCACGAGCTCGCTCAACGAGCCCACCACGAGTCCCTGAGCCATGAACTGCTCGACCAGTGCCCGCCGAGCTATGCTTTGCACCGACTGCGTGATCTGCTCGTCCACGCGGGAATTCTCGCGGAGCGCGACGAGTTGCTCGAGCGAATCGAACAGTGGCTCGAGCATGCCCTCGGTGAACGGCCCGCTCATCACATCGCACTCGTGCGACCATTCGCCACCTGGCACGTTCTGCGGCGTGCTCGCCGACGATCCAACCGACGGCCCGTCACGGTCAGCGCTGCCACTTACGTTCGGAGCCAAATCGCAATCAGTCTCGAATTCCTGACCTGGCTCGATGAACGCGGCAAGACACTGCCCACGACCGATCAAGCCGACATCGATGTTTGGCTCGACGGTGGCAGCGAATACCGTTACTTCGTAACCACATTCATAGAATGGTCGAAAGGAAGGAAGCTATGCTCCGACCTGACGGTGCCCCAAAGGCCGAGCGCCGACCCGTCGAACTTGCTCACCGAAGAAGACCGGTGGGACATGCTCGACAGGTGTCTTCACGACGACGAACTGCCTCTCGACGTCCGAGTCACGGGTGCGCTCGTCCTGCTTTACGGCCGCACAACCACCAGCATCGCTACGCTGACCTGTGGCCGCATCGACGTCGTCGACCAGGAGACCTACCTGCGTTTCGACGAAGGCCCCGCCTTGGTGCCACCTGCACTGGCCGCACTCCTGACCACCCTGCGAGACAACAGAGTCGGTCGCGAAACCTTCTACCAGACCGAACTCGCAACCCGATTTCTGTTTCCGGGAAGGTCCCCGGGCAGGCCAATGGCGTCTGCTGTCCTCGCACGCAAACTCCGCCACCACGGGATCGAACCGCTTCCTGCCCGCCACTCGGCTCGCTCGGCCTGGGCCCGCGACATCCCTGCCCCGATCGCCGCTGACCTACTCGGCGTCAACATATCTACAGCCACCAAATGGTCCAGTCGAACACGACGAGACTGGGCCGACTACCTGCTCGCTCGTTCCGAAGAGCAACAAGACGAATCATGAACGCCAAGCTGAAACAGTGAATGTGCACTTACACAACACATTCAAGGTCCTACCATCGAGCATTTCGACCAGGTTCGATCCGGGCATCGGGTCTCGACTACCTGTCCCTGTTTTCGGATACACCGACGAGTGGGCAGGTTACGTCGCCGGTGGCCCCCAAATGGGGTTGCGTCTACGATTCGGCGCTTGGGTAGGAAGCGACTGCTTCGACCTCGAACAGAATGTCGGGCATGGCCAAACCCGACACACCGATTACGGTCTGTGTCGGTGGCAGCTCCCCGCAGCTGTCATGGACAACACTTCCGATGATTCCGAGCTTCTCGAAATCCGGGCCGACGACGTAGGTTCTGAGTTGGACGATGTTGCTGTGGTCGAGCCCGTGCGAAGCCAGGGCCACGCCGAGGTTGGCGAATGCTTGTTTCACTTGGCCGGCGAAGTCGGCAGAGACGACCATGCCGTCCTTTCCGGATCCGTACTGACCGGAGACGAACACTAGGCCAGTACCGGCCGGCACTGCCGCAGTGTGACTGTAGCCGTAGGGAATTGGGTCGTGGAGCTCACTGGGGTTGATGACTGAGTGGGACATGGGTGTCACCCTTCTTGTTCGCCGAGCGCCGGCGGGTTGCCGGAAGTTTCGTGGGTATCAACTTGGAGGACGTACGCCAACTGGGAGATGACTACGTCGCGGTAATTCGTTGCAGGAAGAGGCAGGTGGCCGAGTACCGTTGGGTACAGCACGCCGACGATGTTTGCCACTGCGACTTCGACGATGGACTCGACATCGAAGCGCGGGTCGAATTGACCGCTCTCCACTCCTCGACGAACAGCGTCCGCGAAGGGTTCTCGGTACTGGGTCGCCAATGCTGTGGCGTGCTGCCGGAGTTCGGTGTCGTGGGCGGCTGCCGTCCAGAATTCCATGAGCATCCGCCAGGTCGGAACATCCGTTGCAAGGCCACGGTCCACCATCGCCACCAGTTGTTTCCATGGGTCATCGAATTGCGCCGTGAATTCGCGCATGGCTTCAACGGCAACGGAAGTGGCGCGTTGGAAAGCTTCGATCAACATGTCCTCGCGAGATCCGAAGTAGCCCTGCAAGGTGCTTACTGCGATACCGGAGGCCTCGGAGATATCTGCGTACCTGGTGCCGCTGTATCCGCGGACCGCCATAGTCGATATCACCTGATCGAGCACGAGGAGACGCTTGGGGCCACCTGCTCGTCGGTTGCGCACTGCGGCTTCGCTCATAGCCATACCGTATCACAATACGGTATGGCTAGCCGGTTCAACATCCGCCTTCGATCACGTCCACCGCCGCAAACGAGCCTCCGATTGACGTGACGGTGCGAATGGACGGGCTCGTACGGAACGGTTTCGCGCCCGCTGACAGACGGCGGGCAGATCTGAAGATGCTTGGGCTACGGGGGCGTCCACCTCGGCTCGACGTCACCAAGGCTGGGCGAGCGGTGCCTAAACTGTTGTAACAGCCAAACCGGGGAGGAAGTGTCACCGTTTCCGAACACTGCAACTTTGAATATCGACACTCCGCCAGTCAATCGAACGGAATTACGTTCGGCTCGGTGGCTTATGGCATCTCGGGTCTCGGCCGCTCCGCAGAACACACATGGGCATTGTTCTGCGACTGGTGCGCTGCCAGCGACCGGTCGTCGCTGCCTGCTACACCGTCCACACTGGCAGAGTTTCTTGACCACCACCCTGCCGCAGTCGCCACGCAGCGTCGTCGAGTATCGGCTGTCAACGCTGCCCACCGCAGTCGCGGTATGGCCGAACCCGGTCGCTCGGTCCCCATTCGGCTCGCTCTCGCAGAGCGCCGCCGGGAACGTCTCACCGAAATCCGTGGCTGCGCTGCATCGATCATCGACGGCATTCTGTCGTCTGGATGGCCATACGGGCTGTTCGGGCGACGTGATGCACTGATACTCACCTTGGTTTCTGCCGGACTGACTTACCGTGACATCAGCACTCTGCGCCGCGGCGACATCGAGGTCGCAGGGCCGGACCTGATCGTTTCCGGCCTGCACCGGGTCACCCCGACCATGCTCGGCAGTTACGGTGAGTCCGGTCCGGTGTCGGTGTACCGGCGCTGGGCGCAACTTCAGTCGATGTTCGATCGCTCCGCGAGTATCTCGATGCTCCGTGAATTTCTCGACCCCGATCGCTCACCTTCGATGTCTGAGTCTCCGGTGGTGACAGCGCAGCACGCGGAGGAGCCGCTTGTGGTTCGTATCGACCGCTGGGGCTACACACCCTGGACGCCGGAACCGCTCACAGTGCAGTCGCTGTCCGCACTGACGCGCGCTCACCTGAACGGTCGGCCGGCTGCGCATCGACCGCGCACCCTGTGGACGACGAACGACCCCGACAGTGCTGTTCTACAAGGAGCAGAACCAGGTCGATCGGGCTTCGTTCTGGACAATGCCTACTACGAGCACGGGATTCGTGCCCGGCGCGACGCACACATCCGCCTCGCCGAGCTCGACGATCGGTTCGACGACATCAATGACCGCGTCGACGATCTTTTGCGCACTCTCGTCGACATTCTCGACGAACACGACGGATGGGATCGCGGCGACTGTTGATGCTGTCTCTCGGGCAACTGGCATCGGCGGACTGATTGCACTGTCGGTGTGCTGTCGACCCATGGACACAGATGTCGACTTCCGTCACCGGCTCGATGTCTACGTCGATGAGTGGGTGCCCTTGGGTCGATGGCAGCACCGTCTTCGATACCCGACCGCCGAAACGACGAGACGACCGAAGGCGCGTCCAATTGTCGTCACAGTCATCGCAAACGACTACGAGTATGAGCCCCTGAGGGTGATATCAGCACATACCCATGGGGTACATCTGACCGTGTATACATCCGATGCTCGCTGGGTCGCCTCGGATAGCTAGGGGTCTCGGATCCTGCGACGTACGTGTCGTCGATATCCGTAATTTTCTGTGGGACACCCGACAGTGGGCTGCGGGTCGATTGGTTCTGGTGAGACGAGGAGACTGGTGTGATCGCTCGATGTCGCAGGTCGGACTCGGACTTCGATCCGGGGTACGTCGTGAGCGCCCCGACCTCCTTCGACTGCGGTCCAGCCACTCGGCCGGCCGTTCGACCAACATGCGGTTCGAGGCACCGCATCCAAACCTGGCCCGTGTCGGTGACGACTCGGTCTCAGCGAGAGGCCCGCGCGATCGTGTTGCCCGCCGGATCGTCGATCACGATCGAGTGGATGTCCTCGACAGAAAGGGACGTCGCGCCGGTCACCGCTGCTGCTCGGCTCGCGGTGACCGACCATTGAGCTGCTTGCTGTCGAGCCCCGTCGTTGCCGACCACCTGGAGAGTGAGGACGCCTGCGTCGGGGAGTTGTTGGACGTCGACGTCGATCGATGTGCCCCAGGCTTTCGTGGTGAGCTCGAGCTCACCTGTGGCCCCGATGGTGCTCGACAGAACGAGCGGGCGGGCTCCCGCATCGTTCACCGTTGTCGAATCGTCGGAGCGGGCGAGGCTACTGAGCGGGACGATCGCCGCAGCGACTCCCAGAACGAGGGTCGCCGACACCGCAGTCCACACTCGCCGCCGCCTCTTCTCGGAGGTCCGTTGCTGCCTCATCGCGCTCAGCAGGTGGTCGAGTCGCTGGTCTGCACCGGCCGTCGAGTGCACCGGTGAGAGATCTGCTGGCTGCCTTCGACGTCGAAGCACACCCGCGACGGGTGCCAGTACGTCGATTTCGGTTCGGCAGGCAAGGCAGTCGTCGAGATGTCGTCGTACCGCTGCTCGGTCGTCGCGCTCGAGTCCGTCGAGTACGTACGCCCCGAGCAGTGGTCGGATCTCGTCGTGCGCTGAGCTCATGGAATCAATCCCAACTCGTCGAAGATCCGGCGTAGGGCACGTACAGCGTAGTAGGAGCGGGACTTGACCGTGCCGACCGCGATATCGAGGTGTGCGGCCACTTCGGAGACGGTTCGGCCCTCGTAGTAGATGAGCACGATGACCGCTCGATGCTCCTCGGACAACCGGTGCAGCGACTCGTCTATGAGCCACCCGTCGAGGACCCCGCCCAATTCGTCGTCGATGCACTCGGCAGCGAGTGCGATCTGGTCGTGGACAAGAGTCGGCCTGCTCGTGCTCGCCCGCCACTGATCGGTGAGCACGTTTCGCGCGATCGTCATGAGATAGGACCGCGTCGATGCTGCTGTCACATCGATGCGGTCGATCCCGCGCCACGCACGCAACATCGTCTCCTGGACGATGTCCTCGCACTGCTCGCGGGTCTGGGTGTAGCGGCTGACGAATCGAGTCACTGCATGCTGGTGCTCGCGGAAGAGCGCCGACATGGCAACTTCGGACGCATCGACGAGCTGATGGTTCTGCTGTGAGCCGGATTCGACACCGTCCACCTAACTGCCCGAGCCGGAAGCGGCATCGGTGAAACCGGTCGTGGCGGCCTCGACCATGTCGAGAACGGGATTGGTCGGCGAGATCGAATGCCGAGCAGCGAGTACACGGATATCGGGATGAGCCACGTGAACGATCCCTTCGGAGTCCTGCCACGCCACGTATCGGGCGGGGAGGTCGATCCCCATGGTCTGCTGCGCTCCGACCAGCGCAGTCGAGACCGCAGGATTACCGACGTAGGTGACCATGGTGGGCCTCAGAGGTGTCTCGGCAGCGGCGGACGCGAGATCGACGGTGGCGACTGTGGGCTGATTCTTGGCCGCGAACGCTGCCTCGTATCGAGCGATGGACGCAGCAACCGATGCATCACTGGTCTTTTCGACCAGGTATCTCGGCGCTGTGGACACATCGGTGCCCTCTGCAGCGGCCGCCGAGGATCCCGTCGCATCGGACGCGGTGGATGCCGACCCGGCCCGGAGTCCGTCGAGGGCGTCGGACGACACCGGGATACCAGCGAGCGCCGCGATGTACTCCGCGGAGTTGTATGCCAGAAACACCGTCCCGTTGGCAGCCTGCCAGACCAGGTACTTCTGTGGAAGGTCGATCGCGGCCCGTTGATCCGCGGTGATCAACGGCGACGCCGCCTTCGGATTCCCCCCGATCACCACGGTGGTCGGACGGATCGTCTTACCTGTTCCCTGTGCCAACTTCTCGAAATCCACAGTGGCTGCCACAGTCCCCACCGTCTCGAGCGCGCGCTGGACCCGAGAGACCGTGTCACTCACGGAGTAGTTGCTGGCGTACACCACCAGACCGGGTTCGGACGGTGCTGCATCAGGTGTTGAGGCGCTCGGATCCGCCGACGTGGACACCGGAGTACTCGACACAGCGACCGAACCGGTGGGTTCGGTGGAACCGCACCCGGCGAGGGCGATCATCGCCGCCGACGCCAGGAGCGACGTTGCCATACGGAACCTTGAAGTGTTCATCACGTGTCCTGTCCTCGGGCCCACGACTGCTGTGGGCTTCACTGTGGTGTACGCACACCGAGCCTGAGGGGTTCACCCGAACCGAAGATCCTCCGGCGATTGCTCCCCGCAATCTCGGTGCCACTCGGCGCGGAACGCGCTGGCTCTGCGCTCGCCGCCTCACATCAGTCCGTCGCTCAGTTTCCGGACTCATTCCAGAAAAGTCATGCATACTGGTCGATGTGAGCTCATCGTCGAACTACTCGGAGATGCTGCGTAGTGCTGCGCTCAGAGTCACCCGCCCCCGTCTGGCGGTGCTCGACGTGGTGCACGAACATCCGCACGTCGACACCGACACCGTCTACGGAGCCGTTCGGGCCACCCTGCCCGACGTCTCGCGCCAGGCCGTGTACGACGTGCTCCGCGCTCTGACCATCGCGGGACTGGTCCGGCGCATTCAGCCGTCGGGTTCGGTCTCCCGGTACGAGAGCAGGATCGGCGACAATCATCACCATCTCGTGTGCCGCAAGTGCGGCGCGATCGCCGATGTGGAGTGCGCCGTCGGCGAGGCTCCGTGCCTCACTCCGTCGGAGGCCCCTGGTTTCGTCGTCGACGAGGCAGAGGTCATCTACTGGGGCCTGTGCGAGAACTGCTCCACCAGCGTCAGCCCCTGATGTCGCGGCGCGGGAGCGCCGCGGAAATCAGATCATTCACCATCTTCTGGAGGGAAACTCGTGTCCGAGGACCACACAACACGCGAAAAAGAGATGAACCAGGACCAGCCACAGGAGTCGGGTGGCAAGTGTCCGGTCATGCACGACTCGATGCCGGCACCCGTCGAAGGCGGAAGCAACCGCGAGTGGTGGCCCAAGTCCCTGAATCTGAAGATCCTCAAGAAGAACCCGGCAGTCGGCGACCCCATGGGCCCGGACTTCGACTACGCAGCCGAGTTCAACTCTCTCGATCTCGCTGAGGTCAAGCGCGACATCGAAGCCCTGATGACGAACTCGCAGCCCTGGTGGCCCGCGGACTTCGGTCACTACGGCCCGTTCTTCATTCGCATGGCGTGGCACGCAGCGGGCACGTACCGCAAGCAGGACGGACGCGGCGGTGCCGGAGCGGGCATGCAGCGCTTCGCGCCTCTGAACAGCTGGCCCGACAACGCGAGCCTGGACAAGGCCCGCAGGCTGATCTGGCCGATCAAGCAGAAATACGGCCGCAAGCTCTCCTGGGCCGACCTGATCGTGCTCACCGGCAACGTCGCCATCGAGTCCATGGGCCTGCCGACCTACGGCTACGCCGGCGGACGCGTCGACGCCTGGGAGCCGGACGAGGACATCTACTGGGGCCCGGAGCAGACCTGGTTGGGCGACGAGCGCTACTACGGTGACCGCACCAGCCTCGAGGGCCCGCTGGCCGCAGTGCAGATGGGTCTGATCTACGTCAATCCCGAAGGCCCGAACGGTAACCCGGATCCGGTGCAGTCCGCACTGGACATTCGCGAGACCTTCGGCCGCATGGCCATGAACGACATCGAGACCGCCGCGTTGGCCATCGGCGGACACACCTTCGGCAAGACGCACGGCGCTGCCGATCCCGAGGTGCACATCGGTGCCGAGCCGGAAGGCGCTCCCCTCGAACAGATGGGCCTCGGCTGGAAGAACAGCTACCAGAGCGGTGTCGGTGCGGACGCGATCACCAGTGGCCTCGAGGTCATCTGGACCCCCACGCCCACCCAGTGGGACAACTCGTTCCTCGAGACCCTGTACGGGTTCGAGTGGGAGCTCTACAAGAGCCCAGCCGGTGCACACCAGTGGCGCCCGAAGAACGGCGAGGGCGCGGACCTCGTTCCCGATCCCGCCGATCCCTCCAAGCGTCGCCACCCGTCGATGCTCACCTCCGACATCGCGATGCGCGTCGACCCGATCTACGAGCAGATCACCCGGCGGTGGCTCGATCATCCCGAGGAGCTCGCAGAGGAATTCCAGAAGGCCTGGTTCAAGCTCACCCACCGCGACATGGGACCGGTCACGCGTTACCTCGGCCCCGAGGTTCCGGCGGAGCCCCTGCTCTGGCAGGACCCGATCCCGGCCGTCGATCACGAGCTGATCGGTGACGCACAGATCGCCGAACTGAAGCAGGCCATCCTCGGATCCGAATTGACTCAGGATCAGCTGATCTCGGCTGCGTGGGCGGCGGCGTCGTCGTTCCGCGTCAGTGACAAGCGCGGCGGTGCGAACGGTGGCCGTCTGCGTCTGCAGCCGCAGGCCGGCTGGGAGGTCAACGAGCCCGACGAGCTCGCACAGGTCATCCGCGTTCTCGAAGGAATCCAGCAGTCATTCTCCGGAACTGTGTCCTTCGCCGACCTCGTGGTACTCGGTGGCGTCGCAGCCGTCGAGCAGGCCGCCAAGAACGCCGGCGTCGACATCACGGTCCCGTTCACCCCGGGCCGCATGGATGCCACGCAGGAGAAGACGGACGTCGACTCGTTCTCCGATCTGGAGCCCAAGGTCGACGGTTTCCGTAACTTCCTGGGCAAAGGCCAGAAGCTGCCGGCCGAGTTCAACCTGGTCGATCGGGCAAACCTGCTCTCGCTCAGTGCGCCCGAGATGACCGTGCTCGTCGGTGGTCTGCGCGTGCTCGGTGCGAACTTCAAGAAGTCGACGCACGGCGTTCTGACCGACAAGGTCGGCACGCTCACCAACGACTTCTTCGTCAACCTCCTCGACATGGGCACCGAGTGGGTTCCCGCCGCCGAGGAGGGCATCTACGAGGCCAAGGATGCCGCTACCGGTGAGAAGAAGTGGACCGGAACTCGCAACGATCTGGTCTTCGGCTCGAACTCCGAGTTGCGCGCTGTCGCAGAGGTTTACGCTTGCGATGACGCCAAGGACAAGTTCGTCCGCGACTTCGTCGCGGCGTGGGACAAGGTCATGATGCTCGATCGCTACGATCTGGCCTGATTTCTCCATCGAACCCCATCTTCACCCCCGTACCGACTCTCGGTGCGGGGGTGAAATGGGTTCAGCGTCGGAGCCTCGGCGTCGTTGCGAAGTCTCGGTGGGCTGATCTCGTCGCCCCTACATCCTGGGTTGTTCGCCGTGGGTGCGCGACAAGTGTGGGTGGATGGCAGAGAAGCAACTTCTCGAGTTCGTCGAGACCGAGATAGCCGGGCGTGGCCGGTAGTTCGTGCCGCGAGGATGGTGGTCCTTGCTCCCGTTCAGGCCACTTTCGTGGCGTGAAGACGCTCGACAAGACCGAGAGTGAACCGGTCGATGTCCTCGATGGAGAAGCTCTCGTCACCGGTGATCACGAGCGAGGGCCGGCGCAGAAAGTGCTCGCCGCCGATCGGGACGCTCACCAGTTCCAGGGCGCGTTGGATCCATCGAACCGGCCGGATCGACGAGGCGACGTGATCGGCGAGTAGCAACGTTCCACCCGGACGCAGCACCCGCGACATTTCCGCGAGCGCGATGTCCGTGGCGGGGATGGCGCAGAGTGAGAACGTGCACACCACGGTGTCGAAGGATGCATCGGGAAAGTCGAGAGCATGAGCGTCCCCGAGCGTCAGGTGCGCATCCGGTCTGACGTCGGCGGCGCGAAAGTGTGCCTGCGCGAGCATGTCCGGACTCAGCTCGATTCCGGTCAACGATGTCCCCGCCGGGTAGTGCTCGAGATTGAGTCCCGTTCCCACTGCGACCTCGAGAACCTGGCCTCGGGCGCGACTGCAGATCCAGGATCTGGTGTCGCGGAAAAGGACTCGGTCGAGGAAGGTCATGTGCTTGTCGTAACCGGCCGCTTGCTTGTCCCAGAATCGTTGCCATCGGGCGAGACGGTGCGTCGAATCGCCGACCATCGCTCAGTGCTCCCGGCCGGGAGCGATGGGTGCCGCGGCGGTGCGTGAGGCCTCGGACTCGGGGTGCGCCGCCAGATAACGCTTCTTGACCAGCTCCGATTCCTGCGCTTTACGGGAGTTCGTGAGATCGCGGGGCAGCATGTGTCGCACGAGGCGGCGTTGCCGATTCTCTTCCATGTACGAGGCGGTGAAGAACAGCGAGAGCAGGACCGCCAGAAGCACCATGGAACCACGCAACCACAGTTCACCCGGAAAGAACATGAACACGGCGTAGATGGGAAGAAACGGAACCTGGCCGCGGATCAGGTGCCGAACCACGGCGTGATTGCCCGTCAGATCGTTGGCCACCCAGTCCGTCATGGTCGAGGGCAGAGTGCGGCCGAAGGCGTAGCCGACCCACTGCCACGGCAAAGGGCGGGTCCTGTTGCGGTTCACCGGGTCGGGGTCGCTGTGCTCTGACGCATCCCCAGCCGCTTCATCAACAGGCTGGCCGGGCACCATCCGACTGCGGAATACAGCAGCAGATTCCCGCCGACGAATGCTGTCAGGACATGCCAGCGGCGGTCGTGAAGGGAACCGGCGGCGAGGCTGGCAAGGACCATGGTGCCCGCCAGCGCGGGGACTGCGCGTTCGATACTCGGTCCGCCGGGGCCGGTGAGGGTGTCGGTGCATGACATGCGGTAGATCCTCGCTTCTCTGCGTGTGGTGCGGTCGTCCGTGCATACCCTAGGGGGTAGATACGATGATACCAGCATACCCCTGGGGGTACTGTGTTACGGTTCCTCCATCTTCCCGACCAGTAAGGGCACGATGTGAGTTCCACCGACGTTCGAACCGACGAGAGTTCTGCAGACAACTCGCCGCCAGGAATCACCGGCGGGCCGTTGGCGCGCTTCGGTGCGCGCATGGCAGGCAACTTCAAGTGGGTGGTCACCGCGTGGCTCGTGGTCATCATCGGATTGGGAGCGTTCGCCCCGTCGGTGTTCGGATCCCTCGCCGGTGCCGGGTGGCAATCCAACGGATCGGAGTCGGTCCAGGTTCGCGAACTCGCACAGGAGCACTTCGGCGGGAACTCCTCGGCCGCGATCCAGGTGGTCGTGCATTCGGACACCGAGCAGGTGACCGATCCCGCTGTCGCGGCGGTCATTTCCGAGGTCACCGACATTCTGGCCGCCGATTCGCGGATTTCCGAGGTGATCCCCCCGCAACCGGGAATGTCGATCAGCCCCGACGGACACACCGGGATCCTCATCGGTGGAGCGAACGGGACCACCGACGAGATGGTGAAGGCCGTCGACGATCTCAAAGGTGAGCTGACCGCAGCCTCCACGGACTCGATCGAGGTCTACCCGACCGGAGCATCGGCACTGTGGAGTGACTTCAACAAGGCCAACCACGACGCGATGATCAAGGCCGAAATCATCTCCTGGCCCGTCACATTGGCGATCATGGTGCTCGCGTTCGGATCGCTCGTCGCGGCAGGTCTGCCCTTGCTGTTGACTCTGGCCGGCCTCGTCGCATCCGCGGGTGGTCTGGTTCTGCTCAACGAAATCACACCGATCTCGGTGTGGGCGATGAACTTTGCGATGATGTTCGCGCTGGCGCTCGGTATCGACTACGCGCTCTTCCTCGTCGTCCGATTCCGGGATGCGCTCCGCAAGACCATCGACGCCGGACGGATCGACCCCCAGCGTGCAGTGGCAGAAACGATGGACACGGCAGGCAAAGCAGTCCTGCTGTCCGGCCTGACCGTGCTGATCAGCCTGTCCGCCGTGCTTCTGGTACCTGCACCTGCGGTACGCACGATGGCCGTGGGCATCATGCTCGCGGTGGTGTTCGTTCTCGCGGCCACCCTCACACTGCTCCCCGCAGTTCTGGGCAAGCTCGGACCGAAGGTCAATGCCGGCTCCCTCCCGTACGCGAAGCGACAGGTGCACCGCTCGCCGAAATTCGCGACCTGGGGTCAGTTGCTGCACAAGCATCCGTGGCCGTTCGCCATCGGCTCCCTGCTGATTCTGGTGGCGCTGTCGATTCCGGCACTGGGTCTCAAGGTCGCCATGCCGTCCATTTCGGTTGTCCCCGAGGACGCTCCGGTCCGCCAAGGCTACGAACTGGTGCAGGCACAGATGGGCGAAGGCGCACCAGGCATGCTGCAGATCATCGCCCCCACGGCGGAGGCAGAGCAGACCGCACAGATCGCAGCGAGCGTCGACGGCGTATCGATGGTGACGCCGCCCATGCCCGCCATGGACGGATCCGATTACGTCATGCTGCAGGCCATCCCGAACGTGGACCCGTCGGACCCCGCACTCGAGACCACACTCGACGCCTTGCGCGCCGAGCTGCCCGAGGGAGCGATCGTCGGCGGTGCACCCGCGGAGAACCTGGACCTACAGACCGCGTTGAACGAGTACCTGCCGATCGTGGTGTCGGTGATCCTCGTGCTCGGATTCCTGCTGCTGCTGATCGCGCTCCAGGCACCGCTGATCGCCCTGCTGGGGACCGTGGTCAGCCTGCTGTCCACCGGCGCAGCATTCGGTGTGGCGAAGCTGATCTTCCAAGACGGTCACGGGGCGTCGCTGCTCGGATTCACCCCGCAGGGATTCCTGAACGGTTGGGGCCCGGTGTTCTTCTTCGCGATGATCTTCGCAATCGCGATGGACTACACGGTGTTTCTGCTGTCGAGCGTCAAGGAACACTACGAGAACACCGGTGATCCGCACGGTTCTCAGGTCGACGGAATGGCGCATTCGGGTCGGGTGATCTTCGCGGCCGCAGCGGTGATGATCGCGGTGTTCTTCTCGTTCGCGCTCGCCGAACCACTGCCACCCAAGGAGATGGGCATCATTCTGGGTGTCGCCGTATTGCTGGACGCGATACTCATCCGCTTGGTTCTGCTGCCGGTGCTCCTGCGCCTGACCGGCCATGCCGCATGGTGGTCACCCACGTGGCTACGAGCAGTACTACCCAAGATCGGCTTCTCGCACAGCTGAGACGCTCGCACAGTCGAGATGCTCACCATGGTGGTGGCCGATACCGTCCGGCGTCGGCCACCACGACCACTCTTACCCCTAGGGGTAACCTGGAGTTTCATCGAACGAAGGACTGAACGACATGACCGGTGACACCGAAAGCATCGCGTTGGTACTGAACCGTCTGCGGCGTGCGCAGGGTCAGCTCGCAGGAGTGATCTCGATGATCGAGAGCGGCCGTGACTGCAAGGACGTCGTCACCCAGCTGGCCGCGGTGTCGAAGGCTCTCGACCGGGCAGGCTTCAAGATCGTCGCCACCGGACTCCGTGAGTGCATCACCGGGGCGGAAACAGGGGAGAAGATGAGCGAAGCGGAGCTCGAGAAGCTCTTTCTCGCCCTCGCCTGACAACGGTCCGATCACCCCCGCATCGATGCACGGGGGTGATCGGACCGAGGCAGGACAGCCGGTTCGAGATGGGGTGCTCGGGCCCGCGACGTGTCAGCTCCTGCGCGCTGGACCGGGATGCTCGGGTGGGCGGGTGAACACCACACGAGCCCAGAGAACGGTGGACAGCAGGGCTGCCACCGCCCCCAGATACAGGCCGATCGATGGACCCGCCACCGTCGCGGTCGGTGCCAGTGACTGCCGAGCCCAGATCGCGAGCACACCGAACACCGTGGTGACACCGTTGCCCGCCAAAGCCAGAGCGGCCCACCGAAAACGCCGAACCAGACGCGCGATCGAGGCCGCTACGACGGTGAACGTGAGAGTGAATGCGGTGAACAGTGTCGCCAACACACCCGCTGATTCCGCGTCGGCGCTTTCGGTGCGCAGAAGAACGTCGTACCCGTGTGCGCCGCCGGTGTGCGGAAGCACCACTCCGAGCACGGCCGCCGACACCAGAACGAGCAGATACGGGGTGACCCGGGTGATCACCACCTCCGGTATCACGCGTCGTTCGATGGCCTCGAACACCGACCGATAGTGGCTCAGGTCGCCCTCGCGGTCGTAACTGTGCGGCGGTCGACCGTTCACGCTCGGCCGGTGAGAATGGCATTCCAGTACAACGCCGGCAGTCCGCGTCTCTTGAGGAACCACATGTCGCGGCGTTCGCGGGTGGTGTCGATCAGCGGTATCGAGGGAGCCGGCTGCATCGTGTAGTCGAACTCGGCCAGAAGCATCGTCTTACGAGAGGTGGTCAAGGGGCAGGAGGCGTACCCGCCGTACTGTGCGGTCAGTGGACGGCCGGCGATGCTCGCCTGCAGGTTCTCGGCGACCACGGGTGCTTGCTTGCGGATGGCGGCACCGGTCTTGGAATTCGGTGACGATCCGGCGTCACCGAGGGCGAAGATGTTGTCGAATCTGTTGTGACGCAGTGTGTTCTTGTCGATCTGGACGTATCCGGCTGGATTCTCGGGGTCCGCTATGGGGCTGGCCTTGATCCAGTCCGGTGCAGATTGGCGCGGTACGACGTGGAGCAGATCGTAGGGTAGCTCGTCGGTGGTACCTGCACTGTTGTCGGTGATCGTCACCGACCGGCCGTCCGGATCGACAGCGGTGACTTCGCTGTTCTTGCGCACCTCGATGCCGTAACGCGCCACGACTCGTTCGAGCTCCTCGGCGAACACCGGTACCCCGAACATTCCGGGTGTGGGCAGGACGAGGACAACTCGGATGGCATCGAGCACGCCCTGCTCGCGCCAGTAGTCGGCCGCGAGGTACGCGATCTTCTGCGGGGCACCCGCGCATTTGATGGGGCCGGAGGGCATCGTGAACACGGCGGTGCCCGACCGCATCTTTTGAATCATCTGCCACGTCTTGGGTGCGAGATCGTAGCGGTAATTGCTCGAGACCTGCGGGGTGTCGATCGATTCGGCCATGCCGGACACCGAATCCCAGTCGAGCTGGATGCCGGGGCACACCACCAGGTGGTCGTAATGGATCGTAGTTCCCGAGGAGGTGCTGACCGTCTGGGCATCGGGGTCGACCCCCTCGGCGCGATCCTTGATCCAGCCGACGCCCTGGGGCATCACCGACGCCTCGCTGCGCGCACTCTCCGAGGCCGGGGCGCGGCCTCCACCGACGAGCGTCCACAAAGGTTGGTAATAGTGGGTCTCTGCCGGCTCGATGATGCCGATGTCGGTCATTCCTGCTCGCCGCAAACGTGCCGCGAGCGAAATACCGGCGTTGCCTCCGCCGATGATCGCGACTTTGTGGTCGATGGTGTGCGCGGACATGTGGTCCTCCTGTTCGAGACACGAGCTCGGTGAGCGCTGTCTCGATTTCGGTTGATGCCGGGTGGTTCAGCTCGACGTCGGTGTGGGCGCGAGCCGTGTGGTCACAACATTGGTGGTCATTGAAGCCAGGTGCACTGCATCCACAGCAGTCGTGCTGGAAGGTCATTCCGGCGTTCGAGCAGGTGGTGCAAGGACACGTGCCGAGGTGTACGTCGCCCTCTCCTTGATTGATCGTACGGATGTACGTACATTATGGAAGAGGTTAGTCGCCAATACCGACAAACGCCACACTCGGGACGAATGAAATTTCCTCGTCCGCCCCGAGTCGGTGAGTGCCGGACGGCTGAGGAGGACGTGATGATCGGCAACCACTGCGATGTCGCTGTGAGTCGTTGCGCCTCGCTGGATCAGTCGGTTGCGATGCCCCTGGTCGCCCAGTGGAATGCCGCCCACTTCACCTCCACCCCGCAGGAATCGGAACCGTGCACCTCGCCGCACAGAACCTCCTGAAATACCCCACGGGGTACCATGAATTCTGAGACCTGTACGAACGCCACCACGATCGACAAGGAGATTTCGATGCTTCTCGAACGCATCTACGACGAAGACCTCGCCCAAGCCGGATACTTCATCGGCTGCCAGGCCAAGGGAGAGGCAGTGGTGGTCGACGCCCGCCGCGACATCGGTGTGTACCTGGACCTGGCCGATCGACATGGCATGACCATCACCGCCGTCACCGAGACCCACATCCATGCCGACTACCTGTCCGGCACCCGCGAGCTGGCCAAGGCCACCGGCGCGACCACCTACGTCTCAGGAGAGGGCGGCGACGACTGGCAGTACGGCTTCGAGGCCGAACGCCTCCACGATGGCGACACGCTGGCTCTGGGCAACATCACCGTGCAAGCCGTTCACACGCCCGGTCATACCCCGGAGCACCTCTCGTTCCTGGTGACCGACGGCGCCTTCGCCGATGCTCCGGGATACATGTTGACGGGCGACTTCGTCTTCGCCGGCGATCTCGGCCGCCCGGACCTACTCGACGAAGCTGCAGACGGTGTCGACACCCGTTTCGAGGGTGCCAAACAGATCTTCCGCAGTCTGAAGCGGTCGTTCGTCACGCAGCCGGATCATATCCAGGTCTTTCCCGGTCACGGTTCGGGCAGTGCCTGCGGAAAAGCTCTCGGCGCGCTTCCGTCGACCAGCGTCGGCTACGAACGCCGTTTCGCTTGGTGGGCCGGGTATGTCGAGCGCGACGACGAGCAGGGCTTCGTCGACGAGATGCTCGACGGTCAACCGGATGCACACGCCTACTTCGGCCGGATGAAGCGTCAGAACAAGCAGGGCCCGGTCGTTCTCGGGCCACTCTCTCCCTTGCGCGAGTACGACTCCGCAGAATTGGCACGCGCCCTCGACTCCGACGAGGTCGTCCTCCTCGACACCCGCGGCCAAGATGAGGTGCACGCCGGCGCTGTCCCCGGAGCGCTCAACATCCCCGGCATCGACAAGGCAGCCTCGTTCGGTGCCTGGGTCTACGACCCCGAACGAGAGGACACTCCACTGGTGGTGCTCGCCGAGGACCACGCCGTCGCCGACGAGCTACGTGATCACCTGCTGCGGGTCGGCATCGATACGGTGACCGGGTACGTCACGAGTCTACGAGGGCTCCCCATGACGACACCCGAGACGATCGGTGCGGACGAGCTGGATTCGTTCGACCCGGCAATGGTGCTGGACGTGCGCAACAAAACCGAACACGCCGACGGCCACATACCTGGCTCCGAACAGCTCAGCGGTGGCCGATTGCTGTGGAACCTCGACGGACTGCCCACGGGCGGTCCGATCGTGACTTATTGCCAGAGCGGCGTCCGTAACGCGGTCGCAGCCAGCGCCCTGCGCCGCGCCGGCTACCGAGTTGTCGAACTCGAGGGCAGCTACGCCGCCTGGGCCGAGCGCAACCTCGAAACAGTCTGATCGAACCCGCCCGAATCGGAGGCGGTCGTGCAGTCCGCCCCCGGTTCGGTCCGGTGCTCGCCCTGTCGGCTCGCTGCGCCACCGACGGTAGAGCAGGCCCCGGGCGAGCAGCCCCCGGGCGACACTCCTGATCCGGCACCGACTGGCCTGATCCGGGACCGACTGGGAAGCGAAACGATGACGCTCGCTACGCGGGCGGATTCACCAGGTTCGGCGCGATCTCCACCAGGCGCTCGTTCGTGGTGGGAAACAACTTTTCTCGAAGCAAGCATTGTCTCGTTGTGTGTCGGCGACGCCGACGGATGGTTTCTCGGGGACGGGGGGAGCTGCGGTCCCCGAGATCCTCGGTCGACATCGCTTCGACGCGTAGAGAGCATCACTGCCGTCCGTACGGATGTACGTACATTTGTTGTACAGTGGCCCCGAGGGTCAGCAGCCGGCGGCTCGAATTCGGATTCCGACACAGATCGACAGGAGGGCCTCTGATGGTTGAACCCGATCGCAGCGCCGCGCTCGACCGCTCCAGTGCGATGCCGCTGTGGGCGCAACTGCATGCCGATCTGGTCCGCCGAATCGGTGACGACGAATTCGCCGGCTCCGAGTTCCCGGGCGAGCATGCGTTGACGACGAGCTACGGGGTGAGCCGTCACACCACCCGCGAGGCCCTGCGGCACCTGCGGAACGAAGGAATCTTGATTGCAGAGCGTGGCCGGCCTTCTCGGTTGGCGGCTCCGCCGGTGATCGAGCAGCCACTCGGTGCGCTCTACAGTCTCTTCGCTGCCGTGGAAGCCACGGGTGTTGCTCAGCACAGCGTGGTGCGTGCACTCGAACTGCGGACCGACCCCGCGGTGGCCGCTACCTTGCAGGTCGGTCCCAAGGCTCCGCTGCTCTACCTGGAGCGCATCCGTATGGCAGGGACCATGCCGTTGGCTCTCGACCGTGCCTGGTTGCCGGGGGAGCTGGCACGCGACCTCCTGGATGCGGACTTCACTCACACGGCTCTCTACATCGAGCTCGAGAAACGCTGCGGCATCCGCCTGACCGGTGGCCGCGAGGACGTCACTGCCGTCGTGCCGGATCCGGAGGATGCGGCAGCACTCGAACTCGACTCGAAGACCGCGGCGCTGTCGATCCGCCGCTTGGGCTGCATGAATTCCCGGCCGGTGGAGTTGCGGCACACAGTGATTCGAGGAGATCGGTTCACCGTCTCGGCCACGTTCTCACCGAGCGAGGGCTATCGCTTCGTGCCGGCCACGCCGCTGCACGCCCTGTAAGCACCCACTGATCCAAGGAGCGTTGTTCATGACTGGAGCACCACCGGAAGCCGATCCGGCCGCCGCATATGCACTGATCGCCGAATCGGGAGCCATCCTGATCGATGTCCGCGAGGACGACGAATGGGCTGCCGGCCACGCCCCGGACGCCGTCCATGTACGCCTCGGCGATCTCGATCCTGCTGCCTACCCTCCTGAGCAGAAATTGGTCGTGGTGTGCCGGTCGGGCGCTCGGTCGAGCAAAGCTGTCGCGGCCCTCACCGATGCCGGTCGTACAGCGCACAATCTGTCGGGCGGAATGAAAGCGTGGCACGAAGACGGCCGCCCTGTGGTCCGTGATGACGGCACCCCCGGCGCAGTGATCTGACATGGTCGCCACCCTGGCGATTGCAGTTGCCGCAGGGATTCTCATCGGTCTTTCCCTCGGCGCGCTCGGTGGTGGGGGATCGATACTGACTGTTCCTGCCCTGGTGTATCTCCTGGCGGTCGAACCGCAGTCGGCAACGAGCGCCTCGTTGATCATCGTCGGAATCACCTCGATCATCGCGGCCATCAGTCATGCGCGAGCACGGCACGTTCGGTGGCGGGCAGCGGCAGTGTTCGGAATTCTGGGCTCGGTCACCGCCTTCGGTGGATCGGTCCTCAACCGATCGGTCGACCCGCAGATCTTGCTGCTCGCGTTCGCGGCACTGATGATCGTCGCCGCCGGTGCGATGCTGCGCCGCACCCGGCGTGGACACGATGCCGACCTACCGACACCGAACCCGGCCGAGACCGCGGGAACACGCCCGGGTGCCGTTGCGGTCGCCACCAAGCCCGCGAAAGTGAAGATCACCACGTCGCAGGTAGTCAAGCTGGTCGCTTCCGCGCTCGTCGTCGGCTTCCTCACCGGGTTTCTGGGAGTGGGCGGCGGCTTCCTCATCGTCCCCGCCCTGGTTCTGGCACTGGGCTACTCGATGCCCGTCGCGGTCGGAACGTCGCTGGTGATCATCTCCATCACCAGCGCGGGAGCCTTCACCGAACGCCTCGGCACAGGTGCCACCATCCCGTGGGAGATCGTCGTACCGTTCACCCTCGCGGCCATCGCCGGATCGTTCGCAGGAAAAGCCATCAGCGACAAAGTCTCTGCCACCACACTCACCCGTAGCTTCGCAGCCCTGTTGCTCGTCGTGGCCGTCTACGTCACCGTCCAGGCCTCCATGGCCCTGTAACGCACATCGTTGTGCATCACTGAGCCTATTTCTGCGCATGCAAATGCGGGCGCATCCCACACCTAGTTCGAGGAAATCGTCGATGACCGCACTGATTCCCCGCCCTGAGGCGGCCAGGCCGTATCCGATGCGTCACGAGCCGAAGGGCTCGACGCTGTTCCAATTGGTGACCACCACCGATCACAAGACGATCGGGAAGATGTATCTGGTCACCTCGTTCGGGTTGTTCCTCATCGGCGGGTTGATGGCGCTGCTCATGCGCACCGAACTCGCCGTACCGGGGTTGCAGTTCCTGTCCAACGAGCAGTACAACCAGCTGTTCACCATGCACGGCACGATTATGCTGTTGCTCTACGCCGTCCCGGTCGCGTACGGATTCGCCAATTACATTCTGCCGCTTCAGATCGGGGCACCGGACGTCGCGTTCCCGCGGCTCAACGCGTTCGCGTACTGGCTGTACGTGTTCGGATCGCTGATCGTGCTCGCCGGGTTCATCACCCCGGGAGGTGCCGCGGACTTCGGATGGACCGCCTACACCCCACTGACGAGCGCACTGCATTCCCCCGGCGTCGGCGCCGACCTGTGGGTACTGGGGCTGATCCTGTCCGGCTTGGGCACGATCTTGGGCGCGGTCAACTTCATCACTACCGTGGTGTGCCTGCGCGCACCCGGCATGACGATGTTCCGGATGCCGGTCTTCACCTGGAACATGCTCGTGACCTCGGTGCTGGTATTGCTGGCGTTCCCGACCTTCGCGGCCGCGTTGGCCGGGCTGGCCTTCGATCGACACTTCGGTGGTCACGTGTTCGACCCGGCGACCGGGGGAGCGGTGCTCTGGCAGCACCTGTTCTGGTTCTTCGGCCATCCCGAGGTCTACATCGTCGCGCTCCCGTTCTTCGGCATCGTCTCCGAAATCTTCCCGGTCTTCAGCCGCAAACCCATCTTCGGCTACAAGGGTCTGATCTTCGCCACCCTCGGCATCGCAGCGCTCTCGATCACGGTGTGGGCGCACCACATGTACGCCACCGGAGCTGTTCTGCTGCCGTTCTTTTCGTTCATGTCCTTCCTCATCGCCGTGCCGACCGGGGTGAAGTTGTTCAACTGGATCGGCACCATGTGGCGAGGACAGGTCACCCTGGAAACCCCGATGCTGTTCAGCATCGGGGTTTCTGATCACGTTCCTGTTCGGCGGACTGACCGGTGTGCTGCTGGCCAGCCCCCCCGATCGATTTCCACGTCACCGACACCTACTTCGTGGTGGCTCACTTCCACTACGTGCTGTTCGGGACCATCGTCTTCGCCACCTACGCCGGGGTGTACTTCTGGTTTCCCAAGATCACCGGACGCATGCTCGACGAACGCCTCGGCAAGTGGCACTTCTGGACGACGTTCGTCGGGTTCCACATGACGTTCCTGGTTCAGCACTGGCTCGGCAACGAAGGGATGCCGCGCCGCTACGCCGATTACCTGCCCTCCGACGGATTCACCACCTTGAACCTGATCTCCTCGATCGGAGCGTTCATTCTCGGGCTGTCCACGCTGCCGTTCGTGTGGAATGTGTTCAAGTCCTACCGATACGGCGAGGTCGCGACCGTCGACGATCCCTGGGGCTACGGCAATTCCCTCGAATGGGCCACCACCTGCCCACCGCCCCGCCACAATTTCACCGAACTACCCCGGATCCGCTCCGAGCGGCCGGCGTTCGAGCTGCACTACCCTCACATGGTCGAACGTATGCGCACCGAAGCCCATGTCGGGCTGACGGGCCACACCGCCGCTGTGCGGGCACCCTCCGAAGTGATCGCCGACGGCGTCGAAGAGGGCACCGCCAGCGGGACCTCAGGGGAGAGTCGGTGACGGGCACGCGGAGACTGCGCTCGACGGGTGCCGCTGTCCTGGTACCGGGGCGGGTGTCGTACGCGATAGCGGTCGCCATGGGGTTCTATGTGCTCGCGCTGATCCTGGTGTTCACATTCCTCGTCCCTCGACTCTCTCCCGGGTCAGCGACCGCTGTCACCGCTGCCGTGGTGGCCGGCTTCGCGGTGCTGCTGATGGCGGCGATGATGTTCGCAGCCCGCACGCCGCTGCATCCCGCAGCAGTGTCTCCGGTCCGCGACACGGCGGCGGACCGAGAGGACGACATCGTCGAGGGGTGGGCGGTGGTCCTGGGCACCGACATCGATTCACGACGGGTGGAACTGGAAGTGACGGTGCCCGGGTCCGGAACGTACCAGTGCGATGTGCGTGCAGAACGGTCGACCGGCCGCGCACTGGTGACCGGTGCCACCATTTCGGTGTGGGTCGATCCTCACCATCGCCGATCGTTGACCTTGGTCGGGGTCGGGGTCGGTCCGAGCATCGACGACGATATGTCCGGGAACGGGAAAAGCTGATCGAGCAACCTCGCCTGCACCCCGCGGCGGCGAAAGCCACTCCAGGGTCGCAGACGTCGATCGTAACTACCCTCGACTGCCCGCCGGACGGCTGGCTGTGCCGGTGACCGACGCGAGTGTGCCTGCGCGACATCGACTTTCCCGCGACGGAGCCCCCGCTTGCCGGCGATGGCGAGTGTGGTCGTGGTGTTGCACCTGATCGGGTGGGGGCTGTTCGTTCACTACGATGCGGACCTGCGTATGCACGGTCTGGCCGGTCGGCGCGCCGCGACGGGCGAGACCACGAAGAACGACGACTCGGGTCGCAGCCCTGGCAAGACCAGGGCTGCGGACCGCGATCTACTTCTTGGAGAACATGCGGGAGAACAATCCCGGTGACTTCGGATCGGAGTCGTGCCCCTTGCAGCGATTGGACGCCGGAACGCCCCGCATCACCTGATCGACGTGTTGACCACATCCCGCCCACGTCGTTTTCCCGCACTTCTTGCACGTGACAGCCCTGCACATGAGTCTCTCCCTCGGTCGACAATTCACTTTCAATATACCCTATGGGGTATCTTTTTCCGGGTGTCGGGGATGATCGGTCATCGCGGCGGGGGTCCGCCCAAGTGGGCGACGTCGTAGACGAACTGTTCGGGTACCGCGCTGGTCCACGGCCGCAGGCCGAGTGCGGTCTTGATACCGATCAGGGCCTGTGCGATGGGTGGGCACCGGCGACACTGCCGCAGGTGCGTATCGATGCGGGCCGAGGCGTCGACATCGAGACGCCCGTCCAGGTAGTCCGATGCCGCGGCGAGTGTGCGCCTGCATGCCTGGGAGTCGTTTCGCGGGTGTGCGGGACCGTCGTCGAGGGCGCGTAGCAGCTTCACCCGTGCGCGGTGGATGCGCTTGTACACCGCTGCGGTGGTGAGCGCGCCGACCGCACCGATCTGTGTCGCCGTCCAGCCCTCGCCGTCGTGTAATGCCAGGACCATTCGATCCTCGACGGTCAACGTCGCCAGCGCCGCTCGCACCGTGGATCGATCGCTGAGCGCCTGCGCGACCGTCTCGGGGTGCTCGAGGTCGCTGATCGGTCCATCGATGTCGCCCGTGCCCGATGGTTCGGTGCGCTGAGTCTCCGCGCGTGCGGCCACATCGCGGGCACGATTGATCGCGATTCGATACAGCCACGTCGTGAGCGCCGATTCGGATCGAAACGTTCTCCGGTTGCGCCACGCGCGTTCGAGGACGTCCTGCACCAGATCGTCGGTATCGGCCGGTGATCGTGTCATCGCGGCTGCGAAGCGACGAAGAGTCGTGCCCTGGTCGATCAGATCGCGCGCGAAGCGCTCGTCGTATGCCGCGCTGTCGAGGTCGGGGCTGGGCTGTTCGCGCGAGGAGCCATGGATTGGTCCACTTCGTCGTTCTCGCCCGTCCAACAGTGAAAGTCCCTCTACAGAACTGGAATCATCATGTCGTTCGTCGAATTCATGCGCAGTACTGCCGGACGCGCACTGCGCATCGTGGTGGGAATAGCTCTGATCGTGGTCGCCGTCGTGCTCGGCGGTGTCGGGGGCATCGTGGTGGGAGTGATCGGCGGTGTCTTCGTGCTGACTGGGGTGATCAACGTGTGTCTGCTCGGCCCGTTGTTCTCCGTCGATCTTCGAGGTCGACCCAAGACGTCCTGAACGGGGTGCGCGGGCGGGCAGCTCAGAAATGGGGGATCACCTTGAACGCGGTGTACCCGTCGTTGCTCTGGGCCAATGCGACACCGTTCGAGGTCACTGCTGTCGGCGCCGCACTCGGTGATGTGCCGGTGACGCGGCCGGAGGTCGCATCGATGGCGGTCACCCCCGAGTCCGACGCGCCGTAGACGATGCCGCCGACCAGAGCGAAGCGGTCGGCACCGGGAAATTGATCGGCGGTGAAACCTCGGGTGCCGTACTGCTCGAACAGGACAGCGATTCCGTCGTCGGTGAGGTCTGCGGTGGTGATCATCGTCGCCCCGCTACTGCTGTCGGCGGTCACCACCATCGGACTGCGGCTACCGCTGATCCATCGGATCTCGGCATCGGAGAGGCGATAGACCGCCTGGATCGGTTCGGGACGGGTCGGGATCGTCCATGCCACGACCACTGCATTGCCGGCGGTAGCGACGAATCGTGCGCTCCCGGGGATCGCTGCGGGGGGCGGGGTGAGAGTGTCGGTGGACCAGGCGATGTTGCCGGTATCGGCGGTCACGACATGCGCTGTGTCGCCGTCGACGGTGACCGCGTATCCACCGGATTCGGAGACCGCACCCGCCAGGTCGGTGCGGTGTCCGTCGGTTTCCGAGACGGCGGCGACAGCCACGGGCGCATCCGTTTGCGAGCAGTCGGCGTCGATCAGCAGTCCGGACCCGGTCAGGCAGCCTGCAGTGGAGACCGGGCCCCATACGAGGTCGCCGGTGCGGGTATCGCGGGCGGTCATCGTGGCCGGTGCACCCGAACCGGGATCATCGATGTCCTCGGTGATCAACAGCTCACGGTTGTGTGTGCTGGTGACCGCGAACTCGTCGCGATCGGCGGGTACGTCCACGCCGAATCGTGGTGTGCCGGTGTCGTCGAGTACCTGCACCCGGTGCGAACCGGATGCGTCCGAGGAGTCGACGACTCCGACGAACCCGTCCTCGACGATGTGAGGCTGCGACAGGAACGGGATCGACCACAGGGCCGTGTCTCCGAAGCCCGGCGGCGGCGCGGCCGGCGACGACGGATGTGCCGCCGGATCGGTGCCCGTGGTGTCGGGAGCAGGTGAGGAACTGCACCCCGACGCCAGCGCGACGGCGCACAGTGCAACGGTCCCGATCACCGCCGCCGCTCTGCCGATACGGTGCGCACCCATCTATGCGGTGGTGCTGTCTCCGCCGAGTGCCATGATCGCGCTCTGCAGCAGTGCAGTGGCCCGGTCGGCGACCTCGGCCAGGCCCGCTGCATCCGAGAGCCCCACCATCACCTGGGGGTTCATCGCTTCGACGATCGTGCTGCTGCCATCGGCCCGCACCACCACGTTGCACGGCAGCAGCAACCCCACCTGCCGATCGGTGTCGATCGCAGCCTTCGCCAACTGCGGATTACACGCTCCGAGGATGACGTAGCGTTCGATGTCGGCGTCGATCTTGCTCTTCAACGTCGACTGCATGTCGATCTCGGTGAGCACTCCGAATCCCTGTTCGGCGAGTGCCTCACGGGTTGCGTCCACGGTTTCCTCGAACGGCATGTCCACGCGGGTACCGATGGCCAATTCGGTCATAGTTCGTTCGGTTCCTTTCGATCGGTTCGGGTGCCGGTCACCCGATGGTCGGTGCACGGGTGAGCAGGCGTCGCCCGGTCATGCTGCGCAGGACGCGGAGGTGCAGTCGCGTTTGCGCCATCGCACGATCACCGCTGCTGTCAGCATTGCCAGGGACACCCCGGCAAGGATGGGTTGTATCGGTGCCCACAACCCCAGTGCACCCGAGGTGCCGAGCGCAAGAAGTACCAGCTTGTTGCACACCGGACACCCGACGGCGAAGAAAGTCAGGACCACACCGAGGGCGGCGGGTGTGCCGGTCCGCTCGACCCGCGCGGGTTTGTCGATCCCGAACCACAGTGCGGTCAACAGGGCCGTGGCCAGCAGAACCGGAAGCTCCCATGCCCGCACCGGCACTTCACGGCCGAAGACGGGCGTGTCGATGATGTCGGTGGGAATGCCGACCACCAACACGGTGATCACACCGGCGACAGTGCCGCGTGCCGCCCGCATCCCCCAACGCCGGTACCGAGAGAACTGGGCAACCACCTCGTCATCGGAACGGCCTGCGGTTTCGACGTCGAGGCGGTCGGACGTGGCGGGCTCGGTCATCAGCGAGGATCTCCTACGGGTTGTAGTTGTGTGAGTAGGGTGACACTGTGAGGCTATACCCAGATGGGTATCGCTGCCAGTATTGCCGACTGCCGAAAGGTATTGCATGACTTCGACATCTCGCTCCACTCGCCGACGCGACCTTGTGCTCCTGGCCATCGCCGTGGTGGTGGCGGCCGTGCTCGTGGGAGCTCTCGTGCTCGGAACGACAGGTGACGGCGAGCAGTCGGAGGCGGCACCGGACGCCGGGTCGAGCAGCGTGAGCGGCCCGCCGGCGATGGGACCGCTCGGCGATCTGGCGCACCGCGAGCCCGATGATCCGATGGCCCTCGGCGACGTCGAGGCCCCGGTGGTGATGATCGCCTTCTCGGACTTTCGGTGTCCGTTCTGCGCCCAGTTCAGCCGGGAAACCGAGCCGCAGCTGATCGATCGATACGTCGATACCGGCACCCTGCGCATCGAATGGCGAGATCTACCCATTTTCGGGCAACAATCATTCGATGCTGCCCGGGCCGGACGCGCGGCCGCCGCCCAGGGCAAGTTCTGGGAGTTCACCCGCGCCGTCTACGCCGATGCACCCGAGACCGGTCACGCGGACCTGACACTGGAGACGCTGCAAAGCTACGCGCAACAGGCCGGGGTACCGGATCTGGCTCGGTTCACCGCCGACGCCACCGGCACCGCATTCGATGCCGCGATCACCGCCGACTCCACCGAAGCGCAGTCGCTGGGTATCCCGGCCACTCCGGCGTTCTCGATCAACGGTGATCCGGTTCTGGGCGCACAACCGTTCTCGGAATTCGTCGATCTGATCGACACCGCAGCCGGCGCGTAGGGCGGCCCGCGATGTCGCAGATCGGACTTCTCGGAGCATTTCTCGGCGGGCTCCTGGCACTTCTCAGTCCATGCTCGGCCCTGCTGCTCCCTTCCTTCTTCGCGTACGCCTTCGACGGGGCCGGCAAGCTCGCCGGCCGCACCGGGATCTTCTACCTCGGGCTGGCAGCGGTCCTGGTGCCCCTCGGTGCCGGAGTCGGTGCCATCGGCTCGGCGATCACCCGGTATCGCGAGGTCACCACCATGATCGGCGGCGTGGTCATCATCGCACTCGGAGTGATGATCATCGTCGGTCGCGGCTTCGCGCTGGGGTCCGCTCAGAGAGCAGCCGCGCGCATCGACGTCTCCTCCACCGGATCGGTCTTCGCCCTCGGCGCGGTCTACGGGCTCGCAGGGTTCTGCTCGGGACCCCTGCTCGGCGCGGTCCTGACCGTTGCCGTCGCCGGCGGTCAGGCCGCATACGGCGGAGTGCTCATGGCACTCTACGCAGCGGGGATGGTGATACCCCTGTTCGTGCTGGCGCTGGTATGGGACCGATTCTCGCTCGGATCACGAACGTGGTTGCGCGGCAAGGAAATCAGCATAGGACCGCTGAAGACGCATACCACGTCTCTGATATCGGGGGTACTTTTCATCGGTATCGGAGTGCTGTTCCTGCTCACGGAGGGCACAGCGAACCTCGGCGGCGTCATGGGGGTCGACAGTCAGTACTCGCTGCAGGTCTGGATCAGCGATGTGGCCGACGCGGTACCGAACACCGCAGTACTACTGATCGCAGTGCTGATGATCATCGCAGTCCTGACGGTGCGCATCGTCCGTGGTCGAGGCCGTGACACCGCAGCCGAGTCCTCCGAGCTCGGTGAACGCGAGAACCGAACGCCCTGAGACGATGTGCCTACGACACTGGAGCGGGGATGTGATGTCAGGCGTAGAGCTGTGACCACCCATCTCGCTGACGTCGAGCGAGATGGAGCACTACAGCGGGAACCACTTCGACACCCATCAGCAGATCGTCGTCACCGAGCCCTCTGCCCTCCAGACTGTTGCGGCATGCTTTCACCGTGATGGAGGCCGAATCGATCAACGCCCGCATCTCCAGGGAAATATCCGAACAGCGCAGGGCCGCATCGAGACCCGGTCCGAAGCACACGACTTCGATCGTCACCGGCTCGGTCGCAGCATCGAGAAGGTTGTGGATCGCCCGCACCACCACGGTGGGTGTGGTGTTGACGGCGAACACCACACGCAGGGGAGTCGGATGATCGGTCACGTGAAAGTTCCGCTCTTCAGATCACGGTGAGCTGCGGCGCCCCACGGCTGTGCATGGAGAAGAACATCGATGGCCCGACCCTCGCCGACAGGGCGGACCAGATGTTCCAGCTCGTGGACCTGCAATCCGCTCGCGGCGCGGGCGAGGTCGTCGATGGCGGGCAGGATCGACGGATCCGGCGGGCCCCCGACTCCGTGAGTGAAGTTATCGAGCGCATGACCGAGATACAACAGCCGTCCACCCGGTGCGAGCCAACTTCCTGCACCGGCAATGACGGCAACCAACTCGTCGACCGGTAGATGCAGGAAAGCCGATGGCCACCAGATCCACCGGGCCGGGCGGCTCCCAGGCCCGCACGTCGGCAACGGTGTAGTCGATCGACCGGTCCTCCCCGCCGCTGCGTGCGAGTTCGATTGCCACAGAAGAAAAATCGACAGCATTCACCGTCCACCCCGCGTCGCCCAACCATCGAGCGTGGCGCCCGTTCCCGCACCCCAGATCGACCGCCCGGCCAGGGGGCAGCTCCGCAAACCGCGCAGACAGGGCAGCCGCCGGGGCCGACCCCCACGGATGCTCGACGCTGCTGTACCGAGCATCCCAGTCCGACGAATTCACTGATTCACGCCTTTCCACCGCTGACCACCGCAGGGTCGGACAACCCCACGCGTCGACGAAGCTGTGACTCACTGCACTGTACCCCGGGGGGTAACAGCGCGAACGAGTGCCCTGGTCAGGGCTGCGCGGTCAACCGCAGATAAGGCTTCAAGGTTCGATATCCGGGGAACCGTGTTGTTGCCTCGTCGTCGGAAACGCCCAGTCCGATGATCACGTCTTGACCCGGCTGCCAATCGGCGGGCGTAGCCACTGGCTGACCGTAGGTCAGTTGCAAGCTGTCGATCGCGCGCAGAATTTCCGTGAAGTTGCGGCCGGTGGACATCGGGTAAGTGAGGATCAGCTGTACCGACTTGTCCGGGGCGATGACGAACACCGAACGTACGGTGGCCGCCGCGCTGGCGCTCGGGTGAATCATGTCGTAGAGCTCGGAGACTGCGCGATCGGTGTCTGCGATCATCGGGAAATTCACTGCTGTGCCTTGCGTTTGACCGACATCGCCTTCCCATGCCAGATGCGAATCCACCGAGTCCACAGAGAGGCCGAGTAGCTTGACTCCACGTCGGTCGAACTCAGGTTTCAGCCGCGCTGCCGCACCGAGTTCGGTTGTGCATACGGGCGTGAAGTCACCGGGGTGGGAGAACAGCATTCCCCACGAGTCTCCCAGCCATTCGTGGAAGGAGATCGTTCCTGTGGTCGTAGCGGCGGTGAAATCTGGAGCTGTATCGCCCAATCGAATACTCATCGGTGCATCCTCTCAATAATGGTAGATCCTAAATAATCGATCATCTATGATGGTACATGTGAAAGTCCCCTCGGAGTCGACGGATACTCGGTCAAAGACAGGGCAGGGCGTCACGGTGACCGGTCTGCCCGAACAAATCAAAGATCTGCTGTGGGAACGAATAGCCGATGGCACGTACCCGCCAGGAGATCGGTTGATCGAGACGCGGATCGCTCGTGAGCTCGGCGTGAGCCAAGGTCCCGTCCGTGAAGCTCTTCGGCAGTTGGCCGGAATGGGCCTGGTGGTCTTCGAAGCGCACCGCGGGTGCCGAGTCAGACGGGTCGACCAGGACGAGCTCGATGAGGTGTCAGTGGTGCGCGCCGCACTGGAAGAGACAGCAGCACGACTGGCAGCCGGTCGCGGCATGGCGGTGGACCGCATTGCCGATGAAGTCGACGGTATGCGCTCCGCCGCCGTCACCGCGAACCGTCGAGCATGGGTCGCGCACGCTATGGCATTCCATCGGCTCGTCGTCGCGGCCTCCGGCAACAGCACACTGCTGTCGACGTGGGAGCATCTGTCGATCGAAGGTCGAACCGCTCAACTCGTATTGGCACCAGGATTCGACATGGGTGCCAGCACGGAACAGCACCAAGTAATACTCGAAGCGCTCGGTGCGGGCGATGCCGAAAGGGCCGCTCGGCTGTCCCGCGAACACGAAGAGACCTTCATCCGCGGTGACCCCACGTCAGATTGAGCGGAAGGGCGCGACCACAACGACCGCAGCTGCCTCTGCTTCGCGGCCCGTCACCTATCCAAACGGCGTGGCCGGTTCGGTGGATTCGGACGTCAGGCGACGCTATGCGTGATCCACATCTAGCGTTGGTGACGGTGTATGAAACCCGTGCTCAGTTATGCGAAAAACCGAACGAACCCGAACCACGCCCCGGCGGTAAACGCGCCCAGTCACCGGATGATTCCGTAGCACTCGCTCACTCTGTGAATCGCACCGGCGAGTCCGGAGACTTACTGATTTGAGAACTCCGCAATTCGCGTAGTTCTGTGTTCACCGTAGTAGAACGCCTCGAGTTCGGCAGGAGGCACATCCCCACAATGCTCGTAGAGTCGCCGGTGGTTGAACCAGTCCACCCACTCCAACGTCGCGATCTCCACATGCTCGACCGTTCGCCACGGCCCACGAGGTTTGATCAACTCGGTCTTGTACAACCCGTTGATCGTCTCGGCGAGAGCATTGTCGTAACTCGACCCAGTCGCCCCGATCGAGGCATCGATACCCACCTCAATGAGCCTGTCGGTGAACGTAATTGACGTATATTGGGCGTATTCAACCGGTCGTCGCAACAGTGTGTTGTTGTGCAGATCGTAGCAATTCTTCGAATACCTCCGCGGGGGTGCGCCAATCAAGGATTCCTCGGGGGCGGTTGTTGATCACGTTCGCCACTGCGGTGATCTCCGCGGAATTCCATCGGGAAAGGTCGGTCCCCTTCGGAAAATACTGGCGTAGCAAACCGTTGAGATGCTCATTGCTGCCTCGCTGCCATGGGCTCTTGGCATCAGCGAAATATACTGGGACACCGGTCTGTTCGGTGAAGAGTGCGTGAGCTGAGAGTTCCTTGCCTCGATCCCATGTCAAAGACCGCCTGAGGGTTTTCGGTAGAGGGGTGACGGCCTTGGCCAGGGCGTCTTTCATGGTCAAGGCGCCGTAACCGGCCAGTGCTGGGCCGTTTTTCCTCGGGGGAATCATCCCGTATCCTTTTTGGCGAGGGAGATGGACGAGCACCGCGTAGCGGGAGGTGCGCTCGATCAATGTCGCTACCGCAGAACGCTTCAGTCCGATGATTAAGTCGCCCTCCCAGTGGCCGGCGAGTTTACGATCAGCGACCTCTTTCGGACGTTTAGCCAGCACGGTGTCTGCAGTGACATGAGCCCACGTTTGCTGGCGTGCACGCGATCTGGGCATTCGTTTGGTCCTGCCTCGCCGTAGATGCCAGGATTGCATTCGCTCCAACCCGCCACGGCTTTCGATGTAAAGAGCCTGGTAAATCGCCTCGGCTGAGATCCTCATCGATTCGTCATCGGGGAAATCGAGCGGCAGCCGTTTCGAGATCTGCTCGGGGCTCCACCCCGTCACCCACGCCCGATCTCCGCGATGGGGTTTGTTCTTCCCATCCCAAGACGGACCGTCAGGACCTACGACTTTCCCTGTGGTGGTGTGGACCTCACCGCTGAGCCTGTCCTGCACGTACTCACGCAATCGACCGTTGATGACCATTTTGGCGACCCTGGGCCTGCGAGCACGACGCTCGGCATGCCATTGAGCTGTCGATGCTTTGTACTCGAGTCGGTAGGTTCGCGTTGACGCGTTCCTGCGCAGCTCCCGCGAGATCGTCGACGGGCTGCGGCCCAGACGGCGAGCAATTTGTCGGACTCCTTCGCCTTGCGCACGCCAAAGCGCGATGTCCTCACGCTCGGACGAGGAGATGTACCGTCCAGAAACACTAGGGGGCAGTTGCGGATTCACTCCACCAGCATGCTTGAACCAACGATGAGCGACCGGCTCTGACACTCCGGCGGTAATCCCCGCGTCAACGGTTTTCGCTCCACCGGCGATCGCGATCCAGAAGCGAACCCGGTCTTCACGCCAGGCTATTGTCGGTCGCCCTGGTGAAGCGATCTGTCCTCGATATTCCCGGACTCGTTTCTGCCTCTCGATGGCTCTCATCGAACACCTCTATCGGGTAGGTGTTGCGACGACCGGTTGAATACGCCTTGCGACCCGCGGTCGTTGTGGTGAATGAGCCCGGCCAGTTCGGTAATCCCTTCTCGGCGTCGAGTCCAGATCGCGTGCTCGATCGCATCGAGTACCAACGGTGTCGCCATCGTCGTCGCAGTCCTCCAACCCAGAATCCGCCGTGAATACGCATCGATCACGAACGCGACGTACACCCAACCCGACCACGTCGAAACATAGGTAAAGTCGGCTACCCACAACACATTTGGCGCAACCGGGTTGAACTTTCGCTGCACCAGATCGTCCGCCCGACGGCCTTGTGGATCTGCGATAGTGGTCCGTTTCGCCTTGCCTCGACGTGCACCTTCGAGCCCGAGGACACCCATCAACCGTTCGACCGTGCACCGTGCCACGTCGATGCCTTCTCGACGCATTTCCAGCCACACCTTCCGGGCTCCGTAGACCGAATAATTCTCGGCATGTACACGGCTGACCGCGGCTTTGAGCTCTTCGTCGCGCAGAGCCCGCCGAGATGCGGAACGATTGCGCGCGTCGTAGTAGGTGGACGGCGCAATTGAGCAGCCATGCTCGCTGAGCACCCTGCACATCGGCTCGACGCCGTACTCACTCTTGTATCGGTTGATGAAGTCGATGATCACTTGTTGTTGCGGTCGAGCTCCGCTGCGAAGAAAACCGATGCCGAATTCAGGATCTCGTTGGCGCGCTTGAGTTCCCGATTCTCGGCTCGAAGTTTGCGCATCTCCGCTGCCATTTCGCTCGTCACACCGGGACGTTCGCCGGCGTCGGTCTGAGCTCTCCGGACCCAGTTGAGCAGCGTTTGCGCTGTTCCGATGCCGAGTTTGTCAGCGACGGATTCGACTGCGGCCCACTCGGACGGGTACTCGTGTTGGACTTCTGCGACCATCCGCACTGCCCGCTCACGCAGTTCGGGCGGGTACCTCTTGTTCGTTGCTGAGGACATGACTCCATCTTTCCCAAAGGATGAAGTCTCCGGAAACTCCGGTTCGATTCACTGATTCCGTTGTCGGCGAGAGGCTGCTCGCTTCGTTAGCGAGATTTGTGGACATCACTCTTTAAGCTATGTCGACTTAGTCGACCCTCTAGTGCAGTCCACTTCTGGCATAGTGCAGCCGTCTTCTGAAACTGACACGGCCGGTGGCAGGCCGCCCAGGTCGCGCAGTCTCATAAGGCCCGTCCGCTAATAGTCGCAATGAGGGTACCTCTAACGTACGATTGAGTCATGAAGATCGGCTATGCGCGCTGCTCCACCGACGAGCAGGACCTCACCGCCCAGATCGACGCTCTCACCAAGCTCGGCGTCGACGAGGCGCACCTCTACACCGACCCCGGCTACACCGGCACCAACCGCGACCGGCCTGGTCTGCGCGAGGCCCTGGCCGCAGCCAGCCGCCCCGGCGACGAGCTGGTGGTGACCAAGCTCGACCGCCTGGCCCGCAGCGTGCCCGACGCCCGGGACATCGTGAAGGGGCTGACGGAGAAGGGTGTGAAGCTCCGCATCGGCGAGAGCCTGCACGACCCCGACGACCCGACCGGCCGGTTGTTGTTCAACGCGCTGGCGATGGTCGCCGAGTTCGAGGCCGACCTCATCCGTGCCCGGACCCGCGAGGGCATGGCCGTCGCGAAGGCGAAGGGGCGACTGCAGGGCAAGAAGCCGAAGCTCCCGCCGAACCAGGAGAAGCGACTGGTCGAACTGTTCCACTCCGGCGAGCACACCGTCGGCGAGCTGGCCGAGGACTTCGGAGTCAGCCGGGCGACGGTCTACCGCGCCGTCGAGCGCTCCGGTGCCAAGTCCGCGTCATGACTGTCGAGTTTGACCTAGCCGTGGATGCGACGATCACGCCAACCGTGCCGCCGGAAACCCACGGCGGATACTGGTTGCTCGAAGTGGCATCAGGGCCGGTCGTCGCCCTCATCGTCGGTGCGTTCACGATCGTCGCTGTAGGCATGGCCGGCAGGCGCCGCGAGGCAGAGGTCCAGCTGAGTCACGCGCACAGCGAACTCACCAGCGAGCGAACAGATGCTGCCCGCGACCGTCTATTCCGGCAGAATCGGGAGACTGAGCTGATTCCGGACTATGGCCGCGATGCCAGCCGAGCGATCAATGACTACTTCACTCTCATGTACGCGGTCGAGGCGTGTGCCGTCGCAGTCAAGGCGTTCTGCAGTACTTCCTCCCTGAGGTGGAGTCAGTACCTTCGCGGGGTCCTTCCGAAAGAGCGCGCCGAGTTCCTGAGGTGGCATCTCACAGCGGTCCAGCAGGGCATCGAGGATTTTCGCGATAGGGCAACAGCTGATCGTCCATTCCCATACGGCATCGCCAAACTGAACGATGCCTACGTCCGCGCCGCAATCGAAGCGCACTACAAGACCCTCCGCGAGTACGACCTGCTGGATGCCGTGCCTGCCGCAGGCAGTGCGGATTCCGGTACTGGCGTCGAGGGAGGAGGTGATGAACAGTCACCGCGATGACGTCGAGCGTCGGTCTGGCGGACGCAGCGATCCAACCGTAGGTAGCGCGGTTTTGCCGTCACCCGAGCCGAACAGGTCTTGGACGCCCCCCCGACGTCGCCGGGCGCATGGCCGCCGACATCGACGGCCTGACGCGAGGGAACTGAACCGCTGAGCGTTGGGTATGGAGCAACGCATCGATACCCCAGTCAGCATCTACCTCGGCGACATCGACATCACCGACGGCCCCGCAACGATTGACTTCTCCGACGACGGGCCGGTCGAAATAGTGATTCCCGTTCAGCTTGGCGTGCTCGGCTGGCTGAACATTCGATTCAGCGACTGACCTCCGCGCCGGCGAAGCCGTCGACGGCCGTCTCCTCGACCGATACGAGGAGAGGCACCACAATGTCCGCATCACACCCGTCGCCCGTGACGACCACCGCCACCAGGTCAGGCAGCACCGTTGTCGTCACGAGAACCGATGATGTCCTGCCCGGTTACGAACCCCTTGTCAGCGTCATGGCAGGCAGCTGCGAGATCCTCACGTTCAGCCCGGCGACGGCGCTGGAGCTGGCAGGCATGCTCGCCCGTGCCGCCGCAGCCACGGTTGCTCTGAAGATCAAGGTGACGAACTCCTATCCCACCGAGTCGTTCGAGCACCTCCACGACGTGACCGTGCCAGCACCGCTCGCGGGCGAGTACGACGTCGACGACTGGGCGTACGAGTATCTCTACGAGTTCACCGGCGAGGGGCCGGACTACGCGTCCGTTCCTGCAGTGTACGAGGTCGAGATCGTCTCCGCGCCAGTTCATTTCGAGCATCTGGTCGGCCTGAAGGTCGACAGTTTCGGCTAGCTGCAGGCTAGCGACGGCGGAGCCGTCGACGGCCTCCACCTCGAACACCACACCGAGGGAGGGGACCACCCATGACAACGATCTTCTGCGACCCGTGGGTCGAACGCCACATCACCGCCGGCCGACTCGCTCCAGGCGCTCGCCGCCTCGCTCGCGAGGAGTCGGCCCGGCAGTACAACGACTGCAACGGACTCGTCGAGTCGGACCAGGACTTCCTCTATACGCCGGCCCAAGCGGCTTCCGCCGTCCGAGAACTGCTCGGCGATATCGGCCTCGACATCCCCGAAGGTGCCCGCGTGCTGCTTACCGACGGCGAGGGCGGGTCGAGGTGCTGGAGCTACCTCGTCGAACTCGGACAGATCGAGTACGCGTGCGAGCAGCACCGTCACATCACCGGTGAGAGCATCCGCTCCGACCCGCTGGTCGCCGCCCTGCCGTGGGCGTGAGGAGCACCGAACCGCACGACCTCTGATTGGAGACTTCCCATGGACCAGACCGCACCGTCGGTACCGCTCACCGTGTCCGACGCCCCGCGCGTCTTCGCGACCTGTCTCTACCACTACAACTGCGGCGATCTCGTCGGGAACTGGGTCGACGCGCAGGGCGCCGAGGACGTCACCCTCGCCGACGTCCACCGCGGCCAGGCCCCGGTCACGTCCGAGTGCGAGGAGGTCGCAGTTTTCGACACCGACTGCATGGCCGTGAACCACGAGATGGACCTCGTCGAGGCGGGGAAGTGGGGCGCGCTCTACGCCGAGGTCGGCCCCGACCAGTGGATCGCCTTCTGCGCGTGGGTCCGCGCGCAGGGCATCACCGACGGCGAGGAGGTCGTGACCAGTTCCTTCTACGACGCGTACGCCGGGGAGTGGGAGTCGTGGCGGGACTACGTCGAGAACCTCGTCGACGAGTTGTCGCTGTTCGACGCGCTGCCGACGGACCTGCGCAGCTACATCGACATCGACAAGTTCGGCGGCGACCTCGCCCACGACTACACCGTCGAGGACAGCCCAGGCGGCGGCGTTTACGTGTTCCACGGTTGCTGAACCGTGCGAGCCCCTCACCTGGGATTTCCCGGGTGAGGGGCTCTTCTTTTCGCTCGGCGGACGACTAGTCCGTGAAGCAGATGTCCACGGCGCGGTTCTCGCTGAAGCTCTGTCCCTGGCCGGGGAAGTAGATCGCCGCTTTCGTGTAGGCGCGCCTGCCGTGGCAGGTGCCGGGTGCGAACGCGACGATCGTCGCGGGGCGCTTGACCGACTGCGCGGTGGTGCGGCCGGGCGCGACGTAGTTGCCGGTTCCGGTGCCCTCGGCTCGGTCGTCGCCCCAGGAGCTCCAGGTGATGCCCTCGACGAGGCTCGTCGGCGATCCGCCGTAGAAGACCGTCGCCGGTTTAGGGGTGCCCAGGCCCTGGCCGTTGGAGGCCATCGATCCGAACACGATCGACGAGTCCGCTGTCACGGTGCCGGTCGTCGTTCGAGTCCCGGCCGTGGTCGCGGTGCCCGGACCGTCGAAGGTGACGGCTTTCTCGTTCGACAGGAAGACGCCGGAGCCCGTCTCGGTGTTCCAACAGGTCAGGCCGGTCGTCTCGGACGCGCAGGCCCACTGGTCGAAGCTGTAGACCTTGCCGTACTCCGCGCGTGGCACGGTGTAGCCGAGGCTTGGTGCGTTCATCCACCCGGTCGTGCCGCTGCTGCCCACAGGTGCCTGGACATGGTCGCGGGCCAGTGGGAACAGCCACTTGCCCTTCGTGGTGCCGCCGATCCGCTGGGTGCCCAGCGGGCTGTCGACGCGGTTCATGCTCAGCACGCCGCACTGACCCTGCTCGCCGTCCTGGTTCATCCGGTTGAAGTCGCAGCCCACGCCACCGGTCGGCGTCAGCAGGTGCGCACTGGTGTCGTTGGTGTACTTGTTCACGTACGGGGCCAGTGGCACGGTGCCAGACGGCATGGGGCCGCCCGCTCCCGGGTATGCGCCGGGCACTGGTGCCTGCTGCTCCGGTTCGGTGGTCTCGGCGGTTGGAGTCTGCTCAGCGGTCTCGGTCGACGCTGTCGATGCCGTCGCCGCGGTGTTGTTGCCGTTTGGATCGTCGTCGGACACGATGACGACGATTGCGACCAGCAGTGCCGCTGCGAGCACGACGGCGGTCACCACCAGTAGCGGAAGCAATCGGTTGGGCGTGGGCTGGGGCGGGTAGCTCGGGTAGGTCATGGGTCGTCTCCCGTGGTTGGAACTGGTGCCATATCATGTGGCAGTGAATCACTAGTGAATCACGTGGGTCGGACATTTGAATGAGCGGACCGCGCGAGTGCCCGCGGGTGATCGTGAGGCTCGGGGCGGCTCTGCGTGTGTGGCCTGCACGGTCCGCGCACCGCTCTCGTGAACCACTAATGATTCACGGCCGTGCTGACGAGACAGGGGAGGGCGAATGACGCCGCATCACGTGGGAGACTGGGCACGTGCCCATCGGACCAAACCGCTTCACGCCTGCGCAGTTGGAGCTGCGTGACGTGCGCCGTCGTGCGCTCGGGTCCGCCATCGCCGACGCCCGGAAGGCTGCTGGCCTGACGCAGGACCAGCTGGCCGCGGCCAGCGGCGTCAGTCGCCCGACGATCAGCCGCTTGGAGCAGGGGACCAGCTCGCTGGGCTCGGACCGCATCTGGGATCTCGCTCAGGCGTGCGGCGTCACTCCGGCCGACCTCTTCGCCGCCGCGCAGGAAGGCGTGCGCGTAGCGAAGGGGGCGGGCGAGCAAGCGCAGTAGCTCGTCGGGCTGTCGCGGTGGCGTGGTTCAGGTGCCTGCCTCTCGAGGTGCCGACTGTCCTCCTGGGCGAGCGCTACCCGCGTTGGCATCACTCTCCTCCGCGCTGCCGAGACAAAGTCAGCCATGTTTGCTGCCAAGTGCCTAACGGGTATTGAAACTTCCCCTCGGGAGGGTATTGAACTGGAAAAATCCCCATTTGAATGTGACGTCCGTCTCATTTAGCAGCAAACTTGCAAATGCTTAGTAAAGTCCCAGACATTCCAGTTCAGCCGCATGGGAGGATGCGGTCAAGCTGCGGAGGGGCAATGATTTTGGGGGCCTTCCTTCGGCTTGTCTGATCTTCTTCGGCGGCGCATCGAATCTCGAGGGGGAGTTCATGCGCGTATCGCGCACTGTCGCAGCCGTCGTTCTAGCCGGTAGCGCTCTGATTGCCAGCACCGGCGGTGTCGGGGCCGCTGACGCCGCGTCGACCTACAAGGACAAGACGATCACTCGCACGTCTGATGACGGGTGGAAGGTGTCGTTGACCAAGTCGGGTGAGCGGATTCAGAGCGTTCCGGCGCTCAGTCGTGGACATGGTTCGTATGAGGCGTTCCTGGACTTGCGCGGGTCGGCGACGATCACCGGCACAGGGAGTGCGCCGGTGAATGCTGCGGTGTTGTCGACCGGGTTCCAGGTGTCGTGCCAGTGGCAGATGGACGGGGTGAACGTCGGCATCACTGGTGGTCCGACTGCACAGATGTCGATCAGCTACCCGCCGGCGATCGTGCTGGGCGTGCAGGCGATGCCGAACATTTCGACGTCGCTGAAGAACGGCGCGACCGTCGATGTGCCGTTCGCTCAGAAGCCGTTGCAGGGGCCGTCGGCCGGTGCGCGCCTGGAGGGTGTGCGCGTGGAGATCTCCGGTTGTGTTGGTGCTCGTCCTGCGGTGCGCGCGTATGTGCGGGTGGCGATGACGACCAAGGCCAATGACAACACGTTCAACTTGTACGGCAAGCCGCACCTGCTCTAACAGCGCCCAGGCGCTGACATCGATCTGGCTGACACAACGAATACGGGGGTATGACATGACAACAGCAGAACAAGCGACACGACCGACCAAAGCAGGGGTACCGAAGCACGCGCAGTCCGCTGCAGCGACGTCTACGGGTGAGGAGCCGGGGCAGGCGTCGACCGGAGGTAGCCGGTCGGTCTCGGCCTGGACGATGCTGGGTTTCATCGCCGGTTGCGCGATTTTGATCGTCGCGGCGATCAATCTGCCGAATCTGGGGCGGTGGGGTGATGAGCACGGGAATGTGTTGGTGTTCTTGTGCTTCTTCCTGGTGATGTCGATCGGCGGGCGGTGGTTCTGGGCTGGGGTCGACGCCCTGTGGGGCGCAATTCGCGGCAAGGGGAACTGACATGACCACAACCAATAGCTCACGCGTGGGACGACGCGCAGCGGCCTTGGCTGCGGGGGCGGGGACGCTGGCGTTCACTGGTGCGATGCTGGCAGCAGGTTTCGGCGGTGCCGGTGATGCGCGGGCGGATGCGTTGTGTGATCAGATGCGTGCTCAGTACGGGCCGAGTTGGCCGTGCATCAGTGTTCCGACCTACACTCCGCCGCCGACGATGGACGCCCCGACAACCACTCCGGGCGCACCGGGCACCTCCAGCGGTGGTGCTGTGATCGGCGGCGACGCTGGCCCGAGACCGGGAACCGGTAACGGCACGCCTATCGTCGGCGGTCCGAGTGTCACTGGCGAGCCGTCACCACGCAGCGCCCAACCGGGATCCACGCGCGATGGCCCTTCACCGACAAATCACGGCTCGACGAGCGAACGGCCCTCGACCACCCCGGCGCGGAAGACTTCTGCCGACGATCCACGTGTGCCCGCGCGAGCAAATCTATCTGATCAGAGGTCGAACGACGCCTTAGTTGGCCCGTCCGGGAATAGGGGAGCGGTGCCGATCACCGTCTGGGCGCTGGCAGGTGCTGCCGCAGTTGCGGTCGCGAATCCCCGAACGCGATCGTTCCTACGAACCACTTCGATCAAGAATAACGTCGATGCGTACTCTGGCCAATCTGCGCAGCTTGGAAAGCTAGGGCCTAGCGCAGACCGTATCCTCAGCTGTGATGCGCCTGGAGCAAATGTCGGGCAGCGTTCGCCGGGATACATTACGACTGTGTCGCAGCCCCCGCTCGAAACCACTCCAGGTTATAAACCGGGACCGACTTCCGGAGACGAAGTTTCGATCGACCCGAACTTGCCTGGGAACACCGGTCCGTGGGGTGTCGTTTCCAAGTTTGATGGAGCATCGCACGAGACGCCACCGCTGACCCTTGAGCGTCAGTATCGCGCACGCATTGTTGGAGCACGACCAGTGTTCAACGGATCCGCTCCTGGCCCGGGTGGCAAGCAATACATCGCCATTACGTGGGAACTCCAGTACGAGATCCAGTCTGCAAGTATCGCAAATGTCACAAACGGCGGCGGAACATCGAAATTCCCTGGAGGGTGGGGACAATGGGAACGAGCAACTCCCGACCAGATCAGCTTTTTGCGTTCTCAGGGAGTGATCATTCCTGGCTGACCCGCGGAACGATCGGGATCCTGCTAACGGGCACGGTAATGGCGACGGCAAGTTGCGGTTCAACACCTGGTAGTCAGGACTCGACGCCCACGTACTCGCGTACGTTCCAGATGCCAGGCTACGACGCGACTGAAGAGCATAGGTTCTCGAAGGCAGAGTCGGCAGAACTCTTGACTCCTCAGCGCGACGAACTCGTCAAGTCGTTGCCGTCGCCTTTTCGCGACATCGATCTCGATTTCTACGGACCGTCGATCACGCTGTCTGCGCAGGAAGCGGTTGAGAAGGGGACATGCGTAGCAATCTCAGTCGCCCATAAGGCCGGTGTGCCTGACCACTACGGAGCGACGGTTTACGACTCGCCAGGTGACTGCCGATAGGTCACTCAAACGGCGCAGCCGCCGCGCGGCACGAGATGACTGGCCGTCCAAGGTCGCTGGGCGAAGTCGCATCGTATCCGCCGGTGCATGCGCCGTCCACTGCCGAAGACTCTGGTCGCCAGCGCATGCAGCAGTTGCGGCAGTCAGAGCCTGCTCTAGGCATCGATGTCGTCCCAGAGCGTGCTCGTCACGTTCTTCCGTTCTCGAATTGAGGGAGTTTTCAACATGAATCGTAAGTCGGCTATAGCAGCAGTAGCGGCCGTGGCAGGTGTGGCGGCGTCAGTCGTCGGTGCCGGTGAGGCCGATGCGGCCAAGCACGGGATCAAACTGACGCACTCGCAGACAGTGGTGGTCTCGCAGCAGGGTCTGGGAACGGCGTTCTCATCGGTTCCCTACATTCCGAATCTGGTCTACAACCCCACGTGGGGGCGGATCATTCAGCACGATGCCAACATTGCGGCGCGGCAGGGTGGCTGCATCTCGGTTGGGATCATCACCGTCGCCGGGAAGTCGAACGTCAACTACGTGACCCGCTACCCGGCCCGCAGCTGCGCCCGATAGCCCGAATCCAATGACTACGCCAGCATCAGAGCTACGCACAGGACGCCACATGGCAAGCACCGACACCACGACCGTCGCCGACCCGGCCGCATCTACCGGTGGCAAGGGCAGACGCGCACAAGCCGCTCACGATCATGCCCAGGTTCGAGAACCCGAAGCCGATCAGTCCGCAGGTAGGTCGGTCTCCGTGTGGTCGGTGCTGGCGTTGATCGCCGGCTCCGCGATCTTGATCGTCGCGGCGATCAATCTGCCGAATCTGGGGCGGTGGGGCGATGAGCACGGGAATGTGTTGGTGTTCTTGTGCTTCTTCCTGGTGATGTCGATCGGCGGCCGGTGGTTCTGGGCTGGCGTGGACGCTCTGTGGGGCGCTATCCGAGGTAAGGGCAACTGACATGGCCACAACAAGAAACCAACGCGTGGGACGTCGAGCGGCGGCGTTAGTTGCCGGAGCCGGGACGTTGGCGTTCACCAGTGCGATCCTGGCCGCAGGCCTCGGCGGTGCCGGTGATGTGCGGGCGGATGCGTTGTGTGATCAGATGCGCGCTCAGTATGGGCCGAGTTGGCCGTGCATCAGTGTCCCGACCTACACCCCGCCGCCGACGATGAACGCACCAACGACCACCCCGGGTGCCCCGGGGACGTCCAACGGTGGTGCGGTGATCGGCGGCGACACCGGCCCCGGACCTGGGACCGGAAACGGCACGCCGATCGTCGGCGGTCAGCCGACGGACCAGCGCACGGGACGGACCGGAGGACCGACAGGTCCAAGGACCCCGGCCCCGGCAACGGTCACACCGAACCGTCCAGGCCAGCCCAGCGACAACGGCCAGACGCCCGGCCGTACGCAGGCACCGGCCGGGGTGCCGGTGAAGCAGTCGGAACAGTCACCATCGGATCAGGCGTTCCTATCTCCGTCCTCCTCTGACGGTGATGGCGGGTCGATTCCGTTGCCGGTGTGGGCGATCGCCGGTGCTGCGGCTGTCGCGGCGGCGAGTCCGCGGGCTCGGTCGTTGCTCTCGCGCGGTGGGTCTACTCGGGGGAAGATCGGCTCGTCTGACCTGGTCCTGATTCACGACAGGACCAGCCCCGATCGGTACGTCTTCGATGAGAATGTGCCTCCCGGTGGACACATTCGAATCAACTCGGACGGTTCGGCGACGGTGCTCGATGCTGACGGGAAGGTCGTCAAGCAGATCGGGCGGCCGTGGGCGTTCGACGCCGCCGGTCGACCGCAGAAGACCTGGTACGAGGTCGACGAGAACGGCAACTTGGTTCAAGTTGTGGAACCGGCCGACAACGCTTTGTACCCCATTCTCGCAGATCCTCCGGGCGATACGGGCGGCGGCTTGATCGCTCCCACAACCGGCGACAATGGCGCCGACATCAGTGCGATGCCTGACACGACTGGCAAACAACCCGGCGATACGTGGACGGAGACCCGAGGGGGACAGGACGTCAAGTTCACGATCCCCGAAGGAAACGGGAACCAATCCGTCGAGATGGCCTACAAGGGCAACGACGGTCAAGATGCGACTGCACTGATCGTCTCCGACGGCGAAGGCGGCTACCAGGCATGGTCTCAGTCCGCAGACGGATCTGGACAGTACATCGACAAGGACGGACCTCAAGCTCCCGGGTACTCGCAGTGGTATCGAACCGGCAATGATCCTGCGTATAACTCGCCGAACCAGATCACTGACGCGAACTACAACTTCACTGAGGGCACGACGTACGATCTGGACAATGGTTCCGTCACGCAGGCGCAGCTGCAGCCGGACAATACCTACTTGAATCGGACCGAGTACCAGACGGGTGAAGTCGACACTGCGGTCAATACGCCCAATGGCGATGGTTCGTATGACCAGACGCAGACGTCCCACCTCGATGCCGATGGCGAGAACGGGTGGGAGCTTCGCGACGGGCAGAAGTGGACGATCGAGCGCACCGAAGACGAGTTCGGACGGCCTCTTGTTCAATATGAGAATCCGAAGACCGGCGAATCTGAAATCGATTTCCACGACGAGGATGGAAATAGAAGAATTCAGACGTTCAATTCGGCTGGGGATGTCGTATTTCAGCGATTCTATACCGACGACGGATATAACGAGATAACATACGACTCGACCGGTCGGCAGACTGGAGCTGCGTTCTACGATTCTGAGGGTAAGCTTCTCGCTGGAACTGTCGACCTTGGTGACAAGTACGCCTACAGGCACCTCGATGGCAGCTCGACTATCGAAATGAAGTCGCCGACGCCGGACGGAATTGCAATGCAGCACATTGGCATAGACGGTACCGTGACAAATTTGACGGGCGATGGTCACTTCTCTCGTAGTGAGCCGGGGCAGGCGGCTCCGATGGACTGGACCTGGGGCACATCCAATACTGCGGCAGCTACCATCGATGCTCAGACTGCGTTGACCGAACAGGGGATACGGAAAGTTCCCGGAGGTGCGCTTTCGGCTGGGGATTCGAAAATACTTGGCGGACTAAAATCATTTGGTCTGTTGGGTGGCGTCGCAATCGGTACTATTGCTGACAGTCAGACGATGGACCCTAGCAGAGCATTTATGACCAACGCGATCGGTGGCACGACTGGACTCATCGTCGGCGAAACGGCTGGGGCTTGGCTGGGCACGTTCATCATGCCTGGTGTTGGAACTGCCGTTGGTTGGGCGATCGGGGCAGGTGTTGGGTACGGAGTAACAAAACTGACGCAATGGATGACTCGATGATGCTAGTCGTTAGCGCCATCAGATTGGTGGGGACGCAGTGGAAACCATAGAGAAGCGGATTGAAAGGAGTAGTGCGACTGCTACGTCGTTACGACTCCGAAGTGATGTCAGGCCGGACAGGCTGTGGTCTATTCCTTCCTCTTGGAAAGACTATGAGTCCAAGGCAGATTTGGAGCGCGGACTATATGTAGTGCGGGCTTCAGGTCTGGGTGTTGCTGGGTTCTCTCCTAACTGTTGGGCGGCATTTTGGCGCATAAACGTACCTGTGAACGACGCGTTGGAACTGATCGATGGTACGGTCGAATCGATTCCAAACCTGCCTGATTTTGATGTGATTGAGATGAGAACAGAGTCGATCGTCGACGCTGGCCGTCGAGGAGTTCTCTATTATTCGATCATAGATGCCCGATTCCGGGGGCTTGTTCGTACTGTGACTGAGGTGGAGGTATTAGATGATCCGGAGTCTGAGGCGTGCGCGATTCTTGCTCAGCGAGCATCGTCGGTGCCTGTGCTAATGCAATCAGATGGGATTCCGTCACTCCGGTCAATCGACGCGCGGACTTTATTCGAATAATGCGATCGGTAGCCTTAGATTGAATGAAGTCGAGCGAATTCGTCGAATGCACAGTGTGCAGGGTGGCACTGTAGCCGTTCTTGAGGCGTTGCTGGTTTTGATGCTAGTCGTGTATGTCTGGGCACTTGTGAAGATCTGGCCTGCCCTTGATGCCAAGTGGAGTATAGTCATCGCAGCGTTATTGTATGGAATCGTTCCTTGGTCTGTATGGTTCTTGCTGTACCTAAAGTCGCCGGTATTGACACCAAAGATCATGGCAATTCGTGTGGTGCAGGTTGACGGCGGATTCGATATTGATGTCGGCAGAACCTTTGGGTTTGTCTTCTTGGTTCCGCTGATTAGTGGTGTCTCGATGATTCTCTCGCCAATTGTTTCTCCCGCTGTCCTTCCAGGGGGCGGCGTTTCCGGTCGCGCCCCGGTTGTAGTCGGAATTGCTCTGGTCATTGCGTATGCGGCGCTGCTTACGGCTAGATCTCACACGCGCATACGGCTTCACTCTACGACTACGACATCGCTATTTCTCGGCATCACGAATGTGGTCTCGACAAATAAGGTCCGGCGGATCATGCTGGTCCGTGGTGGAGTGGCGAGGGTGGTGGACGGTGATTATGAACGGAAGGTGTCGATGGGCGGGCGTCCTTATCGACATGTTCAGAGCCCAAATATGAATATTGCGATTCCCGTTTCCGTGTTGAACTCTCCCGATGGATTTTCTGTTGAGGATCTATCGGCAATCGCAGGAATTGAAGTTGTAAGATCGTAATTCTCCCCGTCCTTGATCGGTGGACGAGTGCGGGCTCCGCTACTAGAAACAGATCGGTAACATGGTTTATGTGCCGGGCTGCTCAGCGACGGTGCGTCTGATGAAGGCTACGTAGCTAGTCTGCGGCAAGATTGGTTGGTGGTTCATGGATTTCGTGTCTGCAGTCAAGGCAAGGATGAACAGGTTCAGCAGAAACCCGCACAACCTGAGGTTCAACGCGTGGCTTGAGCGGCATCCAGTTCTCAAGAGGTTTCTCGAGTGGTTTCCCTGATTGTGCGTAGATGATGCTCGTTGGCGCGGGCAGCCGTCTTCGAATTACATGGGCGGTTCGCGGTCGGAAGGACCCCTCACCTGAATTAGCGGGGTGAGGGGTCCTTCTTCTTCAACCACGTTTTCAGTCGCCGCCGCTACCCCGCTTGGGCAGCATGGCGTTCGCGGTGAGCATCGTCGTGGCGGTGGTGCCCAGCTGCGAGGCCGGCTTCTGCTTCTTCGGCAGGCCACCCATGCCCGAACTGGAGCTGCCGCCTTGGCCGCCGGCGCTGCTGCCGGATCCGCCCATCGACTCGCGCACCGTGCGCGCGAGGTTCGAGTTCGACGATCCACCGAACACCCGCTGAGACGCGGCTTGGACCGCGGCCATGCCCATCGCCTGGCGCATCACGCCCGGGCCTCCGTCCGAGCCGCCGTTCCCGTCGGCGCGCAGGTTGCCCGGCCGCGGGGACGCGGTTGTCTCCACGGGAGCCGCAGACGGTGCGACCCCGCCGAAGTTGCCCAGGGCCCCGACCGGCACGCCGGCCGAACCCTCCTGGTTCGACAGGCCGTTGGCCGCCACCCGCTGAGCCAGCGCCTTCTGGCCGGCCAGTCCTCCGGCCATCGACGCGGCGTTCGCGTTGGTCAGCGGGTTGCCGTCGTTGTCGGTCAGCTGACCGCCCTCGCCCATGACTTCGCCGTTGGGGCCGAAGCCGGTCACGTCGTCGGCGGTCAGCGGCGAACCGTTGGCACCGATGATCTCGCCTCCGCTGCCGTCGGTGAGCGGCCCGTCGCCGCCGAGCATCCCCGACACCGTCGACTGCTTGCCGTCCGAGCCCACCACCGGGTTGCCGGACGCGTCGACCAGACCTCCGTCCTCGCCCACGCGCATCGAGCCGTCGCCTGCTCCGGGCACGCCTTCGCCGGTGTCTACCGTGACCCCGCCGTCGGACCCGTCGCCACCGTCGTCACCGCTGCCTCCGCTGGCACGGCCCATGATCGCCGACGTCGCGGCCATGCTGACGCCGCGCTGGAGACCCTGGCGTAGCGCGCCCGGCTGTCCGGGGCCGCCGCTGGAGACCTCCGAGCCCATGAACTTGTTGATGGCCTTGCTCATCGCCTCGTCGATGCCGTTGATCAGCGCTCCTCGCACCTTGAGCGCGAGCATCGTGGCGATGATGATGCCGATCGAGGAGACCAACGTGATCACCAGAACCGCCGTCTTGGGGTTGTCGAAGGCCTCGATGGCTGCACCGACGCCCGCCCCGGCGATGCCGATGGCCTCGTCCTGGTCGATGTTGCTGGCCCGCTCGGACAGCGGTCGCTCCAGGATCGTCGGAATGGCCGTGAGTACCAGCATCATGCCGCGGTAGATCACCATCGTGCCCACGATCTCGACCAACGTTCCCGCCGTGGTGACCACGACCTTCGCGATGCCGGCCTGGAAGCCGAGCAGTGCGAAAGGCGTCGAGCCCAGTACCGTGACCGCCCGGCGCAGGGCGCCGAAGAACAGCAGCAGGCAGTAGGCGTAGCCAATCACCATGAACGACACGAGCAGGCTCAGCGCCGAGAACAGGTAGACCAGTCCCATCGCGCCGCCGCCGTGGAGATTCGCGGCCATGTGCTGGTCACGGGCGTACGAGGACGAACTGTCGCGCGGGCTGTACATCTTCATGCCCGTCGACCCGTCCCACGAGCTGTTCAGGTAGTTGTACATGGCGATGGGACTCATGTTGCAGCCGGTGAGCGGGGAGCCCTTGCCCTTCCATCCGTCAGCGACGACTTTCGTGGACAGGCAGAAGTTGTCCTTGCCCGGCTTGAACTCCATCAACAGGTTGTTGCGGTCGCCGGTGCGTTCACCGCTGAGGCCCCCGTCGGCGACCTTGATCAGGGGGTTGTCGAGCTTCTCGACGTCGGCGGACGTCATCTTCGACAGCTTGGTGGGATCGGTCAGGCTCGTGACCCACTTGAGCACTGTGGGCCCGTTGCCGCCGGCAGCGGCATCCGTCAGGCCCTTCTTGACGCCCGTTTCGAAGCTGCCCGCCGAGATCTGCTCGCCCGCGGTGTACCGCTTGATCAGGTCGAGCGTCGACGAGAACACCGATCGACTGCCCGTCGACTCGCCGGTATCCTCCTCCATTGCCTCTTCGTTCCACTGCGTGTTGTCGCCCGAGGCTTTCGGTGTGAATTTCCGCCATTCTGGGCGGACCTGAGCATTGACGGCCAATGCGGTCCGTCGGCCGTCGGCCACCGTCTCCTTGGACGGCTCGTTGGTGGCGCTGTCCCAGACGAACTCGCCAGCCTCGGCCGGAAGGCCCAACCGCTGGTCGCTCCATCCCTGGAAGTCGACGATCGTCGAGAGCACGACCTTGCTCGCGTTAGCGCCGGCCGCGTCGTCGACGCCGCCCGACAGCGAGTTGAGCACACCTGTGTACGTCGCGCCCACCAGCGGAACGCCGATCGCCACGAACGCCACCTTGATGACCAGCGGCCGGAGACGGTCGCCCGCGGACTTCTTCTTGCTCAGCAGCATCATGATCGCGGTGAAGCCCATGAGCAGCGGAATCGTGACGCCCCAGCTCAGGTCCAGGATCTTGACGATGGTCGTCGACGCGAACTCCTTGAGGTCCTCGAACGCCGAGGAGTCCGAGACGTCCTCGCCGTCCATGCCCTCGGTGAAGCTCGCCGGAGTGCCGGCGTCGCGGAGGCCGTCGGCGATCCATGCGAACGGGTTCAGCTTCTGCATCACCGTCAGCACGGAGTCAAACACTGCATCCACCGAGCCGGCGCCGACGTATGCGAGCATCAGGATCGACCCCGAGGCGTAGCGAAACGGGCTCGCACCCTCGTCCTTGGCCTCGGCCTTGTCCAGGCCCAGAGCAGCGAGGGTAGCGCCATAGAGCACGTACTGGTCCGCGCCCGCATCCACCGCGGTCGGCTGTTCTGCGCGGCTCAGAGCCCGGATATCGAGAGCCGCGTCATTTTTCGCGTCGCCGGCACCAAGGATCCAGCTCGAACTCTCCTGCTTGTCCTTGTTCGGCGCTGCGAGGAAGGCACCCGCCGTTCCTCCTGCGCCCAGCAGGGAAGACCAAGCCGGCAGGCCGGTGGCCGAGGCATCGTCCGTCGCCGCCGGTGCTTCCGACCCTGTTGCCGGGGTCTCATCGTCGCCATCTCGCTCGTCTCCGCCATCAGGTGCCAGCGAGTTCACGTAGAACGCCGTCAGCGCCTCGCTGATGCGCGCCAGCGAGAGGTCGGCGACGGCGTTCTTCGTCTCGTCGTCGACCTCCTCTTCCTTGTCCTCTTCGCCGAAGCCCTCCTCGGCCATGCACTTGAGGAAGTCGTCCTTGTCCGAATCGACTTCCTCGACGGTGGCCTTCTCCTTGGCGTCGCCCGGGGCGCACTTCTCGGCGGCCTTCTGCAGGCCGGTGTCGTCGATGGTGCAGTCGGCACCGGAGCTGGGTGCTGCCGACGTGCTGGGAGAAGCCGATGGTGTGGTGGAGGGTGCGGTGCTGGTGGTGCTCGTCGTGGTCGCGTCGTCATCCTCGCTGCCGGTGTCCTCCTTGCCCATGCACAGCGAGGAGATCTCCTGCTCGACGAGGGCGGCGTAGCCCTTGCCGACCTTGGCGATCAGCGAGTCCGGCGGGGCCGCCATCGCCACGGGCGACGTACCGAACACCGCACCGGCCGCGATGGCCGCGGCTCCCATGAACGCGCCGAAGCGTGCGCGTGCGGTGCTCATGCTCCACCGCCGTACTTCTTGGTCACGGCCTGGCGCGAGACGCCGAACGGCGGGGCGATGTCGGTCCAGGTGATGCCCGCCTTGCGGGCCGCGCCGACGGCGGCCAGGATGTCGCGGTCGAGCGCTCGGCGCTGCTCAAGAAGGACGGCGATCAGGGAGACGGGCGATGGGGGTGCTTTCGACATGACAGATCCTCAGCAGTGGTGTGCTGAGGTCCATCCAGATTCGGCCCCTGAGTTCGGCAGGACTGCCCTCCAGACCCCAGGGTGCGGGCCCGCGTGCGGGCCCGTCAGCGCGGGTGGCAGCGCCATCCTGTGTCTTGTCTGCAACCAATCTTACGAAAGACCGCATTGACTAGCAAGCATGAAAGAACCCCGGGAGCCTGGATGGGGCTCCCGGGGCTCTGTCTTGTGTGCCGGACCGGCTAGTTCTTGACCTTGATCTCGTAGAGGATGCCACGGTTCTCGGTCGTGTCGTCGGTCACCCATGCGGCGAAGATCCGGCCGTCGTCCAGGGCCACGGCGTCGATCACTCTCGCGGGGCCATCGGCCGAGCGGATATCGGTTCCGAGGGTGCCGTCGGTCTCCGCGGCCGACGTACGAGCGTCCATCGCGCCGACAGTGGTCTTGCCCGACTTCACGACCTTCGCGGTGCCGTTCGCGTCGATCGACAGCGTCGCTGACCACTCGTATCCCTTGTTGTACGAACCGGTATTGCTCGCTATGCCGATCTCGATTGTGTCCCCGGGTCCATGAATCAGAATGGTGTCCGTCCAGAACTTGTCGCTCAGGTCTGCGTCGGGGAGCAAGGTCTTGAGGTCGATCGTCCGCACCACCTCGAACTCCGCGCCGTTCGCCAGCTGCTCCAGCGGCGACTGCTCGGCTGCGGTCTCGGTGATCGGGCCGTCCGCCGCGGTGCTTGCCGTGCCCGGCGTCGCGCCGGGGGAGCGGTCGTCGCTGCCGCTGCCGCTGCCGCTGCCGCAGCTCGCGGCACCGAACACGACGGTCAGCAGGATCAGCACCCCGAAGACGCCGTACCCGGCGAGCATCGCCGGGCTGGTCCAGCTCGACCGCCCGGCGCGCATGGCCTGTCGGATCGGAGCCCTGGTCATCGCGACCAACTCCTCGTCGGTCGGTCGGTGACCCGCGGCCCGCGCCGCGTCGTACTGCTGCTTGGGCCCGAGGAAGCCGAGGACGTCGCGGGCCAGGGCGACCCGCGCACGATACGCCGGGTTCACGCTCTGCCCGTGCCGGACCATCGCGTCGAGCGTCATGAGCTGGCCTGTCAGCTTCGCGTTGAGCGCCCGGGGCGACATCGACGGGTCGAGTCCGGCGATCGTGAAGTAGAGGTCTGCCGGATCGATGGTCGGCGGTTGAGTCATGGTGTCGTTCCCCTCGCGTGAATCACTAGTGAGTACATGTGTACCGTGCGTGTGCGGCATCTGCGGCACCCGGCTTCATTTGAACGGTATAGCTACCCTGACGTCTAGTATGACCCGGTTCCGGGTCACCTGTCAAGCTGACCAGGCGTTTTGATCGGGATTCGACCTGGTAGCGGCTGTATGATGAAACGCATGACACTTCACGCCCTCGCGATCGCCGAGGTGGCCGAGCAGGCCGGCGTCGAGCTGGAGCGTCTGCGGTCGATGGTCCGCAGGGGACAGTTTCCCGAGCCCGACGTGATCATTGGTGCCGACTCGGCGCGACCGGTACGCGGATGGACCGCCGAGACCGTCGACGCTTGGGAGCGGAGTCGGTCGGGCAAATGACGCGGTTGGACGACCGCGTCCGAATACGGCATAGTCCGCGAGCGTGAAGAGAATGCGGGTTCTAGCGTTATTGTCACTGTTGCTTGTGATTATCACGGCATGTTCGTCAACAGGGGGTCGATCCGAGAGAGCGGCAGATTCTATGCTGACGCCGTCGTCGCAGGAGGATGAATCGGCGTCTGCGTTGGCGACGGTGAAGGGTCGTACGTGGCCAGTAAGATTGTCGGCCAAAGATGAGGTCGACCCTGCAACGTCGCGTCGCTACACTGATCCGCGGAATCCCGGGTTAGGTAAACCTGGGTACAGTCCAAACCTCGCCGACCCGGGTGGGGTTGCCTATCCGCCCACCTGTGATGGCGGCGTGATGGCGTTGAAGGGGCCGGGTGGTTTCAAGGCTGACTGCTCGTCTTCGGAGCGATACGACATCACTCAGATCAATTGGCTCGCGCTCCAACCAGAGGTGTCGTACGGAATTGGGTACGAAGCGTTGTGCATCAACGAGTGCGCATCGGATGAAGGGGGAATGCGGACGCTGACTCCCGTGACCGTCACGCTGGTCGAGCCGGTCGACGGCCGCTACACGGGGGTGATCGTCGATCGCGGTAAGCACGGGGTGCGGACCTACTCCTTCGTGGGATCGGCGACACCGGTGTCAACCCCGCCGAGCGTCAATTCAGGCAGCCAACGTAAGGAACTTCGAACCCGCGCGTTCTGGTCTCCTACGAAGTCGATCTATTGCCAGGGTGGCGGGGATGCGGCCGGCTGCACGGTGGTCTCCGCAACGTCTGGTTCGTGGCCCGACAACACGCCGAACGCTATGAGCTGTGACAGTGAGCGTTATCCGTCTCCGAATACTGTCGGATTCCTCGGGAGGCAGGGGCCGTGCTGGTGGAGCGCGCAGTGGGGGTATCGCGACCCGAACACGCCTACCCTCGAGTACGGGCAGTGGGCCGTCCTACACTCTCCCGGCGGTCCGCAGCTTAACTGCCTCATGGAGACTCGCGGCGTCACCTGTAAAGAGGTGACAGGCGACCGGGGATTCTTCGCGAGTAAAGAGAAGTTTAGCTACACCGCTTAATAGTTGTGTGACGCGACAGACCCCCGCCCCCATCGAGGGGGTCTGTCGCTGTCAGTCACCGAACTGTTGGGACTTCGTGAAGCCGTCGCCGTTACCGCCCCCATCTGTGCGGGCGCGGTGCTCGTCGACCGACTCCCGGTAGTACAGGTGCTCGCCGATGACCTCGCGCCGCGCCTGTGCCCGCTTGAACTGCTCTGTTGCGAACGCCGCGTACGTCTCGATGTGCCCCGTCGCCGCGAGGTACGCCGCGAACTCCGGCACCCCACCGGTCGCGGCCTGCTGCACCGCCGCTGGCGCCGTGTCTGGCGGGGTGCCTGTGGAGGCGGGTCGGAAGTACGTCGCGCGCCACACCAGGTACTCGGCCTGCTCACCGTGCTCACGTAGGAACGCTGTCGCGGGCCGGGGGAGGGAGCCGAGGAACTCCGTCTCGTCGCGTACCGCTCGCACCGCGTCGCCCCAGGAGTGCCCGTAGTACGCGTCCATGGGCTGCGGTGTCTCGCCCGCGGCCCGCTTCCGGCCCGCGTAGGCTGCGTACTTCTCTTCGGCGAACTGCGCGTACCCGGCGGCTGCGCCGTCCTCGTGCGTCGACAGGAACCGGATCGCATCGGGGCTCAACGACGCCAATGGCCCACTGGCCGGTCGTTCGACCGGCGTGGCCATCGCGTCGCGCTTCTCAGCGGCCCAGGTGCGCAGGGCGTCGGCCTGCTGTCGCTGCTCCATGAACAGGACCAGCAACCAGGCGAGTCCCTCCATGACGCTCTGCGACCGGCTGATCCGTCGCGCCGCCACCTCGACGTCACGGTCGAGTCGTGCCTCGACCTTGTCCCGGACCGTGTCGATCCACGCGTCGGTCTTGGTGCGGTGCCGGGCGGCCCGCTTCTCGATGCTCGCGTTCAGCGCGCCCCGACCACCCATCCCTGCAGGCGATCCCGCTTCGCGGCCTCGGCTGTCCGCTGCGCCTCGGCCCGCTCCCGCGCCGCCTGAGCCCGTTCCGCCGCTCGACGCTCCGTCTGGGCCCGCAGGGCCGCCTCGTCGCGCCTCGCCTGCAACAGCCGATCCTTCTCCCGCTGTCGCATCGACGTCTGCGCCGCCACGGCCCGTGCCGCCGATTGCTCCCGCTCCCGCGTCCACTCCAGGGACAGGCGCGCTTCCTGGAGCGGCGTCAACTCCGGTTCCGGTGTTGGCTGCTGCGTCGCTGGCTTCAATGTTTGCTCCCGCAACTTCTTCTGTCGCTCGGCCCTGCTGCTCATGCTGGATCTCCTTCTGTCGGTCGGCGATGCTCTGCTCGATCGCCTGATAGGTGTAGTCGGTGCCGAAAACCGTTCCTGGGCGCGACATCTTGTAGGTCTTGCCACCGCGCGACTCGAACCGGCGAACTCGGCCCGCGTCGTCAAGGACTGCGAACGACACTGAGTGACTGGGGTTCGTCTTGTTCGGCTTCTTGTAGCGCACGTCGACGCCGCGTGCGCGGATCTGCTTCTTGAAGACGGCCATCGAGTCGACGCTGTCGTCGTCGAGGACACTGTCGACCGTGTCCCGAATCCAGCTCTGCCAGTTCTCTTCGGTGACGTCGAGGTGCGTCATTCCCGCGTTCTCGGGGATCTCGACGCCGCGGCGGCGAAGCCAGACCGACTCCTTGGTCTTCGACACCTCGCCGGGCTCGGCGACCCGTAGGCTGTGTTCCTCCATCAGCTCGTCGTTGATCGGCTTCACATCGCTGTAGACAAAGCCCTTACGCAGCGCCCGCATGGTCTGTGTGTCGTGATTCAGAATGAAGACGTGCGCGTGGAGGTGAGCCTTGTCGGCATGGACGCCGACCACGCACGGGCTGTGCGGCGCGACGCGCTTGGCGAGTTCGTAGGCCAGTTCGAGGACCCGTTGCTGGTGCTCGGGATTGTTCACGTCGAACTCGTCGGGCGGGAAACTCAGAGTAAGCAAGGCGCCTTTGCGTGGACGCCTCTTGTCGTACGGCGCGAACATTTCCTCCGCAGCGATCACCGTTGCCTCTCCCGCCGCGATGCCGGGCGGCAGCATCGTGAAATCGCTCCTGAAGGCGACAGGTCGAAACACCTGATCGCGCTTCCGCACCTTGCCCACGATCACATACATGATCGGCCCGCGGATGCCACTCGCGGGCTCAGCTTTGCAGATGCTCATGGACACCTGCCTGGATCTGGGCCACTAGTTCGCGGAGTTCCGCCACGAGGCCCTGCAGCTCGACGGCCTCGCCGCTGTTGAGCTTCCGCGCGATCTGATTGGCGTTGTTGCCGACGCGATTGATCGACGCGGTGCTCTGGGTCAGGAGCGACGCCCACCGTGCGGTCTCCGACCGCACGGGCCGGCTCCGCGGCTCCTCACGGACGGGTGCAGCGGCAGCGCCCTTGGCTCGTTGCTTCTTGACGTAGCGGTGCGTCATGCCGATCGCGTGGCGGATCGCCGTCGAAGCGTTCTTGGCGCTGTAGAAGTCCTGGATCTCGTCGACGGCGGCTCGCTCGTCGTCCTTGACGCGGACGTGGATGATGGTCGATTTTGCGGACACGGGTTCCCTCGCAATGGTGCTGTGCGAGAGACCTGGAGTGCCCTTGGAACCTGCATCGGCTCGACCCGGACGGGCCTCAAGTGTGGAACCGAAGCGGTTCCTGGGGTTCTTGCCCCTACCTGATTCGTCGTCGATTCTACCTCGGCTGCGCGGTGGGAAACAGCACGGCTAGAAACGCACAAGTGTGAGACACCTCTGCCCGCTGCGCGGGCCTCCTATCACTTGTGCCTGCTAAAGGGAGGTGGCCTGCGGCCCCTCCCTCTCGGCCTGACGGCCGATTCACCCTCCCTGCGGGTGCTCGCACTCCGCGCTGCGCCTGGACCGCGTGCGCCTCGCTGGCCGGCCGATGGCAGGCCACCTCGACCCACGGACGTGTCGACCGCTCCGCGACGCGGGTTGGACGGTGATCCCGTGAGGCGATCACTGACTGTCGCGAGCACGCGCCCGTGACGCAGGTCGTCGCTTCGCTCGTCCCGCTCGGGCGCCGATTGCTGGATGGCCCCGGCCCTGGCGGGCCGGGGAGGGCACTGCGCACTCGCTTCGCTCGCACGCCGCGCCCAGGAAAGAGCCCGCGCCGAATGGCTGCGCGGGAGCCGGCCTCATGAGTGCAGTCAAGGTGGGTTCGGCCCGGTGACGCCGGCGGCTGGGTCCGCGGCGACGTCGTGATCGTGAATCGACGCGGAGTCCTGTGATCAGTGAGGCCCAAGGCTCGGCGGGGCGTCGCGGCGGTCCGGGCCCAGTCGGTCACGGTCGACGTGGTGGTGGAACGACCCGGGAGGTGTCGACGCGTTGAGGAGGCCGAACCCACCATGTCCCCGGCAGCGCCGGAATACCGTCGCCGAATAACGCGCGCGGACGAATCAGGTGCCGAAAACTATTGCAGTGCAATAATTCTGGTCGATCGGTGGTCGGTCGAGGTTCTGTCTTCGGGTCACTGTGTGCCCACACAGGCCCGAAGGCGGGTCCTCGCTGGTGTACTCGAACGACCACTTCGGGGCAAGGTAGCCCGGAGCAGGCCAGGAAGAAGGCGTCGCTGGCTCCCCGAGAGCGTCGTCTCAGGCCACTCCGGCCCGGGAAGGGTTGTCGCTGGCCCGAAATGGGCCTGAGTGGTCTCCGAATGGCTCGCGTTCGGTACATCGGACGACCAGCGACGCCTCGAAGTGGGCTCTCGTCGGTCGCTGGACGGTCTCAGTACATCGGGTGACCATCGACGCCCCGAATCGGGCCCTCGTTGGTCTCTCGACGGTACGAGCAGAAGCCAGCGCGACCCGGAACGGGCGCCTTCGGGTCAGGCGGCGACCAGCGAAAGCTCGTCGAGAGGCCGGTGTGAGCCAGCGCCAACCGTGCCGGCCCGGATTCGCCCAAGCGCGGCCGTGACTGGTCGGTCGACGTACCAGCCAGCGACCACCGCCAGCCCACTTCGTCCCGTCTCGGGCCGAAGTGAGCGGTCGAGCGACCGGCGGGCGACCGTGATCGGTGCGTCACCGAGCCCACAAACGATCCAACCTCCACCATCACGTAGGTGACGGAGTGCGGAGCGCGAATGGCTCGTTGTCGTGAAACGACAGAACCCCTACCGCGGTGGAAGCAGTAGGGGTTCTGAGAGGGTGCGGCTAGGATCGCTGACGCGGCGTGATCGACGTAGTCGAGATCATCGTGCAACCTCCGGGATGAAGCCGACGGCCGCGCGGGCGGCGACCGATCCGGGTGCGGAGTGCACTCGCTCCAGACCGGCGTATCGCGTTTTGAACTGGCTCGCATCGAGAGTCGCCCGGGTGTTGATCGAGGCGTTCTTGGGCGCTTTGCAGTTGAGCCAGTTGGTCAGGTCGTACTCCACGATCAGCGGCTCGGGCAGGGACATGCACATACCCGGCTTCGGCCGCCGCTGCTTGCCGTCCGCACCCACGTCCGGGTAGGACCAGAGACCGGGTTCCTCGTCCACGAGCGACAGCAGCTCCCGTTTGAAGTTGGTGACGCCCATCGGCTTGCTGGCGGAGTTGAACCGCTCCATCCAGGCCTTGAAGTGGTCGTAGAGGAAGCTGTAGGGCAGCAGGTCCCAAGCGAACTCCTCGCGGAACTCGATCCACCACTGGCGGACCGGGTCGTTGTTGACCTTGTATTCACTCTGGTCAGCGACCATCTGCTCGGTCTGCTCGATGTCGTAGTACGTCGGGGTCAGCTCGGCGGTGAGCACACGCTTGAGCACGTACTCCAGGACGTCCGGTCTCTTGAGGTACTCGTCCTTGATGTACTTGCGCTCCACGCCGGTGAAGGACTTGCGGAAGCGCATGAACAGCTGGCGCCGGTAGAACGAGCCCGACTTGTCCTTGGTCCTGGGCTCCTCGTTGACGCACTGGACCATGAACCCGAAGAACTGGAACTCGATCGGGTCGCGGTACTTGACATTGATCGAGAGGACATCGTTGGTGGCGATCGTCTTGAAGTTCGCCAACTTCTCGATGAACAAGCCCACGTCGTTCTCATCAACGAGGATCGCGCTGGCAGTCAGCAAGCTCGTCAGCATGAAGTCCCGACCGAGATCCGCCAGCGCGATCGACGCGTAGTTGCCCACGCCAACGAGGTTGCGTATGAGCTCCAGGAGCGTGCCCTTGCCGTTGTTGCCCTTCTCCGAGACGAAGAAAGCGGCCTTGTTCCAGCTCACGTACGGCCGGACGACGGCGCCGATGACCTGCCAGAGGACCTCGGAGAACCCGGGGTCGCTCTCGTCGTTGAGGTCGCGCATCCAGGACTCGATGTCCCAGTCCTCGGCCTTCATGCACGTGTCGTCGCACTCGGGCACGTCCGGGCACTCGTCGTCGTAGTCGCGGGTGCACACGGCCTTGCTCGGGTGGTTGTGGCCGCAGACCCAGAGGGCATGGCCTTCAGTGCAGGTCGCCGGCATGGTGATGACCGGATTCTCGGCGGCTGGGTTCCATCGGATCGGGAGCTTCGACAGGAAGATGTAGTCGGGGCTGAACTCGATGCGCTTGGGATGCCCGCCGTTGTAGTCGACGATGCAGTCGTTCGCTGCGATCAGGTCCCTGTTCGTCGCCCTGAGCGCCGGCTGCGCGATCAGGCGCAGATGGGACATAACCTCCTCCCGCTCCTTTCGCAGCACGCCCTCCTGGTAGCGGTTGATCAACGCCGCCCACTCCACCGGCTCACTGCGGTACGTGCCGTACGTCTCAGACCGAGGATCGCTGTCGTAGAAGGCCAGGAGCGCCGTGGACAGGCTCCCGCCCTTCTTCGTCCTGACCAGCACCACTCGGTTCTGGGCGGCCACCAGCTCGGCGACCTGGACGAAGCTGAGGCGATCGAGGCCTCGATAGACGCTTCGGTGCACCGTGCGCTTCTCGGTGATGTGACCGTTCTCGGCGGTGATGGCGGCGTTGATGCGCCCCAGGAGGCTGTCGCGCAGGTCCTGCGGGGTCATGTTGTCGATCATGGCGCGCCCGGCGTCGGTGGTCGGCTTCAGGAACCGCTGGGTGACGACGTTGACGATCGTGTCGAACGACGCGGCGTACGGCTTGGACTTGCGGTTGTTCGGGTCCAGGCGGGAGCGGGGGATGCCGTCCTCGGCGAGCCGGTCGAGTTCGTCGGAGGTGAGCTCACGACGGTTCTCGCGCTTGATCTGTGCAGGGGTCAACTTCCGCGTCCGCCCGTTGTCACCCGAGTCGGCGGGTTCCTCTGTCGCTGGCTTCTCTGCCTTCGACGCGTTAGAGGAGTCAGCCTGTGACTGGGCCTGCTGTTCGGCCTGAATGGCTTCGAACGCGAGGTCGAGCGCGTCGAAGATGTCGGTGCTGGACGGACCTGCGCTGACACCGGTATCATCGGTATCAGATCCGGTACCCGCCAAGGCCTTGATCTCAGGAGCCCCGCCCTTTGCTGCGGGGCTTTCTGCTGTGGTCGTCATCCCTGTGCACCCCCGACCGCGGCCGGACGCCGGCGAGCGGCGCGCCACATGATGTAGGAAGCGACCGGAATCGCGAACGACTGACCATCGCGGATCGCCGCCAGCCGGCCCAGCCTGACCTCTCGGCGGATCGTAGCCGCTGACAGGTGGCAGAGGTCGCTGATCTCGCGTGCAGAGTAGTCCGCGCGACGGCCCCGCTCGGGCCGCTCGGTCGGCGGGATCGCTTGAAGCGCTTCGCGCAGCTCGTCGAGGGACGGTGAACAGGAGTCGTCCTCGATCCGAGGAGCGTCCAGCGTAGATGATGTAGCGGCCATGGAAGCCACCCCTTTCATAAGGGTGTGACTTCGAGGGAGTTTGGCTGTTCGCTCCGGTGGTAATCGGACCGGTGGAGCACATTCACGGGGGCCGCCGCCCGGATCCGCATATCCCCGCGCCTCGAGGAAGGGTCACTGTGCAGTCCATCATACGCAACCTGTGAACGACGAGCAACGTGCACACTGATCTGATTAATCCGCAGCAACCGGTGCAACCCGAGCGTCAATCGGTGTGCAACCGGTGCAACCCGAGCGTCAATCGGTGTGCAACCGGTGCAACCCGAGCGTCAATCGGTGTGCAACCGGTGCAACCCGAGCGTCAATCGGTGTGCAACCGGTGCAACCCGAGCGTCAATCGGTGTGCAACCGGTGCAACCCGAGCGTCAATCGGTGTGCAACCGGTGCAACCCGAGCGTCAATCGGTGTGCAACCGGTGCAACCCGAGCGTCAATCGGTGTGCAACCGGTGAACTCCGCACTGCCGAAACGCCGTCGGAAGGTGGCAGTTCGCAGAGGATTAACGCCTCGGGAACGCTCTACGGCCAAAAAGTGTTCCCGGTGTTCCCTTCTATGTTCCGCGCTTTGGGTGCGTTTCCGCAGGTCACGGCGTTAAGGAACACCGGGAACACCGGGAACACTTTTCCAGAAACCTTTGTATAGCTGCTTACAACGATCCGCACCGGCGCTCTCCTTCCCATCTCTTATTCTCTCGCGTATAGAACTTCTTCAAAATAGTGTTCCCGGTGTTCCCTACACAGATTTAGCGTTCCTGACCTGCAAAAATGAGGGAACACCGAAGGGAACACCAGGGGAACACCGGGAACACTTTCGATGCTCGCACCCAGGTGCCCCATCTCAACGGCGTCGACAGCTCTCGACTTGCTCCCACGGTCACGCTCCACCGTTCCGAGTACCTGGCTGGCGACAGTGGTGGAGCAGGGTGGTGTAAACAGGCCGTTCTCAACACCCCACCCATGCCACCCTCCACCGTTCCGAGTACCTGGCTGGCGACAGTGGTGGAGCAGGGTGGTGTAAACAGGCCGTTCTCAACACCCCACCCATGCCACCCTCCCCAACGGCGTCGACAGCACCACACTCGCTCCCGTGGTCCCGGAACAGCAGAACGCCCCACCGGATGCTCGGGTGGGGCGTTCTCGGCTTCGCAGTCGGGCACGCCTCACGTGCGCGTCGCGGCTTGTCGCTCCGCACCCCTCAGTGCCGCCTCGATGGCGGCCCGGCGAGCGGGGCTGAATGCCGGCGCGGCGGCCACGATCGCGGCGACCAGCTGTTCGTGCTCGGCTTCGGCATCGGCGATGCGAGGCCGGGTGAGCGCGTCGACGTCCGCAGGACGGAAACGCAACGCACCTTTGAGCTTGGCAGCCGGCAGCCGGCCGGCGTCCTTGAGTCGCCTCAGATGGCGTTCGTTGTAACCGCTACGGGTCGCCGCCTCGGCGAGCGACAGGGTGAACTGGGTGGGATCTGCAACGGCGAGCATCGGCCCGCCTCCTTTCGGAGGTCGAGCGCCCGCACCCTTCGCCGGGCCCCTGCCGGGGGAGTTCCCGCTGCTAGACCGAACCGCGTCGGTCGCGCTCCACCACTTCTTGCCGCTCGGTCATCGTGGCGGTGGTCCCACTACCGAGGCGGCCTGGCAACATCTCTACTGTTCGTGGGATGCCACCCCGTCAAACAGCGGCGCACCCGGCATCTGCCGGGATGGTCCGAGTGTAGCCGTTCGTAGCCGGATCTAGTCGGACCGAAACCGCACGTCGATGAGCTTCTTGTCGAATCCCTTCGCACCCCTCTTGCTGGGCAGGATCGTCACGGTCAGCACTTCGTTGAGGATGATCCGCTGTCGCGCCGTGTCCAGCGCATGCCATGCAGCCTCGACGTCGTCGGCCTGAACCACGGTCAGGCCGGGGTTCGTCGACCGTGGTGTCAGCAAGGCGTCGATCTCGTTGAGCCGACCGCGGAGCTTGACCGACTCGTGCTTGACGCCGTCGCCGTCCAACACGCCCTCGGCGTAGAGCGCAGCCAGCCCGTCGATCCTCTCGCTCACCACAGCACGCTCAACGCGCAGCTTCCCGACGTCGACGCCGGCCTCCTCCGGTGGAGCGAACAGGTCGCGGGCGTCGGCGCGGCTCAGCCGGGGGAGTAGCCACTCTCCGACGACGTAGTCTTCGACGTTCTGGGCATTGCGCGACAGGTGCTTGTGCGCGAGGCACGCGTACAGTCGCACCGGTTCGTACGTTCGCTCCTCGCCGGACTTCAACGTGCGGGGGCGCTGCTGGTAGTACGACGTGTAGACCTTCGTCTTGTCGTCGGCGCACTTCCCGCAGTAGGCCAGGCCCGACAGCAAATGCCGCGGCTCTGTGCCCCACGCCCGACGGCGCTCCGGCGCCCTCAGCTTGCTCTGTGCGGCGTCGAAGACGTCGACGCTCACAATCGCCTCGAAGGCACCGGCATAGGTCAAGTCCTGGACGGCCGATCCGGTGGCCTTGCGCTTGTCGGCATCGGGTTCCCACTTGGTCAGCACGCCCTTGTACCGCGCGTTCCCCAGCAGTGATCGGATGTTCGCATTCGACCACTCCCGTCCCTTCGAGCTGGTGTAGCCCAGCGCGTTCAGGTCACGGGCGATGTGCGTGATCTTCTTACCGGTGACGAAGTCCTCGAACGCCTTCTTGACCGCGGCCGCTTCCTCTGGAACCAGAGTCACGCCATCCTCGGCGAACCCCAGGATCTTCGCCCGGAGCACCGGCTCGCCTCTCAGCCGCCTCGTCTCGTTCGCGTGGATGGCCCGCTCGGACTTGCGACGGATCTCGAACCGGGCGACCGCCGCGAGCATGGTCGCCCGAAACTCCCCGTCTGCCGTCGTGAGGTCGATCTCGCCGTCGACCGTGACGATTCGGGCCTTCCGCTCGATCAGCCGCACGAGGTCTTCCAATGTCCGGAGTAGGCGGTCGAGATCCCGCGCGACGATCACGTCGAACGCCCCGGAACCGACCTGGTCGAGCATGGTCGACCACGCGGTGTTGTCACCGCGAGCCTTCGTCGCCGAGACGCCGTCGTCGATGTACTCGGGGCCGTACTCCCACTCTCTGGCAGTGCAAAGCGCCTGGATACGGCGCCGCTGCGTCTCCAGCGACAGTGACTCGTCATCATCTTCATCGGACTTCGAGACGCGGAGGTATGCAGCGGCGACGGTCATAGTAGGACACTGTAGGCTATCAATGTCTAATGCTGTTGAAGTCAGGGTACTTCGAGCGGGCACTGAATGCTTATGGCCGCGAAGGGCTTCCGTGCCGGCGTTGCGAGACGCCGATGGTTCGGGAGGCATTCATGAACCGGTCGTCGTTCTTTTGTCCGGAGTGTCAGCGACCTCCGGGTGCAAGGCGGAACTCTCGCTGATTGAGACCCGGGTGCGGAATCTGTCCGACCGTTCAGGTGCCGATGGTCATGATCACGCCGGGGCGACCTGCTGGTCCGGCGGTGTACTGAGCGATGGGCAGTTTGAGGGCTTGGGCAGCGGTGCGCATCTGCTTATCGAAGGTCAACACTGCGGGCCGAAGGCTCGTCAACGCCTGCGCTGAAGCCAGATGGATCGCATCGAGTGTCCGGATGTGGATCCTGAAGGCGGCGGCCCGGTCGAGGATGGGCTGGATCACGGCGACGAGGTTGATCATGTCGGTGAGCATGTCCACATGGTGCTGCGGGACTCCTGCCCGAAACGCGACTCGGCTGAGTTCGGTATGCAGCAGAGCGGAGGAGATAAGTTCGCCGCCATCGTCAGTGTGCGCTGTAAGTGCGTCGGCAACGCCTGCACTTTCAGGTTCTTCCAGAATGAGCTTGGCGGCGGCCGACGTATCGAGGTAGATGACGTTCACCAGTCGCCACGCAATTCTTCGAGTATCTGTTCGCTAGTTCCGGTTTGCGAACTGTGCCGCGGCGGAGGTGTGAATTTCGCAGTGGAGCGGCGAAGTAGGCCTCGTAGAGCCATGGCGTCGAGGTTGTTCGCGTTTGGGTCTTCGACATAGGGAATGACGCGCCATCGAGGAACGCCGTTCTCGGTGATGACGAGGGTGTTCGTTTCGGTTACTTCGCGTAGAAACGCGCCCGGGTGATGGTTCAGATCCCTGAGCCCGGCGATATTCTCCATACTTCACTGTATTACATGTCATGCATGCAGAGAGTGTGACTAGCCTTCGTCGTCTGCGAGGTCGAAACTTGCTCGTGCCGACTCGATCTCTGCGAGGTGATCGTCGGCCCAGGCCAGCAGGATGTCAATCGGCCCGCGCAAGGTCTTGCCAAGAGGTGTGATGCGGTATTCGACGGCGACCGGACGGGTACTGACCACCTCGCGTTCGATGATCCCGTTCCGCTCCAAGCGTCGCAGTGTGGTCGTGAGTGACCGCTGCGAGACCGCCGGAATGGCGCGTCGAAGTTCGTTGAATCGCGAGGGTTTCTCGCACAGAGTATTGAGAACGCTCAGCGACCATTTGTCGAGCACATGCCCGAGAAGTTCCCGGTGACCGGCGCTCACGGAGATGTCGTTGGTGGTATCGGCGGTGATACCTGGTCTTGCTGCCGCATCAAGTGCCATTGAAGTGCCCTTTCAGTCCTTGGTATCAAAGATATACCTACTGCAAAGGAGTCACCATGACAGTCACATTCGCGAACCCAGACGGAATGATGCAGGGCGTTCCCTATCACCACGTCGCGATCGCGTCCGGCACCAGACACGTGCACGTCAGCGGCCAGGTCGCACGCGGCGCGGACGGTGAACCGCTGGGCGGCGCTGACCTTGCCGCGCAGGTTGGTCACGCCCTTCGAAATACCGCACGCGGTCTCAATGGTGTCGGGGCCAGCTTCGACGACGTCGTGCGGCTCACGTTCTACGTGCGCGGTTGGGAAGCTTCGATGATGCCTGCGTTTATCGAGGGGCTGACTCGTATCGCGACCGAAATCGGGCTGCCGACCCCGATGCCGCCGGCCTCGCTCATTGGCGTCGCAGCGCTATTTGAACCGGACGTGCTGGTGGAAGTCGAGGCGACCGCGGTCCTCGACTGATCGGGGCGGATCGGGGAAAACGGCCTCCACCCGACCCGTCTATGCTCAATCACGGCCGAACGCGCCGGACGAAAGGCAGTGCGACATGACTGAATTGTGGGTCCAGCGGACCGGGACCCGCCGATACACCGGGCAGAGTTCGCGGGGCGCGGAAGTGCTGATCGGGTCGGAAGACGTCGACGGCGTATTCACCCCGGGCGAACTCCTCAAGATCGCACTGGCCGCCTGCTCGGGAATGTCGTCCGACCGTCCGCTGTCGCGTCGCCTCGGCGACGACTACGACGCCACGATTCGCGTATCCGGCGACGCCGATCGTGAAAATGAGGTGTATCCGAGGCTCGACGAGACGCTCGAACTCGACCTGTCCGAGCTCGACGCCGAAGCCGCCGAGCGCCTGCTGATCGTCGTCGAGCGGGCCATCGACAAGGTCTGCACCGTCGGTCGCACCCTCAAGGCCGGAACCGAAGTAGACCTGAAGTTCGAGACCCAGTAGTCACAATGACCACTCCCGAACCTGCACAGCGGCTGACCGCCTGGGTGCACGGACACGTCCAAGGCGTCGGTTTCCGCTGGTGGACACGTTCCCGCGCGCTAGAACTCGGGTTGGTCGGCTACGCCTCGAACCAACCCGACGGGCGTGTCCTCGTCGTCGCCGAAGGCCCGCCGGACGCCGTACGGGCACTCCTTGCGGCATTGCGCTCGGGCAAGACCGCAGGCCACGTGGACCTCGTCGTCGAATCCTTCGATGCCCCGCGTGGTGACCTCACCCGGTTCGTCGAACGCTGACTCCCGGACGCGACGCGCCTAAAGCGCAGGTGAACGCGGAATCGGACACCGCCGATAGGTAGGCTTTACTGTCGTGCACCTGAAGAGCCTCACCCTCAAAGGGTTCAAATCGTTTGCGTCGTCCACGACGCTGCGCTTTGAACCCGGGATCACCTGTGTGGTGGGGCCCAACGGGTCGGGTAAATCCAACGTCGTCGACGCCCTGACCTGGGTAATGGGCGAGCAAGGTGCCAAGGCTCTGCGCGGCGGAAAGATGGCCGACGTGATCTTCGCCGGCACCTCGGGTCGGCAACCGCTCGGGCGCGCCGAAGTGACCCTCACGATCGACAACTCCGATGGTGCCCTCCCGATCGACTACTCCGAAGTTTCGGTGACCCGCCGCATGTTCCGCGACGGTGCGGGCGAGTACGAAATCAATGGCAACACCGTGCGTCTGATGGACGTGCAGGAACTGTTGTCGGACTCCGGTATCGGCCGCGAAATGCACGTCATTGTCGGGCAGGGGCGCCTCTCGGCGATCCTGGAATCGCGACCGGAGGAACGCCGCGCCTTCATCGAAGAAGCCGCCGGTGTCCTCAAGCATCGGCGACGCCGCGAGAAGGCGGCCCGCAAACTCGACGCGATGGCGGCCAATCTGGCTCGCCTCACCGACCTCACGAGCGAACTGAGCCGCCAGCTCAAACCGCTCGGGAAGCAAGCGGAAGTGGCCCGCCGCGCAGCCACCGTGCAAGCCGACCTCCGCGACGCACGGCTTCGACTGGCAGCCGACGACCTCGTCGCCCGCAGAGCCGAGATGAGTCAGCACAGCGCCGTCGAAGCCGATGTGCGTCGCCAGCAGGATGAGGTTGCGGCAGGGCTGGACGCCGCCACCGAAGCCCTGAACGAAGCGCAAGAGCACCTGGCGCAGGTCTCGCCGGCCGCCACCGAGGCAGGCCGAGTGTTCTACCAGTTGGGCGCGCTGTCCGAACGCGTGACCGGCACCCTCCGCGTGGCCAGCGAGCGCGCCTCGCACCTGGCGTCGCCGAGCGTCGCCGCCAGCGGGCCCGACCCGGAACAACTGGAACTGCAAGCCGAAGAAGCCGCCCTCACCGAAGCCGAGCACACTGCGGCCGTTGAAGCTGCCGCTGAGCGACTGGAGTATGCGACCGCTGAACTGCAAGCGGCGGAATCGGCAGCCAACGCCGCCGAACGCGCGCACCTGGAAGCTGTCCAAGCCGTCGCCGACCGCCGCGAAGGACTCGCCCGACTCGAGGGCGAAGCGGCCAACCTCCGCACCAAAGTCGAGTCCGTCGACGCGGAAACTTCGCGCCTGTCCGCAGCGATCGAAGCCGCAGCCGAACGCGCCGAAGCCGCGCAGGTTGCCCTCGATGAAGAGGTGGCGCGAGTCTCGGTCCTCGAAGACGCCGAACGTGGCCTCGACGACAACTTCGAGAACCGGGCCGCAGCCCTCACCGCGGCGACCGCAGCCGTTGAACAGTTGCAGCACGCCGAACGCGATGCGTCGCGCTCCATCGCGTCGCTCACTGCCCGCATCGAGGCATTGTCGGTGGGCTTGGACCGCGCCGACGGCGGGAAATGGCTGATCGAGCAGGGGACCGAAGGGTTGCTCGCCCCGCTCGCTGACCTGCTGACCATCGCCCCCGGATACGAAGCCGCCCTCGCCGGAGCGCTCGGACCGGCTGCCGAAGCCATCGCGACGGTCGACGGGATTGCCGCCGTCCAAGCACTCGCTGACCTCCGCAGCGGCGACGGCGGTCGTGCCGCCTTGATCGTCGGCGGACTGACCCAGCGGACCAATACGCAGACGGTGTCGTTGCCAGCGGGTGTGACGTGGGCTCGTGACCAGGTGCAAGCGCCCGAATCGGTGGCCGGAGCACTCGACGTCTTGCTGGCCGGCATCGTGGTGGTCGATGATGCCACCGCAGGCCTCAAAGTGGCGGGGGAGTTGGGCCTGATCGCGGTGACCCGCGACGGAGACCGGATTTCGGCGGCCAGCGTCGAAGGCGGATCCTCCCGCCGCCCGTCGACCCTGGAAATCACCTCGGCTATCGACACCGCGACCTCCGACCTTGCGCGGGCCGAAGCCGACGTGACCCGCCTCGAATCAGAACTCGCGACCGCGCTGGCGCATCAAATGCAAGCTCAGGACGCCGCAGATGGCGCGCAGGCCGCTCTGCACGAGTCCGATGCCAACATCGGTGCCGCCTATGAAACGCTCGGCCGACTCGGCGCCGATATTCGCGCCGCGCGCGACGAGTCGGACCGGTTGATGCGGCAGCGGAACTTTGTTGAACTCGGGCGCGCAGAAAACCTCGAGAAGCTCACCGAGGTGGAAGAACGACTTTCGCGGGCGATCGACGGCGTTGAAGAAGCCCCGACCGGCGATGCAGATCGAGCCATGCGCGAGGCCACCGCCGCCGAGGTCGCGACGGCCCGCTCGGCGGAGGTCGAGACACGACTGACCCTGCGTACCGAAGAAGAACGGTTGGCTTCGGTTCGCGGCAAGGCCGAAAGTTTGCGCCGCGCCGCAGTCAACGAGCGCGCCAATCGAGAACGACAACGCAAGCAAGACGCGCAACGCCGCTATGCCGCCGGGGTTGCCAGCGCAGTCACGGAGACCGGCGAACAACTCGCTGACTCCGTCGCCCAGGCCACCGCTGCCGCAGCGGAGGCACGCGACGAACTCGAAGGCATTAGGTCAGCCCGCACTGCCGAAGTCGATGCGCTACGCGCCCAGGTGGAACAGCTGACAACGGTGATGAACAAGCTGCGCGACGCCGTCCACCGCGACGAGCTCGCCAAAGCCCAGGCGGCCCTGCGCATCGAGCAGCTCGAAGAGCAAGTGATGGAGCAGTTCGCTATCGCCCCCGACGACCTCGTCGCCGAATATGGACCAGACGTCTCGATGCCGCCCTCCGAACTCGAAATGCGCGAATACCAGGACGCGAAAGAACGGGGCGATCAAGTCGTCGCGCCCGCCCCCATGCCCTACGACCGTGCCACCCAAGAGCGGCGAGCGCGGCAGGCAGAGAAAGATCTGAAGACCCTTGGTCGCGTGAATCCCCTCGCGCTCGAGGAGTTCGCGGCGCTGGAAGAGCGCTACAGCTTTCTCTCGACCCAACTCGAAGACGTCAAGGCCGCTCGCCAAGACCTGCTGGAGGTGATCGACGACGTCGACGCCCGCATCCTGCAGGTTTTCACCGAGGCCTACGCCGACGTCGAACGGGAATTTGTTCAGGTGTTCGCGACCCTGTTCCCGGGCGGCGAAGGACGCCTGGTCCTCACCAACCCCGACGACATGCTCACCACCGGCGTCGACGTGGAAGCACGACCGCCGGGCAAAAAAGTGAAGCGGCTATCGTTGTTGTCGGGCGGCGAGAAGTCACTGACCGCCGTCGCCATGCTGGTCGCGATCTTCCGTGCACGACCGTCACCGTTCTATGTGATGGACGAAGTGGAAGCCGCGCTCGACGACGCCAACCTGCGTCGACTGATCTCGCTATTTGAGCAATTGCGGGAGAAGTCGCAGCTCATCGTTATTACGCACCAAAAGCCGACGATGGAAATCGCCGACGCGCTCTACGGTGTGAGTATGCGGGGCGACGGCATCACCCAGGTGATTTCCCAACGCCTTCGCGGTGTCGACATCAAACCGACGGTCGATATACCCGATATGGCGATGGCTGACGCGACTCCCGAACTCACCACGACCGATTCCGCTCCCACCAGCTGAAGGGACATCTCCTCAAGTGGAAACCCCAGTCATTATTGCGATCATCATCGCGATCGTTGCCGTCCTCGCCTTTGTCGGCGTAACCGGCTACGTACTGAGCCGCAAGCGTCGTATTTCGCTGTCGGAGACCGAAGCCGCCGAGCAGGTGACCGACGGCTCGCAGCGGCAAGTCGACCGGTCGGGCGGCTATAAGGCCGAGTCCGGGTTCAGCTTCAGTCAGGGCGGTGCCGGGTCAGCGACGCTGGAACGGGACGAGCATCCGGCAGTCGTGCCGCCGACCGGACCGACCGTCTGTGAACCGCCGGTTGTCGAGGATGCGGTTGTTGAGGAACCGGTCGTCGAGGCTCCAGTTGTCGAGGCTCCAGTTGTCGAGACTCCGGTTGGTGAGAGTCCGGTTGCCGAAACGCCAGTTGTGGAAACTCCGGCGGTCGAAGTTCCGGTCGAGGCTCCCGTCGACGAATCGGTTGCACCCGAGGTCGAGCCGGAAATTGTCGACGAGGTGCCGGAGGTGGCACCGGAACTGGCCACACCCGCCCTCGACGAAATCGATCCCACAGAGGGGCGACTGTCGCGGTTGCGCGGCCGGTTGGCGAGGTCGCAGGGTGCCATCGGCGCCAGCGTTCTCGGCTTGCTCGGTGCTGGCGACCTCGACGAGGACAGCTGGGAAGAAATCGAAGACACCCTCGTGATGGCCGACTTGGGTACCGCCGCCACTGCGACGGTCACCGAAAACCTCCGTGGCGAACTCGCCTCCGGCAAGGTCCGGACTGCGGCTGACGCCCGCGCCGCTTTGAAGCGGGTCCTCGTCGAACAGTTGCGCCCGGAACTCGATAGGTCTGTGAAGGCCCTGCCACACGCTGGCGGTCCTGCCGTGGTGCTGGTGGTCGGTGTGAATGGCGTCGGCAAGACTACGACCACGGGCAAGCTGGCCCGCGTTCTGGTGGCCGATGGTCGTCGTGTGCTCCTCGGTGCTGCAGACACCTTCCGTGCCGCCGCCGCCGATCAGTTGCAGACCTGGGGCGAACGCGTCGGTGCCAGCATTGTTCGCGGCAAGGAGGGCGCAGATCCGGCTTCGGTCGCGTTCGACGCCGTCTCGACTGGCATCTCCGAAGGTGTCGACGTCGTCCTCATCGATACCGCTGGTCGCTTGCACACCAAGACCGGTTTGATGGATGAGCTCGGGAAGGTGAAGCGCGTCGTCGAGAAGAAAGCCAAGGTCGACGAAGTGCTCCTCGTGCTCGATGCGACCGTCGGACAGAACGGCCTGATGCAGGCCAAGGTGTTCGCCGAGGTCGTCGACCTGACGGGTGTGGTACTCACGAAGCTCGACGGCACCGCCAAGGGCGGCATTGTGTTCCGCATCCAGGAAGAGCTCGGGGTGCCGGTGAAATTGGTGGGTCTCGGCGAAGGCGCCGACGACCTCGCCCCCTTCGTCCCCGAAGCCTTCGTCGACGCCCTGCTCTAGCCCCGGTTCTTATTCCCGGACTTTTCGCTTCGCTCCAGTTCCGCATTTCTGTCACGATTCGACCAGACCGTCACCGATCAACGCGATCGGTGACGGTCTAGTCGTTTTGCGGACCCGTTTCGTGACAGAAATGAGGCGGTCCCTTGTGCCATTGATTGAATGATGATTCAATTCTTTCAAGGGTTGAACATGGATTCAGTCCTTGAGGTATTTGGACGTGCCGAATGGAGGCGACATGGCTTACCGACCGACCGAGGCCACCCGTCGCAGTGCCGAAGCGAAGCGGGAAGCGATCTTTTCCGCTGCACGCGGGATCATCGCTGACTCCGGCTTCTCTGGTGCGACGGTCGCCGCGATCGCCGAAGGTAGTGGCGTCAGCGTCGGATCCGTCTACTCGTACTTCGACAACCGGGAGACGTTGCTCGCTGAAGTCTTCCGCGAAGCCGCGCAATACGAGTTCAACCAGGTGAGACGCGCCGTCGACCAGGTGGGCGACGATCCCGGCAAACAATTGGGCACCCTCATCGACGTCTTCGCCGATCGAGCCCTCCGTGGCCGCCGCCTCGCGTGGTCGTTGCTGTTTGAACCTCTGATCCCGGCAGTCGAAGCCGAACGACTCACCTTGCGGCAGTCGTATCGGGACCTGGGGGAGCAGATCATCGCCCGCGGCGTGGCTCAAGGGGCGTTCGTCGATCAGGACGCGCCGGTCGTCGCCTCGGCGCTGATGGGGGCGATCTCCGAGGCCCTCGTCGGTGCGCTCGACCCCGGGACAACCCTCCTCCCGCACGCGGACCCCACCGAACTCGTCGCCACCATCAGACGTTTCTGCTTCCTCGCGCTCGGTGCCACCAGCCCCGCCTGACGCGTCCACCACAATCACTCGCCCGAAAAGACTGAGGAGTCAACATGGCAACCACGCACGAAGTGTTCAATCAAGCGCCGCCGCGCTCGGGCATCAATGAATACACCAGCCACACCGCACTGGTTGAGGCCGTAAACGTCTACGGGGGCGGCTGGGCAACGGAATCGCTCACCGCGGCCGGTGCCCTTGTTGGTCAGGCCGACTTTCAGCGGGACGCCGAACTCGCCAACACCATCACCCCCAAGCTGCAGACGCACGACCGCTGGGGTAACCGCATCGACGATGTGGAGTTCCACCCGGCGTATCACCGCATCATCGGCGACGCCATCGCCCACGGCGCGCACACCAGCTGCTGGTCCGATCCGCGCGACGGCGCACACGTGGCCCGAGCGGCGATGTTCATGCAATTCGGCCAGATTGAACCCGGTCATGCGTGCCCGGTCAGCATGACCCACGCAGTGGTGCCGTCGCTGCGTGTCGACGAGAAACTCGCCGACCTGTGGCTGCCGAAAGTGTTCTCCACCGACTACCAGCACGACCTCGGAGCTGGCGACAAGTCCTCGGCAATCTTCGGCATGGCCATGACCGAGAAGCAGGGCGGCTCCGACGTTCGCGCCAACACCACCCGCGCGGTAGCTCAGTCCGACGGCACCTACCTGATCACCGGCCACAAGTGGTTCTGCTCGGCACCGCAGTCGGACGCGTTCCTGGTGCTCGCGAAGACCGAATCGAAAACGGATCAACCAGGGGCATCGAGCGTCACCTGTTTCGTCGTTCCGCGCGTCCTGCCCAACGGCACGCGCAACGTTTTCAACATCCAGCGGCTGAAAGACAAGCTCGGCAACAAGTCGAATGCCTCGAGCGAAATTGAATTCGACGGCACCGTGGGCTGGCGTCTCGGCGATGAGGGGGCGGGCGTCCGGACCATCATCGAGATGGTCAACCAGACCCGCCTCGACTGCATCCTCGGCAGCGCTGCAGGCATGCGCCAGTCGGTCGCGGAGGCAGCCTGGCATGTTCGCAATCGTTCGGCCTTTGGTGCCACGCTGATCGACCAGCCGGCCATGACCGCCGTCGTCGCCGACCTTCAGCTTGAGGCCGAAGCCGCAATCTGGACTGGCATGCGTTTGGCGGCCGCGTACGACGACGAGGCTGAAGAATCGGCCGCCTTCCGTCGCCTGGCGACGGCCGTCGGCAAGTATTGGGTCTGCAAGCGTGGACCCAACCACGCCTACGAGGCACTGGAATGCCTGGGCGGCAATGGCTACTGCGAGAACGGGTTCCCGCTCTCGCGCCGCTACCGTGAGCAGCCAGTTATGGCCGTCTGGGAAGGCTCGGGCAATGTGATTGCCCTCGACGTCCTCCGCGCGATGATGCGTGATCCGCTGTCGGTGGAGGCCGTCGATAACGAATTTGAGCGGTCGCTCGGCGTGTATCGCGACTACGACCTGCACGTCGAGAAGACCCGCAAGTTGATCGCGCAAGCAGCAGCCGATCCGACCGCCGCTCCCGCGCTCGCACGTCGACTCACCGAGTCCATGGCGATCGCGCTGCAGGGTGCCATTCTCATCCGCCAGGCACCGGAGTCGGTGACCGACGCCTTCATGGCTGGCCGTATCGCTGACCCCGGCCACATGTATGGCGTCCTCGACTCCTCGCTCGACCTTGCTGGCATTGCCGCACGGGCGTGACCTGCTAGTTCACCAATCCTCCCCATCGAAAGACCCATTTGATGCATCTGACTGCCACCCTTGAGCGCAGTGCGCGCCAATTCCCAACGAAACCCGCCCTGGAGTTTGGGGCGGAAACGATCACCTACTACGACCTGCTCGACAAGTGCCGCCGTGCGGGATCGGTCTTCGTTGAGGCTGGCGTCAAGCCGGGCGACCGCGTCGCGGTAATGACTTACAACACGCCGGGCTTTGTCGTCGCGGCGTTCGGCGCGTGGTTTGCCGGAGCTGTGCTGGTCCCGGTCAATCACAAGTTCGCTGCACCGGAGGTGGCCTACGCGGTCGGGCACAGTGGTGCGTCGATCGGCGTGGTGTCGGGCTCGCTGGCGGCCACCGCTGTGAGCGCCGGTTCGGAAACCTCTTGGCTGACAACCGAATCCGGCCACGAGGGGCTGTCGGATTTCGATGCGCTAGTGGCGGGGGCCGCACCCATCGTGGGTCCGGTCAGCGGCAACCTCGACGATGTGGCACAGATCCTCTATACGTCCGGGACCACAAGTTCACCCAAGGGGTGCCTGCATACGCATCGCACCCTCTCGGGACTGGGTCCGGCGCTGTCCGCGACTCTCGGCTTCACTTCCGAAGAGCGGTTCCTGCTGGCGATGCCCATCTGGCATGCGGCACCGCTGAACGACTGGCTCCTGACGATGATTTCTCTCGGTGCCACAACGGTGCTGATGCGCGAATTTGACCCGACCGCGTTCCTCCCAACTGTCGATAAGCACCGGATTACCGCGTTCTTTGGTTCGCCGATCGCGTACCTGTTGCCCGTTCAGATGGCCGACGCCGGGAAGATCAACTTTGCCGACTACGACCTGTCGACGGTGTCGAAGTGGCTGTACGGCGGGGCATCGCTGGGGGAGCACACCGCTCGTCGGCTGGTCGATACCTACCGCAGTGACAGGTTCTTCCAGGTGTACGGAATGAGCGAGATGGGACCCGCGGGCACCGCGCTCTATCCGCACGAACAAGTAACCAAAGCTGGATCCATCGGGCGGGGTGGCATGGTTGCCATCGACTTACGTTTGGTCGACGCGAACGGCGTCGACGTTGGCCCCGGAGGCACGGGCGAGATTTGGCTCCGCGGCGACAGCCGGATGATCGGCTATTTCGAGAACGACGCCGCGACCGCAGACTCGTTCGACGGTGACTGGTTCCGTACCGGCGACGTCGCGCGCATGGACGACGACGGCTACCTCTACATCGTCGACCGCCTGAAGGATGTGATCATCGTCGGAGGTGAGAACGTCCATTCGCAGGAGGTCGAAGAGGTGCTGCGCGGTCACCCGCGCCTGGCCGACGTCGCGATTATTGGTCGGCCGCACCCAGAATGGGGTGAGACGGTGGTCGCGGTGTGTGTCACGAACGACGGTGCCGATATCACCGTCGAAGAGGTGCGTGAATTTCTCGCCGACAAGCTCGCGCGCTACAAGCTGCCCCGAGAAGTGGTCGTCGTTGATGCTCTTCCGCGCAATCCGAGCGGCAAGATCGTCAAACACGTCCTCCGCGAATCGCTGTAGGACGTCGGCCCACCGTCGAATTCGTCCCTTTTCTGTCACAAAGCGTCGTCGACATCCGACCAGACCGTCACCGATCAGTGCGATCGGTGACGGTCTGGTCGTTTTGTGACAGAAAAGGGGCGGGCGGGGAAGGGGTGGCCCGAGCGCGAAAGTTGGGCGGGCGGCGAGTTACACAGCCGAAACACAAGCGGGAATCCTTGACGAAGTCGAAACATCGGGGCGTAACGGCACGCAACACTTCGCTTGCATTCTTCTCGTGGGACGTCGATGGGCGACGTTCCTTCGAGGAGGTGCAACCGTGCAGATTGCCTTGCCGGACGACGTGTTCGGAACAATTGACGCGGGCAATACCGCGTGGGTCCTCATGAGCGCCGCGCTCGTGTTGCTGATGACGCCGGCCCTGGCGTTCTTCTACGGCGGACTTTCCCGTGGCAAATCAGTACTCAACATGATGATGATGTCGTTCGCGGCACTCGGAACAGTGACCGTCATCTACATCCTGTGGGGCTTCTCAATGTCCTTCGGAAACAGCCTCACCGGCGACGGTGACATCGGCGGCGTTTTCTCCAACCCGCTGTCGCTCTTCGGATCTGATCAGCTGACGCAGACACGAGACGTCAACGGGACCACCGAGGTCGTCGTGTGGGGCAGTACCCACATCCCCGCGATCGTGTTCTTGGCGTTCCAGTTGACCTTCGCCGTGATTACCGTGGCCCTCATCAGCGGTGCCCTCGCCGAACGCGTGAAGTTCGCTACGTGGGTTGCCTTCACTGTGCTGTTCACCACCATCGTCTACTTCCCGCTCGCCCACATGGTGTGGGGTGGGGGACTGCTCTCCAACGCCAAAGACTCGATCGCGTCGTGGATGTTTGGCGTGGCCGACGGCGTGGCCAAAGTGGCACCCATCGACTTTGCCGGTGGCACCGTCGTACACATCAATGCCGGTATCGCGGGCTTGGTTCTGGCCCTGGTCGTCGGTAAGCGTCGCGGATTCGGCAACACGGCCTACCGCCCGCACAACATTCCCTTCGTCATGCTCGGTGCCGCACTCCTGTGGTTCGGCTGGTTCGGCTTTAACGCGGGCTCCGCGCTCGCCGCAGACGGCATTGCTGGCCTCGCTTGGGTCAACACCGCGGCCGCTACCGCCGCCGCCATGGTCGGTTGGCTCATCGTTGAATGGATCCGCGACCGTCACCCCACCAGCGTCGGCGCCGCTTCCGGCATCGTCGCCGGTCTCGTCGCGGTGACTCCGGCGTGCGGATCCATCACACCGGTTGGCGCGCTACTGCTCGGTGTTGTTGCTGGCATCCTCTCGGCATTGGCGATCAGCCTGAAGTACCGGTTCGGTTTCGACGATTCGCTCGACGTCGTCGGCGTCCACCTGGTGTCCGGTCTGTGGGGAACTATCGCCATCGGCCTCCTCGCGAAGGAAACGGGACTCTTCTACGGCCACGACCTGAAGCAGCTTGCCGTCCAGACCGTCATCGCGTTCAGTGCCCTCGCCTTTACCGGAATCTTGACCTACCTGATCGCACTCGTCCTCAAGCCCTTGGGCTGGAGGGTCGACCGCGAGGCCGAACTCGGCGGGATCGACGGCGCGCAGCACGCCGAGAGCGCGTATGAGCCGGCATGAGTTCTTCTAGCAACTAGTCTCGTTTGTGAGAGAAGGGGTAATCCATGAAGCTGATCACCGCAATCGTCAAGCCGTTCACCCTCGAAGATGTGAAGGCGGGGCTTGAGCAAATCGGGATCGTCGGGATGACCGTCAGTGAAGTACAAGGCTACGGCCGCCAGAAGGGGCACACCGAGGTGTATCGCGGTGCCGAGTACGCCGTCGACTTCGTCCCGAAGGTGCGCGTCGAGGTAGTCGTCGATGACGAAGCCGTCGACCAGGTCACCGACGTCATCGTCGAAGCCGCCCGCACCGGAAAGATTGGTGACGGCAAAGTTTGGGTGATGCCGGTGGAGTCGATCATTCGGGTGCGAACCGGTGAACGCGGACCCGAAGCCATCTGATGGCCGCGCGGCCCCGGACCCAACGTCCGGGGCCACCCTGGCTGCCGTCAGAACAGTTGTCCTGCAAGATGAATCACTGACCGGGGCAAGGCGTCGGGCAGCGATCGGCGCGGTATTCGAAGACTGGATCAGCGAGCGCGCCAAAGCTCTCGGCATCGTCGATCAGAGCGGATTCGCCGTCGTGGCGGTCGGCAGTCTGGGCCGCAACGAGATGGTCGGATACTCCGATCTGGACCTGATCCTGGTGCACGACGACCGCTACCCGGAACGACTGTCGCAGGTGGCAGACGGACTGTGGTATCCGCTCTGGGACGCAGGGATCAAGCTTGATCACAGTGTGCGTTCGGTCCCGGACGCCCTGCGGGTCACCCGGGAAGACGCCACCGCGGCACTGGGACTACTTGACTCCCGCTTCATCGCCGGTGACGCGGATCTTGCCGGGCTGATGACCACCTCGGTCCGCAACTTGTGGCGCTCTGAGGCACGACTGCGACTGCCGCAGGTGCTTGAGGCAACCCAGGATCGGTGGCGGCGGTCCGGCGATATCGCGCACCGCGCGGAACCGGATTTGAAGAATGGCCGCGGTGGCCTCCGCGACATCCAATTGCTCAATGCTTTGGCCCTCGCTCAATTGACGGACGGTCTGGATCGGTTGGACCCCGGCACCGAAGGGTCACCGTTGGCGCAGGCATACGACTTTCTGCTCGGCGTCCGCGACGAAGCCCACCGGATTGCTGGCCGTTCCCGTGATCAGGTTCGCGCGCAGGACGCGGACGAGATCGCAGAGGCGTTGGGGGTGGGTGACCGCTTCGAACTATCACGCCGAATCAGCGATGCCGGGCGCACCGCGTCGTATGCCGTCGACGCCGGCCTGCGGACCGCACAGAATGCGGTTAGTCGTCGCGGTTTTTCCCGCCTACGGCGGTCGCCGCTGCGTCGCCCACTCGACGAAGGGGTGGTGGAACACAACGGCGAAGTGGTGTTGGCGCGATCGGCCATCCCGAGCAGCGATCCGGGTTTGGTTATCCGCGTGGCCGCCGCCGCGGCGCGCAACCGACTCCCGATCAACGGGCCCACCCTGGAACGGCTGGCCAAGTACGGCGCGCCGATGCCGGAGCCCTGGTCAATTGAGGTGCTCTCGGATCTGCTGGTTCTGCTGGCATCGGGGCACGATATGGCCGGTCCCGTCGAAATGCTCGACCGTGCAGGTCTTTGGGGTCGATTGTTTCCCGAATGGGATCGCGTCCGTGACGTGCCGCCACGTGACGGCATCCACACGTGGACCGTCGATCGGCACCTCATCGAGACGGTCGCGTTCTCCGCGGAACTGACAACCAGCCTGTCGCGGCCCGACCTCCTGCTTCTGAGTGCGCTCCTGCACGACATCGGGAAGAGTTCCGCTGGAAAAGATGGCCCGGGCGGGCCAGACCACTGCGAGGTCGGTGCCGAACTCGCCGACACCGTCGGACGGCGATTGGGGCTGTGGGCACCGGACCGTGAAGTCGTCAACCAGGTGGTTCGGCACCACCTGCTGCTGCATCAAGTGGTGACGCGTCGGGATTCGACCGATCCGGCGGTCGTTGCTGAAGTAGCCGAGAAACTGGGGAACAACGCGGTGGTCGTGGAAGTCCTCGGTGCCCTCAGTGAAGCCGACTCACGCGCTACGGGGCCAGGGGTGTGGGGTGAGTGGAAGTCGTCGCTGATTTCGGGGTTGGTCGATCGCGTCGTCGCGCATATCGGCGGGTCTCCGATCTCCGTGCCGGAACCTGTATCACCGGAATTGCGCGACCTTGCCGAGCGAGGTGGCCTGCACGTGCTGGTGGAACGGGGCGATGGCCCCAACATGTCGATCGTGACGATGATTGCGCCGGACCGTCGAGGGTTGCTGTCGACGATGGCGGGCGTGTTGGCGGTGGCGGGGCTGCAAGCACACTCGGCGACGCTCGCCTCGCATGCGGGCCACGCCGTCGACACGTTTGTTGTGATGCCGACCTTCGGTGGGCCACCCAACGCCCAGTTGCTGCGGCAGCGACTCAATGCGTCGTTGGCCGGTGATTACCACCCGATCGTCGAACTGGCCGCGCGCACCGCGGCACGACTACCCGAGGCCGGAACTTCCGCGCAAACGGCGGTTCCGGTCACGCGGGTCGTCGCACCTCCGCGAGCCCGTTGGTTAACCGGGGGCGCGGGGCATTGGCTCCTTGAACTGCGGGCCGCCGACGATGAGGGGCTCCTCGCGAAGGTCGCCGCAGAATTGGAAGCGGGCGGGGTCAACGTCGATTGGGCGACGGTCTCGACGCTGGGTGCCACCGCCGTCGACACGTTCAGCGTCACTTTGCCGGACGAGAGTGTCGCGGCCAGGGAAGCGTTGACGGCCGCGGTGCTCGCGGTCTGCGCGCCCGCGCGGTGACGGTGTACGCCTCCCGCGGGCCCGCCGGTTGCGTCGACGTGGAAAGATGGGGGAATGTTCGAATCCCTCTCTGACCGGTTGACCGGTGCTCTGAAGGACCTGCGCGGCAAGGGGCGGCTTACTGACGCCGATATTGATGCCACCGCACGGGAAATCCGACTGGCATTGCTCGAGGCCGACGTTTCGTTGCCCGTTGTGCGTTCGTTCATTGGACGCGTCAAAGAGCGCGCCAAGGGCGCCGAGGTCTCCGGGGCGCTGAACCCGGCGCAGCAGATCGTCAAGGTCGTCAACGAGGAACTCATCGCCATCTTGGGCGGCGAGACCCGACGGCTCTATCTCGCGAAGAACCCGCCGACGGTCATCATGCTGGCTGGTCTGCAGGGTGCCGGTAAGACGACGCTTGCCGGAAAGCTGGCGGCATGGCTGGTGACGCAGGGGCATACGCCGCTGTTGGTGGCCTGTGACCTGCAGCGTCCCGGCGCCGTGCAGCAGTTGCAAATCGTCGGTGAGCGGGCTGGCGTGCCGGTGTTCGCTCCCAACCCCGGTACTTCGGTGGGTGGCGAAGGCTCACTCGGCGTCGACGGTTCGCAGGGCCCGGTCCAGGTTGCCGAAGCCGGTGTCCAGGAAGCGCGCGACAAGCAGCACGACGTTGTCATCATTGACACCGCGGGTCGTCTCGGTATCGACCAGGAGTTGATGAGCCAGGCGACCGCGATTCGCGACGCCACCAGCCCCGACGAAGTCCTGTTTGTGCTCGACGCCATGATCGGTCAGGACGCGGTCACCACCGCCCAGGCCTTCGCCGACGGTGTCGACTTCACCGGTGTGGTCCTCACCAAGCTCGACGGTGACGCCCGCGGTGGTGCGGCCCTGTCGGTCCGCGAAATCACCGGTCGACCCATCATGTTCGCGTCGACCGGCGAAAAGCTCGAAGAATTCGATGTCTTCCACCCCGACCGCATGGCCAGCCGCATTCTCGGCATGGGCGATGTCCTCTCGCTTATCGAGCAGGCCGAGCAGCACTTCGATGCCGCCGAAGCCGAGAAGACTGCCGCCAAGATCAGTCAGGGCGAACTGACGCTGGAGGACTTCCTTCAGCAGATGATGATGATCCGCAAGATGGGCCCGATCGGCAACATCCTCGGCATGCTGCCGGGTGCCGGTGACATGAAGGAAGCCCTCTCGCAGGTCGACGACTCGCAGCTCGACAAGATCCAGGCGATTATTCGCGGCATGACGCCCGCCGAGCGTGACGATCCGAAGATCATCAACGCCTCGCGCCGCATCCGTATCGCCAAGGGTTCCGGTGTCACGGTGACCGACGTGAACCAACTCGTTGATCGCTTCTTTGCTGCGCGCAAGATGATGTCGCAGATGTCCGGCCGCATGGGTATGGGCATGGGCGGCGGGCGAAAGAACAACCGCAAGGGCAAGAAGGGGAAGAAGGGCAAGGGAAGCGGACGCGGACCGACGCCACCCAAGGCCATGCGCGGCGGATTCCCCGGCATGCCGGGGATGGGAATGCCGGGCATGCCTCCGGGCTTCGACTTGTCGAACATGCCGCCGGGGCTGGACGAACTTCCGCCGGGCCTCGAAGGTATCGACCTCAACGACCTGAAGTTCCCCAAAAAGTAGCGAGTACAGCAGTAGTAGTCGAGTACAACCGGTGGCGTCCCCGTGAGAGGTAGCCGAGGACAAATAGTCCTCGGTGGGTCCTCACGGGGACGCCGCGGTCGTTAGAGAGGTGTGAGACCTGTGTCTGCAGCGTTGGAATTGACCGGCACTGACCCGTTCACCGGCGAAAGACTCCATTTCTGGGTGGCCGACGGCGTGATCTCCACCGAGCCCGTCGCCGGTGCAGAGCGCGTCGAGGGTGCCGCGATCATTCCGGGACTGGTCGACGCTCACAATCACGTCGGTATCGCGCCGGGACTCGGCGTCACCATCGAGCGGGCCCGCGGCTTCGCGACCGAGGATGCACGTGCCGGAGCACTGCTGATCCGCGAGGTGGGATCACCACTCGACACACGTCCGCTCGACGATGATCCGGCAGGTCCGCGGTTCATCCGCGCCGGAAAGCACATTGCCCGCCCGAAGCGGTACCTGCGCGACTACGGCATTGAACTCGAAGACCCAGACACCCTGGCCGAGGAAGTCGCACGGCAAGCCCGCGAAGGCGACGGCTGGGTGAAGTTGGTTGGCGACTGGATTGACCGCGAGGTCGGCGACCTCGCGCCGCTGTGGACGCGCGCGCAGTTGGACGCGGCGGTTGTTGCGGCGCATGAGAACGGCGCGCGAATCACCGCGCACGTCTTCGGGGCCGATGCGCTGCCCGATATTGTCGGAGCCGGCTTCGACTCGATCGAGCACGGCACCGGACTCGACGAGAATTTGATCGACGAGATGGTGCGCCGAGATATTGCGCTGGTGCCGACGCTGATTCAGCTCGAGAACTTCCCAAACATCGCCGATGGTGCCGATCGTTTTCCGAAATACCAGGCCAATATGCGCGCGCTGTACGCGGGTCGCGGAGATGTCTTCGCGAAGGCTCGAGAGGCGGGCGTCCGGATTTTCGCGGGTACCGACGCCGGCGGCTTCATTGGCCACGGCCGCATCGTTGACGAAGTGGAAGCGCTGGTTGGCATTGGTTTCTCGCCGTTGGAATCACTGACTGCAGCGTCGACCGCGCCGCGAGCATGGTTGGGGGAGTCGGGCATCGAACACGGTGCCCGCGCGGACTTCCTCGTCCTCGATGCCGATCCGGCTCAGGACTTGTCGACCCTGCGTCGGCCCATTCACGTGTTCTGCGGTGGCGTCAAGATCGCTTGAGTTGGGATCTAGCCCACGATCTGAAGTACGCCAATCGCAACGAGTAGGGCGGTGACCAGCCAGCCCGCGCCACGGGCGACGGCGGCCTGGTTGCGACGTCCCGCGGCAAAAACGCGGCCAATCCAGGAGTGCGGGCGGGCGCGAACCACCACCAAGGCTAAGCCAGCCAGAAACGGCAAACTCAGGGCTGCGGTGGCGTAAAGAATGAGGCCCAAGTACCTCTCGGTGACGGGGATGTCCGCCGCCGAGAGAATCGCGAGGCCCGCATAGAACGGCACAGACGTCGCCGACTGGATTAACCCAAGGACGAACCCGACCAGGACGGTGAGGGCCGACGGTCGGCGCAGAGGGCTCAAGATTTTGTCGACCAGCGCCGACGAATCGCCACCTTGGACGGTCAAGAACGCGGTCAACAAACCGGTGAGGATCAGCAGGATGCCAAATACCGGCGACGCAAGGACCGCGTCGACGAGTGACTGCAGGCCGTCAAAAACGAGCAGCACAATGAAGGCGAGGACCAACACGCCCAGCCAGTCGCCGATCAGCAGCAGCGGGGCGATCCGGCGATACATGCCGGAAGCAGACATCATGGCGAGGGCCACCAGCACCCCGATCAGCAACACATTGACCGAGTCGACGAAGGCGAGCGACAAGGCATGCAGCATGGGCTTCTCAGGTCTCCGGAGGTCTGGTCGACAACTCGTCGTGGCGTCGATCTCGGTGACACGCTACCGGGTGCAGCGCCCAGGACCGATATTCGGTGGTGGCTGGGGCGGCACGCGGTTTGGGTGCAGGCCCACTGCTCTGGCAGAATGAAACGCTGGTTCGCCGGAACCGGCCAAGGCCGACCGGCGGTCACCCCTGAAGAGATCGCAAAACCGGACTCGTCGCCAATCGGCGGGTCGCTGAATTGCGCTGTGACACACAAGGAGAGCCCGCATGGCTGTCAAGATCAAGCTCGTCCGCCTCGGCAAGATCCGCAACCCGCAGTACCGCGTTGTGGTTGCCGACGCCCGCACCCGCCGCAACGGCCGCGTCATCGAAACCATCGGCAAGTACCAGCCGAAGGAAGAGCCGTCGCTCATCGAGATCGATTCCGAGCGCGCACAGTACTGGCTCAGCGTCGGCGCGCAGCCGACCGAGCCCGTCGCCGCCATCCTCAAGATCACCGGTGACTGGCAGAAGTTCAAGGGCCTGCCGGGCGCCGAAGGCACCCTGCGCGTCGCAGAGCCCAAGACCTCCAAGCAGGACCTGTTCAACGCTGCGCTCGCCGCCGCCGAGAACGAGCCCTCGGTTGCCGCAACCACCGCGAAGAAGAAGGCTGCCAAGAAGGAAGAAAAGGCCGCTGAAGCTGAGGCCACCGAGGCTGCAGCCGAAGAAGCCGGTGACGCCAAGGCCGACGCGTGAGCGCAATCGTCGCTGACGCCGTCGAACATCTCGTTCGCGGAATCGTCTCCAACCCAGACGACGTTCGCGTCGACCTGATCACCGGCCGTCGCGGTCGGATGGTCGAGGTTCACGTCAATCCTGACGATCTCGGCAAGGTGATCGGCCGTAATGGTCGTACCGCCACCGCGCTGCGCACCCTGGTCGCCGGTATCGGTGGCCGCGGCATGCGCGTCGACATTGTCGACACCGATCGCTGATTGAAGCCAGGAATTCATAACTGATGGATCTGGTGATCGGTCGTGTGGCCAAGACGCACGGTGTCCGCGGTGAACTCGTCGTCGACGTCCGCACGGACGACCCCGCAACCCGTTTCGCGGTCGGCACGACCCTCCGTGGTCGTGCCCCGCGCAACGCGGGCGGCGGGGAAAAGCAATACGTAGTAGCAGCCGCCCGGATGCATGCCGGGCGGCTGTTGCTGTCGCTCAAAGATATCCAGGGCCGCGATCAAGCTGACCAGCTCCGCGGAACCCTGTTCCTCATCGACGCAGCCGACGTCGATTCCGGTGATGACCCGGACGAGTTCTACGACCATGAACTCGAAGGCCTGCCCGTCAGCACCGTCGACGGTGAAGCGGTTGGCACGGTGAAGGAAGTACTGCACCTTCCCGGAGGGGAATTGCTGTCGGTGAAGACGCCCGACGGCCGTGACGTGTTGATTCCGTTTGTGCGCGAGATTGTGCCGACGGTGACCCGCGAGGGAATCGAGATTGATCCGCCGGAAGGCCTGATCGATCCGATCGAGGACTGACGTGCGGGTCGACGTCGTCACGATTTTCCCCGAGTACCTGGCACCGATGCGCGAGGCGTTGCTGGGTAAAGCAATTGACGCCGGTCTCGTTGAGGTGGGTGTCCACGACCTCCGCAATTGGGCCCACGACGTGCACCGCAGCGTTGACGACACGCCGTACGGCGGCGGACCCGGAATGGTCATGAAACCGCAAGTGTGGGGCGAGGCGCTCGACGAGGTTTGCCCCGACGATGCGTTGCTGGTGGTCCCGACCCCGGCCGGCGTGCCGTTCACACAGGCAACCGCCCAGCGGTGGAGTTCGGAAAAGCACCTGGTGTTCGCCTGCGGACGTTACGAAGGTATTGATCAGCGAGTCTTCGACGACGCCGCGCGCCGCGTGCGGGTGGAGGAAGTTTCACTCGGCGACTTCGTGCTCATCGGCGGGGAGGTGGCGGTGCTCGCGATGGTCGAGGCCACCACTCGGCTTATGCCCGGTGTGCTGGGTAATCCTCAGTCGCACCAAGAAGATTCGTTCTCCGACGGCATTCTGGAAGGTCCGAGTTACACGCGACCAAAGCTGTGGCGCGATCTGGAAGTGCCGCCAATTTTGTTATCGGGGGATCACGCGAAGATAGCCGCCTGGCGTCGCGAGCAAGGGATGGAACGCACCCGGGAACGCCGGCCAGACCTCCTTCCGGAATAGTCGGCGACCAGGTTCCTCGGCGTGTCGTGGAACCGAACGCCGATTGCGTGCGTCTAACCACCATGGGGACCTCGTGGATCGTGGGAATCGGTGAGCTCATGGCTCGCCTCAATTCGATGGAACCGGGCGCAGCGGCCGCCGATGCAGCGGAAATTTCCCGCATCGTCGACGAAGCCACTGCCATCGGCGACAAACTGAAGGCCGCATTCGCCGACGGTGCATGGGTTGGGGCGGGCGACGTGACCGGTGTTGCGGCCGACGCCAGTCGAGAATCGGCGCATGCCTTGGCCGCACAGGTTGGGTCGGTGGCAGACCGGTTGCGGACGGGGCACCAATCATTGACGACCGCCTCCGGCGTACTGACCGCGGCCGTCGCGTACATGCCGCGGCTGATGGCGCTGCAACTTCTGGCTCCGTCGTCGGAAGGGATACGGCAGGGGGTGGGGATGGGTGTTGGCCTTGAACTAGAGAAGGTCTACAACCCGCCTATGTCGTCGACCGCGAATACCTTGATGACGTCGGGTGCCGGGCCGCAAACCTTTGGTGGCGGCTTATCGGGGGTCGGTGCAGATGCCACGGGTGCCGTGCCCAACAGCGGGGGTCCCGCCGGGCCCGTTGCGGAGATGCCGACGGACGGACTGGGATCCGGTGATGGCGCTGCCGGTCCGGCTGGGTTGGGGAACGCCGACCACGGATTGTCTGGACCCGCGGGCGGGCCATCCGGCCCCGGAAACGGGAGTCAGGCCGAATCGCCAAGCGCGGGGCCAACGCCGAATCTTGGTCCGGGCGGTCCCAGCAATCCCGGGCCGGCGGGACCCGGTGGACCAACCGGACCACCAGCGACGTCGTCTCCGACTGCTATCGCGCCCGTGGTCAACCCGCGTATGCCCGGTGCTCTGGCGGTAAACAGACCAACGCCGGTGCCTGCGTCGTCGTTGCTCGGACGGCCGGTGGCACCGGTGGCAGAAGTGAGGACCGGGTCGACGTCGACGGGGGCCGGTGGAGTGCCTTCGGCCGCCAACCCGGCCAATGCGACGGCAGGGGCCGGGGCCAATCAGGCCGGGAGTCGCGCCTCGAGCGGACCGTACGGTCCGACCTCGCGCCGCAGCGATGATCAACGTGTTCATCGACCGGCCGACTACCTGCGATCGACCACCGAGGGGATATTGGTCCTAGGGCCACAGCCGTTTGTCGGACCACCGGTTATTAGTGCGATCGGTGTTCGCGAAGCTGACATTCGGGATGACGATGGGGCCGATCACGACAACTTCGACGATCTCGACGCCGACCGTGATGATGACGACGATGATCAGGAATTGGACCTGACCCTGTAGAGGTGGCAGAATGTTTCAGGTTGCCTGCCCCGTGAAATAACGGCCCGGATACTTGTGTCTGGAGAGTGCAGCGCACAGACCTATGCAACGGGCACGAACCGGTCGAACCTTACCGCTTGCGGGAGGCCGCCAGGTTCCTCTGTCCCCGCCCTAGATTGGACGAGAATTATGAATACCCTGGACTTCCTCGACAAGGCGTCCCTGCGCGACGACATTCCTGAGTTCGGCCCCGGCGACACGCTCGACGTGCACGTCAAGGTCATTGAGGGCTCGAAGGAGCGCGTGCAGGTCTTCAAGGGCGTCGTGATCCGTCGTCAGGGCGGCGGCATCGGCGAGACCTTCACCGTCCGCAAGGTGTCGTTCGGCGTTGGCGTGGAGCGTACCTTCCCGGTTCACAGCCCCAACATCGCGAAGATCGACGTCCTGACCCGCGGTGACGTCCGTCGCGCCAAGCTGTACTACCTGCGCGACCTGCGTGGCAAGGCTGCCAAGATCAAGGAAAAGCGCTGATCGCTTAGGCGCCGTACTTTTCCGAAAGCCCCGCATCCCGACTTCGGTCGAGGTGCGGGGCTTTTGCCATGTGCACACAAACTCAGCGGGTGCGATAACCAGACGCGGGTGGCGATCGCTAGGCTATTCAACGTGGATGACACTAGCGGGGACTACCAATCGCACTCAAGCGGTGAACCGGACGACGACACCCCCTCGTTCAGCATCAGGGATGCTGACAGCGATACGGACGACGGCGAGGGCAAAAGCCACTGGGGGCGCGAGATCGCGATCATCGTCGCCATCGTCCTGGCCCTGATGTTCATCTTCACCCAATTCTTCTTCCGCCAGTACGTCGTGCCGTCGGAATCGATGGAACCGACATTGCACGGATGCGTTGGCTGCACCAACGACCGCATCGTCATCGACAAGATGGTTTACCGGTTCGGTGACCCGAAGCCCGGCGATGTCGTCGTATTTAAGGCCCCGACCTCGTCGTGGGACGAAGGTTGGAGCTCGCCGCGATCGTCGAACCCCGTGATGCACAAGGTGCAGGACGTCCTCTCGGTTTTCGCGTTGGCGCCGCCGAACGAGAACAACCTCGTCAAGCGTGTGATTGCGACCGGCGGGCAAACCGTTGAGTGCAAGGAAGCCAATGGCAAGGGCGTCACGGTGAACGGTAAGTCGCTGAATGAGCCCTACATCGACAAACAGTTGCAGGCGGAGACCTATCAGTCCTCGGACGGCGTTCTTGGGAAGGGCACGTGCTACGGCGCTGATTTCGGTCCGATCACCGTGCCGCAGGGCAACGTTTGGGTGATGGGCGACAACCGCAGTAATTCGGCTGACTCCCGTGCCCACATGGAGGACGAATACCAGGGCACCGTCCCGGTCTCCGACATTCGTGGCAAGGTTCGGACTATCATTTACCCGTTCTCCCGGATCGGGGGCGTGGGCTCGGTTAACCCGCAGGGCTGACCGATGAGTGTTTCCCCGTCGACAAGTGGTGCCTCACGCTGGCCGCCGCGATCCCCGGTCCGTAAAGCGGCCGGACTGCGAACCCTGGAGTTCACGCTCGCCCGGCAGGGTCTCGGCCCGGTCGCTGGCGTCGACGAAGCCGGACGTGGTGCTTGCGCGGGCCCGCTCGTGGTCGCCGCGTGCGTGCTGTCGAATTCACAGTTGAAATCGCTCGCCGAACTCAACGATTCAAAGAAGCTCAGTCACGCGACCCGCGACAAGTTGTACGACGCCGTCGTCAAACATGCGGTGAGCTGGCACGTGGTCGCGATTCCCGCCGCTGAAGTCGACCGCATTGGCGTGCACGTGGCCAACATCGAAGGTATGCGACGCGCTGTCGCTGGGCTGTCGGTGCGGCCCGGATACGTGTTGTCGGACGGCTTCCATGTGCCGGGCATCCCTGCGCCGTCGTTGCCGGTAATCGGGGGTGATGCCAACGCCGCCTGCATCGCTGCCGCGTCGATCCTGGCGAAGGTAACCCGCGACCGCATGATGGTGGCCCTCGATGAGACCCTGCCCGGCTACGATTTTGCAGTTCACAAGGGGTACAGCACCGCGCTTCACATGTCCCGACTCGACGAGCACGGTCCGTCGCCGGAGCACCGTCGCTCGTACCGGAACGTCCGCGATAGGCTGGCCTGATGAGCGCTGAAGATCTCGAAAAGTACGAAGCCGAGATGGAGCTGTCTCTGTACCGCGAGTACAAGGACATCGTCGGACAATTCACCTATGTGGTGGAGACCGAGCGACGCTTCTATCTCGCCAACGGCGTCAACCTGGTTCCGCGCAATTCGGACGGCGAAGTGTACTTTGAAATCCACATGACCGACGCCTGGGTGTGGGACATGTATCGGCCTGCCCGCTTCGTGAAGCAGGTGCGCGTCGTGACGTTCAAGGACGTCAACATCGAGGAATTGGAGCGCTCCGAGCTCCGTCTACCCGACGAACCGTGACCGGAAATTCGGTAATTCGAGCGAACCAGGGTCACTACGGTGGCCCCATTGCTCATCTTGATGATTTCAAGCGCCGCCCGTTGTCGACACTGTCCCATTCGGACCTGCGACGCGGCGGCGTGGCATCCGGTGTCGATTGGCGGTAGTGAAGCGTCGTCATCGCCGTCCTCCCAGGTAAATCTGTTGATGATTTTCTCGTTGTACCCAATCGCCGGTGACTGCGGCGGTCGCGATAGTTTCTGTCGGAACGCCTGCGCATGCTTGCGTGCATGGGGGAAGAAAATGCACGCCAGCGCACTGATCGTCGACGGCTCATCGGTCAAGTCGGGGAAGACCTCGCCGCCAACTACGTCGAGAAGCTCGGCTGGCAGATTCTGGAACGCAACTGGCGCACGCGGAACGGTGAACTTGACCTAATCGCCGCCGACGGCGACACCCTGGTAATCGTCGAAGTGAAGACGAGAGCGAGTCGTACCTACACCGATCCGCTCGCCGCGGTGACTCCACAAAAGTTGCGTCGAATGCGGTTGCTGGCCCGGCAATGGCTCGCGCAGCAAGACCGGTTCTGGGAGGTCGTGAGGTTCGACGTCATCTCTATCCTGCTCGACATTCAAGATCCCGAAGACCTCGAGCAGGCGACGTGGTGGCATCACGTCGGCATCACCGAGTAGCGCCGTGACCGGGCTCGGGAGGGTGCATTCAGTGGGGCTCAATGCCTTTGCCGCCGACATCATCGAAATCCAGGCGAACATCAGCTCGGGACTTCCGGGCGTCACGATCACCGGAAGTGTCGACGGCGCCCTCCGCGAAGGCAAAGACCGGGTGCGTGCCGCCATCACCAACAGTGAACTGAAATTCCCCGAAACCAAGGTGACGATTGCACTCGCGCCCGCCAGCCTGCCAAAGCAGGGGCCGGGATTCGACCTGCCCCTCGCCGTGGCCGTTCTGATCGCCGCGAAACAAGCCTCGACGTCCCGGCTCGATGGCACCGTCATGCTCGGAGAACTCGCCCTCGACGGTCGGCTGCGACCGGTGCGCGGGGTGCTCCCACTCTTGCTTGCTGCCCGTGACGCCGGTTTTGAGCGGGCGGTCGTGCCGCTTGCCAATGTTGCCGAAGCGACGCTGGTTTCTGGGCTCGATGTCGGTGGTGCGCAAACGCTTTCCGATGTCGTGCGGTGGATGTCCGGCGACGTTGTACTCGATACTGTCGACGGTGAACCGGTAGCACCGCCAGCGGCCGTGGTCCCGGACATGGCCGACGTCGCCGGCCAGGCCGCGGCGCGACAGGCCCTCGAAATCGCGGCGGCCGGGGCGCACCACTTGCTAATGACCGGTCCTCCAGGGATCGGGAAGACCATGCTCGCCAGTCGACTACCCGGAATCCTGCCGCCGCTCGGCCAAGAGGAGTCGCTCGAGGTCACCGCAATCCATTCCATCGCAGGCACCCTGCCCGAACATCACCCGCTGATCACCGCGCCGCCGTTCGTCGCACCACACCACAGCGCTGGTATGACTGCACTTCTCGGTGGCGGCACCGGAATGGCACGACCGGGGTCGGTATCGCGTGCGCACCGAGGCGTCCTTTTCCTCGACGAGTGCGCGGAAATGGGACCGAAAGTTTTGGACTCCCTACGACAGCCGCTGGAAGAAGGTCTCGTGCGGATCTCGCGGAGGGACGGAACCGCCGTTTACCCGGCTCGGTTCCAACTAATTCTGGCGGCGAACCCGTGCCCGTGCGCCCCCGCCCACGACGTCGACTGCGTGTGCACCTCGGTGCAACGCCGCCGCTACCTGGGGCGATTATCGGGACCGTTGATGGACCGCATCGATTTGCGAGTCCGGATGGAACCGCCAGCCAACAGCGCCCTGATGACCGAGGCGGGCGAGTCGAGTGCGGTGATGGCCGCCCGCGTCGCGCAGGCTCGGTCGGCAGCGCGTGAGCGATGGTCTTCCGACCAGTGGCTCACCAACGCCGAAGTGCCGGGAAGTGCTCTGCGACAACGCTATCGGCCGCCGCTAGCCGCGCTCGCTCCGGTCGAGCAAGCATTGCGCCACGGACGCATCACTGCGCGCGGTGCCGATCGGGCCCTGCGGGTGGCGTGGACCATCGCCGACTTGCGCGGGGCCGACCAACCAGAGGCCGACGACGTGGTGTCGGCCCTGATGTACCGAGATCGGGGAGGACAACTGTGACAACGACGGGGACAGGTATGACGGATCGGGAGCGTCGAGCGTGGGCCTATCTCGCGGCAGTAGCTGAACCGCCATGTGCGCCGCTGGTCGCGTTGGTCGAGGAAGTCGGGTCGGTCGAGGCGGCCAAGGCGGTGCGGACCCGAACTGTGCCGCCGCACTATCAATCGGTGTTGGTGGCCACTGAAGCACGCGCGGCCGTTGACACCGCTGCACGTGATTTAGAAACATGCGATCGACTCGGTGCCCGGCTGCTGACCCGCGACGACGCTGACTGGCCAGCCTGGCAGGTCTTAGGCCTCGACCAAGCAGACACTGCCGCGCGCGGGGGAGCCCCGTTAGCGCTGTGGGTGCGTGGACCGGAGTCGTTCGCGGACATTTCGGAACGATCGGTGGCCTTGGTGGGATCGCGGGCGGCGTCGTCGTACGGCGACTACGTGGCCGGACTGCTGGCGGCGGATCTGTGCGCCAGCGGGTGGGCCGTCGTCTCTGGTGGGGCGTACGGCATCGACGGATCGGCGCACCGCAGCGCACTGGCTGCCTCCGGCACGACCGCCGCTGTGCTCGCGTGCGGAATCGACCGCGACTATCCGTCTGGGCATGCGCAGTTGCTGCGTGAGATCGCTCAACGCGGGCTGGTCGTGACCGAGTATCCGCCAGGCACGACGGCCGCCAAGCATCGCTTCCTCACGAGGAATCGGTTGGTGGCAGCATTGTCGTCGGCGGTGGTCGTCGTGGAGGCAGGTCGGCGGTCCGGGGCGGCGAATACGGCAGCGTGGGCCAAACGGATTGGGCGGCCGCTGGGGGCAGTGCCTGGCGCGGTCACGAGCGCGACGTCGGTCGGGACCAACGCGATGATCGCGGACGGCGATGCGACGCTGGTCGCCGACGCCGCCGCGGTGATTGCCCTGGCGGCACCTGACGGGCACGACGTGCGACCTGCGGCACCATCTCGACGAACCGATGGTTTGCTGCCCGACCAACTGCGCATTTTGGAGGCGCTGCCCGCCCGCGGTGGCCTGTCAGTGGATGAGATTGCGTTCGTCAGTGGCGTCCGTACTCAAGACGCGCTCCGGGCTCTCGCCGCTCTCGACTTCGCTGGTTTGGTGGATGGATCCGATGGGACCTGGGGGCTGGCACGGTGATGCGGGCCCCGATTCGCACAAACTGTTAGGCTCGCCTAAGTGGGGTAATGGTGGCTAACTGAGGAGCGAGTGTGGCGAAGCGACTGAACACAATGACGGTGCTGCGGACCGAGAAACTGACCCCGCACATGGTGCGCGTCTGGTTCGGCGGCGACGGCTTCGACGATTTCCTCCCGGTCGGAGGCGACGGCACCCCTGAACGCCCCGACACCGACATGTACGTGAAGTTCGTGTTCGCGCAGGACGGCACCGTGTACCCCCAGCCCATTGATCTTGACGTTATCCGCGATACCTTGCCGCCCGAACAGCAACCTGTTCTGCGTACCTACACGGTGCGTCGCTACGACGCTGCGGCGCGGGAACTTGCGGTCGACTTCGTCGTGCATGGCGACGAGGGGATTGCCGGGCCGTGGGCGCGCCGCGTGCAACCTGGCGAGCGGATCACGTTCCGCGGCCCCGGTAGCGGTTACCGCCCGGATCCCGGCGCGCCGTGGCACCTATTGGTGTCCGACGAGGCGGGCCTCCCCGCGCTGTCGGCCGCGTTGGAATCCCTGCCGGAGGACGCGATCGCCAAGGTCTTTATCGAGGTCGCGGGGCCCGAGGACGAACTGGAACTGACTGCGCCGGTCGGTGCGGAAATTACGTGGGTGCATCGTGGGGCCGGGCCGTCGGAGGCACCCGAGAGCAGGGCGGGGGACAACGCTCCGGTAATCGCGGCTGTCCGCGCTGCGGAATGGCTCGACGGTGAACCGCACGTCTTCATTCACGGCGAGGCTCAGGCTGTCATGAAGAATCTGCGCAGCTATGTCCGCAAGGAACGAGGTGTCAGCGCCAAACGCGCCGCGTCGATCTCCGGTTACTGGCGCCGCGGTCGTACCGAAGAGGGCTTCCGTCAGTGGAAGGCCGAAGAGCGCAAGGCCGCTGCGGACGCTTAATCCGCTCCGTCGTTCGGTGCCCCAGCAACCTCCCCTCCCTGTTCTCGCATGATGCGTTGATTCCCGCACTACGTCAGACGTAGTGCGGGAATCAACGCATCATGCGAGAACGGGCAAGGGCGGCAGCGGGGCGTGAGGGAAGGTCAGACCACGGATTCGACGCGAAGGGTGCTGCGGGGGACGGCGAAGGCGGCGATTGCCGCGACGAAGCATACGGCGAGGGACAGGACGCAGGCCCAAATGTAGGCGCTCGCAGTCGGAATGGGGACCGGTCCGGAAGGACTGTTGTACACGGCGTACGACGCCGCCAGGATCATGCCGACGACGGCCGTCGCCAGCGAGGTACCGATCGACCGCATCGTGGAGTTGACGCCATTGGCTTCGCCGGTCTGCGTCACCGGGACCCATTCCATGATCAGCGACGGCATCGCCGAGTAGGCGATCCCCAAACCGGCACCGACTACGGCGTTGATGAGGATCAGCCAAATCCAAGTTGGTGGCCATGGGCCGAGCAGCATTACCAAGAAGCCCACATACCCGATAGCAATCACCAGGCTGCCGATTCCCAACGAAATCCGCGCCCCGTGACGCCGTGTCAACCAGGCGCTCACGTAGGAGAACGCAAACATCACCAAGCCGCCGGGCATGAGCACCAACGCGGCCTGAACCATCGGCAACCCGACGCCGGTCGGCGCAGCCTCGGGGGCCATCAGGATCTGAATCGGCATCATCTGCATCGCATAAAACACAAAACCCGCCGCAATCGAAGCGGTGTTCGTCAGCATGATCGGCCTGCTGGCGTTGACCTTCAAGTCGATCAGCGCATTGGGGTGACGTTTTTCGAACCGCCACCAGAGAAATGCCGAGACCACGAAACCGGCGAAAAGACCGATGGTGACCGGGCTACCCCAGCCCCACTCGGCGCCCTTCGACAGCGCCAACAAAATGCACACCATGAACACGCTCAAGCCGATGGCTCCGACCAAGTCGAATCGTCCGCCCGTCGCAATATCGCCAGCCGGGACGACGATGTACACCGCGATGGCCACCACGACCGCCACCAGCATGCACACCCAGAATAGGGCGTGCCAACTGACGTTCTGCGCGATGACGGCGGCGAACGGAAGGCCCAGCGATCCACCGACACCGAGCGAGGCGCTCATGGCACCGATCGAGGATTCGAGGCGTTCGGCGGGCACGATGTCCCGGATCAGGCTGATCCCGAGCGCCACGGTCCCGATTCCCATGCCCTGCAGGCCTCGTCCAATCAGGAACGGCACCAACGACGACGACACCGCGCACACCACCGAACCGATGGCCACGGCGCTCAGGCAGGCGAGCAGCATGCGTCGTTTGCCGATCATGTCGCCGAGGCGACCTGAAATGGGTGTGACGACCGCACCCATCAGCAAGGTGATGGTGAGGGCCCACGTCGCGTTGGTCGGCGAGGTATGGAGCAGTTTTGGGAGGTCGGGGATCAGCGGCACGATGATGGTCTGCATCAACGAAACGACGATGCCCGCCGCACACAAAACGGCAACGGCCAGGCGGTCGTTGCCCGGTGTCGCGGACTTAGTGAGGTCGGTCAGGGGGAACACTTCCCATCGAGGCGTCCAAAGACGGATAACTACAGAATTAGTGGATAGGTGCATTGTCGCTGGCTCAATCCCTACTGGCGAGTCCGGGGCGGGGTACGGTTCGGTTATGACCGATGTGCTTGCGGCGTTCGCCGACCACCTGAGCTTCGAAATGGGGCACAGCAAGCACACGGTTCGCGCGTACACGGGTGACGTTCGCGGTCTTATCTCATTTGCCGGTGCGCGCGGAGTGGCCGTCGAAGACATTGACCTGGCACTCCTGCGTGCTTGGCTCGCCGAGCACGCACGACGCGGTGCTGCCCGCACGACAATCGCTCGCCAGGTCTCGTCTGCGAAGACCTTCTGTGCGTGGGCGGTGCGCTCACACATCCTTGCCACCGATCCATCGCAGCGATTGCAGGCGCCAAAAGCACATCGGGTCCTGCCTGCCGTTTTGGCTCCCGACGAGGCAGCGGTGGCCATTACCGCACCGCTGACCGCGTCGGACGATGGTGATCGTCCAGCATCCGACGACCCAGTCGCACTCCGCGATCACCTCATTATGGAATTGCTTTATGCCAGCGGTATTCGGGTCGGGGAGCTGTGCGGTCTCAACCTGTCCGATATCGAAGCCGATCGGCGGGTGCTGCGAGTGATCGGTAAGGGCGATAAGCAGCGGGCAGTCCCGTACGGCGTCCCAGCGGGCAACGCCCTCGACCGCTGGCTGGCGCACGGTCGGCCGGCTCTGGCGACTGCGGCGTCGGGGGAGGCCCTGCTGTTAGGAGTCAAGGGCGGCAGGCTCGATCAGCGGATGGCGCGGACAGTGGTGCATCGGGCCACCGAGCGGGCCGGGCAGTCGGTGGGCCCACACGCCCTGCGTCACAGTGCCGCGACGCACCTGTTGGAAGGTGGGGCCGACCTTCGCGTGGTGCAAGAACTCCTCGGACACTCGTCCCTCGCCACCACTCAGCTCTACACGCATGTGAGCGTGGAACGACTCCGCGCTGTGCACCGGCAAGCCCACCCGCGCGCCTAGTGGACGTTGGCGAGTGAGACGACGGGCTTGAGGCGCACGCGTAGTAATCCCAGCAGCCCCAGGGGATTGACGTATGTCGCTTGCCGGCCGGTGCCGCGTCGAGCACCCCAGTGCAGGCACGTCGCAGCACGACAGCCAGCGTGGCCAGACTGCAAGTACCCCAGCACCTGCCCGGTTTGGACATGGTCGCCGCGCCGGACGGTCGGTTGAACGGGTTCATAGGTGGTAGTGATCCCATCGGCGTGCAGGACAGAGATCGTGGGACGGCCAGCGACGGGTCCGGCAAAGGTCACCGTGCCTGCGCGTGCGGCAAGGACCGCGGAATCGCTCGTGGTGCCGAGGTCGACGCCACGGTGCCCGGCTTGCCACCGCTGTGCCGGTGGATCGAATCCGCGAGTGACCGGTGGACGCGGCTGTAGCGGCCAGTCGTAGTGGGGTCGGGCTGTTGCTGCGCTCACCGCGAAGGTCGACCACGCCCCGCAGATGAGCGCCACCACCATCACTGCGGCGAGTCGGAGTGCGGGCGGGGAATGAGATGGGCGCGTCATACTAATTAGACGCACGCGAACCGCGTTTGGATCCATGGGCGTGTCGCGGCAGCGACCAGCGCAAACGTCTGTCGAGCGACGATTTGGCTGGGCCTTGCGATTCGGAGTAGTCTGGCCGACGCACCTGGGTATGTCCCGGGTGACTTCGCGCACCCGCGTTTGAGCAGCAGAACGAGCAGTCCCGGAACCAATTTCCGGGGTCGTTATGCGGTGGTGGGTGCCAGGGCTGGGACTCAAACTGAGCTCCGGCGACAACTGCGAGAGAGGACACATTCATGGCTGTCGTAACCATGAAGCAGCTGCTTGATAGCGGCGCACACTTCGGGCATCAGACCCGCCGTTGGAACCCGAAGATGAAGCGTTTCATCTTCACCGACCGCAACGGCATCTACATCATTGACCTGCAGCAGACGCTGGGCTTCATTGACCGCGCCTTCGAGTTCGTCAAAGAGACTGTCGCTCACGGCGGCACCATCCTGTTCGTCGGCACCAAGAAGCAGGCACAGGAATCGATCGCCGCTGAGGCGACCCGCGTCGGTATGCCCTACGTCAACCAGCGTTGGCTCGGCGGCATGCTCACCAACTTCCAGACCGTCCACAAGCGCCTTCAGCGGATGAAGGAGCTGGAGGCCATGGAGCAGACCGGTGGCTTCGAGGGTCGTACCAAGAAGGAAATCCTCATGCTCACGCGTGAGAAGAACAAGCTGCAGCGCACCCTGGGCGGCATCCGCGACATGGCCAAGATTCCTTCGGCCGTGTGGGTTGTCGACACCAACAAGGAGCACATCGCTGTCGGTGAGGCACGCAAGCTGAACATCCCGGTCATCGCGATCCTGGATACCAACTGCGACCCCGACGTTGTCGATTACCCGATCCCGGCAAACGACGACGCTATCCGTAGCGCCGCACTGTTGACTCGCGTCATCGCCACGGCTGTTGCCGAGGGCGTTCAGGCGCGTGCGGGCAAGGCTAGCGGCGACGCAAAGCCGGAAGCTGGCGAAGGCGAGCCTTTGGCTGAGTGGGAGCAGGAACTGCTTTCGCAGCCGGCACCCGCTGAGGCAGCTGCCGCAACCGAGGCTGCGGCTGCTGAGGCTCCCGCTGCTGAGGCCCCGGCCGCAGAGTAATTGCCGCAGAATAACTTTCGGGCAACAAGAACGGGCTAGAGCCCATTCTCCGGCGGGGTAATTACCTCGCCGGAGAATCTTGTCTCTCGATCCAAAACCACAAAGGAGGGTCGCCATATGGCGAACTACACCGCTGCGGACGTGAAGCGTCTGCGCGAACTGACCGGCTCGGGCATGCTCGACTGCAAGAACGCCCTCGCGAACAACGACGGCGACTTCGACAAGGCCGTTGAGGAACTGCGCATCAAGGGCGCCAAGGACGTGGGCAAGCGTGCTGCGCGTTCCACCGCCGAAGGCCTCGTCGCTGCGCGCGACGGCGTCATGATCGAGCTCAACAGCGAGACTGACTTCGTCGCCAAGAACGAAGAGTTCCAGAAGCTGGCCGACGATGTCCTCGGTGCCGCTGTGGAGATCCGCGCCAACGACGTCGAGTCGCTGCTGGCAGCCAAGCTCGGCGACGGCACTGTCGGCGACGCTGTCGAGGCACTGTCGGCGAAGATCGGCGAGAAGCTGGTCCTGAACCGCGTTGTCTCGTACGACGGCCCCACGGCCATCTACTTGCACAAGCGTGCATCGGACCTGCCGCCCGCCGTTGGCGTCCTGGTCTCGTACACCGGTGATTCCGATGCTGCCGCTGAGGCTGCTCGCGGAGCTGCCATGCAGGTTGCCGCGCTGCGCGCCAAGTACGCCAGCCGCGACGAGGTTCCGGCCGAGGTTGTCGAGTCGGAGCGCCACGTCGCCGAGGAGACCGCGAAGGCTGAAGGCAAGCCGGAGCAGGCTCTGCCGAAGATCGTGGAAGGTCGCCTCACCGGCTTCTTCAAGGACGTCGTCCTCGTCGATCAGCCGTCGGTCACCGACTCCAAGAAGACCGTTAAGGCCATCTTGGACGAGGCCGGCGCGACCGTCGTTGCGTTCACCCGCTTCGAGGTTGGCCAGTCCTGATCTGAGGACTTAATTACCGCTTCCGGCCCCGGAATCGCCCCGTTGGGGGCGAGTCCGGGGCCGGAGTGCATGTGGGGGCACGTTCGCACCTTAAGATGGAGAGAGTTTGTGCCCGATACTCGATTGAAGGAAGAGATGAGCGAATCGCAGTCGACCGTAAACCCGGGCGAAACGGCATCCGGAGGCCGAACCGGCTATACCCGCGTCATGCTGAAGCTCGGCGGCGAAATGTTCGGTGGCGGCTCGGTTGGCCTTGACCCCGACGTTGTTGGTGCCGTGGCCGATCAGATTGCCGAGGTAGTTTCCTCCGGCGTGCAGGTGGGCATTGTGATCGGTGGCGGAAACTTCTTCCGCGGTGCCGAATTGCAGCAGCGCGGCCTCGACCGAGCTCGATCGGATTACATGGGCATGCTCGGCACCGTGATGAATTGCCTTGCCCTGCAAGACTTCCTGGAGAAGCGTGGGATCACCACGCGAGTTCAGACGGCCATCACCATGGGACAGGTCGCTGAGCCCTACCTGCCGTTGCGCGCCGTCCGGCACCTGGAGAAGGGCCGCGTCGTGATCTTCGGCGCGGGCATGGGCATGCCCTACTTCTCGACCGATACCACGGCCGCTCAGCGCGCCCTGGAAATCAAGGCCGAAGTGGTGCTGATGGCGAAAGCTGTCGACGGAGTCTACTCGGACGACCCCCGCACCAATCCGGATGCGAAGCTGTTCCGCGAGATTACCCACCGCGAAGTAATCGAACAGGAGCTGAAGGTCGCCGACGCTACCGCGTTCAGCCTCTGTATGGACAATAAGATGCCGATGTTGGTGTTCAACCTCCTTGAGAGTGGAAACATCGCACGTGCCGTCGCCGGTGAGCAGATCGGCACCCTCGTCCGGACCGTCTGACCCCCGACCTAACTCCCACTTCATAAGCAAAGGACACCGACGTCTCATGATTGACGAAGCTCTGCTCGACGCTGAAGAGAAGATGGAGAAGGCCGTTGCGCACCTGCGTGACGACATGGCCTCCATCCGCACCGGGCGCGCCAACCCGACAATGTTCAACAAGATCGTTGTCGAGTATTACGGTGCATTGACCCCGATCACGCAGGTCGCGAGCATCAATGCTCCGGAGCCGCGAATGATCATCATCAAGCCGTACGAGGCCTCCCTCATGCGCGACATTGAGACCGCAATCCGCAACTCGGACCTCGGCGTCAACCCGACGGACGACGGCAACGTGATTCGCGTGTCGATTCCCCAGCTCACTGAGGAACGGCGCAAGCAACTCGGTAAGCAGGCACGCGGCAAGGGCGAAGACGCTAAGGTCGCCATCCGAAACATTCGCCGCAAGGCGGTCGATGAACTCAAGCGCATCCAGAAGGACGGCGACGCAGGCGAAGACGAGGTTGTCCGCGCCGAGAAGGATCTCGATAAGACGACCCACACGTACACCGAGTCGGTCGACGAATTGGTGAAGAATAAAGAAGCCGAGCTGCTGGAAGTATGACGAGTTCACCGGGACAGTCTTCGACGCCGAGCCCCGCGGCGGCACCGTCGAAGGCGGGTCGTAATCTGCCCGCAGCCATCGGGGTGGGTGTTGCGCTTGGCGGTTTCCTGATTGCCGTCTTGCTGCTGGTGCCCGACGCTTGGTACGCCGTTGTCACCGTGGCGATCGCCATTGCGACGTGGGAAGTCACCAAGCGTCTGCGTGACGGCGGTTTTGCGGTCCCGGTGATTCCACTCCTTGTTGGCGGGCAGGCCATTATGTGGCTGTCGTGGCCATACGGGTTGGCCGGGTCGTTTGTTGCGATGGCGGCGACGATCCTGGTGATGATGGTGTGGAAGCTCTTCGCACAAGGATTGTCGGCTGCGCCGGTGAACTACCTGCGCGATCTGTCGGTCTCGACGCTCGTGCTGGCGTGGCTACCGGTGCTCGCTACCTTCGGTACCTACCTGGTCCGTGAAGACCAGGGCGCGTATCGGGTCTTCACCCTCGTGCTGGTCGTGGTCTGTTCCGACGTGGGTGGTTATGCGGCCGGTGTGCTGTTCGGCAAGCATCCGATGGCGCCAGCGATTAGTCCCAAGAAGTCGTGGGAAGGCCTCGGCGGTTCGCTGCTGGTCGGCACCCTCGGTGCCGTTGCTTGCTCGTTGTGGCTGCTCGACACCCCGCACTGGTGGATCGGCTTTGTCTTGGGCCCGTTGCTGGTCCTGGTGGCCACCAGCGGCGACCTCATCGAGTCGCAGATCAAACGCGACCTCGGAATCAAAGATATGGGTACTTTGCTGCCTGGCCACGGTGGAATCATGGACCGGTTGGACTCGCTGTTGCCCTCAGCTTTCGTAACCTGGGCGGTGCTGGCGCTACTTCTGTAGGCCAGCACCGCCCGGGGCACACTATTTCGTCAGCGACAGTTAGTCGGTATGGCTGCTGGCCTTCTTCAGTGCCCGGTTGAGTTGAATGATCCGGGCGGCACCGAGGGCGCCGGTAATAAGCGCACCGATGATTGCGGCGACGAGGACCGTCACGCCGACGGGGAGTTCCACGGTGCCGAATAAGAAATTGACGGCAACGCTGTCCTGATTTGCAACGATAAACACCAGCAGCAAAATCAGGGCGACGACGCCCACAATCCAACCGACGTACATGAAGCCCGCTCGGGTATGCGAAGCCTTTTTGGTGACCTGCTTGATGCGATCGCGTTCGCCAGCGACCGCATGTGTAATGGCGTCGTCGAAGGTCGGGGCATCCGGCTGCGCAGCCGCCGGCGGGTAATTCGCGGAGTCCGCATTGTCGTCCGGTCCAACTGGGTGCTGACCGTTGCTCGGATCTTGTGTCGTCATCTGCCCATGATTACATGAGACACTGGCTTACGTGAGTTCTCTGCCTTTGGTTTTTGACGCGCCTAAACGCGGTATGCCGCCCAAGCACTTCGCCGATCTCGACGCGGCGGGGCGAGTCGCCGTCGTCGAAGAGCTCGGCTTGCCAAAGTTCCGGGCAAATCAGCTGGCCAAGCAGTATTTTGGTCGACTCAATGCCGACGTTGAGGAAATGACCGATCTCCCCGCCAACAAGCGCGAGGCGGTCGCCGAGAAGTTGTTCCCGACACTGATGACGCCCGTACGGCATGTCGCGGCGGACGATAACGAGACTCGGAAAACGCTGTGGCGTCTGCACGACGGCACCCTGCTCGAATCGGTTCTGATGCGCTACCCGGGACGCAACACCCTGTGTATCTCCTCACAAGCTGGCTGCGGCATGGCATGCCCCTTCTGCGCGACGGGTCAGGGCGGTTTGGACCGCAACCTGTCGACCGCGGAGATTGTCGACCAGGTTCGCTCGGCGGCGCGAGCGTTGCGCGACGGCGAGTTCGGTGAGCCGGGACGACTGTCGAACATTGTGTTCATGGGAATGGGGGAGCCGCTCGCCAACTACAAGCGAGTGGTCGACGCCGTTCGGAAAATTACTTCGCCCGCGCCAGAGGGTTTCGGTATCTCCGCACGCTCGGTGACCGTGTCGACCGTCGGTTTGGCTCCGGCGATCCGCAGGCTCGCCGATGAAGGTCTGCAGGTGACCCTCGCCGTGTCGCTGCACACCCCGGACGATGAGCTTCGCGACACCCTGGTCCCAGTCAACAACCGGTGGTCGGTGTCGGAGGTTCTCGAGGCGGCACGCTATTACGCCGATACGACGGGCCGTCGCGTCTCAATTGAGTACGCGTTAATCCGCGATGTGAACGATCAGCCGTGGCGTGCGGACCTGTTGGGCAAAAAGCTGCGCAAGGCGCTGGGTTCGCTGGTGCACGTCAATTTGATTCCGCTGAACCCGACGCCGGGCTCGCAATGGGACGCCAGCCCCAAGCCCGTCGAGGCCGAGTTTGTGCGCCGAGTTCGCGAGCAAGGAGTCTCGTGCACCGTGCGCGACACCCGCGGCCAGGAGATCGCCGCCGCCTGCGGGCAGCTCGCGGCCGAAGAAAAGTAGAAGCTACTCCTGCGGGAGATCGCTCGCCCTGTGCATGAGCGCAGGGATGCAAGGGCAGTCGGCAAGCTCGGGTATCGAGCTCGACAACAAAAAGACCCGAACGACGTGGCGTTCGGGTCTTTTTCGTTTGTTGCGGTGGTGCTAGCGCTTCCAGACACCCTTGCGCGGGATCATCGAGTAGACGGTGTAGCCGATCAGGAAGACGGCGATGATGATCAAGTAAATGTCTTCGACGTGTCCTTCATGATTGCCCTTGAGCATGGCAAGGAGAATCAGGGCGGTCACGAACGATGCGATAGCAATCGACTTGCGTGCGACGCCGTGCCAGCCGAATCGTGCTGACGGCGCGTCAGCGGGCTCGCGAACCCATCCGGTATCGATGGTTTCGACCTCAGTGCTTGCCACGTTCACTCCTTATGACGACCGGTAGTAGTCCGGCCTACAGCATAACCTGACGCTCGTGCGCGACAATGGTTGGTGTGACGACGCGTGTGTTGATTTTGGGATCCACGGGATCCATCGGTACTCAAGCCCTCGAAGTGGTGGCTGAGCATCCCGACCTCTTTGAGGTTGTGGGGCTCGGCGCCGGAGGCGGCAACCTGGACTTGCTGGAACAGCAAGTCCGCCATGCACGACTGCCAGCGTCGCAGGTCGCCGTCGCCGATCCGGTCGCGGCCGCGGTCTTGAGCGACCGACTCGGACGTCCGGTGCTGTCGGGTCCCGACGCAATGGTGGCGTTGATTGAGTCAGTTGCCGCCGACGTCGTTCTCAACGGTGTGGTGGGGTCCATCGGGCTGGGACCGAGCCTGGCCGCCCTGAAATCTGGCGCGAGATTGGCCTTGGCCAACAAGGAATCACTTGTTGCCGGGGGAGCCCTGGTGCTCGACGCCGCTGCTCCCGGACAGATAGTGCCCGTCGATTCCGAGCATTCGGCGATTGCCCAATGCTTGCGCGGGGGGACGGCCGCCGAGGTGGACCGACTGGTGCTGACGGCTTCGGGTGGACCATTCAGAGGATGGACGGCCGAGCAGGTGGCCAATGTCACGCCAGAGCAGGCGGGGAAGCATCCGACATGGTCGATGGGTCCGATGATTACCCTCAACTCGGCAACCCTGGTCAATAAGGCACTCGAAGTGATCGAGGCGCACCTGCTGTTCGACGTGCCCTACGACCGTATCGATGTGACGGTTCATCCCCAATCGATCGTGCACTCAATGGTGACCTTCGTCGACGGCGCCACCATCGCCAAAGCCTCACCGCCGTCGATGAAATTGCCGATTGCGCTGGCCCTGGGCTGGCCGGACCGTGTCCCGAACTCGTCGACGCCACTCGATTGGACAACGGCGTCGGCGTGGACCTTTGAGCCCGTCGACAATGAGGTGTTTCCGGCAATCAACCTGGCCCGCCAGGCGGGGACCGCTGGCGGAAGCCTTACCGCCGTCTTCAACGCCGCCAACGAAGTCGCCGCCCAAGCCTTCTTCGACGGCGCCGTCGCATTCCCAGACATCGTTGGGATCATCGGTGATGTGCTTGCTCGGGCCGATCAATGGACCACTCGTCCAGGTAATGTCGATGAAGTTCTTGCGGCCGACAGCTGGGCGCGGTCGTGTGCCGCTGAGTTGGTGGCGCTGCGTTGACCTAATTTGGGTTGACCTATTTTGGGTTGCCCGGTTTTGGGCTGACCTGTTTGAGGGAGAGAGTTAGTGAGCTTGGTGCTCGGCGTCGCACTGTTTGCGTTGGCCCTATTGATCTCTATCGCCTGGCACGAGCTCGGCCACATGTGGGCGGCGCAGGCGACGGGGATGAAGGTCCGGCGCTACTTTGTCGGCTTCGGGCCCACCCTCTGGTCAACCAAACGCGGTGAAACCGAATATGGCGTAAAAGCCCTGCCGCTGGGCGGATTCTGCGACATCGCCGGGATGACGCCGCACGAGGAACTGACCGAAGACGAACGCGCTCGCGCCATGTACGCGCAGCCCACCTGGAAGCGCCTGGTGGTGCTGATCGCCGGGCCAATGCAGAACTTCATTCTCGGATTCGTGCTCGTGTTGATCCTCGGACTCGGCTGGGGACTGCCAATCATCGGAAACCTGCCGGTGTACGCCAAATCCATGGAGTGCGTGGCCCTCACGACAGATGCGCAGGGCAAGCCAGTCGAGTGCACCGGACCTGCGCCTGCTGCGGGCTCGGGATTGCAGATCGGCGATCAGATTCTGGCCGTTGACGGTGCGACCGTCGCCGGCCCGTCGGAACTAATTCAAGACGTACAGAAGGCTCACGACAGTGTTGTCTTGACGGTGAAGCGCGGGGACGAGCAACTCGACCTCACCGTGCCCGTCACTCAGGTGCAGCGGATGGTCGCGAAAGACGGTGAGGAACCGCACGCTGCGGAAGTCGGGGCCATCGGCGTCGGGCTCGACACGAAGTACACCAACGAATACAACGCGGTCACCATCTGTGGCGGTGCGCTCAGCTTCACCGGCGACATCTTTGCCGAGACGTTCAAGGCCCTTGTGGCCCTCCCATCTAAAATTTCCGGCCTCTGGGACGCAGTGACCGGAGGTCAGCGTGCCGCCGACAGCCCAGTGAGTGTGGTGGGTGCGTCGGTGCTCGGCGGGCAGGCTGTCGAACGCGGCCTGTGGGATGTGTTCCTGGGCCTGCTGATGAGCGTGAACTTCTTCCTCGGCCTCTTCAACTTGGTTCCGCTCCTGCCACTCGACGGCGGGCACATGGCAATCGCGCTCTACGAGAAGGTTCGCAACATCTTCCGACGCTGGCGCGGTCTCATTCCGGCTGGCCCAATCGACTATTACAAACTGTTGCCCGTCACATACGTGGTGGTTGTCGTGATGGGCGGCTTCATGCTGCTAACGCTGACCGCCGACGTGGTGAATCCGATCAAGGTCTTCTAGCTCGAAGGGCGATTTCACGGCGTAACCAAAACGGTCGCCGCCCGTGATGAGGCTCCCACCACCTCTACGGTGCTGACTGCGGGGTCCGCCGGTACTGTTGATAGCGAATATGAGGAGTGATGTCTGTGTCGACAACTGCTGGGTCTAATGGTTCCGGTCCGATTGCGGTAGGACTCGGTATGCCCGCCGGGCCACCGCCTGTGCTGGCCCCGCGGCGTCAGACGCGGCAGATCCATGTCGGCAAGGTTGGCGTCGGTAGCGACTTCCCGGTGTCGGTGCAGTCGATGTGTACCACTAAGACTCACGATGTAAACGCGACGCTGCAGCAGATTGCGCAGCTCACGGCCGCCGGGTGCGACATCGTTCGCGTAGCCTGCCCGCGCCAAGAGGATGCCGACGCACTCGCCGCAATCGCCAAGAAATCGCAGTTGCCCGTCATCGCGGACATTCACTTCCAGCCGAAGTACATTTTTGCGGCTATCGACGCCGGCTGTGCCGCAGTGCGCGTCAACCCGGGCAATATTAAAGAATTCGACGGCCGCGTGAAAGAGGTCGCCAAGGCGGCAGGCGACGCTGGTATCCCGATTCGGATCGGCGTCAACGCCGGATCGCTCGATCAGCGGCTGATGAAGAAATACGGCAAGGCCACTCCCGAGGCGCTCGTTGAGTCAGCACTGTGGGAAGCTGGCCTGTTTGAGGAACACGGCTTCGGCGACATCAAGATCTCCGTGAAGCACAACGACCCAGTCATCATGGTCGAGGCCTACCGTCAGCTCGCCGCCCAGTGTGACTACCCGCTGCACCTCGGCGTCACCGAGGCGGGGCCGTCGTTCCAAGGCACCATCAAATCGGCCGTGGCATTCGGCGCGCTTCTCGGTGAAGGCATTGGCGACACGATCCGCGTGTCCCTTTCGGCACCGCCGGTCGAAGAGATCAAGGTGGGCGATGCCATTCTGCAGTCGCTCAATCTGCGCCCACGGAAACTGGAGATCGTGTCGTGCCCGTCTTGCGGCCGCGCCCAAGTGGACGTCTACAAACTGGCTAACGAAGTCACCGCCGGGTTGGAAGGCCTCGATGTGCCGTTGCGCGTGGCAGTCATGGGCTGCGTCGTCAACGGACCGGGCGAAGCTCGCGAAGCGGACCTCGGTGTTGCCTCTGGCAACGGCAAGGGACAGATCTTCGTCAAGGGTGAAGTCATTAAGACCGTGCCCGAGGCGCAAATCGTTGAAACTCTGATTGCCGAAGCGCTGCGTATCGCCGAGGAATCAGGGGAGACTGGTAGCGGCGGCAATCCCGTCGTAACGGTGGGTTAGTTACTCGCTGGATTGACAGCAAGCCGATGTGGCAAACGTCCTTGCGGGTGTTTGCGGGGAGGTGGGGACGTGCTCGGGACGCTTGGCGAACATCCGCTCGGTGCAAAAGACGCTGACGCTGTCTCCCGTGCCCTTGACCTCAACCCGGTGGCATCTTGCATGGTGTCCGCGCGCGTCGAAGCCTACGGACTCTCGCCACGATTCCTCGGCGGCGAAATGTGGTCGGCCTCCCGACCCGCGGACTCACTCGCGTTTTCCGGTGCCAATCTGATGCCACTCATCGGTAGCGCCGTTGACCTCGGCATTTTCGCTGAACGTGCGCTCGCTGGCCCGCGCATCTGCTCGTCGATCGTTGGTGCCGCCGACCTCGCCATGCCACTGTGGGGCCTCCTCGGTCCAGTGTGGGGACCACCTCGTGAGATCCGCGACGATCAACCGCTGCTGGCATTGCACGGGTACCCGGAGATTTCGCCGGACCCGAACGTTCGCCTGGTCACCATGGCCGACCTGGACGTCTACTTCCCGGCGGCAGTCGAAATGTTCATCGGCGAAGTAGGGATCGATCCCTGCATCAACGACGGCGGGCGGTCGTACCGGCGACGCCTGGCCGCACTAATTTCCGCCCGGCGAGTTTTCGCCAGGTTCGACGGCGACCGCGTGATCTTTAAAGCAGAAATTGGATCAATGTCACGCAAGGTCGGCCAGATTCAGGGTGTCTGGGTCGACCCAGAATGGCGAGGTCGGGGACTCGGGACCATCGGTACCGCAGCGGTGGTCGCCGCTATCGCACGCCAAGGGCGCACGTCGAGTCTGTACGTCAACAGTTTTAACCACGGCGCTCGCCGCACCTATGCGAAGGTCGGCTTCCATCAGGTCGGCACGTTTGCGACTGTGTTGGTCGACTGATCATCGCTTGAACCCCACTAGAATCTGGGCAATGCTGTCATCCGCTGTGCTCCGAAATCGCTCATCGCGACCCCGTTGGCTGGTTGCAACATGCCTGCTGACGGCGCTTGTCCTGGCGGGTTCGTTGACGGCGTGCGCAACCCAAGAAGACGGGCCACGATCGGCAGCCCAGGCGTTCCTCGACAAGTTTGCCGCGAAAGATTTCGACGGAGCGGCGTCGTTGACGACCAATCCCAATCGTTCGGGTCCGCAGCTTAAGCAAACGTGGGAGGGGCTGGCAGCTACCGCGATGACCGCGTCGACCGGTCGCGTCAGCATTAACCAGGACGTCGCGGACGTTCCCGTCAGCTACACCTGGACGTTGCCCGGCAATCACCAGTGGCAGTACGATGCGACGGTTTCGATGGGACGGGACGACACTGGTTGGTCGGTGAGGTGGAAGTCGTCGGACATCCACCCCAAACTTGGTGCTGACCAACAGCTTTCATTCACTCAACTGGCACCGCCTCGGGCCGCGGTCAACGAATCAGACGGTTCGGAAGTAATGGTCGACGGCACCGTTACCGGCATCTCGTTCGATGCCGCGGCCGCCGCTGCGGGCGGGAGTGTGATTGATTCCGCGCATCGACTCGTCGGCACGCTGGGGCCGCTGATCCCCGGACTCGACGCGCAGGCGATCGCCGAGAAGGCCACCGCCCAAAGTGACCCGTTGCCGATTGGTCGGATTTCGTCGGGCGACTTCGACCGACTCCGCGATCAACTCGCTGTGCCGGGAATTCTGACCGCAGACCAATCGATCCTGATGCCGCGTGATCCCGGCTTTGCGCCGTCCGTGCTGGCCGAAGTCCGCGACCAAGTCGGCGGTGAGTTGACCGGTGTCAGCGGGTGGCGAGTTTCGGTGCTGAACCCGAATGCGGTGGTCGCCGATGTGGTGGCTGACGAAGCCGGAAAACCTTCCCCGGCAGTGTTGCTGTCGTTGTCACGAACCGTCCAAGATGCCGCTCAGCGTGCCGTTAATGCTGTCGCCGGGAAGCAGGCGATGCTCGTTGCGCTGCAGGCTTCGACCGGCAAAATTCTCGCCGTCGCCCAGAACCGAGATGCCGATCGCGACGGCCTCATCGCCGCTTCCGGGCAGTACCCGCCGGGTTCGACGTTTAAGATCGTCACCTCGGCTGCGGCCTTCCACGAGAACATGGTGAACCCCGACTCGACGGTCCCGTGCCCCGGCGAGATTGAGATTGGGCCGCGCACTATCCCGAACTACGATGGCTTCTCCCTGGGGCCGGTGCCGTTGCGGACCGCTTTTGCGCAGTCGTGCAATACGTCATTCGCCGATTTAGCGAGCCGGATGGGACCGACTGACCTCACACATGCCGCGGCGGCCATGGGGTTGGGTGCCCAATACGACGTCCCCGGGCTGACGGTGAAATCCGGGTCGGTGCCCGTCGAACCGGAACTGGTGGCACGCAGCGAAGACGGATTTGGTCAGGGCAAGGTGCTGGCCAGTCCCTTGGGCATGGCGCTCGTCGCCGCAGCGGCCCAATCTGGCAAAGCGCAGATCCCGACACTGATTGTTGGTCGAAAGACGACCGTGACCGGACCGCACGCCACCTTGTCCGACGACGTCTATCAACGACTGCGCCCGATGATGCGGGCCGTCGTCACCGAGGGCACCGCGACCTCGATCGCTGGCGCGGGTGAGGTCTTCGGAAAAACCGGTGAGGCGGAATTTGCGGGCGGCTCGCACGCTTGGTTTGCCGGCTATCGCGGTGACATCGCCTTCGCCACCCTGATCGTTGCTGGCGGCGATTCCACCAACTCCGTGAACCTGACTCGCGACTTCTTTGCTGCGATCCCCAATAGCTACCGGCCGTAGCGACAGCCGTCGAACCGGCGTAATTCCCGGTTTCAGGCGTGACAACTAGCGGGCGGGTGTGATGAGCCGTTCACCAGTTTCCGGGTGATCCCAGATGAGGACCGGGTGGTCGTAGGTGGTGCTCAGCAGTTCGGCGGTCATGACCTCTTCGACGGAGCCGGTCGCCAAGAGGCGGCCGTCCTTCATGACAGCGACTCGATCGGCGTAAGCGGCAGTCAACGACAGGTCGTGGACCACCAAGATGATGGTGGCCCCGGCGTCGGCGCGACGCTTCAGGATTGTCAGGACCTGCTCGGTGTGGCCAATGTCGAGCGCCGCCGTAGGTTCGTCGAGCATGACGACCGGGGTGTCCTGGGCGAGCGCCCGTGCCAGCGAAACCCGTGCCTGCTGTCCACCCGAGAGTTGGGTAAACGGGCGATCGACGAGATCGCCAAGTTCGCACTCGCTGATCGCGGCCGCGATGATTTCCGGCGATCGCAGTGCCTGATCGGTCCGCGTCCACGGAAAGCGGCCCATTTCGACGACTTCGCGGACCGTAAACGGAATATCATCGCGATTTTGCTGTGTCACCAGCGAACGGGTCCGTGCCAGCGAACGCGCGTCGGTCCCATGAACATCCAGATCGCCAATGCGAACCGTACCCGCGTCGGGGGAGCGGCTGCCCGACATTGCCGCAAGCAAGGTCGACTTGCCGGAACCGTTCGGGCCGACCAATGCCAAGATCTGTCCAGGAAGCGCGGTGAGGTCGATCCCGTGCAGAATCTGACGGCGGTTGATCTGCACGTCAACGCCGCTCACGACCACCGAGGTCCGCGTGATGGTCGGCTCGTAGGAGTTCTCTACCATCGTCCCGCCGCATTCCGCTGACGGAGCAGCAAGAAGAAGACCGGTCCGCCGATCAGAGAGGTCAGCATGCCCAGGGGGAGTTCGCCGTTGGTCATGGTTCGCGCCGCGAGATCGGCGGCGGCAATCACCAACGCGCCGCCGAGTGCGCTCGCGGGCAGGAGATAGGCATGTTTGGGGCCCACCAGCAGGCGCATCACGTGGGGAACGATCAGACCGACGAACATGATGATGCCGGTGAATGCGACACCCGCGGCAGTCAGCATTGCCACCAGGACGATGACCTGTCGTCGAACAACTTCGACGTTGACGCCCAACGAGGCGGCCTGGACTTCGCCGAGAGCCAGAAGGTCGAGTTTCTTGACCAACAGGATGCCGCCAGCCAGTCCCGCTAACGCGAGCGGCGCGACGATCTTGACCTGCGTCCACGACACGTTGCCGGCGAGGGAACCGAGCTGCCAAAACACGATCTGCTCGCGTGCTGCAGTCGACGCCACGTAGGTCAGGTAGGCGATGATGCCGAGTGCGAAAGCGTTAACTGCGATGCCGGTGAGGACCAGCATGATGGTCGATGAGGCACCGTCACGGATGCTCAGCAGGTAGACGCCAGCAGTCGTAATGAGCCCGAAAACGGCGGCAGCGCCAGCGATCGCCCAACTATTGGATCCGGTGCCGCCAATAACGATCACCAGGCAGGCACCGACCGCTGCGCCGGAGGAGACACCGATGATGCCGGGTTCGGCCAGCGGATTAGCCAGCACCCCTTGCAGCAGGCAACCCGCCGTGCCGAGGGCAAGACCGACCAGCAAACCCAGCAGAATCCGCGGGAACCGCGATACCCAAAGAGCGTTCTCGCCTTGCGGGTCCGACGGTAGGGGACCAATGTTCAGATGCCAGTGGTGAGCGATGGACCCGAGCACCTCGGCGGGGGAAACGTAAACCTGACCGGTGCCTGCGGAGAACACGACGACGACCCCGAGCAGGATTACCGTGCCGACCATCACCCAAATGGCGCGTTTGCTGATCTTCGACGCGCCCGCGACCATCCGTGCCCGGAGGGTCGGGGTGCCATCAGGCATAGATCGATTTTGCAAGAGCACTGAGCACCAAGCCTGTATTGGGACCGAATACGAGGATCTGCGTTTCATCCATCTCGATGACCCGGCCAGCGCGGCCAGCCGAAGTCGCAGCGATCGAGGGCAATTCTAGAACCTTGTCCATACCGCCGACAGAATCGGCACCCTGCGTCATCACGAGGATCACGTCGGGGTCGGCGCGGGCCATCGACTCGACGCTGACCTGGGTAAATGCGGACTTCATTCCGGCTTTGGTTCCGGCGTCGACGCCGCCAAGTGCGGTGATCAGGTCATCTGCACCGGATTCGGGACCGCCGAGCAGCATTAAGTTGGGCCCGCGGATATAGACAAATCCAATGGTCGGGTTCCCAGACGGGTTCGGGATCTGCCTGCGGGCAGCCTCAATCTGCTTCTCGGTGCGTGCCACCAACTTCTCGCCGGCCGCCGGGACCCCGAGTGTCTTGGCGACGGACCGGATCAACTCCGAATCGGTGGCCATCGATCGCTCTCCGGTGAACACCGCGACCTCGACATTGGTGTTGCGCAACTGGTCGACGGCGCCGGGCGGGTTGGCGTCGTCCGTGACCAACACGATCGACGGATTCTGTGCCAAGACCCGTTCGGGATTGATGGTGTGCCCGGTTTCGGTGACGTATGGCAATTGCGCGGCGGCGGGAAACGTCGTCGACCGGTCGCGGCCAACAACGTGCGGGCCCAATCCGAGGGCATAAACAATCGCAGCGAGGGTGCCGTTGCGATCGATGGCGATGATGCGATCGGCGTGGGGACCGGGCGTCGCATCGGTGTCGATTGGAACAACATCCGCCGTGGGCAGCGTGGCGGTCGTTGGACCGTTGCGCAACGTTGCGCTGGTCTTCGCGGCCGCGGCGTTCCCTGTATCGAGCGGTTCTGTGGTGCACCCGGACAGTACTGTGCCCAACACCAACAGGAGAACCCCAACAAAGACCGTCGACGCCGCGGACCGGGAGGGAGTCGCCACCTGAATCCGCCTTGTCGTTCTGAAGCTTGTGTTAGGCACACCTTACTGTCTGATCGGGTGGCGATGCACACCGGTGCGGTCCGTAGAATCGCTCACATGACAGTTCGCGCCCCCCTACAGCCCGGAATTATCTCGCCGACGTTGCCTGTTCCCGACACGATCGAACGTCCCGAGTACGCGTGGAAAGACACCGTCAACGAGGGCAACGAGCCGTGGGTGCAGACGCCCGAAATAATCGAGAAAGTGCGGGTTGCGAGCAAGATTGCGGCCAATGCGCTCGCCGAGGCCGGTAAGGCGGTGCGCCCCGGGGTCACGACCGACGAACTCGACCGCATTGCCCACGAGTACATGGTCGATCATGGCGCCTATCCGTCGACGCTGGGCTATAAGGGCTTCCCGAAGTCGTGTTGCACATCACTGAATGAGGTGATCTGCCATGGGATTCCGGACTCGACGGTGATTCAGGACGGCGACATCGTCAACATTGACGTGACCGCATACATCGATGGGGCTCATGGCGACACGAATGCCACGTTCCTGGCTGGCGAGGTGTCACAGGAGGCGCGTGATCTCGTCGAGCGGACCCGTATCGCGACCGAACGGGCGATCAAAGCGGTGAAGCCGGGCCGCGAACTGAACGTTGTCGGGCGCGTCATTGAGGCTTACGCGAACCGCTTCGGGTACTCGGTTGTTCGTGACTTCACCGGGCACGGGATTGGTGAGACCTTCCACAACGGCCTCATCGTGCTGCACTACGACCAACCCAACGTCGACACGGTGTTGGAGCCGGGGATGGTCTTCACCATCGAACCGATGATCAATCTCGGTGGCCTCGGATGGGAAATGTGGGATGACGACTGGACCGTTGTTACCAGCGATCGCCGATGGACCGCGCAATTTGAACACACTCTCGTGGTCACTGATACCGGTGCTGAGGTTTTGACGCTGCCCGACGAGAGGTAACGCTCGCACGGTGTGAAGGTCGTCTCGACGGGTATTGCTTGGACAGGTTGGTCGCGGACCGCCCCGCCGTCGGCCCGGTCGACATATCCTGTCTGGGTGACGACCTCGCGCCTGACGGCAACCCACGACGGACTGACCTTCGACGTAGAAGAGAGCGGCCCGGCCCGTGGGCCGTGGGTGGTTCTGCTGCACGGTTTTCCGGTGAATTCCCAATGCTACGACGAGGTGATTCCCCGCCTGCACGAAGCTGGCCTGCGGACCCTGCGCATCAACCAGCGCGGATATAGCCCCGGTGCTCGACCCGATGGGGTCGACGAGTACCGGTTGGAAAAGCTGGTCGATGACGTCAGTGAGATTTTGATTCAGCTGAATATCTCGTACTCGATGATCGTCGGACACGATTGGGGCGGGATCGTCGCCTGGCATTTGGCAGCCAAGTACCCGGACCGGTTTACCGGGCTCGTCGCCGCCAGTACCGGCCATCCCTCGGCCATGCGCGATGCGCTCGCAGTGGGTGATGACCAGCGCCGACGGTCGGCCTACATCAAGGACTTCATCGCCGACGGGGCCGAGGAGAACCTACGGGCCCGTGACGGTGTGCTGTTGCGCAAGGCGGGCGTTCCGAAGGAAGAACTCGCGCCGATTCTGGAACCGGGCGCGCTGACCGGGCCCCTCAACTGGTATCGCGCCAACTTCACCGGCGATGTTGCCGCCAACCTAGCGTGCCCGCCGGTGGAGATCCCAACGACGATGGTGTGGAGCGACGGCGACGCTGCACTGGGCCGCGAGCAGGCCGAGTTCAGCGGACGCTACGTCTACTCCGATTTCCGCTTCTCCGTCCTGGAAGGTGTCGACCACTGGATTCCGGAGAAGGCTCCGGCGGCCTTGGCCAGCGAAATCGCGCTCCGCTCAAACCGCTTCTGATCGCGGCCGCAGCTGCTAATCCAGCTCAAGACCGAGCAGCGCGTTCTCCAACACCTCGGGCATCGCGGGGTGGATCCAATACTGGCCGCGGGCCATGTCGCTGACGGTGAGCCCGAAGTTCAATGCCTGAATGACGGGCTGGATCACCGTCGATGCTTGCGGTCCCATGATATGCGCCCCGAGCAGTTTGCCCGTGGCACGGTCGGCGACAAGTTTGCAGAAGCCCGTTGTGTCTTCCATCGCCCAGCCGTAGGCGACGTCACCGTAGTTCTGGACCTTGACCGCAACATCGTGGCCCTTGCGGGCTTCTTCCTCGGTGAGTCCGACTGCGGCGATCTGCGGATGAGTGAACACGGCGAATGGCACGTACCGATGGTTGAATCGGTCGAGATTGTCCGCATGCCAACCCTTGAGTAGGTTCTCGGTGACCACCCGCTGCTCATGGTTGGCCACGTGCTTGAGTTGGAATGGCGAGCTGACGTCACCGAGCGCCCACACATTCGGTGCTGGCGTACGCCCGTGTGCGTCGACCGGGACGCGACCGTCATCGAGCAGATCAATGTTCAACGAGGCCAAGCCCAACTTGTCGCCATTGGGGGTGCGGCCTGTCGCGACGAGCAGTACCTCAGAATCGATATGGGTGCCATCGGCGAAGGAGAGACGGACTCCGCCGTCCTCGAGTTGGTTTGCGCCACTGACTGTTTGGTCCAAAAGGACGTTCCACTGCGTGGCCGCGACCGCGGTGAAGCGCTCGCTGAGTTCTGCATCGAGACCGCGTAGCAGTCGGCCACTGCGGGCTACAACGGTCACCTCGGTACCCAATGCGGCAAAGACGTGCGCGAACTCGGTGGCGATGTAGCCGCTGCCCAAAATCGTCATGGTTTTGGGGAGATCGGGGAGGCGCATCACGTCGTCGTTAGTGTAGTAGCGCACACCGGACGCCGCGATCACGTCGGGGACCTGCGCGCGCGAACCCGCAGCAATCACCACCTGGCGGGCCAGGACTTGGTCGCCCGCATCGGTAATCAGCCGGTAGTAGCCCGAGGCATCGTCGACGCCGTCGAACCGCACATGCGATGAATAGACGGTGATGTTGTCGCAGCGGTCGGTCCGATACTCCCGGCCCCCAGCTGAAATGGGGTCGATGCGACCGAAAACCCGCTCCACAATGGCTGGCCAGTCCACCGAATCGACACTCGCGTGGACGCCGAACCGCTCGGACGACCGCGCCGCATCCGCAACGTCTGCGGCGTAGACGAACATCTTGGTGGGGATGCAGCCAACATTGAGGCAGGTTCCGCCGTAAATGGACTCCTCGAACATCGCGATGCTGGTGGCGTCATAACGCTCGTCGGGGATCGAGTTGCCGCTGCCGGACCCAATAATTGCCAGGTCGAAATGCTGAATGCTCACTGCTGCGCTCCTTCGCCGAACACGGTGCTCAGCCATGTCTGAACCTCGCTGAACGCGGTGCTGCGAGCGGGTTCAAGGGACAAGAAAACATCGTGGCGGGCACCGGGAACAGCGACTGCCCACACTCGCTTCCCAATCGCGCCGGACCACTGGGCAATCTGTTTGACGTCCAACACGCAGTCGGCGGTATCCACTTCGGCACCGTACGTGGTCTGGAATTGTGTCTTATCCGACCGCAGGACGAGGGCTGGGACGCCGACGTCAATACCGCGGTGCAGCCTCTTGTGACCAGCCCGAACTGCGGCCAGCCATCCGAAGGTGACGGGAAACCCGACGAGCGGTTTGCGCCGCAAGTCGTACGACCACTCGCCGTGTTTGCTGACATGCAGGCTGTCGCCGTAGGCGCTCGACAATGCGCGGGACATTTCCTTCTTGGCCTGCACTTTGCTGAGGCCCTTGATGGCGAGTCCCACCGCGCTGCTGCGTAGGAGCGCCTCGCCCTGCAGGTCGAGCCAAGGACTGTTCAACAGCAGTCCCTTGAAGTGCCGGTGACGAGCCGGGTCGGTTTTACGGAGGCGGTCCATCCACAACGGCGTGATCAGGCCGCCAGTGGAATGCGCCACGACCATCACCTGCGCGGGTGCGTTGGGGGCGGAAGTCTCTTCGACGATGATGTCGAGTGCCGCGTTCAACTCTTCGTCGTAGATTTTGAGGTCCGAAACATAGTGGGGCTGGTGATGATCGTCGAGCGACCGTCCGCACTTGCGCAGATCGAGGGCGTAGAACGCGTAACCCTGTTCGCGGAAGTAGTCGGCGAGATGGGTTTGAAAAAAGTAGTCGGTGAAGCCGTGGACATACAGAACCGCACCGTTCTGCGCATCGGAAGCCCCTTGCGCTCGCACCAGAGTCGCGTCGATCGGCCCGGCACCGTCGGGATCGTCGTGTAGGTCTAGCGTCCGAGACTGAAAGTTTTCGAGAAACTCGTCCGGATGCCATTGAGGGTTCTTGGCGATGGTCACGACGACCATCGTAGGTGTACAGCGGCACGGATGGGCGGGGAGCAGGCCGCCAGCGGGCGGTGCCCGTGCGTTAGCACCCTGTCGCGATCGCCACAATTGCCCGCACCAATGATGACTCGCTCATGGCGATGGGGAACAATGAACACCAATGTAGGAGACGTGGATCCCGTTTGGGTAGAGGAGTTCAGCAGCGTGGCCAAGGTGATTAAGACAGATGTGGCGCTGATTGGCGCAGGAATTATGAGTGCCACCCTGGGTGCCCTCTTGCGTCAGCTGGAGCCGAACTGGTCCATCAGTCTGTTCGAGCGCCTCGAGGCAGCCGCATCCGAGAGCAGTGACCCGTGGAACAACGCGGGCACCGGCCACTCGGCGTTGTGCGAGCTGAACTACACCCCGATGGACGCCAACGGCGACATTGAGATCGCTAAGGCGCTCAGCATCAACGAGCAGTTCCAGGTCTCGCGTCAGTTCTGGGCACATGCTGTCGACGAAGGCATGCTCGGCGTGCCCGACGAGTTCATCAACCCAATCCCGCACGTGGGCTTCACCCACGGTGCAGAAGGTGTTGATTACCTGCGCAAACGCCACGCCGCGCTGGCTAGTCAGACCCTGTTCGAGGGCATGGAATTCATCGACGACGCCGACGACTTCGCCAAGCGTCTCCCGCTGATGGGGGCTGGCCGCGACTTCTCCGACCCGGTTGCGCTGAACTGGTACGACCAAGGCACCGACGTCGACTTCGGTGCGCTGACCCAGCAGCTGTTGAACTACGTCGGTCGCGAGGCAGACCTGTACTACGGCCACGACGTCCGCAACCTCACCAAGCAGTCCGATGGCAGCTGGGTGGTTAAGGTCCGCAACACCCGCACCGGTGAGAAGCTTCGCGTCGAGGCGAAGTTTGTTTTCGTCGGTGCCGGTGGAGGAGCCCTGCACCTGCTGCAGAAGTCGGGTATCCCCGAGGCCAAGGGCTTCGGCGGTTTCCCCGTCAGCGGCGAATTCTTCCGTTGCACCAACCCCGACGTCATCGCCGAGCACTCGGCCAAGGTGTATGGCCAGGCCGCCGTTGGCGCACCGCCGATGTCGGTGCCGCACCTGGACACTCGCGTCATCAACGGTGACCGCGGCCTCCTGTTCGGACCGTATGCCGGTTGGTCGCCGAAGTTCCTCAAGACCGGCGGCATCATGGACCTGCCGAAGTCGGTGAAGCCGAACAACTTGATCCCGATGATGTCGATCGCGCCGCAGGAATTTGGTCTGCTCAAGTACCTGATTTCCGAACTCGCCGCGAGCCCGATCGATCGCCTGCACACGTTGCAAGACTTCGCGCCGCGTGCTGTCGGAGAAGATTGGGAACTCATCACCGCTGGACAGCGCGTCCAGGTGATCCGCAAGACGGGCGTCGGCGGCAGCCTCGAGTTTGGCACCGCAGTTGTCGCCGCTGGCGACGGCACTCTCGCCGGCCTGCTGGGTGCCTCGCCCGGTGCGTCGACCGCGGTTCCCGCCATGATTTCGGTGCTGGAGCAGTGCTTCGGTGACCGGTTCGACGGTTGGAAGGGTGCGCTGACCACGATGATTCCGTCGTTCGGGCAGAAGCTGAACGACAATCCGGCGCTGTTCCGCGAGATGTGGGATTGGACCAACAAGAGCCTGCAACTCACCACCCACGATCAGGATTAACGCACACCAAACGATGGCTACAGGGGTGCCGCGATGAGTCACAGACGAGATCTGGCTGAGGTTCACGCGGCCCTCGACGCCCTCGCTTCGGCGAGCGTCGACGATCCAACAGCGCTGCGCGACCTGCTCGAGGCCGTGATCTTGGTGGGTCACGGACTGGAGCTTGACCAAGCGCTCCAGCGGATCGTCGAAGTGGCCGCTGATGTCCTTGATGCCCGGTACTGCGCGCTCGGTGTGCGCGGCCCGGAATTGAGCCTTCAAGCATTCGTCAACACCGGTATCGAACCGGAAGTTCGGGCGACAATGGGCCAACTGCCCGTCGGCCACGGCGTGCTGGGCGTTCTGCTGCATCACCCGGAAGTCCTTCGGATTCCGAAGCTTTCCGACCATCCGGCCTCGGTGGGTTTCCCGCCCAACCATCCGCCGATGGACACATTCCTCGGTGCGCCGATCATCGTGCGAGACGAGCTCTTCGGCAGCATCTACCTGACTGAAAAGCAAGGGCAGCCAGCGTTTACTGCGCTCGATGAGAAGATCGTTGCCGTGTTGGCGGTCGCCGCGGGGATCGCCGTTGACAATGCGCGAGCTTTCGAACGCGCTCAGGCGCGGCTCCGCTGGATGCAGGTCATCGCCGATCGTGGCTCTGAACCCCTCGCGGGCACCGACCTCACGAGAACGCTGGACGGATTATGCCGCGACATTTCGGCGTTGACCGGTGCCGTCGACGTCATGATCATGTCCGGCAGCGAAGTGGTCGGGCATACCGGATCCGAACCGGACACTGAAGACCTCCTCAATGTCGTCGACCCCGATGGCGAAGTAGCCAGCGGCAGGCTGATCTTGCGTGAATTGGCGGCCGGCTCCCAGAAGTGGCTGCGACGCGGAGCCCGCTGGGTCACCGTCCAACCCTTGCAGGCCGGACAGGGGACCAGTGCCATCGTCCTCACCAACGTCGACCGGCGGTATTGGACCGGCGAAGAAGTCGCCGGGTTGCAAGGGGCGGCGCGAGTTGCGTCGTTGGCGCTGGCCTACGCCGACCAGCAGCAACTGGCACACGACCTGCAACTCCTCGAAGACCGGCACCGGATCGGCCGGGATCTCCACGACCTGGTGATTCAGCGGCTGTTCGCGATCGGAATGTCGTTGCAGACAATGCAGGCCACGCCCGTGCGCGACGAAGCACGCATGGAGCAGGTCATTACCGACCTGGACAGCACCATCGCGCAAATCCGCACGTCGATCTTCGACCTGCAGGGTATGCCGTCGCACGGTGGGGCGGTGACCCTGCGACGCCGCGTGCTCGACGTAGTTGCCGAACTGGCCGCCCATGCGCCGATCATGCCGAGTGTCACGTTCCACGGGCCGGTCGACACCCTCGTGCCCGACGCCCTCGGCCCGCACATCGAAGCGGTTCTGCGGGAAGGGATCTCGAATGCCATTCGACATTCGGGTGCCGAACAGATTGCCGTGCGAATCGTGGCCGACGACGTGGTTGTTGTCGAGATCGCCGACAATGGCCGCGGTATTCCGCCGTTGGCCGAGCACTCCGGGCTGTCGAACTTGAACCGGCGCGCCGACGACTGCGACGGCGTGTTCACGATCGCTAGCTCTGCGGCGACCGGCACCACGCTGACCTGGACCGCGCCGCTGCAGTAGGGCCGTCGGTCTTGCCGAGGTCTACCGGTCTTTCGACCGCAACTCCGTCGCGAGCACTGCCACCTGCGTGCGGCGCTGCATGTCGAGCTTCGACAAGATTCGGGAAACGTAATTCTTAATCGTCTTCTCCGCCAAGAACATTCGATCGGCAATCTGCCGATTCGTCATGCCCTGGCCAATCAACGTGAAGACCTCACGTTCCTGGCCGGTCAGACGAGCGAGGGGATCGGATGGTTCGCCGTCGCGCAGACGCGTCAGAAGCGCCGCCGTACTGCGGTCATCGAGTAGCGATCCGCCAGAGCCGACAGTCCGTACCGCGGCGATCAGATTGTGGCCGAGAATCTGCTTGAGAACAAAACCGGACGCACCGGCGAGCACTGCGGCCAGGAGAGCGTCGTCGTCGGCGTAACTCGTTAGCATCAGACAGCGCACGGACGGCTGTTGACTGCGTACCGACCGGCACAGTTCCACACCGTTGCCGTCGGGTAGTCGTACATCCAGGACCGCGACGTCGGGGGAGGTCGCGGCGATCCCGACCTCGGCTTCGGCGACCGTGGCGGCTTCGCCGACCACTTCCAGATCGCCTGCGGTGCTCAGGAGATCGCGCAAGCCCCGGCGAACCAATTCGTGGTCGTCGACAAGGAAGACGCGATATTTGCGTTGGGGGTCAGCCATGCCACCACGCTACAACAGGCAACTTCGCGACTGGTGGCCCAATCCTAAAGGGACCTTTGCCCCCTGAAAATCCTGGTGGAAACCATGAAGCTGGGAACATGACCACTCTGATTGGAAAACCAATGAGCGGGAGCGACCTGCTCCGCGAACTTCTTCCCGTGTGCGAGACCGAGGTTGAGCGGCACATGAAGATGACCCGCGATTGGAACCCCCACGACTACGTCCCGTGGGACGACGGTCGCAACTTCGCCGCTCTCGGCGGCGTGGATTGGGATCCGGAGCAGTCGCAGCTGTCGGAGACTGCGAAAGCCGCGATGATCACGAACCTGCTGACCGAAGACAACCTGCCGTCATACCACCGGGTCATTGCCGACAACTTCAGTCTCGACGACGCCTGGGGCTACTGGGTGGGCCGCTGGACTGCCGAGGAAATGCGACATTCGATCGTGATGCGCGACTACCTCGTCGTGACGCGCGGGGTTGATCCCGTTGAGCTGGAACAGACCCGTATGGCGCACATGATCGGCGGCTTTAATCCGCTGCCCGAGGACGACGGCATGCGCGATCACAGCTACGACATGCTATTCGCCGTCGCCTACGTCTCGTTCCAGGAACTGGCGACTCGCGTCAGTCACCGCAATACGGGCAAGGCCTGCGGCGACCCGATCGCCGACCGGATGCTGCAGCGTGTCGCCGCCGACGAGAACCTGCACATGCTGTTCTACCGCAACGTGGTCGCTGGCGCGCTCGACCTGGTGCCCGACGAAGCCATGACCGCGATCTATGCGATCGTCGCGAACTTCCAGATGCCCGGCGCAACCATGCCCAACTTCCGCCGCAACGCAGTGCTGATCGCGAAGGGCGGCATCTACGACCTTCCCCAGCACATGACCGAAGTGGTGATGCCGGTGCTGCGCAAGTGGCGCATCTTTGAGCGGACCGACTTTGGTCCGGTCGGCGAGATGTACCGGGAAAAGCTTGCCGATTTCCTTGGCGAAATGGACATTAAGGTCGCTCGTTTCGAGGCATCGCGCGAGCGTGCCCTGGACCGGCAGCGACGACGCGGCGTGCCCGTCTAGCGATACCGGGCCACCGGTAGGCTGGTACCTCATGCAAGCCCATTACCTCGCTGGCCTGGATTTGAGCGGTCGCAAAGTGGTCGTCGTCGGTGGCGGCAGTGTCGCTCAGCGGCGCCTCCCCAACCTGATCGCCTCCGGTGCCGATGTACATGTGATCGCGATCGACCCCACGCCATCGATTGAGTCCGAGGTGGCGGTGACGGTTCACCGTCGGCCATACGCCGACGGTGACCTCGACGGGGCCTGGTATGCGATGGCATGTACCAACGATCCTGAGGTTAACGCCGCGGTGGGCACCGAAGCCGAGTTGAAACGGATCTTCTGCGTCCGTGCTGATGATGGCAAGGCGGGCACAGCCGTCACCCCCGCATCGGGTGTCTACCGCGACTTGCGTTTTGGGGTGCTCGCCAACGGTGACCACCATCGGTCGGCGGCGGTGCGCGCGGCCATCGCCGAGGCTCTCTCCGACGGCACCGTGCTGAAGATCGACAGCGATCGTCACCACGCTGCGGGTGTGGCTTTGGTGGGTGGCGGTCCCGGTGACGCCGACCTCATCACCGTCCGCGGTCGCAAGATGCTTGCCGAGGCCGACGTTGTCGTCGCCGATCGACTCGCCCCGTTGGCACTGCTCGATGAACTCGGACCCCAGGTGGAGATCATCGACGCCGCGAAGGTGCCCTACGGGCGCGCCATGCGGCAAGAAAAGATCAACGAGATCCTCGTCGAACGTGCCAAGGCCGGTAAGTTTGTCGTCCGACTCAAGGGCGGCGACCCGTACGTCTACGGTCGTGGTTTCGAGGAACTGCAGGCGTGCGTGGCCGCGGGCGTACCGGTGACGGTCGTCCCCGGCATCAGTAGTCCCATTGCTGCTCCCGCTTTGGCTGGCATCCCGGTGACGCATCGGAGCGTGACGCATGAGGTTGTCATTGTCTCCGGGCACGTCGCACCGGACCATCCGGACTCGCTGACCAACTGGACGGCGTTGGCGCAGATGCGCGGCACCATCGTGCTGATGATGGCCGTGAAGCGGATCGACGACTTCGCGACGGCACTGCTCGAGGGTGGCAGACCTGCCGATACGCCGGTCGCCTTTATCGAGAATGCCTCGCGCCCCGATCAACGTCTGCTGCGCACAGATCTTGCCCACGCGGCGCAGACCGCAACCGATGAGAAATTGATTGCCCCGGCGATCGCCGTGATCGGCCCCGTGGCGGGGTTCACCGACGCCGAACGAGTGGTGGAGTTTACGCAATGACAGCACGTGTGGCTGCTGGAATCTCCGGGATCTTGCTCCTGTGCGCGGCGATTGGCTCGTGGACCCTGCATCCGGCAATTACTGCCGTCATCGTGGGGTTTGCCGTCGTCGTGATGTCGCTGTGGCAGGTGTATCGCAAGCGCGCGGGAATTGAGCCGCTGCCGTCGACGGTGTGGACAACTTATGTGTGGCCGTTGACCTTCGGTGGTTTGGCAGTGGTCGCGTTGAACGGCTGGATTTACCGCATATCGGCCGACGCGGGTACCGACTCTGGCGAACTGCAGATGATCGTCGGACTCCTCACCGGCGTCGTCGGTATGGCTTCGGCGTACGGCTATGGCCGCATCCAGGCACAGAAGGCGCAACTCGGCGAAGTCGTCGAAGTGAACCTGGCCGACGACAAGAGCAAAGAAGTCGACGACCAACAGTGGTTCTTCCCGCAGTCGAAGTAGCCCCCGCACCCCGCCCCGGCCGTTCTCGCATGATGCGTTGATTCCCGCACTATGTCAGACATAGTGCGGGAATCAACGCATCATGCGAGAACGCCAGGGCGGGCTGGGTCGCTGGGCGGCTGGGTGGATGGGGGCTAGTGCGTGACGACGGTGATTTCGGTGGGGCCCGAGATTTCGATGCGTTGACCGGCGTCGGAGAGGACTGCGGCGACGGTGTTGATGTCGCGCACATTGCGGCGGGTCCGAACTAACTCGGCCGCCACCAAGCCCTTGTAATGCTTATTGAAATGGCTGACGACCTTGCGGGAACCGTCGGGAAACTCCGTGACGACCGTTGCTGTCACCGCCGCGTCGACCGGCCCCAACTTTTGGTAGACGCCAGAGCGTAAGTCGACGACGAAATCGTCGATCGAATCGAGCGCGGGCGACAGGCTCGGCTTCCACAGGGCGCCCAGTGTGCCGAAGCCCGGCAATTTCGATCCGCCCGACAGCCGATACGCCGGGATCAAGTCATTCGCACCGACAACACCGAACAGGGCCGAACCAATCATCAACCGGTCGCCGGCCTTGGTCTTAGTGGCTCGCGTCATGCCCGGGTAGTCGAGGGCGTCGTACAGGACACCCGTGTAGCGGGTGATCGCTGAACGCGTTGGGGCGTCCCACAGATCGGCATTGCGTTGCACTTCGTCGACCGCCGACGCGCCCAACCCCAGTGCCGTCCGAGACGTATCCAGATCGGCGGCCAAGTCGACGATCGCGTCAGCCAACTTTCGGCGAATTGGGTTCAACGACGGCAACACCAACGTGTCAAGGTCGAGGGGTGCGGCTTTGCCGCCGTCAGACTTGGTCTCCGAAGGAGGCAGGATCACGAACACGCGATCACCCTAACGAACCCCGCTGAGGAGCCCACAGTACCGGCCCCCGCACTGCGGCAGAATCCACCCGATTAAGCTGGTCATCGTGATCACACGGATGTCGAACCTCTTCCTGCGTACCCTCCGCGACGACCCCGCCGATGCCGAAGTGCCAAGCCATAAGTTGCTTGTGCGCGCCGGCTACATCCGCCGGGCCGCTCCCGGCGTTTACGAATGGCTCCCGCTGGGACTGAAGGTGCTCCGTGCGGTCGAGAACCTGGTACGCGAAGAGATGGACGCGATGGGCGCTCAGGAAATCCTGCTGCCCGCGCTGCTTCCGCGCGACCCTTATGAGACCACCGGCCGCTGGACCGAGTACGGTCCCTCGCTGTTCCGTGTCAAGGACCGTAAGGGTGCTGACATGATGCTCGGACCCACCCACGAAGAGGTCTTTACCCAGCTTGTGAAGGGTGAGTACAGCTCGTACAAGGATCTCCCCGTCACGCTCTACCAAATCCAGACCAAGTACCGCGACGAAGAACGCCCCCGCGCTGGACTCCTGCGTGGACGCGAATTCGTGATGAAGGACTCGTACTCCTTCGATATGGACGACGCGGGACTGCAAGCTTCCTACGATGCGCACCGCATCACCTACCAGCGGATCTTCGACCGACTCGGCATCGAGTACGTCATTGTCGCCGCGACGTCCGGAGCGATGGGTGGCAGCGCCTCGGAAGAGTTCCTGGCCGTCGCCGAGGTGGGCGAAGACACCTTCGTTCGCAGCACTGAATCGGACTACGCGGCCAACGTTGAAGCCGTCGTCACTCCGGTGCCCGCGGAGATCCCGTTCGACGGACTGCCCGCGGCGGTCGCACACAACACCGGTGACACACCGACCATCGACAGCCTGGTCGCCTGGGCCAACGAAGCACTTGACGGCACCTACACGGCCGCCGACACCCTCAAGAATGTGATGGTGAAGATCCGCAAGCCGGGCGGCGAGTGGGAAATCACCGCCGTCGCGGTCCCCGGTGACCGGGAAGTGGACATGAAGCGACTGGAGGCGTCCGTCGAACCCGCAGAGGTTGAACTCCTCACCGAGGCCGACTTCGCCGCCAACCCCACCCTGGTCAAGGGCTACATCGGGCCCAAAGCCGTGCAGGCCGCCGAATTTGCCTACCTTGCCGACCCCCGCGTGGTCAGCGGTACGTCGTGGATCACCGGTGCCGACAAGCCCGGCGAGCACTACGTCAACCTGGTGTGCGGCCGCGACTTCACACCCGACGGTGTCATCGAGGCCGCGCAGGTGCGCGCCGGCGATCCGTCACCCGACGGGAAGGGTGTCCTCCAGACGGCCAAGGGCATCGAGATTGGCCACATTTTCCAACTGGGCCGCAAGTACACCGATGCCTTCGCCTTCGACGTGCTCGGTGAGAATGGCAAGCCGGTCCGGGTCACGATGGGGTCGTACGGGCTCGGCGTTTCGCGCATGGTCGCGGTCTTGGCCGAGCAGTGCCACGACGACAAGGGCCTGCGCTGGCCGCGCGAGGTTGCCCCGTTCGACGTTCACCTGGTGATCGCAAACAAGGATGAGGCCGCTGTCGCCGGTGCTCAGCAATTGGCCGCCGACCTTGACGCCGCGGGTGTCTCGGTCCTGTTCGACGACCGCAAGGCGTCGCCTGGCGTCAAGTTCAAGGACGCGGAGCTGCTCGGCATGCCAACCGTGGTGGTTGTGGGTCGCGGGTGGGCCGAAGGCACCATCGAGATCCGTGACCGCTTCGCCGGTGAAGCCAATGCGGTGCCGGTCGACGGCGCGATCGATTCGATCATCGCCGCCGTCCGGGGCTAGAAGCCGCGGTTCGCTACTGGCCGGGGAAAGCCTCGGTCAGTGGCGACTGCTTTGCGATACCGCGCCAGTAGGCGGCGCGCAACGCCGAATCGGTGAGGCCGTCGACGGCAATCTGCCGCACGGGGTTGCTGTCGGCCTGCTCGAGCAGCACTCGGTAAGCCTTCTCGCAGTCGGTTTCGGCCGCCAACGCGGCCTGCGCCGCGGTGTTCTGATCGGTCACGTCGACGGGCAGCTTGTAGCCGGCGGCGGCGATCCGCTCCGGCTGACCTTCCTGGACGAGCACGTCGTTAAGTTGATCGCGCCGTACTCGATGTTCGGCGACCTGTTCAGCGACCGCTGCGCGCACGCTGCCGGTCGTGAACGCGGTAATGACGCCGAGCGTGAACACGGCGGCGTTCTCGGCATCGACGGCATTGTTGAGGGCATCGGTTGAAGTCATGCGAGCTGGACTTTCTGCAGGGTCTGGCACGAAGCGCTGATGGAGCCGAGGAGGCCCGCGGTGAAACCGGATGACGTGACGCACGCACGATTGGCGGATCTGGCGGACGCCGCAATGGCGGTCCGCAGCGCCTCGATCGACGCTGTTGGTGCCGGACTGCCGGCTTCGATCTGGTCGGCCGTGGACGAGTCGAGGCGATTAATTTCATCGCGCAACGCCTGCAGATGCTGACCGCGTTGATCGGCGACCGTCTTGAGGGCGTTCACATACTCGGTGATGCGCGGCGATAGTTCGGTCGCGGCACGCTGCTGCGCGAATGCAGCCTGCGCGTGGGGGAGCAACATCTGAGCGTCGAGTTCCCGTTGCGTCGGACCCGTGTTGCAGGCCGTCAACGACCACCCGGCCATCGCTGCGACGCCGATCACGGCACCGCCGCGCAACACCGCGCGACGGGAAAACCCGGAATCGATAGACCCCGTTCTGGAATTTGCGGAGGCCGCGGGGTGATTGCTGGCAGGGACGTCACGGGCAAGGAGGTGCACGGGGGCGGGGGTCACAAGGTGAGATTCTGCCAGCCCGCCGATCGACTACACTCAAAGCCCGGCCCGGCGCGCGTCGGAGCGATTCATTTTTACGACAACAGGAGGACCGCGGCATGGCAGGCGAAGCCCTGACCGGAAAGCTCGGCGATCTTGTGACGCCGGTGGTTGCCCAGCTCGGATTCGATCTCGAAGAGCTCGCCGTACTGACGCCCCCGGGACGGCGGGATGTGCGCATCATCGTCGACCGTGACGGTGGCAGCACCCTCGATGCGCTCGCTGAAGTCAGTCGCGAACTCGAGACGGTGATCGAGGCCTCGGGCCTCCTCGGCGACTCGCCGTATGATCTAGAACTCACCACGCCCGGCATTGGCCGTCCGTTGACACTGCCCCGCCACTGGCGTCGAAACCAGGGTCGCAAGGTTCATGTCGAGTATTCGCTCGACGGCGTCGACAAGAGTGGCGAGGCGCGCATCGGTGTCAGCGACGACAATCAAGTGACATTGGTGTTGGTCGACAAGAGCCGCATCAGTACCGTTGACGTGCCGTACACCAACATCACGAAGGCCGTCGGCGATGTGGACTTCACCAAACCCGGCGAAGCCGCGCTGCGGGCCTGCGGACTCGACGACGATGAGATCACTCGCCGTCGTCAATCTCCGCAAAACGCCGCGATCGACTAGTGCTTTCACTATTGCCGCACCACCAACAATTCAATCCGACAAGCGAATAGGAGTCGCCACCATGCAAATTGATATCAGCGCGCTCAGACTCATCGAAACCGACAAGGGCGTTCCCGCCGAGACTGTTCTCTCCGCGATCGAGTCGGCTCTGTTGACCGCCTACCGCCACACCGACGAGGCCGCCACCCACGCGCGTATCGACATCGACCGCAAGTCCGGCAAGGTCCGCGTGATGGGTCAGGAACTCGACGAAGACCGCAACGTGGTTCACGAGTGGGACGACACCCCCGAAGGGTTCGGTCGGATCGCCGCGACCACCGCGCGTCAAGTGATCTTGCAGCGTCTGCGGGACGCCGAAAACGAGAAGTCGTACGGCGAGCTCATCGCCCACGAAGGCGAAGTTGTTGGCGGCGTGGTGCAGGCCGACGCGCGGGCTAACGCTCGGGGCATGGTCATCGTCCAGATCGGTAGCGAGTCCAACTCCGCCGAGGGTGTTATCCCGCAGGCCGAGCAGGTACCGACCGAAACGTACAAGCATGGCGACCGCATCAAGTGTTATGTGGTTGGTGTTGTCCGCGGACCGCGTGGGCCCCAGATCACCCTGTCTCGGACACACCCCAATCTGGTTCGCAAGCTGTTCTCCCTTGAGGTGCCCGAGATTGCGGACGGTTCGGTCGATATCGTTGCCGTCGCCCGCGAGGCTGGCCATCGTTCCAAGATTGCCGTCCACACCGACGTTGCCGGGCTCAACGCCAAGGGGGCCTGCATTGGTCCCATGGGTCAGCGTGTTCGTAACGTGATGAGCGAACTGTCCGGCGAGAAGATCGACATCATTGACTTCGCCGCAGAACCGACCGAGTTTGTCGGGAATGCGCTTTCGCCAGCCAAGGTGATCTCGGTAACGGTCATGGATGAAGAGACCAAGGCCGCCCGGGTTATCGTGCCGGACTACCAGCTGTCGCTGGCCATCGGCAAGGAGGGCCAGAATGCCCGCCTGGCGGCCAGGCTCACCGGGTGGCGTATTGACATCCGGTCGGACGCTGGTGACGGCGGCCCGCGCGAAGCGAGCGCTGAGGATAGCGAAGGCGCCGGCGGTGCAGACGGTGATGGGGGCGACGTTCGCGGTGGCACCGATGAGCCCGGCGATACGCTAAACTGACCTGTGGCCCTTCGAACGTCGACACCTCCGATGCGCACCTGCATCGGGTGTCGCCAACGTGAACGAGCATCAGTGCTGGTCAGGTTGGTGGCGCTGCGTGGTATTGCAGATACCGCGCAGGTGACGATCGATGAACGGGGGAGACTGCCGGGCCGGGGCGCCTGGCTGCACCGTGACGAACGATGTTTGTCACTCGCGGTGCGGCGCAACGCTTTCGGAACGGCGCTACGGGATCGCGGCGTCGCCGTGAAACCCACCGATCTCGCCGAGCAACTTGGCGCGATCACGAGTGAGGGCTCCTAAATGGAGTCAGAACAGGTAGCAGATGACATGAGCACACCGTGAAGTCTCCACGATGAGCACGTTTACTGAATAAACCGAGGTCGCGCGGATCGCCCGCTCGACCTCCAAGTGAGGAGAGCAGTGGCAGGCAAGGCCCGCGTCCACGAACTAGCCAAGGAATTGGGGATCGCCAGCAAGGTTGTGCTGGAACGACTCAAGGAACAGGGCGAGTTCGTCAAGTCCGCATCGTCAACCGTTGAGGCCCCCGTGGCCCGACGGTTGCGTGAATCTTTTGAATCCGCCGGTGGTCCTGCCGCTGGCGAAGCCGCACCCGCTAAGGCTGCGGCGAAGCCGGGTGCCAAGCCCGGTCCCCGTCCCGGTCCCAAGGCCGCCAAGCCGGAGCCTGCCGCTCCCGCTGAAGCAGCCAAACCAGCTAGCTCCGGTGGTCCCAAGCCCGGCGCTCGGCCCGGACCCAAGCCGGCACCCAAGGCTCCGGAAGCCCCGGTTGTCGCCGAGGCACCCGCACCTGCGGAGACACCGACTCCGGCTCCGGCCGAAAAGCCTGCTGCCCCGGCAGCGGCCGCCGAGACCGCAGCACCGGCCGAATCGGCAGCGCCCGGCCCGCGTCCGGGTCCGCGTCCCGGCCCGCGCGCACCGCGTGTCGCCAACAACCCGTATTCCTCGGCTCCCGCTCCGCGCCCCACGGGCCCGCGTCCGGGTGCCGCTGGTCCTCGCCCCGGCGGTCGACCAGGTCAGGGCGGTCCTCGCCCCGGCGGTGCCAGTGGACCTCGTCCTTCCGGTCAGGGCTCACGGCCCGGTCCCGGTGCCGGTGGCCCTCGTCCCGGTGGTGCGGGCGGTCCCCGTCCCAACCCGGGTAGCATGCCCCCGCGCCCGAGTCCCGGCGCGATGCCGCAGCGTGCGGCCCGCCCTGACGCCCGTCCGGGTGGTCGCGGCGGAGGCGGCGGCCGCAATGGCGGCGGTGCCGGTGGCGGCTTCCGTCCCGGTGGCGGCGGAGCTGGCGGCGGCGGCGCAGCGCCCGGTGGCGGCTTCCGCGGACGCCCAGGTGGCGGCGGCGGCGGTCGTGGACGCGGTGGCACAGCAGGTGCCTTCGGTCGTCCCGGCGGCGCACCTCGACGCGGTCGCAAGTCGAAGCGTCAGAAGCGTCAAGAGTACGACTCGATGCAGGCGCCGAGCGTCGGTGGCATTCGGTTGCCGCACGGCGGCGGCGAGACTATCCGTCTCGCTCGCGGTGCCTCGCTGTCGGACTTCGCTGACAAGATCAACGCCAACCCGGCCTCGCTGGTCCAGGCGCTGTTCAACCTCGGCGAAATGGTCACCGCAACCGAGTCCGTCAACGACGAGACGCTGGAGCTGCTTGGCTCGGAGATGAACTACGTCGTCCAGGTCGTCAGCCCCGAAGACGAAGACCGTGAGCTTCTTGAAAGCTTCGACCTTTCGTACGGTGAAGACGACGGCGGCGATGACGACCTCCAGCAGCGTCCTCCGGTGGTCACCGTCATGGGTCACGTCGACCACGGCAAGACTCGACTTCTCGACACGATCCGTAAGGAAAATGTCGGCGAGGGCGAAGCTGGCGGCATCACCCAGCACATCGGTGCCTACCAGGTGCTGACGCACCTCAACGACCAAGACCGACTCATCACCTTCATCGACACCCCCGGTCACGAGGCGTTTACCGCCATGCGTGCCCGCGGTGCGAAGGCCACCGACATCGCGATCCTCGTGGTCGCGGCCGACGACGGCGTTATGCCGCAGACGGTGGAAGCGGTCAACCACGCGCAAGCGGCCGACGTGCCGATTGTGGTGGCGGTCAACAAGATCGATAAGGAAGGCGCCGATCCGGCCAAGATCCGCGGACAGCTAACCGAATACGGTCTGGTGCCCGAGGAATACGGCGGCGACACGATGTTCGTCGATATCTCGGCAAAGAAGGGCGAGAATATCGATTCGCTCCTCGAAGCCGTCCTGCTGACCGCCGATGCATCGCTCGACCTTCGTGCGAACCCGGACATGGACGCCCAGGGTGTTGCCATTGAGGCACACCTTGACCGCGGTCGTGGCCCGGTCGCCACCGTCCTCATCCAGCGCGGTACTTTGCGCGTCGGCGACTCCATCGTCGCGGGTGACGCCTACGGTCGCGTGCGACGGATGGTCGACGAGCACGGTGACGATGTCACCGAGGCATTGCCGTCGCGTCCGGTCCAGGTGATTGGTTTCACCTCGGTCCCGGGTGCAGGCGACAACCTGCTGGTCGTCGAAGAAGACCGCATCGCACGGCAGATTGCCGACCGCCGCAATGCGCGCAAGCGCAACGCGCTGGCCGCACGCAGCCGTAAGCGGATCAGCCTCGAGGATCTGGATTCGGCACTGCGCGAAACCAGCCAGTTGAACCTGATCTTGAAGGGTGACAACTCGGGTACCGTCGAGGCGCTCGAAGAGGCACTCCTTCAGATCGAGATCGACGATGAGGTGTCGTTGCGCGTGATTGACCGCGGCGTCGGTGGTATCACCGAAACCAACGTCAACCTGGCAGCGGCCTCGGACGCCATCATCATCGGCTTCAATGTCCGTGCGGAAGGTAAAGCCACCGAGCTTGCTAACCGTGAGGGCGTCGAGATTCGCTACTACTCGATCATCTACAAGGCGATCGAAGAGATCGAAGCAGCGCTCAAGGGCATGCTCAAGCCGATCTACGAAGAGTCGGAACTGGGCCGCGCCGAGATCCGCGCGATCTTCAAGTCGTCGAAGGTCGGCAACATCGCCGGTTGTTTGGTTCAGTCGGGCATTATGCGTCGCAACGCAAAGGCTCGCCTGCTCCGCGACAACGCCGTCGTCGCCGAGAATGTCACGATCAGCTCATTGAAGCGTGAGAAGGATGACGCCACTGAGGTCCGCGAGGGCTACGAGTGCGGTCTGACGCTCACCTACAACGACATCAAGGTCGGCGACGTCATCGAGGCGTACGAGATGATCGAGAAGGCACGGGACTAGTCATGGCAGATCCTGCACGGGCCGCGCGGCTCGCGAAACGGATCACCACCATCGTCGCTTCGGCGATCGGTGGCGAGATTAAGGATCCGCGTCTTGCTCACGTGACGATCACAGATTGTCGGGTTACCGGTGATCTGCACGATGCCACGGTGTTTTACACGGTGATGGGGGACTCAGTGGAGTCCGAACCCGATGTGGCGGAAGCGGCGGCCGGACTGGCCGCCGCGACCGGCGCGCTCCGCAGCAAAGTTGGTGCGGGGACCGGTGTTCGGTTTACTCCGACCCTGCGGTTCGAACTCGACATGGTTCCCGATGCCACTCGGGCCATGGACGAACTCTTGGCTCGAGCGAAAGCTCAGGATGAGTTGGTCGCCCAGGCGGCGCGCGATGCGCGTCCGGCTGGCGAGGAAGATCCGTATAAGCACGATGACCCTTCTGACGAGGAAGAGGACACCGTCGGGTGAATCCCGCGTCGACTGAGACAGTGGCCGCCGTGCTGACTGCTGCGGATTCCGTAGCGATCATCAGTCACGTGCGGCCCGACGCCGACACCATCGGCAGCGCTCTCGGATTGGGCCAAGCGCTCTCGGGGCTGGGGAAACGCGTGTACTGCGCGTTCTCCGGTCCCGAGGCGCTGCCCGGTCCGCTTCAGCGGCTGCCGGGTGTCGAGTTCATGGTCGCTGCCGGCGAGGTACCCGCGACTGATGTCACGGTCGCCGTGGATGCGGCGACGATTGATCGCCTCGGAGATCTGGTGGAGACGTTCCGCGCTGGTCCCCACTCGATTTGCATTGACCACCACGTCTCCAACGGTGGTTTTGCCGACCTGGATCTTATTGATCCGGAGTCTGATTGCACGGCGTCGATCGTGCTGGAACTTGTTGATGCGCTTGGCAGCGAGCTCACTGCAGACATTGCGACCTGCCTGTATGCGGGCCTCGTCACCGATACTGGGTCGTTCAAGTGGGCGCGTCCGGCGTCGTTCGCTGTGGCCGCACGGCTGCTTGAAGCGGGCGTCGACGGTGCCCGCTGGAGTCGCGAACTGCTTGATTCTCACCCGTATTCGTGGCTGCAGATGGTTTCCGAAGTTCTCGGTGCCTCGGTGTTGCGGAGCGATGTGCTTGACGGGCGCGGTCTCGTCTACGGCATTGTGAACGCCGAGCAGATGTCGGGAATGAACTGGGACGAATCTGAAAGCGTCATCGATATTCTGCGCACCGCGAACGAAGCCGAAATGGCAGCGGTCTTCAAAGAAGTCGAGGCGGGATCGTGGACGGTTTCGCTTCGCAGCAAGACCGACGTGAACGTCATGCCGATAGCCCGCAGGTTGGGCGGCGGCGGACATGTGCGCGCCTCTGGTTACAGTGATTCCGGTAGCGCCGAGGACGTTGTGGCGCACCTGCTTGCCGCCATCGAAGCCTGAGTCGGCGGTTTCCGCGACACCATGCTGAGACTGGCAGGTTCCGCTCTGGTCGTCCTGGTCGCGGCGCCGCTATACCTGATGCTCGACCTTGCCGTAGTTGGGCGACTCGGTGCGACCGAACTTGCCGCGCTTTCGGTGTCGACGCTGGTCCTGGCTGTGGTCAGTACCCAGCTCACCTTTCTTTCTTATGGCACCACAGCTCGCTCAGCGCGTGCTTTTGGGGCCGGTGACCGCGACCGCGCTGTCGCCGAAGGCGTCCAAGCGAGTTGGATTGCGGTCGGGGTTGGCGCCGCGATTGTCGCCGTTGTTTACACGTTGGCGCCGTGGATTACCGGTGCGCTGGTGCCCGACGCCGTGGTTGCTTCCGACGCTGCGCACTGGCTTCGAATCGCCGTGTTCGGGGTCCCGCTGATTCTGCTCGCCATGGCGGGCAACGGATGGATGCGCGGAGTTCAAGACACTCGTCGGCCGGTCTACTTTGTGGTTGGGGGACTGGCCGTTGCCGCAGTGCTGTGCGTGGGTTTGGTTCACGGTGTTGGTGGACTGCCACGGCTGGGGCTGAACGGGAGCGCTTGGGCCAACCTCATCGGGCAGTCGTTGACGGGTTTGGCATTTGTGGTGCGTCTCGCCACTGAAGCGCGAGGCAAGTTGGCGCTGGACTGGCCGGTGATCCGCGCGCAGTTGGTGATGGCTCGAGACCTCATCTTGCGGAGCTTGTCATTCCAGATTTGCTTTGTGTCGGCTGCGGCGGTCGCCGCCCGATTTGGGGTAGCGCAGGTAGCTGCGCACCAGGTGGTCCTTCAACTGTGGGAGTTCACGTCCCTGCTACTCGATTCATTGGCGATCGCCGCCCAGCAACTCGTCGGAGCGGCGCTGGGAGCTAAGGCTTTTCGGGGCGCTCAAGATGCCGCAAAACGGGCGACGGTGGTCTCCCTGGCGCTGTCGATTGGGCTAGCCGCAGTATTGGCGGCGACCGTGAACCTCATTCCGCGGATCTTCACGTCCGACCCGGCGATCCTCGAGGCAATGCGGACTCCGTGGTGGTTCTTCGTCGTCATGCTTCCGATCGCCGGTGTCGTTTTTGCCCTCGACGGCGTGCTCCTCGGTAGTGGCGACGCAGCCTTTCTGCGCACCGCCACCCTGGCTGGCGCACTCGGTGTCTTTCTCCCCATGATCTGGCTGTCTTTGGTGTTCAACTGGGGCCTCGCTGGCATCTGGGCCGGCCTGTTGGGATTCATGATTGCCCGACTTGCAGCCGTCGTCTGGCGAGTGCGCAGCGGTGCTTGGGTGAAGTAACTGGGGTTTCGCCCCGCTGTGCGAGCAGGCGAGGGACGACCTCCGGTCGTGTTAATCCTTGGCGACGAGCCGCTGATACTGCGGGAAGCGAGTGAGGAATCCCTGAACGTAGGTGCATACCGGGACGATGGGGGTTCCCGATGCGTCCAGTTCGTCTAAGACTTTCGACGTCAGCAGGCGAGCCAAACCGGCACGACCGTAATTCTCGGTGACGACCGTGTGCAGGAGGATCAGACTGCCGTCGCCGCGACGTTCGTAGCCTTCGACGCCGACCAATTCCTCGCCCGACCACAATTCATACCGGTCGCGGTCGGGGAAATGGCGCAGTTCCGGCACGGGGGACAGGGTGACGGTCGGCGGCGGGACTGGCACTGACGTGGTCATACCTCGAAGCTACCCCGGCGCTTCGGATAAGTCGCTGAGTCGAAGGTCATCTGATTGATGCTGCACAGACTTGTCGCTTGACATCGAGGGCACCGCGGATGCTGGCTCGGAGTCGGAACCGTGATGAGTGTTGGGGGACAAAGACGCACTGCTGCCGCTGCCCGACAGTTCCGATCACCGCAAGGGCTTACCCCACCTCACCGCATCGCGGACCTGACCTTTGACTATCTTGCCACCGGGATTACGGGGGAGCGGCTCGCTGATGACCGAAACATATTGGGGCACTTTAAAGTCCGCAATCTTTTCGGCGACCTGGGCGATCACCTTGCTGACGTCAAGGTTGGCGTCGTCGGTGTAGACCACTGCGCCGACCTTCTCACCAAGAACCTCGTCGGGAACGGCGATGACGGCCGCCTCCAACACTCCGGGCACCGCCATCAGCGCGGCCTCGACTTCGATACTTGAGACGTTCTCACCCCCGCGATTGATGATGTCTTTGGTCCGGTCGACAATCGTGATGCGACCAAAATCGTCGACTCGTACCACGTCGCCGGTATGCAGCCAGCCATCGATGAACGTATCGGCGGACGCATCGGGTCGTTGCCAGTAGCCGCCGGTGATATTGCCCCCGCGCGCGACGAGTTCGCCCAGGGAGGGCTCGTCGTCGTCGAATGGTGCGACGCCGAGTTCCACTGAGGGCACGGCGTAGCCAACCGAATCGGCATGGTCGACGGCATCTTCGTGTGGCAAGACCGTCATCAGGGATGCGGTCTCGGTCATGCCGTAGCCATTGGCGACGCGAGCCTTGGGGAAGGCTTCCTTGAGCGCTTCGACCAGGGTTGGCGCGATGGGGGCCCCGCCGTACGACACCCAGTTGACGATCGAGGTATCGACCTCGGCGAATGCCGGATGCCGCAATAGCAGCGCATAAATCGCGGGCACCGTAACCATGAAGTTAATCCGTTCGGCGCCAATGGAATTGGCGAGCGCGGCCACATCAAGCGTTGGCATGATCACGGCAGTTCCGCCGTAGAGGGCCGCCACCAGCATCTGCGAGTTGCAGCCCGTCACATGGAACAGCGGCACACAGATCAACGTGCGCATGGCCGAACCAATGTCCGACGGGATAGCGAAACACCGCGAGACGTTGGCGGTATTGGTCAGGAACGCTTCGTGCGTGGTCGGCACGCCCTTTGGGCGACCGGTTGTTCCGGACGTGTAAAACAGGGCGGCAATATCGCTGTGTCCCAACGACTCGTCAACGAACGGATCCGCGTCGGGGAGCGGGATCCCCGGTGTCAGGTCGACGATCGCGCCCGAGTCTGACAGCAGAAACTCCACCTCGGTCTCACTTGAGCGGGTGTTCACCGCGACGACGATGGCTCCAGCGAAGATGGTTCCCCAAAACCCGAGAACCCAGTCGACGCCCGCCGCGTATCGGAGCGCGACGCGGTCACCGCGACTCACACCGCCGGCTCTCAGGCCGCCAGCCACCCGTGCGGCCCGGTCCCACAGTTGCCGATAGGTGAGGCGTTCGCCGCCGAGTTCGACGATCGCCTCCGCATCGGGCCGTTGGTCAGCGTGCTCGGCGAGCATGGCGACCAACGACGCGGGAAGGTCGTCGAAGTGGGGGACGCCCGACTCGTCGACGGTGACACCGTCAATCGGAAAGGGATTGTGTTCTCGGCTGATCGGGACGATCGGAGTCATTACTGAGCCTTGGTGAAGTACGCGCGTGGATTGTCGACGAGCATGGTGGTGATCTGCTCATCAGTGACACCGCGTTCACGGAGCGCGGGCAGCACATCGTCGTGGATGTGGGTGTAGTGCCAGTTTGGCAGTGCTGCGGCACGAGCGGCTTCGGGGTAGAAGTCCGAATAGCAGGAGGCATCGTGCGACAGTACGAGTTGCGAGACGAACCCGGCATCCACCATTTCGGCGACCATCCGCACTCGCTCCTCAAACGGCGAGAAGGCGTCGATTCCGAAGCGATCCATGCCGAGGACGGCGCCGGTGGCGGCAAGACGCTTGAGGTAGTCAAGGTCGGTGGTGTCGCCGCTGTGGCCGAGAACCACCTTGCTCATGTCACAGCCTTCCTCGGCGAACACGGCCGCCGCGAGGAGCCCGGTCTCGCCGCCGACGTGCGTGTGGACGGTGATTGGGGTGCCGGTTTCGACGTGGGCCTGAGCGACGGCGCGCATTACGCGTTCGACGCCCGGCGTCATACCGGCTTCGTCGATGGCGCACTTGAGGAGTCCGGCCTTCACCCCGGTGTCGGCAATACCGTCGCGGATGTCGCCGATAAATAGTTCGGTCATCGGGTCGATCCCGAAGTCGAAGACCTTGCCCGGTCCGGTGAAATGAAACTGCACGGGCTCGTCGTGGTAGGTGTAGATGCCCGTTGCGGCCACAATATTGATATCGACCTGCGCATTGATCTGTTGGATTCGCGGGATGTAGCGACCCAGTCCGATCACCGTGGGGTCGACGATGGTTCGCACTCCGCGAGTCGTCACTTCGGTGAGCTTGTTGACCGCGTCGGAAACGCGATGGTCCTCGTCCCAGGGGTCGGGATAATTGGGGTAGTTCTCGCGGATCTCCGTACCGATGGTGAACACGTGCTCGTGCATGAGGACCTGGCCCAGTTCGCTGACGTCGACCTGACCGCGGACAGTTTCAATGCTGCTCAAAGTTCCTCCTGGATCCGGATGGACTACGTGACGACTGTCACTGTCTCCATGATGCACTGTTGGGTTAGAAGATTGCGCCGAACAATGTAACTAAGCGCTTAGTCGCCGGTTTTTGCTGCGAGGGCCTGCGCCAAAAGTTTGTAATACGGCGGCCGTGGCACCATGGTTGGCATGCCAACGCTTTGGGCAATCAGTGATCTGCATGTCTCGCACCGAGGCAATGAATCAATTCTCGAGCAGATCAAGCCGACCGACCCCGGGGACTGGCTCATTGTCGCCGGTGACGTCGCCGAGCGCACTGACGACATCATCGACACCTTGCGCCGGCTCAAGAACCGTTTCCACACGGTGGTTTGGGTGCCCGGGAATCACGAGTTGTACACGACAGCAAAAGACCCGCTGCAAATCTTCGGCGTCGCCCGCTACGACTACCTCGTGCAGGCGTGCCGCGACCTCGGCGTCATCACACCGGAAGATCGGTACCCGCTGTTCGACCCCGGCGACGGCCTAGCGCCGCTCCGAGTGGTGCCGATGTTCCTCCTGTACGACTACACGTTCCGCCCGGCAGGAACGTCGACGGCACTCCAGGCGTTGGCCGTCGCGCGGGAAGCGAACGTAGTCGCGACTGACGAATTCCTGCTGTCGCCGGAACCCTTCGGGACGCGAGATGCCTGGAGCAGGGCGCGAATTGCCGCGACGCAGGAGCGGCTTGAGGCATTGGACCCGAGTGAGCAGACCATCCTGATCAACCACTGGCCGCTGCGTCGTGAACCGTGCGATGCCCTCATGTATCCGGAGTTCGCTCTGTGGTGCGGGTCCGAACTGACAGACAACTGGCACACCCGATTTAACGCCGCGTGCTGCGTATATGGTCACCTCCACATTCCGCGGACCACCTGGTACGACGACGTCCGCTTCGAGGAAGTGTCGGTCGGGTACCCGCGCGAGTGGAGCAGACGGGGACTGCCGAAGCCGCTGTTGCGGAAGATTGCCCCCGACGATGGTTTGCGACCGGAAGATCTGCACGAGTTCGGTGCCCGCTTCGACCTGCCTCCGGACTATGCGGAACGAGCCGCTGAGTTTCGGGAAAAGGTGGAGCGGAATCGGGCTCGCCGCGACGAGGCGAAGAAGGCGAAAGCTTTGAAGCTCGCAGCGGAGAAGGAGGCCGGCCAATGATCGAAGACCTTATGCCCAAGGGCGTTGGGACGGCGGAGGCTTTCGGCGACCCCGAGGGACTCACGGTATTGCCCGCCGAGGAACCGCTCATTTCGCAAGCCGTCGAGAAGCGGCGACGTGAGTTCACGACCGCTCGACACTGCGGTCGAATGGCGTTGGCCGAGTTGGGTATTGAGCCCGTCCCAATCTTGCGCGGCGAACGCGGCATGCCGCTGTGGCCCCGGCAGGTGGTCGGCAGCATGACCCACTGCGACGGTTATCGCGGTGCCGTCGTCGCCTATGCCATGCAGGTTCGTTCGCTCGGGATTGATGCCGAACCGCATCAGGCCCTGCCCGACGGAGTGCTCGACCACACGAGCCTCGAGGCCGAACGCGAAGTCCTCGCCGCCCGCGACAATGAAATCCACTGGGACCGACTGCTGTTCTGCGCCAAAGAAGCCACCTACAAGGCGTGGTTTCCACTAACGCAGCGCTGGTTGGGCTTTGAAGACGCCCACATCACCTTCGAGCGCGATGACACGATTGGCACGGCGGGCGAACCTGCCGGTACCTTCACCTCGACCATCTTGATCGACGGCGCGACGATCGACGGCGGACCCCCGCTGTTGACGATGCCCGGCCGCTGGCAGGTTTCCCGCGGTTTGATCCTCACCACGATTGCACTCACCTGACATGGCAGACGCCTCCATCGAAAACGCCGGACTCCTCGTCATCGACAAGGATGCCGGAATGACCAGCCACGATGTGGTTGCCAAGTGCCGCAAGGCGTTCAACACTCGGCGCGTGGGTCACGCGGGCACCCTCGACCCTATGGCGACCGGTGTGCTCGTCATCGGTATCGAACGCGCCACCAAGCTCCTCGGATTGCTCTCGCTCACCACGAAGTCGTATTCGGCAACGATCCGGTTGGGGCAGTCGACCTCGACAGACGATGCCGAAGGTGACGTCCTGACGGCGGCAGACGCTTCGGGGGTTCGGGATGAGGAGATCGCAGCGGTGATCGCCACCTTGACCGGCGACATCGAACAGATTCCAGCAAGAGTCAGTGCGATTAAGGTCGACGGTCAGCGCGCCCACAAGCTCGTCCGGTCCGGCGAAGACTTTGAACTCAAAGCGCGACCGGTGACCGTGCAGAGATTCGACATTGCGGAGATCCGTAGGAGCGGTGAGTTCGTCGACATTGACGTGGCAGTCGACTGCTCAGCGGGTACCTACATCCGCTCGCTCGCACGCGATCTCGGTGGCGCTCTCGGCGTCGGCGGGCATCTCACGAGCCTGCGGCGTACGGCTGTTGGACCGTTCACGCTGGAGCATTCACGCCGCATGGATGAGGTGTCCGCTGAACCGGGCCTCAGCCTGGGGATCGACGACGCCGCCAAGCTGTGCTTTCCGCACCGCGAGATCAGCGACGATGACGCTGAGTCAATTAGTCAGGGCCGCTGGCTCACGCCGGTGGGCATGAAAGGCATCTACACCGTGATTGACCCGTCGGGGCACGCCATCGCCCTGGTCCAAGAAAAAGGGCGCCGAGCGAGTTCAGTGATGGTCGTGCGGCCTGCCACCTTGCGCTAGGCACCCAGTCGAGGCGTGACCTATCCGTCCAAGAAGATGGCGCGGGCGGCAATATCGCCGAGGTGGATTGGCTCGGCATCGTCGACGCAGATGGTGATGGTCCCGGCGAACGGTCGCTTCTCGGTGACCCGAACCTGGCAGTCGAGGTTGATCCCAATCTCTTGGAAGTAGCGCAACATCTCGGGGTCGGCGTCGGAAATGCGTGTGATGACTCCGGTTTCGTCGACTTCCAGGTCCGACAGCAGGGCGGAACCGGCTTGGGGGACGGTGCCGTCGTCGGCGGGGATGGGGTCGCCGTGCGGGTCGCGCTTCGGATGGCCGAGTTTGGTGTCGATATGACGCAGCAATTGTTCGGACACGGCGTGCTCAAGGATTTCGGCTTCGGCGTGGACTTCGTCCCAGCCGTAACCCAATTCGCGCACCAGGAAGGTCTCGAGGAGACGATGCCGACGAACCATGCCGACGGCAGCCACGCGCCCGGTTTCAGTCAGGGTGACGGCACCGTAGGGTGCGTGATCGACGAGGCCCTGGTCGGCGAGCTTCCGGATTCCCTCCGACGCTGTTGAGGGAGACACGCCCAGGCGATCGGCGAGCAATTTGGTGGTGACCTTGGTGTCCGACCACTCCTGAGCGGTCCAAATGACCTTCAAATAATCCTGGGTAACCGAGGTGAGTTCGTTCACCGGGCGAGCGTCGGGCATACGTATGACCTTACCTATCCCTGCACTGACTGGCGCTGGGTCGTACTCTTGGAGGCGTGTTGCGTTGGCGAGGGTTGGACGAGATTCCTGCGGGCTGGGGTCGGTGCGTGGTCACGATCGGCGTATTCGACGGCGTGCACCGAGGTCATGCTCAGTTAATTGCGGCGGCCACCAAGGCTGCCGCTGAGCGAGGGGTGCCATCGGTGGTGATGACATTCGATCCCCATCCCTCCGAAGTGGTGCGGCCGGGCACGCATCCGCCGCAGCTGTCTTCTTTGCGTCGACGCGCCGATCTCGCCGAGGAACTCGGTATTGACGTCTTCTGTGTTTTGCCCTTCACGGCGACGCTGCAAGCTCAATCGCCGGAAGAGTTCGTCCACTCGGTTCTCGTCGAAGAACTGCACGCCGCCGAAGTGGTTGTCGGTAACAACTTCACCTTTGGTCATCGGGCTGAAGGAAACGTCGACAAACTCCGCGAGCTGGGGGAGCGCTTCGGCTTTGAGGTGACCGGCATTTCCCTCTTTGGCGAACACGCCGTTACCTACTCGTCTACCTACATCCGCTCCTGCATTGCCGCTGGCGATGTGGAACTGGCAGCAGAAGCGCTCGGCCGCCAGCATCGGGTGGAAGGCGTTGTGGTGCACGGTGAACGGCGCGGCCGCGACCTTGGATTCCCGACGGCCAACGTTTCGCCACCGATTCACGCGGCCATCCCCGGCGACGGTGTGTACGCGGCGTGGTTCACCGTCCTCGACAGCGCAACCAAGCCGCAAGGCATTGTCCTCGGCGAGCGCTACCCGGCGGCTGTTTCCGTCGGCACCAACCCAACGTTCTCCGGCCGGAACAGGACGGTCGAGGCTTACGTCATCGACGTCAATGCCGATCTCTATGGACAGCACGTGGCTGTCGATTTTGTTGCACGACTGCGCGGGATGGAACCCTTCGACAGCGTCGACGCGCTCATTGCCGCCATGGGCAATGACGTCGAACGGACCCGCACCCTGCTCGACGGACAGTGACGGTCGTCTCGCCCGAGCATTCCCCGCCCGACGATTTCCCTGCCCGACGATTTCCCCGCCCGACGATTTCCCAGCGCTGCGCCGTGACTGGTAACGTAGCGCGCTGGTGCTAGCTGCGGTCCGTGGCGGCGCGCCTTCCGCCGGTGCGGAATTTCTTGTACACGGGACTGAAAAGGAGACTCACATGGCATTGACCACTGAGCAGAAGAAGACCATCTTGGCCGAGTACGGCCTGCACGAGACCGACACCGGTTCTCCCGAGGCGCAGATCGCGATGCTCACCAAGCGCATCACCGATCTGACCGAGCACCTCAAGTTCCACAAGCACGACCACCACAGCCGTCGTGGCCTGCTGCTGCTCGTCGGCCGTCGCCGTCGCCTGCTCAAGTACTTGGCCAGCGTCGACATCACCCGCTACCGCTCGCTGATCGAGCGCCTGGGCCTGCGTCGCTAGTCGCACAGATTTCAGAACCGGCCGCATCACCACACGGTGATGCGGCCGGTTCTCTTTTGTCCATGAGTCGCCATTGGACGTTCGTTAAGTACGTCTTGATATCACCGAAGCCGAAGTGGTGAAGCGGCCATTGGGAGGCCGGTGATGGCGGCCGATTGGAACGGAGCTCTCACAAGCCGGGCAGTTAGCTGCGGAAATGCTAGGCTGTTATGCGGACGATCGGTGCCTGACGGCACATCGGATGTGATAGTTGGATCGGTCCTCGGTAGTGGCCGCCGGAAATGTGTTTCAAAATGTTCCGGCCGCTTCAATCGAAGGCCGTCTGCTCACAGCGCGGGTGCGCTGTACTTCCGGTGCGAATCTAGCGCCAATCATCTTGAAGACTCGACGCGTCTTGCGTGAGTCGCATGCTGCATACCCGGTCGCAGCCCCACCCTTGAGGTGCACTGTGGCCGCAATGAAAGGGAATACCTCTTGACTGATGTCAACGCCGACTTCGACGATTCGATCACCGAAGTCTCCGCCGTCATCGATAACGGATCGTTCGGTACTCGGACGATTCGTTTCGAGACTGGCCGCCTGGCCCTGCAAGCTGCGGGCGCCGTCGTCGCGTACCTCGATGAGGGCACGATGATCCTCTCGACCACGACGGCTTCGAAGTCGCCGAAGGAGCACTTCGACTTCTTCCCCCTGACCGTCGACGTCGAAGAGCGCATGTACGCCGCGGGACGCATCCCCGGATCGTTCTTCCGCCGTGAAGGTCGCCCGTCAACCGACGCCATCTTGACCTGCCGCCTGATCGACCGTCCGCTGCGCCCGTCGTTCGTCGACGGCCTGCGTAACGAGATCCAGATTGTCGAGACCATCCTCTCGCTCGATCCCAAGGATCTCTACGACGTCCTTGCCATCAACGCCGCATCGGCATCGACCCAGATCTCGGGTCTGCCGTTCTCCGGTCCGGTCGGCGGCGTTCGCGTCGCACTGATCCCGACCGATGAGAACAAGGCCGGCCAGTGGGTTGCGTTCCCGACCGTCGAGCAGTTGGAAGGCGCCGTGTTCGACATGGTTGTCGCTGGCCGCCTCGTCGAGAACGATGTCGCGATCATGATGGTCGAGGCGGAAGCTACCGACAATGTGCTCGCCCTGATCGCCGATGGCGCACAGGCTCCGAACGAAGCCATCGTCGCCGAAGGCCTCGAAGCTGCCAAGCCGTTCATCGCTCAGCTGTGTGAAGCACAGAAGAGCCTCGCCGACGCCGCTGCCAAGGAAACCCGCGAGTTCCCGCTGTTCCCGGCCTACCAGGAAGACGCTTTCGAAGCTGTCTCCGAGGTTGCCGCGGCACGCCTGGGCGAAGCCCTCGCAATCGCTGGCAAGCAGGAGCGCGACAACGCTACCGACGCACTCAAGGGTGATGTCCTCGAGGCCCTGGGCGAGCGTTTCGCCGGCCGCGAAGGCGAGCTCGGTGCTGCTTACCGCTCGCTGACCAAGAAGCTGGTCCGTCAGCGCATCCTGACCGACCACTTCCGCATCGACGGCCGCGGCATCACCGATATCCGCGCACTGTCGGCGGAAATCGGCATCATCCCGCGTGCACACGGCAGCGCCCTGTTTGAGCGTGGCGAAACCCAGATCATGGGCGTCACCACCCTCGACATGGTCAAGATGGCCCAGCAGATCGACTCGCTCGGACCCGAGACCAGCAAGCGCTACATGCACCACTACAACTTCCCGCCGTACTCGACCGGTGAGACCGGTCGCGTCGGTTCGCCGAAGCGCCGCGAAATCGGCCACGGTGCTCTCGCTGAGCGCGCCCTGGTTCCGGTGCTCCCGAGCGTTGAAGAGTTCCCGTACGCGATCCGCCAGGTGTCCGAGGCTCTCGGCTCCAACGGCTCCACCTCGATGGGCTCGGTCTGTGCCGCAACCATCTCGCTGCTGAACGCGGGCGTCCCGCTGAAGGCACCGGTTGCCGGTATCGCCATGGGCTTGGTTTCCGATGAGGTCACCATCGACGGCAAGACCGAGACCCGTTACGTTGCCCTCACCGACATCCTCGGTGCGGAAGACGCCTTCGGTGACATGGACTTCAAGGTCGCCGGTACCAAGGACTTCGTGACGGCCCTGCAGCTCGACACCAAGCTCACCGGCATCCCGTCGAAGGTGCTCGCCGGTGCCTTGAGTCAGGCCAAGCAGGCTCGCCTCACCATCTTGGACGTCCTGGCCGAGGCCATCGACGAGCCCGATGAGATGAGCCCGTTCGCTCCCCGCATCACCACCATCAAGATCCCGATGGACAAGATTGGCGAGCTGATCGGCCCCAAGGGCAAGACGATCAACGGCATTACCGAAGAGACCGGCGCCAACATCTCGATTGAAGATGACGGCACCGTGTTCGTCGGCGCATCCGACGGTCTGTCGGCTCAGGCCGCGATCGACATGGTCAACGCCATCGCTAACCCGCAGTTGCCGAAGGTCGGCGAGCGCTTCCTCGGCACTGTCGTTAAGACGGCGGCCTTCGGTGCATTCGTCTCGCTGCTTCCGGGTCGCGACGGTCTGGTCCACATCAGCAAGCTGGGCAATGGCAAGCGAATCGGCAAGGTCGAAGATGTCGTGAAGGTTGGCGACAAGCTTCAGGTTGAGATCGCTGACATTGACGAGCGCGGCAAGATCAGCCTCGTCCCGGTTCGCGAGGAAAAGGCTGAGGCTGACGCCTAAGCGCCAGCTGCTTTAACGCAAGCATCCGCGTCGTACACACGGTGTACGACGCGGATGTTTTTGTTTGTCGGGCAGCGGGTAAACCCGGCATCTGGCGTTTGGGCCCAAGGGGGAGTCGAAGCCGGGGCGGTCGTGGCTCACGGGCTGCCTCGGAAGCAGAAATTCCCCGCTCAGCGACGGCGTCGCTGGGAGGGACGACGCCGTCGCGGAACGGGGATCAATTCGTGACCGCGGTGGTGCGAAGCTCTTGGGAGGGCTCTGTGATGAGACTATCCTGACTTGATCGTTCGATCAAGAGTCGACTGTATTGGTTTCTGTGACAAACCTCGGTGGATCGGGTGACACCGGAGCGTTGACCTGCTTGTCGCAGGATTCGAACGCTAATTGCCTGCTGAAGCGGCCCTTTCGTGAAAGGCTGGTGGACGGCGGACTTGCGAAAATGGTCCGCCTTGCGCGTACCTTCCCCTTGCGAACCACCTTGAGAGGACAGCAATACTGTGTGCACCCGTGTGATGTGGCCGGACGCCGACGGCTCAGTAATCGTCGGTCGGAATATGGATTTCCACCAGGATCTCCACACCAACCTCTGGAAACTTCCTCGCGGAATCAACCGTGATGATCGTGTCGAGGGCAACCTCAGTTGGACGGCTAAGTACGGCAGCGTCATCGCCGGGGTCTACGACATCTTGTCGACGGACGGGGTCAACGAGCGGGGCCTGGCCGCGCACCTACTGTGGCTGGCCGAGTCGGACTATGGAACCGCCGATGAGTCACGGCCGCAATTGGCTATGTCAGTCTGGCTGCAGTACTACCTCGACAACTTCGAGACGGTCGGTGAAGCCGTTGCCTGGTCGCAGAAGCACCAGCCGCAGGTGATCCCGATGGCCGACCCGACCGGTGGCAGCAAGCCAGCACTTCACCTGGCCATCGAAGATGCGAGTGGTGACTCCGCGATCTTCGAGTACATCGATGGCGAGCTGAAGATCTATCACAGCCGCGACTACTTGGTCATGACGAATTCACCAACCTACGATCAACAGCTAGAACTGGTCAAGAAGTACACCGGACTCGGCGGAGACCAACCCCTGCCCGGTACCTGCGCGGCCGCGGATCGGTTCGCGCGGGCCCTCTACTACGTCCAGGACCAGCCGGTGCCGACGTCGCAACTGCAGGCCATGGCAGCAATGTTCAGCATTGTGCGCAACTGTGCGCAACCCTTCCGCAATCCGGAGCCGGGGAAGCCCGACGCATCGCAAACCCTGTGGTCGGTCGTGATCGATCTGACCAACCTGCGTTATGCCTTCGAATCAACGACGCGGCCCAACGTCGTCTGGGTAGACCTCAAAGACCTCGACTTTTCCGAGGGGGCGGGTGAAGCCAAGCTCGACCTGCTGAGCGATCTCGCGCTGGAGGGCGGCGTTGCCGGAGAAGTTCACGACCACTTCGATAAGCATCACCGGTTCCACATCGTGTCGATCAAGCAGGCCGAGCTGATCGGTGAAGCCGTCGGGAAACTCCTGTCTGCGGTCGACGGCGCAAAGCAAGACGAGATCCGTGCTCAGGAGATCCAAGATCGGGTGCAAGCGAAACTAGTCGAGTTCGTTAAGTCCGAGTAGGTCCGCAGCAAGGCCTAGGCGCCCCTGCGTATCGGCAAGACCGGCGGGAATGAGTGGCCATCGGCCCGCGGCACTAGACTGGTGGGCGATTCTCCACACGAAAGGTTCCTCCATGGGCAGCAGCATCCGCGTGGGTGTGTTGGGCAGTAACGGCAAGGTTGGCAAAGCCATCGTCGAAGGCGTCGAAGGCGCGGCCGACGCGGGATTTACCGTCGGCGTCGACAAGGGTGATGCGCTCACTGACTTCGTCGAATCCAAGACGCAGGTCGTCGTCGACTTCACCCATCCCGATGTTGTGATGGGCAACCTGGAATTCCTGATCAACAATGGGATTCATGCGGTTGTCGGTACGACGGGCTTCACCCAGGAGCGCCTCGACACGGTTCAAGGTTTGGTTGACGCCAACCCCGGTGTCGGTGTCCTGATCGCCCCCAACTTTGCCATTGGCGCAGTCCTGTCGATGCACTTCGCGCAGCAGGCAGCCCGATTCTTCGATTCGGCCGAGGTCGTCGAACTGCACCACCCCTTCAAAGCCGACGCACCGTCGGGTACCGCTGGCCGCACGGCACAGTTGATTGCTGCTGCCCGCGCCGAAGCCGGTTTGGGCGAGTGCCCGGACGCGACCTCGACCGGGCTGGAGGGCGCTCGAGGGGCCGACGTTGACGGCGTACGGGTGCATTCGATTCGCCTTGCCGGACTCGTCGCACATCAGGAAGTTCTCTTCGGCACGCAGGGGGAGACCCTGACAATCCGCCACGACTCGATCGACCGCAACTCGTTCGTCCCCGGGGTTTTGTTGGGTGTCCGCGAGATCGTTGGTCGTCCGGGCCTGACGGTGGGCCTCGAATCCTTTATGGATCTGTAGGTCGTCGTGGCAGCGAAGAAGAAGTCGGACGCGCGCCCCGTTATATGGGTGATTGCGTTCCTGGTGGTCGCGCTCTGCGTCTACTTTGTGCTCCTGAGTCGCACGGCGATCGGACTGATTGGGACCGGAACCGTGGTGTCCATTGGTCTCGGGATCGGCGTGCTATTGCTGCCGCTTCTTGGCGTTTGGATGGTCGTATCGACGCTGCGTTCGGGAATCGAACATCAGCGGATGGTGGCCGCAGCCCAGGAGTTGGGTCGCGACCTCGACGTCGACGATCTGCCACGCCGACCATCCGGGCGCATCGAAAAGGATGCGGCACTCGCGCGATTTGAAGAGGTGAAACTCGAGTGGGAAGCCGACCCGTCTGACTGGGTCAACACCTACCGCATCGCCCGTGCCTACGACTATGCCGGCGACCGGTCCCGTGCCCGCGAGATGATGCGGCGGGCTGGCGAGCAGTACCGGTCGGCGAGCGAGAAGTCGGCCAACTAATGGCGCGCCTGCTGGTTGTGCACCACACACCGTCGCCGCACTGTCAGGAAATGTTTGAGGCCGTGATTGCCGGGGCCACCGACCCAGAAATTGCTGGCGTCGAAGTGATTCGACGTCCGGCGCTGACGGTGTCGGCGGTGGAGATGCTCGATGCGGATGGCTACCTGCTGGGTACCCCGGCGAACCTCGGGTACATGAGCGGTGCGCTGAAGCACGCATTCGATACTTGCTACTACCCGATCTTGGACTCCACACGGGGTCGTCCCTACGGGTTGTTTATGCACGGGAATCTCGGGACCGAGGGTGCCGAGAAATCCGTGCATTCCATTGCTGGCGGCCTCGGCTGGGAGAGGGTTGCCGCCGACGTCGTCGTTTCGGGCAAGCCGACCAAGCAGCAGTTGGCAGCTTGTTGGGAGTTGGGCGCGACCGTCGCAGCGGGGCTAATGGCGGACTGAGGGTCCCCCTGAACTGCGCCCGGGCCTGTTCTCGCATGATGCGTCGATTCCCGCTCCATGTCTGACATGGAGCGGGAATCGACGCATCATGCGAGAACGCGCACGCGAGGTCTTTTCGGTTGGGGGACGAAAGGTCCCGAGCCACCCCGCGAGGGCTCGGGACCTTTCGTCAGCGGGCGGGCAGTTAGCCGCCGGGCGTGAGATTCACGTCTGCAGTCCGTCGCCAATTTCGCTTGGCGGGTTTTGCCGGTCCGAGGAAATCGTCGATGACCGGACCGAAGGTATCGGCGTTCATCACCAGATCGATGTGGCCACCGTCGTGGACGTGGAGGGTGGGGCGCGGCAGACCGGTCTTGAGGATGCGGGCATTGACCATCGGAATGATTGGGTCGTCAGTACCGGCAATAATCAATGTCCGCTGACGGATGGTGGGAAGTGCAAACAGTGAAGTCCACACGGCCCCAGCCATCAACTGGTGCACGTAACCCTTGAACGAACCGGCATGCAGCTGCCGAATGAAGAGTTCGGCAACATCCTGGCCGCTATTGCGGACCACGCCGCCGTACAGTTCACCTGCGATCTTCGCACTGTAGGCGGGATCGCTGAATCGCTTGGGCGTCAACATCTTCGACAGCACCTTGGGACTGCCCGGCACCATGATGGCACCGGTACCGGTGCCGACCAGAATCAGCCGGCGGCATCGACGTGGGTTCTGAAACGCGAACTGCTGCGCGAGCGCACCGCCCCACGATAGCCCCAAAATGTCGACAACCCCGATGTGGAGGCGGTCGAGGACCCGACCCAGCACCCATGCCAGATATGGAAATCCGTACGGCAGCGGCGAGGTCGGAGATTCGCCGGTGCCTGGAACGTCGAACCGGACGACAGGCCGATTCGGATCCAAGTTTTCGACGAGGGGGTCCAGCACTTCGAGGCTCGCACCGATCCCGTTACACAGCACGAGCGGAATGCCGATTCCGCGACGGTACCGGATACGAATCCGCTGGCCACCGGTGGCGAGATAGATGTCGCCGGAAGCGATGTCGGCTGTCTGCGACGAGGGGGGCACGACATCTCCAGTCGTTGTGGGGTCGGTGTTCTCGGTGATTCCGGTATCAGTGGTCATCAGCCTGATCAGTCCTCAAGAACGTACGTGCCGGGGGCCGGTGCGAGGGGTTCGAAACCTGCAGCGCCGAGGGCGGACGGAGCGTCGACCTCTGCGCCACCGTGAGCGGCAAGCCAGGCAAGGTGATCGGGCCACCAGGAGTCCGACTGCTTCTCGGCGGTCTTGAGCCACTCGTCGGCGTCGAGTTCATGGTCTACCTGCGCCGTGTGGAACGAGGCGCGCGGGTTGCCGGGCGGGTTGACCAGCGACGCGATGTGCCCACTGGTTGACAAGACGTACCGGTTGTCCTTGCCACCGAGCAGTGCGGCGCTGCGGTAGGTGGCTTGCCACGGGCAAATGTGATCGGCAATTCCGCCGATGACGTACGAATCGCATTCGACGGTGCCGAGATCGATGGGCGTGCCCAGCATTGTGGCCTGACCAGCGGTGATCAGATCGTTGTTGATCGCCATCGGGACCATGTCCTTGTGCAGGGCGGCGGTCATGCGGGTGGTGTCGGCGTTCCAGAACAGGACATCGAAAGCGGCTGGTGGTCGGCCCTGGATGTAGTTGTTCACCCAGTACCTCCACACCAGATCGGTAGGCCGTAGCCACGCGAACATCTCGGCCATCGCCCGTCCATCCAGGTAGCCCTTGCTCGACGATTGGCGAATCGCGGCCTCGGCAGCGCGCTCACTGATCGACGCGGCAAAGCCCGCCTGATTCTGATCGAGCACGGTGACGGCGAGCGACAGCGAGGCAACCTTGTCGGCCTTGCCGATTGCCGACAGGTGCGCCACGACCATCGAGGCGAGGATGCCGCCCGAGCAGGTACCCGAAAGGTTGGTCTGGTCGGCACCGGTAATGGTCTGGGTCGCGTCGATCGCATCGATGATGGCTTGGCCGTACTCGTCGAAGCCCCAGTCGCGATGGCGGGCCTTTGGGTTGCGCCAGGAAATGACGAAAACCTGCTGGCCACCTGCCACGTAGTACTCGATCATGCTGCGCTTCGGAGCAATGTCCATGATGTAGTACTTGTTGATCACCGGCGGGACCATCAGCAGCGGCACTTCGCTGACTTGCTTGGTCCGCGGGGCGTACTGGATCAACTCGAACATCCGAGTCCGCAGCACCACGGTGCCTTTAGTGGCGGCGACGGTTTCGCCGACGTTGAATGCATCGGGTTCCACCATGGCGGGCACACGCGGCTTGGAAGCCATGTCGCGAACGAATGCCTTAAAGCCGCGGTAAGCGGAGATGCCGCCGGTGTCGATGAGCGCCTTCCAACCGAGCGGATTAAGCGCCAGGTTGTTGGTCGGCGAGAGTCCTTCGATGATGTTGTCGAGAACGAAGCGGACCTTTTCCGCGTCACGCCAGTCGAGATCGGCCGCCGCGTACAACTGCTCCACAGTATCGGACGCGGCCAGGTAGGCCTGTTCGACGCGGTGCAGCACCGGATTATGAGTCCATGCCGGATCGCTGAAGCGCTTGTCCGACCGGGCGGGGGCGCGGTTGGAACGCCCGGCAACGATGTTGCCGAGTTCTTTCGCGAGGCCGCCACCTCTCTCAGCGAGTGTCACCGGTTGCTTCGCCAACGACAGGCCAAACCGGGCGAGTGGCGCGACCGGTGCCATCCGACCGGCGAACGACTTGGTGGAGTTGGTGAGAAGCAGGTCTAGGGGAGCGGCGATCTCGTTGGCCGCATGTTGGTTTTGTGCGATGGTCATTGCTCAAACACCTGAAGTCGTTGCGGATGGGACTGAGATCTCGCGCTTCATGATCTTGCCGGTGGCACCGGTGGGGAGCGCTTCGACAAACCAAATCTGGCGCGGGTACTTGTAGGCGGCGACGCGTTCCTTGACGTAATTGCGGAGTTCGTCTTCGGTGACGGTGGCACCTGGCTTCAGAGCGACGGCGGCACCGACGTCCTCACCAAGTGATTCGTGGGGAACAGCGACGACGGCTGCCGCTGCGACATCCGGGTGCTCGTACAGGACTTCTTCCACCTCGCGCGGGTAGATGTTCATTCCGCCACGAATGATCATGTCCTTGGTGCGGTCGACGATCCGGTAGTAGCCGTCGGCGTCCTTGGTGCCCACATCTCCGGTTGAGAACCAGCCCTGGCTGTCAATGGCCTCGGCGGTCGCTTCGGGAAGCTGCCAGTAGCCCTTCATGACGTTCTGGCCCTTGATCTGGATCTCGCCCGGCTCGTCGACCGCAACTTCGTTGCCTTCGGTGCCGATGATGCGCATCTCGACGCCCTCGATGGGGGTGCCGATGGTGCCGGCCTTGCGCTCGAGGTGGGGGTGGTTGAAGCAGGCGACTGGCGACGTTTCCGACAGGCCGTAGCCTTCCAAGATGATGGCGTCGAAAATGCTCTCGAAATCGGTGATGACCTGAGCGGGGAGTGCAGCGCCACCGGAGACGCACACACGCAGTGAGCTGGTGTCGTCGGAGGGGCGGCGTGCCGCGATCAGCGCGGAGTACATGGTCGGGACGCCGATGAAGACGGTCACCTTATCTGCGGCGATCGAATCCAACACGGCGACCGGATCGAATCGGGGAACCAAGGCGAGCGTGGCCTGCGCGGTGACAGCAGCGTTCAGCCCACAGGTAAGACCGAAAACGTGGAACAGCGGCAGGCAACCCATAACGATGTCGTCGGAGGTCTCCTTGATCAGGGTGCGCGCAGTGATTTCCGCGTTGCTGACCAAACCGAGATGAGTGAGTTCGGCACCCTTCGGCTTACCGGTGGTACCGGACGTGTGCAGGATGACAGCGGTGTCGGAGCCTGCGCTGGGGTACGGGGCTACCTGCGGCGCGACGGCGTCGATGGCCTTCTGCAGTTCATCGTCGACGAGGAAGCATGTCGCGCCCGCGGACTCGGCACCCGCCTTGGCCTCGTCGGCGAAGGTGGGGGTCGCGAGGAGGATCGACGCGGTGGTGTTCGACAGGTAGAACGAAATCTCCCGTGACTTGAGGAGCGGGTTCATTGGAACGGCAACCGCGCCAGCGCGGAGGATTCCGTAAAAGAGCGTTGCGAACTCGGGGACGTTCGGCATCATGAGCCCGACACGATCACCGGGGCGAATGCCGCGATCGTTGAGCCACGTGGCGACCTTGGCTGCGGCCTGGTCGAACTCGGCATAGGTCATGGCGATATCGCCGCACTTGAGCGCAGTCTGATCGGGTCGTGCTCCGGCTGCTTCGACCAGGTTGAGGCTGAGGTTCGCCACGGGGTGCTCGCTTCCAATTTGGGGAGATCTTTGCTTCTCCTCAATGGTGCGCTCGTCCTCGATCATTACCTATGGTGCGGACGCTAACGTACTGGCCGGTTAGGTGTGCATACGCACAATGCTTGGGAGCGTGTAAGCCCGTTCACTCTTTGTTGACGGCTAATCGCGCATCGACCTCGAAGGCGAGGCACAGTTCGGCCACCTCTCGCGGTGACGATGTCGATCGCAGTGTCAGTTCCTCGATCCGACGCAGTCGGTGTCGGATGGTGTTGCGGTGGACAAACAGTTCTTCGGCGGTGGCGTTGACATTGCCGTCGGCGTTGACCCAGGCCCGAAAGGTCTCGAACAGTGGTTTTCGGTCTTCTTCAGGGAGCGCGTATAGGTTGTGCAGCACCGACTTTGCCAGACCGGTGCTGACCTCTGGCGTGCTGACCGCAGCGATCCCGAGCACCGAACCGTCGAACTCGGTGACCCCGGAACCGGGGGCGTGCAGGGCCAGTCGGGCGAACTTCAACGCCGAAGCGGTCTCCAAGAGATCGTCGAACAGTGCGCTGACGCCGATCCGCCCGGGGGTGAGTCTGGCGAACAGATTGAGGGTTTGGCGGCGATGCTCGGCCGTTGGAACATGCACGAGCCCAATCTGCTCGCCGGGGAGCAGCCGCCATGCCGAGTAGACGTCCAGCCCGCGCAGTTGGCTTTCGATGGTGGGGAGCGGCTGCTTGCCGATTCCGTCGGTGGCGGCGGCGACCACCATGTAGGGACCGCGTGTGGGGAGCCGCAGCAGCGCCGCAATTTCCCACAGTGTGGTGCGCGAGGCGATGCGTCCTTCCAAGAGGTGCTCGGTGAGAGCGGCCCGTTCGGCGGCGTCGTCGAGGATCTGCTCGGTGGTGTGGGCGCGGTGGGCGTCCGCGACCTCGCGGGTAAAGGTGTCGTACGCGTTCCACACTCGCTCGGTCGCGGCAAGTACCGCGTGCCGCGAGAACGATCGGTCCGCTTCGGCGATGGTCCGGAGCTCGCGCCACAGGTCTTGAAATGCAATGCGGTAGGCGTGCATTAAGGCCGGCAACGGCACACCGAGTTCGGCGCGGGAGGCTCCGGTCCGGCGAGCGGACTCGGTCACGAAGTCTTCGTCGCCGACGATGCCGGAGATCACGTCGTTCAGGTTTGCCCGGACGACGCTGGCGGTCAACTCGCTGGTGACGGTGCCCGAGCTGGAGTAGTAGTCGATCTCGGATTTGATGGCCTTGGTGACTCGGTCAACCAACAGGTCGAGACGCGAGGACAGGACTTCACCCAGTCGGGCGAGTTCCGCAACGACCGCGGGTGGTTCCGGAGAGCGGGCAGACCGCGACGAAACTGGGGACACTCCTCGATTGTCCCCGGTGCCCACGTCTTGATGCTGGGAAATGGCTAGCCGGGCGTGTTCGGCCGGGTGATCGGCGCGGTGGGGTGTGCGATGGTGCTTCGTCAGTAGACTCGACGGCGTGAGTAAGCCAATTCCCACCCCGTATGAGGATCTGCTTCGTCAGGTGATGGAGACAGGTACGCCGAAAGCCGATCGGACCGGCACCGGAACCCGCAGTGTTTTCGGCCATCAGATGCGGTTTGATCTGTCTGAGGGCTTCCCGCTGATCACCACCAAAAAGGTGCACCTGAAGTCGATCATCTACGAACTGTTGTGGTTTCTGCGCGGTGATTCCAACGTGCGTTGGCTGCAAGAGCGCGGCGTCAGCATTTGGGATGAATGGGCATCACCGGAAGGCGAACTCGGACCGGTTTATGGCGTGCAGTGGCGCAACTGGCCGACCCCCTCGGGGGAGCACATCGACCAGATCGCAACAGCCCTTGCGACGTTGCGCACCAACCCCGATTCGCGGCGAAACATTGTGTCGGCGTGGAACGTTGGCGAGATCCCGCAAATGGCGCTGCCACCGTGTCATGCCTTTTTTCAGTTTTACGTTGCCGACGGCAAGCTGAGCTGCCAGCTGTATCAGCGCAGTGCGGACCTGTTCCTCGGTGTGCCTTTCAATATCGCCTCGTACGCATTGCTCACGCACATGATGGCGCAGCAAGCAGGCCTGGAGGTCGGGGACTTTGTCTGGACGGGCGGCGACTGCCACATCTACGACAACCATGTCGATCAAGTGCGTGAACAACTCTCGCGCGATCCGTTGCCATACCCGACATTGGAACTGCGCCAGGCCGACTCAATTTTCGACTACGACTTCGACGATTTCCAGGTCGTCGGTTATCAGTCGCACCCGGCAATCAAGGCGCCGGTTGCTGTTTGACGCGCGTTAGGAGGCTGACATGAGCATCGCATTGGTTTGGGCGCAGGATCGTGCTGGCGCCATCGGTAAAGCCGGGACCATTCCGTGGCGCGTCCCGGAAGACATGAAGCATTTTAAGGAGATCACCGGGAACGGCACGGTGATCATGGGTCGTAAAACGTGGGAGTCACTGCCCGCTTCGTTCCGCCCACTTCCCGGACGCCGGAACATTGTCATCACCCGCACCGCTGACTATCAGGTCGATGGCGCGGAGATTGCCGATGGCCTGGACTCGGCACTCGCGGCGGCCGGTCATGTGGCAGCAGTGATCGGTGGCGGCCAGATTTATGCCGCGGCCATGGACTTGGCGACTCACCTCCGGGTTACGGAGATCGATGTCCTTGTCGAAGGCGCGGATGCGTTCGCGCCGCCGGTCGATCCGGACCGCTGGACCGCGGTATCGGTCGGGGACTGGCTGTACTCGTCGACCGGCACCATCTACCGCTTCGTCGACTACCTTCGACGCTGACTCCTTCGATCAGTCTCACCTGCAATGATGCGGTCGAGATTGTCGTCGTCGTCCGCTATGGTCGGGTCGTCAGGAGGGTGAGTAGAGGTGCTGAATCTTGAGCTCGAGATTGGCGATTGGGCCACGTGGGTCGGCTCGCTGGGAACGTTGGGTGCGTTCACCGTGGCGTTCTGGCAAATTCACCGTGAACGCAGTGCGCGAAAGACCAGGGAGGCGTACGAGGCCCAGGCTCGAAGACGCGAACACGTTGACCGCGTGTCAGTGTGGGTCCACGACGGCAATGTCCATGTCAATAATGGGTCCGGCCACTCGCTGCATGGAGTACGTGTTCACGACGGCAAGAACACCATCGCGGAGTGGTCACACCTCCCGCCGGGCCTTCACAGCCGCGGACCCACAGATGTTGCCGAAGGCACCCCGCACGTCGTCTTCACTGACGTGCGCGGAGACCGGTGGTCTCGGGCGCCGGGTGCCCACCCGAAACTTGAACCCGGGGCCGCGCGGACAACTTCTGAGTCTTCCTGATCGAATGGGCCGATGAGCTGGTTTGAGAACGGTGACGACTACGCCGCGCATCGCCCGACGTACCCGACTGGGCTGGTCGATGCCCTCCTAGCCGTAGTCCCGACAACCGATCTTGCCGTCGACGTGGGTTGCGGTACTGGGCAGCTCACGGCAATGCTCAGCTCGGCGTTCGACACAGTTATCGGTCTGGACCCGTCGGAGGACCAAATACGGCATGCACAGCCCGCCGCCAACATCGATTACCGGGTCGGGACGGCCGACCGTTTGGACGTTGAGGACTCGGCAGCATCGTTGATCACCGTCGCACAGGCGGCGCACTGGTTCGACCTTCCGGCGTTTTACCGCGAGGTGCGCCGGATCGCCGCCGCAGATGCGATTATCGCGTTAATCACCTACGGCGTCGTCGTGCTGGACGATGACCTGACCGCGCGCTTTTCTCGCTTTTACCGTGACGAGATTGGACCGTACTGGCCGCCGGAGCGGTGTCACGTTGATAACGCGTACGCCGACCTCGACTTTCCCTTTCCGCGGATCGAGGCCCCCTCCGTGGTAATTGAACGATCGTGGACCCTCGCTGATTTCGTGGGCTATCTCAATACTTGGTCTGCGGTGCGTCGAGCGCGCGAAGCCGGGGTCACCGACCTCGTCGATCGCCTCGCAACTGACTTGCAGCCTCAATGGGGAGCGCAGCGACGCCCAGTCCGCTGGCCAGTCACGATCCTGCTTGGGCAGATCTTGTGAGTGGGCTAATCAGGTCGCACAGTCCCGGAGTTGGGGACCTCTCGGGGTCGCAGGCTCGTCGAATTGCGCTCGCCGCACAGGGATTTATCGATAGACGACCCGCCGGAGAGCCGACGCGGACGCATCTGAAGCGGGTCATCGATCGGACGCGGCTGCTCCAAATGGACTCGGTGAACATCTTGGCCCGCGCGCACTACCTGCCCGCATTCTCACGGCTCGGTTCGTACGATCCCGACCTCCTCGATCGTGTGGCCTGGCGTCCAACGGCACGCAGGCCGCGTCTGCTGGTGGAGTACTGGGCGCACGAGGCGGCCTTGATTCCGGTCGACGATTGGCCGCTGTTTGGCTGGCGCATGGATGAGTACCGCGACGGTCGCTACCGTCATACCCGAGAAATCTTGCAGCGCAACCGCTCGCAAGCGAATGATGTGCTTGCCGTCATCACTGAAAGTGGCCCGATGATGCCGCGCGATATAGAAGCGGTACTCGGGGTGGTGCGGTCGAAGAGTGAACGTGGGTCGTGGTGGACCCGCGGCGAGGTCAAGCACCTGTGCGAGGCGCTCTTCGCGTCCGGCACCTTATCGGCCGTTCGCAGTGAACACTTTCACCGGTTCTACGATCTCGCCGAGCGGGTAGTCGGACCCGAACGCCTGAGCGTCACGGTCGATCGACGAGATGCGCACCGCGAACTTGTCGCGCGGGCCGCCGCCGCCCACGGGATTGCGACTGTGGCCGACCTGGCTGACTACTACCGACTCAAGGCGGCCGAGGTTCGGGAGGTGGTAACTGACCTCGTCGACGTCGGTGTGGTGCAGCCGGTCACGGTCGAAGGCTGGGACGAGACTGGCTATCTGCACCGAGACGCGCGAGTGCCCAAGACGGTGGACGCCTCCGCACTTCTATCGCCCTTCGATCCGCTGGTCTTCTTCCGCCCACGCACTCAGCGGCTATTTGGCTTCCACTACCGCATCGAGATTTATGTTCCGGCGCACAAGCGGATCCACGGCTACTACGTGCTGCCGTACTTGATGGGCGAGGATCTCGTCGCACGCGTCGACCTCAAAGCAGATCGGGCAGCGGGCGTTCTCCGCGTACTGTCCGCGCATGTGGAGCCGGGCGTCGATCGCGTCGAAGTCGCACGGTCATTGACCGCAGACCTGGCCAAGCTGGCGCACTGGCGAGGGTTGAGTGCCGTCGACGTAATCGACAAAGGGGAGCTCGGTCCGCACTTGCGCGCTGCGGCAACACAATAGGGTGGAGTCATGGATCCCAAGATGGACCGGAAGCCGCATCTGCCGCTCGATGGCGTCCGTGTGCTGGAGCTCGGAAACTACATCGCCGCACCCACCGCCGGGCGCATGCTCGCCGATTTCGGCGCCGAAGTCATCAAGATTGAACGTGAGAGCGGCGACGAACTACGCAACTGGCGGTTGTACGACGGCGACACCTCGATGCTGTTTCGGACGATCAATCGAAACAAGAAGTCGGTCGTCCTCGACCTGCGCACCGAGGAAGGCCGCGAGGACGTGAAGACCCTTGCGGCACAGTGCGATGTGGTTCTCGAGAACTTCCGTCCGGGGACCCTCGAGAAGTGGGGGATCGGTCCCGAACAGCTCAGCGAAGCCAACCCGGAACTGATCTTCGTGCGGATCTCGGCGTTCGGCCAGACAGGGCCCTACTCGGAGCGTCCGGGTTTTGCCGCCGTCGCCGAGGCGTACGGCGGATTCCGCGAACTAGTGGGTGACCCGGACCGACCGCCCGTGCGGGTCGGTGTCTCGATCGGGGATTCCATCGCCGGACTGTATGGGGCGTTCGGTGCCGTCATGGCCCTTTACGAGCGACTCCGTATCCGCGACACCGAAGATAGGCCGCTACCGTTGGCGGACCGCATTGTTGACGTGGCGTTGAATGAGGCGATCTTCTCGATGATGGAGTCGCTGGTGCCCGACCTCGGGGCGTACGGCGTGAAGCGCGAACGCACCGGCGGACGGATGGAGGGCATCGCGCCGTCGAACGGCTACCTGTGCGTGGACGGCAGTTCGGTGGTGATCTCAGGTAACGCCGACGCGATCTTCCCGCGCTACATGCGTGCCATCGGACGGGACGATCTTGCCGACGATCCCGACCTTGCCAACAACGATGGTCGTTGGCGACGGCGCGATGAGATCGATGACGCGATCGGTGCGTGGACGGGTACGCGCTCGCGCGCAGAAGTCCTCGCCGTGCTCGATGAAGCGGCGGTCCCGGCCGGACCGATCTATACGGCCGCAGACATCGTCGGCGACGAGCAGTACAAGGCGCGCAACATGATTCAGGAGTTCCACGTTGATGCCGGTGGGGCTGAGCCCACCCGCGTCGCGTTCCCCGGCATTGTGCCGGTGCTTGGCGGGCAGTCGTTGCCGATCCGGTCGGTCGGACCCGATCTCGGCGAGCACACGGACGAGATCCGGGAGCGTTTCCTGAGCGATAGGGACCGGCAATGACCGACTATTCCCGCGTTTCCCTCCGCGATGTGACCTTGCGCGACGGGCTCCAATTGACGGGCAAGGTTCTCGACGTTGACGTGCGCGTCGACCTTGTTCGCACCTTGCTGACCGCCGGGATTCCAGAACTGGAGATCGGTTCCATGGCACGCCCGGATCTGGTGCCGCCGATGGCTGGCAGTCTCGACATCGTCGCCGCGTTGACGCCGGAAGAACTTGAGCACTGCTGGGTGTGGGTCGCTACTCCGCGTCACGTTGCGAAGGCAGCGGCCGCGGGCGTGCGGAACTTCCAGTACTGCCTGTCGGTTTCGGATGCGCACAACCGAGCCAATATCGGCCGCACCGCAGAAGACAGCGTGGCGGCCATGCCGGAGGCGATCGCGATCGCGAAAGAGGTCGGTGGGCGAATCCAGTTGACGCTCGCCACGTCGTTTACGTGCCCGTTCGACGGTCCCGTGGATCCAGATCGGGTCCGCGGGATTGTCGCCGATCCGCGGACGGCGGGTGCTGACGATGTGGTCCTGGCCGACACCCTCGGCCAGGCATACCCGAGCGAGGTTCGGGAACTGTTCTCGACCATCGAAGCAAAGGACCGTCGGCTTGTATTCCACGGCCACGACACGTGGGGGATGGGTGTCGCGAACTCCCTGGCGGCTGCCGACGGCGGTGCCGAAGTGGTCGATGGCGCGCTCGGCGGTCTGGGCGGCTGCCCCTTCGCGCCCGGTGCCAGCGGTAATACGGCCAGCGAGGACCTGCTTTTTGCGACCCGCCCCGACTATCTGACGCCGGACGTCCTCGCCGACCTGGTGAAGGCAGGGGAGAAGCTCCTGACGCGGGTTGACGAGCAGTCGCGGTCACGGACGGCGCAGGGCGCGAGGTCTAAGGCGGACGCTTTCGCCTGGGTGATCGGGGAACAGTAGACTTCCACCCGCATACCAAAGGAAGGGTGGACAGTTGTCTGTCACGCACAACGGCAAGACCTATCAGCTCGTCATGTTCGACCTCGATGACACGCTTGCGCCGTCGAAGACGCCGATGAGCGACGAGATGGTCGACCTGTTCCGCGAATTGCTGGCCGACAGCATGGCCTGCATCATTTCCGGTGGTCAGTACGGCCAGTTCCAGTCGCAGGTCCTTGATCGGCTGGGCGAATTCCCGGACCGGGGCAACCTGCACCTGATGCCGACCAACGGCACTCGCTACATTCGGTGGTCGGGCAGCGACTGGGAGACGGTGTACGCCGAAGACCTTTCCGAAGATCAGAAGTCCCGCGCGATGAGCGTCGTCGAAGAGGGTGCCCGCAGCCTCGGTTTATGGGAAGAGAAGACGTGGGGTCCGATCCTCGAGGATCGCGGTAGCCAGGTCACCTTCTCCGCGCTGGGACAGGCCGCACCCGTCGACGCCAAGGCCGCGTGGGACCCGGACGGCCGCAAGAAGGAATCGCTTCGCGTCTATGCGGCCGAACGACTGTCGGACCTGGAAGTTCGCAGCGGTGGTTCGACATCGGTCGACATCACCGCCAAGGGCATCGACAAGGCCTACGGCGCGCGTCGACTCATGGAAATCGTCGGCCTCAACCTCGACGACATCCTGTTCTTCGGCGACCGGCTCGACGAAGGCGGCAACGACCGTCCCGTCGCTGACCTGGGCATCGACTCGATCCACGTTCACGGCTGGGAAGACACATACGCCCAACTCGGAGCCATCGTTCGTCGTTAGTCCCGCTAGCGTTCATCCGTACTTTGGGCCCAATATGTGGGCCCAAAGTACGGATGTAGCAGTACCCGTCCGGTCTGAGAGGAATTGACTTGTCTGAATTGGTGCCACTGAAGGTTCAGTTGGTTGCGGCAACGCAGTTCATGCCTCCGGCCGTCGACTGGGAGACGGACTCGGACGGTGCCGAAGCGCTCATCGAATTTGCCGGTCGTGCCTGCTACGAGAGCTGGGCCAAACCGAACCCGCGCACAGCCACCAACGCCGGGTACCTGCGGCACGTTCTCGAAGTGGGCCACACCTCGTTGTTTGAGCACGCAACCTGCACTTTCTACATCACCGGGATCTCGCGGTCGTGCACACACGAACTGATCCGGCACCGACACTTTTCGTACTCGCAGCTCTCGCAGCGGTTTGTGCCCGAACACGACTCCAATGTGGTGGCACCGCCCGCGATCAGAGGAGATGACGAACTTGAAGGGCTTTTCATCAAGGCGACCGACGCCGCCCGCGAGGCCTACAGCGAACTCCTAGCTGGCCTGGAAGCCAAGTTCGCTGACGTCCCCAACGCCATCCTCCGGCAGAAGCAGGCACGACAGGCAGCACGCTCGGTACTGCCGAATGCGACCGAGACTCGCATCGTCGTCACCGGCAACTTTCGGGCATGGCGACACTTCATCGGGATGCGAGCCACCGAGCACGCGGACGTCGAAATTCGTCAACTCGCGATCGAATGTCTTCGGCAACTGCGCGAGGCCGCACCGACAGCGTTCGGAGACTTCGAAATCAGCGAACTCGCCGACGGCAGCGAAGTGGCGACTTCGCCCTTCGTTTTTGAGGGCTGATCGCTGCATTATCCGTGTCAGAAGGTAGCGTGAGCGGCATGAACTCCGCTGACTCAGGAACCTCGGAACACCCGTTCGGGACAGTCTCGGTGGCAATGGTGACCCCGCTCACCGCGCAGGGCGCAGTTGATTTCGACAAAGCAGCTGAATTGGCAACGCACCTGGTTGACAACGGATGCGATGCCATCGTCGTCAACGGCACCACCGGCGAATCTCCGACCACTACCGTCCAAGAAAAGAACGACCTTTTGCGCGCCGTCAGCCAGGCCGTCGGCGATCGCGCCAAGATCGTCCACGGAGCTGGAAGCTATGACACGGCCGAATCGGTCCGGCGAGCCCGGGAGGCCGAAGCTCTCGGCGCTGACGGACTGCTGATCGTCACGCCGTACTACAGTAAGCCGCCGCAGTCCGGGGTCCTCGCGCACTTTCGCGCGGTAGCGGACGCCTCCAGTCTGCCGGTGATGCTCTACGACATTCCGCCGCGTTCGGTGATCCCCATCGAAACCGAGACGATCCTCCGGCTCGCCGAACACCCAAACATTAAGGCGGTGAAGGACGCGAAGAGCGACCTGCACGCCGCCGCCAAGATCATGGCCGCCACCGACCTGGAATACCTGTCGGGGGAAGACGCGCTGAACCTGCCCTGGTTGTCGATTGGGGCCACCGGTTTCGTTAGCGTGATCGGCCATCTGGTTCCGGGCCGCCTGCGGGACATGCGTGCGGCAGTGCTGGCTGGCGATCTGGCGACCGCACGGACTCTGGCGACCTCGATGTCGCCACTCGTCGACGCGATGGGCCGCCTCGGCGGCGTGACCATGGTGAAGACCGCTTTGCGCATTACCGGTCTGGAGGTGGGGAATCCGCGATTGCCGCAGGTCGCAGCCGAACCCACTCAGATCGAATCTCTCATCTCCGACCTGCGCGCAGCAGAGGTGATCTCTTAATGTCAGAATCTCGTTCGTCCGGCGACAGTAATTCGCAAGATGGAGCTAAGCAGTCGCGTCGCCGGGTTTCCCGCAAGGCGGGCCCGCCCGTCCAGAAAGAGGCGAAGAAGGGTGCCGCCAAGAAGTTGTCGCCGCAGGTCGCAGCGGCGACGGGGTCCGGCGTGACCGGCGACGTCATTGATCGACTACCGGCCCCGCCCAAGCTTCCGCAGGGTGGTCTGCGAATCGTCGCGCTCGGCGGTATCGGCGAAATTGGCCGCAACATGACGGTTTTCGAGTACGGCGGCAAACTGCTTATCGTCGACTGCGGCGTGTTGTTCCCCGAAGACCAGCAGCCGGGCGTCGACCTGATCCTGCCCGACTTTAGCTACATCGAAGACCGGGTCCAGGACATCGAAGCGGTCGTCTTGACCCACGGCCACGAAGACCACATCGGTGCCGTGCCGTTTTTGCTCAAGCTCCGAGCTGACATCCCGATTGTCGGCTCGCGATTCACCCTCGCCCTGGTGGCCGCGAAGAGTCGCGAACACCGGTTGCGCCCCAATCTCATCCAGGTCGTCGAAGGCGATCGGCAGAGCTACGGCGTGTTCGACTGCGAGTTTTTTGCCGTCAACCACTCCATTCCCGATGCCCTCGCCGTCGCGATTCGTACCCCCGCCGGCCTCGTCCTGCACACCGGCGACATCAAACTCGACCAGTTGCCGCTCGACAACCGCCTCACCGACCTCGCGGGCTTCTCCCGACTGGGCGACGAAGGTGTCGACCTATTCCTGGTGGACTCGACCAACGCCGAGGTGCCGGGTTTCGTGATGCCCGAGCGTGAGATCGGTGGTGTCCTCGACAATGTGATCGGCAAGGCTCGACAACGCGTGATTGTGGCGTCGTTTGCCAGCCACGTGCACCGCATCCAGCAGATCGTCGACGTTGCGCATCGACACGGCCGCCGCGTCACGTTCGTGGGCCGCTCGATGGTTCGCAACATGCAGATTGCCCAAGACCTCGGGTACTTGACGGTCCCCGAGGGCGTCATCGTCGATATGGACACGGCGGCAACCCTGCCGGATCACCGTCTCGTCCTTATCTCGACGGGCTCGCAGGGGGAACCGCTGTCGGCGCTCTCGCGGATGGCCCGCGGCGAGCACCGCCAAATCAACATTCGGGCCGATGACCTTGTTGTCTTGGCATCGTCGTTGATCCCCGGAAATGAGAACTCGGTCTTTGCCGTCGTGAACGGGCTCGCCAAGCGCGGCGCGACGGTCGTAACTCAGGCGAGTGCCAAGGTGCACGTGTCCGGTCACGCCTCGGCTGGCGAACTGTTGTACCTGTACAACGCCGTCCGACCGTCCAATGCGATGCCGGTGCACGGTGAATGGCGTCACCTGCGCGCCAACGCCGCGCTCGCTGAGGCGACGGGTGTTCCCGCCGACCGGATTGTGCTTGCCGAGGACGGTGTTGTTGTCGATCTCGTGGACGGACGCGCGCAGATCACCGGTCGTGTGCCCGTCGGTTACGTCTACGTCGATGGCCTGTCCGTCGGTGATGTTGGCGATTCGACCCTTTCGGACCGCCTGGTCCTGGGGGAGGGCGGTTTCATCTCGATCTCGGTCGCCGTGGATGCGGCGACCGGTGCGCGCATTTCCAAGCCGACGGTGTCCGGACGTGGCTTCTCCGATGATCCCGGGGCCCTGTCGGCCGCCGCGGATCTCGTGGACAAGGCGCTGACCGAACTCGCGAACGAGGGAGTCACCGATACCCATCGAATCGCACAAACGGTCCGGCGCGTGGTTGGCCGCTGGGTGGCTGAAAAGTACCGCCGTCGTCCGATGATTGTCCCGACCGTGATCGCAGTGGGGGAAAACAGGTGAGTCTTGCCCGGTCGGAGCGGTCGGCCCTCGTCGATACGATGCGTGCGACGGGTCCGGACGCACCGACCCTGTGCGCGGGGTGGAACACCCGCGACCTGGCGGTGCACCTGATTATGCGGGAGCGTCGCCTCGACGCGACCGCGGGCATCTTTGTGGGTGCGCTCGCCTCGCACACGGCTGCCGTCACCGAGAGTTACGCGGATACACCGTGGGAAGAGTTACTGGTTCAACTGGCGCAGGGACCTCCGTGGTATTCGCCGTTCCGGGTAGCCGATCGCTACCTGAACCTCGCCGAGATGTTTGTCCACCACGAGGACGTGCTGCGCGGAGCCGAGGCCCCCGACGCTTCGGTGACACCGCGCGATCTCTCTCCAGAGTTGGTGCAGGCACTCAGTTTCCCGCTGCGCACAGTCGGCAAGCGGATCATGGCGGCCTCTCCGGTGCGGGCCACCATGACGACCGCAGATGGTCGCGAAGTGATGTCCGTTGGTCGGGGAGAGCCGGTCTCGGTGACCGGAACGATCGGCGAGTTGCTCTTGTTTTCGTTTGGTCGGGCACCCGTCGATGTGAAGTTTGCGGGTCCTTCCACGGCAATCGCGAGTCTTCGGAGCGCGCAACGTCGGTTGTGATCAGGTCACGGAATCGACACAAGCGACACCATCGCGTGTTGCCAGTGTGATTGTTGTGATCAATGGGCACTAGGCTGGGGGCCATGGCTTCCAATGCTTCTACGCGCAGCCGCTCGGGTTCCACGAGCGGTAAACCACGCAGCGGCGCCGCACGCGGGGGAACTCGAGCGAGCGCAACTGGGTCAAAACCTTCTGCGTCAAACCGATCCGGATCAAACCGAAGCGGATCGTCGAAGAATGGAGCCACCGCCCGCGGCGGGGCGCGCAAGCAGCCAGCCCAAGGCGGTTCGACCGCACGTCGACCTGCGCATTCGCAAGATCTCAAGCGCGCCCCCGCAGCACATCGACCTTCGGTGGCCCAAGGCCTGGGACGCGCCGCGGTTGGCAGTTGGAATCTGGCGGCACGCGGTCTCGGTAGCCTCGCCCGCATTGGCGCACACCGCGACGACGAGCCTTCTCGTCGGCGTGACGGCGTCGGGCTTGCCCTGGTCCTGGTGGCGGCGCTCATCTCCATCGGCGTGTGGTTCCGCGCATTTGGGCCGGTCGGTGGCTTCCTCGATGCCCTAGTCCGCGCCGGATTCGGCACTTTGGCTTACGTGGTGCCCGTCGTGCTGCTGGCTGTCGCTGTGCTCATCATGCGTCTGCCCGCGAACCCCGCACGACGCCTTCGCAACACCGTGGGATCGCTGCTGTTGGTCATTTCCACACTCGGACTCGCCCACCTCATGTACGGGGCACCCTCGGACTATGACGCCCGCGCGCAGTCGGCAGGCTTCTTCGGCTACATGCTGGGATCGCCGCTGACCGACGCGGTCACCGTGTGGCTGACCGTGCCGCTGTTCCTCGCGCTCGCGGGCTTCGGTTTGCTGGCACTCAGTGGCCGCACAGCCGGTGAAGTTATCGCCGCGGTGTCGTCGTACCTCGGACTCGGCATCGAGTACGACGACACTGAGTACGACGATTATGAGGACGACGAGTATGGCGACGGCGAGTACGGCGACGAGTATGCCGACGATGGCGACTACGGCCAGGCCGACGACGACCGAGGTGCCGACGCCGAATACGACAGTTACGCCGACGACAGCTACGGCGACAGCGACACCTACGAGAGCGACACCTACGGCAGCGACAACCATGGCGGCGACCGAGGGGCCCTCACCACGCGCAACTCCGACCCCTACCTGAACTATCCGCCCGACACTCGCCGGCGCGCGCGCCCAGCCGGTTCTCGTGCACGGACGCGACCGACCGCGGGTGAAGACCGCGATGCGCACATTCCGGACCTCGTGACCGAGCCCATCGAGCGCGGCGGGATGGACTTTGACGACGTCCCCGTGGACGACAATCCGACCGTCGCCTTCGATGATTTGCCCGCAGCAGTCCCGGCCGCTCCGGTCAGTCCGGCTGAGGGGTCGCGGGCGCGTCGCCGACCGGCACCGGCGACAGCACCCGACGCGTCGGTCGAACCAGAACCGCGCGCCATGCCAGCCTCGTTCGCCGACCCGTCCCTGGACTCGGACTACATCCTGCCGCCAGCGAACTTGCTGATTGCCGGCGAGCCGGCCAAGCAGGGGACCTCCGCGAACGACGAAATGATTGACCGCATCAATACGGTCCTCGAACAGTTCAAGGTCGATGCCGCTGTCACCGGGTACACGCGCGGCCCGACGGTCACCCGGTACGAGGTGGAATTGGGTCCGGCCGTCAAGGTCGAGAAGATTACCCAACTGCAGCGCAATATCGCGTACGCCGTCGCCACCGATAACGTTCGACTGCTGGCACCAATTCCGGGTAAGTCAGCCGTCGGTATCGAGGTACCGAACTCCGACCGCGAGATGGTTCGACTGTCGGATGTGCTGGCCGCGCCAGCCGTTCGGAAGGAACGACATCCCCTCGTCATCGGTCTCGGCAAAGACATCGAGGGCGACTTCGTCAGTGCGAATCTCGCGAAAATGCCGCACTTGCTGGTGGCCGGTTCCACCGGCTCGGGTAAGTCGAGTTTCGTCAACTCGATGCTTGTTTCGCTGTTGTCCCGGGCGACGCCGGAAGAAGTCCGACTGATCCTGATCGACCCCAAGATGGTGGAACTGACCCCCTACGAGGGCATTCCGCATTTGATCACGCCGATCATCACCGAGCCAAAGAAGGCAGCCGCCGCGCTGTCGTGGCTGGTCGACGAGATGGAACAGCGCTACCAGGACATGAAGGCCTCCCGTGTCCGCCACATCAACGACTTCAACGACAAGGTTCGCTCGGGTGAGATCAGCACCCCGTTGGGCTCCGAACGCGTGTACAAGCCTTACCCGTACATCGTGGCGATCGTCGATGAGCTCGCCGACCTGATGATGACCGCCCCTCGCGATGTGGAAGACGCGATCGTGCGCATCACGCAGAAGGCACGCGCCGCGGGCATTCACTTGGTCTTGGCCACCCAGCGCCCGTCGGTCGACGTCGTCACCGGGCTCATCAAAACCAACGTGCCCAGTCGTCTGGCGTTCGCGACCAGTTCGTTGACGGACTCGCGCGTGATCCTGGACCAGCCGGGCGCGGAGAAGCTAATCGGCATGGGCGACGGGCTGTTCCTGCCGATGGGTGCCAACAAACCCGTCCGCATGCAGGGCGCGTTCATTACCGACGAAGAAATCTCGGCGGTTGTCGAATTCACCCGCGAACAGTCCGAGCCGGAATACACCGAGGGCGTTACCAGTGCCAAGGCTGGCGATAAGAAGGACATCGACGCCGATATTGGTAACGACCTCGATGACCTGCTGCAGGCGATCGAACTGGTTGTGTCGAGCCAGTTCGGGTCAACGTCGATGTTGCAGCGAAAGCTCCGCGTCGGGTTCGCCAAGGCCGGCCGTCTGATGGACCTGATGGAGACCCGCGAAATCGTCGGCCCCAGCGAAGGCTCGAAGGCCCGCGAGGTCTTGGTGAAGCCCGAGGATCTGGCCGGTGTGATTGCCTCCATCACCGGCGGCGGCGACATGCCCGCCGCCGACAGCGACCCTGACAGTTCAGGGGCCTACTGATGATGACGATCACCGACTTTTTCGGTAGGCTTACACCGATCTTGGAGGGGAGTATCCCCGACTCGTAGACGTTCCCGTCAGTACGGGCCGTTGTTTCGCGCCGCCATCGGTGGCGATCAACGTTCCCGGGACCGTCGCCAGCCATCACTTCGGCTGGTGGGAGAGACCTTCAACATCGTCGCTTCGTGCTACGTGTTGGAGGATTCCTTATGGATGTTTCATTGTTGACCTGGGTCATCACGATTGTGGTGATCCTCGGGCTGTTCGTCTTCGACTTTTTTGCGCACGTGCGGACCCCGCACGAGCCAACCCTGCGTGAGTCGGGTTTCTGGTCGGCCGTATACATCACCATCGCTGTGGTGTTCGGGCTCTTCGTCTGGTGGCAATGGGGCTCGACCTCCGGCGGGGAGTATTTCGCCGGTTACGTCACCGAGAAAGCGCTCTCGGTCGACAATCTCTTTGTCTTCGTTGTGATCATGACGAAGTTCGCGGTTCCTCGGGTGTACCAGCAGAAGGTGTTGTTGCTGGGCATTGTGATGGCCCTGGTGATGCGTGCTGGCTTCATCGCCCTCGGTGCGGCCGCGATCAACGCCTACAGCTGGGTGTTCTACCTCTTCGGTCTGTTCCTGCTGTTCACCGCCGTGAAGCTTGTCTCGGAGTCGGACGATCCCGCGGGACACGAAACCGCGCGCAATAGTCGCATTTCGCAGATCCTCAAGAAGTACTTCCGGGCCAGCGACACCTACGACGGTGACAAACTGTTCAGCAAAGTCGACGGCAAGCGCGTGATGACTCCGCTGTTGGTGGTCCTGATCGTCATCGGCTTTACTGACGTCCTCTTCGCGCTCGATTCAATCCCGGCGATCTACGGTCTCACGCAGGAGCCCTACCTGGTCTTCACTGCAAATGCCTTCGCACTGATGGGACTGCGCCAGTTGTACTTCCTGCTTGGTGGACTGCTTACCAAGCTGATCTACCTGTCGTATGGCCTGTCGTTGATCTTGGCGTTCATCGGCGCGAAGCTGATCCTGCATGCACTGCACGAAAACACGCTGGGCTTCATCAACGGCGGTGAACCGGTCTCTGTGCCGGAGATCAGTACCGGCCTGTCGTTGGCCGTTATCGGCGGCACACTCGTGGTCACCACGATTGCCAGCCTGGTCGTCAGTAAGCGCCGCGAGCAGAAATCGCTCGACTCGAACTCGACGCTATAGGTGCGCGATCATCCGCGTGTTGCCGAGGGTATTGGGCTTGACGTAGCTCAGGTCCAAGAACTCGGCGACACCGGTGTCGTACGAGCGGCACATCTCGTCGAAGACTTCTCGCGAGACTGGCGTTCCTTCAATCTCGACGAAGCCGTGACGGGCGAAAAAGGTTGTCTCGAAGGTCAGGACGAAAACGCGGTCCAATTCCAGTTCGCGCGCTACATCCATCAGACGGGCGACGATTTTGTGGCCGACGCCGCGCCCGGCGTAGGCGGTGTCGACGGCAACGGTGCGGACTTCTCCGAGGTCAGTCCACATCACATGCAGCGCACCGCAGCCGACGACCTGCCCGGCGACTTCGCCGACCCAGAACTCTTGGACCGACTCGTAAAGCGTGACGAGGTTCTTCTCAAGGAGAATTTCGCCAGCATAGATGTCGATGAGCTCTTTGATTCGGGGAACATCCGAGGTCCTGGCACGTCGGACGAGCACCGCGGTGGGCTCGCCGGTTCGCGGGTCGGGATGTTCAATCATCATGTTTCAAGGATAGTCGCAGGTAATCAATGCGCCCTTTGGGAGGGCCCGAATGCCAGGACGTTAGGCTTAACGACGTGACTGAGCCCGTACACCGAGCAATCGGCGATGATGCCGTACCGGTGCTGAACATCGCGAACGCATTAACTGTGTTCCGGATCGTGTTGGTTCCAGTCTTCGTGGTGGTGATGTTTGCCGACGGCGGAGATTCGACCGGATGGCGGATTGCAGCGTTTGTCATCTTTGTTGTCGCAGCCGTCACCGATCAACTCGACGGCAAACTGGCGCGGCAACTGAACCTGGTGACCGACTTCGGGAAGATGGCCGACCCGATAGCAGACAAAGCGTTAATCGGTGCGGCGCTGCTGTCCCTGTCGATCTTGGGCTTGCTCCCGTGGTGGGTCACGGTGGTCATCCTGGTTCGCGAAATTGGCGTTACCGCTTTGCGGTTCTGGGTGCTTCGGTACGGGATTATTCCGGCTAGTCGCGGTGGCAAACTTAAGACTTTGCTGCAATCGGTGGCCATCGGTTTGTTCGTCTTGCCGTTGACGGGCGCGTGGCATGTGGCCGCCTGGGTTCTGATGATTGCGGCGGTCGTGGCGACCATCGTGACCGGCCTCGACTATCTGTGGCGGGCGTGGTCCATGCGGCAGCGGCAGGAACCGTCGCCGGTCGAACGTAAGACGCCGGAATAGTCGCTTACCCCGGGGACGTTGATGATCAGTGGTGTGGAGCCGAAGTTTCCGGCGCGAGCGTCGCGAATGTCGGCGGCGATCGCCCCGTAATTCCGCTAGTCTCGACGGCACAGGCTTCTGGAATGAGCCGCAGGATTTTCAGAGAGATCGATGGCCCGCATTGCGGGTCGATGAATTGCAATCGTGAGGAGGTTCGCGCGTGACATTGCTCTTGCGTGAAGCGATTGGCGACGAGTTGCGCCGAGTTCGAACAGGTCAGGGACGCACGCTGCGTGAGGTCTCGACCGACGCGAGGGTCTCGCTCGGCTACCTGTCGGAGGTGGAGCGCGGGCAAAAGGAAGCGTCAAGCGAACTGCTGGCGTCGATTTGCGGCGCCCTCGAAGTCCCGATCGGCGATGTGCTGTTTCAGGTCGCGGGAGTGTTGAGCCCGGCCGGTACATCGATGATCTCGCCGGATACGCTCGTCGAGATTCCCGACACGGTCGGCGACCGTGTCGTCGAAGTGCCAGATACGGTTGTTGAAGTGCTTGCCCCCCAAGAAGTTTCGGTGGACGGCGCGGGAATTCCCGCGGCTCTCGCCGCCGCATAATCGACTGACCTGAACGCCGACAGCGCGTTCCGAGGAGTGTGGAAAACAGATGGCCAACCCGTTTGTGAAGTTCTGGAATTACCTGATGGCGCTCGGCAACGCGAAGATTGACGAGCATGCCGACCCGAAGGTGCAGATCCAGCAGGCGATCGAGGATGCGCAGCGCCAACACCAGGCGCTTTCGCAGCAGGCTGCCGCCGTGATTGGCAACCAGCGCCAATTGGAAATGCGTCTGAACCGGCAACTCGAAGAGATCGAGAAGTTGCAGGCCAATACGCGCCAGGCGCTCACGTTGGCAGATCAGGCGGCGACCGCTGGCGACGCAGCCAAGGCCACCGAGTACACCAATGCGGCGGAGGCCTTTGCGGCCCAGTTGGTGACGGCCGAGCAGAATGTCGAAGACCTCAAGACCTTGCACGACCAGTCGCTGCAGGCGGCGGGGCAGGCCAAGCAGGCCGTTGAGCGCAATGCGCTGCAGCTGCAGCAGAAGCTCGCCGAGCGCTCCAAGCTGCTCAGTCAGCTCGAGCAGGCCAAGATGCAGGAGCAGGTAAGCGCCTCGCTCAATCAGATGGGCGAGCTTTCGGCCCCGGGTAACACCCCCAACCTCGATCAGGTTCGGGAGAAGATCGAGCGCCGATACGCCAACGCCCTGGGTTCGGCGGAGTTGGCGAAGGGGTCGGTTGCCGGTCGGATGGCCGAAGTCGAGGCCTCTGGTGTGCAGATGGCGGGCCACGCTCGCCTCGAACAGATCCGCGCCTCCATGGGCGGGTCGCTGACGCCCGGGCAGTCGGCCGCCAATGCGCCGCAGGTCGAGAAGGGTGCGGCAGCGCCCGCACCGAATTCCGCGGAAACCAACTGACTCTTCAGGCTGTCGGCCGGTCACCGGCCGACAGACAGGGGCGCACACCGCTCACGGTAGCGATCGTGGCCGGATCGGACGCCGGGCACGCATTCCCGGCGCTCGCACTAGCAACCGCCTTTGCGGCGGGTGGTGACAAGCCGATCGTCTACACCGGCGAAAAGTGGGCAGCGGCGGGGGAGAGCTTCCACCTCGACGTCCGTCCACTGCCGGGGTTGGCGCCCCGACCCGGTGACGACGACGACGATGCCGGTGCCAAGCTCAGTGTTCGAGCTGCGCGCATGGCTTTGGAGTTGGCCCCGGAACTCGCGGCGGCTGACGTAGATATCGTCTTGAGTGACGCCATCACCCTGGCAGGTGGGTGGGCGGCCGAGTTGGTCGGAGTTCCATGGATCGAGGTGTCTCCTCATCCGCTCTATGACAACTCTCTCGACCTGCCTCCCATCGGTGCGGGCATGGTGCCGGGAACTGGGATCGGCGGCAAGTTTCGCGACATCGTCCTTCGGGCCGGGGCGAGCCGCTCGACCGCGAAGGGGCACCGGCAACGCGTGGCTGCCCGTCGCAGTATTGAACTGTCCGACGTGCCACAACCCATCGCCCGCTTCGTGGCGACACTGCCAGGGCTTGAATTAGCCCGGTCGGACTGGCCGGTCAATGCCCATCTGGTGGGTCCCTTACTGTTTGAACCCACGACGCAACTGTTCGACCGGCCCGCTGGTGAAGGTCCGCTGATCGTGGTCGCGCCTTCCACGGCGGCGACCGGCTCGGCGGATTTGGGGTCCGTCGCCCTCGCCGCTTTGGCGCGACTGCAGGCGTCCCGTCCGCTGCGCGTGGTGTATTCGGCACTCCACCCACCACAGGGGGAAACGATGCCGGAAGGCCTGGTTGCCGCGACTGCCCGCCAGGACGAACTGCTACCTGATGCAGCTCTCGTCGTGTGCGGTGCGGGGCACGGCATGCTGGCGAAGACGTTGATGGCTGGCGTGCCGGTGGTGACAGTTCCCGGCGGAGGCGATCAATGGGAGTTGGCCAATCGGGTGAACCGGATTGGCTGCGGCGTGCTGGTTCGTCCGGCCACCGAGGAGGCCTTGATGGAGGCGATCGTCGCAGTGCTCGACGATCCCGGTTACGTCGCAGCGGCGGAAGGTGTCGCGGCGACTGCGGCGGGTGTTGTCGATCCTGTGGTCGTGACTCATCGCGCCTATGCCGATGCGGTCAACGGGTATTACGCTGGTTGATCGCAAGCGGGGGAACTCTAGATCGTGAGGGGCAGTTGTGCGACTGACTGAGTTCACTGAGCTCGCCGAAGAGGAGTTCGGTAGCGAACGCATCGCCATGCTGCTCGAAGACCTGGTATTGACTGAGGTCGGAGGGCAAACTGGCAATGAGGCAATCGCCGCCGGGGTTGATCCCAAGCTGGTGTGGCGTGCGCTTTGCCGAGAGTTTGAGGTACCCGCCGAACGTTGGTAGAGCCAAGCCAATTTCGGCGTGTCGAATTGCTATCGAACATCTGTTCGCTATTCTAGAAAGTGGAACCGGAGCACGCTCTGGTGCGTCTAATTAATGACCGCGCGAAGCAGAATTGTCAGACCCTGCTCCTAATGTGTGGTCCGACAGCAAGAAAGCTCGACCACAACAGCTCGGCAACAGCAGTTCGATCCACACAGAGCACCCGGAGGAGAGAGAAGATGGCACCCACCAATGATCGGCAGAAGGCGCTAGATCTGGCGCTGGCCCAGATCGACAAGAACTACGGCAAGGGTTCGGTGATGCGCCTCGGTGAAGACACGCGCCCGCCGATGGAGGTCATTCCGACCGGCTCGGTCGCTCTCGACATCGCGCTCGGCATCGGTGGCCTGCCCCGCGGTCGCATTGTCGAGGTGTACGGCCCGGAGTCCTCGGGTAAAACCACGGTGGCCCTGCACGCAGTTGCCAATGCTCAGGCTGCCGGCGGTATCGCCGCCTTCATCGATGCCGAGCACGCCCTCGATCCGGAGTACGCCGCCAAGTTGGGAGTCGATATCGACGCTCTGCTGGTGTCTCAGCCCGACACCGGTGAGCAGGCGCTCGAAATCGCCGACATGTTGATCCGCTCCGGGGGTATCGACATCCTGGTTATCGACTCCGTGGCAGCGCTGGTCCCTAAAGCTGAAATCGAAGGCGAGATGGGCGACAGCCACGTCGGTCTGCAGGCACGCCTGATGAGCCAGGCCCTGCGGAAAATGACGTCCGGCTTGAACAACACCAACACCACCGCGATCTTCATCAACCAGTTGCGTGAGAAGATCGGCGTCATGTTTGGCTCGCCGGAGACCACGACCGGCGGTAAGGCTCTCAAGTTCTATGCGTCGGTCCGCCTCGACGTTCGCCGTATCGAGACGCTGAAGGACGGCACCGACGCGGTCGGCAACCGTACCCGTGTCAAGGTCGTGAAGAACAAGGTTGCTCCGCCCTTCAAGCAGGCCGAGTTCGACATTCTCTACGGCCAGGGCATTAGCCGGGAGGGCTCGCTAATCGACCTCGGCGTTGCCGAAGGCTTCATCCGGAAGTCGGGTTCGTGGTTCACCTACGAGGGCGACCAATTGGGGCAGGGCAAGGAGAACGCACGCAAGTTCTTGCTGGCGAATCCGGATGTGGCAGACGAGATCGAGAACAAGATTAAAGACAAGCTCGGAATTGGTCGTCCGGCAGTCGAGGCCGACGAGGTCGCACCCGAACCGGTCGAATTCTGAGGACCTAGCTCCGTGTGAGCTTGGTGTGCGCGATGGTTGACAGTAACAACACCGCGTCGCGTTCGGCCCGGCCCGGTCCGACTCCCTGGGATGTCGCGTTGCGACTTTTGGGGGTCCGTGCCCGGAGCCGGGCCGAAATGCGTCAGCGGCTGCAGCAGCGGGGCTTTACGTCCGACGAGATTGAGACGACCATGGGCCGACTCGAGAAGGCCGACCTCCTCAACGACGCCGACTTCGCCACGGAGTGGGTGCGGTCGAGGCATGCCACATCGAGTCGCGGGCAACTGGCGCTCAAACGTGAATTGCGAACAAAGGGCATCGCCGACGACCTGGCTGCCGAGGCCCTCTCGCAAATAGAGCCGGAAGACGAGCGGGCGAGTGCCCTCGCCCTGGCCCGCAAAAAGCTGAACGTGTCAGGGGAGGACCTGCACGATCACGCGCTACGCAGTAAAGCCTATCGTCGACTAGCGGGAGCACTTGGCCGACGAGGTTTTCCGCCGGACGTCATCGGCTCGGTTGTGAAGGAAGTATTGGACGAGGCCCGAGCCACGGATAGAGCGTGATTGCCATCCGAGACAAAACCGTCCCCCTCAGCTGCGGCTGAGGGGGACGGCTGCGTTCGTTAAGGTTTGCCGATGCGGGTGAAGCCGGGAACGTTCTCCATGGTTTCTAACTCGGCCACGTCCGGGTCGGGCGCATTCGTCTTGCGTCGCCCCTGGCGGAGACGCCGCTCAATGAAGCTGGCCAAGCCGGTGAGGCAGAAGTTGATCGCGATCATGATGACGGCGACTACCACCAGGGACGGCAGATAGTTTCCCCAGTAAGAAGCGGACGTAATACCGGAACGAACCACTTCGAGGTAGCCGAAAGCGTAGCCCAGAGCGCTGTCTTTCAACGCGATCACCATCTGGGAAATCAACGCGGGAAGCATCGCGGTCACGGCCTGCGGGAGCAGGATCATGCGCATCATCTGCGACTTCCGCAACCCGATTGACTGCGCAGCTTCGGACTGTCCGCGTGGAACGGCTTGGATCCCCGCTCGCAGGATCTCCGCAATGACGGACCCGTTGTACAGGGTCAGGCCGAAAACAACCGCCGCAAACGACAACTGTGAAGACGGCACCACCGCGTACTTGGCGAAAAGGAAGTACGCGAAGAACATCAGGATCAGCACCGGGATGGCCCGGAAGACTTCCACAAAGAAGCCGCTGACGATCCGGATCCATCGGTGGTCGGACATGCGGCCGACACCCAGCAGGGCACCGAGAATCAGGGCCAGGATGATCGAGACGATCGCGGCCTTCAACGTTCCCCACAGGCCAGGCAGTAGCCACGTAGTCCACGTTCCAGAGACTGTGAAAGGTTTCCACATCTCGGCGTCGAGCTGACCATTATCGGCGAGGATCTTGATGATGTAGGCAGCGATCGCGACTACGATCGCGACAAACACGACCGCCGTGATCCCGTTGCGGATCCGAGCCTTCGGACCGGGCGCATCGTAGAGAACTGTCGATTGATCACTCATCGCCGGACCGCCCATCGCTTGGCGGCCCAACCAAAGATCGCGCCCTCCGTGAGCGTGATGATCATGAAGCCGATCGCAATGATCGCGAAGATCACCAGGATTTGGTCACTGTAGGTTTCCAACTCGGTCTTCATCAGCAATGACGCCTCGGCAACACCGATGACGGAGGCGATCGTGGTGTTCTTGGTGAGCGCGATTAGCACTGAGCCGAGAGGCGCGATCACCGTGCGCAATGCTTGCGGGAGTACGATCAGCCCAAATACCTGCGTGAACGACAGTCCCAGCGAACGAGCCGCCTCCGCCTGGCCCAGCGGTACGGTGTTAAACCCGGCGCGGAGGGTCTCGCAGACAAAAGTGGCGGTGTACAGGATGAAGGCGAGGACGGCGAGCCGGAAGTTATTGTTCTCGATGAAGTGCGAGTTTTCTGGTGCCAGCGTCAGGCCCAAGTTTTGGTAGAGGCCGATGGAGCAGAAAAGCACGATAAGTGTCAGTGGGGTGTTACGGACGACGTTGACATAGACGGTCGCGAAGCCCCGCATCACCGGCACCGGCGAGACTTTCATCCCCGCGAGGATCACGCCCCAAATGAGGGCGCCGATTGCCGAAAAGAACGTCAGCTTGATGGTGATCCAAAAGGCGGGCCAGATCGCCGGGCCCATGCTGGCCCATAATTCAGACATTTAGGCGCCTCCTTCGCAGGGAGTTGACGGTGCGGTCAGGAATGCGATGTCCCCGACGTCGGGAAAGAGTTGATACTGCGATCCGGGAGCATCGGCGCGTGCGATCCAAGCGTTCACCGTCTCGTTGCCGAGTGAGTCGCGGAGCGCCACGCTCCACGGCGACTTATCGGTGCCCGGTGCCGGCTGAAGCATGGCTTTGAGTGCGGTGTTGACCTCGGTGACGGCGGCGGGGTAGTTCTTGGCCATGCCGATTCCGTAGCGTTCTTTCGAGAACGGCTGCCCGGCTTTCTTCTGCGTGTCGTTGACGCAAGCGTCTTTCGGATAAGTCATCGATACGAGCTTGAACTCGCCGGGGTAGCGGGTTGAGTAGCCCGCGAGGATCGTTTCGTCGGTGGTGAGGGCATCAATTTTGCCTCGTCGGAGGGCTTCAACACACGACGAGTAGGAGTCGAATTCCTGCAACTGCACACCGGGAAGTTGCTTCTTCACGTTCTGGGCCGAGGTAGAACCGCTGACCGAACACAGTTTCTTGCCGTCATTGAGGTCGGCGAGGGTGGTGATGGAATCGTCATCGTCGCGAACCAATAGACCCTGGTAGGTGATGAGGTATGGTCCCGCGAAATCGACCTTCTTTGCGCGACTGGCACTTATCGAATAGGTTGCGGCGATCATGTCGACTTCGCCGTTCGCGATGAGCGTCTCACGCTGCGCCGATGGTGTTTCACGCCAGGTGATTTCCGGGTGCGGAACGCCGAGACGGTCTGCGATGTTGTTGACGACAAATTCGGAGACGGTGGCGTCGAAGCCGGTGACCTTCCCGTCTGGCCCTTGCTGGCCCATACCCGGCTGGTCGTATTTGGTCCCAAGTACGACGTGGCCGGATTTGATGGACTCGACAAGATTCCGCGGTTCAGAACTGCCACAGGCGGTCAGCAGTGCGGTCAGGACGGTCAGTGCCGCCCCGATGATCAGGATTGACGCCAGCGGTGATCGCCCAGGGTGCCGTCGGCGGCCTGTATTTCTCTTTCTCTTGCCAGGCTGGCTGTGGCCCTGTTTGTAGCGGCCCAGTTGGTTGGTATCGGTCACCGGTCAGCCTCCAAGAATCTTCGACAGGAAGTCCCTGGCGCGCTCGGACTTCGGCGCGGTGAAAAATGACTCCGGGTCGGTGTCTTCGACGATCTGACCGTCGGCCATGAAAATGACCCGGTCGGCGGCCTTGCGGGCGAAGCCCATTTCGTGGGTCACCACGACCATCGTCATGCCCTCTTTGGCGAGAGACACCATCACGTCCAGGACTTCGCTCACCATCTCGGGGTCGAGTGCGGAGGTAGGTTCGTCGAACAGGAGGACTTTGGGACTCATCGCCAACGACCGGGCGATGGCGACGCGCTGCTGTTGACCGCCCGACAGTTGCGCCGGGTACTTGTCCTTCTGGGTGACAACACCGACGCGATTTAAGAGTTCGATCGCCCGCGCTGTCGCATCGGCCTTGGACGCCTTTCGTACTTTCAACGGGCCCAGGGTCACATTTTCGAGAATGGTCTTGTGTGAGAACAAGTTGAACGACTGAAACACCATGCCGACGTCGGCGCGGAGCTTTGCCAGATCACGACCTTCCTCGGGTAGAACGACGTTCTCGATGCGGATCTCGCCGCTATCTATTGGTTCCAGCCGGTTGATGGTGCGGCAGAGCGTCGATTTTCCGGAGCCGGACGGTCCAAGGACCACGACCACCTGCCCGCGCGGAACCTCAAGGTTGATGTCTTGGAGCACATGGAGATCGCCATAGTGCTTCTGCACGTTGGTCATTGAGATCATTGGTGCGGCATTCGTATCGGCCATGGGTACAACGTAGTTGGCCGTTCGACGGGGTGTGGGCATTTGGGAGTGCGGCATGGCAACGATTTCCCTGGAGCCGAAGCCGGTTGTTTAGTTCCGTGACCCCGGTGTGACGTGGGCTGATTTGGCACGGCACGTAACCTGGAGGGGTGAGTGTTGAGGCCCCCGACGTAGCGACAACCGAGGATGCGGTGAGTTCTCCGCGTTCTTTCACGGTCCGGACCTACGGATGTCAGATGAACGTGCACGATTCCGAGCGGATCGCCGGCCTACTGGAGGACGCCGGATACATTGCCGCGGAGAACGCCGACGACGCCGACCTGGTGGTTTTCAACACGTGTGCGGTGCGTGAGAACGCCGACAACAAGTTGTACGGCAATCTTTCGAACCTGGCACCGGTGAAGGCCGACCGGCCGGGCATGCAGATCGCGGTCGGTGGATGCTTGGCGCAGAAAGATAAAGACACCGTCCTGAAGCGTGCTCCGTGGGTCGACGTCGTTTTTGGTACCCACAACATTGGTTCGCTTCCGGTGCTGTTGGAACGCGCGCGCCACAACGAGGAAGCCCAAGTAGAGATCCTCGAATCGCTGGATCGGTTTCCGTCGACGTTGCCGGCCCGACGTGATTCCGCCTATTCGGGCTGGGTGTCGGTATCGGTCGGCTGCAACAACACATGCACCTTCTGCATCGTGCCGTCGTTGCGCGGTAAAGAAGTCGATCGTCGCCCGGGCGATGTTCTGGCCGAGGTACAGGCACTCGCCGACCAAGGAGTCCTCGAAGTTACCTTGCTCGGCCAGAACGTGAACGCCTACGGGATGTCGTTCGCTGACCCCGACATCCCGCGGGATCGCGGTGCGTTCGCCGATCTGCTGCGCGCCTGCGGCAAGATCGATGGTTTGGAACGCGTCCGATTCACCTCGCCGCATCCGGCGGAGTTCACCGACGATGTCATCGACGCGATGGCAGAAACTCCGAACATCTGCCCGCAACTTCATATGCCGCTGCAATCGGGATCTGATCGCGTCCTCAAGGCGATGCGCCGCAGCTACCGCAAGACCAAGTATCTGGGGATCCTTGAGCGGGTACGCGACGCGATGCCGCATGCCGCCATCACCACCGACATCATCGTCGGCTTCCCCGGTGAAACGGAAGAAGACTTCGCCGAGACCCTGGACGTCGTTGAAAAGGCGCGATTCTCCAGCGCCTTCACTTTCCAGTATTCGCCGCGCCCGGGAACTCCCGCAGCAACGATGCCCGACCAGGTGCCGCCGGAAGTGGTGACCGAGCGCTACCAGCGGTTGATCGCGCTGCAGGAGCGGATTTGCTTGGAAGCCAACACTGAACTGATTGGCACCGAAGCGGAACTGTTGGTCTCTGCCGGTGAAGGGCGTAAAAACTCGGCAACCGGCCGCATGACCGGCCGCGCCCGCGACGGTCGACTGGTCCACTTCCAAGCCCGAGGTCTCGGTGCCGTGGACGCCAGCACGATCCGTCCAGGTGACGTGGTGACTGTCGCTATCACCGAAGCGACGCCCTACTTCTTGATCGCTGACAGTGGGGTCGCGACGCATCGTCGGACGCGTGCTGGCGATGCATACGAGGCTGGCACCACGCCGACGACGCCCCCCGTCGGGGTGGGACTCGGGATGCCGTCGATCGGTGCGGTCCCCGCACCGGAACCCGTCACCGGTTGCGGAATTGCGCCAGCCACGTAACGACCCGGCATTTCGAAGGCGCTGCATTTTCAGAACACTGGGCTATCCAAGGACACTGCGATGAGTAGGAACGTGATGAGCAAGGAAGACATGGAAACCTTCAACCAGTACGAGAAGGAACTCCGAAAGGCCGAGAAGAAGGTCGCGGGGGAGATCGATCCCGGAGCGCGCGCCATGGTCGTGGCCGCCTGTGTCCTGCTGGCCATGCTCTCGCTGGTGTTGCCGCACGCCGGTAAAGCGACGGGCCTCGACGTCATCACCATGTCGCAGACGGCGCACGACGAGCACATTAAGCTGCCGTCGCAGATCTTTGTGTATCTGCTCGTCATCTTCGCGATCGGCTTCTCGAGCCTGGCATTGCTTACCCGTCGCTGGATCCTCGCGTGGATTGCCCTGTGCGGCACCGCAGTTGCCGCAGTCGCGGGCATGTTGGCCATTTGGACGCGCAACACCGTCGGTGTCGGCGAAACCGTCAAGCCTTCAGGCGCTGGGGCGGGCCTGATCCTCGGCTGGTTCGTCACCATGGTGCTGGTGTTCCACTGGGCGCGAGTGGTGTGGAACCGCAGCACCTACCAGTTGGCCTTGGAGCAGCAGCGTCGTGCCGAAGCCGCCGATCGCGAAGCATTCGGCCTGTCCCTGCAGCGCCCGGTTGCCCCGAGCAGCAAAGCCAAGGCCGCGCAGGCGAAGGCAGACGAGGTCAAGAACGACAACGCTGACACCGGTGCTGACGCCGCAGGCGACGACACCACCGGGACCAACGGCAAAACCAAGGACGACTAGCCAACGCAAAAGCTTGGAGTTGCTGATCCTGCTAGCAACTCCAAGCTTTTGTTGTGCTCGGGATCGACCTACCGGTCCGAAATCGCCGAGTGGGCGGCGTTGGCCCACTCTCGCCACTGCGACGCCTGCTGACGCAGGTCAGCGGCGTCACGGTCCTTGCCCGCAGCGGCAGCCTTGTCGGCCTGTTCGTCGAGCTTGTCGGCTCGCTCGGAGAACTGTGCGGCGCGGGCCTGGGCCTCCGGGTCGGTGCGCGTCCAGTCGGCATCTTCCTCGTCGCGAAGGCGCTTTTCCAGGGCGCGTGCCCGCGCTTCGAGCTTATGCATCTGCTCGCGCGGAACCTTGCCGATCTCGTCCCACGACTCGCGGAACGTGCGGAAGTCGCGTCGCGCGGCCTCTAGATCCTCGGCCGGTTTGATCTTGGCCTCGGCCTCGTCGAGCAGCGCGATCTTGGCCTTCGCATTCTCGGTGAACTCGGCGTCGCGCTCATCATTGACCGCATTGCGCGCTTGGAAGAACACATCCTGCGCTGCTTTGAAGCGAAGCCACAGGGCCTCGTCGGTGTCCCGCGGTGCCCGACCCGCAGCTTTCCACTCGGTCAGCAGATCGCGGAACTTGCCAGCAGTCGGACCCCAGTCGGTTGACGTCGACAGGGCTTCAGCCTGTGCAATCAACTCCTCCTTGCGCGACTTAGAGCCGGCGCGGTCTCGGTCGAGTTCGGCGAAATGGGCTCCTCGCCGGCGGTTAAAGGCATCGCGGGCCTTTGAGTAACGGCGCCACAGGGCATCGTCGGTCTTGCGGTCGATGCCCTTGATGGTCTTCCACTCTTCGAGAATCACGCGGAGGCGATCGCCTCCCGATTTCCACGATGTGCCTTCGGACCCGATGCGTTCGGCCTCGACAGCGAGTGCTTCTTTGCGTTCAATCGCCGACGCTCGCGCCGACTCTCGCTGGTCGCGAACTTCCTTGGCCACGTCGTCGGCACCGGCAACGATGACTTCCAGCCGTGCGGAAAGCGAGTCCACATCGCCGATGACCAGTGCCTCCGGTAAGTCGGCTAACAGATGTGCCGCGCTCGCCTGAGTTTTCCGCGGGTCCCCGGAACGGGCGGCCAAACGCTCCTCAAGAATTTCCACCTCGGTCGCCAAATCGGCGAACTTGCGGGAGAAGTGAGCAAGCCCTTCTTCGGGGGTACCTGCCTGCCACGAACCGATCTGGCGCTCGCCAGAGGCAGTCTTGAGCCACACGGAACCATCGGCGTCGATTCGCCCGAACTTCGTCGGGTCGCCAATGGGCACCGGATGAACCGGGACCGCAGGAATGGGTCCGCCCGGTATCGGCGCAGTAGCGGTCGAACCGGGTCGGGGGCCGGGCCGAGGGCCGGGCCGAGGCACTGGCTTAGCTGACGTACCGGAAGCTGCGGGAGCCGAGGCTGCCGGAGTGTCCGCGGATTCCGAGACGGTCTTCTCGGTCGGGTCGGTCGGGTTGGTCATTGCATACCTCATAAATCATCTTCGCCGCGCGTCACGGCTGCCATGTCACTACGTCGTTCATTCAAGCAGGCCATGGGCCGGTTGTGTGGTCACCCCGCAACATTGATTTGCACGCGAGTTGCTGACATTGGTGTGCTGGCAGTTCCCGCATCACCGACCCATGGCGGCACCGACGGGATGCCACCGGTAGCGTCGACGTCGTGTTGGCACTGGTTGCGATAGTCCCGAGCGCGCCGCTCTTGGTCCCCGAACTCGCCGGTCCGGCGGCTGTGGAGGCCGAGGCGGTCCGTGGCGCCGTACGGGAGGTGGCCGATCAGTTGGCGTCGGCGGCTTCGTCGTGGATTGCAGTTGGCGCGGCGGATCTCGCCGGGGGAGCGCGCGGTTCAATCGATTACTCAGGAACCGGAGAGTTCGGTGCCTACGGCGTGTCCGTGCCGGTCAATTTAGGTAAAAAAGGTGAATCGACCGGCTCGCAGCCGCTGCCGTTGTCGATGCTTATCGCCTGCTGGATTCGCGGCGAGGTCGCGCAGGACATTTCGATTACCCCGTTTGTCGTCGACCCCGAAGCATCGCCTGCCGAGTGCGCGGCCCGCGGTCGCGAGTTGGCCGCGCTCCTTTCGGCAACGCCGGAACCGGTCGGCGTGCTCGTCGTCGCTGACGGTTCCACGGCCTTGAGTTCGTCGGCTCCGGGCGGCGGCCTGCGCGAGAGCGCCGTCGAACTACAGCAGATGATTGATACGGCGATTGCCGCCGCCGACTGCGAAGCCATCACCGAACTCGACCCTTCCGCATGCGCTGTCGAGGGGGTCGGTGGTCGTGCTGCTTGGCAGACCGCGGCTGCGGCTTGCACAACGCCGCTTGCCGCGAAGGTCGATTACTGCGCCGCACCGTTTGGTGTCGGTTACACGGTCGCCACGTGGACTCCGGTGGGATGCCCTCCCGTGGACGGTGGTGCCCGGTGATCACGCCCATTGCAGTGGTTGGTCCCACGGCAACCGGAAAATCCGATCTCGCACTCGACCTCGCGGAAGCGTTGGGGGGCGAGATCGTCAACATCGACTCCATGCAGCAGTACCGCGGTATGGACATTGGTACCGCCAAATTGCCCGTCGACCAGCGGCGCGGCATCCCACACCACCAACTTGATGTTCTCGACGTGACCGAAACAGCAACGGTCGCGCGCTACCAACTCGCCGCCGCCGCCGACATTGACCGACTGCTGGCCGCTGGAAAGGTTCCGGTCATCGTCGGCGGGTCCATGATGTACATCCAGGGACTGCTGGACGACTGGCGGTTTCCGAAAACAGACTCCGAGGTGCGCGCCAAATACGAGGCGGTGCTCGCCGACATCGGGCCGCTCGCCTTGCACGACAAACTCGCCGAGGTGGATCCGGTGGCGGCGTCGACAATCCTCGACTCCGATGGACGACGCATTGTGCGGGCTTTGGAGGTCGTCGAAATCACCGGTCAACCCTTTGCGGCGTCGGCCCCGGTGATCGGGGCGGAACCGCGCTGGGGCACGAAGATCCTCACTCTCGACCGAGATCGAGAAGCGCTCGACGCGCGCATCGAACTGCGCACCGCCACGATGTTCGCCGACGGCTTCGTCGACGAAGTGGTCACCCTTGTCGATCACGGGCTCCGAGACGGCGCGACAGCCTCTCGCGCTATCGGCTACGCGCAGGTCCTTGCCCACCTCGACGGCGAGTACGACGCGGCCGAAGCCGAACAGCGGACATTTTTCGGCACTCGACGCTATGTGCGCAGGCAGCGGTCTTGGTTCCGGCGGGATCCACGCGCGGTATGGCTTGACGCCGCCGATCCGGATCTGCTGTCAAAGGCCCTTGACGCAGTCCGCGTACCCTGACTGTGTGAACAATGCGCCCACCTTCAGCACCCCTGCGCTGACCTTTGCGAAAGGTCACGGAACACAGAACGATTTCATCCTTCTCCCGGACCACTATGCGCAGATCGACCTGACCGAAGAACTCGTCGCGGCCCTGTGCGACCGTCAACGCGGTCTTGGCGCCGACGGTGTGCTTCGGGTGGCGACCGCCGGCGCACTGGTCGCCGAAGGCGTGCTCAGCGAGTTGCCCAGGGGAGTGTCGTCGGTTGACTGGTTCATGGACTACCGCAACGCCGACGGATCCATTGCTGAAATGTGCGGCAATGGGGTCCGGGTCTTCGCGCATTACTGCCACCGGGAGCAACTGGTCGATGTGGATAGTTTTACCGTCGGTTCCCGTGCGGGCGGACGTCGCGTGCAGATTCATTCGGCATCTGACAGCGACGCCGATGTGAGTGTAGAGATGGGACAGATCACCCTTCGCGGTACCAGCGAAGTCGGGATCGGGGGACTGCATCTGGCCGGTGAGGCCGTCGACGTCGGTAACCCGCACTTGGCGTGCATTGTCGACGGATTAACCGTGGAGGCACTCACGGCGCTCGACCTGACAACCGGCACCGACCTCGACTCGGCAATGTTCCCGCACGGGGCGAACGTGGAAATCCTGACGCCTCTGGTGACCTCCGTCGACGATGCCGCCGACTTCCACGCCAACATGCGGGTTTTTGAGCGAGGCGTCGGTGAAACTCGTTCCTGCGGAACAGGTTTGGTTGCCGCGGCGGCTGCGGCGTTGGCGGGTATCGATCGATCGGAGGGCGCGGTGGCGATCACCATTCCCGGTGGCGACGTGCTGGTCACCGTCGCCGACGGTGGTGCCGTGCTGCGCGGACCGTCGCGGCTGGTGGCGCGCGGCGAACTCCTTCCCGGGTGGGGCGACTGACCCGCAGAAGTAATTGGGATGCATTCGTCTGCCGAGTCCAGGCACAATGGATCTCATATGACTGAACTGAGTAACACCTCGCACCTGCCCGGAAGCAACTATGTCGACGGTGGGGACCACGTCAGCGGTGCAGGTACCGACGATGCGCACACCGGTGACGTGTACGACGATTTCGCTGACGACAGCGCCATCGAGTTTGCCGAACGGGGATCCGACGGCGATGACGGTTCCGGTGGCGAGACCGTCGAGTTTGCCAACGGTCGGGCCGCAGCATCGGCGTTCTCGGTGCGAGACCTTCGTCCCACACCGACCGTTGGAGACTTTCAGCTCGACGAACGCGCCTCACTGCAGCGCGTCGTCGGCCTATCTACTGAGCTCGAAGACATCACCGAAGTCGAATACCGCCAACTCCGGCTGGAGCAGGTGGTGCTCGTTGGTGTGTGGACCTCCGGCAGTGCCGCCGCAGCGCGTGCCAGCATGGCCGAGCTCGCCGCCCTCGCCGAGACCGCAGGATCACAAGTTCTCGAAGCTCTGATCCAGCGTCGCAGCAAGCCTGATCCTGCCACCTACCTCGGGTCCGGCAAGGCTGAAGAGCTCCGCGAGACGGTGATCGCTACCGGCGCCGACACCGTGATCTGCGACGGTGAACTGACCCCCGCCCAGTTGACCGCGCTGGAGAAGGTCGTCAAAGTCAAAGTCGTCGACCGGACCGCCCTAATCCTCGACATCTTCGCTCAGCACGCGACATCGCGCGAAGGTAAAGCGCAGGTCGCACTGGCGCAGATGGAATACATGCTGCCGCGTCTACGCGGCTGGGGCGAGTCGATGTCGCGTCAGGCTGGCGGGCGCGCGGGCAGCAATGGCGGTGTGGGCCTGCGCGGTCCCGGTGAGACGAAGATTGAAACCGATCGTCGTCGTATTCGTGAACGCATGGCCAAGTTGCGCAAGGAAATCCGCGGCATGAAAACGGCCCGGACAGTCAAGCGCGCGGCTCGCCGCCGCGGCGGGGTCCCGGCGTTAACCGTGGTTGGCTACACCAACGCCGGTAAGTCGAGCCTGGTCAACGCGATGACGGGGGCTGGCGTGCTGGTTCAAGACGCCCTGTTCGCCACGCTGGATCCGACCACCCGCCGCGCACAACTGGCCGACGGCCACGAAGTGGTGTTCACGGACACCGTCGGCTTCGTGCGTCATCTGCCGACGCAACTCGTCGAAGCCTTCCGCTCCACCCTGGAAGAAGCGGTTGATGCGGACCTGCTGGTTCACGTCGTCGATGGGGCCGACGCCTTCCCCGGAAATCAGATTTCGTCGGTGCGCAAGGTCCTCAGTGAAGTGCTCGCCGAGGACGGTCGACAGTCTCCGCCGGAAATGCTGGTTATCAACAAGATCGATGCCATCGACGGCAACACGATGACCGCGCTGCGCGGCGAGTTCCCGAACGCCCAGTTCGTGTCTGCGCAAACCGGTGAAGGCCTGGACGAACTGTTTGCCGCGATCTCGGACTTCCTGACCCGCGACGACGTGGAAGCGACGTTGCAGGTGCCATTTTCCCGGGGCGAAGTAGTTTCCCGGTTGCATCAGCACGCGCATGTTTTGGACACCGAGCACAACGCCGAAGGCACCCGCGTGCATGTGCGGATGCCTTCGGCGTTGGCTGCCGAGTTCGACGACCTCAGGGTTTAGGTTGGGCTACTCGGCGTCAAGGTCTTGTGCGACTAGTGCCGCGATCTGATCGACCGCAGCTTGATCGTCGCTGGCGACGGTGACCGCAGCGCCCTTTCCAGCGCCGAGTGTCATGATCATGAGCGCGCTTCCAGCGTCGACCGGATCGCCTCCATCGACGGCGAGGGTCACGGGAACTCCGAGCGCGGCCGCCGCCTCGGAGATCACGGTGGCGGGACGGGCGTGCAGACCAACGGCCGATCCGACGGTGACGGTAGTGCTTGGCATGTGTGTGCCTTTCTGTGAAATTACCGGTGTGAACTCACGCCGCGACGGTCGCTGGCGCCGAATCTTCGATAGCTAGTTTGGGTTGTACCTGTTTGGCTGCCAAGACCGTGATCGCTGAGACGACGACACCTGCCACGATAGCGATCAGGAACTTCCACCAAGTGCCGTTCATGGCGAACAAGACGAATACGCCGCCGTGCGGTGCGCGGCACTGAACACTCATCGCCATCGAGAGTGCGCCGGTCACGGCACCGCCGAGCATCATCGATGGAATCACGCGGAACGGGTCGGCGGCAGCGAACGGGATTGCACCTTCAGAGATGAATGATGCGCCCAGCAGCCAGGCGGCTTTGCCGTTCTCGCGTTCGGGTTCGGTGAAGGCACCGGGGCGCAACACGGTGGCGAGCGCCAAAGCCAGCGGCGGGACCATGCCCGCTGCCATGACCGCCGCCATGATTTCCCACTGTGCAGCGCCAGCGCCGGCTAAACCGAGGCCAGCCACACCGAAGGCATAGGCGGCTTTGTTGACTGGTCCGCCGAGGTCGAAGCACATCATCAGGCCAATCACGATGCCCAGCACGATCTTGGAACTCCCCGACATCGAGTTGAGCCAGTTCTCCAGGCTCGTGTTGACCCAGGACAGCGGTCGAGCCAGAAGGGCGAACATTGCAAAACCTGTGACCAACGTGCCAACGAGCGGAATGATCACCACGGGTTGCAGGCCTCGTGCCCACTGGGGCAATGGGATCCGCGACAGCCACAGTGCCACGACGCCCGCGAGCAGACCGCCGACGATGCCGCCGATGAATCCGGCATTGACGGCGACGGCGATCAGGCCTGCCGTGAAGCCCGGTGCGAGGCCGGGACGGTCGGCGATGCCATAGGCGATATAGCCAGCCAACACCGCAACCATAAGACTCATCGCCAGGCTGCCGATCGCGAAACTCACCCCGCCGAGATAGGTCATCAGTCCGCCTGGCGGCAGATCCCACAGGCTGAAGTGCAGCGAGTTGTACAGACCGTCGGACATGCCGTCTTGGACGGTCGAATTCGCGATCTCGTAGCCGGCGAGCAAGAAGCCGAGCGCCATCAGCAGACCGCCGGCCGCGACGAACGGAATCATGTAGCTGACACCGGTCAGCAGTGCCTGCTTGAGTTGTCCGCCGAGACCGACCGTCGACGCCGTTTCTGCGGTGGCGTGCGCGTCACCTGCAACGGTGACCGCGTGCGGGTCGCGGGCGCTGGCGATGGCCTCGGCGATCATGGTGTCGGGTTCGTTAATTGCGCGTTTAACGCCAGAGGCGACGACGGGTTTGCCCACGAAGCGGTCGCGTCCCTTTACCCCGACATCGGTGGCGAAGATGACGGCGTCGGCGTTCGCGATGGTTTCACTGGTGAACGGGGTAGTGCCGGTGGAACCCTGGGTTTCGACGGCGAAGTCGACGCCAGCGCGTTCGGCCGCCAGGCTCAAGGCATCTGCCGCCATGTAGGTGTGCGCGATGCCCGTCGGACAAGCCGTGATCGCGACGATCCGCGGCCGGGTCGGTTCCGACGGTGCGGCACCCGCTGAGGCCGCGGTTACCTCAGGAATCGGGGCGGCAGTAGGTTCCGGGGTCGCAGTGGGATTCGGGGTCGCAGCGGGATTCGGGGTCGCAGCAGGTGCCGGAGTCGCCTTGGGCCCGGTGATCGCCTCGTCGACCAGGGCTACGATCGCGTCGCTGTCCGGCGCGTCGCGGAGGGCCTGGACAAACTCGGGTCGCACCAGCGCTCTGGCCAGTGAGCTCAACACTTTCATGTGCTCACTCGCCGCACCGGCCGGTGCCGCAATCAAGAAGACGATATCCGCCGGGCCGTCAGGGGCACCGAAGTCGACCTTGCGAGACAATCGGGCCATCGCGAGGGTAGCGACGGTAACCGCATCGACCCGTGCGTGCGGGATTGCGATACCGCCGGGGAGGCCGGTGGGCGATTTGGTTTCGCGCTCGACCGCAGCGTCGACCAGCGACGCCGCATCCGTGCATCGACCAGCATTCGCCACGAGTTCGGCGAGCGAAGTGATGACGGCGCGCGGGTCGGCGCCGGCGTCGACGTCGAGGAGCACCAATTCCGGGGAAATGATCGGTTGGGACATGACTTGGCTTTCTAGGGTGGGATCGAGCCGGGGTAAGAACTGTAGCTGTGCAGGTCAGTGCAGGCGGGTGATCGTGACACCAGCTTCGTCGAGGAGGTCGGGGGTGGGGGGAGCTGTGCCGCGCAAAGATGCGGCTGCCGAACCGTGCGCGACGGCACTGCGCAATCGGGCTTCCGGGTCGCCGCCGCGTAAATCGGCGATTACATATCCGGCCAGGGAAGCGTCGCCCGCACCGACGGTGCTACGAACCGTGACCGCTGGCGGGGTAGCAAACCACACGCCGTCGGGCGTGGTGAGCAGGGCACCAGCACCACCGAGAGTCGTCAGGATGGCGCCGCCAGTCTGTTCGGCGAGCGTGCGCGAAGCTTCGGTCGCGACGGTGGGATCGCCAGCACCGGCAGCGGCCTCCATCGCCTGACCGTCGGCCCCGGTGAGTTCGGCAAGCTCATCGCCGTTGGGCTTCAGCAGTCCCGGCCGTGCCTTAGCTGCGGCGGCGAGCGGTGCTCCCGACGTGTCGACAGCAACCAGACAGCCGCGTTCGGCGACGGCCTCAATGATCGACGAGTACCAATCATCAGGCATTCCCGGTGGCAACGAGCCGGACAGGACCAGCCAGGAGGCACTCTGGGCCCGTTCGATGATTGCTTGTTTGAGGGCATTCGAACCGGCGAGTGACATCAGGTGTCCGGCGTCGTTGATCTTGGTTGTGGTGCCGTCCGGTTCGGCGATGGTGATGTTGGTGCGGACCGCTCCGCCGAAGGGGACGGCCAAGTGGGGCAATTCGACGGCGCTCACCTGACTGACGAAGCGATCACTTCCATCCGCGGGAAAGACCGCAAGGGTGTCGAGGCCCGCGGCGGCAACTACCCGAGCGACATTGACACCTTTGCCTCCGGGCTGATCGATGACCGCGTGTGCCCGGTGAACACTGCCTCGAGAGAGTGGTTCCGAGAGTTCAACGGTCCTGTCGATGCTGGGATTGGCGGTAACGGTAACAATCATGCGGTGAGCACCTCGATCTGATGGGAGCGCAATTCGGTAGCGAGCTTGTCGTCGATCGCGGAGTCAGTGACGACGAAGTCGATGTCGTCGAGGCTGGCAAAGCTGAACAGGTCCTCGCGGCCCAGCTTTGACGAGTCAGCAAGAACCACGGTCGTGGTGCAGGCGGCGATCATCGCGCGTTTGGTAGCGGCCTCGTCGGCATCGGGAGTCGACAGTCCGTGTGCCACGGACAAGCCGTTGGTGCCGATGAAGCCCACGGAAGCGCGAATCCTAGACAGCGAATCGATCGCGTCGGCTCCGACAGCGGCGCCGGTCGTCGGGCGTACGCGGCCACCGGTCAAGAGCAGCGTGGAATTGGGTAGGTCGGCGAGAACCGTGCCGATCTGAAGACTGTTGGCAATAAAAGTCAGGCGGGTGTCTCGGTGAATGGCCCGAGCCAGCGCAAGCGTGGTGGTTCCGGCATCCAGCAAGACCGAACCGCCGTCGACCGGAATGAGACGCACCGCGGCAGCGGCAATGGCCTGCTTGTGATAGCGCCGCGTTTCGGACCGCTCAGCCAGGTCAGATTCCTCGACAACAGTCGCGATATCGGGCCGGATGGCACCGCCGTGAACCCGGACGAGGCGTCCAGTGTGTTGCAGAATCTCCAAATCCCGGCGGATCGTCTCGCCTGTGACTGAGAATCGAGCTGCCAACTCAGTTACCGAAACCCGACCGCGGGATTGGACATCACCTGCGATCTCGGACTGTCGCTCCTCCGCGTACATCGCTGCCTCTCGCTATGACTAGGTCCAATTCACTGTTGAAGTATGTTGATCTATGTGGATATGTATCTGTTTCTACCGGTGTAAGTGCTGACAAGTCAAGGAAATCTTGTAATCTGAATCACATGATCCAGGTGAGTACCAACGCGCAGGCCCCGAACGCCCCAGATGCCAATCCGTTTGGCGCGGAGGTGATCGTCACCGGCGTTCCGGTCGTCGGGGGGTTGGCCTACGGTCGCATTGTGAAGCCGGGTGCACGGCCCGGCTTCGGTGACATCGACGCCACCGAGATCGCGGAAAGTTTGCGCCCCGCCGAGTCCGAACGGTTCGCGGCCGCCGCGGGCGTCGTCGCTGATCGACTCACCGAACGAGCCTCCCGCAACTCCGGTGTTGCAGCCGAAGTCCTCATTGCCACAGCAGCTTTGGCGCGCGACCGTGGTTGGATCGGTGCCGCCAACAAGGCCATTTCGGGGGGAGCGCCCGCCGCACTCGCGGCCATCGCTGCGACCGATCAGTTCGTCGAAGTCTTCACCAACCTGGGCGGCTTGATGGCCGAACGGGTCACGGACCTCAAAGATGTTCGTGACCGGGTGGTCGCAGAACTCCTCGGTGTCGCCGAACCCGGTATCCCCGTTCCCGACGAGCCATCAATCTTGCTCGCCGACGACCTTGCCCCCGCGGATACTGCCGAGCTAGACCCAACCAAAGTAATTGGTTTGGCCATGCGGTTGGGCGGGCCCAGTAGCCACACCTCCATCATTGCGCGACAGTTGGGCATCCCCTGCGTTGTCGCGGCTGGCGCCCTTGGCGACATCGATTCCGGTGCGATGGGATACGTCGATGGTGACTTGGGAACCGTCGGCAGTTCACCCGATCCAGAACTCATCTCGGTGGCAGTCGCGCAGGCGCATGCGCGTGCGAAAGAGATCGCTGGCTGGCGTGGCCCCGGTCGGACCTCCGATGGTCACCCGGTTGCGATACTCGCCAATGTGGCCGACGGATCCTCGGCCAGAGAAGGTGCTCGGGCACCAGTCGAGGGGGTGGGGCTATTTCGTACTGAGTTGGCTTTTCTCGAACGAGCTGATGAGCCATCGGTTGCCGAGCAGGTGGCGCTCTACCGGGAAGTCATCGATGCTTTCCCCGGTCGCAAAGTAGTCATCCGGACGTTGGATGCTGGTTCGGATAAGCCGCTGAAGTTCGTGAACAACACCGAAGAACCCAATCCCGCCATGGGGGTTCGGGGAAACCGCATCGTGAAGAGCTATCCAGAAATCCGCGACAACCAGTTACGGGCGCTGGGGGAGGCTGCCAAGGGGGACGGCCGTAGCGCTCCGTGGGTCATGGCACCGATGATTGCCACCGTTGACGAAGCGCGCGAGTTCGCCGGTGCCGTTCGGCTGCAGGGGCTGATTCCCGGCGTCATGGTGGAGGTTCCATCGGCGGCGCTGCTGGCCGATGGGATCCTCGCGGAAGTTGACTTCGTTTCCATCGGAACCAATGACCTCGCGCAATACACGATGGCCGCTGACCGGATGTCGCCGGAACTGGCGGAGCTCACAGACCCGTGGCAGCCAGCCGTTCTGGCGCTCATTGCGAAAGTCGGCGAGGCGGGCCAGCGCGCGAACAAGCCGGTCGGGGTGTGCGGTGAGGCGGCTGCTGATCCGCTGCTGGCCTGCGTCCTGGTTGGCCTCGGAGTGACTTCACTGTCGACGGCTCCGGCGGCTGCCGCGGCGGTCGGCCTGCAACTCGGAGAGGTCAGTCTCCAACAGTGCCGAAACGCGGCGGCGGCGGCTCTCAATGCAGTCAGCCCAGCTCAGGCACGCGACGACGCGCGAACCAAACTGGGCTGACCGGGGTGAATCGCTCCGGATGGAGCACTCGCTAAATGCGGCGCATCACGGTGACGACCTTGCCGAGGACTGCGGCGTCGTCGCCGGGGATGGGCTCGAAGTGCTCGTTGTGCGGCATCAGCCAGACATGACCGTCGACGCGTTTAAACGTCTTGACGGTGGCTTCGCCGTCGATCATGGCGGCGACAATGTCGCCGTTCTCGGCGACATTCTGCTGACGAACCACAACCCAGTCTCCGTCGCAGATAGCGGCGTCGATCATTGACTCGCCAACTACGCGAAGCATGAACAGTGAACCGTCACCGACGAGTTCGCGGGGCATCGGGAAAACATCTTCGACAGCCTGCTCGGCAAGAATCGGGCCGCCCGCGGCAATCCGGCCGAGAACGGGTACGAACGTCGGCTTCGGCAGAGAATCGTCCTCGCCGCCGCTACTGCCGCCATCCGGCGGGGTGCGCCCGCTATCGCGGACATTGACTGCGCGCGGACGGTGAGGGTCGCGCTTGAGTAGGCCGCGGCGCTCGAGGGTGCGCAGTTGGTGCGCCACCGACGAGGTCGAGGTGAGACCCACCTCCTCGCCGATTTCACGGATGCTTGGCGGGTAGCCGCGTTCGCGTACCGACTTGCGGATGACTTCCAGAACATCGCGCTGTCGCTGGGTGAGGGAAGCTTCCAGTGTCTCGGTCGAGAGCAGTGGATCTGGCGTGTCGGTCACCGTCGGGCCTTTCGTCAGCTGTGTTCGATTGATAGCTCCACGCTAGTTGAGTAGGTCACAAAACTCAAACAATTGTTCGATGCGTGTCGAACTTTGTCAGAGGCATGGTGTTAACTATCGAACAAGAGTTCTTCGAACACCCGATCGATAGGAGATCACCGATGAGCGCCAATGTTCTCAAGGCTCCCGTGGAGCGCCTCGAGCGTAGTGGCCACACTCGTGTGGGCTCGGCCGGTAGTAGCCGTCGCGCCGGCCTCGAAGTAGTTATGACCTGCGATCTTCCTGTCGTGGCGCGCGATTCTTCGGGTCGGGTACAGGCGCAGCGAGGTGACGTTCTTTGCTTTCCGAGCGGTCGCCCGCAGCGTCGCCAAGTGCGAGCTATCGCAGACTTAACTCGAACGGACGAGCGATCCAAGAGCGCAGCGCCTGTCAGTCATTCGAATGAATGGCGGCGCGAGCGCTCGCCGATGTTCGAATCGTCCTCGAACGTGCGAGGCGTTACCCAACGTTCGAATTACCGCAGTAATCAAGCTGCCGTCTATCGTCGTCGTCGCGTGGTCGGGGCACTCCTGGTTGGCGGAGCGCTCGCAGCCATGGTGTGGATGTTCGCGATCGTCGGAGCCAATCTCGAATCAACACCACCGGCAGCCCCGCAGGCGACCGAAGTTGTGTATGTGCGGGCAGGCGAGTCACTCACCAGCCTGGCCCAGCGCATCGCGCCCGATTTGCCGACCGCCGGAGTGATCGCGCAGCTCCGTGAGATCAATGGCTTAGAAACCTCGGGTCTGGCGGTCGGCCAGGCATTGCGGGTCCCGGCCTACAAGTAGGGAAGCCCCCAGGTTCGTGCTGGAACGCACTGCGAAACAAGGCAGATTGGGCCGCCGGGTATTCTCGTGACATGCGATGCCCGTTCTGCAAGAACGATGACACCCGAGTAGTCGATTCCCGAGTCGCCGATGATGGCCAGGCCATCCGGCGTCGTCGGGCATGCAGTGCGTGCGGGCGCCGGTTCACCACCGTGGAGTCGGCAGTTCTGTCCGTTGTTAAGCGCAATGGTATTTCCGAACCATTTAGCCGGGAGAAGGTCATGAAAGGCGTGCGCCGGGCATGCCAGGGGCGCGACATCGATGCCGATGCGCTCGCGAAACTGGCAGTGCAGGTGGAGGACACGGTTCGGTCCTCCGGATCCGCCGAAATCCCCAGCAACGAAGTTGGTCTCGCCATCCTCGGGCCACTGCGCGATCTCGATGAAGTTGGCTACCTGCGCTTCGCGTCTGTCTACAAGTCCTTCGAATCAGCCGACGACTTCCAACACGAAATCGACGACCTCCGCCGCGACCGCAGCAAAAACTGAAGTCCAGCGAACTGCCGCGACTCCGCTAGAACTTGTCGATTGCCTTCAGGATTCGCTGTTCGGAAACACTTCCCGCAGTGCCGAGCTGCTGGGCAAACAAGCTCACACGCAACTCTTCGAGTCGCCACTGGACCATTTCCCCAAGGTCGTCGTGTCGACTCTCAGGGAGCTGAGCAATCCGTCGATTCCACGCCGCAATGATGCGATCGATCGAAGCCAAGGCATCGTTGTCGCGGCTACCCGTGGTTTGGAGATTCTCAAGTCGCAGCCGAGCGGCCGTGAGATAGCGCGGAATTGAGCGCAAGTGCACCAGCGCCGTGAGTCCAACAAAGCCGTCGAATATCAAATTCGACACCTGATCGGCGACGTCATCGGCAGCCAGGGTTCCCGCGCGCGCGTCAATTGCCCGCCGAACTGGCCCGTACTCGGCCAAAGCGGCGACCGCCGCGTCGAAGTATTCGGGTGCCCGCGAACGGACCACCGGTGCGATGCGCGCCGACAGGTCGGCGAAGTCGCTGGCGTTGCGAATCTCGGTGATCGATTTTTCGGCAGCCACGGCGTCGATTATCGCCCGGTTGGTGCAGTCGGCAAGCAGCGCATCGACGTCGGAGTATGGGCTTTGGCTCAGTGAAAGCTTCGCCATCGGGGGCAGCCCGGTAGCGAGTCGGCGACTCGGCGGGGCGATCGCAACGCGAAGCAACTCAATAATGCCGGCGCGGATCCCGGCATCTCGCTCGGCGGGCGAGGCGGCGATCGTCCGCCTGACGCCCTTCCCGGGAACCGCTGCCAAGCTCGGATACCGGGTAATAGTTTGCCCGGCGACAATGGCGGTCTCGGAATCTTCGAGGGTCCCGATGCCATCCGGTGCCCACGTCGTCGCCACCGGTGCACTCGGAGTTTTCGGTCGGCCAGCGAGGTCATCGCGTAGCGCCGACAGTCGATCGCCACGGGCCACGATGGCACCTTCGGCATCGGTCACGGCAAAGTGCATCCGCAAGTGCGGATCCAGATTCGAGGGCCGGAAATCTCGCGGAGTCAACGTCACACCGGTGATCGTGGACAACTCGCGAGCCAAGCCGGTCAGCAGCGGCTCACTTCGCGTCGACAGCTTGGCCAGCGCCAGATCGGCATACCGCGAGGCGGGCGACATCGACTTCCGTAGACCCTTCGGCAGGGACTTGATCAGTGCCGTCACCAACTCGCTGCGCATCCCCGGGACAAGCCAGTCGAAGCCACTGTCGCGCACGTGCGCCAGCAGAGCCTGCGGAATGACGGTAGTGACCCCATCGTCCGGGGCACCCGGCGCAAAGTTGTACCGCAATTCCAGCCGGGCTTCGCCTTGCTGCCACGCGGCCGGGAAATCGGCTGCTTTGGGGATCTCGTCGGATGCAAAATCCTCAAGCCTGAGGTTCAGCAGGGTGGGGTCTGCCCGTCCAGCCTTCTTCCACCACGAATCGAAGTGCCGGGTGGAGACCACATTCGATGGAATCTTGGCGGCATAAAAATCGAAGAGATCTTCGTCGGAGATGCGGAGGTTTCGACGTCGAACGCGGTGCTCGGACTCCTCGGCGTCGCGCATGAGATTGGCATTGTGGGCGGCAAAGGCGTGGCGATTCTTCCACCGGGCAGCAACCAAGGCCTCCTGGATGAAGATCTCGCGCGAGGTTTGCGGATCGATGGGCCCGTAGTTGACGCGGCGCTGGGCCACGAGAGGAACGCCGTAAAGGCTGACTTTTTCATACGCCATCACGGCGCCGCGTCGCGTGGACCAGTGTGGCTCCGAATAGGTACGGGTCACCAGGTCGCCAGCAACTGATTCGACAACGGCGGGATCCACCGAGGCCACCGTGTGTGCAAATAGTCGGGAGGTCTCCACCAATTCGGCGGCGACGACGAAAGCGGGTGGCTTGTTTGACAGGAACGAGCCGGGGAAGATGCCAAACTTGGTGCCGCGTGTCCCCAGGTAGTCGCGGGTGTCTCCCTGGCGGGCACCGACATTCGTGAGAAGACCGGCCAGGAGGCTCCGATGAATGGCATCGGCATCAACCTCAGTGGTCGGCGTCTGCCATTTCAAGTCGCCGACAGTGCGCTTGAGCTGCCGGTGCAGGTCGAGCCACTCGCGGATCCGGAGGTAATGGAGAAATTCGCGTCCGCACATCTTGCGGAACTGACTACTGCCCAGTTCGCTGCGCTTTTCGGCGAGGTACGACCACAGCTTCACCTGACCGAGGAACTCAGACCCCGGTACCGCGTGCCTTCGATGGGCTGCGGTTGCGGCTTCACGTTTGTCGCTGGGGAACTCACGAACATCCGGCAGTGCGAGTGCAGCGGCAATGACGAGCATGTGATCGAGACACCCGTTGTGGTGTCCGGCGATCAGAATGCGACCCAGGCGTGGATCGACGGGCAGTCGTGCCAGTTCCTTGCCGACCTTGGTCAACCGCGCCAGCGCTGAGTCGGTGTCGGTGACCGCGCCAAGTTCGGACAGCAACAACATGCCGTCTCGGACAGCCCGAGCTTCGGGGGATTGGACGAACGGGAAGTCGTTGATGTCACCCAACCTCAGTGACAACATCGACAAGATGACGGCCGCAAGATTGCTGCGGAGGATTTCCGGGTCGGTGTATTCGGGACGACCGTCGAAGTCGTCTTCCGAGTAGAGACGGATACAAATTCCGGGTGCGACGCGACCACAACGGCCAGCGCGCTGGCGGGCACTAGCTTGCGAGACTGGTTCGATGGGAAGTCGGGTGACCTTGGTTCGGGTCGAGTACCGCGAGATGCGCGCGGTTCCAGCATCGATGACGTACCGGATGCCGGGCACCGTCAGCGACGTCTCGGCCACGTTCGTCGCCAGGACGATGCGACGTCCGTTCGATGGCGCGAACACGCGCTGCTGTTCGGCGACCGAGAGGCGAGCAAACAGCGGGACGATGTCGGCGTCGGTCCGCCGTGAGAGGGCATCGGCGGTATCGCGGATATCGCGTTCGGTGGGGAGGAAAACGAGAATATCGCCTCGCGCGTGTGCCCACAGTTCGCCGACGGCGGCGTCGATGGCTGCGATCTGGTCGAGGTCGTCGTGGTCCGAATCGGGATCTTCCCTTGGGCGGTAACGAATTTCGACGGGATACGTGCGTCCCGAGACCTCCAGAATCGGGACCTCGTCATCGGGTCCGGCGAAGTGCTTCGCGAAGCGATCGGGTTCGATGGTCGCCGAGGTAATAATGAGTTTGAGGTCAGGTCTGCGCGGCAGCAACTGCTTGAGGTAGCCGAGGAGAAAGTCAATGTTGAGGCTGCGCTCGTGGGCCTCGTCGATGATGATCGTGTCATAGCCGCGAAGCAGCGGATCCCGACCGATTTCACGCAGCAAGATGCCGTCGGTCATCACCTTGACTCTGGTGTCTTTGCTGACTCGATCGGAAAAGCGGACCTGGTAGCCAACCGCGTCGCCGATCTCGGTGCCGAGTTCGTCGGCGATGCGCTGAGCAACCGAAGTGGCCGCGATACGGCGCGGCTGGGTGTGACCGATCGATTCTCGGCCGAGCTCGAGGCAGATCTTTGGAAGCTGCGTGGTCTTACCCGAGCCGGTTTCACCGGCAATCACCACTACCTGGTGCGCGTCAATAGCTTCGGCGATTTCGGCGCGGACGGCGCTGACTGGAAGCTCCGGCGGATACGAGATGGTCAGAGAAGACATGATGCGGTCAATTCTACGGTGAGGATAAAGCGGCGCGTCACACGCCGAGGGCCCGTCGCGAGTGACCTCAATCAACGGATTTCCAGTTTCAAACGAACAGACCCCGGGCGAAGATGAGATCTTTGAAGCATGGGATCACTTTGGCATGGGTTTGCAGACATGGGCGCGGTCACCGAGAGTGGTCCGTTCGTCATTGCACGCGGTGAGGGCACCCGGGTGTACGACGACAAAGGCAATGAGTACATCGACGCCACAGCGGGCCTCTGGTTTGCCAACATCGGCCACGGCCGCCAGGAAATGGCCGATGCAGTCGCCAAGCAGTTGTCGACAATCGCGCACTTTTCGAACTTTGGTGATCTCGCTTCTGACGCAACGATTGAGTTGGCCGAGCGGATTGCAGCGATGGCACCGGTGCCCGGATCGAAGGTGCTGTTCACCTCGGGCGGTAGCGACGCCATTGAATCGGCGGTCAAGTTGTCCCGCCGCTACTGGGTGGAGCAGGGGCAACCGTCCAAGAAGATCGTGGTGGGGCGAAGCAAGGCCTACCACGGCATGCACGTTGCTGGCACCTCGCTCGCTGGTATCCCGGCCAACGGTGACGGCTACGGTGCGGAGCTGATGCCCGACACCGGCACCGTCGACTGGGACGATGCAAAGAGTCTCCTCGGCTACATCGAGCGGGTGGGTGCCGAGAACATTGCGGCGTTCTTTGCCGAGCCGATCATCGGTGCCGGCGGCGTGTACCTCCCACCGGATGGCTACCTGCGCGAGGTTCGCGAGATCTGCCGAGACCACGACGTGCTGTTTGTGGCCGATGAGGTGGTTACCGGATTCGGTCGCATCGGTGGCAATGAATGGTTTGCCTCGTCGCGATTCGATCTCGAGCCCGACATGATGACAACCGCCAAGGGTCTGACCAGTGGATATGTCCCAATGGGTGCGCTGATAGTGGCACCGAAAGTCGCTGAGCCATTCTTTGGTGGCGGTGTCTGGTGGCGCCACGGCTACACCTACGGCGGACATAGTGCGGCCGCGGTGGCGGCGCTCACCAATATCGACATTATTGAGCGGGAAGGGCTGCTCAACGAGGCCAACCGCCTTGAGTCGGACCTCGCCGCCGCCTTCTCGCCACTGGCTGAGATGGATCAGGTGAGCGAGGTTCGCACTGGCCTGGGTGCTGTCACCGCGGTGCAGCTCGCCGATGGCACCAAGGGGCCTGCGGCCGTGCTGAAGCTTCGCGAGTACGGTGTCTGCGGTCGTGCCGCCGGCGTCGGTGCCCTGCAGCTATCGCCTTCTTTCACCATGACCACCGAGGAAGTCGGCGAGCTGGCGGATCGATTCGCGAAGGCCGTGCAGGAGCTCTGAGCGGGGCGTAACGTTCTGTAATGAGTGAACGGAGGTGGTCTGAAATATGGTTCAAGATCGGGCCGAGGTCCGAGGTACGGCCTCTACCTGCTAGTTCACGGAGGATCGGATGCGAAGTGCGTCCGGTCCTCCTTCACTGTTTCCGTTATTTTTCACAGACCGAAGGCCCGAAGTTCGGGCTGGGGGTTCGGCGGATGAACAAAGTTAGCGGGCCCGGAACATCTGAGATGTTCCGGGCCCGCTAATGCCGAGCTAACCCACGCCGGGGCTAAAAATTACGGAATGAGTGTTTCCGCAATCGTGATTGCCTGGCCAACACCGGCGACAATCGAACCGACCTTGAGGGCCTCGAACACAGCCTCGCGATCGAGACCGCCTTCGCGGACAACGTTCTCGTGCGCACCAACGCAGTGCTCACAGCCGTTAACCGCCGACACGGCGAGCGACCACAATTCGAAGTTCACCTTGTCCACGCCGGGGTTGCCGATGATGTTCATCCGCAGGCCGGGGCGCAGGTCGTCGTACTTGCCGCCGAGGAAGCCGCGGCCACGGTAGAACACATTGTTCATCCCCATGATCGAAGCGGCACCGAGGGCGGCGTTGTAAGCCTCCGCCGACAGGTTGTCAGCGGCCTCGTCGGCAATCTCGCGCAGCACCGTCGCGTTGCGAGTTGCTGCGGCGGTGGCCAGCAGCGAGCCCCACAACTGCTCCTCGTTCAGCACCGTGGTGCGGCTGATCGAGGACAGGTTTAGCTTGAGGTCCTTGGCGTACTCGGGAAGGGCGTTCTTCAGGTTGTCGATGCTCATGTTCGAGTCCTTGTCAGATCGTGGTGACGAAAAGGCGGCGCGCTAGCGACTAGCTCTGGGGGAGGCCCAGACTAGACACCGGCGGTCATCAGTTCGCCAGCGTCGATCGTCGGATCGCCCTTCTTCCAGTTGCATGCGCACAGTTCGTCCGACTGCAGAGCGTCAAGGACGCGCAGAACCTCGTCGACGTTGCGGCCGACCGAGCCTGCGGTGACCGACACGAACTGGATCTCGTTATTCGGGTCGACGATGAAGGTTGCGCGATCGGCAACGCCGTCGGCGTTCAGGACGCCTGCGGCTTCGGCGAGTTCACGCTTCAGGTCCGAGAGCATCGGGAAGGGGAGGGTCTTCAGGTCTTCGTGCTGTGCACGCCACTGGAAGTGGACGAACTCGTTGTCGACCGAAGCGCCCAGAACCTGTGCGTCGCGGTCAGCGAACTCTTCGTTCAGCTTGCCGAAAGCAGCGATCTCGGTGGGGCACACAAAGGTGAAGTCCTTGGGCCAGAAGAACACGACGCGCCACTTGCCTGCGTAGTCATCGCTGGTGACGGTGGTGAAGTAGTCGTCGGGCTGCTGTGCGTCAACCTTGGAGAGGTCGCCGCCGATTACTGCGGTCAGGTTGTATGAGGGGAACTGGTCGCCGATGGTCAACAGGGCCATTGTTGAACTCCTTCAATGTGGGTGGGTGTGCTTGAAAAAGGTTTGTGGGCTGGGATTTGGTCATCCTCCCGCCTGCACTATCTATTCTGGACTAGACCCAGTGAAAAGTAAATGCGATAACAGTCACTATATTGATAGGTATGAACGATCAAAGTTATCAGCCGCCTGTCACCGCGCTGCGTGCGTTTGTGGCCGTGGCCAAGCATTTACACTTCGGAACTGCTGCCGCAGCGCTGGGCGTTAGTCAGCCGTCACTGTCGCAGTCTTTGGCTGGTTTGGAAGCCGGACTGGGTCTGAAGCTCGTCGAACGCACCACTCGTCGTGTGATGTTGACCGCAGAGGGGAGACGACTTCTCGGATCGGCCATCGCTGTCTGCGACACGGTCGACGACTTCATGCACGACGCCGCGGGAGATCTCGACCCGCTAACCGGGACCATTCGCCTCGGCCTAATTCCGACGATCGCCCCCTACATCTTGCCCCGACTGCTGAAGGGTCTTGGGCAGCGTCGACCCGACCTCAACCTGCTGGTGGTGGAAGATCAGACGGACCGTCTGCTGGGGCAGCTGCGAGACGGAGCCCTCGATGCGGCAATCCTTGCGCTTCCCGCTGGCGCGCCCGGAATGGGCGAACTTCCGATGTACAACGAGGACTTTGTTCTCGCATTGCCGCAGGGGCATCCGCTGGCCGGCCAGGAGGCACTGGCGCCGAAGATGCTGGAGGATCTGCCCCTGTTGCTACTTGACGAAGGCCACTGCCTACGCGATCAAGCCCTCGAAGTGTGCCAACTCGCGGGCATCTCGCCCGACGTTCGGCAGACCCGCGCGGCCTCGCTGACGACAGCTGTTCAGTGCGTCGAAGGTGGACTCGGGGTGACGCTCATTCCGAAGACAGCGGTCGCGGTGGAAACTGCCGCGGGTGGTTTGGCTACCGCAGAGTTCTCCGTGCCACGCCCCGGACGCCGCATTGGTCTCGTCTATCGTGAATCCTCCGGTCGCGGCGAAGCGTATCGCCAGTTGGCCGACGATATCGCCGAATTGGTCGACGCCAGCGGTGCCGTGACGGTAGAAACCCAAAGCCTCGCTGGCTAGTTTCGAGCTTGCGCGGCCTCGGCGTCAGCCTCGGCGAGCGCGGCCCATTCGTCGATCAGGCTGGAGTCGACGTCACGGATCAAATCACCCAACTGATCGGTGATGTCTTCGATCTCATCGGTAACAGCGGACATCGGCAGCCCGCTGTTCAACGCGCGATAACAGTCGGTCAGGTACCGCAAGACCACCCCCTCGCTGCGCGCTAAGCCCAGGTCGGAGACAAATTCGGTGAACGTCATCGACCGCTCGCGCATGTACCGCAGAACCGACTTGGGAGACGGCGGCGTATTCGCCAGCCATGGATGCCCGCGCCGATAGGTTTCGTACGCGAACCCAATTTCCTCGGCCAGGGGCTGCGGCCAGGTGACTTCTTCGAGCAGTTCCATCCGCTCGTCGTACTCGATGCCTTCGGCTTTCATTTCGGTAATCGCGACGTCGCGGGCCTGCTTGCGCTGAGCCATCAGAACCTGGCGAGGGTCCTCGAGCGTACATTCCAGGATCGAAATCACGTCGAGAGCGTAGGTGTCCGAGGCGGTGTCGAGTAGTTCGAAGGCGGCGACAGCAAATGCTGACAGGGGATTGGTCAGCGCAAAGTTTTCTGGCAGGTCGATTGACAACTCAACGTACTTCCCGTCGGCCGCGGGGGCATCGAGTTTGGTGACAATTCCCGTGTCTCGCAGGTCGCGGTACAGCGCAATCGTGTGCTTGATGTGTCGCAATTGCCGCGACCGTGGTTCGTGATTGTCCTCAAGCAGATGCCGGATGGCAGCGAAGCAGTCGCCCGGTCGCTCCAAGACTTCCATCAACATCGCGGTTGTCATTCGGAAATGCGACCTGAGCTCTTCGTCGGGAGCGTCGACCAGGGTCATGAATGTCTGCTCGCCCCAACTGACGAAGCCTTCCGGGGCCTTGCGTCGGACCAGTTTCTTCAGCTTTTTGGGGTCGTCACCAGCTTTGGCGATCGCACGCGCATTCTCGACATCGTGCTCGGGGGCCTGCGCGACGACATAACCGACCGTATCGAAGCCAGCGCGACCGGCCCGGCCGGCAATCTGATGGAACTCGCGGGCCTTGAGTCGGCGCACGCGCTGACCGTCGTACTTGGTGAGCCCGGCGAAAAGCACGGTCCGGATGGGGACATTGATGCCGACGCCCAGGGTGTCGGTGCCAGCGACGACTTTCAGCAGTCCCGCCTGCGCCAATCGTTCGACTAGCCGTCGATAGCGAGGGAGCATCCCCGCATGGTGGACACCAATGCCCGACCGCAACAGCTTCGACAGCGTGCTGCCAAATCCGGTTTGGAAACGGAAATCGCCGATCGCTTCGACAATCGCCGCCTTTTCTTCCTTGGTGGCGATCTTCACCGACAGCAACGACTGCGCGCGTTCGACGGCCGCCTGCTGAGTGAAGTGCACGACGTAGACCGGAGCCCGGCCAATGTCGATCAGTTCGGCGATGGTCTCGTGGATCGGGGTCATCGCATAGCTGTGCTGCAGCGGAACTGGTCGCTCCGCGCCGGTAACGGCGACGGTCGTGCGACCGGTGCGTCTCGTGAGGTCGTCGACGAAGAAGTCAGTGCTCCCAAGGGTGGCCGACATGAGTAGAAACTGCGGCTGATCGGCGGCTGCGACGTCGTCGGACGGATCCGGCAGTTCGATGAGCGGTACCTGCCATGCCCATCCGCGATCCGATTCCCCGTAGTAGTGGAATTCGTCGGCTACCAGGACGCCAATGTCAGAATTGGGGCCATCGCGCAGGGCGATATTGGCGACAATTTCGGCGGTCGCACACACGATGGGTGCATGAACATTCACCGAGGCGTCGCCGGTCAACAGTCCGACATTCTCGGCGCCGAACTGTTCGCACAGGTCGAAGAATTTTTCACTGACCAGTGCTTTGATCGGCGCGGTGTAGTAGGCGCGCTTACCGCGGCCTAACGCGAAATAGATGGCCCCCGAGGCGACAAGCGACTTCCCGGATCCGGTCGGGGTCGCCAGGATGACGTTGCTGCCCGAAACCAACTCTAGGAGGGCTTCCTCCTGGTGGGGGTACAGCCCGATCCCGCGCGACGCCCACCACGTCGTGAATCTCTCGAAGGCGAGATCTTCGTCAGTGGTGGGCGTTAACGCGGAAGTGTCGTCGCTCGTCAGCTCGGGCGTACTCAGCTCAGTTCACGTCCTCGGGATTGCTGTCGTCTGGATTGATGATCTCCGGTGTTGGGTTGTCGCTGGCGCTCCCATTGAACTCAGCGGCATGCTCGGCGAGGAACTTCTCGAACTCTGCGCCCAACTCGTCACCCGACGGGACGTCCTGGTCGGCAGCGAGCAGCGATACCTGCTCGTCCTTGGCGCGCATGTACGCGTCGTACTGCGTTTCCAGCGACGTGACAACCGAGGCAATTTCCTCATTCGATGCCACTTCACCGTCGATCTGCTCGCGCATTTGCTGCGCGGCATTCTCGAGAGCGGAGACCGGCAGGTCAAGCCCGGCGACCTTGCTGATGGCGTGCAGAAGCGCCGCCGAAGCTCCCGGGTAGTTGGCTTGGGCGAGGTAATGCGGAACGTGGGCCGAGAGCCCGGCGGTCCGGTACCCGGCTTCGCCGAGGCGAAGTTCCAGCAGCATTGATGCACTGGCGGGCAGTTTCATCGGGTTGCCCCACCTGTTGAGGTCGCCAAGGGCTTCTTGGTCGTTCCCGTGCGCAGTGATGGAAGCGGGCCTGGTGTGGGGAACCGCCATCGGGATCGAGTTAAGCCCAACCACCTGCGAAACACTGAAATATTTGGCGAGCGCGAGGATCGAATCGGTGAACTGTTCCCAGCGCAGGTCGGGTTCGGGGCCGTCAAGCAACAGGAACGGGACGCCAGAGTTGTCGCGAACTGCGTGCACCGTGAGCTTGGGCATGTCGATGCCGTCGAATTCCGCACCGCTAAACGAAATCATTGGTCGACGGGACCGATAGTCGGTCAGTTCGTCGGCATCAAATGTCGCGACCAACTCGGAGTCGAGTGCTTCGCGCAGGTGGGTCGCTGCGACCGCCACGGCGTGACCGGCGTCGGCGTAGCCCTCCAGTGCGTGGATAAGGACTGGTCCTTCGCCGTCGTTGCTGTGCACGACGGGGACCGGGAATTCGAGATCGTAGAGCCCGCGTGCGTCTGGTGACTGCTCGTCCATGGTCTCTCCCTTCGATGTAACTACCTATTGTCCAGTACAGGACCCGGTGTATTCAACGTGGATACCCGGCGGGTCATTCCCGCAGCCCCCCGAGAGTAGTGGCACACTGGCCAGTGTGCGTGTTGTTGCTGGAGTGAAAGTCGTGGCGACTGTGGCAGTTCTGGCTGCAGCAGTTTCAGCTTGTTCTGTCTCGGGGGAGCCCGTGCGTCCGCCTGACCTGTCGTCGAAGGCGGTGTCCAACGCTGATTTCCCTTACGGGCCAGCGCAACAGGTCCCGGCCGCTCAGGTTCCCGGCGTGCTCGCCGACATCACGTTCCGCCCGCTCAGGGGCCAGAACAATCCCGCCAACTGCACTCCCGCGGCCGTCGATGCTGGGACGGCTCAAGTTCGCGTTGGACCCGGTGGCCCAGCCGGTGGCACCCTGACCGCCTTGGTTGTTCGCTCCACGGACGATTTTCACGCTTTTGTCGAGCAAGCTGAACGCTGCGCGTCGTTTGTCCTCGGTGGCACACTTGCCTCCCAGATTGAGACGAAGACGTCTGATCTGGATGCCTCGAACAACACCGTGCGTCTGGACCGCATGATCCGTATGGGGCCGGAATCGACGACGACGCCGCAGACCGCTGTCACCGAATTTGTTGCTCAGCAGGGCGATGTTCGCGTGTACGTGCAAAATCGTCGCACCGGTACCGCAGAGTTGGGGGCCGACGAATTGGCTGCGACCCAGAAGCTCTTCGAAGCCGCGCGTAGGAGCGCTTTCAGCTAGTTGACGGGGATGGCTCGGAGCGTCGTTCCATGCGGGTCCAACCGGTCCATCCCCGCTGTTCCAAGAGGGTTAGCAACTGTGCTGCCGCCGGGGCCGCAGCGACCATCGTGGCGTCAAGAAGGGCGACTAACCGATCATCCAAGTCAGGCTCAACGACGCCGCCCGCGGCCATGACTCGATTCAAGATCTCTTCCAACAGATCGGCGACCTCCGTCAGGCGGGGATCGTCGCTTGACCAGTCTGCGGCGGTACTGAGAAGTCGATATAGCTGCACCATCTCCGGGTCGTCCAGATCCCGGTGTTTTTGCGCGATGATCGCGTTGATTTGCTCAGGAACCTGGGCCGACACCACGATCCACGCGTCGCGTTCTTGTGCGACGAAGTCCTCGCTGAGCCCGAGGGAACGAAGCCGAGCCAGGTAGTCGACGACGCACTGCGGCAGAGCCAAGTGATCGCCCGCCGCGAGTTTCGCCAGGCGTGTGCGGGTGGCTTGCAGGCGCTGGATTTCGCCATCCAGCTGTCGGTCGATCGCCTTGATCGCCGTAGTGAACGACGCCTGATCGGCGTCAAGCATGCTCTCAACCTGCGCGAGCGGAACCCCGGCACTGGCCAGGACATGAATCCGGATCAAACGCACGACCGCCGCGGCGTCGTACCGCCGGTAGCCGGAGGCATCACGCGGCGGCTCGGGCAGCAGGCCCACACGGTGGTAGTGCCGAACAGCGGCAACCGTTACGCCCGCGTACGACGCGACCTGGCTGATGGTGAGCATGGTCATCACCTCGACCTATGACGACTTCCATCGGTATACGCCCATCGTACCGACGAAGCCGAGAACGAAAATGACGACGCACCAGGCCACGGCCACCCAGATCTCATCGCCGACAGGTTGCTCTGTCAACAGATCGCGGATGCTATTGACGATCGACGTCGCCGGTTGGTGCTCGGCAAACCATCGGACGGGAGCCGGCATTGACGCTGTCGGCACAAACGCCGAACTGAGGAAGGGCAACAGGATCAGCGGATACGACAATGCGCTGGCACCGTCGATGGTCTTCGCGAGCAGGCCCGCAACTACCGCAACCCAGGTGAGGGCGAGGGTAAACAGCAGGAGCAGTCCGGCAACGACGATCCAGGCGAGAACATCTGCGCCGGAACGGAACCCGACGAGCAACGCGGCGGCAATGACGGCGACGACAGAGACCGAGGTGGCCGCCACCGAAGTCATGACATGCGCCCAAATGGGGGCAAAGCGGGCGATCGGCATCGAGCTAAATCGATCGATGATGCCCTCCTGCAAGTCAATGAACAGACGATAGGAGGTGTATGAGATGCCCATCGCAACCGTGATCAGCAAGACACCCGGTACGGCGTAGTCGATGTAGTGGTCCTGGCCGGACGGTGGGCCGGTGGTGATCGCACCGCCGAGCACGAAGACAAAAAGGAGCATGATGCCGATCGGCATCACTGCCGTGGTGATGATCGTGTCGGGACTGCGAGTTACGTGCTTCAGCGTGCGGCCCGTCAACACGGCGGTGCTGTTGAGGAAGTCGGTGGACATGATCACTCTCCGTTCGATGCGGTGCCGACGATGGCGAAGAAGACGTCCTCCAGGGTCGGTTGCCGTTCGACGTACTCGACTTTCGGTGGGGGCAGCAGTCGTTTGAGTTCGTCGACGGTGCCTTCGGTGACGATCCGTCCCTCGTGCAAGATGTAGACCCGATCGGCGAGCGTCTCGGCCTCGCCAAGGTCCTGGGTGGTCAGGAGGACGGTCGTGCCGGCTTTGGCAAGATCATCGATCACCTTCCACACTTCGAGGCGCCGTTGCGGGTCGAGGCCGGTCGTCGGCTCGTCGAGGAAAAGCACTGCCGGGTTTCCGATGAGGCTCATGGCGATGTCGAGGCGACGACGGGTTCCACCGGAGTAGGTGGCGGCTCGTCGGTCGGCGACTTCGGTGAGTCCCAACCGGTTGAGAAGCCGGTCGGTGCTGCTCGCGGGGTTCTCGACGCGGAGGAGTTTGGCGATCATGGTGAGGTTTTCGCGCCCGGTTAGGAGGCCGTCGACGGCGGCAAACTGGCCAGTGAGGCTGATTGACTCACGGACATGTCGTGCGCCTGAGCGCACGTCGAACCCATTGACCTCTGCTGTGCCAGCATCGGAAGGGAGCAGTGTGGCCAGGATCCTGACGAGAGTGGTTTTGCCCGCGCCGTTGGAGCCGAGGAGTGCGGCCACTCGGCCGCGGGGCACGTTGAAGGTGACACCGGTGAGTACCTTGACGTCGCCGTATGCCTTCTCAAGGCCCCGAACGCGGATAGCCGGGGAGCTGGTGGTGCTCGGTGAGTTCATGGTGGCGATACCTGACTTTCTGCGTCGGACAGGGCGTTGTGACGCCGTTGCCAAAACAGGATGCGCGGTTGATGCTGCATCAAGGTCAAGCCGTCGAGTGAAACTATTTGCCGTTGCGCATTTCCCCAGGTGGAACTGTGGATTGACGCTCTCCTAATCCACACTTGTCGTTAGCCGTTCCGCTGCGGCGCGGAACTGCCCAGCCTTGGTGAATGACAAATTCACTGAGTATCCAACCCGGCGGTCACACCAACCCGATGCCCGATCCTGGAATTCTGCTGGCGGCCGTGCCCGGTCTGCTCGGCTTCGTCCCTGAACAGTCAGTGGTGCTGGTGGCCTTCCGCGATCGCCGAACCGTCTCGGCCACCATGCGCCATGACCTCTTCCTCACCAAAAGCGGATTCCCGTCGGCCGGGATGCGGGAACTTTTCGGCACTCTCGGAACCCTGGCGGAGTCGTACGACGCCGCCGGAACGGTAGCGGTGATCATCGATGATCGTTACCCGCCGACAGACAAGCGGTATCGCAAGGTGGCCGAGGTTGCCGAAAAGAGCTTCCGAAAGGCCGGTGGGCTGTCCGCAGTGTTTGCGATGAACAAGGCAGCACTGGGCGCGGAATGGCACACCATTTGGCGTCCACCGACTGAGGCTGCCTGCGTCCTTCCATTCGAGGGGGAGCTCCCGGACAAGGGTACGCTCAGTGATCCGAACGCATCGCCTACGGCCTTGGAACGCGCGGTCAATACGGGGCGGCGCATCTTGTCGAGTCGCTCAGAAATCGCTGCTCTCCTTGAACCCGAACCCCATTGTGCGGACGAAGAGTGTCGGGCTCAGTCACCGCAGCCAACCCGTCACGTCCCTGGCCGTTCCGATGCCCGCGGGCTGGCCTTCACCCTCGCGACAATCTCTCGCTTCGATGGCGGCGACACCCATCTGAGCTGCGAGGACCTGAATGGCTTGGCCGAGGCGCTGGTATCGATTCATGTGCGCGATGCCCTGTTGGGGCTCAGCCTCACCGGGCTGCGCGGCACGTGCGAAGATTTCTGGCGGACCCTCACCAAGCGGCTGCCTGCGCCAGCTCGGGCGGCAGCGGCGACCTTGCTCGGTTATCTGCACTACATGGCTGGCGAGGGAGCCTACGCGGGGATTGCCTTCCAAACGGCACACGACGCCGACCCCGAATACAACCTAGCTAACCTGCTCGATACCGCGCTCTTTAACGGGATGCGACCGAAAGAGCTCAGCGGTCTGGCCGAATTGGCCTACGACATCGCCGAGCGTCTCGGTGCCGAACTCCCGCCGCCGGTGTTCGCGGCGGCGGGATAGTCCGCGCAGTTAATTCTTGCTGGGGGTGACGAAGATTGCGTGAGAGATTTCTGACGACAACGTCAAACCGCTGTGTCCCGGGGTCATCAGAGTCACGCTGTGCGGGGTCACGGTGACCGAAACTCGGGCATTGGGAACGACACCTGCCTGGCGTAGCTCTCCGACGAGTTCGGGGTCGGCCTGGGCGTGTTCGGACATCCGGGCGATGACAACGGCACTGTCGCCTTGCGGCAAGTCCACGAGGCGGACAGCCTTGTCCTCGGTCGCAGCTAGCGACAGTCCCAGCTGGTCGAGGCCGGGGATCGGGTTACCGTACGGCGAGGTCGTTGGATTATCCAACACCGCGACAATGCGGCGTTCTACGTTCTCGCTCATGACGTGCTCCCAGCGGCACGCTTCTTCATGGACCTCGTCCCACGGGAGGCCAATGATGTCAACGAGCAGCCGCTCGGCCAGGCGATGCTTCCGCATCACCGACACGGCCAGCGTGCGGCCCTTCTCGGTAAGTTCCAAGTGCCGGTCGCCAGCGACGCGCAACAGGCCGTCGCGCTCCATGCGCGCCACCGTTTGGGAGACGGTTGGGCCACTCTGTTCTAGACGCTCGGCGATACGCGCCCGCAGCGGAATGATCCCCTCCTCTTCCAGGTCGTAGATCGTCCGCAGATACATCTCTGTGGTGTCGACAAGATCGTTCACGAAGACTCTGTCCTTTCGCCTGACTCCAGGCTACCTGGTGGTAGTTGGATGCGGGGCACCTGACGCGGTCCCGAGCGGGCGTGAAACCGTTAGCGTGGCAGGGGAAACCGATAGCGTGAACCTAGTGCGCTCCCGGAGAATCCGGGGCGAGCAGGAATGGGGCGACTGTGACTGACGCGGCAATCATCTGGAGTGAACACTTCATGGACTACAAGTGGGCGCATACCCACCCCATGAGTCCGGTCAGACTGGCGCTGACGATGTCGCTTGCTAGAAGCTTCGGGGTCCTCGACGATGTCGAGACCGTCGAACCACTCCCGGTTGACGACAAACTCCTCACGACGGTGCACACGCAACCCTATGTGGACGCGGTGCGGGCGGTTAGCCACGGCAAGATGGCCAGCAACGGGCCGCTCCTGGAGCGGCTGTTCGGCCTGGGGAGCACCGACAACCCCATCTTCGAGGGGATGCACGAGGCTGGATCGATGCTGGTCGGCGGCACGGTCGCGGCAGCCGCCGCCATTACTTCGGGTCGGGTGAAGCGCGCGGTCAACATCGGCGGCGGCATGCACCACGCGATGAAAGGCCATGCCGCGGGCTTTTGCATCTACAACGACTGTTCGATCGCCATCCGCTGGCTCCTTGACCACGGTTACGATCGCATCGCCTACATCGACGTGGACGCACACCACGGCGACGGCGTGCAAGCCGAGTTCGTCGACGATCCGCGCGTTATGACGATCTCGTTGCATCAGCATCCCGCGACACTGTGGCCGGGAACAGGCTGGGCCACCGAGACCGGTGGCGCTGACGCTGGCGGCAGCGCAGTCAACGTCGGACTGATGCCGGGCCTCGGGGACTCGTTGTGGCTGCGCGCATTTCATGCGGTTGTGCCATCGATGATCGAGGCGTTTGCGCCGCAGATCTTGGTGACGCAGGTGGGAGTCGACAGCCATCGCGACGACCCGCTGACCGATTTGGCCCTCACCGTCGACGGACATGCTGCCGCGATCCGAGCGCTCCGCGACCTCGCCGATCGCTACTGCGAGGGTCGCTGGCTCTCCGTCGGCGGCGGCGGCTACGGGGTGGTGAATGTGGTGCCGCGAAGTTGGACACACCTGATTGCCTCCGCGCTCGACAAGGACATCGACCCGACCGCGCAGATCGATGAGGACTGGATCACCGGCGCCCAAGACCTGTCGAAGACCGTCCACCCCGATTACGCACGCCCGCCGGAAGCCACGATGGGAGACGGTGGCGTCACCGACTTCGTGCGCTGGGACGGGGATGCCGGCGGCGAACCCCCACCAGGCGTGTCGGAGGCGACACAGCGCCAAACCGACCAGGCCATTCTTGCCACCCGCCGCGCAGTGTTCCCGCTGCACGGTCTCGATCCGGAGGACCCTCGTGACTGAGAAAGCCGACGCACTCGACCACTCCAGTGACGACGCGGCCGCGTCAACGGCCGACGAAACCGCTCAATCTCAGGTTCCCCGCGAGTATCCGCGACAGTGGGCCGCCGATGTCCTAGCCTCCGACGGCGGCGTCGTTCACTTGCGGCCGATCCTGCCCGCCGACGCCGACCGACTTGTCGAGTTCCACAACGGACTCAGTGAACGCACCCGCTACATGCGTTACTTCGGTCCCACACCGACGTTGCCCGCCCGCGAAGTAGTGCGGATGACGACCGTCGACTACCGCAATCGCGTCGCCCTGTTGGCGTTCCTGGGTGACCGAATCATTGCGATGGGACTGTACGAGGGACTTGCCGCCGACAACAAGCCCACCTCGGCGGAAGTGGCCTTTGTGGTGGCCGACGATCACCAGGGTCGTGGTCTGGGCCCGATTCTCCTGGAACATCTAGCGGGTGCTGCGGCCGAAAACGGCTTTACTCGTTTCGAAGCCGAAGTGCTCTCGGAGAATCCGAACATGGTCGCGGTCTTCCGTGACGCTGGCTACCAGATCTCGCGAGCCTTCGACGGCAGCACCGTGCATGTGGAGTTCCTCATCGACCCGACCGAGGCGCTGACGGTGGTGCGTAATGCGCGCGAACGCGCATCCGAAGCGCGGAGCATAGCCAATCTGCTGCGCCCCCAATCGGTGGCGGTAATCGGCGCATCGACGGATCCGCAGAAAGTCGGCAACGTCTTGCTCGCCAACATCTTGTCGGCGGGCTTCACCGGCCCGGTGTTTCCCGTCAACGGCGCAACCAAGCCGCCCGAGGAGCCAGAAGGACAGCGGCCTTTCGGAGTCCCCGCACCACATACCGTGCGGCCAACCGCTCCGCCGTCGGTCCGCGGTATTCGCTCGTATCCGACAGTCAGTGACATTCCCGATCCCGTCGACCTCGCGGTGATCGCCGTGCCCGCGGCCAGCATCGACCAAGTGCTCGACGACTGTATGGCCAAGGGTGTCCGGACCCTCGTGGTGGTGTCGGCCGGTTTCGGTGAACGGGGCGAAGCGGGGTTGGAGAACGAGAAGCGACTCGCCGAGCAGGTGCGTGCACACGGCATGCGACTGGTGGGCCCCAACGCCCTCGGCGTCGTCAACAACGACTCCGAGATAGCACTCAATGCCTCCCTGGCACCGCGGATTCCCGGTGCCGGGCGGGTCGGCTTTTTCTGCCAATCCGGTGCCCTCGGAATCGCCATTCTCGATACCGCAGCGCATCGACAGATCGGCCTGTCTACATTTGTTTCGGCAGGTAACCGGGCCGATGTGTCTGGCAACGACGTGCTGCAGTACTGGGACAGCGACGACGACACCGATGTGGTGCTCCTGTACCTGGAGAGTTTCGGTAATCCCCGCAAGTTCAGCCGCATCGCGCGCCGCGTCGCGTTGAAGAAGCCGATCGTTGCGATCAAGTCGGGGAGCGGGGCCATGTCGCCGGTCCACGCCCAACGCACCGGGCCGGTCCGCGATGACCGGGTAGCCCAAATGGTGCTCGAACAGGCAGGTGTCATACAGGTTGAAACCATCGCCGAGTTGTTCGACTGCGCAACCGTTTTGGCATACCAGCCACTGCCGACGGGACCGCGGACGGCCATCGTCGGAAACTCGTCGGTGATTGCATCGCTCGCGGCCAACACCGCGCGGACCTCGGGCCTGGATGTCGTCAACTCGGTCGACTTGGGGCCGGCTGTCACTCACGAACAACTGGCGACGGCAGTTTCCGAAGCGATGACGGACGATGATGTCGATGCCGTAATCGTCGTGTTCGTTCCGCCGGTCGCCGTCGACTCTGCCGACTACGCGTTGGGGTTGATGGAAGCGGCGCGCCCTGCCGATGGTGGCGACGTGCCCACCAAACCGATCGTGACGACCTTCCTCGCGGTGGAAGGCGTGCCACCGGGCCTGTCCAGGACCGGGCCCGATGGCCTCCCGGTTCGGGGGTCGATCCCGTCGTACCCCACACCCGAGCGTGCGGCGAGTGCGCTAGCGCAGGCGCACCGTTACGCGCGGTGGCGGGCGCGCCCCAAAGAGCAGCCCGCCCTGATTCCCGAAGCCAGGCCAGAGGACGCCCGCAGCTACGTGCGCGAGGTGATGGGGGAGGACGGTGCCCGCGATCTGACCGCTCGGCAGGCCGCCTTCGTGTTGGCGCAGTACGGGATTGAAGTGGTGCCATTCCGGGATGTGTCGACGATGCATGAGGCGTCGGCAGCGGCCCGCGAGTTGGGATTCCCCGTCGTCGTGAAGTCGCCGTCGCCCACCTGGGTGAGTCGTATTGACCGCGAGGGGGCTCGCCTTGACTTGCTCGATGCAACGGCGGTGGTCTCGGCGTTCAGCGAACTGCAGGCACTGACCGGTGAGAAGACGCTGCAGGTGCAGAAGATGGCGTCGAAGGGTGTCGGCATGTATCTCGGAGTCGCCGATAGTCCGTCGTTTGGCCCGCTGATCTCCTTTGGGCTGTCCGGCCGCCTGTTCGAGGCGCTGGGCGACCGCAGCGTGCGGTCGATTCCGATCACCGAGCACGATGCGCGGGGACTGGTCGACGAACCGAGCGTGCGCACCCTGCTGGCCGAAGACAACTCTGATCCGGAAACGCTGGTCGACCTCCTTCAGCGAGTCTCGGCGCTCGTCGAAGCTGTCCCGGAAATCCGCGAACTGCGCCTCGATCCGATCCTGACTTCACCCGACGGTATCGCCGTCCTCGGTTCACAGATACGCGTCGGCCCGGTGCCCACCTTGGCGGACACCGGGCCTCGACGGCTCGGATAAAGCCCGGCAGAGCGTTCCCGCATGATGCGTTGATTCCCGCTCCACGTCAGACGTGGAGCGGGAATCAACGCATCATGCGGGAAGGGGGCTAGCTGGCGTAGGCGCGGAGCTTGTCGGCGCGGTCACCCTGACGGAGCTTGCCCATCACTTCGCGTTCAATCTGACGAACCCGCTCACGGGACAGCCCGAACGCACGACCGATTTGGTCGAGGGTGCGCGGCTGGCCATCGTCGAGCCCGAATCGCATGGTGATGACCTGCATTTCGCGCTCGTCGAGGGTCGAGAGCACGGTCCGAATGTCGGAGTGCAGCAGGTTAGCGATCACCACGGTCTCGGCAGACGTGGCCTCGGCGTCCTCGATGAAGTCACCCAGGGGTGCCTCTTCGTCGTTGCCGACGGGCATGTCCAAGCTCACCGGGTCGCGGCTGTGATCCATCAGGTCGGCGATCTTGGCTGCCGGAATACCCGACTCGAGCGCGAGCTCTTCATCAGTGGCTTCACGACCCAGTTGCTGATGCAGTTCGCGGCGGATGCGCGCCAGCTTGTTGACCTGCTCGACGAGGTGGACGGGCAGGCGAATGGTGCGCGACTGGTCGGCCATGCCGCGGCTAATCGCCTGGCGGATCCACCAAGTGGCGTACGTCGAGAACTTGTAGCCCTTGGCGTAGTCGAACTTTTCGACCGCACGAATCAGGCCGAGGTTGCCCTCTTGGATGAGGTCGAGCAGCGGCATACCGCGACCGGTGTATCGCTTAGCTAGCGACACCACCAGGCGAAGGTTGGCCTCCAACAGGTGGTCGCGAGCGCGCTCACCTTCTCGAACCAGGATGTTCAGGTCGCGCTTCTTGGCGGGCGAAATCCGCTTCTTGGTTGCCAATAGGTGCTTCGCGTACAAACCAGCCTCGATGGCCTTCGACAGGTCCACTTCTTGCTCGGCGTTCAGCAGCGCGGTGCGGCCAATGCCGTTGAGGTAGACGCGGACAAGGTCCGCTGAGGGGGATTGCGCATCAAGATCCCGTTCCGTCAACGCGGGGCGTAGACGGGTGGATTCAGATTCGGACGGGCGGGCAATCGTCGAGTGAGCCATGCGACCTCCTGGAATGCGTTTTCGTCGTGCGTTCAATGGGTCCAACGCATTCGGTACCGAAAAGGTTCCCGAGCACTCTGAGAAGTTTCTGAAGGTTTACTCCCGAGGTAAAAATCAGCTTGCGCGCGGCGTGCCGTCGTCCGGTTCGGCGTCGATGACCGGGTGGGCGGAATCGTCGTCGAAACGATCAGTTGGCGCGGGTGCGGGCTCGGCACCCAACTCCGGGGTTACCGAATGCGCACTGCCGTAGTGATAGGTCGGGACTTCACCGTGTTTACGCGGTTCGGTGTCGTTGGCCTTCAGGACTGCAATCCACGGGATCGGGATCGACACGAGGATGATGGCGACAGCGATCCACCCGTTCTGCGTGACGCCATAGACGATCGACGCGATGATGAGCGCGGGGATGCGGATGCTCATCATCAGGAAGTAGCGACGTTTGCGGGCACGAAACACGGCGTCGCGATCGGGAGCGGCGCTGGTGATCAGGAAGCTGTCGTGGTCGGCGAGTCTGTCGGTGTCCGGTCGATCCGTGTACCCGTCGTGTCGATTTTGATCCGCCATACCATCCATGGTGGCACATTGGGTCACAATGGGTTTATGGCAACTCAGACGATTGAACGCCCGGACATTGATGAACGGACCGAAAAGGACGACGACACTCCCAAGGTCTTCCACTACGTGAAGAAGGACAAGATGGCCGAAAGTGCCGTCATGGGAACGCATGTCGTCGCACTTTGCGGTGAAGTTTTCCCCGTCACGAAGGCGGCTAAGCCCGGCTCGCCGGTGTGCGAAAAGTGCAAGAAAATCTACGAAAAGATGAAGAAGTAAAGCGGCAAAAGACCGCTTAGGGGTCGGCCCGGTGCGTATCTGTGTGCACCGCGGGCCCGACCTCGCCCAGCTCTGACCGGTTCTGCAACGCCCGGTTACGCAAGGTGTCGGTAAGTTCCACCGTCTGGCTGGTCACCCAGTTTCGGACGGTGCCGCCCTTGCCCGCCGAGGGCCACATTTCGTCGATCGCGGCATTCAATTCGGCGCCCAAAACAATCGCGAACCCGAGAAAGAACGTGAACAGGAGGAAGGCGATCGGGGTGGCCAGCGCACCGTAGGTGTAGCCAGCGCGGGTAAGCGCCGTGAGATAAAAGCGCAGAACGTACGTCGCCAGCCAGAAGAAAACACCCGCCAGCAGTGCTCCCGGCAGCAGTCGATGCCATGGCAGCGGATGCGGAAGCGCGAACCGGTACAGGCAAACCAATGCACCGATTAGCAGGATTCCGACGAAGGGGAAGTAACCCCAGTCGACGAGATCGGAGATCGCCGGATCCCACGCATCCGGAAGGATCTGATGCAGATACGTCGGTCCCAATGCGACCAACGGCAGCACCAACACGCACGAGACGACGAAGAACAGATAGATGATCAGAGCAAAGATTCGCTGCCACACGGGATTTCGGATCTGATGCTGCTTATGTGCGTGAACGATTGACGAGACAAAACAGCTCATAGCCGACGAACCGGCCCACAGCGACATCAGGAAGCCGACCGAAATGACGGCGACCCGTCCGCGCCCCAGTACGTTCTCGACCGTCGGCGCAATCAAGTCGTCCACCACATTCGGCGTGAAAGCGTGTTCGGAAAACGCCAGGATTCGGGCGGTGATGATCTCCACGGTGTCGGGGCCGAACCAGTCGGCGATGTAGCCGAGGCTGCCGAGCACACCCAAGAGGAGCGGCGGGAGCGAGAGAGCCTGCCAGAAGGCCGCCTGCGCGGCCCAACCGATAATCGAGTCATCCCAGGCTTTGACCGTGGTCGCCCACGCTAGGCGCGGAAGCCGACGCACGATCTCACCCAGGCGCGGTCGGCTTGGCCGACCGTCCTGTTTCGGGTCTGTGTCGGTATCTACCGAAGGTGGTTCGTGAGTTTCGATACCTATCAGCATGAACGATGACCCCCCAAACGGGTGGCACCGGCCGCCACGTGAGCCACTCCGTGTCGCCTCGCGCGGCATGGGATCCTCAGGCGGAGGGGCTAGACTCCAGAGGGCTTTTTCTTCAGGAGGGTGCAGAAACACGGTGACCAGCGCGCGGGTCGACAACGGGGTGGATACGGTCAACGACCGTGAACTAAACGACGGTGAGGAGACGAACGGTGAGGCCGCGCGACGCGCGGTTTCCGGTGCTCCGCTGCGTGCATGGCAGCGACGAGCCCTAACCAAGTACCTCACTCGACGACCGACCGACTTTCTGGCGGTCGCCACTCCTGGTGCAGGTAAAACGACTTTCGGCCTCCGAGTGGCCAGCGAGTTGCTCGCCGACCGAACCGTCGACCGCATCACGGTGGTTGCCCCAACCGAACACCTGAAACATCAGTGGTCGCAGGCCGCTGCGCGGGTCGGAATTGCCCTCGACTCCAACTTCTCCAACTCCACGGGGGCTACGAGTTCGGACTTCGATGGCGTGGTTCTGACGTACGCCCAGGTTGCGGCTCATCCGTCGCGGCATCGGGTTCGCACCGAGCAGCACCGGACCCTGGTCATCCTCGATGAGATTCATCACGGTGGCGACGCAAAATCGTGGGGCGACGGCATCCGCGAAGCATTCAGCGACGCGACACGTCGTCTATCGCTAACCGGTACGCCATTCCGGTCCGACGATTCACCGATCCCTTTCGTCACCTACGAGCCGGAGCCGGGTGGCTCGCAGCGTTCCAAAGCCGACCACACTTACGGGTACTCCGATGCGCTTCGAGATGGGGTCGTCCGTCCCGTCGTGTTCCTCGCGTACTCGGGCCAGGCGAGCTGGCGGACCAGTGCTGGCGAAGAATTCACGGCACGCCTCGGCGAACCGCTCTCCGCCGAACAAACCTCGCGTGCCTGGCGCACGGCGCTCGACCCGCACGGAGACTGGATTCCCGCGGTTCTGTCTGCGGCTCATCGGCGATTGACGAAGCTCCGCAACTCGGGCGTTCCGGACGCCGGCGGCCTCGTCATCGCGACCGACCAGCAGTCCGCCCGAGACTACGCCGAACTCCTGTTCGCGATGACGGGTAAGAAGCCGACCCTCGTCCTATCTGACGATCCGAAGTCATCGTCGCGCATCGGCGAGTTCGCGGCCAGCGACGACGAGTGGATGGTCGCGGTCCGCATGGTCTCCGAAGGCGTCGACGTGCCGCGACTAGCCGTCGGTGTGTACGCGACCAATGCTTCGACGCCGCTGTATTTCGCGCAAGCCATCGGACGGTTTGTGCGGTCGCGTCGCCCCGGTGAAACCGCGAGTGTGTTCTTGCCATCGGTGCCGGTGCTCCTCGATTTGGCGAGCAAGCTGGAAGCCCAACGTGACCACGTGTTGGGGAAGCCGCACCGCGAACCCGAAGGCTGGGACGACGAAGCGCTCACTGAAGCCAACAAGTCGAAGGACGAGAACACGGGGGAGGACGAGAAGACTTTTGAGTCACTCGCCGCCGACGCCGAACTCGACCAGGTGATCTACGACGGTTCATCGTTCGGGACGACGACGCTCGTCGGTTCCGACGAGGAATCGGACTACCTCGGTTTGCCCGGACTGCTCGACGCCGAACAGGTCCGCACCCTGCTGCAGCAACGGCAGGCCGATCAAGTAACCCGACGCAGTGCCGCGAAGGCGCGACCCGCCGATGACGCCCAAGCACAAGCTGCACCCAATGCCGCCGAACGGCAGACGGGGCAAGACCTGACCGTGCTGCGTAAAGAGTTGAACACCTTGGTGTCGCTACATCATCATCGGACCGGCAAGTCGCACGGCCAAGTCCACAACGAACTGCGTACCCGGCTCGGTGGCCCGCCGACGGCAATGGCCACCGCCGATCAGCTCCGGGAACGGATCAAGGCCCTGCGAACCTGGTGAGGTTCTTGCAGGGCCTTGATCGGGGTGTTGCGCTATCGGGGATTGATTTTCCAATTACCGTCGGCGGTTAGCCGACAACGGCGCCAATCTCGACGAGGCGTGCCTCGTGGTCGTTGTAGTGGTGCTGGCAGAAAAGCAACTCGCCGCCCGTGGGCAAAGTCGCCCGCACCTTGGCTGCGGCACTGCACCGGTCGCAACGGTCAGCGGCAACTAGCGGCATCCGTGTGGGTGCGGTCGTGGCGATAGTAGTCATGTCGTCCTCCGTCCCTAGCCGACGAACCGCGGATCGGTCGTCGTCCTTCACTCTGTCAGACGTTTGTCGACGCTCAAATGTTCCCGCGCGGTGTCGGTGTGTTGCAAATCATTTCTTTCAGTTCTCTGGAGTTGGTCTGTTCGGAGGACTCGGTGGCACTGCGCCAACGACGCGGAGTGCGGTCTTTGCGTAGAAATCGCCCAATTCGGTTGGGCTCAACGGGCCGTCGTCGCTGTACCAACGGGCGATGTCTACCCCCATCGACAGCAGCAGATTGGTTGTTGTCTGGGGGTCGGCGACGTCGAAGTCCCCGGTCTCGATCCCGGCGTCGACGATTGCTCGCATGCGACCGGTAATGGTGCGCCGGAGTTTGCTGATTTCAGTGAAGTGGTCGGGAGCGAGGGAATGGAGTTCGTAATTCACGATCCGTGAACTCGTGTGACGCATCGCGTGGCGCTCGCTAAATGCGCGCATCACGGCCGCCAGGCGGACCGCCGGTGGTTGGGCAGCATCGTCGGCCGAGTCAATTTCGGCAATGGTGTCCATATGGCCGCCGTGTGAGAGCTCAAAGAGGAGATCTTCTTTCGACCGGTAGTGCACGTAGACCGCCGCGGGGCTCATACCTGCCGCCGAGGCGATGTCGCGGGTTGTGGTGCCCAGGAATCCGCGTTCGGCGAACGAAACCAGCGCCGCCTGCAATAGTCGATCGCGGGTAGGAACATTCTCCGTTGCCGGGACATTCGCTGCGTCGGTCATGCGGTCTCCTTTAGCGTCCGGGAAGAGAGTTTCGGGGACGCGATGCCAGCTGGGTATGAGATCAGTCTCAAGGTGGGACGGTTGACGTATGTCTCACTGTCGTGCAATGTGGACTCTAACACCCTAAGCAAGCGCTTAGTTAGAGGTTGAGATTACTTCATCGACAGGAGTTTCCCGTGGCCAAGATCGACCCCCAACGATTTGCAGGCAAGACCGCGATCGTGACTGGAGCAAGTCGAGGAATTGGGCTGGCCGTCGCCGAACGACTGGTCGCCGAAGGTGCCAAGGTCACCATCACAGCGCGCAAGCAGGAGGCGCTCGATGAAGCTGTCGCTCAGCTCGGCGGACCGGACGTTGCGCTCGCTGTTGCGGGCCGAGGCGATGACCCTGAGCACCAGGCCGATGCCGTCGCTAAGACCATCGAGACTTTTGGCAGCGCCGACCTGCTGGTCAACAACACCGGGATTAACCCGGTCTACGGTCCGCTGATGGAGATTGACCCCGAAGCCGCGCGGAAGATCATGGACGTCAACGTGATCTCCGCACTCCGGTGGGTCCAAGCGGTGAACTCCGCATGGCAGGCCGAACACGGCGGTGCCATCGTGAACATTGCCTCGATCGCCGGACTGCGGCCGGCCCCGGGCATCGCCTTCTACGGCGTGTCGAAAGCTGCCGTCATTCACCTCACCGAAGAGCTCGCTGTGGAACTGGGACCCAACATTCGGGTCAATGCCGTCGCCCCCGCCGTGGTGAAGACGCGCTTCGCGACAGCCCTGTACGAAGGCCGTGAAGAACAGGTCGCCGAAGCCTATGCGCTTAAGCGTCTCGGCCAACCCGAAGACATTGGCTCCGTGGTTGCTTTCCTGCTGTCCAACGACGCTGGCTGGATGACCGGTCAAACCCTCGTCGTCGACGGCGGCGTCTTGCTCGGTGGTGGTGTGTAGTGGCCACCTCAGGTTCGGTGGGCTTCGACCCGGCAAATAAGACGGTTGTCGTTACCGGTGCGGGAAACGGTATCGGTGCTGGCTTGGCCACCGCACTCGCGGGACGCGGGGCCAAAGTGGTGGTCGCCGATCTGGATGCCGAGGGCGTGAACCGTACCGTCGCGACAATCACCGAGTCAGGGGGTGTGGCACTTGCCGTTCCCGGCGATGCGGCATCGGCCGACGGTGTTGCCGCGGTGATCGCTGCCACGCGGGACGCATTCGGTCCCATCGACGCCTGGTTCGCGAATGCAGGCGTCGATCGCGGGCGGGGACTCGATGCGGCCGCGGCCGATTGGGAACTGTCCTGGAACGTGAACGTGATGGCGCATGTGCACGCTGCACGGGCCCTCGTCCCGGAATGGCTCGAACGCGGCGGTGGACGGTTTGTCGTCACCGCATCTGCGGCCGGACTTCTGACAATGCTTGGTGCCCCTGCCTACTCGGTCACCAAACACGGGGCCGTGGCGTTTGCCGAATGGTTGTCGGCCACCTACCGACACCGGGGAATAGTCGTGCAGGCATTGTGTCCGCAAGGCGTCCAGACCCGCATGCTGAGTGAATCCGGCCCGGTCGAGGAAATCCTCAGCCACGACGTCGCGCTCACCGTAGAAACCGTCGCCGACGAGGTAATCGCCGCACTGGACTCGGATTCGTTCCTCATCCTGCCGCACTCCGAGGTCTTCGACTACTACCAGGTCAGGGCTGGAAACACGGACCGCTGGCTTGGTGGCATGAACAAACTGCAGCAGCGGGTCGACGCGAAAACCAACGAAATCGCCAACGGCCTGTAGTTGCACCGAGATAGCAATACGGTCGAATGCGTGGCGGTCGGCAAGTCCCGATCGGCCAGACCGCGCGTCGTCCTGCAGTACCGACAGTCCCAACCAGTAGCAGTCCCACCAGAATGAGTTCCACCAATCGTCTTGGCATCACCACCATTGAAGGAGAACCACCTATGACCACTCAGCGCGTAGCAATCGTCACCGGAGCGGCCCGCGGCATCGGTGCCGAAGTTGCCCGTCGCCTATCCAGCGACGGCCATGCCGTGGCCATCTTCGACCTCGACGAGGCTGCCTGCCAGGTCGTCGCCGACGAGATCAACGCCGCTGGTGGCAAGGCCATCGGGGTCGGCGTCGATGTCGCAGACGAAGTCAAGGTCGAAGCCGGTGTCAGCCGCGTCGCCGCAGAACTGGGTGAGCCCACCATCCTGGTCAATAACGCAGGCATCATCCGCGACAACATGCTGTTCAAGATGACCCTCGCGGACTGGGACTCGGTGATGGCAGTGCACCTGCGCGGTGCCTTCCTGATGTCCCGCGAAGTGCAGCAGTACCAGACCAAAGCCAAGTGGGGACGCATCGTCAACCTGTCCAGCACCTCGGCCCTCGGTAACCGTGGACAGGCGAACTACGCGGCCGCCAAGGCCGGAATGCAGGGATTCACCAAGACCCTGGCCCTCGAACTCGGTCCGTTCGGTGTGACCGCTAACGCGATCGCCCCGGGATTCATTGCCACTGACATGACGGCCGCGACCGCAGACCGCCTCGGCATCACTTTTGATCAGTTCAAGGAAGCGATGGCCAAGGAGATCCCCGTCCGTCGCGTCGGTGAGCCCGCCGACATCGCCCATGCCGTCAGTTTCTACGCCAGCGAAGGTGCCGGATTCGTGTCCGGTCAGGTCCTCTATGTCGCCGGCGGACCCAAGGATTAGGAGTTAAGACAATGCGCGTATTCAACGGTGCAGAAGAACTCGTTGCTGCGGTCGGCAGCCACCTCGGATACTCCGACTGGTTCGACGTCACCCAGGAAAAGGTGAACCTGTTCGCCGACGCGACCGGTGATCACCAGTGGATCCACGTCGACCCCGAGCGAGCCAAGGACGGGCCGTTCGGCGGCACCATCGCTCACGGATACATGACGCTCTCGTTGATCCCAGTCCTGCGCCACAGTGCCTGGGGCCCCGGTGAGGTCAAGATGGGCATCAACTACGGAGCCAACAAGGTGCGCTTTCCCGCACCCGTGCCGGTCGGTTCCAAAGTTCGGGCGGGCTTCGAATTGATCGAGGTGACCGAAGGTGGGGCCGGCTACCAGATCGTCGAGAAGGTCACCATTGAGGTCGACGGCGGCGAAAAGCCGGTCTGCATCGCCGAGACCGTGACGGTGTTGGTGTTCTGATGTCAACTGCCGACGGTGCGACCCGCGAGCTTCCGGGACTTGACCTGGACCGATTGGCCCCCTGGTTCACCGAGCACATTGGGCCAATTGATGGAGCCCTCGACGCCACATTGATTGCTGGCGGCAAGTCGAACCTGACTTACCGACTGCACAATGGGTCAACGAACCTGATCTTGCGGCGTCCGCCCGTCGGCAAGTTGCTCGCCACGGCGCACGACATGGGTCGCGAGCACTCGATGATGTCGGCGCTCGCAGCCACAGCGGTTCCGGTGCCGAGGATGTACGGGATGTGCACCGACGCGGACGTTCTCGGTGCCCCGTTCTATGTGATGGAGGCCGTGACCGGCACCCCCTACCGGCACGCTGCGGAGTTGGCGCCGCTGGGACCGGAACGGACCCGAACCATTTCTGAACGATTGGTCGATACCCTCGCGACCCTCCACCTGGTGGATCCGGCCGCGATTGGGCTGGGGGAGTTTGGTCATCCGGAGGGTTTCCTGGCGCGCCAAGTGTCCCGTTGGCGCAAGCAGTTCGACGCCGCTCACACCCGCGACCTCCCCGAAATGGAGCGGCTCCACGGACTCCTCGCGGAGCGGGTGCCGCCTGAGGCTGCACCCGGCATCGTGCACGGCGACTACCGACTCGACAACGTCCTGATCGACGATCAGGACGCGGTCCGCGCCGTTCTTGACTGGGAGATGGCCACGATTGGTGACTCCCTGACCGACCTGGCATTGATGTGCGTGTATCACCGCCTCGGGGCAGCCGGTGGGGGCGTCACCGATGTCGCCGTCGCTCCCGGCTTTCTCACCGAAAACGAGATCGTCACCAGGTACTCGGCGGCCACCGGTCGAGACCTCTCCGACTTCGGCTTCTACATCGCCTTCGGTTGCTTCAAACTCGCGGGCATCGTCGAAGGAATTCACTACCGATATGTCAACGGCCAAACAGTTGGTGCAGGCTTCGCCGATGTGGGCGAGGGCGTGGCGCCACTGCTGGCAGCGGGACTTGCCGCATTGAAAGACAACTGACAAAGAGCCCGCTGACAATCCACCAGACAACGACGACGCCCCGGAGGAAATCCGGGGCGTCGTCGTTGGTTGATCTGGCTACCGTGGTGCGTGACTAGTCGAGGTAGTCGCGGAGCACCTGGGAGCGGCTGGGGTGGCGGAGCTTGCTCATCGTCTTCGATTCGATCTGGCGGATGCGTTCGCGCGTCACGCCGTAAACCTGGCCGATCTCGTCCAATGTGCGGGGCTGACCGTCGGTCAGGCCAAAGCGCAGCCGGACGACGCCAGCTTCACGCTCGGAAAGCGTGTCGAGCACATCCTGTAGCTGATCCTGCAGCAGGGTGAAGCTAACGGCGTCAACAGCGACGACCGCTTCGGAGTCCTCGATGAAGTCGCCGAGCTGACTATCACCCTCGTCGCCGATCGTCTGGTCGAGAGAGATTGGTTCGCGGGCATACTGCTGGATCTCCAGAACCTTCTCCGGAGTGATGTCCATTTCCTTCGCCAGCTCCTCCGGAGTGGGCTCGCGGCCCAAATCCTGAAGCAGTTCGCGCTGGATGCGACCCAACTTGTTGATGACCTCAACCATGTGGACCGGGATGCGGATGGTGCGAGCCTGATCGGCCATCGCGCGGGTGATCGCCTGACGAATCCACCAGGTGGCGTACGTCGAGAACTTGTAGCCCTTCGTGTAGTCGAACTTCTCGACCGCACGAATCAGACCCAGGTTGCCTTCCTGGATGAGGTCCAGGAAAGCCATGCCGCGGCCGGTGTAGCGCTTAGCGAGGGACACGACCAGACGCAGGTTGGCCTCGAGGAGATGATTCTTAGCGCGGTTGCCGTCGCGCGAAATCCACGACAGGTCCCGTCGCTGAGCGACCGACAGCTTCTCGCCTGCCTCCATCACGCGGCGGATGCGTTCGGTGGCGAACAGACCAGCTTCGATGCGCTTGGCGAGTTCGACTTCCTCCTCGGCATTCAGCAGGGCGACCTTGCCGATCTGCTTCAGGTAAGCGCGCACAGAGTCGGCAGAGGCCGTCAGCTCGGCATCCTTGCGGGCCTGACGCAGGGCCTCGGACTCGTCCTCGTCCCACACGAAGTCGGGCTTGGGCTCGGCGTCCTTCTTGGCGCGGGGCGCACGCTTGGCTGCCGTTTTGGCTGCGGGCTTGGCGTCGACCTCATCATCGTCGTCGTCGACAATCAGATCCGCGTCGGCAAGATCAATTTGCGAGTCGTCGACGTCGTCCAGGCCGGCGACGTCAGCCTCGTCGACCTCGACCTCGACCGACGGATCGGCAGCCTTGGTGCTCGCACGCTTGGCGGCGGTCTTCTTGGCAGCGGTCTTCTTCGCTGCAGTCTTGGCGGCCGTCTTCTTGGCGGTCGTTGCAGCAGTCTTCTTGGCGGGTGCCTTCTTCGCTGGTGCCTTCTTGGCCGCAGCCTTCTTGGCGGGTGCCTTTTTAGCTGGAGCCTTCTTAGCTACCGGTGCGTCAGCGTCGGTAGCTTCAGCTGCTGCGTCGGTGGACTTGCTGGTTGCCACGTACAACCTTTCGACAGAACGAACGCGCGGCACGGCTGGGCGCGTCCCCAAAACGGGGACGGACATCCGTGGGCGATGAGGGCTTTGAGTCTTCGGTGCGGGACCGATGTGTTCCATTGTAACGACATCACTGCGATGAGCACATGCGCATACCAGTCTAAGAGCCGAGAAAGCGACTGGCGGAGGCTGAAAAGTGAGGTTTCGCTAGAACGAGAGCCCGTCGTCGACCGCCATCGCAGCGCCAACGATTCCCGCCCGATTGCGGAGTTTGGCCGCGACGACCGGGGTCGCATTGGTCAGCATTGGGATCCATTGGTCGCCCTTGCTACTAATTCCGCCGCCAGCGATGAACAGGTCGGGGGAGAAGATCGCTTCGTAGTGGGCCAAGACGGTCGAGACCTTAGAACTCCACTTCTTCAACGACCACCCCTTGTCGTCGCGAACCTTTGCGGAAGCCTGATGCTCGGCCTCCTTGCCGCCGACTTCCAGGTGTCCAAACTCGGTATTTGGAACAAGTGTCCCGTTGTAGAGGAGAGCCGATCCGATGCCGGTGCCGAACGTCAACAAGATGACGGTGCCATCGGTGTCGAGATCGGCGCCTCCGCCAAAGCGAAGCTCGGCCAGGCCTGCGGCGTCGGCGTCGTTGAGGACACTGACCCGTCGGCCGCCGAGCTTGGTGCTAAACATCGACACGAGGTCGGTGCCCTTCCAGGACGCGTCGATGTTGGCCGCCGTTCGCATGATTCCGTCGCGCACCACACCGGGAACGGTCAATCCGACGGGGCCAGTCCAACCAAAGTGTTCGACGATGGTGATGACTGCCTCCGACACAGCTTCCGGGGTGGCAGGCTGGGGTGTGTCGATCCGGTGGCGTTCACCGACAAACTCTCCGGTGCGAAGGTCGACGATCGCACCCTTCACCCCCGAGCCCCCAATGTCGATACCGAACCCGAGGTGCGACGACGGACTTGTCGAATTGTCGGCCCCAGGTCGGGCATTTGTGGATCCCAAAACAGTGACTTCAGCGTCGGTCATGGTGAGCAGTACGCCTTTCGTGGCTGGTTGAGGCGATCTTAGACACAGTTGCCAGTCACCGTGGCGACCGGAGTCGCGCGTCGGGTCACTAGACTTGGGGCCGTGACTCACTCAGCTGATCCTGCCCGGTCTGATTCTGCTTCATCGACTTCCATTCCGCAGCCAGCCGAGCTCGCCGTCATTGCGCGCGCGGTGGCCGAGGAGGCCGCAGCACAGGTGCGGAACCGACGAGTCGAACTCTTTGCGCCGACCGGCACCCGTGCCTCCGATGATTCCGTCACGGCTAAATCGACGCCGACGGATCCAGTGACGGTCGCGGACACGGAAACTGAAGAGTTGATCCGCGAGCTACTGCATCGGCATCGGCCGGGCGACGAGATCCTCGGCGAAGAGGAGGGCGGCTCGGTGACGGTGCCGACCGGTGTCCGGTGGGTCGTCGACCCAATCGACGGTACCGTCAACTTCCTGTACGGCATCCCCGCCTACGCGGTGTCGGTCGCGGCGCAGGTCGACGGTCGTTCCGTTGCCGGAGCGGTCGTCGATGTCGCACGGGGGGTCACGTATTGGGCCAGCAGTGGCGGCGGCGCGTGGGCGACTGGCCTCGCCTCGGACGTCCAGCCGATTCGCTTGAATTGCAACCCGATTGATGACGTCGCTCTGGCGTTGGTGGCGACCGGGTTTGCGTACTCAAAGACGCGCCGCGTGGAGCAGGGCGTCTTCATCGCAAAGCTACTTCCCAACGTCCGCGATATCCGCCGCGTCGGGGCAGCCGCCATCGACCTCTGCATGGTGGCATCCGGTGCCGTCGACGCCCACATCGAGCATGGACTTAGCCCGTGGGATTGGGCTGCCGGTGGCCTCATCGCGGAGGAAGCCGGCGCCCGGGTAGTGCTCCCGCCATCGGATTCGCGATCGGGCGACGGTCACGCGACGATTGCCGCCGCACCGGGAATCGCTGAAGACTTCCTCGCCCTACTTGGCAGTATTGGCGCCCTTGACGCCATGCCCGACGAGGCGGTTTGACGCCTCGTCCCGGCTAGCAGGACTGGTTGTGGACGGTCTCGATGAGTGAGCGGTCGATGGCGGTTTTAGGATTCTTCGGATCCACCGAACGCAATGCCTCGAGTGCCGCTTGCGTGTCTTGCGTCGGCCTGGTGTTGGTGTAGAACTCGCCGAGCGCCAGATCGACGTCCGTGCCCTTTCGACCGTCGTTGACCAACTGTGCACACGGGGCAGCGAGCCAGACTGCGGCGGCACCGGCCTGTCCGGCCTGGCCGAACCGAATCTGCGCAACACAATGAAGATTCTGATCAGGGTAGACAGTGTCGTCGCCGAACGCTGGATCGGCAGCGGTGAACCCCTCGTTGGCGAGGTCATCGCTGACTGAGCGCGCCGAACCGCGGGGTGCCGCCGAATTCAGGACCCGAACACCGAAGGTCGTTAGCCCCGCTGGAGCCACCGAGAGCATGTCGGTATTGCTGACAACGGTCAGTTCGGGCGGCTTCGGGGCGTCGGGTGCCGCTGATTTGGCAGCTACCGGCATATTGCAGTCGGTCGGGTGTGCTTCGGTGCCGCCGCTGTTCAATGCGAAGGACCAGGCCGTGATGGCGCCCGCCGCCAACACTGCGACAACGATCGCGGCGGGTAACCACTGGCGCCGCCGAAATGGGCGGCCCTTCACATCGGTCGTGTAGCCGGTGGCGATTTTCGAGACCACGACGGTGCCTGCACCTTCTTCCGAGAACGGGGATTGCACAACTGTAGAGGGCCGGGCGGAACAGGTTCGTCAGGGTGGTCGGCGCGCCCGCAGAAACTCTCGTTTTCGGTGCGAACTCCCGCGGAAAAGAGGCGGTAGAACGACCCGACCATGAGGGGGTTGACACGGCGATTGAGTGAGCCTAGAATTCGGGCGCCCGACATCATCGGATGACGATGTGAGGTGCGGGAGAGCTACGCCACAAGTGCGGTCTCCCTTAGCAATCCATTAACCACCTACAGACCCACGTTAGGCACATCATGGCAACCGATTACGACGCTCCGCGCCGCAGCAACGACGACGACATCGCGGAAGACTCGCTCGAAGAGCTCAAGGCTCGACGCAATGAAGCGAAGTCCGCCAACGTAGATATCGACGAGACAGAAACGGCTGAATCGTTTGAGCTTCCGGGTGCCGATCTGTCAGGTGAGGAACTCTCGGTTCGTGTGGTTCCGAAGCAGGATGACGAGTTCACATGCTCCAGTTGCTTCCTCGTGTACCACCGCAACCGACTTGCCGAGCAGAATGGCACTCAGATGATCTGCGTCGACTGCGCTTAGTACCTCCACCAATAGAGGCACCGCGGTTGATGCCATCAACCGCAGCGCCGAGATAGATCTACGACGCCGCGCGAGGCAACTAGCCTTGCGCGGCGTCTTGCTTCCCGGCATCGCTGCCAGCATCACCCATCCCCAGCGCAGCGAGCACCGCGCCGGGCTGACGGGTAGAGATGAGCCAATAGGGGGTGGGATCGTCGGGATCGTCGAGCACCACGAGCACCATCGTTTTCACCCATGCACGATGGATCACGTAGGCCGCAGGATCGAGTTGCCTGCCCATCGCCGCACTCCGCTGGGAAGCGGCGATCGACGCGCCACGGGCAATGACATCGGTGGGCAATATGGCCTTCCCTGCGTGCAACGAACCGTCGGCGGTGACCCGGACCTGGGTGCGACCCATCGAGTACAGCATCCAGGCGATCAGGATGGCGATGACCGGATAGGCGACAAAGCTCCACGCCGCCCGGTAAGCGGCCAATTGGATTTCGTAGCCGAGGATTCCGGTGACGACCACGGCGGCCAACCACCACCACCAGGGAACAGAAAGTCGTTCGGCATAGCGGTCCTGCTGCGGGGCGGGGCTCGAGGCTGGTTTGCTCACAGCTTCCAGCCTAATGGGCGAGCGCCCGAGTAGTCTGCGAGGGTGACCTCGCAAGTGACGCCCGATACGTATCCGCCATTGCGGATCCGTCGCCTCGATTCTGAACTCCCGCTCCCTACTCGCGCACACCCCGGTGACGCTGGAATAGACCTGTTTGCCGCGACCGATTTGGTCCTGCAACCGGGCCGTCGCCAACTGGTCGGCACCGGGATTGCGATCGCCCTGCCGGTGGGAACGGTGGGATTGATCCATCCGCGGTCCGGTTTGGCCGCGCGTGCCGGCCTGTCGATCGTTAATACGCCGGGCACTATCGACGCTGGCTACCGCGGCGAAATCAAAGTCTGCGTCATCAATCACGATCTCGAAGCGCCCATTGTGATCACGCGCGGCGACCGCATCGCCCAACTGCTGGTGCAGCGGGTGGAACTTCCTTCGGTGATTGAGGTCGACGAACTCGACGACACCGAGCGCGGAGCTGGCGGATACGGTTCCAGTGGTGGACACGCGATCTTGACCTCGGAGGCATAACAATGGCAGCGAAGAACGAAGCCGCACCAGAAAAGTTTTCGATCGGCGACACGGCTGGTCCGTACGACACCGGCGACCTGCTGACACCGCTGGGGGAGTTGGCAAACTCCCACCTCGACTTGGGCTCGCTCCTGATGCCTGTCGTCGAAGGCGGCCAGGTTACCGTCGAGATGTCCGCCACGCACGAGCCTGAGGCCGTCTACTTGGTGACGCCGGTAGGTCGGATCGGCATGCACGCATTTGCTGCCCCGCGGAGTGGCGGCATGTGGCGCGAGGTGGTCCGTGAACTCGCGGAGTCACTGCGGGCCGACGGTGCCCAGACCGCGATCGAAGACGGACACTGGGGCCGTGAGGTCATCGCCCGTGTTCCCGATGGCAGCCACCGGTTTATCGGCGTCGATGGCCCCCGCTGGATGGTTCGCTGTGTAGCAAGCGGGCCCGCCGAGAGCGAAGTGCAGTTGGCGCAGTTGGCTCGCGCAGTCCTCGCAGAGACGGTCGTGCGCCGCGGGAATGAGCCACAGCCCCCTCGGGAACTACTCCCGATCGTCTTGCCGCCGGTCCTCGCTGAACAGGTCTCTGCCGCGCAGCAGCAGATGTCGCAAGAGGCCGTGGAAGCGACAGGGGTGGACCCGGAGACCGGATCGTTCCCATCGCAACCGCTGTCGAATGCACCGACCGCGCGCCCCGAACCCGAGGCCGAAATTGTCCCCGGAGGTGCCATGATGCAAAGCGCGGCCGCCACGGTCTACTCCGAGACTCCGGACCGTGTCGAGGATCCCACGGGTGACGCCTACGCGGAGGTCGCTGAAGAGTCCGTCACCGATGCCGACGAGGCAACTGACGAATCGGCGGCGAGTCCCTCACGCGGTTCGGCGATGTCACGGTTCCGCAAGCGTCGTCGCTGATTTCTCGGCGTTAGCGGGGCACCTTCTCCGACGCTGCCTGCCACGCCTGCAGGCAGGCGTCGCCGAGGAGTCGCTCGTCGCGCCCGAATTCGGTGAGATGTACCTCGCGAAGGACGCTGTGGGGGATGCTCTGCGCCCACGACCGTCCGACCGCGATCGGATGCAACGGATCGTCGGGGGCCGCGGCAATCCCCACCGGGACCGGCAGCGCCGCCAATTGCGTCAGCGTCGGCCCCACGTAGGTGGACGCGACCCGCAACTGCTCGACAAGGCCATGATCGGCGAGGGATCGCCACGACCGGGATAGTTCGGCAGCCAACCATTCGGGACTGGTCAACACCATCTGCGCGATCGTCGGTTCCAGCCCGTCCCGTTCAATCGCATCGGCGGTGATCTGGGCTGACGCCGCAGCGACCGAATCACCGGCCGGTCCCGACCACGGTGGCAAGGCGGCCAGAACGCCAATGCAGTGCCGTGCACCCGGTGCCTGAAGGATCCAGTTGGCCGCGATCGATGCGCCGATCGATACCCCACCGACCAGAAAAGGCTCACCGGTCGAGGCGAAGTGATCGGCAAGTTGATCGAGCCGGGTTCGGTAGCTTTCGACCAGGTCAGCGGCTGGCTCGAGGGCGCAGACACGAGCGTCAATTGACTCGGCGGCGCGCGAGAAAGCCCTGGCGACAAAGTCTGCATCCGACCCGGTGCCGGGCATCACGATCAACGTGGTCATCCATTGATCATGCCTCGGTCGTCGGAAGGGAAAGTCGGGGGTATGGTGACGGTGAAAGCGAGTTTTCCGCCGATGGGAACTCCACAGTTGCGCGCAGCGGAGGTTGCGATGACGAATTCGGGTCTGATGAAACGACTCGGACGGATGCTGACCGAAGATCTCGACGAGATCGAGGACGATCGCATCCAGCGCGAGTGCCAGCAGCCGGGGGCACAGCGGGCCGTCGACTGTACGCGCGGTGATGAGGCGACGATGGTCGGCGAACTTCGGTCAGTCGAGACGCGGTCGAAGACCACCAAAACCGGGGTCGTCGCGGAGTTCTTTGACGGGACCGACACCGTCATCTTGAAGTGGATGGGACGCAACCGCATCCCCGGCATTGAGCCTGGCCGACGACTGACGGTTCGCGGCCGAGTGGCCTCCGTCGACGGTGCAAAGGTCATGTACAACCCCTATTACGAACTTCACACCGTCGACGAATAGACCAGTTATTGCCGCTGTCTACCTAGCGGCACCGAAAGCCTCGTAGTGGATTCGCTCGTCAGGAACGTTCCGGGCGAGCAGTGACTCGCGAATTGCTCCCAGGAATCCCGTCGGCCCGCACAGCAGGGCCACGGTATCCGGCGCAATCGTCACCTCGTCGAGATTCATCAGGCCGATGCGAGTCGCCTCATCGGTGGCCAAACCATTCTCATACCACTGCAGCAATTCTGCGCTCGGCAGTTGATCGACCAATTCGGCCAGATCGCCGCGGTGCGGCTGGCGACTGCGTGAGCGGTCGGCATGCAGCACCGTGATCGGTCGAGTATCGCCGGTCGAAACCAAATGGTTGAGCAAACCGATGACCGGAGTGCAACCAATGCCTGCGGACGCCAAGAGCAGCGGTTCATCGCCCTCGGGGAGGGTTAGATCGCCGAACGGAGTACTGACCTTCAGTAGGTCGCCTTCGAACAAATTCTCGTGCAACTGAGTCGAGACTTCACCGTCGAGTTTGACGCTGATGTGCCAAGCCGGATCGGAAGTGGAACCGGTGAGGCTGTACTGACGAATCTGATTCGCACCGTCGGGCATCGGGGTCTGCACCGAAATGTATTGACCGGGAACGAAGGTACCGAGGCCGCCCCCGTCGAGCGCGGTCAAGGTGAACGCGACAGCATCGGGGGAGACCTGCTCGCGCGAGGACACGCGAACCGACTGCCACACGTCGCCGGGCTCCACGCCAGCACCCGCATAGAGTTCGTTTTCGCGGCCAATCAGAACGTTCGCCATCTCCCAGTACAACTCGTCCCAAGCGGCAGCCACCTCCGGTGTCACGGCCTCGCCGAGAACATCGACAATGGCGGCAAAGAGATGCTCGTGAACGATCGGGTACTGGTCAGCGACGATGCCCAGCGATGCATGCTTGTGTGCGATGCGGTCGATGATGAAGCGCAGTTTGGCCGGATCGGGCTCCAGCTGCAGACGGGCGAACCCGGCGACGGCGCCAGCGAGGACCTGCGGCTGTGCACCGCTGGCCTGGTTGGTGCGATTGAAAAGGTCGCGGAGCAACTCGGGGCGGGCGGTGAACATCCGATCGTAGAAGCGCGGCGTAATTTCTGGCAGCGCGGCTTCGACCACGGGGACGGTCGCTTCAAGCACCAGCTTGGTTTCTGACGAGATCATCGAATACTCCTCACTTCGTGTGATGGCACTTCTTCGGTCTGCACCGCGTCGTCGTCGTGGGGGCGGGCGGGCGGTGAGTTTGGGGGGAGCAACTTCAGCAGAGTGGCTCCGGTGGGATCGGCGATGAGGTCTTGCACGGTCAGCTGATCCAGGCTGTCGTAAAAGGCTTGTTCGGCCCGCGCAAGCGCTCCGCGGAGTCGGCACGCCGAACGCAGGGGGCACGGAGTGCTTCCCTCACATTCGATGACGGGCTGATCGCCCTCAAGGTGTCGTGCGAGCCAGCCGACACCGGCACGGGCTCCGAGATCAGTGATAGCGAGGCCACCGGAACGTCCGCGCCGGGAGTTGACCACACCGAGTTCGGAGAGCCGGCTCACGACTTTGGCGACGTGGGTGTAGCTCAGGTGGAGGTCGTCGGCGAGCTGTCGCGAAGTGTGCGTGGCTTCCGGGTTGGCGGCTAATGCCATCACGATCCGGAGACCGATGTCGGTGAACCGTGTCAGTTGCATGCAGCGATCAAAACACTATTGGTATTCCAGATTCCAATTATGTGTCGGACCTCTCATGACCTGGGTAAACAGCGTATTTCGCTGGGTAAACCAGGGACTAAATCCCCTTACTTACTACGATGAGTAGTAGGTAAAGTCTGCCGATTCGGCATCCGTAACGAACCAAGGATTACAGCGGGGCCTTGATCACCCGATGCAACTCATCCTCGGCATCCTCGGGAGCAATAAACACAAGCTCGTCGCCGCCTTCGAGGGAATCGTCGGCCTCGGGGACGATGACGCGGCGGCCACGGATGATAGCCACGAGAGCGACGTCGCGGGGGAGTTGCAGGCGGCGGACCGCCTTACCGGCGAGCGGCGTGTCATTGGGAAGAGTTAATTCGACCAGGTTGGCTTGGCCCTGCCGGAAAGTCATGAGGCGCACGAGGTCGCCGACGGTGACGGCTTCTTCGACGAGAGAAGCGAGCATGCGGGGCGTCGAGACCGCTACGTCGACTCCCCAGTCGTCGTTGAAGAGCCATTCGTTGCGTGGATCGTTGACTCGCGCGACAACGCGGCTGACCGCAAACTCGGTGGTCGCGAGGAGGCTGACAACAAGGTTGGCCTTATCGTCGCCGGTGGCGGCGATCATCACGTCGAACGTTTGCAGTTCGGCCAGTTCCAAGTCTGACAATTCGCAGGCGTCGGCATGTACCCAATTGGCGCCCGGAACCGCTAGTGGATCGATGTGCGTGCGGTTCCGTTCGAACAGGGTGACGTTGTGGTTGTTGACGAGAAGTTCGCGGGCAATGGCCCGCCCGACGGCCCCGGCTCCGGCAATAGCGACCTTCATGTTTACTCCCGCGGCATTTCGTTGCCCGCGATGGCGCGGGCGTGATCGAGATTGGTGGCCAGCACGGCAACGTACATCACGTCGTCCACCTGGATGGCCGTGCGCGGATCGGGAAGGACCGTCATCCCCATCCTCGATAGAAAGGTGATGCGCGCGCCGGTGAGTTCCTGGAATTTCGTGGTGGTGGCACCGACCCACGACTCATGAAAGTCAATGGTTGCCAGCACCAGACTGCCCGACGGATCACGCCACACCGGGTGAAGTGTCGTCTCGCCGAGCGCTGCGACGAAGCGCTGGGTTGTCCACGGAACGGTCGCGACGGTCGGAATCCCGAGTCGCTCAAATACTGCAGCGCGCTTAGCGTCGTAGATCCGGGCGACGACTCGTTCAACGCTGTAGGTTTCGCGCGCCACGCGGGCCGCAATGATGTTGGAGTTGTCGCCGGACGAGACCGCAGCGAAGGCGTCGCAGTCGGCGATCCCCGCCTCGTTGAGCACATCGCGGTCGAATCCGACGCCGGTGACCGTTCGGCCAGTGAATTTCTCGCCCAACCGGCGGAAAGCTGTCTCGTCGCGGTCAATGACGACGACGTCGTGTCCGAGGCTGGACATCGCTCCAGCCAGCGCCGATCCGACGCGGCCGCAGCCCAAAATGATTACGCGCACGAAGTTCCACGTTACTGTGCGCCGACTGATTCCGCACCCTGCTGGGTGTCTTTGCGGTTTGGGCCTTAATGTTGCTGAGTGTCCACCACGATGTCGAAGGTCTCGGTAGCGACCAAGCGCCTGCTCCTAGGGCGTCCGTTCCGCAGTGATCGGCTGGGTCACACGCTGCTGCCGAAGCGTATCGCCCTGCCCGTCTTTGCGTCCGACGCGATGTCGTCGGTGGCGTACGCACCGCAAGAAATCTTCCTGGTTCTCTCGATCGCCGGCATCAGTGCCTACGCGCTCGCGCCCTGGGTGGCGGTTGCCGTGACCTTGGTGATGATCGTCGTGGTCGCCAGTTACCGACAAAACGTTCACGCCTACCCGTCGGGCGGCGGCGACTACGAGGTCGCGACCGTGAACCTTGGACCCAACGCCGGTTTGACGGTCGCGGCTGCTCTCCTTGTTGACTACGTGCTGACCGTCGCCGTGTCGGTGACATCGGCCGCAGAGAACATTGGCTCGGCCGTCCCGTTTGTCCACGAGCACAAGGTCTTGTTCTGTGTGGCAGGCATCGCGCTGCTCGCAGCCGTCAACTTGCGCGGCATCAAAGAATCCGGCGGCATCCTCGCCCTGCCCACCTACGCATTCATTGCGGGCGTCATGGTGATGTTGATTTGGGGCGGAATTAAGATCTTCTTCCTCGGCGATACCGTCGAAGCGGAGACGTCGAAGTTCGGAATCATTCCCGAGCAATCCCATCTCATGGGGTTGGCAATGGCCTTCCTCGTCGCTCGATCGTTCTCGTCCGGTTGTGCGGCGCTCACCGGCGTCGAGGCCATCAGCAATGGCGTGCCCGCCTTCCAGAAGCCGAAGTCGCGCAATGCGGCGACGACGCTCCTGCTGCTCGGTACCTTCTCGATCACCCTGCTGCTCGGCATTGTGCTGCTGGCCCAGAAGATCGGTGCCAAGTACGTCCTCAACCCGGAGCAGGACCTGTCGGGCATTCCCGACCACTACCAGCAGAAGTCGATCCTGGCGCAACTCGCCGAAGCGGTGTTCCGGGGTTTTCCGCCCGGCTTCTACTTCATCGCGGTCGTCACCGCACTGATCTTGCTGCTGGCGGCCAATACAGCGTTCAACGGCTTCCCGGTACTCGGTTCGGTGCTGGCGCAAGACCGATTCCTTCCGCGCCAGCTGCACACACGCGGTGACCGACTCGCCTTCTCGAATGGCATCGTGTTCCTGGCGCTGGCCGCGATCGCCTTCGTCGTCGCCTTCGGTGCCGAAGTCACCTCATTGATCCAGCTGTACATCGTGGGCGTGTTCGTTTCCTTCACCCTCAGCCAAACCGGCATGGTGAGGCACTGGACCCGGCACCTGAAGACCGAAACCGACCCGGATGCGCGCGGGCGCATGCGGCGGTCGCGCGTTATCAATGCCATTGGCATGGTGATGACCGGAACCGTGCTGATCGTGGTGCTGCTCACGAAGTTCACCGCGGGCGCATGGATGGCCATCCTTGCCATGGTGATCTTGTTCATCCTGATGAAGATGATTCACAAGCATTACTCGACGATCGAAGAAGAACTCGAGATCGCCGAACTGACCGCCGATGATGAAGTGTTGCCGAGTCGCAGCCACGCGGTGATCTTGGTGTCGACCCTGCATCTGCCGACACGACGCGCGGTGCGGTACGCCCGCGCTACCCGCCCCGACTCCATCGAAGCCATCACCGTTAACGTCGACGACCGCGACACTCGGATTCTTGTCAGCGAATGGGAAGAGAGCGACATCCGCGTGCCCTTGAAGGTGCTGGCGTCGCCCTACCGGGAAATCACGCGACCAATCATTACCTACATCCGTCGGGTGAGAAGAGAATCTCCACGCGACGTGATCACCGTGTTTATCCCCGAATATGTCGTGGGGCACTGGTGGGAACAGATTCTGCACAACCAATCCGCGTTCCGACTCAAGACGCGACTGCTGTTTGAGCCGGGCGTCATGGTGACATCGGTACCGTGGCAGTTGAACTCCTCGGAATCCCGAGCGCGTCGAGCGGAGACCAAGTACCTCGGACCGGGCGCTGCACGCCGAGGCATTACATCTGCGCCCAGTACCACCGGCACCGGCACGGTCGTCACTGCTTCGGACGGCACCACCAACGGTCCAAGCACCAACGGTCCAAGCACTAACCGTCAAAGCACTAACCAGAGCAATAACAAACGCAAGGATGCAGGCCCGCGCGAATGAGCACCCCCGATCGACTCGTGGAACTCCAGGTCACCGGCTACGCGAACGGCGGTGCAGGGATTGCCCGGTCGGACGGTCGCGTCGCATTTGTCGACGGCGCGCTACCGGGCGAGACAGTGATCGCACGCATCACCGACGACTCCCACAGCGCATACATGAAGGCGATCGCCGAAACGATCCTGGAACCGTCCGAGCATCGGAGACCGCCGGAGTGTTTTGCGGCGGCGGCTGGCGCCGGTTGCTGCGACCTCAGCTTTGTGGCACCGGAGTACGCACGGGAACTCGCTGGGTCGGCCCTGGCCGACGTGCTGGTGCGCATCGGACACCTCGACCTGGACGCACTGCCTGCGCCGTCAATCGAAGCGCTCGCCGCCGAGTCGACCGGTTGGCGGATCCGCACGCGCCTGGCGGTCGGTAACGACGGTCGCGCTGGTCTCCGTAGCCGCGGATCGGCGGAAATCATTACCGTGCCGTGCGCGGCACCGGTCAGTGGGCTTCTCCGCGAGGTCAATGCGCTCGGTGCAGCGCCCGGCACCGAACTGGTCCTGATGGCCGACGCCGACGGCAACCGGCATGCGGCCGAACTGTCGGCACCGCACTTCGGCAAGGGGCGTAACCGCAAGCCAGGCCGTGATCAACACCGGCGTGGCGCCCAGCGCACTCGCAGCGCACGGAGCGCGCCCCGTACGCTTCGTCACCTCGAAGGCGACGAACTGGTTCAACACCGTGTTGGCACCCGTACCTGGCGCATCCCAGTCAACGGCTTCTGGCAGGCGCACCGCAACGCGCCGCAGGTCTACACCGCGACCGCACTCCGCATGCTCGGGGCCGTCGGCATCACGGGTGAGGTACATGCGTGGGATCTCTACGGTGGTGCGGGGGTCTTCACCGCCGCACTCCTCGACGGCAGCGCCGACCACGGGTTCACCGTCAGTTCAATCGACCTCGTCGATTCCGATACGGATGCGCTCGCGGCGGCAGCCGTAACGCTCGGCGACGATGCGGTGAAGGCGCACCGAGGTGGTGTTGCCGACGCCCTCGCGAGCCTCGACCGCCCGAACATTGTCATCAGTGATCCGCCGCGCACGGGGGCCGGACTTTCAGTCGTCGACGGCATCGTCGCCGCACAGCCGGAAGCCATCGTTCACGTGGGCTGCGATGCCGCCTCGTTCGCCCGCGATGTCGGGCGCTTCGCAGCGCAGGGGTACCGGGTTCGGGCGTGGCAGGGTTTCGACGCCTTCCCGATGACCCATCACCTCGAAGCTATTGCGATCCTGACGCGCTAAAATCGCGCATTACCCGGCAACGGTGTCGCGAACGCGACACTGAGCCATTCAGGTTCTGTTTAGGCGAGTCCGTAGACTGAATCTGTTGCGCGGTCGCTCGGACCGCTGCAGTGGTGAAGGAGGACTACGGATGGGCGTGCTGAATCGGGTGGATTCGCCGGCTGACGTACGTGCGTGCTCGCCGGAGGAACTGGCTGAACTCGCTGACGAGATCCGGGAATTCCTGATTCAAAAGGTCGCGGCGACCGGTGGGCACCTCGGCCCCAACCTCGGCGTCGTCGAACTGACCTTGGCCCTGCACCGAGTCTTCGATTCGCCGACCGACGCCATCCTGTTCGACACCGGCCACCAGTGCTACGTCCACAAGATCGTCACCGGCCGCAAGGACGGCTTCGACACCCTCCGTCAGCAAGGTGGCCTCAGCGGCTACCAGGACCGCACTGAGAGCCCGCACGACTGGATCGAGTCGTCGCACGCATCGGCCGCCCTTTCGAACGCTGACGGTCTCAGCAAGGCTTTCGAACTTCGCGGTGAGGATCGCAGCGTGGTCGCCGTCGTCGGCGACGGCGCACTGACCGGCGGCATGTGCTGGGAAGCGCTCAACAACATTGCCGAAGGGGACCGCTCGGTGGTTGTTGTCGTCAACGACAACGGGCGGTCGTATGCGCCGACCATCGGTGGCCTTGCCCGCAACCTGTCGGCGCTCCGTCTGCAACCGGGCTACGAGAAGCTTCTCGAGGGCGGACGCAAGACCCTCCGCGGTATTCCGGTGGTCGGCGACGCCGCCTACGCCGTGCTGCACGGTATGAAGTCGGGCGTCAAGGATCTCGTCTCACCGCAGGCGATGTTCGCCGATCTTGGGATCAAGTACGTCGGGCCGGTCGATGGGCACGACCTCGAAGAAATGGAATCGGCGTTGCGCCGAGCCAAGGACTTCGGCGGGCCGGTCATCGTTCATGCCGTGACGCGCAAGGGCAACGGCTATGCGCCCGCTGAAAACGACGTGGCAGAGCAAATGCACGCCACCGGGAAGATGAACCCATTGACCGGCGAATCGCTGGCCCAGTCGGCAATCGACTGGACCTCGGTGTTTTCCGAGGCACTGGTCGCTGAGGGGCGTAAGCGTCCGGAAGTCGTCGCCATTACCGCCGCCATGCCCGGCCCAACCGGTCTCGCCGCATTCGGTGAGCGGTATCCGGACCGCATGTTTGACGTCGGCATCGCCGAGCAGCACGGTATGGCGTCGGCCGCCGGTCTTGCCCTCGGCGGGATGCATCCGGTGCTGGCGATCTATTCGACTTTCCTCAACCGCGCTTTCGACCAACTCCTGATGGACGTCGCGCTGTTGAAGATGCCCGTCACGCTGGTCCTCGATAGGTCCGGAATCACCGGACCCGACGGCCCCAGTCACCACGGCATGTGGGACCTGTCGCTGATGGCGTTGGTTCCCGGCATGCGTGTCGCCGCGCCCCGCGATGCGGCCACGATCCGCGAGGAACTTTCCGAAGCGCTCGACTTCGGTGCCGGCCCCACCGCCGTCCGTTTCGGTAAAGGTAGTGTGCCGGAACAGATTCCGGCCGTCCGACGGCTGAACGACGGGGTCGATGTGCTCGTCGAAGCCGCTGATCCCGGTGGTGTACTGATTATTGCGGTCGGGTCGTTTGCGCAACTCGGCATCGACACCGCCGCACTGCTGAATGCCCGTGGCGTCGCGGCCACGGTCGTCGATCCGCGCTGGGTACTACCCGTTCCGGAATCGGTCATCGAACTGGCGCGCACCCACACCTCGGTCGTCACCATCGAAGACAATGGCATCCAGGGCGGTGTCGGCAGTGCCGTGGAACTAGCCCTTGAACGCGCGGGCATCGACGTCCCGGTACACCGTCGCGGTGTGCCGCAGAAGTTCATCCTCCACGCCACCCGCGAGGCAATCCTCGCCGAGTGCGGCCTGACTGCGGAGACGATCGCCGACGGCCTCGTCGAAGACACCGCTCAAGTCAAGTACGCGGACCTCGAAGAAGAAGTCGACCTGAGCCTGCCTGGGCGCGCGAGCGAATACTCGCCCGCGAATTAATTGCGTTAGGCGTCACCAACTCGCACTGGGTGTCGTTCAATAACGACACCCAAAGCGATCGAACGACACCTGACGCGACAGTTCTGTCGATCAGGTGCGCACGCGGTAATCGCCGCGGGCACAACCGGTGAGGAAGAATCCGCTGCCGTGGGCGGTCAACTGCACGTCGGAGACCCCCGTGGTCGTCACCTGGGGACGGGCGGTGCCCGGAATCCACACGCGTAGTTCGCAGGTGCCCGCACCGGCGGTGCCCGTCAGTTCCATCTGTCCACGCTCGGACTTGAGCGAATCCAACTGTCCCGGGGCGGCAAGTGGGTAGGCGCGCGTCAGGATCGTCAGCAGATCCGACTTCGGCGGTGCCGCGGCGTCACCGCCGGACTTGCAGTCCTGCTGCATCAGTCCGTCACCGACATCTTGGATACCGTTCTGTGGATCGCCGCAGGCCTGCTTCCACACCCAGTACGCTCCGCCCTGCCTGCGGGCATCCTGTTCGGCCGCGAACCGTTCCAAGTACTCGGTGGAATCGTCGCCCCAGTAGCCGAACTCGCCGCTCCACACCGGAACGTCGTATTCCTTCGCGACCCGTTCGGCGAGGGTGAATCCGCGCTCGATGCTGACGAACGGCGGCAACCCCAGGGAAGCGTCCATGGTGATGGACTGCGCATAAAGGTGAGGGGAGAAGACAATGTTGGCGTCGTCGGTGAAGTCGCTTGCGGGACCCCCATCGAAGGCGAGGCCCGACCATAGAATGCTGGGCTCGAAGAACACGATCTGCTTGGCACCGGCTGCCCGAATCTCGTTGATGGCGCGATCATAAAACCGGCCGAGGAGCAACGATGTCGTCAGCGGAGCAGATTCGCCAAAGCCAGGTTCGTTGAACAGGTCGAAACCGGCCACCGCAGGCTGATCGGCAAACGCGCCCGCAAGTTCGCCCCAGGTGCGGGCAAGGGCGGTGCTGATGCCTTCGGAATCGTAATAGAAGTGGTTGAACGCGCGATCGCCCGCTGGCGACATGTCGCGGCCCGTGAACTCGCAGCGAGGGGCACCGTCGGTGCGAGTCGCCCAGTCGGGTGCGCCGTCGTAGCCCCACATCGGGGCCGTGCCCGGTCGACAGGATGTCTCATCGGTCGACGGACCGTTCCACCAGCCGTCCTGGGGCATATCCAGGACGGTGTACATGCCCTGCTTGGCCGCCTGGTCGACGGCCGTGCGAATCCTGGAGAGGTAGGCCGGGTCCAGTTTGCCGCGGACCGGTTCGAGCGCCGACCACGACAGATTGAGCCGGACCACGTTGAATCCCAAGTCGGACATGCCGACGAAGTCCGTTTCGGTGAGCGGGCGGGTGGCCGGAACCTCGGGGCGGGCCGCGTAGAAGTCAACGAGCTGGTTCACGTTGACGCCGCGAAGCAGCACCTCGCGGTCCGCCGCATCGGCGATCACGTCGCCGCGGACGTGCAAGGGCAAGAGATCGCCGCCTTCGGTCGTGAGTGGTACCGCGACGGACCGGTTCACCGGGCTGAACAGCGCCGTCGGAACGACGACCGCGACGACGGCCAGCACAATGGTCACGGCGATCGCCGACCGCTGGCGGGCAACTGCCGGAAGCAGGGTGCCGAGTCCGACAATCCAGCCGAGGCATAAGCCATAGGAGACGGCGTCGGCGATCCGGATATAGCCCGACATCACGGGCCACAGATCACCGGAGAATCCGTCGCCGGTGAACAAGCCAATGGCGGTCGAGACCACTCCGAGGATCGCGCCACCGACAATCGCCGCATACCAGCCGAGCATGAATCGGGAGGGGCGCGAGAGCTCGGAGGTCATGCCACGTCGACGGAAAAGCCAGGCGGCGAAGGCGGTCCCGGCGGCCAGGACGATCACGCCAAAAACCACACTCCACGGGCCGCGCACCGGATTCGGGGCAGGCATCGCGTCGTTATACGCGGCACCGGTCCACCACAGACCTGCGACAACCGGAGCGATCGCGGCGAACGCCAGGATTCCGACCCACTCGATCTCCGGGATGTCCGATGCCGTGTCGTCGCTCGATCCGCGTCGGCAGCAGATAGCAACGACGGTCGCGACAATCAACGCGGCAACGCCAGCTTTCGCCACGCTGAAGGCGGTCGACCAGGCCACCGTCGCCAATGCGCCCGACCCGACAAAGGCAACCGAAGCCAGCGCGGTCGCGAACTTGCCGACCAACAGCGAGACAAATGTTCCGGCGAACACCGGGGCAAAGCGCCGATGAGCACCGTCAAAGAGGCGAACCGTCCACCAGGTGCCTGCGAGACCGATCGGCACCAGCAGCAAATACGGTGCGAGTTCCCAGAATCCGTCGATGGACCGGATCGACGCCTCAACCAACCACGGTGAGCAGCCCAACGGGATCAGCGATCGCGCCAATCAATAGCACGACCGCCAGCGTCAGCGTGGCGACCGTCGAATGGCGCCGCAGTACCGAAGGGTTCGCTGTCGCAGGGTGCACAATCTCGGGGTTCACCCATGTGACGATAGGGCGGTGGCATGGTATTTCTGAGTCGGCACGCACAGTCGGCGCGATTGCGCCCCCGCCGAGAGACGATCAGCCAGGACCGGCTGAGGCGGGAAGCAAAACTGTGCCGTGTGCGATTAGGGCAGAACGTCGGTGATTCGGGGTGCCACCAAGTTGCGCTGCCACGGTCGAGCACCATTGGCTTCGAGCCAGTCGTCAACCGTTTGGCCGGCAGCAAGACCTTCCCAGCACAGATTTCGGAGCACATCCGGGGCGACGAGATTCTCCTGCGGGATGCCGATCTCGTCGGCGAAATCCTTGACGGTGGGGCGGATCACCGCGGCGCGCGCCGCCGCTTCCGGATCCCGCTGTTCCCAGCGGTTGTATGCGGGTGGCCCGGTGTGCGGAGCCTTCTTTGACGGCAATTCGCTATCGCTGAGATTGAGCGCCGCCGTAATGGCACGCATCCAACGATCTGCCTGACGGCGCTGACGCGGACCGCCGAACACCGGCAACTTGATAAGCGCAGCAGCGTTCTCGGGGGCAGCCTTCGCGGCGGTAATGATCGCCGAATCAGGCAGGATGCGGCCGGGCGCAATATCGCGGCGTTCAGCCGTCGCTTCGCGGGCCGACCAGAGTTCGCGAACGATCGCGAGTTGTCGCGCCGTGCGGAGGTCGTGGATGCCAGACGTGCGTCGCCACCGGTCAGTTCGCGGCGAGGACGGCGGTCGTGCCTGAACATACGCGAATTCCTGCTCGGCCCATTCGATGCGGCCAGATTCGGTGAGGGTGTGCATCATCGCGTCGCGCAGTTCTACGAGGACTTCGACGTCGAGGGCCGCATAGTTCAGCCAGTCAGCGGGGAGGGGCCGACGCGACCAGTCGGCGGCACCGTGGCCCTTGACCAATCCGAGGTGTAAGAATTCGGCGACCATTGCCGCCAAATTGACTTTGGGATAGTTCAGGAGGCGTCCGGCGAGTTCCGTATCGAACAGCGTCTCGGCCCGGAAGCCGAGTTCGCGGAGGCAGGGTAGATCTTGGTCGGCCGCGTGCAGGATCCACTCCGGGCCGTCTAGTACGTCGATGACCGGTGCCAGGGCGTCGGGATGCTCGATGGGGTCGATTAGGAAGCTGCCGGAGCCGGTGCGCTTGATCTGTACGAGATAGGCGCGCTGTGAATACCGGTAACCGCTGGCACGCTCGGTGTCGAGGGCGATCGGGCCGGTGCCCGACTCCAGGAGGCGAGCTGCTTCGGCAAACTCGGCCGGCGAGGACAGAACCGCCGGAACGCCGTCTGCCGGTGCGGTCAGGGGACTGATGACAGCCTCTGGAGCCGAAGTGGGTGCAGGTGCCGCTGAATCTGCTTCGGCGGGAGTGCTCCGGTCATGGTCGGACGAAGTCACGAGAACTGGACCGACCCCAAAGCCGTGACGCCAGCGGGAGGTAGACCCGCAGCCGAAGCGACGACCTCGCAGAATGCTTCCAAGTGCGGAGCGAGGTTATTGCCTGTCGCCGTCCACGATGCGCGCAGTTCAAGTTGGTGGGCTTGCGGCGGTCCGGCGATGTCCCCGTAGCGTACCGATGTCGTTGCGGTGACCGTTCCACCCAGAGCGCGAACCGCAGGCTCGTCTTTCCCTAGCGGCGGGGTGGACTCGGTGGTGCTGTCCGGGACGCGCAATGCCTCCGACAGCCAAGTCCACGCGACCTGCGGGAGCAGTGGATCGGCGGCAAGTGCGGCCTCCACCTCCGCCTGAATGAACGCCACGAGACGGAATGTGCCGTTCCAGGCCTCTTGTCCTGCGGGGTCGTAAAGCAAGACCAAGCGACCGAATGCGCTGCCAGAAGAGTCCGTGGGAACCTTGCTGGCGTCGCCGTCATCCGGCGGGCTCACCTCAACGCCGAGGGCGTAGCTGTACGGTGCCAGCCGCTGCGGCGGTCGGATCGAACCGATCTCGATCTCGCGGCGCACAGTGGCGTCGTGTAGCGAGGCCACCGCGTCGCGGAATTCGGCCGGCTCGCTCGGAGCTCCAGATGTGGTCACGGCGCCAGATTAAGCCTCACCGATGACGAGACGTCGGAGGCGCGCCGCAGTGCCGATCGGGCCGTTCGAGTGGCCCACCAAGTGAGGGACCTCACGCCGAGATGGCTTAAGCCTTGCCGAAGGTGGCACAGTTGTGGCCATGACTTCGATTCGAGGCCGTCGCTCGCCGACCCGGATGCCATTAATTGCCGCCGCTACCGGAGGGACGCCCGCGCGTCGTCCCGTATGGTTTATGCGCCAAGCTGGGCGTTCGCTGCCCGAATACCGCGACCTGCGCGTCGGCCGAGGCATGCTTGAGGCGTGCTTCGACGCCGACCTCGTCGCCGAAATTACGATGCAGCCCGTCCGCAGGCACGACACCGATGCGGCAATTCTGTTCTCGGACATTGTGGTGCCGCTCCGTGCTGCCGGGATCGACCTCGACATCGTGGCGGGTACCGGTCCGGTTATCGCCACGCCGATCCGCACCGCTGCCGATGTGGCGGCGATCCCTCGCCTTGATCCGAGTTCGGTGGGCGCCATCACCGGAGCGATTGGCACCATTCTCGGTGAACTGTCTGACGAGAAATCGCTCATCGGCTTCGCGGGAGCCCCGTTTACCTTGGCGTCCTATCTCATCGAGGGCGGCCCGAGTCGCACCTACGAACACACCAAGGCGATGATGTTCGCCGAACCCGAACTGTGGCATCAGTTGATGGGGGCGCTCACCGACATCACGATCGGGTTCCTCCGCGTCCAGTTGGATGCGGGCGTCGACGCCGTTCAACTCTTCGATTCGTGGGCCGGGGCCCTGTCAAAGGCCACCTATGAGGAGTACGTCGCGCCGCACTCCACCCGGGTGATGGCGGAGATCGCCGACTACGGTGTGCCTCGCATTCACTTCGGCGTGAATACCGGAGAACTACTCGATTCGATGACCCAGGTTGGTGCCGACGTGATCGGCGTCGACTGGCGAATCCCGCTCGACGAGGCCGCGGCCCGCGTCGGCCATCGCGTCGCCGTCCAGGGAAATCTGGATCCGACGGTGCTGCTGGCGGGGGACGACACGGTGCTGGAACGGGAGATAGCTCGCGTGGTTGCCGCAGGACAGCGTGCCGTTGAAGCGGGCGCGCCCGGCCACATCTTCAACTTGGGTCACGGCGTGCTGCCCAATACGGAGGCCGAGGTCATCACGCGCGCCGTTGAGATCATTCACTCGCTGTGAGTTGACCCGGTGATTCGACAGGGACGGACCCAGCCGCGCATTGCCATCATCGGCGGTGGTGTGTCCGGGCTGACGTCCGCCTTTCGGCTTAGGCAGCGCTTCGGTGACGACATGCACCTCGACCTCTTCGACGCTGCCGACCGCCCGGGCGGACTTCTGCGTACGAAGCCAGTCGGTGGCGTCGCGATGGATGTGGGTGCCGAAGCATTCATTGTGCGTCGACCCGAGGCACTCAACCTGGTGACCGAACTCGGTCTCGCCGACCACATCGTGGCGCCGGGACCGATGCGACCAGCGATCTGGACGGGCGGCGCGCAGGATGGACGACTGCACCCGCTGCCCACGCCGGCACTCATGGGCATTCCCGTCGGACCGGAGCCGATGACCGGCCTGGCCGTCGAAGCCGATCTGGAACGCATGGCAACCGAACCCCTTCGACCGTTCGAATGGACCGTCGGCGACGATCCGGCTGTCGGGCACCTCGTTGGCGAACGATTCGGTCGCTCCGTAGTCGAGCGAGGGGTAAACCCCATGCTCGGGGGTGTCTACTCGGCTGTCGCGGACCAACTGGGGTTGCGCGAGGCGATCCCTGCCCTAGCCAAAGCGCTGGATGAGGGAGCGCCGTCGCTGACCGCGGCTGTCGAAGCGGTGCTCGCTGCCGGCCGCGGTAGTGCCGGTCCAGTTTTCGGTGCGCTGCGCGGTGGATACCGCGAACTCGTCACGGCATTGACCGAGGCCGTTGGGAATCCAATCCAGCAGGGCATCTCAATTGCCGGTATTCACGCGACACCGACGGGCTACGTCCTGTCCGGTGCACCAACCGACATCGAGTACGACGGCGTTGTCGTCGCTGTGCCGATCTGGACCGCGGCCCGCCTGCTGCGCGAGATTTCGCCCCAGGTGGCCGGAGCCTTTGGCGAGGTCGAGGCCGCGGGGTCTGCGGTCGTAGCGGTCGCCGTACCCGCAGAGACCGCCTTGCCTGAGCATTCGGGCGTGCTGGTGGCCACCGATTCACCGCTGCGTATCAAAGCCATCACGTTTAGCAGCCAGAAGTGGCCGCACCTGCGCAGCGGGCCAGTTCGGACCCTCCGCATGTCATTCGGGCGACTTGGTGCCCCAGTCACCGACACCGACGACCAACTGGTAGCGGCCGCGATCGCCGACCTGGCAACAGTGTGTGCCGCCGCCAGCGTCCCGGCCCCAACAATCATCGACGCGGTGGTGCAGCGGTGGCCGGAAGGTCTGCCGCACTACGGTCCCGGACATCTCAAGATGATTTCGTCGACAATGCCGCAATTGCCCTCGGGGATTGCCGTCGCTGGATCCGGTTATGCCGGAGTCGGGGTTCCCGCGTGCATCGGAACGGCCACCTCCGCAGTGGGGAAACTCACTGCAGACCTGCAGACCTGAGGGTTCCCTTCCTTCGGCGCAGTGGCACGATGGGGGTATGAGTCGTCTTGATTATGCTGAATTGAACTCCACCATCCGCTACCTGATGTTCTCAGTCTTCAAGGTCCGGGCAGGCGAACTGCCCGACGACCGGGAAGCGGTGGCCGCCGAACTCGACCGCTTCCTCGACGAGGTCACTGAGAAGGGCGTCGTCGTCCGCGGCATTTACAACATTGCCGGCATGCGCGGCGACTGCGACTTCATGATCTGGTGGCACGCAGAAACGATCGAGCAGCTGCAAGACGCCTACGCCACGTTCCGCCGCTCAACGGTCCTCGGCCGAGCCAGCGACCCGTTCTGGAGTGCTTCGGCACTGCACCGGCCTGCAGAGTTCAACAAGAGCCACATTCCGGCGTTCATGGCAGGCGAACCGGCGGGGGACTACATCTGCGTGTACCCGTTTGTCCGGTCGTATGACTGGTACCTCCTGCCCGACGAAGAGCGTCGCAAGATGCTCGCCGATCATGGCAAGGAAGCCCGCGACTACAAGGACGTGCGCGCCAACACGGTGCCCGCTTTCGCGCTCGGCGATTACGAGTGGATTCTGGCGTTTGAGGGTCCAGAACTCGACCGGATCGTCGACCTCATGCGTGACCTGCGCGCCACCGAAGCTCGACGCCACGTCCGTGTCGAAATTCCGTTCTTCACGGGGCCGCGCATCGAACCGCTGACGCTGGCGAACTCACTTCCCTGAAGGACTAACTCACTTGCCTGACTCAAAGGTCAAGCTGATCGAGTTGATGCAGTAGCGCTGGTCGGTGGGGGTGTCGTAACCCTCACCGGCGAAGACGTGGCCGAGGTGGCTGTTGCAGTTCGCGCACAGCACCTCGGTCCGACTCATCCCCATCGAGTTGTCGACGCGCTCAATCACCGCGTCGCCAGCGAGCGGTGAGAAGAACGATGGCCAACCGCAATGGGATGGGAACTTTGTGGTGCTCGTAAACAATTCCGCACCGCACGCACGGCAGCGGTAGGTGCCCTCGTCAGTGGTGTCGGTGTACTCGCCGACAAAGGGGCGTTCAGTACCGGCTTGCCGCAGCACCGCGAACTCCTGCGGAGTTAACCGCTCACGCCACTGCTCATCGGTGAGTTTGCTGAAATCGGTCTGCTCGGTCATGAAACCAGCCTAGCGCGCATAGACGACGAGGCTTGCTCAGCTAATGGCGACGGCAACCTTGGGTTGGGCGTCGGCCTTCCGCAGATCCAAGAAGCGGAACAGTAGGACGCAGAACACCGAGATCATCAACAACGACCATCCCAGCGGGACTTTGTTGTATTCGAGGTAGCGACCGAAGGGTTCCCATTTGTTCGAGACGAAAACGTCGAACGTCATGCAGCCGTAGACACCGAGCCACGCTGGCCAGTTCCGCATCGTCGAACCGGGCAGGAACACGGTCATCAGCAGCGGGAACAGCAGCATCGAGTAGTAGCCCTGGCCCAAGGAACCGACCAGGAATGTGGTGCACAGCAGGACGCCCGACGATGTTGCCCACCAGAGCAGTTCGTCGGTCTTGCGGTAGTGCTTGTACAGGAACCACAGGGAGAATGCGGCCATCGCGATGAAGGCGATACGCAAAACCCACGCGAGCCAACTATCGATACCGAAATAGGCGGCGTTCCCGGTAATGGAACTGTTGTAGTAGTCGCGAGTCTCGCCCAGGTAGGGGACCGTGCGCCTGATGAAGTCCATCGGGTCGGCGGAGATCGGCCACGCCAACGCGTTCAGCACCACCGGGATACCAATCGCGGTGATCAGTGCCTTCCACTGTCGGTTGAGCAGCACCAGGAGCAACAACGGCGCCAGGACAGGCTTCACCGCGAGGGTGAGTCCGATCGCCACACCCGCCCACAGGTCGTGGCGGCCAATCATCAGCATCAAGAATGCGATAAGGCCGAGGAGGACGAACCCGTTGAAGTTCGTGAAGATCAGGGTGTGCGCGACCGTCTCGGTGCTGAAGAAAAAGAACAGCACCGCCGGGAACACCCACGAGTTGGACTCGAAGCCAAACAGGCGAGTGAGCAGGTATGCGCACAAGACCAGGACGGCGACGCTCACGCCGATGAAAATCCAGCGAGACGTCTGCGGATCCAAGACCGCGAGGGGCGCCATCAGGAGGGTCCCCGATGGTGGATACAGATAATGCGGGTCTACCGTCCCGTAGTTTTCGTTGTAAACCGGCAGGCGGTTCAGGAAGTTGAACGCGGCGTTGTACACCGGGGCGAAGTCATCCGTGCGGTGACCGTTGACGCCCAAAATCAGCGACCGATGAATGATCATCATCACCGTGATGGGCCACAGAATCATCGGGATGATGCGCTGGGGCGCCACACGCGGGTACAGGGTGCGGTCAAGAACATTCACCCGCGCACCGTACTACATCGGTTGCCTACGTCGGACAGGCGCGTTGCATCGGCGCGGCAAGCGGGCTGGTGCCGAGGTATTCGTCGATCAGGGCGACGGCGCATCCGGACCCCGCTGTCACCGAGTAGCCAAGACCGTCCCAGGTGACAGTCGTCTGGTTGGTTCCAGTGGCCAAGAACAGCGGTGCCAGGTTATGGGCGGCATCAGCACCGTTGATCGGGTCATTCTGGCCAATCAGAAGCAGCGGGTTTACCGCGAAACTCGTCGGTTCCGGCGGCGTGTCCGCAACACCCCAACCATCACAGCGGACCAAATCCAGCGCGGTGGTATTCGAGGTCAAGGGACTCTGAGCCGACCAATCTTTGGCGAGTGCGGGAATCTCAGCTGTTCCAGGGTGTCCTCGCAGATCGTTGCAACGGGCCACTACCTGACCGTCGGCCAGTCGGATCGGTCGAGAAGCCTCGGCGAGGGCTTTCAACGCGGCAGTCTCACCGCGGTCGGCGTCGGTCAACGCGGTGCTGAGGCTCTTGAGGCCAGCCTCCGAGGTGTCACCTACGGCGAGAGCCGTCGTGATCGCAGCCAGGACTTCGGTGTCCGCCAACGCGCCGTTGCTCGGTGTCGCACCGGAAGACATCAGTCGCCCCAAAACTGCGGGCCCATTGGCGCCGAGGGAGCATCCGAGCGCCGCGCAACGCTGCAGAAACGCTGCCAGAGTGGCTTGCAGACCCCGTGCCCGGCTGGCCGTGGCGTCTTTGGCGCTCACATTGAATCCGACGGGAGAGTCAAGGATCAACCTGCCGATACTGTCGGGGTGCTTTCCGGCTAAAGCCAACGCCACCGACGATCCGGTGCCGACAGCCAACACCGCCAGGCGGTCCACGTCCCAGCGCTCACGCAACTGTTCCAGGTCTTCCCCTGCGGCCGCTGCCGAGTACGCCAGCTGGTCGGGGCTCAAGGTGTCATTGCACTGGTCGGCGGCGCTGCGGGCGACTTCGGAGAGTTTCTGAGCCCGGGTCGTCATGTCAGCGGTGGGGGATGCGGCGTTGACGTCGTATGCGGCGCGCTGAGTGTTCGTGAGGCAGTCAATGAGTCCCGACGTTCCCATGCCGCGGTGATCAATGGCGACGACCGGATTACGGTCGAGCAGTTTGATGCCGGCCCCACTCGCCAACGACAGCAGCGTTCGGGAACTTGGCATGTCGTCACCGCTCGTCAACACGATCGGCACGGCGTCGGCGGGTGTCTCCTGGGTTCGGGCGCGCACAGCACCGACACGAATCGTCGTGCCGCCCTGGTTGTTGGCATCGACGGGGACGTCGTACCGCGCACAATCGAACTTGATGCCGTCGAACTCGGCGGTCTTCGGCAGGGAGGACGCGTACTTCTCGGTCAGTTGCTTATTGCACGAGCGCCAGTTGAGGTCGCGTTTCGGCGCGCTGAGCCCCGGCTGCTTAGGTACTTCGCTATTGGCGGCGTTGCCCGTGTCGCCACGCACAATGTTCGGGCCGGTATCCGGGCCGACCGCGCAGGACGAGAGCAAGGTGACGGCGCTGAGGATAGCCCCGATAACCACACCGCGGCCTCGCAAGGAAGGGCCTCGAAAGGTACTGGCTCGAAAGGCATTGGGGCGAACACCACGGGGGTGAGCGGTAAAGCGCATGCACGCGAGCCTAGTCGGAACCGGACACCACATGCCCGGCGACTCGCTCCCACAGTTGGTACAGGAAACCGTCATCGTCGCCCATCACGTGGCGGATCCGCATCGCCGCCGGGGGACTGAGTCTGGCGCCGTGGGCGATCCGAGGACCGTCACCGCCAACCAGTGCGGGACTAACCGTGAGGGCAAGCTCGTCTAGGAGGCCGACGGACGTCATCTCGGCAAGGAAACGCGGCCCACCCTCGCATAAAATCCGACGACCGCCGTCATTAGCGATGCGGTCGATCAGCAGATGCAGATCGACTGTCTTCTCGCCGCAATACAGGAGGGTTGCCTGACCATCTTCGATGAGGGCTCGCCGAGCGTTGGCGGGGGAGTCGGTGCAGGTAGCGACCCGAACAAGCGGACTGGCGAGGGTCGGGTAATCAGCCGGGATCCGTAGCGATCGAGAAACAAGGATCAACTGTGGAACCGGCGAAAGTCCCAACGAGAGACGAAGGTCGGCAAAGCGAGGATCGACAGTCGGCGGACGGTAACCCTCGTCGATCGCAGTCTGGGCACCGACCACGATGACGTCGGCGAGTGCGCGTTGCAGGTGGAAGATGGCATTGTCATTGGCCGACCCAAGCGGCCCCGACTTGCCGTCTGCCGCCGACGAACCGTCGAGGCTTGTGACCATATTTGCTCGCACGACCGGGCGGTCGGAGTCGGGAAACCTGTACGCCTCAGCAAGATCGCCAGTTGTGACGTCAGTCGCTTTAGTCAGGGTGAACATGGGTCCATCATGGTTGGGATCGTTACCCTTGGCTAATGCTGGCACGACTTAGCGATCGGAATCCGGTCTTGGCTCCCGACCAACTCATCGGGGAAATGGTTCCGCCGCGGATGTTCGACGAGGTGAGCTTCGACTCGTACATCCCCGACCCGAAGGAGCCGAGCCAGGCTGCGGCCGTCCAGGCCGGGCGCGACTTCGTCGCACGCGCATCGAAGGTTCGGTCCGGTGGAAAGAAGAGTTTCTTCCGCAAGTCGGCACCCCCAAACGGCATCGGCCTGTACCTCGACGGTGGATTCGGTGTTGGTAAGACGCACCTGCTCGCGTCGATCTACCACTCGATGCCCGGGCCGAAAGCCTTCGCGACCTTCGGTGAAGTCACCAACGTGGTGGGTGCACTCGGCTACATCGACGCGCTCGAACGCCTCTCGAACCACAGCGTGCTGTGCATCGACGAGTTTGAACTCGACGATCCGGGCGACACGATGGTCGTGTCGCGACTGCTCGCGGAACTGACCGCCCGGGGCGTGTCAATCGTCGCCACGTCGAACACCTTGCCCGGACAGTTGGGCGAGGGCCGCTTCGCCGCGCAGGACTTCTTGCGTGAGATCCAGAAGCTGTCGTCGATCTTCGAGACGGTCCGCGTCGATGGACCCGACTACCGTCACCGTGACCTTCCGCCAGCTCCGGAACCGATGACCGATGCGGAACTCGCGGAGATCGCCGAGAACACCTCCGGTGCCACCATGGACACCTTCGACGACCTCGTCGCGCATCTGGCGAAACTTCACCCATCGAAGTACAAGTCCCTTGTCGACGGCGTCAAGATGGTTTGCATCGAGCAGGTGCACCCCGCTCCCGACCAGGCTGTCGCACTGCGGTTCGTGGCTCTTGCCGACCGCCTGTACGACGCGGAGATCCCCGTCAGCGTCTCCGGGGGCAAGCTCGACGAGCTCTTCACCCCCGAAATGGTGGCTGGTGGCTACCGCAAGAAATACCTTCGCGCCACCTCGCGCCTACTGGCGCTCTCGCGTTTCGCCGAGGCGAACGACTAAGTTAGCGACATGTCCGAAGCTCCGAATCCACAGGGCCGATTGATCCTGCTGTCGTTGGGTGCCGGTGCACTGCTCGAGTATCTGCCTCCCGTCACAGACGGTAAGCAGGTGTCGATCGGCTATCTCGACGAGGCACAACGGCATCTCCTCGATGCGCCATTCACCGGCCCAGAACGGGACCGGCTGGTTCGTTTCGGATACAACGTCATCAACGTTGACATCCGGCGAGGCGGATTCGCGGAGATTCTGGCCGACGTGGACGCGGTTTACGTTTCCGGCGGCGACACCTTCGCGCTCATGTCAGGCCTCACCCGCAGCGGCGCCGATTCGGTCATCACCGACCTCGTCCGATCGGGCACACCCTACATCGGGCTCAGTGCCGGCGCGATGATTGCCGGACCGGACATTGAACCCGCCGCACTAATGGACGACCCAGGCCTCGGCCTCGACCTTGCGGATTTCCGCGGCCTCGGCCTCACGAACACCGTCGTGATTCCCCACGCCGACGGCCAATTGCCGCCATACCCGCCAGAACTCATCGAACGAACCCTCACTGAATACGGCGAGCGCGCGACACTCCTGCCACTCAACGACGACCAAGCATTCATCGTCGACGACGACGGAGCGCGAATCGTACCGTCGGTAGAACCTGCGGGCTAGGTCAGCCGACCGTTCGACCCAGCACGAAGTCGTGCTCAATCGCGCCATTCATATTGAACGACTTGGTGCCGATCTGCGTGAACCCCATTTTCGCGTAGTACCGCTTGGCGCGTTCGTTTCCCGAATGCACACCGAGCCAAACAAACGTCGAACCGCGATCTGCGGCAGCCGCAAGCGCCGCCTCCATCAGTAGGTGAGCCGGTCGGTGCTCGCTGTTGGTCGCGTGATGCTCCGGAAGCACATACATCTTCGAAACTTCCGTAACCCTCTGAGCCGCAAGAGCTTCCGCACCGCCGGGAGCATTCATGACAGCGCCGTGCACATCAGAATTATCCGGCACAGCGTGGACCAGAAGCGCATAACCAACAATCGGGCCCTCGGGCCCAGAGCGAGCGATCAACACCTGTTGATCCTCGTCGGCGATATAGTCGGCAAAACGCTCCGGCGACAGCACCTGATCGATGTGGGCTGCAATATTCGCCGCCGTCGAATGCGGCGGACAAGCCAGCGGAAACGTCACCGCAGCGACCCTCGCGATCGGTCCCGCCAACGATCGGTCACACGCAGTTTCAATCACAACCCCACCCGGCCCCGGAATGCCAGACTGAGCGGAATCAACACGAATCGTCACATAATGATTCTGCCAGTCACATACCCGGCTGCCCAGCCGGTATCCGCCCCGCTCGCAAACTGCCCACCCGCTCAACTCTGGAGACCCCGTGGACCCCTTGTTCGTAACGCTCCTGCTCAATCGCATCGACACAGAACTCACCGCCGAGCGAGTAATGGCGCAGGTAGAAAAGGACTGGGGTGCCGACCTTGCACTCGAGTACGAGTCCTACGGCGTCGACCTATTACCCGCAGCGGACGAACCGGAACCAGACGCAGAGAACGTCGCGTTAGTCTTTCGGTTCGACGACACATTCATCGCAGCCACCCAGGTGAGCATGAACGGCGAAGTCGAAATCGCCGCAGCAGCCGAAGACAGCCCACTCTGGGACCAATCACTACCCCTACCCGATGCCTCGGGCGACTCACTGGTCATCACCGCAATCTCCTTGAACGAGATCGAAGCCGTCGACGACGAACAACTGCTGGGATCCGAATCAGACCCCATCGAAGAAGCGACCCTCCTGTCCCGCATCACCGCCTCCATCGCAGCATGCACAGATTCGATCAGCGGCATCTTCATGGTGTCGTCAGAACTCCTCGCAACACCCAACTCGTACCGACAAGCTGCCCTCGACGTGACACCCAGCTTGCCGCTCATCCTCTGGGTCGACCTCATGATCAGCACCGACTCCGGAATCTCCGCCGCCGAAACCTACGGAATGGCCAGTCTGGGACTATACGAAGTCGAAATCGCACCCAGCGACCTCCCCGCCGACGACGTCGCGAAAGTCCTCGTCGACACAGCAGTGATGATCTACGACGAAGGACCCATCATCCAAGACGGCGACCTCGTCGAAACCGAAATCGGCAACATGGAAGCCCACATCGGCCTTGGAAAATACGAAGACGAAGAATCCCGGCTCTACCTGACACCAGTTGCACCGCCAGCAAACCGCGCCGAACGGCGGGCAGCGGGGCGAAAGAAGGGGTCGTAGTCCGGGGGTTGGTGTGCCCGGGTTGGGCGGGGCGACTTCTGCTTCGGCAGTCCTCGCTCCTTCGCTAGCGCTTCGTCGCTGCGGAGGGCTCTTCAGAAGTCGCCCCGCCCAACCCTCGTATCGATGTCAACCCTCGTATCGCTGTCCAACCCTCGTATCGATGTCAACCCTCGTATCGATGGACTCGCTGTCCAAGCTGCGTTTGTTGGGTTGTTTCTGTGGGCGTGACTGAACCCCCGACCGGCCGATTTCCGGCTGGTCGGGTGGTTAAGCCCCTAGTAGGTGTTCGAGGTGGGCCTCGAGCCGAGAATCTTCCGGAGCCGGCGGGCCGTGCGGGCCGTTCACGGGGAGCAACTCTGCGTGGTGGGTCGGGTTGACCCGCCACACCGCCGGGCGCCCCGGCTGGCGGGGCCGCCAAGCGACCCGGCCCCGGGCGGGGCCGTCCACAACGAGTTTGGTTTCCCACTCGCCGACGTTCTTGCCCACGCTGCGGTTGTGGCGTCCGCATGCGGCGCCCAAATGGTCCACATCGGTGGGACCACCGTCGGCCCAGTCCGGGAAGTGGTGGGCCTCGGTTCGGGCGAACGGGGCGTTGCACCGGTGGGCGGTGCACCCGCGGTCGCGGGCGAAAAGCATGAGGCGTTGGGGCTTGTTGGCCAACCGCGACCCCCGCCCCAAGTACAGGGGCTGGCCGGTGGAGTTGGCGAAGACCGCCAAATGCGGGGTGGCATTCGCGGCCAGCTCGACGAGCTCCCCGACCGGAACCCGGGTGCCGGTGGCGGTCAGGGCGACTCCGGCCTGTTCGGCCAGCTCCCGGTCGGTCACCGTGATGACTAACTCGCTGGAGAGCGCCCGGCCGGCGCCGGGCCGCAGGGCTTGCTCGGCCTCCAGCAGCGCCAGGAGGGCGTCGTGCTGGCGTTGGCCGAGCGAACGGTCATCGCGTTCGGCCGCCGCGGCGAGGGTGGCCGGGTCGGCGGCCTCAGCGGCCCCGCGTGGGGAGGCTGGGTCGGCGGGGTTGTTCATTCCGGGCTTGGCCCAGGAGTCGAACATGACCTCGAACCGGGCCCGAAGTTCGGGGGTGAGGTAGCCCCGGACTTTGCTCATCAGGCGTTGGTCTTGCCCGCCGAGACCGAACTGGCGGAGGCGTTGGCGGTCCCGCTCGTCGGTGAGCGCCCCGTCAGGGTCTAGGTGGGCCAACAGGCGGTGTCCGGCGGTGCGGACCCCGGACGGGGTGAGGTCGCGGGCGACCTCGGCTAACTGGGCTTCGGCCCCGGCTCGAGTAGCCCGGTCGGCCGCGGCCGGGATTTTCCGCATCACCGCATCAATCTCGACCACATGGTCGGCACTGATAGCGCCGTCGGCGACCGCCTGGGCGGTGGCCGGAAACACCGGCGGCAGAGCCTCACCCTGCAAATTGGCCAGGCGGGCGATGCCTGCGCCGGTGATCCGGCGGCGCTTGGCCTCCCCGTCACCGAGGCGTAGGCCTCCGGCGAGGAAAGCGTGCAGTGAGAGGAACCCGGCCTTGCGGTAGGCACCGCGGTCGGAGATCTCGGCCAGCAGCGCCGAGTTCGCGCCGTCGAAGCGGCGGTTGGCCCGCTCAAGGACCTCCGCGGTTTCCAGGAGTTGCCCCTCGGTGGAAGCGGTGAACACTGCGCCGGCGAGTTGCGTCATCGCCGCGTCGATAACGACCGCGAGTTCGGCCGGATCGGCCAACTCGGCGATTGCCTGGGTTAGGTCCATCGGGTCCACCTCCTCGCGGCGTTAGTGAAGAAGCTGTAGTGAACTAGTTCACTGTGTGTTCGTTTATTTGTGTGAACACTATCGCGAGGGTCTGACAATTCTCGTCGCCGCTGGTTGGGGCTGAAAAGTTGAAGCTACTTGCGCTTAAACCAGCGACGCTTTGGTGGCTCGTGATCTCGGGCGTCGCTGTTGGGCGGCTCGTACTCGGGGAACTCGTCGCCGACAAATTCGAGGGACAGGACGGTCTTGTCGATTTCCACCTGTGATGGGGCGTGGTGGGCGATGATCTCGGCCGTGTCGGTCTCGCCGAGGGTATCGCCGTCGCCGACCACGGGGCCGTTCTCGAGTTGGTAGATCGCGGTGTTGACGATTCGGGCGAACGACTCTTCAGCGGACTCGTTCGATTCCGGGATTTCGACGTCCATCAGACCAAGCATGTCGAGACCTCGGGTGTGTGCAGTCATGATGCCATCCGGGCGGGGGGCCACATTCAGGGCAACCCAGGCCGGCAGGATCGGGTCGGGGAGGGTTTCCAGGGAAAGCTCGCGGAAGAGCTGTGGAAAGACGATGTGGTTGGCGCTGCCGAAGTACACCGCATCGACCGTGTTGGTGATGGCGATCGTCGAAGCGATCACCATCGACATCAGCGAGGCATCAGCGACCGCGTCGCGATACGACTGTGCTGGTTGTCCCGAGCGCATGACCGAAACCAGGGTGTGTGCGCGGTAGTCGTTCGGTGCGGGCGTCTCATTTGGCCAGAGGCGGCTTAGCAGCGCGACTTCGGTGAGATCGTCGCCCACGGTCTCCGGAACGCCCATCAGCGCGATCTGTTGCGAACCATAGGTCAGCGACAGGGGAGTGCTGCTCGTTTTGCTGCCAGCGGCGTCGACCGTCAGCGGTTCGGTCAAGAATTGCGGAAAGTCACGCTTTAGCTGTTCGACGAGACGCTCAGCCGTGAGTTCAGGATCAAGTTGGCTTTGGAAGAGCATCGCGAGACTGGGCACGGAGTCCGGTCCTTTTCGTGAGGTGGCGGGGGAAATTCGACGTTGTCGAACCTCATCCTGCCATGCCGAATCCCGGGCCACGACAGCGAACAAGCCCGTCGGAAATCCGACGGGCTTGTTGCTGGTGCGCAATACAAGGATTGAACTTGTGACCTCTTCCGTGTCAGGGAAGCGCTCTCCCACTGAGCTAATCGCGCGTGTGTGGAAAGTATTAAATTTTCTGCCCTGAACTTTACAGTTCCGGTGGAGGTGGCGACGGGAATCGAACCCGTGTGCACGGCTTTGCAGGCCGTTGCCTCACCACTCGGCCACGCCACCAGGTACAAGCTGACTCGCGTCGAACGTGTGCGAGAAACTCGCTCCGAGCGGATGACGGGATTCGAACCCGCGACCCTCACCTTGGCAAGGTGATGCGCTACCAGCTGCGCCACATCCGCATGCCGGTGAACTCGTCTTGTGGACGTTGTTGCTCACCGGCGACAACAAACACTAGCGTTCTCGGATCGCGATTTGCAAACCGGGGATGTCGGTTCGGTGAAAAATGGGTTCTGACAAGGGGTTTGGCGTGGAGGGCGATGTTGGCCGCGGCTGGCTTCAACAGCGCGGAGCCGAATGCCAGCGTGGGAGGCGCAACGAGTTCGGGCCCCGGCAAATGCCGGGGCCCGAACTCGTGCTGGTGCGCGATACAAGGATTGAACTTGTGACCTCTTCCGTGTCAGGGAAGCGCTCTCCCACTGAGCTAATCGCGCGTGTGTGGAAAGTGTAAAGCTGTTGTCGCCTTGAAGGCTATTTGTGGAGGTGGCGACGGGAATCGAACCCGTGTGCACGGCTTTGCAGGCCGTTGCCTCACCACTCGGCCACGCCACCGGGTGCGAAAACTCTCGCTATGAAAATGATCAAGCGAGAAAACTCGCTCCGAGCGGATGACGGGATTCGAACCCGCGACCCTCACCTTGGCAAGGTGATGCGCTACCAGCTGCGCCACATCCGCATGCTCGTGAGTTGCCTTTTGGGCGCTGCTCACCAGCGATGAGAACATTAGCGGGATGCGGGCGCAGAACACAAATCGCCTGGTCATCGTCTTACATGCGTGTGATTACGTGGGGATTTGGTGAGCTATACGACCAGTGTGTAATCTGACATCTCGTGTGAAGCAGCGGCGTTCGATAGTCCTGCGCACAAAATCGCATACGGTCCCGTGGCTCAGTGGAAGAGCGTCCCGTTCACACCGGGAAGGTCGCTGGTTCGATCCCAGCCGGGACCACAACGAAAGCCCCCTGGAAGCAGGGGGCTTTTTCGTCGCGAAATCTAGCTGGTTCCACGAGGAGGGTCGGCGGCCTATCGTCACGCGTGCGGCGCGTGTGTAGCAATTCCGAGGTCGTCGAAGAGCCTCAACGCCAACTCCAACTCGAGTCGTTGTGGCGAAATTGGACGCTCAAGCAGCTCTTCAATCTGCGCCAGTCGATAGCGCACGGTGTTGTGGTGCAGGCCGAGTCGAGTGCCGGCCTGGCGAGAATTCCCACCCACTTCGAGGAACGCTTGCAGGGTGTCGCGTTGTCGTTGTGCTGCGTCGGTGGTGGCCATCAGCGGCCCCAGGGCGGCGGTGACGAATTCGAGTGCCCGGTGTGGATCGACAACGCAGAGAGCCGTCACGGCGACGTTTTCGATCAAGGCGACGGCACCGGCCGGGTTCAGTTCGGCCACCCGTAACGCTTCGGTGGCTTCCGCGTGGCTGGCCCTGAACCCGTCGAGTCCCCGTCGTACGCGCCCCACTCCGACCCAAACTCCCGGGACCTCGGCGTCGCGGACTGGCCCCGAACCCCAGCACCACAGGGTGGAGTCGTCGAACGGGATCTGGAGAGGCGTCGGGCCGGTGAAGAGTGCCCTGGCGGCGTGGGCAAGGTCGACGGCGACGCCGGTCCGGCGCAGTACCACGGCCTGATGCTTGCCTGCCAAGCGATAGCCAAGGCGAGCTTCAATGGACGTCAGATTAGCCGGGTCGCTGGAGAGTAGGAGTCGCACATCCGCCAACTGGCGGAGAGCGCGCTCACGCGTGATCCGCTCGTCTTCGGCCTTGAACTCGTGCGCCATTTGGGCCAGGACACGATCCATCCAGGTCAGCACGAAGCGGGTCCCGTACGTGGCGGTGGGGACGGCTTTGGCATCTGTGGCGAACCTGTCGGTGACCGCCTTCGACCACCGTTCCATCGTGTCGTAGGCACCAACCCGATAGGCGCGGCTGACGACATCGAGAGCGATTCCGTAAACGACAAGCGTCCGGATGTGTCCGAGCGCCTCGGCCGAAAGTTCAACTGACTCGGGCGGAACGCCGGCAATCAAGGCGTCGAGCACCACGATGGTGTTGGCGCGGCACGAGATCAGCAAGATCTCTTCCAGTCGAGCGGCGTGTAGTTCCGGAACCTGGAGCGAAATTGCTTGGGCATTGCGGCGAGCGACGTTATCTATGTCGTCGCGCAAGTCGTGCGCCACTCTCGAGACCATGTCTCGCACCGCAGTCATAACGCCAGTTTGAGCCATTTGGTCAAAGAAGTCGACAATTTCGACCACCTGGCTGTGTTAACTGTCACTAAAGGTTGGGAACGTGTTGTGCATCACCAAAAACTAGGAGGTCTCCTGATGACAACTACTTCGCCTGACCGCGTGCTGCCAGATCATGTTGATGTGCTGATCGTTGGTGCGGGCATCTCTGGAATCGGGATGGCGCACCACCTGACGCAACAACCCGGTCGAACTTTCGCGATGGTCGACGCGCGGGATTCCATCGGTGGAACATGGGACTTCTTCAAGTATCCCGGACTTCGGTCCGACTCCGACCTTCACACCTTCATGTTCAGCTTCAAGCCATGGACGTCGAAGAACGCCATCGCTGACGCTCCAGAAATCATGATGTACCTCAACGAAACGGTCGACGAACTCGGCCTGCGCAAGCATCTATATCTCGGACAGCGAGTCAACTCTGCTGACTTCAACTCCGACGAGGGTCGCTGGCATGTGGAACTCGAGCACAACGGCACTACTCGAACCGTGACCTGCCAAATCTTCTTCTCGGCTGCGGGGTACTACAGCTACGACGGCGGCTACACCCCGGAGTTTCCAGGGATCGAATCATTCGCTGGGCAGGTAGTTCACCCCCAGGGATGGCCCGAAGACCTCGACTATGTCGGCAAGCGCGTTGTTGTCATCGGCAGCGGTGCCACGGCTGTCACGATCGTGCCCGCGATGGCGGAAAACGCCGGGCACGTGACGATGCTGCAGAGATCGCCGTCGTATGTGCTGTCTCTGCCGCGACAGGATCCGATCGCGAACGGACTCCGCGCGGTCCTTCCGGAGAGGCTGGCGTACCGATTGACGCGGCGGTTCAACACCTTCAAGGGACAGGCCATCTACTATTCCGCGCAAAGGTGGCCGAATGCCGTGCGGAAGTTGATCAGGAAGCTCACGGCAAACGCACTGCCCGAGGGCTATCCCGTCGATACTCACTTCAATCCGACCTACAACCCGTGGGACGAGCGGCTGTGTCTCATCCCGGACGGCGACTTCTTCGGTGCAATTTCGAGCGGTAGAGCATCGATTGTTACGGACCGAATCGCGAGCTTCGACGAGACCGGTATCTTGCTCGAATCGGGTGATCACCTCGACGCCGATATCGTCGTCACGGCAACCGGCCTGAACACGCAGGCTTTCGGGGGCATCGAGTACAGCATCGACGGTGAGCCGATCGACATCTCGCAGACGGTCGCCTACAAGTCGATGATGTTGAGCGGCGTGCCAAACTTCGCGTTCACCATCGGCTACACAAACCTCACCTGGACGCTGAAGGTGGACCCGGTCGGTGAGCACCTCTGCCGGCTGCTTGACCATATGGATCGCACTGGAAATACCGTGATGACGCCGATGATCGATCCAGAAGCCGAAGTTGAATCGCTCTTCGACATGCAGTCCGGTTATCTGCAGCGTGCGGCGGCCACCTTCCCGCGTCGGGGCCGCGAAGGATCGTGGACGATGGATCAAGACTTCTCCGTCGATAAGGCCCGCCTGAGTGATGGGCCAATTGAAGATCCGGACTTGCACTTCTCAGCACCCGCGCCGACCGCAGCGCAGACCCGACAGAAGCAGTCGGCCAAGCCGCAGAAGGCAGTGAACCTGACGGTCGCAATCGAGGAAGATGTGGTGTCGGCATGACCAGTCAATTTATCGACGTTGAAGGTCGTCGGGTCCGCGTGAAGCTCGCTGGCGACAGCGGTGCGCCGCCTTTGGTGCTGGTGCATGGGATCAGCAGCAGCTTGGAAGATTGGGCGGCGGTCATCGCCGAGTTCGCCACCGACTATCGGGTCATCGCACTCGATGTTCCAGGTTTCGGATACTCCGATCCGGCTCCCGATTCGATCACCATCAATGCGCTCGCCGATGCGACCGTCGGTGTTTTAGATGCGTTGGGTGAGATGCGTCCAGCTCAATGGATTGGGAACTCGCTCGGCGGTGCGATCGCGTTGGCGGCCTCGGTCCGGCACCCGGATCGGGTGAGTTCTCTGGTCCTTGTTAGTCCGGCGGCATTCGGACGCTCGGTCACTCCGCTGTTGCGGTCATTGACGGTCCCCGTGCTGGGCAAGATTCTGGCGAGTAGGCCGAACCGAAACTCCGTGGCCATGCTGCAGAAGCAAGTCTTCGCCGATCCAGCACTCGCTACCCGATACCGGATCGACCATGCGATGGCGATCGCCAAGGAAACTGATGCGGGTGAGTTTTCGCGGCGCGTGGCTGCAGAAGTCGCTAGCGTGCGCGGGGTGAAGGAAAAGTGGCGGCGCCAGCTGCTCGCGCAGGCGGCCGCGAATCCAGTTCCGACCACGGTGGTCTGGGGTGCCAAGGATCGTATTCTGCCCGCCTCCCACGCCGGGGCAGTGCGGGCGGCACTCCCGCACGCTGACGTCGTGGTGCTGCCGGGAGTCGGCCACATGGCGCAGTTGGAGGTTCCCGAGAGGTTCCTCGCGATCGCACGGCCATTCCTGGCTGCGACTTGCGTGACCGAGGCCCAGTCACGCTCTAAAGAACCGTCGGCCCGCTAGAAAAGGATCACTGTCGCCAATGGCCCGCGCCGCGAGCGGTGCGGGCCATTGGCGACGGTCGCTTGTCGGAGATGACGACGGACGCTACACGCTGACAGCTTCGGTCTCGGCGCGAGAGTAGAGGCGCGCGAACTCGCCGCCCGCGGCGAGGAGTTCGTTGGCCGTGCCGTGCTCGACGATCCGACCATCCTTGAGCACGGCGATGGAGTCGGCCGTTGCCAGCGTGGAGTAGCGGTGGGTGACGATCAGTGTGGTGGTGCGATCCCGGAGCGCCTCAAGACCGCGACTGATAATCAGCTCTGTGCGAGGATCGGCAGCACCCGTTGCCTCGTCGAGGATAAGAATTTCGGGGTTGGCGGCGAGCGCCCGTGCCACCGTCAGCAACTGCTTCTCGCCGGCACTGAGGAGGCCACTGTCGCCCGACACCCGCGTATCGCGACCATTAGTGAGACCGGCAAGAAGCACGTCGATCATCGGGTCTTCGTCCGCCTTCTCCTCGTCGCAATCTGCGGGGGCACCGTAGGCGACGTTTTCGCCAGCGGTGCCGGTAAAGACCCAAGGATCTTGCGTTACGACAGCCAAGCGAGAACGCGCTTGGGTTCGGCTTACGGTCGCAATGTCTTCGCCATCGAACGTGATGGTGCCCGACGTGGGATCAAGGAATCGCTGCAACAGGCTGGTGAGAGTTGTCTTCCCCGAACCCGTAGTTCCCACGAGCGCGGTGGTTCTACCCGCAGGCAGCTCTAAGTTGACGCCCTGCAGCACCGGCCTGGCGTCGTCGTAGGCGAAGTAGACGTCGTCGAAGACAATGCGCGGCGGTATCCGATGACGACCGGACGCTGCGGATTCAAGCGGATCGTCGACGGCCGGTGCGGCTTCTTCGGGATCGGCGAGGAACGTTTGGACCCTGCCGAACGAAACGAAGCCGGATTGCAGCTTCGGCAGAATGCTTGTCACCTCTGACACCGGCTGCGACAACTGCTGCGTGTACATGACGATCGCCTGCAGTGCGCCCAGGGTCACCGCACCGTCGAGCAGTCGCAATGCGCCGAGGATTGCGATGATGACGAAGACCACCGCATTGCAGAAGGTCAAAACCGGGGTCAGTGACCCGCTCCACGCCTGACTCGTGCGTGTGGCGCGTTCGAGGCGGTCGTTAAGTTCGCCGAACTCGTTTGCTGTCTGCGGGGTCGCGTCGTAGGCGGAGATCATGTCGCGCGCTATAAACGTCTTCAACGTGGGCGGTGATTGCCGAGGTGGTCTGCCATTGGCGTTCCATGTGCGGCTTCGCATAGCGAAGGACCACCAGTCCCAGGATCGCGGTGACCGGAATGGTCGCGAACGCAATCATCGCAAAGAACGGCGAAATCAGGAGCAGGGCGACGGCGACGGCGACCATCGTCAGCACCAGGACCGGCAGTTGCACAAACAGCGGACCGATCACGGTCGCAAGATTGTCGACGTCAACTGTCATCGCATTGAGCACTTCGCCACGACGACGACCTTCGAGGCGTTCAACGGGCAGTCGGTGAACTTTGTGCTCTACGCGTTCGCGGATCCGACGAATAGCGTTCGCAACGGCAGAATTCACCAGCAGGCCGCTACCAACCCGGGCACCCGTCAACACCACGATTGCCGCCACCGTGTACCCGGCGGCCATCCACAGTCGCGACCAATCGATCGCGGCGCCCGGCACGGTTCCCATGCGCTCGGCCATCCGATCGAGATCCGTCTGATCGGATGCGGAATCGAGTTTGCCGCCGATCACACCGCTGAAAATGATGTTGGTGATCTGGGCCAGGAAGAAGGGGATCGCGATGGTGGCTGCCGCAGAGAGCACCGCGAGGACCAGTGCGAGGCTCAGCCGCCAATCGGAACCGAGGAACCGCTTAAGCATGCGGACAGCTTGGACGAGCTTCATGCAATCACCGGCGCTTGGGCATCGGAGAACTCCCGGTACACCTCGCAGCGTGACAACAGCGTCTCGTGTGTCCCGATGTCGATGATTGTCCGGCGATCGAGAACCGCGATCTGATCGGCCGTGCGAATGTTCTCCACCTGTTGATCGGCAAGAATCACGGTGGCATTCGGGAGCGCATCCCGGATGCCGACGATGACGGCTTCGGCGGTCTGCCGGTCGAGCGCCGACATCGCCGCATCCAGGCACAGGATCCGCGGATTTCGCAGGAGTGCACGCGCAATGGCCAGGCGCTGCCGCTGGCCACCCGGAAAGTTGGCACCCCCTTGCGTGACTTCGGCCGCCAATCCACCGCGACCGATGACCGTCTCAGCGATTTGCGCGGCCTCCAGCGCCCGCCACATGTCTGCCTCGTCTGCGTCGGGCGCTCCGAGGCGAAGGTTTGATTCGACGGTGCCTGCGATCAATGACCGTCCCTGCCCGACGAAGCTAACAGCGCTGCGCAACTGCGATAGGTCCCATTGAGGCACGGGGATCGACGCGGCCAGCACGGTACCGGATGTCGGGTCGAGTAGGCGGGGAACTAACGATACGAGCGTCGACTTTCCGCTTGACGTACTGCCGATGATGGCGGTTACTTTGCCCGGCGGGCAGGTGAGAGTGACACCGGAAATGGCGGGACGATCGGCGCCGGCGTACCGGACCTCAATATTGGAAAACCGAAGGGGGAGTGGACCGTCGACGCGGGAGGTGCCGTCGTCGGCGAGACCGGATGGACGATCAATGACTTCGCTTAGCCGGGCAGCGCTGGCGCGTGCGCGGGGCAAGATGCCAGCCAACGCAATGAACAGGGTGATGCCGACAACGATCTGAAGTAGGTATCCGGTGAAAGCGGTCAAGCCGCCGATCGTAAGATCGCCGGATTCGATGAAGTGCGCGCCCAGCAGATTGGTGGCCAGAGAGGCGACATTGGAGACGAGTAGCACGCCCGGCAGCAGCAACACCCCGAGGGCTCCGACGCGGCGGGTCAGCTGCGTCAGGTCGCCGTTCGCTTCATCGAACCGGGCGCTAGCGGTACGTTCTCGGCCGAACGCCCGGATGATTCGAGTGCCGCCGAGTTGTTCACGGAGCACGCGATTAACGCCGTCGACAGCTTTCTGCAGGCGGGCCGCGAGCGGGGTGACGAACACAACGTAGGCACCGACGCCGACTCCAAGGACGATGGCGGCCACGACGATCACGGGTGCCAATTGCACGGATGTCTGCAGTGACAGGGCGACCGCACCGATGGTCACCAGCGGTGCGGTCAGCGCGATACTGGTAGTGAGGAACACCGCTTGTGCAACTACCGACGTATCGAGCGAGGTGCGCGTGAGCATTGTTGGCGTCCCGAGGTCGTGGAACGTTGCGGTCGAAAACTCTCCAGCGCGCGTATACACCCGGCGTCGTAGATCGGCGGCGGTGCCCGCCGAGAGCGCCGACCCCAAGGCAATGGCCAGCAGCGCCGCAATCAGGCCGCACACGGCGACACCGAGCATGATCGTGCCCATCCGCTCGATGTAGCCGATGTCGTCGGCAACGACGCCTTTGTCAATCACGCGGGCATTGAACGCCGGGGCTGCGAGGTTGGCTGCTGTCGCGACCATCTGCGCCAGCAGAATGCCGATGACGATCGGCCGTCGATTCCGCATCGATGATGCAGCAATACGACCCAGCTGGGCGGTCGGTGCGGATCTATGCCGGGCGCGTGTCACGCGTTGCTGCTCCTCTCGGGAAGGGGGTTTCGTGTTGCCAAGCGAGCAGGCAAGCATCGTGGCAGACGGATCGTTGGTCAACAGCCAGTATGCCGACCGAAAAAGGTCGAATGGCACAGAGACGTCGAAGACGGCATCTTCGGAGCGTCGCAAGATCAGTCTCCGGGAGTGGTGCCGTACCATCACGAGGTGAATTCCAGTGTGGCGGGTACGCGATCGGTGACCTGGTCGATGGTGGGGATTGCGGCGGTCGCGGCCGCGGCTGTAGTCGCTTGGTTAATCTGGGCTGTCCCGATGGGACACTCGGTATACGGCCTGTTCAACAATGGGATTGATACGCGTGTGTACCGCGGTGGCGCGGCCGCAGTCTGGAACGACCGCCCGCTCTACGAACTCCCGGTTTACAAGGCGTGGCAGTTCACGTATACCCCGTTTGCCGCCATACTGATGGTGCCGTTGGCGTGGATCCCCGAGAATACGGCGCAATTTTTGTGGAACGTCGGCAATGTTGTCGCCCTCTTAGCGTTGGTTTCGGTCTCATTGCGCGCGCTTCGGTTCAAGTTTGATGCGCGCTTCATGGCCTTCGTGGCCCTTTTCAGCGTGGCCGTTGTGTCGTTGGAACCCGTGCACACGACGGTCTGGAACGGCCAGATCAATTTGTGGCTGGCGCTGATCGTGATCGCCGACCAACTGCGTCGCCGCGGCCCGTTGCGTGGCATCGGCATCGGTATCGCCGCGGGAATCAAACTGACCCCGATCTTTTTCGCCGCGTACCTCGTGGTGACAAAACAGTGGCGCGCGGCGATCGTCGCTGTCAGCACGTTCGCAGTCACCATCCTGTTGGGGTTGGCCGTGCTCGGCGGAGAGGCGTGGCAGTACTGGACTGACAGCCTGTCGCAGACCGGCCGGATTGGGCCATTGGAGAGTCCGGCGAATCAGTCGATTAATGGCTTCTTCGCGCGCTTCGTGCCGATGGGGTTCGGTGAAACGCCGAGTTGGCTGTGGATTCCACTGGGGCTTGTTGTTGGGCTTCTCGGGCTGTGGGCGGCGGTCGCCGCACATCGGGACGGTCGAGAACTGCTCGCCCTGTCAATCACGGGCATGACCTCGTGTGCCGTGTCACCGTTCTCCTGGGGACACCATTGGGTTTGGGTGGTTCCGCTGCTGCTGGTTGCCCTCGCCGAGTGTGCCACCCGAACAGACATGAAACGCCCGATTAGCTGGCTGTGGTGGCTGGCACCGGCAACGATCGTTGCCCTGACTTTCACCTGGTGGCACAGCGTGGTCCGCTACGACCACAACGGGAACGAGATCCTGAAATTGACCTTCGGGGTGTTCCGCGCGTTTCGTGCCCCGGAAGGTCCGGGTTGGGAATTGCCCTTCCGTTTGGCGGGCAGTGGGGCCTACGTGCTCCTCCTGCTGCTGACGATCGCGGTAACTCTGTGGATGTGCGACGGTCGTCGCGCGATACGATTTAACGCAGCCGTGCCTGATTCAGACACGACGACAGCAAAACGCACCCCCGTCGATACCGAATAGAGGAACAACGACCGTGTCCGACAATGTCGCATCCGCTGAAAGAGTCCGCCTACCCGAGACCGTCCGGGTTACTGCGGGCACTACCGCGGGTGCCGCCATGCGGGATGCGGATCTGCCTGACGGGGTAGAGCTGCCGAATAAGGGGCCGCAGGCGATTGTCGTGGTCCGCGATGCCGACGGAATGCTCCGCGACCTGTCGTGGGCTCCCGAGGTCGATACCGACGTGACCCCGGTGCCTGCGGATTCCGAGGATGGCCGCAGCGTGATCCGCCACTCCTGCGCGCACGTCCTCGCCCAGGCTGTCCAGGACCTGAACCCCAAGGCGCATCTGGGCATTGGCCCGCCCGTCGTCGACGGCTTCTACTACGACTTCCAGGTTGACGATCCATTCACGCCCGAGGACCTGAAGGCCCTCGAGAAGCAAATGAAGAAGATCATCAAGTCGGGTCAGAAGTTCTCACGCCGCGTGTACGAGTCGAAGGAAGCGGCCCGCGAAGAATTGGCCAATGAGCCGTTCAAGCTGGAGCTGATCGACGACAAGGGCGCCGCCGATGACGCCGAGATCATGGAGGTCGGTGGCGCGGAACTGACCGCCTACGACAACCTAAATCCGCGGACCGGCGAAAAGATCTGGGGCGATCTTTGCCGCGGACCGCACGTCCCGACCACCAAGTACATTTCGGCCTTCACCCTGACGCGTAGTTCTGCCGCGTACTGGCGTGGCGACCAGTCGCTCGCCGATCTGCAGCGCGTGTACGGCACCGCGTGGGAATCGACCGAAGCGATGGACGCCTACCTCGACCGCCTCGCCGAAGCTGAGAAGCGCGACCACCGTCGCCTGGGGTCGGAAATGGACCTGTTTAGCTTTCCCGATGAGCTCGGTTCCGGTCTTCCGGTGTTCCACCCCAAGGGCGGCATCATCCGCAAGGAGATGGAGGACTACTCCCGCGAGCAGCACGCTGCAGGCGGCTACGAGTTCGTCAACACCCCGCATGTGACGAAGGCGAACCTGTTTGAGGTTTCCGGTCACCTCGACTGGTACTCGGAGGGCATGTTCCCTCCCATGCACCTCGATGCGGAGTACAACGAGGACGGAACTGTCCGCAAGCCCGGCCAGGACTACTACGTCAAGCCGATGAACTGCCCGATGCACAACCTGATTTACGGCACCAGGGGACGGTCGTACCGTGAGCTGCCGCTGCGGTTGTTCGAGTTCGGTTCGGTGTACCGGTACGAGAAGTCGGGTGTGGTCCACGGTTTGACTCGTGCCCGCGGCTTCACCCAAGACGATGCTCACATCTACTGCACGCAGGAGCAGGTGGTTGAGGAACTGACCACCACCTTGAACTTTGTGCTGCAGTTGCTCAAGGACTACGGTCTCGACGACTTCTACCTGGAACTTTCGACCAAGGATCCGGTCAAATACGTCGGGTCGGATGACGTGTGGGAAGAGGCCACCGAGACTTTGCGCAAGGTCGGCGAGGCTTCCGGACTGGAATTGGTTCCGGACCCCGAGGGTGCCGCGTTCTACGGACCCAAGATTTCGGTGCAGGTCAAGGATGCGCTGGGCCGCACCTGGCAGATGTCGACGATCCAACTCGATTTCAACCTGCCCGAACGCTTCAACCTCGAGTACACGGCCAGCGACGGCACCAAGAAGCGCCCGGTAATGATTCACCGCGCCCTCTTCGGCTCCATCGAACGGTTCTTCGGTGTCCTGACTGAGCATTATGCGGGAGCTTTCCCAGTGTGGCTGTCACCGGTTCAGGTGGTTGGTATCCCGGTTGCCGAGGCTTTTGTTGAGCATCTCGATGGTGTTATCAAGCGACTCAAGGGCCGTCGTGTGCGCGCCGAGGTCGATTTTTCCGACGACCGCATGCAGAAGAAGATTCGCAACCACACCACCGCAAAGGTTCCGTTCATGCTGCTCGCTGGTGAACGCGACGTCGAGGCGGACGCCGTCAGTTTCCGTTTCCGCGATGGCACGCAACTCAATGGCGTTCCCGTCGACGATGCGGTGAACGCTATCGACGAGTGGGAGGAGTCGCGTCGCAACGATTCGCCGACCGCCGAGACGATGAGCGCCTATCTCGACGCCGCCAGGAAGCGCCGATGACTGATCCGGATCATTTGCAGCGGCTGTGGACGCCGCACCGGATGAGCTACATCACTGACGCCGCGGCCCCGAAGCATGCGGCGGACGGTAGTGAACTCACCGGGCATCCGTTTCTCGATATCCCCCGGATGACGGACGAGGACGGGCTCATTATTGCCCGCGGCGAGACGGTGTACGCGGTCCTCAACTTGTACCCGTACAATCCGGGCCACACCATGGTTGTCCCATACCGACAGGTGCCAGACCTGGAGGACTTGACCGACAACGAGAGCGCCGAGCTGATGGCGTTTACGCAGCGGCTGATCCGCGCTATCAAATCGGTCTCGAACCCGCATGCGTTCAACGTCGGGTTGAATTTGGGTGCGGCCGCGGGCGGTTCGCTCTCGGAGCACCTGCACCAGCACGTGGTCCCGAGGTGGACCGGAGACTCGAACTTCATCACCGTCGTGGGCGACACGAAGGTGCTTCCGCAGTTGCTCCAACGGACTCGCAGTCTGTTGGCGCAGGCGTGGAACGAACTTCAGTGAGGACGTAAATGCTCAGCATCCTTGGACGCGCATCGGTTTCGAAGGTGACGTTGCCGATCGGTCGCGCGCTCAATCGCACCGGGTTGACACCGGACGGCATGACGATCGTGGGCACGGTGATTACCGTTGCCGGATCGATTGCCTTGTTCTCCCAGGGCTACCTGTTTGCGGGCGCCCTGGTGACTTGGGCTTTCGTAATGTTCGACATGCTCGACGGGGCGATGGCTCGCGCTCGCGGCGGCGGCACCCGGTTTGGATCGGTGCTCGACGCGACGTGCGACCGCATCGCTGACGGCGCGATTTTCGGTGCTCTCGCCTGGTGGGCAGCGATCACCAAACCGCATGAGTTGCTGCTGATTGCGACCCTGATCTGCTTGGTGACTTCGCAGGTGATCTCGTACGCAAAGGCGCGCGCGGAAGCCGCAGGCCTGTACGGCGACGGTGGCCTCATCGAACGTCCAGATCGGTTGATCATCGTGCTGGTGGGTGCCGGGCTAACGGACTTCCCAGGTCTGCACTGGACGTGGGCCATCCACATCGCCATGTGGGCTCTGGCGGTGTTGTCGTTGATCACCGTCGGTCAGCGCATGTGGTCTATCTACTGCTCGCCCGGTGCTCGCGATCTGATTCCGATGGCCAAGCCCGACGACGAAGACGCGGGAACCGACTCCGACGGCGATGCCTCAAGCAACGTCGGTGGCGAGGGTTAATCATGCTCGGGAACCTCACAGATTTGGCTGCAGACCTGGGCTATCGGACCGGTTGGGCGGCCGTGCGATTTGCGCCGGAGGCCCTAGCGCGCGGAGTATTCGACGCCGTCGGGACGATCGCTGGAAGGCGAGGTGGGGGACCGGAGCAACTCCGCAGAAACCTCTCGCGAGTTATCGGTACCACTCCCGAAGAGGTCCCCACGGAACTCCTTGAGGAGGCCATGCGGTCGTACGCGCGGTATTGGCGCGAGGCGTTCCGCCTACCGACGACCAACGTCGCCGAGATCGTGGCAAGTCTCGAAATCTCCGATCACGACCGGCAGATGATTGACGACCTATCGACGTCGGACCAGGGCCTGGTGATAGCCCTGCCGCACTCGGGCAACTGGGACACTTGCGGCGTGTGGCTGGCTTCGCAATACGGTCAGTTTTCGACCGTCGCCGAACGGTTGAAGCCAGAATCGCTGTTCAACCAGTTCGTCGAGTACCGCGAATCTTTGGGGTTCGAGGTGTTTCCCCTGACCGGCGGAGAGCAACCGCCGATGGCACTGCTCGCCGACCGACTCCGGGCCGGCGGAACGATCTGCTTGATGGCAGACCGAGACCTTTCGCACAACGGGGTTCCGGTCACGCTTTTCGGGGAACGGACCCGGTTCCCGGCGGGCCCGGCAAAGTTGGCGATCCAGACCGGCTCGCCGCTGCTGGCCGCCCACCACAGTTACACCGGGGAGAAGACCTCGCTGTTGCGTTGCGGCACCCTCATCGATACCTCGGGCGGCGTTGAAGCCGCGACCCAGCTGCTGGCCGATTCCTTTGCGGAAAATATCGCCAAGGCACCTGCCGACTGGCACATGCTGCAGCCGCTCTGGGAGAGCGATTGGTCGCAGGAACGTCGTGACCGACTAGCCGAACCCCGTGCGGGAGAAGCGGACCCGGCATGAAGATCGGGATGATCTGTCCTTATTCGTTCGACGTTCCGGGCGGCGTTCAAGCGCATGTCATCGAACTCGCGGAAGTGTTTATTAAGCGGGGGCACGAGGTGCGGGTGCTGGCACCCGCGGGCCCGGACATCGAGATGCCCGACTATTTTGACTCCGCCGGGCCAGCTCTCGGTATTCCCTACAACGGTTCGGTGTCCCGGGTTGCCTTCTCGCCCAAGGCATATCACCGACTTCGTCGGTGGATCGATGTTAATTCTTTCGATGTGCTGCACGTGCACGAGCCGAATGCGCCGAGTTTGTCGATGATGTCACTGATGGTGGCGTCGGGGCCGATCGTCACGACCTTTCACACGGCAACCACCAAGTCGATGTGGCTGACGGTCTTCGATTCGGTGCTCCGCCAATACCGGGAGCGAATTTCCGGAAAGATTGCGGTTTCCGAACTCGCCCGCCGCTGGCAGATGGAGTCCATCGGGAACGACGCTGTCGAAATCCCCAATGGCATCGACTACCGCTCATTCGCCGATGCAACGCCACTGGACGGGTTCCCACTGCCTGGTCGCACCGTGATGTTCCTCGGCCGATACGACGAACCGCGCAAGGGTGTCGACATCCTGATGCGAGCGCTCCCGCATATCGTCGAAGCGTTTCCCGACGTCACGATCCTGGTGGTCGGCGGCGGCGACGAGAAGGCGCTGCGTCGTAGGGCACGCGATCTCGCTGGACATCTGCGGTTCCTGGGCATGGTTGATGACGAAACCAAGGCTCGAGCCCTGGCCAGTTCCGATGTATACGTGGCCCCGAACCTCGGTGGTGAAAGCTTCGGAATCGTTCTGGTGGAAGCGATGGCCGCCGGTGCCGCAGTCGTTGCTAGTGACCTGGTGGCCTTCCACCGAGTTCTCGATTCGGGCCGGGCGGGCCGGTTGGTTGAGACCGGGTCGCCGGTCGAATTGGCTGAGGCCGTCATCGACCTGCTCGGCGATGAGGGCAAACGGCAAGAGCTCATTGCCCGCGGCCGGATACGCGCGGAAGGCTACGACTGGAGTCATGTGGCCGACGAGATTCAACGGGTGTACGACACGGTGACTCTCGGAGCGGGTCCGGTTGTTGTGTCCGACTAGGCCGTCCGGCCTCTCCACATCATCACGAACTGTCGATTTGGTGGTCTCAGCCACTGGAAGGGGGCCCTCGACATGAGCAGTACCGTCATCCTGGTCGAGACCATTGCTGTGATCGCGGCTCTTGGCGCGCTGGTGTGGTTGGCGGTGCTGGCCGCGACCCGAGCGACCCGACTCGATCGGCTCAACGTCCGGGTTGATCTCGCCTACGAGTCACTCATCGCCGCGCTCGAACGGCGTGCGGTGGTTGCCCGCACGATCGCCGCGATCAATGCCGACAGTCCCGCATCGAGCGAATTGGCCGATGCCGCCACCATTGCGGAAAGCGCACCGCGTGGCCAGCGTGAAGACGCTGAAAATCGACTTTCGGTGGCGTTGGCGAGCATGTCGACGGTCAATCGAGAACCGGCGTTGGTTGCGGAGCTGGCCGATGCCCAAACTCGGGTGACTATGGCTCGACGCTTCTACAACGACGCTGTTCGCGATGCCCGTACGCTTGCCGGGCGACGTATGGTTCGCTGGCTTCACCTGGGCGGTCACTCGAAACTGCCGGACTATTTCGAGATTACTGAACGGGTCAGGGGCGGAAGCTAAACCCTGCAAATCGGACGTGCCTGACAGACAAAGGTGGCGAATCATACAGACAGCTGACCCACCATTGGTCCGATCAGACCCGATCGGGTTTACTTAACGGGATATTCGACACCACTGAACAGGGAGATCAATCAGTGTCCACTGAGGCTCAGAACGCAACGGCGACCGGTACTGCCCGCGTCAAGCGAGGCATGGCGGAAATGCTCAAGGGCGGCGTCATCATGGACGTGGTGACTCCGGAGCAGGCAAAGATTGCCGAAGATGCCGGTGCGGTGGCGGTGATGGCTCTCGAGCGTGTGCCCGCGGACATCCGTGCCCAGGGTGGCGTCTCACGGATGAGCGACCCCGACATGATCGACGGCATCATTGAAGCAGTCTCTATCCCGGTGATGGCCAAGGCGCGCATCGGTCACTTCGTCGAAGCTCAGATTTTGCAGAGCCTCGGCGTCGACTACATCGACGAGTCCGAGGTTCTCACCCCGGCCGACTACGAAAACCACATCGACAAATTCGGCTTTACCGTGCCGTTCGTCTGTGGTGCCACCAACCTCGGTGAGGCGCTCCGTCGCATTAATGAGGGCGCGGCGATGATCCGTTCCAAGGGTGAAGCCGGAACCGGTGACGTCTCGAACGCCACCACCCACATGCGCCAGATCCGCCAGCAGTTGCGTCGTCTGTCGTCGCTGCCAAAGGACGAACTGTACGTCGCGGCAAAGGAACTGCAGGCTCCTTACGACCTTGTCGTCGAGGTTGCCGAAGCCGGAAAGCTGCCGGTCACGCTGTTCACCGCTGGCGGCATTGCCACCCCGGCCGATGCCGCGATGATGATGCAACTCGGTGCCGAGGGTGTGTTTGTCGGCTCGGGCATCTTCAAGTCCGGCAACCCGGCCGAGCGTGCCGCAGCGGTCGTCAAAGCTACGACATTCTTCGACGATCCCGACCAACTCGCGAACATTTCGCGCGGTTTGGGTGAAGCTATGGTCGGCATCAATGTCGATGACATTCCGCAGCCGCACCGGCTCGCCGAGCGCGGTTGGTGATTGGTACAACGTTGTTCCGCAGGGGAGAGCACGATGGAAGAATCTAGGATTCTGCGCGATGAGTCGCTCACCGGCCGCGATGAGGTCGGGGGGCTCGTCGTCGATTGGGCGGTCGTGTGTCACGTCGGTCGAGTGCGTGAAGCCAACGAAGATGCTGCGATGGCACTGCCCGGGCGCTATGTGGTCGCGGACGGAATGGGTGGCCACGATAGCGGCGAACTTGCCAGCGAGGCAGCTCTCCTGACGTTGGCGCAGGCACCAGTCGGCGAGAGTTTCGACGACACGCGTCGCGACATCGGTGCTCTCCTGGAGAAGGCTCAGGACCGCATCGGAGAACTCGGCAGCGAAACCGGCCGTCGTGCCGGCACCACTGCCACCGGTGTGGTGCTTGCGGCCGTGGACGGCGAACCGAAGTGGGTCGCGTTCAATATCGGCGATTCTCGCACGTACCTGTACTCCGCTGGCGAGCTCACCCAGGTGAGCGTTGACCATTCGCAGGTTCAAGAAATGGTCGCAGCTGGCTATTTGACGCCAGCTCAGGCACGCGTCGATCCGCGTCGCAACGTCATTACCCGGGCACTGGGTGCAGGTATGACCGCACCTGTGGCCGACTACTTCGGTTTCCCCGCCACCCCGGGCGACGTGCTGCTCCTGTGCTCCGACGGTCTCGACGGGGAACTCAACGACGACGAGATCGCTGTCATCTTGGAAGCTGCCCCGAACAATGAGGTGGCCGCGGAGGCTCTCGTGCAGGCTGCCCTGGAATCGGGTGCGCACGACAATGTGACCGTCACGGTGCTTTCGGTGACCGAGAAGGATTCCTCGGCTGAGGTCGGGTCTTCAGAGGAGTGATCGTGCCTCCCGCGTCCACCACGACGTTCGTCGAGTATTGCGGCGAACGGATCCCGGTGATTGCGGGTCGCCCGTTCTACATTGGCCGTGAGGCCAACCTCACGGTCGACGACAACCCGTTTCTGCATCGCCGGTTCCTGGTTATGCACGACGAAAATGGCATGTGGTGGCTCACGAACCTGGGCACCCACCTGTCGGCGACCGTGACGTCGGCCGATCTGGGATTCACCGGCACGCTTGGGCCGGGCGCGCGGATGCCGCTCGTCTTCGGGCGGACCAGCATCGTGTTCACCGCCGGACCCACAACGTACGAGATTCAAGTACAGACAGGTTCGCCCGATGTCTCTCCGCCGACAGTCGAGAACTTGGTCGGTGGCAGCACTACCCGCGGTGTACCGAACTTCACCGAAAGCCAGCGGTTGGCGATCCTTGTCCTGGCCGAAGCGATCCTGCGGCGCGACGGGACGGGCGCCAGTGCTCTCCCGAGTTCGGCTCAGGCCGCGCAGCGGCTGGGGTGGTCGTTGACGAAGTTCAACCGCAAGCTCGACAACGTCTGCGACAAACTCGACCTGATCGGCGTTAGCGGCATGCGTGCCGGCGGTGGCAAATTGGCGACCAACCGCCGACTCCGGTTAGTGGAGTATGCGCTGTCGACTCGAGTGATCAGCCGTGAGGACTTACCGCTCCTCGATGCGGAGCGACAGCGCAATCAACCCTCTGACCAGTGATGATGGCATGGGTAGTTCTGCCCATCGACGGAACTGGTTCCACCTCATAGCGTTCTCTTCAACAGCAGCGGAACAACCTCCAGCGTTCCGCTCCACGGAAGGAACACTGATGACCGTCACCGCTATCGACACCCGCTCGCGCTACACCGGCCTTGCCGGATCGGCCAGCCCCGCCACCACCCGCGCTGGTGCCACAACGGCCGCTGAGCGGCGCCGCCGCGAAGCTCTGGCCCGGCTTAGTGCCCGCGTGATGCCGCTTCCCGGACAGCCGCTGTATGCGGCCCCCGTTCCGGCGGTGGCCATCGAACAGCCCACACCGAAACTGCCGACGCCGGCACTGACCGACCGCGAAGTTGAGGTCCTCCGCACCTGGCTGATGCTCGACTCAAAGCCTGCGGTCGCAGAAGCCCTGTTTATTTCCCTCGGAACTGTGAATACCCACCTCACGCGCATCCGCGCCAAGTACGCCGACCTCGGCCGCCCGGCATCGACGAAGGCCGCGCTCGTGGCGCGAGCCATCCAGGACGACATCGTCGACATCGACGACCTGTGATGGTGCGGCAGTACCAGACAGGCCGACACCGCAAAAAGTCCCCCGCAGCCGCAAGCGGCGGTGGGGGACTTTTTGATTTCCGACGATGGTGAACTCGCGGTACCTAACCGTGCCGCGTGCCTAGCCGTGCCGCGTGCCTAGCCGTGCCGAATCATCGGGACATCGAGGCACACGTCCGGTACGCCGAAGGCGTCAACGAGGGCCCGGGCCGACGGGCGAAGGTCACCGCACAAGTCGTTGACCCCGCGACGAATGGCCTTGGCGCGCTCCACACTGACGTGCCGGTGCATTAGGAACCAGCCGAGGTCCTCCTCGAGCAACGAATACACAAATAGGTTGCGGACCTGCTTGAGTACCTTCCTCGCCTCCGGTTCGGTAACTCGGCCGATGGCATCGACGAAACTCTCCAAAACGATGCGCTCGATGTACGCATCGCCGACCTTGATCAGGTGATCCTGGGTGGCGGTGAAGGCCTCAAGGGCCTCCTGTTCGTCGTCCGACCGCGCGTTCCGCAACCGATTGGCCGCGGTGCGCGTCAGGTGCTCCTCTCGGTTGCGGAGCAACCGCAATTGGGTACCGGGGTGGGTGAGCGAACTATTCTCCGGGTCCTCATCGGAATCATCCATCAGGGTCTGAACCACCTGGCGAGCTGCCGTCTTCTCCAGCGCAACATTCTTCGCCATTGATGCAACAAACTTCACCCACCCGACGGCGTCGAGTCCTTGCACATCGTCGGCGTACGACGTCAACTGCTGTTTGGCGACCAATTGCGTTAGGACCAGGTTGTCGCCCTCAAACGTGGTGAACACGTCAATGTCGCCGCGGAGCAGCGGGAGCAGGTTCTCCGACATGTAGCCAGCCCCGCCGCAGGCCTCGCGGGCCTCGGATATGGCGCGTTGTGCCAGAGCTGTGTGGCCCGCTTTAATAGCAGCGGCCTTCGCCTCCAAGCTTCGGACTGCGTCGGGATCGACATCGTCGGGTGCCGCCGACTGTAGATCGTGCAGCTCGGCGGTCACCTCGTTCTGGGCGATCGCGAAGGCATAGGCCCGCGCCACCAGCGGAAGCAATCGGCGCTGATGCGTGCGGTAATCCATGAGCAGGAGTTCATCATTGCCTCCTGGCGCATCGAATTGGCGGCGTTCCAAGGCGTAGCGCACCGCCAGTGCAAGTCCGAACCGTCCCGCAGCACCGGCAGACGCGCCGACCGTCACCCGGCCGCGGATCAAGGTGCCGAGCATCGTGAAGAAGCGCCGGTTGTCCGATTCGATGCTGCTCGAATAGGTGCCGTCGGCGGCCACGTCGGCGTAACGGTTGAGGAGGTCTTCACGAGGGATGCGCACATGGTCGAACATGATCCGACCGTTGTCGACGCCCGGTAAGCCGCCCTTGTAGCCGCAATCGGAAGTAGTGATACCCGGCAGGTCGTCGCCATTGGCATCGCGGAGCGGGACCACAAAGCAGTGAACGCCGCGACTGATCGCTTCCTCGTCCGGTCCGCCGGTGATGAGTTGTGCAAAGACCGCTGCGTACCGGGCATGCTGGGCGGCACCACCGATGTAGTCCTTGCGCGCGCTCGGTGTTGGCGAATGGATCTCGAACTCGCCAGATTCCGGCAGGTAGGTCGCCGTCGTCTCCAACGATTGGACGTTCGAGCCATGGCCAGTCTCAGTCATCGCGAAGCAGCCGAGAATATCGAGATCAATGAGCCCGCGAACGTACTTATCGTGGTGGTGTTTGGTGCCGAGATTTTCGATCGCGCCGCCGAAGAGGCCCCACTGGACCCCCGCCTTCACCATTAGCGACAGATCGCCATAACCGAGCGTTTCGATCGCGGTGACAGCGCCTCCGACGTCGCCGGTACCGCCGTGCTCGGTACGAAAACCGGATGCCGGAAACCCGAGCGGCACCATCTGGGTCATCTGCTTCAGTACGCGGGCGCGGTAGTCGTCGAGGGAGAGTCCCGACTGGGGGACTAAGCCTTCCGACTGGATGTAGTCGCGAACAACGGCACGCGTCGGTGCCCATCGCCCGTCCAAAACGTCCTGAAGGTGTCCGGCTAGAAGCTGGCCTTGGGAAATGCTCGAGGAACTCATGCATCCGACCCTACCGCCGGGTTCGGTTCAGTCTCTGGTACTCAACGCCAGCCCTCCAGGCTCGATCCAAGATGCTGGTGAGATACTGGCTGTCGTGGCCGGTATTGAAGAGATCCTCGCGGTAGAACGGATCGATAGTGATATCTATCGAGGTGGTGCGTTCCCGAGTCACCTGCGCCGAACGTTCGGCGGCCAAGTCGCCGGTCAGGCGCTGGTTGCGGCAACCGAGACCGTCGACCCAAGGTTCGAAGTTCATTCGCTCCACGGCTACTTCCTGCGTGCTGGAAACCCTGATCAGCCGGCGATCTATCTGGTGGACCGCATTCGTGATGGGCGGTCGTTTGTGACCCGACGTGTCACCGGTGTGCAAGACGGCGTGGCGATCTTCTCGATGTCGGCGTCCTTCCATGTGACCGGCGACGAAGGCATCGAGCATCAAGACCAAATGCCCCCAGCACCGGATCCGGACACGGTGGGGGACCGCAGCGAGTTTGCTACCGATAACCAGAAGATGCTGTTTGCCGAATGGGCCAACTTCGACATCCGGATCGTCGATCAGGCCGATACCCCGAAGATGAAGGGGTTCGCATCGCAGCAGCGAGTTTGGTTCAGGTACCGCGATGCCCTGCCCGATAACCATCTCCTGCATGTCTGCACGCTCGCTTACATGAGCGACATGACGCTGTTGGGCTCGTCGGCGGTCGTGCATCCCGATGAGCACACCCAGAATGCTTCGCTCGACCACGCCATGTGGTTTTTGCGTCCCTTCCGGGCCGACGACTGGCTCCTGTATGACCAGACCTCACCGTCCGCCGGGAGTGGCCGAGCCCTGACACAGGGACGAATCTTCGACCGCGCTGGCCGCATGGTCGCGGCGGTCACGCAGGAGGGGCTGACGCGCAGCGGGGTTCCGGCATCAGCGGCGTCGATTATCCGGCCCGACAGCAGTGATGGCGAGCGCCGGTGACGCTAACGATCGGCGTGCTCGCCCTCCAGGGTGATGTTCGCGAGCATCTTGGTGCTTTGGAAAGCTCCGGCGTACAGGCGATTCCGGTGCGCCGCCCCGCCGAGCTCGAGGTTGTCGACGGCATTGTAATTCCCGGTGGTGAATCGACGGCGATGAGCAGATTGCTCGGAGTCTTCGACCTCTACGACCCCCTGGTCAGCCGGTTGCGCGCCGGACTTCCGGCGTACGGGTCGTGCGCCGGAATGATTCTCCTGGCGTCCAAGATTCTCGATACCCGGGCCGACGCTCGGCACCTCGATGCGCTTGATATCACGGTGCGACGCAATGCTTTTGGTCGGCAGACCGAGTCTTTCGAAACCAATCTGCAGTTTGCCGGAATCACCGACGATGACGGTGCCGAGCCGATGCACGCGGTGTTTATCCGTGCACCCTGGGTCGAGGAAACCGGCCCCGGAGTGGAAGTCTTGGCTACGGTCGAGAGTGGACCGGCTACCGGCCGCGTGGTCGCGGTGCGTCAGGAAAACGTCCTCGCTACGTCGTTCCACCCGGAAGTCACCGGAGACTTGCGGGTACACCAGTTCTTCATCGATATGGTTGCGACGGCGTAACATTGCGCCTCTGGCAACCCCAAAGTTCTAGACGAAGTGCCCCGCTCGGCACCTACTGGGCGCGGGAGAGTTTCTTAAGGAAGGGAACACCACAATGAGCGGCCACTCCAAATGGGCCACCACCAAGCACAAGAAGGCGGTCATCGATGCCAAGCGCGGCAAGATGTTCGCCAAGCTGATCAAGAACATCGAGGTGGCTGCCCGCACGGGTGGTGGTGATCCGGCTGGCAATCCGACGCTGTTTGACGCGATCCAGAAGGCCAAGAAGTCGTCTGTCCCCAACGACAACATCGAGCGCGCCCGCAAGCGCGGCGGTGGCGAAGAGGGCGGCGGCGCCGACTGGCAGAACATCACCTACGAGGGCTACGGCCCCAACGGTGTGGCGATCCTCATTGAGTGCCTTACCGACAATCGCAACCGCGCGGCAACTGAGGTACGCGTGGCGATGACTCGCAATGGCGGCAACATGGCCGATCCAGGGTCGGTGTCGTACCTGTTCACCCGCAAGGGTGTCGTGAGTTTGGAGAAGGCGGGCCAGACCGAGGACGACATTTTGATGGCGGTCCTCGACGCGGGCGCCGAAGAAGTCACGGATCTTGGCGAGAGCTTCGAGGTGGTCAGCGACCCGAGCGACCTGATCGCAGTGCGTACCGCCCTGCAGGAGGCCGGTATCGACTACGATTCCGCCGAACCGGATTTCCGTGCCTCGCTTGCCGTCCCGGTTGATGCCGAGGGTGCCCGCAAGGTCATGAAGTTGATCGATGCGTTGGAAGATTCTGACGATGTGCAGAACGTCTACAGCAACGTCGACATCAGCGACGAGGTCCTCGCCGAACTCGATGAGGACTGATAGAGTCTCGAACAAGCGTTCGTAAGCATTGGCTTGATCGGGAGGTGGGGTTCACGTGCGAGTGATGGGCGTCGACCCCGGCCTCACCCGGTGCGGTATCGCACTCGTCGAGTCGGGGCAGGGCCGAAAGGTCACCGCCCTTGACGTCGACGTAGTGCGTACGCCGGCCGATCAAGACCTCGCCGAACGGCTGTTGGCCATTCACGTGGCTTCAGTTCATTGGATCGAAACCCACTCGCCCGAAGTGGTGGCGATTGAGCGTGTCTTTGCTCAGCGTCAGGTCAGTACAGCGATGGGGACCGCGCAGGCGGCGGGCGTTATTGCGCTCGCCGCCGCACAGCGCAATATTCCCGTGCGCTTTCACACGCCAAGCGAGGTGAAAGCAGCGGTTACCGGGTCGGGTCGAGCAGACAAGGCGCAGGTTACCGCGATGGTGACCCGCATCCTCGGGATGCAAACGCCGCCGAAACCGGCTGACGCCGCCGATGCCCTCGCCCTCGCGATCTGTCATTGCTGGCGCGGACCAATCAACGATCGGATGGAAGCGGCTGCCCTGGCGGCGCGCGAGGCGCAAGAACGCCACCGCGCCCGGCTGAAAGCTGCTCAAGTAGAGGCCCGCGTTGTGCTGGGCGGAAAGGCTGCGCCTTGATTGCGTCGGTCTCCGGAGAAGTTATCGATATCGCCCTCGACCACGCGGTGGTGGAGTGCGCTGGTGTCGGCTACAAGGTTCTTGCCACCCCGCCGACCCTCGGCGCGTTGACTCGAGGTTCGTCGGTGCGCCTGCTCACGGCGATGATGGTCCGCGAAGACTCAATGACCCTGTATGGGTTCACCGACCCGCAGGCACGCGACCTTTTCGGACTGCTGCAGACGGTGACCGGTGTTGGGCCGCGACTCGCGATGGCGACGCTGGCCGTTTTGGAACCCGACAGTCTGGTCCGCGCGCTCGCCGACTCCGACGCGAAAGCGCTCACCGCAGTTCCCGGAATCGGCAAGCGGGTCGCCGAACGCCTCGTCGTCGAACTCCGTGACAAAGTGGCGGCGGTACCCGGCGCTGCGGCTGCGGGAGTCCCGACTGCTGGCGGATCTGGTCCGGCAACGGTCGCCACCCAAGTCACCGAAGCGCTTGTGGGACTTGGGTTTACCGAACAGGCCGCACAAAAAGCCGTCGCTGCAGTGAGTAGCGAGCATCCTGACGCCGACTCTTCGGTGCTGCTCCGTGCCACCTTGGCGACCCTCGGGCCCCGTCGATGACCGACGAGCTTGGCCCAGGAGAGTTCGGCGCAGAAGAGTTCGGCGCAGGGGAGTTCGGGGATGAACCCGACTTTCTGAGTGCGACTGCAATCGAAGGCGACCTCGATGCAAGCCTGCGTCCCGGCAGTCTGCACGACTTCATTGGGCAGCCGCGGGTCCGTGAGCAACTTGAGTTGGTGCTTCATGCGGCGCGCGGTCGTGGACGTACCCCCGACCACATCCTGCTGTCCGGTCCGCCCGGGCTTGGTAAGACCTCGCTGGCGATGATTATCGCCAGCGAGATGGGGGCGGCGCTGCGGATCACGTCGGGGCCAGCGCTGGAGCGGGCCGGTGACCTCGCAGCGATGCTCTCGAACCTCGTCGAAGGTGATGTGCTGTTCATCGACGAGATCCACCGCATTGCCAGACCGGCGGAAGAGATGCTCTATCTGGCGATGGAAGACTTCCGCGTCGACGTCGTGGTTGGTAAAGGGCCCGGTGCCACGTCGATCCCGCTCGAATTGGCACCTTTCACCTTGGTCGGTGCGACTACTCGCTCGGGCGCGCTGACCGGCCCGTTGCGCGATCGCTTCGGCTTCACCGCGCACATGGAGTTTTACGAACCCGAAGAGTTGGTTTTGGTCATCACCCGTTCCGCGGCGATTCTGGGAATCGAGATCGACGCCGACGCCGCCGCCGAAGTTGCTGGCCGATCCCGCGGTACCCCGCGTATTGCCAATCGACTGCTCCGTCGCGTGCGCGACTACGCCGAGGTCCGCGGAGATGGCCGCGTCGACCTGGTGGCCGCGAGGGCAGCGTTAGCCGTCTACGACGTTGACGAACTAGGGCTTGACCGTCTCGACCGAGCGGTTCTTTCGGCACTTGTCCGCGGATTCGGTGGGGGACCGGTGGGTGTTTCGACGCTCGCTGTTGCCGTTGGCGAGGAACCGGCGACTGTCGAAGAAGTCTGCGAGCCGTTCCTGGTGCGCGCCGGCATGATCGCCCGGACGCCGCGCGGACGGGTGGCTACCGCCGCCGCGTGGGAGCATCTGGGTCTCGCCGCTCCGGAAGGCGCGATCAATCAAGTTCACGGTGTCCGCGCACGTGAAGGCAACCCAGATACCCTTTTCGACTGATTCTCCAGTAGCGCGTAACGACAGGTCGGACGGCTTTTCAGTGGCCGAATTGTGACACGGTAGGCACCTGTGCGACGAGCAACCGGACGGAGCCTGGCACACTGTTCCCATGGGCAATTTAATTCTTCCGTTGATGCTGGCCTTGATGGCCGGTTTCATGTTCTTCAGCATTCGTAACCAGAAAAAGCGGGCTGCTGCCCAAGCCGAGATGCAGAACTCGCTCGCCAAGGGTGCGCGGGTGCAGTTGCACTCGGGGCTGTTCGCAACCGTCGTCGACCCCGGCGTCGATGAAGAAGGCCTGGTCAACAATGAATCAGTGCTCCTGGAGATCTCTCCCGGTGTCGTGACCGAGTGGAATCGTCTCGCGATTCGGGAAACCGTCTCACCCGAGGAAGAAATCACCGAGAATGACTCGGCCGACGATTTCTCGTCGATCGATCGTCCCTCAGACAACGAGCAGAACGAAGAGAAGTAGACCACTCACGTGACCAACCCCAAATCTCGCGGCGGGGGCGAAAAGCTGCGGCCGGAAATGCCGCCGTGGAAGCCCCTGACCGCCTTTTTCGTCCTGCTCGGCATTATCTGGGCACTGGTGTTTTTCACCGGCGGCGGTAGCCCGACGCCCAAGCTCGGCATCGACCTGCAGGGTGGTACCCGGGTCGTGCTGACTGCACGTACCGATGATGGCAAGGCACCGTCGGCGGAAGCACTCGACCAAGCGCGCCAGATCATCGATCAGCGCGTCAACGGCTTGGGCGTTGGTGGCTCGGAAGTCGTGGTCAATGGTTCGACGATCGTCATTACCGTTCCGGGTGATGACGGGAACCAGGCACGCGCTCTTGGCCAGACGGCGCGTCTCTACATTCGCCCGGTCGTGGAACAGGGCATGGCCCAGCCGCAGAAACCAGACCCGAAGGCCAAGCAAGCCGCGGACATGACGCCCGAAGAGCAGACGGCTGCGATTGAGGAGCAGCGCGCTCTTCGACAGGCACCTGCCGGTGCGGATCAAGCGACGCTGAACAAACTTCGCGAACAGATGGCCAAACTCGACTGCTCGCCGAATGCAAACGATCCACTCGTTGGGCACGATCGACCCAATGAGTACCTCGTGGCCTGTGGTGAGAAGAATACGGTTTATCTGCTGGAGCCGATGCTGATCGACGGACGGGATGTCGCCAAGGCGGTAGCCGGACAGAACTCGACCGGTGGCTGGATTGTGAACGTCGACTACAAGGGCGACGCGGCGAAGACGTGGGCTGATTACACGGGCAAGCACGTTGGTACCCAGACGGCGGTAACCCTCGATACATTCGTAGTCAGTGCGCCAGCTATCAACACGCAGATCATCGGCACCACTGAAATCTCCGGTGACTTCACTCAGGCTGAGTCCGAACAACTTGCCAACGCCCTGAAGTACGGTTCACTTCCGCTGTCGTTCTCCTTGTCAGACGCACAAACCGTCTCCGCAACCCTCGGTTTGCACTCGTTGCAGGCGGGGCTGATAGCCGGCCTCGTCGGCCTGATCCTGGTCCTGATTTACTCGCTGCTGTACTACCGTGCGATGGGCTTCCTGTCGGTGCTTTCGCTGATCCTGGCTGGCGCCATGGTCTACGGCATTATCATCCTGCTCGGCCGCTGGATCGGGTTCACCCTCGACCTCGCCGGTATCGCCGGTTTGATCATCGGTATCGGTATGACAGCCGACTCGTTCGTCGTTTACTTCGAACGCATCAAGGATGAGATGCGCGAAGGCAGAACCGTGCGGTCGGCCGTCGCCCGAGGCTGGCAAAGCGCACGCCGGACCGTGTGGACCGGTAACGCCGTCAGCTTTATCGGCGCAGCCATCATCTACCTGCTCGCTGTCGGCGCGGTCCGAGGCTTTGCGTTCACTCTTGGTCTGACAACCCTCATCGATATCGTGATCGTCTTTATGGTCACGCACCCGATGGTGGTTCTCGCCAGCCGTAATAAGTTCCTGTCCCGACCTCAGATCAATGGTCTCGGTGCAGTTTCCGAGGTGGCACGCGCACGTCGCAAGACGGCCGTCACCGCGCAGTCCGAGTCTGCTGCCTCGGCGACCTCCGCCGATATCGCAGGTCCTTCCGACAACGGGGAGTCGAAGTGAGCGAGAAGCACGAACCCACCCAGTGGGCCGACGCTGACTACGTCGCCGATAAGAATCAGTCGTTCTTTTCGCGGCTCTACTCGGGCACCGGAGCATTCGACATCATCGGCAAACGCCGTATGTGGTACGTGATCTCCGCAATCATGATGCTGATTGCGATCCTGTCGATCGCGATCCGCGGCTTCACCTTCGGTATCGACTTCGAAGGTGGCACGCAGATCTCGGTGCCGGTCCGCGGATCGGTGTCGACGAGCGAGGTCTCGAAGGTGTTTAGCGACACCCTCGGTAAGGCACCAGAAGCGGTCCAGCAGGCTGGTACCGGTGAAACGGCCACCATTCAGGTCCGCACCGAGACCTTGACCGTGGCCGAAACCGGCAAGGTTCTGCACGCCCTCGGAAATGCCTTTGAACCCGCCGTGAGTGCAGCCGATGTCAGTTCGTCCGACGTCAGCTCCACGTGGGGCCAGGAGATCACCAAGAAGATGCTGATCGCGCTGGCGGTGTTCCTCGTCGTCGCGTTTATTTACATCACCATCCGCTTCGACAAGGAAATGTCGGTGGCCGCGATGGCGTCGCTGATCTTTGACCTTGTCGTCACTGCGGGCATCTATTCGCTTGTCGGCTGGGAAATGACCCCGGCCACGGTGATCGGTCTGCTGACGATCCTCGGCTTCTCCGTTTACGACACGGTGGTCGTGTTCGACAAGGTGGAAGAGAACACCAGATCGGTGTTCGCGACCACCAGGCGAACTTACGCCGAGCAAACCAACCTCGCGGTCAACCAGACCCTGATGAGGTCGATCAACACCACCGTGATTTCGGTGCTGCCGATCATTGCGCTGATGGTCGTCGCAGTGTGGATGCTGGGTGTCGGCACACTTAAGGACCTGGCATTGATTCAGTTGGTCGGCGTCGTCGTCGGTACGTACTCGTCAGTGTTCCTGGCGTCTCCGTGGCTCGTGTCCATGAAGGAACTCAACGCTGACGTCAAACGGCATACCGCGAAGGTGCTTGCACGCCGGGAGAACAAGAAGGTTTCAGCATGATTGGCCCGCGGTTGCGCCGTGTCGTAGCGCTAAGCGCTGTCGGCGCGGCCGCGGGTGCAGTCCTCGTCGCGTGCGGCGATGACCGTTCCGCCATTGATTACGTCATTGACGCACGCGTGTCGTCGTACAACGCGAATACCGTCAACGGACACGCAGACGGTTCCATCATGGCGTTGTCGCGAGTCCTTCCCGGATTTTCCATCGTCGGACCCGATGGGCAGATTATCGCCGACCGCGATGTCGGGACCGTGACGCCGAAGCCCGGGGGAGCGTTTACTCTCCGCTACGAATTCACTCCCGCCGCCGCGTTCTCCGACGGCACGCCACTTGCCTGCGATGACATCGTGCTTGCCGCGACTGCGCTGAGTGGAAAGACGCCCGGCTTCGACGCCGCGACCAATGCGGGCTACCGCAATATCGCCACCGTCGACTGCAAACCGGGCGAGAGGGGTGCGACCGTCACGTTTGAGCGCGGCAGCGACTACAGCCAGTGGGCAGCACTGTTCGGTGCTGGGACCCTTCTGCCGTCGCGTTTGGTCGCTAAGAAGGCAGGTGTTCCAAACGTCGTCGATCCCATCCGCAAGGGTGACAAGGCCGCGATCAGCAAAATTGCCGAGGCTTGGAACACCGGCTTTGCGTTGCGTCCCGGCACTGAAATCGACGAAGCCGCATTTCCGTCCTCGGGTCCGTACAAGCTGAGTTCGTACACCGTCGACGGCGGACTGAAACTCATTGCCAACGAAAAATGGTGGGGTGTCGCTCCCGCCGCCGAAACTGTCACGGTGTGGCCCCGCGGTACCAACGGCAAGGCCGCACTTGACGGCTCCAAGGCGACGGTCGTCGACACTGAAGACCTCGCCCTTGGCGATAGTGTCGCTGGCCGTGATGCGCCCTCGACACCGGTCAACCGGACAACCCTGCATGATCCGGCACCGCTGTCAGTGACCCAGTTGATGTTCGCGAGCAAGGGCGTCGCGGCCGATCCGCTAGTCCGCCGGGCGCTCGCTTCGTGCATGCCGCGCGACACCATTGCCCGCGCCTATGGCGCCAGCGGACAGGTGTGGAACCTGCGCACGGCGTCGCCCGCCGATCCGCTCGGACCGGCGCTGAATGTGCAGTACGGGCGCCGCTTCCCGCGCGCTGACGTGCCGCGCGCCAAAGAATTGCTTAACCAGCGACTTAATGACCAAGGTCAACGCCGTGCCAATCCGACAATCCGTGTCGGCTACCTGGCGCCGGACACCCAGTCGTCGGGCATCGTCAAACAGATCGCGAATACTTGCCAGAGTGCGGGCATCACCGTCGAAGACGTGTCATCGCCAGAGCTAACGGTCACCGGCCTTGGTAAGGACTTTGACGTCTTGCTCACTTCAAGCGGCACGTTTGCGGCAGCGGGCACGGCGTCGGGGTTGCCCGACGCATTCGCGCTCTACCGCGGGGACCCGCTCAACCTCTCGTCCTTCAATGACAAGCAGGTCAGCGACGCGATCACCGGACTTGCTGCCACAACGAGCGCAAGCGCGCGACTGCCACTGCTGCGAACCGTCGAAACTGCCGCCTGGGATGCGCTGCCGAGCATTCCGCTCTTCGGCACGGTCCGCGCCCGCGAGTCGGCGTCGGTCGACGGAGCAGTCCCCGGGCTTGGTATTTCTGGAACGGGATGGAATATGGATCGGTGGACGGTCGAGTGAGTGGATCAAAAGTGAGTCTCGAGGAAAACGGCCCTGCGGGAAGTATCGCGGTGACGAATGCGCGGGCTGTGGCGGCCATTGAGCGGCATGCCCGACTCGTTCCAGATTTCCCGTCGCCGGGGATCGCTTTCAAAGATCTGACCCCAGTTCTCGCTGACGCCGACGGCCTCGATGCGGTCGTCGACGCATTGGCTCGGGCGTGCGAGGGGGCCGATATGGTTGCGGGCATCGACGCCCGCGGTTTTCTGCTGGGCGGGGCCGTGGCGCGGCAACTCGGTACCGGCCTCATCGCTGTTCGGAAGGGCGGCAAGCTACCGCCGCCGGTCCTGGGTATTGATTACGAACTCGAATACGGTACGGCACGCCTGGAGATTCCCGCTGACGGAATTGACCTGACGGGTCGACGAGTCGCTGTTATCGACGACGTTCTCGCCACCGGGGGCACACTGGTTGCCGCTGCGACGCTCCTCGAGCAGGCTGGCGCGCAGGTGCATATTTTTGCCGTCATTATGGAATTGGCCGGTTTTACCGGTCGGGCAGCGATCTCGTCGAACATCTCGGAATCCGTGCAGGTGCATACGATCTGCGAAGGCTGAGTACGATCGCCATATGAGCGATCCCGACACTAAGCGCCCGGACGACAGTTCTCCGCTGAGTTCGCGCCGCGTGCGTGCGCGACTTGCCCGTCGGATGACGGCTGCCCCGCGCAGCGGTGTCGCTCCCGTGCTCGAGCCCCTTGTCACGCTGCACCGCGAGGTGTATCCGAAGGCCGACGTTGCGGTCCTGTCGCAGGCGTATGCCGTTGCTGACGAGCACCACGCCGGGCAGTTCCGGAAGTCGGGCGACCCCTACATCACGCATCCGCTCGCGGTCGCCACCATCCTGGCCGACCTCGGGATGGACACGATCACCTTGGTTGCGGCGTTGCTGCACGACACCGTTGAAGACACCGGTTACTCGCTTGCTCAGTTGGAGCAGGACTTCGGTACCGAGGTTGCGCACTTGGTCGACGGCGTCACCAAACTCGACAAGGTGGCGCTTGGCAGCGCCGCCGAAGCCGAGACGATCCGCAAGATGATCATCGCGATGGCCCGGGACCCCCGGGTTTTGGTTATCAAGGTCGCCGACCGGTTGCACAATATGCGGACCATGCGCTTCCTCCCACCGGAAAAGCAGGCACGCAAGGCGCGGGAGACGCTGGAAGTTATTGCGCCGCTTGCTCATCGCCTCGGCATGGCGACGGTGAAATGGGAACTTGAGGACCTGGCGTTCGCGATTTTGCACCCCAAGAAGTACGAGGAGATTGTTCGCCTCGTCGCCGATCGCGCACCGAGTCGCGATACCTACCTGGCGCGAGTTCGCAGTGATCTCAATAACGCCCTTGGCGGTTCGCGGATCACCGCGACGGTCGAAGGTCGACCCAAGCACTATTGGTCGATCTATCAGAAGATGATCGTCAAGGGTAAAGACTTCGACGACATCCATGATCTTGTCGGCATGCGAATCCTGTGCGACGAAGTGCGTGATTGTTACGCCGCGATCGGCGTGGTGCACTCCCTATGGCAGCCGATGGCGGGCCGCTTCAAGGACTACATTGCGCAGCCCAGTTTTGGTGTCTACCAGTCCCTGCACACCACAGTGATCGGCCCGGAGGGCAAGCCCCTGGAGGTGCAGATCCGCACGTTCGAGATGCACCGCACTGCGGAGTTCGGCATCGCCGCGCACTGGCGATATAAGGAAGGTCGGAAAGGCAAGGGGCGCAAGTCGACTGACGTCGCTGAAGTCGACGACATGGCGTGGATGCGCCAGTTGCTCGACTGGCAGCGTGAAGCTGCGGATCCCGGCGAATTTCTGGAGTCGTTGCGTTACGACCTGGCGGTCAAAGAGATCTTCGTCTTTACCCCGAAGGGCGACGTCGTCACGTTGCCCGCCGGTTCGACCCCCGTCGACTTCGCGTACGCCGTCCACACGGAGGTCGGTCACCGATGCATCGGTGCGCGCGTCAACGGGCGCCTCGTCGCGTTGGAGCGGGCGCTGGAGAACGGCGAGGTCGTTGAGGTCTTCACGTCGAAGGCCGAGAGTGCCGGACCGAGTAAGGACTGGGAGAACTTCGTTGTCTCGCCGCGGGCCAAGGCGAAGATCCGGCAGTGGTTCGCGAAGGAGCGTCGAGAAGAGGCCCTTGAAGCTGGCAAGGAAGCGATCATCAAGGAAGTCCGCCGCGGCGGCCTGCCTGTGCATCGCCTACTGTCTGGAGAGTCAATTACGGCGCTCGCCAAGGAATTTGGCTTCAACGACGTTGACGCGCTTTACACGGCCGTTGGGGACCATCACGTGCCTGCCGGGCGCGTGGTGCATCGACTCGTGGCGATGCTTGGGGGAGTCGACGCCGCCGAGGAAGAGATTGCGAACCGGGCGACTCCATCTACCACCACGCGTCGTCGCCAGAGTGGTGACAGTGGCGTGGTGGTTGAGGGCGTCGACAATATCCTGGTCAAGCTGGCCAAGTGCTGTACCCCGGTGCCGGGCGACGAGATCCTTGGGTTTGTGACGCGCGGTGGCGGCGTGAGTGTGCACCGGGTTGACTGCACCAACGCCGACGACCTGCGATCGCAGCCGGAACGACTGATGCCGGTCAATTGGGCACCGAATCCGTCGTCGGTGTTCTTGGTCGCAATCCAGGTGGAGGCACTCGACCGGCATCGGTTGTTGTCGGACGTGACGCGCGTTTTGGCCGACGAACGTGTCAACATTCTGTCGGCGACCCTGACGACCAACCGGGACCGCGTTGCCGTCAGCAAATTCACCTTTGAAATGGGTGATCCAAAGCATTTGGGTCACGTCCTGAACGTTGTCCGCAACGTTGAAGGCGTCTACGACGTCTACCGCGTCACCTCTGCCGCGTAAACGATCGTCGGTTTCGGTGAACGACAAACGGCCGTCTCCCTCTCGGGAGACGGCCGTTTGGCTTAGGTTGAAACTTACTCGGTGACCGAAGTGGACTTGATCTCGAGCGGAGTCTTCGGGAAGCCGTTTTCTGCGGTCCCGATCGGGCCCGGGTCGATACCGCCTTCGACGACTTTGTCGATGACCTTCATGCCGGCTTCGTCGACCTTGCCGATGACGGCGAGCGTCGGGGTCAGCTGGGAATCTTTGGTGACGATGAAGAACTGGGCGCTGCCGGTATCGAACGTTTGCGTCTGTTCGTTATTGCGGTTCGCAATCGCCACTGTGCCGCGCGGGTAGATCACCGGGGGAGTCATCCCCATCTGAATCATCTGCGGGTTCACATCGCCCGATGCCAGGTCGGTGGGATTCTCATCCGGGCTCGACCATCCCGGCGAACCGGCGCCGGTGCGGGTCGGGTCGCCACACTGCAAGACGTGGAGGTTCTCGGACTGCGCGAGGCGGTGGCACGACGTGCCGTCGTAGAACTTATTGTTCGACAACGAGATCACGGCATTCACATTGCACGGTGCCGATGACCGTTCCAGGGTGACGGGAACGTTGCCCATATTGGTCTTGAGCGTCCAGTCGACGGTGCCGGTGTTCAAGGTGCGACTCGGAGGCGTCGGGGACGTACGGGCGTCCTTGCTGCCTTCCTTCATGAACTTCAAATATTCCTCACCCTTGGCCTTTTGCTCGGCGGGCGCGGCCTTGACCTGCTCTTCGATGCTCTTCAAGGTGTCGTTCCAGTTATCGGGCGACGCCGTGTAAGTGCACTCGGTGTGCCGCTGGTTGTCCCAGTGGCGGTAGTAAAAGTAGCCACCGACGGCCACGGCGGCGAGCACGGCGACGCTGGCCACCGAGATGATCGTGATCCTCCGCTGGCGCGCGGCCATTCGCTCTTGTTCGAGCCGCTCTTCCAGCTTGCGGCGGGCGGCGTCGCGACGCTCTTCGTTGGACGACACGCTGGTGGAACCTCCTGTGCGGCGTGGGATGTGGCACTGCCAGCCGGCTAGTTCGGGCTGTGGAATGTTGCACTGGCTGTGCAGCGCGCCCCATGCTATCGCAGCATCCTTGTCGGTCGATGAGACAATAGGCCTCAACGTGTCGTCCGAGTGTTTCGCCGGGCGCAAATGAGGAGGCCAACACTCGTGCTGATCGCCGGATTCCCCGCCGGAATGTTTCAAACCAACTGCTACTTGGTGGCGCAAGATCGTGGAAGTGATGCGGTCATCATCGACCCGGGCCAGGATGCCGCGCCGCAGGTACGGCAGGCGCTGGCCGAGTACGAACTGACGCCGGTGGCGATCTTCTTGACGCACGGACATCTCGATCACACGTGGAACGCGACGGAACTGGCCGATGAGTATTCGATCCCTGTCTACATCCACGCTGATGACCGCGGCATGTTGACCGAACCGGGATTGGGTTTGGGAAGCGCGCTGTCGTCGATGATTGGCGACATGACGTTTACCGAACCGGAGAAGGTCATCGAATTCGTCGACGGCGAGGACGTCGATGCGGCCGGTATTCGCTGGGCCGTCGACCATGCGCCAGGTCACTCGCTCGGGAGCGTGCTGCTGAGCCCCGACAGCGCAGAAGTCTGCTTCTCCGGAGACGTACTGTTCAATGGATCTATCGGTCGTACCGACTTGCCTGGCGGCAGCCATCAGCAGTTGCTCGATTCAATCGCCGCCAAACTGTTGGTGCGCGACGACGATGTGGTGATCTTGCCGGGTCACGGTCCGCAGACGACGATCGGTGCTGAGAAGGCGTCGAACCCGTTTCTCTTGGATTTGCCCGATGCGAATAAGAAAGGACGTTTCGGTCTGTGAGTGGAGAATTTGCCGCACCGAAAGGCATTCCCGACTATTACCCGCCAGCGTCAGCGGATTTCCTCGCTGTCCGCGAGGCGTTGACGTCGGCCGCTCATCGTGCCGGGTACGGCCATATCGAGTTGCCGATCTTCGAAGACACCGCGTTGTTCGCGCGCGGGGTCGGCGAGTCGACCGATGTCGTCAGCAAGGAGATGTACACCTTCGCTGACCGCGGCGACCGCTCGGTGACGCTTCGCCCGGAAGGGACTGCTGGCGTGATGCGCGCTGTCATCCAGCACGGTCTCGACCGCGGCCAGCTTCCGGTGAAGCTTTGCTACGCCGGCCCGTTCTTCCGCTACGAGCGTCCGCAGGCTGGCCGCTATCGCCAGTTGCAGCAGGTCGGCATCGAGGCAATCGGCATTGACGATCCGGCGCTCGACGCCGAGGTTATTGCCGTCGCCGATGAGGGGTACAAGAGCCTCGGACTGTCGGGCTACCGGCTTGAACTGACCTCGCTCGGCGACGACACCTGCCGCCCGCAGTACCGGGAAGCATTGCAGCAGTTCCTCTTCGGCCTGGATCTCGACGAGGCGACCCGCGAACGCGCGGCGATCAACCCGCTCCGGGTACTCGATGACAAGCGTCCGGAGATCAAGGAGATGACTGCGGGGGCCCCGCTGATGCTCGATCACCTCAGCGACTCCGCCCGCGATCACTTCGCTGAGGTTCGTGCGCACCTGGACCGGCTGGGCGTCGACTATGTCATCAATCCGCGTCTGGTGCGCGGCCTGGATTACTACACCAAGACCACCTTCGAGTTCGTCCACGACGGTCTCGGCGCGCAGTCCGGCATCGGTGGTGGCGGCCGCTACGACGGCCTAATGCGTCAAATCGGTGGCAAGCAGGAACTGTCCGGCATCGGCTTCGGGATCGGCGTGGACCGCACCGTCCTCGCGTTGGCCGCCGAGGGCGTCTCGGTGGCCAGCCAAGGTCGCGTTCAGGTGTTTGGTGTCCCGATGGGTGCCGAAGCTAAGAGCGAACTTGTTGCCCTCGCCGCGCAACTGCGTGCGGTCGGGATCTCGATCGACCTCGCTTACGGTGACCGCGCGCTCAAGGGTGCAATGAAGGCCGCTGACCGGTCCGGCGCGCGTATTGCGCTGGTGCTCGGCGACCGTGAGCTCGCCGAGCGGACGATCGAGCTGAAAGACCTGTCGAACGGTCAGCAGCAGAAGATCGCTCTGGGCGATGTGATCGGTACCGTGCAGCAGGTGCTGGCGACGCCCGTCAGCTAACTGACGGATCTGGCCAAGAGCCGGAACCTTACCCGTAAAAGGCAGAATCCCCGTCCAGGACGGGGATTCTGCCTTTTACGAGTTCAGATGCTGAGTCTGCCGGTCCGTTAGATGTCGTTGGTGGCGAAGGTATTGCAGCGCTGTGGGTCGCCGCCGTTGTAGCCGATCTTGAACCAGCGGACGCGCTGTTCGGCGCTGCCGTGGGTCCAGCCCTCGGGGTTCGAGCGGGCACCCTGGATGGTGTCGTCGCCGATCGCCTTGGCCGATTTGATGACGGTGGCGATCTGTTCCTCGGTCAGCGGCTTAAGTGTCGCTTCAGGGCCCTTGTCTGCGTGATATGCCCACACCCCGGCCAGGCAGTCAGCCTGCAGTTCGATGCGAACCGATCCGGCATTGCCCAACCGTTGTCCCTTGGCGAGGACTCCCGTCATGTTTTCCACGTGGTGCCCGTATTCGTGGGCGACGACGTACTCCTGGGCGAGCGGACCGTCGGATCCGCCCATCCGCTTGAGGTCAGCGAAGAACGACGGATCGAAGTAGGCGGTCTGGTCGGCGGGGCAGTAGAACGGGCCCATCGCCGACGATGCCGGACCGCAGGCAGTTTGGACGGTCCCGGTGAAGATCGTCATCTGGGGTTCGACGTAACCGGGCATCAGATTCGACCAGACTTTATTAACGCTGATGGCGGTGGCCTTCAGACGGCACACGTCGTCGGTGTTGGCGTCTTCAACGGTGCAATTGTCCAACCGCTGCTGCAGTTCCGAAACATCGGCACTGTTTGTTGGGCCAGCATTGCCACCCCCGAGAAAATCTCCGGGATTCATTCCAAACAGCAGGGCGACCACTGCCAGAATGATGCCGAGGCCACCACCGACGGCGATCTTGCCGCCACGACCGCCACTGCCGCCCGCCGATACATTCCCACCCTCAAGGGGACCACTACCTTGAAATGTCATGCCGCAACAGTAGCGGGCAAATGCGGCCAACTGTGGGCTCATTGGGCCGGGTCCGTAGAATTGGGTCCAATAGCGTGAATCCTGGCAGCTTGGTGCTGCGCAGAATGGAAGGAACATAGTGCTTCGCACTCATTTCGCCGGATCGTTGCGTCGCGAGGACGCCTCGCAGACAGTCACTGTCGTCGGTTGGGTCGCGCGTCGTCGCGATCACGGCGGGGTCGTGTTCATTGATCTCCGTGACTCTTCTGGCTTGGTGCAGGTGGTGTTCCGCGACGAGACGGTCGCCGAGGCTGCGCACCACCTTCGCTCCGAGTACGCCGTCCAGGTTGTCGGCGACGTCGAACTGCGCCCCGAAGGCAGTGAGAACGCGGCATTGGCGTCGGGCGCCATCGAGATCAACGCTCGCGAACTGGTGGTGCTGAACGAGTCGGCACCGCTGCCTTTCCAGTTGGACGAGCAGCCGGGCGAAGAGACGCGCCTGCGGTACCGCTACCTCGACCTGCGCCGCGAAGGGCCGGCCAAGGCAATTCGCCTGCGGTCGGATGTGAACAAGGCGGCACGCTCGGTCCTCGACGCACACGACTTTGTGGAGATTGAAACCCCGACCTTGACGCGGTCGACCCCCGAGGGTGCCCGCGACTTCCTGGTGCCTGCACGACTGCAGCCGGGCTCGTTCTACGCCTTGCCGCAGAGCCCACAGCTGTTCAAGCAGCTGCTGATGGTGGCTGGCATGGAGCGTTACTACCAGATTGCGCGTTGCTACCGCGACGAGGATTTCCGCGCTGACCGCCAGCCCGAGTTCACCCAGCTCGACGTCGAAATGAGCTTTGTCGACGAAGACGACGTGATCGCGCTCGCCGAAGAAGTGTTGGTTGCGCTGTGGAAGTTGATTGGCGTCGAGTTGACGACTCCCATTCCGCGGATGACCTACGCCGAGGCGATGCGTCGCTTTGGTAGCGATAAGCCCGACCTGCGTTTCGACATCGAGTTGGTCGAGTGCACCGAATTCTTTGCCGACACCCCGTTCCGTGTGTTCAAGGCGCCGTACGTCGGCGCCGTGGTGATGCCGGGTGGCGCATCGCAGCCGCGTCGCCAGCTCGACGCATGGCAGGAATGGGCCAAGCAGCGCGGTGCACGTGGCCTCGCATACGTCCTGGTTCAAGAAGACGGCACGCTGACCGGTCCGGTCGCCAAGAACATCTCCGACGCCGAGCGCGAAGGAATTGCCGCGCACGTCGGTGCCAAGCCGGGCGACTGCGTCTTCTTCGCCGCCGGTGCGGTCAAGTCCTCGCGCGCCCTGTTGGGTGCGGCGCGCGGTGAAATCGCTACCAAGCTCGACCTCATCAAGGAAGGCGACTGGGCATTCACCTGGGTTGTCGACGCGCCGCTCTTTGAGCCTGCTGATGATGCGACCGCCGCGGGCGACGTCGCGGTCGGTTCGGGTGCCTGGACGGCCGTGCACCACGCGTTTACCTCGCCGAAGCCGGAATCGCTGGAGAACCTTGAAGCCAACCCGGGCGACGCGCTCGCCTATGCCTACGACATTGTCTGCAATGGCAACGAAATCGGCGGTGGCTCGATCCGTATCCATCGTCGCGATCTGCAGGAACGCATCTTCAAGATCATGGGTATCAGCGAAGAGGAGGCGCAGGAGAAGTTCGGCTTCCTGCTCGACGCCTTCGCGTACGGTGCGCCGCCCCACGGTGGTTTCGCCATGGGCTGGGACCGCATCACCGCGCTGTTGGCCGGTGAGCCGTCGATCCGCGAGGTCATCGCCTTCCCGAAGTCGGGCGGCGGCGTCGACCCGCTGACCGATGCGCCTGCCCCGATCACCCCGGAGCAGCGCAAGGAATCGGGTATCGATAGCAAGCCGAAGGTGAAGCCCGATACCGCCGCAGGTGACGCTAAGAGTGACGACAAGGCCGCGGACGCCTGAGGAACCGATGACCGTGATTGCTGACGACCAAATCGCGTCAGTTCTGGGAGCTGCCGAGGCCGTCCTGGCGAAGCGAGCGGGCACCATGGTGCGCCTCGACGACCCGGAGGACCTCGGCGGCACAGGACGTTCAACCGTGTTGCGAGCCCGCGTGCTCGATAACCCGGTGTCTCTCGACCGCACCGTGGTGGTGAAGGCGTTCGACGAGCAGACGCCAGCATCGCAGGTACTGCGCGAAATCGCGTCGTACCGTTACGCGACGGCGCTGCCGACGAATTCCCGACCCGGCCCGCAGCTGTTGGCTTCGGAACTCGCGGCCCGCGTGCTGGTTTTGACCGACTTGGGTCACGGACGTTCGATGGTGGAGGTACTGGGCTCCACCGACGAGGACGAGGTTGGGCGCGGGGTGAGCGCTTGGGGCCAAGCCCTCGGACGTATGCACGCCGCGACGCTGGGTGGCGAGGACGACTTTGCGACCCTCATGCGAATCAGCGGACGTGACCGCGGCGGCAAAGGCATTCGGGTTACCGCGACCGGCGGTGGGATCGCTGCGGAAGCTTCCGCCTCGGTGGCCGCGCACGAGGAAATCCTCGCCAAGCTTGACCTGACGTTGCCGTCGGGGTCGCGCGAATTTCTCGCCGATGCGCTGAATCTGTTCGACGGCGGTGATTTCCGAGCTTTCAGCCCGGCCGATGTGGGTCCTGAGAACATCTTGATCAACGGGGCGGGCGTCCAGTTCATGGACTACGAGTGGGGCGTATTCCGCGATGCGACCCTCGACGTTGGCTATGCGTTGGCGACCTTCCCGGCTCGCCTTTCCGTTGAGGTGCTCGGTGCACGGCAGGACCTTGAGCGGTTGCTGTACGACGCGTGGCGCGGCGAAGTGAAACCGTTATGGCCGTCGATCAGTGAGCAGAATCTGGCGCGCAGGATCTTCAAAGCACGGGCACTGTGGGTATGGCTGTCGACGTACTGGATGATTCGTGGCGACCAGAGCGGACACGACTGGGCCCTGCACACCACTGATGCCCGCGTCGTCTTGTCGCGCTGGGCCGACCTCGCCGATGCGGGCGAGACGGTCGGTGCGATTGATGAGATTGTCGATGCCGCCGACCGGATGCAAGAAGCTCTTCGCCTTTACTGGTTTGGGTGAGTGGACGCCCGTGACTGACGGACTGTTCGACGACGAGGGCACCGATGGCACCGCCACTGCGGGCTCGGCCGAGTCCGCGACGCGACCGCCGCTTGCTGTTCGGATGCGGCCGTCGTCCCTGGACGAGATCGTCGGACAGTCGCACCTGCTGGGCGAGCGTGCGCCGCTACGCAGGCTGATCGCCGGATCGGGTGCGGCATCGGTACTGCTCTACGGCCCTCCGGGCACCGGTAAGACGACGATGGCGTCGCTCATCAGTCAGGCGACCGGCGGACGTTTCGAGGCGCTGTCGGCGCTGTCGTCGGGCGTCAAGGAAGTCCGGGCGGTGATCGAGTTGGCACGCCGCCGACTGGCTCAGGGGCAGCAGACGGTGCTGTTTATCGACGAGGTTCACCGCTTCTCCAAGACACAGCAGGATGCCCTTCTCGATGCGGTCGAAAACCGCATCGTGCTGCTGGTCGCGGCAACCACCGAGAATCCGTCCTTTTCGGTGGTTGCGCCGCTGCTGTCACGATCGCTGGTGCTGCAGTTGCGGTCGCTCGACGACAACGACATCAAGACCGTGCTTGCGAGGGCGGTGGACGATCCGCGTGGCCTTAACGGTGCCGTCTCGCTAACCGACGAGGCCGTGGATCATCTCGTCGCCGTTGCCGGTGGTGATGCCCGCCGCGCGCTGACCGCGTTGGAGGCGAGCGCCGACGCCGCCGACGATGGCGGAGTAATCGACATCGCCGATGTGGAAGCGGCAATAGACAAGGCGGCCGTCCGATATGATCGCGACGGCGATCAGCACTACGACGTCACCAGTGCGTTCATCAAATCGATCCGCGGCTCGGATGTCGATGCCGCCCTGCACTACCTCGCACGCATGATTGCGGCGGGGGAGGATCCACGATTCATCGCGCGCCGACTGATGATTCACGCGAGTGAAGACGTCGGTATGGCCGATCCGATGGCGTTGCAAACCGCTGTTGCTGCGGGACAAGTGGTGGCGCTGGTCGGCATGCCGGAGGCGCAGTTGGCCCTGGCGCAAGCCACCATCCACTTGGCGACGGCACCAAAGTCGGGTGCCGTGACGTCGGCGCTTGGCAAGGCGATGAGCGACATTTCCGCAGGTAAAGCCGGTGCGGTGCCGCCGTCGCTGCGCGATGGGCATTACGCGGGGGCCAAGAAGATGGGTAATGCTGTCGGTTATCAGTTCCCGCACGACGACCCCGACGGTGTCCTCGCCCAGCAGTATCCGCCCGACCCGCTGGTGGGTGTCGACTACTACGAGCCGACCGACCACGGTTTTGAACGTGAACTTGGTCCGCGGGTGGGACGATTGCGTTCCATCGTGCGCGGACTCACATCCCGAGGGCGCTCGCGCAAATAACCTTGCCGCGCAGCGTAAACTCGACTGTTGATTATCGCCCGACTTACTAAAGGACACCGCTGCAGTGCAGACGCATGAAATCCGGAAGCGTTTCCTGGATCACTTCATCAGGGCAGGACACACCGAGGTACCCAGTGCCTCGCTGATTCTCGACGATCCAAACCTGCTGTTCGTCAATGCCGGCATGGTGCCCTTTAAGCCGTACTTTTTGGGTGATCAGACGGCGCCATACAACCGCGCCACAAGCGTGCAGAAGTGTGTCCGCACCCTCGACATTGAAGAAGTCGGCATTACCACTCGCCACAACACCTTCTTCCAGATGGCGGGCAACTTCGCATTCGGTGACTACTTCAAACGTGAAGCCATTCATTTCGCTTGGCAGTTGTTGACCAATCCCGTCGACGAAGGCGGCTTTGGGATGGATCCGACCAAGCTGTGGCCGACGGTGTACCTCGACGATGATGAGGCCGAAGCCATTTGGCGCGATGAAATCGGTGTCCCCGCCGAGCGCATCCAGCGTCGTGGCCTGGCCGATAACTTCTGGTCGATGGGCGTCCCCGGACCGTGCGGTCCATGTTCGGAAATCTTCTACGACCGCGGCCCCGAGTACGGCGTCGAAGGCGGCCCGGAAGCCGATGAGGATCGCTACATCGAGATCTGGAATCTCGTGTTCATGGAGAAGATCCGCGGTGAGGGCACCGGCAAGGACAACTACGAGATCCTTGGTGACCTGCCCCGAAAGAACATCGATACCGGTATGGGAATCGAGCGCGTCGCATGCCTGCTTCAGGGCGTCGACAACGTGTACGAGACCGACCTGATGAAACCGATCATCGACCTTGCCGCTCGCCTGACCGGGCGCGCCTACGGCTCGGGTAATCACGAGGACGACGTCCGGTTCCGCGTGGTCGCCGACCATGCACGGACCGCGGCCATGTTGATCGCCGACGGCGTGGTGCCCGGCAATGACGGCCGCGGCTACGTGCTGCGCCGTCTGCTGCGGCGCGTGGTGCGCTCGATGCGTCTGCTCGGTGACGTCCAAGCGGTGATGAACGACATTATTTCGCTGGTCATCGACACGATGAGCCCGTCGTACCCGGAGTTGGAGCAGCAACGCGAGCACATCCTGGCAGTCTCGGTCGCCGAAGAGACGGCGTTCGCCCGCACCCTCGCGGCCGGTTCCAAACTGTTCTCGGAAGCCGCCGACGCCACTCGTAAAGCCGGTAGTTCCTCGATCAGCGGCAACGATGCTTTCACGCTGCACGACACCTATGGCTTCCCGATCGATCTGACCCTCGAGATGGCCGCCGAGGCTGGCCTCGAAGTGGATCGCGAGGGCTTCACCGAGTTGATGGGCGAGCAGCGTCGTCGCGCCAAGGCCGACGCCAGCGCCCGCAAGTCGGCGCACGCCGACCACTCGGTGTACCGCGACTTCCTGGACCGCGGACCCACCGAGTTCACCGGTTTCACCGAATTGGTTTCCGAGGCCCGCGTCTTGGGCCTGGTGGCCGACGGTCAGCGTGTCCGTTCGGCTGCTCCCGGCACCGAACTGGAATTGGTGCTCGATCGCAGTCCGCTGTACGCCGAGTCCGGCGGCCAGATGGCCGACCAGGGCACGATCACCACCGGCGACGGCGTCCGACTGTCGGTCAAGGATGTGCAGAAGGTCGGTAAGAAGGTCTGGCTGCACAAGGTGGTAGTCGACGAAGGTGAGATCGTCGAAGGCGACGAGGTCCTCGCATCGGTCGATGCGGCGTGGCGTCACGGTGCCACTCAGGGGCACTCGGGTACCCACATGGTGCACGCAGCCCTGCGTCAGGTTCTCGGACCCACGGCCACGCAGGCCGGTTCGCTCAACCGACCCGGCTACCTGCGTTTCGACTTCCATGCTGCCTCGGGACTTACCGACGCCCAGCGCGAAGCGATCGAGCAGATCGCCAATCAGGCAGTGGAAGCGAACTACGCGGTCAATACGTTCGAAACTGACCTTGCCAAGGCCAAGGCGATGGGCGCGATGGCGCTCTTCGGCGAAAACTACGGTGACGAGGTTCGCGTCGTCGAAATCGGTGGACCGTTCTCGATGGAACTCTGCGGCGGTACGCACGTCTCGAGTTCGGCGCAGATCGGCCCCATCACAGTGATCGGCGAGTCGTCTGTCGGATCGGGAACGCGTCGCGTCGAGGCCTACGTCGGCATGGACTCGTTCCGCTACCTATCGCGCGAGCGGGCCCTCATGGCTGGCCTGGCTTCATCGCTGAAGGTGCCGTCGGAAGAGGTGCCGGACCGCGTCGAGCAACTGGTCCTCAAGCTGAAGGAAGCAGAGAAGACCCTCGACTCGCTCCGCGCCGAACAGGCTCGCGCCGCGGTTGCCAACCTGGTCGATCAGGGTGTCACGGTCGGCGAAACCTTGGTGGTCGCGGCACGTGTTGCCGACGGCATCGACGCCAACGGGCTCCGGACCTTGGTGACCGACCTGCGGGGCCGCATCGCTGACCGCAACGCTGTCGTCGCGTTGTTCTCGGCTGCCGGTGACAAGGTTCCATTCGCCATCGGCACCACCGATGCGGCCCGCAATGCGGGTATCAAAGCGGGCGACTTGGTTCGCGAAGTCGCACCGCTGGTCGCCGGACGCGGTGGCGGCAAGCCCGACCTCGCACAGGGTTCGGGCACCGATGCCGCAGGTATCGACGCGGCCTTGGTCCGCCTCCGCGAGGTTGTCGGCGACCGGTGATCTCACCTCGCGGGCGGCGCGTGGCCGTTGACGTCGGAAGCGTCCGTGTGGGGGTTGCCGTATGTGACCCCGACGGGATCCTGGCGACCCCGGTGGAAACGATTCGTCGTGCCAAAGATGGTTCGGATGTTGCTCGCCTGGTGGAGATCATCACCGAGTACGAGGCGATCGGCGTGATCATCGGGCTGCCGAAGACACTGCGGGACGAAGAAGGGCCCGCCGTCCGTGCGGCGCGCTACTTCGGGCGGCAGTTGACGGCCGAACTCGACGACGTCGCGATCGAGTTTTATGACGAACGACTGACCACGGTGACGGCAACTACTGCGTTGCGTGCGTCAGGAGTGAAAGCAAGGGACGCGCGTGCCGTCGTGGATCAGGCGGCTGCGGTCGCTATCCTTCAAGGATGGCTGGACTCACGGCGATGAGCTACGGGGCAACAATGAGGAGTTTTCCGAGTGTCTGATCACGATGACTCGAACGACGTGACCGGTGGACACCGGGAGAATAGGCCACCCGAAGGGGACGGTCGTCGCCAGTATTTCGCCGATTCGATGGGTGCCGGGCAGCCGGGACATCGTCATCGCCGTCGTCGGGCACCCGGTGATCCGACCACGACCGGCAGCATTCCGATTGTCCGCGTTGGGGATTCGCTTCCCGATCCGACGATCGAATACCGCACGCCCGAGCCGCCGACCGGTGAGGCGTCGCCGTATTTCCAGGTTCGATACCGGTCCAGCGATGTGGAGGGTGTGAGCTACTCCAAGCCTCCGGCAGCGGTGCCGCCGACGCAGATCCCGCCGGTGCCTCCGGTACCGCGTCGTCGCGCAGCAGTACCGCCGCCGATGCCGCCAGCGCCCCGTCCGGCACCGGCCAGTCCGGTGGTCCCACAGGTGGCGCCGGAGCCGACGGGACTTTTCGACATTCTTGATGCGACGAGCGATGAGGCCGCCGCGCCGCAAACGCGTTCTGCTGCACCGGCACCCGAGTCGGCGTACGGGGAAACCGCTGAGGTGCGCCCCGAGTATGAACCTGCCGCGTATGAACCTGCCGAGTATGAACCGGCGGCGTTTGAACCGGCCCCAATCGAACCGGAACAGTACGAACCGGCACAGTACGAGTCGCACGCGTACGACTACAACCCGGAGACGGTGATACCGCTCGAGGCGGATGCGCCGCCGTCGGAAAGTCTCGCGCCGGCATTTGCCGCATCGTTCCCGATTGATGATGTCGACAACCATGTCGGATCTGTTGGGGGAGACGACGGCGACGGTGGCGACATCGGTCGGGCGATGCCCGCTCGTAAGCGCAACCGCAAGGTGGTCTTCTCAATCTTGGCGCTGCTGCTTGTGGTCGTGTTGGTTCTCGGCGGCTTCGCCCTGAAGGCGCTCGGTCTTTTTGATTCAAATACCGACTATGACAGCGCCACCGGCAGCGGCTCGGTGCTCGTTGAGATCCCCGCGGACGCTTCGCTCCGAGAAATTGGTGACGAGTTGAGCGACGCTGGCGTTGTCGGCAGTCGGAATGCCTTCGTGAACTCGGTGGGTAATGACACCGTCGCCGCGGGTTTCTACAAGCTTCCGAAGGGGATTTCCGGGCAGGCCGCGGTCGCCAAGATGCAAGACAATGCCAACCGTGTCGGCCGCATGGTGGTGCCAGACGGACTGCAACTCGATTCCAAGAAGGGCATCGACGGCGTTGTTACGCCGGGCATCTTCGAATTGATTTCGAAGGCCACGACGGTCAAGACCGATGATCGCCAGTACGGTGTCAGCGTCCAGCAACTGGCGGAAGCCGCATCGACGGCCACGGCCGCGCAACTGGGCATTCCGTCGTGGGCGATGGACGCTTTCAACCGTATGAAAAGTGATCATCGGCGAATCGAAGGGCTCATTGCTGCCGGGACGTGGGAGGATCTGGACCCAAGTCTCGACGCCGTCGGTCTGCTGAACAAACTGATCACCGCGTCGGCGCAGCGGTTTGCCGCGTGGGGCCTGGAGTCGGGTAACAGTACCGGTCTCAACCCATACCAGACCCTCATCACGGCATCGATCGTCGAACGTGAAGCCCGCCAAGAGCAGGACTTTGCGAAGGTGTCTCGCGTAATCCTGAACCGGTTGAAGGTCGATCAACGACTGGAGATGGATTCGACTGCCAACTACACGGCGCAAATCACCAACATCGACGTCTTCGGCGAGGTCTACGAGGACGAGAACGCGTGGAACACATACCAGCACAAGGGATTGCCGATCACTCCGATTGGTGCAGTCGGCGAGCGGGCGCTTCACGCGACGCTGAACCCGGCTTCCGGTGATTGGCTGTATTTCGTGACGGTCGACAAAGAGGGCACAACCAAGTTCTCGAAAACCTACGAGCAGCAGAAGCGCAACCGTGAGGAAGCGTGCCGCAACAAGTTCCTGACGACCGGCTGCTAGTGCCAGAGCCGTCGATGGGCGCAGTTGGGGCCCGCAAGGCTGCCGTGCTGGGGTCGCCGGTGGCGCATTCGAAGTCGCCCGTCCTGCATCGGGCAGCGTATGCCGCCTTGGGATTGGCTGGTTGGACATACGACGCGATCGACACGACCGCCGAGCAGCTTCCCGAACGCGTCGATACTGCCGGGCCGGAATGGGTGGGTTTCTCGGTGACAATGCCGGGCAAGCTCGCGGCGCTGGCTTTCGCGGATGTGCGTACGCGGCGCGCCGAGCTCATCGGCTCGGCGAACACCCTGGTGCGCATGGCCGATGGGTGGCGGGCAGATTGCACGGACGTCGACGGAATGACCGGAGCACTGGCCCGCGTGGGCTTGCCAACTGACGCCACCCGGGCTGTCGTCATCGGTGCTGGCGGCACGGCCCTGCCGACCGTGGCGGCCCTCGCCGAAGTGGGCATCAACGAGGTCACCGTCGTGGCGCGCAGTGCCGAACGAGCGCGCGGTGTCATCGAGCTGGCCGAACAACTCGGGCTACGTGCGGCGGTGGTCGGATTCGACGCTGACGCCAGTCTGCGCAATGCCTGCGGCGACGCCGAGGTGACCGTGTCGACCGTCCCGGCGGCCGCTGCCGAATCGCTCATTCCCGCCGTTGTCCGGACGTCACGGCTTGTCGACGTCATTTACGATCCCTGGCCCACACCGCTTGCATCGGCGGTCGAACAAGCGGGCGGAACGGTCGTCGGTGGCATTGTGATGCTCCTCAACCAGGCCTTTAGTCAGGTCGAGCAGTTCACCGGCCGCCCCGCTCCCAAGGCCGCGATGGCAGCGGCCGTCGGATTGGGGCCCGGCGAGTTTTAGCCGCTGCGCCCTGGAGGTCGTGCCGGAACCTGTGGATGGCGGGTTCGCCGACGAGAGCCCGATCGCCGGACAATCGGGCCCATGCTGGCATTACCGATGTCGTTCACGTGGTTGGTGGTAGTTCCATGGCTTGTCGCGATTGCGGACATCGACCGACGGACAGGGCAGATCCCCAACGCGCTGGTGCTCCCTGCCATGGTGCTCACCGCGCTAGTTTCGGTGTGGCATCCCACCGTCGGGTTGGCCGCGATGGTCGCCGCAACCCCGTATGCCGCGGCATTCGCGATGCGCACCTGTGGCGGGGGAGATGTCAAGCTGGCGATAGGTTGCGGGGCACTAGTTTCCGACCCGACATTAGCGGCGTTGCTCGTGGTGGTTGCGGCCGCCGTTTCGTTGGTGCTGTGCGCGGTGAGGAAGCGATCACGGCTGCCGCACGGCCCGGCCCTGGCTGGCTCAACGGTGGCGTTCTTGGTGCTGCTTCAGGTGCTTGAGTAACCGACGAAAAGTCGCATTTGGGCAGCCGCAGTCCGGCACCGTCCGCCTGACTGTGTCTTTATGCGCGGCGTCTGGAACAATTGACCATTGTGTTGCGATGGATAACTGCCGGAGAATCCCATGGACCGGCCCTGGTGGCCCTCGTTGAGGGGATGGTCGCCGGTGTGGAAGTCACCTCGTCCGACATCTCCGAACAACTGGCACGTCGGCGCCTCGGCTACGGTCGCGGTGCCCGCATGAAGTTTGAGGCCGATAAAGTCACCGTGATCGGTGGTGTTCGTCATGGGCTGACCATGGGCGGACCGGTTGCTGTGGAAATCGGCAACACCGAATGGCCCAAGTGGGAGCAGGTCATGTCGGCCGACCCCGTCGACGCCGAAGAACTGGAAGGCAGCGCACGCAATGCCGCGCTGACTCGTCCTCGGCCGGGCCACGCCGACTACTCGGGCATGCTCAAGTACGGCTTCGACGACGCACGCCCGGTTCTGGAGCGCGCAAGCGCACGGGAGACCGCTGCCCGCGTGACCGCAGGCACCGTCGCCCGGAACTTTCTGCGTCAGGTCTTCGGGATCGAGGTGATCTCGCACGTCATCTCCATTGGTGCCAGCACGCCGTACGACGGCCCGTCGCCCAGTTACGCTGACCTCGAAGCGATTGACGCCAGCCCCGTGCGTGCGTTCGGTAAGGACGCCGAAGCGGAAATGATCACCCAGATCGACGACGCGAAGCGCGACGGAGACACGCTCGGCGGCGTCGTCGAGGTCATTGTCACCGGGGTTCCCATCGGACTTGGCTCTCACGTCAGCGGCGAGGCTCGTCTCGATTCGCGACTGGCGGGTGCACTCATGGGTATTCAAGCCATCAAGGGTGTGGAAGTTGGCGACGGCTTCGAAACGGCCCGCCGTCGGGGTAGTCAAGCCCACGACGAGATGGTGCCGGGTCCTGACGGTGTGCTGCGTTCGACTAATCGCGCAGGCGGTTTGGAAGGCGGCATGACAAACGGTGAAAGTATCCGCGTCCGTGCCGCCATGAAGCCGATCTCGACAGTTCCGCGTGCTCTGGCGACCATCGACATGAGTACCGGTGAGCCTGCCACGGCCATCCATCAGCGTTCCGACGTGTGTGCGGTCCCTGCGGCCGGCGTCGTTGCGGAAGCCATGGTGGCGCTGGTGGTCGCGCAGGCTGCGCTCGAGAAGTTTGGTGGCGACTCGGCGGCCGAGACGGCAACGAACCTTCGGGGGTACCTCGACGCCATCGAGGCACGTCCGCCGCACCCTCAGCCGTGACCACTCCGGGCGGTGCCCGTCCAGCCCCTTCGAGACATCCGGCCGCCGTGTTGGTTGGACCGATGGGGTCGGGAAAGTCGACGATCGGTCGGCTTCTGTCCCGCAAGCTCGGAGTGACGTTCGTCGACACCGACGACGAGATTGAACGCCGTTCCGGCAGAAGGATTTCCACAATCTTCGCCGAGGATGGCGAAGCCGGTTTCCGGGCGCTTGAGGCCCGCGTCGTGACCGACGTTCTCGCCAGCTATGACGGCGTGGTTTCGCTGGGCGGCGGGGCCGTCATGACCGAAGCCATTCGCACCGCGCTGGCTGGACACCGCGTGATTTACCTGAAGCTCAGCGCGGAAGCCGGATTCGCGCGGGTCGCGTCGTCGGATCGTCCGTTACTGGCTGATCCGGATCCCGCGGGTCGCTACGCCGCGTTGCTGCAGCAGCGCGAACCAACCTATCGCTCGGTCGCTGCCTTCGAGGTGGCTGCCGATCGAGAACCGCACGTCGTCATCGACGACATCCGCGCCCAACTGGAACTAGAAAACCGCCGTGGGTCGCACCGAGTTGAGGAGTGAAGTAGATATGACCGAAGCCGAACCGGTGAAAGTGGCTGTTCGCGCGGCCCACCCGTACGAGGTAACGATTGGCCGCGGCCTCCTCGGCGATGTCGCCGAGGCCGCCAAGGGTGCCGATCGTGTCACGATCATCTACCAGCCAACGCTCAAAGAGACAGCCGAGCAGATCCGTCAGTTCCTCGCCGACCGCGGCTTTGATTCGCACCGCGTGGAGATCCCCGATGCTGAGGCTGGCAAGGATCTTGAGGTGGCCGCCTTTTGCTGGGAGGTTTTCGGCCGAATCGGCATGATGCGTAACGACAAGGTGATCAGCCTGGGTGGCGGTGCGGCCACCGACCTCGCCGGCTTCGCAGCAGCCACGTGGATGCGCGGCATTGGCATCATCCACGTCCCGACGACGCTGCTGGCGATGGTTGATGCCGCAGTTGGCGGCAAGACGGGCATTAACACCGACGCGGGCAAGAACCTGGTGGGCTCGTTCCATGAACCGGACGCCGTCCTCGTCGACCTGGCGACGCTTGAGACTGTGCCGCACAACGAGATCGTCGCCGGTCTGGCCGAGGTCATCAAGTGTGGATTCATTGCCGACCCGGAGATTCTGGACATCATTGAGGCCGATCCGGCCGCCGCGATGGACCCGAAGGGGACTGTCCTGCCCGAGCTCATCCGCCGCGCCGTGCAGGTGAAGGCCGACGTGGTTTCGGCGGACCTGCTGGAGTCGTCGCTCCGGGAGATCCTCAACTACGGGCACACGCTCGGCCACGCGATCGAGCGTCGTGAGCAGTACAAGTGGCGTCACGGTGCAGCGATCTCGGTCGGCATGGTGTTCGCTGCGGAGTTGGGCCGTTTGGCCGGTCGTCTTGACGATGCAACTGCCGACCGTCATCGCACCATCCTGGAACTGGTGGGACTTCCGACGAGCTACGACGAGGACGCTCTTGCTGATCTGTTGAAGACAATGTCGGGCGATAAGAAGAACCGCTCGGGCATGTTGCGCTTCGTCGTCCTGGACGGTTTGGGTAAGCCCGGTCGCCTTGAAGCCCCGGACCCGACCCTGATCGCCGCGGCCTACTCGGCCGTCGCCGCTGGCGGCAAGAAGGGCTCCGCCCCGATCATGCTGTAGCCCGCAGCGCGCCAAGCGGCAATTTCCGCTTTTCTGTCACGATTCGACCAAGCCGTCACCAATCACCTTGATTGGTGACGGTTTTGTCGGTTCACGACGACATGCGGTGTCGGAAACGCAGACGGTAGGTTCTGGGCGTCGCACATTTCTGACGCAAGACGCGGCCGCGGACCGACACAGCCGACACCGATCAGCGTATTCGGTGACGGCTTGGTCGAATCGTGACAGAAAAGCGGAAAGACGAGGGCCGCGTAGAAGATCTACGCGGCCCTCGTCTTCTGTGGCTATTAGGCGGTGGCGAGCTCGGTGGTCTTGGCGTCCTCGAGCTTCTGTTCAGCCTTGCGCTGGTCGCGGCGGACAAAGAATCGGCCGAGGGTCGCACCGAAGAAGGCGGGCACGTAAATCAGCAACGTGATGAACGACAGTCCGGCAGTCATCTCAATCCAGAACGACGCCTGGCCGATCCCGTTGAGCCAGAAAGTGCCGAGGATCCAGCACACCAGGCAGGAGACGAAAGCGGCGAAGACTGCCGCCTTGAGCCAGCGGACCGTGAGGTCGGTGTATTCGTCGGGGTCATCGTGGGCGCGGGCATCCTTGATGCCGTCGAGACCGCCCCAAACAATGGCGACCAGCACAACGGCCAGAATGGCCAACCAGCGGCCGAGGGGAGAGGACAACGGTGCGGAAATCACCACGACACCCAGAAGAATACGGGCGACGATATGCACAATTGACATTACGACGCCACGCAGTAGCCACGAACTCATGCGAGAACCATAACTGGCACAACCCGTGTTCAACAACGTAGACATGCAGGAGAGCAGCATGAATGCCCAACGAAGAGCCCATCTTGCCGACCGACTGAGCGACGCTGACGGACCCTCCTCAGTCGACGCGATTCTGGTATCGAACCTGGTCAACGTGCGTTACCTCACAGGGTTTACCGGAAGTAATGCAGCCGTCATTGTGTGGTCTGGGAGCGCTCCAGCACCCGCGGGCCGGATCTGCACTGACGGCAGATACGTGTCGCAAGTTGCCGCGCAGGTCCCCGACTTGGAAGCGGAAATTGCCCGCAATTGCCCCGAGGCGCTACTCAAATGGGCCGTGAGCGTGAAACCTCACGCCCGGATCGGCGTCGAAGGAAATGCGATGACCATTGCCGAGTTCGCTGATCTGGAAGAACTCGCCCGAGAACTCGGAGCGCAACTCGTTCTGCGGCGCGGAACCGTCGAAGAACTGCGTGAAGTAAAAGACGCCGACGAAGTGGAATTCATCACGTCGGCATGTGCCATCGGGGACCAGGCACTGGCTTCGCTCATCGACCGAGGAATCATCGCGCCCGGTCGTACCGAGCGGGAAGTGGCCCGCCACCTGGAGTGGGAAATGTACGCCCTCGGCGCTGACGCCATCGCTTTCGAGACCATTGTCGCAGCGGGGGCCAATTCGGCGATCCCGCATCACCGGCCCACCGATGCGGTACTTGCCGTTGGTGACCTGGTCAAGATGGATTTCGGGGCGGTGCGACACGGGTATCACTCCGACATGACGCGGACCTTTGTCCTCGGCGAACCCGACGACTGGCAGCGGGAAATCTACCGCGTGGTGCAAGCCGCGCAACAGGTCGGCCGCGATGCCCTAGTGCCGGGTGCCAAACTGTCCGACATCGATGGCGCAGCGCGTCGTGTCATCGCCGACGCCGGGTACGGCGAGTACTACGTCCACGGTCTCGGACATGGTGTTGGCCTGCAGATCCACGAAGGTCCAGGAATCGGGGCCGCTGCGGGCGGTACACTGCGTGACGGCGCAACGGTCACCGTAGAGCCCGGTATTTATCTTCCCGGGCGCGGCGGTGTGCGGATCGAAGACACCCTGGTTGTCTCCGACTCCGGTCCGCGATTGCTCACGACCACACCACGGGCGCTCCGCGTCCTATAAATACGACCCCGACTTCCTCAGGAGAATACTTATGGCGTCGACTGCCGACTTCAAGAATGGCCTCGTCCTCAAGATGGAGGGCCAGCTCTGGCAGATCCTGGAATTCCAGCACGTCAAGCCGGGCAAGGGCCCCGCCTTTGTGCGTACCAAGATCAAGAACGTCCTGTCGGGCAAGATCGTCGACAAGACGTTCAACGCGGGCGTCAAGGTCGAGACCGCGACCGTTGACCGCCGCGACATGACTTACCTCTACAACGATGGCTCCGACTTCGTTTTCATGGACAGCGAGAGCTTCGAGCAGATCAACATCGCACCGGAGACCGTCGGTGGCGGCGCACAGTTCCTCCTGGAGAGCATGAAGGTCCAGGTTTCGATGCACGAGGGCGTGCCGCTGTCGGTGGAACTGCCCGTGACCGTCGAACTGATCGTTCAGCACACGGATCCGGGCCTGCAGGGCGACCGCTCCACCGGTGGTAGCAAGCCAGCCACGCTGGAGACCGGCGCTGAGGTCTCGGTGCCGCTGTTCATCAACACCGGTGACAAGCTGAAGATTGACTCGCGTGACGGTAACTACCTCGGCCGCGTCAACAACTGATCGTTTTTTCCGGAATTAGCACGCCAGCAGCGGCCCGTCGCGCGGGTAGACTGACGCGACGGGCTTGCCTCTGCAAGCTCCTTAAGACAACAAAGGCAATTCGACTCTCGTGAAGAAACCCGGTACTCGCCACAAGGCGCGCAAACGCGCGGTGGACCTGCTGTTTGAGGCGGAAGCCAAGCACTGCAAGGCCACCAAGCTGATCGAGCAGCGGCGTGAGATTTATCCGACCGACGACAGCGTTGGCCGGATGTACGACTACACCGTGCGCGTGGTCACCGGGGTGACGGCCGACTCGGCGCAGGTCGATGCGGTGATCGAATCGCATTTGGAAAACTGGAAGCTGCAACGACTCCCAGCTGTCGACCGCGCCATTTTGCGGTTGGCGGTCTGGGAACTGCTCTACGCAAACGATGTCGACATCGACGTCGTGATTGACGAGGCCGTGGAGATCGCGAAAGAGCTCTCAACCGACGATTCGCCAGCATTCGTCAACGGTGTGCTGGGTCGGGTCGCCGAATTGGCACCTCAGGTTAGAGCCGCAGCGTCAGCGGAGTAAACTCCCAAACCGTAAGCTTTAAGAAGAAGATTTTCCTTTAACGATCCGTCCTGTGAGGCGGAGAAGGAGGTCGACTTGGCTACGCCGGTCGATGGTGCGCGCCCGCAGCGTGTGTTGCTTGACGATTCAGACGTCAGCCGCACGGTGGCCCGGATGGCGCATCAGGTTATTGAAAAGACCGCCCTGGACGGGACGGCCGCCAAACGCGTTGTGCTCATCGGAATCCCGACGCGCGGCACCTCGCTCGCTGTCCGTCTCGCCGACCGCATCGCCGAATTTTCCGGCGTCCAGGTCCCGACCGGATACCTCGATATCACCCTGTACCGCGATGACTTGCGCGCCAAGCCGCATCGCCCGCTGGAGCGGACTCTGGTCCCCGAAGGTGGCGTCGACGGTGCGCTCGTCATTCTGGTCGACGACGTTCTGTTCTCCGGCCGCACAGTTCGGGCGGCGCTCGATGCGCTTCGCGATCTGGGTCGGCCGGCTGCGGTGCAGTTGGCGGTCCTGGTTGATCGTGGCCACCGTGAACTCCCGCTCCGTGCGGACTACGTCGGTAAGAACATTCCGACCTCGCGTGAAGAAGATGTCGAAGTCCATCTCGCCGAACACGACGGTATCGACGAGGTGGTCCTTCGATGAAGCACCTGCTCTCTGCCGCGGATCTAAGCCACGACGACGCGATCGACATTCTCGACGAGGCACAACGCTTCGAGCAGGCACTCGCCGGCCGCGAGGTCCGGAAGCTGCCCACTTTGCGCGGGCGGACCGTCATCACGGTCTTCTACGAGAACTCCACCCGCACGCGCGTCTCTTTTGAGGTCGCGGCTAAGTGGATGAGCGCCGACGCAATCAACGTCAGTGCATCGAGCTCGTCGGTCAACAAAGGTGAATCGCTCCGCGACACCGCCAAAACGTTGCGCGCCCTCGGCGCCGACGCCCTGATCCTGCGCCATCCGGAGTCCGGCGCGGCCGCTCAGGTGGCTCGTTGGACCAACGACGGAAGCGACGTGACGGGGCTGCCAACCACCGGGCCGTCGGTCATCAATGCGGGCGACGGCACTCATGAGCATCCGACGCAGGCACTGCTCGACGCGTACACAATGCGTCAGCGGCTCGGTAGCCTCCAGGGCCGCCGCGTGGTGATTGTCGGCGACATCCTGCACTCGCGCGTGGCCCGATCGAACGCCCATCTTCTCGCGACGCTCGGGGCCGAAGTGGTCCTGGTGGCGCCGCCGACGTTGCTGCCTACGGGCGTGGAGACCTGGCCCGTTCGGGTCGGCACCAGCTTGGACGCCGAACTGCCCGCAGCCGACGCCGTCATGATGCTGCGCGTCCAGGCGGAGCGAATGAACGGTGGGTTCTTTCCCAGCACCCGCGAGTACGCCGTGCGGTACGGGCTGTCGAACGCGCGGATGTCGCTGATGCGCGACGACGCGGTGGTCTTGCACCCCGGACCGATGCTGCGCGGCATGGAAATTGGCTTCGGCGTTGCCGACGCCCCCCAAGCGACGGTCCTCGAACAGGTCCGAAACGGCGTCCATGTCCGCATGGCGGTTCTCTTCCGCCTGATCGCGGGTGCCGACTCGACCGATCCCGATCCTCATTCATTGACCAGCACGTCACCACACGCGTCAACTGACGAAGTCCAAGGAGAGAGCTAGTGTCCGTCACCGGTTCGGTTTTTATCACGAATGTCCGACCCTACGGTGATGATTCTCCAGTGGATGTAGCCGTCGTTGACGGCGTCATCACGGAGATCGGCGCAGGCCTGACCGCCCCCGAAGGCGCGGCGACGGTCGACGGTCGCGGGGGAGTGCTGCTGCCCGGCTTCGTGGACCTGCACACGCACCTGCGTGAGCCCGGCCGCGAAGATACCGAAACCGTAGAGTCCGGGTCCCGCGCAGCAGCGCGCGGCGGCTATACCGCCGTCTTCGCGATGGCCAACACCGCGCCCGTCGCCGACAACGCGACCATCACCGATCACGTGTGGCGACTGGGACAGGAAGTCGGCCTGGTCGACGTCCATCCGGTCGGCGCAGTCACCGTCGGATTGGCCGGCGAACAACTCGCCGAAATGGGCATGATGGCCGATGGCGTCGCCCAGGTGAAGCTCTTCAGCGACGACGGTAAATGCGTTCACGACCCGGTCATCATGAAACGGGCGCTCGAATACTCGAAGGGCCTCGGCGTCCTGATCTCCCAGCATTCGGAAGATCCTCGCCTGACTGTTGGGGCGGTCGCGCACGACGGTCCGACCGCCGCGCGTCTCGGCCTGGCGGGTTGGCCGCGGGCCGCCGAAGAATCCATCGTGGCGCGCGACGCCCTGCTCGCTCGCGATGCAGGCGCACGTGTGCACATCGCGCACGCTTCGACTGCTGGCACCGTGGAACTGCTCCGCTGGGCACGCGGTCAGGGAATCGATATCACCGCCGAAGTGACCCCGCATCACCTTTTGCTCGACGATTCGCGGCTGGAAACCTACGACGGCATCAACCGGGTGAACCCGCCACTCCGCGAAGCTACCGACAAGGTAGCTCTCCGTGCGGCGCTCGCCGAAGGCATCATCGATTGTGTTGCCACGGACCACGCGCCGCACGCCTCGCAGGAGAAGTGCTGCGAATTCTCGAAGGCCCGTCCGGGCATGCTCGGCTTGGAGACCGCCGTCTCGATCATTGTGGACACGATGGTGAATCCGGGTCTGCTCGACTGGCGCGGGGTGGCGCGAGTGATGAGCGAGCGGCCAGCGCAGATCGTCGGCCTGGACGACCAGGGCCGCCCGATCGCCGTCGGTGAGCCTGCGAACCTGACGATCATCGACCCCGACGGCGAATGGGTTGTCCGCGGCGGTGACCTCGCCAGCAAGTCTGATAACACTCCCTACGAGGAAATGGTGTTGCCGGGAACCGTGCGGGCCACCGTCTTGCGTGGGCGCATCACCGCGCAGCGCGCTGCCGGAAACGGGGACTGGGCATGAACAACAACTTCCTCTACTACGTGATGATCACGATCATTGCGTTAGGCGTGTGGCTGATCCTGGTGGCGTTGGTGTTGCGTGGATGGCGCAATCGTGGACGTCGCCAGGAAGCCGAAGTCGGCCACTTCCCGACCGTGCCCGACGATTTGGGCGAACGCCTCCGCGGCCCGCACACCGGCCTCTATGTGGGGAGCACGCTGGCACCGAGTTGGCAGAACCGGATCGCGGTCGGTGACTACGGCGACCGCGCAACCGCTGAGCTTTCGGCCTACCCGGCAGGGTTGCTCTTGGCCCGCAACGGCGCCAGCGACATCTGGATTCCCGAGGAGTCGATCGTCGCGGTACGCACCGAGCGAGGCCTCGCGGGCAAGGCGATGAGCCGCGACGGGGTCCTCGTGATCCGTTGGACCCTTCCGTCCGGCACGCAGGTCGATTCGGGTCTGCGCGCCGACGATAAGACGGTGTACCCGGAGTGGGTGGCCGCCTACGACGAGATCACCGAGAAAGCTTTCCGCGAGCTCGAAGAAGCGGATGAAGAACACAAAACTAGCACCGAGAAGAAGGACGAAAAATGAGTAAAGCGGTGATAGTGCTGGAGAACGGCCAGGTGTTCACCGGGCAGGCATTTGGTGCCACCGGCGCGACCTTGGGCGAGGCAGTCTTTTGCACGGCCATGACCGGCTACCAGGAGACGCTGACCGACCCGAGTTACCACCGGCAGATCGTGGTGTCGACCGCCCCGCAGATCGGTAACACCGGCTGGAACACGGAAGACAGCGAGAGTCGTCTCGGGAAGCGTTCGGAAGTTCGCTGGGTCCCCGGAACTACGAGTGATGGCACCTACAAGAAGTGGTCCGCCGACTTCATTGACCGCCGCGACCCGGGCAAGATCTGGGTTGCCGGCTATGTGGTCCGCAACCCAACCCGACGAGTCTCCAACTGGCGTGCGAGCTCTGCGCTTGAAGACGAACTGATCAACCAGAACGTTGTCAGCATCGCCGGGGTCGACACCCGCGCCCTCGTGCGCGTTCTCCGCGACTCCGGTGCCATGCGTGCAGGCATCTTCTCCGGCGATGCCCTCGGCAGCGTTGACGAGATGGTCGAAACCGTTCGCTCGCAGCCTTCCATGGCGGGTGCCGATCTGGCCGCACAGGTCAGTACCGCCGAGCCGTACATCGTTGAGGCTGCCGGCGGCACACCGCGCTTTAAGGTCGCCGCCCTCGATCTCGGTATCAAGGCCAACACTCCGCGAATGCTCGCCGCGCGCGGCGTCGAGGTGCACGTGCTGCCCAGCAACGCTACCTACGCCGACGTTCGCGCTGTCGGTGCCGACGGCTTCTTCCTGTCGAACGGCCCGGGCGACCCGGCGACCGCCGACGCCGCCGTCGCGCTGACCAGCGAAGTGATCGACGCGGGCTTGCCGACCTTCGGCATCTGCTTCGGTAACCAGATCATGGGTCGCGCTTTCGGTCGCAGCACCTACAAACTCAAGTTTGGTCACCGCGGCATCAACATCCCGGTCATGGACACGGCCACCGGTCGCGTCGCGATCACCTCGCAGAACCACGGCTTCGCCCTCGAAGGTGAAGCGGGCGAAGAGTTCGATACCGACCTCGGTCGCGCTCGTGTCTCGCACGTGTGCGCCAACGACGGTGTCGTCGAAGGCGTGGAACTGATGTCCGGCAAAGCCTTCTCGGTGCAGTACCACCCCGAAGCCGCCTCGGGGCCGCACGATGCCGCCAACCTCTTCGACAAGTTCGTCAACGTCATGGAGACCTCCGCTTCGGAAGGAGCACGCTCGTAATGCCACGTCGTACCGACATTTCCCATGTCCTGGTCATCGGGTCCGGCCCGATTGTCATCGGACAGGCCTGCGAATTCGACTACTCGGGCACCCAGGCGTGCCGCGTGCTGCGCTCGGAAGGCTTGCGCGTCTCGCTGGTCAACTCCAATCCGGCGACCATCATGACCGACCCGGAATTCGCCGACGCCACCTACGTCGAGCCGATTACTCCGGCGTACATCGAGAAGGTCATCGAGACCGAAGCCGCCGCCGGGCACCCGATCGACGCGGTCCTCGCCACCCTCGGCGGCCAGACCGCCCTCAACGCGGCGGTCGGACTGCACGAACAGGGCATCCTCGCCAGGCACAACATTGAACTCATCGGTGCCGACTTCGACGCCATCCAGCGCGGTGAAGACCGTCAGATGTTCAAGGACATCGTGACGAAGGTCGGTGGCGAGAGCGCGCGCTCGGCCGTCTGCCACACCATGGAGGAAGTCCACGCGACGGTTGCCGATCTGGGCTATCCGGTGGTGGTCCGCCCGTCGTTCACCATGGGTGGCCTCGGCTCCGGTCTGGCGTACGACGAGGCTGACCTCGACCGCATTGCCGGTGGCGGCCTCGCCGCCTCGCCGACCGCGAACGTGCTGATCGAGGAATCGATCCTCGGTTGGAAGGAGTTCGAGCTGGAACTGATGCGCGACAACAAAGACAACGTTGTCGTCATCTGCTCCATCGAGAACGTCGATCCAGTTGGCGTGCACACCGGTGACTCGATCACCGTCGCCCCGGCGATGACCTTGACCGACCGCGAGTTCCAGGTGATGCGTGATCTGTCGATCGCCATCATTCGCGAAGTGGGCGTCGATACCGGTGGCTGCAACATCCAGTTCGCCCAGGATCCCACCGACGGTCGTCTGATCGTGATCGAGATGAATCCGCGTGTGTCGCGGTCGTCGGCGCTGGCGTCGAAGGCCACCGGCTACCCAATCGCCAAGATGGCCGCAAAGTTGGCCATCGGCTACTCGCTCGACGAGATCATGAACGACATCACCAAGGTCACGCCCGCAGCGTTCGAGCCGGCTCTGGACTACGTCGTCGTCAAGGCCCCGCGTTTCGCGTTCGAGAAGTTCCCGGGTGCCGATGACACGCTCACGACGACCATGAAGTCGGTTGGCGAGGCCATGAGCCTGGGCCGCAGTTACGCCGAAGCCTTCGGCAAGGTGATGCGGTCGTTGGAGACGAAGGCCGCCGGTTTCTGGACCGAGGCTGATCGCCCCGACCCGGCCACCGTCAACATCGATGAACTCCTCGCTGAGGTCAAGGTGCCGCGCGACGGTCGGATGTACCAGATCATGCTGCTGCTTGAAGCCGGTGCCACGATTGAACAGATCTACGAGGCCACCGGCATTGACCCGTGGTTCCTCGCCGAGATGGCCGCGGTCGCCGACATCGGCCACGCCGTCCGGGATGCCGAGGTGCTCGACGATGAACTGCTTCGCGTGGCGAAGAGCAACGGACTGTCGGACCGCCAGATTGCGGCGCTGCGTGCGGCGGGCGGCGACGAAACGCTCGCTGACGAGGACTCGGTCCGCGAGTTCCGAACAGGTATGGGCGTGCGCCCGGTCTACAAGACCGTCGACACCTGCGCGGCCGAGTTCGAGGCCAAGACGCCGTACCACTACAGCACCTATGAACTCGATCCGGCAGCCACCAGCGAAGTGGCCCCGCAGACCGAGCGCCCGAAGATCCTGATTCTAGGTTCGGGACCGAACCGCATCGGACAGGGCATCGAATTCGACTACTCGTGCGTGCATGCGGCCATGACGCTGTCGGAAGCCGGGTATGAGACCGTCATGGTGAACTGCAACCCGGAAACTGTCTCGACGGACTACGACACCGCCGACCGTCTCTACTTTGAGCCGTTGACCTTCGAGGATGTTCTCGAAGTCTTCCACGCGGAATCGCAGTCGGGCACCGTCGCCGGCGTTATCGTCCAGCTTGGTGGACAGACCCCGCTTGGCTTGGCCGCACGGCTGGAAGCTGCTGGCGTCCCGATCGTCGGTACCAGTCCGGCAGCGATCGACCTCGCCGAGGACCGTGGTGAGTTCGGCAAGGTGCTCATGGAGGCCAACCTCCCGGCACCGAAGTTTGGCACCGCAACCACCTTTAAAGGTGCGCGCGATATCGCCGCAGGCATTGGTTACCCGGTCCTGGTTCGACCGTCGTATGTCCTCGGTGGCCGCGGTATGCAAATCGTGTACGACGAGGAGTCGCTCCAGACGTACATTGCGAACTCGACTGAGATCTCCGACGACCGGCCGGTGCTGGTTGACCGGTTCTTGGAGAGTGCTGTCGAAATCGACGTTGACGCCCTGTACGACGGCACCGACATCTACATCGGTGGCGTCATGGAGCACATCGAAGAGGCCGGGATCCACTCCGGCGACTCCGCCTGTGCGCTGCCGCCGATCACCCTCGGTGCCGACGTTATCGAGCGCGTGCGCGTCTCCACGGCTGCCCTGGCAAAGGGGCTCGGTGTTCGCGGCCTGATGAACGTGCAGTATGCCCTGGCCAATGACGAGCTGTATGTGCTGGAAGCGAACCCGCGTGCGAGCCGCACCGTGCCATTCGTCTCCAAGGCGACTGCCGTCCAGTTGGCGAAGGCCTGTGCCCGCGTGATGGTCGGTATGTCTATCGCCGAACTGCGCACCCAGGGCATCCTGCCAGCCGAGGGTGACGGTTCTACCGTGAACGAGAAGGCGCCGATTGCGGTCAAGGAAGCGGTGTTGCCTTTCAATCGGTTCCGTCGCATCGACGGCGGCGGTGTGGATTCACTGCTGAGCCCGGAAATGAAGTCGACGGGCGAAGTCATGGGTCTCGACGCCGACTTCGGTCGCGCCTTCTCCAAGTCGCAGGAAGGTGCCGGGGGAGCGTTGCCTCGCTCGGGCACGATCTTCGTGTCGGTCGCCGACCGCGATAAGGCGTCGATCATCTTCCCGATCAAGCGTCTCGCCGACCTGGGCTTCACGGTCCTGGCAACCGGTGGCACCGCAGAGGTGTTGCGTCGCAACGGTATTGAGGTCCAGACGGTACGCAAGTATTTCGAGGCCAAGGAAGGTGAGCGCACCGTGATCGATGCGATCGCCGCACGCGAAGTAGACCTCATCATCAATACGCCGTTCGGTACCGCCGGTCCGCGTGTGGATGGCTATGAGATCCGCGAGGCCGCAATCTCCGCGACCGTGCCGTTTATCACCACGGTGCAGGGGGCCGGTGCCGCTGTTCAGGGCATCGAAGCCGCGATCGGTTCGACGATGAGTGTGCGGTCGCTGCAGCGGTGGCACGCCGATATGGCATCGGGCCGCAAGTGAGCGACCCGGGATTCGGCACACCCTACCGTCTCGCGGTGGCTGAGCGGGGACGGCTGTGCGCGGGGATTGACCCGCACGCGGCTCTCCTTGAACAGTGGGGCCTGCCGGTCAGCATCGATGGCCTACGAGCCTTCGCTGATGCCTGCGTGGAAGGGCTAGCGACAACGGCTGCGGTCATTAAGCCGCAGGTCGCGTTCTTTGAGGTCTTCGGGTCCGCTGGTTTTGCGGTCCTCGAAGACGTCATCGCCCGCTGCCGGGAGGGGGGCGCGATTGTCCTTGCTGACGCCAAACGCGGCGATATCGGTTCGACGATGGCCGCGTACACCGCGGCCTGGCTCGACGATGCCTCGCCGCTGTGCTCGGATGCGGTAACGGTGTCGCCGTACCTGGGGTTCGGGGCGCTTGACCCGGCCGTCACGAAGGCCCGGGAAACCGGCCGCGGAGTGTTCGCGCTGGCACGTACCTCGAATCCGGAGGGACGCGACCTGCAGATGGCCGACGCCGGCGGTCGTAGCGTTGCACAGTCGATCGTCGACGCGGCGGCCGCAGTGAATGCTGACGGCTCCGGAACGGTAGGCGTCGTGGTCGGGGCCACCCGCGAGCACGGGTTGGACTTGTCCGCGCTAGCGGGACCAATCCTGTCTCCCGGGTTGGGTGCACAGGGTGCTACCGCAGCCGATCTGGCCGCGATTTTTGCTGGCTCGGATCTGTCGTGGGTGCTGCCTGCGGCGAGTCGCAGTATTCTCCGGGCGGGACCCGATCCCACCGCACTTGCGGCCGCTGTTGAGGCCACCCGCGATGAGATTGAAGCTGCGCTCTAACGCTAACGCTTGACCCCCAAACACCGCCGCCCGTGACCACTATCCGGTCACGGGCGGCGGCGTAACGGCTTCTCGCTACATCGATGAGATCTTGTCACGGAACGCAGCGATAGCGGGCCACGTTTCACCTTCGGCGACGGCACCGGTCAGGAGCCCCAAATGACTCGTCTCGACGGTATGGAACTCGGTGTGCACCGACTCGCTGAAGAGCTCAAGGCCGTGCTCTGCGGCCCCGTGACTGACGATCGCGTCGCGGTGTGAGCCGACCATGAAGATGGGTGCGGTAATCGACTTCAAGTCGACCGTGATGCCATCGAAATGCACAGTGCCCTGGGCGATCTCGTCACGCACGATCAAGTTCACCAGCATCTGTTCGCTCGCCCTACCGGGGTAGCCCGGGAGCGACCCCTGGAACCGGTCAATCACCTGCATGCGCATCAGGGCTTCCTCGTTGTTGAGGTTCTGCAGAATATACTGCGGCTTCTTCAATTCGCGGTCCCACGACGTCGCACGGTAGGCGAGTCGGACGGCAAACGACGGGATGCCGCCAAGGGCGCGGATCGCATACGTCAGCGGACGCCCATCGGTCGGTGCGAGCAGTTTCTTCACCAGGGGATAGGGCTCAATCTTTTGATAGTTCAGGGGAGTCCCGACGGTGATCACTGACCGAATCGGAAGGTCACGCTGGGCGCCTGCCGTCAGCAGCGAGAGTGTGCCGCCGAGGCTCCAGCCCATCAGATCCACCGAGTCCGAGCCTGCGCGGAAATCGTCGACAACCTCGGCAATTGCCCGCGGCACGATGGTGTCGAAGTAGTCCTCGAAACCCATGTTGCGATCGCCATAGCCGACATCGCCGAAGTCAATGACGTAGGGCACGGTCCCGATACCGAGCAGGAATTCCACCACGGAGTTCGCCGGGTCGACGCCAGATGCCAAGTCATAGCAGCGGGCGGGTACCGCCAGCGGCGGCACGAGCAGCACCGGGACCTGCCCGGCATCGCGGGCGGCCTGCAACTGGCTGGCCGACCCGTAGCGCGACAACCGCGCGTGGGGGCGACTGGAGAGTTCAATGCGCTCAGTCGTTTCCGACGGTGCCAGGTCATTCGTCAACACGCGCGCCAGTGTTCGCAGGTCATTCAGCATGGAGCAAAACGCTACCTTGCCACCCGGCGTTGGCAGTAAACGCATGACCTCGGTCGGACCCAATCGAAGGCGCGCCGGGGGTATTCGACCGACATCATCCGTGCAACGGGTACGGTTTGTGCTGGTCCGCTTGCATGGGACTCGGTGTTGAGCGCTACGCTGGACCCGATTCGCTCGTACGGGCTTCGCGCCCCGAGGCGGAAATACACGAGACGTTCGTATAGCGTCCCGTGGACAAACCGAACTGTACAAACGAAAGACGGAGGAACCGTGGCTCTTCCCCAGTTGACCGATGAGCAGCGCGCAGCAGCACTCGAGAAGGCTGCCGCCGCTCGCCGTGTGCGCGCCGAGTTGAAGAACCGCCTCAAGAGTGGCGGAACCAACCTGCAGCAGGTGCTCGCCGACGCCGAGAACGACGAGATCCTCGGCAAGATGAAGGTCTCCGCGCTCCTCGAGGCTCTGCCGAAGGTTGGCAAGGTCAAGGCGCAGGAAATCATGACCGAGTTGGAGATCGCGCCGACCCGTCGCGTCCGCGGCTTGGGTGACCGCCAGCGCAAGGCACTGCTCGAAAAGTTCAGCTCCTGAGCGTGACTCGGGAACAAACCCGACGGAGGGGCCGACTAGTCGTACTGGTCGGCCCCTCGGCCGTCGGAAAGTCGACGGTTGTTGCGCGCTTACGTGAACTACTCCCAAACCTGTGGTTCAGCGTTTCGGCAACGACCCGCGATCCGCGACCCGGAGAGGTCGACGGACGTGATTACCGCTTTGTGAGCCGCGCCGAGTTTGACGCGATGATCGATGCCGGTCAGCTGCTTGAGTGGGCCGATATCCACGGCGGCCTGCAGCGTTCGGGCACCCCAGCGCAACCGGTCCGCGATGCCCTCGACGCCGGACTGCCGGCTTTGCTCGAGGTGGATGTCGTGGGCTGTCGCAACGTTGTAGAAGCGATGCCCGAAGCGGTGACCGTGTTCCTAGCCCCACCAAGTTGGGATGTTTTGGTGGAGAGACTGACGGGACGAGGCACCGAATCCCGGGAGGCAATCGAGCGCCGACTGGAGACCGCGCGAGCTGAAATGGCCGCGCAGGGGGAGTTCCAACACGTCGTAGTTAATGACGATGTCGACGGGGCGGCCCAACAGTTGGTAAACTTGCTGGTTGGGCCAGCACTGCAAGACCAAGACCAGGCCAAAACTGCGCAGGAGATGTGAGTTGAGTACTCAGACCGAGACCGTATCGAACGACGTTGTGGACGAGGCGGTCTACGACACACCTCTGGGTATCACCAACCCGCCCATCGATGAGCTGCTGGAACGCGCCTCGTCGAAGTACGCACTGGTGATCTTCGCCGCTAAGCGTGCGCGCCAGATCAACGACTACTACAACCAGCTCGCTGAGGGCATCCTTGAGTACGTCGGTCCCCTCGTTGAGCCGGGTGTCCAGGAGAAGCCGTTGTCGATCGCGATGCGTGAGATCCATTCGGACCTCCTTGAGCACACCGAAGGCGAATAGGCACCGGTGTCCAAAGCGCACATCCTGATCGGTGTGGGCGGCGGTATTGCCGCATACAAGGTGTGCTCGGTAATTCGGCACTACAAAGAAGCCGGCCACGATGTTCGCGTCATGCCTACCAAGGCGGCGTTGAACTTTGTTGGTGCGGCCACCTTTGAGGCGCTGTCGGGCAACCCGGTCAGCACCGACGTCTTCGACGATGTCGATCAAGTTGCCCACGTGGCACTTGGTCGACAAGCCGATTTGGTGATTATTGCCCCGGCAACCGCCGATCTGATGGCTCGTGCCGCTGCTGGCCGCGCCGACGACCTGCTGACCGCGTCATTGTTGACGGTCAGCTGCCCGGTGGTCTTCGTCCCCGCGATGCACACCGAAATGTGGGAGCACCCGGCGACGGTCGCGAACGTGGCGACCCTCCGAGAACGCGGCGTGACCGTGATGACGCCGGCGTCGGGCCGGTTGACCGGGTCCGACACCGGAGCTGGCCGCATGCCCGAGCCGTCGGAGATCGCCGCCATCGGTGACCTCCTGCTCGACCGCGCCGACGCACTCCCATACGACCTGCATGGTGTCCGGATGCTTATCAGTGCCGGCGGCACACGCGAGGCTCTCGATCCAGTCCGCTACCTCGGCAATCACAGTTCGGGTAAGCAGGGCTACGCCCTCGCCCGGGCTGCGGCCCAGCGCGGGGCTACCGTCACCCTCGTTTCGGGTGCGACCAGCAATCCCGGTCAGCCTGCCGCCGTCGACATAGTCAACATCGACTCGGCGCGCGAACTGGAAGCGGAAATGACCCAGCGTGCGCCCGAAGCCGATGTGGTCATCATGGCTGCCGCCGTCGCCGACTTTCGGCCGGTGTCGGTAGCCGGGGCCAAGATCAAAAAGAAGGGCTCAGATGGGCCCGCACCGATCGAACTCGACACCAACCCCGACATTCTGGCTGGACTGGTCCGCGGCCGTGCCGACGGTGCTATCCCGGAAAAGACCATCATTGTCGGCTTTGCTGCCGAGACGGGCGACGCTGACGGCGGGGTACTCGATCATGGCCGAGCAAAACTCCGCCGAAAGGGTTGTGACCTGCTTGTCGTTAACGCCGTCGGTGGCGGCAAGGCGTTCGGCACCGAGGACAACACCGGTTGGCTGTTAACCGCTGACGGACACGAGACCGGTCTACCTTTTGGCTCAAAAACCTTGATGGCGAGCAGAATTCTTGACGAAGTAGCTTCTCTCGTGCCAGATGTAACAGCAACAGAAACCGCTGCAACGCAATCGCGTGCCGACTACCCCGAGAGGAACCGATGAGCGCATCCGCGTCCCGGCTATTTACGAGCGAATCTGTCACAGAGGGGCACCCCGACAAGATTTGTGATGCGATTAGCGACTCGATCCTTGACGCGATGCTCGCCAAAGATCCGAAGGCCAAGGTTGCCGTCGAGACCCTCGTTACCACCGGCCAGGTGCACGTGGCGGGCGAGGTCAGTACCTCCGCCTACGTCGATATCCCGACAATCGTGCGCGACCGCATCCTCGAAATCGGTTATGACTCCTCAACCAAGGGTTTCGATGGTGCATCGTGCGGCGTCAACATCGCCATTGGTGCGCAGTCTCCGGAGATCGCCCAGGGCTTGACTGAGTCGCATGAGGCTCGCACCGGCGGCGTCGAAGACGACATCGACCAGCAGGGTGCAGGCGATCAAGGCCTCATGTTCGGCTATGCCAGCGCAGAAACGCCCGAACTGATGCCACTGCCGATCGCGTTGGCTCATCGCCTGTCACGCCGACTCACCGAGGTTCGTAAGAACGGCGACCTGCCGTACCTGCGTCCGGACGGCAAGACTCAGGTCACCATCGAGTACGCCGGCGACATCCCGGTTCGTCTCGATACCGTTGTCATTTCGACCCAGCACGCCGCTGATATCGGGATCGACACCATGCTGGCCCCTGATATTCGTGCCAACGTTCTTGAACCGGTGTTCGCAGACCTGGATCTGCCGGTACCGCTCGATACCAGCAACCCGCGTCTGCTGGTCAACCCGACGGGCAGTTTTGTCCTGGGCGGACCCATGGGCGATGCAGGCCTCACCGGTCGCAAGATCATCGTCGATACCTACGGCGGCATGGCTCGCCACGGTGGTGGCGCATTCTCGGGTAAGGATCCGTCAAAGGTTGACCGCAGTGCGGCGTACGCGATGCGCTGGGTGGCGAAGAACGCGGTTGCCGCGGGTCTTGCCGACCGCATCGAGGTGCAGGTTGCCTATGCGATTGGTAAGGCGGCACCGGTGGGCCTGTTCGTCGAAACTTTCGGAACCGAAAAGGTCGACCCCGGCACCATCCAGAAGGCCATTTCCGAGGTCTTCGACCTGCGCCCGGGTGCCATTATCCGTGACCTGAATCTGCTGCAGCCGATCTACGCGCAGACCGCCGCCTACGGCCACTTCGGTCGTACCGACATCGACCTGCCGTGGGAGCGCACCGGGCGTGTCGACATGCTGCGGTCGGCAGCCGGTCTGTAATCGGCGGCTAGCAATCGCTCTGGAATCGTCATAGCTGAGGATTCGTCGGCCCCGAAGCCGGCGCGCAATCAACGGGTCGCTGCCTCGCAGCGGCCCGTTGCTCGCGTTCTACCCATGCTGGGGTTGGCTCACCTGGATCGACCTTTCGACTACCTCGTCGACACCAAATTTGACGCCGACGCGCAGCCTGGGGTGCGGGTGCGCGTGCGGTTCGCCGGTCGGCTCGTCGACGGCTTTCTGTTGGAACGGCGTGAGCGGAGCGAGCACCAGGGCAAGCTCTCGTGGCTTGACCGCGTTGTTTCACCCGAGCGGGTATTGACCGCTGAGCTCGCCGAACTCTGCCGCAGCGTGGCCGACCGCTACGCCGGGACCATGCCCGACGTACTGCGGTTGGCGATCCCGCCGCGTCACGCCCGCGTTGAAAAAGAGGCCGCGAACTGCAACGTTCCGCGTCCGATCGAAGTCCCACCGCAAGACGGTTGGGCCGCCTACGATGCGGGCCGTGACTTTATTGAGGCGACGGTCGACGGGGGACACCCCCATGCCGCCTGGCAAGCGTTGCCGGGTGAAGACATCGCGGCCAGGTTGGCCGAACTCGCTGCCGAGGTGGCGGCCGCGGGCCGTGGCGTGGTGATTGTCGTACCCGATCAGCGCGATTTGGACCGAGTGGAAGCGGCCTGCGCCGAATTGCTCGGTGACTACTGTGTGACGCTGGCTGCGGGTTTGGGACCCACCGCCCGTTACCGACGTTGGTTGTCGGTGCTGCGGGGACAGGCACGGGTCGTGATCGGCACGCGAAGTGCGATCTTTGCGCCCGTCGTGGATGTCGGTCTGATTGTTGTCTTCGACGACGGCGACGACAGCCTCAACGAGCCGAGATCGCCGTATCCGCATCCGCGCGAGGTCGGTGTACTGCGCGCGCACGCGGCCGGTGCCGCCCTGATGGTCGGCGGTCATTCGAGAACTGCGGAGGCGCAGGCTCTCGTCGAATCCGGGTGGGCTTTTAATATCACCGCACCGCGTGCCGCCATTCGTGCAGCCATGCCGCAAATCGATGGATTGTCTGACGAAGACCGTCGCGTGGCTGGCGATCCACTCGCGCGGTCGGCCCGGATCCCGGACCTGGCGTTCGATGCGGCCCGCCGCGCGTTAGCCGCTGACCTCCCCGTCCTGTTCAGCGTGCCGCGACGCGGTTATCTGCCCTCGGTGGCGTGCGACCGGTGCCGCACCCATGCACGCTGCCGTGCCTGCAACGGCCCGATCCTAATGAACGACCGCGGTGACCTTGCCTGCCGCTGGTGCGCCCGACCGGAAAGTCGGTTCATTTGCCCGGTCTGCGCCGGAACACGAGTGCGCGCCTTGATGATTGGTGATCGTCGGACCGCGGAAGAGTTGGGGCGGGCGTTCCGGAACACGCCGGTTGTCACCTCGTCCGGCGACAAGATCGTCAACGAAATTCCGGCGGGGTCGCGCGTAGTAATCGCCACACCGGGGGCGGCGCCACGCGCGCCGGACGGCTACGGCGCAGCCATTTTCCTGGACACCTGGGCGCAACTTGATCGCGAAGACCTGCGTGCCGCAGAAGAAGCCGTGCGGGCCTGGATGGCAGTGGCCACCCTCGTCCGTCCCCGCTCCGAGGGTGGGCGAGTGGTGATCGTCGCCGAGGCCACCAAAGCTCCGGTTCAGGCCCTGATTCGCTGGGATCCGGTGGGATTCGCCGCACGGGAAGTGAGCCAGCGACTAGAACTCGGTTTCCCGCCTGCCGTGACCATGGCGTCGATTGACGGGCCTCCCGACGCTGTCGCCAATTTCCTCGAACTGTTAGAACTGCCACCCGAAGCCGAGGCCCTCGGTCCCGTCCCACTTCCGGCTGGCGTCCGACGCCCCGCCGGATTGGCCGAGTCGGGACCGGCCGACCGCATGTTGCTGCGGACTCCGCGCAGCGCCGGCCGGGAGTTGGCCCAAGCACTACGTGCGGCGCAAGCCTTGCGAAATGCGCGGCACGACGACACCGCGGGCATCCGCGTCCAAGTTGATCCCCCTACGATTGGTTGACATGAGGCTGGTATTTGCCGGAACGCCCGATGTGGCAGTACCGACATTGCAGGAATTGATCGACTCACCCGACCACGAAGTGGTTGGTGTCATTACCCGACCCGATACGACCGCCGGCCGCGGCCGGAAGGTCGTGCGGTCGGAGGTCGGCGTGCTCGCAGATGCGCACGGGCTTGAGGTCATCACTCCGCGAAAGATGGGTGATCCGGAAGTCGCGGAAGCGCTGGCGCGCTGGAACGCGGACCTCGGGGTCGTTGTTGCCTACGGCGGGCTCATCCCGCAGGCCGTGCTTGACATGCTTCCGCACGGTTGGGTCAACCTGCACTTTTCGGTGCTCCCCGCGTGGCGCGGTGCGGCTCCGGTCCAGGCGGCGATCGCCGCCGGTGATGAGATCACCGGGGCCAGCATTTTTGCACTCGAAGCAGGCCTCGACACGGGGCCGGTTTACGGCACCTTGACCGAACGTATTCGTGCCACCGATACCTCAGGCGACCTGCTCGCGCGTCTGGCAGTATCCGGTGCCGGCCTGGCGCGCGCCGTCATCGACGGCATTGCCGCTGGCGAGTTGATACCGGTACCGCAGGACGCCGAAGGCATTTCGCACGCCGCGAAGATCACGACCGACGACGCTCGTGTGCGATGGGATCTGCCGTCACACATCATCGACCGCACGGTCCGGGCACACACGCCAGCACCTGGTGCATGGACCACCCTCGGCGACGCCCGCATCAAGCTGGGACCGGTCACGCCGGTCGACGGACAGGAAATCCCCGGCGACCTTTCCACGGGCACCCTCGCCGTGACGAAGAAGGCCGTATTTGTGGGAACAGCTTCCGGTGCCGTGCGGCTCAGTACCGTGCAGGCACCCGGTAAGAAATCAATGAACGCCGCCGACTGGGCGCGCGGTAGCCACCTCGACGGAACGGAACAGTTCGGATGAATATGCGAGATTCACGGGGCGGTCAGCGGCGCGATGGTGGTCGACGCGGCGACGACGCCAAGTATCGGAACAAGGACAACGACCCCGCGCGGACGGCGGCACGTGATGTCTTGCGCGCCGTCCGCGAGAGGGACGCGTACGCCAACCTGCTGCTGCCGAAAACGCTCCGGGAACGCCAGATCACCGGCCGTGACGCGGCCCTGGCCACTGAACTTACCTACGGCACCGCGCGGTCGCAGGGGTTGCTCGACGCCGTGATCTCTTCGGCCGCGGGGCGTCCAGCATCGGAAATCGACGGCACTTTGCTGGACGTCCTCCGATTGGGTACCTACCAGTTGTTGCGGACCCGGATCGGTTCGCATGCGGCCGTCTCGACCTCGGTCGATATGGCGCGCAGCGAGAACGGTATCGGCCCTTCCGGGTTTGTTAACGCGGTGCTGCGCAAGGTCAGTCAGCGTGACGAACAGATGTGGATCAACGAACTCGCCCCGTCGATGATGGATGACCGCGTCGGCTATCTGTCCTTCACCTACGCTCACCCGCGGTGGATCGGCGAGGTGTTTTACCGGGCACTCGACGGATCCGTGGGGGAACTTCAGGCTGCGCTGGCCGCCGACGACGAACGCCCGATCGTGCACCTGGTGGCCCGCCCCGGACAGATCACCGCCGAAGAGCTCGCCCTGGTCAGCGGGGGAGACGAAGGTCGATACTCGCCGTACGCCGTGTACCTGCCGGAGGGCGATCCGGGGAAGCTCGACGCGGTCCGCGAGGGCTTCGCCGGTGTCCAAGATGAGGGCAGTCAGCTCGTTGCGCTCGTCCTGAGTCGCGCCGAGGTCGCCGACGACGCGGGCCGATGGCTCGACCTCTGCGCCGGACCCGGCGGTAAGGCCGCGCTACTGGGGTGCCTGGCCGATTTGGACGGGGCACATCTCGACGCCGTCGAGATTTCCGAGCATCGTGCCGGGCTCATCGAAAACGTCGTCGACGGGTTGCCCGTCACCGTGCACGTTGCCGACGGTCGTGATTCGGGCCTGGAGCCTGGATTCGACCGCATCCTCGTCGACGCACCCTGCTCTGGTTTAGGTTCGTTGCGGCGCCGTCCCGAAGCGCGCTGGCGGCGTAAACCCTCCGACGTGCCTTCGTTGGTGACACTGCAGACAGAACTCCTCACCGAGGCGCTTCGTCTGGTCCGTCCCGGTGGCGTCGTCGTCTATTCGACGTGCTCGCCGCATCCCGACGAGACCACCGGAGTTCTCGAAGCAGTGCTGGCGCAGGTTGGCGGTATCTCTCAGGTCGATGCCCGCCCGTTGGTGGCGGGGGGCTACTTCGACGGCGACTCCTTGGGCGCGGGTCCGACGGTGCAGTTGTGGCCGCACCGCCAAGACACCGACGCCATGTTCGTCGCCGTCCTGCGCAAGGACTAGACGAAACATTTGCGTTCGCGTACCTCGTTGGTCTTCGCGCCCGCCTAGACGGAGCGAAGACCAACGAAGTACGCGAACGGGGCCTCGCATCGTGGGCCGTCGCCTCAGGTCGTGGCAGTTTCCGGCCGTCTCGTAGACTCTTCGGCATGTGTACTTCCGGCCGTCCCGCACCCATGATTGCCCCGTCCATCCTGTCCGCAGATTTTGCGAACCTGGCGTCTGAGATCGCCGCGGTAGGACCGTCGAGCGTCGATCCCGGTGTCGACTGGGTCCACGTCGACGTGATGGATAATCACTTTGTCCCCAACCTCACCTTGGGGCTGCCGATTGTCGAAAGCCTCCTCAAGGCCACCGATATTCCGCTCGACTGCCACCTGATGATCGAGGATCCGGCTCGCTGGGCGCCGCCTTACGCCGAAGCGGGTGCCTACAACGTCACCTTCCACGCTGAGGCATCCGACGACCCGAGCGCCGTCGCCCGGGATATCCGTGCGGCAGGCGGAAAGGCTGGCCTGGCCATCAAGCCCGGCACTGCCCTGGAGCCCTACCTGGAAATCTTGCGCGACTTCGACACGCTCCTCGTCATGAGCGTTGAACCGGGCTTCGGCGGGCAGAAGTTTATGGCCGAGGTTCTGGAGAAGGTCCGCACCATTCGCAAGATCGTCGATCGCGGCGACCTCCAACTGCTGGTCGAGATCGACGGCGGCATTAGCAACTCGACCATCGAGCAGGCCGCCGAGGCAGGTGTGGACTGCTTTGTGGCGGGCTCGGCCGTCTACGGCGGTGAAGATCCCGCCGGTCGCGTTGCGGAACTCCGCCGTCTCGCTACCGCGGCCAGCTCCGTACGGTAAACCCGTGAACCTTGACGCCACGCGGATCACCGATCCGATGCTGCTGGCGATTGCCGTCTCTGCCGATGCGCAGGGGATCAGCACCCCGAATCCGCCCGTCGGTGCGGTGATCCTCGATCGCGGCGGTGAGGTCGCGGGTGTCGGCTACACGCAACCGCCCGGCGGCCCTCATGCAGAAGTGGTTGCCCTGCGGGAGGCGGGGGAACGGGCGCGCGGTGGCACCGCCATAGTGACGTTGGAGCCGTGTAATCACACGGGACGCACAGGACCGTGTGCGGAGGCACTGATCGATGCCGGAATCGCTGAGGTGCGATTTGCGGTCGCCGATCCGAACCCCGCAGCAGCCGGAGGAGCAGCGACCCTCCGAGCAGCAGGCATCCGCGTCGAGGCCGGTGTCGGTGAACACGAAGCCCGGAGCGGGCCGTTAAAGCACTGGCTGTTTCGCCAGCAACATGGCCGCCCATTCGTTACCGCGAAGATCGCCGCCACCCTCGACGGCCGGATCGCGGCTCCCGACGGGACCAGCCAGTGGATCACCGGCCCCTCAGCACGGGAGCACGCACATCGGCAACGCAGCCAACTCGACGCGATTGTCGTTGGTACCGGCACGGTCCTTGCTGACAATCCATCACTGACCGCCCGCCACCCGGACGGCTCATTGGCACAGCACCAGCCGATCCGTGTTGTCTTGGGGCGCAGGCAGATTCCCGCGACGGCCACGGTGCGTGACGGGGTTTCGCCGCTATTGCACATCGCAAGCCGCGAACCCCGCGAAGTGATCGAGGCGCTGCCCGACGCGCTGCACATCCTCGTCGAAGGGGGGCCGGCGATTATCGGCGCATTCTTGGCGGCCGACCTCGTCGACGAGGTCCAGGCCTACCTTGCGCCGACGATTCTCGGCGCCGGTCGCGCGGCCGTCACCGACGTCGAAGTTACGACGCTCACCCAGGCTCACGGATTCACGCGAACGGCGGTGCGTGAACTCGGTGACGACCTGCTGGTGACGCTCGGTGCGCGAACGGAATCACCAACGGGACTCGGCGCCGGCCGTTCGCCAAAGAGCACCTAGCCGCGACGGCTTCGCACGAAGTACCCGAGCGCGAAGGCGATCACGCTGACCAGTGTCAACGTAAGCCACAGCGGGAAGCTGAATGAGAAGCCCAGCATCTGCGTCTGGGTTTCAGCACGGTTCTGGCTGATGAAAATGACAAAAATGATGACGATCAGCAGCGGCAACCAAAAGCGACGCAGCAGACTCAGCGCGGAACTAGATGGTGTCGGGGTCGAATCCGAGGTAGTCATCGCCAGCCTTTCAGGGTTGGTAGCGGTCGCTTGTTGGTGGCCGGAAAAGCCTCGAGACTGCTCACTCTAGTTGGCTGCGAACCGATTTCGGGCAAAGTAGACGAACCCAAATAGGGGTGATGACATGTGATATCCCACTGGCCGGGAAGCCGAATGACCGCCAATGTCGTCAAGCGTGATAATTTTGATTACAAGTTCTCGGGGCGGGGTGTAATTCCCCACCGGCGGTAATGCTTTCCAGATCAATCTCGACGATCACGGAACGACAAGCCCGCGAGCGCCCACACGCAAGTGAGGGGTCGAGCAGACTTCGGTGAGATTCCGAGGCCGACGGTTAGAGTCCGGATGCGAGAGAACAGCAGAACGGCACCGTGCCGCCTCCTGCCCGTCCCGAGCGCACCTTGTAAAGGAGACGCGGGTGTTCACGGGAATCGTGGAGGAATGCGGCGAAATCACCGCTCGTGACGACCTCACGGAGGCCGCTCGATTTCGTATCCGAGGCCCGCTGGTAACCAGCGACGCATCGTTCGGCGACTCTATCGCCGTGAACGGCGTCTGCCTCACCGTCACCGAACTGAACGACGGCGAATTTACCGTCGACGTAATGGCCGAGACCCTGCGCCGCAGCTCCCTCGATCGTCTGGTGCCCGGTGCCGCCGTCAACCTGGAACGCGCCATGGCCGTCGGCTCCCGCTTCGGCGGTCACATCGTCCAAGGCCACGTTGACGGTGTCGGCACGGTCAAGACCGTGTCGCCGAGCGAAAACTGGACTGTCGTTCGCGTACAGGTCCCGGCCAGCCTCGCACGGTACGTGGTGGAAAAGGGGTCCATCACCATCGACGGCATCTCGTTGACTGTCTCCGCGGTTGGCGACGATGCCGACGGCGATTGGCTTGAGGTCTCGCTGATTCCGACCACCCTCGCCGAAACAAATCTTTCCGACGTCGCCCCCGGACGTCGCGTGAACTTGGAAGTTGATGTCATCGCGAAGTACGTCGAGCGCCTTGCCGGCGCTGCGCGTAGTGCGAACAATGAGGTGGAAGGCAGTGAGTCGAATGAGTGAATCCCCAGAGGTTAAGTTCGACACCGTCGAACGCGCCATCGCCGATATTGCTGCGGGTAAAGCTGTCGTGGTGGTCGACGACGAGGACCGCGAGAATGAAGGCGACCTAATTTTCGCCGCCGAGATGGCCACCCCCGAACTGGTGGCGTTCATGGTGCGCTACACCTCCGGTTACCTGTGCGTGCCGCTGACCGGTGAAGACTGCGACCGCATGGGCCTGCCGCCGATGTACTCGGTAAACCAGGACCGTCACGGTACCGCCTACACCGTCACCGTCGACGCCCGCGAAGGCATCACAACCGGAATCAGTGCGGCCGACCGCGCTACCACGATGCGCACCCTGGCTAACCCGCTGTCCGTGGCCGGGGATCTGACTCGTCCCGGTCACGTGGTCCCGCTGCGCGCCAAGGAAGGCGGCGTCTTACGTCGTCCCGGTCACACAGAGGCGGCCGTGGACCTCGCGAAGGCTGCCGGACTGGCACCAGCCGGCGTGATCTGCGAAATCGTCAGCCAGAAAGACGTCGGCTCGATGGCGCGCACCACAGAACTCCGCGAATTTGCTGACGAACACGATTTGGCGCTCATCTCGATCGAGGCACTCATCTCGTGGCGTCGTCACAATGAAAAGCACGTTGTGAAGGTCGCCGACGCGCGGATTCCCACCGAGTTCGGGACATTCCGCGCCGTCGGCTACCAAAGCCCCTACGACGATGCCGAGCACGTGGCGCTCGTGATGGGTGACATCAGCGAGGAGGACGGTGAGGATGTTCTCGTCCGCGTGCACTCCGAGTGCTTGACCGGCGACGTTTTCGGTTCGCTGCGCTGCGATTGCGGCCCCCAACTCAATGCGGCCATGGAAATGGTTGGGCGCGAGGGACGCGGCGTCGTGCTGTACATGCGTGGTCACGAAGGTCGCGGTATTGGTCTCATGCACAAGTTGCAGGCCTACCAGCTTCAGGATGGCGGGGCCGACACGGTCGATGCCAACTTGGAACTCGGTCTGCCGGCGGACGCCCGCGATTACGGCCTCGGTGCCCAAATTCTGGTAGACCTGGGCGTGCAGTCGATGCGTCTGCTGACCAACAACCCGGCCAAGCGAGTCGGATTGGACGGGTACGGACTGGAGATCGTTGAACGGGTGCCGATGCCGGTGCGCGCCAACGCCGAGAACCTCCGGTACCTGCGGACCAAGCGCGACCGGATGGGCCACGTGCTCGACGGTCTCGACGACATCGACGTCGACGTAGTTGATGGAACTGGAGAAGGTGCATGAGCGGCAACGGTGAGCCGACCCTCGATTTGGCTGACGCGCGCGGACTAAAGGTCGCGATCGTCGCTTCGCAATGGCACGAGGTGATTTGCACAGCGCTTCTCGACGGCGCAGTCCGTGCGGCCGCCGCGAACGGGATCGGAGATCCCACCGTCATTCGCGTTGCGGGCGCTATCGAGTTGCCGGTGATCGTTCAGGCTCTGGCACGCACGCACGATGCCGTCGTCGCTCTGGGCGTCGTCATCAAGGGTGAAACCCCGCATTTCGAATACGTTTGCGATGCCGTCACCTCGGGCCTGACCCGTGTTTCGCTCGACGAGTCGACCCCCGTGGGCAACGGTGTCCTCACCACCTTCAACGAAGCCCAGGCGCTGAATCGGGCGGGTCTGCCAGGCTCGGCCGAAGACAAGGGCGCACAGGCAATGACTGCGGCCCTCGCGTCCGCATTGATCCTGAAGGATTACGCATGACCGACGCAGTGGACGGGGCCGACGCGGTGGATGGGGCCGACGCGGTCGGCGGCACCGATGTCGAACGCGAAAGCAAGCGCAACGCCTTCTGGACCCGTGACGACACCGACGGCGGCACGTGGGACTACGTGTACCGGCCGCAATGGATGCGCCGCGTCGCCTGGATTGTGATCGCGATCGTCATGGTCATCCACATCGTTTTCGGTTTACTGCTGAACATTTCGTACACCGGCGTCAACATCGATTGGTCCGACAAACTCGCGCTGATCGGGGTCGGCGTCGTGATCTCGTGTGTCATCTTGTTCCTTACCCGCGCACGGTTGCGCGTCGGACCGCAGGGCATCGGAGTTCTAAACCTGGTTTCCGAGCGGGTCTTCGGGTGGGACGAGGTCGTCGGCGTTGAGTATCCGGAGAACTGGTTTTGCGCCCGGCTCCTGTTTCCGCACGATGAGCACATCCCAATCATGGCGATTCAAGCGCGCGACGGCGACCGTGCCGTGACCGCGATGCAAGAGGTCCGACGTCTCGGTGAGAAGTACACCGCCCCCAACCTCGACACCTAGCCCAACAACAGCGCGAAATTCCCTCATTTCTGTCACATTCGACGGCTGCGCGCTGACCAAGCCGTCACCGATCGGCACGATCGGTGACGCTCTGGTCGAAACGTGACAGAAAAGCGGAAATTTGGGCGGGGGAGTTGGGTTAGGGAGCGACGGTGATATCGGCGGGGAGGGCTAGTTCGGCGGCGCGGGCGCGCATTGCGGTAACGACCTGATCGCTGGTGTCGCGCGGTAGAACAGCTTCGAAATTCGGTTCGGTAATCGGCCGCTGTGACGTTATTCGACAATGCAGTGGTTGGACGCCCGGCGGCAACAGGGCCAGTACATCCCGGTAGACGAACAGCTTGGAGATGTCGTCGTCGGTGTCCCACTGCAGATTGCAGTCGGTGGCACCCACATTCTGATAACTAATCCCGGCCGGATTCACACCGATGAAGGCATTGAGATGTTCAGCGGCCTGGACGGCTCCGCCGCTGGTATCAAGGTGGATCGCATCCTTGAACACCATGATCGATTTCAGGCCTTCGGTGTCGGCAGCCAACGCACGCGTTCGGGAGACCCACTGCAGATACTGGCTGGGATCACTCATCCTCGACACGGCCGACCCCGGCTGCAACTGGATCGACACGGATGCGGCCTGACCCGCCGGATTGTGGGCATCGAAGAACAGCCGAATCCGGTGCTCATCAATCTTCGTATCGACGTGGTGTACGACGAGTTCGCGGGCCGTGGCGGCCACTTGCGTATCGGACATGCCATCGTTGAGGGTGATCTGAGAGTCGACGGAACCTCTCGACAGGATCGCATTGTTGGGGCTGAGCCTGAACGAAGCAATATCATCGCGCGTATCCAAATACTGGCCATACTGCTGCGCGAACTGATCGGCGGCGTCGAACGCGCACCCGCCGAGCAGTGCCGGCAGCGCAAACAGCAGCGCCGCCGACCTGGCGGCGACGCGTCGTCGATTGCGCGCGGCGAACATAGCCACACGATAACGCCTCCGCGATAGTCCGGTAGCAGGTCCGACGTTGCCGGATTCAGTAGACCAGGATCAACTGCGACGAAGGCGCCAGGGCACAATCAGTGGCATGGAGCTCGTCGCAATCTACCTTGCCGTCGTCTTTGTCGGGGGACTTGCGGCACGCCTAATCAGAATGCCCCCGCTTATCGGATTCCTGGCTGCAGGCTTCGCATTGAACGCGATGGGTGTCGACGAGTTACCCGGGCTCGACGTGATGGCCAACCTGGGCGTCACGCTGATGCTGTTCGCCATCGGACTGCGCCTCGACCTCAAAATCTTGGTGAAGCGCGAAGTCTGGCTGAACACCGGCCTCCACATGCTGATCATGACCGTCATCGGTGCCGGATTCCTGGCAGCACTGAGCGCGCTCGGCGCGTTTGGCCCCGAGTCACTGCGCGTCCTGGCGACGATGGGCCTTGTGCTGTCGTTCTCGAGCACCATCGTCGTCATTAAAATCTTGCAGGAACGTGGCGACGACCAAGCGCTCTACGGGCGCATCGCGATCGGCATCCTGGTCATGCAAGATGTTGTCGCCGTCGTACTCATGTCTATCTCCAGTGGGGAGCCACCGAGCATCTACTCGCTCGGCCTGATCGCGGTGATTCCGGCACTGATGTGGGCGACGAAATACTGGTACAAGATCGGGCACGGCGAGATGGAGGCCCTGTTCGGGATCGCGATGGCGCTGATCCCGGGCTACTTGCTCTTTGAAGAACTCGGCCTCTCCGGCAGCCTTGGTGCCTTGATCATGGGCTTGATCCTGGCACCTCGACCTGGCGCCGATCAGCTTTCACACACGCTGTTTACCCTCAAGGAACTACTGCTGGTCGGCTTCTTCCTGACAATCGGTTTTGAAGGCCTGCCGTCGTGGCAAAACGTAATCGTCGGACTGGCGCTACTCGCGTTGCTGCCGGTGCAGGGCTTCTTCTACTGGCTGCTGCTGTGGCTGTTGGGACTTCGCAACCGCACCGCGGTGCTCGCCGCACTACTTCTCGCCAACTACTCAGAGTTCGCGCTCATCATTGGGAAGAGCGGCACGGAGAACGGCTGGCTGTCGGACGATTGGATGCTGTCCTTGGTGATCGCCGTCGCGGGTAGCTTCGTCGTTTCGGCGCTCCTCAACCCGACGAGCGTGTCGTTTGCTTCGAGATTCGCCAAACGACTACCGACTCGACCGCCGGACAAAATTCACCCGGACGACCGGCCCATCGATGTCGGTGACGCGCAGGCGATCGTTCTCGGTATGGGCCGTGTCGGATCAGCGGCCTACACGCAGTTGGTCGACGAATATAAGCTCCGCGTCCTCGGCGTGGAACACGACCCAAACCGCGTGCGTGCCCTGCGCAAACGTGGCTTCAACATCGTCGAGGGCGATGCCACCGACTACGACTTCTGGGCGCGAGCGGTAGGCGCGGGACAGACCGATCTCATCGTGCTCGCGATGCCCGCCCAGTATGCGAACGTGGAAGCACTTCGCGAACTCCGTCGTATTGGTGACGGGGGTGCCACCGTTGCCTCTGTGGCCCTGTACCGCGAAGACGTCGACGAACTCGAAGACTTGGGCCTTGACGTCGTCATTCACCTCTACGAGGGTGCTGGCGAGGCTTTGGCCGACCGTGCTGTGGAAGCGCGCGAGGCCTATGAATCGAATGGCGAAGGACAGCGAGACGGGGCCTAGCTTGGAGGACGCGGAGGCAACGCCTCTGTGCCCCAACCGGGCGGTTGCCGGTGAACCAGCGAGACGCGAGGCAACCGACGACGACTAGCCTGGGATGCGTGGCTGATCCGTCGACTTACCGCCCTGCTGCGGGCACCATTCCCACAGATCCCGGCGTATACAAGTTCCGGGATCAGCATGGGCGGGTTATCTACGTCGGTAAGGCGAAGAACCTGCGACAACGGTTGACGTCGTATTTCGCTGACCTGACCACACTCCATCCACGTACCCGTCAGATGGTGACGACCGGGGCGTCGGTGGAGTGGACGGTAGTCGGGACCGAAGTGGAAGCGCTTCAGCTCGAATACAACTGGATTAAGGAGTTCGATCCCCGGTTTAACGTTCGGTATCGCGACGACAAGAGTTACCCGATGCTCGCGGTCACTTTGAACGAGGAGTACCCCCGCGTCTTCGTGTACCGCGGTGCCCGGCGACCCGGCGTTCGGTATTTCGGTCCGTACGCTCACGCGTGGGCGATCCGCGAAACAGTCGATCTCCTGACCCGAGTCTTCGGTGTCCGCACCTGCTCAAAAGGCGTCTTCCGGCGCAGTGAGCAAATGGGTCGGCCCTGTCTGCTCGGCTACATCGACAAATGTTCGGCACCGTGCGTCGGTCGTGTCAGTGCCGTCGAGCACCGCGAAATTGTCGAGGACTTCTGCGATTTTCTCGCTGGCAAAACCGATGGACTGATCCGGCGCCTCGAACGCGACATGACCGCGGCCGCGGAAGAACTAGATTTTGAGCGGGCTGCGCGCCTCCGCGACGACATTTCGGCGTTGCGACGGGCAATGGAAAAGCAGGCGGTGGTCCTGGGGACCGGTACCGACGCGGACGTCATTGCCATGGTTGGCGACGAACTCGAATCTTCCGTCAAGGTGTTCCACGTCCGTGACGGACGCGTGCGCGGTGAACGCGGATGGGTCGTCGAGGTGCAAGAGAATGCGACCCTCGGAGACCAAGTGGGAACCTTCCTGACGCAGTTCTACGGAGCCGAATCGGAGATGAGCTCGGGCATACCGCGGGAAGTGCTGGTGCCAGCGCTACCCACGGGTGCCGACGATGTGGAGAAATGGTTGAGCGAACGCCGCGGCGCGCAAGTGAGCCTGCGGGTCCCGCAGCGGGGCGACAAGCGGACCCTGATGACCACCGTCGAACTCAATGCGACTGAGGCATTGGCGCGTCACAAACTGCAGCGCGCCGGGGACCTCACGACCCGTTCGGCCGCTCTCACCGAACTCCAGGAAGCCCTCGGCCTCGATACCGCACCCTTGCGGATTGAGTGCATCGACATCTCGCACGTGCAGGGAACCGACGTTGTCGCGTCGATGGTCGTCTTCGAAGACGGTTTGGCTCGCAAGTCCGACTACCGGCACTACGCCATCAAGGAAGCTGCCGGCGATGGCCATTCCGACGATGTCGCCTCCATTGCCGAGGTGACACGTCGCCGCTTCGCGCGGTATCGGGAGGGGATCGCCGCCCCACCGCCCGAGAACATCGCGGCTGGCCCTGCCCAGCGGGATCCATCCGGGCACTCACTCGCCGGTGACGTGCCAACCGGGGAAACCGCTGCGGACGACGATACGACTTCCCGGAAGGCCAAACGTTTCGCCTACCCGCCGAACTTGTTTGTCGTCGATGGTGGCGCACCGCAGGCTCACGCGGCGGCAAGTGTCTTGGACGAGTTGGGTGTTGCCGACGTGGCGGTGGTCGGTCTGGCCAAACGACTGGAAGAGGTGTGGATTCCGGGCGATGATGAGCCGGTGATCCTCCCACGCAACAGCGAAGCATTGTTCTTGTTGCAGCGTGTCCGCGATGAAGCGCACCGTTTCGCGATTACCTTTCACCGAAGCAAGCGAAGCAAGCGGATGACCGCGTCGGCGTTGGACGGCATTCCCGGGTTGGGTGCCACCCGACGGACAGCGCTCGTCACCCACTTTGGTTCGGTAGCGAAATTGACGCAGGCCACCGTCGCCGAGATTGGTGAAGTGCCCGGCGTTGGTCCCACCACCGCGCAAAGCGTGTACGACGCGCTCCATCCCGAAACCGAGACCCCGACCGAAACTGCAGATTCCGCCGATCAGAAGGAAACCGTACGTTGACTGAACCAGAAGGCCGCTCAGTGCTTTTCGTTACCGGGATGTCCGGTGCGGGGCGCACCTCGGTGGCCAATGTTCTCGAAGATGACGGCTGGTACGTGAGCGATAACGTACCGATCTCGCTCATCGCGCAACTCGTCGAGATGGTCCGCAGCAGCGAGGTGGGTGCTGACCGGATCGCCATGGTGGTGCGCGGCGGCGATCCGGCGTTCGCGACCGAAATGGCGGCGCTCCGACGAGACCTTGAGGAGGGGGGTGCGTCGACGAAAATGATCTTCGTCAACGCGTCCGACGAGGTTCTGGTGCGCCGCTTCGAGCAAGTACGACGACGTCACCCCCTGCAAGGGACCGGAACCCTCGGTGAGGGCATCGCTGCCGAGCGGGCGATCATGGAACCGGTCGCGACGGCCGCCGACACGGTCATCGACACGTCCAACCTGAGTTCTACCCGGCTGCGGCAGATTGTGGAAAATGCCTTCCCGAATGTCGGTCGGCGGCGCCTGTCGATCGCCGTGCAGTCGTTCGGCTTCAAGTACGGGCTGCCGATTGACTGCGACTTGGTGGCCGACGTGCGCTTCCTGCCGAATCCCTACTGGATCCCGGAGTTGCGCGAACACAATGGGCGCGAACCCCGGGTGCGCGACTACGTGCTTCGCCAGGACGATGCGAGCGAATTCTTGGATCGCTACGTGGATCTCATTGCGATTGTGGCTCGCGGTTACCTGCGCGAAGGAAAGGGTTACATGACCCTCGGCGTGGGATGCACGGGAGGTAAGCACCGCAGTGTCGCGATGTCCGAGGAACTGAGTCGACGGCTGACGGCACTCATCGACGACGACGGGCAACCCCTCTACGACGTCGAGGTGACGCACCGGGATTTGGGGCGTGAATGAGCGAAACAACCCAGTCAGGTTTGGCCGTGGATGGGCTGAAGATTGCCGCGCTCGGCGGCGGACACGGGCTCTTCAATACCCTCACGGCACTGCGGTATCTCACCAAAGACGTCACGGCAGTCGTGACTGTCGCCGATGACGGCGGCTCGTCGGGAAGGCTGCGCGCCGAACTCGGCCTCATCCCGCCGGGTGACCTCCGCATGGCGTTGGCAGCACTGATGGCGGCTCCGGCAGCCTTGGCGGATCGTCGCGCAATAAACCCGGCTTCCGCCGATCGGCACCAGCGCTGGGCCGACGTCCTGCAGCATCGACTCGGCGGCTACGGTGCACTCGCCGGTCATCCCATCGGCAATCTGCTCCTGAGCGGGCTCAATGAGTTCACCGGCAATGTCGTCGAGGCGCTCGACGATCTCGTCGACCTGTTTGACATTGATGGCCGTGTCCTCCCGATGGCGGACGCCCCGCTGGTGATTGAAGCCGATGTCTCGGGATTGGAGCGCGACCCGCGGGTTAGCCGGGTGATTCGCGGCCAGGTTGCGGTTGCCACCACACCGGGAAAACCGCGTCGTGTGCGGCTCATTCCGGAAGCCCCACCAGCGTGCGAAGCCGCCACTGAAGCAATTCGTGCCGCCGACGTGGTGACTCTTGGCCCGGGATCGTGGTTCTCCAGTGTGATTCCGCACGTTCTGGTGCCTGGTCAGTTGGAAGCACTGAGTCAAACCAACGCCAGAAAGATCCTTTTTGTGAATCTCGCTGCGGAACCGGGGGAGACAACGGGCTATTCGGTGGAGCGTCATTTGCATGTTTTGCATGCGCACGCAGCGAGTATGCGGGTTCATGATGTGGTCGTCGATTCGGCTTCGGTCCCCGCGGGTTCCGAACGGGAACATCTTGAGCGAGCGGCAGGCCGATTCGGTGCGCAATTGCGCGTCGCGGACATTGCCCAACCCGGTACCGCGGTACACGATCCGGCAAAGACCGCCGCCGCGATCGCGAACCTGATAGGCAATTGAGTTAAGGCGTGCGCAGACAGACAGGTTCGGGCGGATAGTGATATTCGACCCGATAGCGATACGCAGGCGAATGAGTTCGGAACGCTCGCCGGTAGTCTGTTCCAGATAACTTTGAACAGGTCCGGCGACGAGGCTTCGTCGCCCGGTGGGTTCTATCCGGGGGAACTTCAAGGGACATGGAGGCTTTGCAGCGTGGCAATGACAGGGGCGGTCAAAGACGAGCTCAGTCGGTTGTCTGTGACCCAAATAAGCTGCCGCAAGGCCGAAGTTTCGGCGCTGCTGCGATTTGCCGGGGGGCTACAGATTGTTTCAGGTCGCGTCGTCGTGGAGGCCGAGGTTGATCTTGGCAACGTCGCGCGTCGGCTCAAGCACGAGATTCATGGGCTTTTCGGCTACAACGCCGAAGTGATCGTTGTGCGTTCGGGTGGTGCTCGCAAGACAGCCCGCTACATCGTGCGGGTCACTAAAGACGGTGAGGCACTTGCCCGTCAGACCGGATTGCTCGACATGCGAGGTCGGCCGGTGCGCGGCTTGCCCGCCCAGGTGGTCGGCGGAAGCATCGGCGACGCGGAAGGGGCGTGGCGGGGTGCCTTCCTTGCGCACGGATCGCTGACCGAACCGGGCCGGTCGTCATCGCTCGAAGTGAGTTGTCCCGGGCCGGAGGCGGCGCTGGCGCTGGTTGGTGCCGCACGTCGTCTGGGGATCTCAGCCAAGGCCCGCGAAGTCCGCGGCGGTGACCGTGTCGTGATTCGCGATGGCGAAGCCATCGGCGCACTGCTGACCCGCATGGGTGCCCACGACACGCGACTGGTGTGGGAAGAGCGGCGACTGCGCAGGGAGGTCCGGGCCACCGCGAACCGACTCGCGAACTTCGACGACGCTAACCTGCGGCGGTCGGCGCGCGCGGCGGTCGCCGCCGCCGCTCGCGTTGAGCGCGCGCTGGAAATTCTGGGAGACGACGTCCCCGATCACCTCATCGCCGCGGGTCGCCTCCGCGTCGAACACCGCCAAGCTTCGCTCGAGGAACTCGGCCAACTCGCCGATCCGCCAATGACGAAGGATGCCGTCGCCGGGCGCATTCGCCGACTGCTGTCGATGGCCGACAAGCGAGCCCGTACGGAGGGGCTACCGGACACCGAATCGGCGGTCACCGCAGACTTGCTCGACGAGGCCTAAGCCCCGTGGTGACCAACACCCCATCGCCGACATGTGACCTTCTGGTGACCGCGCGGACCACGGCTATTAGGCTGGACTCTTAGTGAGCCGATTCGAACCCCGGCTCAACACTCATCGCTAAGGAGCAACTTGTGACTGTTCGGGTAGGCGTAAACGGCTTCGGCCGCATCGGCCGCAACTTCTTCCGTGCCGTCGAGGCGCAGAAGGCGCTCGGTACCACCGACATCGAAATCGTTGCCGTCAACGATCTCACTGACAATGCATCGCTCGCGCACCTGCTGAAGTTCGACAGCATCCTCGGTCGCCTCCCGCAGGATGTGCGCCTCGAAGGCGACGACACCATCGTGGTCGGCGACATGAAGATCAAGGCTCTTGAGGTCAAGGAAGGCCCGGCGGCACTGCCGTGGGGCGACCTCGGCGTCGACGTCGTTGTGGAATCGACCGGCATCTTCACCAAGCGCGACAAGGCACAGGGTCACCTGGACGCTGGCGCCAAGAAGGTCATCATCTCGGCTCCGGCGTCGGACGAAGACATCACGATCGTGATGGGCGTCAACGACGACAAGTACGACGGCAGCCAGAACATCATCTCGAACGCCTCGTGCACCACCAACTGCCTCGGCCCCCTGGCCAAGGTCCTGAACGACGAGTTCGGCATTGAGCAGGGTCTGATGACTACCGTTCACGCCTACACCCAGGACCAGAACCTGCAGGACGGTCCGCATTCGGATCTGCGTCGCGCCCGCGCCGCCGCCATCAACATCGTCCCGACCGGTACCGGTGCAGCGAAGGCTATCGGCCTGGTCTTGCCGGAATTGCAGGGCAAGCTCGACGGTTACGCCCTTCGTGTGCCGATCCCAACCGGCTCGGTCACCGACCTGACCGCGATCCTGAAGAAGGCCGCCAGCGTCGAAGACATTAACGCCGCGATGAAGGCTGCCGCCGAGGGTCCCCTCAAGGGCATCCTGAAGTACTACGACGCGCCGATCGTGTCGAGCGACATCGTCACCGACCCGCACTCGTCGCTGTACGACTCGGGCCTGACCAAGGTCATCGACAACCAGGTCAAGGTTGTTTCCTGGTACGACAACGAGTGGGGCTACTCCAACCGCCTCGTCGATCTCATCGGCCTCGTCGGGAAGTCGCTGTAAAAACTATGTCAGTTCGTACTCTGGAAGACCTCCTGGCCGACGGAGTTTCGGGTCGCGGTGTGTTGGTCCGTTCGGACCTCAACGTGCCTCTCGACGGTGGATCGATCACCGATGCGGGTCGCATTGTCGCGTCCGCACCGACGATCGCCAAGCTGGTCGAAGCCGGTGCCAAGGTAATCATCACCGCGCACCTGGGCCGTCCCGACGGCGCCGTCGATCCGGCTCTCTCGCTCGCTCCTGTGGCCGCACGACTGTCGGAGGAGTTGGGTCGCAATGTTCAGCTCGCTGGCGACGTCGTGGGGTCGGATGCGCTCGCTCGGGCCGAAGGCTTGACCGACGGTGACGTGCTCCTGCTGGAGAACATTCGATTCGATCCCCGTGAGACCAGCAAGGACGAGGCCGAGCGCACCAGGCTCGCGAAGGCGCTCGTTGAACTCGTTGGTGATGACGGGGCGTTCGTCTCGGACGGTTTCGGTGTGGTTCACCGCAAGCAGGCGTCGGTCTACGACGTGGCGAAGTTGCTCCCGTCTTACGCTGGCGACCTGGTCGCCACCGAGGTGGAAGTGCTCCGCAAGCTCACCGGCGGCGACGACGGTGTGGTTGAGCGTCCGTACGCGGTGGTGCTTGGCGGTTCGAAGGTGTCCGACAAGATCGGCGTCATCGAGGCGCTCGCGCCCAAGGTCGACACCTTGGTGATCGGTGGCGGCATGGCCTTCACCTTCATTAAGGCGCAGGGCAGTCCGGTCGGCGATTCGCTGATGCAGGAAGACATGATCGACACCTGCAAGGGGCTGCTCGATCAGTTCGGCGACGTGATCCATTTGCCGCACGACATCGTCGTCGCGGACAAGTTCGCCGCCGATGCCGAGACCTCTATCGCAATGTCGGCCGATGGGTTCGATTCGGGCATGGGCTTGGATATCGGTCCCGGAGCGGTGGAACGGTTCGCCAACGTGCTCCGTGGCGCCAAGACGATCTTCTGGAACGGCCCGTCGGGTGTGTTCGAGTTCGAGAAGTTCGCCGAAGGTACCCGCGGTGTTGCCGAAGCGATTGTCGAAGCGACCAAGGACGGCGCTTACAGCGTCGTCGGCGGTGGCGACTCGGCGGCGGCAGTCCGTGCGCTGGGCATTCCGGATGATGCGTTCTCGCACATCTCGACCGGCGGCGGTGCGTCGCTGGAGTACTTGGAAGGCAAGGAACTTCCGGGCCTGTCAGTTCTTGAGGAGCAAGCATGAGCCGCAAGCCACTGATCGCAGGCAACTGGAAGTGCAATCTGAACCATTACGAGGCGATCGCCTTGGTTCAGAAGATCGCTTTCGCGTTGCCGGAGAAGTACTTCGACAAAGTTGACGTGACGGTGATTCCGCCGTTCACCGATATCCGCAGTGTGCAGACGATTGTTGACGGCGACAAGTTGCTGTTGACCTACGGTGCTCAGGACCTATCCGAGCACGACTCGGGTGCCTACACCGGCGAGATCAGTGGTGCTTTCCTGGCGAAGCTGGGTTGCACCTACGTCATCGTTGGACATTCCGAGCGTCGCAGTCTGCACGGTGAAACCAACGAGGTGGTTTTGGCAAAGACGAAGGCTGCCCTTCGTCACGAGCTAACCCCGATCGTCTGCATTGGTGAGGGCCTTGAGGTTCGCGAGGCGGGCGAGCACGTCGCCTACAACGTCGAGCAGGTTAAGGCCTCTCTCGCAGGCTTGAGCACCGAGCAGATCTCGAAGATCGTCGTCGCGTACGAGCCTGTCTGGGCAATCGGTACCGGTCGGGTGGCCAGTGCTGCCGATGCCCAGGAAGTGTGTGCGGCCGTCCGTCAGGCAGTCAGTGAACTGTCCGACAAGGCGACTGCCGACTCGCTTCGCATCCTGTACGGGGGCTCGGTGAACGCGAAGAACGTCGCCGAGATCGTCTCGCAGAGCGACGTTGACGGCGCGCTCGTCGGCGGTGCATCGCTGAAGGCTGACGAGTTCGCTCAGTTGTCGGCGATGGCTGCGGGCGGACCGCTGCTTTAACGCGCCGCGCGGGATCCGGTTAGGGTGGGCGGATGCACTTGTCTTGACCGCCATCGCGTAGACTGTGGCAGGTTGCTTTCATATCGGAAGCAGCCTGCCACAGTTGTCTGCGGGACCTGCATCAGGTTGTCCGCAGTAATTGCCCCGAAAGCTTCGACGAACAGGACCATCGACCCGTGACTATCGCGCTCGACATCGGCTTGATCATCACCAGCGTGCTGCTGATCGTTCTGGTTCTGCTGCATCGCGCCAAAGGTGGTGGCCTGTCGTCGCTGTTCGGTGGCGGCGTCCAGTCCAGCCTTTCTGGATCCTCCGTGGTGGAGAAGAACCTCGACCGTCTGACGGTTTTCACCGGCCTCGTTTGGCTTATCTTGATCGTCGGCGTCGGCCTGGACATCAAGTTCTCCTAACTTAGATCGGGCTCCGCCCCGCTCCGCTTTCCCGTTCTCGCATGATGCGTCGATTCCCGCACGTTGTCTGACAACGTGCGGGAATCGACGCATCATGCGAGAAGCCGTTGGCGGGCGGGGATAGGCGGGCGCGCGTAGGTTGGTCACCATGGTTACCGGCCCGCAGATTTCTTCCAAGGTTGCGCGAGCGATCCGCACGCCGATGATTGAGCGCATTGTGGTCGACGACGCCGACCGAGCGTTAACTGAACCACTCCGCGACGACATCCGTTATCTTGGCGGGATTCTCGGTGACGTCATCTCCTCGCATGCCGGGGTGGAGACCTTCGAGCTCGTGGAAAGCTCGCGGCGGGATGCGTTCGGTATTCGGTATGCCGACGTCACTCGCGATGACCTCGCTGCCCGCTACACCGACCGAGAGGTCATCGAACTCACGCCGGTAATTCGTGCGTTCACCAGCTTCGCGCTCTTGGCGAACCTCGCCGAAGACCTGCACCGGGAACGTCGTCGGCGGATCCACTTGCGGGCCGGCGATGCGCCGCAACCGTCGTCGCTGGCGGCAACGTTCGCTCGACTTGCCGAGGCGGGCCTCACTGATGACCAAGTCGCCGAAGCACTAGGCGAGGCCGATGTGGTACCCGTCATCACCGCGCACCCGACGGAAACCCGCCGCCGCAGCATCTTCGACGCGCAGAACCGGATTACCGAACTTATGCGCGTCCGGGCCCGTACCGAAATGACACCGGCCGAAGAAGCAGCGCTCACCGCGGACATCGGCAGGCAAATCCTCATGCTGTGGCAAACTGCGCTAATCCGGCTGCGACGCTTGACCATCTCCGATGAAATAACCACCGGCCTTCGCTACTACGACGCTTCCTTCTTCGACGTCGTGCCAGCCCTCAACAACGACGTTCGCGCTGCGCTCGTGGCCGCTTACCCGCACGCAGGCCTTGAGGACCTGTCGATGATCAAGATGGGTTCGTGGATTGGTGGCGACCGCGATGGCAATCCGTTCGTGACAGCAGAAGTGGTGACCGAAGCCACATCAAGTGCCGCGCATACCGCCATGGCGCACCATCTGGCCGAACTCTCCGCGTTGCATCAGGAATTGAGCATCTCGGCGCGGCTGGTATCACCGGTCAGCCCGAGTTTGGCGGCGCTCGGACAGGCATTCAAGCCGGCGGGCGAATCGGTCGCCGACAGTGGCGAGCCCGCCGACGACGAACCATTTCGATCTGCGGTGCTGGCGGTACGGTCCAGATTGTTGGCACGGGCATTGGCGACCCTCGGCGAGGACTTCGTTGAGCCCGCAGACCGAGCGCTAGCCGCAGCATCGGCGGGGAGGGGCTATCAAGATCCCGGCGAGATGCTCGCAGACCTCGACATCATTGACGCGGCACTCCGCGAGGTGAGCGACGACGCCATCGCCGACGATCGTCTGGCCGCCCTGCGAGAAGCGGTGCGCACCTTCGGGTTTCACCTCTCGGGTCTCGACATGCGACAGAACTCTGAGACGCACGAGGAGGTTGTTGCCGAACTCCTCAACTGGGCGGGCGTCAGTTCCGACTATCTGGCACTTGAGGAATCGGCACGCGTGGCACTCCTGACCGCCGAACTCACTTCCCGCCGTCCGCTGACCTCACCCGAAGCCGAGCTCAGTGATCTCGCGGTGAAGGAACTCGGTGTCGTCCACGCCGCCGCGGGCGCCGTCGAACGGTTTGGCCCGCAGGCGGTTCCGAACTACATCATCAGCATGTGCACCTCGGTGTCCGACATGCTCGAAGCCCTGGTTCTCCTCAAGGAAGCCGGCCTGTACCGAATCGACGACGACGGCCCGTCGTGCAGCGTTCGGGTGGTACCGCTGTTCGAGACAATCGAGGACCTGCGTGACGGTGCCGCCACCCTGACCGCGACGTTGAGCCTCCCGTTCTACCGTTCGATGGTGATGCGGCACGGCAATACGCAGGAAGTGATGCTCGGATATTCCGACTCCAACAAGGACGGCGGCTACCTGGCGGCCAACTGGGCGCTGTATCGGGCCGAACTTGATCTGGTGACTGCCGCCCGTGAAGCGAAGGTGCGACTGCAACTATTCCACGGGCGCGGCGGGACCGTGGGCCGTGGCGGCGGACCCAGCTACGATGCGATCCTCGCTCAGCCTCCCGGTGCCGTCCAAGGTGCCCTGCGGCTGACCGAGCAGGGCGAGATCATCGCCGCCAAGTACGCCGAACCGGTGAGCGCGCGCCGCAACCTCGAGTCGCTCCTCGCCGCGACCCTTGAATCGTCGCTCCTGGACATCGAGGGGTTGGGTGACTCACCCGGACAGGCCTACACCGACTTCGATGAGCTGGCCGAGTTGGCGCGGGCGGCCTACAGTGCACTGGTCCACGAGACACCCGGCTTCGTCGAGTACTTCACCGCGTCGACGCCGCTATCGGAGATCGGTGCGATGAACATCGGGAGTCGCCCGACATCGCGGAAGCAGACGACGGCAATCGCGGACCTTCGGGCCATCCCGTGGGTGCTGTCGTGGACGCAGTGCCGGGTAATGCTGCCCGGCTGGTACGGGGTCGGTAGCGCCTTCGAGCAGTGGGTCGGCGACGACGATACGCGACTGGCGAAGCTCTCCGATTACTACCGGCGGTGGCCGTTCTTCCGGTCGGTCATGTCGAATATGGCGCAGGTGCTAGCCAAGTCGGACATGGGATTGGCCTATCGGTATGCCGAACTAGTGCCCGACGTTGAACTTCGGGAACGAGTGTTCACCATGCTGGTCGACGAGCACGATCGAACCATCGACATGTACGCGCGCATTACCGGCACCACGGATCTCCTTGCCGACAATGCGGCGCTGAAACGTTCGGTCTACAACAGGTTTCCGTATCTGGAACCGCTGAACCTGCTCCAAGTGGAACTGCTGCGTCGCTTCCGTGCCGGAGCGGATTCCCCGAGGACCCGGCGGGCGATACAGATGACGATGAACGGCCTCGCGACTGCCCTGCGTAACAGCGGCTAGCGCCGTGGACCCGTACGACCCTAGTTCGGGAGTTGCGCGGCGGCAGCGCGATCCAAGAACCACACGGTGTTCTCGGTACCGTGGGCACCCGCGCACGGCCAGTCGTGTCTTGAGGCCCCCGATGCTGCTGCCGCGACCGCTTCGGCCTTTTCGGCGCCGGACACCAGGAACCAGACTTCCCGCGATGAATTGATGACGGGGAACGTCAAACTGATACGACGTGGCGGGGGTTTGGGGGAGTCGGTGACGGCCACGACGCTTCGCGATTCTTCGGCAGTGGCGTCGGTATGGGGGAACAGTGAGTTGATGTGCCCTTCACCCCCCATGCCCAGCAGGTGGATGTCGAAGATCGTGTCGTGTCCGACGAGGCGCGCGTACTCGGTGGTTGCGGCGTCGATATCGTCTCCGAAGTCACCGTCCGAAGCGGGGATTTCGTGGATGCGCGCGGGATCGATCTGGATGTGATCGAACAGCGCTTCCTCGGCCTGGAGCGCATTGCGTTCGGGGTCGGCAGCGGGGAGGAACCGTTCGTCACCCCAATACAGTTCGATCCGATTCCAACTGATGTCGCCGCTGTCGCGAGCCAACTCCCGAAGGAGCGCGATGCCGTTGCTGCCGCCGGTGAGCGCGATGGTGGCGATTCCCCGCGCTTCCTGCGCTGCGGTGACGGCGGCGATGAAACGCGATGCCGCCGTCGACACCAATTCAGCTGACGAATCAAAAACCAGACGCTCGGTCGGGGCAGTCATCTTTCGCTTCCTCCAGGTGGCACAGACTATTCGTGGGTAACGCCGGACAGACCCCGCAGGGCGACTTCGTACACTTCATCGGCATCGAGACGACGCAACTCCTCCGAAAGGCACTCGGCCGTCGACCGCAGGGCGAACGACGACCGGCCGTCAGGGTGGCCGGTACTTCGGATGACTCCGCCGTCGGGGCCGCCGCTCAGCGACAGTTCGCCGTTGGTGAGCGTCAAAGTCACCGCGAGATCATCGGTGGTTTCGGTGGTGCTGTCGCGCACCACGGGAACCCCGAGTTCGCCAGCCAGCCAGCCAGCAAACAGGTCGAGGCCGGTGAGCCTGCGGTCGCCTGTCACGCGAGCCGAGGTGACCGCCTGATGGGGCGGACGGTCGAGAGCGGAAACGAGGCTGGCGCGGAAATGGGTGATTGCCGACCATGCCAAGTCCGTATCGCCGGGTGTGTATCCGACGCGGCGAGCGGCCAGGAACGCCCCCGGATCATCGGTCCGGCGACCGTTGGTGATGCGCCGCGAGGCGAGGCGCCCCAACTTGTGCTCGGCGGGATTCGCAGGTGCATCCGCGGGCCACCACGTCACCACCGGTGTGTCCGGTAGCAGGAATGGGGTCACCACCGCATGCGGATGCTCCGCGAGCGAGCCGTTTAAATGCAGCACGACCACCTCGGACGCCCCGGCATCGCCGCCGACTCGGATTTGTGCGTCCAACCGGGTTTCGGCGGTCCGATCGTGTCGGACCACCATGATGACGCGGCACGGATGCTCGCGACTGGCCTTATTCGAGGTCTCGATAGCCTCTTCGGTGTTGTCCTTGGCATCGAGATCGATGATCAGGGTCAGCACCCGTCCCAGCGTGATGGCACCGCCGGTACGACGGACCTGGACCAGCTTCTTACTGATCTCCAGGGTGGATGTGTCGGGCAGGTCAACGATCACGGTCGCCTCCAGCTTCTACCGGTCCGGGCCAGCATCTCGTCGGCGGAAGCCGGTCCCCAGGTACCGGACTCGTACTCGTCCGGGCTTCCGGACTTGGCCCACTCGTCAAGCACGGGGTCGAGAATTGTCCAGCTCAGTTCCACTTCCTCGTCGACGGGGAACAGCGACGGTTCACCGAGGAGGACATCAAGCAGGAGACGTTCGTACGCTTCGGGCGACGACACCGTGAATGCGCCACCGTAGGAGAAGTCCATGTTGACGTCGCGGACCTCCATGCTGGTGCCCGGCACTTTGGACCCGAACCGAAGCGTGACGCCTTCGTCCGGCTGGACGCGGATGACGAGCGCATTCTGGCCAAGTTCGGCGGTCATGGTGTCATCGAAGGGCAGGTGCGGCGCGCGCTTGAAGACCAACGCAATCTCGGTGACGCGGCGACCCAACCGTTTGCCGGTCCGCAGGTAAAACGGCACCCCGGCCCACCGTCGGGTATCGACTTCAAGGGCGATCGCGGCAAAGGTCTCGGTCGTCGAATCGGGCGAGAAGCCCTCTTCTTCCTTCAGACCGATGACCGGTTCCGATCCCTGCCACCCCGGCCCGTACTGACCGCGGGCCGAGTTTTCCGAGATCGGCATGATGTTGCGCGTGGACTGCAGCACCTTGATCTTCTCGGTCTGCAAGTTGCGCGGGGAAAACGAAACAGGTTCTTCCATCGCCACCAGGGCGAGCAACTGCAGGAGGTGATTCTGAATCACATCGCGGGCCGCACCGATGCCGTCGTAGTAGCCAGCACGACCACCGAGTCCAATATCTTCGGCCATGGTGATCTGGACGTGGTCAACGTAGTGCGAACTCCACAGTGGATCGAACAACTGGTTCGCGAATCGGAGCGCCAGAATGTTCTGGACGGTCTCCTTGCCGAGATAGTGGTCGATACGGAAAACCGAATCTTCTGGAAAAACGCTGCCGACCAGGCTATTGAGTTCGCGCGCGCTCTCCAGATCGTGGCCGAATGGTTTTTCGATCACCACGCGACGCCAACTCTCGTCACTTTCCTGCGCCATGCCGGTACGCCGTAATTGGCTTAGCACCACGGGGAAGGCATTCGGTGGGATCGACAGGTAATACGCGTGGTTGCCGTCCGTACCGCGCTCGCGGTCAAGGTCGGTGAGTGTTTGCTGCAATTCCTCAAATGCCGCGTCGTCCTCGAATGTGCCAGAGACAAAACGCATGCCCTCGGCGAGGGAATCCCACACTTCCTGCCGGAACCCGGTGCGGTTACCCGCTTCCACCGCTTCGCGAACCACGGTCGCAAAGTCCTCGTCCGCCCAATCGCGGCGAGCGAAACCGACGAGCGCGAAGCTCGGCGGCAGCAGACCGCGATTGGCGAGGTCGTAGATGGCGGGCATCAGCTTCCGGCGCGCCAGGTCGCCGGTGACACCGAAAATCACCAGGGCTGATGGCCCCGCGATCCGCGGTAGTCGTGCATCATGCGGATCCCGCAGCGGATTGGTCCAATTGCGCTGCTGCCCACCCACTGCGATCAGGCCCGGGCTGCGTCGAGCTGGGTTTTGGTGGCTTCGAGCAGGCTGTCCCACGCCTCGTCGAACTTGGCGACACCCTCGGCCTCGAGAAGCTCGAAGACTTCTGGGAGCGCCACGCCGACTGCGGTGAGGGCGTCGAAGATCTCGCGCGACGCCTTCTCCTGACCAACGATGGACTCGGCGTTGACCCAGCCGTGCTCAGCGAACGCATCGAGCGTCTTCACCGGAATGGTGTTAACCGTGTTCGGTGCGACCAATTCGCTGACGTAGAGCGTGTCCGGGTAGTCGGCGTTCTTGGTTCCGGTCGACGCCCACAGTGGACGCTGGGGGAGGGCGCCGTGTGCCTGCAGGTCGGGGAAGCGAACCTGCTTCTCGAAGACCTCCTGGTAGGCGGCGTACGCGAGGCGGGCGTTCGCCAGACCCGCCTTGCCGCGCAGAGCGAGCGCCTCGGGGGTGCCGATGGCATTCAGCCGGTTGTCGATCTCGGAGTCGACGCGGGAAACGAAGAACGATGCGACTGACTCGATCTTGGCCGCGTCGTGCCCATTGCGGAGCGCCTGGTCGAGGCCGTCCAGGTATGCGTCCATGACGCCCTGGTACCGCTCAACGGAGAAGATCAGCGTCACGTTGACGCTGATGCCTTCGGCGATCACCTGGGTGATGGCCGGCAAGCCCGCTTTGGTGGCCGGAATCTTGATGAACAGGTTGGGGCGGTCGACGATCTTCCACAGTTCAATCGCCTGCTTGACGGTGCCGTCGGTGTCGTGCGCCAGACGCGGATCAACCTCGATGGAAACGCGACCGTCGTGCCCGTCGGTGGCGGCGAAGACCGGCGCGAGGACATCGCACGCGGTGCGGACGTCATCGGTCGTGATCGCGGTGAGGGCCTCGTCGACGTCGACGCCAGCGCGCGCGAGTTCCGCGATTTGGTCGGCGTAACTGGTCGACTTCGAGATCGCGTTCTGGAAGATCGCGGGGTTGGTGGTGACACCGACGACCGAATGGGTATCGATCTGCTTCTGCAGAGCGCCGGAGGTCATCAGATCCCGGGAGAGGTCATCGAGCCAGACCGATACGCCCGCCTCGGTCAGTGCGGCGAGATTCTTGTTCTGCGACATGTTTGACTCCTGTTGTCCAGGTTGGGAATTGGCTGCGGAAGGTCTGGTTTAGCGACCGACAGCGCGGTGCGCGGCCGCGGTGACGGCGTCGGCGGTGATGCCGAACTCTTCGTACAGCTTCTGGTACGGGGCCGAAGCACCGAAGTGTTCCAGGGACACAATCTCGCCGCCAGCGACGATCGCATGCCACGGCATCGCGATGCCCGCTTCGACGGCCACGCGCGGCACACCGGTCGGCAGCACCGACTCGCGGTAGTCCGCGTCCTGCTCGGCGAACCACTCCATTGACGGCATCGACACGACGCGTGCGGCGATTCCGTCGGTGGCCAGTGCCTTGGCGGCTTCGACCGCCAACTGCACTTCCGAGCCGGTGCCGATCAAGACCACATCAGCGGTGCCGTCGACATCGGAGAGCACGTACGCTCCGCGCGTGACGCCGTCGAAACTGGTGCCTTCCAAAACCGGCACGTTCTGGCGGGTCAGCGCCAAACCGACCGGACGGTTGCGGCGGGTCAACAGATGCCGCCACACGTGGGCCGTCTCATTGGCATCGGCTGGGCGCACCACGTCGAGATTGGGGATCGCGCGCAGGGCGGCCAGGTGTTCCACCGGTTGGTGGGTGGGGCCGTCTTCGCCGAGGCCGATCGAATCGTGGGTCCACACGTAGATCGGATCGATTTCCATCAGCGCCGCCAAGCGGACCGCCGGGCGCATGTAATCGGCAAACTGCAGGAAGGTGCCACCGTACGCGCGGGTCGGTCCGTGGAGGACGATGCCGGACAGGATCGAGCCCATCGCATGTTCGCGAATGCCGAAGTGCAGGGTGCGGCCGTACGGGCTTGCCGTCCACGTGCTGGTGCTGATGCTGGACGGACCGAATGACTCGGCACCATCCATTGTGGTGTTGTTGGATCCGGCGAGGTCAGCCGAACCGCCCCACAATTCCGGCAGCACCGGGGCGAGCGCGGAGAGCACCTTGCCCGATGCCGAGCGGGTGGCGACAGACGCGCCGGGCTCCCATGTCGGGAGGGCGTCGGTCCAACCGTCAGGCAGCTCGCCCGCGTGCAGACGGTCGAAGAGTGCCTTGTTCTCGGGGTTCGCAGCGGCCCACTGGTCAAAACCGGACTGCCAGTCGGCGCGCGCGACAGCGGCGCGGTCGGCTAGCGATCGGGTGTGCGCGATGACGTCGTCGGCGACGTCAAAGTTCTTGTTCGGGTCGAAGCCCAAGATTTCCTTGGTGGCCGCAACTTCAGCGTCACCGAGTGCGCTGCCGTGCGATGCGCCGGTGTTCATCTTGGTGGGCGCGGGCCAAGCGATGATGGTTCGCAGGCAGATGATCGACGGCATATCTGTGGTGGCCTTGGCGTTTTCAATCGCCTGCTCGATGGCGGTGATGTCTTCGCCGCCCTCGACGATTTGTACATGCCAGCCGTACGACTCGTAGCGCTTCGCAGTGTCTTCGGTGAGGGCGATCTGGGTGTCGTCCTCAATCGAAATGTGGTTCTGGTCGTAGAAGACGATCAGGTTGCCCAGTTCCTGGGTGCCCGCGAGGGAACTGGCTTCGGATGTGACGCCCTCTTCAATGTCGCCGTCTGACGCGATGACGTAGATGTGATGGTCGAACGGGCTCTGGCCGGCAGGGGCCTGGGGGTCGAACAGGCCGCGCTCGCGACGAGCCGCCATCGCCATTCCCACGGCCGAGGCCAAGCCCTGTCCGAGCGGCCCGGTAGTGATCTCGACACCCTTGGTATGACGGAACTCCGGGTGGCCAGGCGTCAGGGAACCCCACGTGCGTAGGGCTTCGATGTCACTGAGTTCAAGGCCGAAGCCGCCGAGGTACAGCTGGATGTACTGCGTCAGGCTCGAGTGGCCGCAGGAGAGAACAAATCGGTCGCGACCCACCCATGCGGGATCGTTCGGGTCGTGGCGCAGTGCGCGCTGGTACAGGGTGTACGCCAGGGGAGCCAAGCTCATTGCCGTGCCGGGATGACCGCTACCGCAGTGCTGAACCGCATCTGCAGCCAGGATTCGCGCCGTGTTTACGGCCTTGGTGTCCAGATCTGTCCAGTCATCCGGGTAAACCTGCTGGGTCAGCGCGCGGATCTCGTCATTAGTCGCCACGGTAGTGGAGTCTCCTGTGCCTTGTTCTGTACTCGGACGGATAGCTATTCCAGCGTAGCCGTCGCCACCGCGACCGCGCTCGCCTGGCCACCTTCTTTTCACCCCCGGATGTGCGGAACTGCGAACCATTGCGAGAGAAAAGATGAGACGAGCCGTCGTGGGCGGTGAAAAGTTCTGCGGAAGTGTGATCTGGTCGCAGCCGATTCTGTTATCGGCGTGCTTCGGGTCTACCATCGTCTGTAGTAGCCCATCGGTGTGCCGCGATTCGTGACATTCTGCTGCGTGTGAACTGCCGGGCAGACCTCTCTGCTGCGGAGTCGCGGCAGTGTTGCTCGCTCCCGGTAATTCACCCGGCCCAATGTGAGGAGCATCAGTGAGTATTGGGGAAAGCGCGGACGTTGACGCCTCCTCGACCTCGATGTCGACCGACAGTCCGGCCGACCGGCCGGACGAAACCACCAGCCGGGGTAAGCATCTGTGGAACACCGTCCTCGCATACATTGCGCTGACGAAGCCACGGGTCATCGAACTGCTGTTGATCTCAACAATTCCAGTGATGCTCCAAGCCCAACGCGGCACCGTCGACATCGCCTTGATTGCCATCACCGTCGTAGGTGGTTGGCTCGGCGCGGCGAGCGCGAACAGCCTCAACATGGTTGCTGACGCTGACATCGATCAGAAGATGAAACGCACGGAGCGTCGACCGCTCGCCCGCCATGCGGTGTCGGTGCGAAACGCGCTGGTCTTCAGCATCGTCCTGGCAATCGCATCGTTCGCCGTCCTGTACTTCGGTACTGGCGGCAAGTGGCTGCCTCCGGTCCTGGTCTGGATCACGATCGCTTTCTATGCCGGTTTCTACACCCTGGTTCTCAAGCGTCGCACCTGGCAGAACGTGATTTGGGGAGGCCTCGCCGGCTGTACCCCCGCACTCGTCGGTTGGTCGGCGGTTACCGGCAACCTGAACTGGCAGCCGTTCGTGATGTTCTTGGTTGTCTTCTTCTGGACGCCGCCACACACCTGGGCGTTGGGCATGCGTTACCGCGAGGACTACCGCGCCGCCGGGGTGCCGATGTTCCCGGTCGTCGCCAGCGACGAGCGCGTGACAAAGCACATGCTCATCTACACCTGGCTGACGGTTCTCACGTCGCTGTTCCTGATCCCGGTCACAAGTTGGATTTACCTCGTGGTCGCGGTTGTCTCCGGTGCCTGGTTTATCTGGCGGGTCACCAAGCTGTTCGTTGAGACCCGACGTGGCGTCGAAGTGAAGCCGCTGAAGATCTTCCTGACGTCCAACGAGTATCTGGCGCTTCTGTTCTGCGGCTTGGCCGTGGACGCCGTCATCAACTTGCCGACCATCTCCAGCTACTTCTGATCTCCAGCTACTTCTGATCTCCGACGGCTAACCCCGGCGCGCTAGCGGTTCGCTAGGGTGCCGGGGTTAGTTGCTTCTCGGGTGGGGCTATACAACGTTGAGCATTGTTGAGCCGACGGTCGTGCGGGCTTCAAGCGCCCGGTGGGCGTCCCCGGCTGCGGCCAGGTCGAACGACTGCCCAATGTTCACCGGAAGCAAACCAGACGCGACGGCAGACAGGAAGGCGTCCGCGCGCCAGGCAAATTCGGCAGGATCGGAAATGAAGTGCGCCAGCGTGGGCCGAGTGACCGATAGGGAGCCCGCGGGGTTGAGGCGTTGCAGGTCGAATGGTGGAACCGGACCGCTCGCGGCCCCAAAGAGCACGATGGTGCCGCGTACCGCTGTGCATTGCAATGACTGCTCGAAGGTGGCTGCGCCGACACCGTCGTAGACCACGGGTGCGCCGCGACCGTCGGTGAGTTCCCGGACGCGGGCGACGATGTCGTCGTCGTAGCGGAGAACTTCGGCGGCACCGGCTTCGCGGGAAAGTTCCTCCTTGGCATCGGTCGATACCGTGGTGATGACGCGAACCCCGCGCGAGGTTGCCCAACGAGTTAGCAGGAGTCCGACTCCGCCTGCACCGGCATGGAGCAGGACCGTATCGCCGGCCTTGGGGAAGGCGCTTCCGTCCAGGAGATAGTGCGTGGTGAGCCCGCGCAGCAACGACGATCCTGCCTGCTCGAAGGTGACGGTATCGGGGAGCTTTACGGCGCGGTCGGCGCGAAGAACCGCTTGTTCGGCGTAACTGGCCGCCCCGTCGCACCAGGCGACGCGATCGCCGACGGTCACCGTTGTCACGCCCTCGCCAACTGCGCGGACTGTGCCCGCGCCTTCGCCGCCCGGAACGTAGGGCGGGACAGACGGGTAAAGGCCAGAGCGCAGATAGGTGTCGATGAAGTTGACCCCGGCGACGTGGACGTCAACGACGACTTCGCCTGTGCCAGCAGTCGGTTCGGGTCGTTCGACCAGGGTGAGGACTTCGGGGCCACCGTGGGCCGTTACTTCGATCGCTCGCATGGCTATATTTTGGCACGGACTATACTTCTGAATTATGAGCGAAGAGAATGCTGGTTCGACCGCCACTGCTTCAGCACCCGTGATCGCACTCCGCGAGGTCGTCGCGTCGGTCCGTAAGTTCGTTGCCTCCGAAGGGGGTTCGGCTAAGGCCGTCATTCAGCCCATTGGAGCGGCTGGTGTTCGCATCACCCTGGTGGGCGGGTCCAATGGAATCCTCGGCGACCGCGTGGTGGATAGCGTCGAGATCGCCAATGCCGTTGTCGCAGCCGTCGATGGTCTGGAAACCGCCGAGTGGGACCGTGACTTGACATCCGTCACCGAGGTCAGCCCATCGCACTGGCGGAAAATGGCCGGTTGGGTTGCCCACCAGACCCGTTTCCCGAAGGCACGTAACAACGCCATCGTGAAGTAGCTCCCACCGGGCTTCGCCCGACTTCTCCGTTCTCGCATGATGCGTCGATTCCCGCACCACGTCTGACGTGGTGCGGGAATCGACGCATCATGCGAGAACGCGCAGGGCGGGGTGGTTTAGCGGCCCTTGGTCGCCAAAATCAGTTGGGTGGCACCGATCATCAGGAGCGTGCTGCCGAACATGTGGAGGACGACGAGGACTTCGGGGAGCCCAGCGGCGTACTGGACATAACCGATGACGCCCTGTACGACAATCACCGCGCCGAACCAGGCGGCGGCCCGTCGCAACGATGAGACGGCCGCGACAGTCAGCAGAATCAACCCGATCGTCAAACCAACAAGCGTCCATACGGCGTCCACGTGCAACTGCGTTGCCTGTGTTGGTTCCAACCCATTGCGATGCGCTTTGATGTCGCCAGCGTGAGGACCGGATCCGGTGACGACTGTCCCCAGATAAATGGTCACCCAGGTGAGAATGTAGATGGCCCAGGCGAGCAAGACGGCAAAGCGAATCAGGACCTTCGGTTGGCCCGCGTCGTCGAGGGTCTGTTCCCGATTTGGCTTGGTGTGCACCACCATCCAGGTGGCAAGTGAAATGATCACCATCGTTGCGAGGAAATGGAGCGAGACAATCCACGGGTTGAGGTTCGTCAACACCGTGATGCCACCGATGACCGCCTGCAACGGCACACCCATCGCAACGCCAGTCGCGAGCCTGCGCGACAGTCGGTCCACCGGGACGCGGCGCATCGCGGCGACCCAGGTCGCTACCGCGATGATCACGAGTACCCAGGTCAGCATGCGATTGCCGAACTCAATGATGCCGTGAATGCCCATCGCGGCATGCGGAGTCACCGATCCCGCGGTGCATTGCGGCCACGTGGGGCAGCCGAGGCCTGAGTCGGTCACGCGTACCGCACCGCCGGTGACTACCAGCATCACGTTGGCGGCGAGGTTGGCGATGGCCCAGTAGTAGAGGAACTTGGCCGTCGGCCGCTTAAAGCCGAACCAGGAATCGATCATTGGAAGCGGAACCACCTAACTGCCAGGGCGCTGCCGATTGCAGCCCAGGCAATCAGGACGCAGAAACCGAATACATCGAACGACGAGGCTAAGGCTTGCGTGAGCGCCTCGGTGAGTGCGCCCGACGGGGAGAGTCGGGCGATCGTATGGACCAGGCCGGGGACGTGCTCGTCGAGCACAACGAGACCGGCCAGGGCCAAAAGGACAAACCAAATCAGGTTGCCGAGCGCCAACACCACTTCGGCTTTAAGCGTTCCACCGAGGAGCAGGCCGAGTGCGGCGAACGCGACAGTGCCGACAACGATTGCAATCGCGCCGAGGGCCAAGCCTGCGATAGAGGGGCGCCAACCAAAGGCCAAGCCGATGCCGCCGATGATGGCCGACTGAAGGGCGACGACGATCAGCACGGCAAGGGATTTCCCGGCAATGATGCCCCACCGGGGGATGGGTGTTGCCCCTAGACGTTTGAGGGCACCGTAGCGGCGGTCGAAGCCGACAGCGATGGCCTGGCCGGTAAACGCCGTTGACATGATCGCGACCGCGAGGACCGCGGGCACGAAGGTGCTGGCCCGCGCGGCTGGCGTGTCGCCAGCGCTGGTCGTTAGCGGCAGCAGGCTCAAGCCGATCAACATCGTGACCGGAATGAACATGGTGAGCAGCAGTTGTTCGCCATTGCGGAGTAGCAGTAGCAGCTCGAGGCGTGTCTGCGCCGCCAACATCCGAAAGAGCGGTGCGGGTTGCGGGTTGGGGGTAAAAGTTCCGCTGGGGAACCGGTTCGTTTCGGGTACGACGGTGGCGTTTGAATCGGTACTCACGCCCGCACCTCCCGTCCGGTGAGATTGAGGAAGACATCTTGCAGGCTGTTGCTGGCGACGTTAAGCGATTCGATGAGGGCGCCGCGAGCAGCGCACAGGCGCGCGATCTGTTCGATCGTCTCGGGCGTGATGTCGCCGCCGACAAGGTGCTCGCCAGTCGGACTGATCGTGGCGTGGCAACCCGCGGGCAGCACTTCCTGCAGCGCAGACGTGGTGATGGCGGCGGCACCGGTTCCCCCGACGGTGAACCGCAGTTGGCCTTCGGCGTCATGGCGAACGAGTTCGGCTGGCGTCCCCGCAGCAACCACCCGACCGGAGTCGATGATGACGATCTGGTCGGCAAGCTCCTCGGCTTCGTCGAGCAGGTGCGTGGTCAGCAGAATCGACACACCGTCGGCGCGGAGACGAGAAATCAGCTCCCACACCATTATCCGCGCGTGCGCATCCAGGCCGGCGGTTGGCTCGTCCAGGAAGACGAGCTCTGGACGGCCGACCAGCGCGCACGCCAACGACAGTCGCTGTTGCTGGCCGCCGGACAGGCGACGGAAGCTGGTGCTTGCGACGTCGTTGAGACCCAGTACGGTCAGGAGCCACTCGGGATCGAGCGGATTAGCACTGTAGGAAGCACACAGGCGGAGCATTTCGGCGGCTTTGGCACCGGGGTAGGCGCCACCACCCTGCAGCATGACACCGATGCGGGCTCGGAGCGCGTCGTTGTCGTTGATGGGGTCGAGGCCCAGGACTCGGACAGTTCCGGCGTCGGGCTTGGTGAAGCCTTCGCAGATCTCGACGGTGGTCGTTTTACCTGCGCCGTTGGGGCCGAGCAGGGCGAGTAGTTCACCGCGCGGCAGCAGGAGGTCCAGATTGTTTACGGCCGTCTTGTCGCCGAACTTTTTGACGAGCCCGCTGACCTGCAGTGCGGCGTTGTCGGAGCCCGGCTGGGGCGACGGCTCGCTGCCGGGCAAAAAAGGTTGAGGCACGACTACCAGCCTAGGCTAGAGATGCAGGTCACCGGCCTGCGGGTGGTGAGACTAACGCTGTCTGGCCGGTTGTGCCGGAATCGCACCCTTACCGGGCCTTTTGGTCGCGGCGAGCGCGGATCCAGTTTCGGATCGGACTATCGATGAAGAAGGCCATGCCCGCGATGGCCACCATGAGCAGGCCGGTCGCCAAACCTTGGGCCACCACCAAGGGGCTGGTGTCGGAGCTGGTTGGCATCACCACGATGGCGATGATGCTGGAGATGATGACCGTGCCCACGCGGAACCAGCGGGTGGTGGCCCATGCGGCCAGCGGAATGATGGCCCACAGCAGGTACCAGGCTTGGACGAACGGGAAGAAGATCACCACGCTGGCCATGGCGATGCCGAGGCCCCCGAGTGGGTGAATTCGTCCGGCCAAGCACGCCAGGAGCCACCGAACGACAAGGACGGCAGCCAGGAGTTGGCCGATGGGGCGCGCGACGTCAAGGATGGCTTGGGTTTGTTCGCCAAGGCCCAGCCAGAGGCCAACGCGACCTGAAACCACGGACAGCAGTGTCGGCATTGACATCCACGACCGGACAATACCGCCGGTACTCAGGGTGCCGGTCCAGCCGAATCCGAGGCCCGTGCCGAGGCAGATCCCGACGATCACGAGGCCAGCAATCACGACCATCGCGCTAGCGCTGGCGGTGAGGGCCCCAATGGACTTTTTGGATCGATCCCACCATTGTCGGACCGGCGCATGTCTCAGCGCGGGCAACGTCGCGCCCCAGCGTCGTGCCAGCACGATACCGACGAAGCCAAGCGCCAGCATCGAGGTCACCTTGATCATCGACGACGCCGCGATGACCGCGACACCGGCAACGAGCAGCCACCCGGCCTTCGACAGCCAGGGTTTATCCGCTATTCGCAGCCGGTCGTCGCCGTAAATTGCTTGGAAGCACCATTCGAGGCCCACGAGCATCATGCCGATCATGAGCGCCTCGTTGTGGATGCCGCCGACCAGGTGCAGGATCACGAGCGGGTTCAGGGCGCCTAGCCAGAGCGCAGCGACGGAAGAGACTCCACAGCGCCGTGCCAGGCGGGGGAGCGCCCACACAATCATGAGGACGCCGCAGATCGCGACTAAGCGGTGGAGGAGTACCGCTGCGGTGATGTTTTCCCCGGTGACGGCGGTGATCCGTTCGCCGATCCAGAGGAAGAGCGGCCCGTAAGGAGCGGGTGTGTCCTTCCACAGGTTCGGTACTGAGAGGGTTAGCGCGTGGTCAACGCCGAGTCCGCGCATCGGACTGTAGGTGTACGGGTCCATCCCCCGGTAGGCGATCGCACTCTGCGCCAGGTAGGAGTAGACGTCTTTGCTGAGCAGTGGCGGGGCGACGATGAGGGGAGCGACCCACATCAGAAGGGTGCGGTCGGTTTGGCCGCGGGTCATCCGGCGGGCGGGACTGCGGCCTTCGGCGACTTCGACGCGATAGCGGCCGATGGCGTATCTGCCGAGCATCACCCAGGCGACGACCAGCATGATGAAGCCGCCGATAGAAATGGTCAGCGCAGTTGAATACATCCGCGAAGGCAGCGAAAGAATGCGCATGCCGACGATGGGGTTCTGCAGGACGGGAAGCATGCCGGTTCCGAGTGATCCAATGAGGATCAGCATTGAACCGGTGGTGCCGAACAACCGGATGCGCCGCATCCGGAGGGTTTCTAGGCGATTGAGTGGCCCGACTTCCTGTTCGTCGTCGTGCATCCGAGCCACGGTGGTGCCAAAGTCGCCGATACGGTCGACGTCGTGGTCGACGGCGGGCTTGCTGAGCCCGATGTAGTCGAGTGTCCTTCGCAGGGCGGGGAGTGCTGGCACAACGAGAACTCTAACCGGTGGCCGGCGCGTGTCGTGTTTCCGCCGCCCCGCGGCTCGTTCCCGGCCGGAAAACCAGCAAATCAGTCCCGAAACCAGTATTTCCGGGCGAAAACCATGATTTAGGCGACCCTTGCTGGTTCGGGGGAAGTATTTAGGTAACAATATTGTTGTGGAAAGCATGAGCGCTAACGATCAGCTGCCCTTGCGGCAGCATGCAGACGGGACCGGCCCTGACGGCCAGACCCGCGCTGCGGTCGTTTCGCTGCTGGTCGACGTAGGTCCGATGACCGCTGGTGACATTGCCCAACAACTCGGCATTTCACCCGCCGGGGTCCGGCGACACCTGGAAATCTTGACCACCGACGGTGACATCGAAGTAGCACCGTCCGGTTTTCGTAAGTCCGCACCCGGCGCAGGTAGTCGGGGCCGCCCGGCTAAATGGTTCCAGCTGACTCCCGCCGGACGCGGAAAACTTCGCCACGCCTACGATGATCTCGCAGGCGCGGTGATGCGCAAACTTCGCGATGTCGCCGGTCAGCAGGCCGTCGACGAGTTCGCGAAGGAGCGCATCGCTGGCCTCGTCGCTGACGTGCAACCCGTCAGCGAATCTGGTTCAGTGATCGCCACGGTCGATCAAATTACTGACGCTCTCACTGCAGGCGGATACTCGGCGAACACCCGTGAGGTGGGTGCCGGAGTGCAAATCTGTCAGCATCATTGCCCGGTCGCCCACGTGGCGTCCGAGTTCCCGGAACTCTGTGAGGCCGAAACGGCCATGTTCACCGAGCTCCTCGGTACACACGTTCAGCGGTTGGCGACTATCGCCAACGGCGACTGCGTGTGTACGACGCACGTTCCCGTGCATGTCATGCCGAAGGAAGCCGCGCAGCCCGCAGCTTCCGAAACCTCCGATGGAAAGGTTCTCCGATGACGGTCACCGATCCGGCCACCCCAATGACGCAGGAAGAAACAATTGCTTCCTTCGATCGCTACGGTTACGGCTGGTCCGACAGCGACGCCGCAGGTGAGTCCGCAAAACGCGGCTTGTCCGAGGCCGTCGTCCGCGACATCTCCGACAAGAAGAGCGAACCCGAGTGGATGCTCGAGGCGCGACTGAAGGCACTCCGGATCTTCGACCGCAAGCCCATGCCCAGCTGGGGCGGCGACCTCGACGGAATCGACTTCGACAACATCAAGTACTTCGTCCGGTCGACGGAGAAGCAGGCGCAGTCGTGGGAAGACCTCCCCGACGACATCCGCAACACCTACGACCGACTCGGCATCCCGGAAGCGGAGAAGCAGCGACTGGTCGGCGGCGTGGCCGCGCAGTACGAGTCTGAGGTGGTCTACCACCAGATTCGCGAGGACTTGGAAGAGAAGGGTGTCATTTTTGTCGACACCGACTCGGGTCTGCGCGACTACCCGGAACTGTTCGAGGAGTACTTCGGCAGTGTGATTCCCGCGGGCGACAACAAGTTCTCCGCGCTGAACACCGCAGTCTGGTCGGGCGGCTCGTTTATCTACGTGCCCAAGGGTGTTCACGTCGACATCCCGCTGCAGGCCTACTTCCGTATCAACACGGAGAACATGGGTCAGTTCGAGCGCACGCTGATCATCGTCGACGAAGGTGCGTACGTGCACTACGTCGAAGGCTGCACGGCACCGATCTACAAGTCGGATTCGCTTCACTCGGCGGTCGTGGAGATCGTCGTCAAGAAGGGTGGCCGCTGCCGCTACACGACCATCCAGAACTGGTCGAACAACGTCTACAACCTGGTGACCAAGCGCGCCAAGGCGGAAGCCGGCGCCACCATGGAGTGGGTCGACGGCAACATCGGCTCCAAGGTCACCATGAAGTACCCGGCTGTCTGGCTCACCGGCGAGTACGCCAAGGGCGAGGTCCTCTCGGTCGCTTTCGCGGGCGAGGGACAGCACCAGGACACCGGATCCAAGATGGTCCATCTGGCACCGAACACGTCGAGCAATATCGTCTCCAAGTCGGTGGCGCGCGGTGGCGGACGGTCGTCGTACCGCGGCCTCATCAAGATCAACCCGGGCGCGCACGGCAGTCGTTCCACCGTGCAGTGTGACGCCCTGCTGGTCGACAAGATCAGCCGCAGCGATACCTACCCGTACGTCGATATCCGCGAGGACGACGTCACGATGGGCCATGAGGCCACAGTGTCGAAGGTCAACGACGATCAGCTGTTCTACTTGCGCAGCCGTGGCCTCACCGAAGAGGAAGCAATGGCCATGGTGGTCCGTGGCTTCGTGGAACCGATCGCCAAGGAACTCCCCATGGAGTACGCACTCGAGCTGAACCGGCTCATTGAACTGCAGATGGAAGGATCGGTCGGCTGATGGCGGACTCCGCTCCCACCACCAATTCACCGGTGGTGGTCAACAAGGGTGAGCTTTTCACCTCGTACGACGTCGAGGCCTTCGAGGTCCCGGCGCAGCGCGAAGAGTCGTGGCGCTTTACCCCGTTCCGTCGCCTGCATGGTCTGCACGACGGCACCGCACCCGCGTCCGGCAGCACGACCGTCGAGGTCACCGGTGCTGGCGAGGGTGTCTCGGTTGAGACTGTCGGCCGCGACGACAAGCGTCTCGGCGAAGGCGGTGTCCCGTTCGACCGGGTGTCGGCGCAGGCATATTCGTCGTTCGAGTCGGCAACCGTGGTGACCATTGCCAAGGAGGCTCAGGTTGCTGATCCGGTAACGATCACCGTGACCGGACCCGGGGTCGACGCCGTCGCGTACTCGCACCTTCAGATCCGCGCGGAAGCCTTCTCCAAGGCTACGGTTGTCATCGACCAACGCGGTAGCGGTGTCATTGGCGAAAATGTCGAGGTGATCGCTGGCGATGAAGCCCACATCACCGTGGTCAACGTGCAGGATTGGGAAGACGACGCCACGCACCTGGCCACCCACCACGTTTCGGTGGGACGGCACAGCGTCGTCAAGCACTTCTCGATCAGCTTGGGCGGTCACACGGTTCGCATCTCGCCGCACGTGCAGTACACCGCTCCCGGCGGCGACGCCGAACTATGGGGACTGTACTTCGCGGACGGCGGACAGCATCTGGAACAGCGACTTCTCATTGATCACTCGCAGCCCAATTGCCGGTCGTACGTCGTCTACAAGGGGGCCCTGCAGGGCGGACTGGATGGCGACAAGCGCAAGGAAGCGCACACCGTATGGATCGGCGACGTGCTGATCCGCCCGGCGGCCGATAACACCGACACCTACGAGTTGAACCGCAACTTGGTCCTGACCGACAATGCGCGCGCCGACTCGGTGCCGAACTTGGAGATCGAGACCGGCGAGATCATTGGCGCCGGACACGCGAGTGCCACCGGCCGCTTCGACGACGAGCAGCTGTTTTACCTGCAGGCGCGCGGTATTCCGGAGGATCAGGCCCGCCGCCTGGTTGTTCGCGGATTCTTCCACGAGGTCTTGGCGAAGATCGCCGTGCCTGAGCTCCGTGAGCGCCTCGAAGCCGCTATCGAAGCCGAACTCGCTATCGCAGGCGCCTGAGCCGCCTACCACTTACCTAAAGGAACTTTCTCTGATGACCACCTTGGAAATCCGCGACCTGCACGTCGACGTCGCACAGTCCGATCCGGACGCTGAACCCATTCACATCCTCAAGGGTGTGGACCTCACGGTCCGTTCGGGCGAGACCCACGCGATCATGGGCCCTAACGGTTCCGGTAAGTCGACCCTGTCGTACGCCATCGCAGGCCACCCGAAGTACGAGATCGTCTCGGGCACCATCACCCTCGATGGCGAAGACGTCCTCGCGATGAGCGTCGACGAGCGCGCCCGCGCCGGCCTGTTCCTGGCCATGCAGTATCCGGTCGAGGTGCCCGGCGTCTCGATGTCGAACTTCCTGCGCAGCGCGGCTACCGCGGTCCGCGGCGAGGCACCCAAGCTTCGCCACTGGGTCAAGGAGACCAAGCAGGCGATGGCAGAACTGGAAATCGACCCCGCGTTCGGCGAGCGCAGCGTCAACGAAGGTTTCTCGGGCGGCGAGAAGAAACGTCACGAGATCCTGCAGCTCGGCCTGCTCAAGCCCAAGGTGGCGATCCTTGACGAGACTGACTCCGGCCTTGACGTGGATGCCTTGCGCATCGTCTCCGAGGGTGTCAACACCTACAAGGAGCGCGAAAACGGCGGCCTGTTGCTGATCACGCACTACACGCGCATCCTGCGATACATCAAGCCGGACTTTGTTCACGTCTTCGTTGACGGCCGGATCGTCGAATCGGCAGGCCCGGAACTGGCCGACGAACTCGAAGAGAACGGCTATGAGCGGTTCACTGCCGCTGCCGCCAAGTAGCAACACTGGCTGCAGCCACCGTTTGACCGTTCGTGACGAAGGAGTAGTGCAATGACCACCGCAGCCGCTCTCGATGTCACGGCCCTGCGGGCGGATTTTCCGATCCTTTCCCGCACGGTCCGCGACGACAAGCCGCTGGTCTACCTCGACTCGGGTGCCACCTCGCAGCGACCGCTGCAGGTACTCGACGCCGAGCGTGACTTCCTGCTGAACCACAACGCTGCCGTGCACCGCGGTGCGCACCAGTTAGCCGAAGAAGCGACCGACGCGTACGAATATGCGCGGGCCGCGATTGCTGGCTTCGTCGGTGCCGCCGTCGATGAGGTGGTGTTCACCAAGAACGCCACCGAGTCGCTGAACGTTGTCGCGTACACACTGGGCGACGACCGTGCTGCGGGACTGTTCGGCGGTAAGGCACTGGGCCCCGGCGACACCGTCGTCGTGACCGAACTGGAGCATCACGCCAACTTGGTGCCGTGGCAAGAACTGTGCCGTCGCACCGGCGCGACGCTGCGTTGGTACGGCGTGACCGCCGACGGTCGTATCGACATGGACTCGCTCGAACTCGACGACACTGTCAAGATTGTCGCGTTCACCCATCAGTCGAATGTGACCGGCGCCGTCGCCGACGTGCCGGAAATGGTGCGGCGAGCCAAGGCAGTCGGCGCTTTTGTCGTTCTGGACGCGTGCCAGTCAGTACCGCATATGCCGGTCGACTTCGCAGCACTTGGCGTCGACTTTGCGGCGTTCTCCGGGCACAAGATGCTTGGACCGTCCGGCGTTGGCGTGCTGTACGGGCGCGCTGAACTGTTGACCGCACTACCACCGTTCCTCACCGGCGGTTCGATGATCGAGACGGTCACCATGGAGTCGTCGACGTACGCGCTTCCGCCGCAGCGGTTTGAAGCCGGTGTCCCGATGACCTCACAGGTGGTCGGCCTCGGTGCTGCTGTGAACTATCTCGAGAAGATCGGGATGGACGCGGTTGCCGCCCACGAGCATGAACTCGTGGTTCGGGCGCTCGAGCGACTCGGTGCCATCGATGGACTGCGCATTGTTGGCCCCGCGGACAGCGACATGCGCGGTGGCGCGATCGCCTTCGACGTCGCTGGCATTCATGCCCACGACCTCGGTCAAGTGCTCGACGATGAAGGCGTCGCCATCCGCGTCGGCCACCATTGCGCCTGGCCACTGCACCGAACCTTCGGCGTCCAGGCCAGCGCACGGGCATCGTTCGCGGTGTACAACACGCTCGACGAAGTCGATGCCCTCGCCGATGCGATCGGTGTGGCGCAACGGTTCTTCGGTAGCAGGACCTGACTTGAGAGGAGGACAGGCATGAGAATGGAACAGATGTACCAGGAAGTGATCCTGGACCACTACAAGCATCCGCATGGTCGGGGACTGCGCGAGGGGTTCGACGCCGAAGTCCATCACGTCAACACTTCCTGTGGCGATGAGGTGACCCTCCGCGTATCGGTGGCCGACGAAAAAATAGCCGATATCTCTTACGACGCCCAAGGTTGTTCCATCTCGCAGGCATCGACGTCGGTGCTCTTCGATCAAGTCGTCGGACTCAGTATTGACGATGCGATGAGCACGGTCGGCGAGTTCGCCACGATGATGACCTCCCGCGGCACCAACACCGGCGATGAAGAAGTCATTGGCGACGGCATCGCGTTCGCCGGTGTCAGCAAGTATCCGGCCCGCGTGAAATGTGCATTACTCGGCTGGATGGCGTTCAAGGACGCCTTGCTGCAGAGCGTCACCGCAGCAGATGCAGGCCGCACCGACGCTGGTACGGCCACCGACTCCACCGCAGCCCCCACAACAGGCCTGACTGGTTCAGGACAGATCCCAACAGGAGCACTCCCATGACCACCGAGACCCCGAACACCTCGCTGCCGTCCGTCGACGATGTCGAAGAGGCCATGCGTGACGTTGTTGACCCCGAGTTGGGCATCAACGTCGTTGACCTCGGCCTGGTGTACGGCATGGACATCGCCGATGACGCCTCGATCAAGCTCGATATGACGTTGACATCGCCCGCCTGCCCGCTGCAAGACGTGATCGAAGACCAGACCCGCAGTGTGCTCGTCACGAGCGGCCTCTGCACGGACCTGGAGATCAATTGGACTTGGATTCCCGCATGGGGTCCGGACAAGATCACCGACGATGGCCGCGAGCAGTTGCGCGCGCTCGGATTCACCGTCTAGCGACAGACGCCGCGACAGCGGTAGACATCATTTACCAGGCGCGAAGCCTGGTTTACCAGGCAAGGGCTCGAGGTCGGAATACCTCGGGCCCTTCTCCGGTTTAATACAAGTATGGCAACAATTGATTTGACGGGTACCGAATTCGAACCGACCATCGTCGACAACGAGATTGTCCTCGTGGATTTCTGGGCCAGTTGGTGTGGCCCGTGCCGGCAGTTCGCTCCGACGTTTAAGGCGGCGTCCGAAAAGCATCCCGATGTGGTGTTCGCGAAGGTCGATACCGAGGCCGAGCAGGAACTTGCCGCCGCAGCGAGCATCCAGTCGATCCCGACCATCATGGCGTTCAAACAGGGGCGCCTGGTGTTTAACGAGGCTGGTGCCCTGCCGCCACAGGCTCTCGACAGCCTGATCGACCAGCTCAAGGAACTCGATGTCGAAAAGGCATTGAAAGAGAGCGGACAAGCCTAAGGCCTCCGCACCCTAGCGGAACGTTTACCGCCGCCCGTGTGTGTCATGTGACCGACACACCGGGTGGCGGTTTCTTGCCTTCAGAGTGCCTCCCTTAGATTTAACGGAGACGAATGGTCGGCGCCGATACTCGACGCAGACCTGAAACTGAGGGGACCAAATTCGTGCGCAAATCCTGGATTTTTCTATTCGGCGTGATCGTGGCCATTATCGGCCTCGGGATCGCGGCGATGGCCGGGATTTTAACGCCGACGACGGCTGGCATTGCCCAACCTAACGCGGTGACACGAGCGGCAAACGATCTCAGTGCGGCGTTGACGGGCGTTGCCTCAGCGCCAGCGGCCACGTACACCGGCACCTTGAACGGTGATGACGCGTTGAGTCTGCAGCTCGACAATGTCACGGTGACGGCGGCCGGTGATCTCCGGGGAAAGGTCTCGTCCGGCGGCGGCAATGCCGAAGTTCTGATGGTTGGCGATGTGGTGTTGGTGAAGGGGGATGCCGAATTCTGGCGCGATCGTCATCGGACGCTACCTCCCGGGGTCACCCTCGCTGACGATCCCAACGGTAAGTGGGCGGTTGCCGATCCGAATATTCTCGGTGTCGATCTGCGTGCCGCGCTCCGCCCGAACCGCCTGGCCACCTCACTGTCGCAGTCGGACAAGCGAATCGGCGGCAGCGACATCACGGGTGCAGACGCATCTCCGACGATCGCGCAGACCCCTGACCGTCGCGTGAACACGGGGATCGATCCGGTCGATGTTCGCGAACTCGATGACCCGGTGACGGCGGAAGAATTCAATGGCACCCGCCAGATACGGGCCGGTGATGTAACAAGCACGTTGAACGATGACGGCGCCCTCGTCGGTTTCGCTGGTCCGATGGGCAGTGGGTTCTTCGGCGATCAGGCGAACCTGCGGGCCAATCTCAAGATCGCCAGCAAGTCGGTCCAGGAGACGACCAGCTTCTACGAGTCGATCTCGTCCTCGACGGGCGAGTTCACCGAGGTGCAGGTTCCGAGCATTGCTATCCCGGACCCGACTGGCGGTCTCGACTGCACCCTGGCCAATTGCACGCTCACTTACAATTTCCGAAACTCGGCAAGCGGGCTCACCGGTGGTGAAGTCACGATTAAACAGGACGCCGAGTTGAAGATGAACGGCAGCGCTGCCGGCAAGTGCACGTCCCAGGCGACAATGCCGATCAACGGTGGTACCCGGATTGTGTGTTCGATTCGGATCAATGCGCCGTCGAATATCGACATCAACTTCAATTCGACGAGCAAGTTTGCGTTGACGACGCGCGGCCGCCTCGATGTCGCGCACGTGCAGCAGATGGTCACGACGGGCCGGGAGCGGTCGGTCTTGGTCTCCGAATGGGTACCGGTGGCGCCGAAACAACTGGCTTCTGCACGCAATTACAACCGCGCAATTGCCGGGACGTCCTCAAGCTATGCGGTCAAGGTTGGGGACATGCTATTCGACGCACGCGAAGTTGACGGCACGCTCCTGCTGGTGATGTCGCCCGGATACGACGCACATGTGCTCCCGAACGGCGTCTTCGACCCCGCATGGCCCGGGACCAACGAGATCCTTGAATTGGGTCGCAATGCGCGCAAAGCCGCCGGTGACAAGCCCGTCCGTATGGTTTTCGCCGAGCAGCGGGCTGGCGACGCCGCACGCAAACTCTTGGGTGATGGCGGCGTAGCCAATGTCGAGGTCGTTGTCATTCCGATGTCATAGGCACATTCGCGACCCGACGATGAATGGGGTCAAATCAGCTTGCCGGGTCAATTGACTAGCAAGACCAATCAACTAAATGACTCTGAGTTCGTCATGCGCTTGGCCGTCGTCCTAGGATCGGCACATGAATTTCAAGCGCGCTGCTGCCACCGCTGGAGCTTTCCTGACCGTGACGGTTCTGGCCGCATGCACTGTCGACGGAACCGCCATTCGCGGGCCGATCGACCTTGATACCGGTCGATTTTCGACAGAACTCAACGCGCCAGCAGGCAGTGCCGACACTGAAAACCAAGTCAGCTTGCTCAAAGCGATCCGACTGGGGGAACAAATTGTCTTCCGCGACGAGGTTGATCCCGCACTCACTACCTTCGGGATGCCGACCTATCCGCTGTCGACGTCGGACGGCTTGCGGGGCGTCTTCTCCGATGCGAAGGACCTACCTACCACCTCGAAACTTCTCTACGGATTCAGTACGGCGGGTTCGGCGGATACCGACCAGCCCGACAGCAAGGGCTACAACCACGGCGTGTTCGTCTACCCCGACGCCGCGACTGCCAATGCCGCCGTCAGTGAACTGTCGGGACTTCTCCGCAAACCCAAGATCGGCACTCCCGCAAAAAGTACGACCGTCGCGGGGATGCCCGCGGAGACGGTCGCTCTCACGCAAATGACAGCGGGCAACAAGACCACTGCCACTCTCACGTTGACCCCCGTGGGTGGCACCGTGATCTACACCTGGGCCGACGCGCCAAACGCGGAATGGACCCGAACCGCTGTCCGTGTGTCCTACGAGAAGCAGAAGGCGCTGCTGGCAGCCATGCCGCCGATCAGCGACGACAAACAGATCGATCCACACGGACTCCTTCGCGCGGTTATCCCGGCGTCCAGTGACTCGGCGGTGAGGATCTCCGGTCAGGTAGTTGGGCCTCGAACGATCTCGCAGTTCTCCGGAAACTCGGCGAAGGCCTACGCAACTTTCCAAAAGGCGGGCGTCACCGAAGTTGCCGTTGGCGGGGCACTACTGTTCGCCACGGGCAGCGACAAACAGGCCGCCGACCTGGCTGCCGACATAGCCGAGGCTTCCGACGATTCAACCGCGCGCAAAGCACCGAGTCCCCGCGACCTGTCCACCGCGAAATGCATCACCAGTAAATCCGGAGGTGGGTCCGCGACGTGCGTGATTGCCATTGGAAAGTACGTGGTTCAGGTGACCGGCGACAAACTGCTCGAGGTACAGCAGAAGACCGCTGCCGAGTACGTCCTGGTCAAGAAGCTCTGATTGTGGCCCGCGCCGACGCGATTGTGATCGTCGCTTTGAGCTTAGTCGGGCAGCGCCAGAAGACGCCTGCCATCGCTCGGAGAACCCCGCCGACGTCGTCGTGCGCGCTGAGGTAGGCGCGTTGGGTCTGCGCCGAGAGCGTGAAGAAGGCGTCAAAAAATGTCACGAGGTCGTCGGGCCTGAGGGTCAGCAAGACCATCAACCCGATCAGCCGTAGTCGATAGGTGAGTCGGGCCTGGCGGTTCCACAGGTGGCCGGAGGGATCTTCTTGTGCCAGTAGTGCTTTCACTATCAGGTCGGCGGCACCCAGCGATTGTGCGACGCTGTATCCGGTCGCCGGATTCATTAGTCCACCGGTAGCGCCGAACCGGACCGGACCGGTACTTACTCGCTTCCAGGGTCGCGGGTCGCCGTAGAGAGGGAAGTCGACGACCTCAACGACAGCGTCTTCGGAAGCTGCTGGATTGCGGAGACGGGCCCGCCGTTCCAATTCGTCAATGCCAATCGCGGGCCGTCCGGCGAGGCACGTCTCCTGCTCTAGTCGACCATTCGCGGTTTGAATTCGATAGCTGAACGACGGGGGAGTCATCGACTCGAGTCCGGCTTCTGCCGGACGCCAATCCATCAGCACTGTCTCCGGGTCGCCGCGCTCACAGTCGGTGTTGTGGGGCGGGTCGAGGAAGACCCCGAAGGCTGTCTGTCGTGGCCGGTTGGGATTGGTCCCGACCGTTCCACGTGCATCGATCACGTGACGCGAGGTGAGTTCAGTACCGTTCGGCAGGATCACCGAGTTTGCGGTCAGCGACCTAACGCGTTCGGTCACCACGTCCACACCGTGCAGAGTGAGCGACTGCTGAAACTTCACCGGGTCCAGCACCAGGTATCCGCGATTGATCACCCGACGTCCCGGCGTGAAGACGGTGAAAGAACCGCTCCGAAATGCGACAGCTGACTCATCAAGCCAGGTGGGCGCGTCGTCGCTGTACATGCCGTACGTGGCCTGCCACGGGCGCGAGGGATCTGGATCGACCAGCGTCACCGACAGGCCCGCGGCCGCTGCCCGATGGGCCACGGCACGGCCTGCTGGTCCCGCCCCGACCACCGTCAGATCGCTCACGGCTCGCTTCACCATGAAGTCCCGAGTCCTCCAGCTACATGCTGCCGGTGGCGAGCTTACCGCCGTCCACGCGCAGCGTTTCGCCGGTCACCCACGATGACTCGTCGCCCACCAGGTACGCGACGGCGGCCGCGATGTCTTCGGGCACGCCAACCCGCTTGAGCGGGTAACTGTTGCCGACCGTGTCTTCGCCGGACGCGAGCAGCACATCCGCGAACTTGGTCTTCACAATGCCGGGAGCAATGGCGTTGACGCGAATATTGGGACCAAGTTGCCACGCAAGTTCCTGTGTCAGATGAATGAGGGCGGCCTTGGACGCACCGTAGGCGGCGATTAGTCCGGTGGGCCGCAGGCCGGCGATTGAGGCGATGTTGACGACGGCACCACCCGAATCCTTCATACCGGCTCGGTAGGCCTCCTGGACGTAACCGATGGCGGCGACGACATTGGTGTCGAATGTCTTGCGGATGGCGCCCAGGTCGGCATCCATGAGCGGTCCGGCCGTCGGGTTGATCCCGGTGTTGTTGATGAGAATGTCGATGCCGCCGTTGGCAACGGCTGCCGCGACCGCTTCGGCGCGGTGGGCCTCGTCGCCGGTGTTCCCCGCGACAGGGGTGATGACGGCACCGGGGACTTCGGCACGTAGGGCGCTTGCGGCCTCCGCGAGGGGCTCGGGTTTGCGGCCGGTGATCACAACGGAGGCCCCGCGACTGGCGAGTTCCTTCGCGATCGCAAAGCCAATTCCGCGGCTGCCACCGGTTACGAGAGCGCTGCGGCCGGACAAGTTCTTCGGCGTCGAATCAGTCATGCATCCAACGTATCCCGCCGGCGATATCGGCGAGCAGCGAGCAGTAAGTGTGACCCCGCACGCTCTCGCGGCAAAGGATTCGGGTTCGTCGCGGGAGAATCGGTAGAGTAACGCCGTGATTACCGCGACCGACCTGGAAGTACGAGCGGGCGCGAGGACTCTCCTTTTGGCGCCCGGCGACGCATTGCGCGTGGCGCCCGGCGACCGCATTGGGCTGGTTGGCCGCAATGGTGCGGGCAAAACGACCACCTTGCGAATCCTGGCTGGCGAGACCCAGCCGTATGCGGGGTCGATTCGTACCTCGGGCCCAATCGGCTACCTGCCGCAGGATCCCAAGGAGGGTGACCTGGAGGTCCTGGCGAAGGACCGCGTGCTGTCGGCGCGAGGCTTGGACGAGATCCTTGCCGCTATGGCCAAGCAACAGGATTTGATGGAGAAGGCCACGGACGACAAGTTCCGCGACCGCGCTATCAACAAATACGCACGCCTGGAAGAGCGATTCGGCACCCTTGGCGGTTATGTCGCGGAAGCCGACGCCGCTCGCATCTGTAACAGCCTCGGCCTTCCCGATCGGGTGCTCGCGCAGCCCATGAAGACCCTCTCCGGTGGCCAGCGCCGTCGCATTGAGTTGGCGCGCATTCTTTTCGGAGCGTCGGACGGTTCCGGAAAGTCGGACACCACGTTGCTGCTCGACGAGCCAACCAACCACCTCGACGCTGACTCGATCACCTGGCTGCGGAGCTTTCTGCAGAACCACGAGGGCGGCGTCATCGTGATCAGCCACGACGTGGAACTGCTCGCCGACGTCGTGAACCGGGTGTGGTTCCTTGACGCTGTCCGCGGCGAAGCCGACATCTACAACATGGGCTGGAAGCGCTACCTTGATGCGCGCGCCACCGATGAACAGCGGCGCAAGCGCGAGCGCGCCAACGCCGAAAAGAAGGCAGGCGCCCTGCGCGTCCAGGCCGCCAAGCTCGGCGCCAAGGCCACCAAGGCGACGGCCGCGCAGCAGATGCTCAAGCGTGCCGAGCGAATGATCGAAAACCTCGACGACGAGCGAGTCTCCGACAAGACTGCGCACATCCGATTCCCCGAGCCAGCAGCATGCGGCCGCACGCCGCTGACCGCGAAGGACCTGACGAAGGTCTACGGTTCGCTCGAAATTTTCACCGGCGTCGACCTGGCAATCGACAAGGGTTCGCGGGTGGTTGTTCTGGGCCTCAACGGTGCAGGCAAGACGACCCTCCTGCGGCTGCTGGCGGGGACGGAGAAGCCGGACCTGGGTGAAGTGATCCCCGGTTATGGACTCAAGCTCGGCTACTTTGCCCAGGAACACGACACGCTCGATGACAATGCGTCCGTGTGGGAGAACATTCGGCACGCCGCCCCAGATGCTGGCGAACAGGACCTTCGGGGCCTGCTCGGAGCGTTCATGTTCACGGGTCCGCAACTGGAGCAGCCCGCGGGCACGTTATCGGGTGGTGAGAAGACCCGTTTGGCGTTGGCCGGGCTGGTGTCTTCGGCGGCGAACGTGCTCCTGCTCGACGAACCGACCAACAACCTTGACCCGATCTCGCGCGAACAGGTGCTGGAAGCATTGCGCAGCTATACCGGGGCCGTAGTCTTGGTGACCCACGACCCCGGTGCCGCCGCGGCGTTGGATCCGCAGCGCGTGATCCTCCTGCCGGACGGCACGGAGGATCACTGGTCGGACGAGTATCAGGAGATTATCGAACTCGCCTGACCTGCTGTCACCGTTGAAACCGGCCTAGTAGATGCGGCCGGACGGAATCGACTTGATCGGGACACGACCTTCGGGGTTGCGCGGCATCACGTAGTCGGCGGGCAGGTTCGTGAAAACGACTGGGGAGTACCCGGTCTTTTCGCGGACCTCAACGTGTTGGGAAACCGGATCGACGAGGTATCCCGCAGCAGCTTTAGTCTGAATAATCGTGTAGCAGCCGCGCACCAACCCGATGTCGCCGCTGCCGTCATTTGCGGTTGTGGTGACTGTTCCGACGAGGGTGCCACCCTCGCAGGTGTGCACGGTGAATTGGGCTCCCACCAGCGGACTGTTGGTAAGGCGGTCCAGGTTGTAGATGGTGATGCCGATATTGGGGGAAGTGCGGCGTACGAGCGAGATGTTCACCGTGTTGTCTTCCCCGGCAATCGCGGTACCGGACTGTGCGCCGGACTGCGCCAGTCGGTAGGCGTCCGGGACCGAAATCACAGTCAGTAGGTAGCCGCCAGCCGCCACCGGCGTTGTTCCAGGGGTCGTGATATTGCCGTATTCGATGCCGTCGGGAACATCCGTGCCTTGCGGCGCGACTCCAACGACGAGGCCGGCAATGGATTGACCGTTCTCAATATCGGTCGCAGTGACCGTCAAAGTGGTCTTCACCGACGGCACGGAAGGTACCGGAGAAGTAGTGGCCGGGGCACTGCCGCCGGGAGTGCTGCTGCTGGGTGGTGCCGAACCCGGCGGGGGTGCCGTTGGTGGCTGTGATGGGGTGTTTGGCGGTGGTGCCGTGGTATCGGCAGGCGTCGAATCGGATGGCGTGGAGTCGGCCGGTGTTGTCGTCGCGGGTGCATTGGGCGCGGGCGTCTGAGCCGCTGAGGGTGCCAAAACGAGGGAACCGGTCAATATGAGGACGCCGATGATGCTGGCGAACAGCAACAGTGCGCGGCGAAGAGTGGTGATCATGATTGGGACCTCCGGTGATTCGGTGGCCGCCCCGACGGTGAGCGATGACGCTCCGGGCCCAGCTCGGAAAGAAAGAAGAAATGGGGTCGCACACGTTGTTCTAGGCTGGCACGGCAAACACCACCACGTTGTCACGGTAGCCGAGGGGCGGGCCCACAAACGGGCCACCGCAGGTGACCAGTGCGAGGGTCTCCGGGCCGGTGAGTCGATTGAGTTCCTCGACGGGAAGAGCTCCCGGCTGACCGTCGTCGCCTTTGAGCGTCAGGTTATTTTTGGTGACGCGATAGGTGTGCTGCTGACCATCGACGGTGGTCAGCACAATCGCGTCCCCAACCTTGAGGGAGGCAAATTTGGCGGCATAGCCGCGACCCTGGCTCACATCGTCCACGTGCCCGGTCACCACCACGGTGCCTGCGCCGGATCCGGGGAGGGCCGAGTCGGCCCACCAGCCGAGACGAGCAATGTTCTGCGGGGGCAACAGCACGCCGGCCGCGTCGGTGGCTACCGGATCGGTGGGTGCCGAACTGTCACCGATGCGGAGCGTCGTCGGCGTTGAGGGTTCATCCGAACGCGCCGCTACCGGTGCGGGCATGCTGGCCTGCGCATCGGAGCGGTCGGGCGGCGAACTCGAACCGGACTGGCATCCGCTGACCATAACCAGCGTGAGAACGGCGGCGATCGTCGTGAGGATGGTGATCGCAGTCCTGCGGACCGATGGTGCCTGTTTCATTGTCGACTCCTTGCAACAAGGCGACCCCGACCGTCTACCCGATAGCAATTGACTTGCTATGGGGTAAATCGGTCGGGGCCGCCCGGTGTTACTAGGAAGTCGCTGGTACGTCGTTCGACTGAATGACCCGGCCGAGCAGGCCATGATTCTTCAGGAAGAACAACTGGTGGTCGACGGCCGCCTCGAACCAATCGCGGCCTTCAAAGATGTCGAAGTGATCGCACGGGTAGTGGCGCACTTCGGCGCGGGCGTCGAACGCTGCCTTCGCTGCAGCGTGCGGGGGAGCGGCCTGGTCAAAGTCGGCAATCTGGAACAGGGCCGGCGCCTTGATCCGCGAGGCGACTTTATCGGCGCGATAGCGCCCGAGCTCACTGCCGATTGAAGCATCGACTTCGTTGCGCCAAGTGGGGCCGGCAACTGCCCGGTAGGCTTCCTCGTAGCCGTCGGCGCTCAAGGCGGCCAACTCGCCGGGCTGCCCGACCAGCGGAATCATTGAAGGGGCACCGCCAGCCAACTGTCGTACCGAACTGAGCAGACCGGTGGCCGTCGACCGCAGCAGGGCACTCGGCTTATGCAGTGGCAAGGCGTGACGCGCTGCAGCCATTCCGTTAACCATCGGAACCACGGCGATCACTGCCGCTACATCGTCACGATCGGCGGCAACCTTGATGACGTGTCCGCCGGACTGCGAAACGCCCCACAGCACAATGCGATTGGGATCTACGCCTGGCTGGGCGGTTGCGGCCACACACGCGGCGCGGTAGTCCTCAACCTGACCGTCGAGTGACACCCGCTGGCGCGGCACACCCTCGGAAGCGCCAAAACCGCGGTAGTCGAAGAGGAGGACGTTCAAGCCGGCTGCGGCGAACCGTTCGGCGAACGGTTCCAGCCCGGAATCCTTGGTTCCGCCCAGCCCGTGTGCCATCACGACGACCGGCGCAAGGGCATCCGCGGCGGAAGCTGCCGGGTAGAACCAGCCAGACATGCGGGTGCCACCGCTGGTGAAGATCAGATCGGTTCTGGTCATGATGCTGCTCCGCTCACTTGAGCCCATGTGACGCCGCCTTCGCGGCGGGCGCGCTTGGCGCCTTCTGGCAATTCCTTGGTCCGCATGTCGTGCTCGTACAGGAAGTAGTCGAGTTGCTGGGTGTGGCGCGGACGGTTGAGCATGTGCCCGGTGTACTTATGTGTGTCCTCGGCGATCACCCGCCTCATCTCTTCCTGGTTCGGCGGCCGATACATGCCTGCGGCATAAGCGCCGACCAATCGGGCTTGACTCTCCACAAAGGGGAAGAGCGTGGGGGTGGCCTGCGCAAAGCCAGCGAAGACCACATCGTCGATGCCCGGGTACAGCATCCGCTTGTACAGATCAATGTGGTTGTCGGGGGCACTGATGAAATCGGGATCGAAGAACGGGAACGTGATGTTGTAGCCCGTCGCGTAGATCAGGATGTCGACGTCGTCGATGCTGGTGCCGTCATCGAAATGAACTGTGTGACCGTCAAGTTCGCGGATGTTCGGCTTCGGTAGGACGTCACCGGAACCCAAGCGCAAGGGCAACTCCACCGACTGGGTCGGATGAGCCTCAAAAAACTTGTGGTTCGGCGTCGGTAGTCCGAGGTTCTCCGGACGACCGGACATCACCGGCTGGGCCAACTGAGCCACTTTGCGCTGCCAGGACGCCGGGATATGCGGGTTGGTCTTGAAGTACTTGTCGGCTGGCTGCCCAGCCAGGTACTTGGGCACAATCCAGGCGCCCGAACGCGTCGACAGGTACAGCTCGTTGTCGAGCGCCTTCGAGGAGAGTTCGACGGCGATATCGGCCGCACTGTTGCCGAGGCCGACGACGACGATCTTCTTACCGGTGAACGAATGCGGCGTCTGCGGGTCGATGTAGTGGTGGGCGTGCATTTCGATGCCGTCAAACTTGCCCGGGAAGTTCGGCCATCGCGGATCCCAATGGTGGCCGTTCGCGACCACCAGGAGGTCGAAATGCCGGGTCTCACCGCGCTGTGTTGTCAGTTCCCAACCACCGTCGGGCAGTCGCTCGGCGTGCTCGATACCGTTGGTGAATTCGATGTTCTGGTCGAGCCCGAACGCGGCGACGTAGTCGTCGAGGTACTGCTTGACCTGAGTGTGGTGCGGGAAGTCGGGGTAGTCCATGGGCATCGGGAAGTCGCGGAACGACAAGCGGTGCTTTGAAGTGTCGATGTGGAGGGAGCGATAGGCGCTCGAGTGCCCGTTGGGATTGCCGAACGCCCAGTTGCCGCCGATGCGGTCGGAGGATTCGAAAACCGTATGCGGGACCCCGTAGTCGGTCAACATCTTTGACGATGTCAGGCCACTGATGCCTGCGCCGATGACGGCTGTTGTGGGATATGCCATACATTGAAGGGTACACACTTTGGGAAATGTGTCTACCGGTATCGGTCCGATTGGTAGTTTTGTGTCATGACCAATGTGCGACCAGAAACCGTCGACATCTCCGCGCAAGACGACATCGACGATGAGAATGCCTCCGGCACAAGGATTCTCGACGCCGCGACAGGCCTGCTGACGGAGTCCGGTATCCGCGCCACAACGATGCGAGCGGTGGCGACCCGCGCGGGCGTCTCACGTGCTTGGTTGTACCGTCTGTACCCGGACAAGTCGGCTCTCGTCGGTGCCGTGGTGATGCGACTCGTCGAAGAGTCGTGGAGCCAGGCGCACAGTGAACTCGCCGCGATTCCGACACTGGCGAGGCGACTGGCCGTCGGCGTGCAGATTGGTCGTCGCACATACGACGATCCCGGTGCCACCCTGATGCGACTGCGCACCCAGGAGCCTGCAGAGTATGCGGCATCGGTCGGTGCCGGCATGCAAAATGTAGTGCCCGACCTGGCGCACTTTTGGCGACAGTACCTCGATGAAGCTGCCGCCTCCGGCGAGATTTCCGACAAATTGGATATGGCGGAAGCCAGCGAGTGGGTGGCACGAAACGTCATCAGCCTCGGCACCATGTACAGCGAGACCGTCGACCCCGACGACGTCGACGCCCTCGAAGGCCACATCGCCGCCTACGTCCTCCCAGCCCTCACCCGCCGCTAACCCCGCCCGAATTCCCCTAACCGTGGGAATCCGGGCTGAATCTGTACCGGGTGCGGACGGAGTGGTCGTTAGACGCCCAGGACTTGCTTGCGGAGTTCGCCCTTGACGAGCTTTCCGGTTGGCGTGCGGGGCAGGTCATCGACAAAACGCACCTCTTTGGGCACCTTGAACGACGCCAACTCGGACTTCGCGAACTCGATCAGTTCCGCAGCCAGGTCATCGGAGGGCTCAACGTCATCGACCAACTGCACAAAACCGACGGGGCGCTCGCCGAGATCATCGTCGGGCAGGCCAATGACACCGACGTCGTACACCGCTGGATGGTTGATCAAGATGTTCTCTGATTCTTGGGGGTAGATGTTGACGCCGCCGGAAATAATCATGAACGCCTTGCGGTCGGTCAGATACAGGAAACCTTCCTCGTCCACATAGCCAAGGTCTCCGGTGGTTCCCCAAGTCTCGTGCTCGGGGTGCTGGGACTCTGCGGTCTTCACGGGATCATTGTGATAGACGAACGCCACCTCGTCGCGCTCGAAGTAGACGGTGCCCACTTCTCCCGTTGGCAGCACCGAGCCGTCGGGGCCGCAGATCCGCAAGATGCCCAACACGGCTCGACCCACTGAGCCCGGGTGGGTCAGTGAATCTTCGGAGCCGATCAGCGTCACGCCCGCAGCTTCGGTGGCGGCGTAGTACTCGGTGATGACCGGACCCCACCACTCGATCATCTTGCGCTTGACCTCTGCGGGGCACGGTGCGGCGGCGTGCACCGCGACCTGCATGCTCGAGACGTCGTACTTGGCGCGGACTTCTTCGGGAAGTTTCAGCATCCGGACAAACATGGTCGGCACCCATTGGCTGTGGGTCGCCGAGTATTGCTCGATCAGCTTGAGTGATTCCTCCGGATCGAAGTGATCCATGACGATGACGGTGCCGCCGAGTGCCGTGGTCATCGCACAGTAGCGCAGGGGAGCGGCGTGGTAGAGGGGCGCCGGCGACAGGTAAACGGTGTTCTCGGTGAAGTTGTACAGCTTGCCGAACACCTGGACCATCATCCCGGGGTCTTCGTCGACCTGCGTGCCGGAGAGCGGCGGACGAATCCCCTTGGGGCGGCCGGTGGTACCCGACGAGTACAGCATGTCGCCGCCGCGCGGCTGGGAGGCCAGCGGAGCGTCGGACGCGTTAGCCAGAACGGTGTCGTAACTGAGGTAGTCGGCGAGGTCGCCGTCCCACACCACGCGCCGCGCCGGATCGGCGAGCGCCGCTATTTCCTTCGCCTGCTCGACGGCCGGGGCAACGTTGGCTGAGACGAAAACCGCCTGGGCCCCGCAGTCGTTCAGGATGTAGTTGACCTCCGGCGCGGTCAGGTGGTTATTCACCGCAGTCACGTACATTCCGCTACGCACCGCGGCCCAGTAGACATCGAAAATGTGCAGATTGTTGTCGGAGACGATCGCGACCGTATCGCCCTCACCCATCCCGAGGTCGCGCAGGTAGTTGGCGATTCGGGTCGAGTTGTCGAAGAGTTCCCGGTAGGTGACTTGTTCGCCGGTTGACGGCCGAATGAGGGCTGCCTTATCGGGCGTGGTCGCTACGAAAGTTCCTGGGTACACGTGCGGCTCCATTATTTCTAAGAAGAACGTGGGGTGATGGTCGTCTCACCCACGAACCTACTTAGTGAACGCTCGCTTAGACAGGGGTTTCGCTTAAGCTGCCTCAACGCGGTACGAAACTGCTTTCCACAGCATTGCCCCAACGTCCTGAGGGTCCAAGGCGATGAAGGAACTGCCGCCGGTGGCCTCCGCGATCTTCTTCAGGGCCGCTGCGTCGGCGTCCTCGGAGATGCCGACGGCGATGATCGGAATACGTCGACCCGGGTTCTTCATGATGTTCAACTCCGACACCAGATTCTGCAGCGTAATGGAATCGCGATCTTCGTTTCGGCCATCGGTCATGATGATCACACTGTTCGAGTACGCGGGATCATACGAGTCGTACACGGCCTTGTATGCGGCGAGCGTCGTGTCGTACAGACCGGTTCCGCCATGAGTGTTGGCGAGCGTGTTTCGGATCGCCACCGCCAACTGATCCCGGACTGGCTTGCCATCGACAATGTCCGAGATCGGTGCGATTGGCATCACCTCCCGGTAGTCGGTGCCCTTGCCGCCGCGATCGATGCTGAATTCCCAATAGCCGAGAGCGGTGTTGCGCGGAAACTGCTTGAGGCCGAACAGCGATGCATCACGCAGCAGGTCTGCTCGGGAACGGCTGCCAACCTTCCTCGACATGGAACCGGAAACGTCCTGCACGACCAACGCGCGGATCGGTTGCGTGAGGGCGGTCCACTTGCGCAGGATGTTGTCGACGAGTTCGCGGGCCGGAGGCTTGACGACCGTAATCGCACCAGCGCCTTCCTCACCAGCGAGGGGTTCGAGGTCCACATTTCGGAGCGCAAAGCGTTCCCGAATTTCACGGCCTTCGTCGGTTTGCAGGGTTTCTACCAGGGCGCCGATGGCGTCGTTGGTCCAACGTTCATCGTTGGGCTGAGCGACGTTGGCCACGCGGTAGTCGACGCTGACGGTGCCGGTGTCCGGGACGGAAATGTTGATTCCGGACTCTGGGTTTTTGCGAGCAAACCGCGTGAAGTCGCTCTCGGTGGTAACGATGCCCGACGGGGTTTTGCTGGCGGCTACCTGCGCCAGGTCTGCAGTGCCGTCCTCATCGTTCATGAGCAGGGCCCGTTTCGTGAGGTGTTCGACAAGGTCGCGGTGGGTCAACGCGCCGGACGATACTTCGGCGAGCGCACCCACAACCGCCGCGTTGCTGACGTCACTGCGCGCTGGCGCATCGACGTGGATTGTCGGCATCGTGAGGACACTGGTCCAAGTGGTCGGCGGTGGGGTGTTCTTTGTTGCCACGATTACCGGAGTGGTCCCAAGTGACGGCCCCATGTCCGACCATGTCTGCTGAAGCGTGTCGCCGACCTGACGTACGCGTGCCTGCGATTCGGCGACCCAGATCTGCGGTTTGTTCTTCCGAGAGAGGCGCTCGTCTGTGTGGCTCGGCGCGACCGCTTCGACGGCGTAGGTAAAACAACTGTGGGTTTGTGTCTGCTGTGCCAGGGCCTTGACGTAATCGCTGGCACCCCAATCGACGACGACCGACACTTTTCGGATCTCGGTGCAGTCTTCGCGGCCGCTGTCCCAGGCCACCCAGATACCACCAACCAAAACGGCGGCGAGCACCAGTGAGAGACCCACCCGGAATTTGGTGCTGGCGAACAGTCTGCCGCTGCCTGCTGCCGGTCCGGACTCGGGCCGCGCGGTTGTTCGGTGTTGGCCCATGGCTGACTGCTCGTTTCGTTCGGGAGGGGAGTAATTGCCCGATAGGATAGCGCGCTGGCGATGACCGTCATGCTTTGGGTGTGCTTGTGAGGCAGTGCATTCCGTGTCGTTCAAACGGATCTACGGGATAACAAAAGTTATGCCGCAGTTTGCGCCCTGTTGGGGCGCAAACTGCGGTATAGGAATCGTGCAGAACGTCTTATTCGGGCGCGGCGGGGATCCGGACCGAGGCTTCCACAAGATCGAGAACGGCATGCAAATCGTCAGTCGACTGGCCCGAGGCCAACCGCGTGACGATGCCGTCCAAGATAACGTCCAGATAGGTTACGAGAACTTCCGGTGGTACATCCTTGCGGAGGCTACCCGCCCGGCGCTTTCGTTCCAGGCGGGCCAACGTGGCCGCTTCGCGGTCGGCGGATTGAGACTCCCACGCTTCGCGGAATCCGGGATCGGTCCGGATCTTGCGGACGATTTCCAACCGAGTACTCAACCAGTCGAAATCTTTCGGGCGCGCCAAAATGTCCCGCATCACCTGGACGAGGCCTTCTTGCGAAGCGACGTCGGCCATGCGCTCCGCGTCTTCCCTGGCTAACGCCAAAAACAAGGCTTCTTTGTCTTTGAAGTGATGGAAGATCGCGCCCCGCGACAGTCCTGTGGCTTCTTCGAGGCGTCTGACCGTCGCGCCGTCGTACCCGTAGGCGGCGAAGCAATGCCGCGCGCCGTCGAGGATTTCTCGACGACGCGCGGCAAGGCGGTCATCGCTGACCCGTGGCATCTATTCCCTGTGCCTCGGGCTAGCTCTTGATCATGTTCCGCAGCACGTACTGCAGAATGCCACCGTTGCGATAGTAATCGGCCTCACCGGGGGTATCGATGCGGACCACGGCGTCGAAGGAGACCTTGTTGCCGTTCTCCTTGGTGGCGGTGACCTTCATGGTGCTCGGGGTGATGCCCTTGTTCAGCTCCGTGATGCCTTCGATATCGAAGGTCTCGGTACCGTCCAGGCCGAGAGTCTTGGCCGACTCACCCTCCGGGAACTGCAGCGGAACAACGCCCATACCGATGAGGTTGGAGCGGTGGATACGCTCGAACGACTCGGTGATGACGGCCTTCACGCCGAGCAGGACGGTGCCCTTGGCTGCCCAGTCGCGCGATGAACCGGAGCCGTATTCCTTGCCGCCGATGACGACGAGCGGAATGCCAGCTTCCTTGTAGTTGATCGACGCATCGTAGATGAACGACTGCGGGCCGCCCTCCTGCGTGAAGTCGCGGGTGTAGCCACCCGAAACACCGTCGAGCAACTGGTTCTGCAGGCGGATGTTCGCGAAGGTGCCGCGAATCATGACCTCGTGGTTACCGCGACGGCTGCCCAGCGAGTTGTAGTCCTTGCGGGCCACACCGTTGGCGTCGAGGTACTGCGCGGCGGGGGTGCCGGGCTTAATCGGGCCCGCCGGGCTGATGTGGTCGGTCGTGACCGAATCGCCCAACAGCGCCAGGACGCGTGCACCCTTGATGTCTTCCACCGGCTGCGGTTCGAGGGTCATACCGTCGAAGTACGGTGCCTTGCGGACGTAGGTGGAGTCCTCTGCCCACTCGAAGGTGTCACCCTCCGGCGTCTGCAGTGCCTTCCACCGGTCGTCGCCGCTGAACACGTCGGCGTACGAATCGCGGAACATGTCCTGGCTGATAGCCGACTTGATGGTGTCGTCAATTTCCTGTGCGGAAGGCCAGATGTCCTTCAGGAACACGTCGTTGCCATCGGTGTCCTGTCCCAGGGCCTCGGTCTCGAAGTCGAAGTCCATGGTGCCTGCGAGAGCGTACGCGATGACCAGCGGCGGCGAAGCCAGGTAGTTCATCTTCACGTCGGGGGAGATGCGTCCCTCGAAGTTGCGGTTGCCCGAAAGGACGGCGGTGACCGACAGGTCGTTGTCGTTGACGGCCTTGCTGATCTCCTCCGGCAGCGGGCCGGTGTTACCGATGCACGTGGTGCAGCCGTAGCCACCGAGGTAGAAGCCGAGCTTCTCCAGGTACGGCCACAGGCCTGCCTTCTCGTAGTAGTCGGTGACGACCTGCGAGCCGGGTGCCATGTTGGTCTTGACCCAAGGCTTGGAAGCCAGGCCCTTCTCCACGGCGTTGCGGGCCAGCAGGCCTGCGCCGATCATGACCGACGGGTTCGAGGTGTTGGTGCACGAGGTGATGCCAGCGACTGCCACGGCACCGTGATCCAGGACGAACTCGCCCTGCTCGGGGGTGCTGACCTTGATCGGCTTGGTAGGACGGCCTTCGGCCCCATTGGCGGCAGACTGCACATTCACAGCACCGTCATCGGCGAACGAGAGTGCGGCCGGATCCGAGGCCGGGAAGGACTCTTCAACGGCTTCGTCGAGCTGCGAGTGCGCCGTGGTGAGGCCTTCTTCGACGTAGTTGTGGATGTCCTTGCGGAAGGCCACCTTCGACTCCGACAGCAAGATGCGGTCCTGCGGACGCTTCGGGCCGGCGATCGACGGAAGCACGGTGCCCAGGTCCAGCTCCAGGTATTCGGAGTAGGCAGGCTCGTGGTCCGGGTTGTGCCACATGCCCTGTTCCTTGGCGTAAGCCTCGACGAGCGCAAGCTGATCGTCGTCGCGGCCGGTCAGGCGCAGGTAGTTGATCGTCTCTTCGTCGATCGGGAAGATCGCACAGGTAGAACCGAATTCGGGGCTCATGTTGCCCAGGGTGGCGCGGTTTGCGAGCGGAACCTCGGCGACGCCCTTGCCGTAGAACTCGACGAACTTGCCGACAACGCCGTGCTGGCGGAGCATGTCGGTGACGGTCAGCACGACGTCGGTTGCGGTGACGCCGGGCTTGATCTCACCGGTCAGCTTGAAGCCGACGACGCGCGGGATCAGCATGGAGACCGGCTGGCCGAGCATGGCTGCTTCGGCCTCAATGCCGCCGACACCCCAGCCCAGGACTCCGAGGCCGTTCTGCATGGTGGTGTGCGAGTCGGTGCCGACACAGGTGTCGGGGTAGGCCTTGCCATCGCGCACCATGACCGTGCGGGCCAGGTACTCGATGTTGACCTGGTGGACAATGCCGGTGCCCGGCGGGACGACCTTGAAGTCGTCGAAGGCGCCCTGGCCCCAACGGAGGAACTGGTAACGCTCGCCATTGCGCTGGTACTCGAGTTCCACGTTGCGCTCGAAGGCGTCGGCGCGGCCGAAGACGTCCAGGATCACCGAGTGGTCGATGACCATCTCGGCGGGCGATAGCGGGTTGACCTTGTTGGGGTCGCCGCCGAGGGCCGTGATGGCCTCACGCATGGTGGCGAGGTCGACGATGCAAGGCACACCGGTGAAGTCCTGCATGAGGACGCGGGCCGGGGTGAACTGGATTTCGATGCTCGGTTCGGCCGCGGGATCCCAGGTGGCCAGCGCATTGATGTGATCAGAGGTGATATTGGCGCCGTCTTCGGTGCGCAGGAGGTTCTCGGCAAGAACCTTCAGGGCGTACGGCAGTTTTTCGGTACCGGGTACTGCATTGAGGCGGTAGATCTCGTACGAGTTCTCACCGACCTCAAGCGTGCCGCGGGAATCAAAGGAATTGATGCTCACGTGTGCTCCACTCGTTTCGTGCAATTTCCGCCGACGGGCTGCGTCGACGGGAGTCCGTCATAAGCGTCGCGGCAGTGCAACGGGCTTGGGCCGCAATGCCACAGAACCATCATAGCAGTACGGGCGTACTGGTTGTTGGTTACGGTCGCCGAGTCGTGTCGAATTCACGTGAAAGATGCCTTCGGCCCGCCGATTGAGCAGTTCGCGGGGTGAATTGTCGCATCCTCGGAACCGTTCGACACGGGTTGGGCGCAGGTACTCCTCGTAAACTGTCGTATCCTTGCCCCGATCTGTTCAGTCCACCCGACTGCTCAGCCCCACCGATCCGTTTCAGGAGCCTTATCTGATGAGTCCGGGCCCAGCAGAGTTCGTTCTAGCCGCACCGGCGACGCAAGTACCCGCCGACGTCTGGTCGAACCTCGACATGTCAGCGATTGAGGGTTCCCTCTACGCGACTGGCGTCTGGGCGCCGGCCGATCAGCAGGCTGGCCTCGAGGCGTTGGTGAAACAAGCCGACGCCGACGGTCACGACCTTCACATAGTGGTGCTCGACCAGTCGTATCCAAAATTCACCGCTTACCGGGACATCGCGACCGAACTGCAGTCGTCGGTCGGTGGCACCGTTTTCGTCTTTGGCCCGTCGGGGAGTGGTACCGCTTCCAGTGAGTTCAGTCGAGTCCAACTGGAGGATGCCTCCAGCGAAGTCACCCATGGGTCGACGGCGACACAGGCGGCGACCCAGATGTATCACCAGGCGATCGATCCGAACGTTAACTGGACTGGCGTCACGATTGGACTGATTCTGGTCGTCATCATTGGCGCGGTGATCGCCCGCTGGAATGCTAAACGCAAGCAAGACGCGAACGCGGTTGACGGGGACGTCGCGGCTGAGGCGGCAGTCACGACCGATGACGCTGAATCGGCACCTGTTTCCGGGGATCAGAGCTAACCGCGGGAATGCGCTAAATACTTCCAGCCTGACGGCCGAATCGTTCAGGTAATGCAAACGGACCACTACTCGCGGGTAGTGGTCCGTCTGCTTTCGCCTGTGGGTGTTACGCAACTGTAACGGGATTCTTAGATTCCACTCTTCTTGCTGTTGACGCGCATTTCCGCTGGTAATCACTCGTTTGTAATTCAGGCCATGAGGTCGCATGTGTGAATCTTGTGACGTACGGTGCAGAAGACACGTAGCGGTGCTCGGGGGTTTGAAGTGTTGAGGGAGTACTAGAGTTGAAGCCAGCTATTAACGGTGCGCGATGGACGACGCGAGGTACCACCATGGGTGCTGTCATGCTCGTCAGCGTCCTCGGTGCAGGCCCGGCACTCGCCGAGCCAAACAAGGCAAACCCGGTGGCGTCGCTCATCAACCAGATCGCTGACGTCGACCAGAGCCTGACCGACCTCGGCAACGCTGTCGCTGCTAAGCGGGAGAACGTCAACCGCACGCTTGTCGACTTCCAGAACGCGATGGCTGCCCAGCAGGTCGCTGCCGCGGCCAGTAAGAGCGCCAAGGGATCGCTGAACGAAGTCAGCACCAAGGTCGAGGCCGCGCAAAAAGAGTTCGACGCCTTTGTGCGGACGGTGTACCGCGAGGGCAACAACCGCGGTGCCATGACTCGTTACGTCGCCTCCGACGATCCGGATAAGGTTCTGGCTCAGATGTCGTCGATCGACCGCATCACCCGCCAGCAGCAGACGACGATCCGTAAGCTTCAGGTCGCGCGAAATCAGCAGGCCAACAGGGTTGCAGCTACCGAAGCCACCCGACAGCAAACGGCCGTGGCCGCACAGGATGCCACGATCCGCCGGAACGACGCCATCGCTGCAGTCCAGGAAGCCCAAGAAGCCGTCCGGTCGCAACAGGGCAAGCGCAACAGCCTAATAACCCAGCGAAACTCGCTAGCGACCAAGTTGAACGCGCTCCGCGGCAAGAAGGGTGTCGACGCGCAAGCCCCGGCACCGAATACTCCGGCACCGGGCAGTCCCGCCGACGTCGCGGGCAAGGTCCTCGACCAAATCCCGACCAACCCGGTCGCCGGCGATGACCTGCTGGCGCAGGCGGCAGCAGCGGCGGCAAAGCTCGCCGCGGATACCGGCCAGGCGCTGCTCGCCAGCCTGATCGGCCAGCAGCAGATCCCACACTCCAAGTTGCTCGACGAACTCGGTATTGGCGGAGCCGATCCAACGAACCCCGGAGCCATCATCGGCAACGGCTCGCTCGGCAACCTTTTCTCCGGCAACGGCGGAACGTACGGGGGAGTCCAACGACCAGGACTCCGCGGACCCGAAGCCATCGAACTCGTGATCAATCGCATGAAGTCAGAACTCGGCGTCACGTACGCCTGGGGAGGCGGCGATGCCAACGGGCCCACCCTCGGTATCCGCGACGGCGGTGTCGCCGACAGCTACGGTGACTACCAAAAGGTTGGCTTCGACTGCTCCGGACTGATGATCTACGGTTTCGCGGGTGTCGGCATTGACCTGCCGCACTACACCGGATACCAGTACACCTCGGGGCCCCAGTTCCCGCTGTCGGAAATGAAGCGTGGCGACATGATCTTCTTCGGTCCCAACGCCAGCGCCCACGTCGCATTGATCCTCGGTGACGGCACCATGATCGAAGCGCCACAGTCCGGCGATGTGGTCAAGATTTCGCCGGTTCGTACCGACGGTGCCATGCCGAACGTCGTGCGGCTCCTCTGAGTTCAACCTCACCCCGCTAGTGTGGGGAAGGTACAAACCACGCCTCACATTGGTAGGAGCAACGGCTTGACTTCCACAAGCAGCAGCGGACAGGTCCGCAGCGGCGCGGCGTCGACGGAAACCGACACCGAGAATCTGACCTTCACACCGGAAGACGCGAAACTTATCGAGCGCGCAATGTTCGAAGTCAAGCGGGTCATTGTCGGACAAGACAAGCTAGTAGAGCGGATCTTGACCGGCCTGCTGGCGCGCGGACACATCTTGCTCGAAGGCGTCCCAGGTGTGGCGAAAACGCTGGCCGTCGAGACCTTTGCAACCGTCGTTGGTGGCAGTTTCTCTCGCGTCCAGTTCACCCCCGACCTGGTGCCGACCGACCTCATCGGTACCCGCATCTATCGCCAGGGGCGCGAAGAGTTCGATACCGAACTGGGCCCGGTGGTCGCGAACTTCGTCCTCGCCGACGAGATCAACCGCGCGCCAGCCAAGGTGCAATCGGCGCTCCTCGAAGTGATGGCCGAGCGACACGTGTCGATCGGTGGCACCACCTACGACATGCCCGACCCGTTCCTCGTGATGGCGACGCAGAACCCGATTGAGAACGAAGGCGTGTACCCGCTTCCCGAGGCGCAGCGTGACCGCTTCCTGTTCAAGGTGCTGGTCGACTACCCGTCGGTGGAAGAAGAGCGTGAGATCGTCTACCGGATGGGTAATGTGCCGCCGAAAGCGTCACCGGTACTGGACCCCGCCGCGACGATCCGCCTGCAGAACCTGGCCGCGAACGTGTTCGTGCACCACGCGCTCGTTGATTACGTCGTCCGCGTCATCAATGCAACACGTCGACCGGCCGAAGTGGGACTCACCGAAGTTGGCCAGTGGCTGTCGTACGGGGCTTCGCCGCGAGCCACGCTCGGCATCGTGGCCTCGGCCCGCGCACTGGCGCTCATTCACGGTCGCGACTACGTGATTCCCCAGGACATCGTGGAAGTTATCCCGGACGTGCTCCGCCACCGCCTCGTGCTGTCGTACGACGCCCTCGCTGACGAAGTGACGCCCGATCACATCATCACCCGAATCCTGCAGACCATCGGTTTGCCGCAGGTGTCCGCGACCCAGGCTCAGGTTCAGCCCGCCGCGCAGGCACCGCAGATGCCAGCCCCGAACGCACCGGCCTCGAACTCGGTTGCGCCGGGTCAGCAGGCACCGCTTCCGCAGGCGACGATCCAGCAGGCACCGCTCCCGCCAGCCACGGTGCAGCAGGCACCGACGCAGCAGCCCCCCAACGCCGCGCAGGGCAATGGCGGACAATAGGGACCTGCCGTCGTTTGCGGCGGGAAATCTCAACGATCCCGAATTGACCGCAGCGCTCAAGTCGCTGGAACTGACGGTCCGACGCAAGCTAGACGGCGTCCTCCAGGGTGAGCACCTCGGCCTCATCCCCGGTCCGGGCTCGGAACCGGGGGAGGCGCGGGAGTACCAGCCTGGCGACGACATCCGTCGGATGGAGTGGTCGGTCACCGCACGGACGGGCACTCCGCACGTGCGGCAGATGGTTGCTGACCGCGAATTGGAAACGTGGTTCGTCGTCGACGCCTCGGCAAGTCTGGACTTCGGGACGGTCGGCCGCTCCAAACGTGATGTCGCGGTCGCGGCGGCCGCCGCAATTGTGCATCTGACGGCCGGTGGCGGCAACCGTCACGGAGCGATCATCGTGACCGGCGACGAGGTCGTCCGGATTCCAGCTCGCGCCGGGAGAGCCCACGATCAAGCTCTGCTGAAGGCCATCGCCACCACCAAGCGAAGCGCCCCCGGCGTCCGCGGTGACCTCAACGCCGGCTTGGAGGCATTGCGCCGACCACAACGCCGTCGAGGCCTAGCCGTCGTTATTGGTGACTTCCTCGGCGAGATCGACTGGGCTCGATCATTGCGGGCGATCGGGGCGCATCACGAGCTCTTGGGTGTGGAAGTTTTGGATCCCCGGGACATCGAATTGCCGCTGGTCGGACCAGTCACCCTGCGTGATGCTGAGTCTGGCGAGATTGTCGATATCGACGTCACGTCGCAAGTTCGGGCCGACTACGCCAAGGCTGCGGCGGCCCACCGCACCGAAGTTCTGCGCACCTTCCGCACGGCGGGCGGGCCGGTGCTCTCGCTGCGCAGCGACCGCGACTGGATCGCCGATACCGTGCGGTTTATTGGCACTCGACGCCGCAGCATGGCCGCGGGAGCGCGTTGATGACCGATATTTTTGCCCACCCATGGTGGCTACTGTCGACGCTGCTTGTCGTGGCACTGATCGCCGCCTACATCTACGTGATGCGCAAACGTCGCACCAGGTCGCTGGAGTTCGCGAATCTCGACTTGCTGAAGTCGGTGACACCGAAGAACCATGACCGGTTTAAGCATGTGCCGGTCGCGATTCTGCTGACCGGGTTGACCTTGCTCACCATTGCGATGGCTGGCCCCATGGCCGACCGCAACGTGCCGCGTAACCGTGCGACGGTGATGCTTGTCGTCGACGTGTCGAACTCGATGAAATCAACCGACGTCGCCCCGTCCCGGTTGAAGGCGGCACAGGCGGCGGGTAAGCGGTTTGCCGATGATCTGACCGACGGGATCAACCTGGGTCTGATCTCGTTCGCGGGCACCCCGTCGACGCTCGTGTCGCCGACCCCTGATCACGACGCGACCAAGAATGCGCTTGATCGACTGAAGTTGGCCGACAAGACGGCGACCGGCGAAGGCATCTTCGCCGCGCTCGAACAGATTCAGACGCTGAACGCGGTCCTCGGTGGTCCCGAAGGTGCCCCGCCAGCACGAATCGTGTTGCTTTCGGACGGTAAACAGACCGTCCCGGAGAGTCCCGACGATCCCCGCGGCGGTTTCACCGCCGCACGCAAAGCCAAAGATCGCGGCATCCCGGTCTCGACGATCTCGTTCGGCACCCTGAACGGCACCGTCCAACTCGAAACCCCCAGTGGCGGTGTCGAAACCGTGCCAGTGCCCGTCGACGACGAGTCACTGCGGAAGATCGCCAATCTGTCCGGCGGCGACTTCTTCACCGCATCGAGTCTCGACGAACTCAACAAGGTGTATTCGACGCTGCAGAAGCAGATCGGTTATGAGCGTCAGCGTGGCGACAATTCTCGTCCGTGGCTCATTGCTGGCACACTTCTTGCTGTCTTGGGCGCATTCGCCGCCCTGTTCCTTAACCGACGCCTCCCCTGAGATAGGTTGATCGCCATGGCAGAGTATTCCCCGATTCCCGCCCAGACCCCGCGTTCGGTCCTCGTGACCGGCGGCAACCGCGGCATTGGCTTGGCCGTCGCACAGCGACTCGCCGCTGACGGACACAAGGTTGCAGTGACCCACCGCGGTTCCGGTGCTCCCGAAGGCCTCTTCGGCGTGGAGTGCGACGTGACCGACAATGCTTCGGTTGAACGCGCCTTCGCCGAGGTTGCCGAACACCAGGGCCCCGTCGAGGTCCTCGTCGCCAACGCTGGCGTCACCGACAACATGCTGCTGATGCGCTTGAGTGAAGAAAGCTTCGAGAAAGTCATCGACGCCAACCTCACCGGTGCTTTCCGCTGCGCCAAGGTTGCGACCAAGGGCATGCAGCGTGGCCGTTTTGGCCGCATGATCTTCCTCGGCTCGGTTGTCGCCATGTCGGGTATCCCCGGCCAGGCCAACTACGCGGCATCGAAGGCTGGCCTCATCGGTCTGGCTCGTTCGATCGCCCGCGAGGTCGGATCGCGCAACATCACCGCCAACGTCGTCGCTCCCGGTTTCATCGAAACCGATATGACCGCTGCGATGGAAGACCGCTACATCGAGATGGCCAAGCAGGCTATCCCACTGGGCCGCACAGGGCAGCCCGAAGACGTGGCCGCGGCCATCAGCTTCCTCGCCTCCGACCAGGGCGGCTACATCACCGGCGCCGTGCTCCCGGTCGACGGCGGCATGGGCATGGGCCACTAGTTCTTCTTTTTCTTCTTTCTCCCACCGCATTAGGAGTATTTTGTGAGCGGAATTCTTGCAGGCAAGACCATCCTCGTAACCGGCATCATCACCGATGCCTCCATTGCATTCCACACCGCTCGGGTGGCACAGGAACAGGGTGCCAAGGTCATCATCACCGGCATCCCGGAGCGTCTGCGACTGATCGACCGCATCGCGCGTCGCCTGCCGCAGGAAGTGCCGCCGGCGATTCCGCTCGACGTCACCGACGAGGAGAGCCTCGGGGCCCTCGCCGATAAGGTTCGCGAGTTGGCACCCGAGGGCGTCGACGGCCTCGTCCACTCGATTGCTTTCGCACCCAAGACCCTGATGGGTCCGGACGCCGTGCCGTTCCTTGAGGGTCCGGGACCCGACGTCGCGAAGTCGTTCGAGATCTCCGCATGGAGTTACGCCTCGCTCGCTCGTGCCGCACTGCCGGTCATGAACGAAGGCGGCTCGATCGTCGGTATGGACTTCGATCCGCGAACCGCGCTGCCCGACTACAACTGGATGGGCGTCGCGAAGGCGGCCCTCGAATCGGTGAACCGCTATGTGGCGCGCGAAGTTGGCGAGGCCAAGCGGATTCGCTCCAACCTCGTCGCGGCCGGCCCGATCAAGACGCTGGCGGCCAAGGCAATCTCGGGCACCGCGACCGACGATGCCCGCAAACTGACCATGCTCAACGAGTACTGGGACGGTGCGTCGCCCATCGGCTGGAACGTCGACGATCCGGGCGTCGTCGGCACCAGTGTTTGCGCCGTGCTGTCGGACTTCCTACCCGGCACGACCGGCTCGATCATCTACGTTGACGGTGGTGCCAGCCATAACACCTGGTTCCCCGAGAACTTCCTGAACTGATCGTGACTGACACAGGTGGAAACAGCGGTGCCTTCGAGGCACTGCTGTTTCTTTCTTTCGGCGGCCCCGACAAGCCTGCGGATGTGCGCCCATTCCTTGAGAATGTGACGCGTGGCCGCGGGGTGCCCCCGGAGCGACTCGACGAGGTTGTCGAACACTATTTGCATTTCGGGGGAGTCTCACCGATCAATGGGCTCAACCTCGAGATGATTGCGGCGTTGCGCGCGGAACTTGACGGTCGCGGTCGCGACCTACCGATCTATTTCGGTAACCGGAATTGGGATCCGTTGATCGCCGATGCGGTGGCGTCAATTCGGGCCGATGGCCACCGGCGGGTACTCGCGTTCGCCACGTCTGCCTGGGGCGGATATTCCGGGTGCCGTCAGTATCACGAGGACATCGCCGGGGCGGTCAACGACGTCGACGATGTGGTGGTCCGCAAACTGCCGCAGTTCGCGAGTGAACCGAAGTTTATTGAGGCGGCCAGCAATGCGCTGCGTCGTGCATTGGATGAATTCGCATCGGGACCACCGCCGCGGGTCGTCTTCACCGCACATTCGATTCCGGAGTCCGCGGACAAGAATGCCGGGCCAGCCGCGGACGGCGGCCATCTGTATTCCAGTCAGGTACGTGCTGCTGCCGCAGCAGTCGCATCATCGCTCGGGATCGACGAGTTCGACGTCGTGTGGCAATCACGGTCGGGACCGCCGCAGGTGCCTTGGCTTGAACCGGACATCTGCGATCACCTCCGAGAAATCTCCGCGCAGGGAATTTCGCGGGTGGCGGTGGTGCCGATCGGCTTCATCTCCGACCACCTGGAAGTGGTCTGGGACCTCGATTCCGAGGCGCGCGACGTGGCCGCTGAACTCGGCATGGACTACGTGCGCGTCCCCACGGTCGGGACCGACCCCGTCTTTATCTCGCTGATCGCCGACCTCGTCGAACGCTATGTCGACGGTGCAGGCGACATCACTGCGATGGGCTGCGGCGACAACGGTGCGCTGTGCCGACCGGACTGTTGCCTGCCCGTTCGGCGGCCACAGCGAGGTTAGGTCACCGTCAGCCCTGCGGCTCAACGGTGACAAAGTCGATCAGCTCCTCGACGCTGCGGAGCAGCGGAACCTCAAGGTCGCGGAAGTTCGACACGCCAGCGAGAACCCGGCGCCAGCCGTCACGCGGGGTACCCCAGCCGAGGGCGTCGCAGATGCCGGTCTTCCAGTCGGTGCCCATCGGGATCACCGGCCACGCGTCGATGCCGACCGAAGCCGGTTTCACCGCCTGCCACACGTCCACGTAGGGGTGGCCGGTTACCAGGACATTGGGACCAACTTCGGCGGTGAGCTTTTCCTCTTTGGATCCAGACACCAGGTGGTCGACCAGGACGCCAGCGCGGCGATGCGGTGCCGGGCCGAACTCGGCGAGTGCCTCGTCCAAGTTGTCGAGGCCATCGAGGCTGATCACCACAACGCCCTCGGCGCGGAGGTCGTCGCCCCAGACACGTTCGACGAGGGTGGCGTCGTGCACGCCCTCCACAAAGATGCGGCTGGCGCGGGCGGTGCGTGCCCGCTGCTTCGGTGCGGCCCGCGAGCCGGAGGCGGTTTTGGCCTCCGCCTGCGCGACCGCACCGCGACCGCGCGGGCGAGTCAGAGTGACCGGCTTCCCGTCAATCAAAAAGGCCGCCGGGTACATCAGGAAGACGCGTGTTTGCCCGCGACGATCCTCGAGGCGAACCAGGTCGCCCGCATAACTCTTTTCGAGGCCCACGACGGCACCGCAGAATCCCGTCGCGGCGTCTTCGACCACCAGGTCGCGTTCAGCGGCGACCTCGGGGGCCTTGGGCTTGGTTTTGCGGGGCGAGGACAGTACGTCGCGGCCATAGCGATCATCGGACACAGTTGCCAACCCTAAGCGAGTGATGGCGGTGGGTCCGGTTGCGACGCTCCGGTGGAGCGCAAACCGCGGGTATCGTGCTTTGCGATGACCAGTTCTTCTCTAGCCCTGATGCGCTCGTGGCCCGCGAGCGCTCTCGCCGTGTGGGCTGCGGCACGCGACGCGGGCCGATGCTCTGCCGACGACGTGCTACACACCCTGCACGACTACGCCCAAGTGCATGAACTCGATCCTGGCGGGGGAATTTTGGACCTGCTGGCGACGGTGTCGGGCGCCGCACACATGGCGGTACGACTGCCCGCTCCGGGCGACGCGGCCGGACTGCCTCCGAGCGAAGTAACCAAGGCCGCGATGAGTGTCGGTGAAGTGATTCTGGTTGACGACCGGGACCTCGGTGCTGCGGGCCCAACTCATCCGATCGCCTTGATTCCAATGGGAACCAGGGAACGGTGTCGTTGGCAGGCCATGCGCTACGACGCGGAGATCGCCGTCGACCAACTGCTATCCGACGCACCGCTCGGTGAGGTGGAATACGACCTCAAGGCTGCCGTCGCCGAGGCGGCGACCGTGATCGCTGACCTCAGCGGCGCACGACGCCGTTCACCCGCAGATCTGCGCGATGCCTTGGCCGCCCGCACCGAGTTCAATCGAATCGACTTGCCCGCACACGACAATCCGCGGGTCGACCGCGTCCTTGCTGCCGCCGCGCAGATCGATGCGATCATCACGCTTGCAGGCAGTGGCACGCTCGGCGACTCCGGTTCCCAACTGGCCACCGCCGATACGAATCTGATGCGGCTGTCGGACCTGGCGCGCCGAGCCCGGCAAGCGGCGGTGAATACGCTGATCGCCGAGTACCGTCGCGCGGCCACTGGGTAGTCCGCTCAGATCTCTTGCGCTCGTCGCTATATCCTTGCCAGATACGCGACACCCGCGAACGCGGCGGCCCACAGCACCGACGCGAAGGTCCCGAGGATGAACTGTTCGCTGGCCCGTGGGGCGCGCAGCTCGGAGAATCGGGCGAGGCTCTTCACCGCCAGCGCGACACCGATTCCCGCTGGCCAGGCCAGCAGCAACGACACGACGACCGCCGTGCGCTCCAGCATGCCGATGATCCGACCGCCGCGCAGGGGAGCGTCGGGTTCGTCGTCGTGATTGTCACCGCGGGTGGGGATCCCGCCAGCAGCCAGTACGAGGCGGACAGCGCTTGCGCCGGTGACTGCGGCAGCGATGACCGCCAAAACCTGGATGGCGACGAGCCACCCGCCGTCCCAGTGCCCGTCGCGGGTAACCGGGATCAGTGCCAGCACCAACAGGGCCAACGTCACGACCGTCGCGATCACGTCGGTGGCAAGCACCGCGCCATCGGACTTGGCGGAATCGGCAGCGAGGTGTCGTCGAACCAAAGCAGCACCGGCCGCCACCACGATGGCCAGAGCAAAAAGAACCACGACGGTCATGCATCTACTCCGATGTTGGCGGCGGTAAGCAAGTCAGTGAACAACTCACGCGCACTCGGCTCAATGTCCCAGCGCGCGTGCTGCAGCCGAAGCGACATCGCCTGCGGGCTGATACCGAGTCTAGTGGCCGCTGCTGACTGGGTAAGCCCTTGCGCGACAAGCGAAACGGCTTCGTGGCCGGCGTCGGTGCGGTCGGCGAGAACGTCGAGGAGCAGTCGCGCGGCGGTCTGCGCGCTGGCGCACCAGGAGGACTCTCCGACGATGCACAGGTGCCAGCGGTTTCTTTTGGCATCTTCGACGGCAGTGCGAGCGTCGATGAATGCCGCTCCGCGCCCCGCCCGGGTCGATGGGGGCAACGGTGTTTCGATGTCGCCGATGCCGATCCCGACGCTCCAGTCACCCGATGACGCAAGGTCGATTGCGACGAGAGCGAGCCCTGTGGGCGAATCGAAGACCGCTTGGACTTCATCACCTGCCGTCCGCTCGAACGGGCGAAGCAGTCCGGAGGGGCTACCGTCGGCCAGTATGTCGGGCACCAGGTCCCGTCCGGTACGGCTGCCGCGTTGGTCCGCAGTCAGGACATACATCGCAGTTTTCCGTCCATTGCCGTCTCCTGTCCATCGCATCTCGTGTCGGACCCTTCGACAACTCTAGCCACTGCCTCAAGTTTAGATACTTGATATTGCTCAAATCAAGTATATTTACTTGATGGTTGGTTGATCGGCATGCGCGTATCCACGATCAGCCCGATGACCCCTACCGCGAATAGCGCCGCGGAGAAGAACAAACTGATCGGACTGCCCGACCCAGTCAGTGCGTCACCCAAGAAGATGACGGCTGCATTGCCCGGCGTCATACCGATAATGGTTGCTGCGATGAAGGGGATCAGACGGATACTCGACAGTCCCGCCAAGTAGTTGACGATCGAGAACGGGAACACGGCGATCAGGCGCACCGAACCGACTGCCAGCCACCCGCGCTGCGCCAAGCGATGATCCAAGGCCGCCACCGAGGGGTGCTTCAAGAAGCGGGTAATTCGTTGCCTGCCGAGCTTGCGGGCCACCAGAAAACCGATTACCGCGGCGATCGTGGACGAGATCGTCGCCCCGACGAATGCAATGGCGGGCGGGAAGAGGACTCCTGCGGTCAAGGTGAACGCGGTGCGCGGAACCGGGGCCGCCGGGACGATCGCGTAGGCCAGAAAAAACAACCAAATGAACCACGGGCCAAGGGAATCCGACCAGGTGCGTGCGGTGGCGATAGAGGGGAGTGGCACAAAATACGCGCCGACCAGGACGGTCACCACGATGGCCATCACGGCGATGCCGCGAATGACCGCGGCCTTCGTGACGCTCCGACTGCCTGCTGCGGCCTTGTCGGAGAGGGGTTGCTGCGAGGTGCTTCCGTCTAGGGCCACCGGCTCTTCGGCCAACGGTGCCGATCGCGGTGAATTGTTACGCACGAGTACCAATATTACGGGCTCGATCACATCCCGCATGACGGCCCGAGCGTTTGATCGGTTATCGTTCAATTAACGAAAATTCTTCGCCCAGCTATGGAGGTAAGCGAGCCGATGACGGCAAGTGAGCACCCCGTACAGCCGCCCAGTAATGCCGGTCCGCTCAGCGCGCAGGGCCTGCAGGCAGCGTACGACGATTGGTCCGCCGCGGCCGCCGCCGTTTTGGCGCGTTCGCGCAAAGTGACGGCCGACGAACTGCCTGAGAGTCCCGAGGCTCTGCTGTCGACACATACCGGTGACGGCACCGTAGTGCGTCCGCTGTACACGCGGAAAGACGAGGCGGCCGAACAGGGCGCGCCCGGTCAGTTCCCGTTTGTGCGCGGTGCCGACCCGGTCCGCGACGTCAACGTCGGTTGGCGAGTCACCGAACGCTTCGGCGACGAAGACGGCCTGTCCGCAGAGGTGGTCAACGAGCAGATCTTGGACGCCGCAGGCAATGGCACCAGCGGATTGTGGCTGAACGTCGGTGGCAGCATTGCTGCCGACGATGTCGCGGCCGTTCTGGCTGGTGTCTACCTCGATCTGGTGCCTGTCACGCTCGACGCCGGTGCCGATGGCATCGCCGCCGCCCGCGCCTACCTCGCCGCTCGGGCCGCCGCACCGGAAGCTCCGCAAGCTGCCCCCGCAACAGCCGCCAACGTGCAAAGCCTCGGACTGTCGCCGTATACGGCTGCCTTCTCCGGACGGGCAACCGTCGAAGTTGAGGAAGCTAACGCGGTGGCCACCGAAGCTCCCGCGGGCGTGCGGACATTCCGCGTCGATGGCACCGACTTCAGTCAGGCTGGCGCCAACAATCCGCAAGAACTCGGCTACGCCGTCGCTGCTGCCGTTACACACGTGCGCGACCTGGTGGGTGCCGGCATGAGCCGCGCCGACGCCCTCGGCCAGATCACCTTCGCCATCTCGGTTGACGACGACCAGTTCGCCGGCATCGCCAAGCTTCGCGCCCTCCGCGCTGTCTGGTCGCGGGTGGCCGATGTTCTCGGTGAGCCCGAAGCCGGTGCGGCGATCACCCACGCGGTGACCGACCTGGCGATGCTGACTCAGCGCGATCCATGGGTCAACATGCTCCGCTCCACCGTCGCCGCATTCGGTGCCGGTCTCGGCGGTGCCGACCAGGTCACCGTCCTCGGATACGACGCCGCACTGCCCGCTGACCAGCGGTCGTCGAGCACGTCGTTCTCCCGTCGCATGGCTCGCAACACCCAGCTGATCCTCCTTGAGGAATCCAACCTGGGGCGCGTGCTCGACCCGGCCGGTGGTTCATGGTTCGTCGAATCTCTCACTGCCGACCTCGCTTCGGCAGCCTGGGAGGTCTTCACCGAGGTCGAGGCTCGCGGCGGTTACCGTCCGGCCCTCGCCGAAGGATGGATCGCCAGCCAGATCGCCGAGTCCCTCGCGGCTCGTGACGTCCAGGTTGCACACCGCAAGGCACCGCTGACCGGTGTCAGCGAGTTCCCGAATCTCGACGAGACGGCTCGCCCGGCCGGGACCGCGAACACCGTCGACATCGCTACCGCCACCCCCAAGTTGGCTCGCGTTGGCCGCCAGTTCGAGGCCTTGCGCGATGCCGCCGACGCCGCCGCTGCGGCTGGCAGTCGTCCCAGTGTGTTGATGCTGCCGCTCGGCAGCGTCGCCGAACACAATGGCCGCACCACCTTCGTCGCGAACCTGCTGGCCGCCGGCGGTATCGCGGCGATTAATCCCGGCACCGTCGATGCCGAATCGATCGCCGGAGTGGTCGCAGACAATCCGACCAGCGTCGCCGTACTGTGCGGCACCGCCAAGCGGTACGCCGAAAGCGGCCCAGCCGCGTTGGCCGCAGCACGCAGTGCAGGCATCAGCCGAGTGCTGCTCGCCGGGCCCGACCGCGAATGGCCCGCAGACGCCGACGGCGTCGACGGTTCGCTCCGCGTCGGAATCGATGCCATCGCGACCCTGACCGAACTTCTCGATCACCTGACCGAAGGCGGGAGTGCATCCGCATGAGTGAGCGCAATTCAACAGACGCGGTGCCAAGCTTCGCCGACGTCGCCCTGACTGGGGACAGGCAGCCCGAACCTGCCGCACCCGGTGCCACCCAGGCCGAAGAGTTGGCGGCAGCCAATGGCTACTCCGTCGAGCAGGTCACCTGGAAGACCCCCGAGCAGATCGACGTGCCGCCGGTCTTCACCCGTGCCGACCGCGACGAAGCCGCGGCCGACAGCGACTACCCGATCGACTCCATCCCCGGTACCGCACCGTTCATCCGGGGCCCGTACCCGACGATGTACGTCAACCAGCCGTGGACGATTCGCCAGTACGCAGGTTTCTCGACAGCCGCCGAGTCGAACGCCTTTTACCGCCGTAACCTGGCCTCGGGTCAGAAGGGTCTGTCGGTCGCCTTCGACCTCGCTACCCACCGCGGCTACGACTCCGACCACCCGCGCGTCGCAGGCGACGTCGGTATGGCTGGCGTGGCGATCGATTCAATCCTCGACATGCGCCAACTGTTCGACGGCATTGACCTCGGCAACGTGTCCGTGTCGATGACGATGAACGGTGCCGTGCTGCCGATCCTGGCGCTCTACGTCGTGGCCGCCGAAGAACAGGGCGTGCCCCCGGAGAAGTTGGCTGGAACCATTCAGAACGACATTCTCAAAGAGTTCATGGTCCGCAACACCTACATCTATCCGCCGGCCCCGTCCATGCGGATCATCTCGGACATCTTCGCCTACACAAGCGCCAAGATGCCCAAGTTCAACTCCATCTCCATCTCCGGCTACCACATTCAGGAAGCCGGAGCGACAGCCGACCTGGAGCTCGCATACACCCTGGCCGACGGCGTCGAATACATTCGCGCCGGGTTGGAAGCAGGCCTCGATATCGACCAGTTCGCACCGCGACTGTCGTTCTTCTGGGGTATCGGCATGAACTTCTTCATGGAGGTTGCCAAGCTCCGCGCCGCACGCCTGCTGTGGAGTGAGCTCGTCGCGAAGTTTGAGCCAAAGAACCCCAAGAGTCTGTCGCTGCGTACCCACTCGCAGACTTCAGGTTGGTCGTTGACCGCGCAGGACGTGTTTAACAACGTTGCTCGCACCTGCGTGGAGGCCATGGCGGCAACGCAAGGCCACACCCAGTCGCTGCACACCAACGCCCTCGACGAAGCGATCGCCCTCCCGACAGACTTCTCCGCGCGCATTGCCCGCAACACCCAGCTTCTGCTTCAGCAGGAGTCGGGCACCACGCGGCCGATCGATCCGTGGGCTGGCTCCAACTACGTCGAATGGCTCACCAATGAGCTCGCCAACAAGGCTCGCGCGCACATCGCGGAGGTCGAAGAGGCTGGCGGTATGACCCAGGCCATCGACGAAGGTCTGCCAAAGCTCCGTATCGAAGAGGCTGCGGCCCGTACCCAGGCTCGTATCGACTCGGGCACTCAGCCGTTGATCGGTGTCAACAAGTACCGGGTCGACGAAGATGAGGAAATCGAAGTCCTCAAGGTCGACAACTCGAAGGTCCGCGCCGAGCAGCTCGCCAAGCTCGAGAAGCTCCGCGCCGAACGCGACCAGGATGCGGTCGATGCCGCACTGGCCAACCTAACGCGCGCCGCGGGCGAGGCCGGTGGGTCGAACCTCGACAACAACCTGATGGCCCTGGCCATCGAGGCCGCACGCCACGGTGCCACCGGCGGCGAAATCTCCGACGCCATGGAGAAGGTCTACGGCCGTCATCAGGCGGAGATCCGCACCATCAGCGGCGTATACCGCAACGAAGCAGGTGATTCCGTGAGCAATATCGACGAAGCCATGGCTGTCGTGGATGCCTTCGCTGACGCTGAGGGTCGTCGTCCTCGCGTGCTGGTTGCCAAGATGGGCCAGGACGGGCACGACCGCGGCCAGAAGGTGATCGCCACAGCATTTGCCGATCTCGGATTCGACGTCGACGTGGGCCCGCTGTTCGCGACCCCCGAAGAGGTGGCAGCTCAGGCGGCAGACAACGACGTGCACGTCGTCGGTGTCTCGTCGCTGGCAGCCGGTCACCTCACCCTGGTGCCCGCTCTCAAGCAGGCACTGGCGGATGTGGGACGCGAAGACATCATGATCGTCGTCGGCGGCGTGATTCCGCCCGGTGACTTCGACGACCTGTATGCGGCTGGTGCTGCGGCGATCTTCCCGCCCGGTACCGTCATCGCTGACAGCGCAGTCGACCTGATCGGCAAGCTCGCCGACCAACTGGGCCTGGATCTGGCGCCCGCAGCGGAATGACCTCCGTGGATCGCCCGGGTCGACGCGCGATTGATGTCGATGCGCTCACCGAAGGTGTGCTGTCCGGCAATCGGTCGCAGTTGGCTCGGGCCATCACCCTGGTGGAATCGGTTCGACCCGACCATCGGGCGGCCGCCCAGCAGTTGCTGCTGAACTTGACGCCGCACGCCGGGAAGTCGTTCCGGGTGGGGATTACCGGTGTTCCGGGCGTCGGCAAGTCGACGACCATCGAGACGCTCGGCATGCACCTGATTGATCGCGGTCATCGGGTTGCAGTGCTTGCGGTGGACCCCTCGTCGACGAGGACTCGCGGTTCCATTCTCGGCGATAAGACGCGGATGGGGCAGCTCTCGGCCGCCGCGGATGCGTACGTCCGTCCGTCGCCGAGTTCAGGCACGCTCGGCGGCGTCACGAAGGCCACCCGCGAGACCATCGTCCTCGTTGAAGCTGCTGGCTACGACGTGGTGCTCGTCGAGACGGTGGGCGTGGGGCAGTCGGAGGTGAGCGTCGCCGGGATGGTCGACGTCTTCACCTTCCTGACGCTGGCCCGCACGGGCGACTCGTTGCAGGGCATCAAGAAGGGCGTGCTGGAACTCGCCGAGATCGTCGTCGTCAACAAGGCCGACGGCAAGCACATCAACGAGGCTCGCGGTGCCGCTCGCGAACTGCGCAATGCGCTCGGTTTGATTTACCCGCACGACGCCCTCTGGCACCCACCTGTCCTCACCATGAGCGCCATCGAGAACACCGGCGTTGACGAGTACTGGGAAGCGATTCTGAAACATCGCGAAACCTTGACCGCAGCCGGCTTGTTCGAGTCTCGTCGCGCGCAGCAACAGGTGGACTGGATGTGGGCGATGGTTCGCGAGGCCATGCTGAACCGCCTCGAAGAGGACCCCGAGGTTCGCGCGGTGCGCAAGGAGGTCGAGTCAGCGGTTCTCACGGGCTCGCTGACCCCAACCTTGGGCGCCGACCGGATCGCCACCGTCGCTGGCTTCTAGGGCCCCGGGCCCCGCTCTCGCATGATGCGTTGATTCCCGCTACACGTCCGACGTGTAGCGGGAATCAACGCATCATGCGAGAAGGGGCAGCGGAGTTGGGCGCGGGACCCAGCAGTCGGTCGGCAGCATCTAGTCCAGAGGCTTGACTATTAACTAATCAAGCGAACTGGCTTAACGAATAGCGATCAGGGCTGCGCGTGTCGACTCTCATTGAGCGCGTAGCCCTGCAGCATCCGCTCGCGCAGCGAGTCGTACACCGGTTTGGATCCGGCAAGCGAGGCCGTCGCCACCGCAGTTACCGCGGAGAGAATCATCGGAATCGTTAGCGTCGTCACGGCTGTCATCTCGATGACCAGCACGATCGCCGTGAGCGGCACACGCACGACGGAAGCGAACAGCGTGCTCATCCCAACAATGACCAGCGCGGGGGTGAGGCTCGCGCCGTACGTTTGATCGATTAGCTCCACCAGACGACCGCCAATCACTCCGCAGAGCGCTCCCAGCGCGAGCATCGGGGCGAACAATCCGCCAGGGGCGCCGGTGCCGTACGACAGGGGACCGGTCACCATTCGCAGTGCTAAGAGGCCGATCAAGGTCCAGAGTGCCAGACGTTGGCTATCGAGCAGCCCCTGCGCGACGACGTCACCACCGCCGACTGACTCCGGAACCACCAGCGCGAGAATGCCGATCACAACACCGACGCCCCCGGCGATCACGAGCGGAGAGACCGGCATTCGTTGAAAGACGTCAACGAACCACGTCACTAGGCGGCTGTAGAGGACCCCAATCCCGCCCAGGATGATTCCGAACACTAGGAACACCCAAAGGCGGTCGGGTGCCGGATTGTCGACGCCACCGGCTCGAAAGTCCGGTTGGTTGCCCAGGATCCACCTGCTGCAGACCACCGCCGCCGCCACCGCCGCCAACGTCCAGACCGCATAACGCAGCCGAATCTGCTTGGCGACTTCCTCAAAGGTGAATAGCGCGCCGCCGATCGGCGCGTTGAACGCTACTGCCAGGCCGGCGCCGGCCATGGACGTTTGCAAAACCCGGACTTCGTCCGTGCTCGCCCGGACAAGACGCCCTGCGGCGGCACCGATCGCGGCACCCATATGCACCGTGGGCCCCTCGCGTCCGAGCACCATGCCGCCCGCGCCCATGCTCAGGAGGCCGCCGACGAATCGAGCCGGAACGACTGTCCAATTTGCCGCCCGATCCTCGTCCTGCTGGACGGCCTCGACCTGTTGAATGCCACTGCCTCCCGCAGACGGCACCCGCTGCACAATCCATACCGCAATCATCGCGCAGCTGGCCGATAGACCGATTACCGCAATCACGCCGAGTGCCCCGTTGGAATGGGACCACTCGACGAGCGTTGACCGACGGTCTTCGGTCCAACTCAGCATCCATCGGAATGCCCCGCCAACGAGACCGGTTAAGGCACCCGCTGCCAGCGCGACCAACCCGAGGCCCACCAGCACGCGTGCCCCCGGGAAGTCTGAATCGGCATTGGTCGCCCCAGCGGGAACTCTCGGCTCGCGGGCACCTTCCGGTTCGTCTGGATTCACGGATTCGACCCTATCCGTTTCTCGCCTGCAATCTTGCGGCACGCAGGAACGACGGGCCTGTAACTCGGAACGACCTTTCGGACACTCGGTCGACGACCCCAGAAGACGGAAAAGTCAGAAAACAAATGAGCCGCGACATTGGGTAAACAATGTCGCGGCTCATCACAGGTGTCCGAGGGGGGACTTGAACCCCCACGTCCGTTAATAGGACACTAGCACCTCAAGCTAGCGCGTCTGCCATTCCGCCACTCGGACTCGTTGTTCAGTTAGGCACCCGGCTTTGCTGGGTGCCGCATAACAATAACCAAGGTTGCCCCTGTATCCCAAATCGCCTAGGAATGAAGAGGTGACAGGCTTACGCGCGACCGCAGAAGTTGTCGATTTGGTTAGTCGGCTCATCCAGTTCGACACGTCGAACACCGGACGGCCGGAAACCACCAGAGGGGAGGCCGACTGCGCCAAATGGGTTGCAGCGCAACTCGAGGAGGTGGGGTACACCACCGAGTACGTCGAGTCAGGGATGGCTGGGCGCGGGAACGTCTTCGCTCGGTTGGACGGCGCAGACCGCAACCGCGGTGCACTGCTGGTGCATGTCCATCTCGATGTGGTGCCCGCTGAGGCGGAAGATTGGAGTGTTCACCCATTCTCCGGTGCCATTCAAGACGGCTATATCTGGGGCCGCGGTGCCGTCGACATGAAAGACATGGCAGGCATGGTGCTCGCCATTGCTCGCCAATTCAAGCGCGACGGGACCATCCCACCACGGGACATTGTTTTCGCCTTCCTCGCCGACGAAGAAGCCGGTGGCACGTGGGGTTCACATTGGCTCGTGCAGCATCGGCCTGACCTGTTTGCGGGTGTCACCGAGGCCGTGGGCGAAGTGGGCGGGTTTTCACTCACCGTGGATCGACCCGACGGCACCGCTCGTCGCCTGTACCTGATTGAGACGGCCGAGAAGGGCCTGTCGTGGATGAAACTGACCTGTGATGCCCAGGCGGGCCACGGCTCGTTTCTGGCGGCAGAAAACGCCGTCACGGAGATCGCCTCGGCCGTCGCACGCATTGGGGCACATCAGTTTCCCCTCGTGATGACCGAATCGGTCAGCGAGTTCCTGAAGGCGCTATCGGAAGAGACCGGACTCGACTTCAGTCCAGAGACCCCCGACCTGGAAACGGCACTGTTCAAGATCGGCAATCTTGCGCGAATCATCGGTGCCACCCTTCGGGATACCGCCAACCCGACAATGCTCGAGGCCGGGTACAAAGCCAACGTGATCCCGCAACACGCGGAAGCGGTGATCGACTGCCGTGTGCTGCCGGGTAGGCAGGCCGCGTTCGAGAAGACCATCGACGAGCTCATCGGACCAAAGGTCAAGCGCGAGTGGATCACCCATCTGGACGCGTACGAGACCAGTTTCGACGGCGACCTGGTGGACGCGATGAACAATGCTTTGCTCGCCTACGACGATGCGGCACGGGCCGTGCCCTACATGCTGTCAGGCGGCACGGATGCCAAGGCCTTCGCCAAGTTGGGCATCCGTTGCTTTGGTTTCGCACCGCTGCAACTGCCGCCGGAACTGGACTTTGCCGCGCTGTTCCACGGTGTCGACGAGCGGGTACCAGTAGAGTCGATTTTGTTCGGTACCAAGGTTTTCGAGCACTTCCTTCACCACTGCTGACGAGCTGCGCAGACGTGAATTGCCGAGTGAGAATTATCGAGAGGATTCGATTGTGACCAAATACGACCCGTACGGGGAGTTGCCTCCGTTGCCGGAAATCACGGTTGTCTCTAGTGACTTCAGTGAAGGCCATACGTTAGCGATGCCGCACGTGTCCGGAATCTTCGGTGCGGGTGGCGAGGATATTTCGCCGCAACTGAGTTGGTCGGGCTTCCCGGCCGAGACCAAGAGTTTCGTTGTCACCTGCTTCGATCCCGATGCTCCGACGGCCTCGGGATTCTGGCATTGGGCCGTGGCTGACATTCCCGCGTCGGTGACGTCGCTGGCGACCGGTGCCGGGACTCCGGGTTCGCCCGATCTGCCTTCGGGTGCGATGACTCTCGCGAATGACGGCAGTATCAAGCAGTACATCGGTTGTGCGCCGCCGCCCGGACACGGACCGCACCGCTACATGTTCGCCGTGCATGCCATCGATGTGGAATCACTCGAGCTTCCGGAGTCGGCGACCCCGGGCTTCCTCGGTTTCAATCTGTTCTCGCGCGCCATCGCCCGCGGTGTCCTAACCGGCATCTACGAGCAGCCGTCCGAGTAGGCGCCCTCCACAGCAAGCAAGCGTCCCCGCGAGATTCCTCACGGGGACGCTTGCTTTTGCTATGGCCAGTGCTATGGCCAGTTAATTGCCGGAGCCAACGGCCTCACCGATTGAGGAGAACCCGGCCGCGCGGACACGCTCAGCGATCCCCACATTGAGTTCCTTCAGCCACACCGGGCCGCCGTAAATAAAGCCGGTGTACACCTGCAGCAGGTCAGCACCGGCACGAATCCGCTCCCACGCCTGATCGACGGTCTCGATTCCGCCGACGCTGATGAGCGACAGCCTGCCGCCAACGCGGGCATAGAGTCGCTTCAGGACCTCCAGGGAGCGGTCGGCGACCGGTGGGCCGGACAGGCCGCCGGCCCCCATTGCTTCCACCTCGGCGTTTGGCGTGGCGAGGCCGTCGCGACGGATTGTTGTGTTGGTTGCGACAATGCCGGCCAAACCCAGTTCCAGGGCCAAGTCTGCGACGGCATCGACGTCCTCGTCGGAAAGGTCGGGAGCAATCTTGACGAGCACTGGTTTATCGACCACTTCAAGAACCGTCGCCAGGATCGGGCGCAGCGAATCGACCGCCTGTAGGTCGCGTAGCCCGGGGGTGTTGGGCGAACTGACGTTCACGACTACGAAGTCCGCGAACGGACTCAGCAGTCGGGCGCTGAGCCGGTAGTCGTCGGCGGCATCCTCGACGGGGACGACCTTCGTTTTGCCGATGTTCGCCGCGATCGGCACCCGGACCGGCCCGGGTCGTCGTTGAGCCAACTTCACTGCGGCTGCTTCGGCACCGGGATTGTTGAATCCCATCCGATTGATCAGGGCGCGATCTGCGGGCAGCCGAAACAGTCGGGGAGCCGGGTTACCAGGTTGCGACTGACCGGTAATCGTGCCGACTTCGGCGAACCCGAAACCCAACTGGCCCCAAGCATTAACGCTCGAGGCCGTCTTGTCGAAGCCCGCAGCCAAGCCGATCGGTGCAGGGAACTCGACGCCGAACACCTCGTTGCGTAGGACCGTGTCGTCAACCGCAAACATTCTTGCCAACAACGACCGCACGCCCGGGAACGTCCCGGACCGGGAAATTAAGGCGCTCATGAGGTGATGGATCTGCTCGGGCTTGAGCAGAAACATCAGTTTCAGCAACGGCGGATACAGGAACCGGTTCAGCATGCTCAGCATGGGGTTCAACCTCGAAGTCAGGGATCTGGAGGGTAAGGGTGAAGGCTATTTCACGTTATCGGGCGTGACCACCTGCAGCGCACCGTCGCGGCCGGAGACCAGAAGCAGGTTGCCGCTTGCCGGGTCGACGTCGATCGAGGTGACCTGCGGGACGCTGGCGAATCGGTGCTTCTCGATGGCTTCACCGGTTGATAGGTCGTAAGCGGTGACTTCGTTGTTCGCGGTCGTGGATACCCAGAGCAGCTTGCGCTGGTTGTCGAAGGCCAGTGCATACGGGCTCTCGGCGACAGGCGCACGCAACCGCATCATGATGGGCTGCCCGTAAAACGCGAGGACCTGGTTGTTACGCGTGCCCGAGACGAGCACGCGGCCGTAATCATCAACGGTGGACTCGGTGGCACCGTCGCCAGCACGCAGCGCCGCCTTCAGTTCGCCGGTGTCGATATCGACGGGTGCGACAGCGGACTGTGCGCGATCGAGGACCACCACCTGACCTGCCAGTTCGCCCGCGGATGCCGGAGCGACGGTGATGTTGTCGACGCGGACGAAACCGCCAATGTCTTTGAGTTGTTTACCTGCCTCGTCGAGCACGAGCACGTGCCCGCGGTCGGTCCCGACGAGAACTCGATTCTTGGTGTCCACGGCGACCGCCGACGCACCAGCGAGGTTGGCCTGCTGCTCGGTCACCACGCCCGCGGTGTTAACGCGGACTACGCCGGTGGGGCTGACGCCAACGAAACCTTCACCGGAGGCCACCAAGTCGACGAGGCCGGGAACCTGCACGACTTTCGGCGGCAGCGCCGAGGGACCACCGGGAGAACTGAAGATTTGCATAGATTTGCCGTCATTCGACAGCACCGCAACCTGTGATCCCGGTGCGTGGGCCACGACGACTGATTTCGCGGGAACCGTAGGCGTCACCGTGCCTGCGGTCGCTTCCTGGCTGGCAGGAGACTGAGCTGCCGTTGCGGGAGTGACAGTCGGCACATTCTCTTTGGGGCCTTCGTCGGACTGACTGCAGGCCGTGAGGGCGGAGACAGTGGCCACAGCCACGACTAGGGCGGAGATTCTGGTTCGCGCGCGCATGACACCATCTTGCGCGATGGTCATATGTGACCGTGCCGATGGGTAGCATCATCGCTCGTGATGGAGACGATGACGTGGCTGCAGGCGATAGTGCTGGGTGCAGTCCAGGGGCTAACTGAATTCCTACCAATCTCGTCCTCGGCGCATATGCGCATCATTTCCGAGATTTGGTTTGGTACCGACGCCGGAGCGTCATTTACCGCGGTCACGCAGCTGGGAACCGAACTCGCGGTGCTCCTGTACTTCGCGAAAGACATCGGCCGCATCATCGCGGCCTGGTTCGCCGGATTGCGTGATGAAACCAAGCGCGGTCTCGACTACCGCGTTGGTTGGTACGTGATTCTCGCCACCATCCCCATTGGTGTTCTCGGGTTCGTCTTCAAGGACGAAATCCGGACCATGGGCCGCAACCTGTGGCTGGTTGCCATCATGCTGATCCTGTTCTCCTTCGTGTTCGTAGCCGCCGAGAAGTACGCGACACAGGCCCGACCGCTCGACAAGATCACCGGGCGCGACGCGCTCATCATGGGTGCGGCCCAATGTCTGGCATTGATTCCGGGAGTGTCTCGGTCCGGTGCCACCGCGAGCGCCGGTCTGTTTGTCGGGTTGCAGCGAGAAGCAGCCTTCCGGTTCTCGTTCCTGATTGCCATTCCGGCTGTCCTTGCTTCCGGGCTGTTCAGCTTGAAGGACGTTTTCGAACCGGCGGGTGAGGGACTGGCGGCCAGCGGGCCGCAGATCCTGGTTGCCACGATCATTGCCTTTGTTCTCGGGTACATCTCGATCGCTTGGCTGCTCAAGTTTGTCTCGCACCACTCGATGGACTGGTTCGCTGGCTACCGAATCGCCCTGGGTCTACTGGTGATTGCCCTCCTGTCGACCGGCGTCATCACTTCCTAACTGGGGGCGACAGGGAAGTAACCTGTCTTCTATGACGGTGATTCTGGTCCGGCACGGACGTTCGACGGCCAACACTTCGGGTTTGCTGGCAGGTCGTACCCCGGGTGTCGGACTCGATGACCGAGGCCGAAACCAGGCAGAAGACCTTCCTCGGCGCCTTGAGTCAGTTGTCGAAGACCTGACCGCGATCGTGCGTTCGCCGCTGCAGCGATGCGGTGAAACGCTCGAGCCCCTTGTCGCAGTGCGCCCGGACCTCACGTGTGTCACAGAACCGGGCCTGGAAGAGGTCGACTACGGCGAATGGAGCAACCGTAAGATCGTCGACCTCCTCAAAGAGCCGCTCTGGAAAGTGGTGCAACAGCAACCGTCGGCGGCCGTGTTCCCGGGCGGTGAGGGCTTACTCGACGTGTCGCGTCGGGCCACCACGGCGATCCGGGCACTTGATCGCATCCACGGCGGACCCGACGGAAATGGCGTGTGGCTGGCATGTTCGCACGGCGACGTCATCAAGTCGGTGCTCGCCGACGCCCTCGGGATGCATCTCGACCAGTTCCAACGGATCGTGGTAGATCCGGGCTCGATCAGCGTCATCCAGTATTCGCCGTCGCGACCGTATGTCCACACGGTCAACAACGGAGGCGTCCTCAACCTCCCGCGTCCGACGAAACAGTCGGGCGCGACCGTCGGCGGCTCGACCGGGCAGTGACTGGCCACGACGGCAGGTACCGTTGAACTATGGCCCGTACGATCCACGAATTTCGAAGTCCCCGCCGCTTTGTCGCCGGCACCGTCGGCCAGCCCGGCGATCGGACCTTCTTCCTGCAAGTTTCGCAGGATTCGCGACTGATGAGCGTCGAGTTGGAAAAGCAACAGGTCCTCATCCTCGCTGATCGGCTCGGCTATCTCCTGGACGAGGTCCGTCGCCGCTTCGGCACCAACATTCCTCCGGAACCGACAGCTGTCGACGATTTGTCACCGCTGGAGAGCCCGATTGACGTCGAATTTCGTGTTGGCTCAATGGGATTGGGATGGGACGCCGATGCTGCGGCCGTGGTTGTTGAACTACTTGCGGCAACGGAGCAACCGCTTGATGAGTCGGTGATCCTCGACGACACGGAGGAGGGCCCCGATACGGTCCGAGTGTTCCTAAATGCCGAAGAGGCCCGAGAGTTCAGTGCGCGCACCATGCGCGTGGTGGCCGCAGGACGTCCACTGTGTCCGCTGTGCAGTCAGCCGCTCGACCCGTCGGGTCATATCTGCGCGCGCAGCAACGGGTACAAGCGCGATGCCGAGTTCAGCCGGTCGGTGGAGTTTGTGGACCCGGAAGTGCTCGCCAGCCTGAGCCGACTGGTCCCCGGATTCGATGCCTCGTTCATGGTTGACGACGACGACCTGGAAGACGGGATGCTCGACGACGAGGTGCCCGACGACGAGTCCGACGATCCGAATGATCAGGACCGTTGAGCGTCCCAATCCTCAACCTGCTGACCAGCGGTGAACTCACGGTATTGGGCCGCATCAGTACAGCCAGCAACCTGACGGTGGCCTGTGACGTCTCGGACGGCGACACCACCATGCGTTGCGTCTATAAGCCAATCAGGGGCGAAGAGCCGCTGTGGGATTTCCCCGAGGGCACTCTCGCCGGGAGGGAAGTCGCATCGTATCTGGTCAGCGAAGCGCTCGGCTGGCAGCTAATCCCAGAAACAGCGATGCGCCCCGAGGGGCCCGCCGATGTCGACCTCGGGCCCGGCATGGTGCAGCGGTGGATCCACGAGCCCGAAAGTTCCGACGAGACGCTCGACACCGTTGACGTGGTTCCTGGAAACACGGTGCCTGCAGGCTATTGCGGCGTCCTGTCGGCCTACGACCACCGCGGCGACGAAGTCCTGCTGGTTCATCGGGACAGCGACGACTTGCGGCGTCTCGCGGTGCTCGATGCCGTCCTCAACAACGCCGACCGGAAGGGCGGTCACATCCTGACCGCCGATGACGGTCGCCTCTATGGCATCGACCACGGAATCTGCCTGCATCGCGAGAACAAATTGCGAACCATCCTTTGGGGGTGGGCCGGTCAACGCGTTCCCACCGCCGAGGCAGCCGACCTTCGTCGCCTCGCCGGCGAACTCGATGACGACACCAGCGAAATCCACCAACGATTGTCGGAGTTGATCTCCGGCGACGAGATCGCGGCCTTGAGTCGTCGGGCAAAGGTGCTCGGTGACGACGGTGTGATGCCCTTGCCGCCAGGGAATCGGGCGATTCCCTGGCCACCGTTCTAACCCGGGCGGGCACGCTGGCGGGTGCGGCACCTACAGTTGAGTCCATGCATTCGTGGCCGTCGCCTTCGATTCCGTCCGTCCCGGGCCCAGCTGTCCCGATCCGTCTCTACGACACGTCCGATGAGGCCGTGAAGCCGGTGAGTCCCGGCGACGTCGCGACCATGTACGTCTGCGGGATTACCCCGTACGACGCCACCCACCTCGGGCACGCGGCAACCTACGTGACTTTTGACCTGATCAATCGGGTCTTCCGCGACAACGGGCACGATGTCCACTACGTCCAGAACATCACCGATGTCGACGACCCCCTGTTCGAGCGCGCCACTCGTGACGGCATCGACTGGCGTGATCTCGGGGCCCGTGAAACGGACCTGTTCCGCGAAGACATGACGGCACTGCGTGTTTTGGCGCCGCGAGACTACATCGGTGCTGTGGAGTCGATCGACGAAGTCGTCGAAGCCGTCGGCAAGCTCCTTGCCAACGGCTCGGCATATGTCGTCGACGACGCGCAGTTCCCCGATGTCTACTTCAGCGTGGATGCCACCACCCAGTTCGGATACGAGTCCGGTTACGACGCCGAGACCATGGCGAAGTTTTTTGCTGAGCGCGGCGGCGACCCCGACCGCCCGGGTAAGCGCAACAAGCTCGACGCGCTCCTGTGGCGGGCAGCTCGCGATGGGGAACCGTCGTGGGATTCACCGATGGGTCCGGGCCGTCCCGGTTGGCACATTGAGTGTTCGGCTATCGCGCTCAACCGGTTGGGCATGGCTTTCGACGTCCAGGGTGGCGGCAGCGACCTGATCTTCCCGCATCACGAGTTCTCTGCGGCGCACGCCGAGGCATTGACAGGGGAGCGACGGTTCGCTCGCCACTACGTGCACACCGGCATGATTGGCCTCGACGGAGAAAAGATGTCGAAAAGCCTTGGCAACCTGGTGCTGGTGTCGAAGCTTCGTGCTGCTGGCGTCGATCCAAATGCCGTGCGGTTGGGGCTCCTTTCACAGCACTATCGCGCCGACCGCATGTGGACCGATCCGGTCTTGGTTGAGGGGGAGCGCCGGCTGGCCATTTGGCGCCGTGCCGCGAAGAGCACGAGCGGGCCCGATGCCGCCGATACGGTGGCGCGTTTGCGTCAGCACCTCTCCGATGACCTGGACACTCCGAAGGCGCTGGCTGCGGTTGATGCGTGGGCGGCGGATGCGATTTTGGGTATTGGCTCGTCGGCAACGGCTCCACAAGTGATCATTGCCGCAGTGGATGCCCTTCTCGGCGTCGACATTGCCCCTGTCAGCTAAGCTTTCGCCCGTGGCACGAGTTCAGGCGATCCCCGCCGACACCGATGAAGGTGTCTGGACGGTCATCACGCAGACCTCTACGTACCTTCTCGATTTCGATGCAATGACCCTGCTCCGCGCCCCCGGCGTTGGACGCTCAGACGACCATCGCTGGGAGGTCAGTGAGTTGCGCCGGGATTCACAGGACATTCCGCTTCTCGGAGTCAAGGAATGCCGAGTGGGCGGTCCCGCGCAATTCTGGGTCCACGCCGCCGACGAACCCGATGTCCGAACTTGGCGCGTCACCACACCGGTCGTGGAGATCGAGCGTATCGGTTAGGCCCGTTTTGCAGGCCTATGAGGTTCCGTCGCCGCCGCGGCGCAGGTACTTCTCGAACTCGGCAGCTAGTTCCTCGCCGTCGATGCGCAGCATGGCGTCGTTGAGGTCTTCATCCGAGGCCTCCTCGAGTTCGTGAACGTAGGCTGCCATGTCTTCGTCGTCCGAGGTCATCTCGCTGATCGCGCTTTCCCATTCGTCTGCGCGAGCGGGGAGCGTCCCGACCGGAATCGGAAGCCCGGTGATCGAGGAGATCGTGTTGAGGAGCGCGAGCGTGGCCTTCGGGTTCGGGGTGTGCGCTACGTAGTGGGGGACGGCCGCCCACAGCGACACCGATGGAATGCCCGCCTGCACGAACGCATCCGCCAGCACACCCGTAATACCGGTCGGGCCCTCATACTTGCTCGAAGACAACCCGAGTCGCTTAGCCACGTCCGCGGATTCTGCTGTCCCGGAAACAGATACCGGTCGAGTGTGCGGAGTATCGGCCAGGAGCGCGCCCAAGGTAATCGCGGTCTCCACGTTCAACGACTGCGCCAGGTCAACGATGCGCGCACAGTAGGTCCGCCACCGGTAGTTCGGCTCCGGGCCCAGCACCAGCACCACATCGCGTTCAGCACCTTCCACAACGCATGTCGAGATGCTCGTTACCGGCCATTCGATTCGCCGGGTCACGCCGCCTTTCTGTCGAATCGTCGGGCGGGTGGATTGGTAGTCGTAGAACTCGTCGGGGTCAATTTCCTCAATCGTCGACGCATCCCATTCCAACGCCAAATGCTCGACGGCCGTGCTCGCAGCATCCGCGCCGTCGTTCCAACCGGCAAAGGCGGCGATTAAAACCGGGCTGCGCAAAATCGGCACAGGCTTCCGACCTACCGAACTATGCTGTTCAGCCGGATTTTCGTCGGGATTGGCGTTCATTCCATCGAGCCTACGGCGAGGAGCATTTCGCCGCGAACTAACCTGGTGGGCATGGCATCGCAATCTTCTTCAATTAACACCTACGACTCGACCTTCCTGCAGGCGATGTCGCAACGAGTGCTGATTGGCGACGGTGCGATGGGCACGATGATCCAAGATGCCAACTTGACGCTCGACGATTTCCAGAACCTTGAGGGTTGCAACGAGATCCTGAACGACTCGCGTCCCGACGTCCTCGCAGGTATCCACCGCGCCTACTTCGAAGCTGGCGCCGACGCCGTCGAAACCAACACTTTCGGCTGCAATATTTCCAACCTCGGCGATTACGACATTGCCGACCGCATCCGCGAACTCGCCTTCAAGGGCACCTCAATTGCTCGAGGTGTTGCCGATGAGTTCGGCAAGTCCGCCGACGGCACCGACCGGTTCGTTCTCGGCTCGGTGGGTCCCGGTACCAAACTGCCGAGCTTGGGTCACACCACTTTTGCGGTCATCCGCGACGCCTACATCGAATGTGTCCTTGGCATGTTGGAGGGTGGGGCAGACGGCATTCTCATCGAAACCTCGCAGGACCTCCTGCAGTTGAAGGCCGCTGTCATCGCGGCCCGCCGGGCCATGGAGCAGTTCGGCCGACACCTGCCGATCATCACGCACGTGACCGTCGAAACCACCGGCACCATGCTCGTTGGCTCGGAGATCGGCGCGGCACTGGCAGCGATCGAACCGCTCGGCGTCGACGTGGTCGGCCTCAACTGCGCAACCGGTCCCACGGAAATGAGTGAGCACCTTCGTTACCTGTCCAAGCGTGCCCGCATCCCCGTGTCCGTGATGCCAAACGCTGGTCTACCAGTCTTGGGTAAGAACGGCGCCGAGTACCCGTTGACGCCGGAAGAGATGGCCACTTCGCTGGCTGGCTTTGTCCGCGATTACGGGCTGCAGTTTGTCGGTGGCTGTTGTGGCAGCACACCCGAACACATCCGCCAGGTGGCCGAAGCCGTCAAGCAGGTCACGCCTGCGGTGCGCACCCCGGAACACGAGTCGGAGACGTCGTCGCTGTACACCGCCGTCCCGTTCGACCAGGACGCCAGCTTCCTGGTGATCGCCGAGCGAACGAACTCGAATGGCTCGAAGGCTTTCCGCGAGGCGATGATTGCTGGCGACTACCACAAGTGCAATGAGATCGCGAAGGACCAGACTCGCGACGGTGCCCACATGCTCGACCTCAACGTTGACTACGTGGGTCGCGACGGTGCCGCCGACATGACCGAACTGGCCTCGCGCTTCGCGACCGCTTCGACGTTGCCGATCATGATCGACTCCACCGAACCAGACGTCATCAAGGCTGGCTTGGAGCACCTCGGTGGTCGCTGTGCCGTCAACTCGGTCAACTACGAAGACGGCGACGGGCCCAATTCACGGTTCACCCGCATCATGGAGCACGTCGTCGAACACGGCGCTGCCGTCGTCGCGCTGACCATTGACGAGCAGGGCCAGGCACGCACCGCCGATCACAAGGTCGCGATCGCCGAACGCCTCATCGCCGACCTCACCACAAACTGGGGTCTGGAAGAGGAGGACATCATCATCGATGCCCTGACCTTCCCCATCTCGACCGGCCAAGAAGAAGTCCGCCGCGATGGCATCGAAACCATCGACGCCATCCGCAGGTTGAAGGAAGCGCACCCGGCGATTCACTTCACGCTGGGTATTTCGAACATTTCGTTCGGCCTCAACCCAGCCGCCCGCCAAGTGCTCAACTCCGTGTTCCTGCACGAGTGCGTCAAGGCTGGCCTCGATACGGCAATCGTGCACGCGTCGAAGATCCTGCCGATGGCCCGCATCCCCGACGAGCAGCGGCAGACCGCCCTCGACCTCGTCTACAACCGGCGGTCGGAGGGCTACGATCCGCTCCAGAAGTTGATGGAGCTCTTCGAGGGCGTGTCCGCGGCATCGGCACGCGAAACCCGCGCCGCCGAACTCGCCGCGCTGCCGCTGTTTGAGCGGCTTGAGCGTCGGATCGTCGACGGTGAGCGCAATGGCCTCATTGAGGACTTGGACGAGGCCCGTCAGACCGTACCGCCGCTGTCGATCATCAACGACACATTGCTCTCGGGCATGAAGACCGTCGGCGTGCTGTTTGGCTCTGGCCAAATGCAGCTGCCGTTCGTGCTGCAGTCGGCAGAAGTGATGAAGGCCTCGGTGGCGCACCTCGAGCAGTTCATGGAAGCCTCCGACGACGCGGGTAAGGGCAAAATTGTCCTCGCCACCGTGAAGGGCGACGTCCACGACATCGGCAAGAACCTTGTCGACATCATCCTCAGCAACAACGGCTACGACGTCGTCAATATCGGTATCAAGCAGCCCATCGCGACCATCCTGTCCGCCGCTGAAGAGCACGGAGCCGACGTGCTCGGCATGTCGGGTCTGCTGGTGAAGTCGACCGTCGTGATGAAGGAAAACCTTGAAGAACTCAACGCTCAGGGCAAGAGCGAGTACCCGGTTCTGCTCGGTGGTGCGGCCCTGACCCGCACGTACGTCGAGGGTGACCTCGCCGATGTTTACGAAGGCGATGTCCGCTACGCTCGCGACGCCTTCGAGGGCTTGAGTCTGATGGACGAAATTATGGCGATCAAGCGCGGCGAAGGCCCAGACCCAGACAGTGACGAAGCCAAGGCCGCCGCCGCGAAGGTCGCCGAACGCCGCGAGCGCCGGGAACGTTCTGCTCGCATCGCCGCCAAGCGCAAGGCTGCCGAGGTCCCGGTCGACGTGCCGGCCCGCTCGGATGTAGCAACAGACAACGAGGTGCCGACCCCACCGTTCTGGGGCACACGCATCGTCAAGGGCATCCCGGTCAGCGACTACCTCAAGATGGTCGACGAGCGGGCATTGTTCCTGGGCCAATGGGGTTTGCGCGGTACGCGCGGCGACTCCGGGCCGGACTACGACGAGCTCGTCGAAACGGAAGGCCGCCCTCGGCTGCGCGAATGGATCGACCGTCTGTCGACGGAAGGCATCCTGGCGCACGCCGCCGTCGTCTACGGGTACTTCCCGGCCGTCAGCGAAGGCGATACCGTCCACGTGTTGGAATCGCCGGATCCGTCATCGCCGGTCCGACACAGCTTCACTTTCCCCCGTCAGCAGCGGTCGCGCTTCCTGTGCATCGCCGACTTCATCAAGTCGCGGGAGCAGGCGATCGCCGACGGAAATGTCGACGTGATGCCGTTCCAGTTGGTGACTATGGGAACGCCGATCGCGGACTTCGCGAACGAACTATTCGCGGCGAACGCGTACCGCGACTACCTCGAAGTCCATGGCATCGGTGTCCAGTTGACCGAAGCCCTCGCCGAATACTGGCACCAGCGGGTTCGGAGCGAGTTGGCGTTCTCCGGTGGCGGGGTAGCAGCCGATGACGACCCAGATCAGCCGCAGGGCTTCTTTGATCTGGAATACCGCGGTGCGCGCTACAGCTTCGGCTACGGTGCCTGCCCGGACCTTGAGGACCGCGCCAAGATGATCGACCTGTTGGAGCCGGGCCGCATTGGCGTCGAACTGTCCGAGGAGTTGCAGCTACATCCCGAACAGTCGACAGATGCCTTTGTGCTGCACCACCCGGAAGCCAAGTACTTCAACACGTAGGCACCCAGACATAAGCCAGCGTTCGTGGATAGGGTGGGGTCGTGACCGATGACCTCGCCCTTCCCCGGGCTGTGCTGTGGGACATGGATGGAACGCTCCTCGACACCGAACCCCTCTGGGGACTCGCGATGGAAGACTTCGCCGAACGGGTCGGCATCACGCTGACGCCGGAACTTCGGATCGCCACGATGGGAAACAGTTCCGTCGACGCCTTGACCAAGGTGTATGACGCCGCACTGATTCCCGAGTCGGGCCGCGATTTCGACGGCGACGAAGCCTGGATGGTTCAGCGAGTACTGGAAATCTTTGCCACCGACCTCCGGTGGCGGCCCGGTGCTTTGGCCGCTCTCGATCTCGTTGCCGACGCTGATATTCCGATGGTTCTCGTGACCAACACCATTCGCGACCTGGCAGATGTGATGCTGGAAACCTTGGGTCGGGACCGGTTTGTCGCGACCGTCTGCGGCGACGAAGTGGAAGCCGGAAAACCGGAACCCCACATCTATCGTCGGGCGGCCGAGCTGGTTGGGCGGTCACCGCGGGAATGCCTGGCAGTTGAGGATTCTCCCGTCGGCGCTGCGGCCACCTACGCCGCAGGGGTTCGCGCAATCATCGTGCCGTCGGCGATCCCCGTCCCACCGAAGCCGACCTACACCTTCCGCGACACCTTGGTCGGGTTGACCCTCGACGATCTGGCGGCCGCAGGCTCGTCCGGCTGACCGCGCTAGGTGTGTTTACGGGGCTGAACCATCCCGAACGGGCGGGGATTGTCCCGACATGCAAAAATGTAGGATGTGAAAACCTTCGACGAACTCTTCGCTGAGCTGGCAGACAAGGCACAGACCCGCCCCGAAGGCAGCGGTACCGTTGCCGCCCTGGATGCGGGAATCCATACGCTCGGGAAGAAAATCATCGAGGAGGCCGGCGAAGTTTGGCTGGCGGCCGAGCATGAGTCGGACGAGTCGCTGTCGGAAGAAATCTCGCAGCTCGTGTACTGGCTGCAGGTCATGATGATCAAACGCGGCCTCAAGCCTGCCGACATCTACCGCTACCTGTAGTACGCGCACCGACCGTCTGTCAGTCCGATTCACCAAGCTCACCCGCTGAGCAAATTAACTTCCGCTAGGAGCTTCTTTCCATGTTGCGTGTCGCAGTCCCCAACAAGGGCGCCCTGTCTGAGGCCGCCTCCGCAATCCTGACGGAGGCGGGCTACCGCAAGCGTTCCGACCCCAAGGACCTCAACGTGATCGACGTCGAAAACGACGTCGAATTCTATTTCCTCCGCCCCAAGGACGTCGCGATCTATGTCGGCGCGGGAACCTTGGACCTCGGGATCACCGGCCGGGACCTGGCCGCCGATTCCGGCTCCAACGTCATCGAGGAGGTCGCGCTCGGCTTCGGTTCGTCGACGTTCCGCTACGCGGCACCGTCGGGTCAGGAGTGGAAGATTGAGGACCTCGCAGGCAAGCGAATCGCCACGTCGTACCCCAATCTGGTGCGCGCGGACCTTGCCGCGCGCGGTATTGACGCGGAGATTATTCGCCTCGACGGCGCTGTCGAAATCTCGATCCACCTCGGCGTCGCCGATGCGATCGCCGATGTGGTGGGGTCGGGCCGCACCCTGCGTCTGCACGACCTCACCGCGTTTGGTGAGTCGCTGTGCCAGTCGGAGGCCGTACTGGTCCGCAACCCGGAGAACGAAGTCCCGTCGAAGGCTGCGAGGCAGTTCATCAAGCGTGTGCAGGGTGTCGTGTTTGGTCAGCAGTACGTGATGGTCGATTACGACTGCCCGAAGGACAAACTCGACCTCGCCGTCACCATGACGCCCGGCTTGGAGTCGCCCACCATCTCGGCGATGGCCGATCCCAATTGGATCGCCGTGCGCGCCATGGTTCCGCGGAAGACGCACCAGGCGCTGATGGACGACCTGTCTGACATTGGTGCACGCGCCATCCTGGCCTCCGACATCCGATCCTGCCGGTTCTAGCCGCCAACCTCAGCAAACAGCGCAGGCCTACCTCGATTCGAGGTAGGCCTGCGCTGTTTCAAGACCCTATTTAACCCTGGGCTATTCAATTAACCCTGGGCTGCGATCATGTCCGACTGCGCCGACCGCCCCAAGAAGCCAGTGACGTCGTAGAGGTCAGCAAAGCTGGCACCATAGCCGCGAGCACCGATCACCAGGTCGGAGTCAATCCCCAGCCAGGGGGAGGTCGGTTGGCCTGTCAGGTGCACGGTGGTATCCATATTCATCCACGACCACTCGTTCGGTTGCAGCGCGGTACCAACCCCATTGGCAACGTCAAGGACCGCGAACATCGCTTCCAGGTTCGTCATCTCTTCGCCGAGAACCAACGGAATAGCGGCCCGGATCCACAGGGCCGAGGTTTTCCCATTGCGGCCCGGTTGACGTGCCGTGATCGTGGTCCCGATGAAGCCAATACGGCCCCATGCGACCGGAATGCCGGCGTCGTCCACTTCCGGGAAGCCGATGATCTGGGGGAGGTCATCAGGCGAGGCTGGCAACCGATCGTGAGGTGCATTCACCACCGCCGCGGTATCTGAGGTCTGCAGCCGCCAAGCGACCGTTCGGGCGACGACGCGGAACGAGCCGTCGGGACCCTGTGCCTCAAGGTCGGCCTGCACCATCGAGATTCGCCGCCCCGGGCGCGGCATGCTGGTGCTGACACGGTTAACGCCGAGGCCGATCGGTCCGAGGATCTCGGTGGTGACTCGGGTGAACTCCTGGCCGTCATCGGGAACTGCACGCTCGAGTGCCCGGATCATCAGCGCTGCCGGGGGTGCACCGTGCTGCATATCTGCAGACCACACGCTGGCGGTCGCCTTCGTCGGCTGGAAATACTCGTAAGCCGCGCCAGCTTCAGTACTGGAAGGTTGGCCTTCGGGAACGGGCAACGGTTCGTAATAACAGGTGTAGGGCACCTCGCTAATGTCCATGTGGGCACTCTATGACAAGGTTGTTTGAGCAGATTTCGGGCGTCACCTTTGGCGCCCCGAGCTGCTGTACAAGTCAAGCAAGGCCACGGCGCAGGCACAGTGGCGATCCAATCAGGAGGACCACCCCACGATGGCGACAACCGGCCCTTTCGCCGTAGGCGACCGCGTCCAGCTCACCGACTCCAAGGGACGTAAGTTCACCGTCGTCCTGGAAGAGGGCAAAGAGTTCCATACGCACCGCGGCGGCATCCTGCACGACGACCTCATCGGCGCCCACGAAGGCTCCATCGTCAAGGCCGTTTCCGGCACCCAGTATCTGGCGCTCCGACCGCTTCTCACGGACTACGTGGTGTCGATGCCGCGTGGCGCGCAGGTGATCTACCCAAAGGATTCCGCGCAGATCGTGTCCGAGGGAGATATCTTCCCGGGGGCTCGCGTTCTCGAAGCCGGTGCCGGGTCCGGGGCCCTCACGTTGTCGCTGTTGCGCGCGGTCGGTGTCAACGGTTCGGTGACGTCGTACGAGGTGCGTGATGATCATGCCGAGCATGCCGTCCGCAACGTGGAAACATTCCTCGGTGGTTCGCCCGAAAACTGGACATTGCGGGTCGCTGACCTTGCCGACCACAACCCGGAAGAGCAGTTCGATCGGATCATTCTCGACATGGTGGCACCCTGGGAGTGCCTCGACGTCGCTTCTAAGACGCTGGTTCCCGGCGGCGTCCTGACTATTTACGTCGCAACCGTGACCCAGTTGTCGCGGGTCATCGAAGCGTTGCGCGAGCAGCAATGCTGGACCGAACCCCGCGCCTGGGAATCGCTGGTGCGCGATTGGAGCGCCGTCGGATTGGCGGTACGGCCGGAGCATCGGATGCAGGGTCACACCGCGTTTTTGATCACCGCCCGACGACTCGCCGACGGTACCGAAACGCTTCGCGTCTCCAGGCGTCCCACCCGCGGGTAGCGTGGAAGTTAATTCCGGTAAAAGGAGGCACGATGTCCGAGTCAAATCGATCAACAGGGTCAGATCGTTCACCCGGTAGCAGCGTCGAATTCTCGTCCATGCAAGAGCGCGTCGAAAGCCTGACCGCTCGCAATAGCAAACTGACCGAGATGCTCAAGGAAGCCCGCGTGCAGATGCTCGCGCTCCGCGAGGAAGTTGATAACCTCGCGCAACCGCCCAGCGGTTACGGCCTCCTACTGCACATCTTCGATGATGCGACCGTCGACGTCTTTACGTCCGGCCGCAAGATGCGTCTGACCCTTTCGCCGAATATTGAACGTGAGACGCTTCGTCACGGCCAGTCGCTGCGTCTCAACGAGGCACTTACCGTGGTTGAAGCGCTCGAGTACGACGAAGTCGGCGAGATTGTCCAACTGCGTGAGGTTCTGGCCGACGGTCGGCGCGCCCTCGTTATGGGGCACACCGATGAGGAACGCGTGGTTTCGCTCGCCAATTCGTTGGTTCACGTAGACGAGGGCGGCGAAAGCGAACGCAAACTCCGCATCGGGGATTCGTTGATGATCGACGCCAAGGCCGGATTCGCGCTTGAGCGAATCCCGAAGGCCGAGGTGGAAGATCTGGTCCTCGAAGAAGTCCCGGATGTCGACTACGAAGACATCGGCGGACTGCGTCGACAGATCGAGCAGATCCGTGACGCCGTCGAATTGCCGTTCCTCCACAAGGAACTTTTCGCCGAATACTCGCTGCGGCCACCCAAGGGTGTGTTGCTGTACGGTCCGCCCGGAAACGGTAAGACCCTAATCGCCAAGGCCGTCGCGAACTCGCTCGCGCAAAAGATTGCCGAAGTGAAGGGTGACGACGCGCACGAGGCTAAGTCGTACTTCCTCAACATCAAAGGTCCCGAACTGCTCAACAAGTTCGTCGGCGAAACCGAACGGCACATTCGGCTGATCTTCCAACGTGCTCGCGAGAAGGCGTCTGAGGGCACCCCCGTGATCGTCTTTTTCGACGAGATGGATTCGATCTTCCGCACCCGCGGCTCAGGGGTGTCATCCGATGTCGAGACGACCGTTGTTCCGCAGTTGCTGAGCGAGATCGATGGTGTCGAGGGCTTGGAAAATGTGATCGTGATTGGTGCCTCGAACCGCGAGGACATGATCGACCCCGCCATCCTGCGTCCGGGACGTCTCGACGTGAAGATCAAGATTGAACGCCCGGACGTTGAGGCTGCGCTCGATATTTTCTCCAAGTACCTGACCGCTGATTTGCCGTTGCACGCCGATGACCTCGCCGAGTTTGATGGCGACGCGCAAAAGTGCGTTGACGGGATGATCCAGCGGGTCGTGGAGCGGATGTACGTCGAGTCTGAAGAGAACCGGTTCCTTGAAGTCACCTATGCCAATGGTGACAAGGAAATCATGTACTTCAAGGACTTCAACTCGGGTGCGATGATTCAGAACATCGTCGACCGCGCGAAGAAATACGCGATCAAGGCGTTCCTGGATACCGGTCAATCGGGATTGCGGATTGCGCACCTGCTCGATTCGATCCAAGACGAGTTCTCGGAGAACGAGGACCTCCCGAATACGACGAACCCGGACGACTGGGCTCGGATCTCGGGAAAGAAGGGGGAGCGGATCGTTTACATCCGGACCCTGGTGACGGGAAAGTCGGCCGGTGCCAGCCGAGCCATCGACACCGAATCCAACACCGGCCAGTACCTATAGGGCCGCAGAGAATCACTTCTCAACTTCGGCGCGCTGGGCTTGCGTCCAATCGGACGGAACCGGCGCGCCGAAGTCATTCCGTTAGAGGATCTAGCTGCGGCAGACTCGATAGAGTTACCGGCGATGAACACTCCAACAATCGCTCCGCTTCAGGTACGCCTCGCGCAGGCCAGGCCTCAAGTCCTGCGTTCCACGCCCGCGACCGTTGGTCGGACACCCGAAAACGATGTGGTCGTTAACCACCCACTCGTTTCCCGCGTGCACTTGGCCTTCGAGTGGTCTGATGGCTGGAGTGTTGTTGACCGCGGAAGCACCAACGGCTTCTTTGTCAATGGGATCAAGCAGTCGTCAGTGCGCGTTGACCGTCCGATGCAGATTCGACTCGGGGATGCGTCAACGGGACCGCTCCTGGAATTGACGCCACAGCAGGCCGCTGCGCCCACAATCGTGCCCGCAAAGAATGCGGCATCGGCACCGCCGTCGCGCCCAAACCCCGCTCAACAGCCGGCACCGCAACGGCCGGTCCCGCGACCGCCCGCTGCGCCGTCGGGGCCGCAGCAATCCCAAGCCCGCCCACCCCAATCCCACCCGCAGGCACAGCGTGCACCGCAATCGGGTCCACAACAACAGCAACGACCGCCCGCTCGTCCGATGACGGCACCGCTGCAGGCGCAGTCGCCGCCGGGTGGTTTCCGACAAGCGCCGCCCCGCTTCGGTGCCCTGCCTGATGCTCCGCACTTGGCGGCGCTGCACCAGAATGCGTCGGCCGTTTATGAGGTCCCGGGGCATCTTCGCGGCCGCGAAACGATCTCCCTGAAGGGTGTGCAGACCATCGGTCGCACGCCGGACAACGACATCGTGGTCAGCGATGTTTTGGCATCACGTCATCACGCGCGAATGACGAGCACACCTCAGGGCATGCTGCTCGAAGATTTGGGCAGCATTAACGGCACCTTCGTCAATGGTCGCCGCGTGATGTCGCATCGCCTCTCCGAGAACGACGTCGTCACCATCGGCAACTCGGACTTTGTACTGACCGACGGCAAACTGATCCGTGGCCGACCCCAGGCACAGGTTGCTGGCGGCCTAGAAGTCAGCGGCGTCGGATTGACGATTGACGGTAAAGCCCTCCTCAACGATATTTCGTTCTCGGCGGCCCCGGGATCGCTGACGGCGATCATCGGACCGTCGGGTGCCGGTAAGTCGACGGTGTCGAAGATCGTGGCGGGCCTCAATAATCCAACCGTCGGCGTGGTTACGTTCGAAGGCCGCGGCGTGCACAGCGAATACGATGCGCTCCGTTCTCGTATCGGCATGGTCCCGCAGGACGATGTCTTGCATCAGAAGCTGACACTGCGTCAAGCCCTCCGATACGCGGCCGAACTCCGACTGCCAGCTGACTTGTCAACTGCCGATCGGGACCAGGTGATCGACGGTGTGCTGTCGGAGTTGCAGCTCACCGAACACGTCAACACTCGTGTCGACAAACTCTCGGGCGGTCAGCGCAAACGGGCATCGGTCGCGATGGAGCTCTTGACCGGTCCGTCGCTGCTGATCCTGGACGAGCCGACCTCGGGTCTGGACCCGGCGCTCGACCAGCAAGTTATGAAAACCCTGCGCCGGCTGGCAGACGCTGGTCGCGTGGTCCTGGTTGTCACGCATTCGCTCACTTATTTGAACCTGTGTGATCAGGTGCTGCTCCTGGCTCCCGGCGGCAAGACGTCGTTCTGTGGTTCACCGGACGATGTTTCATCGGAGATGGGCACCAGCGATTGGGCCGAAATCTTCGGTTACGTGGCCGAGCACCCCGATCAGGCGTGGGCGCAATACCGGCAACGCCATCCACACTCAGCGCCACCACCTCAGCCGACACCGCGTGGAGCCCAGACGCCACCGGCCAAGATGGGGCTACTGCGTCAGACCAGCACCGTCGCACGACGGCAGGCGCGACTTGTCTGGGCAGACAAGGGTTATCTGGTGGTGCTGCTGCTGATGCCGGTGGTGCTGGGTTTGTTGACCCTGGTGATCCCCGGCGACAAGGGTTTTAGTCGAGCCGTGACTCCACCCACGAACAACTACGTGCCGCCGAAGGATCCCGGCGAGGCACTGCAGATTCTGACGATCTTGATTATCGGCGCGGCGTTCATGGGAACAGCACTGGCCGTTCGAGACCTGGTCGGCGAACGTGGCATTTTTGAACGTGAACGGGCGGTTGGTCTGCGGCCGGGCGCCTACCTGACGGCCAAGGTGCTCGTGTTCGCGGTCATGACGATTGTGCAGGTAGCGATCATGGTTGGCATCACCTACGCGTTCCGGGCGATGCCAAAGGCCGAGGACATCCACAAGCCGGACACCCCAGACCCGCTGTTGCCGCCGTCCGTTTCGCTGTTTATTGCGGTCGCCGCGGTGGCCTGCGTCAGCGTGCTGGTGGGTCTGGCGATCTCCGCTGCCGTGCGGTCGACCGAGCAGACCATGCCTCCGCTAGTCATTGTCGTGATGGTCCAGTTGGTACTGTCCGGTGGCCTCTTCGCCATCAGCTCCGCCTTTGTTAAGCCCCTGACCTGGCTGTTCCCCACGTATTGGGGCTATGCGAGCGGAGCGCAGGCCGTGAACATTCCATGGATCGCCGATCAGGTTCCGCAGGTCAAGATCGACGAAGCTGGCGGCAGCATGCTTTATCCGATGTGGGAACCGTCGCTGACGCACGCGTTAATCAGCTATGGCGCGTTGATCCTGATTGCGGTGGTCTTGACCGTATTCGTGTTCTCACGACTGCGGCTTCGCAAGCGTTGATCCCAGCGGCTGCCGACGCTGCGCCCAACGGCGCTGTGGTCCGCGGCTAGGCTGGAAATCATGCAGCGCATCATCGGCACCGAAGTTGAGTACGGCATTTCCGCTCCCGGCGACCCCTCGGCCAATCCGATCCTGACCTCCACCCAGGCGGTACTGGCGTACGCGGCTGCCGCCAATGTGCCGCGGCGCGATCGTCGTACGCGCTGGGACTACGAGGTGGAGTCGCCCATGCGCGACGCCCGCGGCTACGACCTTGGTGCCAGCGGGGGACCAGCACCGGTCATCGACGCCGACGAGATTGGCGCGGCCAACATGATCCTCACGAACGGTGCGCGACTCTACGTCGATCACGCGCACCCGGAGTATTCCTCGCCCGAGGTGACCGATCCGCTCGACGCGGTGATCTGGGATAAGGCGGGCGAGCGAGTGATGGAGGAAGCCGCCCGTCACGTCGCCAGCGTGCCCGGTGCACCGCGCCTGCAGCTGTACAAGAACAACATCGACGGAAAAGGGGCGTCGTACGGCACGCACGAGAACTACCTCATGCGTCGCGATACTCCGTTCGAATCCATCGTCACCGGCCTCATGCCGTTCTTCGCTTCGCGTCAGGTGATCTGCGGTGCAGGACGAGTCGGCATCGGCCAGCGCGGTGAAGAGTCGGGCTATCAACTGTCACAGCGTGCCGACTACATCGAGGTGGAGGTCGGCCTCGAGACCACGTTGAAGCGCGGCATTATCAATACGCGCGATGAACCGCACGCCGATCCGGACAAGTACCGGCGCCTGCACGTCATCATCGGCGACGCCAACCTGGCGGAAACTGCCACGTATCTCAAGGTCGGCACCACGGCACTCGTTTTGGATCTGATCGAAGCGGGCGTTCAACTCGACGATCTCGCCCTGGCCTGGCCGGTCGAAGCCGTCCATACGATCAGTCACGATCCGACCCTGCGCGCGACCGTCGCACTACAGGATGGACGCGAAATGACCGGCCTCGCTCTGCAGCGCGAGTACCTGGATCGGGCGCAGAAGTTCCACGACGAAAACCACAGCGACGACACCCGTGCTGCGCACGTCCTCGCCACCTGGGCCGATGTCCTCGACAAGCTGGAACGCGACCCAATGGAATGCGCAGAACTGCTTGACTGGCCAGCCAAGTTGCGACTCCTGGAAGGTTTCCGTACCCGCGAAGGGCTCGGATGGGCGTCGTCGCGACTGCACCTCATTGACCTGCAGTATTCCGACGTCCGACTCGACAAGGGCCTCTACAACCGGCTGGTTGCGCGCGGTTCCATGAAACGCCTCACCACTGAAGAACAGGTGATGCGGGCCGTACACACCCCGCCGGAAAGCACACGCGCCTACTTCCGCGGTGAAGCGGTTCGCCGATTCGGTGCGGAAATCGCCGCGGCCAGCTGGGACTCGGTGATTTTTGATCTCGGTCGAGATTCGTTGATCCGTATCCCGATGAACGAACCTTTACGTGGCACCGCCGAGCATGTGAAAGACCTTCTCAAAGATGCGGCCACGGCTGCCGAGTTGGTTGAACGCCTCAGCATGTAGGTCAAGCGTCCCCGGTTTCCCGAAGCGTTCGCCGCTCACCTGGCTGAATGCGATATCGCGCAACAGGATTGGCACCAGTACGGTCGCGTCGCCACCGGTGAGCGACGGCCACCGGTAGGGTTGAAGTCACAACATTCTCTTCTCAGGAGGCGAGCATGGCGCAAGAGCAGACCAAGCGCGGCGGCGGTAAAGACGACGACGACGCGATCGGCGGTGGCGGCGCAGGCCAGGAGCGTCGAGAAAAGCTCACTGGCGAGACCGACGATCTGCTCGACGAGATCGACGACGTGCTGGAAGAGAACGCCGAAGACTTCGTGAAGGCCTACGTTCAGAAGGGCGGCCAGTGACGCCCATGCCCGGCGAGGCAGGGACTGGCAGCATCTCGTCGTTTGCCGAGTATCTCCGTCGTCATGCCCCAGAGCGATTGCCGCACAACATGATCGCCAACGGTGATGGGATGAGTGCGGACCAAATTCCGCACGGCACGACCATCGTCGCCGTCAGTTACCGGGGCGGCGTCATTCTGGCTGGTGACCGTCGAGCCACCATGGGGAATCTCATCGCCACGCGCGATGTCCAGAAGGTTTACGTCACCGACGACTACTCAGCCGCCGGGATCGCTGGTACCGCGGGCATCGCGATCGAGATGGTTCGCCTGTTCGCCGTCGAACTCGAGCACTACGAGAAAATTGAAGGCGTCCCGCTGACCCTGGATGGCAAGGCTTCGCGCTTGGCCAGCATGGTCCGCAGCAATCTCGGTGCGGCGATGCAGGGACTCGCGGCGGTCCCGCTTCTCGTTGGCTTCGACGCCGAAGCCAACGACGACGCGCGCGGCCGAATCTTCTCGTTCGACGTCGCTGGGTCGCGGCACGAAGAAGTCGGCGGATACGAAGCCATCGGTTCAGGTTCGGTATTCGCGCGGTCTTCACTGAAAAAACTGTTCCGCGCGGACTTCACTGCCAGCGAAGCGTTGAGCGCCGTGGTGGAAGCCCTGTACGACGCCGCTGATGATGACTCGGCGACCGGGGGACCCGATCTAGTGCGCCGGATTTTCCCGACGGCCGTTCGGATCGGAGCCGACGGGGCCGACGTGATTCCAGAAGCCGAAATCGCTGAGGCCGCCGAAGCGGTCGTCGCGCGACGTCGCGACGAGGCGCAAGCAAACTCGTTGGGCAACGAAACGCCGGAGGCCAAGGCATGACCTTCCCGTATTACGCCAGCGCAGAGCAGATCATGCGCGACCGTTCGGAACTCGCGCGCAAGGGAATTGCTCGCGGCCGAAGCGTGGTTGCCATGACCTACGCGGACGGAGTGCTGTTTGTGGCGCACAATCCGTCGAACACGCTGCGCAAGGTCAGCGAAATCTATGACCGGATCGGTTTCGCAGCCGTCGGCAAGTACAACGAGTTCGAAAGCCTGCGCAAGGCTGGCATCCAAATGGCCGACCTCCGCGGCTACAGCTACGACCGTGCCGACGTGACAGGCCTGTCCCTCGCGAGTGCCTACGCGAACACCCTGGGTGCGGTGTTCACCGAGCAACCGAAACCGTTCGAGGTCGAACTTTGCGTCGGTGAAGTTTCCCCACCGGGAAAGGACCGACCGTCGCAGCTGTACCGGATCGGCTACGACGGGTCGATTGTCGACGAGACCTCGTACATCGTCATGGGTGGTGCCACCGAGCCGATCAACACGGCGATGGCCGAAGCCTACGAACCGGACCTGTCATTGACGGCCGCCATCAAACTGTCGGTGCACGCGCTATCGAGCGCCGCCGCCACACCAGCGGTGGCCACCGTCTCGGCCACTAATGGGGGCGAAGCGGAACCGGCCGCCGTCGACTTGACCGCCGACGACGTCGAAGTTGCCATTCTCGACCGGAATCGCCCGCGCCGCGCGTTCAAACGACTGCGCGACGCCGACGTTACCGGCTATCTCGAACAGGAGTAAGAGCCGTGGAACGACGGATCATGGGCATCGAAACCGAGTACGGCGTCACGTGCACGTTTAAGGGCCAGCGCCGACTCAGCCCCGACGAGGTGGCCCGCTATCTGTTCCGCCGGGTTGTCGCCTGGGGACGGTCGTCGAACGTCTTCCTCACCAACGGTGCGCGCCTGTACCTCGATGTGGGATCGCATCCCGAATACGCGACCGCCGAGTGCGATTCGGTGGAGCAACTCGTCATGCACGACCGCGCGGGCGAACGCATCCTTGAGGAACTGCTCATCGACGCGGAAGAAAGACTGGTGGCCGAAGGCATCGGCGGGGACATTTATCTGTTCAAGAACAACACCGACTCGGCGGGCAATTCGTACGGGTGCCACGAGAACTATCTGGTCAGTCGGGTCGGCGAGTTCGGGCGCGTCTCCGACGTACTGCTGCCGTTCCTCGTAACCCGGCAACTCATCTGCGGCGCAGGCAAAGTCCTGACGTCCGGCAACGACGCCAAGTTCTGCCTATCGCAGCGTGCCGAACACATTTGGGAGGGTGTCTCGTCGGCAACCACCCGTTCGCGCCCGATCATCAACACCCGCGACGAGCCGCATGCCGATGCCGAAAAGTACCGTCGGCTGCACGTGATCGTCGGTGACTCCAACATGTCCGAGACGACGACAATGCTCAAGGTCGGTTCCGCACTGCTGGTGCTGGAGATGGTGGAGTCCGGCATCTCCTTCCACGACTTCGCGCTCGACAATCCGATCCGCGCAATCCGCGACATCAGCCAAGACACCACCGGCACCCGGGAGATCCGGTTAGCGGGCGGTCGGACCGCGACAGCGTTGGCCATCCAACGCGAGTATCACGCACGGGCGGTCAAGCACCTCGAGAATCGGACCCCTGACGCCACCATGGATCGTGTCGTGGACCTGTGGGGCCGCACCCTCGATGCTGCCGAAACCGGCGACTACAGCCAGGTCGACACCGAAATCGACTGGGTGATCAAACGCAAGTTGATGCAGCGGTACCAAGACCGCTTCTCGATGGACCTGACCGACCCGAAGATTGCCCAGCTCGACCTCGCTTACCACGACATTCGCCGTGAACGCGGCGTCTTCGATGTGCTCGCGCGCAAGGGGTTGGTCGCCCGCGTTACCACCGATGAGGCGATCGACGAAGCCACCAGCACACCGCCGCAGACCACACGCGCAAAACTGCGCGGAGACTTCATTACCGCAGCCCAAGCGGCCAAGCGCGATTTCACCGTCGACTGGGTGCACCTCAAGATCAACGATCAAGCGCAGCGCAACGTGCTGTGCAAAGACCCGTTCCGAAACGTCGACGAGCGAGTCGAACGGCTAATCGCGTCGATGTAGCACCTAAGGTAACTACGTGACTACGAAGAACGAGCGGATCGTCAATCTCGTTGTCTGTTTGATGGCTGCGCGCGGTTTTGTCAGCGCCGAGTATCTGCGTCGGAATGTCCAGGGCTACAACGATGCAGGCCAGCAGGGCGACACGTTTAAACGGATGCTCGAACGCGACAAGGCCGAACTCCGCGAGATGGGTATACCGCTCGAGACCGGCGTGAATCCCACTGGGGAAGAGGGCTACCGGATCGATCCGGAGCAGTACGCGCTGCCCGAAATTACCCTGGACCGAGCCGAGGCGGCAGCAGTTGCCGCAGCGTCGGCCGTGTGGCACGAGCCGTCCGTGGCCACGGTCTTCCAGACTGCAGTCTTAAAATTGCAGGCTGCCGGCATTGAAGTCGCACCCGATGATGAACTCGCTGTCGCCCACGGCGGCGCATCACGCTCACTGGGCGACGAACGAACCATCACCGCGCTCCTATCGGCCATCGATGCCGCGCGCCCGGTCCACTTCACTCACCGCACTTCTCGCGGCAAACACGAGCGAACGGTGGAACCGTGGGGAATCGGTTCCAACGGCGGCCGCTGGTACGTAGTTGGTCGTGACCGGGATCGCGACGCGACCCGTACGTTCCGAATCTCCCGGATTACCGACGTTGCTGCCTTCGACGACGCGGGCAGCGTTCAGGTGCCAGCGAACGTCAGCATTTCGTCCATCATTGCCGAGGCCGTCGAAAGGGCCGCCGGCGATGCCGGATCGACAGCACAGGTGTGGGTCGCGGCTAACCGCGCGCACGGACTTCGCCGCATCGCCTCATCGGCGACGCCGCAAACGCTGGCCAGCACGGGGGAGCAGGGCGACGTACTCACCATCAATATTTCTTCGCAGTCCGGACTGCGACGGGTGATTCTTGGTGCCGGACCCGACGCCGTCGTGCTGAGTCCGGACGAATTGCGCCGCGATGTCATCGCCGACCTCGATCAGCTGATGGAGATCCAACGTTGAACGTCACCGCACCAAAGCCCACACGACTGTCGCGACTGTTGGCGATGGTCCCGTACTTCCAGGCGCGTCCGGGCATCAAACTTTCGACGGCCGCCGCAGACCTGGGAGTTACGCCCAAACAACTTACCGCCGACCTCGAGCAACTGTTTGTGTGCGGACTTCCCGGTTACGGTCCCGAGCACCTCATCGACATTCAGTTCTGGGATGGGTACGTCAGCGTGGCGTTCACTGCGGGAATGGATCGACCGCTTCGACTGACGGGCCCGGAAGCCAACGTGCTACTGATGGCGTTAACGATGCTGACCGAGTCCGGCGGTGCCGTCGAAACGGGTGCGGTGCGTAGCGCGATCGCCAAAATCGAAGAAGCGATGGGTGCCACCTATCGGGCCATTAGTTCCAAAGCCGACAGCGATGCGACCTCGCGCCCGGTCGATAGCGCAATTCGTGCCGCCGTCGAAGCTCGCGAGGCACTTCGCATTACCTATTACACCGCCAGCCGGGACGACGTCACCGAGCGCACCATTGACCCAATCCGTATTCGCGCCGTCGATGGCCACAGTTACCTGGAAGCGTGGTGCCGTCGATCCGAGGGCATCCGGATGTTCCGGTTCGACCGCGTCGAGACCGCTGAGTCCACTGGCGAACCGTCATCGCCGCCCGCGCACGCCGTGCGGCCCATCGAATCCGAGGACTCCATCGGTTTCAATGTGCTGACCGGCGAACTTCCCGTGGCCCGCATTGAAGTGGATCCGGAAGCGCTCTGGCTCCTGGAGTACTACGATGCCGAACCCGACGAGGACTTCGACACCGCGCCAACGGCACCCATTTCGGCGACCCTTCGATACGGCTCACCCGAATGGCTCGCGCGTTTTATCCTCGGATTCGGTGGCCGGGTCAGGCTCCTCGACGATACGACCGCAGCTGGATCGGTGGTCGTCGAGACAGCATCCGCGGCACGTGAACGGTACCGTTAACCGGTTCGACAAAGCTGAACGCGCCGACGGCGCTCATCCCGGGTAGACTCGGGCGAGAACTTATTCTTTTAACCTAGGTGATTTCGAAGGGTGCAGTTATGGGTGCGATGTCAGCGTGGCACTGGGCGATCGTGCTGATTGTGCTGGTCCTCCTGTTTGGTTCGGCCAAGCTTCCCGGGGCAGCACGCGGTTTGGGGCGCTCGTTGCGCATCTTCAAGTCGGAAATGCAGGAAATGGCCAGCGACGGCAAGAACGATGCCGCGTCGGATGCAACCGACACGACGGCACCTCGCGAGTTGCCCGCCGCTGAGAAGCCGGCTGTCGCCGATCAGACGCAGCCGACCGACAAGAAGACGGCTTAGCCGCTCACCGACGTAAGTGGCAAGTAACAGCTCACGCGGCAAATTTACGCTCGGCAAGATCGACCCCCGCCGACGGCGCAGCAAAGTTAATCCCGACGGCTCCATGCCGCTGGCCGAGCATCTGTACGAACTCCGCAACCGCCTCGTCATCTCGATGTTGGCAATCGCCGTCACGACGATTTTCGGGTTCTTTTGGTATAGCCACAGCTTTGGGCCAATCCAGTCACTCGGCGAGATTTTGCGTGGTCCCTACTGCGATCTGCCCGCATCATCGCGGGCGAGCCTCACCCCGGACGGCGAATGCCGCCTTCTAGCGACGGGTCCGTTCGACCAATTCATGCTGCGACTGCAGGTTGGTCTCACCGCCGGTGTGGTGCTGGCATGCCCGATCTGGTTGATGCAGGTCTGGCGGTTCATCACCCCGGGTCTAAAAAAGAACGAACGCCGCTACGGGTTCTCATTTGTCGCAGCGGCCAGCGTGCTGTTTGTCGGCGGTGCCATCCTGGCTTACTTCATCGTCTCGAAGGCGTTCGGGTTCCTCCTGACAATCGGCAACGACGTTCAGGTCACCGCCTTATCCGGTGACTTGTACTTCAAATTCCTGCTGCACCTGCTGGTTTTGTTCGGCATCAGTTTTGAACTCCCGCTGTTGATCATCGCGCTCAACTTGGTTGGCGTGCTCACCTATGAGCGACTGAAGAAGTGGCGTCGAGGGCTGATCTTCGCGGTCTTCGTGTTTGCCGCAATTGTTACGCCGGGCCAGGATCCGTTCACCATGCTCGCGCTAGCCGGTGCGTTGACAATCTTGTTGGAACTGTCGATTCAGATCGCACGCCTTAACGATCGTCGCAAGGCAAACAAGAACCCGGACTGGATGGACGTCCCGGACGATCAAGCCTCCCCGTTGGCATCCGGTGCCGACGCAAAGGCGTCTGGAACCATCGATGCTGTCGCGCCGATTCCACGCCCCGGAGCGATCGGCGCCACCAGCGACCGGCAATCTATCGCGACTCCAACCGCATTCGATGACATCCTGTAGTTGATGACCATCGACGAACTTTCCGTATCCGGCCCGGAACTCACGGCCTTCAGTACCCGGATCGGGTTTACTCTCGACCCCTTTCAGCAGCAGGCATGTGCCGCCCTCGAGGCCGAACACGGCGTTCTAGTCTGCGCCCCAACGGGGGCCGGTAAGACCATCGTCGGCGAGTTCGCCGTGCACCTGGCTCTCGCACACAGCACCAAATGCTTCTACACGACGCCGATCAAGGCACTGAGCAATCAAAAGTTCCATGATCTCGCCGAGGTACACGGCTCTGAGAATGTCGGCCTCCTGACGGGCGATAACGCGATCAACTCATCAGCGCCCGTCGTCGTGATGACGACCGAAGTGCTTCGAAACATGCTGTACGCGGATTCGTCCGCGCTCGCCGGACTCTCGCACGTGGTGATGGATGAGGTGCACTTCCTTGCCGATCGGTTCCGCGGTGCCGTGTGGGAAGAGGTCATCCTCGGGCTCGACCCGTCAGTGCGGGTTGTCAGCCTGTCGGCCACGGTCAGCAATGCCGAGGAGTTCGGCGACTGGATTACCGCCGTCCGCGGGGACACCACTGTCATCGTCGACGAACACCGCCCCGTCCCGCTGCATCAACACATGCTAGTGGGGAATCGGACGTTCGGACTATTCGATCGCCGCCATCCCACCCAGGTCAACCCCGAACTAACCCGATTCATCAAAAACCGGCTGCTATCGAATGATGCCGTCGGCAACTACCGAGACCGTGTCGCCCGCGAACGACGTCGAGGCGGCGGTACCGGAGTGTCGCGTCCGCGACTGATCAAGATGCTCGACGAGAACGGCCTGCTACCAGCGATCACTTTCATCTTTTCCCGCAAGGGCTGTGACGGTGCGCTCGCGCAATGCCTGCGCTCGGACCTGAACTTATTGGAACCGGACCAAGTAGCTGCGGTCGACACAATCGTCGACCGACACCTTGTCGCCATGTCACCCGGAGACGCCGACATCCTCGGTGTCGAGGAGTGGCGGGCCGGACTGCGACGCGGATTCGCCGCCCACCACGCGGGTCTGTTACCGATGTTCCGACAGGCCGTGGAAGAACTCTTCGTAGAGGGCCTAGTGAAGGTGGTGTTCGCCACCGAAACGCTGGCCCTCGGCATCAATATGCCCGCTCGCAGCGTGGTCCTGGAACGCCTAGTGAAATACAACGGCGAAGCGCATGTGGACCTCACACCGGGGGAGTACACCCAGCTGACGGGCCGCGCCGGACGCCGCGGAATTGACGTCGAAGGGCACGCGGTCGTGGTGTGGACGCCGGAAGTGGTGCCGGACCGCGTCGCGGGCCTGGCGGGCGCGCGAACCTTCCCGCTCCGCAGTTCCTTCACGCCCGAATACAACATGGCGATGAACCTCATTGACCGACTAGGCGTACAAGGTTCGCGCGACCTGCTGCGGCGGTCGTTTGCACAGTTCCAAACCGACCGGTCGGTGGTCGGACAAGCACGCCAACTCGACCGCGCGCGGATGTCCCTGCGGAAAGTCGACGCCGAACTCGACCACTCGGCCCAACGCAAGGGTCTCGAGCCCGAAGCATTCCTCGAGTACATGTCGCTGCGAGAGGACATCAAACGGCAGGAACGGGCCGCCAAGTTTATGCGGCGCATGGAATCCACAGAAGCGGTCTCCGACGACCTTCTGGCCCTGAAACCCGGGAACGTCATCGGGCTGAATACCGGTCGCCACCGTGGGCTCGCCGTGGTTCTGGAACGCGCGGAAATGGACATTGATCCCAAGCCGCTGGTCTTGTGCGAGGACGGCTGGGTCGGTCGTGTCGGCGTACGCGACTTCGTGAACCCGCCCGAAGTGATCGGTCATGTCCGGATTCCCAAATCCGCCAATCGACGCAGTGCTCGGGGCCGACAGGAACTGGTCTCGATTCTGCGCAATAGCGGAATCGATCGCCCGCGCGGGCGCAACACCAAACGCAAACAGGAAAGCCCCAGTAACGCCCGGCTCATCGAACTCCGCAACAAACTGCGCAAACATCCGGTTCATAAACTTTCCGGAATCGACGACCTGCATCGATTGGCCGAACGTCGCAGTCGCCTGCTGCGTGACATCAACAGCCTGGAACAAGCCGTCGACACCCGGACCGCCGCACTGGAGACCCAGTTCGACGCCATCACCGGCGTGCTTACGGAACTGTCGTATCTCGAGATAGACGACGACGGCGAGCTCGTCGTCACACCAACCGGGACCGTCTTGCGTCGGATCTACTCGGAGAGCGATCTCCTCGTCGCCGAATGCATCCGAGCCGGTATTTGGGATCACCTGTCGCCACCCGACCTTGCCGCCGTCGTGTCGTCGATGGTCTACGAGTCGCGCCGCGACTCCTACACCGGCGGAATCGATTCCATGCCAGGTAACAAGGCCCTGCGCGACGCGCTCACCGAAACCGTCCACGTCTGGGAAAGCACCAACGACATCCAAACACGTCACGGAGTCGTTCAAACGCGCGAACCGGATACCGGCTTCTGTGTCGCTATCGGCGCGTGGGCGTCGGGCAGGTCGCTTCGTGAAGCACTGCTCGCAGCATCCGAACGAGGACAAATGCTCTCACCAGGTGATTTTGTTCGATGGAATCGCCAAGTCATCGACCTCCTCGAGCAGATTCGCGGCAGCGTGGACCCTGATGCGAGCCTTGCAATCGCGGCACGGAAAGCTATCAAGGGTGTGCGGCGCGGCGTCGTGGCATCCGAGTTGGACTGAACCCCTGCGGTAACGTGACACCAGCCAGCGCTTACGGGGCATTTGTTGAGAGGAAGGCGCGAAATGACGAACGACGATCAGCCGACAGAAACGGGTACCCCGGACAACAGTCCCGCGACCCCTGCCGCCGATAGCGAAAAGACGACGGTCGTGCAGCGGCCCGATGTTAGCCAGGCCGACGGTGCCACCACTCCGGTCGTTCCCGCTAGCCCCACCGAGCAATACACCGCGCCTGCGCAGCCGACACCAAATCAGGCGCAACCGACGCAGCAACTAGACCCGCAACAGGCGCAGTACGGTCAACAGGCGCAGTACGGCCAGCAAGCGCAATACGGGCAGCAGCCCCAGTATGGACAGCCCCAGTACGGGCAGCAGCCACAATACGGACAGCCCCAATACGGGCAGCAGCAGTTTGCCGCGCCCGGGCAGTCGTCACAGCCCGGTCAGCCATCTCCGTACGGTCAGACACCCGGCGCTCAGCAGCAGTTTCCCCCGCAGCAGCAGTTCGGGCAGCAACAGTTCGGGCAGCAACAGTTCGGGCAGCAACAGTTTGGGCAGCAACAGTTCGGTCAACCCGGCCAGCCAGCCGCAGATCCAACGCTGAATCCGTTCGCACCGGAACAACAGACCACCAAGAAGAAACTGTCAGGCAGCAAGCTGGTCGGACTTATCGCAGCCGTCCTTCTCGCACTCGCGGCGATCGTCGCACTCACCGCCTTTGTGGTGCCCGGATGGGCCGGAAAGAACCTCAACCAGACCGCCGTCCAAGACGGCGTCACGAAGATCCTTACCGCCTCCGAGCCTGAAGGCTACGGCATCAAAGACGTCAAGGATGTCCAATGCCCGGACGGCCAGAAAGTAGAGGCCGGCGCCACCTTCACCTGCTCGCTGAAGGTGAACGGAGAGAACAAACACGTCACCGTCACTGTCAAAGACAGCAGCGGCACCTACGAAGTCTCTCGCCCCACCAACTAGGGCCCACAGCTAAAACGCGACTCCCGGCGTCGAACACTCACTGAAGGAGTTCAACGCCGGGAGTTGCGGCTGTGTTGCCGGAGTGCCGCGCTACCAGCGAAGCGCGGTACGCAAACGGCCAATAGAAGCGTCAATGCCGAGTTCAGCAACCAACGCGTCCAGGCCTTCGGCATCGGCAGGCGACGTCGGGAGCGCATCCGACTCCGTGCTGTCGATAGTGTCCGCGTCGGTTCGGACCGCAACAACCGTCCTCGCAGCAGCTAGGTAGTCAGCAGAACTCTGAATAGAGTTACGAGCGCGCGCGGGGACTGCCGAAGCCGGATCATAAGCGGCGGCCTCAAGAGCATCGAGGCTACCGAACTGGGTGAGCAGCTTAGCGCCAGTCTTCTCACCAATGCCCGGAACACCGGGAAGACCGTCCGAAGGATCGCCGCGCAGGATCGACATTTCCGCGTAAGCCACCCCCGCCCGTTCAACAGGCACACCATACTTGGCAGCCACCTCCTCCGGACCCATCAACTCGGCCTTCGCAAGGCCGCGCCCCACATAAAGGACACGAACCGGGACAGGATCCTCGGCCACCACCTGCAGGAGGTCCCGGTCACCGCTCACAACCAGCACATCGTCAGTCGCTTCATGGAAAGCCAACGTCCCAATCACGTCGTCTGCCTCACAGCCCTCGGCACCCGACGTAGCGATTCCCGCACACCGCAAAACCTCCAAAATCATCGGGACCTGCGGTGTCAGAGTGTCGGGCACCTCCTCAGCAGCACCGTCACCGTCAGCCGCGACGCGGTGCGCCTTATACGACGGGATGAGATCGGTGCGGAAAGCAGGCCGCCAATCCAAATCAAGACACACCACCAACCGAGAAGGGTCGTGCGTCGTCACGAGCGAAGCGATCGTATCGACAAAACCACGTACCGCATTGACCGGTCGCCCATCGGGCGAGGTCATCTTCTCCGGCAAAGCGTAAAACGAACGAAACCACAAACTCGCCCCGTCGAGGAGCATCACCGATCCGGTCATGGTGAATACCCTATTCACATTGGTCGCCAAGTCCTATCGGGTCGCCGCGAAATCGCCCGAGTTCGGCAGCCTCCAAAGCCGGTGAAATACGGTAAGTACATGGCCACCCGATTCGCCCCAGACGTATACGCCCAACGACTCGCACGCGCAGCCGAACTCACCGCTACCGCTGGATACCACGCGATCGTCGTCGGGACCGGACCAGACTTCCGCTACCTCACCGGTTCAGACGCCGAAACCTTCGAGCGACTCACCGCCCTGGTAATCCCCGCACAAGGTCCCGCACGCGTCGTCACAGCACGGTTAGAGTTAGCTTCCCTCCGAGAATCGGCGATCGGCGAACTCGGCCTGCAGATCACCGACTGGGTCGACGGCGAAGATCCCTACACGCTCGCCCTCGACGGCTTCGGCCCCCACGCGAAACTAGCCGTCTCCGACGCCCTACCAGCCCTACACCTCATTCCACTGAGCCAACGGACAAGCGCACCAATCGCTTTGGCAACACCCGTGCTGCGTGAACTGCGAATGATCAAAGACCAAGCCGAACTCGAAGCATTACGCCGAGCCGGCGCCGCCATCGACCGCGTCCACGCCCGAATGGCCGAATTCCTGAAACCCGGACGCACCGAAGCCCAAGTCGCCGCCGACATCGATGCCGCCATCCGCGCCGAAGGACACAACCTCGCCGAATTCATCATCGTCGGCTCCGGACCCAACGGCGCCGATCCACACCACGAACAGTCCAACCGAATCATCGAAACAAACGACATAGTCGTCATCGACATCGGTGGACCGGTATCGCCCGGCTACAACTCCGACTCCACCCGCACCTACTGCTTCACCACACCGCGCCCAGACATCGCAAAGGCCTACGCGATCCTCGAGCAAGCGCAAGCCGCCGCCGTCGCCGCCGTCCGCCCAGGAGCAACCGCCGAAAGCATCGACGCCGCCGCACGCGACGTCCTCAACGCCGCCGGACTCGGAGACCAATTCATCCACCGCACCGGCCACGGCATCGGCCTATCAGTTCACGAAGAGCCATACATCGTCGCCGGAAACACCGACAAACTCCGCGAAGGAATGGCATTCAGCATCGAACCAGGCATCTACTTCGCCGGCGACTGGGGAGCACGCATCGAAGACATCGTGATCGTGACCGCAGACGGCTGCGAACCAGTCAATACCCGGCCCCACGGATTGGTAGTTCTGCCGGGGTGACGGATTCTTCTACTTCTTCTTCTTCTTCTTCGGCAGGGTGGTGCCCGGGTTGGGCGGGGCGACTTCTGCTTCGGCAGGGGGGTGCCCGGGTTGGGCGGGGCGACTTCTGCTTCGGCAGTCCTCGCTCCTTCGCTAGCTGTACTTCTTCGTGACGTTGTGAACGCGTTGTGCCGGTGTGAGGCCACCGATGCCGGTGTGGGGTCGGTGATGATTGTAGTGATGTAGCCATGCTGTGTACGCGAGCTCGCGTTCGTGTTCGTTTTGATAGCGGGCGGCGTAGGCCCATTCGGTAGCAAGAGTCCGGTTGAACCGTTCTACTTTGCCGTTGGTTTGGGGTCGGTAGGGCCTGGTACGTCGGTGTTTCACCTTCGGTCCGAGTGCCTCAGCGAAGGACTTTGATCGGTAGCAAGCGCCGTTATCGGTCATGACGGCCCGAACGGTGATGCCTAGTGAGGCAAAGTAGGCGTTGACACGTTTCCAGAAGGCGGCCGCGGTCTCTTTACGTTCGTCGTCGAGGATCTCTGAGTACGCCACACGAGAGAAGTCGTCGACGGCGTGGTGAAGGTAGCGGTAGCCGCGAGCCGATGATGCTCCTTTGCGTCCGGCTTTTTCTCGGGCGACAGCAGATCGACGATCTTCTGGCGAGCCTCGCCCGTGGGTACGCCACCCGCCTCCATCAGGGATCTTGCCCTGCTTTTTGATGTCGATGTGTACGAGGTCGCCGGGGGCCTTCATCTGGTAACGGACTGTCTTTGGCCGGCGCACTGGCAGTCCGGTGGCTTGGTCGAGCGCCGATAGCAGCGGCATGCGGTAGCGCTTGAGGATGTGTTCGACCGTCGATCGGGCTATGCCTAGGTGGTAGCCGATGCGGTGCGGACCCCATTGACGGGAGAACCGCAGGGCGATAATTCGCCGTTCGGTTCGCTTGTCTGTTTGTCTCGGTGAGGAATGCGGCCGTGAGCTTCGGTCAGTGATTTCTTCGCCAGCCCGGTAACGGTCGGCCCATGTTTTGGCTGTTGTTGGGGAGCATTGAAAACGTTCTGCGGCACGTCGAAGTGACCATCCTTGATCGACGATCAGGGAAGCAAGCCGGCGGCGGCCCTCAGCGGTGAGAAATGCGTTAGCGTGTGTCACGAAGACCTCCGGGTGTTGATGGTGAGTGTGGTAACCCAACATCCTGCCCGGAGGTCTTCGCCTACATCAGGTGTTCACAACGTCCCGAGGAATTACAGCTAGCGCTTCGTCGCTGCGGAGGGCTCTTCAGAAGTCGCCCCGCCCAACCCTCGTATCGCTGTCCTGTCCAGCCCTCGTACTCGTTAGTCTCGCTGTCCGAGCTGCGTTTGTTGGGTTGTTTCTGTGGGCGTGACTGAACTCCCGACCGGCCGATTTCTGGCTGGTCGGGTGGTTAAGCCCCTAGCAGGTGTTCGAGGTGGGCCTCGATGCGGGAATCTTCAGGGGCCGGTGGGGCGTGGGGGCCCTGAATGGGTAGGAGTTCGGCGTGGTGGGTTTGGTTGACCCGCCACGCGGCGCGCCTGCCGGGGGTGCGGGGCCGCCAGGCGACCCGGCCCCGGGCGGGGCCATCAATAACAAGTTGGGTTTCCCACTCGCCGACGTTCTTGCCCACGCTGCGGTTGTGGCGTCCGCACGCGGCACCCAAATGGTCCACATCCGTGGGACCACCATCGGCCCAATCCGGGAAATGGTGCGCCTCGGTCCGGGCGAACGGGGCATTACACCGGCGTGCGGTGCACCCGCGGTCGCGGGCGAAAAGCATGAGGCGTTGGGGCTTGTTGGCCAACCGCGACCCCCGCCCCAAGTAGAGAGGCTGGCCGGTGGAGTTGGCGAAGACCGCCAAATGCGGGGTCGCATTCGCGGCCAGCTCGACGAGCTCGCCCACCGGAACCCGGGTTCCGGTCGCAGTGAGGGCGACTCCGGCCTTCTCGGCCAACTCCCGGTCAGTCACCGTGATGACCAACTCCGACGACAACGCCCGGCCAGCGCCGGGCCGCAGGGCTTGCTCGGCCTCCAGCAGAGCCAGCAGGGCATCGTGCTGGCGTTGGCCGATCGAACGGTCATCGCGTTCGGCCGCCGCGGCGAGGGCGGCCGGATCAGCGGCCTCAGCCGCCCCGCGTGGGGAGGCTGGGTCGGCGGGGTTGTTCATTCCGGGCTTGGCCCAGGAGTCGAACATGACCTCGAACCGGGCCCGAAGTTCGGGGGTGAGGTAGCCCCGAACTTTGCTCATCAGGCGTTGGTCTTGCCCGCCGAGCCCGAACTGGCGGAGCCGTTTGCGGTCCCGCTCATCGGTGAGCGCCCCGTCAGGGTCCAAATGGGCCAACAGGCGGTGCCCGGCCGTGCGGACCCCGGCCGGGGTGAGGTCGCGGGCGACCTCGGCCAACTGGGCCTCAGCCCCGGCCCGCACCTGCGGGTCGACCGCGGCCGGGATTTTCCGCATCACCGCATCAATCTCGACCACATGGTCGGTGCCGATCGCGCCGTCGGCGACCGCCTCGGCTGTGGCCGGGAACGCCGGCGGAAGAGTTTCGCCCTGCAGGTTCGACAAGCAGGCGATGCCCTCGGTGGCGATCCGGCGCCGCCGCGCCTCTCCATCCCCGAGGCGTAGGCCTCCGGCGAGGAACGCATGGACCGAGAGGAACCCGGCCTTGCGGTAGGCACCGCGATCGGAGATCTCGGCCAGCAGCGCCGAGTTCGCGCCGTCGAAGCGGCGGTTGGCCCGCTCAAGGACCTCCGCGGTCTCCAAGAGCTGCCCCTCGGTGGAAGCAGTGAACACTGCACTGGCGAGCTGGGCGGCGACCGCGCTTGCCAGCGAGGCGAGCTCGGCCGGATCCTTTACCTCGGCAATTGCCTGGGTTAGGTCCATCGAGTTCACCTCCTCGCGGCGTTAGTGAAGTAGCTGCACTGAAGTAGCTGCGCTAAAGAATCTGTAGTGAAGCACTTCACTGTGTGTTCGTTTATTTGTGTGAACACTATCGCGAGGGTCTGACAATTATCGGCGTCGCCGATTTGGGCGTAACTAGCTCGGTCTAACTAGCTGGGCGCATCTGCTGTCGACTTGAACATCCCTGCCGAACCCAGGACTCGTTCGATGCTCATCTCGAGGACGACTCGCTTCGGGTTTGGCTGGGGTTTGCGGTAGCGGGCCGCATACCTGGCCTCACCGTCGGCGACGGATACCGCGTCGCGCTTCACGACCATCGGACCCTCGAACGTTAGCCAGCGCGGACCGTCGACGTGCGTCAGCGCTCCATAGCCGCCTCGATCGGCATTCCGAACTTTCTGTGAGCCCTCGAATGTGATGACTCGGGCTTTGCCAGCTTCGGCATCGAAGGTGAAACCCACGGCCACGACGTGCGGCGTGCCATTGGCGCGCACAGTCGCCAGGCTTGCCAAGTGATACTCGGACAGCATCTGCAGGGCTTCGGCGGACAGATCATCGGTGGTGCGACTCATAGTGCTCAACGGTATCGGCAGGCGGAGTGGGGCCCGCGGCGCGGGCAGGGGATACTGACGCAATGGGAACAATCGTCGTCTTCGGTGGCCGCAGCGAGATCGGTGTGGCGACCGCCGTTCGCCTCGCCGACGGAAATCGAGTGGTCCTCGCGGCACGCCGCCCCGAAAACCTGCAGCAGGAAACCTCAGCCCTGCTCGCTGCGGGTGCGACCGACGTCACCACCCTCACCTTCGACGCCGATGACGTCGCCTCGCATCCGGCGCTCATCGAATCATTGTTCGCCGAGCACAGTCCCATCGACGTCGCTATTGTTGCGTTTGGCATTCTGGGCGACGCCGCCCGAGCCGAAACCGACGTCGAACACGCCCTGGCGATCGCCCACACTGACTACTACGCGCAGATCAGCGTCATGACACCGCTGGCGGTTGCCCTCCGCAAACAAGGCTCAGGCACCATCATCGCCTTTTCGTCGGTTGCCGGTGTGCGTGTCCGACGCGCGAACTACGTTTACGGATCAACCAAGGCCGGGCTCGACGGCTTCGCCAGTGGCTTGGCCGATGCTCTGCAGGGCTCGGGGGTCAACTTGCTCCTGGCCCGGCCGGGATTCGTGATCGGTGCGATGACCAAGGAGTTGATGGATTCGGGCGTGAAGCCAGCGCCCTTCTCCAGGACTGCCGATCAAGTCGCCGACGCTGTCGCTAGGGCGTACCGAAAAGGCAAGGGAGAGGTCTGGATTCCGGGGATCCTGCGCCCGATGTTCTTCGGTATGCGGATGCTGCCGCGCGCCGTGTGGCGGCGGTTGCCGCGCTAGATCGGTCCCCGGCGGGAGTTTCGGCTACTGCTTCGAGGCGGCATCGGCGTCGAAAATGAAGCCCATCGGCGCCAAAACCCGCACGACCGTCTCGGCCACGCCTTCGGTGAGGTCGGCGATCACAATCTCGCGGTCGTGAGTGAATAGGACGGGTACTCCGATGGCCGCAGCGAACTGCGCCTGCCGCGGCGATAGTCGCCCCGACTCGGTGACTGCACCCAGCAGAACTCGCCCGTCTGCTTGGGTAAACCAGCCAATCGTCGGGAGGACGGTTGGCTGTGTACGGGCGACTCGTTCCGTGTGGTCGGCGAGATCCGCGCGACCGAGCGTTTTCGCACGCTCGACCATGCCCGCAGCACCGCCCAGGGCAAAGGCCTCGGCGACGGTAATCATGGCCGCCGGAGCTTCCGCCACCGGAACAATCCGCCCCGTGGCCTGCCCGGCAACGACTAGTTCGGCTTCTTCGCTCGAGACAGCAACGGTGACGATGTCGATCTGCCGCATCAGTACATCGCCGTGACCGTCGTCGAAGCCAAAAGTGATTTCCGCAGGCAGATCGCCTGATCCGGCGCGCTGGCGGGCCCGATGCCCGAGTTCTGCAGCTGCGGCCCATACGTCGGCCAGACCGCCGATACGTCCGCTCAGCGATGACACCTCGATGGTGTGGGTCCGGTCGGGTGAGTCGCTAGCCACCAGGCCAGCGTCGTGCAGCCGTTCCGTCAACGCCCGAACGGATTCCGGTTTGATGCCGTGCAACCACAATTCACCGTGCGCGCCCAACTCCAAATGGGAGATCTCGTGATCGTCAGCGGCAACGGCGATTGCATCCAAGTTGGCCGCCTCGATCAGACCGTGGAGCAACCGGATTCGCGCTCGATGACCGTCTTCGGACGGTGCGATGGCGAAATCTCCGGGGATAGTCACATGCTCCAGCGTACGAGAGGCTGGCAGCCTTCTCTGGGTCCCGGGAGCAAAATCGGGCGCTCGAACGTTAACCAGACATGATGTACATCTTCCTCGGATACGTGGCGGTCGAAATTGCCGCCTTCTGGGCCATGGTCCACTTCTTCGGTTTCTTGTGGGCGCTGTTCATCACGATCGCGGTGATGGGTATTGGCTACCTGGTGCTCGGGAACCGAATTCGTAGCCTGGGCGACAACTGGCGTACCGCCAAAACCGCCCCGACCGTCCCCGATTCGCCAATTGGCAATGCGGCGCTCTACGCGATGGCCGGAACTTTGACGATCGTTCCCGGTGCTGTGTCCAGCATCATTGGCCTGCTGTTGATGGCGAAGCCGGTCCGGAAACTGGCTGGTCCTGTCGCTGATGCCGTCGCGATGCGCCGCTTCGTCTCGATGTCACAGCGAGCAGGCATCCTCGGACCCAACATTTTCCAAAGCGGTGGCAGCGGCTCACGCGGCCGTCGCTTCTCCTACGGGAGCGGATATATCGACGGGTCCGTTGAGGACGTTGTCGATGCGCCTGCCAGCACTGTCGACGACATCACCGTCCGCAACGCCGACGGCACCGTTTACATCGACCTCCCGGAAATCGACGCGCGCCATCCGCATCCGCGTCCTGATTCACCAGCCGCCTGAGTCACACATCACCGGATGGCGACCGAATTGACTGTCGGACGTCTGGGAGAATGGCCCACGTGAGCACGCAGCTACTCCTCGGAGGCATGGTCTACTCATCGCCGGCAGTTCCCGACGCCACGGCGATGGCAGTGACCGACGGAACAATCGTGTGGGTGGGGTCCGACGACGTCGGCCGCGCACTGCATCCGGACGCTGAGGTCGTCGACCTGGCAGGGAGGTTCGTGAGTCCGGCGTTCGTCGATTCGCACGTGCACCTCACCGACACCGGCATCGCCCTCGGCGGACTCAATCTGTCTGGTGCTACCAACCGCGCTGACTGCCTCCAGCAGCTCGCAAAATACCTCGCCACGCACGACGACGACCTCGTCTGGGGCCTGGGATGGGATGCCTCAGCCTGGACCGGTGATGCTGGCCAAGACCAGCCCCCAACTACCTCCGATCTCGACGCCATCGCTGGCGACCGTCCCGTCTACCTGGCACGGATCGACGAACACTCTGCGGCGGCCTCGAGCGCGCTGCGGCGAATGGTGCCCGATCTGCAAGCGGAGAACGGATTCTCCGCTGAGCAGCCCCTCGTGGCCGACGCACACCATCGCGTCCGATCCACGGCCCGCAACCTCATGAGCCCGGCCATCCGGCAGCGCGCCCGACTGCGGGCCCTCGATTACGCCGCCTCGCGGGGCGTGGTTGCCGTTCACGAGAACGGCGGCCCCGATATTGGCGGCCTCGACGACTTCCGCGCTATCGCCGACCTCAATCACGGGGTTAGTGTTCGTCGGTACTGGGGTGAAGCCGCGTCGTCGACTGACGAAGTGAAGGCGATCTTGGAGCGTACCGGTGCCGATGCGCTCGGCGGCGACCTCTTCGTTGACGGTGCCCTCGGCTCGCGCACCGCGTGGCTCACCGAGCCCTACGCGGACGCGGCCGCCAGCGGGATCAGCTACCTGAGCGAGCAAGTGATCCTCGACCACCTCCGAGCCACCACCCAACTCCGCGTTCAGGCCGGATTCCACATGATCGGCGACGCCGCTGCCGGAGCTGTTGCGACCGCACTGACAATCCTCGCCGAAGAACTCGGCACCCCAGCGTTGGCGAGTTGCGCCCATCGCCTCGAACACGCCGAAATGGTGACGCAGGAACAAGCCGAACTGTTCGCTCGCTGCGGTGCCGTCGCCAGCATGCAACCGCTGTTCGATGCAGCCTGGGGCGGACCCGACGACCTGTATGCGGCCCGCCTCGGCGATCGTCGTACCAGCCTGAACAATTTCGCGATGCTAGCGAAAGCTGGTGTGGGACTCTCACTTTCCAGCGATTCACCAGTATGCGACATTGATCCCTGGGCCACGATCCGCGCCGCAGCGCATCACCGGACCGAGGAGAACTCGATATCTCCCCGTGCCGCCTTCGCTGCGTCCACCCGCGGTGGCTGGCGCGCCGCAGGCATTAACGACGGCCTCACCGGCACCCTCGTCCCCGGCGCACCAGCACACTATGCGGTGTGGGATGTCGATGAACTCGTCGTCGCAGCATCGACCGAGAACGTTCAGCGATGGTCCACCGATCCACGTTCGCGGGTGCCCGCACTACCGGCAGTCGACGAAGATGCCCGTCTCCCCGAATGCGTACAAACCGTCGCAAACGGGCAACAGATCTTTTCCCGCGCGTGACCGACAGCATTCGATGGTGGCATCGGGTTGTGGTCGCCGCGGTCGCGGGCGGCCTGATGTACCTGACGTTCCCACCGTTTCACCACACGTGGTGGTTAGCGCCAATTTCGTTGGGGCTGCTGTACGCGACGATGGCGGTCGGCAAACCGTCCGTCCGAAGCTGTGCTGGCTCCGGCTTCAGTTACGGCCTCGCCTTCTTCCTGCTCCTGATCCCGTGGGTAGGGGAGTACGTGGGACCAGTTCCCTGGATCGCGCTGTCGGCCGTCATGGCGGGTTACCTGGCCCTATTTGGCGCCCTCGCCGCAGTCACCATGCGACTGCGATTCCGCCCGGTCTGGTTCGCACTCAGTTGGGTGAGTGTCGAGACGATTCGCTCGGCGTTCCCGTTTGGCGGATTTCCGTGGGGTCGGACGGCGTTTGGGCAAGTCGAGGGCTGGTACCTTCCGTTGACATCGGTGATCGGCGTTCCGGGTGTGGCGTTCGCCGTGGCACTCACTGGCGCCGCGGCCGTCGCCCTGATCATTCGCCTCCTTGACGACCGGTCCAGCGTTGTCCGGAATGGGACCGCGCTAGTCGCCGTGGCCGCGGTAGTCGTGCCGTTGGGCCTCGGTGCCGTTCTCGCTGTTACCGGCAGTCCACTGACCTCGAAGTCGGGGGAGTTGGACGTCGTCGCGGTACAAGGCAATGTGCCTCGACTGGGCCTGGACTTCAATGCCCAGCGGCGTGCCGTCCTCGACAATCACACGCGGGAAACGCTCCGGCTGGCCGAGCAGGTCAACAACGGTAGCCGGACTAAGCCGGACCTGGTCCTATGGCCGGAGAATGCTGCCGACGTGCCGCCAACCGTCTACCCGGACGCTGCCGCGAGTATTCGCGCCGCAGTCACCGCCGTCGGTGCTCCCATTGCTTTCGGTACCTGGATTCCCGGGCCCGACGGCCCCACCAACTCAGTGCTGCTGTGGAGCGCACGCGACGGATACGCCGACGCCGAACCGTCCGGGCGCTACGACAAGCACATCGTCCAACCGTTCGGTGAGTACCTGCCATGGCGGAGCTTCTTCCGCCTGTTTTCGTCCTACGCCGACCGTGCTGGCGACTTCCAACCCGGTACTGGGCCCGCGGTCCTTGACGTCCCCACCGAACAGGGAGACGTCGAGATGGGAGTGGCGACGTGCTGGGAGGTCGCGTTCGATCGCGCCGCCCAACAGTCCGTCCGTGAAGGTGCGCAGTTCCTGTTTGTCCCAACCAACAATGCGACGTTCGGTCGGACCAACATGTCCTATCAACAATTGGCGATGTCTCAGGTGCGAGCCGTCGAGACTGGGCGCAGCGTCGTCGTGGCGGCCACGAGTGGCGTTAGCGCGATGGTGGCGCCAGACGGCTCGCTGATCTCAAGCAGCGGGATTTTTACCCCCGACCTGCTGCAGGAGAAGATGCAGTTGCGGACCGGAACCACGCTCGCAGTCCGATTTGGACCTTGGCCACAACGCTTTGTGGTCCTCTTAACCGCGGTCGCATTTTTGTACGCGCTGCGTGGACGCACTAGCCTCGATGTGTTAGCCGGTCGGAGGGGATCGGCCACGACAAAGGAGCACGATGGCCAGCAGGCAACCTGAATCGCGCATCGTTGGATCGAACGGTGAGAACGCACTCGTCGTCATTCCGACGTTCAACGAACGCGACAACCTGCCACTCATCGTCGAGCGACTGCTGTCGTCGCAGACGGGCGTTCACGTTCTGGTCGTCGACGACTCAAGTCCGGACGGTACAGGCGATATCGCTGACCGGCTTGCCGCCGATGACGCTGCAGGGCGCATCCATGTGATGCATCGGACGGCCAAAGACGGCCTCGGCAAGGCCTATCTAGCCGGTTTCGCCTGGGGACTCGATCGCGACTACGCCGTGATTGTCGAGATGGATGCCGACGGCTCTCATGCGCCCGAGCAGTTGCATCGACTTTTCGACGGCATTAACTCCGGGGCCGATCTCGTCATTGGGTCGCGCTACGTTCCGGGCGGGGAACTCGTCAACTGGCCGAAGCGCCGCGAAGTGCTATCGAAGGGCGCGAACACCTACGCTCGTTTGGCCCTCGGCGCCAAGGTCAAGGACATCACCGCCGGTTACCGCGCCTTCCGACGCGAAGTGCTCGAGAAGATCGGTCTCAACGAAGTCGAGTCGGCTGGCTACTGTTTCCAGATCGACCTCGCATGGCGGTCGTTGCAGAATGGCTTCACGATTCTCGAAGTCCCGATCACCTTCACTGAACGCGAGATCGGCGAGTCGAAGATGGACGGCGGCGTCATCGCCGAATCCTTCATCAACGTCGCCCGCTGGGGCATCCAAGGCCGCCTCGACCGCCTCCGCGGCAAGAAGTAGCACCCACCCCGCACACCCCGTTTCCGTGTTCTCGCATGATGCGTTGATTCCCGCACTATGTCTGACATAGTGCGGGAATCAACGCATCATGCGAGAACGGACGCGGAGAGAGATGGGGAAGGGCCCCGGGAGTCTGTGATTCCCGGGGCCCTTCCTTGTGTTTGCTTATGCGGTTCCGCCGCGACGACGCTGCTTCAGCAGGTCTAAGCGTTCGGTAAGCAGTACTTCTAGTTCAGCTTCCGAGCGACGCTCCAGGAGCATGTCCCAGTGGGTGCGCGGCGGCTTGCCCTTCTTTTCCTCGGGGGCAGCACCTTCGAGGAGCTTGCCTTCCATACCGTTCTTGCACGGCCAGGTACCGGGGATTTCAGCTTCGTCTGCGAACGGAATGTCGAAGATTTCGCCGTTGTCGGTGCGGTACTGGACGAGGCGACGCGGCGCGAGATCGTGGTCGCGGTCGGTCTCGTAGCTCACCGCTCCGAGCCGGCTGCCACGCAGGACTCGATCTGCCATGAAGTCTTCCTCTCAATCGGTCTGGTGTCGGGGTCGTCAATGTCGGGTGATCGGTGCCATTCTACGCGGTCTGGGCCGCAGGCCGCGTTCCGCGGTACCGTCACTATGTGTCTCAATCTCCGACCACCGCATCGCCGCCCCCGGAAGCTGCAGGCCAGCCAGGTCTTCGTCGGCGGCCGTACGCGTGCGCTTGGTGTGGACGCGAGATGGTGGATTCGGAGCGTGGACGTAGGCGCAAGTACTGCAAACGGTCATGCAGGCAGCGCGCCTACGAACAAAGAACGCTGGTTGAGGGTACTTCTATTCCCGCCGACGCCATTATTTTGAGCCCGACCGAAGCGGCCGAACTCGGCGACCGGATGTTTGCCCTGCGCTGCGCTGCCGAAGACCTCGCCACCGCGTTGGGAGAGCAGGCAGACAGGGAAGCCCTGGCCGAACTCACCGAGGAACTGCTGCGGTTGGCTCGCGAAGCCGAACGCTTGCGTTAGCTGACCCACAGTCCGAGTGCGGACGACTGTCGGTACTCGGCAGTAGGATTAGACATCGTGAACGACGAACGCGAGGCTGACGCCGCCGCACCCGACAGCGGGTCCGGTCGGGCACTGGCGCGGGCCGGAGAGCTCCTCGCCCGCACCGACGAAAGCTCAACCGCCATTCGTGCCGCCCATCTGGCGCTCCGACTCGCGCCGTTCGAAGGGATTCTGCCACCGGGCGATCGCACTTCCGACCGCGTGGCACGACTGCTCGTAGACGTTCGGCCCGACCGCCCCAGCGCCATTCGCGAACTCGGTTTAGGCGCGGTTGTGGTGTGGCAATCGCTCGTCGAACGTCGGCAACCCAACCCCACCGGCCCCGTCGCAGCAACCATCCTTTTCACCGACCTCGTCGGGTTCTCCACGTGGGCATTGCGAGCGGGGGACGACCAAGTTCTGGAGTTGCTGGAACAAGTGAACGACGTCCACGAGCAAGTAATCCAGTCGCACGGTGGCCAGGTAGTCAAGACCATCGGCGACGGGACCATGGCGGTATTCGTCGATGCCAGCGATGCGATCGCGGCCGCCCACGAGTCCGTTGGTGCCGTGAGCGCAATTGTCGTCGGCGATTTCCGGCCCGCCCTGCGGGCTGGCCTGCACTCCGGAATGCCGCGCGCGGTGGGCGGCGACTTTCTCGGTGTTGACGTCAATATTGCGGCTCGCGTGTGCGATGCAGCAGGCGGTGGCCAGGTCTACGCGAGCCAGGCCGCGCTCGATGAGGTCAACGCCGATGAGTACGTGGTACGCCGCAAGCGCTTCAAGGCGAAGGGCGTGCCGAAGGGCCTTCAGGTGTTCCGCGTGGTGCCGCGGTACGACGAACCCGTCTGATCCGCGCATGCCATTCGACGACGACGATCTCGAGGCTTACTACCGGCGTGTGGAGGCCAGGACCTCGGCGAACTCGTCACGGTCACGCAAACGTGAACGCGTGGTGCCTGCGGTGCAATTTGAGTGTCCGACACCGGAGAAGATCGCCTACCCGACCCTTGCTGCGGTCACCGGCGCCATCCTCGCTATTGCCAGGCAGTCGCGGGATCGCCCATCGCTTCGTTCGTACGAGTGCAAATGCGGTTCCTGGCACCTCACGAGCGCGGTGCCGCGCCCCTACCGATAACAACGTCCCACCGAAGAAACAGCAGGTCCCCGACGGGTTTCCGTCGGGGACCTGCTGTTGTCGTTAGTGCCGAGCAGCTAAGCGGCGCCGAGTACAGCTACCGGCATGTTGCCAAGTTGCATGCTCAGGCGTTCGTTAGCGCTCTGGTCCATCCGGACAGCAATTCGGTGAGCGAGATCGCGGATCCTGGATACAAAAGTCGGACTGGTGCTGGTGTGCATGGTGGAGTCCTCCTCCGTCAGTTGCAGTCCATTCATTTGTAACCTAGCGGCAAGGTGATGTCAAGTTCCATTGGGTCGTGGTTCACCTTTTGTTAACCTAATCCAACCGGCGTTCACCTAACGCGGCCTAGATAAGTGACGCTAGTCTCTCTACCTCCTGGACTGTGCCCGCCGACACCAACATGGTCGTCACGCCAGCCTTCTCCCACACTTTGATCTGTTCGCGAACGTGGGACTCATCGCCGACAATTGCCGAATCGTCAACGACCGCATCGGGGATGATCGCGGCCGCTTCCGCCTTGCGGTCACTGCGAAACAATGCGGTGACCTCGTCAACCACGTCGCCGTAACCCATCCGGCGGTACACCTCGGCGTGGAAGTTGGTGTCCTCGCTACCCATGCCACCCATGTAGAGCGCGAGGAAAGGCTTGATTGCGGCGTAGGCGGCGTCGCGATCCTCAGTGAGGACAATTTGCGCGACCGCCGCGATTTCGAAGGTCTCACGAGTGTTGCGCGCTCCGGGACGTGCGAAGCCTTCATCAAGCCAACCGTTGTACTCGTCCGCCATCCGCGGGGTAAAGAAGAGCGGCAGCCATCCGTCGGCAATCTCGGCCGCGAGGGCAATGTTTTTCGGGCCCTCGGCACCGAGATACACGGGAATGTCGGATCGCAGGGGATGCACGATCGATTTGAGAGGCTTTCCCAATCCCGTGGAGCCTTCGCCAGCGAGCGGGAGTGGGTAGTGCGGGCCAGCGTTTGTGACGGGGGCTTCACGCGCCCACACCTGGCGCATGATGTCGATGTATTCGCGCGTGCGGGCCAATGGCTTGCCGAACGACTGCCCGTACCAGCCTTCGACGACCTGCGGCCCGGACACACCGAGACCGACGATGTGCCTTCCGCCGGACAGGTGATCGAGTGTTTGTGCCGCCATGGCGCACGCGGTAGGGGTGCGCGCAGAGAGTTGTAGGACCGAGGTCCCCAATTGGAGCCGCTGGGTTTGGCTGCCGTACCAAGACAGGGGCGTGTAGGCGTCTGATCCCCACGCTTCTGCGGTAAAGACCGAGTCGAAGCCCGATCGTTCGGCGGCTTCGACGAGCTCGCGGTGATTTGTGGGCGGCTGTGCGCTCCAATAGCCAAGTTGCAGACCGAGTTTCATTCCCCGAGCCTAACGAGCAAAGCCTCGCCGGAAGTATTTTCCGGCGAGGCTTTGCTCGTTTTGCGGTTCCCGCCTGAGGGCCGCTGCGTGGTGATTAGCCGCGCAGATCGAACCTGTCGGCATCCATGACCCGGACCCAAGCAGCGACGAAGTCGTCGACGAACTTGGCGCTGGCGTCGTCGGATCCGTACACCTCGGCGAGAGCACGCAACTGCGCGTTGGCACCAAAGACGAGGTCGGCGCGAGTTGCCGTCCATTTGCGGTCACCGGATGCGAGGTCGCTGCCGACGTAGGTGCCGTCGCCCGCCTCGGTCCATTCGGTTTCCATATCGAGGAGGTTGACGAAGAAGTCGTTCGACAGCGTCTCCGGACGGTCGGTCAGCACGCCGTGCTGCGACCCTCCGTAGTTGGCACCGAGAACACGTAGGCCGCCGACGAGTGCCGTCATCTGCGGGCCGGTGACCCCTAGCAGCTGTGCCCGGTCGACGAGCAGGTACTCGGCCGGGATCGGGGCATCCGCAGCCAGGTAGTTGCGGAATCCGTCCCAGCGGGGCTCCATAACGATGAAGGACTCCACGTCCGTCTCATCCTGCGAGGCGTCGGTACGGCCAAGTGAAACGGGGACCGTGACCTTGTGGCCCGCCGCGGCGGCAGCCTTTTCGACCGCCGCAGCGCCGCCGAGCACGATCACGTCGGCCACGGAGACCTTCTTGGTGCCCGACTCGGAGTTGAATGCCTCGGCCACGCCCTCGAGCACGGTGAGCGCCTTGTCGAGTTCGGCGGGCTCATTGACCGTCCAGTTGCGTTGTGGCTCCAGGCGAACACGTCCACCATTGGCACCACCGCGCTTGTCGCTGTTACGGTACGACGCCGCCGACGCCCACGCAGTCTTCACCAACTGGGCGACGCTGAGACCCGAATCCAGGATTTGCTGCTTGAGCGCGGCAGCGTCACTCTCGTCGATCGCTTCGTAGGTCGCCGCAGGTACCGGGTCCTGCCAAACCAGCGTCTCGCTGGGAATCTCGTTGCCGAGGTAACGGGAGAGAGGGCCCATGTCGCGGTGGGTCAGCTTGAACCATGCGCGAGCGAAGGCATCGGCGAATTCATTCGGGTTCTCAAGGAACCGTCGCGAAATCTTGCCGTAGATCGGGTCTTCGCGGAGTGCAATATCCGTTGTCAGCATCATCGGCTGGTGACGCTGCTCGGGATCCTGCGGGTCGGGAACACTCGTGGACCCAGCGTTGTCCTTTGGGCGCCACTGGGTAGCGCCAGCGGGTCCGGTGTAGGTTTCCCACTCGTAGCCAAACAACGTCCAGAAGAAGTTGTTGTCCCAGGTGACAGGGGTGCTGTTCCATGCGCCCTCGATGCCGGAACTGATGGCGTCGGCGCCGGAACCGGTGCCGTACGAGCTCTTCCAGCCGATTCCCATGTTCTCGAGCGGTGCGGCTTCCGGCTCGGGGCCGACGTTGTCGGCCGGTCCGGCGCCGTGGGTCTTGCCGAAGGTGTGACCGCCGGCGATCAGGGCGACGGTCTCTTCGTCATCCATGGCCATGCGCGCAAAGGTTTCGCGAATGTCGATAGCCGCCTTCAGCGGATCCGGGTTTCCGTTCGGACCCTCGGGATTGACGTAAATCAAACCCATCTGCACTGCAGCGAGCGGATTCTCAAGGTCGCGGTCACCGGTGTAGCGCTCGTCGTCGAGCCAGGTGGTTTCTGGACCCCAGTAGATCTCCTCGGGCTCCCACTTGTCGATACGACCACCGCCGAAACCAAAGGTCTTGAAGCCCATCGATTCGAGAGCAACGTTGCCGGCGAAAATAATGAGGTCGCCCCACGACAGCTTGCTGCCGTACTTCTTCTTGATGGGCCACAGCAGACGACGAGCCTTGTCGAGTCCTGCGTTGTCTGGCCAGCTGTTGAGCGGCGCGAACCGCTGCATGCCGTGACCGGCTCCGCCGCGGCCGTCAGCGACACGGTAGGTTCCGGCAGCGTGCCAGGCCATACGGATAAACAGTGGACCGTAGTGCCCGTAGTCGGCGGGCCACCACGACTTCGAGTCGTGCATGAGGTTCTCGAGGTCACGACGGACGGCAACGAGATCGAGTGACGCGAACTCCTTCGCGTAGTCGAAGTCGGCACCCATCGGGTCGCCCTCGGCGGGGTTTTCGGCGAGGAGTTTGAGGTTGAGTTGTTTGGGCCACCAGTCACGGTTTCCGCCGCCTTCGGACGGTGCGGCCATGCCACCGGTCACGGGGCACTGGGTGGGTTCGGGCTGAGATTCGGACACTGCAGTTCCTTTCGGTAATGAAACTTCGCAGGGGGTTTGTCTACGGATTTCGATCGCGGATTGAACTGTTCGCGGGGCCGGGGTCCTCCGGTTCACGCGTGGTGTCGTCGACTGCAGCGCAAGCGGGGCACACGCCCCAGTAGATGACCTCGGCTTCGTCGATCGTGAATCCGTGGTCGGACGCCGCCTGCAGGCATGGCGCTTCGCCAACAGCGCAGTCAACATCTTGGACATCGCCGCATACTCGGCAAACGAGATGGTGGTGGTTGTCCAACACCCGTGTCTCATAGAGGGACACGTGGCCCGACGGCTGGATCCGTCGGATGAGCCCGGCATCACTGAGAGCGTGCAGGACGTCGTAGACGGCCTGACGAGAAACGCCGGGAAGTTCTTCACGCACAGCAGCCAACACCGTGTCGGTTTCGGCGTGCGGGTGCGTGTCGAGGGCCGCCAGCACCGCAAGTCGAGGCCGGGTGACGCGCATTCCGGCTTCGCGAATCTTGGAAGTGTAATCGGTGGCCATGACTACATCGTACTACTTTTCTGTACCAAGTCCAGATAATTAGGAATTTTTCATCGAAATAGATCGAATGGCTGCCGGGTCGGCCGCACCGACCTCCGTCTCGACCCCCGCTTGCGCCGCACCCGACGACAGAAAACGGCGCGGAACGTCGCGGGTCATGATGTCGATCGCGCGCTGATCCACCCCCTCCGACAACAGGTCGGGAATCACTCGTTTCGTGATCTGGAAGTAGTCCCAATCCGGCACGTACTCTTGCCGCTTGGCGACGTCGAACCAATCGCTAAACGAGGACGAATCCTGAGACAGCACCATTCGATCTGCGTAGCCGCGCTCAACCAACTCCCGCACCGTGCGAAGCCGGTCTGAATAGGGGAGCAGCACATCCAACCCGAATCGGTCCATCCCGAGGATCGAGCCAGCGTCGGCGAGTCGCATCAAGTAGTCGAGGTCGGTGGTATCACCGCTGTGGGCAATCTGAACCCGGGTGAGATCAACACCTTCCTCGGCGAGGACGCGTTGCGCGATCAGTCCGGACTGCGTGTGCGGATTGGTGTGGACCACCACGGGGGCCCCGGTCTGGACTGCGGCGCGTCCGACCGACCGCATTACTCGCTCCACGCCGGAACTGAGTCCCTCAGCCTCAATGGCACAGAACAGGAAGCCCGCTTTAATGCCGGTGTCGCCGACACCCTCGGTGAGGTCGCGGATGAAAGCGGCATCGAGGGGATCCGGCAGGTCGTCGTAACCCAGGCCCGGCCCCGTGTAGTGAAACTGAAAAGGCAGATCGTGAAAGGTAAACAGTCCCGTCGCGACAACGATATTGAGCTCGACGCGCTCGGCGACCTTGGCGATGCGTTCTACATTGCGCCCCAACCCCGCAACGGAGACGTCCATGAGCGTATCGACACCCGCCGCCTTCAACTCGGTGAGCGTGGCAACGGCTTCGTCGACTCGGGCCGCTTCGTCCCAGTCGGTAAGGAAGTTGATCCGGTAGTCCTCGTTGAGCACAAAGATGTGTTCGTGTGAGAGCACCGTCCCCAGTTGGTCCGCATCTATCGGACCGGCTGCGGTGTTGATCCTCGCCATGACGCCTCTCGTTGGAATGTTGGCTCCAAGCGGTGCCATGCCAATCAACGTCCAAAGGTAGTCGCTGAAAAGGCCCAATGTGCGAGTACCGGCGAAGCTCTCTTCCCGGTGGGGTGCACACATCTCAGGGTTTCCCAAGCGAGAAGTTCTTAGCGTTGACGCATGCCCCAAGTTCCGACTGCGACAGCGGTCAAACCACTGGTCGCCAGCTCTCTGTTGCTGATGGCCCTCGTCGCGCTGAGCGTTAACGTGCTATCGGTGAACGGGCCCACCGGATGGGATGAGTCGGTGACGTCATGGATGCTGACACACCGGTCCGCGGGCGTAACGACCGTTGCCGAGTTTGTTTCCACGGTGATGAGCCCGATCGCCTCGATTCTTATTGCTCTGGCCGTCGGCGGCCTACTGTGGCGGCGCGACAGGACGACAGCACGTGGCCTGGCGCTGGTGTTGACGGTTGCGGCTGCCGATACGCTCACGGAGGTGCTGAAAATCCTGGTTCACCGCACGCGGCCCCCGTTGTCGTGGCAATTGGAAGCCCATGAGCTAGCAGGCTCTTTCCCATCGGGTCACACCACCGGTGCCGCAGCCTTGGCTTTCGGCCTGGCGGTGGTACTCCTGCCCCGAGCGAGCATCCAAGCTCGCCGACAAGACCAACATCGCGGTCGCGCGGTTGTCGCAATCGCCGTCGCAATCGTCGTCGCAATCGTCGTCGCGGCCAGCGTCGCTGCCTCACGCGTATACCTGGGTATGCACTGGGCGACGGACGTGACGGCTGGCCTCCTGGTCGGCCTGATCGCCGCGCTTCTGGTACCAGCCATTCTAAATCTCCTGACCTCGCAGCATCAGGCGGGCAAGCATTCGGAAGATATGCACTCCGCACCAGGGCCGATCACCACCAGGGGCGATCATTACGGGGTCGATCACTACGGGGTCGATCACTCGAACGCCAAGTAGGGCTCCATGATTTAGGCTGTAGCAATGTTGAGCGCGGGGCAGAATTTTGCGAACTATCGGATAGTGCGGCAGCTGGGCGCTGGGGGAATGGGCGAGGTGTACCTGGCTGCCCATCCACGCCTGCCCCGCGAAGACGCCCTCAAGGTGCTTCCTACTGAGCTGACGGACGACCCGACCTACCGGGCCCGCTTCACGCGCGAGGCCGATCTCGCCGCCCAACTCGACCACCCCAGCATCGTGAGCGTGTACGACCGCGGCGAGTTCAATGGTCAGTTGTGGATCGCGATGAAGTACATCCCGGGCTCGGACTGCGATCAGTTGCTGCATGCCTCTGGTGCCATGACTTCGGAAGCCGTGATCCAGATCGTGTCGGCAGTCGGCGACGCACTCGACTACGCACACGAGCACGGCATGCTGCACCGTGATGTGAAGCCAGCGAACATTCTGGTCGACGATTCGTCGACGTCGCGCCGCAAGATCTACCTCACCGACTTCGGTATCGCGCGCACGATCGACAATGACACCGCACTCACCGCTGCCAACCTGACGGTTGGCTCGATTCAATACAGCTCGCCGGAACAGCTGCGGGGCGAGAAACTCGACGGCGGAACTGACCAATATGCACTGGCGTGCACCGCATTTCGACTCTTGACCGGGCGCGCGCCGTTCCCGTTGCCCAAACCCACCGACATTATCAGTGCCCACCTTTCGGCACCGGCTCCGAGTGTGACGGCCATCTTGCCGACCCTCGCACCGACCGTCGACACTGTGATAGCGCGCGCCATGGAGAAGGACCCCGCGAGGCGTTATCGCACGTGTGCCGACTTTGCCTCAGACCTTGCTGGCGCCCTGACCAAGCCAGGTTTCAGTCCACGCCGCGCTGAGCCCGGCCAGCGTGCGGCTTACGCGCCCACGATGATCAGCGGCACCCCGATCCCGCCGCAGCCAACGTCGCAGCCTCTCCCGCAGTCGGACCCCCGAAATCAGGTTCCCCCAAGCTCCGGTCAACCCAATGTTGGCCAGCCCAACCTGGCTAACCCGAACCCGATGCCGCAGGGCCCGGCCCAGCAGCCGCAGAACCCGTACGCTGCGCCGGCTTCCGGCACGCCGCAGGCACCGCCTTCACCCGCCGCCACCTACGGTGCCCCGCCGAGCCAAGGTCCGTCGAACCAGCCGCCGTTCAATCAACCGCCGTTTAACCAGGGTCCGCCGAATTCCGGTCCGTACGGATTCGGTCCACAACAGCCCTACGGTGCCCAACCTTCTCCGCAACCATCCAGTGGGGGCAGTGGATCGAAGAAGGTTCTCATCGCGCTCGGCATTCTGGCTCTGGTAGCTGCACTGGCAGTTGGTGGCACCTTCCTATTCCGTTCCATTGACAAGCCGAAAAACGCTTCAGATTCTTCGGTGGCCACCAGCGCCAGCCCGTCAACTAGCGACACGTCAGCTCCGACATCTCCGCCGTCGACCAGCGTTGGTAGCGATCCGCAAGTGGTGGCGGGCGTACCCACCGCATGCACGGTCGGCACAGACACGCAAGGGGTTTCGGCGACGACGGTGGCCGTCCCACCGATCTCTATCCCGTCCGACGAGTTGCCGAAGAGCCCCGGCTGGGTAGCCGACGACGGGCGGTCACGCGTCCCGTTCGCGGCACGGGCAAGCGGGGTTGTCGCACCACGGCCCAATCCGGATAGTTCGTGGATGGCTCAGGTGACGGTCGGAACGCTCCCGTCGAACTTCAGCGGCAATACCGAAGCGACCGTCCGGAAGTTCATCGAGTGCCTGCAAACGAACCCCGGCTATGCGCCAAGTTCGCCGTCTGCACCGACGATCGGTGAAACTCGCAGCAATGTGATTGAAAATTCGTCGATCAAGTACACCCTCATGAAGGCGCAGATTCGGGTCGCCCGAGGCGGATCGGATGTGCAGGGTGACGACATCATCGCTGTCGTCATCGATTCATCACCGATGACCTTCGCTTTCGGTGCCAGCCCGATCGGCGACAGCCGCAGCCAGGCCGAGGTTGAAAAGGCCATCCTGGGTCTGCGCGTGGTTACCGGACAGGCCACGTAACCTGCACACCCTCACGGTCGCGCTAGGTGTAATTCCTCGGGACGTTGTGAACACCTGATGTAGGCGAAGACCTCCGGGCAGGATGTTGGGTTACCACACTCACCATCAACACCCGGAGGTCTTCGTGACACACGCTAACGCATTTCTCACCGCTGAGGGCCGCCGCCGGCTTGCTTCCCTGATCGTCGATCAAGGATGGTCACTTCGACGTGCCGCAGAACGTTTTCAATGCTCCCCAACAACAGCCAAAACATGGGCCGACCGTTACCGGGCTGGCGAAGAACTCACTGACCGAAGCTCACGGCCGCATTCCTCACCGAGACAAACAGACAAGCGAACCGAACGGCGAATTATCGCCCTGCGGTTCTCCCGTCAATGGGGTCCGCACCGCATCGGCTACCACCTAGGCATAGCCCGATCGACGGTCGAACACATCCTCAAGCGCTACCGCATGCCGCTGCTATCGGCGCTCGACCAAGCCACCGGACTGCCAGTGCGCCGGCCAAAGACAGTCCGTTACCAGATGAAGGCCCCCGGCGACCTCGTACACATCGACATCAAAAAGCAGGGCAAGATCCCTGATGGAGGCGGGTGGCGTACCCACGGGCGAGGCTCGCCAGAAGATCGTCGATCTGCTGTCGCCCGAGAAAAAGCCGGACGCAAAGGAGCATCATCGGCTCGCGGCTACCGCTACCTTCACCACGCCGTCGACGACTTCTCTCGTGTGGCGTACTCAGAGATCCTCGACGACGAACGTAAAGAGACCGCGGCCGCCTTCTGGAAACGTGTCAACGCCTACTTTGCCTCACTAGGCATCACCGTTCGGGCCGTCATGACCGATAACGGCGCTTGCTACCGATCAAAGTCCTTCGCTGAGGCACTCGGACCGAAGGTGAAACACCGACGTACCAGGCCCTACCGACCCCAAACCAACGGCAAAGTAGAACGGTTCAACCGGACTCTTGCTACCGAATGGGCCTACGCCGCCCGCTATCAAAACGAACACGAACGCGAGCTCGCGTACACAGCATGGCTACATCACTACGATCATCACCGACCCCACACCGGCATCGGTGGCCTCACACCGGCACAACGCTTTCACAACGTCACGAAGAAGTACAGCTAGGCCAGGTTCCAGGCGATCGCAGCGCCGAGCGCACCGGACGCGTTTAGGCTCCAATGCATCACGATCGGTGCAAGCAGGTTGGCAGTACGGAAGCGTAGCCAACTCAAGATGGCACCAGCGACCGTCGTCGCGACGACGGCGCCAAGCACGCCCGCAATCGCCGCGCCGATACCACCGCCAATCGCACCGGTGACCCCGGCGTTGCCCGCCGACAGGCCCAACGACGAAGCGATGTGCCAGATTCCGAACAAGCCGGCCGCCGCGGCGATGGTGAGACGACGGCTCAGCACGCGTCGCAACGAGCCCTGCAGCACGCCGCGGAACAGGAGTTCTTCAGGGAGTACCGTTTGCAGCGGGATCCAGACAAACGCGGCCATCATGGCGCCGCGCGCCGAGGCATATCGGTCGTTGAGGAAGAACTGCCTGGTGTAGGGGATGGCGACGGCAATCGCCACAATCACGATCACGGCGACGACGACGATCGCCGACCATCGGAAGCCGTATTTCAATTCGGCGAGGCTGACGCCCATATCGGCCCACGACAGTCCGCTGGCTCGGGCGGCGAGTGCCAGGATCACTGCGCCGAGTGGGACCGCGAGCATACCGGGCCAGTGTCCGGAAAAGTGGGCCAGCAGGTTGATAACAACCAGGGCCGCAATGACGCCGATAACCAGCGCAAAATCTCGTGTCTTGCGCGATTCGTCCACTCGCACCCCCGTCTTGTGAATAGTGCCGTGGGCTGAGTATGCCCTCAGCACCAACTGGCCGAACTATAGTCCCGTTCTCCGACAAATCGCCGTTCTCAGCCGGGGAAGTGATTGCGTCTCCGCCCATCCGGTCGAGCGTTCAGTAAGAATGGCTGTCATGTCTTCGATCGAATCCGCAGCCGCCGACAGTCATGACCTAATCCGAGTGCAGGGGGCCCGGGTCAACAATCTCAAAGACGTCAGCGTCGAGCTGCCGAAGCGTCGACTGACTGTCTTTACCGGGGTTTCCGGATCCGGGAAGAGTTCGCTGGTGTTCGGGACCATCGCCGCGGAATCGCAGCGCCTCATCAACGAAACCTACAGCGCTTTCGTCCAAGGATTCATGCCGTCGCTCGGGCGGCCCGATGTGGATGTCCTCGATGGCATTACGACCGCCATTCTCGTCGATCAGGAACGGATCGGCGGCAACCCGCGTTCAACGGTGGGCACGCTCACCGATGCCAATGCGATGCTGCGGATCCTGTTCAGCAAAGTCGCGTCCCCGCAGATTGGTGGACCGAATGCCTATTCGTTCAATATGCCAACGGTCCGGGGCAGTGGTGCCATCAAGGTCGAGCGCGGAACTGACGCCAAAGCCGTCAAGCAGACATTTGAACGCCTCGGTGGCATGTGTCCCCGGTGCGAGGGGATGGGGACGGTCTCCGACATTGACCTGACCGAGATCTACGACGCAGGCAAATCGTTGGCCGACGGTGCGCTGAAGGTGCCGGGCTACAGCATGGACGGCTGGTACGGCCGGATCTATGGTGGCAGTGGCTATTTCGACATGGACAAACCGGTGGGCACGTTCACCAAGCGTGAGCTTGACGATCTGTTGTATCGGGAACCGACCAAAATCAAAGTCGACGGCATCAACCTCACCTACGAGGGCGTGATCCCCAAGATCAGCAAATCCATGCTGTCGAAAGACCTTGAGTCTGTCCAACCGCATATCCGTGCGTTCATCGAACGCGCAGTCACTTCTGCCGCGTGCCCGGAGTGCGACGGAACGCGCCTGGCCGAACCGGCACGAACCTCCACCATTGGTGGTGTCAGCATTGCTGACGCCTGCCGCATGCAGATCACTGACCTCACGGCGTGGGTGGAAAGCCTCGACTATCCGATAGTCGCGCCCTTGCTCGATAAACTCCACGGTGCGTTGGACTCCTTTGTGGAGATCGGCCTCGGCTACCTGTCGCTCGAACGCCCGACGGGAACGCTTTCCGGAGGTGAGGCCCAGCGAACCAAGATGATTCGCCACCTCGGCTCAGCGCTCACCGACATCACCTATATTTTCGACGAGCCGACTGTCGGTCTGCACCCGCACGACATTGCGCGCATGAACAACCTCCTGCTCCGCTTGCGCGACAAGGGGAACACGGTGCTCGTAGTGGAACACAAGCCAGAAACAATCGCGATCGCCGATCATGTCGTCGATCTGGGTCCGCGAGCTGGATCGCATGGCGGAGAGATCTGTTTTGAAGGCACCGTGGACGGGCTGAAGAAGTCCGACACCCTCACCGGCAGGCACCTCGACGACCGGGCACAACTCAAGGAATCGGTGCGTAAGCCGAAGGCGCACTTGGAAATCCGGAACGCTACCGCCAACAACCTGCAGGACGTCGACGTCGATGTTCCACTCGGCACCCTCACCGTTATCACCGGGGTCGCCGGTTCGGGAAAGAGTTCATTGATCCACGGCTCCATGCCGCCGAGCGCAGACGTCGTGGTGATTGACCAGACGGCGATCCGCGGATCTCGACGCAGCAACCCGGCAACCTACACGGGTTTGCTCGATCCGATCCGCAAGACCTTCGCAAAAGTCAACGGCGTCAAACCGGCACTGTTTAGTCCCAACTCCGACGGCGCTTGCCCCAACTGCAAGGGCGCGGGCGTTATCTACACGGACCTGGCGACCATGGCTGGCGTCTCAACAACCTGCGACGTGTGCGACGGCAAGCGATTCGACGCCGCGGTTCTTCACTATCACCTCGCTGGCCGCGATATCAGCGAGGTGCTCGCGATGTCGGTCGACGAAGCGCTCACGTACTTTGGGGAAGGGGAGGCGCGAACTCCGGCCGCCCACAAGATCCTCAGTCGACTGGCAGACGTCGGACTGGGTTACCTGACGATCGGTCAACCGCTCACCACTTTGTCGGGAGGCGAACGACAGCGCATCAAACTCGCCGCGGCAATGGCCGACAAAGCAGCGGTGTACGTCCTCGACGAACCGACTACGGGCCTGCACTTGGCCGACGTTGAACAGTTGCTTGGCCTCCTCGATCGTCTCGTCGACGCGGGCAAATCGGTGATCGTGATCGAGCATCACCAGGCAGTGATGGCTCACGCCGACTGGCTTATCGACATTGGTCCGGGTGCGGGACAGGATGGCGGTCGTGTGGTGTTCGAAGGCACCCCGCGCGACTTGGTCACCGCGAAGTCGACACTGACCGGCGAGCATCTGGCCAACTACATCGGTGCCTGACGTTCGCTACGCCACCCGAGAAATTACCGACGAATCGCCGATCACTACCGGTGTCGGAGTCATGGTGGCAAGGAAGGAGTCGGCGCGTCCAGCACCGGACTCGGCAGCACGTCGGCGACCACCGGGTAGTTGGGCCGCAGCGGAGCGAGCGATGTTGAGGCCGAAGACCAGCGGCGGGTACCAGGGCACCGCCGAACTATTGACGCCAAGGTGCTCGAGCGTCTTCCGGCCAAGGAAAGCACGGGCAATGCCGAGGTGCTGTGACTTCGCGACCCTGCGACGTAACTGCACCAACGAGTCGTAGTGCCACTGGTCGGGGTCGTCGACCATTGGCGCGGCGAGTTCCCTTGAGGTCTCGTCAGGTGTCGCTAAAGCTGCGGAGGTGTGGGCAAGGATGCGGACCGCGTCGCGAAAACTGTGCGGTTGATAGGCCTCGTCAACTCCGATCAGCCAACCGACGTAGCGAGTCAGGTGCGCGATGGCCTGGTACTCGCGAGGGTTATTCACCAGGCCGAGGCCGACGACGCCGATTGACGGCGCGACCAGGGATCCGACGAGGGTCGCAGCCATGTCGGTCTGGTTGATCGGCAAGCCCCACCTGGTGTTGTCCCAGTCGGGCATCGATTCCACGTGTTTGCGCACCATTGAGTGAATGAAACGCACTCGAATGGTCGATCGATAGCCCGCACCGCGAACCTTGAGGCCACCTGGACTGATGACGTCGAGCGCCCAGCGTGAGGTTTCGGCGAAACGCTTGTTGGAACCCTTGGTGAGGGCGCCAGTGCGCAGCAGCGTCTGGTTGAAACCGGAGAACTGGTAGCCGCCCATCAAGGCTACGTCTCTCGCGATGTACAGGCCGTCGGCACCGCCGCTCTGCATCACTTGGGCCGCGAGGGCCAGTTGGCCTTCGTCGACCCAGTCTGGAGTCGCTTCGATGTGCCGGAAGAAGGCTTCCATCTGCGGGGCGCGCCGTCCACGGTGTCGATTCCGTCGGTTAGCGCCTGTTCGAAGAGTGGCCGAGTCTGGTTCATTCCAGCAGTCGCCATCTCGTCAACTACGCCATCCATCATTGGATCGCCGGCCATGAGTAGCTCGCCCAACTTTGCGAACTCGGCACCGGTCGGCTTGCCGATGCCCAGTAGTCGACTGGCCAACTCAATCCCCGCCGGAAGGCGACGCGGCTTTTCTGGATGACGCTCCGGAACCACTGCGACCACGACCATCTCCGTTTCCTCTAGCAAGTTCTCGTTCAAGAATCAGCCTAGGCATCCGGTGCGATAAATTCCCAGTTTCGTCTCAACTCGCAGTTGGCGTGTGATCGTCGAAGCCAATCTGGCACCATGCGGGCCCGCTTACACCAGCACATGTCGGGAGCGAGGCATACTGTGCGCTTGCAAGGATTTACGAAGACCCAAATCGGAGGACCCTGAATGAGCGACGCCCGTGAAACTGTTCTGGAATATGCACCCCACGCCGATGTGGAGATCATCGACAAGCTGGCGGCCACGTACCGTCTGGTCCTGAGCAATCGCGACGCCGCGTTGGTCTCGGCAAGTGACCCCGCAGAACTCGCGACCGTCCGCGAGAACTTCCTCAAGAAGAAGCTCGGCCTTACCGATTCTGATGAAGCCCTCGATCAAGCCATCGCCGATGTCTTGGCGACGATGAAAGATGGCAAGTCGAACCCGCGCCTAGCTGTCTACTACTTGCTGGCTGAGAAGTTCGGCAAGCTCGATGCGCTGAAGTAGGTTCCCGAAAGTAGTTCTCTGAAGTAGTTCCCCGGAGATCGAAAATGGGCCGGGTCGCCAACAGGTTGGTGTTGGCGACCCGGCCCATTTCGTGGCCCAGAAGGTACCGGACTAGCTCCGAACGATTGCCGGGCCCTGCTCCACCACAAGGCCCGCAGCCGACAGTTTTCCGCGGGCTTCAAACGTCCGCTCGTACCCGGTTGCGCTGATTCGCCAACCGTCATCGGTGCGGCGATAAGTATCGCTGTAGAACGCAGCGCCAATAATCAGCACGTCGTAGTCGGGGATCAGCACCCGATCCTGGAGATACCAACTACCGGTCGCCGTATCGCCGTCGATCTCAATGATCGGGTGGTTCACGCGGTGTTCCGTCGACATCGTCGGTGCCATCGCTTTGCTAAGGAAGGCGATCAACGAATCCCGGTCGGCGTAGTTCAGCGCCTTGCCGCCAACCTCGGAACCGTAGGAGGCCACGACGTCCTCCGTCAGGGTATCGGCGAGCGCCACCCAATCCTTGGTATCAACGGCCCGCAGGTAGCGGTATTTCACGGTCTCGATCGCACGGAGGTCGGCGAGAAGTTCAGCACTGTCGGTCATCGGTTTTCCTCTTCGGTTTGGGTCTGAGTAACGATCACAGGTCGGGGATCGGCGCGACGAAGCTAGCAGCCACGAGCCCGCCATCAACCTCGAGGGTCTTGCCAGTCATATACGACGACGCGTCGGCAGCAAGGAACACTGCGGCCGACGCAATGTCATCGGGAGTGCCGAGGCGTCGCATCGGAGTACGCGACTCAATCTCGCTGCGGATCTCGTCATTGGACGCCACGTACTCGAGCGCTGGCGTCGCAGTGGTGCCGGGGGCGATGGCGTTGACACGGATACGCGGCGACAGGTCTTGCGCGGCCATTCGCGTGTAGTGCGCCAATGCCGCCTTCACTGTGCCGTAAGCGATGAATCCGCGTCCGGGGTGAGCGGTGATAGAGGAGGTGATGTTGATGATGGAACCGCCATTTGGATTCTCCAGCATCTTCGGTACCGCAGCGAGGTTCAGCGCGTGAGCGGTGCCAACGTTGAATGCGAAAGCGCCCGACAGTTCCTGAACGCTCGTCTCCAAGAATGGTTTCGGCATGGCACCGCCGACATTGTTAACCACGACGTCGATCGCGCCGAACTCGGTGATTGCCGTATCGACCAGCACGGCGGGGTCATCCTTGAACAAGTTCAGGGACACCACCGCGGCACGTCGGCCAAGAACTTCGATTTGGCTGGCAACGTGACCCAACTGGTCCGCACTTCGCGCAGCAATCACCACGTCGGCACCTGCTGTCGCCATGGCGAGCGCAATCCCGGCACCAATGCCGCGTCCCGCGCCGGTGACGATGGCAACCTTGCCGTCGAGGGTGAACTTGTCGGTCATCTGTCATGCCTTTCGGAGTCGACTCCAGGAGTCGGAAGGGGCCACCGTCGAGTGCAGCCATAGCCGCTCACAACGTAGCTAGCCTCGGGCTTTCATCGCTGAATTCGCCTGACCTGCCGTTTTCATGAAGAAAGGTGCTCTGAGCTGCAATAATTGTTGTTGCGAAACGACAATCACAAGCAGGGCAAGGAGCACCTTTCTGGTGAAGAACTCTACCGTGTTTTACCCGCAGATTCAGGCCACCGCCGACGGCGGCGGCATCATCACCCACGGCGGCACCGTCCTGGCCACCCGTACCGCCGAACTCTCCGGCCTCACCGACGCGCTACGGACCGCGCTCGCGCCGTGGCGCAAACCCCTCGCGACCCACGATCCAGCGAAGATCCTCCTCGATTTGGCCACGAGCCTGATCGTCGGCGGTGACTGCCTGGCCGACATCAGCATGGTCCGCGGTCGTCCCGACGTGTTCGGTCTGGTGGCCTCCGATCCGACGGTCTCACGCCTGATCGCCACCCTGGCCGCCGATCCCGAGCGGGCTGTGAACGCGATCCGGGCCGCTCGCGCCGCCGCCCGCCAGCGGGTGTGGTCCCTGGCCGCCGATCAGGCTCCCGATCATGGTCGGTCGGCGAAGAAGCCGCTGATCATTGACATCGATGCGACGTTGGTGACCGCCCACTCGGAGAAGGAGCAGGCGAAGCCAACCTATAAGCGGGGCTTCGGTTTTCATCCGTTGATGGCGTTCATCGACCACGGGCCAGACGGGACCGGGGAGGCCGCTGCGGCGATCCTGCGGCCCGGCAACGCCGGTTCCAACACCGCCGCCGACCACATCACGTTGACGCAGAAGATCCTTCAGCAGGTTCCCGGCATCGGGTCTCGGCTCGGTAAGTCGATCCTGATACGCACCGACTCGGCCGGCGGCACCCACGACTTCATCGATTTCCTCGCCCGCCGACGCCTGTCGTATTCGGTCGGGTTTCCGTTGAACGAGACGATCGGTGACCTCATCGACCGGTTGCCGAAGAAGGCGTGGACCCCGGCCTACGACCCGGACGGTGAACCCCGCAAGAATGCTGACGTTGCCGAACTGACCGGAGTCCTGGACCTCTCGGGGTGGCCGGCCGGGATGCGGGTCATCGTCCGCCGTGAGAAGCCGCATCCGGGCGCCCAGCTGCGGATCACCGACCGCAATGGGTGGCGCCTGATCGCGTTCGCCACCAACACCACCGGCGGCCAGCTCGCCGATCTCGAGGTCCGGCATCGGCGGAGGGCCCGCTGCGAAGACCGTATCAGGATCGCGAAAGACACTGGCCTGACGAACTTTCCACTCAAAGGGTTCGCGCAGAATCAGATCTGGCTCGCCGTGGTCGAGGTGGCGTGCGATCTGCTCGCCTGGACCCAGATGCTGGCTTTGGCCGGTACCGCAGCGCGCCTGTGGGAACCCAAGAAGCTGCGCATGCGACTGTTTGCGACCGCGGCCCGCCTGACTCGTCACGCCCGCCGACTCCGGCTTCGGTACGACCGGCATCATCCGTGGAGTGGTCTGCTCGCTGCCGGCCTCGAGCGGCTGGCCGCCTACCCGGCACCCGGCTGACTCGGTAGCCGAGCCCTGACCTTACGAGATGAAAGAACCTGCTCTTCCGGTGATGTGGAACCCGGACGTATCCGACGATCGGCGGCCTTGTCGTACCCGACAGGCACAATCAGCTCACAACCATCAATCCGAAACCGCACAGGCCAGGACGTCACCCCGATGAAATTTCGAGGCTAGGGCCAACGTGTTGTCACAACACCGCTTCCCATTGAGTAGACATCTGCGACCACTGGCGAAGCGCTGACCGCAATTTCCGTCCGCTTCTGTAGGCTCGCCGCGCGCATTCTGCACCGAACTGTCGGATCAGTACGCGCAACGCGACCTGCAAATTCCCCCTGACGCCGGATAAACCGTCACTAACTGCGCTACGGTGGCAAAGTAAAAGAGGGGACTTGTTCTGAACGCAATCTGGGATTTCATATCGAGCCGCAAGTCGCAACTGGCGGTTGATTCCTACTTGCATGTCAGTGCGGTGATTCAGTGCATACTGCTGGCGACCGTTATCGGTGTGGGAGTCGGAATTGCCGTTTATCGCAGCCCGGCAGGTTCGGCGATCGCAACGGCATTGTCTAGCACAATTTTGACCGTTCCATCGTTCGCTCTCCTCGGACTCCTAATTCCAATCGTCGGATTGGGTGTTCCGCCCACAGTCATTGCCTTGACGCTGTATTCGCTACTGCCTATTGTGCGCAACACAATCGTGGGTTTGGGTGCCGTCGACCCAGCCATTACCGATGCCGCTAAAGGTATCGGGATGAATCGTATTCGCGTGCTCACTCGAGTTGAGCTGGTGTTGGCCTGGCCATCAATCCTGACCGGCATGCGCGTCGCGACTCAGATGGCGATGGGCATTCTCGCAATTGCCGCTTACGCCAAAGGGCCCGGCCTAGGCAACCTCATCTTCTCCGGCCTGTCGCGCGTCGGTAGCCCAACGGCTATTCCGCAAGCACTGACCGGCACCGTGTTGATCGTCATCCTCGCACTTCTTCTCGATGCACTGTATGTGCTGATCGGTCGAGTGACGACGTCGAAAGGGATCCGTTGACCGAGAACCGTGACAACCAAAGCAACACAGCCAATAGCGGTGCCGTCTCAGGTGCGGAAATCGTCTTGGAGCACGTCTCCAAGGTGTACCCGGGCCAAAAGAAGCCAGCTGTCGAAGATATTTCGCTGACCATTCCGGCAGGCGAGCTCGTCGTTTTGGTCGGGCCGTCTGGCAGCGGCAAGACCACGACGATGCGAATGATCAACCGCCTCATTGAGCCCAGCAGTGGCCGCATCACCATCGGCGGTCGCGACGCCTTGTCTATCGATGCCAACAAGCTTCGCCAGAGCATCGGATACGCCATTCAGCAGGGTGGCTTGTTCCCCCACATGACGGTGGCACAAAACATTGCCGTCGTTCCGAAGCTGTTGAGATGGGATCGCAAGAAAATTGCGGACCGGGTCGACGAGTTGCTCGATCTGGTTGGTTTAGATGCGGGCCAATTTTCCGAACGCTATCCGCGACAGCTGTCCGGCGGCCAGCAGCAGCGAGTCGGGGTGGCGCGCGCCCTCGCCGCCGACCCACCGGTCCTGCTGATGGACGAGCCCTTTGGTGCCGTTGATCCGATTACCCGTGGCCTCCTGCAGGATGAGTTGACTCAATTGCAGGCGGAACTCCATAAGACGATCGTTTTTGTGACCCACGACTTCTCCGAAGCGGTGAAGCTTGGCGATAAGATAGCCGTCCTCGGCGAACGCTCAAAGGTGCTCCAGTACGATTCGCCGGAAGCAATCCTCGCCAACCCGGCGAACGAGACCGTCGAAGGATTTGTCGGATCAGGTGCGTCGCTGCAGCAACTGAACTTGGTTCGCGTCCGAGATGTCGATATCGAAGACCGGCCAACGGCCCACGAGAACGATTCAGTTCCCGAGTTCGCTGCGCGCATCGACGACTGGGGTATCATCCTCGACTCCCGCGATCGCCCCCTCCGCTGGACGGACCGCAAGCACCTGTTGGGCGCGACGTCGTTGAAGAACGTGGGGTTGCCGGTCGGCGAAGTGGTCTCTACCAGCTCAACCCTGCAGGACGCACTCGAAGCCATCCTGGCCGAACGGAATGCCTCCGCCGTGGTGACCGGTGCCCGTGGACGCTACGTCGGCGTCGTCACCATCGAAACCCTCATCGAATCCATTAGGTCGCTCCGCGAGCAACACCACGGCAATCCGGCGATCGTCGACGCTCACGCCGACGGCGATTCAGCTGAATCAGCTGTGCCCGATACGGCTGAAAGTCCACGCTCATGACGGCCTCAGCTATCTCGCAGGAGATAAAAGCTGATTCCACGTCCAACCTGCAGTTGTGGATTCAGCCGACGATTGCCCTGATCCTCGCTGCAGGCGTTCTGGTGTGGGCGTTCAGCCACGACCTCACGGCCACCCAAAAAGCGACGATCAATTCGTCGTATATCACCGAACTCGTCCTCCAACATCTGGCTTTGACGGCGGCCATCGCAACCATTGTGCTGTTGGTGTCTGTGCCCTTGGCGATTCTCGTGACGCGGCGCCAGTTCCGTTGGGCAGCACCATTTCTGATCGGGGTCGCCAACATTGGCCAGGCAGCACCGGCCATCGGCCTGTTGGTCCTGTTCTTCCTGTGGACGGCGACGACTGGCTTCTGGATCGGCGTACTCCCCATCGCTTTCTACTCATTGCTTCCCGTGCTGCGGAATAGCATGTTGGGACTGCAGGAGGTGGACGCCGCAACCATCGACGCTGCCCGAGGCCAGGGGATGTCCGAGCCACGGATCCTCGGCCAGGTGGAGTTGCCCCTCGCGGTCCCGTTCATCCTCGCTGGCCTACGGACATCACTGGTTTTGGCGGTCGGTACCGCGACCCTGTGCTTCCTCGTCGACGCCGGTGGCTTGGGAATCTTGATCGACACCGGCTACAAATTGCGTGACAACGTAACCCTCGTGGTTGGGGCCGTCTTGGCGGTCGCGCTGGCATTGCTGGTGGACTGGCTGGGCGCGCTTGCCGAGCGCTACCTAGGACCAAAGGGGCTTCGATGAGGCGAACTAGCATCGCCCTGGCATCCATCATCGCGCTGGTTCTCAGCTTGACCGCGTGCGGTCTGCAGTCTGGTGGGGCCTTGCCCCTGCCGGTGAAGCCCGGATCGATTACCGTCCAACCCGACCTGAACGGTCAGTCAATTTCGGTCGGGTCCAAAGATTTCACCGAGCAGGTGGTCCTCGGCTACATTCTCGGGTTTTCGCTAGCGGCCGCTGGCGCAAAGGTCCGCGACATGACAAACATTCAGGGTTCCAACAGCGCCCGCGACGCAATGGCCAGCGGCCAGGTCGATGTTTTGATCGAGTACACCGGTACCGGTTGGATCAACTACCTCGGTAACGAGCAGCCATTACCGGATGCCACTGACCAGTACAATGCTGTCCGCGACGAGGACTTGAAGCGCAACGACATCGTGTGGGTGGACCCTGCCCCGATGGACAACACCTATGCGCTGGCGGTCAACAAAGCCAATGCCGCCAAGACTGGGGTCAAGACGCTCTCTGATTACGCGGCATTGCTCGAGCGCGACCCAGTCGCCGCCACGACCTGCATCGAAACGGAATTCCGCAGCAGGCAAGACGGCTACCCGGGGATGGCGGCCAAGTACGGGTTCAACCCCGCCGATGCGAAGATTCAAATTCTTCAGACCGGCATCATTTATCAGGCTGTCGCCAATGGAAACTGTGCATTCGGCGAAGTGTTCACCACCGACGGTCGGATCAAGGCACTCGACCTCGATGTACTGACAGACGACAAATCGTTCTTCCCGCATTACAACGCGGCCGTCACCATGCGCGCGGACGTCAATAAAGAGTTTCCCTCCATCGCCAAGGTCATGGCACCGGTGATGGCGAAGCTGACCTCGGAAGAGATTTCGGAACTGAATCGGCAGGTCGATGTTGACGGCCGCGAACCCGCCGATGTTGCTCGCGACTGGCTGGTTAAGCAGGGCTTCGTCACGGTCTAATGGTGGCCATCCGGACTCTCCGAACGGTCGTAAGCTGACCAAGCGCATCCTCGGTTGGATTCAAGGCGAAGAGGCAGGACTTGATCGACAGACTCAGATTGGTACCCCCACCATCGGGTGAAACGGAACATCTCCACGATCTGCGGATGCAGGTCCGCGAATTCCTGACCGAGCAACGCAATTCCGGAGCCTTCACGCCCTCCGTCGACAGTTGGATGACCGGGTGGGATCGTGATTTCAGTGTTGCCCTTGCCGATCGCGGGTGGATTGGGATGACGATCCCGAGGCAGTACGGTGGCCGCGGGCGCTCGTTTGTGGAGCGCTTCATCGTCACCGAGGAGCTTCTTGCCGCCGGCGCACCCGTCGCTGCGCATTGGATAGCCGACCGGCAGATGGCCCCTTCGATTCTCAAGTACGGGACCCCGTCGCAGAAGCAGCGGTTTCTGCCCGGGATTGCCGATGCCAGCGAGTACTGGGCGATTGGCATGAGTGAGCCGGACTCGGGCTCGGATCTCGCGAGCGTCCGAACTGCTGCAACCAGAACCGACGACGGTTGGCTCGTGAATGGTGCCAAGGTGTGGACGTCCGGAGCGCACCACGCCAACTGGTTGATGACCCTGGCTCGGACCAGTTCGGTCGATCCGACCAACAGACACGGTGGTCTTAGCCAGTTCATCGTTGATCTCAGTGCGCCCGGGGTGCAGGTGCGCCCCATTGTCTCGATGAATGGAGCCCACCATTTCAATGAGGTGATCCTCGACAACGTGCGGGTGCCCGACGATCGCGTGTTCGGCGAAGTCGGAGCCGGTTGGCACCAAGTGACCTCCGAACTCAGTTTTGAACGCAGCGGCCCGGAGCGAATCCTGTCGACTTTTCCCATCCTGCAGGGCCTCACACGTGAGGCCGCTGCTTCGTCCGCGGAACTCGGACGATTGGTGGCGCGGGTTGCCGGACTGCATCAGATGTCGCAGTCCGTCGGCGAAGCGTTGAGCAGGGGAGAGTCCGCAAGTGTTCCCGCTGCCGTAGTAAAGGTGCTGGGGACCGGGACTGAAGGCGATATTGCTGATCTTGCCGATCAGTTGTCAACCGATGCCGACGGACTGCCGGAGTTGGTCAACGCAGGCGTCGATCAACGTCCGGGTTTCACCATTCGCGGAGGCAGCAGTGAAGTCCTGCGCGGCGTGATTGCTCGAGAGATGGGTTTGCGTTGATGCCGACAATTGAGCCAGCGAACGGCGTTGAACCCGAACTCAGCGCCATGCTGGACGCGGTTTTCGCCGACTACCGCCGGAGCTATTCATCGAGCAGTGGTTTCGATGCCGACCTGTGGGCGGCGCTGGACCGGTTGGGTCTCGTCCGACTCACCGGCCCCGAAACTAGCGGAGGTTCGGGCGCCTCCTGGTTCGAGGCCGCCGAACTGCTGACTGCCGCCGTTCGTCACGGTGTCCGGGTACCGCTCGCCGAGCATGACCTGCTCGCATGCGCTGTCCTCGACGACGCTGGACTCTACGCGGACGACGGACTGGTCCGCACACTGGGGTTTCTCGACGGGAACGGCGAAGCGTCAGGGGTTCCGTGGACGACTGCCGCAGACCGCATTGTCCTTATCTCTCAATCGGACACATCCTGCTTCGTTTCCGACATGGACCCAAGCACCGTGGAAGTCGTCAACGGGGCCAACATCATCGGCGAGCCGCGGGCAACAATCCGTGTGGCGGACGAAAGCCTTTCGCGTACAACGGTTTCGGCATCGGCGGTGGAGAAGGCTCGGCTGAAGTATGCGATGATTCGCGCAATCCAGGTCTGCGCCGCTCTTGAATGCGCTGTCGAATCTGCTATCGAGCACACGACGACCCGCATCCAGTTTGGAAAACCCCTGGCCAAAATGCAGGTTGTGCAGTCGCTCATCGCCGATGCGGCCGCCGAAACGGCGCTCGCGAGAACTGCCACCGAGTCGGCACTCCAGGTTGCCGTTGCCAGCAACTGGTTCGATGAACGGTTGCCCTTCCTTGTCGCTGTTGCGCGATCGTGTGTGGGGCACGCGGCATCGATCGTTGTGCGCAACTCCCATCAGGTCCACGGGGCCATCGGCACTACCCGCGAACACCGCCTGCACGAGTACACGCGGGCGGCTCTCGCCTGGCGGGGCGAGGGCGGGTCGGTACGGTACTGGGATCAGCAGGTTGGCCGCTATGCGAGTCAGGCGGGTCCGTCGATGCTGTGGCCGCTGATCGCCGGTTAGATGTGGCGACTGATTACCCGCCGAAGGCCACGGGATAGGTGATGGTGCCCGTCGGGACTCTTGCTTCGTCGGTCAGTGTCATCGCCATAAAGGCATCGTCTGGTACGTCAAAAGGTGCTGCAATGCCGAATCTTGAGGCTGGCGTGAAGCCAAACCGCGGGTAATAGGCTGCGTGGCCCAGCACGACCACCGTCTGCTCGGCTCCGCGGTCCCGCGCTGCTTGCAGCAGCGCCGAAATCACCGCGGTGCCGACGCCGGTTACCTGAAGTTCGGGTACCACTGCGCACGGTGCCAGCGCCAACACCGGCGTGGCGTCGACGAGGCTCCGGGTCAGTAGGGCATGCCCAATAACCACGCCGTCCCTCTCCGCGACATACGACAGCCCGTCTATCCAGGCCGCACCATCTGCTCGCAGCGCATCCACCAGGTCGGCCTCATCGGCGGTCGGGAAGGCGGCGATACTGACGGCACGAATCGAGGCGATATCCGCAGGCCTTTCCGGGCGAACGACGGTCGTGTGACCTGGATTCGACAACCGAACTCCTAGTTTCAGCGTGGGCGTTGCACTCTCGCTAGTGTGGGCAGTAGCAGGTCCTCGGCTAGGGGAGTGCACAGTAAGGAGTACACCACCATGACCTCTTCTGCATCTGCCGATTCCGAAGCTGAACGCTCCCGGATCTTTGCCGCTCGTCGCGACGAACTCCAATCCAAGTATTTGGTTTCCGCGGCAGATCGGCCAGCCTCATCGGCGCGCGGTCTGCACCACATGGCACTCATCAGCAGTGACGTCGAGACGACGATCAAGTTCTATCAGGGAATTCTCGAATTCCCGTTGACGGAAGTGATTGAGAACCGCGACTATGCGGGATCGACACACTTCTTTTTCAATATCGGCAACGGCAATCTCTTAGCCTTCTTTGATTTCCCCGGCCTAGATCTGGGTCCGTATCGCGAGGTCCTCGGAGGACTGCACCACGTGGCGATCAGCGTGGAGCCGGCCACCTGGGCGCGTCTGCGCGACAAGCTCGTCGCGGCTGGGGTCGAGACCGTGGTCCACAGCGAGGTATCCCTGTATTTCACCGACCCCGATGGCGCCCGTGTGGAACTGCTCGCCGATCCGCTCGGCGAAATGTACGGCAGCGTCGTAATTTAACCTCAATGGACCAGTTCACTTACCGATCGACTAGTCCGTCCCGCGTCGTTTTCGGATCCGGCACTCTCGACCAACTTTCTGACGAGGTGGCTCGGCTCGAAGGATCACGGGTGCTGTTGATCTCGAGTGAGCGGTATCGGGATGTCGCCGAATCAGCACTGGGTGACCTGCTGGCCGCAAGCTTTACCGGCGCTCAGATGCATACACCGATCGCGGTAACTGCCGAAGCCCTGACGGTCGCGACTGAGCACCGGATAGACACCGTGGTTGCCGTTGGCGGTGGGAGTGCGATGGGGCTCTCTAAGGCTCTCGCATCCCGTGCGAACTACCCGCAGATATTTGTGCCGACCACGTATTCCGGATCCGAGGCGACGGCAATCCTCGGTGAAACTGATGCCGGGGTGAAGACAACGCGCTCGGGTCCGGAAATCATGGCTGACACCGTCGTCTACGACGTAGATCTGACGTTGACAATGCCGATGGAACTGACCGTGGTCAGTTCAGTGAATGCGCTGGCCCACGCGGTGGAGGCGATGTATGCCGTCGACCACAATCCGGCGATGAACGCGATCGCCTCCGAAGGAGTGCTGCGGATCAGCCGCGGTTTGCGCGGGGTCAAGCCAACTCCTACCGATCCCGCACCTCGTGCGGACCTCCTCAGTGGGGCGTGGTTGGCGGGCATGAGTCTGGCGAACACCGGAATGGGTCTGCACCACAAGCTCTGTCACGTGCTCGGCGGCAGTTTTGGGTTGCCTCACGCACCGACGCACACCGTCGTTTTGCCGCAGGTGATGGCGTACAACGCATCCGGCGCACCGGCTGCGATGGCCGCTGTGGCCAACGCGCTCGGTGTTGACGACGCTCCGTCGGGGCTCTTCGATCTCATCGTCGACCTCAACGGCCCAACCTCGTTGGCCGAGTTCGGGTTCACGCGCGATGACATTCCGCGAGCGGTCGAGATCTCGATGCGCCAGCACTACCCCAATCCTGTGGAAATCACTGAAGAAGGCCTGGTCAAAGTACTGACGGCCGCCGTTGCCGGGACACCGCCATCCACCTAATCCCGGCCGGTAATCGGGGCAATGTCAAACCTGTGGATATCGTGCTGGTCAGGTACTTCCTCGGACATTACGGTCGTCGCATGACAAACAACGGGGGAGAGCAAAAACAATGGGCGCCATCGCAAATGGTGCGCATCCGATCCGAACTGGCCGAAGGCTACCGCCGCATCAAACACCACATCGCCGGTGAGAATTACGCTGGCGGCGAGACGGTGAACACGATGATCGATGGTGCCCTTCATGCCCTTTCGACGGCACCGCCAACGTGGCTTCGAGCAGGCACGGTCGCCTCGTTGCGCGATGAACTGGTGGTGCCCGCGCCCGCCACCGACCTCACCGTCGTCGGGGCTTCGGGCTTTCTGGTCTTCCAGCGGCCGGTCACGCTGTCGACTCTGGGCGATGCCGGGCCCGCTGGGATTGCCCCGATCAACGCACTCCTGTGGTGGCCCGCTGACTTCGACGGCCACGACCTTCACCTCGATGAGGCGGAACCGGTCATGATCGTCGTGCACGCCCTCTCGACGTACCTCACTGCTGAAACCAGTTGGTCGCCAGCCGTGTGGTCTGATTCCACGCTCACCGATCTCGGTATGTTCCCGCTACCGCTTCTCCGCGACATGGTGCCACCGTCCGAAACAAAGGACGACCTCGCGCCCGCGATCGAATTGTTGCTCGGGTTGGGTGCGGCAGCGCGGGAGCAACGGGTGCTTTTCGAGTCGGTGGCCGTCTCGGGTGGAGGTGAAACTGGCCAGCCTCGACCACGGGCGGTCTCGGTGTTGGTCGATGCCTAACGAACTGTGTCATTGACAATTGTCACAGTCGGTGGTGGCATTGAAGAATGTTCGCAATTGATCGACTGATCCTGGCTGCAAATCGCAACCGCCGCACCGTCAATGCCCGCGCAGTTGTGACGGGAGCGGGAAGTGGGATCGGTCGATCATTCGCCCTTGAATTGGCTCGCCGCGGTGGCGACGTCGTCTGTGTAGACATCAACACCGCACGGGCCGATGCCACGGCCAGCACCATCATTGCCGCTGGCGGACATGCCCTGTCGCACACCTGCGACGTTGCGGACCGATCCCAAATGGACCAACTCGCCAAAGTTGCCGAACACTACTTCGGCGGTCCGCCGTCGCTCGTGATCAACAATGCGGGCGTCGGCATCGGTGGTCGACAAGTCGGCGACATCGGCTTTAAGGATTGGGACTGGGCCCTGGGCATCAACCTCTGGGGCGTGGTGCACGGCTGCGAAATCTTCGCTCCGCTGGTTCGCCAATCCGCTCGTGGCGGCATCATCAATGTCGCTTCAGCCGCAGGCTTTGCCGCATCACCGGCGATGGGCCCCTACAACGTGTCCAAGGCTGGTGTCATGGCACTCTCGGAAACCCTCGCCGCGGAAGCGAGCGGCACCAAACTAGCCGTCACGGTCCTGTGCCCGACCTTCGTAAAAACAAATGTGTCCGTCGATGGTCGGATTACTGCGGCCGGACGCGGTCTTGCGGACAAGCTGATGGCCTGGACCGGTGTTTCACCGGACAGTATCGCGGCAGAAACCCTCGATGCACACGATCTTGGCCGCCTCTATGTGGTGCCGCAGCTCGACGCGACCGTCATTTGGCATCTCAAGCGCTACTTCCCAACCCAGTACGCCCGCGGGGCCGGCCTGATCGGTCGACTCCTTCCCACCGAAAGCTCCACACCCTAATCGGAGGCTCGTCATGGCTATGGATCTAGACCGGATGCTCGACATGATCAAGGATCGTCAGTGGGCTTTGGCCGACGTTGACTGGGACGCGCCCGGCGCTGAACTTATCGAACCGGAATTGCACGCCAAACTGAAACCCTTCATTTCAGACCTTATGTGGATCGAGAACGTCGGTGCGCGCGGGTTCGCCGCGATGGCAAAGAAAGCACCGAATCCCACGCTGAAAAGAATCTATGAGCACTTCCACGCGGAAGAGCAAAAGCATGCGAACGCCGAACTCGCCCTGATGCGACGATGGGGAATGCTTGAGAACGACGAGATCCCGTCGCCGAATGTGAACGTCCAATTGGCGATCAATTGGCTCGACGCCTACGCCGACGACCTGTCACTGTCGATTCTGGGCACGGTGATTCCGATGCTGGAGGTGGCGCTCGATGGCGCGCTGATCAAGTTCATCACCGACGAGGTTGCCGACCCGGTTGCGCAGGATGTTTTTCGACTGATCAACGCCGATGAATCTCGTCATCTCGCAGTTGATTACGAGGTAATGGATTTGCTTGGCCACGCAAATGTGCGCAAGTTGGCGACGGAGTTCGTCGGCGGTCTGGTGCGCCCGAGCCTGCTCGTCGGCATGCTCGCGTATATGCCGTTGCTCAACAAGATGCGCGACAACATCGTGGCGATGGGCGTCGACGAAGGAAAGCTGTACGGCGCCATGAAGAAGTACCGGGCGGTCGGGGAGCGCAGCAGCTATGTACGCCGCCTGCCAATGTTCCAGGTAGTCGCGCTGCACGGTCGGTTGGCCATCAACCGCGACTATTGGCCCTACCATGCTGTCGCCGACGGTCTCGTCAAGGCGACAGGGATGATCCCGTTCCCACTGATTCACCGAACGCCTACATGGTCGAGCGAGTTGACCTACGAACCGGCAGCGTAGGGGAGCGACAGATGAGTGTGGCAGTAGCCATTATCGGAGCGGGTTTCGCTGGCATCGGTGCCGCCATCAAACTTGCGCAGCGGGGTGTCGACGACGTCGTCATCTATGAACGTGGGGATCGCGTTGGCGGCACCTGGCGCGACAATACTTATCCGGGCGCGGCCTGCGACATCCCGTCGCGCCTGTACTCGTACAGCTTTGCGCAGAATCCGGACTGGTCGCGGACCTATTCGGGGAGTTCGGAAATCCTGGCGTACATCGAGGCGATGGTCGAAGAGTTTGCGATCGCCGACCAGATCCGGTTTGACCATACGGTGATTGGCGTCGAGTACTGCGCCGATAGCGGCGAGTGGACGATCCGATTCGACGGGCAGGAGGCGGTGCAGGCTCGTTCAGTCATTGTTGCCTCGGGCCCGCTCGCCAATCCTTCTCTTCCCGATATCCGGGGACTGAGCGAGTTCCAGGGTCATCGGATTCACAGTGCCCGGTGGGATCACGAGTACGACTTCACCGGCAAAAAGGTGGCGGTGATTGGGACCGGCGCCAGCGCGGTACAGATTGTGCCGGAACTGGTGAAGCAATCGGCGTCGGTGAAGGTCTTTCAACGGACACCGGGCTGGGTGCTGCCGCGAATGGACACCAACACCGGATCACTAACCAAGGCCATCTATCGCTCGATTCCGGGGTCTCAGAAACTCGCGCGAACCGCATGGTTCTGGGGCCACGAGTCGGTCGCCCTGGGAGTGGTTTGGGATACCCCGGCCACCAGGATTGTCGAAGCCGTCAGTCGTGCGCATCTTCGACGTCAGGTCAGCGACCCGTGGTTGCGTCGGCAGCTCACCCCAGATTTCGCTGCGGGCTGCAAGCGCCTGCTGATGAGCAGTGACTACTACCCGGCGTTGCAAAAGCCGAACTGCAAACTCATCACCTGGCCAATCGCACGGATCGCCCCAAAGGGAGTCCGGACAGCCGAAGGTGTTGAGCACCAAGTGGACTGCATCGTCTTCGCAACCGGTTTTGAAGTCGGCAAGCAAGGGACGCCGTTTCCTGTCACCGGTCTCGACGGCCGCGACCTGGCGACCGAATGGAGTGGCGGCGCCTACGCCTTCCGCAGCGTTGCCGTCTCCGGGTACCCCAATCTGTTCTTCACTTTCGGCCCGAACTCCGGGCCCGGGCACAGTTCGGCGCTGGTGTACATGGAGGCGCAGATCGACTATATGGCCCAGGCCATTGCGAAGCGCGAACGCGAAGGCTGGAAGGCTCTCGACGTCCGTACCGACGTCCAAGAACGCTACAACCGAGATATCCAGCGTCGCCTGAAATCCACGACCTGGAACTCCGGTTGCCAAAGTTGGTATCTGACCGACGACGGGTTCAACGCCACCATGTTTCCCGGCTTCGCCACCCAGTTCGTGAACCAACTTAAGCGCGTCGATCTGAAGGACTTCCGAATCTTGGTGCACGAGGATTCGCAGGTGCCAGAAGCCGTTTCTTGACCGTCTCGCCAGGTTGAATTTAAGTCATTGCAAGCGACGCTACCTGCCCCATTTTGACATCTGTCCTCAGCGAATGACAGGGAAATTGGCATGCGCCACCAAAACGGCTCTTCGTATTTCAGAGTGCGTTGACTCGTTCGGTGAGCTGACCCGAGTGCAGTAGTGACCGCAAGATGTAGTGGTCGAGGTTGCGGAAGCCTTGCGCGATGCCGCGGAGGTGTTCGAGGCGTCCGTTGATGGCTTCGACTGGCCCGTTGGAGACGCCGACGTCGAAGTAGGCGAGGATGTCGGCGCGCCGGGACCACAGGCTTCGTCCGAGTTGGGCCAACTCTTGCAGGCCTGCCGGCAGTCCGGTGCGGATACGGCGCAGGATCTTGTACATGAGTTTCTTTCCCTCGCGGCGCTGCGGGTGTTCGTAAGCGGCGATCAGCTGCTGGTAGATCTGGTGGGTGATCTCGACAGCGACATGGTCGTGGTGACTGGTCAGCGACTCGAACAGGCGGATCTTCTGTTTGTCGGTGAGCAGTTCGGTGCGGGTGTGCAGAATCCGGCGGATCTTGTACAGCGGGTCGTCCTTGCGGCCCCGGTGTCCGCATACCTGCTGCTGGATCCGTTGCCGACACAAGTCGAGTTTGCTTGCGGCCAGATGGACAACGTGGAACGGATCCATCACCACCCGGGCCGCGGGGAGTTCCTCGGCGGTGGCGCTCTTGTAGCCGGTGAATCCGTCCATCGCCACGACCTTGATCCGATCCCGGAACTGCTGGTCCCGGGCGGCCATCCACTGTTTGAGGACGTGTTTGGAGCGGCCGCCGATCATGTCGAGCAGGCGTGCCGGGCCGGTCCCGTCGATGACCGGAGTCAGGTCGATCAGGACCGTGACGAAACTCGGTTCCCCTTGTCCGCGAACGTGTTTCCATTTGTGCTCGTCCACACCGAGGCACCGGACCCCGTCGAGGTGGTCGCCGTCGTAGACCAAGGCGCGAGCGGCGTCTGTAGCGATCTGGTTGACCGTGCTCCACGAGATCGCGAGGTTCGCGGCGACGGCGGCCACGCTCATCTTGTCGACCACGATGCGCTGCAAAATCCAGCGTTCGGTCCTGGTCGTGACCACTGCTCGAGCCCTGGCGATGTGGTCGATCCTCGCGCGAAAGACCGACCTCGAGCAGTCGCTGGTGTGGCACACGAACCGCGGAACCATCACGTGCAGGAGGACTGGATAGCCGACGACAGGAGTGTCAGTCAGGACCCGCTCGACCCGATCTCGTAGTTGACCCGCAATGTTGCAGTCCGGGCATCGTCGATCGGGGTCGAGGACCTCGCAGAAAACATGGGTCCGGTCATCGGCGCCGACGGCCGCACCGGTGATCGTCACGCCCAACTCGACGGTTCGGCAGATCGTGTCGGCAACATCGGAAGTAAGCTCAGCCATGGGTCCTGTGGTGTGCGTCAAGGGTGTGTAGGAACTTCCATGATCACACCCAGGACCCGCCTACATCTTGTGGTCGCCCGCGCTCGTCCCGAACCTCACCTACGCACTCTCAGAACCGAAGAGCCACCAAAACGCCAGGCAACAATGACTGCCAATTGGCACAAATAGAGCGATTGACAATCACAAAACGCGCCATTCATACATTATTCGCGTTGGAAATTTATCATCGCAGATCCATTAGCACGGGAGTAAGATTTAAATCCCGAGCCGATAGGAAGGATCATGAAAAAACGCACTATTCGGGCTATTACCCGAACTGCCGCGATCTCCGTCGCAGTAGGCGCCGCCGCGCTATTCGGCGTCGCCGGTCAAGCTTCAGCCGATGTCCAGCCCGGAACCTATACGTCAACAACGTTGACGGGCAATGTGGTATTGCTGCAGCGTACAGCACATGTCAGCGGCCACGACCTGGTCCTGATCGGCCACTACCCAATTCACCCAACAGCCAGGGGCGGCTTCGTCGACCTCTTTCCCGGCCACCGCGTGATTCTCAATAGCGACGGCCACGGAGGATACAAAGGACCGGCATACCTCGGAGGTACCGTAATCGGAAGCGTGACGTTGACGCCACACCGTTAAGCGGTCGAATTCGTCATCTTTATCAGTGCCTCAATTTGCCCGGTCTCAATGTCCACACCCGGGAAATTAATTAGTCGACCGATGGGGAACGACCCGAGGAGTGCGCTCATCGCCTCGTCGGTCAGCAGGCCGCCGCCCGCGCCCGCGAGAGCTTCGAGACTGGCCTGGACCACCGGGCCCGCGACGGGATGTGCCAGCACTTCGCCGAACGACGATTCCATCGTCAGCGGCAGGTGCAACTCATCACCGGTCACCGCGATTGTCGTGGTGGAGCGAATGTCGCGACTGGAGGCTCCCACCTCCAGTCGGTACTCGCCGCCCTCGACGACGAAAGCGTCCGCGCGAACGTCCCAGTAGGCGAGGTCTTTGCGACGAACAGTGATGGTCGCTTCTCGTGACTGGCCAGCAGCGACCGCCACGGACGCGAATGCCTTCAACTCACGTGGTGCACGCTCAACCACGGAATTGTCCAAGGCGGTGTAAACCTGGACCACTTCGCGGCCGTCACGATCACCGGTGTTGGTGAGTGGCACCGTCACGATGAGGTCGCCGTTGGCGTCCGTGTTGACCGATGCCTGACCATAGCTAAATTCCGTGTACGACAGCCCGTGCCCAAACGGGTACGCGACGTCGAAGCCGCGGTTGTCGTACCAGCGGTAGCCGACGTGAATCCCTTCGCCATACCGCACATGGCCAACGGCACCGGGGAAGTTTCCGTACGAGGCCGTGTCCTCAAGTCGGAGCGGGATGGTCTCGGTGAGTCGGCCGGACGGGTTCACCGCACCAGTCAACACATCGACCGTCGCGCTGCCGCCAGCCTGGCCGAGTAGCCAAGTCTCGGCAATCGCTGGAATGTGATCACGGAAAGGCAGTGCGACGACGGAACCGTTCGACAGCACCACCACGACGTTCGGGTTGGCTTTCCGTACAGCGTCGATCAATTCCAACTGCCCAACGGGGAGATTGATGTGGGTACGGTCGAAGCCTTCCGACTCATCGGCATCCGGCAGTCCGACGCACAACACAACAACATCCTGCTGAGCGGCCAATTCGACGGCTTCCGACCGCAGCGTCTCACCGTCACTACCGTCGAAAGCAAAACCGGGAGCAAACCGGGCGCGATCGCCGCACACGGCCACCAAGGCATCGAGTACCGAGTCAACCCGCGTCGGGTTGATGTGCGACGATCCGCCGCCCTGGAAACGCGGGCTTCGAGCAAACTCGCCGATCACCGCTACCGACGCGTCGGGGGCGAGGGGGAGTAGCCCGTCGTTCTTCAGCAACACAATGCTCCGTCCAGCAACTTCTCGTGCCAATGCGTGATGAGCATCGACGTCGAGAGGTCCGGCAACGGCAGGCCGCTGTGCGGCCTTGGCAACCAGTTGCACTATCCGTGTCACGGCGAGATCGAGTGCTTCGGAAGACAGCGAGCCGTCGGCAACCGCGGCTACGACTGCCGCGTCGGCGGCCCCACCGCTGTACGGCATTTCCAGGTCGAGTCCGGCGGCCAGTGCAGCGACACGGTCGCTGACCGCGCCCCAGTCCGAGACGACCAAGCCCTCGAAACCCCACGCCGTACGTAGCGTGTCGGTCAGCAGCCACGGATCTTGGGAGGCGTACACGCCATTGATGCGGTTGTAGGAACACATCACGGTCCACGGTTGGGTCTCAGTGACGATGTGCTCGAATGCGCGCAAATAGATCTCGTGCAATGGGCGAGGGTCGATGTCGGCCGACACCCGCATGCGGTCAGTTTCCTGGTTGTTCGCCGCGAAATGCTTCAACGAGGTACCCACACCGACGGACTCGATGCCGCGAACGAGAGCGGCACCAATGTGCCCGGCCACGATGGGATCTTCGGAGACGTATTCAAAGTTGCGGCCGCACAACGGCGATCGCTTGATATTGATGCCGGGTCCCAATACAACGGCAACGTCTTCGATGGCCGCCTCGGTACCGATGGCCTGCCCCATCCGCTCAGCGAGCTCGGCATCAAACGTAGAGCCCAGCGCAACTGCGGGAGGGAAGCAGGTGGCCGGAACACTGTCGTTGATCCCGAGGTGATCTGCCGCCCCCGCCTGCTTCCGCAGTCCGTGCGGCCCGTCCGTCAACATCACCGATGAAATACCAAGGCGCTCAATAGCCTTCGTGGTCCAAAAGTCGGCGCCGCTGGTGAGCGATGCCTTCTCTTCGACGGTCAGCGCATCGAGAAGTTCTTGAACTGTCTTCGGCATGGCGGACTCCTTCACGGACTCTTGTGCGAGCGAATTGATCAGGGCAGAAGCGGACGGACGGAGGCATAGGCGTCGGCTTGGTCGCGGATGGGAATGTCGTAGACCCGCGAGATCGACGCCGTTGGCTGTTCTCGAGGCCAGCCTGGATCGCCCTCGCTGATGAACGCTGCCGCGGCCTCGTGCACGGCGTCGGCCAGGGACTGCGGCGGGTTGGGGCCCGCAAGCGGACCCAGCGATGGTCCGTCGAGAACGTCGAAGAAGAAGGGCACGTCGAGGCAGTGCCCGGCGAAACCGAAGTGTCCGGACGGCCATGAGAACCGGAAGGTCCACGTCGGCGCCTCACCGCGGGCGTCGACGATCTGCGGAACCGACACGCGGAACATGCGGTCGGACAGGATCCGACCGACAAGCCTGCCCTTACCGTTGGCGACGACATCACGGTTCGCGTCGAGATATCGCTGACGCGCCTGGGTCGGTACCGCAAGGAGTTTCAGGATCGTGCTGGTCGGAACCAGTCGCAGAATGTTCGAGACCATCGGACTCGATGCGACCATGGTGAACTCGTCGTCCGTGGTTCCGAGAACAAGTGGCTTGTCGGCCCCGATGCCAAGCCGGAATGATTCGGTTGCTGGCCGGTGCAGGAGTTCGCCATCAATGACCGGGCCGACGGGTGGACCTTCCTCGAGCGTCGCCCGCAGCATGCCGAAGCTCATGGAAGTGGCCTTTTTCTGCAGCTCGAGCACGTGCTGTTCGGTCACGCTGCGCCAGCCAGCGAGGGTCGGTGCGACCTTCGCGCGCTCGGCCATCGACCGGCCGAATTCCTCGGCTCGGCTGATTTGCCCTTCGGCCACAAACCCCGACATCGCGTAGACACCATGGAAAAGGTGTTGCGCGGCTTCCATCCCGAGCAGTGTCATGACGGCGCCGCCTCCAGCGGATTGGCCGGCGATCGTGACGCGCGATGGGTCACCGCCAAATGCCGCGACGTTTCGTTGAACCCATTCCAGCGCCAGCAGCCAGTCGCGGACACCACGGTTCGCCGGCGCACCATCGATCCATCCGAAGCCGTCGAAGCCGAGGCGGTAGGAGATGGTGACGGTGACGATGCCATCGCGGTTGAAGTTTCGGCCGTCGTACCAGGGGCTTGCCGGCGATCCGGCGAAGAAGCCGCCGCCGTGAATCCACACCATCACCGGCAATGTCTCTGCTGGGTTGAGATCAGGCGTGAAGACGTTGACGTTCAGCGTCGAATCGCCCGGAATCGATGGTTCCGGGATTAGCACGACGCCGTCGGTGGCCCGCTGTGCGGTCGCGCCGTATCTGGACGCGTCGAGGACGCCGTCCCACGGAGCTTTCGGTTCCGGTGCCGCAAAGCGAAGTTCACCGATCGGCGGCTCGGCAAACGGAATCCCGAGGAACGCCGCCGATTGCTTTGCGCCTCGCCCTCCGGTCGTCGGGCGCCACCGCCCGCGGACGATGCCCGAATCGATTTTTACTTCTGGGTGTTGCGTCGATACTTCCGGTGACTCCACACTTCGACCCTATCGACGTCCAACGTCGGGTTGGTGCCAACACTCGATTGCTTCGAACTTTCTTCTCGTGGAGGAATTTTCGACCGCTGGCCCATCCGGATTCGCGAGCGCTACGAACCACCGTGCGACGACGCACGCGGCATCGTCCGACAGAATTGAGCCGCGCGTGAGAGTGTCAAGTAGGCCCGCCGTTGCTATGTCGCCCGTAGAGAGGTCCGACCACCGATGAATTCCTCGTCAGCTGAGTGCATCCGTTTCCGATCGGGGGAGCTCGCATGAGCACGTCCAAGACCGCACGCTGGACCCGTCAGTTGCTTCCGGCTTTGGTCATCATCGGTTGGCTGTTGATCGGTGGCGTTGGCGGACCGCTGATCGGTCAGCTGGCAAGCGTGCAGTCGAACTCGGAAACGTCGTATCTGCCGTCGAGTGCCGAATCGACCCGGGCGGCAGAGTTGCAGAAGCAGTTCGCCGACTCGGAAACGGTGCCCGCAGTGGTCGTAGCTGCTCGCGACGACGACCAGCCCGCGGGCCCCGCAGCGGCGGAGTATCTGCAGTCGCTTCAGGCGTGGTCGTCGACGACCTTTCGCGGCGGCGAACCCGGGCCTCCACCGATTCCGTCTGCCGACGGTCGGGCACTTCAACTCATTGTGCCTGTGCCGACCACCGACATCAGTGAGGAAATATCGACCCTGCGGGAGCACATCAGTGACACCGCACCGGCCGACCTACAGGTGAAGGTTGGTGGACCCGCGGGTCAGGCAGCCGACCTCGGCGAAGCATTCGCCGGGATCGACGGTCTGCTGCTCATCGTCGCCGCGTCAATCGTGTTCATCATTCTCGTCATCGTGTACCGCAGCCCGCTCCTGCCGATCTTTGTGCTTCTCTCTGCGTTGTTTGCGCTGGCCGGGGCCGGGGCCATCGTCTACCTCCTCGCCAAGGCCAATGTTCTGACGCTCAACGGCCAAAGTCAGGGGATCCTCTTTATTTTGGTAATGGGTGCCGCGACCGACTACGCATTGCTGTTTGTTTCCCGCTATCGAGAAGAGCTCCACCTGGATGGGCAGCGGGTTCCAGCGGTAATTCGCGCCTGGCGGGCCACGGTTGCGCCGATCACCGCCTCGGCGGGCACCGTCGTTCTCGGCGTTCTATGCCTGATGTTCTCCGAACTGAATTCCAACCGGAGTCTCGGACCGATCGCGGCAATCGGCATCGTGTCGGCACTTGTTGCCTCGCTGACATTTCTGCCTGCCGTCCTCGCACTGACCGGGCGCACCGCGTTTTGGCCAATGCGTCCGGTCATCACCGGACGCAGCGTGGAAGATGCCGAGGACGATGCCAAGGGCATCTGGTGGACGATCGCCAACAAGGTCGACAAGCATCACACAAAGGTGTGGGTCATCACGGCCCTCGGTTTGGCGGTGTTCGCGGGATTTGCCCCGCAATTCAAGGCGTCGGGGATCCCGCAATCGCAGGTCTTCCTCACCCATGTCGATTCGGCCGACGCGCAGGAAATGCTCAGCGAGCACTTCCCTGGCGGTTCGGGATCACCGGTCCAGATCTTCGCCAAGGTCGACGCCGCACCGGCGGTCGTCGACCAAGTCCAGCAGGTCCCCGGTGTGGCCAACGTGTCTCAGGGGTGGCCCGGATCCGGACCAGCCAAGATCATCGACGGTCGGGTTGCCATCCAGGCAACGCTGGAGACCGCGGCCGACTCCGATGCCTCGGAGGACACTGTCCGACAGATCCGCACGACCGTCCATGCAATCCCGGGTGCCGATGCGGTTGTTGGCGGAACCACGGCCACGCAGATCGACACCCAGGACACCGCGGCCCGCGACCGCAACATCGTGATCCCGCTGGTTTTGCTTGTGGTGTTGATTGTCTTGATTTTGTTGCTGCGAGCTATCGTCGCGCCGGTCCTGCTCTTGCTGACCGTGGTCCTGTCGTTCGCCGCCACACTCGGCATCGGAGCATTGGTCTTCAACCACGTCTTCCACTTCCCGGGGGCGGACCCAACAGTCCCGCTTTTCGCGTTCGTCTTCCTAGTGGCGCTTGGCGTGGATTACAACATCTTCCTCATGACGCGAGTCCGCGAGGAAGCCAAACGGCACGGCACCAGGGAAGGGGTTCGTCGCGGCCTCGCGGTCACGGGAAGTGTCATCACTTCCGCGGGCATTGTTCTGGCTGCTACCTTCTCCGCGCTTGCTGTGATACCGCTGATCTTCCTGGCACAGGTTGCGTTCCTGGTGGCGGTCGGCGTCCTGATCGACACCATCCTGGTCCGTTCAGCCCTCGTGCCCGCCCTGACGCTTCAGATTGGACGGCGGGTCTGGTGGCCGTCAGCGTTGGGAGCCCCCGAACGGGAGGCACCGCCGGAAGCGATCACGAATCGGGAATAGTGACCCGAATGGTGACGGTGGTGCCCCGTGGCACTTGAGAACCTGCTGACGGATCCTGGCTCAGGACGATGCCGCCGGGATCCCCCCGATCGACGGCGGGGACACGGATCACGTTGAGATGCAGGCCAATCGACTCTGCTCCCGGTTCGAACACGTCACCGGTGGCGAAGGTCACCGTGTCACCATCGTTGGCCATCTCCTCGGTATCCCACATCGGTACTGTCACTAGCGGTCCGGCGGCGCATCGGGGGCCGGCGGCTTGAGAACGGGCTTGGTGAATGCACCGCTATCAAAGTTGGTGAAGGTGCACTTGGCGGCATCGCGCGCACAGGCCGAAGCTTGCGTCTGCATGGAATTGACGGCGTCGACAACTCGTTGCTGTTCACTGGCGACAAGCTGCCGGTCGGGGGCGGTGCCATCGGCGTTCTGGAAGTCTTCGAGGTGCTTGAGGTAACGGTCCAATCGTTACGTGGGATCCGGTTAGGAAGGTCCTCAGGCCGGTTCGATCGGCAGTCGTAGGACGCCGAGCGCGCCGTCGGGGACTACGGGGCATTTCGGCGCGAGGGCTGCAGCCGCTGATACGTGTTTCCCAACGGCGGCCGAAGGTCGGTCTCACCCTTGTTTGGCCAGAACGACATCGCCCGCTCTGCTTGCGCGGTGATCGTCAGCGCGGGATTGGCACCGAGGTTGGCGGAGATCGCCGATCCATCGACGACGTGGAGTCCGAGGTGACCGTACAACCGCACCACCGCAGCCCCGGTTTCACCCGCACCGGTGACAACCTGGAAAACACCTTCGGGCCAAGATCCCGACCGCCAAAGAGTGATCGCTGCGAGTTCAGGTCGAGGCCGTTGCCATTCCCTACCGGCCCAGCGCGAGTACCGAACCGAAATCAGTTGTGGTGGTACCGATATCGGCACGGTCGTCGAATCCGTACCACACTCCATTCCCCGCGTATCGCCGATCACTTAAAGTTCGCTGAGGCTCGACGCCTATGATGGAAGTCCATGAGCACGTCTTCGGGCGAATCCCGAATTGCCAATCGCATCCGCAACGCTACCTTTGCGCAGCGCGTCACCTCCGCTGCAGACGCGGTGCGATTTATCAATCCCGGCGACACGGTCGCCATCAGTGGCTTCGCCAGCGGCGGCACCCCCAAGGACACCATTCCGGCGCTCGCAGATCGCATCCGGGACGCCCGTGCTGGCGGATCCGACTTCACCATCAACCTCCTGACCGGCGCGTCGGTGTCTGCCTCGACGGAACGCATGCTGTCCGAGGTCGAAGGCATTGGGTTGCGGATGCCGTATCAGTCGGAGCCCACCGCACGTCAGCGGATCAACCGCGGCCAGATGGAATACGTCGACATCCACCTCTCGCACGTCGCGCAGCAGGTGTGGCAGGGGTACTACGGCCACGTCAACGTTGCGATTGTCGAAGTCGCGGGCATCACCGAGTCGGGCGAACTGATCCCCTCGGCATCCATCGGTAATAACAAGACGTGGCTCGACGTCGCCGATAAAATCATCCTCGAGGTGAACTCGTGGGTGCCCGCCGAACTGGAGGGTATTCACGACGTCTACTACGGCACTGCGCTCCCACCGAATCGCAAGCCCATCCAAATCACCCGTGTCGATGACCGCATCGGCCAGACCACCTACCGGGTGGACCCAGCCAAGGTCGTAGCGGTCGTCGAAACCCACGCCCGTGACGCGGCAAGCGAACTAACAATGCCAGACGCCGTTAGCGAAGCCATTGCCGGGCACGTCCTCGACTTCTTCGCCTACGAAGTGCGCGCCGGACGACTGCCGGCCGACACGCTCCTACCGCTGCAGGCTGGCATCGGCAACGTCGCCAACGCTGTACTCGGCGGCCTCGACCGAGGCGGCTACAAGAACCTGACTTGCTACTCGGAGGTTCTTCAAGACAGCATGCTCGCCCTCATCAAGGACGGCACCGTCGCACATGCGTCGTCAACTTCGCTCGCGCTCAGCGAAGCCGGGTTGGAGGAATTCGTCGCGAACATCGATACGTACCGCAACCACATCACGTTGCGGCCGCAGGAGATCAGCAATCATCCCGAGGTGGTCCGTCGTCTCGGCGTGATCGCGATGAACGGGATGCTCGAGGCAGATATCTACGGCAACGTGAACTCGACTCACGTCATGGGAACCAAGATCATGAATGGCATCGGCGGCTCCGGTGACTTCGCCCGCAACGGCTACGTCTCGATGTTCTTGAGTCCGTCCACCGCACGCGGTGGTTCGATCTCGGCGATCGTCCCCATGTCACCGCACGTCGACCATTCAGAGCACGACACGCAGGTGATCGTCACAGAGCAGGGACTCGCCGACCTTCGCGGCCTGTCGCCTCGACGCCGCGCCCGCGCGATCATCGACAATTGCGCGCACCCGGACTACAAGCCACTGCTCGACGACTACTTTGCCCGCGCGGAGGCACTACCTGATGCCGGGCAGACTCCGCACCTGCTGGGTGAGGCCTTTAGCCTCCACCAGCGCTACCAGGAGACCGGCTCAATGCGCTGACCCGCCGCCTTCTCGCCACGGTGAAAGATGCCGGAGCCGGGCTGGCACCACAATAATGGGCAAAGCTCGCTAAACGTCGCACCGGATCGCGACGATGAACTAGATTTCTGCCATGAATCCACGAAGTGGCGCCCGCGTTCTGTCCATTCTCGCGGCGAGTCTTGCTCTGGCGGTTCCGACTATCGCGTTCCCCGCTTTGAGTCCGTCAGCCCACGCGAAGCCTGCCGCCCCCGGGACCCTCCTGGAAAGCTCGCCTTTACTAGCAAACTTGTCGTTGCCGTCCGCGGCCAGCGCTCAAAAAATGACGTATCAAACGAAGGGGCCGCACGGGCTCACCCCGAGCACGGGGGTATTGTATCAGCCTGCAGGAACGCCGCCCACGGGCGGTTGGCCCGTGGTGGTGTGGGCTCACGGCACGGTAGGCGACTCCGACTTCGACGCACCGTCGCGCACCGGTGAACACCCCGCAACCAGTGCCTACGTGGATGGCTGGCTCAAGCGCGGCTACGCGGTGGCCGCCCCGGACTATATCGGCATGGGTTCGCCCGGCATCGCCCCGTACTTGAATTGTCGAGTGGTCGCTCGAACGGTCATTGATTCGGTCCGGGCCGCACATAATCTCTCCAACGCGCTCGCGGACCGCTGGGTGGTCGTGGGGCTTTCTCAAGGTGGGCAAGCGGCGATGTGCACCGCCAACCTGGTTGACAATTACGCACCGGAACTGGACTACCGTGGTGCCGTCGCGCAGGGAGTGCCGTCGAACATCGAGACGCTCGCACCACTCGGCGGACCCTGGTTTCCGCCGGCAGGGATCTTCGCAGGTTTGACGAATTTCATGACTTTCGCCATCGCCGGTCTGCGCGATTCCCGGCGCGACCTCGACGTGAATGCCTATTTGACGCCGTTGGGTCGACGACTCGTCGACGCCGCACCGCGGATGTCGTACGCCGAGTTCGCGAAGCTCTCAGCCGGGCATTCAGTCGCGGAAATGCTTTCCCGCTCGCTCGCCGACCCCGTGGTCATCAACGCGCTGCGGGACTATCTCGGGATCCCCACGACCGGGTACACAAAGCCAATCATGCTGGTACAAGGAGCCAAGGACCTGGTGGTACCGATCCCGTTGACGCTCAAGCTGGTCGCGGACCTCAACTTGGCGGGCACCCACCCCGACTTCCGCGTGGTCGACGCCGACCACATCGGTTCCGTGTACGCGGCGGAAGCGGCTGCGGCGACCTTCGTCAAGCGGGCGCTGAAGTAAACCGCAATTGCCGGTGGTGTCGCCCCGCCACGCTCGTCACGTGCCGCAGAAGGTCTGGAAGCCCGCACTGAAGGAATCCGGCGCCGGATCCACGAGATCGATCCATTCCGGGCGGCTGACAAAGGGATGGGTGACCGCGTCGAGTAGGCGTAGGAACGGAGCCAGGTCGCCGTCAGTGGCAGCTCGGAGCGCCTCATCGAGCAGGTGATTTCGCGGAATGTATGCGGGGTTAACTCCGTCCATTCGCGCGGCGGTCTGCTGCTCGTCCAAAGCACAGCTACCCAGCGCTGCCCGCCATCGGCTCACCCACGACCTAGTCGCTTCCCGAGGGATCAAGACGTCAAGAGAGTCGGGGTTACCGCGGAGCTCGTCGGCCAGTGCACGGAAGGTCCCCGTCCAATCAGCGCGGTGGTCGTGCATCAGGGTCAGCAAGTCGTCGAGGAGAGCGCGGTCAAAGGCGATGTCAGCAACGCCAAGTTTGGCGGCCAACCCAGCGGTGAGACGCGCATCGTAGAGTTCGTCGAAGGTGTTGAGCGTGGCGGTCGCTGCTGCGATTGCCGTATCGGGGTCGGGGGACAACAGCGTCAGGATCGACTCGGCAAATCGTGCCAAGTTCCACTTCAACACGCTTGGCTGGTTCCCAAGTCGGTATCGGCCACCGTGGTCGATGGAACTGAACAAGGCATCGGGGTCGTAGGCATCGATGAAGGCACAGGGCCCATAGTCGATGGTCTCCCCGGAAATGGTGGTGTTGTCGGTGTTCATCACGCCGTGGACAAATCCGACGAGCATCCACTGCGCCACCAGTGCCGCCTGCCGCTCGACGACCGCCTCCAGGAATGCCAGGTACCGATTGTCTGTACCGGTCTCCGCCAAGCTGGTGAGCTCGGGGTAGTGCCGATTGATCGCATAGTCGGCGAGGGGCTGCAGCAGATCCCGATGGCGTGCGGCAAGTTCGAACGTTCCGACCCGCAGGTGGCTGGCAGCGACTCGCGCCAGCACCGCTCCCGGTTCGGCGCCGCTCCGCTGGACGTTGCGCCCGGTGGCCACAACCGACAGCGATCTGGTGGTGGGGATACCGAGCGCATTCATCGCTTCGCTCACAAGGTACTCGCGCAGCATTGGACCAACAACAGCGAAGCCGTCACCACCCCGCGAAAACGGTGTACGCCCGGAGCCCTTCAACTGCAGATCCACCCGATTGCCGTCGACGTCGATGAGTTCGCCAAGCAGCAGGGCCCGCCCGTCACCGAGGATGGGCGCGTAGCCACCGAACTGGTGACCTGCGTAGGCGGTCGCCACGGGCGTCGCATCGGCGGGGCTCGCAGCACCGGAAAGGAGTGCGATGCCGTCGTCGGTGCGCAAGATCGAAGCGTCCAACTCGAGTGCTTCCGCGAGATGCTGATTCAGCACGAGAAGCTTTGGGTCGGGGACCTCCGCGCCTTGCCACGACACCGTCATCGGTGCGAGCGCCTCGGCGAATGAGTTCTCAAAACCGACGATCGCGGTGCTGGTTTGGGTGGGGGAGTTTGCTTCGGCGGTCACACGTCCCAGGGTAGTCAGTTTTTCTTAATACCCGTGTGGCCGTGTGTGGGGTCGCGTCGAACGTCGTTGACGTCCGCGACTGTTACGGGTAGGCGATACCGGTGCGTTTCTCGGCAAGTGCCCATAGGTGTTGACCAACGACCGCGTCGTGGACAGCGTCGCTGCCGGTGACCAACACCGGGGACCCTGTGAACTGGAACGGACCTGACGGGCCGAAGTACTCTGAGCCCACGGCTGCTGGATCGGTGGCAGCTCGCAGCGCGGGAAGGGCTCCGGTCGCGGCGTCGTTGACGAACAGGCGCAGCAGCGGCCAGGTCAGTTTGCTGTGGTACGCACGCTGGACGAAGGTATTTCGTTCGCGCATGACGCCTGTCCGCGCGGCCCCGGGGTGCGCGGCGAGTGAGATGGCCGCCGACCCGATTGCGGTGAATCGGCGATCGAGTTCGGCCGCAAAAATCAGCTGAGCGAATTTGGCTTCGGCGTATGCCTGCATTGGCCTGCGTGTGGTGCCGAGTCCGAGGTTTTCGGGATGGATGGTCCTCGAGCGATGGGCGAGGCTACCGACGGTCACCACCCGCGCGGCCGGAGCTCGGAGCAGGCTGTCACTGAGCCGTCCGATTAGGGCATAGTGCCCGAGGACGATTGCCGCGAAGCACTGTTCGAGCCCATCGGCGTTCGTGATCACTTCGGTCGGGATGTAACCGGCATTCGCCACGATGATGTCAATAGTCGAGTTTGCGGCGTTGATACCGTCGGCGCAACGTCGGATTGACTCCGGATCTGCGAGATCGAGCGGCACGACGACGATGTCGGCATCGGGCAATTCGTCGAGGATCTCCTCGCGAGCAGCATTGGCGGTACTCGCCGTGCGGCAGGCCATGATGACCGTCGCTCCGAGTCGCGCGAGTCCCCGCGCCGTTTCGAATCCGATGCCCGAGTTGGCTCCGGTCACGATTGCGACGCGCCCCGTCTGGTCGGGTGCGTCGGCGAGCGTCCAGCGCGCACGATCGCGTCTGCGAGCCACTCGGCGTCTCCTGTCATTGAGGTGAGTGCGACCTCCGCGGTTCGGCATGATCACGCTACAGGAGGGGAGGGGTCAAGATTTGAGCAGGTCACGACCCGGATGAGCGTTTCGCCAGGCGGTCATCGCGGCGTCCCACTGGTGCCCGTCGAGCGTGGTTACCGACGCGGGGAACAAGGCATCCTCTTCCTTGGCGATGTGCTCATGGAGGTCGAACACTTCTTGGCGAAACCGTTTCTGATCGGCCGATTCGGCCAGGTCCATCGAGCGTAGAAAATCGTCGAGTTCGCGATGCTCAACGACCAGTGGATCGATGTACGGTGCGAACTCGTCTCCACTAATGAGGAGCTGTGCAAAGAGCCCGTCTTCCTCACCGTGCCAATGCGACTGCAGTACCGCCGCCAGCTCAGCGGCAAGTTCCGCGGCACGGCGGTGATCTCCGGCGTCGAGCGCTCGAACCGCATCGCCGGCGAGGTTGACCGCCTCTTCGTGCTCGGCCGTGTAATCGCGGAGCAGTGGCATATCGCGGCAACCGCAGTATTGACACATGGCGAAACCTCTCGACATCGACGGACAGTCACACCTGGCGATACCTCGACTCTAAGCCAATCGGGTTCGCGAAACACGTGTCCAGCGACGGTGACAACACCGTCGAAATCACCGCTGCGGTCCCATCACAGATCTACCCGCCCCCCAGGCATCAAGGAAGGCAGCATCGAGCCGTTCTTCGACCACTTGAAGGGCACCGATGCCGAACAACACATCCGCCTCAAGCCACGGTTCGTCGGCCACCAGTGGCGCGACGACCTGGTCGCGCATCACTTGCTCGTGGACTGCGTCGGCCTCGACGTGCTCACGGTAGAAATGCCGGGCCTCCTCTGGTGCGCCGATGCGCTCCAAGCCAGCTACCAAGCGGGCCGAGCCGAGGGGAGAGGTCATCTCGGTGGCAGCGAAATGACCGATGGTCGCACCACGTAGCGACCGGCGAAGCCCAAAGCACGACATCAGGTTTACCGGTGCTAGGACCTCAGCCGGCGCGACATCCAGGTAGCCGAGGTAGCTGTCGTCGAGTTGCATTGATAACAAGAGGTCGCCAAACAGTTCCTGATGGACGCGGTCGGCACGACCTGCGCCGTACTCGTCGAATTCGACCGCGACGAACGCAGCCTTCGATGCACCTCGCAGCCGGGGAATCGCCCAAGCGTGCGGGTCCGCCTCCTTCAAGTGATAAATCGACCGGGCCGTGAAGTAGTCGCGAAACTCATCTTCGGTGCCGTGTCGTGCAAGTTGGTCGGAAGCACCCGTCGGCACCATGCGGGCCAGTTCCCCAAGCTCGGCGTCGGCGGTGCCAGCCTCAGACAACGGCGGCGAGATCTGACCTTTGATGGCCGCAAGGAACAGATCTTCGATGCGGATACGTACGTCAATCACCACCGGATCCCATTCGCAGTCCCGGCCGGCGTCCGACCATCCGCGGTAGTGCAACTCCTGGCACAAGGTCAACGACAGTTGAGCGTCCTCGCCCCAAGGGTCGAGATCATCGGGGACTTCAACCCGAGTCAGCGCGCTGCCGGACTTCGCGCGGATCACGTCGATCAGGCGCTCGGACACCGGTCCACGCGGGGCGGGCAGCTTTGCCTGCGCTACGCGCAACGAGGCGACTTGTTGTGGGGACACCTACTTCACCTAGCTTTCCTCAGTTAGAGCTCCGAATACCCCGCCTCGCACCAACTCAAACATCCGCCGACTGCGGGACTCCTGCCGCGGGCGACGGCACTGAGGTTTGATGGCACGCCCGTTTGGGTAATCCGTGACAGCACCACGCGAGAGGCGCACGATCGTCGCCGTCTCGTACCGAGGGCAGGAGGCCCCGATTATGGAAAAGTCCACGCTGGCCCCACACCGTTCCGCCGATCCCGTAGACGAGGACCGCAACGGGCTGGTCTACCGTCCGCAGGACGACACATCTCTGCTGATTGACGCACTCCGCGACATCGACCTGCGTGGCGCGCGGACAGTGGATCTGTGCTCCGGTTCGGGTGCGGTTGCGGTAAGCGCGGCACTCGGCGGAGCCGCTGTTACCGCCGTCGATTCTTGCCCCCGGGCGATCGCCGCCACTAGTCAGGCCGCCGCCACTGCCGGAGTCATATTGGACGTCGTCTGTGCCGACCTCGCAGACATCGCGGGCCAGACCTTTGACCTGATCACTTGCAATCCTCCTTATGTCCCCACGCCACCGGGAACTGAATTGTCGGCTCCCGGACCGAATCACGCTTGGAATGCGGGTCCCGATGGACGGGATGTGCTCGACGTGGTGTGCGCGCTGATCCCCGGCCTACTCGCCGATCGGGGTGCCGCCTTCATCGTGCAGTCCGCGCTCGCCGGCGGCGATCAGACGGTCACGGCTCTGCGCGCTGCTGGCTTGCGTGCGAGTGTGGTTCGTGAGCGCGCGATCGCCTTCGGTCCAGTTCTGCGGTCGCGCCGAAAAGAGCTCGTAGACGCCGGCCTTCTCGATCCGACGACCGACCTTGAGTCCATCGTGGTCATTCGCGCCGACCGCACTGCGGACAGTCAGCGAGGTGGGCGTCATGAGCGCTAAGAACGGAGCGAGACGAGTGCGCGTTGTTGCGAAAGGGCCGATCCTCGTGGAAGGTCCCGTGGACGTCGAACGATCGGACGGAACGACACTTCATTGCGACCGTTTTCAGGTCGCGATTTGCGCCTGCGGATTAAGCACTACGCCGCCGCTGTGCGACGCCAGCCATCGTCGAATTCTACGGCGTCGACGCGACTGACTTGAAGAAAACGCCCTTCAGCAGCGCATTGTTTCATAAGTATGCCGTCGGGTACCCGACTAGTCGTGGTGCAGAAGCATCCATTCGAGTTTGACCTGTCAACGAACCTAACGGAGCAGAAGGGAGGGCCCTCATGGCCACATCTGACATCTGCGGAAGCGCTAATGACGCCGCGCACCTCATCTCCATACCGCCGGGGAGTCCGTCATGAGCACCGATCAGACACCCGGATCCGGCGACTCGGTTCCACACGACCCGGTCCACGCGCACGCAGCCGAGCACAGCCTGCGCCGGCTCAAGATCGCTGGCCTGGTGGGCTACGGTTTCCTGTTGGCTGCGGTGGCCTTGGTCGGCATCACCCTGGCCGCAGCCGCGTTCGACTCAGCATTGACCCCTTGGGTTGTCGCGACCATAGCGTGCAGCGTGATCGGCCTGGGATTCATCGCGGCCGTTCGCGTCACGCTGACAAGACATCCAGCCCACGACCGACCTCAGCACGATCCCCTCATCCCTGAGGTCACCGAGGAAGAGGCCGTGACCTACGAACGTAACCACGGCCGTCCCGACCTGTTGCGATGACCTGCACCACCCGTGTGGAACGACAATGTCTCAGGAGGACTTCATGGCACACATCGATTCGAGCGAGATCAAGATCGATCAGTCACGCATGACCGTACTCGTCGCCGACGGCTCAATCCTCGCCGTACCGCTTACGGCGCGAGTCGACACCGACACCGGCGAGGTCACCTTTCACACCGATCCCGCTGGCCTGACCTCAGCGGCCCGCACCGGTCCGAATCGACGCGAACCCTCGGATCCGGGCACGGCCGACGATCCGTCCCACGGGGCGGTCGTCGCCCCGTCGCCGACTTCTCTCACGCACCGCGACGCCTGATCGAGTCGCTGCGTAGACCCACGCGCACCGCAAGTGGCCGCACTACACGAAGGAGCCAAGCATGCCCACCCACAGGACAATCATCGAACAGCACGACGCGGACCGATTGATCGAACTGCTACAGATCCGACTCAGCGCACTGAACGACCTCCACTTGACGCTTAAGCACGTCCATTGGAACGTCGTGGGGCCCAATTTCATCGGTGTCCACCAGATGATCGATCCCCAGGTCGAGACGGTGCGAGGCTTCGCCGACGTTCTCGCAGAACGCATCGCCGCACTCGGTGGGGCACCGTCCGGTACACCGAGCGCCATCGAGCGGGACCGGACCTGGGATGACTACAGCCTGGGCCGAGACACGGTCGAGGCCCATTTGGCGGCTCTCGACATCGTGTACGACGGCGTCATCGCTTCCCACCGCGCCACGATCGACACCGCAGGAAAGATCGACCCGGTCACGGAGGACATTTTGATCGGTCAGACAGGCGACCTCGAACAGTTCCAGTGGTTCCTGAGGGCTCACCTAGAAGATCCACGCGGTCACCTCCCGCACTCGTCGGAGTCCACCGAGGCGGGTGCCGCAGCGGCGGTTCGCTGATCGCGATGTCGTTGGAACGGCCGGCCCGGCCGTTCTCGTCGCAGCGACGCACGCAGCGGCGTCCGATCAGGCCGAGACCAGTTGGCACTTCAGTTGTGCTATCGACTGCCGGAGTAGGCGCGAAACATGCATCTGCGACATTCCTGTCCGCTTCGCGATGGCGCTCTGCGACAGGTCTTCAAAGTAGCGGAGCGCCAGAATACGACGTTCGCGGGTGGGCAAAGTCGCGAGGGCGGGATTGAGCTCGAGGGTGTCCTCAACCAGATCGAATCCGGGGTCTTCTCGACCGAGCAGATCAATCGTGGCCGTGTCGTCGTACCCTCGCGCTGGAGCATCCAGCGGCACGGTCGTTGATGCCGCCCCTACGAGGCGCGCCTCGTCGATCTCACGGACGTCCACGCCAAGATCTGCCGCGAGCTCTGCTCGGGAAGGGGACCTGCCAAGGCATTGCGTCAGTTGCTCTTCCGCGTTACCGAGTCGCAAAGCCAATTCCTTAGCTCGGCGCGGTGTCCGCACCGTGGTCGTGCGGTCTCGGAAATGCTTGCGAAGCTCGCCCGTGATGGTTGGCACGGCAAACGAGAGAAACGCCGAGCCCCGCAACGGGTCGAACCTATCGACCGCCTGGACAAGTCCCAGACAGGCCACCTGGAGTAGTTCTTCATGGCTCTCACCTCGTCCCGAGTAGCGTTGCGCGATGTGCTTAGCCAGTGGCATACACGCAACTATTGCCTCGGTGCGGAGGGCGTCCCGGCGAACTGGCTGTTCAGCCGCTAACTCGGCCCGCTCTGCAAGTAGGTCGCCTACGTAGCCGTATTCGTTATCGTCCATCTTCGAACTCCTTCTACCGCCGACCGCCCTAGGAGCGGGTACGTACTCGTCGTCCCAGCTGTGCGGTGATATGAAGGCCCATGCGTTATACGCATCCTCGGGGCATCGAACTCGGTTCGTGGTTGAACTGAGTTCCCCAAGGCTACGCCCTGCCAGAACTTCGAGCACGAATTCTTCGAGGTTCCTTATGGCCATGATCCCGATGCTTGGCATTGGCTACGCGGTCAGGGGACGGCTCGCTCGATGTTTCATTGCACTGAAACTGGGTACCCCAAAATTGGCCGGTTACACGACGCAGGGACTACGGGCGATCGTGATCGCCTGCCGGACAGGCGGTAGATCATGATCCGATTCCCCAGGCAGTGACTCAATCGGCGTCGGTGACGCGGAGCAGAAACCGAAAACGGGCCTTCTCGATAAACGAATCACCGCGCCGCCTTGCACACTGTTCGCCGCGCCAACCAAGCAGACAAGATTCAAACCGAATTCATACCGGGAGGAACCAATGAGCTTTTCCGACAGCGCCCAGAATAAAGCCGAGGAACTGAAGGGGCGAGCTAAGGAAGCCGCTGGCGCAGCCACCAACGACGACAATCTAAAGCGCGACGGGCAGGCCGACCGAAGTGAAGCCACCGCCAAGCAGAAGATCTCCGAGGCCGCCGACAAAGTAAAGGAAGGCGCCGAATCCGTCAAGAAGAAATTGACAGGACACTGACGCGATGCCGAGATGCCCGTCGCTCATAGCGAGCGACGGGCATTTCGGGGCCAACACCACCACTCAGGCGGCCGATACCTCGACGGTAAGCCGATCGGACGCATGTCTTCGCGAAACCGACGGCGGCCACTGGAGGTAGGGGAGGGCTGCTGCGGCATCGGGCCGTCTCAACGGCCGCGGGGCAGTTAACCCGAAAATTGCCTACCGCTCATAGCTGAGCGCGAGCACTGGGATCGTCCGAATGCCGTCAGTCTTCTTCTCGTAATCGGCGAAACCTGGGTAGCGCCGCGCCTGTTCGGCAAAGATTCGGTCGCGGGAATCGCCGGTGATCTCGGTGACTGTCACCTCGTGGGTTTCGGTTCCGATCTCGATGGTGGCTTTACCCGCGGTCGTCAGGTTGTAGTACCAACCGGGATTGGACGGCGCGCCGCCTTTCGACGCAAACACGTAGACGGTGGAAGGATCGCTTTCATCGGCCAAATACATCATCGGGGAGACATTCTGCTTGCCGCTTTTGCGACCCTGATGATGGACCAAAACCATTGGGGCACCTTCGAAATTGCCGCCGACTCGGCCGTCATTTGCCCGGAATTCGTTAACAATCTGAGAGTTCCAGTCCTGCGGTGCACTCATCGTTCTCTCCTAGGGTTCTCACTTGCTGTCTGCGTCACGGCGACGTCAACCAAGCGAACGCGACAGCCCTTTGCGGTCTAGAACCATCTTGTTTGCTCGATAATTCCCGCGGGTAGCATCGATCTGTGCGGCCACATTTGGCTACCTGCAGTCCATGCTGCGGTGGAGTAGCCCGACTCTGCGGGAGCGAAGGCACCCACTGCGGTGTGCGCAGCCAGGATCAGGCGGCTAACAGCGCTGCCAACGGGGAATCCAACGGAACGCACGACCTGATTGACGATCATCGAGGCTGCAGTCTGGTCGGGCGGAGTCACCGCGAGGATTGCTTGCGGCATTACTGCAGAGAAGGCACCGACACCGAATCCCAGCAGCTTGGTCGAGGAAATATCCACCCAGACGATTGAGATCGCCGCTGGATCAGCATTCAAAGACCTCGGTATGGACCTCGTCGCGGGCGACGACCCCATCCCGCCGGAGAGTCTGCGCGAATACCTGGTGGCCTGTCGCTCGTGAGTGGCCGTCGACAACACCCAAACGGTCGTGGGCTACTTAATTGCCGACGTCGTCGACGGTTGCGGACATGTCGAACAAGTCTCTGTCGATCCAAAATTCCGTGGCCATCGGATTGGTCGATCCCTGATCGAAGCCTGTTCCGATTGGGCCTGTCAACAGAATCTTCCGGTACTAACGCTGACAACCTATCGTGAGGTTCCTTGGAACGGCCCGTACTACGAGCGCCTGGGATTCAGCTACCTCGCTCAACAGACTCCGGGACTCAAGCGCATTCGACAAAGCGAAGTCGAAGCAGGGTTGGACGCATGGCCTCGAACCTGCATGCATCGCAGTGTCAATCCCAGTATCACCGATACGTCACTGTGACGTTATTAGGCGGAGGCGAGTAACTGCGCTACCGCGACGCAAGCTCAAGAGTGGGGCGCCGATTGGTCGCCAGCGCGAGCGCAAACACCACCCGGTGACTCAATTGAACTCGACGACCATTCCGATCGGCCCGTTGTGGATATCCGGGCCGCCGAAGTTGCATCCGTCCGCACGGGAACTGGCAAATCACGGGCACCAAACTACAGTTTGGCAATTCGACCAACAGTTTCACCCACACTGTGAACGAGCCGGGGGAGGGGCGGGGGTCGGCACCGTGACCTGCGACTCGCCATTCCGAGTAACAGCCAAGCTCCCGCGATCGCGTCGAATGTGGTGGCGAACGTTCGTCGCAGCATGAAGCTACGAGGTGTCGCCGACGACGCGAGTTCCACGACCCGCAGCCTGAAGCGGTGTCGAACAACGGGACACCTTTCGACAGTGTCGAAGCCCGATTCTCGGTACGGCAGATCAGCAACCGTAGCCAACAAAGAGCGGCGCCATGATCGGCGCCGCCAGACCATCGTCCAGGTACGCGGACCGCGATCAGGTGCCTCGTTGGATCATTCGAACCAGCGTGGCACCGGCCACGGCGGCGGGTTGTCGTGGTACGCCCACCGATTCCGCGGTGTGGCTAGCCGCCGCATCAGCTCGATGGCGTCGTCAACAGACATCTCGGTGTAGTCGGGGGCAGTACTTGGTCGGCGTGCTGGAACGCCAGCAGACTCGACGACGGTATCGCTCGGTCGTTCGAACGCCGTTTTCGCTGCGTTGGCGACTATTTCGAGGTTCAGATTGTGAGTCTCGTCGTGGTCCAACAGACATCGTCCGCGATGCTGCAGCCGCGGATGTGACATGACCAGAACTCGCTCCGGACTGAGAGGGTAGACGACGACACCGCTAAGGCCTACGCCGACGTTGATGTTTCGTGGATACCAGGGGCCCGCAATCGCGATCACCGGCTCATCACAAGTCACCAAATCGTCCTCAGTGTCGTAGATGGCCCATCGGCGCCCGAACAACATGCCAGCTGTTACGTTTCGGACGTCCTCGATCATCATTCGGATCGCACCAGCCTTTTGATCAGGCAATTGGTTCTGCATTGACTGCTCTATCTGGAGTGGCGTTGCGGTTGGCATGATCCGTTCGAGCATGGGCCGCTTGATCGAGTCGGGAGCGTTGGCGATGACCAGAGAGCATCGGCGCGCGTCCACGGTGCGTCGATGCTGTAGCCCAAGGAACACTGCCAAGTCTCGTTTGACGGAGGGCGTACTGACCGGGCCAGCCGGCCCTGCATTTAGGTCGGCAATGTGCCGGGCAGCAGAGTTTTCGATGCGTGAGAGGTAGGTCTCCACCCACAGCGGTGAAGTGTCAGCGGAGTCAGCGCCATCAGGGACCGTGTAGAAGTCACGCTCGAAGGCGACGCTCTTGGTGGAAAGCGGACGCTTTGCACGCCCGGTGTCGACATCGACGGCCTTCACCACCCCGTCGATCGCCCAGTAGCGAAGGTGGAACTCCGGCACGAAGTGGTGCCGACGGGCCGTCTCGCCGGCCGCCAGAGAACGCGACTCCTCAACAAATGCCTCACTGAGCCACGGGTGATCGAAACGATAGGCGGAGATAATCCGGTTGATGTCCATCGTGTCTGAATTGTACAGGTGGGGCCCGACAGAATTCGGTGACGCCAGCGACTTGCTCGGCTGGCGACTTCGTCGTCCCATTGAACCGCTGGGATGATTTGACCGCGCCTCGACCCCGTGCCGTGTCGCGTCGAGCATTCTTGACGAGCGCTGTCGCGGCTGCAGCGGCAGGGGCTGCGGCGGCAACTACAGGTCCCTAAATCGATGGCCGCCCATTCTTGCACCTACGGTGCAGGAATTTCAATTCTTCGACACAAGGCGCGCAATCATTCTTTTCAAGTAATTTCTCATCCGGCGTCGTGAAGGCCTTCGCGACCTACCGAACGAGACATCGAGTCGAACAATGTCCTCATCGGCGCCCAAGACTTCCCTCGCCATAAAATCGTCGAGAAGCGTTGGCGGGCATCTTGGCCCAAGTACAGTTAGTGAATTGATTGTCAACATAGCAACATTAGGCGCATTATCGCTCGACTCCCCATAAGTGCCATCGGCATACTCATAAGCACCTTCGAAGTTGTCCCAAATTCCGTAACCACATTGGTTGAAGGACAGCCAGTAATGCTGGTATCCGCCCGGGTTGCCGAAGTAGAAGTGTTGGATGTAGCCATAGCGCCTCGCGCCGATCCATCGGCGTTGGCCGCTGCGGCGAGATATGAGTTCTGAGCTGACTTCTCCGAACCTACTCCGACCTAGCGTGAGTTGAGTGTTTCCGAATGTCAAATTCTCTGTGGAATATCGAAGTTGTTGCTCTGTGATCGTTATCGTGAATGCGATAACGGAATCTTCGAGGATATCGACTGCTACCCATGCGCCAGGGAGTCGGTAGAGCCGTTCATCGGTTAGCTCTCGACGATGAACGAACTTTGGGGTACCGAGAAGTTCGTCGATAAAGCGCGCTGAGACACCGCATGCTAGTTGATCGAGCAATTTTGTTTGACTCCTGCGGAGACCAATCGTCTTGTGCCAAGTCGCGACAACGAACTTCCCAGCTCCAATAAGAGCGGCGAAGATCGATGCGGTCGCTGCGGCGGCGGCTAGCATTGACAGCATGTGAGTCGCCCCTCGGTTTGGTGCGCTCTATCCGTCCGCTCATCCGACATTGAGGTTCCACGAACTTCTGATGCGGGAAGTGGACCGTGAGCGATTCATGTTAGCAGCGTATGACGCTCGACCCACAGCCGCGCAGAAATCTCCTCCACGCACTTCAGAGTCAAATTCTACTCACCCCGCCCAGCCAGCCCATGTACGTCCTGTGTACCCAGGACCTCAGCGAAAGCCACCTGCAAACAGCCACAGTCCAGTCGGCAGGCCCAGAGGTTCCGATCTTCCGCCTGATCAATCCTGCTGTCCCGATAGGGGAGGGATTGGTCCGTCCGGCACACTTCGTACCGGGCGTGGACGTCCGAGTAGGCGCCGTCGAGGCCGATGACGCGGTCGCGAACAGCGCGCTGCGCTAGATCCCACGGCATCGGAGCGTCGAGGAGGACCGAGACTGCCTGCAGGTACAGGTTCGACCCCCACATCTGGTTGCCGTGTTGCTGGCCCAGCCACTCACCAGCGAGTGCACGTTCGAGAAGTGTCCGTAGAGTCTCGGGTGTCGGTGTCAGTTCAGGGCTTCGCAGCGAGAGTCCTCGCAGGTAGGCTGCGATGGTGCGGTAGACGCAGTTTTTTGTCGGCATGGATCGAATGCCAGCCGCCTTTCGGCCGGAGAACGCCTTGAATGTCGCATTCACATTCGAGGGTCACTCCGGTTCCACCTGCGAAACTCAGCTGTGACCATGCGACGCGATGCCAGCCGTCGCCCGGCGGGACGTGCTGAATCACGGTCGAACCCGGCACCTTCTTCGCGATTTCGTCCAACCGCGACCGATCCATCGGGGTGAAGTCCGGGGGCCAGTCACAGTCGCGGTCCGTCACGCTGTCGGCATCGTTCCCATCCTGTCGGGGAGATCGCAGGAGAGCGTCGAGTGGATCGTCTCGCAAGATCACGAGACCATCGGCAGTTCGGACGCGACACCAGGTTAGTGGGCTGACGTGCACGGATGGGCGCCTCGCTCGAATCGCGCCAAGGAATCTGCGATCAGCCTCCGGCCACAAGGCATCGTCATCGACCGGTTCGTCGATGAACACCCCACTCGCCCGGGACACACCCGCGTCGTTCAACGCGTCCAACTCGCGCGTCGGAGCTACATGCACCAGCCCGCTAGTCGGCAACTCCAACGAGACCTCGTGAGCTGGACCTAGACGATCGGTTGATTCGGCGACGGCAACTATGTTCACGGCAACTCCGTTCGGCGACGACAACGACCTCGGGGCATCCATGTTCGTCCAATCGTGGTTTCAAGGCCAGGACCCGATGCTTGACAGTCTTGCTAGTCCATCAGTGTGGTCGCTCTCGGCTGGCATGTGATCGGTCGTCAGGATCCGTGGTCGTGAGCTCGCTCATCCGGCCATTGAGAGAGCGCTCTGCTCGGGAAATGTCGGTGCCTTCCTCCATACTCAGGTCAGCGCACTCATCGAGCGTTCGGTCCCTTGAGCGATCGGAACGAATTGACAGACGAGAGAGCAGGCGGCCCCGCCCGCAACCCCTACCTGCTGGCGCAGGTACGAGAATCCTTCGGGCGTGTGGTGTATAGCCACAAGGTCCACGAGAAGCAGGCGGACATTTGCTTCAGCAAGCACCGGTGGCAGCAGGGGTCCTCATCGCCCTCACTGCGATCAGCTCCGGCACCTTCCTGACTGCGGTCGTCGGCCTGTTAGGCGACCCGGTGCTGACCAGCTTCGCGACATCGTCCATCGCACTTCTGGTGACGTGGATCAGCCTTGGCGCGAAGACCATCAGGTTCGCAGACGAGTCCGACGCCCATCGCGGCACCGCCTCCGGGCTCTGGGACGTCCGCGACGCATCGTCGAACCGAACGGTCCAGTGGCTCGCCGGGTTCTTGTAAGCGCCGATCGCGCCAGCGAAGAGATCTGCTATTGCCTGCTGTTCTCCGCCCTCTGCGCCAGGATCGCGAAGAACGCCATCCCTCGGACTGAAGGCCATCCTCATCAGGGCCACTCCGAGGAGTTCGTTCGGTAGCACGGCGACGCGCCGCACCTCCACCTCCACGGCCTTCATCGCTGAGAAGGAAGCCGTCTCGTAGTCACCGAGCGCGAAGTTCGATCGAGCTGACGACAGCGCCGGATGGAGGGCGCCGGCAAGGCGGTCGTCCGCCCAGACCTTCGACAGTGCGTTGGGATCCTCCAGCAGATCCCTCCCACTGTTTGTGACTCGGCTCCAGCTGCTGCCCTGGGGATTCTTGGATGAGGGCCCAATGAGGGCATGCGACTCGAGCCATGCTGAACCGTCCTGGGTCTGGTGGAGACCGTGAACGCACCAGGAGAATGCGATCATGGCAGCACCACGAAAGTTCGATCAGGAGACCCGTGAGCGGGCCGTCCGGATGTACCACGACCGGCTGAAGGAGAACGATGGCGAGTCCAAGTCGGGTGCCCGCCGATACGTCGGCTCTCTCCTGGACATCAATCCCGCCACTCTCCGTAACTGGATCGACGCCGACGAAGCAGCGGGGTCGGGCGATGCAGAATCGGGCTCGAATGTCTCGGCTGAGTTGAAGGCTCTCCGGAAGGAGAATGCTGAATTGCGAAGGGCCAACGAGATTTTGAAGACTGCGTCAGCGTTTTTCGCTGCGGCGGAGGTCGACCGCCGACTGCGGTGATCGTCGACTATCTCGACGCTCACCGGGAACTGTTCTCCGGTCGTCCCGATCTGCCGCGTGCTCACCGAGCACGGCATGGCAATCGCCCCGTCAACCTATTACGCGCGCAAGAAGGCCGGCGCGGTCTCCGAGGCCGTCCTGGCCGAGGCCTACGCCGCCAACGCAGTGTTCGGGGTCTACGAGCGGAACCGCCGTGTCTACGGGGTTCGGAAGCTCTGGCACGCGATGTGGCACGCCGGTCATGCGATGGGTCGCGATCAAGTGGCCCGCCTGATGGCGGTCTGCGGCATCTCCGGCGCCGTTCGGGGCGCGCATCGCACCGTCACCACCCACTGTGATGATCGGGCACCGAGATTCCCCGATCATGTTGAGCGGCAATGGAACCGGCCGACGGCGCCGGATCAGTTGTGGGTGGCCGACTTCACCTACGTGTGGACCCTCGCCGGCTTCATCTACGTCGCGTTCCTCGTCGACGTCTTCTCCCGCCGGATCCTCGGGTGGCGGGTCATGTCGAGCAAGCACACCCCCTTGGTGACCAGCGTCGTCGAACAAGCCCTCTTCACCCGACGGAGAGGTGAATTCACTTTCACCCCAACAGGTTTAGTGCACCACAGCGACGCAGGCAGTCAGTACACGTCGATCGCGTTCTCTACGGAGCTCCGCGAGGCCGGGATCACCGGGTCGATCGGCTCCGTCGGCGATGCGCTCGACAACGCGCTGATGGAGTCGACGATCGGCTTGTACAAGACCGAGCTGATCGACGTCGAACGATCCCGGTCCTGGACCGGGCGGGCCGAGGTCGAGCGGGAGACCGCGGCCTGGGTGCACTGGTACAACACCGAGCGTCTGCACTCGTCGATCGGCTACACCTCGCCGACCGAGCACGAGGAGCGCTACCGTCAGAACGTCCCCTCGACACCCGAGGTGGCCTAATCCAGGTCTCCGACCGAACCAGGACGGTTCATGCCCAGGCATCCGAAAGGCGAGCCAGCATGGACTCAAGGTCGGTCGGCGCAGGCTGGTCGTAGCCGCGTCGTTGCTTGAACCCTTGAATCAGGTTCTTGAAGTTCGGCTCCGCTCCCAATGACCGGAGGAGCTTCAGACTCAGATCGGGAAGGGGAGTTGGCGAACGTCGGGTCGTAGGTCAGACCCATGCGTTGAATCTACGGCCTGGTCGTGGTCGCCGACGTCTGGTTAGACAGGGGTTCTTCGCCCTGCACCTTGCGGTGTGTGGCGATCTGTCGCTTCAGTCTGGCTACGCGATGCCCACTTAGGAGGATCCACTTAACTCAAGGATGCGCTGAGGCCACGCGTGGCGGGCCTCCAGCACTATTCCGCACGGATCGAAGCGGGCCCCATGGAGTGGACAATCCTGCGAAGTCTCTGTGTCGTTCCACTTGAGGGCACCACCGAATAGACGAATCGCACCTCCAATCAAGGACTCCGGTCTAACCGACTCCACTGACCGCGACACGCACGGCGGCAATAGAGGGACGTGCGACGTATTAGACCACGGTTCCGCCCAGTGTCACGGGCGGGTCGAATCGAACACCCAGCGTGCCATATTGGCGGCGAGACGAAGCCTCTGGCCGAATGTGAATGCAGTAGCCAGAACTGGTGTGGCGGGTTCCGGTTTCGCCTTGTCAGGGTTCGGCAGGCCCGGCATCAGGAGGAGGAATGCAGAAGCTCGGATCAGCAGGGCTGCGGTGACTCGGTCGATGTCGTAAACGAATCCGTGCGCGATGAGGTTGCGGTAGTTCTTGCCGTCCGAAAGGAGCAGCGTATCGAGGTATCGCACCCAGTCCTGGTCGAGTCCCTGCCGTTTCAGAAGCGGTAGAAGTGAACCAAGACCGAGGAACTGGCCGATCTTCTTCTTTTTCGCCTCCTCTACCCGATAAATTGCTTCGTCGAGGAGGAGGAGCAAGCGACGGGCACCGTTCTCGGTGAACGGCGTTATTAGGTGGGCGGCCTCTAGGTAGTCGCCGCGCCAATAGAGGTGCAATGCACGTGCCAGAATTAGTGCGTCCGGGGCATCGCAGGAGTAGTGCTTGCGAATCACCTCAGCGACGTCCTGCAGGTCCGTCGTGGCGCGGAGGCCTCCGATCCGATCGAGGGCTTCAGCCAGCAGGCCTCCGTGCACGAGAGAACTGATGTATTCGGCGTCGCGGATCGCCGGATCGGGAATCTCGTCTTGACTAGGTTCCAGGGTTTTCTGAGGCAGCCCATGCGCACCGAATGACCAGGTCGGCATGAGTGAAATAAGAACTGTGCCGGCTAGGCTGCTCCGGGTCTGTTTGAGGTTTGACTCGTACCGCCCTGACGGTGCATCGCTAGATAGCCAGGCGATGAGCCCTCGTCGCCAGCCGCTGCGAACGATCTGATTGGCGAAGGCTTCAACGAGATGCGGCGGGGGTGTGACGTCGAGCGAGATGCGCTCCCAGGGGAGCGTGGAGGTGTCAATCGCTTGTAGGGAGCGTGTGGCTTCTTCGCGAAGGTCGGCGATTCCGAATTCCGCTGCAAGGCGTGCCGCTTGTTCGTACCAATGCAGCTTCGTTGCGGCATCGTCGGTGCCGTCACCGGCGTCGAGACGGACCTGGACTCGCATGCGGCGCATGACGCTACGGACTGTTGGGTCGCTACCCCGCCGCAGAGTGACAATTTCGGCAAGCACGTCAATGTGATCCGCTGTTCCGTAGAGCTCGAGCGCGCGGTCGACGAGTGCGTCCAGGTCGAATCGATCCGGTCCACAGCAACGATGGGGCGCGGTGATGGTAGCCAAGGCGGGCAGGGTAAGACCGGGAATCAGTGCATTTCCGGAGCTCAGGTCAGCGGTGATCCGAGAGGCCACTGACTCACGCGCCGCCAGTTCTGATGCCGGGTTCTTGGTGCGCCGAGCAAGTGTCCACGCGCGAAGTGCACATTCGAACGTCGTCGGTACATCGAGTGCGGGTAGGTCTGCCGCTTCGAGGTAGCTGCCGAATGCCTGCAATGCGCGAGTACCTGCGTCGGAGTCTCTCGCGCAGAACAGGATGTCGTTGAGGAAGGCGGCCGCCAGGGGATGAGTCACGCCGTTGGCGAGGGCTCGCCACCACTCGGTGACGCCGTCGGGTGTGTCGAGGAGCGGACGCGGGTAGATCGTGGGTGGATCTGACGGTTGGACGAATGAAATTTCGGCTCCATATCCGTCTGATCCGCCATGATTGATCCGGATGTGATGGTGGAACAGATCGCACAGCTCGCGGGCGAGGGGAGAGCTCTCGATCCCAAGGTCCGTTACGACAGCCAGCGGAACCGAATGCAGCCCCTTTGCGTTAGCGCACGCAAGATCGATCGCCTGAGATATTAACGGCGTTGGGACGGTGTCGATTGTTGAGTCGGTGGTCACGTGTTTCCTAGATTGGATGTCGATGGCGTATTGATGGCGTGCGGGCTTCCCGCCCTGTTTCCGAGATCCCGCGCGACAGGTGAGCGCTTGCTGAGTGGTCCGCTTGGGGACTGTAGGCGACCGGATTCGAGCATCTCACCGAGGCTGGGTTCTCGACCATGCTTCCGAACACAGGGTCATGCTTGCTCTGCACTGGGCGGGCGCGGCTGCGGTTATCCTGATCACGACTGTGGACTTCTATCGGGCACCACTCCACACTGAGGACATCAGGTGCCGAATGATTCTCATTCATCCTCTGGGGGTTATTGACCCATGATCGGGATGAGGTGACCGACAGGGCGTCGCGAGTACTTGGATGCGGCCAATCGCGTAACCATGGCCGATGCAGCCCAGTCTTGAGAGTGATCAAGTGCGTCTAGACACGCTTTGAGAAGATCGGCGGCATCAGCGCTACCGAGAGCCGACTCGAGGTTGGGGGCCTGAGCGTTGATTGTGTCAGTTGCTGGCAGCAGGTCACCTCGGCGGGTTCGTGCGAGTTTCAGCGATGCTAGGTCGGTCATCGCGTCTTCGACGAGCTGTGCGTCGGGCGGTTCGACGGCGCCCGACAGCTCATCGAGCGTCGGGCGGAGGAGTTCGGCGACGGCAACGGTCTCTACGTCGCGGAAGTCGGATGAGCGGCGAAATGTCCACATATTGACCGCGTCTCGGAGGTCTTCCTTGTTGTAGGAGCCCGGGATTCGAGCTGAGCCGTAGCGACCGTGGTACATGAGGATCTGGGCGATCGCCTTCCGCTCGCCGGTAGCGGCTTGTGCTCTGGATATTTCGTTTCGGATGTGAGCACTGTCGAGTTGGTTTCTAGCGGCGGTGTTCTGCAAGGCGAGCGCCACAGTCCGAGGTTCTTGCGGCAGCGGGCCTTGCAAACAGCGTAGGACGACGTGGATGAGACGCCTCTGGTCGTTGGGACGGTCGGCAACAAGTCCGTCTTGTAGGAGGTACGCGGCGAGCTCAGGCCCAGCGGGACATAGCCAGGACGGCCAGTCGCTCGATTCATCACAATGCTCTACCACTTCGAGGAGCAGGTCTCGGCGGTGCCGATTGTCGAGAGCGAGCTTGCCGGCCCCGAACAGCCACGGGTTTCGCCAGTGCGGACTCAGCGCAGTCCGTTGGAGATTTGCGCGGGTCTGTTCGTCATCTTGGTCGACCAATCGGCTACCGGCCATCAGCTCTTGCAAGCTGCGTACGTCGAACGAGACGGTGTCGTCCTCGTCCGCGGTAAGTAGAACAAGTCGCTGGGTGGCAACGTCGAAGATCCTGCTCGCGAAAGCTGACGCACTGTCCTCGTCGTGCCCGTCTGCGAGCATGTACTCCTCCGCGAGGGCGGAGAGCTCGGTCCGCGGCATTCTGGCGACGACCTCGTCGGTCGTCTCACAACGAACCTGTAGAGATAGGCCAACGATCTGGTGCAATTCGATGATCGCCGCGCGGTGATCTCGAAAGAATGTCCTGTTAGCGGTGACCTTGCTCGCCTCCCGCTTGTAGACGGTCTCGAAGTAGGTCCAGAAGAGCTGGTACCGAGTCGTTGGCAGGGATGCCGAGCCGCCGAGGATGATCGTCATGATCAGTACTTGAAGCGGAGTCTTGAGGAGTCGTTCGATCGCAGGGTTCTTGATGGCTTGGTCGAATCGGTCGAGCACGCGTTCGCGGTGTGGTGCGTCATCCCTGAGGCGCTGCGAGGTGATGTGGTGGGCGTAGCGGACGGCCTCTTCGATGGTGAAGTCATCTAGGTCGATCTGCTTGAATTGCTCCGGTAACAACTGTTCGGTGTAGCCGGTGCGCCGGGTCGTGATGACCATCAATAGGTCTGAATCATTGGCGTCCGCCCAATCGAGGAGCTCGCCGATCTCGTCGACGACGCGGTCGCGGTGCTGCGGCATGGTGACCTCGTCGTATCCGTCGAAGATCAACAACGTGGGCCAAGCCTTCATCCAATTCGACAATGTGATCGGTTCGATCGACATCTCGGTGCTCTTGGTAACTGCGTCCGCCAACCAGCGCTTGATGTTCGGACCTCCAGACGGGCCCATATCATGGGCCATCTTGGCGAGATCGACTCTCAGTGGCCATCGAACGCTCTTCGGGCCGACCACTCCGATGCGTTCGAGGGAAGTGTCGGTGCGTTCGACGAGATCGATGATGGTCGCCTGGTTCGCTTCGTGGCGGACAAAGTTCGCACGGTAGACCTGGGTGACGTATTGCGCGATTGTGCTTTTTCCGTTTCCGGGCGCGCCGGTAATGACGAGGTGACGAGGTGCTGCGAGCTGCCAGTGTGACTTTCGGATGACCTGGTCTGCTCGCCCGAGGATCTCCGTGAGCACCGACGCCACTCTGCTTCCGTCGTGCTCGGCTGGCAGATCTACGATGGTGTTGTCGATCTGATGGCGGGCGTCGGGGGTATCGCCTGCTTCGTCGAACCGTAGCCACTGCTCGTGACGCAGCGTGCTCTGCGCGTGGTCGACGAGAATGGAGGACACCCGTTGCGGGTCCAGGGCACCCGGGCCCAACATCGTGAGGCGCGTAAGCAGATCTCCAACGGTTAATAGAGCGGGAAATGCGTCACGAATGCTGGTGTGAGCGGATACGAGGGCGTTCAACGTGTCACGGTGCCATACGTGTACGTTGCGGAGCCCGCGGTCGTACAGGCTCCGGGTCGTCTCACCGGCACCGCCGATCCGGGCCTCGTTCAGCTTCGAGTCGATGTACTTCTTGATCTGGTCGACGCCGCCGACTGTGTCCTCGGCCGATAGACGAGCGTTGGTCACAAACAGCAGGTTGTCGGGCAGTTTCGTCCGGCTACCGGAGGCCCAATCGTTCAACTCTGCTCCGACCTGGCCTTTGAGCCAAGACAGGTCCTGCGCGGGAGGACCAACGCGTTCGCGCTGTTTCGCCTGCACCACGGTGTAACCGGTCCAGCGTTGATCTGCGCCTATCGGTCCCTCGACATCCTCTGTCCACTCGATGGGACCGGTGTACGTGGCTTCACGGCCGCCATCCTTCCCGGATCCGAACACTTCAATGTGTGGTCCGAGTAGTTTTGCGGCCAGCGCGACTGCGAGCTGCTCGAATGCACGCGGCCCGAGTTCTTCGAACGCCCAGTCACTTGCCATAAGTGGCAACATACATGCCCGGATGCATTCGTATGCCGCCAGCTCACGGCACGTCATAACGACGACAGCTCACGGCGTTCGCCGTCAATCAGTCGAGTTGGGGCTTATTGCTGGACACAAACGACGGTCGGCGATTCAACCGGGAAGCCAAATGTGACAGCATACTTCCGCACGATCACTGCGCGTGCACGACGAACGCCGCGCAAATCAACTGCGACAGCAGGTCAGGATCGCTGCCGTAGTACAGCCACTGTACCGGCGACAGCGGTTCTCCCGCGTCCGTCAGGTCGGGACGCTGGGTGGTCATGAAGTAGGCGATCGCCGTCATGTGCGCGGTGTCGGGAAAGACGGGCGCGACTCGGTTCCAGCCCGGCAACTCCCTGTCTTCAGTGAACTGGAATGTTGGAAGTCGGTAGGTTGGTCCGACCCTGATGCCTAGGAGGGTGCGTTGGGTCAGTCGACGTCGGATTCGATCGGGCGTGACGCCGAGCAGTGCCGCGGCCTGATCGACTGTGAGCGCGGTTTTCACGAGGTCTCGCGTGCGCGCCATGGTGACAGTCGTTGCTCGCCGGTCGGCCGGTGGCATGTTCTCGACGAACGATCCGGCCGCACGCAGTGCTGTTTCCTGGTCTTCTGTGAGGAACTTGGACGCAGCAGGAGCGGAGACGTCAGGAAGTAGCTCGCACAAGACCGTAAGGGCGTCGACGAGGGGAACGTTCATCAACTCTTCGAGTCGGTGGAGTTCCGCGACGATCTGATGAAGGTCATCGGGGATGCGAGTCCCGCGTCGATCCGCTGCCTGGACGAGTTCGTCGAGAGTTCGCAAGCCCGTACTCAGGTCGTGCGTGTTGCCTCGTTCGCGAGGTCGAAGCGACTCGTTCATGACTCACTCCATTCGCAGTCTCAGTGATGTAGTCGGTCGCCGGCCAGTCTCAGAACAGGTGATCGTTGAGGCTGTTGCGGCGTCGCTGTGTGTTCACGCCACGGACCGGGTCCCTGGCTTCAGCGGAACCGTCGCGCGATCCTGCTCTCCGTGTTGTGGGGGATGGGACGTCGCGCGTGGTAGTCGGGTTACTTCCGGGATCAGTCTGTGGCGCCGGCGCGCCGCAATAGCTCCTGCGTTTCGCGTCGGCCCTCGACGTCACTTGGAGTACGCCCACCGCTAGCACGCAAAGGAGCTTCACTTTCGGCCCAGTCTGCGAGTTCGTTGAAGTAGTTCTGGTCGATTGGACTCATGCTTGATCCTTCTGAGGGGGTCGAACGACGGTGCGATACCGCGGTTCCAGTTGCAGCGTCATCCGCAGACTCTGGCGCCTCATGCGGATGCGTCGTTGCAGGTGGGTCGCGGCCTCGCACTCGACGTTCGCCCTAATTGTAGTCAGGTCGGGCCTGCTCGCCGGGCCCCGTTGGCATGCCGTACGCCCGTACACGGTGGGTAGTTCGATGTTGCCACCGAGCTCCGAGATCGGCTCGGCGGCCGACTCGTGGCCCACCTCGCGAGCGCTTCGACGACGAGGACTGTCGACGCGGTGATCGCCGGAGAGATGACTCTCGCGGCGGCAGATGGTGAGCGACTCCGCACAGCACCCTCGCTCGCTGAGCTACAGCGGCGACTTGGTGCGACCGAGCACCTAATTCAAGAGTGGTTTCAGGGCAGTAACCCGCGCCTGGACGATCACTCTCCGCCACGGGTGATTGTCGAAGGTACCCCTCAGCGCCTACTTGGCGCACGTCCTGGCATGAGCAGAATCCGAATCGGATGGCTCTAGGCCCGCCTATCGGGAGAGTCGACATCGGGACCTCTCATCGAGCCGACATACATGCTGAACTGGAGGAAGGTCTGCCACGCTGCGGTGCTGCTGAACCGTCCAAGGTGCTCGGCGAATTACGCCGCTCGGTATCGACGACCAAACCCTTGCTGCACGACCCTTGATGTGTCCGGTCAGTGAAGGATTGGCGCGCGACGTGAACGCGTGTCGCGCGCTCGTTCAGGGCAGTCGCGCTTATGCACGGACGTTGGCTGCCTCAACAGCGATGGACACGACGTGTACGCCCATACGTAGTTTCTCGGTGACGACTCGGATGGCAGCAGAGTGAGACGGTTGCCGTGGACGCTCGGCGACGTACATTGCAACCGCCTGCTCCTTCTGCGTATCCGTGTAGCGAGGCCTAGGACGCCCTTTGAGCGGGCTGACCTCACTGCGGGCCGGTCGAGGTCGATACCGTGAGCGCTTGACCTTGAAGTACGCGGCGCGCTCTGCGTCAGTCGGCCGAAGCCGCTCGTCAACGCAATGCTTGTGTGTGACAGGGTCGATCGGGGAGGCGAGGTAGCACTCGCGACAGCCGTTGCCCGTCGGGCCGATGCGCCTGCGGTTCGCCGGTGTCGCTTTGAACGCGTGACCTGCTGGGCAGATCCACCAATACTGCGTTTTGCTGCCCACGTCCACGTCGTGGGGAGTGCAGCCGTTTCGGTCGATGTCGAACTGGGCCGCGAGCACGGGATTTCGGGTGGCGAGGTCGCTGAAGCCACGGTTGAGGCGTTTGTGCTCAGCGCAGTGACATTCCCGACGATGCTCACTGACCATCTTTCCGAAAGAGGTGATGAACTCGTGTCCACGATCGCAACGCCATGTGGCGATCGCCCGCGACAGCATCGACACCGTCGCCGGCGTCGCCCCCGTCGGCCCGGGCCGTACAAAGCATCCTGATTCGGCTGGGTGCGTAGTCGCGAAGTCATTGACGCCCGGGACAATGACCTGATTGGAACAGACGGGACACTCAGTCTGTCCGGTGGCGTGGATCATTGCTTTTCGCTTGTAGACGTGGAACTTGTCGCAGATCATCCAGACGTGCGTATGTGAGTCGGTCGCGATCTCGTCCGGTCGTAGTCCGCCGTGGTGGAACCAGAAGGTGTGGTCGGCATCGATATCGGCGAGGGTCCGCTCTCCGGTGCCAGCGGGCATGCTGATACCCATCGTCAGGCTCCGAGGTTGAGGACGAGGTCGTGGTGCCAGACCGGAATCGGCGGGTTTGTCGGGCTGGCGTTGTAGTGACGGTACGGTCCGTGTGTGTGGAAGTAGCGGGCGATGACCGGTTTCAGGGCTCTCATGACCAGACTGGTCGCGTGGTGACGATGCTCAGGAATCGCGTTCGTGAGACGCTCATCGACGGCTGCTTGGATGTCCATGAAGGCCCGTGTGTCTTCGAGGATCGTGCGGAGCCAGGTTCCGTCGGCGAATAGGTCCATCAGTCCCACCGCCTCCGGGTAGGTGAGGATCTCGACCTGGAGATCCTCACGCAGGTGCGCGATGTGCAGGTTTGTTCGGCGTCGGATGAGGGTCTTCGGGTCTGTGTGCAGTGCCCAGTCCGCGGCGATTTGGCGGGCAGTGATGACGTTGGTCGCGCATCGTCCCAGTTCGTACTGTTGGAATCGGTGTTCGGCCGCGAGGAGTTCAAGGTCCTGGATGCGCACGTGGTGGTGCGGCGGTGTGCCGGGGCCGGCCCAGCGGTGGTGTCGTAGGCAGATCGTGCTGAGGTTGTGTCGGACTTGTTCGACGGTTTGCCCCTGGGCGCATTGCAGGCAGAGCCATCGGGGGCGGTCGATGCGATCGCATTCGAAGCAGCGCGGTTGGACCGCGAATGCGGTGGCCGCGTCGTCATCGCGCGTGATGGTTCCCGGAGACAGGGCACCGAGGTGTTCAAGGTTGCGCGTGATGATCTCGGCGCGTTGTGCCGCAGGAGTGTGAGCATCGCAGCGGGCCAAGGCCCGTGATGTGAGTTCCACGTCCAGGAAGTTGGCGGCGCATAGTCGGCGCAGGTAGCTGGACGCGGTTTCGAGGGGGTAGTAGGAGATGGGGTTCGGTACTGGGGCGATCATCGCCGTGCCCTTCTCAGGGTGGCGGCGACCTCGACGGCGGCGACGGGCTTGATCGTTCTGATCAGAGCGCTGTCGATGCGTTCTGAGCCGACGATGCCCATCTCGCGCAGGTCGTCCGTGGCCTCGTCCGGGATCGTGGTCGCGCGGATCGCGGCCGTCTGGAGGAGTTTGTTTAAGGCATTGATCGAGCCGCCAGTGCGCCGGTACAGCAGTGCGAGCATGCGCGGTTTGGTGAGCGTTCCAGGGCGGTGGCGAAGCAGCCGGAGGTTGGCCTCGAGGTCGCCGATTACGGCCTTCCACTCCGCCCGCGCCGGGCCCGGTTCGTTGGAGAAGGGATGCAGTTCGAGGAGTGCGCCGCGGCTGGCGATTTGGCTGCCGGCGTCACCGCTGAAGAAGCCGGAGGTCGTGAGGTTGACACCCATATAGATGTACGACGCTGTGGACAGGTCCAGGTACTCCTTCAGGAGATCGCCGGTCTCGATGTTGCTCATGGTTCGGGCGGTGAGGCGGTGGAGGTCGTCGATGATCACCAGTTGGACGCGGTTGTCGCGCAGTGCGCCAATGACATGTGGTTTCAGCTTTTCGTGAGTAAAACTCGGCGGATACGGGTGGTGCATGAAGGTCAACAGGGCCCTGTCGAACGCCGTGGGCGAACATCGTGCCGGTGTTGCGATGACAACGACGGGCACTTCGCCCGAGGAGAGGTAATCGGGGTGCCGGCGCTCGTATTGGCGCTCAAACTCGCGGCCGATCGATCGGCCGATCGTGGTCTTCCCGGCGCCGGCCGGCCCGGAAATGATGTAGACCTCGCGATCGTCGGGCCGGTAGCGGTTCAGTGCGGCCATGACGTGGACGTCGTTGAACGCGGAGATCATCGCTGACGTTGTGACGGTGTGGCTGCGACAGTGGTGTAGGTCGCGGTCGGCGCACCATTGGGTTTGTTCCTCGGATGTCAGTCGTTTGAAGGCCGCAACGGTCAGGATTTCGGGTGCGACCGGATGTCGGCGGACCGAGTCCCGGTGTCCGTCAAGGTCGTACACCGTCGTCGACGCCACGTCGAACTGCGCAGCTTGTCGCATCGCGAGATCCTTCCTCTCGAGTCCGCTTGCTGAGCACAGCTAGCCATGCCAGGGCGTGAAGTTCTGAACGCGTGCCGGATCCGCCAGGACATCTGGTACTTCGCTGTCCACCCCTTCGGTCTGGGCGGTCGCCGCGGCGTCAACATCGTCTCGGTCCTCCGGTGTGGTGTCACCGTCGTCTCGGGGCAGTGGGACGTGGGTTGTGGAGATGCGGCGTGCGCGATCGCGTGCGACAGCCGCCCGCCGAGATCTCCGCTTGGATTCGGCTGCCGACGTCCGGCGCACGTCGTCAGCGGCACGCTCCAACTCCCTCTTGTGTTGGGTCTGCGCGTCTTCGTCTACGTCTACCTGGGGCCACAGCTCGTCCGAGCAGGGGTCGAGGACCTCGGGTGCACGGGTGAGGTATGCGGTGATGAAGTTGTCTGTCGCAGGGTCATGGATCCACACGCAGCTGCGGTTGTGGGGGTTGTATCGGATTTCCCAGCGGTCCTGGTGCGCGGCGACTCCGGACGGACGTAGTCGCAGGTCATCGAGTTCACCGTCGGCCGCGTCGTATCGGAAGTGATCGATCTGAACGCCGTACCAGCAGATCTTCTGCCACTTGACCGGGTATGCGCGATAGAGCATTGCAGCGGTCACCGGGACCGGGTAGCGCGGGGCGTAAGCCATCGACGCCTCCCACATCTGGTTCGGCGACAGCTTCACTGCCGGACGCTCCGGATCGCACAATGCACTGTGCGGACGGAGCCGATACACGGTCAATACCCACTGTTCGAAGAGCTCGCGAACGGTTTCGATTCCGACCGTGACTTGCTTCGCAGTGACCGCTCCGCGGTGCTGCGGGTCGACGCCGAGGTAGGTGCCGAAGTAGCTGACGAACAGGGTGTTAACAGTGCGAAACGAGCGTTCGATGACGCCTTTTTCCCAAGGGGACCATGCGTTGCACCAGACCAGTGTGGTGCCGAGCGCGGCGGCGACTTCATTGAGCGGGTCGCTGTGGAATGCGCTCCCGTTGTCCAGAACGAGGCGTTCGAAGGGGATGCAGGGCCGGGCCAACGCGGCTTCGTATCGCTCGTCGAGGGCGATCATCTCCTTGACCGGGAGGCGTGAGTTCACAAGCTGAAAACGCTCCGGCGTGCCCTCCCGGAGGGGGAGTGGCACCGCCCCTTCGGCCAGCGCGATCGCCAGATCAGTTCCGTTCGGCTCACCGACCGTGATCACCCAGCTCGGAAAGTCCCGCGTGAACTTGTCGATCGCCAGCGTGAGTCGAGGACGAATCGCACGTCCGCGCTCATCCAAGCACCACAGGTCCATCGGGGTGGTGTCAGCGATGCCCTCACCTCCAGGACGAGCCGGATGCGTCGGGTGATAAGCCGTATGGGGCACGCGGGCGAAAGAGCGACGATTCACCGCCGACTTGTCGACGTACAAGTGCCGACCACGACGAGTGATCAACCGACGGATCGTTGATTCCGACGGCATACGAAAGTAGTTGTCGGCACCGGGGTTCTCGAAGTCGAGTTCGGCGTGCTCGTCCATGAACGCCAATCGGATGCGATTGCACAGCGTGCGGCGGGTGACGTCACTGTCGGTTGTGTAATCCGCGAGAACTGCATCGAGGATCCTCAGGAATTCACGGTCCTGGTTGCCGCCCGATTTTCGGAGCTGGCCGGATCGAGGCGCCAGCCCTGCCGGACCACTGTCGTGCAGAATCTTGAGTTTGCGTTCCACGGTCCTGCGGGACACTGAATGCCGATGCCCGTCCGGCCACTGGACGGCACTGAGTTGTTCCGCTTTGTACCCAATTCGTCGGGCTCGCGAGACCCCTATACCGTAGCGGGGGTCCGGACTCGTCTGTCCAGGCCGGACACCCGTGTCGATTTCGATCAAGTGCTCGACCCACATCCGCACCATCGCGCGGTCGTCCTCGGGGACGGTCAGCAACGCCGTCTGCGGGTCAAAGGGATTGAACGTTGAATCGACATCGACGACCGACCCATCAGGAATGACGTCGAGCTGTGAAAAGTACGTGACCTCACCGTTCGCATCATCGCGTCCACACACATAACGACTAGACACGCCGATCACACGGAACTCGGTACCTCCAACGGTCAGTCCGTCGCCGATCCTGTACTCACGCGGCGTCGACATGCCAAGTCCTCGTCGGTGAGGCCCACACGAGCGTGCGCCGCGTGAGATGGGACTGCCAGTTCATCGACAGCAGCCCATGCCAGAGTCCGTAGTGAACAAGCGGGCACGCGGCGAACGGCGCCGCGGGATTCGCGCGGCGGCAGAGGTCGCCGATGCTGATCGGGCCGGCCGCGAGTTCGACCACACGCGCGAGCAGCGCTTCGCGGCCGACGATCACCCAATGATGGCGATCCGGAGCGAGCCACCGCAGATTGCGCTCCACGGCCGGGTCAAGCCCGGAGAAGACCTGATACCCCCATCCGATCGCCGCGCAGGCCGCGCGCGTGAGGTCCGCTTGCAGCCGGAAGTCGTCATCGAACTTCGCGTGCGAATCGACAAGGTCGACCGTGCCGTCAGACCGCCACCTAATCAGGTCGACGACGTGGGACACCGGCGCGCAATCGCGCGGCCAAACAAACTCCAGCCCCTGACATGCGTACGCGACGACCGTCGGGTCACGATCGGCAACCAGCATCGCGAGTTCCTCCAGCCCGCTTTCGCACCACACGTGACAGCCCATCGTCGCGGAGAAGTGATCCCGCCGCAGCGGAGCATCATCGTGCCCCCGACTCTCCCTCCGCATCAACGGATCGCTGGGAAATTGCTTGCGCACGCGCTGGTCGGCACGTGCGTAGTGATCGACACCGCCCTGGTCAGACCACACCACCTGAGTGTGCCGGGTAGCGCGCAGTATCCGGCCGGCCCGCAAACGAACAGTCGATGTCGTCATCACGCACATCCAGGCACGGCAGCCACGTGGCGCGTAACGATCGTGTCGAGCGTGAACAACTGCGTCCAGTCCGCTGTCAGTCGTCCGCGCCACAACAGATCACCAATGATCGGAATCACCCGCGCCGGACACCCGCAGTCCACCGACTGACACAAGTCACCGATTGACACAGGCGACTCGGCCGCGCTCAGCACCCGAGCCACGTCAACAGGTGAAGTATGTACCGCATCCCGAGCACCCTTCACCATGCGGAGGTTACGGCGTTCAACTCCCGATAATTCGGGCAACATCACAACGCGCCATCCGATGATGGCAGCCGCAACGCGTACGAACACGGGCAGATATGCATCCGAGAACTCAACCAGCAGGGGATCACCGGAACTGTCCGTCACGAAGATCGGGACAACGTGCGCCGCCGCATCGCAGCTGATCACAACGGTGCACACAGCAATATCGGTCGGATGCACATCGCGATCACACTGCAGGACACCATCCAGAAGGCGCGTGGAAGGACGGGCCGACGATTGCGCAAACAGTGTCGGGTTCAAGCGTGCCGTCGGCCAAATCTCTGCATCCGCCGGGACGGCGGCGCGGAGGCGGCGCGATGCTCGGCGGCTGTGTTCGCGACCGGCGCTGTCGATCCACGAGATTGACAAGAAATCAGAACAATCTGCCGATCTTGAAGCCGTTAGTGATGGTCGAGGAATCGTCGATGATGTGGCCATGACTGGCCCCTCACTATTCATGCCACGCCGTTCCGACGACAGGTGGCAACCGCACCGCGCCAGGAGTACTGTGACAGGTGGAAGCGAGACACGTCAGATGTCGGTCCGGACGCCTCGCAAGAATCGATGACAATCGTCGCCCCAGCTGCAACTGAGGGCGACGATTTATGTTGTCAGACCATATCGACCTCCTACCATTCGAGTCGAGCAGTTAGCGCGGCCATCTGCCGCGCGGACGAGAGTCCGCTGTTCAGACGTCCGCACACGTAACGCGCGACCTGATTCCGAGGCTAGTCGCGCGACGCATTCGTATCGACACTCTTTGACGTCAAGTTTTTCATCGGAACCTCCGTCAACAGTGCTACGTTGAGAGCACCCACTCGAAGCCACACACCCAAATCGCCAGAAGTCAACGACCCGACACTCGGCCGAGTCCGTCTCTGCAACGTGCCAGTGTCCTGACCAGGCGTAGAGAGCATCCAATGTCTCTCAGTCAGATCGGCAAGCCACGGAGCCTGACTAGCATCAGCGACGCTCATCGCCATTACCCCGCGACCGCCCGGTGCATGAATCCGGACTGTACCGCGACTTGTGTATGGTCACCTAAAACTCGCGGCCCTAGCGACTACTTTTGCAGCAAATCGTGCCGGCAGTACCACTGGCGCTGGCGCCGCCACCTGCTGGCCGAGCAAAATCTGCTCGCCGCCGCACTTGCGGATCCCGATTTACGAGGGCGAAGCCGAGTGCACATACGTCAGCAACTCAGCCACCTCGAATGGGTTCTCGCACGCTTCCCAGCCATCTCGCAGCCCGCATCGACACGATGAAGCCCGAAACTTGACCTAGTGCGGGCGATCAGCGAGACATCGACTGCTGCCGCACAGGCCGCGCTCCACCCGCAGGGCAGAAGGCCTCGGACGTGTCGCGCCGGAGACCCAACAGAAGGCGACCGGTGTGGGTGCAGGGTTCCAGCGTGACGAAGGCGGTGCCGCCGCGAGCCACACACCCGGGCCTCCGGGCCGGGCGCACGTCGAGGTGATGGCGCTGCGCGACACCGGGACAGGTCGGGTTTAGAACTAAAGCGCTAGTGCGTGAATCGTGTTCTATACTGAAGTTGCAGTCCTGGTCGAATCCGCGACCTCGGACGCGGATTCAGGAGGCCTCCGTGGTTCCAGATTCACCCGCCGATGCTCTCGGCCCACTGTCCAAGATTGCCCGCGACATAGTCGTTGACGTAGCCCGGACGCGTCACGGCTACGCGGCTGACGCGCACAAGGCGGCGCACACGCGCAGTACACACGGCTATTCGACACTGTGGCATGACCTTCTCATCGACGTTCAGGAGGCGTTCCGTGAGCAGCAGTGTGAGCTGTACCGGCTGACCCCGGCCGGCCATCGGGTGCCGATCGTGAACGGCTGCATCGTTTACGTATGGCGAATCCCCGCCTCCGGGGATCCTGCGCACTTCGCGAAGAGCCCGACGAAGATGAGCTGCTTCAATGCCCAAGCTCCGGACCCAGGTCTGTTCGAGGCTGCCTTCATGAGCGCCCAAGATCATGATGATTCCGAAAGCGACATCGATCTCGCTGAGGTAATGACCTCGATCGACGGCAACATGCCAGTTGTGCTCGTAATGCTCGACTCTTCGCCAGATCAACTGAAGGCTATTGACTGGGCCATCGCCGAGCTCGATCCGGGCAGCGGTGAGGTCAGGCTCCGCGGACACGAGACCATCTGGCAGCCTGAGCCGGTGGTTGAGTCTGGTGCGACTGGCTTTGAACCGTTCGACAGCGGTACCCCACTCCCGCCGGCAATCGAGCCGCGTAAGCAGGAGGAGACGGACCCGGATGCGTGACGACGGTCCGGGGCTATTCGAGATCGGGGGATCGGGTCAGAAGTATGGACGTTTTGAGCCGGCGCGGCTGACTCAAGCGCGGGTCCGGTGCACGGTGACCAAGTCAGATCTAGCCGCCGAAGTCGGTGTGTCCGCTGCGGCGATCGGCCAGTACGAGGCTGGCGTGAACTCACCTAGGCCAGACGTGCTCGAGCGGTTGGCGAAGGCGCTCGGCGTCCGTCCGGACTACTTCTGCGTCGGCAGACCGTTAGCGCGCATCGACATGGTGAATGCGCACTTCCGCAGCCTGCGGTCGGCTAGGGTGAGCGACCGACAGAAGGCCTTGGCCACGGCGGCGATGGTGTGGGAGCTGACCTTCGCACTCGAGCGTTACGTGCGGCTCCCAGAGGTCGACTTGCCGCAGGTGCCTGCGGGTACCACACCCGCCGAAGCTGCGGCGCTCCTGCGTGAGCACTGGGACCTGCCTAACGGCCCAGTCAAACATTTGGTTGCACTGGCGGAGTCGCGAGGCATCGTCGTCGCCGTACGTCCGATCGCGGAGATCGAAGCGGTCGACGCATTCTCTGTGATCATCGTCGACCGGCCTATCGTCATCACGACTCCGAGGCGCACTGAGAACGTGTTCGTGCACCGGTTCTCGATCGCGCACGAGATCGGGCACCTGCTTCTGCACGCTAGCTCAAGCGAGCAGGGCACCGCGATCGAGAAGGAGGCTGACGAGTTCGCTGCGGCGTTCCTCACGCCCGCATCCTCGATGGACGCGGTTCTTCCACACCGGCTAGATCTCACAGCTCTCGACCGGTTGGGCAGAACCTGGGGCGTCTCGCCGACCTCATTGGTTCGCAGAATGGTCGAACGCCGCCGCACCACGGACTCCTCGGCACGTCGGGCCTACCAGCGTCTGGCGATGACCTACGACGATAAGGCCGACCCGACAACGGCCTACCCGGGCGAGGTGCCTTCGCTGTTGAAGAGGGCCGCAGAGCTTGCCGAGGACCATGGCGCACCAGTGCCCGTGCTCGCCGATGCGTTAAAGGTCAACCCAGCTCAGGTTCGAGACTTGCTAGGTGACGCCGACGAGCGTCCGGTGCTGCGCCTGGTCGGCGATTGAGCCCACCCAACGTTCACGCTTTCCGGACGCGACCACCTTCATACGCCGCGACCAGCTAACGACAGTCCCCGGTGAGCAACTTCGACCTCAGCGACCCGATGTCCACCTGGACGGTGTGCATGGTGACGGCGAGTCGGGCGGTGGTCTCGTCGTTCGACGGCCGAGCGGCAGTCAGTGCAAGGAACTCGCACTCCTGTGAGGTGAGGTCGCCGAGACAAGAGGTGGCTCCTCGCCGGTGCCGTCGTCGTCACGCAGTGTTCGCTTGGTGCTTAAACGCCTGGTCGCGAACACTGGCTCCCTCGTGGACTCGCAGGATCGCCTCGACGAGCCAGTCGAGAACCGACTCCCTGAGAAGGAATGCGCTGCCTCATGCGCGCAGCGCGCCGCAGACATACTCGCCAGCTCTCGGCCTCTCGAGATTTGTTTGTACCCGAGGTCGGTGGAGCTCTGGTGCAAAGTGGCACTCTCAAGCTTTTAGGCCCCGTAGGGCGCAATGTAAGGCCCCAGCCCAAGACCACCGGACCGCAAACAGTAGGGCCAACTGCCCAGCACGTGAAGGTAGGGGAGAGGCCACCGTCGTACTTCTATAGCGGTGCGTCGTTGTACGACGACAGGAAGGGCCACGTCACGTAGTGCATCAAGCGGTAGCTCCGGAAGCCCGCGTCGGACTGGGGCCGGCCGATAACACCGGCGCCGCGACCAGCCCCCGCGACGTCGTCACTCTGGGGGGGTAACACTGCAGCACCCAACTGAACTAACCTGCTGTGAGTCGATATGTGGAGTAGTTGACGTCAGGCCATCCCTGAGGACCGGGTTTGCGGGCGACTTCAACGTCCGCCGCCGCGGCTAGATTCAACGCCAGGAGCTGCGCGAGCAAGTCCTCATCGGGATTAAAGGCGTAAGCGTCCACGACCGCAGTATCCAGAGCGTTATGAAGGTCGCGAAGCGGGGACTTGCCCGGCTCGCGGAGCGCATCATACTGCTCTCCGAGCGTCACCCCCTGCTCACGGTACTTTTGTCGAAGGTCAAGAACTTCTGCGCTTAGCTGTGCAATCCGGGCTACCTGAACTTGACTTGGATTTGAAGGCCACGGAAAGGTGTTCCACACCGTCGTCGGGGTGTAGCGGGGGTCAACTTTGAGTTTGGAACATCGTTCATCGAGCCACGCCCGGTGGAGCGAAGAGGACAAGATGCCGAACGAATAGTCATCATCAAGCGCGAAACACTGCAAAGAATCGTCGGGACGTATCTCAGAATCGACGAATTCGTAGATCGACATCCGATCGTGAGATGCGACCCGACTTAGCGCGATGTATCGATTGATGCCAGAAAGAGCCTTGAGCATCTCTTCGCGCCGATACGAATGTCTCCACCACCCAGCAAGAAAGTTTGCGTAATGCTTCTTCGGTTTAGCCTTGGGGTTCGCAGCGAGCGCTTTTGCATTGTTTTCTGCTTCCCTGTCCGCCGCAGCCTTGCGAATTGGCAGAACACGCTCAGATAGAATCGACATCACCTCGGGATAGTCAATATTTGCCTTAATCAGGTCGCGCTCGCCCACGTCGATTACGTAGCACGGCACGGTATTCAAATGGATCAGAGGATCACCGCTCACCATCGGGCGCACAACCTCTGCGAGCTTTGGGTTCTTAGCAATCAGGCCCTTCGCCACGGCAGTTGACAACCGAAATCCGCCAACGTTTCCCGTCGTCTGTCCCTGGAAACAAACTTTCGGCTTCTTGTTCTGCGGCAGGTCTACCGCCTTTGTTACATCAGTCAATGGCCGCAGTGTCGTCGGAATGTGCGGCACCGGCAGCTTGAGTTCACTTTCGTCCAGCCACAGCACTTTCTCAGAAGGGGCATTCTTAGCACCCTTAATCCAGTTGACGATCGAAACATGGACCACAGCATCGCCTGACCATGGTTTGACGGACACGGCGTCAAAGATCACGCCATCGTGATCGACTATGTACTCCAGAGAAGCTTTACGCGAATCGTTATCCCGAATCGCTTGAGTTGCCACGAATCCAGCACGACCACCGTCAGGTAGATGCTGATGTGCAAGCGGGAACCAGTAGGTCACGAAGTCGGACACCCCGGCGACTTGTGGGTACTTTTCTGCGAGCAGCGAACAATAGGCCGAGCCGAGTTCCTTGACCATTTTCCGCCGCCCATTGTAAGGCGGGTTGCCGATTATTACATCCGCTTTCGGCCACGGACTGAACAGCGCGTCGGCGCATCGAATCGATGCGTCGAGGTTGTCGAGGGGGAGTGCGTTCGCCTCTTCGTCCAGTTCATCCGCGGCCAACTTCTTGGCCATCATCATCGTCACCTTTGCAACCTCGACTGCAAAACGATTGTTGTCAATTCCGAGGAAGTGGTCCGGAGTGACGTAGGAGATGGACACCTGGTCTTTATGTACCCTCTGCCGTTGACGAATACGCTCTTTGACTTCCGTCTCAAGGCGCCGCATTTCACGGTAAGCAACATATAGGAAGTTACCCGATCCACATGCCGGGTCAAGAACCCGAAAGTTTCCCATATCAAATCGAACTTGCTCTAGCGCAGCAATTGTCTTCGCCTCTTGTATCCGCACTCTCCACGGATCGACGATGCAGGGAAGAACCACCCGAGCGATGTCCGCTTGCGATGTAAAATGAGCACCATAAGCATGCCGCTCACCCTTTTCCATCGACGTCTCAAACAGAGTGCCGAAAATTTCAGGACGTACGCCCGACCAGTCCGTCGCGGCAGCAACCCGCATCGCCTCAAGTTCGTCGATCGTCATCTCGACTGGCACAATGTCGGCGAATAGACCACCGTTGAAGTACGGCGTCCCGGCGAAATGCCCACCACTGGTCGTACCCGGGGTGTTCATTTCCCGAAACAGTGATCCGAGCCAGTCGTACGCGTCCGCCCCGTCCTTAGATTCTTCCATCGTCCGGCTAAAGAACTTCGACGGCAGCAGTCCAACGTCCTCCGCAAACATTGCGACGACACACTGGAGGACGAAACGCTGCGCATCAATCCTGTTAACACCTCGTTCATGCATAGTGCGGAACACACTTGACACCTGGGCAGCGGCCTCACGGGTCACCTTCACAAGATCATTACCGAAGATTGGTACTTCGGGTTCAGGCAACAGGAAGGCCAGGACCTCGCGGCGTTGCGGTAGATCCGCTAACGCCAGCTTGTCCATGGGCTCATCGAGCTGGACATCGAAGTCATAGACCCAGAACTCGTCGAAGTTGCAGAGCACAACCCAACGAGGCCTATCCGGGACGGCTTGCATCCAATACTTAAATGCCTGCGAATAGTGCTTCGAGAGGTCGGTGCCCTGCTTCTTCATCTCGAAGATGCAGTGCGGCTTCCACATTAGGTCTGCGAAGCACACATGGCCCCAGTCCATCTGATGAATGCGCGCCTCTGGAACCGCACCTGCTTCACGAATACCAGCGTGCCCGAACGCTTTGAAAAGCCGGTCGAGGAAAATTGTTGCCTCGCCCTTCTCATCACCCTGGAGGTGTAGTTTGCGATACTCAACGAACTCGGTGAGCGACTCTGCGATGTGTTCCGGCTCCACAAGAACATCGTACGAGGTCCGAAGGTTGGCGTGAGCCAGACCCACGCATCCTTGATTGACCTTCACCTTGTCAGTCGGACGCAGGGTCGGCCAACGTAGCTCGTGTGGCGCCTCAGACGCATCGAGCACCAGCAAAAGGCATGAACCGCCATCGAGATCGATCCTCGTGTCCCGATCCATCCGAACACTTCGTCACAGTGACGTAAACCATGTCTTATGCTGTGGGGCCGGAAGGCTGCGGAACCGCAATTGCCGAAGGGTGCACGTGGCCGCCAGTCAGTTCACACCGCCGGGCGTGCCATGTTTCAAGTGTCGCCAACATGGTAAAAACTGGCGCGCCCCGCGATGACAACTCGCCAGTCTCGATGACGGTTCACACACACGAATAGCCCCAGGTCGCCAGATTACCCAAATCGAGCCGATAAGATACATTATGTCAACTAGAACCCTGCGTATTGCAACAGATGAATCACTGCGGCTCCCCCATGCCCGGGCGCTTCGTTCATTCTATGGCGTCGGGACCAGCGGATACGTACCGGTTAGGCCAGCCGCCTTCCGGCGAGACCCCATGAGTCGCGTGGGCAGTTGCCCGGTCTTGATCGATTTCGTTGTCATTTTGACCTGCGGGTATTGACCTGCCGTCTCATTGGATGCATCATTGAATCATCAGATGAAACCGTTTCTGGTGGAGGTTCCGATGCGAATCGATGAGGTTGGCCGAGTACATCTGGTTGAATCTGTGCCGCTTCTGCGGCCGGAGGAGCGTGTCGTCGAGCTGATGCTCGACGGGTGGCGGAACCAGCAGCTGTCCAGGAACTTGCAGTTCTCGACAATCGATCGGCGAGTGCGCTGCGTGCAGAGGTTCATCGAGCATTCGAACGAGGAGCCGTGGAACTGGACACCGGCGATGGTTGAGGAGTTTTCCGCCGATCTTCGGTCGGTTCGTCATGTGATGCACTCGACGTTGCGCGGCTACCACGGCACACTGCGGGCATTCTGTTCCTACATCAGCAACCCTGACTACGGGTGGGACCGCGTCTGTGAGCAGCTGTTCGACGCGTACCCGGCCCAGGTTTTTTCCGCCTGGAACACCGCGAGCCACGTCCAGGAGTACGACGGGCGGGCGAGCAAGCGCCCGTACACCAAGGACGAGCTTCAAGCCTTGTTCGAGTACGCCGACGATGAGGTAGCTCGGATCGGTACGACCAGCAGGAAGGGCTGGCAGGCGGCCTACCGGGACGCCGCGATGATGAAGGTCGCCTACGCCTACGGCTTGCGGTTTAACGAGCTCACGCACCTGCAATTGGTGGACTTCGCCCGCAATCCCCACGCTCGCGAGTTCGGGAAGTTCGGCGTGTGCAAGGTCCGGTACGGGAAGGCGTTCCGCGGGTCACCTCCGAAACCCCGTTCGGTGTTGACGGTGTGGCGGTGGACGCCTCCGATCATCGAGGACTGGATCGCCAACGGCCGAGGTGATCCCGACAGTCTTGATCTGTTCTCCAGCGAACGAGGTGGGCTGGTGGTGGGGTCGACTCTTCTTCGTCGTGTACGCCGCTACTGTGTTGATCTGGGTATCCCCGACGGCGTCGATCTGCATTCGTTTCGGCGGTCGTACGCCACGCATTTACTCGAGGATGGCTGGGATCCCAGGTTCGTGCAGGACCAGATGGGGCACGAACACGCCTCGACGACGGGAATCTATCAGTTCACATCTGACGAATTTCGTCGGTCGACATTGAGATCGGTGTTGGACCGGACCGTGAAAGAAGCGTTGGACAGCACGACGAAGGGAACTGCCGAATGAAACGCAAGGTCGATTACACGTGGCGGCTGGCGGAGTTGATGGCTGCGCGCGGAATGAACACGACCACGGACTTGATCCCCTTGCTCGCAGAACGGGACATCTCGTTGTCCCGTCCCCAGGTGTATCGGCTGGTCAACCAGCGACCTGAGCGGGTGTCGCTGCAGTTGATGTCGGCGTTGTGTGACATCTTCGGGTGCGGCCCCGACGCGCTTCTCACAGTCACCGCCGTCAATGCTCGCGAGCACCACCGAGCAGCCAATGCCGGCCCGAACGTCATGCGGCTGGACCGCGCTGTGCGTCCGCGGCGCGCGAACATCCTCGACGAGTAGCACCACGCAATGAGGTGAAGACAGGATGGAACCTGACGGCCTAGTCCCCTATCGGCCAGTACGCGGCCGACCGCGACAGGCGAGTGGAGCGTGGGTCTGCGACCGGTGCGGCAGATCGACCACCCGGACGCAGGCACACTGGCCCGAAGGCCGAATCTGCTTCACCTGCTGGTTCACCGCGATCCACACTCACGGAACATGCCCGGTATGCGGCGTCGAACGACTTCTACCTGGACCACCCCTGCCCGACGGCACCCCGGTGTGCGGGCCGTGCGCAGGTATCGTCGACGACTTTCGATGCAGCCGCTGCGGCGAGGAGTCCGGTCACCACCGCGGGACGATATGCGCTCGCTGCGCCGTCCGGGACGACCTACACGAGATCATGGGCGGGCCGCCGTCCGACCCAATCCTCAGCGGCCTCGTCGACGCGCTATGCGTCGCTAAGCGACCCGAGTCGACGATGATCTGGAAGCGGTCACCGAAAGTCCAGGAACTGCTCAAGGGGCTAGGAACCGGCGCCATCGCCGCCACGCACGAAGGCTTAGACACCCTACCCAGTCGGGCAGCAGAACATCTGCGGACATTGATGGAATACCACGGCCTACTGCCTCCCCGAGACCGGTGGCTGCCACGCTTCGAACAATGGATCGATGACAAGCTGATCGACCTGCCGACCGAGGTCGCCCGGCCCGCTCGCCACTTCGCGACGTGGCACCATCTGCGGCGGATTCGCGCAATCGCCGATGCCGGCGGCGATACCCAGCCATCGGTGCGATCGGCCAAACAAGAGATCACCGAGACCGTCAAGTTCCTGAGCTGGCTGAGGTCCACCTACGGACGCACGATCGAGACCTGCACGCAACACGACGTCGACCAGTGGATCGCAACAGGTCCGACAACGCGATACACGATCCGAACGTTCCTGGTCATCTGCAAACAAGACAGACTCAATACCGCCGTGCAGCTCGGCCACCGGGCTCCGAAGACGACACCATCCTTGACTCAAGCCCAGCGGATCGCCTGGATCAGCGAACTGCTCACTGGTGACAGTGAGACTCTCCCTTACAGAGTCGCTGGGGTCCTGATTCTGCTGTATGCGCAGCCGCTGAAAAGCATTGTCCGACTGCAGACATCATCGATCATCGACGGCAATCCGATGGCGATCACTTTCGGCAAGCACCCCGTCGACGTGCCCAAACCATTCGCTCAACTCGTCCGCGACGTGCTCGCCCATCGCACGAATCTACGCACCAGTGGACACGGCAATCCCTGGTTGTTTCCCGGCACGCATGCCGGAGATCATCTCCATCCCGACACGATCATGCATCGCCTGCGCCTGATCGGCATGAGCAACCTCGGTGCCCGCAACAGCGCACTCGACGACCTCGTGCTCGAGTGCCCTCCGTCCGTCGTCGCCGACGCATTGGGCTACAGCCATCAGGTTGCGTTCCTTCACGCTGAACGCTCCGGCGAAACGTGGGCTCGGTATGCCGGTCGACGACTGCGGTGACGTCGGCCGGACCATCACGGTCCGGAGACAGCACAACATCGCACCAGCTCACTGGTCCTCAGCCGGTACCTGCCCCTCGTTCTGCGATGGTGATTCGTGTGGGTCGACAATGATGCACACGACGAGGGTGAGGGCGCCTAGGACGATGAACGTGTCGGCGAGATTGAACGTGGGCCACCAGCCGGTGTGTAGGTAGTCTGTGACTTTTCCGTCCGGTATGCGGTCGATGATGTTAGCGATCGCTCCGCCCAGGACGGCGGCAATCGCGACGCGCCAGAGCAGTCCGTGGGAGTCTGCGGTACGCCAACCGAGGACCGCGACTCCACACGTGACCGCGGCGGGAATGACCAGCAGTACCCACCCCGGAGCGGTGGCGGCAAAGGAGAAGGCCGCGCCCGAATTGAACGCTAACTGCAGGTCCACCGGCCCGGCCTCTATTCGGGTGCCGTCAAGTGCATCGACTGCCCATGCCTTGACGGCCACGTCAACGATGACGAAGGTCAGGGCCAGCAGCAGCATCCCCAGGCGGCGGGCATATCCCGACCTACCGCCTGACACCGCCGGACCAGACGGGGTCATCGGTTCGCCCCGACTGCTACCGATGCTCCAGCGGTATCGGCCATCGTCAGGCGGTTCTTGACCCGCCCAGCACGGACGCCGTTGGCGATGACGACGATCTCACCGAGTTCGTGGACAGCGACCACCGCGGCCAACCCGAGCAACCCGAACAGTGCGAGCGGGATGAGAACGGCGATCAGACCAAGGGACAGCCCCACATTTTGCAGCATGATGGTCCGCGCCCGACGAGCATGATCGAGTGCTTGAGGCAGCACCCGCAGGTCCTCGCCCATCAGTGCCACGTCCGCGGTTTCAATCGCGACATCAGAACCCATCGCGCCCATGGCGATTCCCAAGTCAGCTGTGGCCAGTGCGGGAGCATCGTTGACCCCGTCACCGACCATTGCGATGAATCCGTCGCCGCGCAGCGTGGACACGATTCGTGCCTTGTCTTCTGGACGCAGATCCGCATGGACATCGTCGATCCCGGCGATCTGTGCAAGAGCAGTCGCCGTCGCGGCATTGTCACCGGTGAGCATCACCACGGCATTTCCAGAATCGTGCATGTGCGTGATGACCTCCCGTGCTTCGGGGCGAAGCTCATCACGTACCGCGACGACTCCGAGGAGACGTTGGTCTTCCTCGACGAGAACCGCGGTTGCACCATCAGCTTGAAAGGCCGCGACCCGGTCGGCCAGAGCACCCGCATCGATCCAACCCGGCCGCCCAAGCCGAGCGGGGCGACCCTCGACCAGACCGGTCAGACCCGCTCCTGGCACCGCCTGTACATCAGTCGCAGCCCTACTCACCCCACCGTCAGCTGCAAGGATCGCACGAGCCAGAGGATGTTCACTGTGAGCTTCCAGCGCCGCGGCAACCGCGAGCACTCGCGCCTGCTCAATCGAATGCCCAACGTCGCCGGTCACACCGGGTTCTCCCGCGACCTCGTTCGCCTGACCGCCAACAGCAACACCGACAACAACCGGCTTGTTCGCGGTGAGCGTTCCCGTCTTGTCAACAGCCACGATCCGGACCCGGCCGAGAGACTCCAACGCCGCACCACCTTTGACCAGCACACCAATCTTGCTGGCGGCGCCGATAGCAGCAACCACTGTCACCGGAACCGAGATTGCCAGCGCACAGGGTGAGGCTGCCACCAGCACCACAAGAGCTCGTTCCACCCACGTCGCCGGGTCGCCAAACACTGCGCCGATACCCGCGATCACAGCGGCCATGAGCATGATTGCCGGAACCAGCGGCTTAGCAATCCGGTCAGCTAACCGCTGCGCATCGCCTTTTCGAGACTGCTCCGCCTCGACAATCTGCACAATCTTCGCCAGCGAATTGTTCTCCGCAGTAGCGCTGACATCAACGGCCAACACACCAGTGCCGTTGATCGATCCCGCGAACACGACGTCCCCAGGATTCGCTTCAATCGGCACCGATTCGCCAGTAATCGCCGATACATCCAGCGACGATCGCCCCTCGCTTATGCGCCCATCAGTGGCGATACGCTCACCCGGCTTGATCAGGATCTGATCCCCGACACGAAGAACTGACGGCGACACCGCTGTCGGGACGCCCGCCCTCAACACCATCGCCGAATCTGGGACCAGATCCAACAACGCCCGCAGGCCCCGACGAGTACGACCAACGGCGTACTCCTCAAGGCCCTCGCTAATCGAGAACAACACCGCGAGCATCGCCGCTTCCCCGACCTCACCGAGAATCACCGCACCCACCGCAGCGATCGTCATCAGCGTTCCAACGCCGATCTTCCCCGATGCCAGCCGCCGCAGTGTCGACGGGACAAACGTCGCCGCGCCTACTAGCAGAGCACCCCACTCCAGGGTCGTACTGATCGTCCTCGGACCATCTGCCCAGCCAGTGAGATAGGCGGCCACCAACAACAATCCGGCAACCGCAGCTGCCTGAAGTTCTCGGACGTTCCACCAATGTCCAGGCGCCTGCTCATCCTCCCCGATCTCGTCGTGCCCACATCCACATGCATCACTCATCGTCGATCACCCCCCACACCGCGGATCTCCTCAACGACCGCGCCGGCAGTGGCCTCACCATCGCAGGCACTGTCCAACCCATAGTTGGGACACAGCACTACGGCACTGCCCGTCGCAGCAAGCACCGTCTCAGCCGCCGCCAGCAGGTCGAGAAGCTCCGGCCGCGCCAGACGGTAGAACACCTGCCTGCCCTCTGGCCGACCCACCACCAATCCGCAGTCCCGCAGGCACGCAACATGCGCGGACACTGTCGACTGAGCAAGACCCAACTCAGCCATCAGATCAGCCACTCGAGCCTCACCACTGCGGGCCAATCGAGCCGCGATCGCTAGCCGGGTCCCGTCAGACAAACTCCGAAACAACGCGACCGCAGGATCGAGCTCCGTCCCCACCATCACCGAACATCTATTCATCGTCATACGACGATGATAGCGTCCAGGCACGGTGGAATCGAAGCTCCCACCTCACCCGCACCCCGAAGGAGCAATCCGCGATGCCGTCGATGTCACAAGTCGAAGCACTGTTCTGCCGAAGCGCACCATGGGAGACCGCGACCAGTCGGTGGGTGCTCCCTTGGGCTCTACAAGGAGTCCAGCCCAACGGCGCCCTCCTCGAGATTGGCGGCGGCGGTGGCGCTATGGCGGCCCACATTCTGGCGGCAAGCCCAGAACCGCAGACGACAACCATTACCGTCACCGACTTCGACCCCCGAATGGTCACAGCCGCTCAAGACCGCCTCCGCGCCTTCGGTGACCGCGCGCACACCCGGGTTGCAGACGCAACTGCTTTACCATTCGCCGACGGCCAGTTCGACATGGTCGTCTCGTTCATCATGCTCCACCACGTCGTCGACTGGGAGCAAGCACTAGCCGAAGCAGTCCGAGTGCTTTATCTGTAACTTGGCCACAGCGTATCCGACTGTGAATCACATAACGGTTTAGATCGTGGGTGACACCCCTCCAGTCGGGTGTACCCGTCGATAGGGCTTACGGGGCGTCGAGGACTGGCGTGGAGTCGTTTGAGATTGGCAGTCGGGGCCGGCGGAGGATAGGTACCGTGATTCATCCGGTGAGTCGCTTCCGATGTCACACCCGGGCGAACTCTCCGGGAGTCCCCTGATGCGGTTGCCGGGTCTAGGATGCTGCAATCGAGGTATGGATGTCGGCGAGCAGGTCGTGGCGAGTATTTCTCGGCAACTTGGGCGACCTGCCGGGATTCGCGGTCGAATCGTCGGCCGGGTACTGAATCGACGCAATCGTGAACCTATTGCTGCCGCGGTGGAGGCTGCCGGAATCCGGACGGGTCGAGTAGTCGCCGATGTCGGGTTCGACGGTGGTGTCTGTCGGATTAGGGTTGTTGCTTGATCGTGTAGGGCAATCGGGCATGGTGCACGGATTCGAGATCTCCACAACGATGATCGACGGCGCACAGAGACGCTTTCGTCGCGAGATCCAAACGCGGAGACTGTCACTGACTGCCGCGCCGATGGAGTCCCTACCTGTTCCGGACGCTTCGATTGACGCGTTGATCAGCACGAATACGATTTACTTCATCGATTCGCCGCATTCAGTGAGCTCCATCGGATTCTCGCCGGCAACGGCTGCGCCGTTCTCGGCATCGCAGATCCGGATGCTTTGTGAGCGATGCCGTTCACCCAGTACGGGTTTCAGGTCCGGGAATTCGATGCGATTGTCGACGAACTCCAGCGAGCCGGCCTGCATGTCGAGGAACGGATCCGCGCCGGCGGTGTCGACTTTCCCTATTGGTTGCTCGTCGCACGCAAGTCCGGTGTCCGGTAGCGGCTTTTCGATGGCGCCGTTGCCTGAGTGCGCCTGACCGCGTCTCTGTGCGGTCCGGCTCGCCCGCAGCTTCAGGTAGGCGACGTCGCTGAAGGAAACTCGTCGCGGACAACAGCATCAATGCTGGGGTGAGTCCCCTGGAGTGGTGGGGTTTGGTGGCTCGGTGACGGTGGTGGACACGCCGCACGGGGTCGGTGTCGCCGGTTGGGCGGGCCATCGCGTGATGATCAGTGAGTTACCGGCAAGTGACTCAACTGAAAGGCATTCACGCGATGACCCACGACCATTCTGCCCTGCTCGACCAACTGACCGAAATCGCCTCACTGCGCTCTGATGAACTCGCCCTGGTCGGGGTGCTCCCGGAGATCCTGCGGGCCGGCCTGCAGGCCCTGATCGAGGCCGAGGCGACCACCAAGATCGGCGCCGGCCGCTACGAGCGCTCCGCAGACCGCACCACCGTCCGCAACGGCCACCGACCCAAGACGATCTCGACCCCCGCCGGTGATGTGCAGGTGAAGATCCCCAAACTGCGCGCCGGGTCGTTCTTCCCGGTCCTGTTGGAGCGACGACGCCGGATCGACAAAGCCTTGTACGCGGTGATCATGGAGGCCTACGTTCAGGGCATCTCCACCCGCAGCGTCGACGATCTGGTGCGCGCCATGGGCGTGGACTCCGGCGTCTGGAAAAGCGAGGTGTCCGGCGATCTGTGCAGGTCTAGACGCCGAGATCGCCGAATTCCGCGGCCGTTCGCTGACTCATGCCGAGTTTCCGTATGTGTTCTGTGATGCCACGTTCTGCAAGGTCCGCGTCGGCGCCCACGTGGTCTCCCAAGCGTTGGTGGTGGCGACCGGGGTGTCGGCGACCGGGACTCGCGAGGTGCTCGGTACCGCGGTCGGCGAGAGTGAGTCCTTCGAGTTCTGGAAGGACTTCCTCACGAGTCTGAAAGCCCGTGGTCTGCACGGGGTGCACCTGGTGATCTCTGACGCCCATTCAGGTTTGAAAGCTGCTGTGGCACAACAGTTCGTGGGCGCGGCGTGGCAGCGGTGCCGGGTGCATTTCATGCGGAATCTGCATGGGGTGGTGCCGGCCAAGCAGCAGCCGGTCGTGACTGCCGGGGTACGGACGATCTTCGCGCACACTGACCGCGAAGACGTTGCGGCGCAATGGGATCAGGTCGCTGACAGTTTCCAGGCACCGATGCCGAAGGTGGCGGCGATGATGCGAGAAGCCAAACCGACGTGCTCGCGTTCTTGCCGTTCCCGAAATCCCATTGGCAGAAGATTTGGTCGAACAATCCGATCGAGCGGCTGAACAAGGAGATCAAACGCCGCGCCGACGTCGTGGAGATCTTTCCTAACCCGGACGCGTTCCTCCGGCTGGCGACAGCGGTGGTGATCGACGCCCACGACGAATGGCAAGTCACCCGCCGCTACATGTCCGAGGTGTCCATGGACGAGCTCCGCGCGGTCCTCGCCGAGAAGGCGAAAGCCGCCGCACTACTGGACGAGCAAGCCCAGCTCGCATAGCGTTCACAACGACTCGTTGATCAGAACGCGTGGGCCCCACGCCCGATCCGAAGTCCACCACCCCACGGGGCTCTATCCAATGCTGTTCAGTCCAGGGCGGTGTGACATGGGGAAGGCATCGTTGGGCCGTGATGGCCGAATGCCTGAAGTTGTCGGCCTGTGCCCCGGTCGGTGCAGGCGAGACTTGGTCTGCCACGGTCGGCGGGCGTACTGTTGGATCGACGGTGAATGAGGTGTAGCGATGATGTTCTCTAACGGCGGCCACATGGGCAGTTTCGGACACGGTTGGATGCTGCTCGTACTGATCGCAGTCTGGGCGTTGATCGCCGTCGGAATCACTCTGGCGATCCGTTCGTCGATACGCGCCTCTTCAAAGCTGGACCCCGAGTCTGTCCTCGGCCAGCGTTTGGCGTGCGGGGAGATCTCTGACGTGGACTACACGCGGATGGTTCGGCTGATTCGCGACGACCCCCAGGGGCCTCCAAACTGGTGAGAGCCGACGAGTCGGCGCAGTGGTCAGGCCTGTGGGGTTGGTGATACTTCTCGTTGAACGGTGAGCCAGGACATGCCGTTGTGCGTGCTCCAATGTCGGTGACGGTGATCGGCCACATTCGTATCGTCAGCATCGATTCAAGGTTTCCTCAAGATCGTCCGCGAGAGTCGCTACCCGGCGCGTCGGAGACGACTATGGGAGTGGACGTCCGCGATACATGCTCGCGGATTCAGCGCGGACCAGAAAGGCTGATCAGGATGGTTGAGGTTTCGAGGCGATCGGTGCTCATCGGAGGGTTGGCGGCGCTGGGGGTCGGCGTACTCGGCGCGTGCAGCCCGGACCGCCCTCAACGCCCTGAGTCGTCGCCGTTGCCGGGACCGCCGTTGCAGGCGTCGCCGAAGCCGGGGCAGAAGGTGGTGGAGGCGTCTTTGACGGCCCGACCGGTGGCTGTCGACCTCGGTGCGGGCATTATCGCGAACACCTGGGCCTACGGCGACGAGGTTCCCGGGCGAGTGGTTCGCGCCACTGCGGGCGACTTCCTGCGAGTCAACGTCGACAACCAACTTCCTGCGCCGACGACCGTTCACTGGCACGGCATCCGACTTCGCAACGAAGCCGACGGAGTCCCAGACGTCACGCAGCAGGCGATCGCACCCGGAAACCGGTTCGTGTACGCCTTCACGGCCCCCGATGCTGGGACGCACTTCTTCCACCCCCACGTCGGGGCACAGCTCGATCGAGGTCTGTACGCGCCGATCATCATCGATGATCCGGCCGATGCGGGCGACTACGACGCGGAATGGATCGTCGTCCTCGACGACTGGACGGACGGGGTCGGGAAGAGCCCCGATCAGATTCTGGCCGACTTTCAGGCCGATTCCGGACCGTTGAAGTCGGGCATGGGCGGGATGGATCACTCGTCGATGCCGGGAATGAACCACGGCAACTCGTCGCTGGGTGACGCCGGAGACGTCGCCTACCCGCACTATCTCATCAACGGCAGGGTTCCGGAGGCGCCGACCGAGTTCCGCTGCCGACCGGGTCAACGAGTCCGGGTGCGACTGATCAACGCGGCATCGGACACGGTCTTCAAGGTCGCACTCGCCGACCACACGATGACGGTGACGCACAGTGACGGCCATCGGGTCAACGACAAGCAGACCGGAGCCCTGTACGTCGCGATGGGCGAGCGCTACGACGTGACCATCACCGCCGGAGATGGCGTGTTCCCGCTTGTCGCGGCAGCCGAAGGCAAGAGTGGCCAAGCCTTGGCGCTCCTGCGGACAGCTTCGGGACAGGCCCCGCCGAGCACCATCCGCCCGCGCGAACTCGAGGGCCCAGTACTTCTTGGCGCCGACGACCTGGCCGCGGCGGAATCGGCACGATTGCCCGACCGCGATCCCGACACCACACTCAAAGTCACTTTGAACGGGCAGATGTCGCCGTATGCCTGGGGGATCAACGGCAAGAAGTACGGCCAGGACACACCGCTGACTGTCCGGCCCGGCCAGCGGCTGCGAATGCAGATCACGAACTCGACGATGATGGTCCATCCGATGCACATCCACGGCCACACCTGGTCGCTGCCCGACCGATCGGGTTTGCGCAAGGATACGGTGCTGATCCGTCCGATGGGCCGCGTCAACGTCGACCTCGACGCCGACAACCCCGGCGCCTGGGCTCTGCACTGCCACAACATCTATCACATGGAGACCGGCATGATGACCACGCTCCGATACGCGTAGACCCACCAGCCCTGCGGCGCCTAGACCGGTACACCGCGGGCCGACTGCGACACCTCGACCACCCCATCTACTAAGCTGCTTAGTAGATGGGGTGGTTTCGCCCCTCGCGGTCGCGTTCTGTGCACACGAGAGGTCGTATCTCATGGTCAAAATCCCTAGAGGCGGTCCCGTCGCCCTCCTTCTTGCTGCCGTCCTGATCATCGCAGGGTGTTCGCAGCCATCCCAGGATCCGGTGGCCGATCCATCGATTGCGTCGGCCGCGCCGTCGATCGAGCTCACCCCCGACGACGGCGCGAGCGGAGTCGATCCCCTCGCCCCGGTCACGGCCACCGTTCGGGGCGGCACCCTCGAGGAGGTGACGCTCGTCAACGAGGAGGGGCGGCCCGTAGTCGGCATTATGACACCGGACCGCACCTCCTGGAAGGTCGGTGAACCGCTCGGCTACGGCCGGAACTACACCGTGACCGCCACGGCTCGCGGCGGCGGACAGGGCGCCTCGCGCACCGGGTCGTTCACCACGCTCACCCCCGACAATCAGGCCGGCGTCACCCTGCAGACGACCGGCGGCACGCCGCTGTCGACCGGAGGGACCTACGGCGTCGGAATTGTCATCGTTGCTCACTTCGACGAGCCGATCGGCGACCGCGCCGCAGCCGAGCGGCGACTGTCGGTCCGCACCACGCCCGGAGTCGAGGGCTCCTGGTACTGGCTCGACGACCAGAACGCCCACTGGCGGCCGCGCGAGTACTACCGTCCTGGCACCGAGGTCACCGTCGAGGCGCGGATCTACGGCGTCGACCTCGGCGGCGGCCTCTACGGTCAAGAAGATGTCGAGGCGACTTTCACGATCGGTGACTCGCACGTAGCGATCGCCGACGATCGCACCAAGCAGGTCAAGGTGTACGAGAACGGCAACCTCGTCCGCACGATGCCGACCTCGATGGGGATGGGTGGCACTGAGGTCGTCGGGGGCACCGAGATCAGCTTCTGGACTCAGCGTGGCATCTATACGGTGCTGGATAAGGCGAATCCGGTCGTCATGGACTCGTCGACCTACGGTCTGCCGATCAACTCCAGGCTTGGCTACAAGCAAACCATCGCCTACGCCACGAGGATCAGCACCGACGGTGTCTACCTGCATCAACTGGACGAGACCGTCTGGGCGCAGGGAAACACGAATCTCTCGCACGGCTGCCTCAACCTCAATGGCGCCAACGCCCGCTGGTTCTACCATTTCTCGATCCCGGGCGACGTCGTCGAGGTCCGCAACACCGGCGGGGCGCCGCTGGAGGTTTGGCAGAACGGCGACTGGGGCGTGCCCTGGGAACAATGGCGAGCAGGCAGTGCGCTGGCCTGATCAGAACTCCTGCGAGACGATCACGAATAGATCTCACTCCGGCAACGATCTACTAAGGCGATTAGTAGATCGTTGCGGTGACATTGACGGCGTTGCGGCCCGCGCTGACGTCGGCCCGTCGACCGCGCTGACCTTCATGTTCTGTGATTGAAGGCGGGTCACACATGCATTCTCCGTCTGGTCGAATGTCCAGTTTGTTACTGGTGGTGCCAGTGGTGTGCAAGTGTCATAGTGACGTCCATGACTAGAGATCCCCTCGTCGGACTCACCTCCTCGCGATCATCGGCAACGCTCACGCCTCGGGTGCGGCACTGGGTGGGCACGGCCCCTGTCGCTCTTGGCCTGGCCGCGGCTGTTGCGGCGGGGACGCTGAGTCCAGCGCCCGCCGTGGCTGAGACCGCCAACGGTGTTGACGGTCACGTTGTGGTCGAGCTGGCGGCCATCGTCAAAGACAGCGTGCGGGCCGTGGCCGGACCTGACGGACTGGTGAAGCTGCTGGCCCCGATGGCCACCGTGACTTCATGTCTGACCGTCTCTGCCGAGACCGACCCCGCCGCAGGCGATCGGGTCGGAGCTCTGGGGTGCTTCGCGGCCGCCGGGACTGCCTTCGGTGGGCAGGCGCCATTGATCCTCGACGCGGTCCCTGTCGGGCGCCTACTGGCGACACTCGCTGCCGCCGTCGCGCCGCACGACCCGTCGATTTCGCACGGGGGATCCTCCGATCGGCCGGCCCCGGACGACGCCCGCCCCGCTCCCGGGCAGACTGCGGCCACCCCCACCCCCGGCGGGGTCTTGACCTCCACGTTCGGTGACGGTCGCGGTCATCAGGGCATCGACATCGGCAACCGCCTGGGAGCGCCCATCCTGGCGGTCGAGGACGGCGAGGTCATCAACTCAGGGCCCGCGGAGGGGTTCGGCCTGTGGATCCGCATCCGCCACGCGGACGGTACTGTCACGACCTATGGTCACAACGATCAGAACTCGGTCAACGTCGGCGACCGTGTGCGAATGAGTCAGCAGGTCGGCACTGTCGGCAGCCGCGGGGTGTCGAGCGGGCCGCACGTGCACTTCGAGGTCGCCGACCCCGCCGGGACGGCGATCGATCCGCTGCCGTGGCTGCAGGCCCGCGGCGTCACCATCGCCACCGAGGCATCGCCGCCGCCGACTGCGACGCCTCCGGACGTGTCGGTGCTGGCTCGGGGGCAGGTGCGCGACCGCCGACACTGACCTACTATGTTGCTTAGTAGATGGAGGGGTTGGCAGTGACGCGAACAAGGGTCAGTCATCAACTCGCCGTGGCGGTCGGCATTCTCGCAGCAGTCCTCAGCGGTGCAATGATCATGGTTTATGCCGAGACCGTTGACTTGCGAGGGCGCCCACATGCGCACCGCCTCGACTGGCCGCCGACCTGGCATTGGGTGTGGGCGGCAATAGTAGCGGCGATCGTGGCGCTCGCCGCGCGAGCGCTGCTGCGGCGACTGGTATTCACCGCGCACGTTCGCCGTGATTCGACGACTGCCGACCCGGCGGACGAGACCGACTCGACTCGACGGGCCGAGACACAGATGCTGACCAAGACAAGAAGGAGTGGCCATGCTGCGTGAGTGGTCCCTGGTGCGCTGGGTGGTGGCAGCAGTCACCGCCACCGCGATCGGATTGGCCGTCGGTATTCCGTCCGGACTGATCGACACGCCGTGGTATTCACGCATGACGCCGACCCTGTGGTGGAACTACCCGATCTGGCTGGCGACCGCAGTGTTGGGCGGCCTGATCGCGGCCACCTACATTCAAGCCCGGACGGCGCCGCGGATGGAGAAGAAACTCTGGGCGACGGTCGGTTCGGCGTTGGCTGTCGGATGCCCAGTGTGCAACAAGGTGGTGGTCGCGGTCGTCGGTGTCAGTGGAGCATTGACCGTCTGGGCGCCGTTGCAGCCGATCCTGGCTGTGGTGTCCGTGGCATTGTTGGGTTGGGCCCTGCAGCGACGGCTGCAGGGCGAACGGCGATGCGCGGTCGCGGCCTGACCGCGCCGTTTGCCGCAGTCAGTGCAGTGGCGTGAGGGAAAGGTGTGCGATGCACGGTCTGGGCGAGCTGGAGGCACGCATCATGGAGGTCTTCTGGCGCGATGACGCGGACAAGCGCGTCCGCGACGTGCTCGAAGGGCTGGACGCGGAGCGCGAACCCGCGTACACGACGGTGATGACGGTGATGGACAACCTGTACCAGAAGGGGTGGCTGGGACGCGACCGGCGCGGCCGGGCGTACTGGTATCACTCGCTCAAGTCGCGTGAGCAGACCGTCAGCGATGCCTTGCGTGCGGTGCTGGCCGACGCCGGCGACCCGTCTGGGGCGCTGCTGCATTTCGTGCGGCACGCCTCCGACCAGGAAAGCGCAGCAATCGCTCAGGGCCTGCGGGAACGGGACTGACACGGTGGTCACGGCAGCACTGTTGGGCGTGAGTGCGCTGGCTGCGACTCTGGTCGGTGACCGGGTCCTCGACGTCCTGATCGCGCGTGATCGACTCACGGCCAGGACCCTGCTGCGGGTGTGGGCCGCGCTGACCGCTGGCGTGTTCGTCGCCGCTGCGAGCTCGGTGGCCATCGTCGCCATTCCCGGCCACGCGAGCGTCGTGGGTGGGGCGCTGCAGACCTGCCTGAACGGTCTCGACAGTGCGGTCAGCCGCACCCTCGAGTTGGTCGCCGGGCCAGGCGTGTTCGCACTCGTCCTGGCCGTGTCCGGGTGGCGGGCTGCGGCGTTCTGGCAGACCGCCCGTCGCCGTGACCTCGAGATCGGGGCGCACCACGCACTGTTGGCGCGATTGCTGAACCCGACGGGCGCCCGGTCCCCGCTGTGGCTGCCGACGAGCACACCCATGGCGTACAGCACGCCCGGACGGACCCGGGGCCTGATCGTGGCCAGCGAAGGGCTGAGGCAGCGACTGGACCCGGAGGCGTTGTCGGCGGTGATGGCTCACGAACAGGCGCACGTCCATGGTCACCATCATCTGTTCGTCCGCGTCGCCGACTGTCTCTCCCACGCGGTGCCCTGGCTACCACTGACTCGGCAGGCGAGTCCCATCGTGCGCGCCCTGGTCGAGTTCGACGCCGACGCACACGCCGCGCATGAGCACGGCGACGCTGCCGTCGTCCGCGCGATCACGCACGTTCACCCGACCGCGCCGGCGGGCGCTCTGGGGATCGCTCGTGACTGCGTCGATCTGCGGTTGCATCGATTGGGCCGTTCCGCCGCTCCCGGCACGCGACCGTCGCGTAGTTCGTCCTACGCTGCCCCGACAGCGGCCGCGATGTTCCCCATTCTGCTATTCCTCGCCGGTCTGGCCACCGTCTTCCTGGCTGCCTGCCCCGCCTGACCCTCCTGGGAACCGGCCGGTGCTCGCCCGGCCCGTCGCATCGATCGTGATCGAGAGTCCGCACGCCGACGCGCACCGTCAGGCCGGGGCCAGGCTCGGTGGGCGCCCGGTCACACGGGCAGGACGACGTCGTTGACCAGCGCCATTCGAACCCAGTCCACGAACACATTCCACAAGCCCGTCACCAACATCACGCCGACACCGACCAGCAGGACGCCCCCGACGATCTGAATGGTGCGGGCGTGGCGGCGGAGGAAGCCAAGGCTGCGGACAGCCCATGCCGATGAGAACGCCAGGACCACGAACGGGACACCGAGGCCGAAGCAGTACGCGACGACCATCAGCGCGCCGCGGAACGGCGCGTCGCCGTTCGTGCTGATCGCTAGCCCGATGACGGCACCGAGGGTGGCACTGCTGCACGGTATCCACCCGATGGCGAACACGGCCCCCAGCAGCGGCGCGCCGACCATACCGGTGCGGCGGTGAGGCGTCATGCGGCGTTCTCGCCGGAAGAACGGAACCACGCCGACGAACACCAAGCCCATCACGATGGTCACGACCCCGCCGACGCGTTGCATCACTGCCAGGCGGGCCTGATCGAGGAAGACCGAGGTCACACCGAACAGCGCCACCGTGGCCAGGACGTAGACGAGCGTGAAGCCCAGGACGAACAGCCCTGCCGCGGCAACCACCCGCCACCGGCCGGACTTGGGGCCCTCACCGACCTGGACGGCGGGAGCTTCGGCACCGACCAGCCCCGCCAGATACGACAGGTAGCCCGGCACCAGAGGCACCACGCACGGCGAGGCGAAAGAGATGATCCCGACCAGCGCCGCGACACCCAGGCCCAGCAGCAGCGGACCACTGGTGACCGTGGCCGCGAACGTCGTTCCCAGATCCGCCAGAAACCACTGATTCACTGCGGCGCCGCCTTCTCCTCGGCCACCGTCACAACGGCAGCACGCAATTCGGCCTCGGTGATCGCTCGAAGGAACAGCTTCGCCGGGCGGTGCTGGCGGTCGAGGATCAGAGTGGTCGGGACAACACCCACGGGGACTCCGAGTGCGGCAAGGGTGGCGCCGCCGTAGTCGAAGATCGACCGATAGGGCACCTTGCGGTCGGTGGTGAAATCCTGTGCGGTCGAGCGCGAATCACGAAAGTTGATCCCCACGAACTGCACCCCACGGGCGCGGGTGTCGCGGTAGACGTTCTCCAGTGCCTGAAACTCGGTACGGCACGGTGGGCACCACGAAGCCCACACGTTCACCACAACAACGTCACCGCGGTAATCGGCGAGCCGGACAGTTCCCCGGTCGAACAAGTCCTCACCCTCGACCGCGCCGATCGCACGCCGCATGGCGGGCGCGTAGTCGATGACCGTCTGACCGTCAGGGGAGACGAACTGATTGGCGCGCACCGCAGACACGGCATCAGTGCCGGTACCGCACGCGGTCAGCACCGTGGCACCGATGAGCATCGCGCCGACGAGCGCCTGCGCGCGTCGCCGACGGCCACGCGCGCAGTCCGGCATCCTCTCGTCGATCCGGTACCTGTCCTCGGAAATGTGTCCGAGTGCCACACAACCACCTCCATCTACTAAGGAGAGTAGTACTAACTTGCTTAGTAAATGGTGAGAGTGATCGATGCCCGGGTGCTGACGGTGGCCGGCGGCGGACTAACCCGGCTAGCGGTCCAAGACTGCGCGCGTCGTTGATCCTGGATGCAGGTCGAGTCTGCGCAGCAGTTGTGCGTTCAGGGCCACGACGATGGTCGACAACGACATGAGGATCGCGCCCACCGACATCGGCATGACAAATCCGATGGGTGCAAGCACTCCGGCCGCGAGCGGGACGGAGATCAGATTGTAACCGGCCGCCCACCACAGGTTCTGTTTCATCTTGCGGTACGCCGCTCGCGACAGTTCGATCACCGAGAGCACGGAGCGGGGATCGTCGCTGGCCAGGATGACACCGGCCGAGGCGATAGCGACATCAGTACCTGCGCCGATCGCCAGACCGATGTCGGCCTGGGCGAGCGCGGGAGCATCGTTCACCCCGTCTCCGACCATCGCCACCCTGCGACCTTCGGTCTGCAGTTCCTGCACCTTGGCGGCCTTGTCTTCGGGACGGACACCGGCGAAGACACGGTCGATGCCGAGTTCATGAGCAACGGCATTCGCGACAGCTTCAGCGTCACCGGTGATCATCACGACCTCGACGCCCTGCGCATGGAGCGCATCGACAGCCTCGCGTGACTCGCGGCGGATCTCGTCGGCGAGTTTCAATGCGCCGATCAGCCGCCGGTCTTGAATGACATGCAAGATGATCGCCCCGTCCGCACGCCAGCGATCAGCGACAGGCAGTTCGTTGAGGTGTTCTTCGGCGAGCAGGTGCGGGCCCCCGACCCGCACTGTCGTTCCCTCGATCGTCGCGGTGACCCCCACTGCGGGCGATGAGGAGAAATCGCTGCTGGTCGGGACTCTGAGGCTGTGGCGATCGGCGGCGCCGACGATCGCGCGTGCGAGGGGATGCTCGCTGTCGGACTCAGCGGCCGCCGCCAACGCCAGCAACTGATCCTCGTCGACGTCGTCGACGGCAAAGACATCCGTGACAGTGGGTTCGCCCCGGGTGAGCGTGCCGGTCTTGTCGAATAGGACGCTGTCGACCGTCCGCATGCTCTCCAACGCAAGTCGGTCTTTGACGAGTACGCCGCCCCGGGCCGCACGCTCGGTCGCAATCGAGACGACGAGCGGAATCGCTAGGCCCAGAGCGTGCGGGCACGCGATCACCAAGACGGTGATCGTGCGAACCACCGCATCATCGGGCAAGCCGATCGCCGTCCACACAATCGCGGTGATCGCCGCGGCTCCGAGGGCAAACCAGAACAGCCATCCGGCCGCGGTGTCGGCGAGTCGTTGAGCACGAGACGACGAGTTCTGAGCATCGGTGACAAGCCGTTGGATCCCGGCGAGAGTCGTCTCGTCGCCGGTGGCCGTGATCACGATTCGTAGTCCTGAATCGGAAGCGACCGTCCCCGCGGTCACGGTGTCGCCAACACTGCGGGTGACCGTCTGGGACTCACCGGTGACCATCGATTCGTCCATCGCCGCACGCCCCTCGACGATCCGGCCGTCGGCTGGGATGCCCCCGCCGGGGCGAATGACGACGGTGTCGCCGACCTCCAGATCGGCGGGGGCCACGGCCTCGATTTGCCCGTCTCGGACACGTTCTGCTTGGTCGGGCAGAAGCGCGGCCAGGGAGTCCAGGGCCGAGGTGGTCTGGGCCAGCGACCGCATCTCGATCCAGTGGCCCAGCAGCATGATGACGATCAGCAGCGCCAATTCCCACCAGAACTCCAGTTGATGACTGACAAGTCCCAGCGTCGCCGCCCAGGACGCGAAGAACGCCACCGTGATCGCCAGTGCGATCAGAAGCATCATCCCGGGTTTCCGCGTCCGCAGCTCGCTCAGAGCGCCGGCCAGGAACGGCCAGCCGCCCCAGAGGTACATCACGGTGCCGAGCGCGGGCGCGATCCATTCGGCCCAGCCGGGGACCGAGTAGCCGACCAACATCGCGAACATCGGCGAGAAGGCGATTACCGGAACCGCGATGATGAGGTTGATCCAGAACAGTCGGCGAAACTCCCCGACGTGGTCACCGTGCCCACCATGCCCCCCGTGCGCACCGTGGTGGTCCCGGTGCCCGCTGTGGTCTCCGTGTCCACTGTCGTGGTCCAGGTGCCCGCTACGCCCGCTGGGGGTGCCATGCTCTCCGTGATGGTCGGCGTGGTCGTTGTGATCTCGACCGTGCTCGCCGTGTTCGTTGTGCCCGCTGTGCGGTGGGTCTGCGACAGCATTGTGGCTCTCAGGCACTGCCGCGTCATGGCGGTCGACGCCGTGTATGGGGGCGCCGCCGACGTCTCGGTGGTGGTGGTGCGCGTGGGGGTCAGTCATCCTGCTGCCTTCCTCATCGTCATTCCCCAGCTGGGTTGGTGACTGTTGAAGTCGTCACCACCCCCGGCTCAAGACGTCGGTTGAATTTCGCTCTCGACGACCCACTTATGGTTGGTCATCTTCATGCCGTCCGCCTCGTAATCGACCATGTAGACGGTCTGGTCGGTGGAGCTGGCGATTGTTGCCTTCGCCCCCTTCATGCCCGTCATGTGATCGGCCTCGAGGGTGACTTCGGTGCCATCGGCCAGACGTCGATCTCCTGCGTTTTTGATCTCCTGTTGGACTACCCACTTGTGATCCTTGACCGGCTGGCCGCCGGTGGTCGGGGTGAAGTTCACCGAGTAGGTGTAGGTGTCGAAGGCGCCGACGATTGTGGCCCGCGCACCGTACATGCCTGCCATGTGGTCTGCGGTCAGCATGACCTGGCTGCCGATCGGAAACTTGGGTGCTGAGGCCGCCTTGATGCCGGCAGGTGCCGGTCCGCCGTCCATCGGGTGGTCCATCGGCGAATCGCTCATTGCTCCGGCACTGCTGGCCATGCTGCCACTGTCATGGCCTTGGTGGTCCTGGCTTTCGCCGGCACTGCAACCGGCCAGAACCAGTACTCCGACGAGTATTCCGGCCGAGACGGCCGTCATGAGAGGCTTGCGCATGTGGTCTCCTATCCACTCTGATCTCACCGAACGACGCACCGGTGTGGTGCATCGCCGTTTTCTCCGTTGTCGGCCGATAGCGATTTGCTCGGCGGCCGCACAGGGCTGAAGGTGTAAAAGTGCGTTAACCCGCGAACGTCACGCCGACAGCAGGAAGCGAGCTGGCGTCCATCAAATCCGCACTGCCGAATAGCCGGCCGCTGTGACTGCGTCGACCACCGCGGCCTCGTCGACGAGGCCGACGGAGGTGACCACGAGCCTGCCGGTCTGCGCGCTCACCTGAGCGTCCTGAACACCCTCTACGGCTGCGACTTCCTTGCGCACCGAGGCCTCGCAATGCCCGCACGTCATGCCTGTTACCTGATACTCGCTCGACGACATGTCTTTCCACCTCTCCAGTTGATACCCCATGGGGGTATGATGTTCTGATGAACATATACCTGCCATCGGCTGTGATGCAAGGGGTGCCGCCACGCATCGCAGTCTGGGGGTCTGGTGGGAGCTGCCAGGTGGGCGGCTTGGTCAGTTTGCGTTTGACTAGATCGGGCACTGACCAGCGGAGCCTCCGAAAACGGCGGCGAATCAGGCGGCTTGTGTGTGGCGACGATGGCATCCATGGAATCGGTCCGACTCTCGGTTGCCGCCGTCCACGATCGTGTGACAGCGCATCTGGACGCCTTCGACGACGCGACACTGGTCGACCAACTGCGCACGCTGCTCGGTGCGCGTTTGGTTGCGTATCTGGCCGGCGCCCAGCACCGCTGCGGTCAGCGACTACATCACACGCGCGGCCGCAGTCCCGGACCACGTCCGAGCCCGTTTGAAGGTGGCCTACACGGTGGCGGCCCTGCAACACCAGCTCGGCGCTACCCCATCGTTGATCCAAGCCTGGTTTCAGGGACGCAATCCGCGCCTGGATGATCGAGCACCGGCGCAGGTCATCGCCGACGATCCCTGCCGCTTCCGAGGCACGCTCATCGCGGCCGCCGTTACTCTGGTGGGTGGCTAGGTGGACACTGACGCCGCGTTTGCGGCCACCTGGCGGATCGGCAGTCGAATCTATGCCGTTGCTCAAGCCGAGATCCTCGTCGACTCCGTGGTGGGACCGCCCCAGCACATTCGGCGACGACTGGATGCCGTCATCGACGACCTCCTCGATCCTGCTGACTAGGCTGGCGAACAGACGGATCAGCCGATGGCCCTACGGTTGGGCGCGATGTGCGCAATGACGTTCTCGAACCGTGGGACGGGACGTGCGCCGGTTACCCGAGAATCGTCGGCGGTCTGTCGTCACTCGTCCGCCGTGTCTAGCCGGCCGTAGAGTGTGGCGATCAGCACATCCTTGGCGCGAAGTTCTGCGCGGAGACGATGGAGTTCGGCATCGTTGGCCGTCAACTGAGCCCGAAGCGCCGACACGATGGAGCTGTCGGTGGCTGCAGCCTCGGGTGGCGGGGCGATGGTGGTGTGGGCGCGGATCTTCTCCCGTAGGTCCGGATGGTTGTAAATCGTCTTGCGGGTGACGCCGGCACGTACAGCGACGGCGTTGATGTTGATTGTGGCCCCCGATCTCCGCATCGCGGTGAGGGCCTTCTCAATCCGAGTCCGGACGTCGGCGGAGCGCTGCCGTGCGTGGGCGTTGAGCGCGGCGATCGCCTGATCAGTCGGTGGCGTCATGCCCCATCACCTGGGTTCTCGGCTTTCCCGAGTGCGATCTCGTGCAGCCCTCGAGTCTGGATCTGCAGCAGCGGTCGCCGATCAGAGGTGCCGGCCCCGGCCACCGCCGACTCGCGATCGGCCGATGCCTGGTCACCTTCGGCAGCGAGTCGGGCGATGATGGCATCGAGCGAGGCGATCTCGCGGAGTCGTTCGTGGACCCAGACGTTCTCGTCGGAGAGTTCACGTCCGGTGCGCTCGTAGTACTGACGGCGACGGACTTGCATCCATCGACATACAGGACCTCAACTTGCATAGCTCGAGTTTCCCCGACTCGCCCAGAAAAGAGAGATCCGAACTGCTGACACCCGCGAACTTCGGGTTTCCCGACTCCGTCGTCGTCCGGCTGCGTACGTGGCTCGACGCGTGGACGGCGAACTTCGCCGACGCACCGAGCGACGACCAGCACACGTGGCGTCGCGGATTCGACGTCGCCGGCTGGCTTCACGAAGGCGATACACTGGCCGACCTCATCGCCGAGTCGCTCCCCGACTACACCGTCGAACGCCAGTATCGGACTTACGCAGCTAACGCCGTGCGGCGCGATGCCGATCACCCCGGCTAACAGCAGGTGTCGAGCACTCCTCTCAGTGCTTCCAGCGAGTCCGGTTCGGCGCGATGCAGGACGTTCACGCCTCGACGCTCGGAGCTGACTAGGCCCGCCTTTTTGAGTTGACCGAGGTGGTGGCTCACCGTACCCGCCGAGAGTGCGAGCGCCTCGGCGAGATCACTGGTGCTGATCGCACCTGGTCGGGCGCCCATGAGGATGGAGACCAGCTGAATTCGCGCCGGATCGGCCAGCGCCTTGAGCCGGAGAGCCAGCTCTAGGGCCGCATCCGCTTCCATTGGACCTGCGGAGATCGGTGCACAGCAGATCGGAGCACTGATGTCGACCACAGGGAGCGTCTTGGGCATGACCCCAACCTACCCATCCGTTGACATATGTCAAACTCTGGTCTAGAACTTGAGTCGCAACACTTTTGATGTATGTCGAATCCTTGGAGGATCTCATGTCACGCGTGCAACTCGCCCTCAACGTCGACGATCTCGACCAGTCGATCGCCTTCTACACCAAGCTGTTCGGCGTCGGCCCGGCGAAGGTCAAGCCGGGCTACGCCAACTTCGCCGTCACTGAGCCCGCACTGAAGTTGGTGCTGCTGGAGAATCCCGGCCAGGGCGGCAGCATCAATCACCTCGGCGTTGAGGTCGATTCCAGTGAGAAGGTGCACGCCGAGATCGCCCGATTCACCGAAGAGAAGCTGTTCACCGAAGAGGAGATCGGAGCAACCTGCTGCTTTGCCACTCAGGACAAGGTGTGGGTCACCGCTCCCGACGCCGAGCGGTGGGAGGTCTACACCGTGTTGGCCGACGCTGAGACCTTCAACGGCGAACCGGTCGCCGCCGCGGCCCCCGCCGGCGAATCTACGCCCGCGGCATGCTGCACTCCCGCGGCGAACTGCTGCTGAACGCGACCTTCTCTTAGGGCTGCCAGGCTGGTCGCCACCCGATGCCGGGGTGGCGACCAGTCCCGTTTCGAACGTGGACTGCATGCACCCTTGCAACCAGTATCGATATCTGTCAATATCGATGCATGTCGAACTCGATTCCGTTGACCGATGTCACTGTGCGGTGCTCACCGTTGGTGCGTGAGCCCCTCTCGGAGCGGCAGTCGGTTGATCTTGCTGTGGTGTTCAAAGCACTCGCCGACCCGATCCGGTTGCGACTGTTCAGCTTGATCGCCAGCCACGAGGGCGGTGAGGCGTGCGTGTGTGACATCTCCCCGGCCGTCGACGTTTCGCAACCGACGATCTCCCATCACCTGAAGGTCCTCAAGAACGCCGGTTTGCTCGAGTCTGAGCGCCGCGCGTCGTGGGTGTACTACCGCGTTATCCCCGATGTTCTGTCCTCGCTCGCCGGGATCCTGCAGTCCGGCGAGCTCGCCAGCTCGATGGAGGTTCACTCGTGACCAGCCCCACCCCGACGGCCGGGCATCAGCCGGTCGTCGGCAAGCTCTCGACTCTGGACCGGTTCCTGCCGGTGTGGATCGGCGTCGCCATGGTCGCCGGTCTGCTGCTGGGCCGGATGATCCCCGGACTGAACACCGCGTTGGAGAAGATCCAGGTCGACGGCGTTTCACTGCCTATCGCCTTGGGCCTGTTGATAATGATGTACCCGGTCCTGGCCAAGGTGCGCTACGACCGCCTCGACACCGTCACCGGCGATCGCAAACTACTGCTGGGATCGCTGCTACTGAACTGGGTGCTCGGCCCAGCGCTCATGTTCGCCCTCGCCTGGATCTTCCTGCCCGACCTACCCGAGTACCGGACCGGCCTGATCATCGTCGGCCTCGCACGGTGCATCGCCATGGTCATCATCTGGAACGACCTCGCCTGCGGCGATCGTGAGGCAGCAGCCGTCCTCGTGGCGCTCAACTCGGTGTTCCAGGTGGTGATGTTCGCCGTCCTGGGCTGGTTCTACCTCTCAATCCTGCCGGGCTGGCTGGGCCTGGAACAGACGACCATCAGCACCTCTCCGTGGCAGATCGCCAAGTCGGTGCTGATCTTCCTCGGCATCCCGCTGCTCGCCGGATACCTGTCACGCCGGATCGGCGAGAAGACCAAGGGCCGCGACTGGTACGAAGCGAAGTTCCTGCCCAAGGTCGGGCCGTGGGCACTCTACGGACTGCTGTTCACGATCGTCATCCTCTTCGCCCTGCAGGGCGAACAGATCACCTCCCGTCCCTGGGACGTCGTCCGCATCGCCGTGCCACTGTTGGTCTACTTCGCAGTGATGTGGGGCGGCGGCTACCTCCTGGGTGCGGTTATGGGCCTGGGCTACGAACGCACCACCACGCTTGCGTTCACCGCGGCAGGCAACAACTTCGAACTCGCCATCGCCGTCGCGATCGCCACCTACGGCGCGACCTCCGGCCAAGCCCTCGCCGGCGTGGTCGGTCCGTTGATCGAGGTCCCTGTGCTGGTCGGCCTGGTCTATGTCTCCCTTGCCCTACGCAAACGCTTCCCCCTCACCCCGTCCTCTACCTCCGCTTCCGCGGACTCTTCTAGGAGCATGAACTGATGCCCGACGACCTGACGATCACCGAGAACGCGGCCACGCCGAGTGTGCTGTTCGTGTGTGTGAAGAACGGCGGCAAGTCTCAGATGGCCGCCGGCCTGATGGGCAAGGCGGTCGGCGAGGCCGTCGAGGTGCACTCGGCCGGAACCAAACCCGGCACCGCGGTCAACGGGCTGTCTGCCGAGAGCCTGGCCGAGGTCGGCATCGACATCACCGGCGAGACTCCCAAGCCCATCGATCCCGAGTTGCTCGCCCGCGTCGACCTGGTGGTCACTCTCGGCCGAGAAGCCGTGGTCGATGCCCCCGCCGGGGTCAGGTTGATCAACTGGGACACTGACGAACCGTCCGAGCGCGGAATCGACGGGATCGAACGGATGCGCCTGGTCCGCGACGACATCGCTGCCCGCGTCACCGCGCTGGCAGCCGAACTCACCGCGCGCTAACGCCGGAGCTGGGTCGGTATCTACGAACCGGGGTGAAGCCTGATGAACGCCGACGCCACGACCGAATCAGCCGGGACACCAGATCTGCTGATGCCCCAAGCCCTGCTATCGCGAACCGCGGAGAGGCTCGCCGCCCAGTACCGAGGGATCGTGTCCGAACAGACCGTCGAACGGGTCGTATTCGAGTCCTACACCGCGCTGCGGCGCACCTCCCGCATCCACACTCACCTGGTGACCCTGACAGGCAGGTTCGCCGCAGAACGCCTCGCCGCCCTAGCGCAGTCCACCGGCGCAACCACCACGACCGTGCCCGAAGTGCTGTTCATCTGCGTCCACAACGCTGGCCGCTCACAGATGGCCGCCGCGCTCCTGACCCACCACGCGGCAGGACGAGTGCACGTACGTTCAGCCGGGTCTCTACCCGCGGCGGACATCAACCCGATCGTCGAGCTAGCCATGACAGAGATCGGCCTTGATCTCGCCGCCAAGTTCCCCAAGCCGCTCACCGACGATGTGGTCGCGGCCGCGGACGTCGTGATCTCCATGGGCTGCGGCGACGCCTGCCCGATCTACCCGGGCAAGCGGTACCTGGACTGGCAAGTCGCCGACCCCGACAACCACCCCATCGAGACCGTTCGTCTGATCCGCGACGACCTCAACTACCGCGTCCGCAACCTCCTCGCCGAGCTCCTACCTGCCACTACCTGACCGCCGCTGATCGGCCTGCCCGCACGCTCCCGCGACTTCTCCCAACAGCGCGGCGCCCTGCTCTACCTCACATACCCGTGTCCCTTCGGAAGGAACCGACACCCATGCCTGCACGCAAGATCATCGCAATCGGCGGATCAGACGCCGGAATCTCCGCCGCACTGCGGGCTCGCGAGCTCGACCCAACCAGCGAGGTCACCGTCGTCGTCGCCGACGCCTACCCGAACTTCTCCATCTGCGGCATCCCGTACTACGTCTCCGGCGAAGTCACGCACTGGAGCAACCTCGCCCACCGCACCGCCGCCGACCTCGCCGCCACCGGCATGACCGTTCATACCGACACCCGGGCCACCGCGATCGACACCGCCGGGCACCGCCTCACCGTCACCGGGCCCGACGGCGTCTCACGAGACCTCGACTATGACGCTCTCATCGTCGGGACCGGCGCGGTCTCAGTGCGGCCACCGATCACCGGCCTCGACCAACTAGGCCCTGACGACGGCGTTCACCTCCTGCACTCGATGGGCGACACCTTCGCCGTCATGAACACCCTGACCACCACCGACCCGAAGACCGCGATCATCATCGGCGCCGGCTACATAGGCCTGGAGATGGCCGAAGGGCTCACCACCCGAGGCCTAGCCGTCACCCAGATCGAAGCCCTCCCCGAAGTCCTCCCCACCGTCGAACCAGAACTCGGCACCCTCGTCCACAACGAACTGGTCCGCAACCGAGTCGACGTACGCACCAACACCCTGGTCACCGCCATCGACCGCGCCGACAACGGCGACCTGACCGTCACCACCGCGAATGACGGCCACACCGACCACCTCACCGCCGACCTCGTGCTCGTCGTGGTCGGCGTGCGCCCCGACACCGACCTCGCCGCCGCCGCCGGCGCCAACCTCGGAATCAAGAACACCATCGCAGTCGACGAACAGATGCGCACCAACCTGCCGGACGTCTTCGCCGCCGGCGACGCCGTCCACACCCACCACCGCCAACTCGGCATCACCTGGCTCCCACTCGGAACAACCGCACACAAGCAGGGCCGCGTCGCGGGCGAAAACGCCCTCGGCGGCACCGCCCGCTACACCGGCTCCCTCGGAACCCAAGTCGTCAAAATCTTCGACCTCGTCGCCGCCCGCACCGGCCTCAAAGAAGCCGAAGCCCTCACAGCCGACCGCGGCTGGACACCAGTATCGACCACCTCGACACCCGACGACCACAAGGCCTACTACCCAGGCGCCACCCCCATCAACATCCGCATCACCGCAGACCACAAGACCGGCACACTGCTCGGAGCCCAACTCATCGGCCACCGCACCGCCGAAATCGCCAAACGGATCGACACCTACGCCACAGCCCTGCACCACGGCATGACCGTCGAAGCGCTCAGCGAACTCGACCTGTCCTACACCCCACCCCTGGGATCACCATGGGACGCCGTCCAAATCGCCGCCCACAACTGGGTACACGAACACCGCCTGCACGCCCAGCGCAGCGAACTGAACCCAAACCAGTGACCACCAGCAGCAACCCCTCCGAGCCCCACACAACACGCGCGGTCATCGCACCAATGGCGCCCGAACACGGACCCCAAGTCCTCGCGATCTACCAAGCCGGCATCGACACCGGCAACGCAACCTTCGCGACCGCCGCCCCAACCTGGCCCGACTTCGACCGCGATCACCTACCCGACCACCGATTCGTTGCCCTCGACCCCAACGGCAACGTCACCGGATGGATCGCCGCATCACCGGCATCGAGCCTGTGCGTCTACACCGGCGTCATCGAACACAGTGTGTACGTCGACCCCAACCACTCCGGCAAGGGCGTCGGCACCGCACTCCTACAAGCGCTCATCGACTCCACCGAAACCGCAGGAGTGTGGACCATCGAAACAGGAATCTTCCCCGAGAACCACGCCAGCCTCGCACTGCACCACGCCCACGGATTCCGCACCGTCGGAACACGAGAACGCATCGGCCAACACAACGGCCACTGGCGAGACGTCGTCCTCATCGAACGCCGCAGCAACGCCTAACCTCGGGCTTTCATCGCTGAATTCGCCTGACCTGCCGTTTTCATGAAGAAAGGTGCTCTGAGCTGCAATAATTGTTGTTGCGAAACGACAATCACAAGCAGGGCAAGGAGCACCTTTCTGGTGAAGAACTCTACCGTGTTTTACCCGCAGATTCAGGCCACCGCCGACGGCGGCGGCATCATCACCCACGGCGGCACCGTCCTGGCCACCCGTACCGCCGAACTCTCCGGCCTCACCGACGCGCTACGGACCGCGCTCGCGCCGTGGCGCAAACCCCTCGCGACCCACGATCCAGCGAAGATCCTCCTCGATTTGGCCACGAGCCTGATCGTCGGCGGTGACTGCCTGGCCGACATCAGCATGGTCCGCGGTCGTCCCGACGTGTTCGGTCTGGTGGCCTCCGATCCGACGGTCTCACGCCTGATCGCCACCCTGGCCGCCGATCCCGAGCGGGCTGTGAACGCGATCCGGGCCGCTCGCGCCGCCGCCCGCCAGCGGGTGTGGTCCCTGGCCGCCGATCAGGCTCCCGATCATGGTCGGTCGGCGAAGAAGCCGCTGATCATTGACATCGATGCGACGTTGGTGACCGCCCACTCGGAGAAGGAGCAGGCGAAGCCAACCTATAAGCGGGGCTTCGGTTTTCATCCGTTGATGGCGTTCATCGACCACGGGCCAGACGGGACCGGGGAGGCCGCTGCGGCGATCCTGCGGCCCGGCAACGCCGGTTCCAACACCGCCGCCGACCACATCACGTTGACGCAGAAGATCCTTCAGCAGGTTCCCGGCATCGGGTCTCGGCTCGGTAAGTCGATCCTGATACGCACCGACTCGGCCGGCGGCACCCACGACTTCATCGATTTCCTCGCCCGCCGACGCCTGTCGTATTCGGTCGGGTTTCCGTTGAACGAGACGATCGGTGACCTCATCGACCGGTTGCCGAAGAAGGCGTGGACCCCGGCCTACGACCCGGACGGTGAACCCCGCAAGAATGCTGACGTTGCCGAACTGACCGGAGTCCTGGACCTCTCGGGGTGGCCGGCCGGGATGCGGGTCATCGTCCGCCGTGAGAAGCCGCATCCGGGCGCCCAGCTGCGGATCACCGACCGCAATGGGTGGCGCCTGATCGCGTTCGCCACCAACACCACCGGCGGCCAGCTCGCCGATCTCGAGGTCCGGCATCGGCGGAGGGCCCGCTGCGAAGACCGTATCAGGATCGCGAAAGACACTGGCCTGACGAACTTTCCACTCAAAGGGTTCGCGCAGAATCAGATCTGGCTCGCCGTGGTCGAGGTGGCGTGCGATCTGCTCGCCTGGACCCAGATGCTGGCTTTGGCCGGTACCGCAGCGCGCCTGTGGGAACCCAAGAAGCTGCGCATGCGACTGTTTGCGACCGCGGCCCGCCTGACTCGTCACGCCCGCCGACTCCGGCTTCGGTACGACCGGCATCATCCGTGGAGTGGTCTGCTCGCTGCCGGCCTCGAGCGGCTGGCCGCCTACCCGGCACCCGGCTGACTCGGTAGCCGAGCCCTGACCTTACGAGATGAAAGAACCTGCTCTTCCGGTGATGTGGAACCCGGACGTATCCGACGATCGGCGGCCTTGTCGTACCCGACAGGCACAATCAGCTCACAACCATCAATCCGAAACCGCACAGGCCAGGACGTCACCCCGATGAAATTTCGAGGCTAACATCGCCGGATACGCGCAATTTCGAGCGCACCAACCACAGCAATACGCATCGAAGTGATACGCAGGGTATCCAGTAAGCCAAACGGCGGAGATATCGACGATCCCCTCCACTTACACACTCAGACGCTTCAGCCCCGAGTCGATTGAGCTAGCCCGAGTTGTATCGACGGAATTTGCCGTTAGCTCTCAGGCCGCATCAATGCGGACGGTCAGCCGCGCATCGCAAGCTCGAGCCAGACGGTCAAGGAAGTTAACTGTCGGCGTGCGCGCACCATTTTCGACTGCGGCAATCGAACTCTGCGTAGTCCCCATCCGTTCCGCGAGTTGCTTTTGGGTGAGGCCAGCGCCTTGGCGCGCCTGGTATGCGATGCCAGCCAGTTCCATCGCGACGCCCGCAGCCTCATACACCTGATCATGGACGCGGCGCGCCTCGACGTCGAGGCTCGCCAGGTATTGATCCTTGTAATCGGAATAGCTAGTCATCGGTCCCCCTCCAGTGTCCGACGCAGCACCCCGCGGGCTCTGCGAACTTCTTTTCGTTCATTGTCGCGCTGCTTGCGAAATACCGTCAACGTGATCACACGACGCTCGGGTTCGACTGTGTAAGTGATTCTCTGATTAACCTGCTCACACCGGAACCGCAGCTCCCACAACCGATCATGAAGCTTGCGACTATGCGGCATCCACAGACCCGGACCTTCTGCCGCAAGATAATCGAAAGCCCTGAACGCCTGGGCGCGACCTTTGTCACCGAGGCCCTCGAGCCAGCCTCGAACCTCGTCACTCAGGTCGATATCCCACGGCGTCGGATCCCCACCCATGCGCAAAGTATAGCGACTTCACTATATAGCGTCAACGGTATGTGACATGAAAATAGTCGAAGCCGCCACCAACCAAGTTCGCATCGGTCCGAGGTAGCCAAACGCAGCGACCTGCCACCCGACATACTCTCACCGGACCATCACACAACATCGCCAGTTCATCTGCGACAACTACCGTCCGCCGTGTGTATCTGCGTAGCAAGGTCACCCGCCGTCTGGCCACTATCGCCGTCGTCGCAGCGAGCGCCAGTGTGTCGGTACCAGTTCAGGCCGCGACAACCGCGCCATTCGATTTGCAGTCGCATCGCGGCGGCCGCGGCGAGCACACCGAAGAATCGCTGTATGGGTTTGCCCGTTCTATTGAGTTGGGTGTCACCACACTCGAACTCGACATCGTCCTCACCAAAGACAACGTGCCGCTGATCTGGCACGACCCCACCGTCCAAGACGACAAATGCACCGACACCGCACCCGCCAAGCCCGGTGACAAGCAGTTCCCCTACGTCGGGAAGACGATCCACGACCTCACGTTCGCGCAGATCCAGACCCTGACATGCGACAAGACGTTGGCGAAGTTCCCCGATGCTAAACCGGTCGAAGGCAACAAGATCGCGACCCTGCCACAACTGTTCCGAATCGTCAGCGAATACAAAGGCAACAAGGTTCGCTTCAATATCGAAACCAAAATGGGACTGCTGCACGAATAGGTGACAGATTTGGTCAAGCAGCCTGAGCGGCCGGTGTGGCCATAATGGCCTCGTACTCGACTGGGGTCAACCGGCCAAGGCGAGGCTGACGCCGGCGACGATGGTAGGTCCGTTCGATCCACGTGACGATCGCGATCCGCAGTTGCTCCCGAGTGGCCCACGGCCTTCGGTTGAGGACGTTCTTCTGCAGCAACGCGAAGAACGATTCCATCGCGGCATTGTCACCAGCCGCCCCGACTTGGCCCATCGATCCGACCAGTCCGTGGCGGCTCAACTCGTGCACGAACTTTCGGGATCGGAATTGCGATCCCCTGTCGCTGTGGACGATGCAGCCAGCCACGTCGCCGCGCCGGGCCACGGCGCTGGCCAGGGCGTTCACCGCGAGCGCAGACTTCATCCGCGAGTCGATCGAGTAACCCACGATGCGGCCGGAGTAGACGTCCTTGATCGCGCACAGATACAATTTTCCCTCTGCGGTCGGGTGCTCCGTGATGTCGGTCAGCCACAGCTGGTTCGGCGACCCAGCAGTAAAATCACGCTCGACAAGGTCGTCGTGGACGGGCGGGCCGGGTTTCTTGCCGTTCTTCCCACGTTTCTTCCCGAACACCGACCACCAGGCATTATCTCGGCAAATCCGCCATGCGGTGCGCTCGCACATCCGCTCACCACCGCTTGTCGCTTCGTCGACGAGGAACCGGTAGCCGAACTCTCCGATCGTCGCGGTGGGCGTCGAACAACGCGTTGGCCCGGTACGCCTCAGCGAGTTCGCCAGCGGCCACAGGCTCGGCCAGCCACCGGTAGTAGGGCTGGCGAGCGAGCTTGAGGACCCGGCACGTCACCGCGACGGGGATCCTGTCTTCGGCCAACTCGCGGACGAGCGGGTAGATCATTTTCCCGGCAGGTTTGCTTGCGACAGATAGGCCGCGGCTCGTCGCAAGACCTCGTTCTCCTGCTCGAGCAGGCGGATCCGCTTCCGGGCCTCACGAAGCTCGGCGTTCTCGGCGGCGGTCGTGCCGGGCTTGATGCCGTCTTCGACATCGGCTTGCTTGAGCCAGTTCGCCAGGCAGGATTCGCTGATCCCGAAGTCGGCGGCGATCTGCTTGAGCTGCTGGCCCGACTCGCGATTGCGGGCCACACGCACGACGTCGTCACGGAACTCTCGGGGATAAGGCTTGGGCATGGGGAACATCCTTCCAGCGGCGCCTCACGGCACCACAGATCAGATGTCACCTATTCGTGCAGCAGTCCCGCTCTCTACGCAATCCTGACGTGCGGAAATTCCGAATCTCGCCCCTGAAAACTAAGGATTTTCGGGTTCTGGATAACTCCATCGCGAATCTCGATTGCCCGCGAGATGGTGACGTCATTGGCCCACGCCGCCGGTCCTTCCATCACGGTGCGGAGGAATGGCAGGAGCGCTTCGCTGATCTCCCACGTCGCAGAGTTCCACAGGTACGAAGGGCTGTGGTCGACGGCGTAGTAGTTCACACCCTCGCCGACCGTGAACATCGGATCGTCGAAGCCCGTTGGCACAGCCCACTCAAAACCCATCCCCTCGTCGCACGACACGTCGATGATCAGACGGCCGGCGGCGAAGTGCACAAGATCTTCGGTGCGCAGGTAAGTCAGCGGAGCCGTCACGTCCTGATACGTGCAATTGACGACGATGTCGTGCGATGCCAAGAAAGTCGGCAACGGGACGTCACCATCGGCGGTCGCCACCTCGCTGAGGTACGCAGGACCATCCGAAGTGTTCAGTTGGGTAATGAACGCACCGTGGATCTGCGAGCCGACAGCGGCCGCGCCCCGCTGAGTGAGGACTTGAATGTCGTGGATCCCGAGGGCCTTGAGTGCAGTAACCGCACCACGCGCTGTCGCACCAAAACCGATGACGACGGCACTGCGACGTGGACCGTATGCGCCGGTCACGCCCTGCAACGCCAACGCGTGCATCACCGAGCAGTAGCCGGCGAGCTCGTTGTTCTTGTGAAGGACATGCAGACTGACATCCCCGTCGCGAGTCCAATGGTTCATCGCTTCGAAGGCAATCAGAGTGAGCCGACGGTCCACCGCCGTTTGCGTCATCGCTGAATCTTGGACGCAGTGAGGCCACCCCCAAACAATGCGCCCCATCGGTACCGCGGCCACATCGGTCGCCTGCGGTTTCGGCAACAGCAGGACGTCGGCCGAACTGATTACCTCGGCACGCTCCGCGACCCTGCCAACGCGCGATTCGATGTACCCGGGCGCGAGCTGAAAGTCGTCGGCGTACCCGCGCTCGACGATCATTCGCGCTCGAATATCCGGCGGAATCCGGTCGAGGTGATGCGGATGAATCGGCAACCGCTGCTCGTTCTCCATCGTTGAAATCGCGAGCAAGCCAAGGCTGAGGAGCCCGTTGCTTGGTTCAGTATTGTGAGGTGATTCCGGAGAAATCGCCAACGGCCATCGAGCGGTGCCGGACATCCGGCCTCCCGTCATAGTGGGAACCAGAGCCAGCTCCCAAGTCCGACTATAGGCCGAAATCGCAGGCCCAATTACCAGCAGTCGCCGGCGCACATCGAGGGCGAACGCCGTCATCGGAGCTAGGAAATACGCGGATGCGTGTCCTGTGCATGCGTGCGTCGAAGTCGGTGGCCGCGCTGCGTTAGGTCGTCAGGAACGGTAGTTCAACCCCAAAATCCGCCGCCTGGAGCACCACATGCGATCCCCCGTTCCGTCTTCAGCTCATACCGTCTGGACTTCGGCAGATTTCAGCGAGCACTCTTCTTGAGACATCCGGTATCAAACGGTTCCAGATGAATCAAATGATTCCGGATAGCCTTGCATCATGTCCACACCCGATGCCGGAGTCGCCGTATATCGAGGCCAAACCCTGGACGACCGCATCGACGAACGCCGGAAACAACTCCTCGACGCTGCGTTCACGCTCCTCGCCCACGGCGGCATCACGGCCATCACGATGCGCGCTGTTGCCCGCCAGGCCTCCCTGAGTCCGCGATACTTTTACGAAAGCTTTGCCGATCGATCCGCCCTACTGGCGGCGATGTTTGAGCAAACGATGGTGGCGTTTGCCCAGGCCGTCAGCACTGCCATCCAAGCCTCGGCGACAGACCCGCTCAGCCAAACCAAAGCGGCCATCGCCGCCGTCACGGAGTTGCTCGACAGTGATCCGACGATCGCTCGACTGCTGCAGGAATCACTGGCCGAGGATGCCTTGCGCGACACCGCAAGTGCGGCGATTCCGCGGTTTATTGAGATGACGGCAGGACTCCTCATCGACGACGCCTGGTACCGAACTGCGGATCCAATCAAGATGCGTCTCGACATCAGCGCCCTCACCGGGTCGCTTACTCGGCTGTTCATCGACCGTTCCGAAAGGCGGTTTGACGTATCCCGGGACGACTTTATTGACTACTGCACTGGTCTAATCGCCGATCTCGTCCAACGTCGCCAGAGCCGACGATAGCGCCAGCCCGCTAGCGGCTACTCGGAAACCGTCCGCGCTGGTTCCGGTGATGGCGCCTCTTGTCCGGCTCCGATTGGCTTACGGAGGTTAATCAGGAACCCGGCTACGACCGCCACCAAGCCTAGGATCGCTGCCGCGATCATGAACCCCACACTTTCACCATGGACCATCGCCAACATCCTCATCGCCGGGATATCCGCAGGCCCGTGAATGGACCCGCTGTGATCGGTGATGTAGCTGGCGGCGGCATTGGCGGCAATCGTATTCAACAGTGCCGTTCCAACGGCACCGCCGACTTGCTGCGACGTGTTCACCATGGCCGAGGCCACTCCGGCATCACGTGATTCCACACCAAATGTTGCAAGGTTGATGGTCGTCATGAACACCGTTCCCATGCCGCAACCAACGAGGAACAGGCCGGGCAAGATGACACTCCAATACCGCGTGGAATCGGCCGATATCTGACTCAAAAACAACATGCCGACAGCGCCAATGAGAGCACCCGGGACAATCAAGAACCGCGGTGGGACGCGCGTAATAAGGCGAGCGGCGATCTGGGTGGAGCCGATTAGCATGCCGAAAACCATTGGCAGAAAAGCAAACCCGGCACTCAATGGTGAGTAGTGGTGAACGTTTTGCATGTATAGCGTCAGGAACAGGAACGACCCAAACATGGCGATGGTCGAGAGTCCCACGCTGAGGTACGCGCCGCCCCGAGCCCGGTCGAGGATCACTCGCAGCGGCAGCAACGGGTATCGGCAGCGCATCTGCCAGCCAACGAACGCGGCCAACAGCACAACGGCTGCAACCAGGCTGGCAATCGTTCCGCCGTCACCCCAGCCCTCTTCGGCCGCTCGACTAAATCCGTACACGATCAAAGCCAGCCCGGAACCCGCCAGCACCACACCAAGGACATCGAGCCTTATCGGCTGATTCCCTAGCTTTGGCGGCTCTTTGATTTCGAGAATTACGCCGAGCAGCGCGACCACGGCAACCGGCACGTTGATGTACATCGTCCAACGCCAATCAAGCATCTGCGTCAGTAATCCACCCAGAATGAGGCCCAGCGCAGCACCGCCGCCAGCAATCGCACCGAAAATCCCGAAGGCCCGCGCACGCTCGGATGGCGTCGCGAACATGACTGTCAGCAGTGACAGGACGGCCGGCGCGAGTAAGGCACCGAACGCACCTTGCAGCGCGCGGGCACCGAACAGCATCTCCTGGCTCACTGCGGCTCCACCGAGCGCCGAAGCCGCGGCAAAGCCGACGAGCCCAACCATCAACGTTCGACGACGCCCCCACATGTCGGCGAGCCGTCCACCGAAAAGGAGCAGCCCGCCAAAGGCGAGGGCGTACGCGGTGATGACCCACTGCTGATTGGCGTCGCTGATGTTCAGGTCGGCCTTGGCATTCGGTAGAGCGATGTTGACCACGGTGCCGTCGAGCACCACCATCAACTGTGCGAGGCAAATGAACGCTAAGGCGCGCCAACGGCGCGGATCCAAAACTACTGGCGGTTCCATACTCGACGTTGTCACTGGTCGCTCGATTCATTGCTCGATATCGCGAAGCTCTTCAATCCAGGCTAGCCATCTGACGTCGACCGTAACAGGGGCCGTGACCAGCCTGAACGCCGTTTAGGACGCCAGCATGTCCCTGACCATGGGAACTACCTTTTCGCCATACAAACCAATTGATTGTTGGTGGGCGTCGTGTTGGACCGGTTGGTCGTATTTGAGGTCGAAGCGGTCAACGCCGAGAGTTTCCACGGTGGACGCGATCTTGCGGGCCACCGTTTCCGGAGAACCGACATAGAGGGCACCGCCGTCAATCTCGCGGTCGAAATCGTTGGGGGTCGGAGCGGGCCAGCCGCGTTCGCGACCCATCTGCTTCCGCATCTCAAACCAACCGTCGCGAACCAGATCCCGGGCTTCCTCGTCGGTCTCGGCTACCAGGCCCGGCGAGTGCACGGCGATCGGCTGGTGCGGCACCGTGAACTCATCTTGGGCCCGTTTGAAGAGATCGATGTAAGCGCTGAAACGTTCGGATGGGCCGCCGATGATCGCCAGGAACAACCCAAAGCCGTACCGAGCCGTGCGGACCACCGATTCAGGACTACCGCCCACCCCCACCCAGGCCTTCATTCCCGCAGCGGTGGTCGGGTAAACGCGCTGATCCTGCAGACCGGCGCGTGTGGTGCCCTGCCAAGTGACCGGCTCCTCGGTCAGAAGCGCCGCCAGCAGTTCAAGTTTCTCCTCGAACAGGACCTCGTAATCGTTCAAGTCGTACCCGAATAGCGGGAACGACTCGATGAACGATCCGCGGCCAGCCACAATTTCGGCGCGCCCGTTCGAGACGGCGTCAAGTGTCGCGAAGCGCTCGTACACGCGGACCGGATCGTCGGAGCTGAGAACCGTGACGGCCGAACCCAACCGGATCCGCTCCGTCCGGGCCGCAATGGCTGCGAGCACCATCTCTGGACTCGAAACGGCGAAGTCGGGGCGGTGATGCTCCCCCAAACCAAAGAAGTCAACACCCACTGAATCGGCCAGCACAGCGTCGTCAACGAGGTCTCGAATGACCTGCGGGTGCGGAACATGATCGCCGTTCGCGTCGCGGGTGACTCCACCAAACGTGTCGAGGCCAAATTCAACGTTCTTCATGACTGCTAGCAACAGACCCCGGTCCGGGAAGATTCCCGGACCGGGGTCTGTCGACGAAACCGGGTGCTATCCGGTGACGCGGGCCGCAGCGCCAGCGTCGATCGGCAGCACGGTTCCCGAGATATGCGCGGACTCTTCTGCCGTGTAGAACAGCACGGCGCGAGTCACTTCTTCAGGCTCAATGAACGGGACCGGCTGAGCATGCAGCATCTTGAATACTGGCTCCACATCAGCGCGAGTAGGCGCTTCCAAGTCGGGGCGAACCAACTTGTACATGAAGTCGTTATGCACCATCGGCGTCGAAATGTTGCCTGGCGCAATCGCGTTGACCGTGATGTTGTAGCGGGCAACGTCGAGGGCGGTGCTCTTTGTCAATCCGATGACGCCCCACTTGGATGCACCGTAGGCAGCCATATTGGTAGAGGCACCGCGGCCCAGCATCGACGACACGGTGATGATGCGGCCGTAGTTGCGCGCGATCATCCCGGGGAGCACGGCCGACAGCGTGTTGAAGACGCCTGTCAGGTTGGAGGCGATCACTTCGTCCCACAGGGCCCCGGGCAATTCCCCCATCGGCGCTCCGGCGGACACGCCGGCGTTAGCAATCGCGATATCGATCTTCCCGAACTCAGCTTCGGCCTGCGCGACGAGCGCGGTCATTGCCTCACGGTCGGCAGTGTTGGCCTGAACGGCAAGACATTTCCGGCCCGTCGCCTCGACGAGTCGTACCGTCTCGGCCAGGTCTTCCTTGGTGGCCATAGGGTACGGCACGGTCTCGGTGTCTTCGCAACGGTCGCAGATCACGATGTCCGCGCCACGTTCGGCGTAGGCGATCGCATGCGAGCGTCCCTGACCGCGAGCACCTCCGGTGATCAGTACAACGCGATTAGTGAAGTCGTCCATGCCATCTCCTCAAATTCTCAACAAGTGTGCGCTAGCTTACGTCGAAGCCAACCCCGTGGAGGCGCACTCGGACACCCTCGCTCCCACTCAGCGGGAGCCCGCGGACGCGGCGAACACAGCGGTGGCCAACACTATGGTGAGGGCATGGCAACCCCTCGCGTCAGTATCGACAAGCAGAATCCCGATGTTTACAAGGCACTCGTGAAGGTTTCGAACAAAACGGCGGCCGCAGCAGAAGCGGCGGGACTGAGCCGAGCCGTCGTAGAACTGGTGAACCTGCACTGCTCGCAGATCAACGGGTGCGCCTTTTGCCTGAGCGTGCACTATCCCGACGCCATCGACGCTGGCCTGACGCCGCAGCAGATTGCGGTCCTGTCGGCGTGGCGCGATGCGCCAAAGCTGTACACCGACGAAATGCGGGCGGCACTGGAGCTGGCCGAGATGGTGACGAACCTCCCGGGGCACGACGACGCGAACTGCGCCTACGAGCGGGCGGCCGACGTCCTCGATGCCGCCCAGATTTCGGCCGTCATCTGGGCCGCTACCTCGATGAATGCCTTCAACCGGGTGTCGATTATGAGCCGCTACAACGTGCAGCCGCGCCCATAGAAAGGTGCCTGCTGCCACGCCCGGGGGCCCGCTCTTGGGGACCTCTTAGCGGCACCGCCTATCCTCACTCTCGATGAGTACTACAGACAGACCGACCGCGCGCAGGTACTTGGTCATCGCCTCCGTTGCCGGTTTAGTGGCCGTACTGGCCGCAATTCTGACTCCATTTCTCCCGGTCAACGAACGAACCGCCTCGTTCGAGTGGCCCACCGGCCAGCACCTGGCGGCCGACAATGCGTCCGTCGTCGCACCATTGGTGACGCAGACGGCACGTGGCCTCGACATCAGTATCGGTAGCGAAATCCTGCGGACCGCGGCCGCCAACGACAGCGATATAACTCTGGTTGCCACCGCACCGAGTTCAGCATCGCGCGATATCCGCAATACCGCGCTCTCGATCACTGCCGGGCCCGCGGGGGCTCGCGTGATGAATCGCAATTCGGTGCTGGCGAGCGTCGATCGTGCAGGACTCGACAAGACCACCACTCTGAAGTTCTGGGCATCGTCGACCGATCTAGGTGCGCAGTTTGTCGGCGCTACCCCACCGATCCGCGATGACCCGCTGAATCGGCCGGCCGTGTCAGGGATCTACACCGACCTACCGACCGACCTGGTGCAGCGCCAAGCCGCCGCACTGAAAGTTTCCGTCGACGTCGACAACGGCTTCGACGTTGCCCGCACTGCCATCAAAATTGCCGTCATCATCATTGGCGTTCTTGCCGCGCTGATCTCGTTGATCGCGCTCGCCAAGCTTGACGTTGTCTCCCGCTTGCGTGGACCTGTTGTCCGCCACCGTCGCTGGCACCGACTCGTAGCCCCCAGCCTGGCCGATGCTGCGGTCACCGCGGCGTTGGTGATCTGGCACTTCCTCGGTGCAGGTACCTCCGATGACGGCTACATCATGGTGATGGGCCGCAATGCCTCCGACGCCGGTTACCTGTCGGACTATTACCGTTACTTCGGCATCACCGAAGCGCCCTTTGACTGGTACTACGGTTTCCTCTCGCACTGGGCCACCATCAGTTCCGCAGGTATCTGGCTCCGCCTGCCCGCTTTACTCGCAGGCCTCGCGTCGTGGTTCATCTTGAGTCGCATCCTGATTCCGCGCCTGGGTGCCACGGTCCGAAACTCTCGTTGGGCAATGCTCAGCGCCGCAGCAGTCTTCGTCGCCTTCTGGATCGCCTTCTGCAGCGGCCTGCGCCCCGAGCCGATCATTGTGCTCGGCACCCTCATCACCTGGTGGCTGGTCGAAGCCTCCATTGCGACCCGCCGCTTGCTCCCCGCAGCCCTCGCTACGTTCGCCGCACTCTTGACCCTGGCCGCTGGCCCGCAAGGGATCATTGCCGTCGCCGTGTTAATCGTCGGATCGCGACCCATGCTGCGCGTGGTGCGTACGCTCCGCCGCGAGTACGGTCTGCTGCCGCTGTTTGCGCCGATCGCCGCCGCAGCGTCGCTGATCGTGTTCATCGTGTTCCGTACCCAGACCCTCGCGGCCGTCGTCGAAGCAATCCGTGTGCGCTATTCCGTGGGGCCGACGCTGTCTTGGTACCAGGAACTCATGCGTTACTACTTCCTGACGCTCGGCACTCCCGATGGTTCACTTGCGCGACGTATCCCGATACTGCTGCTGATTGTGGGCGTCGGATTGACGATCGCGCTGATGATGCGCCGAGGGAAGCTGCCCGGCTTTGCCCGCGGCCCCGTCTGGCGATTGCTCGGTGCGATCCTCGTGACCGTCATGCTCCTGTCCTTTGTACCCATGAAGTGGAGCATTCAATTCGGCGTCTTCGCGGGCCTGGCCGCCGCTGCGACTGCCGTAGCGGTCACCGCCATCGTGACTGTCGCCGCCCAATCCCCGCGCGTTCTGTGGGCGTACCTGACCGTGTTGGCTGGGGCCTCCGCAGTCGCGCTCGCGGGCAACAACGCCTGGGGTTGGGCCTACGATTTCGGTATCCCCTGGTTCGACAAGGCACCGGTTCTGGCTGGTCAACAACTCGTGACTGCCGTCCTTGGGCTCTCCGGAATCTGCTTCCTGGGCCTGGTGTGGGTCAGCGTGCGACCCGGTGCCCCCGCTGTGCCGTCATCGACAACACAGCGCCGCCGTCGCGTTTTGGCCGGATTGCCCATCTTGCTGCTCGCCGCGGGCCTGGTCTTCGCGCAGTTTGCGATCTTCAGCAAGGCGGCGATCAGCCGCGCCGACACCTACACGCAGTTCAGCGCCAACGTCGAAGCACTGCGCGGCAACACTTGCGGCATGGCCGACCGAGTCCTCGTGGAACGAGACCCGAACGTCGGAACCCTCGTCCCGATCGGAACCACCGATGTGTCGAAGGCACTGCTCGGCGAATCGACCGGATTCAGCCCCAACGGCGTCGCCGCCGACCTAACGCCCGAACCAATCCGCTTGGGCGCGGGCACAATTCGCACCGCGCCGAGCCCGGGACGGTCGTACAACGCGGAAGGTGCCGCAGAAGGCACCACCGGCGGGTCCGGGCCAAAGACAGTGAACGGTTCCACGATGGCCCTGCCCTTTGGCCTCGAACCAGCAACCACCCCGGTCCTCGGCAGCTACGGCTTCGACAACGGCACCGCCAATCTCACTTCCGGTTGGTACCAACTCCCGGATCGTGCGGTTTCGCCGATCGTGGTAATCACCGCGGCCGGATCGATCTTCTCCATCGGTGCAGACGGCGCCCGCATCGGCGGCCGCGACTTGCACGTCGAGTTTGGCGTCAACGATGGCGGAAGCTTCCGTACGGTCGGCGCGCCCGTCGTGCCGATCGATCCGGGACCCGATCATCCGAATCGTCCGTGGCGCAATCTGCGAATCCCGATGACGGCGATCCCCACCAACGCCACGGCCATGCGGATCGTGGCCGTCGACGCCAATCTCAGCCCCGACGAGTGGCTGGCGATCACCCCGCCGCGCGCCCCGCACCTGGAAACGCTGCAGCAGGTGGTTGGTAGCCAGACGCCAGTTCTCCTGGACTTGTCGGTCGGCAGCCAGTTCCCGTGCCAGCAACCGATCACGGCCAACCATGGCGTCTACAACGTCCCGCAGTGGCGGATCACCCCGGACCGTGCGACGACCTTCTCCAAATCCAAAGCATGGCAGTCGGCCCGGGCTGGCGGCATCCTTGCCGTCGCCGAGTCCACCACCAAGGCTTCCGCCGTGGCCACCTACCTCGAGAATGACTGGTACCGCGACTGGGGCAATTTGCTGAAACTCACCCCGCTAACCCCGGGTGCAGCCACCGTGACCCTGACTACATCCACCATGCGACAGTTTGGCTGGACCAATCCCAGCACAATCGTGACGGGAAGCCCCGATGAGTGAGCCGAAGCCGCAGCTGCGCGGCACTGACCTTTCAACGTCTCCGACTACCGCGTCGGGCCCGACTTCCAGGAAGATCGCGATCGCCAAGCGCACTGCCGTCGTTGCTGGCCTGATTGGCATGCTGCTGGCGCTCGCGGCGCCATTCCTGCCGGTGACCTACACCAATCCCGTCATAACGTGGCCGCAGGCGAATGCCCAAGGTGTGCCGACCGTCGACAACATCGCCGCCCCGAATGTGGCGTTCAACCCACTCGCGATGGACGTCGCCGTTCCGTGTTCCCTCGCAACACTGCTCCCCGCCGACGGTGGTGTGCTTTTGTCGACCGTGCCGAAGACCGGTGCTGAGGCGCGCCAAGTCGGCCTGTTCGTGAGCGCCACCCACGACAATCTGCTCGTCACGCAGCGCAATGCGGTGCTGATGGTGGTTCCGCGGGCGCAGGCACAGGCGTCATCCGACTGCCGGATCGCGGTGCACGCGGACACCTCCGGAACGCGCGGTAGCGTCGAAGGCCTGCCAGGCCAAGACGCCACCTTCGACATTCCCAGTTCAAACGCGCGCCCGCAGATTATCGGCGTCTACACCGACTTGCCAGCCACTGCGCCGACCGAAGGCCTACGCTTCCAGTCCACGATCGACACTCGCTTCAGCACCAGTCCCACTGCACTGAAGCAGATCTTGATGTTGATCGGCATCGTCTCGACGATCGTCTCGATCATCGCGTTGGCTATCCTCGATGCGCGCGACGGTCGTCGACTGCGGCGTGTACTACCCCGCGGATGGTGGCGTCCCACCTGGCTCGACGGTTTTGTCACGGCGGTGCTGCTGGTGTGGCTGATGATCGGTGGCAATACCGCCGACGATGGCTACCAGGTCACGGTCGGCCGTGTAGCGCCCGGTGCTGGCTATCTCGACAACTATTACCGCTACTTCGGTGTCCCCCAGGATCCGTTTGGTTGGCACTACCAGTACTTGGCCAAGTGGATGGAAGTCAGCACCGCCATCCCCTGGCTGCGTCTACTCCCCTTCCTCTTCGCGATCGCCACCTGGTTCTTGATCAGTCGCGTCGCGATCCCGCGCATCGGTCGAATCGTCAGTTCATCGGGTGTGGCCCGCTGGGCTGCGGCCCTCGCCTTCCTCGCCGTGTGGTTGCCGTTCAACAACGGCCTGCGGGTGGAGCCCGTGATTGCCCTCGGCATCTTGCTGACCTGGGTCCTGGTGGAACGTGCCATCGCGACCGGACGATTAATGCCCTTTGCCCTGGCCATCATTTCGGCCGCGTTCACGTTGACGATTCACCCCGTCGGCGCGATCGCTGCCGTCGCACTGATCGCCGGATTGCGACCGATTCTTAAACGCCTGAACTACCGCCGCAAACGCGACGGCCTTCTGCCGCTCCTAATGCCGCTAGGTGCCGCTGGCCTGCTGGTGGTCTACGAGATCTTTGCCGATCAGCCGTTGGCGTCCATCATGGAAGGCGTCAAAGCTCAGGGCGTCGTCGGGCCCACCAATAAGTGGTGGACCGAAGCGATGCGGTACTACATCCTGCTCAACCCGACGCCCGACGGTTCCATTGCGCGTCGTGTCGGCATGTTTGTGACCATCCTCGCCACCTTGCTTGTGGTCCTGGTGCTGATCCGCAAACGCAGCGTGCCCGGCCTCGTCACGTCGGCCGTGTGGCGTCTGGTCGCAGTGACCGCCGGGTCCGTCGCCGTCCTCGCTTTCGTCCCGACCAAGGCGACCCACCAGATGGGCTTGTTTGCTTCCCTCGCTGGCCCGTTGGCAGCGGTAGCCACCGCCTTCATCAGCCCGCACGTGTTGCGGCGACGCTGCAACCGCACCTTCTTTGCCGCGGCGACGTTTTATGCGTTGGCAGTAGCCTTCGCTGGCCGCAATCAATGGTGGTACGTCGGCAGTTACGGCATCCCGTGGTCCGACGACACCCCGCACCTGGCTGGCATCGGACTGTACTGGCCAATCTTCGCGATCGCCGTCGCCCTCACCGCATTGGGCGTGTGGCAGTACTACCGTGACGACGCCGCAGAGACCGAGCAGGAACCCGACGGCCCGGTCACGTATCGCCGTGAACCATCCGGTGTTGTGGACCGGCTCCCGATGTATTCCCTGGTCATCATGTCGGCGGTCATTTTGGCGTTCAACATGATGTCGTTTGCGAAGGCTGCCAAGTCGCAGTCCGATGCGTGGACATGGGCAAGCTCGAATGTCGCGTCACTGCAAGGAAAGCCGTGTGCGCTGGCCGACGCAGTCCTCGTCGAAGCGAACCCGAACGATGGCCTCCTGGCACCGGCCCAACTGCCGGGCAAGCCGGCGCCGAGCGTCAATGAAGCCCTAGCAGGCGGCGTGAAGCCACCTGCTGGATTCACCCCAAACGGGGTGCCGACGCATCTGGAATCGGAAGAAGCCGCAGCAGAGGGCTCCAGTGACGGAGCAACGAGCCAGAGCACCGATCAGCAACAGTCGCCCGACGACGAACCGGGATCCACCACCTCCGATACGACCGGCGGCACCACCACCAGTCGTGGGATCAACGGGTCCACCGTGAAGCTTCCCTTCGGACTCGACCAGAAGCGCGTGCCCGTCCTGGGTACGTACGGGTCGCCCAACGGTCGTGGCGAACTGACCTCCGGCTGGTACCAACTGCCTGAGCGGTCGGCCGAACGACCGCTGGTCACCTTGTCGGCTGCCGGGCAAATCGAGTCAATCGATGAACTCGCCGTGCTCCGCAAGGGACAAAAACTCCGGCTGGAGGCCGGTCGGGTGTCGCCTGATGGGACGGTCAAAACCGTTGCCTCGCTGACCCCGTACGACGCTGGAGGAGCCCCCGAGTGGCGCAACCTGCGTTTCCCAATCGAGCAGGTTCCGCCCGCAGCGACGGTCGTGCGGATCGTCGCCAGTGATGTCTCCCCCGGAAATGACACTTGGTTGGCCGTCACGCCGCCGCGGGCGTCGAAGCTGCAGACCCTCAACTCGTTGGTCGGCAGCGACGCGCCCGTCCTACTCGACTGGGAAGTGGCGTTCGCGTTCCCCTGCCAGCGACCGGCAGCTGTCGTGCATGGGGTTTTGGAGACCCCGGAGTGGCGAATCACACCTGATGCTGTCGGTGAGCGAGTGAACTCCGCTCGTTGGATGGCAGGCGATTACGGCGGTCCCCTCGGCATCACCGAAAATGAGCTGCGGCCCACCGAAATCCCCGCTTACCTGCGAAATGACTGGGCTCGCGACTGGGGTTCACTGCAGCAGTACACTCCGCTGCTGCCACAGCGCGAAGCGGAATTGACCTTTACCACCGAGTCGCGCAGCGGGCTCTGGACGCCGGGACCCATGCGCGTCATTAAGAACTAACGCGCAGCCTGGCGATATCCTGACCGGTGTGATGAACCCTGCCTCGCCTCTCGCCTTCGCCCACGGACCCGCGTGGGCCAACCGCATTGCGCTGGCTCCGCTGACCAATTTGCAGAGCAATCCGGACGGCACGCTTTCCGACGATGAGTACAACTGGTTGGTCCGCCGCAGCGATGGCGGCTTCGGGATGGTCATGACGTGCGCCGCCTGGGTCAACGAGCAGGGCCACACCTTCGACGGGCAACTCGGTGCCGCAGGCGAACAGCATCTGGCGGGCCTGACACGCCTTGCGTCCGGACTGCGGAAGGCCGGCGCGGTGTCGTCGTTGCAGTTGCAGCACGGCGGTCGTCGGGGTGATGGCCAGTTCGATTCCACGCGCGTGGCTCCCTGGGCCGATCCGTCGAAGAACTGTGTTGCCCTCACCACCGGCGAGGTCGAGGCAGTGGTTGAAGACTTTGCCAATGCGGCGCTCCTGGCCGCCGAAGCTGGATTCGACGGTGCCGAGATTCACGGGGCTCACGGCTACCTGCTCTGTCAGTTCCTCGACGCCCGCAGCAATAATCGGGACGACAAATACGGCGGCAGCCCCAACAATCGATTCCGGATCATTCACGAGATTGTCGAAGCGGTTCGTCGGGCCACCGGACCCGATTTTCAGCTGGGTCTGCGCCTGTCGCCCGAGCGGTATGGCATTCCGTTGGCCGATGCCCGCGAACTGGTCCGGCAAGTCTTGGACGCTGGTCGCCTGGACTATCTCGACTTGTCGATGTGGGATGCGTTCAAGACCCCATACGACACCGATTTTGCGAACCAGAAACTTCTCGACTTGTTTGTCGACTTGCCACGCAACAACACCCGGTTGGGTGTCGCCGGGAAGATTCTGACGGCCGCGGGGGCCCGGGAATGCCTTGAGGCCGGTGCCGACTTCGTGATGATCGGCACCGGCGGCATCTTGCACCACGATTTCGCCGCCCGCGTCGTCGCCGACCCCGCGTTCGCCTCGGTCTCCCACCCGGTTTCCGCCGATCACATGCGCGCCGAGTCCGTCGGCCCGGCATTCCTCGACTACCTCTCGACCAACTGGGACGACTTCGTCCGCGCGTAACCGCCGACCGCCCAACCCGTCGCCCGCCACATCTCGCACTGCCCCCGATGTCGTTCTCGCATGATGCGTTGATTCCCGCACTACGTCAGACATAGTGCGGGAATCAACGCATCATGCGAGAACGACGGGGCCGCGGCGCGGTTATCCCAACACTCTCGCGACACTCGATTCGGGACTGAGGTCCATCCGACGCAGCAGTTGGGAGTTGAGCGCAACGACGACGGTCGAAACCGACATCAGGATCGCTCCGACGCTCATCGGCATCAAGAACCCGATAGGCGCCAACACACCGGCGGCCAACGGGACGGCGATGAGGTTGTAGCCAGCCGCCCACCACAGGTTCTGCTGCATCTTGCGGTACCCGGCGCGCGAGAGATCGATGACCGAGATCACCGACCGCGGATCGGAACTCGCCAGAATCACGCCAGCAGAAGCGATCGCGACATCGGTACCCGCACCAATCGCGATCCCCACGTCAGCTCCGGCAAGCGCAGGCGCGTCGTTGACGCCGTCACCAACCATCGCGACAACCCGGCCTTCGGCCTGCAACGCGGCGACCTTGCCCGCCTTGTCTTCGGGCCGCACCTGGGCGAACACTCGATCGACACCGAGCTCCGCCGCGACCGTTTCAGCGACCGCGCGGGCGTCACCGGTGATCATGACAACCTGAACTCCCAACGCATGAAGAGCGTCGACGGTGTCCCTAGATTCACGCCGAATGTCGTCGGCGAGCTTCAGCGCGCCAACTACTTGCCCGTCTATGACGACGTGCAAGATAATCGCGCCTTCGTTGCGCCACGCTTGAACAGCGTCCAGTTCCGGAGCGCCGTGCTGTTCCAGCATCCGTGGACCGCCAACCTCCACGCGCCTTCCGTCGATTGTCGCGGCGACGCCCGTCGCCGGTTCCGATGTGAAGTCGAATGCGGGTCGGAGTGCCAAATTACGTTCCGCCGCAGCCTCGACGATCGCTTTGGCAAGGGGATGCTCGCTGTCGGATTCTGCCGCCGCCGCCAGCGCCAGTACATCGTCAGCGGCGCGTCCGGCGACAGCTTCGACGCCGATGACCGCGGGTGCACCGTTTGTCAGAGTGCCGGTTTTATCAAATAGGACCGTGTCGACCAAGCGCATCCGTTCGAGCGCCAACCGGTCCTTTACCAGCACACCACCGCGAGCCGCACGTTCCGTGGCAATAGACACGACCAGTGGAATTGCCAGGCCAAGCGCATGCGGGCAAGCGATCACAAGGACAGTGATGACGCGAATCACCGCGTTGTCGGGGTATCCCAACGCCGTCCACACAATCCCGGTGATGACGGCGGCACCGATTGCGAACCAAAACAGCCAACCCGCGGCGCGGTCGGCCAACCGCTGCGCCTTCGACGATGATCCCTGTGCTTGGGCGACGAGGCGCGCAATGCCTGCCAGTGCGGTCTGATCGCCAACCGCGGTCACCTCCACGCGGAGGCCGGAGTCCGTTGCCACGGTGCCAGCCACGACCGGGTCGCCGACGCCGCGTCGAACGGCGCGGGATTCGCCGGTAACCAGCGACTCGTCGATGCTGGCCGAGCCTTCAACGACCATCCCGTCTGCCGGAATTGAGGCACCGGGTCGCACCAGGACCACGTCGCCCAACCGCAGTTCATTCGGAGCAACCGTGCGTGTCGACTCGCCGTCGACCAAGTCCGCTTCGTCGGGCAACAGGGCTGCAAGAGAGTCCAGCGCCGAGGCCGTGTTTGCGAGCGACGCCATCTCGATCCAATGACCGAGCAGCATGATGACGATCAGGAGGGCCAGTTCCCACCAGAAGCTCAACTCGTGGCTGAGAATGCCGAGGCTCGCGCCCCAGGAGGAGACGAATGCGACCGTGATTGCCAGCCCGACGAGCAGCATCATTCCGGGCTTGCGGGCACGAATTTCGTCGACGGCGCCGGCCAGGAATGGCTTGCCGCCCCAGAGGTACATGACGGTACCCAGCACCGGTGCGATCCATTGAGCCGCGTGTGGAACGTCGTAGCCCATGAGGCTGGCGAACATCTCGTCGAAGGCGACCACCGGGATCGCCATGGCCGCCATGAGCCAGAACAGTCTGCGGAAGACGCTGGCATGATCGCTGCCATGGCCGGCATGGCCATCATGGCCCCCACCGGTCACGTCGTGCCCGGAATGCATGGCGTGACCGGAGTGATCTTCGGAATGCCCGTCTTCGCAATGCCCGGGGTGGCCGATTGCTGGCTGGTCCATGACCGGTTGGTCGTGGTGGTGTCCCTTTGCGTTCATGACCCAACGGTATACCCATAGGGGGTATGAGTAAAGCGTTTCAGTAAGGTCGATTCACCACTTCGCAAACCTCACGAGTCAAGCGTCCGAACGGCGGGATTTCCCGGTTATGAGATACTGGCGGTTGCGGGTAATCCGATTGCACACAATGACGGGGAGGTCGGATTTGCTGGGAATTGTTCTGCTAATCATTGGTGGGGTCGGCCTGGCAATGCTGCTCCTCTCCCTCTTCGGCCTCGACATCGGCGACATCGATTTCGACCTCGGCGACTCCGGCGTTGGCATGCTGTCGCTCGTCACACCCTTCGCCACCGGATTCGGCCTCCTCGGTGGCGGACTGATGACCTTCACCGATACCTCCACCTGGGTGTCCCTACTTGTCGGACTCGTCGCTGGCGTGGTCATGACGATTGTCGCTGTCGTCGTGCTCGGTTACCTGGTTGGTTCCGAGGAAGAACTCCCAAGCCTCGAGTTGGTCGGAGCCACGGTTCGCGTCGTCGAACCTGTCGCCCCGGGACGATTCGGCGTCGGTGAAGTACAGACTCAACTTGGTGCCCAGCAGGTCACCATCACTTGCGATGAGATCCTGCGCCACGACGAACACGCAGTCATCGTCGAAAAGATCGACGGCCGCGACTCATTCATCGTCGCGCGACTCACACTCACTGAATGACGCCGGCGAGCACACCGCCCGCTTCTCGCTTACCCTCCTGATGAACGCGCCAGTTCGCCCTGGCTCTCCCCTGTCTTCGCACCGGTTCATGTGAACCCCAACTGAAAGGACCCTCGTTATGGGAACGATTCTTGCCACCGTGGTGGTTGTCGTGGTCCTGCTCGTCCTGCTCGTCCTGCTTCTCCTATCGCGCTACCGCGTGCCTGGCGCCGAAGAAGCTTTCATCGTGACCGGCACCGGCAAGGGCCACCAGGGCAAGGTGTACCGCGGTACCGGCACCTTCGTTCTGCCCGTGGTGCAGCGCGCCACGCGCGTGCAACTGTCGTCGGTGAAAGCCGACCTCGACACCTCAACACCGGCGAACGACGGCATCGAACTGAAGGTGCGCGGCGTCGCCGTCGTGAAGGTCGGCGACACTCCTGAAGCCATCCTCAAGGCCGGTCCCCGATTCGGTGACGATCTCAATCGGGTGAAAATGCTTGTCACCGAACAGCTTTCCGGCGAACTTCGCTCCATCGTCGGCACCATGACGGCAAAGAGCATCCTCGTCGACCGACAGCAGTTGGTTGATCAGGTCGCGCAGTCGATCAAGGAAATCCTCGGCAATCAGGGCCTGCTGCTCGACAGCTTCTCCATCAACGACGTCCAGGATTCCGACGGACAGTACTTCTCCGACCTCGCCGCACGTGAGCGCTCCGACCAGGCCGCCATCGCCGCCAAGTCGCGCGCCGAGGCCCATCGTGTCGCCGAGGAAAGCCGCATTGCCAATGAACAGGCAATCATCGAAAAGCAGCGGGAACTCGACATCGAACGCGAAGCTGCCCGCGAGGCCACAGATCGTGCGGGCGCAGAGGCAGACGCCGTGCGCCCCCTCGTCGAAGCCGAACGTCGTCGCATTCAGGTGGAGAAGGACAACGAGGTCGCCGAGCAGAACGCGCGCTTGCGTGACACGCAGCTCGACGCCGAGATCCGCCGTCCCGCCGAGGCGGAACTGTATGCCGCACGTCAGCGCGCCGAGGCCTTGAAAGCGGAGATCATCGCGGAAGCTGAAGCCAAGGCCGAAGGCATCCGCATCACCGGTAACGCCGAAGCCGAAGCCCTTGAGAAGCGTGCCGTGGCCTTGGGCAAGCTCGACAAGGTCGGCCAGCTCGAACTGGTCCTGACCAACATGCCCGCAATTGTTGCTGCCGCATCCGGCCCGCTGGCCGACGCCAACATCACGCTGGTTGGCGATTCGGTTAGCCCATTGGCTCGCGGCGCAGGCACCTCGTTGATTAGCACTATGGAATTGATTCAGGGCGCTACCGGCATCGATATCGCCGGAATGCTCACGAATAAGGCCTCCGGGGTCGTCGACCACGGTGCAGCATCGGGCCAGGATTCGACCGAGTAGTCGCTCGCTTTCGGTGGGCGGGTTAGGGTCTTTTGACAAGGTTGTCGGGCCTTAACTCGCTCATCGGAGGAACCACGTTGAACACCCGTCGTCGCGGACTGCGAACATTCATTTTCGGCATCGCCGGGGCAGTCGCGGCAGCGGTGGTCGCGACTCCGATTGCCTCGGCAGAGCCCAGTCGGTGGCAGGCGGTCAACATTTCCGATCAGTCGACGCTGGCCTACAACCAGGGCCTCGCCAGCACACCCCCGGGCACGTTGCATGGCCGCGGCTATATCTCAATCCGGCCGGAGTTGGCTCTCGACGGTTGGACGCACATTGGCGACCAAGACATTTATCGCGGCCAAACCTACGACGCCTACGAAAACTTGGACGCGGGTAGCAAGTTGTACGCCATCACGGATGCTAACGGCTTCCTGCGGCGTTACGTTCATCGCTTGACTCCCGGGGAACTCGCGAACAATTCTTTCGTCACCGTCGACCCGTCGGGCAAGTTTTTGGTCAGCGGCGAATGGAAGGTGCAGAAGCGACTGCTCGTCTTCCCCAACCCCCGCGCTCAGCGCAGCGGGAGCGACCTACCGCTGGTCGGACAGATCAACTTCGACAAGCCGTTGGAAAACGTCCAAAGTTGTGACTTCATGACCTCGACACGGCTCGTGTGCGCCGCAGACAAGCCGAAGCAGGCCGTCTACTCAATCAACTTGTCGGAGCCGCTGACGCCGACGTCCACCACGGTCTCCGGCACCGTCTCACATGAGTTCGACGTCCCTCGCCGCAGTGCCTGCGGCGGAAGCTACGAGGTCGAAGGCATTGACTACAACGTCGCTCGCCGCCTGCTGAGCGTCGCGGTGATTGATCCCAGCCCCTGCATCCTGAACACCAAGGTGTTCCGCTACACCCCCTCCTCCCGCTAGCGTTCTCGCATGATGCGTCGATTCCCGCACTATGTCAGACGTAGTGCGGGAATCGACGCATCATGCGAGAACGGTGGGGCGAGCTAGCGGGACCGCAAGAACTGCAAGACTTCCGGGGTCACCGGGTCGACGATGTCGTCGAACTCGTCGTGTTTGCTGACCCACCGCGCCACCAGCGGGCACACAGGTACCACTCGCTGGCCAGCCGTGCGGGTGTCCGCCAGCGCCTGGCTCACCAGGATTGAACTGAGTCCGCGCCCCGAGAAGCGCTCGTCAAGTTCGGTATGCGGAAAGATCCGTTGCGGACCTTTGTCGACAAACTCGGTGAAGCCCGCGAGCTCCCCGTTCACGAGAATGTCGTACCGACCCTGCTCGTCATTACGCACAACCTCGGTGCGTTCTGTTGCTTCCGTGGATGCTGAATCAGTCATTGGTTGAGGGCCTCTTTCGTGGCTTAAGTCGGGTATTTGGCAGCGGCGGCGCGGGAATCCACTCGTCCGATTCCCAGCCTCCAACAACTCCGAAACGCTCGGACCGCATTTGCCATTCCTCTCGGAAGCGGACTATCTCGTCATGGTCGCGGCCGATGAAATTCCACCACATGACGATGTCTTCTTCGAACGGTTCACCGCCGAGCAGAATCACTCGCGCAAGCGCTCCGGTCGGATTGACCAACTCCAACTTTGACGCCCCCGGGCCGACGTAGCCGAGCGAACTACGTTGGAGTTCAACGCCGTTCACCGAAAGTGCTGGAGTATCGAGCAAAGCCCCATGCTCGAAACTCGGGTCGACGTCGAGCACGACGCGAGCATTCGGCTCAATTAGAACTTCGGCGCCGAGCAGCGGCGTCGCCGTGACGATGTCAGCGGCAGATCCGGCGAGTTCACCGACAAACACTTTGATCAAGCCGGTTGCCTGACCTGACGGGTCGGTCAATTTGACGGCCTCTGGTACATAATGCTGAAAGCCGTTGTCGCCGTGCCGAGCGTGGTCGGGCAAAGCTAGCCACAACTGCACGCCGTGTAGAACATCGGCCTGCGGGGTCGATACTTCCGAATGGCTAATGCCAGCCCCCGCCGACATCAAGTTCATTTCACCCGGCAGCACCATCTCGTGTACGCCGCCACTGTCGATATGTTCAATTTCGCCTTCGAAGAGCCAACTAACCGTGGCGAGACCGGTGTGCGGATGCGGAAGCACCCGCATACCCCCGGACTCGGCGACGGGTTCTGGCCCGTAGTGATCGGCAAAGCACCAGGCTCCGATCATTGAACGATTTCGTGTTGGCAGGGTGCGTCGCACCATCATCGCGCGAAGACCACCGAGTGGCACCTCCCGCGACTCGATCACCTCCACTCCCGAAGTCGGTTCACCTACGCACGCCACTTCGACGGGTGTGGCTTCCATATTGCTCATCGAACTATCCCTCCAACCGAAATCTCAGCGCTGCGATCAAGTCGTCGAGCGCTGTCTCGATCCCTTCGACCCGCTGTGCGGTATCAAGGGCCTGTAGAACACTTTGCCGATCCGCTGGCCCCAACGGCAGGTCCGACGCGGCTCGATAAGAATCAGCTACCGGATCGCCGTCGCCGTAGGCCACTGGCATTCCCAACTGGGACGCAATCCACCGCAACTGCGGATCCTGTCGGCCGCCCTGCCCGCACAGCAGTTGTAGTTGGGCGCGTTTGGCGAGCAGTTCCGCCCAGTCCACGTCGGGCACCGGTTCGTCCGGAAAGTCGACCACTTGAGCGCGCGGGTACGGATCGTCCGGGAGCCAGTCGTCGACCCGGATTCGGGAGACCCCGTGGCAGGTCAGCGAGAACCGCCCAGGCCCCAATTGGGCGATGCGATCGACCTGAGCGACGGTCCCGACCATGGCCCGATCGTCCCCACCACCAACTTCAGATCCGCGTTCGATCAGCACCACACCGAACTGACCGCCATTTGCATCGACAGCGGAAATCATTGCCGCATAACGGGGTTCAAAAATCTTCAGGGGTAGTTCCTCCCCGGGCAACAGCACGCTGCCCAGCGGAAACATCGGCATCTCCCTCATACGAGCACCCTACCCGCGGCCCCTTTCACACACCCTGCTTCAAAGGTCACCGCAGTAAGCTGGTTCGACGACCGCTAGTCGGCGTCGCTCACCATCCAGCGAATGCCGAACTTGTCGACCAACATGCCAAAACGGTGGCCCCACGGCGCTTTCACAAACGGAACTTCGACGGTGCCGCCGACCGACAGGCCATCCCACCACTGCTGGTTCACATCAGCATCGGCATTGCTGATCGAGATTGCGATCTGGCGGGATACCGATTCGGCGGTGTCCTCCGGTGAATCCGCCGCCATCAGCACCATGTTGTCGGAGGTCGTCAAAGTGGCGTGCATTACGCGGTCAGCCGATTCCGGTGGCGTCCCCGGAACATCAGCGTAGGTACGCATTTCAATGTCTCCGCCAAAGATGTCTCGGTAGAACTCAAGGGCCGGGCGAGCCGTATTGCTGAGCATGAGGTACGGGTTCAATTGCGCTGACATTACTGACCTTTCGTCGATGGCTGGGCCTACAGATGGCCGTTCCTATCCGCGGTACCGTCACCACGGTACGACGGTGATGCTCGCGGCGCGGTAGATCTACTGTTCGATTAATAGCGTGGCGGTGCCAAGTCCCGGCTCGCGCACCGTACACACCTTGGTTCCGGGCTTTCGTCCCGTCCGCACGTCGCTGACCGCGAGTCCGGCCGCCACCAGACGTTGCTGTTCCGCCTCGATATCATCGCTCCGCCACGCCAACCCCATGACGCCGATGCCGTCGGAGGGCTCGGTCGTTCCCGCGACCACTTCGATAACCGCCGATCTGGTTCGGAAAAACAACTGCGCAACGCCCTTCCCCAAATCCTTCACGAGCCGCAAATTGATCCCCAACCGCCCGCCGAAAAGCGCTATCGCCGAATCCGCGTTGCCGACAGTCAAAACGATGTGATCGATCATCCGCGTACCGACCGCGACCCCGGCCAGTTCGGCGATCCGCAGCGGCGGGACGTCAACGAGAGTGCCATTGGCGCCAAGCGTCATGCCCCGCTTTTGCAGAAGGGTTTGACTCGCCGCAAGGTCCGCGACACCAAGGTCGATCGTCAGCGGCGCGGCGGCGTCGAGCAGACTGATCGACCCATTCGTGGCCAACCAGTGCTGACCTGCTGCCTGCCCCAGGAGAAGGTCGTACATTGTGGCGGCCTCGGTGCGGTCTGCGACCGGCAAGCTGATGTGAAGGTCGGAGATGGAGAGCGGATCGTGAATCTGAGTCACATTCGTGGTCACAGCACCATCGTGGCACAAGTGTTACCGACGGGTAAGAAGTCGCGGTAGCATCGCGGCTGTGACTCAGGAATCCGCACAGACCGCAGCCCCCGAATATCGCACGCGCGTCTACAAGGCATTTGAAGTGACCGTCGCCGACTATGTCGCCGAGGTGACGCTGATTGGCCCCAGCAAGGGAAATGCTCAGGGCCCCGATTTTTGGAGCGAAGCAGCACCGCTGTTTAACGGCCTGGACTCCGATCCCGAAGTCCGTGCCGTGGTGCTCACCGGTTCCGGAAAAAACTTCACGTTTGGCCTAGACCTCCCCGCCATGATGGGCGACTTCGCGAAGGTCTTGGCACCGGATGCCAAGGCTGGAGCTCGTACGGAGTTCCACAACATGATCAAGCACATGCAGGCTGGTATCAACGCGGTCGCCGACTGCCGCAAGCCGGTCATCGCGGCGATTGCTGGCTGGTGCATTGGCGGCGGCGTCGACTTGATCTCGGCCGCAGACATTCGCGTGGCCAGCGCCGATGCGAAGTTCAGCGTCCGCGAAGTGAAGGTCGCGATCGTCGCCGACATGGGTTCTCTTGCCCGGCTGCCGCTGATCATCGGCGACGGTCACACCCGTGATCTGGCCTTGACGGGCAAGGACATCGACGCCCGTCGCGCCGAGAAGATTGGCCTGGTCAACGACGTGTACGAGGACAAGGATGCGACGGTGGCCGCTGCCAGGGAGATTGCCGCAGAGATCGCAGGCAACGCCCCCCTCGTGGTGCAGGGGGTAATGGACGTGCTCGATCACAGTCGCAGCGCCCGCGTCGATGACAGCCTGCGCTACGTCGCCGCCTGGAACGCTGCCTTCCTGCCCAGCAACGACCTCACCGAGGCCGTCACCGCTGTCTTCGAGAAGCGCGACCCCAACTTCAAGGGCGAGTAGCCCGCTCCGCTCCTGCTGTTCCCGCATGATGCGTTGATTCCCGCACTACGTCTGACGTAGTGCGGGAATCAACGCATCATGCGAGAACGGAGCGCGGCGAGAACGGAGCAAGCGGCGCGGGGGCTAGGCCGCGGGAACGGGGGCCAAGCGGAACAGCGGAATCACTCGGTCGGTGCGCTCCTCATACATCGTGAAGTTGGGCCACACACTCAGCAACTGATCCCACGCCCGGGAGCGGTCGGTACCGTCGAGCTCCGTGGCCACCATCCGCGAGGTGACGCCATGGTAGGAGACGTCGAACGAGTCCACCGCGCGGATGTTAAATACCCACGCCGGGGTTTTGGGCCCCCCAAAAAATGATCCAGCGACCAACCAGCCGTCACCGTCCGGCGCAGTCAGCATCGTCGTCGAATGCAACACCCCGCTCTTGCGGCCCGGCACCGTGATCGTGATGCCAGGAAGCCCGGCAATCCGCAACAGGTCGACGTTCTTGTTCGACAGTCGCTGCACCACGTTGTCGACCTTCACGATCCACGGCAAGTACTTCGGTAGCCAAGTCAGCGACCCGATCAAGATCGCCAATTTAGTGATGATGCCGTGGAGATACCGAATGGGTGCCTGGTCTGTCAGCTTCTGCGCCATCCGCGTCAGCCGAGGCTCTGGGTGAGAGTTTCCGCGAGCAGCTTGGCCACCTCAGCGGGGTCTTCGAGGTCGCCGCCCTCAGCAAGGACGGCCGCCGCGTAGACGAGTTTGGCCGTCGACTCCAGGTCCGTGTGGTCGTCGGCGGTGCCAAACTTTCCGGCCAGCGCCGAAACCAACGCGTTGTCCGGGTTCAGTTCCAGGATTCGCTTCGATCGGGGCACCTCTTGGCCCGATGCCCGATATAGCTTCTCAAGTTGCGGAGTCATCGAGAAGTCATCACCGACCAGGCACGCTGCCGACTCGGTGAGACGATTCGTCAACCGAACCTCGGTCACTTCGTCGGTGAGGGTCTCGCCCATCCACGACAGCAGCGGCGCGAACTCTTCCTCGCGCTTGGACTTTGTTTCGTCGTCGGCCTCGTCGTCGGCACCGTCGAGGTCGACGACCCCCTTGGCGACCGACACAAACTTTTTGCCGTCGAAGTCCGGAATGGCCGACACCCACACTTCATCGACCGGGTCCGACAACAGCAGCACTTCAATACCCTTGGCGCGGAACGCTTCCAGGTGCGGCGATCGCTCAATCTGGGTGCGGGATTCGCCCGTCATGTAGTAAATGACGTCCTGCTCGGGCTTCATGCGGGTCACGTAGTCGGCCAAGCGAGTCGGCTCGGTCTCATTCTGGGTGGAGGCGAACACCGACGCCTTAAGGATGGCCTGCGCGTTGTCCTGATCGTTGATCAAGCCTTCCTTGAAGACGCGCCCGAAGTTGGCCCAGAAGGTCTGGTAGTCCTCGGGACGCTGCGCCTGGATCTCCTGCACGGCCGCGATGACCTTCTTGACGAGGCGACGGCGGATCGCCCGGATCTGCCGGTCCTGCTGCAGGATCTCGCGTGACACATTCAGCGACAGGTCTGCTGCGTCGACGACACCTTGCACAAACCTCAGGTAGACGGGCATCAGTTCGGCGGCGTCGTCCATGATGAACACGCGCTTAACGTAAAGGTGAATGCCCGTCGACTGCTCGGGCATAAACAGGTCGAACGGTGCTTGCGTCGGGATAAACAACAGTGCCTGGTATTCGAAGGTGCCTTCGGCGTGCACCGAAATCGTCTCGAGTGGTTCATCCCAGGCGTGCGAAACGTGGCGATAGAACTCGGCGTACTCCTCCTTCGAGACCTCGCTCGGGTTCTTCGCCCACAATGCCTTCTGCGAGTTAAGGGTTTCGTCGACCTCTTCGACGGTCGGTTCAGCGTCGCCTTCGCCAGGAACTTGCTTGGTCACCTGCATGCGGATCGGCCACGAAATAAAGTCCGAGTACTTCTTCACGAGGCCGCGCAGCACCATCTGGTTCGCATAGTCGTGAACGGCATTCTCTTCGTCCACCGGCTTCAGGTGCAAAGTGATCGACGTGCCTTGCGGCGCGTCAGCAACCTCGTCGAGGGTGTAGGTTCCGTCGCCGGTCGACTCCCAGCGTGTACCGACAGTTTCGCCCGCCTTGCGGGTGAGAAGCTCAACGCGATCGGCAACCATGAACACCGAGTAGAAACCGATACCGAACTGGCCGATCAGGTCGCTGGCGTCGGCGGCGTCGTTTTCGGCCAGCTTGCGCCGCAGTTCATCCGTACCCGACTTGGCGACGGTGCCGATCAGATCGATCACTTCGTCGCGAGTCATGCCGATTCCGTTGTCGGCGACTGTCAGCGTGCGCGCTTCACTATCGGGCGTGAGGCGAATGTGCAGGTCAGAGATATCGGCGTCGAGGTCTTTGTTCCGGAGGCCTTCCAGTCGCAGCTTGTCGACGGCGTCCGAAGAGTTCGAGATCAACTCGCGCAGGAAACTGTCCTTGTTCGAGTAGATCGAATGAACCATCAGGTCCAAAAGCTGACGTGCCTGGGCCTGAAACTCATACACCTGCGATGCCACAGAGAGACTCCTTGTCAAGAAACTGAATTCGCGCGGCTGAGTTTACCGTGAGCGCGGCGCGTAGGGTGAGGCTGTGTCAGGCATCGCTCGTGCACTATTTGTCCACGCCCACCCCGACGACGAATCGTTGTGGACCGGCGGCACCATTGCACGCCATGCTCGCCAAGGTGGTCACGTGTCGCTGGTGACGTGCACCTGGGTTCGCGGCACCGTGCGGCACAGTGAACTGTGCGATGCCGGGCGCGAATTAGGGCTCGCATCAGATCCCATCATGCTGGGCTACGCCGACAGTTTTGTTCCCGAGTCGGCACCGGGTGCGACGGCGTTCATTCTCGCGCCTTTCGACGAGCAGGTTGCCGCGCTGGTCGCTCACATTCGGGATCTCAAGCCCGACATCGTCGTCACCTACGACGCCTACGGGATGTACGGACACCCCGACCATATTCACGCTAACCGGCTGGCGTGCGCCGCAGCCGACGCGGCCTCTATTGCCCCCTACCACCCCAATCTGGGTGCGCCGTGGCAGGTCAAGTCGATGTATTTCATCACCATCCCCGAGTCGACGGTCGAAGCCTTGGCGCCGCACATGGAGTACGACACCCATCTGCCGGTTCGGGGCACTCCCGCCGACCGCATTGATGTGACGGTCGACGTGTCCGACTGCGTCGGCTGCAAAATTCGGGCAATCAGGTGTCACCAGACTGAACTGGAGCGAAGCCAGACGATGAAAGAATTCGCTGCGCTACCTTCGCCCGAGCAGCGACTCTTCCTGGGTTCCGAGGCGTACATGCGGCGAGATTTGGTGCCGGGCGGCGCCGACCTCGTCTAACGACGCCCCTTTTCTGTCACATCGGCCCACCGGCCGCCGCCGGTCCCGTCACCGATCGTGTCGTTTGGTGACGGAAAGTCCGAATTGTGACAGAAAAGGGAAGTTAGTCGGGGAGGTATTCGGTAAGAGCGGCGCGGAGGCCGGAAGCGCGTGCGACGCGGCGTTGCACTGCGGCGCGCAAAGCTTCCGGAGTGCCGATGATGTTGACCTCGTTTTCGGCGCGGGTAATCGCGGTGTAAAGCAGTTCCCGCGTGAGAAGCTCTGCGTCCGGCGGCGGCAACACCACGGTCACGGTGCCAAACTGGCTGCCTTGACTGCGGTGAATTGTCATGGCGTACACCGGGACTGCCGCCGCCAACTGGCTGGGATGCAAGGTCTTAATGTCGTCGCCTCGCTCAAAGACGGCCGCCATGCCGCCGTCTTCGGTGGTGATGACAACGCCGGAGTCACCGTTGTAGACATCCTGGGTGCGGTCGTTTGCCGTCACCAACAGCGGCTCACCCGGATACCAACCACCGGCAGCCGCACCCGTGGTCGCTGCGCCCAGGTCGTCGCTGATCCATCCGATGACCTTCCGTGACCAGCCTGCGACACCGTAGGGACCGTCGCGGTGTGCGCACAGCACGCGATGCCCGCGGAGCGCCTGCACTGCCGCCTTCGCATCTCCGGCCTCGGCACCGAGGCGCAGCGCACGCGCCCAGTCGACGGCATCGGCCCGAACCGCTTCGGCATCTTCTGGATCGATGAGCCGCACCGGATGGTCGGTCTTCGCACCGCGACCAACGAGTTCGAGCACGCGGTCGGCGTTGCCAGAATTGACCGCCTCGGCGATCTCGCCAATCCGGTCGCCGTAGCGGTGCCCGCGACGCAGCGTGATCACACCGCGGGCCAGCGCAGCCCGTTCTGCCTCATCAAAATCAGCCGACTCTAACGCTGCAGCCTGAACAAACGTCTCCGGCAGAGCACTGTGTTCACGCTCGGCCTGATCGCGGTCGACCAAGTCCGCAAGCACTGCGCCAGCCTCGACCGAAACCAATTGGTGCGGATCCCCCACCAGGATCAGTCGCGTATCGCTGCGCAGTGACTCCAGCAGCCGGCACATCATGGTGACGGGCAGCATCGAGGTCTCATCAACAACCACCACATCGAACGGCAACCTATTGCCGCTCCCCCGAACAAACGTCCCGTCTGGGCGTGAGCCCAACAGACGGTGAACGGTCACGGCCGACGGATCGGTCCGCAGAGATTGGTTGCTACGCCGATATTCACCGATCGACGTCTGCAGCTGCGCCGCCGCGCGCCCGGTGGGGGCACACAGGCCGATCCGTAAATCTCCGTCGAACAGCGATTCCATGACGGCCAGGATTCTTGCGACGGTGTACGTCTTACCCGTCCCCGGGCCACCCGCGAGGACTGTGGTCCACGACGTCGCCGCCACCGCAGCTGCCGCGCGCTGACGGTCGTAGCCGGCGGGATCGGTGGCACCGAATGCCGCGTCGAGTGCAGCTGTCAGTGTCGCGGCATCGGCGTTGGGACGCGACGTTGCGCGTTCGTCGAGGATCCGCCGAATGCTCTGCTCTTGCCGAAAGTACTTGCGCAAGTACAGCAGTGGTCCGTCGTCGGAGTACGCCAGAGCCAATGGCCGGAGCGGACCCGACGGGCACCCGGTCACCAAGTGCGACGCGCGCAGGTCGTTGACGACGGCTTCCGGAGTTGGCCACGGGAGCGGTGCGGCACCTTCGGCGTCGGCACCCGGCGACGGCAACTCGGCGAGGCTGCCGAGTTCCACGCAGGTCGAACCGCTGCGAACTGCTCGGACAGCCAGCGCCGCCGCGAGCAAGACATTCTCGCTCACGGGCGCGCCCGAGAGTTCAGCGATCCGCCGCGCCACGTGTACGTCAGCGGAGTTGAGGATGCCCGCATCGTTGAAAGGTGTCAGCAGGTCGGAGCCGAGGGCCACCTGCTGTGAGTGCGACCGTGAAGACGAACTTCTGCCGCTAGCGGATTTGGCGACAGTCACTTTGCGCTCCCCTCGTCGCACCCGGCCAAGAGATCCGACATGGCTGTAACCAGGGAAGCCGGGAGGTTCCATTGGAAAACCCCGCAACCGTCGGGGGTCTTTGGCCCAGCCATACCGCGAACGAAGTGGTACTGCACCGGCCCCAGATGCACGGCCGGCTCATAATCGGCCACCCGCCATCGCAGATACCGGTGCAGCGCAACGGAATACAGCAGTGCCTGGAGCGGATAGTGCGCGACCATCATTTCCGCAGCCATCGCTTCGGTGTCGAAATCGGTGACGGCGAGTTCGCCCGGTCGGAGCCGGTTGGTCTTGTAGTCGACCACCATGAAACGGCCCTGCGGCGTGCGCAGCACCGAGTCGATGCTGCCGGTGAGGAAGCCGCTGAATCGGTCCGACGACACTGTCCGGACCTGATCCGCGTAGGGCGCAAGGGGATCACCCGGCAGCAGATGCCGGGCCAGCAGGTCCCCAACAGCAGCAAGCCCAAATCCACCTGAGGCCGCCGAAAGTGGCAGTTCAAAATCCATTTCCGCGAGACGATTGCCGGGCTTCACACTCCACAGATCCCAGGCTGGACCGTCCATCCCGTTCAGCGGTGTCGTCAACACTCCAATCAGGGCGCGCGCCAGCACGTCGACGTCGATGTCGACGCCGCGCGCGATGGCCCCCTGGCGGCACATCTGGTGAACGTGCGCTTCCAGATCGGTCGATGACGTGTCGACGTGCTCCAGCACCTCGTGCACCAGGGTGCCAAATCCGGCACCGAACGGCAGGCCATTCATCGGCGACGGCATGCCAGCAATTTCCGTGGGCGACGCCGTCTCCACGCCGGGGCCCGCTGCTCCGATGTCGTCGGGTTCGTCGGGTCGTAAAACGTCTTCCGGCTCGCTGCCTGAGAGCACCATCGACGGCGGTGTCGGCGCCTGCGCCTGCGCATGCATCGCTGCATGCGCGTCGGCGACGATTGCCGAATACGACGTGCGACGCCAATGCTGATCGATACGGCGAGAGAAGATCGCGACGTCCAACTCCGGTGCGGCGTCCGGCAGCGACGACGGCCGCCATTCGCAGCGCGCTTCGCGACCCGCAGGTTCAACGACAATCGACTCGCCATAGGTAGCCAAGTCGCGGAGCACCGCTACCGAATCGTGGTCAGACTCAGGGATCGGCACCGTCTCAGGAATCGGCGTGACGACTCCCGCGCGGGCACTGATTCGACGATCGGCGGCAGTGAACAGGAGGCGATGCAGAGCCCCGCGCGCAGTCGTCGTACTCGGGGCCCACCACAGAACCACCTGACTGCGGGCCCGAGTCGCCGCCACATATAGCAGTCGGAGGTCTTCGCCCGCACTTTCGGCGCGTGCTTGCCGGTCGCGGCGCGCATAGCCGCGGGCTTTCTTGCCACCGACATCGAGGAAGCGCTGATCGCCATCGTGGAACAGGAACGTCGCCGGGTTGGGGTGGCTCACGCCGTCCCAACCGAACGGCACGTACACGATGGGGAACTCGAGTCCTTTTGACGCATGGACGGTCATGATCTGCACCGCTTCGGTGTCCCGATCCAAACGTCGGGTGGCGTCGCGTTGCTGCCCCCACGAGGCACCGTCGTCGATCTGGTTGCCGAGCCAATCCACCAGCGACGCCAAGCCTGCCGCATTCTCAGCGGTGTGCCGGTTGCACAGTTCGGATAGCTGCAGGATGTCCGTCAGCAGTCGTTCACCGTCCGCCATCTCGAGAAGCCTTGCTGCCGTGGAGAACTCGGAAAAAAGGCGAGCTGACATTGCGGCAAACCCGCCGTCATCGAAGACTCGTCCGAGTTCGGCGAACTGCCCGGCGAGAGTGCCGACGCCCGTCTCGCCCTGATGTTCCAACGTTTGTGCCGACAGTCCAACGATCGGGGTCAGCGCGGCGAGACGCACGCGCGGCTGACGCGACGGGCTTTCGATTGCCGTCAGCACATACCACCAGAATCGTGCGGCTGGCGTGGCGAAGATCGATGTTCCGGATGTCACGACCGAGGCGACTCCGCGGTCTGCCAGCGCCCGTTGGAGTGGTGCAATAGTCCGGTTGGCGCGCAGCAGAACCGCAATATCACCGGGTTTTACAGGTCTGGTTTCGCCGTCGTCGAGGGTGACTGTGGTGCTGGCGAGGACTCCCGCGATGTCGTTGGCGACATCCTCGGTCACGAAGTCGCGTACTTGGCGCACCAGTGGGGTCGTACCGTCCTGCGTCTTCTGGCTGAAGTCGCGTTTCGTGAAGGCGCGAATGCGGACTGCCGGCGCACCACGCAGTCGCGAACCGGGCCGGTTGGCGGTGACCGGGCGGTACGCGATCTGCGGATTGCCCAGGGTCGCGGCGTCGAACAGCACGCCGACACCGTCGACGACCGCTTGGTCCGAGCGCCAGTTCACGGTGAGACGACGCTGCTCCCCCGCTGTCTGAACCGCGTTGAGATAGCTCAGGACCTCCGCGCCGCGAAAGGCGTAGATCGATTGTTTGGGGTCGCCTACCAACACCAGAGGTAAGTGGCCATCAAAACACCGACGAACGATCGCCCACTGCTGGGGGTCGGTGTCTTGAAACTCATCGATGAGGACCACGTCGTACTGCAGCCGGATCCGGCGGCAGGCCTCGTCGCCGATGAGGTCGTCGGTGACGATCTCGTACAGCGATTGCTGCAGGTCATCGTAGGTGCGGACGCGTGCGAGCCGCTTCCGCAATGCGGTGTGTTTGCGGGCTTGCTCCGCGATCCACACGCGAACGTCGGAATCGTCGCTGCGTTCGTCATCGCGTACGGGTGCCAGGAGGGCAGCCGGGTCGCGGACCGCCTTGATCGCGATTTCCTCAGCATCGGCGAAGTCGGGCGCCGAATCGGGATCGCCAGCGAACCGCGCCAGGTACGCATCACGGGCGAGCTCGGCAACCATCTCGTCGACATTTTCTAGGATTGGAAACTGCTGCTGGCGTCCCCCGAGGAAGCCCAGCGCGGCGAGCATTCGATTACAGAAAGTGTGTGTCGTCGCCATGGTTGCCGCGTCGAAATCGGAGAGGGCATCGGCGAGTCTGTCACGGCGAACTTGTACCTCCGCGTCATCAACTTCAGCGAGAAACGCCACCAATGTGTCCGACGACTGCCGAGCACTCACCGGATCGGCGAGATCCGCAACACATTGGGTGAGGCGCGAGTGGGTTCGGTCGCGAAGTTCGGCCGACGCGGCGTTGGAGAATGTCGCCATCAGCAGGTTTGAGATGGGCACGCCCTCGGCTAGGTAGCGCACAGCCAGCGCGACCATCGCATAGGTTTTGCCGGTGCCCGCACTCGCCTCCAGCACCAGGGTGTCCTGAGGCAGCGGTGCGGTCAGGTCGAAGGCGGCAGCATGATCGGTGCCGGTGGCGGTCATCGATCCTCCTCGTGCGAGCGCAGCGGTCCGAACAGGATGGTGGCGAGCCTCACGTACATGTTCGTCGTCTCGTCGCCGGGCAGCGTGTCCGCCACTTCCGCCAACTGGGTGAGGTTCGGGACGGCGTTAATGAGCACGTCAAAGCCCACGTCCGCGTCCGGGTCGCCGTGGAACACCAGTCCCGCATACCGGTTGGCGTCCGAATACGACTTGCCGTAGGTAAACCGGGCACGCCGCAAGGCTTTGAAGTCTGAATCGGTCCGCAGAAACTCCGAGGCAGCGGCTTCCGCGGCATCAAGAGTGAGGCCGATCGGTGCCGAAAGCCCTACGTCGCGAATCGCGACGAGCGCGGTCAGGATATCGGCGGCATTGTCTGGCGCTCGCAGGCGGCTCACTTTGGCCGACGGGTAGCGGCCCGATGCGCTACCGATGATGATCGCCTCGGACGCCGGGTTGTCCGAGCCCGCCGCCATGGCCAGGAGTCGAATCCACGCCGCCAGTCGATGCTTTGGCGCCAATCGTGAATAGCTGACCGGAACCAGTCGCCGGGAAAACACATCCCCTACCGTGCCGTACAGTCTGCGGCCCTCGGGAAGTCGAACACGGACGTCGATGGCATCGGCCGAATCGCTGCGGTATCCCTCCGCTGCGGTCGCCACGGCACGGGCCTTGTCGCGTATCGGGGCAAACTCGCGTGCGCCAAAGGCAAACGGCGGCAGGGTGCCTCGACGAAGCTCGGCACCCTGCGCGGCAGTTCCATCCGCGCCGTTGAGGAGGGCAGTCAGATAACGATTGCCAACGCCCCATTTCTCCAGTCCGTCGAGACTGACCGCCAGTTCATCACTGTGCGCATCTGCGGCGTCGGGCAGCCCGACGCCGAGTCGCTGGCGTGCGTAGCCCTCCACAGGTGCGGCGAAGAACGAGATCAAGTCGTCCAGATCGACGTCTCCGGTGACGTCGACGCGAGAGAGTTTCTCATCGGCGATGACCGGCGGTGGCCGCCCCCGATCCCCGGATCGGGTGAGCACGCTCAACGAGCGCGCGGCGGGAAGAAGGTCGCGGTCGAAGCTGAACGGTACAGATCCCGGTACGGCGCTGTCGTCGTGGGCGAAGTTCTGTTCGTCGAAGGCATGCAAGCTGTGTCGGTGCAGCACTGGGACCGGTTGCCCCGGCGCGATTCCCAGGGTGTTGCGAACTGCATCGAGGAGTTCGGAGACCACCACTGCTGGCGGCGTCTGGGCCCCGGTCAACGGGTTGGCACCCGAGTAGAACACCAACAGATTCTCGGTGGCGGCACCAATGGCATCAAGGAAGGTCTGACGATCTTCGTCGCGCACGTTGCGCTCCCCAACCATCGGCGCCACCTGCAGAATGTCATCGCCGTCGATTGCAGACGAGCGGGGGAATGCCCCGCTGTCCATCCCGAGGACAACGATCACCCGATGCGGTACCGAACGCATTGGCACCATTGAGCAGACGGTGAGTTCGCCGGTGCAAAAGTTTGATCTCGTGGGTCGTGCCTGAACCAGCTGCGACATCAGGTCCCGAAGGTCGCCAAGCTCCAACTCGGACGGTTCCGCGCCCTCGGGAACGGTGAGTGTTTCGGTGACCATGCCGACCGCCTGTGCCCGCTGCCACTCGGTGTCCGAGGTGGTGTCGGTGAGAAGGTCGACGATTTCCAGGAGCAGGGATGACCACTCGGGTGCACTGTGCCGTTGCGAGACCCGCTGAAGGAGGGACGCTGTCCGCTGAGCAAATTCCGCGAATCGACCTGCGAGGTCGGTGTCGGTGGAGTCGATTCCCGATAGTGGCAATGCTGTTGCAAGCCATTCATTCTCGGCCTCTTCCGCGACCACCCCGAGCAGAATTCGGTCGAGACCGCTCTGGACGGTGCCCTGGGGGAATCCCCCGAGCCCGAACCGTGTGCGTCCAGCATCGTCGATGCCCCACCGAATACCCGAACGCTGCACCCACCCGGTTATCGCGTCGATGTCCTCGACGGAGAAATTGAAACGGTGCCGGACCGGTTCGGCACTGACAAGGTCCAGCAGGTCCCCCGCCCGCACGCGACCTGCCGCCAGGTCCAGAATTCGGGCGACGACATCGAGGACAGCGTTCTGGGAACGGAGTCCTCGGTCAGCGAGCCGCACTCGAAGCGAAAAGGCGGGATGGTCGCGACCGAGGCCCGACTGCCCGAAGACACCGCCGATGAGCGGTGCAAAGGTCTCCACATCCGGGCACATGATGAGGACATCACGTGGTTCCAGGGTGGGGTCGGCGTTGAACAGATGCAGGAGTCGATCGCGGAGCACTTCCACCTGACGACCCGCACCGTGACATGCATGCACTTCGACGCTGCCGTCGGAACCACTGAGTTCCGTCAATGCCACGGCCGGCCCGGGGTCGTCCCGACGGATGCCGTCCTGGAGCGCAGTCAAGACGGTGGCGGCCTCGGCCGGTCCAGTCTGGAGGTGCCGACTGCGATCGGCACCGGCCAAATGTGTTGGGAGGAGGACTTCCTGGAGTTCTTGCACGTCGCGGGACAGGCTCGCCAGTAACGGGTGAGATAGCCGCGGAGCCAGACGTTGCGTGCGCCGCCGGATTGGCGTGGCGGGCGCACCGCTCGCTACCTGGTTCCACAGGGCGGGCGATGGGTGCGGCAAGTACAGCGACACTTCTCGCTGGTTGGCAAGCGAATGCAGAACCGTAAACAGGGTCTGCGGGATGCGGGTGGGGCCAAAAAGAGCGAACCGGGACGGCAAGTCGACGGCGCTGGCATTGTCGCGGAGCCGCTCGGTGACAGCCGGAAGATCCTCGGCAAGGTGTGGATGCCCCACTTCCTCACGGACGAGGCGCCACAACCACGGCTGCCAAGCGAGGTGCTCAGCCAATTCACCGCCGGCACCGTCGGTATCAAGGCCGCGCGACCATTCGGCGATCATTGTCGGACGTTGCCAGCCGTACGAACTGAAGAGGCCGGCGATCGTGGATGCCGTCGAGAGCCGACGCCCACCGCCAACGCTGTCACGCTGCAGATGCATGGCCAGGACAGCGAGCGCAGGGTCGTCGATATTGGCGTCGAGGACACGCAAAACTGGCCACCGAAGCTGGTCGGAGAACCAGCTCTCCGCGGCATCTGGGTCAGTAGTGATCCCAGCGAGCACTTGTCGGAGTAGCACCTGTGGCGAGTCGAAGGAGATATTGGCGGCGATTCCGTCATCCGCTGTGGCACCGGTCCCGATCCGCAGCGCTAACTGCTGTCGGAGCCATCGTTCCACTCCCCGTTCAGGTACGGCGACAATCTCCGTCTGCATGGGGTCGGCCAGCGGCATCCGAAGTGACTCCGCGAGCGCGTCGACCAAGGCACCCGACTGTTCGGCACGGTTAACGATGAGCATCGTGGCGTCCCCCTCGATCCAGGTTTCTACTCGTGCGTGCCGATCATCGACGTCGCCGGAACTCCACTTCCGGTCCCATTTGGTTTTCTAGGTAGCGACGTGCGGCCTCCGCGATAACTACGGGTTGTCCGGTGGCGGGATCGACCACGGCGCAGGTGGTTTCAGCGAGTGCGCACGTTTCGCCTTCGGCAGACTTGATGCGGTAGCCAAAATCGAACGACTTGGTTCCCATTCTCGATACCCAGATTTCTACGAGCGCGGAATCAGGGCTGTACAGCAATGGCGTAACGAACTCGATCTCTTGCCGAGCAATGAGCATCGAGAACTCGCGATCGGCAGCGGTGAACCAATCGCGCATGGCGCGCACGCGGGCTTCTTCAACAATGCGTGCGTAATGCACATTGTTGATGTGGTTAAGGGGATCCATGTCGCCCCAGCGCAATTGGATCTCGACCACATACGGTGTTTCGGACATGGCTGCACCATATCGCCCGGGTCTGACATTCCCGATCGCCGGGACCCACACACCGCCGTTCACCAGTTCACCCCAAGCTCCGCCCGTCGCCTCGCCGAAGCTGAGCAAGTCCTGGCAGATTGTCAGGGGTCGCCGATACACTCGCCGAGTGGACATCGGCACCAGACGACTTCGGCTTCGACCGGTAGCTGTTGACGATGCCAATTTGCTTCAACGGCTCGATTCCGACCGCGAAGTAATGCGGTTTGTGAGCGGCGGTGAGCCCACGCCCCAGTCAACGATCGTCGACTGGGTGATTCCCCGCTCGCAGGCACAATTCCGCGACCACGACACCGGCCTTTGGGTCGCGTTCGACCGTCGCTCCGATCAGTTTGCCGGCTGGGTGTGGCTTCGACTCCCCCGGCATTCGGCACTGATCGAACTCGAACTCAGCTACCGTCTGCAACGCTCGTCATGGCACCGCGGACTGGCTACCGAGGCGGCTTCGGCCCTCATGGCCTTCGCGTTCACCGCCACCGACACCGAACGCATCTTTGCGAGCACCCACCCCGACAACATCCGCTCGCAGCGGGTGATGCAGAAGCTAGGCATGCGACTGGCTACCGAGCATCTCCGGCGCGAACAATTCGACGACGGCTTCACCGGTAGCGAGGTGGAATACGAGGTCTTGCGTGCCAATTGGCGCCGCAATCGAGGCCCATCGCATGCACTCCCTCAGGAAGCGGGCCGAAAGCACCCGCCGCCGGGACGGCATCGACTGCGACCCGGCACCGCCGGGATGACCGCGTAACGCTGGCGTACTACCGTTGGCACAGAAGTTCCCATTGCAGCATTTTCGACACCGAACCAACCCACGAGGCTTTTGCCACATGAACGAGCACCCAGGAGCGCATCCATGACCAGCAGCCCTGCCACCAGCTTGCGGCGTCGCCGCCAGGTAGTGATCATCGGCTCGGGTTTCGGCGGACTTTTTGCGGCGCAGCGTCTCAAGAAGGCAGACGTTGACATCACGCTGATCGCAAAGACCACCCATCACCTGTTTCAACCGATGCTCTACCAAGTGGCCACCGGGATCGTTGCCGAGGGTGAAATCGCTCCGGCCACGCGCGTAATTTTGCGAAAGCAGAAGAACGCTCGCGTTCTCCTCGGTGAGGTATTCGACATCGATGTGAAGACCCAGACGGTTCGCTCCCAGTTGCTCGAGCGCGTCACCGAAACGTACTACGACGACCTCATCGTGGCCGCCGGTGCCGACCAGTCGTACTTCGGCAACGACCGCTTCGCCGAGTACGCGCCCGGAATGAAGACCATCGACCATGCCCTCGAGTTGCGCGGCCGCATCATCGGCGCGTTTGAACAGGCCGAACTATCGAACGATCCGGCCGAGCAGCGCAAATTGCTGACTTTCGTCGTCATCGGCGCAGGTCCGACCGGCGTGGAGTTGGCTGGCCAAATCGCCGAGATGAGCGCCAAGACGTTGGAAGGATCCTTCCGGAACATTGATCCCGCCGACGCCAATGTCATCTTGCTCGACGCCGCGTCGGCCGTGTTGGGCCCGTTCGGTCCCAAATTGGGCCAGAAGGCCAAACAACGCCTCGAAGGCATGGGGATCGACGTTCAGCTTGGCGCGATGGTCACCGACCTCGATTACGATAGCCTCACGGTCAAGGACAAAGACGGCAGCACGCGTCGGATCTTGAGCCAATGCAAGGTGTGGTCGGCTGGCGTGCAGGCATCCTCGCTTAGCAAGGTTCTCAACGATCAGACCGGAGTGGAACTCGACCGGGCGGGTCGCGTCAAGGTGGGCCCCGATCTGGCGATTCCCGGCTACCCGAATATCTTCGTTGTCGGCGACATGATGGCCGTCGAGAATGTGCCTGGCGTGGCACAGGGCGCAATCCAAGGTGGCAGGTACGCAGCCGACGCGATCCTCGCCGAGATTCGTAAGGGCCAGACACCCGAGCAACGCAAGCCGTTCAGCTACTTCGATAAGGGTTCGATGGCGACGGTGTCCCGGTTCAGCGCCGTCATGCAGGTGCCGATTCCCGGTACCAAACGGAAGTTCGAGACCGAAGGGTACATCGCGTGGCTCGGCTGGCTCGCCCTGCACCTGGTGTACATGGTGGGCTTCCGCAATCGCCTCAACACCTTCATCAACTGGTTCTTTGCGTTCTCCTCGCGTGGCCGCACCCAACTCGCGGTGACCGAGCAGCAGGTCTATGCGCGGTCCGCCCTGACAGAGTTGTCGTATGTGGACCGCCTGCGCCTGGCGGATGCGGCGCGAGCGGAAGCTGCCGCCGCACAGGCTCAGGCTAAAGAGGCCGCGGATACCCAGCACGCCGCGGCCAAGGCAGCAAAGGCCACAACCACCGATGAGATCGTCATCGACGAAGCTCTGGTGGAAGAAAAGGTCCTGAAAGAGTCGACGGACTAGCCTTCGGCGCACATCAGCCGGAATGACTGCGGTCCCCGATAGCGAAAGCTGTCGGGGACCGCAGTCATTCGAACAGGACCGTCGGAGACGGACTACTCGGCTGGCAGTGTCGGCATCGGAATGTTCTGCAGGCGCACTCGCGATTGCGCGACGAGCTTGCCATCATCACCGGTGATGTCGATCTGCCACAGCTGCTGGCGGCGCCCTCGATGGATTGGCGTCGTCGACACCGACAGTGTTCCGCTGGTCGCCGACCGCAGGAAATCGGTGGAGTTGTTGGCACCGACCGCAGTGCCGCCGATACCGGTTTCTTGCAACCAGCAGAAGCCGCTAATGCTGGCGGCGCTTTCGGCGAGCGCGCAGTACACACCGCCGTGCGTCAATCCGAACGGCTGTAGGTGATTCTCGGTGATCTCCATGGTCCCCCGGATTCCATCGCCGTCGGCGTGGCTCACGGTAAACCCCAGAAATTTGTCGAAGCCTCGAGCCTGAGTGACGTCAATTGCGTGATCTGCGTTTTCCATACCGTGCACATTGCCACTTCCGGACCGCACCGCGTGTGCCGGGGCGCGGTGGGAAGGGCCAGGGAACGTCGGCGGCCCCCGCGGTCAGTTGCTGAACGCGGGGGCCGTCGTCGCGGACCGGGGGTCTCTGCAGCCCTCAGGACACTCACGCGATCCTTGATAATTACCGTAGGCTACCCTTAATTCCACTGTCAACAGTGTGGCCCTTTCCAAAGATCCCGTCCGGTCCGGATGTGACCTGGACAACCATTCCGCGAATCGGGAACTACGGAGCGTCGTAGGACGTTGGACCCATAGACAGCCGAACATTCAGCAAAGACCGCAAGAGGCCGAGGATTCACACCCCTCCACTGGCATAAATCGGCTATTACCGGGAAGCGACGTAGAATGAAGAAGATGAATGGATTGGGCGATCTCGAACGTGCCGTGATGGACACGTTGTGGGCTTCGGCGACACCGCAGACGGTGCGCCAGGTTCACGCTGAACTCGCTGCCAATCGCACGCTTGCCTACACCACCGTCATGACCGTACTGCAGCGTCTCACCAAGAAGGGCCTGGTCACCCAGATCCGCGACGATCGCGCACACCAGTACAAGGCAACCTCCCCTCGAGAGGATCTGGTCGCCAACCTCATGGTCGAAGCGCTCACCAGCACCGATGCTCCGGGCTCACGCCATGCAGCACTCGTCTCATTCGTTGGACGAGTCGGCGCAGATGAGGCCGCGGCACTCCGCGAAGCCCTAGATGAACTCGAGGCCGGGCGCACCAGCCACCGCTAACCGCAGCGAGAAATCCCGATCCCGCATAAAATACCGACGACCGCTTAATACCGACTCTGACTAGCTGAGGAAGGCCGATGACCGCACTGCTGTTCGGCATCCTCACCATCGCTTTGGTCGGCCCGATTCCGGCGGCACTTTCTCGCGCCACATGGCCACTGCACGCTCCACGCGCGGCAATGACGCTCTGGCAATCTATCGCTCTGGCCGCCGTCCTCTCGGCTTTCAGTACCGGGCTCGCGATCGCAGCCAACTTGCTGGCACCCGGAGCCGACGGAACGCCCACCAGCAACCCGTTCGCCGAGATTGAGCGCTTGGGCATCGTCATGTGGACGGTCTATGTGACCGTCTTTATCCTCACCCTCGTTGTCGGTGCCCGCCTGATGTACACCGTCGTTCGTGTCGGCATCCGCACCCGCGCCCGTCGCAACGCGCACCGCGCGCTCATCGACCTTGTCGACAACGTGGGGCGCAGTCGCGAGAACGGCCGCGACATCCGCATTCTCGACGTCCCCGCACCGCTCGCCTACTGCCTGCCCGGGCTTCGCCGTCGGGTTGTTCTCAGTGAAGGCATTCTGGGCCGGCTCGACGATGCCGAGCTTGCCGCCGTTATTGCCCATGAGCGCGCCCACCTGCGTGCCCGCCACGACCTGGTTCTGGAAGCCTTCATCGCCGCCCACGAAGCCTTCCCCCGATTTGTCCGATCGAAATCGGCGCTCGGTGCGGTGGAGTTGCTTGCTGAGGCCCTCGCCGACGATCAGGCTGCCCGCGCCACCACTCCCACAACCGTCGGGCGCGCCCTCGTTGCGTGCGTTGATGCGGTCGCGCCAAGTGGTGCCATGGCGGTCGGCGGACCGACCACGGTAATCCGCATTCGCCGCCTCGGCTACGTGAAGCCGGGCTTTCATCTCTCCGCGACGGCCTACTTGCTGGCAGCTGCGATTCTCGTGATTCCGACGCTCGCCGTCGCGATCCCGTGGCTCACCGAATTGAGTCGGTTGATCGCCCATTCCTGACGTGCACGAGTCCGCTGCGAAAGGCTATTGACATGCGATTCCTCGAAGGCCACTCGCCGCACCACGATCTCACCTACGACGATGTATTCGTTGTGCCCAACCGTTCGGCGGTCGCGTCGCGCTTTGACGTCGACATGTCTACGAACGACGGCTCCGGCACCACAATCCCATTGGTCGTCGCCAACATGACGGCAATTGCTGGAAAGCGGATGGCAGAGACAGTGGCCCGACGAGGTGGCCTCGTGGTGCTCCCCCAAGACGTACCGATCGACGCCGCGGCCAGCACCATTGCCTACGTAAAATCGCGGAGCCTAGTGGCCGAAACACCGGTAGTCCTGACGGCTTCGGATCTCATGGCACATGCTCAGGCACTAATCCCGAAACGCTCCCACGGTGTAGCTGTCGTCGTGGACGACCATCGCGTCCCGATCGGCTTGGTGCCGCGCGCACTACCCGGCCACGACATCGACCTGTTCACCGATCTTGGGTCGAATGCACTGCCGATCCCAGTAACGCTGCCTGCCGACACTGATCCACGCCAGGTCTTCGATGTGCTCGTCGAAGCGAATGCGGACCTGGCGGTGCTGACCGACGACGAAGGCGCACTGGTTGGTGTCCTCACCCGCCTGGGGGCATTGCGAGCTGGCATCTATCAGCCCAACGTCGATGCCGCTGGCCGATTGCGAATCGCATCGGCGGTCGGCATCAATGGCGACGTCGTCGGTAAAGCTCGGGCACTCGTCGACGCCGGTGCCGACCTCCTCGTCGTCGATACCGCACATGGCCACCAAGAGAAGATGTTGACGGCGCTGTCGGCGATCGCGAAAGCCGACCTCGGGGTTCCGCTCGCTGCGGGGAACGTCGTATCCGCACGCGGTGCGCTTGACTTAATCGACGCGGGCGCTTCGATCATCAAGGTTGGCGTCGGACCCGGTGCCATGTGCACCACCCGCATGATGACGGGCGTCGGCCGACCGCAGTTTTCCGCGGTCGCCGAATGTGCGACCGCCGCACGTGAACACGGCGCCGCGGTGTGGGCCGACGGCGGCATCCGTCATCCGCGAGATGTCGCACTTGCCATCGCTGCGGGCGCCTCGAATGCGATGGTCGGATCGTGGTTCGCGGGGACCTACGAATCTCCCGGCGACCTGCATAGCGACGCTACCGGCGAATATAAAGTCAGCTTCGGAATGGCCTCCAAACGGGCTGTCGCCGCGCGGTCAGCGGGCGACGCCGCCTACGACCTCGCCCGCAAGTCACTCTTCGAGGAGGGCATCTCCTCCTCGCGTATCCGCATCGATCCCGACCGACCCGGAGTTGAAGATTTGATTGACCACATATGTTCGGGTGTCCGAAGCACCGCCACCTACGTGGGAGCTACCACGCTGCAGCAGCTTCATGACCACGTGGTTTTGGGCGTACAGTCGGCCGCTGGATTCGCCGAAGGCCGCCCGCTCCCGGGCGGATGGTGATCGACCCTCGTGGAAATCCTCATCATTGTTCTGAGTCTGGCCGGTTTCATCGCCCTGACGTTGGGCACCGCGCTGTTCGTCGCGGGCGAGTTTTCGCTGACCGCGCTTGAACGATCAACGATCGCGGCCGACGTCGCGAGCCGTAATGATCGGCGTGCACACGCCGTCGATCGCGCGCACCGTTCGCTGTCGTTTCAACTTTCGGGCGCGCAACTCGGTATCACGATCACCACTCTGGTCACCGGTTATATCGCCGAACCGGTACTGGCGAAACTCTTCGACCCGATGTTGAGCGCGATGCGGGTTCCCGAGAGCACTATCTCCGGCGTCTCGCTGGCATTGGCACTAATCATCGCGACGTCGCTGTCGATGGTGCTCGGCGAGTTGATCCCGAAGAATCTCGCCATCGCGAAGCCCCTGGCGGTGGCGCGTGCCACCGCGTCGCCCATGTCGATGTTTTCGGCATTCTTTAGGATCGCCATCAACGGTCTCAACAATTCGGCGAATGCGCTGGTCCGACGTCTCGGCATCGAGCCGACCGAAGAGTTGGGCTCAGCCCGCTCGGCCGCGGAACTTGCTGCGCTGGTTCATAATTCGGCACTGCGCGGGGCACTCGACCCCGACACCGCCATGCTGATCGACCGTTCGCTACGGTTTGGCGACCTCTCAGCCGAAGACTTGATGACACCGCGCGTTCGCATCGAATCGCTCGAGCCTAACGACTCGGTCCGCGACCTCATCTCGGCGGCATCGCGCACGGGGCACTCTCGATTCCTCATCGCTGAGGCTGGCGATCTCGACAACCTGGTGGGCGTCGTGCACATCAAGCAGGCATTTACGCTCCCCCCGCAAAGCCTGGCGACCACATCGCTGCGTTCGCTCGCCCGCCCGGTGACCCGAGTTCCGGACAGTTTGGACGGGGATTCACTCATGGATCGCATTTCTTCCAGCGGTTTGGAAGTGTGCGTGGTGATCGACGAATACGGCGGTACTGCGGGACTGGTGACCTCAGAGGATCTCGTCGAAGAGATTCTTGGCGATGTGACCGACGAACACGACGTCGAAGAATCCGACGTAACGCCCGTCGGCAACGGCTACCGGTGTTCCGGGCTCTTGCGACTGGACGAGGTCAAGACCGCGATCGGCTATCGCGCACCCGAGGGTTCGTACGAAACTCTTGGCGGCCTCATCATGTTCCAGCTCGGCCGGATTCCGCGAACCGGCGACATCGTGGACCTTCCCCAGCACGAAACGGCGGGCAGTTTGATGCACGACGACCCTGAACCGCAGTGGCGGGCCACCGTCGTCCAGATGGATCAGCGGCGCGTCGACAAAGTTTGGATGACCATTATCAACGGCACGCAGTCGGCGGTACCGCCAGAGACGAACCAGAGCGGAGATCGACGTGGGTGATATCTGGGGCATCATGCTGGCCGTGGTACTGTTGGCCGCCAATGCATTTTTTGTGGCGGCCGAGTTCTCGCTGATCGCGGCTCGACGCGACCGCCTGGTCGCGCTCGAAGAAGGCGGCAAGAAACGCGCCCGAACCGTGATCTCGGCGTCCGAGCATTTATCGCTGATGCTGGCTGGTTCTCAGCTGGGCATCACTATCTGTTCAATCCTGCTGGGACGTGTCGCAGAACCGGCGATCGCGCACCTCATCAGCAGCCCGTTGGAATGGATGAATGTCCCGGAAGGACTCCTGCACCCGATTGCCTTCGCGATCGGCCTCGCGATCGTCGTGATACTCCACATCCTGCTCGGCGAAATGGTTCCGAAGAACATCGCCCTGGCCGGTCCGGAAAAGGTTGCGATGCTGTTGGTGCCGACGCACCTGTGGTTCATGCGGTTAGTACGTCCGCTGATCGGGTTCTATAACTGGACCGCCAACCTGGCCTTACGGTTGGCTGGCGTGCAGCCCAAGGATGAGTTGGCTACTACCGTCAACGAAACCGAACTCGCGTCGATGATTGGTGAATCGCGTGAACTCGGTCTGCTCGACGCCGAAGAGCACGAACGACTCACACGCGCGTTGACGACCGTCGAACGAACAGCGTCAGAAGTCATGATTCCGTTGACGGCCGTCCGGAGCGTGAACGTCCAACTCGATGCCGCAACGGGTGGTTTGGGTCCGAGCCTCGGGTCGGTTGAAAGCGCCGTCCGCGAAACGGGCTTTTCCCGGTTCCCCGTGCTGGGCCTTGATGGCTCCTTCATCGGCTACCTCCACATCAAGGATGTCCTCGACGACATCCTCGATGAGACGGTGGGCCCCGACTCGTTGATCGGCGTCGACCAGATTCGACCGCTACCCAAGATTCGTTCGACGATGCCGCTGAACGAAGCGACGGTGATCTTGCGGCGCGCCAGTGCTCACTTGGGTGCCGTGGTTGACGAAGGCGGCACGATAACCGGAGTCCTCACCCTGGCAGATCTCGCCGAATCGTTTATCGGCGATCTCCGGGATTCCACCCACCGGGTGTAACGGCTAGCAAAGTCACGGGACCTGACGATGCTCGTCACATACCGCAGAGTCCCGGAGATACTGGCCAGTAACCCCTTGTACCATGGATAATTGTTGGGCGGGCTGTCGCCGGAGCTAGTCGGCACACAGTCAACGTTCCAAAAAATTGGGGTCCCCGGACCTCGCATATGGAGTTTCGAGTAGTTAAGTACTCGCTAAGGAAAGGTTGCCATGACCGATCGCGTCACCGTCAACGGACTGCAGGTTGCCACAGTCCTGTACGACTTCGTCAACAATGAGGCCCTCCCCGGTACGGGAGTAGACCCCGAGAAGTTTTGGGCGGGCGCAGCGGCCGTAATCAACGACCTCGCTCCCCGAAACCGCGAACTGCTCGATGTTCGCGAAGAACTCCAGACCAAGATCGACGCCTGGCACCGCGACCACAAGGACTTCGACTTCGCCGAGTACAAGGCCTTTCTCCAGGAAATCGGCTACCTGGTGCCGGTGCCCGATGATTTCCAGATCACGACGGCCAACGTCGACGAAGAGATCACCAACGTTCCCGGCCCGCAGCTTGTGGTGCCAATCCTCAACGCCCGCTTCGCATTGAATGCCTCCAATGCGCGCTGGGGTTCGCTGTACGACGCGCTGTACGGCACCGATGCCATTCCAGAGACCGGCGGTGCGGAAAAGGGCAGTTCGTACAACAAGGTTCGCGGCGACAAGGTCATCGCCTTCGCCAAGGCCTTTCTCGACAAGGCGGTGCCGCTGGAGCAGTGCAGCCATGCCGACGTCACCTCCTACACGGTCGTTGACGGCGACGTTGTTGCCGCCTTCGGCGACGGTCAGACCACCACGTTCGCTGACCCGACCGCCTTTGCCGGCTACACCGGTGAGCCGTCGGCACCCACCGGCATCCTGCTCCGTCACCACGGACTGCACCTGGAAATCCAGATCGACGCTAACTCCCCCATCGGTGCCACCGACGCTGCTGGCGTCAAGGACGTCGCCGTTGAGTCGGCCGTCACCACGATCATGGACTTCGAGGATTCCGTTGCCGCGGTCGACGCTGATGACAAGGTGCTCGGCTACCACAACTGGCTGGGGCTCAATAAGGGCGATCTCGCCGAAGAGGTTAGCAAGGGCGGAAAGTCCTTCACTCGCACCCTGAACCCCAACCGGGTCTACACCAGCCCGGATGGCACCGGCGAGGTGGAACTGCACGGCCGAAGCCTGCTGTTCGTCCGCAACGTCGGCCACCTGATGACCAACCCAGCCATCCTCGACGCCAACGGCAACGAGGTCCCCGAAGGCATTCTCGACGCCCTCGTAACCTCGGCGATCGGCATCCACGGCATGAGCGCCGACGGCCTGCAGAATTCACGGACCGGATCGATTTACATCGTGAAGCCCAAGATGCACGGTCCCGACGAGGTTGCTTTCACCAGTGAACTGTTCGGCCGCGTCGAAGAGGTTCTCGGTCTGCCCGCGAACACCATCAAGGTCGGCATCATGGACGAGGAGCGCCGCACTTCGGTGAACCTTGCCGCCGCTATCAAGGCAGCGGCCGAGCGAGTCGTGTTCATCAACACCGGCTTCCTGGACCGCACCGGAGACGAAATCCACACTTCCATGGAGGCGGGACCCTTCGTTCGCAAGGCCGAGATCAAGGGCCAAACCTGGTTCAACGCGTACGAGGATTCGAACGTCGACACCGGGTTGCACGCTGGCCTCCAGCACAAGGCGCAAATCGGTAAGGGCATGTGGGCCATGCCCGATCTGATGGCCGACATGCTTGAACAGAAAATTGGTCATCCGAAGGCCGGCGCCAACACCGCCTGGGTGCCGTCACCGACCGCAGCCACCCTGCACGCCCTGCACTACCACGAGGTCGACGTCTTCGAGCGTCAGAACGACATCGCCAAGCGAGACCCGGCGAACGTCGACGACATCCTCACCATCCCGCTCTCGGCGAACCCGAACTGGACCGAGGAAGAAAAGCGCGAGGAACTGGACAACAACTGCCAGTCGATCCTCGGCTACGTGGTGCGCTGGATCGATCACGGTGTCGGCTGCTCCAAGGTCCCCGACATCCACGACGTCGCGCTGATGGAAGACCGCGCCACGCTGCGCATCTCCAGCCAGTTGCTCGCCAACTGGATTCGCCACGGCATCGTCACTGAGGCCGATGTTGTCGCTGCGCTGGAGCGCATGGCTCCGGTCGTCGACCGCCAGAACGCCGACGATCCGCTGTACCGTCCGATGGCACCGAACTTCGACGGCAACATCGCTTTCCAGGCCGCCAAGGACCTAGTTTTGCAGGGAGCAACGCAGCCTAGCGGGTACACCGAACCGCTGCTGCACGCGGCGCGTCGCGAGTTCAAGGCTGCCAACGCCTAAAAAGCGGTAACGCCTGATATACACGAGTAGGTGTACTGCACTCGAGCCCGGGCCGAAACTCGGTCCGGGCTCGAGTGCACCTGCCGGGCATGACACGAATCGCCGGAGGAGGACGATCAGTGGCAAACCAAAATCGGGGTCGGCACAACGCGGGGGATCGACGTCGGCAACTTGTTAGCCGTCCGCTCGTCGGGACGTTGCTGGCCATCATTCTGATCGCAGGTGCGGTCACATCGTGGTCCCTGCTCGGCGACCGAATCGACAATGAGCAACCCGTCGCCGCTGGCAGTTGCCTCGAGGGAGCCGCAACCGTTTCGGTCGTCGCAGATCCCGCGTTGGCACCTGGACTCCAAGAGATCGCGAAGAGTTTCAACGCGACCAAACCGGTGGTGCGCGACCACTGCATCACGATCGATGTTCGACCGGCCGATGCCCGTGCCACCTTGGAAGGACTGACGGCCAAAACGTGGGATGCCAATGCCTTCGGCGCCTTCCCCGCAGCCTGGGTACCCGAGTCAGCCATCTGGTCGTCCGCCTTGCAAACAACCAATGCTGGTTTGCTGCAAGGCAATCCGGAGTCGCTGGTGTCGTCGCCGGTGCGCCTGGCAATGGAACCGGAGATCGCTAAAGCGATTGACGGCAACCTCGCGTGGTCGGACTTACCCGCACAGACCCGTGCCAATTCACTAGCTGATTTCGGGAAGCGGTCGTGGGGATCGTTGCGGATCGCGATGCCCAATGGGCCGCAATCTGACGCCACCGCACTCGCTGGACAGGCCATCGCCGCAGCCACCACTGGCGCTACCGAGGCACTGACCCCGCAGCAAGCAACGTCGCCCGAGGTCGTCAATGCGCTCAATCAGATGATGTCGGCCCCGCCGAGCGTCGGCGACGGGTCAATCGACGCTGCGGTGAAATCTATCGCCGAAACGACCGATCCGTCCGATACGCCGGTACGCGCAGTCCCGGTTACCGAACAACATCTCTACGTGATCACTAAGGACGATCAAGCCGCAAAGGTCGCCGTCGTCGCACCCAAGGGGCAGACGCCGGTCGCCGACTACCCGTTCATCAAGTTGGCCAGCGAATTGATTCCGGCCCACGCTAGTGACGCCGTGGCCGAGTTCTTCACCTACGCCCGCAAGCCGATGCAGATGGAAACTCTCACGAAGCTCGGTTTCCGTGGCCCCGGCCCGCTCCCCGCGCCTACGGCAACGGTAGCGTTCGACGCCGTCACCGATCCGATGCCGCAACCCGCACCCGAGGCGGCCATTTCGGTAAACAAGATCGTCTACCCGGCAGCGACGCTCTAGCAGCGGATCCGATCTTCCCTCAGCCGCCGCGCTGTCATCTGCGGTTACTATTTTCGGTTCCAGAACTGGTGGGTAAGTCCGGTCCCGGTGGTGATCGATTCGATGTCGAAGGATTTCTGCAAGTCTGCGGACCCGTCCCAGATCGAGACCCCGGTCCCCAGGACCGTGGGGACGAAGATCAGGTGCATGAAGTCAACGAGGCCAGCGTGGAGGAAGTCGCGGACTGACGAGGGACCTCCGCCGAGGCGAATATCGCCGTCACCAGCGAGATCCCGTGTGAACGCGAGCGTCTGTTCCGGGGTGCCGTCGAAGAAGTGGAAGACCGTTCCGTTGTCGAACTCGATGGGGTCCCGCGGATAGTGCGTCAATACCACCACCGAGGTCCCGAACGGTGGCGCGTCACCCCACCATCCTCGCCAGTCGTCCTCACTCCGCCATGGACCGGTCTGTGGACCGAACTTCTTACGGCCCATAATTTCCGCGCCAATTCCCTGACTCCACCCGCTGATGATGAGGCGATCGGCCGTGATGGGGTCGTCGATGTGGTGCACGCCATCGATTACTCGTCCATCGAAATAGGCGAACAGGCTCCGGGCGTCCCCCATGGGTTTGTCGAAGGTGACGAAGTCGCCAGCACTGAATCCGTCGAGCGAGATGTGCAGATTGTGCACCCGGACTTTTGACATTGCAGCCTCCGATCGGATTCGGTGATCCTAACCCCGTATGCGGCCTACCGCCAGACTCAATGAGACCCGATTTCTCACCGTTTTCGCGCTCCGCGCTTCTCCCTTTTCTGTCACGAAACAACCAGACCGTCACCAATCGAGGTGATCGGTGACGGTCTGGTCGACGTACGACCGTCGCGTCGTGACAGAAAAGGGACGGTCGACGGGCGTTACTCGGCGAAAGCCGAGATCGGCGGGCAACTGCAAGCGAGGTTGCGGTCGCCGAAGGCTCCGTCGATGCGGCGGACCGACGGCCACACCTTCGGACGGGCACCCGACGAAGGCAGTCCGTTCGGGTAGACGGCGACGAGTCGGTCGTAGCCGTGGTTCCATTCCCCTACCAGCGATTCAGCGGTGTGCGGGGCACCTGCGAGGGGGTTGTCGTCGACGGTCCAGGTGCCATCGGCAACCTTGTCAATTTCACCGCGGATTGCGATCATCGCGTCGATGAACGCGTCGATCTCGGCGAGGTTCTCGCTTTCGGTTGGCTCCACCATCAAGGTGCCAGCCACCGGGAAGCTCATCGTCGGTGCGTGGAAACCGTAGTCTGCCAAACGCTTTGCGACGTCGTCGACCGAGACGCCGGTGTCCTTCGTCAGCTCACGCAGGTCGAGGATGCACTCGTGAGCGACCCAGCCGCCCTCGCCCGTGTACAGCACCGGGTAGTAGTCCTGTAGGCGACGAGCGATGTAGTTGGCGGAGGCGATCGCCGTAAGCGTCGCCGAGCGCAAACCTTCCGCCCCCATCATCGCGATGTAGGCGTACGTGATGGGCAGGATCGACGCCGAGCCATAGGGCGCCGCCGAGATCGTGATCCCCGTCTGCGGCAGCTCAGTGGCCAGCGGGTTGCTCGGCAGGAAGGGAGCGAGGTGCTCGCGAACGGCGACCGGTCCGACGCCGGGGCCGCCACCGCCGTGCGGGATGCAGAAGGTCTTGTGCAGGTTCAGGTGCGAGACGTCGCCACCGAATTGGCCGGGGCGAGCCAGACCGACGAGCGCATTCAGGTTGGCGCCGTCGACGTACACCTGACCGCCAGCCGCGTGGACCGCGTCGCAGATGTCGGTGACCTCGTGCTCGAAAACCCCGTGAGTTGAGGGGTAAGTAATCATGATGCCTGCCAACTCATCGCGATGCTTCTCGATCTTGGCTCGCAGATCGTCGATGTCGACGTCACCGGTGTCACGGCTGGCAACAACCACAACGCGCATCCCGGCCATCACGGCGGAGGCCGCATTGGTGCCGTGGGCACTGGACGGAATCAGGCACACGTCGCGAGCGTCATCGCCGCGTGAGAGGTGATATTGCCGGATCGCGAGAAGCCCCGCGTACTCACCCTGTGAGCCGGCGTTCGGCTGCAGGCTGACCCGGTCGTAGCCGGTGACCGCGACGAGCCAGTCTTCCAACTGGCTAATCAGTTCGCGGATGCCTTCGCTGTCACTGAGCGGGGCAAACGGGTGCAAGCCCCCAATCTCAGGCCACGTGACCGGCTCCATCTCGGTCGTGGCATTGAGCTTCATGGTGCAGGAGCCCAGCGGGATCATGCTGCGATCGAGCGCAATGTCCTTGTCCGACAGCATCCGCAGGTAGCGGAGCATCGCGGTCTCGGTCCGGTGGAGGTGGAACGCCGGATGCGTCAGGTACTCGCTGGTGCGGTTGGCGATCGAGGTACTAAACGCAGCGGGCTTGGCATCAGCTGCACCAAAGGCGTCGAGAACATTCGCAATGTCGGCCGCGGTGGTGGTCTCGTCGCAGGCAACGCCGACGCGGTCAGCGTCGATCAGCCGCAAGTTGATGTTGTGACGCGATTTCGCGGCCTCAACGATCTGGGCGGCCTTGCCGTCAACTCGAACGGTCAGGGTGTCGAAGAACGCCGCGTGCTCGACGGTAATGCCTGCGCCCGTCAACTGATCGGCGAGGGCCACCGCGTGGTCGTGAACGCGCTGCGCGATGGCCCGGAGTCCGGCAGGACCGTGGTACGAGGCGTACATGGCGGCCATGATCGCCAGCAGAACCTGGGCGGTGCAGATATTGCTCGTCGCCTTCTCACGACGGATGTGCTGCTCTCGCGTTTGCAGGGCGAGCCGGTAGGCAACGTTGTTGTCGGCATCCTTCGAGACACCAACGAGCCGGCCGGGCAGCTGGCGGGTACGAGCGGCAGGAACCGCAAGGTAGCCCGCGTGCGGTCCACCGAAGCCCATTGGCACACCGAAGCGCTGCGTGGTGCCAAAGCAGGCGTCGGCACCCTGGTCGCCGGGAGGCGTGATCAGGGTGGCGGCCAGCAGGTCGACGCCAGCGGCAACGAGCGCACCGCGTTCGTGTGCGGCCTCGATGATCGGAGCTAGGTCCCGGATGCGGCCTGACGCACCGGGCGTCTGGACGATCACTCCGAAGAACTCGCCCTCCGGAAGACCTGCGTTGTCGGCATCGGAATCCAAGTCGGCTTCGACGACCTCGATGCCAAGCGGAAGGGCGCGCGTGTCGATCACGGCGCGGGTCTGCGGGAACAGGTCAGCGTCGACCACAATCCTGTTCGACTTCGACTTGCCCGCGCGACGCAGCAGCGTCATCGCTTCAGCTGCGGCGGTGCCTTCATCGAGCATTGACGCGTTCGCGATCTCCATGCCCGTCAGGTCCGACACCATGGTCTGAAAGTTGATGAGGGCTTCGAGGCGACCCTGGCTGATTTCCGGCTGGTACGGCGTGTACGCGGTGTACCAGGCGGGGTTCTCAAGAACGTTGCGCTTGATGACACCGGGGGTGTGCGTGTCGTAGTAGCCGAGGCCGATCATCGAGCGGGCAACTACGTTGCGGCTGGCCAAGGCACGCATCGCGGCAGTGGCCTGTGATTCCGTCAGCGGGGCAGGTAGCGCGTCCAGCCCGGTGGCGATGCCGTTCGCGTCGACGCCGTCGGCGATGACGGCCGGAACGACCTGCGTCGCGAGTTCGTCGAGCGACGCTACGCCGAGGACATCAAGGATGGTGGCGAGTTCGCCGCTATCGGGGCCGAGGTGGCGGCTGGAGAACTCAGAACCGTGGTTCGACAAGAGGGCACCTTGCTCGTGTGGGTCCGGCACACACCGGACAGGCGCGCACAGGATCGGGCCCTCTCCCTCTGTCATGCTGCTTTCCGGCAGCGCCTGAGAGATTCGGCTGCGGGTCACCGCAGCCTTTCACCGTGGGCGGGTGGGAGCGTGCTCCAACCACTTTCCAGAGGCGCCGTCAGCAACCACGGTCCGGGTGCCTGAGAGTTTGACGGAGAGGTGTTGCTCCTTCGGCGGTCGTCCGGCTTCCCGGACAACGCTCTCCCGCAGCGTTGCGGCGCCCGATCAGGATACCAAGGAATCCCGGCAAATCCGCAGCCCACGACCGCAGACCTGGTCACAGCCGAACATTCGTTCGTTTGCAGTCTGGTCGACGCCCATGATCAGTCCATAACATCGAAAGATGCCTTCCGGAACAATCCCGCCACCTGAACCGCCGGTTCGCCCGCCAGGCCCGCCGCAAGCGCCGATTCGTCCTCCCATCCAACCACCGATCGCACCGTCGCGCCCGCCGCAGGCGAATCCACCGCTCGCCTACAGCCAGCCCGCGCATCGACCTCTCGCCTACAGCCAGCCTGCGGTTTCCTGGCAGCACGGGCAGGCTCACCCGGTTCCGACACAGATGCCTGCTGTCGGCCCGGTGTTTGCCCCGTCGTTCGAGCTAACGAATACCGCTGAACAAGCGGCGCTAGTTCGCCCGTGGCAGGTGACCTTCTACGGATGGGTGGTGATCATCGGATCGGTCCTGTGCCTTTTGGTCCTGCTTCCACTGATGTTCACCAACGACGCCACCTTGATCCAATGGTGGACCGCCCTCGACAGTCAGCCCGACATCACCGTCGAGGGCCTCAAGACCGTGCGGATTATCGTCATCGTCGCCGACATCTTCACGGCTGTCATCGTCGCCATCAATCTGCCAGCCGGAATCGCGCTACTTCGCGGTTCGCGCGGCGCCTACACGTACTTTCTGACGATGCTTTGGCTGAACATCATCGGCATGATCCTGCTCGTGATGTTCTTCGTGATCGCCATATTAGGAGCCGGCTTCATCGCCACGAACGGATAATTGATGGACATCGGAATTCTCGTCGCATTTCTCCTGATAATGGCCATCCCACTCGTGCCGTTCATCTTTTACTGCTATCTCCTGATGAACCGCCGGACCAGGAACTACTTCAGTCGGCAGAGCGTGGAGATCAGACGACAGGCGCGCATGCGTACGCGATGACTCGGCGTAGGCAACCGACTCCCGTAGTCCCTATCCGGTCTTGCGGCTGCGGTTCTTTCGGCGCGCTGCGAGTTCGTCTTCGGGCGAGATTTCGCTGGTGCCGCCGTCGGCGCGTTCGCCTGGGAAGTCGGCGATGGTGCCGGTGAGCTCGCGCATGGCACCGGAAACTGCGATGCCAAAGACTCCCTGCCCACCCTGCAGGAGGTCAACGACCTCTTCAGCGGAGGTGCATTCATAAACGGTGGTGCCGTCGGAGAACAACGTGATGCGAGCGAGGTCTTCGACGCCGCGCTTACGGAGGTGATCGACTGCCACCCGGATGTTCTGCAAGGAGATACCGGTGTCGAGGAGTCGCTTCACGATCTTCAGAACGAGGACGTCCTTGAAGGAGTAGAGGCGCTGACTACCCGATCCTTGCGCCCCCCGGATGGACGGCACAACGAGCGAAGTACGGGCCCAGTAGTCGAGTTGGCGGTAAGTGATTCCGGCGATCTGGCATGCGGTAGGAACCCGGTAACCGACGAGATCGTCGGGCACGGTGTCGTTCGGGAAAATGCCAGGGGCAATCTCGTCCAGGCCACCTTGAACGGGCATGGCAGGCGTCGATGCCGCGCTGTCGGTCGACGTTGCACTTTCGGTCGACATAGCGTCGCCCGTCGTGCCGTCGCCGGTCTGCGAATCTGACGGAAAATCGCCCACGGTAGCTCCCTTACACAAGACTCGGGCCGGTGGATCCCAATGCAAGGGTACTCCGGACCACTGACTAAGTGTTGCCCTCGCTGGATGCGCTGGCTGTCGAGATCAAAAGTATGGACTTCCGCGGCCTCAATCAACGCGACTCGCGGTAAACCTCAACCTAAAGTTCAGGTTTAGATAAATGGTGACTTGGCAGAGACATTCTTGTGACCGAACGCCCCGGCGCGTCGCCTCACCATTCGCCAAAATTTAGGCTTCGGGCCCCAGAAAATCTTCCGGCGACACCTGATCCAGAAACTCCCGGAAAGCCTCGACTTCGTCGTCACCGACTACTTCTTCATCCGCGTTCGAGGCCTGCTCCTCGGGCATCAACATCCCGGCATCGTCGAGCACATCGTCGGCAGCAACAATCTGCGCGTCGGCACGCATCGCAATCGCAATCGCATCTGATGGTCGTGCTTCGACCACCACGTCGCCATCGAAAACGAGTTCAGCGTAGAAAGTGCCCTCCTGCATGTCCACGATTCGCACCATTTCCAGCGTGCGCCCAAAGGCCTCGCACAGATTGACCACCAAATCGTGGGTCAATGGCCGCGGTGGCTCAACGCCGCGCTGCTGAAGTGCAATCGACGCAGCTTCGCTCTGGCCGATCCAAATCGGCAAATAGCGGGCACCGTCAACCTCACGAAGCAGAAGCACCGGCTGATTCTGAGGGGGCTCAACCCGAATGCCTACAACACGCATCTCACCCATGATTTCCCCTCCTCGAAAGTCTCTAGAAATACAGGTTACGCTGCAAATACGGTCGGCGCTGCCGACCGGATGACGCCTCAGTCAAGGGCGCTGCGAACGGCGGCCTTGACCAACTGCGTATGCAGCGTCACCGATAGCGCAGCCATCTCGCGGACCAATTCCTCCGCGCGATCACGCGCACCGGTCCCCCGACCCTTGGCGATAGGTCCGGCAATCTGTGCTACCAAGCCCGCCTCGCGGTCGGCACTAATTTTGAACGCACGCAGATGCCGCGATTCCAAGCCGAAGTTGGCGAGTGCGGCGGCCGCCTCAACCAGTCGGACGGCATCTTCGTCGAAGAAGCCGCCAGGCCCGGCCGTCAGCAATCCGTTGCGGACCAACTCAGAAATAAAAGCCGAGTCAACCTCGGTGCGCTCCATCAGAGTCTCCCGATCAACTCGTCCCCCGCGGGAACTGAAGTCGGTGGCCGGTGCCACCGCACTGCGCGCAGACGACAGCAGACGAGGACCGGAGCCGCCGCTGGCGGACTCCGCATCCATTTCGTCAAGCTGTTCGCGAATCACCTTCAACGGCAAATACCGATCCCGCTGAGCCGTCAGCACGAAACGCAGACGCTTGCAGTCGGCATCACTGAACCGGCGATACCCCGAAGGAGCTCGATCCGGAGTAACCAATCCTTCAGTTTCGAGGAATCGGATCTTCGAAATCGTGACATCCGGGAACTCATCTCGGAGGATGCCCAGGACTGCACCGATCGACATTGTGCGGTCGCTGGCACCGCTCTCGCGCGCAGCAGACGACGTCACGACAGCGCGGCACCAGCTTCTCCGGCGCGCGGGCCGGACAGGAAGACCAACCGGAACTTACCGATCTGGACCTCATCACCACTGGTGAGGGTGGCCGTATCAACCGGTTCGCGGTTGACGTACGTACCGTTCAGGCTGCCGACATCGACCACCTGGAAATCGTCGCCATTGCGACGGAACTCGGCGTGGCGCCGACTCACCGTCACGTCATCGAGAAAAATGTCGCTATCGGGATGGCGTCCCGCCGACGTTGTCGGCTGGTCGAGCAGGAAGCGCGACCCGGCGTTGGGTCCCCGCTTCACCACCAACAGAGCCGTGCCCGGCGACAGTCGCTCGACACCGGTATCGGCCGGCTCGTTCGACGTCGCTGGGGCGTCTACTTCCTTGATGAAGTCCTCGCGGAAGACCGAAGTCGTCTCCACGGGCGCCTCAAAGCCGTTGTCGTTACCGCTCACCACATCTCCTTCATCGTCAACGCACCCCGCCGTGACTTGCTGACTCCACAGTCCCCGGGTTGGGTCCTATACGAGTCGTTCGAGGTACCTGCACAAACCCCAATTGTCCGGTGTTGCCACACAATTGACGTTCATTCGCTGTTTCAACACACACTCGACCCACCTCGCCATTGAAGTGAGCGAATGCCGGGCAGGAACCTTCTAAGTGAACCTACCGCCTTTGTCCAAACGCCGCCCGAAGTCGTTTAGAATTCCTCGCCTACCGGCGGGGATCCTCAGCCCTTCGAGAGCGTTTGTCGTACTTGACCAATCATATCGCCGAAGCGCGCACGCCGACTTCGGGTCAGCCCGACTGATACCGGGCTCTCAGGATTCCGCTCAGGAACCGATGGCTGCCTTGTAGCCGTCGGCATCAAGCATTGCACCGAGGATCGCGTCCAGATCCGCATCGTCGGCCACGGTGATCTCCACCAGCCAACCATCCGAATACGGACCCGAGTTCACCAACTCCGGAGTACCTTCGAGCGCGTCGTTGACCGCGGCAACGGTGCCATCCAGCGGTCCAAAGATGTCCGAAACGCTCTTGGTGGACTCCACCTCGGCAAAGGACTCTCCGTTCTCAACATCAGATCCGACGTCAGGAAGCTGAACAAACACCACGTCCCCGAGCGCGTCCTGGGCGAAATCGGTGATACCCACCCGGACGGTCTTGTCGCCGACCTTGCTAATCCACTCGTGCTCGGCGGTGTAGCGGAGCTCTTCGGGGATTTTGGTGTCGCTCACGATTCGTCCTTTCACGACGACTGTCGAAGACTTCGATGTTTTCCTCACTTGCTGCGCCGTTGCGGCAAGCGAGTTGTGCGTCAATGACTTTAACGTGCGGGGCCAACAGAACCCGCATCAACCCGGGTCGGGCCGCAATGCGTAATCAGGCTGTGACCGAGGCCCGCGGCACCTTGCGGACCACCTGGATCGTCTGAACCCAGTACAGGACCAGCGTCCACAGATAGAGACCGACACCCCACAGCAGGAAGGCCCAGCCGAACGGAAACGCGATGGTCCCAATGACCCCGTCAATTTGGCCGGCAAGCAGCCAGGGGAACGAGCTCATCAGGGCAAACGTGGCTGCCTTGCCGATGTACAGCGTGGGCAACGCGGTGATCCCCCGCGACTTCAAGAACGGCACCGTCGCAAAGAGCAGCACATCGCGCGCAATGATCAGCCCGATCAGCCACCACGGGACAAACTCCCGAATGCCAAAACAGATTGGGATGATGATCACGTACAGGCGGTCGGCGGCCGGATCGAGCAGTGCCCCCAGCTTGGACGACTGCCCGAGCCAGCGAGCCAACTTACCGTCAAGCCAGTCAGTCCACCCCGAGACAAATAGGACGACGAACGCCCAGCCCGCCGACTCTTCAACCAGCAACAGCCAGATGAAGACCGGAATCAGCAGCAGACGCAGCACGCTCAGCGCGTTCGGCACTGTCCAGATTGCGTCGCTCCGCTCCACCTCTTCGAGGTGTCCCCCGGACGGCATTTCCGCAGGCCGTGACGGGTCAGACGGTGACGTATCGATCATCGGAAAATTCCGACAATGCCTTGGATGGCTTGCGCTCCCGCCGACGCAAAGTGATTCTCGTGAACCAGGTAAGTCCAGGTCATCGTCGAACGATGCAGGCCTTCCAAGCCCAGATCGACACCATCGTTGGTGATGGTGGCGTCGACAAACGTCTTTCGGGACGCCTCCATCGCTTCGTCGGACAACTTGGTGAACTCGGCGAAGATCAGCTTGTGGAATTCCTCGAGGGGGCTTTGTGCACCGAGCGCCCGCAAGTGGATACTTGCCTGCACATCGGCGATATACGCCAGATGATCAGCCCAAACACGGTCCAGGTGGTACAGAACGATCTGTCGGGCAGCCTCGACCAGAACTGGCTCGTCGACGGTCTCCGCGAGTTCCGCATAGCGTTCCGGCTCGGCTTCCCTGAGATCAGTGAGCGCCAAGTCAGTTTCAAGCACCTTCATCCGACGGCGGACGATGGAGTTGCGCTGCTCGTTGACCTGCTTGTTGTAATCCCAGGTGTTCGCGTGCAGCTGCAGCATCGCGCCTTCAGCGATCTTCTGCGCGTTCACGACGCTCTCGACGCCCTTGGCTCCCAGCGAACCGTCAGCGGACTCCGACTGCTGCTCACGCAGATGTGTCAGGTTCTTCGTGACGAGCGGGTCTTCCATACTTGAGAAGAACACTGACCGGCCGGGGTCTCCCTGACGTCCGGCGCGCCCCCGCAACTGATTGTCGAGACGTTCAGTGTCGTAGCGGCCAGTACCGACGACACAGAGCCCACCGAGTTCGAGGACCTCTTCGCGGGCTTCTTCGTCACCGTCCGAACCGCCCAAGCGAATGTCGGTGCCTCGTCCGGCCATCTGCGTCGACACGGTGACCGCAGCCTTGCGCCCGGCCTCGGCGATGATGACGGCTTCCTCGGCGTCGTTCTTCGCGTTCAAGACCACCGATGGCACACCTGCGCGCTCCAGGAAGTACGCGAGTTCCTCCGACTGCGCCACATCGTGGGTACCGATCAGAATCGGCTGGCCGGTCTCGTGGATCTCAGCGACGAAATCTACGACGGCCTCGACCTTGTGTGCTTTGTTGTCGTAGACGCGGTCCGGATCGTCCTTGCGGATGTTCGGCGCGTTCGGCGGGATCTGCGACACCGCGAGGTCGTAGAACTGGCGGAACTGCTCGCCGGCGGCGATCGCCGTACCAGTCATCCCAGCGACCCGGGGGTAACGGCCGATCAGCGCCTGCACAGTGATCGTATCGATCACTTCACCGGCCTCAGTCGGGTTGAGACCCTCCTTGTATTCGACGGCCGCCTGAACACCGTCTGGCCACCGCTGCAGTCGTGCCACGCGTCCGCGGGCAGCATTGATCAAGTGAATGCCGCCATCGCGCACGATGTAGTCGACATCGCGCTCGAGTAGGTAATACGCGTAGAGCGCGACGTTCACATGCACCAGGGTGGACGCGACATGCTGTTCGTCGTACAGGTTGATACCACCGAGCGTCGACTCGACGAATTGTGCGCCTTCGTCGGTCAGCGAGACGTTTTTGCCGTCCGAATCGAGTTCGTAGTGCTTCGGGCGCAGATGCGCGACCACTTCGTGGATGGCACTGTTTGGGATCTCCGCATCGGTTGAACCGGCGAGGATCAACGGAACCAGGGCTTCGTCAACGAGGACCGAGTCAGCCTCATCAACGATGACCACGTCGGGTTGCGGTGCCACCAGGTCTTCGACGGTGAGGGCGAGATGATCACGCAGGACGTCGAAACCGATCTCGTTCACCGAGGCATAGGTGACATCGGCGTCGTAGGCCGCCTGTCGTTGTTCGCGGGTGGAGTGCTCACTGATCGAGGCGACCGAAATTCCAAAAAGGTCGTACAGCGGCTTCATCCATTTGGCATCGCGACTGGCGAGGTAATCGTTGACCGATACGACGTGGATCTGATGGCCGTCGAGTGCGTAACCAATCGCGGCAATGGCACCGGCGAGTGTCTTGCCCTCGCCCGTTGCCATTTCGACGACGTCGCCCTCAAGCATCCGCAGCGCACCCTGCAACTGAACGTCGAAGGGCTTCATATCGAGGGTGCGGTCGCCGCCTTCGCGGACCAATGCCAAGAACTTGGCGCGGTCCTCTGCCACCGACATGTCCAGCTCAGCGGCCTGCGCTGCGAAGTCTTTGTCAGACAGCTCGGCTGCCCAGTCGTTGTGCTTGGTCGACATTTCGATCATCGACAGCGATTGCGACTGGTTACGAGAAGTCTGCGCGCCCAACATGCGCCACATCGCGTTGGAGAATTTTCCCACGTGCGTCCTGTTCCTTCTAAAGCTTGGCCGTCAGCGTTGACCTACCGGTCGCGCGCGGCGCAACCCGTGATCGATCCTGATCTACCGTACGCGGCCATCCAGTAGCGTGGCGCACATGCGTACTCCTCAATTCCGTACTCCCCGATTCCGGGCCCCGCAGTTCATCCGCACCAGCACGCTCAGTGCCGGTGTTCTTGCTCTGTTCGCGGCCACGACGTTGTCGGCGTGTACCAACGGAGCATCGGAGGCCGCACCCGATCCGACCGAACTGGTCGGAAAGACATATGTTTCTGACGCCGTGACCGGGCCGGAGATTCCCGGCGGCGGACCACTTGTTCTGGGCTTTACTGAGAACGCCACCGACAAGACCACCAATCTGCATGCGAATGCTGGCTGCAATGGCTTGGGCGGCATGGTGACGTTCGACGGGGACGCGATGACCGCATCGAATCTTTTCGGAACGATGATGGCGTGCCCGCCCCCACGCGAGCACACGGACAAATGGGTATCGGACCTTCTTGCTGATCCAGTCACCTGGGCTCTCCAGGGCACCACGTTGACCCTGTCGCGTGGCGATCAGCGGGTGGTCCTCGTCGAACGGGAGAACCGTCCTGTGGTCGGAACCCGCTGGCAGGTCACTGCGCTTGTGACAAAGCAGGCGGTCACTCGGTCGGTGGCTCTGGAAGAGGCCAAGCCATACTTCGAGATCGCCGAAGACGGCGCGATGAGCGGTAACACCGGTTGCAATTCGATGCGCGGGACGGCGAAGACTGCCACCACGGACCCGACGAGCGAGGAGATCGAGTTCTCCCCCATAGCTACCACCCGGATGGCATGCCCTCCCGATGCCATGGAGATTGAGCAGACGGTTCTCGCCGCGCTGCAGGGCAAGGCCACCGTCACCGTAGAAGGTGACGAAATGAAGCTGACCAACGTCGCTGACCCGACAGTGGGACTGCGGCTGACCGCGTCCTAGTCGGACGCGGTCAGCGGTCAGCGGTCAGTCGTTTGGTCTGGAGTTAGGCGTCTTTGGTTTGCACGGTGGCATCCATGCCAATGAGCGTCTGCAATTGCGCAAGCAGTTCCACGGCGCGCGGCCACGGTCCGTAACCCGAAGCCGGGTTGAGGTGACCGACCTCGCCACCTTCGACCAAGGTGCTGCCCCACGACTGCGCGTACTCGGCGACCGTTTCTGTGGAGGCCAGCGGGTCGTTGGTGCTGGAGACAACGATGCTCGGCCACGGAAGGGTGTCCATCGGGACCGGTCCCCAGCCGGCGTCGCTGAGCTGTTCCAGCGTCGGATGCGGCGCGTGCATTTCTTGGGTCAGGTCCGGCGGGGTCGCCAAGAGCGCTCCGGCGACGGGCAGCTTGGTCTGTGCAGCCCAGAACACCGTGGTCGGGACGCCCGCACTGTGCGCGACGAGAATGACTGGGGCTTCCTGCGCGGCAACGACGCTCTCGAGCAGCGCCAGGCGAGCGTCGAGTTGAATGGGATCGCCCTCGACCTGCGGGACGATCACGGAGTTCTGGAGCTGACCGGCAAGGATGGTCTGCCAGTGATCTTCGACGTGGCCACGGAGACCCGGGACGATGACGTAGGTGGGAGTTTGCTGAGCAACCATTGCAAAGAGGCCTTCTGATTACCTGAAGTGTTGAGCTGTGGTGGACAAAACCGACCGCGGGCGGGCAGCCGTAAGGCATACCCGCCCGCGGGAGGTAACTAAATGTGGGGAGGCCGCTTAGGCGTGGCCGGTGAAGCCGACCTGGCCGGGCTGACGGTTCGGTGCGTAACCGAGCTTGGCCAGCGTCTCATCAGCGTCGGCGTACCACTCACCGATGCGGTAGATATCGCGAGCTTCCTTGCCGGTGGCAACCTCACGGCCCAACTCGTTAGCCAGACGCACGAGCTGCTTGATCTGATCGACCGAGCCCATCTTCTCGCCCTTGGCACCCCAAATGGTGTCCTCGTTGCCGCAACGGCTGTGCAGACCCAACGCGATCGCCAGCGCATTGACCGGAGCGACCGAACGCATCAGCGTCTCCAACGTCAAGCACGCACCATCGGGAACCCGCTGGATGAAGTTCATGATGTTGTACGGGTTCGGGCCATCAAAGCCACCACCGATACCAACCCAGGTCAGGTTCAACGGACCGGTGTACTTACCGCGACGGATCAACCGCTCCACGGTCTCCAACTGCGGGATCGACGAAAGCTGGAAGTGCGGCTGAATACCCGCAGCCTGCAGACGACGCAGGTGCTCCTCCACCCACTCCGGACCAGCCGGAACAGTCATCTCACGGTAGGTCTCCGACAACTCCGGACGCTCCAGCGAGGTACCGGCGATATCGTCAGCGGTCATCAACTCCATGATGTTCATCTGCGAGGTGTTGATCGCGATCGTCACCTGGTCCGGCTTCGGATCGAGCTCGGCCAGCATGTGGCGCACATCGTCAGAGAGCCACTTCGCGTCAGCACCCTCACCCTCCGGAGCGAAGGAGATCGAGCCGCCGACCTGCAAAATCATATCCGGCACAGCCTCACGCAGACCCGCCAGAAGCTCGTTGAACTTCGAGATCCGCTTGGAACCGTGACCATCTTCCTCACGCACGTGAATGTGCAGGACGGTAGCGCCGGCCTCGTAGCAGTCCACAGCCTTCTGGATGTGCTCTTCCATCGTCAACGGAAGATCTTCGCGGAAGTCATCAAGCTCCCACTCCGGACCATACGGGGCAGCAGTGATGACCAACTTGTCCTGAAGCTCAGGGAACAGGGCGTCGTCGTGGAAATGCATTGTGGAACTCCTCAGGGATAGAAATGCGGGGTTGGGTGTCTAGCTGATGTCAGTGGCGTCGCGAATCAGAACGGGCGGTCGCCGATGATGCCTGCGCGCTCCATCTTGCGAACGGCGGGCCAGTAGTCCTGGACGGCGTAGTGCTGGGTGGACCGGTTGTCCCAGATCGCGACGCTATTGGGGGTCCAGCGCCAGCGGACCTGGTACTCGGGGATGGTGGCCTGGCTCTGCAGGTAGCGCAGCAGGTCGCCGGCTCCGGGCGCGTAATCGATGCCGCAACGAATGTTGGTGTCGTTGTGGAAGTTCGTCAGGTGCGTGGTGAAGCTGTTGACGAACAGGATCTTCTCGCCGGTCTCCGGATGGGTCCGGACGACGGGATGCTCGGCATCGGGGAACCGTTCCTTCAGCGCGTGGCGCTGCTCGATCGGCATCCGTGCACCGAACGATGCCTCGATGCTGTGACGTGCCTGAAGGCCGTCGATCTGCTCTTTGACGTGTTCGGGGAGGCGCGCGTAGGCCAAGCCCATGTTGACCCAAATGGTGTCGCCACCCACTTCGGGTCCTTGGATGCAGCGCAGGACCGAACACATCGGAGGGATCTCGCGCCAGGTGGCATCGCAGTGGTAGGAGTTCTCGTACGCTTCACGTGGGCTGTCGAGATCCTTGTAGATGCGCACCAATCCGGGGTTCTCCGGGTCGCTGCCGAGGACCGGATGGTCTTCGAGGGGGCCGAAGCGTTCGGCGAGCTTCACATGCTCGGCGCGGCTCATGTTCTGGTCGCGGAAGAAGAGCACCTTGTGCTCAAGCAGATGCTCTTTCAGCTCTGCGAACAGCGCGTCGTCGTGGGCGACGTCGGCAAGGTCAACGTTGTGCAGTTCGGCACCGATGCTGGACGTGAGACGTTCAACGTCCATCGTGTGAGCAATCGAGCCCGGAGTGACGGGAGTCTGTGTTGCGGTCATGTCATCCTCCTAAGGGACTGAAGTAGTGGATTTCGGGCGGGTCGTGCTTAGAAGGTGAAGATCGACGAACCGACGCTGGTGCCCGCTTCGAGATCGCGGTGGGCCTGTGCGGCCTCTTCCAGTGCGTAGTGCTGGTTGATTTCGACTTTGACCTTGCCGCTGCCGACGAGGTCGAACAGCTCGCCCGAGAGTTCGGCACGCTCGGCCGGGTCGGCGATGTAGTCGGCGAGTGCCGGGCGGGTCACGTACAGCGAACCCTTGGCTGCCAACTGGAAGGCATCGATCGGCGGGATAGGGCCGGCTGCGGTTCCAAAGGCAACGAGGAGCCCGCGGCGCGACAGGCAGTCGAGGGAGGTGTTGAAGGTGGTGGCACCGATGCTGTCGTAGACGACCGGGACGCCAGCACCGTCGGTGAGTTCGCGGACTCGCTCGACAATGTTTTCGCGCTTGTAGTTGATGACGTGTTCGCAGCCGTGCGCCTTGGCAACGGCGGCCTTCTCATCGGTCGACGTAGTGCCAATAACGGTGATGCCCAGTTCCTTGGCCCACTGGCAGAAGAGCAGGCCGACGCCGCCAGCAGCTGCGTGAAGGAGGACCGTGTCGCCGGCCTTCAGATTCGGGGCAATTCGTCGCAGCAGGTACGAGGTCGTCAGGCCACGCATTGTCATTGCCGCGGCGGTCTCGAACTCGATGCTGTCGGGAAGGTGAATCAGGCTGTCGATCGGCATCACGCGCTCAGTGCTGTACGCACCGAGGGGACTGCCGGTGTAGGTAACGCGATCGCCTTCGGCAAATCCCTCAACGCCCGGGCCTACGGCTTCGACAACACCGGCGGCTTCTACACCCATGCCCGCGGGCAGCGGTGCCGGGTAGTAGCCGGTACGGAAGTAAGTGTCAGCGAAGTTCAGGCCGACGGCCTCGTGACGAACGCGAACCTCGCCGGCACCGGGATCGCCGACCTCGACGGTTTCCCACTTGAGTACCTCGGGTCCGCCGATCTCGTGAAAGCGAATCGCGTTAGCCATGTGATGTGTTCCTTCTTGCTAGAAAGCTTGGGTGTGATGCAACTGACACCACAGTATTGGGGATAGAATCATCACACTTACCTGTGCGGGACAGTTTTCTTTCCATGTGGGGACATGGATGCGTCTCGTTCGAGTCAGTTTTATGAGCGAAAGAAGGAGTTGCCCGATGTCAAAGCCGCTTGCTCGATATGGAGCCCTCTCCGGGTACATCGAATTGAGTCGGAAGCTGAAGATTGATCCGGTCCCCCTGCTTCGGGCGGCATCTTTGGACCCGGCTGGCCTCGATCTCCAGGATCGATGGATACCCGCAGCCTCAATCGCCCAACTCCTGGAGAACTCGGCAGCCGCCTCGGGCCACCCGGATTTCGCGTTGCGGCTGGCCGAGAACCGTCGTATATCGGCTCTTGGACCGTTGAGTATGAGCGTCCGCGACCAACCCGATGCCCGCGCCGCGCTCGAACTCCTGACGCGCTACCAGCACATGTATAACGAAGCCCTGCACATGAATCTGACGGAGAGCGACGGTCTGTCCACGATCCGGTTGACTGTCGACACCGGCGAGCCAGCACCGGTGCGACAGTCCGTTGAGCTGGCCACGGCAGTGGTTCGCCAACTATTTGGTGGCCTCTTAGGCGATCGATGGCATCCGGTGTCGGTGACGTTCACTCATCCGAAACCGATCGATGACACAACCCATCGGCGACTCTTTCAGGCTCCCCTGAAGTTTTCCGGTGACTACAACGGCATCGTGGTCTACACGTCCGACTTGGACCAACCCAACCGGCTCTACGATCCGGGTTTGGTGTCGTATGCGCAGCGATTGCTCCCGGAGGACTCGGACGATTCGGTGACGGCCGAGACTCGAGTCCGTGAACTGATCGAGATCCTGCTGCCCGCGGGCCGGTGTTCCATCGATCAGGTCGCCCGGAGCCTCGGCGTCGATCGCCGCACGGTGCATCGCAGACTCGCGAAGGAAGGATTGACCTTTAGCAAAGTGCTGGACGACATGCGTGCGGAATTTGCGGAACGGTGGGTTGCCGGACAGCGTTACTCGTTCACTCAGGTCGCGGAGATGTTGGCATTCTCGACTCCAAGCAGTTTCTCGCGGTGGTTCACCCAGCAGTTCGGGATGAGTCCGCGCACCTGGCGGAAACAGGCGCGTCCGGCTGCCTCTGACGAAGGTCAGGGGCAGCCGGACGGGACGGTCGAATCGATCGACTAATCTGCAGTTAGGCCAGTTCAGCAGCGGTGACGGCCCGAACCTGTTCGGGGGTCACTCCGGGCGCACACTCGCGGAGCACCAGCCCCTCTGGCGTCACATCGATGACGGCAAGGTCGGTGATGATGCGTTCAACGACGCCGCGCCCGGTCAGCGGCAGCGTGCAGGCCGGCACAATCTTCGACTCGCCAGAGCGGTCACGATGTTCCATCAGCACGATGACGCGTCGCGCACCGTGGACCAGGTCCATTGCGCCACCCATACCCTTGACCATCTTCCCGGGGACCATCCAGTTCGCGAGATCACCGGTCTCCGAGACCTGCATGCCACCAAGCACAGCGGTGTCAATATGGCCGCCGCGGATCATGCCGAAGCTAAGGGACGAGTCGAAGAACGCAGCTCCGGGGAGCACCGTGACCGTCTCCTTGCCTGCATTGATCAGATCGGCGTCGACGTTCTCGTCGGTCGGGTATGGCCCGGTTCCGAGGATTCCGTTTTCGCTGTGCAGGGTCACGCTGACGCCAGCGGGCAGCATGTCCGGAATCATCGTTGGCAAGCCGATTCCGAGGTTCACATAGCTACCTGAGACAAGCTCTTTGGCAGCACGTGCAGCCATCTCGGGACGGGTCCAACCGGTGACCGGTCCGTCTTCGTTGACCTGTTCAGCGGTGATGTCGATGCTCAGCGTCATGCGCTCGCTCCTGCCATTGCGACGGTTCGCTTCTCGATCGTCTTAGTTTGCGGACCAGTTTCGACAACACGGTTGACGAAGATGCCGGGTAGGTGAACCTGCTCTGGATCGAGAGTGCCAGCGGGCACCACCTTCTCGGCTTGGACGATGCAGACGTCACCGGCCATTGCGGCCAGCGGGTTGAAGTTCATCGCGGCCTTATTGAAGACCAGGTTGCCTTCGGTATCCGCGACGAGCGCGTGTACCAGGGCAACGTCGGCCCGAATGGACTCCTCGAGCACGTAGTCTTTTCCGTTGAACTGGCGGATCTCCTTGGCAGGAGATGCGAGAGCAATGGAACCGTCTGCGCTGTACCGCCATGGGATTCCACCCTCGGAGACCGGAGTCCCCACACCCGCAGGCGTGTAGAACGCCGGGATCCCGGCTCCTCCGGCACGCAGCTTCTCGGCGAGCGTGCCCTGCGGAGTCAGCTCCACTTCGAGTTCCCCCGCCAGGTAGCGGCGGGCGAATTCCTTGTTCTCACCGACGTACGAGGCGACGATGCGGCTGATGCGGCCGGCATTCAAGAGAACGCCCAGTCCGAGGTCGTCGATCCCGCAGTTGTTCGAAACAATTTCCAGGTCGGTCGTGTCCGTGGCTGCGAGGGCGTTAATCAGGGCGTCCGGGATTCCGCACACGCCGAACCCTCCGACTGCGATTCGTGAACCCGAAGCAATATCCGCGACGGCGTCTTGCGTGGTGTTGTAGACCTTGCTCACGGTGATCACGCCGCCGTCTGCTGTGCGTAGCGGGCACTCTGCTCGGTGAGCTTGCGCAGACCGCTTGGATAGAGTCGTCGGCCGATGAGCAGGGCCACGATGGCACCTACGTAGAAGACCGGCGCGAGTGCCAGTGCACCCTTGAGTCCAAGGCTGTCAGCCAAGATACCGACGATGAACGGTCCCAGTGCCAGGCCCAACAGATTGTTGGCGACGGTCAACGTACCCAGAGCCGACGAGCGAACTGATTCGTGGGTCAAGCTAGCAACCATGGCGGCCGTGGGGCCGGAAATGCCTGCGGAGAAGAAGGCACCGATGCCGAACAGCACGAGCTGAAGCGATCCATTGTCGAGGCGGAATGCCACGCCGAGTGCGACGAGGGCGATCGAGCAGAAAACGATGGCCACGGTCCACTTGTTGTTTGCGTTGACGCGGCTGACACGGTCGGTGATGACACCGCAAACCACCATGCCGGTACCGATCAGGAGCACGAAGATCGCAGCGACCTTGCCGGCTTCACCTGTGCCCATGCCGTAGTAGCGGTTGAAGAAGCTCGGAGTCCAGGACAGCAGCGCACCGGCGGTGAACATCTGCAGGCCACCGGCGATGTAGATGCACCAGACCGTCGAATTGGTGAACAGGGTGCGGACGGGCACGCGAATCGAAACATGCTGGCCGTCCTTGATGCCGCTCGTATCCGAATGCACTGCATAGCGGTCAAGTCGTTTTTCGGTGACGATGGCGCGGAAGAGCGCTGCGAGGATCAAACCCAGGACTGCCATCGCGGTGAACGACCACCGCCAGCCGAGGTTGACGGCGATAACGGCACCGAGCGAAACACCGATAACCGAACCGAACGAACCACCAGCCATGAAGGCACCACTGAGAGACGAGTGCAGGCGCGGGGCAAAGACGCTCAGCACAACGGCGATACCGACGCTGCCGTAGGCAGCCTCACCGACGCCGACGAAGAAGCGGGCGATCAACATCTGCTCGTAGTTCGCGGCGATGGCGCAGAAGAGCGTCGCAATGCTCCAGATCACTGCCATCGTCACGAGGCTGCGGACGCGGCCCCAGCGGTCGGCAATCACCGACAGCGGGAAAGTGAGGAGGCCAACCATCAGTGCGACGATGCTGGTGAGGGAGGCGAGTTCTGAGTCAGCAAGCGACCATTCGCTCTTGAGCATCGGGAACACCGCGGAGAGCACCTGGCGCGACATGTAGTCCGACAGCAACAGCGCGAAGGCTAAAGCGGCGACGACCCAGGGGTAGATGCGGCGGCGCGGCGGCTGAACGGTGACCGTCTCCGTCTCGACTGAGCTAGCGGGAGGGCTTGTCTGCCCAACCGCCTGCTCGACAGGTGATTGCAAATGGGTCATTGACGTCTCCTAAGGGAAATGGTACGCGGGGCAAGGCGTAGGCTGTCGCAGTTTGGTTGTCCCGCAGCCGGGTGAGCTGCAATACATCCGGGGAACTGATGAGGTGGACATCACTTTATGAGCGGGATGAAAAGAAAACTTGACCCAACGGGACACCGTTCTATCCAGATCGGGACTTCGATTCCCACCTGCCGAGAGTCAGACGGGTCGCATAGACTCCCCACATGGGGAAGAAGAAAAACGCTAAGCAGGCGACGCGCCTACCAAAATCCGCCTACGAAGCCGAACTCTTTCGACTCCAAACCGAGTTGGTGTCCCTGCAAGAATGGGTACGCGACACCGGTGCGCGGGTCGTCGTGATCTTTGAAGGTCGTGATGCCGCAGGTAAGGGCGGCGCGATCAAGCGAATCACCCAGTATTTGAGTCCGCGCGTCTGCCGGGTAGCAGCACTCCCCGCGCCCACCGACCGGGAACGAGGTCAGTGGTACTACCAGCGTTACGTCGCGCATTTGCCAGCCCCGGGCGAGATCGTCCTGTTCGATCGCTCTTGGTACAACCGCGCCGGCGTGGAGAAGGTCATGGGCTTTTGCACGCCCGAGGAGCACACCAGGTTTTTGCGCCAGACACCGATCTTTGAGCAACTACTTATCGACGACGGCATCATCCTGCGGAAGTACTGGTTCTCCGTCTCGAGTGAAGAACAACTCGTCCGATTCCGGGCGCGACGCGACGACCCGGTCCGACAGTGGAAGCTCAGTCCCATGGACCTAGAATCTGTGTACCGCTGGGAAGATTATTCGCGAGCCAAAGACGAGATGATGGTCCACACCGATACGTCACTGAGCCCGTGGTTTGTCGTGGAATCAGACAACAAGCGGCATGCCCGACTCAATATGATCAGCCATCTCTTATCGACGCTGGATTACGAACCGATTGAGCGCCCGACAGTGACTTTGCCGAAGAAGCCCGTCGAATCGGGCAACTATCACCGGCCACCACGCTCGCTGTCGAAGTTTGTGCCCGACCACGTAGCGCGGTTGATAGGTGACACCGAACGGTAAGGTTGCCGCGTGATGTCGGTCCTTCCTTCTCGTCCTGACGTGTTCTCCCTAACCCAGCGGGCCCGCCGGGCGGTGGAGTCTCGCGATGTCGTCTATCTGGTGACGACGGCCGGATTCCCAAATTTCGGTGATGAACTGATTGTCGAGGCGTGGCTGCGCTATCTCGCGGTCCACCGACCGCTGGCTCGCGTCGTCGTCGACTCGCAACGCCCCGGCCAGGCCGCACTGCTGCTTCGACAGGCCAATCGGCGCGCCGTCTTTGTCGACACGATCTGGAATCTGGTGCAGTACGCTTCCGGCGATGCCGCAGGCCCGGAGGTGGACCGAGATGCCCCATGGGAATGGATCGCCCGGGCGACAACCCGCATGGGCGTGGCCCCCCGCGAGGGTGATGGCGTGGAACTCCTATTGCGCGCCAACACAATTCACATTGTCGGCGGCGGATATCTCAACAACGTGTGGCCGCATCACGCCAACCTCGTCACGGTGGTCGCCGAGGCTGCACGCGTCACGGGCGCCAAGGCCATCGCCACGGGTGCCGGTTTGACGCCAGGATTCACCGGTGCAGCATTGGAACGCTTCCGCTTCGATGCGAGCACCTTTGAGGTATTTGATGTTCGCGATCAACCGAGCGCCGACCTGCTCGGTTCGGTACCTGGAGCGTCGTTCACCGGCGATGACGCCTGGCTCTCTCCGCGTGTACATCGCAAGCCGCGGACGGTACCCGCCACCGGCAACGTGGTGCTGTGCGCGCAGAGCGATCTCACCGACGACTTTGTGTGGCGCGGCCGCACCGGATTTGAAGCCCTGGTGGAGTTCATCGGCGTCACCTTGGACGAATGGGAGGTCGCGGGCAGCGATGTGACCGTCCTCGAGTGCATTCCCGGCCTTGACGTTCAGGTCGCCGAACGACTCGGCGACAGACTCGCGGGTTCGCAGCGGATTCCGTTTCTCCAAGCGTGGCGGTCCGGCCTGCCGGTTTCGCGGGGCAATACGTGGCTGTCAACGCGATTCCACCCGCACTTGCTGGCTGCTGCCGCCGGCGATTCGGGAGTCGCCGTTGTCTCCAAGCCCGACTATTACGCGACCAAACATCGGTCCCTGACCGAGTCTGGGTCTCAATGGACGGTTGTCTCCGGTGGCGATGAGGTTCCCGCCCGGCCAAATGCTGGCGGCTACTCCCCCGCGGATTCGGCTCGAAATAGGTCCACCAAGCGGGCTTTGGCCGCGACTCTCTACCCCATCGGGGTCCGCCTCCGCTGATCCCCATGCCACTGCCGCAGAATGGCGTAATCTGGTCGCCCTCATGTGGATTGGTTTTCTAGAGTTCGATTTTCTCCTCGGCGACGTGCATTCACTCAAAGGCAAACGCTCTGTGGTTCGCCCCTTCGTGTCCGACGTTCGGCGCAAGTTCGACGTCTCGGTTGCCGAGGTGGATCACCAAGATTTGCACCGCCGAACCAGCATCGGCGTCAGTGTGGTCAGCGGCAATGCCACACATATCACCGAGGTGCTCGACGCCGTTGAACGGTTTGCTGCCGCTCGACCCGAGATGGAGTTGCTGGCGGCACGCCGACGAATCATCACCTCCGACGAGATGTAAGCAGAGCACCACCGACGACGCGCCGCCGAACGGGTTGCCGTCCGAATTTGGCGAGCGTCGTCCCGCCGAAACTGCCGTCGGCTAATCGGTCTCGGCGACAACCACCGATTCAGCGGCGCTCCGGTAAGTCTCCGACATGCGGCGGTAAACGGGAGTGAAGAACGAAGCAATCGCGATTCCCACGGTGGCGAGTCCCGCGACCAGGAAGATTAGCGCTATCCCTCGGGCTGCACCGGTTCCCAACCAGGGCCTGAGTAGGTCCGCTCCCGCTGTCGTCCGAGCCCATGGGATCACCAAAGTTTCCGCGAGCGGCGCAACGAGGAATGCCGTCAGCGGCGCGGCTGCCGCTTCCATGGCACCGGCGAGACCAAATACTCGACCCTGCTGCGGTAGTGGGACGACGCGTTGAATCACGGTTTGCTCGGCTGCCTCGATGAGGGGCACGGTCAGCATGAAGAGCCACACGCACACGATGGTGACCCAAGCGACCTCGCGAATTGCGACCATCATGCCGATAAATCCCAGCGCGATGACCCCCAGCAGCATGGTTCGCATGGGGTTGGACCCCAATCCGAGCTTGCCGATAAGCGCGCCGCCGATGAGGAAACCGGTGGCGCCGAACGCGAACACCAGTCCCCATTGCTGCACCGTGAAGAGTTCCAGCCCGTAAGGATCCAGGAGCGCGATGTGCACGCCGCTGACGAAATTGTTGAACATCGAGAACACGATCAGCGCCAGCAGGCCGGGAACCGCAACGACCGCGACCCATGCGCCGCGAATGTCAAAGGTTCCGGATGCGTCGGTTACGGCGACCGTCACTTCTTCTGGCATTGAGATGGTGTGCAAGTGCAGCCACGTCAAGGCGATCGTCGCGATCGCAAAGACGATGGTGGGCCCCATCCCGAAGTAGCCGATCGACAGTCCAGAGAACACACTCGTCACGATGAACGACAGTCCCTGCACCGCGCCGACATAACCGTTGGCGTTCGCGCGACGGTCATCATCGATGAGGATCGTGACCGTCGTCGACAGTGCCACCGACCGCAGAATTTCAACAACGGAACCGAGCAGCACAATCGCCGAGAACGCCCACAGCCACGGGGAGGTCAGCGATTGAATCTGATCCCCCGCGGCCCAGTACACGAGGCCGGCCGCAATGAAGGCAACCGTCGTGAAGGCCGCCGATGCCCGCATGACAGCGAGTTTGCGGAAGCGGTCGACGATGGTCCCGAAGGCGATATTGAAGACGGCAATGGCAAGCATGTAGCCGCCACCGATAAGCCCGGTCGCGACGACGTTCCGCGTGGCGAGATAGATCCAGAAGGTCAGCGCGAACCACAGGAAGCTGGTGGTGAGGCCAGCGACCGCAGTGTTCCCGAGAATCGCCGCAAAGGTGCGATTCCGCGCTCTCGCCGACCGGCGCGGCGTCGGCTCAGCGACCGAACCCTGCATCTCTTAACGCCTGAGCCATCGAACCGCCACCTGAACTGTCGTCGCGGCGTGCCCCCGGCTTGTTGCCGCCGCTTTTATTGCCGCCGCTTCTATTGTTGCCACCCTTATTATGGGCGTTCCTGTTGTTATTGCCGCCCTTGTTTTGACCCGCTCCACGGTTGGTGCCGCCGCGTGCGTCTGCCGTACCACCGGGCTTGCCACTCGGGTCGTCGTTCAATCGCAACGACAGTCCGATGCGCTGACGGTCCACGTCGACTTCAAGGACCTTGACCTTGACGACCTGACCGGAGCGGACCACCTCGTGGGGGTCTGAGACATAACGGTCCGACATCGCGGACACGTGTACCAGACCATCCTGGTGGACACCGACGTCCACGAATGCACCGAATGCGGCGACGTTGGTGACGACCCCTTCCAGGACCATTCCGGGTTTAAGGTCGGAGACCTTCTCAACGCCGCTGGCGAAAGTGGCGGTCGTAAAGGCCGGGCGCGGGTCGCGGCCGGGCTTCTCCAATTCGTTCAGAATATCGGTCACCGTGGGGATGCCGAACTTCTCGTCGGCAAAGGCCGCAGGCTTCAGGGTGCGCAGCACCTTGGTATCGCCGATGAGTTCGGCCAGTCCGCGGCCGCTACTGTCGATGATCTTCCGGACGACGGGATACGCCTCCGGGTGCACACCCGATGCATCAAGCGGATCCTCGCCGTCACGGATGCGGAGGAACCCGGCGCACTGCTCAAAGGCTTTCGGTCCCAGGCGTGGGACGTCGAGCAATCCGGCACGACTGCGGAAGGCGCCGACCTGGTCGCGGTGGGCGACAATTGCCGTCGCGAGAGTACCGGTAACACCGGACACCCGTGACAGCAGCGGTGCCGACGCTGTGTTGAGGTCGACGCCGACGGCATTGACCGCATCTTCGACGACGGCATCGAGGCTGCGCGCCAGGTTAGATGGCGAGACATCGTGCTGGTACTGACCGACGCCAATCGACTTGGGGTCGATCTTGACGAGTTCGGCGAGTGGATCCTGCAGGCGTCGTGCAATGGACACAGCACCGCGGATTGACACGTCAAGTTGCGGAAGTTCCTGCGACGCATACTCGGAGGCGGAGTACACCGAGGCACCGGCTTCGGACACCACGGCCTTGGTGGGCGCTTTGGCACCGGACTTAGTGATCTCGGCAATAAGTTCGGAAGCCAACTGATCGGTTTCGCGGGAGGCGGTGCCGTTGCCGATCGCGATCAGTTCCACTCCGTGACGGGCTATCAGGGCACCGAGGGCAGCCTTGGCCTGATCCCACTGCTTTTGTGGCTGGTGCGGGAAGATCGCCGTGTGATCGACGACCTTGCCGGTCGCGTCAACAACGGCGACCTTTACGCCGGTGCGGAAGCCGGGGTCGAGGCCCAGGGTGGTGCGCGTACCTGCGGGGGCGGCCAACAGTAGGTCTTTCAGGTTGGTCGCAAAGACTGCGACCGCGTCGTCTTCGGCGCGGGCGCGCAACTTCATCCGGGCGTCGACTGTCGAGGTGATCATCAACTTGGTGCGCCACGCCCACCGAACCGTGCCGGCGAGCCAGCTGGTGGCCGCACCGGGGTTCGACAGGTCGACGCCGAGGGTTGCGGCAACCATCGCCTGGTAAACCTCATCGTCGCCTCCGTCGAAGGTGAGACCAAGGGCCTCTTCTTTCTCACCGCGAAGCACGGCGAGCACGCGGTGAGATGGCATTGACTCGAGCGATTCGGAGAAGTCGAAGTAGTCGCGGAACTTCTGGGCGGCGGGCGTCGTCTCGGCACCGGCACGAACGGTCGTACGCAGCTGTCCATCAGCCCAAAACTTTTCGCGGATCGCTCCAACGAGTTCGGCATCCTCGGACGCCTGCTCAATCAGAATGTGGCGCGCCCCATCCAGGGCGGCAGCGGCGTCGGCGACGTTCTCACCGACATAGTCCGCAGCGACGACCGCCGGATCCAGCGACGGATCGGCAAGTAGCGCCTCAGCGAGCGGAGCCAGGCCAGCTTCGCGCGCGATTTGGGCTTTGGTTCGGCGTTTCTGCTTGTACGGGAGGTAGATGTCTTCCACCCGAGCCTTGGTGTCGGCAGCCATCAGCGACGCTCGCAGCGCGTCGGTGAGCTTGCCCTGTTCATCGATCGAGGCGATCACGGCGGCCCGGCGTTCGTCGAGTTCCCGCAGGTAGCGGAGCCGTTCGTCGAGGAGGCGGAGTTGCGCGTCATCGAGGCTGCCCGTCACCTCCTTGCGGTAGCGGGCGATAAACGGGACCGTTGAGCCTTCGTCAAGGAGCTTCACGGCCGCGATGACCTGGCTTTCACCGACGGCAAGTTCTTCGGCGATGCGGGCGGTAACGGACTTGAGGGGCGCACTGATGGTCACCGCATGCAGGCTACCGAAGGCGGCCATAGCGGGTATCCACCGAGGCATCGCTATCCCGCCCCACCGCCGTGGTATCGCGGCCGGCCGTGGCTGGCGCGATGCCACTAGCATGGCACCCATGACCGAACCCACCCCGTTTGAGAAGTTGGCGTTCACCTGGGAGGCCGCCTTCACGGCCATCGAAGCCGCAGAGGCCTCGCCGCGCGGCGCCGAGGACGGCGACGTCGGCTGGATGCACACGTTGCGGCCCCAACTGGCCGAACTGTCGCGACGCGATGCGGCTGGCGAGGATCTCGAGTCTGATTTCGACACCATGATGTGGGTGATGGGCAATACGCAAACCGCCATGCAGGTGCTCGCCCGGTACCGCACAACGCGCGACGGCGCCGACAAACTCGCCGAGTTTGAGCGTCTCCGGGCGCAATCTCATTCGCTCGACGATTCGGGCGACTAGTTGCGCGCACGACGCGTCACGCGGGAACGCAACTAGTTAGTCCGCCGTTCGCGAAGAGGATATCGCGGAGATGGGGGCGAGCTTCGCGAACCTACTGGCGGGCGGAATCCCGGTAATTCCCTCCGACCGTCCGCTCTGCACACGAACCACCACCAGCGCGAGCACAACTGCGATGACGGCAACCTGAATGATTCCGCCGCCGACGAGCGATGCGCGGGGACCCAGCCATTCGGCGAGCCCACCGAGAAGTGGCGCGCCGATGGGCGTACCACCCATCAGGACCGTCATGTAAAGCGCCATGACGCGTCCGCGGACCTGCGGATCCACATGCATCTGCACATACATATTGGTCGCGGTCAACGCCATCAGCGCAGACAACCCAACGGCGGGCAAAATGAGGCCGTACAGCAGCGGGGTGGGCGCGAGGCCGGAAGCCACGTTGAAGACGGCAAAGACAAGCGCGGCGGTCACCACGAACCGCAAGCCAGGAGAGCTTTTCCGGCGGGCGGCCAAAAGGGCCCCGAGTAGCGAGCCGATCCCCGAGACAGTGCCGAGTAGCCCATACATTTGTGCGTCGAGGTGAAACTCGTTGCGCACCATCAGGGCGTTGGTCATCTGAAAGTTGAGACCAAAAGTTCCAACCGCAAAGCCAACACCCAGGGCAATCAGCAGGTCCGCGCGTGCCGCGACATACCGAATACCCTCGCGCACTTGGCCTTTCGCACGCGGAAGCGGTTCGGACCGGACAAGTTTGGCTTCATTCAGCATGGCCAAAGCGAGGAGGAAAGCCAGGAAGCTGACGCCATTGCTCAGGATGGCCCAGCCACTGCCGAATGCGGCGATGATGAGGCCCGCGATGCCCGGCCCGATCAATCTGGCCGCATTAAACGCCGAACTATTGAGCCCGATGGCGTTGGTAAGACGTTCCGTGCCGACCATTTCCGAGACGAACGCTTGGCGCGCGGGGGCATCGAGGGCCGCCCCGATACCGAAGACGACGGCAAAAATGTAGACGTCGACGGTGGTTGCGACACCAGCGATGGCGAGCACACCGAGTGCGACAGCACTCAGTGCCATCCAACTTTGCGTGAACATCAACATTTTCCGCTTGTCGAAGCGGTCGGCCAGTAACCCACCCCACGGGGAAAGTACGAGCGCCGGAGCAAATTGGAGGGCGGTGGTAACACCGACAGCCATGGCCGATCCACCCGAAAGCTGAAGCACCAGCCAGTCTTGCGCAACGCGTTGCACCCAGGTCCCAATATTGGAAACAAGCGCGCCGGAGACGTACATCCGGAAGTTCGGTACAGCGAGAGAAGCGAAGGTGGACGAACTTCGCAAACTCACCCGTCACCCTCCATCTGTGATCTAAACATCCGCGACGAAAGCCCTCGCGAGCATCGAAATCCCGTCGAAAATTGGTTTCCCAGTACTGAAATGCAACGCCACCACCGGGGCGAGTATTCCCCGTTACTGTTGAACGTATGCGCGCCGTCATTATGAATTCGCCCGGAAACGTCAGCGTCGTCGATCGCCCCGATCCGATCATCGAGGAGCCGACGGACGCCATCATCGAGTTGGCTGCCACCTGCATCTGCGGTTCGGACCTGTGGCCCTACCGCGGTGCCAATGAGGTGCACGACGCCCCCATGGGCCACGAGTACGCGGGCTACGTGAAAGAGGTTGGCCCCCAAGTCACTTCCGTCAAAGTCGGCGACTTCGTCGTTGGTTCCTTCATGGCGTCGGACAACTCCTGCGAAATCTGTACCGCTGGCTACCAGTCGCGCTGCGTCAACGTCGTCGGTATGGGCGGCATTGGCACGCAAGCCGAGTACGCACGAATTCCGATGGCCGACGGCACATTGGTCGCCGCGCCCGCCCCGCCGGAACCTGACCTCCTCCCGTCGTATCTGGCAGCTTCCGACGTCCTTGGCACCGGCTGGTTCGCTGCAGATGCCGCGCAGGCCGGCCCCGGCAAGACGGTCGTTGTGGTTGGAGACGGTGCCGTTGGCTTGCTAGCCGTTCTGGCGGCCAAGGAGATGGGTGCCGAACGCATCATCGCAATGAGTAGGCACGCCGATCGGCAAGCTCTGGCGCGTGAGTTTGGTGCCACCGACATCGTGGTCGAACGCGGACGTGACGGTGTCGCCGAAACTAAGGAGATGACGGGCGGTCTCGGCGCACATTCGGTTATCGAGGCGGTCGGCACCCAGGAGTCGATGATGCAGGCAATCCGCTCGACGCGACCGGGCGGGCATGTCGGGTTCGTCGGCGTCTCGCACGGTGTGGAACTGCCAGGCGACAAACTGTTCTACTCCACGATCCATCTGCATGGCGGTCCGGCACCCGTGCGTCGGTACCTCCCCGATCTCCTGCGTCGCATCGCTGATCGACAAATCAATCCGGGCAGAGTCTTCGATCTCACGCTGCCACTGGAGCAGGCTGCGGAGGGATATCGCGCGATGGATCAGCGCGAAGCAATCAAGGTCATGCTGACGCTGTAACCACGCCAGTCCGAATGCCGTCCGGTCCGGTCGTATTCGGTGATTGGCAACACTATTCCGGTTGATTGTGAGATAGCTGACGGTCGTGCGCATCGTTGTAGGCACGCAATTGGGCGAGAAAAACAGCGGGGTCGCCCGGCGCCAAGTCGGCGAACACTCGGTTGAGCCGCTCAGCGCGACGACCGCCGTCAAGCTTGAATGCCTCTTCCCCCTCCGGGGTGGGGCGATGCATCCAGCTCACCTGACCCGGCACCTGAAAACGTTCCAGGTAACCGTGCCGCATCGCCGCATTAACCTGCCTGTTTACCGTGCTCTGCTCGAGCTCAAGACCCTCGCTGAGTTCACGCATTGTGCGTGCGCGGCCATCCGACAGCAACCACAGAATCTGAAATGCCGAGGCATCCAGGATAGCGTCGGGCGCGAGCTCGTTTCGCCGCCGCCGCATCCGAAGTAACTCCTCCACGACGTCGTGATGCACTTCGGACGGCCAAACTGATTTGTCGATATTGACCGTTCTCACCTCATTTCAAGAACCCACTGGTTACCGTACGCAATTTTGGATATGCACGATGCATATGTAGGTTACATATTCTAGTTTCTTTTCCCTAAACGTTCCCCATTGAAGGGCCCTGAATGACACCCTCACCCGGCACGAAGGTCGAGGCCGCCGACAGGCGGGCCGCCGTGCCTCAGCAAGAAACCACCGAGCATCGCGGCGCATTGGCGATCGTGATGACGCTCTGCTTCGGTGGCCTCGTCGCATCACTGATGCAGACTCTGATCATTCCCGTGCAGCCGGAACTGCCACGGCTGCTCCATACCTCGATCCCGAACGCCTCCTGGGTCATTACCGCCACGCTTCTCGGCGGCGCCATCGCGATGCCAATTGCTGGTCGCCTCGGTGACATTTATGGGAAGCAGCGAGTGCTCCTGGCCAGCTCAATGCTGCTGGTCTTAGGATCGCTGATCTGCGCGCTCGGCGGCAGCCTGATTCCCGTCCTGATTGGCCGCGCCGTCCAAGGCCTCGCGATGGGCTTTATCCCCGTCGGCATCAGTTTGATGCGCGAAGTGACGCCCCCTCGAATGACCTCAATGGCCGTGTCCGCAATGAGCGCGACCCTCGGAGTCGGTGGTGCCATCGGACTTCCGCTCGCAGCATGGATTGCGCAGACCTTCGATTGGCGCGGACTTTTCTGGGTCTCAGCTGGCCTTGCTGTGCTGATGACCGTGCTGGTGGCCATCATTGTCCCGAATATCAAGGACGCGTCACGCGGACGCCTCGACATCGTCGGTGCCATCACCCTGGCAATCGGCCTGAGCGCCGTCCTCGTTGCGATTTCCAAGGGCAAAGACTGGGGCTGGCTTTCCGCCACCACCGTGGCGTCCTTCGTGATCGGCCTCGTCGTTCTGTTGGCGTGGGGATTCTACGAACTCCGCAAGAACGACCCTCTCGTTGACTTGCGGACCTCCGCCAAACCCGCCGTCCTATTGACCAACCTTGCTGCCATCGCGATTGGCTTCGGCATGATGGCCCAGGCAATCGTCGTCCCGATGATGTTGGAAGTTCCCGTCGCCGGCGGAGGTTTCGGCCAGAGCATCATGCAGGCCGGTCTGTGGATGGCCCCCGGCGGTCTGATGATGCTCGCTTTTGCCCCCATTTCCGGTTGGCTCATCAACACCCTCGGCGCCAAACTCACGCTCGCGATGGGTGCGACAGTCTTGGGGCTCGGCTACCTCTGTGGCTTCTTCCTCATGAACGCACCGTGGCAGTTGGCCGTGGCATCGGTGATTGCCTCGGCGGGTGTCGGCATCGGTTACGCCGCCATGCCGACCCTCATCATGGATTCGGTGCCCATTACCGAAGCGGGCGCCGCCGTTGGCTTCAACGGTCTGATGCGGGCAGTCGGTACAACCCTGTCGTCGGCGTTAATGGCCGTTGTCCTAGCTGCTTCGACCCTCGACCTCGGCGGGCATGCCGTACCAACGCATTCCGCGTTCCGCTGGTGCTTCCTGATCGGCGCAATAGCCGCGTTCGTTGGCGTCGGCATCACGTTGCTGATCCCCAAGACCAAAGCAGTCCTAGCCCAGGAACAGGTCGCTTAATTTACAACCCTTCGAAGGCCCGCCCGAGTTCGACGTCCACGTCGATCAGGCGGGCTTTTCGGATTTCTGGCTTGTCGACTTCGGTCGCGACGAACTTGGCGATCACACGCCGAATCTCATCGTCGACCTGGGCGAGATTGCGGATGATTTCGCCACGCACGTTGCGCGAACTGACGTCAACGAAAACGTCACGCGGACGCGGCGGGTCGACCTCAATGCGCAGTTGCAGGGGTTCGGCACAGAGAACCGTCAGCGGCAGGGTGACAAGCCCGTCGACGTCGTAGCGGATGCGGTCGACCTTCAGATCGACGGTAATACCGATATGCAACGGAAGTTTGACCACGAAGCTGATGACTTCGCCGACCTCCCGGGTGATGACCGGCTCGTTGACCCGCACCTTTGCCAGCACCTTCACCAAACCACCGGGGCCAGACCCGATCGGTCCTACGTCAAAAGACTCACCCGCGATTGCCGTGAACGCGCTGCCGATTCGAGCCTCCGTCACGGCGACCTCAAAGAAGCGACGCCCAAACTGCTCGTAGGTCAGGTATCGCAGTTCGCCGTCAGCGGCTGCGGCGGCCTCTTCACTTGCCTCCGCTTCTGAGGCCAATGCTTCTTCGACAGACTCGACGGCTTCAACAACGTCAGCAATGTCGGACTCATCGAGCTGAGTTTCGACTGGGACCAACTCCGCGCCGCCAGCACCGCTCGGTGCCACCGCATCCGTCGATTCAACATCGGCCATTTCGGAACTACCGTCGGCCGCTACGCCGTCGACCTCGCTGTTGGCGACGTCGGGACCACTGAGGCTGTCGGGATTGCTCGGATTCTCGGACACGGTTCTATCCTTACCTATCTGGCCAACGGTTCGTAGCCCTCAACGTTGCTCACCGGTAACTGGCGTCCGGCAATCTGCGAGGACAGTGGGTTCCCGGGATTGCTACGCGTTCAAAGTGCCACCACTCGTTAGTGAACGTACGGCACAACCCCCAACGAATTCCATTGGCCTGCAACCAGGTAGCGCCAGCGCGGGGGCCGACGTCAATCGCTTCGCCTGTCACGTGTGTCGACTCCCACGGCGGTAAAACCCACCGGCGCGCGGCCTGGGGGCTGCCGTATGTGGCGATCCCCTGCTGCCAGAGAGCGTTCTGTTCGCGGCGCGAACGCTTGCCGGAATTGATATAGAGGTTGACGCCAGCAACTCGCGCACTGTCCTTGGCCATCGTGTAGGCAATGGCCAAGTCCGGAGTGAGACCCGCGGTACCCGGCGCCAATTTGACGCCGAAAATATCGCCGCGTGCAGTCGCGGGCAGTGCCCTAGCCTGCGGCGCACCGATCGTGGATACCGCGATAGCCAGCACCAATGCCAACACGACAAAGAATCGAGGCCGGACTGAGCCCGTCCCCGTGGTATTTGACCCCGGCGCGAATGAGAGCGTCACGGCTACAAACTACTACGTGCGATCGACGCGCACCGGACAGTCATCGGCGGTCATTCACGTCTTACCCCGGCGATTCAGGCTGGTTGCCCTTGCTCCAGAGTCCGCTAGGTGGAACGGTAAGGCCATGACACGGTCGCCTCGCAACGCTTCCATACGTCCGTCCCTGCGGAGCCGAAGCGCACTGGCCTCGCTGATGACGACGGTCGCGGTTGGTGCCAGCGTTCTCAACCCGGCGATGGCATCAGCCGATAGCCCACCGGTTGCCGCGTATGAGGCGACCACGCACCAGGTCGCGAGTGCTCCCTACAGCGCGCTCTTCAACATGGGCGTGCCCGTGTATGAGCGGGTTGCCTTTATCCGTGAACCCGGCTCGCACAGCCGCACCATGATTATGAAACGTCTTCGACGCGCATCCGAGGGCAAGCGAGGCAGCGCCCGTTACGTCTTCCTCGGCGATCGACTCCCCAACTCTTTCCTGGTCGGTGAGGACTGGAGCCGCAACGGGACCCCGCAGGGTCTCGTTGTGCCGCTGACCCGAAAATCCAAGCGCCACCGACCAACCCAATACCAGGCTGTGACAACGCTGACCGGGCCTGTCGGCGAGGTCCGCGCGATCGCGTGGTCGCACCGGTACCTGGGTTAGGCCGCAAAAGTGGGCAGCATTCGACGGAAGGCAGTGATCACCATGGAGGCAGCGAAATGTCAGCAAGAGGTCAGGTCAGTCCGCACGTCACGCGCCTGGGCGACGCTGCTCGCTGCGGTGACCCTGATATTCGCCGGTATCGCTGTCGACTCGCCCGCCACAGCAGCACCGGCCGCCGAAGCTGCAGCTGTCCTGACGCCGACGGAGGTGGCGAGTGCACCGTACGGTGCACTGTTCGCTCTCGGGGTTCCGGTGTACGAACGCATCAAAACCGTTAGCGCGCACACGATCCCCACGTCTCGGACACTAATTCTTAAGCGCCTCGACGGACCTACCGACGGTCGTCGCGGTTCGGCGCGCTTCGTCTTTGTGGGCGAAGCCTTGCCGCGCGTTTTCAGCGCTGGCGAAGCAGTCCGCGGCAGCGGCGTCCCGTCGGGCCTCATCCTGCCGCTCAATCCCCGCACCCTGGAACGGGATCCAACGCGCAGTTACCAGATGGTGTCGGTCGTTACCGGCCCCATCGGCGAGGTGCGCGGCGTCGGCATTGCGACGCGCTACCTGGGGTGAGAATCCCCCGAGAGAATCACCAGCTGCGACGTCGTCCGCGTCATCGCCACATAGCGGTCCACCGCTCCGGCGATGTCGCCGCCAAATCTGTCCGGCCCCACCAGAACCACCAGATCGAACTCCAGACCTTTTGCCTCCACAGGCGTCAGTGACACCACCCGTTGTGCATCCGGATCCGGCACTTTCACCACGCTGTCGTCACCGATCACACCCACGGTTCCGTCCGGGTGCTCGGCGAGCCACGTCGACAGAATCTGGTCGCGGTCGGCCACCGACGCCTCAATCACCGGCAGCCCAGAACTGCGGATCGACTCCGGCACATCGGCGTCCGGCAGCGCTGCCAGGATTTCCGGTCGGGCCCGATCCATCACTTCTGCGGGCGTTCGATAGTTGACGGTCAAGGTGGTGCGTCGCAAGCCGTCAGACGCGCCGCGGGTGAGGCCGACCCGTGCGGCACGCTCGGCCCACGTCTGCGCGAAGCCTGCGCGCGATTGCGCGCGGTCACCCACAATGGTGAAACTCTTCGACGGGCAACGCGCCAACAGCATCTGCCATTGCGCGTCGGTGAGGTCCTGCGCTTCGTCAACCACGATATGCGCGAACGGCCCATCAAGCGGTTGCCGTTCGCCATCGGACATTCCGGCCTCATCGACGATGACGCCCTGGATATCTTCGGCGCGCAGCATCGAGACAAGAGATTCGTTGTCGTCACCGGCGATCAGTTCGGCGACGACATCGTCGCGGACCCGCCGTTGCGCCCGCACCTCCGCGCGCCGGCGCCGCAGTCGAGTGGAGACCTCCGGATCACCGAGACGGCGCCTCGCCGCGTCGAGCAGCGGCAGGTCGGCGGCGGTGAAAGCCGACCCCTCCGGTCTGCGCAACGTTGCCCGCTCTTCGGTGGTCAGCCCCGGTGCACAATGCCGCAGATATGCCGGTACGGCCCACAGATCAGCGACCAACTCTTCCGCATTCAGCATGGGCCACGCGCGCCGCAGGGCCGCACGCAATGCTCCGTCTTCCTCAACGCTCCCCCGCAGACGCGATGACGAGACTTCCTCGCCATCGCGCAAATCGCCACCCGCAGTCCCGACTACGATTTCGAGCAGAACTTCCCAAATCTCCTCGCGGACCTCATTGTGGATTGGGCTGCGGCCCACAGCGGCGAACGCTTCCCGCCAATCCTCCGGGGTAACGGTCACGTCGCACCATGGAGTCTCAATCGTCAGCGCGTCGGTCGGCGGCTCCTCATAGAATGCGACGGCGGCCTCGATCGCCGACATCATCGCCGTGGTCGACTTCAACGTTGCCACCGCCTCATCGACCTCGGGCAGGAAATTCTCCCCTCCGGGAACCAGGTCTGCCAGAGTGCACGTGGCAACGCCTTCTTCGCCGAGACTGGGGAGCACGTCGCTGATATAAGACAGGTACGGCCGGTGCGGTCCAACAATCAGAATGCCACCGCGATTACCCTGCAATCGCGGATCGGCATACAGCAGGTAGGCAGCTCGATGAAGTGCCACGACGGTCTTGCCGGTACCGGGACCGCCTTCAACCACAAAGGGTCCGTGCGACGACGCCCGGATCGCCGCGTCTTGATCGGCGGCAATCGTGCCGAGTACCGACGTCATCTTTGCTGATCGACTGGCACCGAGGCTGGCGATGAACGACGACTGGCTGTCGAGCGCGGCTCTCGACTCGGCGGCACTCCATTCCTGCGCGCTCGACCCAGTCGCGAACACCTCGTCCCAGTAGTCGACGATGACTTCCCGGGACCAGCGGTAGTGCCTCCGACCTACCAGCCCCATCGGCTCAGCCAGGGTCGCCGCGAAGAATGGCGCTGCCTCCGGGGTCCGCCAATCCACCAGCAGGGGTGTTCCATCGGCAGCCGTCAACCCGATACGACCGATATAGGTTCGCGTGCCGTCTACGGTCACCAGCCGGCCGAGGCACAGGTCAGCGCCAAAGTGGGACAGGCGCCGGATCTGCGACGATAAGCCGCGGATCTCCTGGTCGCGTTGAACTCCCGCACCAACCCGCACGTCCGTCGAGCGGCGAGCCTCGTCGAGCCGAGCGTTCAGTTCCGACAGTCGCGTCGTGACGCGGTCGCTGATCAGCGCGAAGTGGTGTCGGTCATCAGCGATTAGGACTGGATTGCGCTTACTGGCGAGTCGTTCGGGAAGGTCAAAGACATCGGGTCGATCCGTGCGGTTTGGGGTCAAGAAGTCCTCCGAGCGCCGGGCGACGGCACGACCGGCGGGTCAACGGTTGGTGATCAGCGGAATGAGTTGCTCCTCGGCAGTCCAGGCACCGTGATGCCCGGCCATTGCCGACTCCATCGGTTCGCGCGACGGGCTAGCCAGAATACTCGTGCCGTCGGCGACCGCCAAGACGTCTCCGATACGAGCGTTGATGGTCGCCGTTGGCGGCGTGGCACCGAACCAGCGCTCGTCTAGCGCCTGTTCTCGCGTCACCACCCGAGCATGGTGACCGAGGAGCGCTGACCAGCGCGAAGCAATATCGGCAGCCGCTTGCGGTACCCGTGCGTATACGTGGCGGACCCGGGCCTCACCGGCGAGCAAACGCACGTCGCGCCAATAATTGGGGTCGGCGTCGAGGTCGATGACGGCACCCGCTCGGACCATGCCGTGGTCGCCCGTCACCAGGAGGGTGCACGTATCCGGCAGTTCCGTGAACAGATCAGCGATCATGGCGTCGATAGCCGCGAGAACCGTCAGCCACTCTGCCGATCCTGGACCACACAGGTGCCCGTTCATATCGAGATCGGGGTAATAGGCGTAGGCGAACCTGCTTCCGAGCCCATCGTGTCGGGCAACCTCAAGGATTCCCGCACGCACTTCGTCGAGAGATGCCGCCGGATGCAAAACACCCGGTGCCCGAAACGAAGCACGTGTCAGTCCCGATCGCACTTGGTACGAGGGAACCACGTAGTGGATGTCGATACCTGACGCTGCGAGCCCCTCAATTGCGCTTGGCACGGTCTGCACGGACTCCGGCGGCAGACTCTCGCGAGCATCACTCCCCTTTCCCTCCCCGACACGCCAGCGCAAGGCGTTGAGAAGTTGCCCGTCGGGTTCGGGGCCCGGGACCGCGAAGCTGTAACCGACGATCCCGTGCGTCGCGCACGGTGCTCCTACGGCCAAACTCGACAGGCTGGTCGCAGTCGTTGCCGGAAAGCCAGCCGCCAACGTGGCCCGCATCGCGGCCACCAACGTCGGTGCGGCTTCCGCATGACATTTGATCAACTCCGCACCGAGGCCGTCAACCAAAAGCACCACCACATCACGGGCCGGGGAAATTCCGAGGACATTCTCGGCCTCACCGACGAGAGCTTTGGCGACGGACGGAATGACGTCGGCGAGCGCAGGCTGCATGATCTTCACTATGCCCGGGCGACCGAGTCCGCGCGCCGCGTTGGACCGCGGGGATACGGTGGAGGTATGAAATCGCGTGCCGAAACTGCGCCCAGTCGCGCGCCAAAGGCCCGCACCATCGCCGAACTTGATTCGCTCATTGCCGACTGTCGTGCCTGCCCCCGCCTGGTCGCGTGGCGCGAAGAAGTCGCCGTGACCAAACGCGCGTCGTTCCGGGACCAGATCTACTGGGGCAAGGCGGTTCCCGGATTCGGACCCGACGACGCAAGCATCCTCATCGTCGGACTCGCACCCGCAGCCCACGGCGCCAACCGGACCGGCCGGATGTTTACCGGGGACCGCAGCGGGGATTTTCTCTTCGCCGCAATGCATGCGGTCGGACTCGCGAGCCAATCGCACGCCTCGTCGATCGATGACGGCCTCCGCCTCATCGATACTCGGATTACCTCGCCCGTGCACTGCGCTCCGCCCGCGAACAAGCCGACACCGGGTGAGCGACGCACTTGCGCGCCCTACTTGAATCGCGAACTAGAACTGCTCGCCCCAACAGTGAAGGTCGCAATCGTCCTCGGCGGATTCGGTTGGCAAGCGCTCATGTCGAGCCTGATCGACGGCGGGTGGGACGTTCCCCGACCGCGCCCCAAGTTCGGGCACGGGGCGCGCGTAGTCGTCGAACACCCCGATGGTCGTACCCTCAGCATTTTGGGCTGTTTCCATGTGAGTCAACAGAATACGTTCACCGGTCGCCTCACCTCACCGATGTTGGAAGCGATTCTCGACGAGGCCAAAGCCGCCGCTAGGGTGTGACGGAGGCCGCGCTTCGGCCAGGGGAACTCTTGGGGGATTTTTGACCAGCACTGCAGACAGAACTCGAAGGTCTCGGACAGAAATTCTGGTTCGTATCGTCGGGCACACCGCATGGTGGGTTTTCGTCGTTACCTGCATGAGCCGGGATTTTGGGCCCTCGGGGCCCGTCCGATACCGGTCGTACATACCGTTGACCGATGTCGGCTCCGACCCGTTCGCGTCCGGATTCGCCACCTACAACACCCTGACAGTTGCCGCGCTGCTGGCGATCTCGGTGACCGTTATTGCAGCGATCCTCGAAGCGATCCTGTCGCGAAACCTTCTCGTCGGTGTCGCCACTGTCCTGACACCGATCGTCGGCGCGATCCTGGTTTGGTTCGCCGTCGATAGCCTCCGGCCCGAACTGGCAGTGCCACTGGTCTTGCTTGGTGTCGCGATCCGGGAAGTCTGGAGTCGAGGCTTCGCCCCGCTCGAAATGGGCATGATTGGAAAACCTAACCCAATTCCACCAGGACCACGCCAACGCTGATGATGATGAATCCGATAATCATCCGGACAGTCAATGGGTCTCGCCAAATTGCCCGCGCTAGCAGCGCTACCAAGATAATCCCAACGGCAGACCAGATGGCGTAGGCCGCCCCAATGGGCGTGCCCGCCACCAGGGCCAACGCCAAGCAACCGAACGAGATGGCGTAACCCGTAACAACCGGGAACAGCCACCAGCGACGGCGAAAGGCATCGCTGGCGCGCAGGCTCAAGGTGGCACCGAGTTCAGCGGCAATCGCCAGGACCAACCACAGGTACCTCATCCGGCCACGTCAATCGGCTCTTCGTTTCCCAATCGGGCGCCTTCCCCACTGTGAACCACCAGCACACCAACGACAATCACGCCGATTCCCACGACCGACGTCATCGTCAGAGTCTCGTCGAAGATGACCGATCCCAGTAATGCGGTTAGTGCCACACCGACCGCTCCCCACACGCCATAAGCGACGCCCACCGCCATCCCTTCGCGGAGGGTAAGGCCCAACATCAGAAATGCCGCCAGGTAACCGATGATCACACCGATCGACCACACGGGTGCGTCGACGGTGGCGCGGAGCATCATGGTGCCCGCCACCTCAGCCACGATCGCCGCAGCGAGCAGCCACCACTTCTTCACAAGTCCCCTCAATTTCGGCCGATTCCAGTACGGACGTGGGCCGATGCAATCCGAAAGATCGATTTGTTAAACAGACACCATCATCGCCCGCTCCAGTATCCAGCAACACGGCAAATCGCTTTCCCCCGCCGTATCGCGCTCGCCTATCCTGACGAAAGTGAGCAGTCGCGTAACCATCCCAGCCGATCTGTTGCGGCGATCATCCCTCGGTGATGACTGGGCCGATTGGCTCCGCCGGCTGCCCCGCCTGGCCGCCGATCTCCTCGACGAGTGGGAACTGCGTCCGGACGGACCGCCGCTGAACGGTTACGTGTCGATGGTCGTACCGGTCCGCACCGCCGACGGCGTCGTCGCCGCCCTGAAGATCACCTTCGACGGCGACGTCGAATCCGAACACGAGTCCGTCGCCCTGTCGCAGTGGGCTGGCGATGGAGCCGTCACGATGCTTCGCGCGGACCCGCGTCGACGCGCGCTCCTACTGGAACGCCTCGGACCCGAAGACCTCACGCAAGTCGACGCCATCGACGCCATCGACGCCTGCGAGATTATCGCCAGCCTCTATCCACGGCTCCATCGACGGGCGAGTCCGGTGTTTCGTAACCTGACCGACTTTGTCGAATCCTGGCTGACAGCCCTCGCCACCGACGCCCGCGCGGTCCCTGTGCCGCCACGCCTCATCGATCAGGCGCTCAGGACTGGACGCGACCTATGCGACGACCCGAATTCGGTCGGCACGCTAATCCACGGCGACCTTCATTACCAGAACGTACTTTCGTCGAGAACCCGCTCACCGTGGCTGGCGATCGATCCCAAGCCCATGTCGGGCGATCCGCACTTCGAGATCGCACCGCTCCTCTGGAATCGATGGGACGAAATGTCGCGCAATGTTCGCGCAGGCATCGAGCGCCGGTTCTTCACCGTTGTCGACACTGCCGGATTCGACGAAGACCGCGCCCGCGACTGGGTCATCGTCCGCACCGTCCTCAACGCGCATTGGGTCGTCGAAGATGCCAACGGTCGTGCCCTCAACACCACTGAGAAAGACACCGTCACCCGTAATGTTGCGATCGCGAAGGCAGTCCAGCGGTAACGCCCAGGCCAGCGCGCTTGCGGAATCGTGGTGGTTGTCGGTGACGATAGGATCGCCGCGTGAACAACGGCTCCAACCTTCTCGGCCGCATCCCCGCGAGCGTCCTGGTTGTTGCGGCCGTATTTAGTGTCCAGTTCGGCAATGCGATCGTCGGATCGATCTTCGACCGCGTGGGACCCTATGGTGCGGCAGCACTCCGGCTTGGTTGCGGCGCGCTGATTCTTATCGCCATCGTCCGCCCGCGCGTGTCGTCGTGGTCACAGCGCACCTGGCTAGGCGTCATCCTGCTTGGTGTGGCACTCGGCGGAATGAACCTCTTTATCTACCTGGCGATAGCTCAAATCCCCCTCGGCATCGCCGTCACCATCGAACTACTGGGACCGCTCGCGATTGCCACGGCTGGCAGTCGTCGCGTTATTGACCTCTTGTGGGTGCTGCTCGCGGTGGCTGGCATCACCGTGCTGGGTTTGCGCGCCGGTGGCTCAATCACAGTGACCGGAGCCGCGTGCGCGGCAATCGCGGCGACCTGCTGGGCCCTGTACATCGTCGCTTCGGCAAGACTTGGCGCCCGCGTAAACGGGGTCGACGGTCTCGCTGCTGCCATGCTGGTTGCCGCCGCGATCGTCGTACCGATTGGCACATTCCAAGCTGCACCCGCCGTGTTTGCCGACCCAATGCTGCTCGTCGCCTTTGCGGGCGTCGCGATCTTGACGTCAGTGGTCCCGTACGCCCTGGAATTCACCGCGCTCAAACGCATGTCGACGCGCGTGTTCGGGATCCTGTCGAGTCTGGGCCCTGCCGTGGCCGCGCTCGCCGGCTTCATGGTTTTGGGGCAGGCATTGAGTGCCAGCCAACTCGGTGCCATCTGCCTCGTGGTGACGGCCAGCGCCGGTGTGGTCGCAACAGCCAGTCGCTAGCGGCAAACCCTACCGACCCGCCAACTTGTGTCGTGCCGTAGAAGCGCGCTCGGCGTCGGTCCCGAGACGTCGAATCACAAACACAATGAGCACGATCTGCGTGACAAAGATCAACGCGTGCATCGCATAGTGCAGCGCCGGATCGGCGCGGTATTCCCGCCCGGCGGTACTGGGGAGGAGCGTCACCAACGTAATGATGATCATGATCCATCCCCACAGCACCAACGCCCAGTGCACGCCTGTCCGCCAGCGGGACACAAACGCCAGGCTTCCCAAGGCGACAAAAACGACGGCTGGACCCCAATAGAGAACTCCCCCGGTGGCCGTCGGGAGATCGACGCGACTGTGAAGAAGTACCTCCACGGCTGCGACGATCGTGAGAATCAGGATGGTCACATCCGACCAGGCAACGGAAGGCTGCCGTTTCCGGGATCGAACTGTTGTCGATCGCGCGTTTAGGAACACCGGCACCGGTCCTCCGCTCCTTGTCGCAACGCTTCAACGCGTGCCGCCGCCAGCCCCACTGGATCCGATCCTGTTGTCGAATTCCCCCACTGTTTTCCATAGGAAAGCCGAGTTCGACTTTGCGCGCAAGGGACCAAGGTCTCTGTTTGCCGCAGAGAAGCGGTTGACGCATCTATCCGGCGCCCAGAAAGACCGATTCACGCCGTTTGGTCTGCCGGAGCACGCCCGCGACGATCAAACCTTGACCCAGCGTGTAGGTCGCCATCACCGCCGGCCCAAACCAGCCGGGAGCCGCATCGGGTAAGAACAACCGCCACGCCAGGAGCGAATCACTAGTGAGAAAGAACGCGCCGCCGATAGCGACCATTGGGCCGCACCCGCCCGCTGTTGCTGCGGTTCCTGCGAGCACCAGACCGTACAGCGCTACGGGGATCAACAGCGCTCCCGTGTGCGGGCCAATGACGGCAACCATCACCACCCACCACAACGCATAGATCGCCACCCATCGCGGAAGCCGTCGAACATTGAGGTAGCGAACAAAGAGCACAATGTACGCGATATGGGCACACCCAAAGAAGGCGAGCATCAACGGAAGTTCCAGACCATTGGGAAAGAAGGCTCCCGCACCATCGCCAAGCCAGGAGAACCCGAGCGCGACCAACAGCAGCGTGCGAATTGGCCCGACGACGTGACCACGTCCCGCGCCAACCACGGGGAGCGCCAACAGCGGCATCAGGAACAGCTTGGTCGGCCCGGCAACTCCGCTGTTGAAGGTCAACGCCACCAGATGGATTACTGAAACGAGAACAAAAGGTACCCACAGTACGATCTGTCGCCGTTGCCATTGCATAGCCAGACGCTAGCGGTCCGCACCGGCAGTTAAGCAATCACCGCGGGACATGTCTCACGAGTGACGTTCCACGGGAGCCCCAACGGCCATGTCGCGGCCGTGACTTCACTTCCGTGACTTCACTTCCGGGGCGTCAAAATCACGACGGGAATATCGCGATCGGTCTTCTGCTGGTATCCCTCATAGCCCTTGTTCGCCTTGACGAGGATCGGCCAGAGGTCAGCCTTTTCCGCTACCTCAGCGCGACGGGCGGTCCAGGGCGTCGTCACCGAGTCGACGGTGACCTCCACATCGGGATTAACGACGAGATTCTTAAACCAGTCCGGATCGTCCGAATACCCACCTTTGGACGCCACCACAACAATTCGGTCGGATTGATAAATCGGTGCCGTGAGCATGGTCGAGCGCCGCTTCCCCGACTTCCGGCCAACGGTGTGCAACTCAAGCGTCTGCATTCCGAGAAGCTTTGACGGCCAACGCCCTCCGGTAAGTGCCAGAACTGCACGATGTCCGTTTTCGAGAACCCAAGCTCCGGCGGCGGCGTTGAAGTCAGAGAAATTCATGCCATCCATCGTCCCCCAATGGGGCCAATCTTGCCCAGGCGACGTTGCGTAGAGACGGGGCTCACGTGTTAGCCTGGCGCTAACTAGAACACGTTCTAGTTGCTGAGGCTCGTCGAGTCTCCAGATTTCATCGAACTGTTGAGGATGTACATGAAGGTCGCGGTCACGGGCGCAGCTGGCTTCGTCGGCACCAACCTGGTCAACCAACTTGTCGCAAACGGTCACGAGGTCATCGCGATCGACCGTATCTCGCCAGCCCATGCCACCGAGAGCTCACGGGTCACTTGGGTAGCGGCCGACATCTTCGACCAAGAAGCCCTCGCTGACGCCTTCGCAGGCGTCGACACGGTCTACCACTTGGTCGCGATGATCACGTTGAAGCAGCAGGACGAGCTTGCATGGAAGGTGAACACCGAAGGCGTCGCGTCAACCGCACGCGCCGCCCTGAAAGCCGGCGTGCGCCGTTTCGTGCACTGCAGTTCCATCCATTCGTTTGACCAGTACACCGACAGCGGCATCGTCGACGAAACGTCGAAGCGCTCCGAAGACCCCAAGCTCCCCGTGTACGACCGATCCAAGTGGACCGGCGAGCAGGAACTCCGCAAGGTCATCGCCGACGGCCTCGACGCCGTGATCTGCAACCCAACCGGTGTGTACGGCCCCGTCGACCATGGCTTGTCGCGCATTAACGGCATGCTCCGCGACGCCGCGCAGGGCAAGGTTCCAATGTTTGTCGAGGGCACCTTCGACCTCGTAGACGTCCGCGACGTTGTCCGCGGCCTGATCCTTGCCGCCGAGAAGGGAAAAACCGGCGAAAATTACCTCCTCGGAGGCGAAGACGTCCGCCTCATCGACGCGATGCGCACGGTAGCCGATCTGTGCGGCCGCTTCCGCCCGCTGTGGGCTTTGCCGCTGAGCGTCCTCAAGATGATCGTGCCGATCGCCGAGCCGATCAGTAACCTGCTTGGCTCCGACCTGGTCTCGCGCGCATCGATCGCCGCCCTCGTGGCACAACCGACCGTCGACGCTTCCAAGGCCAAGGCAGAGTTGGGCTACCACCCGCGTCCGTCCGCCGAGACCCTTGCCGATCTGGTTGCATTCCTCGCCGATTCCAACCAGATGGGCAAGGCTTGCCCTAAGTCCGGCCAGCGTTTCGAAGCGGTTACCGCTAGCTAGCCACTCTCAACAGCCGCTCCGGCCGCCTTGCGACATCCATCGTCGCAAGGCGGCCGTTTGCTTTGGTCGGTGTCGTGCGACAGAACCGCAACGATCCAATTTTGCGACTGTCTCACAACTGTCCGAGATTTTTGCGAGACACTTATGCGACTCCATAACAGTTGACGCCCGCATAACCCGCAAGCGATTCTCATAAATGAGCGTGTCGCATAATCGAAGTCTCCTATTTTGCGATAGATTGCGTGCATGACTTCGGACGCACGAGCAGGCGCTGCCTACCGACTTGGCTATGCGCGGATAGGTCGCGAACCACATGGCCTTGACGCTCAGATTGACGCCCTCGCTGATGCTGGCGTGGATCCATCCCGGATCTACAGCGATAAGACCGGCGGCCCACTCACGGCCGCACGCCCGGGATGGGCCGCCCTCCTCGCCTATGCGCGCCCCGGTGACACCGCCGTCGTCGTAGGGATTGACAGGCTTGGGCGGACCGCACCGGAGGTGTTAGCGAGTGCCCGCGAATTGACTCGACGGCGAATTGGCCTCCGGTCACTGCGCGAAGGTGTCGATACCGACGATCCGGCGGGTTCGATGATTGTCGGTGTGCTGGCATCGTTGGCCGAACTCGACGAAGAGGCCCGGAGCGCCACTCGACTGTCATCGACGAGGCCACCGCACGCTGCGACCGCGGGTCGCCCGCGCGCACTCGATGACGCAAAAGTCTCCATCGCTGAGCGTATGCGTGCCACAGGGCATTCTGTTCCGCAGATTGCCGCAGAGTTGGGCGTCAGCCGCGCCACTCTTTATCGGAGTCTCGCCGAGAGGAAGTCGAATCTATGACCGCGCATCACACCGACTTGCCTCCCCTCGATATTGTCACCGAGCACGGGACAGTGACGTGTCTTCCGACATCGTTTCCGCTGCGTGACCCGGAACGGGACGCAGATCTGGACCCAGATGTCTTTCAGCAAGGTTTCGAGGACTCCATCGCCGATCTCGATAGGCTGCCGCACCCGTGGGCGCGCAACTTCGCGTCGATGACCCTGGATCAAGCACTGGACCCGACAAGTGACCGCAGCTACGTTCGTGGCTACCGCGCAGGCCTATACGGCTTTCTCCAGCATTCCTGCCAGTAGGCTCCCGTCGGTAGCGCAGTCTTCTTGTCATGTGACCGCTCAGGGCATGACTGAACCCCCGACCAGCGGTATTTTCCGACTGGTCGGGTGGTTAAGCCCCTAGCAAGTGTTCGAGGTGGGCCTCGATGCGGGAATCCTCCGGCTCCGGAGGGGCGTGCGGGCCCTGAATGGGCAGCAACTCGGCGTGATGGGTTTGGTTGACCCGCCACGCGGCGCGCCTGCCGGGGGTGCGGGGCCGCCAAGCGACCCGGCCCCGGGCGGGACCATCCACAACGAGTTTGGTTTCCCACTCGCCGACGTTCTTGCCCACGCTGCGGTTGTGGCGTCCGCATGCGGCACCCAAATGGTCCACATCGGTGGGACCACCGTCGGCCCAATCTGGGAAGTGGTGGGCCTCGGTCCGGGCGAACGGGGCGTTGCACCGGTGTGCGGTGCACCCGCGGTCGCGGGCGAAAAGCATGAGGCGTTGGGGCTTGTTGGCCAACCGCGACCCCCGCCCCAAATACAACGGCTGACCCGTCGCATGGGAGAACACCGCCAAATGCGGGGTCGCATCGGCAGCAAGCTCGACCAGTTCCCCGACCGGAACCCGCGTGCCGGTGGCGGTCAGGGCGACTCCGGCCTGTTCGGCCAACTCCCGGTCGGTCACCGTGATGACTAACTCGCTGGAGAGCGCCCGCCCGGCGCCGGGCCGCAGGGCTTGCTCGGCCTCCAGCAGCGCCAGGAGGGCGTCGTGCTGGCGTTGGCCGAGCGCACGGTCATCGCGTTCGGCCGCCGCGGCGAGGGCGGCCGGGTCAGCGGTCTCAGCGGCCTCGCGTGGGGAGGCTGGGTCGGCGGGGTTGTTCATCCCGGGCTTGGCCCACGACTCGAGCGTGACTTCGAGTCGGGCCCGCAGCTGCGGGGTGAGATAGCCGCGGACCTTGCTCATCAGGCGCTGATCCTGACCACCGAGGCCAAAACCGCGGAGGCGTTGGCGGTCCCGCTCGTCGGTGAGCGCCCCGTCGGGGTCGAGGTGGGCCAACAACCGGAAACCGGCGGCCCGGACCCCGGACGGGGTGAGGTCGCGGGCGACTTCAGCTAACTGGGCCTCGGCCCCGGCCCGAGTGGCCGGGTCGACCGCGGCCGGGATTTTCCGCATCACCGCATCAATCTCGACCACATGCTCGGTGCCGATAGCGCCGTCGGCGACCGCCTCGGCTGTGGTCGGGAACGCTGGCGGAAGGGTTTCGCCCTGCAGGTTCGACAGGCAGGCGATGCCCTCGGTGGCGATCCGGCGCCGCCGCGCCTCTCCACCCCCGAGGCGTAGGCCTCCGGCGAGGAACGCATGGACCGAGAGGAACCCGGCCTTGCGGTAGGCACCACGGTCGGAAATCTCGGCCAGCAACGCCGAGTTCGCGCCGTCAAAGCGACGGTTGGCCCGCTCAAGGACCTCCGCGGCCTCCAAGAGTTGCCCCTCGGTGGAAGCAGCGAACACCGCCCCGGCGAGCTGGGCGGCGACCGCGCTTGCCAGCGAGGCGAGCTCGGCCGGATCCTTCACCTCGGCAATTGCCTGGGTCAGGTCCATCGAGTTCACCTCCTCGCGGCGTTAGTGAAGTAGCTGTAGTGAACTAGCCCACTGTGTTCGTTTGTCTGTGTGAACACTATCGCGAGGGTCTGACAATTCTCGTCGACGCTAGAGTGAGACAACGAAAAACGCCTCTCCGATTTCTCGGAGAGGCGTTTTTCGTGTGGTTTTTGGTCGGGCTGACAGGATTTGAACCTGCGACCACTTGACCCCCAGTCAAGTGCGCTACCAAGCTGCGCCACAGCCCGTTGCACCGCTGTGCGGAGCGAATTTACTTTAACTCACGCGACGCACAGACGGCGAATCGCCTGCGTAAGATTAGTTTTCGACCTGCTTGCGGTCAACGTAGATCCAGATTCCGGAAACCAAGAGCGCTCCAACGAGTGAGCCAATGATTCCGCTGGGACGGAACTCGAGGCCGTCGCCCGCGATGAGACTGATCAACAGTCCACCGACGAACGAGCCAACAAGGCCGGCACCAAGGGCCATACCCCAATTGAGGCCCTTACGGCCGGTACCAAGGATCAGCTGGGCGGCAGCGCCAATGAGCATGCCCCAGAGAATGATTCCGATGATCAGCATGCCGGAAGTATTTCACAGCATGCTGATCATCGATCCACCGGGCGACTGCCCGGCTCCCACGACTATTGCTTGCGATCGCGCCGATCGCGCACGCGTACGTTGATACGCACCGGCGAACCATCGAAGCCGAAGCGTTCACGCAGTTTGCGTTCGATGAATCGACGGTAACCCGCTTCCAGGAAGCCGGTCGTGAACAGCACAAACGTTGGCGGACGAGTTGCCGCCTGCGTCGCAAACATCACCTTCGGCTGACGACCACCGCGAACCGGCGGAGGCGTCGCCGCGATGATTTCCTTGAGCCAGTTGTTCAGTTGTCCCGTCGACACACGCTTGTCCCACGATTCCAACGCCCCTTCGAGCGCCGGGACCAGCTTTTGCACGCTCCGACCGGTCATTGCCGAAATATTGACTCGGCGTGCCCACGGCACACGCGCCAATTCCCGATCGATCTCGTTGTCGAGTTCGTGGCGCCGATCTTCGTCGACGAGGTCCCACTTGTTGAACACCACGACGAGCGCCCGGCCGCTGTCGATAATCATCGACAACACCCGCAGGTCCTGCTCGGTGATCGGCTGCCCAGCATCAATTAGGAGCAGCGCGACCTCCGCAGAGTCCAAAGCAGCGCGTGTACGCAGCGATGCGTAGTACTCGTGACCGGTGGCATTGCGGACCTTGCGGCGCAGGCCCGCCGTATCGACGAACTGCCAAGGGCGACCACCCAATTCGATGACCTCGTCAACGGGGTCGACGGTGGTGCCTGCGACATTGTCGACGACGGAACGCTCTTCGCCAGCCAGTTTGTTGAGGAGCGAACTCTTGCCGACGTTCGGCTTGCCGACCAGCGCGACGCGCCGCGGCCCACCAGCGGCGAAACGCTCGCGAGGCGACTCCGGCAGCACCTCGAGGATCTTGTCGAGCAAGTCACCGGTCCCTCGACCATGGGCAGCCGAGATGGTGTGCGGCTCCCCCAGACCCAACGACCACAGCGATGCCGCCTCGGATTCCATGCGCTCGGAGTCGACCTTGTTGGCGACAAGCAGGACCGGCGTCTTCGACCGTCGGAGCATGCGCGCCACGGCCTCATCGGTCGCGGTGGCTCCCACAGTCGCATCGACGATGAGCGCGATCGCGTCGGCCGTCCGCATTGCGTGTTCGGCCTGCGTGGCGATTGCGAGGCCCATGCCCTTGGCATCCGGTTCCCAGCCGCCGGTGTCGGTAACCATGAACTGGCGTCCGGTCCATTCGGCCTTGTACGACACGCGGTCGCGCGTGACGCCGGGAACGTCCTCAACGACCGCCTCACGGCGACCCAAAATACGGTTCACCAGCGTGGACTTCCCGACGTTGGGTCGTCCCACAATGGCCAGCACCGGCAGCGCGGCACCGGCAGCGGTGTCCTCGTCGGTGAGGAACTCGGACAGGTCCCAGTCCCCCTCCTCCGACCACGTTCCGTCGCCGGAGAAGTTGGGGTCTGCGGATTCAAATTCGGTTGAGAAGTCGTCGGTCACGGGCGGACTCCGATTCGCTCGGTGACCAGCTCGGTGAGCCGGTCAATAACTTGCTCCAGGGTCATTTCGCTGGTGTCGACGACGACAGCGTCGTCTGCCGCACGCAGTGGAGATACTGCGCGCGTCGAGTCAAGGTGGTCGCGGAGGTTCACGGCCTCGAGAACCTCAGCGAGGATGCTTTCGCGGCCAGATGCCACGTTCTGACGGTGACGTCGTTCGGCACGTGCCTCGGGCGTTGCCGTCAAGAACACCTTCAGTGCGGCGTTCGGAAAAACGACGGTGCCGATATCGCGCCCTTCCACGACCAGCAACTGGTCGTCGGCGTGACGTCGCTGCAGTTCGACGAGCTTGGTACGCACGTACGCATGTGCCGAGACGGCCGAAACTGCCGCGGTGACATCGTTGGTGCGGATCTCGTCGGACACGTCTTCGCCGTTGAGGAAGACCTGCGTGTCACCGTCGCCGACGGCCAGCCGAATATCTGCTGCGTCGACAACGTCACGGACGTCGTCGCTCGCGGGGTCGACACCGGCGCGCAACACGGCGAGGGTCGCGGCCCGGTACATCGCACCGGTGTCCAGCATGTGGGCACCGATTCGCTCGGCGAGGCTAGCCGACACCGTCGATTTACCTGTGCCTGCGGGACCGTCGATCGCGACTACCTGAACCGTGTCGCCGGTAGGGGTTGCCGCAGCACTCACATCCCCACCGCCTTGTACAGGGCACCGATCTCCCGGTTGTCGAGCACGCGAATGCTGCCGGGACGCTGCTTGCCGAGCGCCACCGGACCAATGTCGGTACGGACCAGGCGAATCACCGGGAAACCAACCTCGGCGAGCAGTCGACGCACCACGCGCTTGCGGCCTTCATGCAGCGTCAGTCGCACCAGCGACTCCCCCTGGTGGACCTCCAGCAGTGCGAACTTGTCAATGCGCACGGGACCGTCGTCGAGTTCGACGCCCTCGCGCAAGACCCGACCGAGACCGCGGTGAACCTCGCCACGAACGGTCGCCAAGTACGTCTTGGGAACCTCGAACGATGGGTGCATCAGCCGATGCGCCAATTCGCCGTCGTTGGTCAGCAGCAGCAGACCTTCGGTGTCAGCGTCTAGACGCCCGACGTGAAAGAGTCGCTGGCCGGCCATCACTCGTTCGGCAACAAGGTCACCGACCGACGGGCGAAGTTGCTCATCACTCATGGTCGAGTGCAGGCCCTTCGGCTTGTTCAGTGCGAGATACTGCTTGGTTTCATCGATGACCACGCGGGCACCGTCGACCTTGATGATGGCGGTGTCGGGGTTGATGCGCAGGCCCTGTTCGAGCACGATTTCGCCGTCAACTTCAACGCGACCGGCGGCGATGAGCTCTTCGGCGCCACGGCGCGAGGCAACGCCAGCAGCGGCCAGTACCTTCTGGAGGCGCATGCCATCGGCGACATATGTGGCGCCTTCGCCCTCACCGTTGGCGATCTGATTGCGAGCGGGTTTGGAATTGTTCAGGCGGATCTTGCCGGATTCGACGTCGACGTGCGAGCTGCCCTTACGGTGCGGCTTGCGCGACGACGGATGCTGGCCTGGCGCACCCGGCTTGCCACGTTTGCCAGCGAATGCGCCCTTTTTTCCTGCGGCGCCGCGGCTTGCGGCGCCCTTGCCCGAGGATTTGCCCCGTGCGTTATTACTGTCCGACGAGCGCGGGTTTCCGCCCTCTCGTCGTCGTCCCGGTGTGCCGTCTCGGCTAGCGGATGCCATGAAGAGTCCTTCAGCTGTATTGATTTACGTGGATCGAAATTTTGGTGCAGGTCGAGATTGGCGAACTATGCCTCATCGGCTTCTGCCAATGCCTGCGCCGAAACGTCAACACTCGATTCTGCCTGGTTATTCCCCAGTTTGGCGAATCGAGGATCGTCCAGGACCTCGTCTCCGATGTCGTCGATGGAGTCGACACCGGGTAGGAGCGGCGCAATGTCGGGCAGTTCACTCAGCGACGCCAGTCCCAACCGCTCCAGGAACAGTTCGGTCGTCACGTAGAGGGTGCCGGTCGTGTTCTCGTCGGTCCCGGCTTCGCTGATCAGTCCGCGAGCTAGGAGTGTTCGCACCACGCCGTCCACATTGACCCCGCGGATAGCGCTGACTCGCGCCCTCGTGACCGGTTGGCGATAGGCCACCACTGCCAGCGTCTCAAGGGCCGCGCGGGTGAGTTTGCTGCGCGTGCCGTCGAGCAAAAGTTTCTCGACGTACGGTGCATAGTCGTTGCGGGTGTAGAACCGCCAGCCGTCACCGGCAAAGCGGAGATCAATCCCGCTCCTTGCCTCAGTGAGCTGAGCACTCATCTGCCGCAACATCTTTCGGATGCGTGCGGGCTTTTCCTCGATGGCCGAGGCCAGTTCTTCGACGGTCGCGGGAGTATCGACGACGAGCAGCACCGCTTCGAGGGCGGCCTTAAGTTCGTCATCGTCGAGGTGATCGAGCTCATCGGGTTCGAGTTCATTCGATTCGATCTCGCTCGCCTCGGCCGGGCCCGATTCGATGTCGCCAACCTCGACTGGGGAGTCCTCGCCCAGTGCAGCATCGTCTGTCATCCGTAGTCCTCCGACTTTTCGATGTCGATCTCGGCGCTGTCGCGGTCGCCGGTCCAACTGACTTTTAGTTCCCCGAGCGCTTCGGGCTGGTCGAAGACGATGGCCCGCTCCCGGTACAACTCGAGTAAGCCCAAGAATCGGGCGACCACTTCGAGACCACTATCACACTCGGCAACCAGCTGGGAAAAGGTCAGCCACTGCCCTGGCTCCGCAGTCAACAGTTCCGTCAGGCGTAGCGCCTGTTCGGGAACCGACACGCTCGATCCGTGCAGGTGATCGAGTCCGACCGTCGGCTGTACCTTCGGAATGAAGGCGGCAGCAGCGATTTCGGCGAACCGTTGCGGAGTCACTCCGAGCTCCACTTCGGGAAGTAGATCGGCGAAGCGGTCCTCCAACGACGTCGCACGCGGGTACCGCTGCAGCGCGGCAGCTTCCAACTCACCAAACAGCACAGCCACCTGCTTGTATGCGCGGTACTGGAGCAAGCGCGCGAATAGCAGGTCGCGGGCCTCGAGCAGAGCGAGATCTTCCGGGTCTTCCACCTCCCCCGAAGGCAGGAGCCTCGCGGCCTTCAAATCGAGCAGAGTGGCCGCGATAACCAGGAACTCAGTCGTCTGTTCAAGGTCGGACTCGGGACCCAACGCTTTCGTATAGGCGATGAAATCATCGGTCACGACATGCAGTGCCACCTCGGTGACGTCAAGTCGCCGCTGACTGATCAGGTTGAGGAGCAGATCGAACGGACCGGAAAAGTTCGCTAATTCGACCTTGAACTTGCCGGACGGTACGTCGACGGTCTCGGCTTCGGAGGTCACAGCCGCCACGACGTCGGTCGCCATTTCGCCTGAAGGCTGGCTCACTCGCCGGACTCGTTGCCGGCGATCACCTCTCGTGCCAAGTTCCGATAGGCAATGGCGCCGGACGATTTCGGTGCCCACGAGGTGATTGGTTCCCCAGCAACGGAGGTTTCCGGGAATCTGACCGTCCGGTTGATCACCGTGTCGTAGACGGCGTCACCGAAGACTTCGACGACACGCGCCATCACTTCCCGCGAGTGCAGGGTGCGTTGGTCGAACATCGTGACCAGGATGCCGCCAAGCTCAAGTTTCATGTTGAGACGGTCGTGCACTTTGTCGATGGTGTCGGTGAGCAGTGCGAGGCCTCGCAGGCTGAAGTACTCGCACTCCATCGGAATGATCACATTGTCCGCGCATGCCAGTGCGTTGACGGTCAGCAGGCCGAGGGATGGCTGGCAGTCGATGAGGATGTAGTCGTAGCGGTCGGCGACCGGGTGCAGCGCCCGCGCCAATGCCTGCTCGCGGCCAACCTCGGTGACCAGTTGGATCTCGGCGGCAGACAAGTCGATGTTCGACGGCAGCAGGTCCAAGCCGTCGACACGCGTCCGCATCAGTACGTCGTCAGTTGACGCATACGGCGGGACGAGCAAGTTATGAACAGTTTTGTCGAGATCATGGTGCGGAACGCCGAGGCCCGCCGAAAGCGCGCCCTGCGGGTCAAGGTCGACAAGAAGGACACGCCGACCGTATTCGGCAAGGGCCGCACCGAGATTGATCGTCGAAGTAGTCTTGCCGACGCCGCCTTTTTGGTTGCACATGGCGATGATGACGGCGGGACCGTGCTTGTCGATCCGCTGGGGTTCGGGGATGTCGCGGTAGGGCCGACCAGTGGGCCCGAGCTTTTCAGCATTCACATCGAGTTCGCCCTGCTCCGGCTTCCTACCAGGATGGGATGCACTCACCTGATTGATGCTCCTCCCCGGTCGTGCCCCTGAATTTCATATCTCCAATGATCCTAGTGTGTTCCGGTCAACGGATCGTCGAGGCGCTCCGCAGGGCCCGCCACGGGTCCGATTCGTCCGTAGACTTGCAGACAAATCGCATGGCAAATTGAGGGGATTTCCGATGACTGATTATGGGCTCGATCTCCAATTTGGAGTGTTCCTCACTCCCTCCTCGGCAGCACCTCAACAGGCCGTCGACCTGGCCTTAACCGCCGAAGATGCGGGCTTCGACTCGGTGACCATCCAGGACCATCCGTACCAGCCGAGGTTCCTCGACACGTGGACCCTGCTCAGCTACATCGCGGCCCGAACCGAACGTGTGAAACTGTCTGGGAATGTCCTCAACCTTCCCTTGAGACCTCCGGCAGTTTTGGCGCGCGCGGCCGCCAGCCTCGACCTACTTTCTGGCGGTCGATGCGAGATCGCATTGGGGGCAGGCGGTTTCGTCGACGCGCTCGTCGCGATGGGCGGGCCGCGCCGAACACCCGGCGAAGCCCGTCGCGCGGTTGAGGAAGCGGTGGACGTGATGCGCGCACTGTGGGACACCTCCGAACGCGGCGGCGTCTTTCTTCCCGGCGACTTCTACCCCATCGACGGCGCAAAACGCGGCCCGGCACCGGCGCACCCGATCAGTATCGCCCTCGGCGCACTGGGTCCACGCATGCTCGATTTAATCGGCCGCAAATGTGACGGGTGGCTGCCGTCATTGGGGAACGTGAAGGGCGGAGCGCAAGCGCTGCCTGGATTGAATGCCATTATTGACGGCGCGGCCCGCGGGGCCGGGCGTGACCCGGCGTCGATTCGCCGCTACCTGAACCTGTCGGGCACTTTCGCTAGTTCCCGTACCGGCTTCTTGACCGGTCCGCCGGAATCGTGGGCGACCGACCTTGCCGAACTGACGCAAAACTACGGCATCAGCGGCTTCATCTTTGCCACCGACGATGCCGCCGAGATCGAGGAAATCGGTACGACGGTCTTGCCAGCGACGAAGGAATTGGTGGCCCGGTCCCGGTAGTTTGCGCGTTCACTGCTACCTGGCCCGCGGGTGCGCAGTCGCGTAGACCTCACGCATCGTATTGACCGTCACCAGGGTGTAGACCTGTGTCGTGGTCACGGACGAATGCCCGAGCAGTTCTTGAACAACGCGGACATCGGCACCGCCGTCGAGCAAGTGGGTCGCGAAACTGTGGCGCATCGTGTGCGGCGAGACTTCTTTGTCAATCCCGGCTCGTGCCGCGGCATCAACCAATACCTGCCAAGCGCTCTGGCGTGAGAGGCGTCCACCGCGAATATTCAAGAACAGTGCGGGCGTCGACTTCTTGATTAACGCGGGCCGTCCGCGAACAAGGTAGGCATCCACCGCATCGATTGCGGGTCCGCCGACGGGGACGATTCGTTCCTTGCCGCCTTTGCCGCGCAGAATAACGGCTCGATGTTCCAGGTCGAGGTCATCGATGTCGAGCGAAGTGACCTCTGAGATACGAGCACCGCAGCTATACAGCAGTTCCACGAGCGCGCGATCCCGGAGACTTCGCGGCCCGTCGCCGATCCCGGCGGCTTCCAGAATCGCGAGCACATCGTCGACGGGTAGCGATTTGGGAAGTCGTCGAGCGGGTTTCGGCGGCCGAACTGTGCGGGCAACGTCGGTGACGGTGAGTCCCTCCGCCGCGCAGAACTTATGAAAGCCGCGCGCCGCCACCAAGGTGCGAGCAACGGACGAGTCGGCGAGCCCTGGCACCTGGCGTTCCGGGTCACCGCGCCTGAGCGCGACCAAAAACTCACGGACGGTCTCCTCATCGACCCGACGCATATCGGTGATACCGCGCCCGGCCAGAAACTCTCGATACCGGTCAAGGTCACGCCGGTACGACACCACCGTGTTGACGGCCGAACCACGTTCGACGGTCAGGTGATCAAGGTAGAGCGCGATCGCGGAACTTACCTCAGCCGATGTAGAAAGTTCCGCCATCGCCTTCTTCGCTTACTTGCGTGCCGCAAAAGCGGTCGGCTCATCGAGCCAGGGTGCCGTTGTCGCGCGGAGGTCGATGCTGGCCGCATCCGCTGCCGCCGTTGCCAGAATTCCGGCAACCGCAGTGGCGTTAACAATCTCGCCAGAGAGAGCGAGTCGGACGGCCTCGGAGAGCGGAACCCACTCCAGAACCAGGTCGGCTTCCTCGTGCTCCCGGTCGGCGGCCGCCAACTCGGTCAGGTCTTCGGCGAGGTACACCCGCAAGGCTTCATCCGTGAATCCCGGCGACACCACGAGATCCACCAGGAGTCGCCAGCGCGTGGCAGCCAGGTCAGCCTCCTCCGCCAGTTCCCGCTGGGCAGCCGTCAATGGGTCCTCATCGGGTCCGCCATCGAGCAATCCGGCGGGCAACTCCAACAGACGTCGCCCCACCGGATGCCGATACTGACGGACCATCGCGATACGACCGTCGCCGTCACGTGCGACGACGGCGACTGCGCCGTGGTGTTCGACGACTTCCCGCTTCGCCGATCGCCCGCCCGGCATGGTCACGTCGTCGACGCGAAGTGCCAGGATTGCACCGGAGTACTCCGTTCGTGACGACGTTGTCGTGAACTCGTGCGTACCTGCTTCCGTCATGCCGAGTTGATCCGACTACTTGACGCTGGTTGCATCGGCGACGACGTCGCCCTCAACGTCGGTGGGGTCGTAACCGTCGAGTTCCACTGGCAGCCGAACCGCTGTCTTGTACTTGAGCGCGGCTTCGATGAACGACTTGAACAGCGGGTGCGGACGCGTCGGGCGGCTCTTCAGTTCCGGATGCGCCTGGGTGGCGACAAGGAACGGATGAACTTCCTTCGGGTACTCGACGAATTCGACGAGGTTCCCGTCCGGTGACGTCCCCGAGATAACGAGGCCGGCTTTGGCGATGGTGTCGCGGTAGTCGTTGTTGACCTCGAACCGGTGACGGTGACGTTCGCTCACTTCGGTGGTCCCGTACGAGCGAGCAACCTGTGAACCCGCCAGCAGTGTTGCCGGGTAGGCACCGAGTCGCATGGTGCCGCCGAGATCGGCGTCGCCCGCGACCGCAGCCTTCTGATCGACCATCGTCGCGATGACCGGTGACGGGGTGTCAGGGTCGAACTCGGTGGAACTGGCGTCGGCGAGTCCGGCCTGGCGTGCTGCTTCGATCACCACGCACTGCAAACCGAGGCACAGCCCAAGAAGCGGGATCCCGTGTTCGCGCGCGTAGGTGATGGCACCCAGCTTGCCTTCAATACCGCGGATACCGAAGCCACCGGGCACCAGGACACCGTCGACGTCGCGCAGGGCCGCCTGTGCACCCTCGGGAGTTTCGCAGTCGTCCGATGGAACCCAGGAGATTTCGGTGCGCGTCCGGTGCGCGAAACCGCCGGCACGAATCGCTTCGGTCACCGACAGGTATGCGTCGGGCAGGTCAATGTACTTGCCGACCAAGGCAATTCGTACTGTCTCTCGCGGCGAGTGGACACGGTCGAGGAGGTCGCCCCACACAGTCCAGTCAACGTCGCGGAACGGCAGACCCAACTGACGCACCACGTAGGCGTCCAGTTGCTCGGAGTGCAGGACCTTCGGAATGTCGTAGATCGACGGCGCGTCGGGCGTCGAGATGCAGCCGTCAATATCAACGTCGCACATCAGCGCGATCTTCTTCTTCAAGGCTTCCGGCACCGGGCGGTCACACCGCAGAATCAGCGCATCGGGCTGAATACCAATGCTGCGCAGAGCGGCAACTGAATGCTGGGTGGGCTTGGTCTTGAGCTCACCGGACGGTGCCAGGTACGGAACCAGCGAAACGTGCAGAAAGAAGACATTTTCGCGGCCCAAGTCGTGGCGGATCTGGCGCGCGGCCTCCAAGAACGGCTGCGATTCAATGTCACCGACCGTGCCACCGATTTCGGTAATCACGACATCCGGTGTTTCGCCGTCGGCGTCAGGATTGTGCATCGCGATCATTCGCGACTTCAGTTCGTCGGTGATATGCGGGATCACCTGGACGGTGTCGCCGAGGTACTCGCCGCGACGTTCCTTCGCGATGACAGTCGAGTAGACCTGTCCGGTGGTGACATTGGCCGAGCCAGAAAGGTTCCGGTCCAGGAAACGTTCGTAGTGGCCAACATCGAGGTCGGTCTCGGCACCGTCTTCGGTGACAAAAACTTCCCCGTGCTGGAAAGGGTTCATCGTGCCTGGGTCGACGTTGAGATAGGGGTCGACCTTCTGCATCGTCACCCGCATCCCCCGTGCGGTGAGGAGTTGTCCCAGGCTCGAAGCCGTCAGACCTTTTCCTAATGACGAAGCGACACCACCGGTCACAAAGATGTGCTTAGCTCCGGCGCGCTTGCCACGCAGTGATCGCAATTTTTCTCCCGTCGGGCGACTCAAGCCTGAAGTGCGAATCGTTAATACCTACGGGACTTCAGCCTAACAGCAGTTGACCCGATTGCGGCCATGAGCAGCGAACACCACAGTCATTCGGTGTGTTGTGACCGTGAACTCGCGCGTCGTCCTGGGGTTTCGCACCGATTACTTCGCTGGCGCAGCCCCGACTGTGATGGCGGTCGCCCCGGTGCCGGTACCGTAGGCACCCGTTCGTCCCTGTGTTTCATCGCTCAACGCCATGACGGTGGTGAGCTGTCCGGTCTCCTGGTTGATGTTGTCGACGGTACTGACGGCATTGTTCAGCGACGGATCCGATCGGACGACGCTGATACCCGAACCGCCATCTGCCGAACCGTTACGGCCGACGAGCGCCCCACCTTGGCCGCGTGAGGCCATCGCAGCGGCAAGGCGACCAACGAGTTGGCCCTGTGCCCCGGAGTCGGCGGGAAGCGCACCGCCGGTCACTACCAAGACGAGATCGGCGGGCTTGATCGATCCCTCCGCAAACTCCAGGAATCCTCCCTGGCGCAGCGTCTGCAGCACCGTCGACCGGTCGGCGTCGGAGGCTGGCTTCTGCCCGGCCCGCGACAGCAGCGCTACGCCGAGGAGGTCGCCAATTCGTGAACCGGAGTCGGTGTATTCAACGCGCAACTGGGCACCCGCCGGTATCGACTGGTCGACAACGGTCCGCAGCTTGGAAGCCTGCTCATCGCGCACCAGCGTCGTCGTCAGAGCCATCTGCCCGGAAACGGTGCCGCCAGCGTCGTTAATCAGTCCCTTGAGCTCTTCAACGTCACCGTCGGCGGCATCGGGTGCGGTCACGACAAGCACGCTGCGCTTGTCGAGCATGTTCTTCGTCAGCTGCGGTCCAATAGCCTTGATGAACGCGTTGTCGTTGCCGACTTCGGTGTTCAAGACCTCGTTCTGGTCTTGCAGCTTGCCAATCTTGTCGCGGTCGGTGCCGGTCAGCGAATTGACCCGGTCACCAATGAACCCCGACCCCAGGAAAAGTCCCAGGGTCAGGGCCACAAACACCGCGATCAACGATATTGCGTGCTGTCGCATGGAGATCATTTACGGCTCCGGAGTCCAATCATTTAGTAGTCCAAACGCTGGAAACCCAGTCTGCCAACGCATTCCACTGATCCACGATCCAATCGCTGGCCGCCGCGCCGCCGCCCTGCGTGATGACGACGGTCGCGATGATCGCGACGAGCGCGGCGATCATCAACATGGCGATCAAGGTGCCACTGACCCGACTGCGGTAGAGCGTGGCAACAGCCTTGGCGTCAACAAGTTTGGGTCCCACCTTGAGGCGGGTCAGGAAACGCGACGGGATCTGGTCTCGCAGTTCACGGTCGAAGAAGTCGTTCAGCGATCCGCTGAATCCGGCGGTCACGATCAGTGCGGCGTCGTGATAGTCGGCGAGCAGCAACGCAAGGTCGCCTGCCGAGCCCGCAGCCGGGAACGTCGTGGCTCCGATACCGAGGTCCTGAATACGTTCGAGGCCGGGGGCGTGACCGTCCGGATCGGCGGGCAGGACCACCTCGGCACCGCACTTGAGCGTTTCCACTTTCATCGAGTCCGGGTCGCCGACGATGATCGACGGCCGGTATCCGGCTTTCATGATGGTGTCGGCGCCAGCCCCCACACCGATCATGACCGGCTGGTACTCCTTGATGAAGGGTTTGAGTGCCTTCAGATCCATCGCACGATCGGATCCTTCGGCCACAATCACCACGTGACGCTTGTCGAGGTTGACGTTGACCTTGGGAACGCCGACGCCGTCGATCAGTAGCGGTGATTCGCTGCGAATGAACTCGATGGTGTTGCCGGAGAACGCTTCGAGATGGTCGACCAAACCACTCTTGGCGTCGAGCATCAGGTCGGCGATGTCGCGCTCGGTCAACTCTTGACCGCGGGCGACAACCCGCTCACCGATGTATAGCTTTCCTTCGTTCAAGCGGACGCGGGTGCCGTCTTTGACCCGCGAGAACACTTCGGGTCCCACATTGTCGATGAGCACAATGTTCGACGCGACGAGCACCTCGGGACCGAGGTTCGGGTAGCGACCGGTGATCGACTGCGAAACGTTGATGACCGCGGCGACCTCGGCTTCGACGAGCGCGTCTGCGGTGACCCGGTCGAGGTCGATTTGATCGAGGATCACGATGGCACCGTGATCGACGCGACTGACCAACCGTTTCACGTCTTTGTCGATTCGGGCAATCCCGGTGATTCCGGGGAGAGCTTCGGTGTTACGGGAGAGCAACGCTGGCATCCTCATGCGTCCCATAGTGACCTCGAGTCACAGAAGTAACACGGAGGCGCGCCGTACCAATGTCAACTTTCGCCACATTGGAAACAAGCGGTTGATGGGGGAAGCGGGTGCGACAGCGACCCGCTAGCTAGCCGAACGTGCCTGTTCGGCTGTCGCCAGCAGTTCTTCGGCGTGTGCCCGCCCGGTCTCCGAATCGCCGAGTCCGGCCAGCATGCGCGCCAGTTCAGCGATTCGCTCGTCACGCTCCAGGCTGGTGAGTGTCGAGCGCTGCTTGCCCTGTTTGCCCCCGCCGGATTTGCCAATGACCAAGTGAGTGTCGGCGAACGCCGCTACCTGAGGCAGGTGCGTCACAACGATCACCTGGTGTCGCCGAGCCAGTCGCGCCAGGCGTGCACCAATTTGAACGGCCGCCGCCCCGCCAACGCCTGCGTCAACCTCGTCGAACACCATGACGCCACCTGAATCAGGTTCCGCCAGAACCACTTCCAATGCCAGCATCACGCGTGAGAGTTCACCGCCGGACGCCGACTTCGCGATCGGCAGCGGCGCAGCACCCTTGTGTGAAACCAGTCCGAACTCAACACGATCGGCGCCGTCGCCACCCGCGTGTGCACGTTGCCCGTCGATTTCTATTGCCAGCCGATCATCTTCTGCCGACAGCAGCGACACCGACACAGATAGCTCCGAGCCACCCATTGCCAGGCCGGTGAGTTCGGCAGAGACCTTACTCGCCAGACTCTTTGCCGACTTGACGCGCTGTGAATGCAGTTTGCCCGCAAGCTCGGTGACCTTTGCGCGCGCGTGCTCGGCGTTGCGCTCGAGTTCGTCGATGGACCCTTCTGGATCGTCGATCTGTGCCAGCCGCCGTTCTGCCTCATCACGCCAGGCGAGAACACCGTCGACATCCGCGGCATACTTTCGCGTGAGCGCCTTAAGCGCTGCCTGGCGATTCAGCAGAGCGTCAAGATCGCCCGCATCTTCGGGAAGACCACCGAGGTAGGCGGTGAGTTCCTGTCCGAGGTCGGCCACGACGGTCAACGCTTCTGCCACGCGGGGATACAACTCGCGGAGTGCGTCATCGGACGCCGATTCCAGCAATGAACGCACAGTGCCGAGGCCGTCAATCACCGACGATCCGTCGGAACCGGCCACAATCCCCTGCGCCCGCACGGCGGTGTCTCGGATCTCTTCCAAGTCGGTCATCCGTCGAATGGTGGTGACGAGATCCGAGTCTTCGCCTGGTTCCGGTGCTACCGCGGCGATTTCGTCAATGCCGAACCGCAGACGGTCCGCCTCCTGCGCCAGTTCGCGAGAATTTGCACGGCGGCGATCGAGTTCGTCAAGAATCTCCACCCACTCGGTGCGCGCGGCCCGGTACTTCTTCAGGACAGTCGTCGCGGCCGAACCGGAATAGCGGTCCAGGGCACCGCGCTGCTGATCGGGACGAATCAATCGCAACTGGTCGTTCTGTCCGTGGATGGCGAGTAGTTCCCCGGTCAACTGGGCAAGCGTCCCGACAGGTACCGATCGACCACCCAGGTGTGCCCGAGAACGACCATCAGCGTTGACGGTGCGCGCCGCGATGACAGTGTCGTCGTCATCGAGTTCGGCACCGGCGTCGTCGAGCATGGCTGCGACATCACCGCGATCCGCCGGAAGCCGAAACCGGCCCTCAACGATAGCTTTGGCATCGCCCGTGCGGACACGACCGGCATCGGCTCGAGCCCCGGACAGCAGTCGCAGGCTCGTCACGATCATCGTCTTACCGGCTCCGGTTTCACCGGTCAGGACGGTGAAACCGGGATGAAACTGTGCCGATGCGGATTCGAGGACGCCCAGACTGCGGATGGAGAGTTCTTCCAGCACCTGAGAGTTCAGCTCCTTCCACGCCAACCGGTAACCGGCAGCGAGAATTTGGTGACGAGACGGTCGGCGAATGGCTCGGAGTTAATCCGCACCCAGCGCAGTGAACGCTGTGCGCGAACTACCTCCACGCGTGATCCGGCCGGAACGTCAAGGATCCGACGACCGTCGCACAGAGCAACTCCGTCGCGCCCGTCGCGATGGACCTCAACCGCCACCCGCGACCGCGGGCTGGTCACCATCGGGCGGGCGAAGAGTGCATGCGCGTTGCTCGGCACCACAAGGATCGCTTCGAGGTCCGGCCACATAACCGGCCCTCCCGCGGAGAACGCGTACGCCGTCGACCCGGTTGGTGTCGACACCAGAAGCCCGTCGGCACCGAATGCGGCCACCGGGCGGCCGTCGACTTCGATGACCAATTCGAGGACACCGTTATGCGTCGAGTTCTGGACGACAACCTCGTTGAGAGCCCAGTCGACCGACCGTGGCACGTCGCTACCGGGGTCCACGACGCCGACGTCGAGCACCATACGATCAACAACTCGGTATTCGCCGCCGATGAGACGGTCGAGCACTTCGTCGATGCTGTGGGCTTCGGCTTCTGCGAGGAAGCCAATGTGTCCCAGGTTGACGCCCATGATCGGTACGCCAGCCGGGTACGCAAGCTCAGCGGCACGCAGGAAGGTGCCGTCGCCGCCGAGGACGAGGACCAACTCGCAGCCTTGAGCAGACGCCGAATCGGCTTGTGTCACTTCTACTTCAGCGCCCGCTTCCCGCAGCATCTGCGGGTCGACGGGATGCGTCTGAACAAAGGGCTGTGCGGGCAGCCTGGTGTCGTGGTCCACCACCCGCAGGGCAATACCCGCTTCCCCGCAGCGCCGGGCGATGGTCAGGAGCGTGTTGGTGACCTCGTCGCGGCCGGTGTGCGCAACAACGAGGAATGTCCGGCGGTGCTCCCCCACATTGTCGGGTGTTGGCATCTTCGGTCCCCCTCTCTATTGCGGTCCGTCGGCGACGGCTTGATCGATCATGGCTCGAATCCGCTGACCTTCTTCTCCGTCAGCCCACCGTTGGCTTGGATCGACCTCACTTGCATTAACGGTATCTGGCCGCTCTCCGGCCTCATCGTCGGCCAACGGCTTGTGCAGCCATAGGAAGAACTCAACATTCCCAGATGGCCCAGGCAACGGACTCGCGACCACGGCCCGGGTACGCAGTCCCAGCCTCGCTGCGGTAACAGCTACATCTTCGACCGCCTCGGCACGCAGTGCCGGGTCGCGAACCACACCACCGGAACCCACACGATCCTTGCCGACCTCAAACTGTGGCTTCACCATTGGCAAGGCGTCGCCGCCGGGCTGCAGGCAGGCCGCCAACGCGGGGAGAACCAGCTTCAGCGAAATAAATGACAGATCACCGACAATCAAGTCGACCGGTCCGCCAATGTCGTCGGGGGTCAGGCTCCGCACATTGGTCCGGTCGTGCACGTGGACGCGCTCGTCGGTTTGCAGCTTCCAGACGAGCTGTCCGTAGCCGACGTCCACCGCCTCGACTTCCCGTGCGCCGCGCCGCAGGAGGACGTCGGTGAATCCGCCGGTCGACGCTCCGGCATCGAGGCAGCGCTTGCCATCGACGGTGACGCCAAGCGGTTCGAACGCTTCCAGTGCCCCAAGGAGCTTGTGCGCTCCCCGAGAGGCCCAATGCTCGGTGTCGACTTCTTCGACCACCACGATCGGGGTGTCTCGAGCGACGTTGGTCGCGGCTTTACTCGCTTGGGTGCCGTTGACTTTGACGTTGCCTGCCTCGATCAGCTCGCGCGCTGCTTCCCGGGAGCGCGCCAGCCCCCGTCGGACCAGCTCGGCGTCGAGGCGGGCTCGGGCCGCCATCAGCGCACCTCGACCCGTGTAGAAATCGGCTGTCGATTCTTAGCCACGGCCAGCGTCTTCCAGGACTGCTGCCAGTTGGTCGTGCGCTTGGGTCAGCAACTCGGCCTGACGCCCCAGTGAGGCGAGGTCGACGGTATCGTCGGCCATTTCGCGAACCATTGCCGCCTCTTCGAGCAGCATTGCCACATCCGCCAGTCCGGGATGTTCGGCTGGGTTACCTGGCTCGGCGTTCCGTTCAGCGGCCTGCGAGGCGAGCGCTGCAGGCGACGGTCCGGGTCGCTGGGCGTTCACGCCCTGCGGATTGAATTCAGTCATCTCCGCTCCAGGCTAACGCAACGGATTAAGCCCGAGTTCGACCAGCGCCTTCTCCGACGCGTCGTCTTCGGCCGCGATACGAAGGTCGAATCCGCCAACATCGGCCGTCCACACACCGTGTGCCAGCGCAGCCGCGAGATCGGCGACGGTCCCGTCCCCGCGCGAGCCAACCGAAACATGCTGCTGGTTGACCTCAACACTCCACGCTCGCCGAGGACCGATAAGTGATTGCTCCGCCGGTTCGCGAAGCGCCGACATGTCTTTCGCAACGTAGGTGGGTCGCTGCTCGACGACGGCTGCCAGCAGTTCGACTCCGGTGGTGACTCCACCGAGCACGAGGAGACTGTCGATACCGACGGTATTGGCACCCTCGATATCGGTATCGAGGCGATCACCAATCATCAGGGGGCGTTGGCCGGTGGTCCGGGCCAGTGCGCCACGCATGATCGGCGCCGCGGGCTTGCCCGCGACGATGGGCTCAGCCCCGGTCGCAGATGCCACAGCGGCCACCATGGAACCGTTGCCGACAAGGAGTCCGCGTTCGGTCGGAAGTGTGGTGTCAACGTTGGTCGCGAACCAGGTGGCACCGCGACGGATCGCGAGCGCCCCTTCCGATAGTTGCGCCCATCCGGTATCTGGTGAGTGCCCCTGAATTACCACGACCGGATCATCATCTGCGGACTCGACTACTTCAAGGCCGGCGTCCCGAATCTCCTGGCGCAAGGCTTGCGACCCGACCACAAGAACTTTCGATCCCGGTTCGACGGTTTCGGCCACCAATTGGGCGCCTACTTGTGCGCTGGTAACTACCTGCTGCGCGGTCGCCGGAAATCCGAGGCTGGTGAGCTTCTCCCGGACTTCTGCGGGACTGCGGCTGGCATTGTTCGTCACGTAGAGAACATTGTCACCAGCATCAACAACAGCTTCGCGAGCATTGGGAACTACATCGGTGCCGGTATAGAGGGTTCCGTCCAGATCCAGCAGCAACACGTCGTACATGTCGCCGAGTGTCTGCGCTTGCTCTTCCGTCGCGTCACTGCCGGCAGTGTTGCTGTCGCTCTGGCTCACTGCCAGGGTTGCCGCGCCTTCGAGAAGTTCCATCAGGCGGAACTCGGCGTCGGTTTGGTCATCGATATCGGCGGCCGCGGCATTCTGGAACCAAGTGACGGCTTCGCTGCGGCGTCCGGCTGCATCGAGTGCAGACGCATAGGCATAAAACAGGCGTGCCGCTTCAGTCCCGGTACGGCCCGGGTTGAGATCATGGGTGGCGAGAGACTTCACAGCAGTCTCGGGGGCCCCAAGGTCGATCAATGCGCCGGCCTTCACCATCGCCATTTCAAGGGCGCTATCGCCGACGAGACGCCTTCCGGCTTCACTGTCTGCGATTTCGACGGCTCGTAGCGAATGGCCGAGGCCGCGTTCGCTATCTGCAATAAGCGGAAGCAATTCGTCGTTGCCGTTCATCCGCAGTGCGGCCCGCAATTCGGAGATGGCTTCCTGCCACTCACCGACCGAATAGGCGACGATGCCTGCGGTTTCTCGTACGACGCCGATCCGTGCTGCTCGTGCCCGTGCAGCACGGGCATGCTCGAGAGCCAGTTCGGGATCGTCCTCAAGTAGGTCTGAGGCCATAACGAGGTGCCGTGCGACTCGATCTGCGGTTGCCTTATCGAGGGCTTGCAGATCCCGTCTCACTTCGGGGTCTAAGTCGGAGGCCGAAACGTTGTCGGCAATCGCCGGCCCGGACATGGTGTCCTTACCCGCTGATCGTCGACGACCGTTGTTTCGACCGCCTGCATCACGACCACCCGCATCGCGACCACCACCAGTGCTGCTCATAACCATCCAATCTATTCGTCGACCTGCACCTTTGGCTAATCCGCCGTGAGCCTGTGCTGGCCCGCAACCGTGCAGTGGGTGCCGCTCGGAGAACCCGAAGAAGAGGGTGCCTAAATGAGTCAAGCCCCCGAACCATTGCTGGTTCGGGGGCTTGGCTTAAATTGTGTTCGGCGGTGACCTACTCTCCCACACCCATTACAGTGCAGTACCATCGGCGCAGGTGGGCTTAGCTTCCGGGTTCGGAATGGGACCGGGCGTTTCCCCACCGCTATAGCCGCCGTAACTCTATGAAACTGTCCGACCAACCCCAGCTTTGACCGCTCACGCAGTCTACACACGGGTTGGTGTGTTGTTTCAGAGGTGCATAGTGGATACGCGTATCACGTGTGTCTTCAACTTTCGACTCACACACATTTAAAATGGTGAGTGTTGTTGGTAAGTCCTCGGCCGATTAGTACCAGTCACCTGAACACATTGCTGTGCTTACAGTTCTGGCCTATCAACCCCATAGTCTGTAGGGGGCCTTACCCCACCCGAAGGTGGGTGAGAAACCTCATCTTGGAACAGGCTTCCCGCTTAGATGCTTTCAGCGGTTATCCCTTCCGAACGTAGCTAACCAGCAGTGCTCCTGGCGGAACAACTGGCACACCAGAGGTTCGTCCGTCCCGGTCCTCTCGTACTAGGGACAGGTTTCCTCAAGTTTCTAGACGCGCGCGGCGGATAGAGACCGAACTGTCTCACGACGTTCTAAACCCAGCTCGCGTGCCGCTTTAATGGGCGAACAGCCCAACCCTTGGGACCTACTCCAGCCCCAGGATGCGACGAGCCGACATCGAGGTGCCAAACCATCCCGTCGATATGGACTCTTGGGGAAGATCAGCCTGTTATCCCCGGGGTACCTTTTATCCGTTGAGCGACACCGCTTCCACTTGCCGGTGCCGGATCACTAGTCCCGACTTTCGTCCCTGCTCGACATGTACGTCTCACAGTCAAGCTCCCTTGTGCACTTACACTCAACACCTGATTGCCATCCAGGCTGAGGGAACCTTTGGGCGCCTCCGTTACATTTTAGGAGGCAACCGCCCCAGTTAAACTACCCACCAGGCACTGTCCCTGAACCAGATCATGGTCCGAGGTTAGAAGCCCAATACGATCAGAGTGGTATTTCAACAACGACTCCACCAACACTAGCGTGCCAGCTTCACAGTCTCCCACCTATCCTACACAAACCGCACCGAACACCAATACCAAGCTATAGTGAAGGTCCCGGGGTCTTTTCGTCCTGCCGCGCGTAACGAGCATCTTTACTCGTACTGCAATTTCGCCGAGCCTGTGGTTGAGACAGCAGAGAAGTCGTTACGCCATTCGTGCAGGTCGGAACTTACCCGACAAGGAATTTCGCTACCTTAGGATGGTTATAGTTACCACCGCCGTTTACTGGGGCTTAAATTCTCAGCTTCACCAACAAAGTTGATTAACCGGTCCTCTTAACCTTCCAGCACCGGGCAGGCGTCAGTCCGTATACATCGTCTTACGACTTCGCACGGACCTGTGTTTTTAGTAAACAGTCGCTTCTCTCTGGTCTCTGCGACCACCACCAGCTCCAGACGTCAAGTCCTTCACCAATCGTGGTCCCCCTTCTCCCGAAGTTACGGGGGTAATTTGCCGAGTTCCTTAACCACAGTTCACTCGATCGCCTTAGTATTCTCTACCTGACCACCTGTGTCGGTTTGGGGTACGGGCCGTGTACCAACTCACTAGAGGCTTTTCTCGACAGCATAGGATCACTGAATTCGCCTCAACGGCTACGCATCACCTCTCAGGATATATAAGACACGGATTTGCCTATGCCTTTCCCTACAGGCTTACACCAACTATTCCATCAGTTGGCCCAGCTACCTTCCTGCGTCACCCCATCGCTTGACTACTACACCCAAGGTCCCATGCAGCCATCCCCAGAGAAATCCGAAGAAATCAAAGAAGACTTTTGGATGGTTAGTACAGATGATTCATCATTGGGCGCGGATACACGGGTACGGGAATATCAACCCGTTGTCCATCGACTACGCCTGTCGGCCTCGCCTTAGGTCCCGACTCACCCTGGGCGGATTAACCTGGCCCAGGAACCCTTGGTCATCCGGCGGACAAGTTTCTCACTTGTCTTTCGCTACTCATGCCTGCATTCTCACTCCCACACCCTCCACAGCTAGATCACTCCGCTGCTTCCATGGATGCAGGACGCTCCCCTACCCACCCACACCACTAGACAAGCTCCCGCAGGAACAAGCCGATGTAATATGTGAGTGCCGCGGCTTCGGCGGTGTACTTGAGCCCCGCTAAATTGTCGGCGCAGAATCACTTGACCAGTGAGCTATTACGCACTCTTTCAAGGGTGGCTGCTTCTAAGCCAACCTCCTGGTTGTCTCAGCGATCCCACATCCTTTTCCACTTAGTACACGCTTAGGGGCCTTAGCCGGCGATCTGGGCTGTTTCCCTCTCGACTACGAAGCTTATCCCCCGCAGTCTCACTGCCACGCTCTCACTTACTGGCATTCGGAGTTTGGCTGACGTCAGTAACCTAGTAGGGCCCATCGGCCATCCAGTAGCTCTACCTCCAGTAAGAAACACGCAACGCTGCACCTAAATGCATTTCGGGGAGAACCAGCTATCACGGAGTTTGATTGGCCTTTCACCCCTACCCACAACTCATCCCCTCCATTTTCAACTGAAGTGGGTTCGGGCCTCCACAAAGTCTTACCTCTGCTTCACCCTGGCCATGGGTAGATCACTCCGCTTCGGGTCTAGACCCAGCGACTCAAACGCCCTATTCAGACTCGCTTTCGCTACGGCTACCCCACACGGGTTAACCTTGCCACTGAGCACTAACTCGCAGGCTCATTCTTCAAAAGGCACGCCATCACCCCCACACCAAAGTGTCGGAAGCTCTGACGGATTGTAAGCGCTCGGTTTCAGGTACTATTTCACTCCCCTCCCGGGGTACTTTTCACCTTTCCCTCACGGTACTAGTCCGCTATCGGTCACCAGAGAGTATTTAGGCTTACCGGGTGGTCCCGGCAGATTCACAGCAGATTCCACGAGCCCGCTGCTACTTGGGAACCCTCGAAGTCAGTCAACACACTTTCGGCTACGGGACTCTCACCCACTACGGCAGACCATTCCAGGCCACTTCACCTAACATGTCGATTTATCACTAACCAACTATCCGGCAGAATAGTTAACGAAGGCCCCACAACCCCACACGCACAACCCCTGCCGGGTATCACATACGCATGGTTTAGCCTCATCCGCGTTCGCTCGCCACTACTAACGGAATCACTATTGTTTTCTCTTCCTGTGGGTACTGAGATGTTTCACTTCCCCACGTTCCCTCCACACCCGCTATACATTCACAGGTGGGTAACACGACATCACTCGTGCTGGGTTTCCCCATTCGGACACCCTCGGATCACAGCTCGTTTGACAGCTCCCCGAGGCTTATCGCAGCCTACTACGTCCTTCATCGGCTCCTGGTACCAAGGCATCCACCGAACGCCCTAAAACACTTACAACAACACCCACAAACACACCCCACCACCACACCCTCAAAAAGAGGCAGCCGTGAGGCACGAAAGTGGACATCTTAAACACAAAAAATTCACACAACCAAGACAAAACAAATTTTTGTATTAGCCGCATAAACCAGAATTGAAATTGCAGAACACACACTCAACACCCGAACCACCACAAGGGCAGCCGAATCATTGAGCATAGATGCTCGCATCCACTATGCACTTCTCAAACAACACACACCCACCACACCCTGCACCCCACAGCCAAAACTGTCACGGGCGGAAAGCAGTGAGTATCAAGAAAAAACAAGCCCAGAAGAGCGTGTTCTCTCAGAACCCCGATAGTGTGTTTCGTTCACAACCAACAATCACTCGCCGGTCGACCACCACCAGCCCCTCACACCTAGTGAGATGCCGG
>NZ_CM155293.1:0-810000 GCF_056682775.1 Gordonia sp. 34D | reverse complement strand
GCAGCCGCAGTCTGGTCAGCTCCGTGAATCAGCGTGGTGAGTTCGGCAGCCAACCGCTTCTGCGCGGTCCGAAGGTGAGGCTTCTCCTCGGTGAGCTGTTCGAGTTCGTCGATCTCTTCACGCGAGAGGAAGGTGAACCACTTCAGGAACTTCACGACATCGGCGTCGGCCGTGTTCACGAAGTACTGGTACCAGGCGTAGGGACTGGTGAGCTCGGGATCGAGCCAGACACTGCCACCACCGGTCGACTTACCGAACTTTTTGCCGTCGGCTGAGGTGACGAGCGGGACGGTGAGCGCATGCGCGCTCCCCGACTCGACCTTGCGGATGAGGTCAACGCCGCCGAGGATGTTGCCCCACTGATCAGACCCACCGATCTGCAGAACGCATCCGTACTTGCGGAACAACTGCAGGTAGTCATTGGACTGCAACAGGAGGTAGCTGAACTCGGTGTAACTGATGCCGTCGGACTCGAGGCGACGCTTCACCGTTTCGCGAGCGAGCATCACGTTGACCGAGAAGTGCTTGCCCACATCGCGCAAGAACTCGATTGCCGTCATCGGCCCGGTCCACTCGTTGTTGTTGACGAGGACGGCTCCATTGGCCGAATCGTCGATGGTGACGAAGCGTTCCAATTGCCCAACGATCTTGTCCGCCCACTCCGAGACGGTATCGGTGGAATTCATGGTGCGCTCACCGACATCGCGGGGGTCACCGATGAGCCCAGTCGCTCCACCCGACAAGACCACCGGACGGTGACCTGCCTGCTGGAAGCGACGCAGGGTCAACAACGGAACCAGATGACCGGCGTGCAGGCTCGACGCCGTCGGATCGAATCCGGCGTACAGCGAAATTGGCGATTCCAGCGCTTCCCGGAGCGAGGCTTCGTCAGTGGTCTGGCCGATGAGGCCGCGCCAAGCCAGTTCATCGATGATGTTGTTTTCCAACTCCGACTCACGCGTCCTTTGCCGTAAAGCGCGCGTGCTCGTCGTCGGAGACTGCACGCGCATCGTCGATCAGCATGTTTGGGATGCCATGCTCGTCGATGGCATAGGCGACTCGGAGCCGCGGGTTGTAGAGCTCATCGCCCGCATTGATCAATTCGCCCAGATCCTGGGGGCACACCAGTCGGTCTCGGACCACCGGATCGATGCCCTCGGCACGTGTTGCCATCAGCTCCCACTTCGTTGTCTCGGTCGGGCCGCGCTCGCCCGCAGGAGGAATTGCCTGGCGAGGGGACGCGGCGATTAACGAATCTAAGGCTACTCGGCGATCACATCAAGGTCGTCGCGAGCAACGTCCCCGTCGGCAACGTCCTCATCTGTGGTGCCCCCGCCGATGGCATTCGGGATCTGGTGAAGATCGACTGACGATGCTGCCGTCGCGGTGAACCGGCGGTACCGACCGTCGGGGTCGCGGTACCAGATTTTGGCACCCGGCTTCGGCATCCCCTTCGCCGCGAACGACCGCGTGAGCGGCCGGAACGATTCGGAAAGCGGGATCTCGTCAACAATTCGGACCAGGTGCGGACGCTGTTCGGCGGGAAGTTCGCCAAGGGCAACGCGAATCTGGGTCGGAGTCAGCGAGGTGAATCCATGCGACAGCTGCATTACTGCCACTGCGAGTTGCTGTCCCGACTCCCCCACCGAATAGACGCCGACAGCCTTGACGCCGTTGATCTGCGACAGTGCCTGCTGCATCGGGACGGTGAAGACCGGGCCGGCAGCGCTCTGTACAACGCCTTGCGCTGACCCGACATACCAAAGGTCCCCCTCGCTGTCGGCGCGGAACAGGCTCCCCGCAACTTCCCATCGGTCGCGCGGGCGGAAGACGTCTCGGAGGACCAGGCCCGAAGCTTCGAACCGCTGGCCAGCATGCGCGACCATCATGCCGATTTCGCCAGGACCGGTCTCCCTGATGTACCCGGTTTCGCGGTCGATCTCCAGTCGTTCGGTGACCGGGTCGTAGGCGGCGATCCGCACCGGATTGGTTTCGGGGAGAGCGACGCCCATCGATCCAATCTTGTTGTCTTCGACGTTGGCGAGAATCGCTGAACCATCGGCGGTGGCGAAGAATTCGAGAACGCGAGCCTTCGGGAGTTGTTCCCGAATGCGCTTCCACAACCCCGTGGTCAGGCCCGAACCCATGAAGAGCCGGACGGAGCCGAGCTGGCTGGCGTCGAACTTCGGGTCGTCGAGGATGTCGCTCAACATATTCCAGGTGTACGAAACCACGGTGACGCCATAGCGTCGCACCTCACGGCTGAACCGTTCCGGATCGACTCCTGTCGAAAGGGCAATGCGTGAGCGGCCGGCGGCGGTGGCACCGAGGGTGGTCAGCAGGCCCGATGCGTGGTGGAGTGGCGGAAGGCAGTAAACCGTGTCGCGGCTGGACAGACCCGCTGCCGCAGCGGCACCGAAGGCCGACATGGCGAATCGGTGGTTCGTGATCGACCACCGGTTCACGCGACCCTGGGTTTCGGTGAAGAGAATGAAAGCGAGGTCGCCGGCGAGGCCTGGATCGGGCCGATACCACGACGGCATGCGGACGCGTTCGGGGTCGATCTTCTCCATATCGACGATGCGTTCGCCGTCGGCGCGTTCGATAGCGCGGGCATCACTGCTGCCACCGCCGAGGACCAAGACTCGATCGCACGCGGTTGCGGCACGATCCAAGTGCACCGGGTCGGTGACGATGACTTTTGTCTCGGCGAGCGCGAGGAGCTCGGGAAGTTCATCCCACGACGGCAGAAGCACTGCGACCGCACCGAGTCGTGACAGCGCCGCGACGGTCACGAGGGCCGACGGCCGGGGATCCATCATCATGCCGACATGGACGCCCGGACGAATACCGCATTCGATGAGGCCGGCCACCACATTGTTGATTCGAGTATTGACCTGGGCGTGGGTCAGGACTCGATCCTCAAAGAGGAAGGCTTCCTCGTTCGGTGTGCGCTTGGCGTTCTCGCTCATCAATTTGCCGAGAGAGACCCGCGTGGACGGTTCAATCTGCCCCAGGCGGAAAAGTCGTGGGACAGTACGGACCGATTCGGTCGCCACTGCCTTCGTGGTTCGCTGGAGCCCACTGACGGCACCGACAAGTTCCTTCGAGACGGTATTTCCCACCCCGGCCACCTGACCAACACCGTAGGTCAGACGATTGGCCCAGCTAATACCGGTTCCGCGCTCACTCGGTGCGGTGGGACGCATCCGATCGATAGCCGCAGGGCGGTCGCCGTTGCCTTCTTGCCATTGGATCCATTCGCCGACCGTCGGCCACGTGATCTGGCCGGCTTTCGAACCGACCACCAAGCCGAAGTGTCCGACGGGCAGATCTGACTCATAGACTTCGGCGTCGGGCGCCGCCCGGACGATGCCGCGCACGGCAAGCGGTTGACCGATGTCGTCAGTTTCGCCGACGAAGGCCAGGATCGGCGAGGTGATCTCCGTCATCGAGACAACGTCCCCGTCGATGACAAAACCGCCGGACATCATGCGGTTGTGGACGACGAACTGACGCAAGAGTTCAGCCACGGCCGGGCCCGACCAGGCCACCCAGCCTTCCTGCTCGATGAAGCGACGCTGGTCTTCTCTCGGGAGAAGAGCATCTCGGTCGTGAAGTTTGCGGAGAAAGTCGATGCGGCTTCGCACGGTCTTGACGGGGTCAACAAGCTGGAATCCCGCCCGTGCCAACCAGCTGGGAATCCAGAGACGGTTGAAAACATTGTCGGCGACAAATTCGGCTCCGGGAACGGCTAGTTGCGCCGGCAGGCCGAGTGGCAGTGCGGCGAGGATATCGACCGGACTGCCAAAGGTGATCACGCTGGCGATGCCTTTGGATCGCCGGTAGGCGGCCGTTTGGTAGGCGAACATGCCACCCTGCGAATATCCGCCGAGGTGGACGTCCTGTCCGGTGACGCGCCGGACGAGATCGATGACTCGACTGATGGCGACAACGTGGTCGGTGAGGGTGCGCTCCATGCCGCCCTCTTCGTGGTCCGGCGAGCCGAAGTCGACCACCCAGGGGATCACCTTGTGCCGGTACAGCACGGATGCTGCGCCGTTCTCTGGCCCGACGTCGTAGACATTGGCCGACACCATCATTGGCGGGACCAGCACAACGTGGGCGTAACCCTCCCCGGTGTCGGCCGGGAAGTAGCGTCGAAGCCGGTACATTTTTTCGGTCTCGACAACCTGGTACGGCGTCGGTTCAGTCCCAGTATCCAGGCCACCCATCCGGATGACTTCCAGTCCGTTCTGTGCGGTCGCCACGATCCGACCAACGGTTCCACCCACATCTGGCAGAAGTCTCGCCACGGTTTTTCCCCTCACCACTTCCGGTTGCCCCGTTCGCCGAGATTCAGCGCTCGCGAGCACGCCGTGAGTTTACTAGTGACACAGTCGACATGCGCATGCGGACCGCATGTGCATCACCCGGCCAGCAGAGTTTGCTAAGTCAGTGCCGCACGCAGTTCGGCGATCTTGGCCGCGGCGACCGTAATCTGCCTTTCCACCTGTACTGATGCGGTGCCACCGAGGGCATTGCGGGATTCAATGGAACCGGTGACGGTCAGCACTTCCCGGACCGCTGGTGTCAGTGCTGGGTTGATCGCGGCCATGGTTTCGTCGTCGAGTTCATCGAGTCCGACCCCGCGCAGTTCGGCTTCGCGGACGCTGGCCCCGGCGACCTCGTGTGCCACTCGGAACGGAACCCCCTGTCGGACGAGCCACTCGGCAATATCGGTGGCCAGGGTGAAACCAGCGGGTGCGAGTTCGGCCATCCGTTCCGGGTGGAAGGTCAGGGTGGCGACAAGACCGGCCATGGCGGGGAGCAGCAGTTCCAGTTGGGCCACCGAATCGAAGACCGGTTCTTTGTCTTCCTGCAGATCGCGGTTGTACGCGAGCGGTTGCGCCTTCAGCGTGGCAAGCAGCCCGGTCAGGTTACCGATGATCCGCCCGGCTTTTCCGCGCGCCAGTTCCGCGACATCGGGGTTCTTCTTCTGCGGCATGATCGAACTGCCCGTCGACCATGCATCAGCGAGGGTGACGTATCCGAACTCCGGGGTGCTCCACAGAATGACGTCCTCCCCGAGCCGGGACATGTCGACGGCGGTCATCGCGAAGACGAACGCGGCTTCGGCGGCAAAGTCGCGCGAGGAGGTGGCGTCAATGGAGTTGTCCGCGGCACTGTCGAATCCGAGGTCGGCGGCGATGGCTGCGGGGTCGAGGCCCAACGACGAACCAGCGAGCGCGCCGGAACCGTACGGCGAGACGGCGACGCGACGATCTGCGTCGACGAGTCGAGCGACGTCGCGGAGCAATGGCTGTGCGTGGGCGAGCAGGGTGTGGCCCAGTAGCACTGGTTGCGCGGCTTGCAGGTGCGTCTTGCCCGGCATCACGACGCCGGGATTTGCCGCAGCCTGGTTCACGAGGGCCTCGGCGAGATCGAGAACTCCGAGACCAACCCGGCTCATCGCATCGCGCAGCCACATCCGGAATAGCGTTGCGACCTGGTCGTTGCGCGAGCGGCCCGCACGGAGGCGGCCTCCGAGTTCGGCACCGACTCGCTCAATCAGGCCGCGTTCGAGCGCACCGTGGACGTCCTCGTCCGACTCTGCGGGACCAAAAGTGCCGTCGGCAACGTCGGCGGCGAGTTGATCCAATCCCACCTGCATCGCCGCGGCATCGGATTCGGTGAGCAAACCGGCTTTGGCAAGAACTCGGGCATGTGCCTTGGATGCCTGAACGTCGTAGGGTGCCAGCGCCCAGTCGAAGTGCGTCGACTTGCTCAACGCGGCCATCGCCGCAGCGGGACCGTCAGCGAATCGTCCGCCCCACAGTGCGCCCTCATTGGTGCCCTCGTGATCGTTTCCGGTCGCTGGTGCGTTGTTGTTCTCGGCAGTCGCCATGTCGGCACGTGCTCCTCATGAGTTCGCGGGTGGGGTCGGTAAGTTAACGCAGGGCCTGGGTTAGACCAGTCCTTCAATTCTGGCAGCAAGGTCGGCACCGGACAGCGGTCGCCTCGCCAAGACGAAGATGGTGTCGTCGCCTGCGATTGTGCCAACGACCCCGGGCAGTCGTGCCCGATCCAGGGCGCTGGCGAGATATCCGGCGGCCCCGGGCGGGGTGCGCAGAACGGCGACGTCGCCCGAAGAGTCCGTTGATACGAGCAGTTCGGACACGAGGCGTGCGACTCGGTCGGTGCCGCCTGACACGCCAAGCATGGGGCTGCCGTCTTCCGGCACCACGTACACGCCTACCCCACCGTCGGCGGCGCGTAACTTCACGGCACCGAGTTCTTCGAGGTCTCGCGAGATCGTGGCCTGGGTGGCGTCGATACCGATCTGCGCCAGCCGTTGCTGCAGTTCTACCTGGCTCCGAATGGTTTCGGCGGCCAGGATTTCGACGATGCGCGAATGCCTACCCGCACGCGTTGCCGCGAGGCGTTCGGGTTCGCGTTCCGAGTTGGGAGCGGTCACGGTCGGTCCATGAGCCACGCAAGCAGCGCCTTTTGCGCGTGCAACCGGTTTTCCGCTTCGTCAAAGACGACGCTTGCCGGACCATCGATGACCTCATCGGTAATTTCCTCACCCCGGTGGGCGGGGAGGCAGTGCAGCACAATCGCATCGTCGGCAGCGTGGGCGAGGAGTTCGGTGTTGATCTGGTACGGCCGGAACGGTCCGACCCGGTCGAGTCCGTCTTCCTCCTGGCCCATCGACACCCAAGTGTCGGTGACGAGGACGTCAGCGCCCGTCGCGGCAGCGATCGGGTCAGTGATGAGTTCGACGCTGCCACCGGTTTCTGCGGCGCGACGGTTACTTGCCTCGACCACGGCCGGATCCGGTTGGAAGTCGCTGGGACCGCTGACCCGAACGTGCATACCCGCGGTAACGCCACCGAGCATCAGCGAGTGCGCCATATTGTTAGCGGCATCGCCGAAGTACGTCATGGTGAGGCCTGCGGCACTCCCCTTGCGTTCGATGATGGTCTGCAGATCAGCCAGGATCTGGCAGGGGTGGAAGGTGTCCGACAACGCGTTGACCACGGGAACGGTCGCGTATTCGGCGACAGCTTCCAATCGGTCTTGGCCGAATGTGCGCCACACGATGGCATCGACAAACCGCGACAGCACGCGGCCAGTGTCGGCAAACGATTCGTCGCGACCCATCTGAGTGTTGGCACCGTCGACCACGACTGCGTGGCCACCGAGTTGGCTGATGCCGACCTCAAACGAGAAGCGGGTGCGCGTCGAGTTCTTGTCGAAGATGACGCCGACGGCGCGCGGGCCCTCCAGGGGACGGAACGCGAACCGATCACGCTTCATCTCGGCGGCGAGCGCGAGGACCTCGGCCTGCTCGGCGGGGGTCAGGTCATCGTCGCGCAGAAAGTGCCGAACGGTGCCAGCGGTAGGTGCAGTCATGATTCAGGCCTTTCCGGTCTGTTCGTCGGTGGCCGCATCCAGGATGGCGGGCAGGTCGGCGACAAATTGCGCGCCTTGTTCTTCGGTCAGGATCAGCGGCGGCGCAATCCGGAGCACGTTGGGTGCGGGTGCATTAATTAGGTAGCCGGCAGTGCGGGCGGCCTTCTCTGCAGCACCGGAGATGTCGGAGTTCAGCACGATGCCCAGCAGCAGTCCCTCGCCTCGGACCCCTGCGACCTGCGGATGCCCGAGCGCTTCGATACCGTCGGCGATCGTTTTACCCACCTGATCGACGTGTGCCAGCAGATCCTGCTCGTCGATGTACTTCAGGACAGCGAGGGCGGCGGCCGCACACGCGGGGTTGCCGCCGAATGTGGTGCCGTGATCGCCGGGTCCAAACAGGTCTGCGGCCGGACCGGTGGCGATGCACGCCCCGATCGGCATGCCACCGCCGAGTCCCTTGGCGAGGGTCATGACATCAGGCACGATCCCAGCCCGCTGGTGCGCGAACATCCAACCGGTGCGGCCGATACCGGTCTGCACCTCGTCGAGGATCAGTAACGCACCGTGCTCCGCGGTAATTCGACGTGCCTCGGCCAGGTATTCCGGCGGTGGAACGACGACGCCCCGCTCCCCTTGAATGGGTTCGAGGATAACGGCGGCCGTCTGCCCGGTGACGGCGGCCTCGAGGGCAGCGATGTCGCCGAAGGGAACAAAGTCGACTCCGGCGGGCATCGGCTCAAATGGCGCACGCTTGCCCGGTTGCCCAGTCATCGCAAGCGATCCCATGGTGCGACCGTGGAATCCGCCTTCGGTCGCAATGATCTGTGGCCGACCGGTCCGGCGGGCGAGCTTGAACGCCGCCTCGTTGGCTTCGGTGCCCGAGTTGCACAAAAAGACGCGACCGTCGTGCCCGAAGGCGGCGAGAAGACGCTCGGCCAGTTCCACGACGGGCGGCGAAATGTACAGGTTCGAGACATGCCCGAGGGTCGACAACTGCGCCGTGACGGCCTCAACGATGGCCGGGTTGGCGTGGCCGAGAGCATTGACCGCGATCCCCCCGAGCAGGTCTAGGTATTCGCGCCCGTCAGCGTCGTAGACCATTGCGCCGTTACCGCGAACCAGCGCAATTCCGGGGGTTCCATAATTGTTCATGAGTGCAGCGGACCACCGCTGCTGCAAGGGTGCAGTCATGACTGCCTTCCCGATGATTGGTGAACTGAGTGATGAACTTCTGCTTGCTGACCTTCTGCGCCGCCGGGTTCGTCATCGACGACGGTCGTACCGGACGTGGATGCGGTGAGCAGCGCGGCGAGCACCGAGTGTGGGACTCGACCGTCGATCACATGAGCGGCACCGACACCGTCGCGGACCGCGCGCATGCACGCTTCCATCTTCGGCACCATCCCCGCGTCGAGGCTCGGGAGCAGTGCTTCGGTCTCGTTGGCGGTGATGGTTGAAACCAGTGAGCTTCGATCGGGCCAGTCGGTGTAGAGACCTTCGACATCGGTGAGCATCACCAGGTGTTCAGCACCGAGTGCTCCGGCGACAGCGCCGGCCGCAGTGTCGGCATTGATGTTGTGAACTTGGCCCGCCACGTCGGGTGCAATGGTCGAAACGACGGGGATTCGGCCAGCGGCGATGAGATCGTCGATGGCCGAGGTGTTGACCTCGGAAATGTCGCCAACCAGACCGATGTCGGTGGGCTGCCCATCGACGAGGACGGTCCGCCGGGTGGCGGTCAGCAAGTGGGCGTCTTCGCCGGTGATACCGACCGCGTAGGGCCCGTGCGCGTTAATCAGGCCGACGAGTTCTCGTCCCACCTGACCGAACAGCACCATGCGGACCACGTCCATAACTTCGGGCGTGGTCACGCGGAAACCGCCGCGGAACTCCCCCTCCAGGCCCAACTTGCCGAGCATCGCCGAAATCTGGGGTCCGCCCCCATGGACGACCACCGGATGGATGCCACAGGCACGCAGGAGTGCCATGTCGGCGGCGAAGGCCTTCTTGAGTTCGTCGTCGACCATGGCGTTGCCGCCGTACTTGATGACGACTCGTTTGCCGTGCAAAGCCTGCAGGGCGGGCAGCGATTCGGCGATGATTCCCGCTTTTTCCAGCGGATTCAGGTCGGTCATGACGAGTACGCCGAGTTCTCTTCGACGTAGGCGTGCGACAGGTCGGTGGTCCGGATGGTGGCCTGTGCTTCCCCGAGACCAAGGTCGGCAACGACCTCGATGCGATCGCCCGACAGGTCCACGTCGCGCGCCCCGGGGACACCGGTGCCGTTCTTGGCGATCGGCGATCCGTTGAACGACACGGTGATCAAGTCCGGATTGATCCGGACGCGCGAGGCACCGATAGCGGCGAGGACTCGGCCCCAGTTGGGGTCGGATCCGAACAGTGCCGTCTTGACCAGGGAGTCCCGGCCGACGCCCCGCGCGATCTCCAGCGCATCGTCTTCGGTCACCGCCCCGGTAATGGTGATCTCGATTCGCTTGGTGACGCCTTCGGCGTCGCTCTGCAATTGCCCAGCGAGATCGTCACAGACAGCAAACACCGCGGCGTCGAGCTCTTCCTGCGGTACCTCAATCTGGCTGGCACCGGACGACATGAGCAATACGGTGTCGTTAGTTGAGATGGACCCATCGATGTCGAGGCGGTCGAAGGTACGTGCGGTCGCACGACGCAGCGCGGTATCGAGCGCTTCCGCGCTCACTTTGGCGTCGGTGGTGAGCACCACCAGCATCGTCGCGAGCGACGGTGCCATCATGCCTGCACCCTTGGCCATCCCGCCGACGTTCCAGCCGCCCGTATGGTGCAACGCCACCTGCTTGGGGATGGTGTCGGTGGTCATGATCGCGTAGGCCGCGTCGGTGCCACCTTCAATTCCGCCAGCCATCTCGTGGACGATCTCAGTGACGCCGGCCCGCACCTTGTCCATCGGTAGGCGTTCACCAATCAGGCCGGTGGAGCAGACAGCAACCTCGACGGCGCCAGTTTCGGTACCCCAATTCGACAGGTCTGTCGCGACCGCCTCGGCGGTGGCGTGCGAATCCTGGAAGCCTTCCGGACCGGTGCACGCATTCGCGCCGCCCGAATTGAGGATCACCGCGCGCAGGGCCCGACTTTGGATGACCTGTTGCGTCCAAAGGACAGGCGCGGCTTTGACCTGATTGCGGGTGAATACCCCCGCGGCACCCAGGTCGGGGCCTTCGTTGAAGACCAAGGCGAGGTCGGGGTTGCCATTAGCTTTGATACCCGCAGCCAGTCCGGCTGCCCGGAAGCCGAGGGGCGCGGTTACTCCCTGCTTGCGTGTCATGCGCGAACCAATCAGCCGCTCGAGGTCGTCGCCCTGATGGTTGGTGGGAACAGATTCGGTCACGGTTGTCTGGTCCTTTGCGATGAGGTCCGAAGGCTTACTACTGGTTGGGTCGGTACTTGCTGGGTCACGTGTCACGGGGCCACGCCCACCATCGGCAGGCCTTCAAGTTCGCCCCAACCGAGGGCGAGGTTCATCGACTGAACGGCGGCACCGCCGGTGCCCTTGGTGAGGTTGTCGACCACACCCACGGCCACAAAGGTGCCGGAGCGTTCGTCAACCGAAATGCCGATGGACACCATGTTGGTGCCAATCACGGAACCGGTCTCTGGGAACTCTCCCAACGGGAGCAGGTTCACAAAAGGTTCGTTCGCGTAGGCCTTTTCGTACGCCGCCCGAATTTCGTCAATGGACGCGCTGGTCTTGGCCGAGCACGTTGCGAGGATGCCTCGAGTGGTCGGCACCAGGACCGGAGTAAAGGAGACGGTGACCGGCATAGCCGCCGCAGCGGAGAGCGCCTGGGTGATTTCCGGCGTATGCCGATGCATTCCGCCGACGCCGTAGGCCCGAACCGACCCAATCACTTCGGCGGCCAGCAGGTTGACCTTCGGGGAGCGGCCGGCACCGGAAGTGCCGGACATTGCGACCACGTTGACCGACGGTTCGACGAGGCCCGAAGCCAGTGCAGGCAGCAGGGTCAAGATCGAGACCGTTGGGTAGCAGCCGGGTACCGCGATTCGGCTGGCGCCTTCAAGCTTTTCCCGGTTCCCGGGGAGCTCGGGCATTCCGTAGGGCCAGGTACCGGCATGCGTACCTCCGTAGTACGCCGCCCATTCACTGGAGTCTTCGAGCCGGAAGTCAGCACCGCAGTCGACGATCAACGTGCTCGGCGACAGAGTATTCGCGATGGCGGCCGACTGCCCGTGCGGCAACCCGAGGAAGACCACGTCGTGTCCGGCGAGGACTTCCGGTGTCGTCTCCTCAAGGATGCGATCGGCCAGCGGGAACAAATTCTTGTGATGCTCGATGAGTCGAGTGCCCGCGTTGCCGCCCGCGGTCAGTACACCGATCTCCAGCTCACCGGACGTCAGGCGCGGATGACCGCACAGCAGTCGAAGGATCTCGCCGCCCGCGTAACCGCTCGCGCCGGCTACTGCCACCTTAATACTCATACGATTATTATGCACGATCGCGGAATTTAATGCAGCCAAATATTTGCGGGGTTACGGCCGCAGGGTAAGGATCGTGATTTCCGGCGGCGCTAGAACGCGCACCGGTGGCCCCCAGGCCCCGGTCCCCCGGGTCACGTAGATCGGCACGCCATCAACATCGCCCCACCCGGCGGTTACCGGTTCTTCCAGCGCCACGATGTACGTGTTGGGCCACATCTGTCCATCATGGGTGTGCCCGGACAACTGCAGATCAGCACCGTACTTGGCGGCTTCGAATGCCTGGCTCGGCTGGTGCGCCACAAAGATCACCGGACGGTCGGCGACGCGATCGCCCAAGGCCTTCCCGTAGTCCGGAGCATGCGGTTCCGGAGCCGTCTTGTCGTACACGCCAGCCAGATCGATAACCCCTCCGCCGCGGTGCAATTCCACCCGCTGGTTTCGGAGTGTCTTGATCCCGAGCGTCTCCCAAAAATCGAGCCACGACCCACCGTCGACGACGTAATACTCGTGATTGCCGCTCACGGCGTAGACACCCAACGGTGCCCGCAGCTCCTTGAGCGGCAACAAATCGGGCCCCACGTGCGCCACGGTGCCATCGGTGAGGTCGCCGCCAAGGATCACCAGGTCGGGGTTCTGCGCGTTCACCTTGTCGACAACCTGACGCACAAAGTCCGCGCCACGCGCCGGTCCCGCATGCACGTCGGTCACCAGGGCCACCTTCGCGCCGTCGAACCCGGCGGGCAGATTCTTGATTGTTGCGGTCTCCGTGACGATTCGCGGCGACGAGGCCTCGACAAGGCCGTATCCCACAGCGGCAAGAGATCCGACAACCACGACTGCCGTCGCGACCGCCGTCGTGCGGATGCCGACGTCGCGACCCGCGTTCTTCCCACGCAACCGAGCGATACCCCGTGCGATCAATCGCGCCACGGCGATCAGCAGGGTGCCAAGCATCAGGTAATAGATGACGGCCGCCCAGGTGAAGCCAAGGAAGCCAAGCGGCCGAGCCCACGATGGGTCGAGCGGTCCGCCAACCGCGAATGCCGCCACGGTGGTCGCCGTCAGGGCCGCCAATATGACGTCGGCGGCGACCGCCCAACGACCCGTCAGTCCGGGCAGCCGGATTAATCGACGGTGCAGCCACGTAAAAACGAGGACGCCCGCGACCGCGGTAAAGAGAACGCGAATCAACGCAGTCGCGCCCCGACCGCCTCAGCAGCATGAGCCACGGCCGCCATCTTGGCCTCGGAGCCTTCGTCCTCGGTGAGCGTTCGATCGGCTGCGCGGAAGGTCAACGCGAAGGTCAACGATTTGTTTCCTTCGCCAACCTGTTCCCCGCTGAAAACGTCGAATAGCGCGATTGACTCGAGGAGGTCACCTGCGCCAGCCACCAGGGCGTCTTGCACGTCTTGCGCCGCAACAGTTTCCGCGACCACAACGTTCACGTCCTGAAGGACGGCCGGGAACGGCGAGACTCGCGGCGATGCCAGGTTCTCTTGCAACGGCAACGCGTCAATGTTGATCTCGACCGCGCACAGTCGGGCAGGTAGTCCCATCCGTTCAAGCACTGCCGGATGCAGTTCGCCCGCGTAGCCAACCACGGTGCCGTCAACTTCGAGGCGTGCACAGCGGCCCGGATGCCACGGGAGGTGATCGTCGGACACCAGCGAAATCTCCACGTCGGCCGCACGCCCAATTTGGCGGGCCGCCTCGAACGCGTCGTAAGCGTCGGCCGGACGACCGGCACCTAGCGCACCAGCCGGTTCACGTAGGCCCGTCAACAGGACACCGACATGCAGCGGCTGATCCGGCAGCGAGGCATCGAGGGCCGCCTGTTCCTGCTGCGTAGGTCGACGCGTGACATCGAGTGCGGGCACCGTTGGCCCCTGGTTGCCGCCGAGTACCACCTGACCGATGGTGTACAACGCCAGGTCACGACGTCCGCGGGCAATGTTGCGCGCCGCCATCTCCATGATGCCGGGCAGAAGGGTCGTATTGAGCTGCGGGCGGTCGGACTCCAGCGGGTTCAGCACCGACACGGCGTTGCGGCGCGGATCATTTTCCGGCAGCCCCCAGTCATCGAATACGCCAGCGGGCATAAACGGGTACGGGAGTACTTCCACGAATCCGTCCGTCGCCAAGCCGATGCCAATTGCCCGGCGACGTCGCTGCGCGGCCGTGAGGCCGGTGCCGCCGGTCGCGCGCGGCACGATTGCCGGAATGTCCTCCAGGCCCTCCAAGCGGAGCACTTCTTCCACCAGATCAGCGCGCTGACGCAGGTCCGGTCGCCACGACGGCGGCGTCACCCGCAGAGGTGCGTCACCGACAACCGTGCAACCAACTTCCCGCAGTCGCGCGGCAGTGGTTCCCGCCGGGTATTCGACACCTGCGGTCTCGTCCGGAAGGTTGGGAGCGATCTCGATGACGGGCGCGGAATCACCCTCGACGCGCACGTCAGCCAACGGGCCTGCCACCGCTCCGCCCGCAATCTCGGCGATGAGCGCCGCGGCGCGGTCGGAGGCGACGGCGGTGATTTCGAGATCGACCATCCGCTCGAATCGCTTGGCGGCTTCCGACGACAACTTGTGCCGCTTGCCGGTGCGGAAAACCCGAACCTGGTCGAAATTGGCCGACTCGAGCAGCACGTTTGTGGTGGCGTGGGAAACCTCCGTCGATGCGCCACCCATCACGCCCGCCAGCGCGATCGGGCCCGAGTCATCGGCGATGACAATATCTTCGGGATCGAGCTTGCGGGTCACACCGTCGAGGGTCTCCAGAGTCTCCCCCGCCTGCGCCGCACGGACGCGGACGGTGCCCACAACCTTGTCGGCGTCGAAGGCGTGCAACGGTTGACCGAGCTCAATCATCACGTAGTTGGTGATGTCGACAATCGCTGAGATGGGACGGATCCCCGCGACCATGAGTCGTTTAGCCATCCACCACGGAGATGAGGCAGTCGCGTCGACCCCGGTCAGTAGGCGGGCGGTGTAGCGGGTTGCCTTGCTGTCGTCGTCGATGGCGACGGGCCAGGCGTCGCCCGGGGCGGTCGCGTCGAGCGGAGCGCTTGCCAGGCCGGTGTCGACGAACGGGACCTCGAAGGCGCTGGCGAGCTCGCGGCCCAGGCCGCGCATCGAGAAGGCGTAACCGCGGTCGGGCGTCACATTGATGTCGATGGCGGTGTCGGCAAGGCCAAGGACCTCGTGGGCAGACGCGCCGGGCTCTGCGGTTCCCGGCGTCAGGACCAGGATCCCGGAGTGGTCGTTACCGACGCCCAGTTCGCTCACCGAGCAGATCATGCCGTCGGAAGTCCGCCCATAGGTCTTGCGCGTGGCGATTGCGAAGTCTCCCGGGAGCACCGCACCCGGCAGTGCCACCACCACAAGGTCGCCTTCACCGAAGTTGCGGGCGCCGCACACAATGTCGCGCGGCGCTTCTTCGCCGACGTCGACCTGGCAGAAACGAATGGGCTTCTTAAATTCGGTGAGTTCTTCGATTGTGGCCACGCGGCCAATCACCAGTGGCCCGGTGATCTCGGGGAATGGCTCGACATCTTCGATTTCGAACCCGACGCGGACGAATCCCGCGTCGATCTCTTCGGTCGACGCGGACCAGTCCGGAGTGCCTGCGCGCAGGACCTCGGTCAGCCAGGACTGTGGGAGACGCACTTGTTCACCAACTACTTTCGGAAGATTCTTGTGGGGCCGGGCTAGCGTTTAGAGCGCGGGCCCGAAGGGCAGGGTGAAGCGGATATCGCCTTCCACCATGTCGCGCATGTCAGGCAGGTCGTTGCGGAACTGCAGCGTCCGTTCCAATCCCATCCCGAAGGCAAATCCCGTGTAAACCTCGGGGTCAATGCCGCTGGATCGGAGCACATTCGGGTTGACCATGCCGCAGCCACCCCACTCCACCCAGCCCGCGCCACCCTTCTTACCGGGGAACCACACGTCGACCTCTGCCGACGGTTCGGTAAACGGGAAATAGCTGGCCCGCATACGGGTGGTCGTCTCGGGGCCAAACAAGGCCTTCGCGAGCACTTCGAGGGTGCCCCGGAGGTTGGCCATGGTGAGCCCCTTGTCGACAGCCAGGCCCTCGATCTGATGGAAAACCGGGGTGTGCGTGGCATCGAGTTCGTCGGTCCGGAAGGTCCGGCCGGGGCAAGCAACGTAAATCGGAACGTCCCGAGTGAGCATCGACCGCACCTGGACGGGCGAAGTATGGGTGCGGAGCACCTGGCGGGAGCCTTCGGGCGCAATGTAGAACGTGTCTTGCATCGACCGCGCGGGGTGGTCGGGCAAAAAGTTCAGGGCATCGAAGTTGTGGTGTTCGGTTTCGACCTCGGGGCCTTCGGCGATCTCCCAGCCCATCCCCACGAAGACATCGGCAACTTGGTCGCCGATCACCGTGATGGGATGGCGGGCACCGCGTCCACGGCGGCCAGACGGCAACGTGACATCGATGGACTCGGCGACCAGGACTGCGGCATCACGCTCGGCAGTGAGAATTTCGGTGCGTGCATCCAGCGCCGTCTGGACCTTGCCACGGACTTCATTGACGAGCTTGCCCGCGGCCGATCGTTCTTCCTTAGGCAAACTTCCGAGCGCGCGGCGGGCGAGGGCAATCGGCGAACGATCACCAAAGTAGGCGGTTTTCGCTGCGGCCAGCGACTCGAGGTCGGTGGCACCTTCGAAGGCGGCGATCGCGTCAGCGACAGCGGCATCCAATTCGGCGCTCGTCGGGAATTCGTTGGGAGCAGTGTCGTCAGCCACCGGGCTCGCATCTCCTATTTGCCGTGTTGGGCGGTGAAAAGAACTTGCTGTCAGATTAGTCGAATCGCATTGCTTCCCTGAAATTCTCCCCGGCCTCCACCCGGATCGCCGACGGCACACCACCCGGGCACGCGACCAGGTTTGCCGACCCGCGAGGCCGGTGATCGTCGCCTGAGAACACTGAGCCAACGTGTCGTTCGCATAAGTGACGAGCGTCAGAAAATACCTCGCCCAATGCGATAGCGTCATCGACAACATAATCCGACCGTCGTATTAGACGGCCACCCGGGAGGTCTAGGGATGTCTGCAACGCCAGGAAGCCAAATTGCTGGTTATCGAGTGGTAGAACTACTCGGTTCCGGTGGCATGGGCGATGTTTATGTCGTCGAGAACGAGCAGTTGCAAAGACGCGAAGCGATGAAAGTCATTTCGGTAAGCGGGGCGTCGAATCCGGATTTCCAGCAGCGCTTCAGCAATGAGGCCCGCACCGCGGCTTCGCTGGATCATCCGAGCATCATCACCGTGCACAGCTACGGCGTCGCCGACGGTTTGCCCTGGTTCACGATGAGTTACGTGCGCGGACCGGATTTGGCTTCTACCACTCTGTCGCCAGCCGATGCGGTGTTGGTGCTCGGGCAGGTTGCCGATGGCCTTGACTATGCGCACGCACGCACGGTGATTCATCGGGACATCAAACCGGCGAACATTGTCATCACCCGAAACGATGATGGGTCCATTGCGCGCGCCATCATGTTGGATTTTGGGATTGCGAAGTTGGCCGATTCTCCGCAGTTGACCGCCGTGAATTCCGTGGTCGGCACTGCCGCCTATACCGCACCCGAAATCATCAGCGGTCAACATGCGTCGGCGCTTTCGGATCAGTATTCCCTAGCCTGCACAGCGTACGAGTTGTTCGCTGGCGGTGCGCCCTTCAAAGCAGACACCACCACCGCGTTGATGATGGCGCACATCCAAACCCCACCGCCGATGTTGGGTCAGGCACGACCGGACCTTGCGCCTTTGGGGCCGGTTCTGGCCCGTGCGATGGCGAAGGATCCGGCGGCACGGTTCAGTAATTGTCAGGCATTCACCGACGAGTTGAAGCGCGCATTTGCCCAGACCCAACTCGGGACGGCCACTGCGGTGGCGGTACCGAAGCCGTCGTATCAGACTCCCGCCCCGCAGACTCCCGCCCCGCAGCCTTTTCACCCGCAGTCCGCGCCGACGCCGACACCGCCTCCGTATGGGCGGGGCACCATGACTCCGCCGCCTGTCTCGACACCGCCACCGAGCATGCAGCAACCGGCCATGCAGCAATCGAACCCGTCGCATCCGGGAATGGTTCAGCCGGGTTTCTCGCAACCAGGAATGTCCCAGCCGGGAATGGTCCCACCTGTCGGGGCGGGTATGTACGCGCCAGGCGGCGGGCATCCCCAACAGGGCCCGAGCAACTTCAGTGGCGCGGGTTCGCCTCCACCCGTCGCGGGTGTGGCAGGGCCAGCATGGGTCGGGGGCGCGGTGCCGCCGACTAAAAAGAGCAAGAAGGGTCTTTGGGTTGCCCTGTCTCTGGCCGCAATTGTGTTGCTCGCGGTCGCGGCGACAACTCCGCTCTGGTTGTTTAAGGGCGAATCGGCTCCCGCACCCCTCGCGTTTCCGGAATCCCTGCTCGCTGTGGAATCCGGAACCGCGTGTGCCGTGCAGAACGGGGATCTGTTCTGCTGGGGCGACAACGAGTTCAGCCAGATCGGCGACGGCGGTACCGGCACGCACAACACGCCGGTCAAAGTCCCGGGACTCACCAACGTGACTGCCGTTTCGATCGGCAACTACCGGTCCAAGAACGACGGCTATCCGACCACGGCGTGCGCAATTGCGGACGGCGATGTTTATTGCTGGGGGGCCAACCGCTACGGGCAGGTCGGCGATGGGTCCACGGAGGGGCGCCAGGCTCCGGTGAAAGTCCCGGGACTTGGTAAGTCGACGGCGATTCGTACCGCTGCCGGCACAACGTGCGCGGTCAGCGTCGACAAAGAGCTGTTCTGCTGGGGCAGTGGAGAAGCCGGCATGATCGGCACTGGCAATACGGCGGAGGTCGTGGCGACACCGCAAAAGGTAACGGCATTGAAGAACGTGTCGTACGTCGCTGGTGATGGATCGACCATGTGCGCCATCGCTGGCGACGACAACTCCGCATACTGCTGGGGAGGCAACGACGACGGCCAGATCGGCAATGGCACCACGACGCAAACGAGCACCCCGGTCAAAGTCCAGAACCTGAAGAACGTGACATCGATCTCGGTGGGTGGTTCGTACGACCGCGAGAAGGATCTTTACCACCGTTCCTCCTGCGCCGTCGCTGACGGCAAGGTGTACTGCTGGGGCAACGCTGTCGATGGCCCCGGGAATCGGACCGTCCCGGTGGAGGTTTCGGGGATCGAAGACCCCAAACAGGTTTCGGTGGATGTCCAGGGTGCGTGCGTCGTTGATGGTTCCGCAGCACAATGCTGGGGCAACAACACTTTCGGTCAGCTCGGCAACGGCAACACCGAGGACCAGATGAAGCCGACACCCGTTACCGGACTGACCAACGTCAAGGCCATCACAACCGGGCAAAGCTCCACGTGTGCGATGGACGAGAGCAACGAGGTGTACTGCTGGGGCGCATCGAGTCGCGGCAACATCGGCAATTCATCTGCCGACGCCGAGAAGCAGACAACGCCACTGAAAGTGACCTTCTGATAGCCGTAGTACCTCACGCTGCCGAAAAGTCGACACTGAGAAATCGAGGCGAATGCAGTACGCACCGGGAATGACAATCGGCGGGTATCGGATTATCGACTTGCTTGGATCCGGCGGCATGGGTGATGTCTACGTGGTCGAGAACGAGCACCTGCGCCGCCGCGAGGCGATGAAAGTCATCTCGTTTGCTGGCGCGTCGAATCCCGAGTTTCAGCAACGGTTCGCGATCGAGGCACGAACCTTGGCGGCGCTCGATCACCCGAGCATCATCACTATTCACAACAACGGGGTCGACAATGACCGGCCATGGTTCACCATGAACCTTATTGATGGGCCGAGCCTGGCCGCCGCAGTCCTGACTCCCGCCGAGGTGGTGAATGCGATTGGCCAGATCGCTGACGGTCTCGATTACGCCCACCAGCACGACGTTATCCACCGAGACGTTAAAGCGGCGAATATCACGTTGGCCGGGGAGGGATCCGATTTCCGGGCTGTCCTCCTCGACTTCGGACTAGCCAAACTCGCTGACTCTCCGCGCTTGACTGCCATGAACGCGGTTGTCGGCACCTCGGCATTTACCGCGCCCGAGGTCATCAGCGGGCTTCCCGCCACGGCGGCCTCCGACCAGTATTCACTGGCGTGCACCACGTACGAGGTCCTCACCGGGACAGTGCCATTCCCCGCCGACAACCCCGCGTCCATGATGTTGGCGCATGTGCACCAACCAGTGCCGAATCTCGGCTTCCTTCGTCCAGATTTGGCTGCCTTGGGTCCGGTCCTGGCACGGGCGATGGCGAAATACCCGGCGGACCGCTTCCCGAGTTGCCGGGCCTTCACCGACGAGTGTCAGCGCGCTCTCAACCTCGGTGCTGTCGCACCGGCGGCGCCGTCTCCCGGTATTGGTTGGGCACCACCCGGGCAACTTCCCCAGGTTCCAACACCTGCGCCGCCGACGTCGACGGCTACCACGCTGGGTTGGATCATGGTGTGGCTGGCGGTGTCAGTGATGGTGGTCGTCGCGGTGACGGCTCCGCTGTGGTGGCCCTAGCTTTTCAACCCCGGCTTCTCAACGCCAGCATTTTTTGACCGGCCTTGTCCCCCAACGATTTCTCGCGTGCTGCGCACCGGCCACGCCGCAACCAGTTGATTGACTGACTACAGGGCCCAGCCTTTCGCATCTGAAACCGCACGACCGTATTGTGTGATCCGAACATGTGAGCGTGATTGCCAGCGCAGCTGGCCGCAGCATGGTGACTCTGCTGCAATCGACCGAGGAGAAGCGTGGGAATGGCCAAAGCGCCGGGAACGAAGATTGCCGGGTACCGCGTCGTCGAATTGCTCGGGGCTGGCGGCATGGGCGAGGTCTATGTCGTGGAAAACGAGCAACTGCAGCGTCGCGAAGCGGTCAAACTCATTTCCGTGGGTGCCTCTGCCGAGAACCAAGACTTTCAGCAGCGCTTCAACAATGAGGCGCGCACGATGGCCGCCCTCGATCATCCAAGCATTATCACGATTCACAACTACGGCATCGAGGACGGGCAGCCGTGGTTCTCGATGAGCTACCTCGATGGACCTAACCTGGCCACCGCGCGCCTTACTCCATCCGAGGTTGTCACAGCGATCGGGCAGGTGGCCGACGCCCTCGACTACGCACACGCTTCTTCGGTGGTTCATCGCGACATCAAGCCAGCGAACATTGTGGTCACCCGCCATTCCGACGGTCGGCTCCGTCGAGCGGTGCTGCTCGATTTCGGAATCGCGAAGCTGGCTGATTCACCACAGCTGACCGCGGTCAATTCGATCATCAGCACCGTTACGTACACCGCACCCGAAGTGATCCAGGGGATCGCCGCTGGCCCTGCCTCGGACCAGTACTCCCTCGCGTGCACCGTGTTCGAATTGTTGGCCGGACAGACCCCCTTCAAGGCAGAGACGCCGACGTCTCTGATGATGGCGCACATCCAGGAGCAGCCGCCCGCGCTCGGCACGATTCGGCCCGACCTCAATATGTTGGGCCCGGTATTGACCAAGGCGATGGCCAAGGATCCGGCCGCCCGCTATCCCGATTGTCGGGCCTTTGCCGCCGCCCTCGATGTCGCCCTCAATCAACCGGCAGCGCACCAAACGGCGACGCAGCAGCCAGCGATACCGCCATCGGTCTATCCATCGGGTCCCCAGCCGACGCCGCCGCATACTCCGGGAACCGGCGCGCTCACCCAGTTCGGGGCCACGGTCGCCGCACCGTACCCGGCAACGCTCACTCCGGGGACCACGCCACAGCCTGCTCCCCAGATGCAGCTTCCAAATTCGCCCTTCGCGGGCCAGCAGTTTTCCGGTCAGCAGTACTCGGGTCAGCAGTTCGCCGGTCAGCAGTTCTCGGGTCAGCAGTTCGCTCCGGGGCCGCCGTCGTTCCCCGGCCAGCCGTTCGGTTTCACCGGTGGCCAGTTGACCGCCCGGAAGAAGAGCAAAACACCGTGGATCATTGCTGCCGTTGTCGCCGTGCTGGCGATTGCGGTGGCAGGTACCAGTCCCCTGTGGTGGCCGTCTAGTAGCGATACAGCCACCGTCGAAGCATTCTCAACGCCACAGACGGCCGGATCTTCCGGTAGCCAGTGCATGATCGACGAGGGTGAACTCTTTTGCTGGGGTGACAACTCCAACGGTCAACTCGGAATCGGTTCCACCGCCTCGACGAAGACACCGACCAAGGTTCCCGGTCTGACGAACGTCACCGCTGTCGCCATGGGTGCTTTCACCTCGAGTTCGTCGAACTCAGTGTCGGCCACAACCTGCGCGGTCGCCAATGAGGCGCTCTACTGCTGGGGCGAAAACCTGTTCAACCAGGCCGGCGACCCCAGTTCCACCAGCGACAAGACCAGCCCGTTCAAGGTACCCGGATTGGGAAAAGTCACCACGGTCGCAACGTCGTACTCATCGACGTGCGCCGTGTCTGACGGCGACTTGTACTGCTGGGGCTTCTACGCCGGCGCTCTCGGCCAGCCAAACGATTCAGAAAGCCTGTCCGCGCCTACCAAGGTGCCCGGTTTGTCGAACGTGACGGCCGTATCGTCTCGTTCCGGTTCAGTCTGTGCGATCGCTTCAGCTGAACTGTATTGCTGGGGCCGTAACTGGAACGGCCAACTCGGCGATGGCACCACCAACGAACACGCCACGCCGACCAAGGTCTCGTCGTTGAAGAACGTGACCTCGGTGTCGGTTGGTGGCGGAAACATTGACAAGTTGCAGTTCTGGAATACGTGCGCGGTCGCGGACCGTGAGGTCTACTGCTGGGGTAACAACCAGAACAAGCAGGTCAATAGCTCGTCGGACGAATCGATCAGCACACCACTCCGGATTCAGGGTCTCACCGGCGCGTCACAGGTGACGGTCGATATCGGCTCGTTCTGTGCGGTCGTCGACGGTAAGGCCAGTTGCTGGGGCAACAACACTTACGGTCAGCTTGGGCTCGGCAGCACTTCGCGTCAGTACACACCGACCGAGATCACGACGTTGAGCGACGTTCAGCAGATTGAGACGAACTCGAGCGTCACCTGCGCGCTCACCCTCGACGCCCGCTACTGCTGGGGGATCAACAAGCTCGGGCAGGGTGGAGATCCGGCCGTCACCTCAGACAAGTTGAGTGTTCCGCAGCAGATTAAGCTGGCCGATGCGTAAGCGGGTTGTGCTCAGGACCGGCGGCCGCGGCGCCCTATCGGCACCACCATCGGTGTGCCGCTGATCGGGTCCTGCACAATCTGCGACCCGAGCCCAAAGGCCTCCCGGAGCAACGTCGGATTCAGGACTTCCTCCGGGCTGCCCTCGGCGACGATCTGGCCGGACCGCATCACGATCAGCGAATCACTGTATCGCGCAGCCAAATTCAGATCGTGAAGAACCATGACCACGGTCTTGCCGTGCTCAGTCCGCAGTTCATCGACAAGGTCGAGAACGTCAACGGCATGAGCAAGATCCAAGTACGTGGTCGGTTCGTCAAGCAACAGCAGGTCGGTTTCTTGGGCAAGGGTCAACGCGATCCACACGCGCTGGCGCTGCCCTCCCGAAAGCGAGTCCACACGGCGGTTCGCGAGGGAGTCCGTCGCGGTCATCCTCATCGCCCGCACAACGGCAGCGTCGTCCCCCGACGACGCCTGCCGGTACCACGACTGGTGCGGGTGCCTGCCGCGAGAGATCAACTCGGCAACGGTCAAGCCCTCCGGTGCCGTCGGATTCTGCGGCAAAATGCCGAGCGTGCGCGCCACCTTTTTGGGCTTGAGCGTCGCGATGTCCTTACCGTCGAGGATCACCTGCCCAGCTTTCGGGTTCAGCAATCTCGACAGGGTGCGCAACAGGGTGGATTTGCCGCAGCCATTCGGTCCCACGATGGTCGTGACCTGCCCGGTGTGAATTTTGACGTTCAGTCCGTCAATCACGGTGACGCCGTCGTAGCCCACGGTGAGCGATTCGGCTCGGAGCCTCGCCGGTGTGGGCGCAGGGCTACTTGAGGCCACGCCAACCATAGATTCTGTCCGTCGCTGGAGTTGCGTCGAATTTGCCGCCATCACGCTGCCCTTCACCGGGGCCTGCGACCCCACCGGACGATAGTAGCGTTACCTAACCTAACTTAGCGAGACTCGACGTCCGTGACGCCGATCGCATCGTCGGCCGCCAAATACACCCATGCGCGCAAGCCCGAAGCCAGGGTTACCTCCACGCGACGGTAGTCATCAACTTCGTAATCGTCGGCAGCTGCCAGTCCGGCATCGTCGAGTTCCAGCCGCGCACCCGGCACTGCCAAGGCGTCTGGATCCGGTCGAAGAATCAGGTGCGTTTCTATGCCGCTGAGAGCGATCACTTCGGGATCGGTGATCGTGAGCTTGTCGATGCGGAAACCCGGTAACGCGTCAGGCGTGGTCGGCATGGGCCTGCCGAAGACTCCGTCCTGCACGGCCGGATCCATCAGGGTGCCGTAACTGAAAAGCAGATGCGTCCGAGTGACCCGGTTAGCAGCGCTGGGGTTATCAGCGCTGGGGTTATGCGCTCTGGACACGGGCACTGGCATACAGGCAGACGGCGCTAGCTGCGGCGAGGTTCAGACTTTCGGCCCGACCCCGCAAGGGGATACGAATCCGTTCACTGGCATCAGCAATCACCTCGTCCGGTAGGCCATGCGCTTCGTTTCCAAACAGCCACGCATGCGGCGAAGCCAGGACAGCGTCGGCATCGTCGAGGCTGAGGTCACCATTCATCGTGGTAGCAAGCGTGGCGATGCCAGCATTGGCCACCGCGGCAAGTCCCCCGGCGACGTCAACGCTGCGGACCACGGGAACATGGAAGATGCTGCCTGCGCTTGCCCGGACACTCTTTCCGTTGTGCGGGTCCACGGAGTCCCCGAGCAACACCACCGCGTCAGCACCCATCGCGTCGGCACAGCGGACGAGGGTTCCAAGGTTGCCAGGTTCGCGCGGTTCCACCGCGATCACCAGCAGGGTCGGTTTCTTCGCCAACACCGGAGCCAATTCGACGGTTAACAGGTCGCAGACGGCGAAGATGCCGGGCGCAGTCTTGGTCTCCGAGAGCCTGTCGGCTGCGCGATCGGAGAGCCAGTACACCGGAATGTCGGCGTCGATCGCCCGGTCAATCAGATCGGCGTGCCGCTCGGAATCCTTGTCTCGGACCAGCAACTCCGTGGCGCGGCCAGTGTGCAGCGCCGCATCGACAGAATTGGCCCCCTCCGCCAGAAAACGACCTTCACTGCGGCGGACGGGCGCACGATGCAGTTTGGCCAAAGAGACGACCCGCGACGAACGTTCGCTCAGAACATCCGTCGCGGGTCGGGAAAAGCTCACCTGTGATCTCTGGGAGATTAGGCAGCCGGCGCGTTAACGTCGGCGGGCAGCGCCTTGCGCGCGACCTCAACCAGTGCGGTGAACGCAGCCGGGTCGGTGACGGCGATATCGGCGAGCACCTTGCGGTCAACCTCGATCTCCGCGAGCTTAAGGCCCTGGATAAAGCGGTTGTACGTGATGTCGTTCGCACGCGCTGCGGCGTTGATGCGGGTAATCCACAGCTTGCGGAAGTCACCCTTGCGCGCACGACGGTCACGGTACGCGTAGGTCATCGAGTGGAGCTGCTGCTCCTTGGCCTTGCGGTACAGGCGCGAGCGCTGTCCGCGGTAGCCCTTCGAGGCCTCAAGTACGGAGCGGCGCTTCTTCTGGGCGTTTACCGCCCTTTTTACACGTGCCATTAGTCTTTACGTCCTTCTAAAAGTCTTTAAGGGGAATCAGCGGTTCAGCAGGCGCTTGATACGCGGTGCGTCGTTGTCACTGACAACTGCGGTGCCGCTCAGGCGACGGGTGACGCGCGAGGACTTGTGCTCCAGGAGGTGGCGCTTGCCAGCCTTCTCGCGGACGATCTTGCCGCTGCCGGTCACCTTGAATCGCTTCGCGGTGCCCTTGTGCGTCTTGCTCTTCGGCATTGGTTTCCTTAATTCGGGCGAAGCCGTACTCCGCCCGGAAATATCCCGGCGGTGACTTCACGTCTACTTCAGTGTGTCTGGTCCTGCGGTTATTCGCAGACCGTGCGGTCTTAACTAGGAATCTTGCGAATCCTGCTGAGCCTTGGTGCGAGTCTTCGCGCCCTTGTGTGGGGCGAGAACCATCGTCATGTTGCGGCCGTCTTGCTTAGCGGAAGTCTCGACGAAGCCGTACTCGGCGACGTCGTTGCCCAACCGCTGCAACAGGCGGAATCCCAACTCTGGGCGGGACTGCTCGCGACCGCGGAACATAATCGTGACCTTGACCTTGGAGCCCGCTTCGAGGAAGCGAACAACGTGACCCTTTTTGGTCTCGTAGTCGTGGTCGTCGATCTTGGGACGGAGCTTCTGCTCCTTCACGACGGTCATCTGCTGATTACGGCGGGACTCGCGCTGCTTCTGCGCCGCCTCGTACTTGAACTTGCCGTAGTCCATGATCTTGCACACCGGTGGGCGCGCGTCGGGCGCGACCTCTACCAGGTCCAAGTCGGCTTCGTAAGCCAGGCGGAGCGCATCTTCAACACGCACAATGCCCACCTGCTCTCCACCGGGTCCGACAAGACGGACCTCCGGGACGCGGATGCGCTCGTTGATGCGGGTATCAGTGCTGATGTGGCCTCCTCGATCAATGTTTTCCTTGTGGCCGACCATAGGACTGGCAAGCGAGAGGAGGATTCGAGGCCGAAAACACCATTGTGCCCGCCGAGAACCAACTTTCGTTGTTTCATCGACTGGCGATGGTGTGACCGGAACCGTGAAACTACGCGTCTAAGACGGTGTCGCGCGGTGGGACTCGAAAGAATCCTCTTGCTACCCCGGCGTGAGCCAAGGCGGTCATGTTGTGACACTCTATCAGGCGTGAGCCCTAACTCCTATTCCCCAGACCAGTCCGATTCGGATGACAACGTTCACGTTGCCAACCAGCCGGTAGACGATGACAACGTCCGCGACCTCATCGACATTCCCGCGGTCGAGGTCATCACCCGCTCGGCGGTCATGCTGATGAGTTCGGCAGCCGAGAAATTGGCGCTCGCCGAAGGCGCCGATCCCGATTCGGTAGACCTGCCCGAAGCCCGTGCGTTGATCAGCGCCCTCGCCGGCCTGGTTGTCGCTGCACTCGGCGACTTGGGTATGCACCGCAAGCCGCTACAGGACGGTCTCCGCGCCCTGCAACTCGCCTTCCGCGAGGCGTCGGCCTACCCCGATGAGCCCGGCGAAGGGCCAGGCGAGCAGTTCACCGGACCTGTTAAGGGTTAGCTACCGCCGTGACGGAGTCGTACGGGGGTGGCGACAATCGGCTCGGCGACTACCGCCTAGATTCGATCCTTGGCCGCGGCGGGATGGGCGTGGTGTACCGGGCAACCGACACCCGCCGGGGGCGGGTCGTCGCGCTCAAGTTGCTGCCTGCACATCTAGCGAAAGACGCCTCGTATCGGTCCCGGTTCGAGCGCGAGTCACGGATCGCGGCGGCACTCGGCGATCCGCACATTGTTCCAATTCACGATTGGGGCGAGATCGACGGCACATTGTTCCTCGATATGCGACTCGTCGACGGTGAATCGTTGGGTGATCGCTTCCGTGAAGCGCTCAGAATTGGTAGCCCGCCGTCGTTGAACGAGACGGTGGCGGTCATCGAACAAATCGCGAGCGCTCTCGACCACGCGCACGCCGCGGGTCTGGTGCATCGAGATGTAAAGCCCGACAATATTTTGATCGACAGTTCAGGCTTTGCCTACCTGACCGACTTCGGAATCGCTCAGTCCCTGGGTGATCCGCGGCTGACCGCCACTGGCACCACAATTGGTTCTATCGCCTACATGGCACCGGAACGATTCAGCAATGTGCCCATCGACGGTGGCGTCGATGTCTATTCCCTGGCCTGCATCTTGTTCGAGGGAATCACAGGTCGACCACCATTCGGTACTGGCGACTACGCACTGACCATGCGGGGACACTTGTTCGACGCCATCCCAACGACCGCGACATCACTCGACGAAGTGATCTCGCGTGGCCTCGCAAAAGCACCGGGTGACCGCTACTCGACGGCTAGAGCGTTTGCGGCCGCAGCCCGCGCTGCGATTGATGGGCAGGCACCGGAATGGCAACCGACGCAGCAAGCTCCAGCCCACTATCGCGTATCGGAACGACCCCCGAAGTTCCCGCTCGCTCCTCCGCACCAACCGACCATCCCCGCGCCATCGCCGCCACCGCCGCCGATGATGATGAGTTCTGGATCATCTCGATCACGTCGCGGTGGCCGCTTCGGTGCCATCGTGGTCGCGGCGACCATTTTCGTTGTCGCTGCAGTCGCCGGGACGATACTTGCGCTTCGGTCGAGTTACGGCCCAACCGCGGAAGACGCGCCGCTGCCGATCGCGGACGAGTCAACGTCTCCTAATTCGCCAATGGCCTCGTGTAGGTTCACGCCGGCACCGCCGACGGGGAGGTCCGTGCCCGCACCGCAGCCTGATCAGCCGACAACCGATCTCGGATCGTTGACCTTTGTGACCTCTGGCGGCAACTTGCGCGTCCAATTGAACGAGGGCGCCCCGTGCAACGCTGCGGCGCTTACCACCCTCGCAAAATCCGGATTCTTCGATGGTTCAGCTTGCAGTCGCGTCAGTAGCTACATCTTGATGTGCGGGGCTGCCCCAGCAACCCCAGGCAGCACCGACATTCAGTCCAACGTTGGAAGTCCCGGATGGACGTCCCCGGATGAATTCCCAACCGCGTTGTCTCCGGTCCCCGGGAAAGTCGATGGGATCGGTAGGCAACAGGTTGTTTACCCCGTTGGGACGGTCGCCATGGCTAACCCCAACGCTGCCGATTCGTCATCCGGCGACGGCGGTTCGGCGGCGTTCTTTATCACCGTGAAACCAGTGATTAGCGCACCCGTCTACAGCGTCGTCGGCACGATAGACGCGGACGGCCTACGCCTCGCGGAGAGTGTGTCGGACGCAGGCTTCATTCCGACCGCACCGGGTTCGTACTTCGGTCTACCCAAGCGGCTCCTAACGGTTTCACGGGTCAACGTCGGTTAGGGAGCCCAGACCCCCCACTAGGCTGGAGCCATGACCTCCAACAACGTTCCCGATTCGCCCAGCGAAGAGCCGCTCGATGCCGAGATTGTGCCTGCACCGGACTTCACACCGACCGTGCAAGCACCCTCTTTTGAGGACGTCACCGGGTACACCGAGTCGGGCGTCCCGACGTTCGACCACATCCGCGACAAGATCGAAAAGCGTGCCGCCACCGCGATTGGCAGTGAAGAGCTCGCTGCGGCCACGCCAGCGGCTACCCAGATCGATGAAGCGATGGCCAAGCGCGACGAAGCTGCGAAGAAAAAACTCGACGAGATCCGAAAATCAATGCGCGACAAGTAGTTCCGCGAGGAACTTGCCGGTGTGACTACTCGACTCGGACGCCACGTGCTCGGGTGTGCCCTGTGTGACAACGGTGCCGCCGCCGTTGCCACCCTCGGGCCCCATGTCGATAACCCAATCGGCCGTCTTGATGACATCGAGGTTGTGTTCGATAACGATCACGGTGTTGCCCTTGTCGACGAGACCGTTGATGACGAGCAACAGCTTGCGAATGTCCTCGAAATGCAGGCCGGTAGTCGGCTCATCGAGAATATAGACGGTCCGACCAGTCGACCGCTTCTGCAGTTCCGCGGCCAGTTTGACGCGCTGCGCCTCACCACCGGAGAGCGTCGGTGCGGGCTGCCCGAGACGCACGTAACCGAGACCCACGTCAACCAAGGTCTTCAGGTACCGGTGGATTGAAGTAACCGGTTCAAAGAATTCGGCAGCCTCGTCGATCGGCATGTCGAGGACTTCGGAGATCGTCTTGCCCTTGTAGTGCACCTCAAGTGTTTCGCGGTTGTATCGCGCACCGTGGCACACCTCGCAGGGCACGTACACGTCGGGCAAAAAGTTCATCTCGATCTTGATGGTGCCTTCGCCCATGCACGATTCGCAGCGACCACCCTTGACGTTGAACGAGAAACGCCCCGGCTGATAGCCGCGAACCTTGGCTTCGGTAGTCGCGGCAAACAAGGTGCGAATCTTGTCGAACACTCCGGTGTAGGTAGCCGGATTAGAGCGCGGCGTCCGACCGATCGGCGACTGATCGACCTGCACCAATTTGTCGAGATGCTCGAGTCCTTTGACGCGCTTGTGGTGACCCGGAACCTGACGCGCACCGTTGAGTTTGTTCGCCAGGACCGTGGCGAGGATGTCGTTTACGAGCGTCGACTTGCCCGACCCTGACACACCGGTGACAGCAGTCAACACACCTAGCGGGAACGACACGTCGATGTTCTTCAGATTGTTCTCGGTGGCACCGACAACGCTCACCTGTCGCTTCTTGTCAACGGGACGGCGAATCTCCGGGACCGGCAATACCTCGCGACCCGACAGATAAGCGCCGGTAATAGATTCGGAGTTCTCCAGTAGCCCCTCGTAGCTTCCACTGTGCACCACACGACCACCGTGTTCACCGGCTCGAGGGCCAATGTCGACGATCCAGTCGGCCGCCCGAATGGTGTCTTCGTCATGTTCGACGACAATCAGGGTGTTCCCGAGGTCGCGGAGACGGACAAGGGTATCGATCAGGCGGCGATTATCGCGCTGATGCAGGCCGATGGATGGCTCGTCGAGGACGTACAGGACCCCCGCCAGTCCGGCACCGATCTGCGTCGCGAGGCGGATACGTTGAGCCTCACCACCCGACAGCGAACCCGCCGCCCTCGACAGGGACAGGTACTCCAGTCCGACGTCGAGCAGAAACGTGATCCGGGCCTGCACTTCTTTCAACACGCGGCCAGCGATCGCAGCCTCGCGCTCCCCCAGCACCAAGCCGTCGAGATACTCGGCGCATTCGGCAACCGACAGCGACGTGACGTCAGCAATCGACTTGGGTCCGTGGATCGGGTGGTCGAGGGTGACCGACAAAATCTCCGGCCGCAGGCGCGCACCGTTGCACGCCGGGCACGGAACGTCGCGCATGTAGCCCTCGTACCGGTCCTTCATCTGCTCGGATTCGGTCGCATCGGCGCGACGTGACAGGAAGGCCATCACGCCCTCAAACTCGGTGTAGTACGACCGTGTACGGCCGTATCGATTGCGGAACCGGACATGAACTTGGTGTTCGGAACCCGTCAACAATGCCTTGCGGGCTTCGCGGGGGAGGTCTTCCCACGGTGTGTCGACATCGAAGCCCATCTGCTCACCGAGGCCCTCGATCAGCCGCAGGAAGTAGTCGGCGTTGTGGCCGGTCGACCACGGTGCGATGGCACCGTCACGCAGGGTGCGGTCGGGATCCGGAACAACGAGCGTCTCGTCGACTTCCTTTCGTACACCGAGGCCGTCGCACTCCGGGCAAGCACCAAAAGGCGAGTTGAACGAGAACGACCGTGGTTCCAGATCATCGATGGCGATCGGATGATTATTGGGGCAAGACATTTTTTCGGAGAACCGCCGCTGGCGGCCGGGATCGGACTCGTCGACATCAACGAAGTCGAGCACGACGATCCCGTCGGCCAGTCGCAGCGCCGTTTCGATCGAGTCGGTCAGGCGTTGACGCGCCGAAGCCTTCACGACGAGACGGTCGACCACCACGTCGATGTCGTGCTTCTCTTGCTTCTTCAGCTTGGGCGGGTCGGCGAGTTGGTGCACTTCGCCATCGACGCGGGCGCGCGCGAAACCCTGTACTTGCAGGTCGGCGAACAGATCGACGAACTCCCCCTTTCGGCTGCGGACTACGGGTGCCAGCACTTGAAAGCGCACGCCTTCGTCCATCAGGAGGACTTGGTCGACGATCTGTTGCGGGGTCTGTCGTTCGATCTTCTCGCCGCACACCGGGCAGTGAGCGGTACCTGCGCGGGCATAGAGGAGGCGGAGGTAGTCGTAGACCTCGGTGATGGTGCCGACCGTCGACCGCGGGTTCCGATTGGTCGACTTTTGGTCGATCGACACGGCGGGCGACAGTCCCTCAATGAAATCGACGTCGGGCTTGTCCATCTGCCCGAGAAACTGACGCGCGTACGCCGACAGCGACTCCACGTAGCGGCGTTGCCCCTCGGCGAAGATGGTGTCGAACGCCAACGAGGACTTACCCGAACCTGACAGTCCGGTAAAGACAATCAGTGAATCGCGCGGTAGGTCCACATCGACGCCACGCAAATTATGCTCGCGCGCGCCCCGAACGATCAGGCGATCAACCACAGACAATTCCTCACGTTTTCATCACCGAACACATCGCCGAACCATCTCGGCAAACAAATACCCGGCGTATCACAGAAATACCCGGCCATCAGCGTACGCGGACCCTCTGACAAAACCGTCTCGGTGCTGACCCGACAGCTAATCTGGAAGCTATGAGCAACCAGGTAATCCTGACCGACGACTACACCGGTGTCCTCTCGTCCGACCCGGATCATCACGGCGCCAACGCGCAACGCCGCGTGCTCGACAACGCCACCATCATCAAGATGTCCGTCGGCCCGATGGACAACAACGTGTACGTCGTCACTGATTCGGCCACCGGTACGAGCCTACTGATTGACGCGGCCAACGATGCCGAGACAATTCTGGCACTCATCGACCAGCTTCCCGGGACCGTCACCCAGATCCTCACCACCCACGGGCACTTCGACCACTGGCAGGCACTAGAGGAAGTGCACCGCGTGTTGCAGGTACCGACGCTCGTCGGCGCCGCTGACGCCGACGAACTCCCCTTGGACCCCGACCACACCTTGACCGACGGCGACACCGTGGCGGTCGGGGATCTCACGCTCGACGTGATTGGCATCCGCGGACACACCGAAGGTTCGGTGATGCTTGCGCTGACTGAATCGTCCGGACGGGTCCACCTGTTTTCCGGCGACTCCCTCTTTCCCGGCGGAGTTGGCAAAACCTGGCAGCCCGGTGATTTCGAGATCCTTCTCGACGGCGTCACCGCGAAGGTTTTCGACCGCTTCGGCGACGACACCGTGGTCTACCCCGGTCACGGCAAGGACACCGAACTCGGCATCGAGCGACCACATCTGGGCGAATGGCGCGAGCGCGGCTGGTAGCTGGATTCCGCTGGCGGCACAACGTCTCATTCGCCGGTAACATGGAACGACTGTGACCGTGCCAGACCCCGTTTCTTCGTCAGCGACCCCCGATTCCGACGCTCGAATCGTCGAGGAGCAAACCCAACTCGACGCTATCTATGCCCGACTGGATCGCATGCGCGCCAATACCCGGCGCCGTCTCGGCGAGACCTTGCGCGACTACGTCGATACCCCGCAGGCACTATCCGAGCGGGAATCGTACGAGCGGATGTACACCGAGGACCTCGCAAAGTTCGACGCCGCCGAACACAATTTGTACTTCGGCCGACTCGACCTATCCGACGAAGCTTCTAAACAGTTGCCGGATGCCGCCGATGAGGCTCCCCCGACCGACAATGCGATGTGGGACGAAGGTCTGGTTCGTCGAATCGGACGCATTGGAATCTTGAACGACGACGACCGCGACACCACGTTGCTCCTAGACTGGCGTGCACCGCTGGCCCGGCCCTTCTATCTCGCCACGCCCACCGCGCCGGAAGGTGTCGAACGTCGCAGGCATCTCCGCACCCGCTCACGCTCCGTCCGCAGCGTCTCGGACGAATATCTCCAGTCCGGACATGTCGACGGCGGATTTATCGACGGCGATCGCGCCGATATGAACGTGGTTAACGAGTCTGCGCTGGTCGACGCGCTCAACACAGCGCGCACCGGCGAAATGATCGACATCGTCGAAACCATCCAGCGCGAGCAGGACGAGATCATCCGGTCCACCCATCGCGGCGTGCTGGTGGTGCAGGGCGGTCCGGGCACCGGAAAGACGGCGGTGGCTTTGCACCGCGCCGCGTACCTGCTGTACACCCACCGTGAGGTCCTTTCTCGCAGTGGCGTTCTCATCATCGGACCGAACGATGACTTTTTGCGGTACATCGGGCAGGTTCTGCCGTCCCTCGGCGAGACCGGAGTTCTGCTCTCCACCATCGGTGACCTCTTTCCCGACGTCCACGCGGCTGGCACCGATACCCGGGCGGCAGCGGCCATCAAGGGCGATCAGCAGCGGATGCTGAACGTGCTGCGCGCCGCGGTGCGTAACCGACAGTCGCTACCCGGTGCCGAAGTGACCGTGCCGTTCGACGGCTACGAACTGCCCATCACCACCGAAGTGATTAAGGCCGCCCGCGCTGCGGCCCGCTCCACGCGAAAGGCCCACAATCTGGCCCAACGCGCATTTGTGCGGGCCGGGATCGATGAACTGGCCATCGCCCACGCTCGACACATCGGATCCAGCGACCTCGACGGTTCCCAATTGTTGACCCAAGCCGACATGGAAGACATCCGTCACGAGCTCGAAATCGACGACGCCGTAGTCCAGAGCATCAGCGCCTATTGGCCTCAGTTGACGCCGCAGCAGGTACTGCGCGACCTCTACAGCGATGCCACTTACCTGCGGAAGTCGACGCGCGGCTGGACGGATGCCGACCGCGCCGAACTCTATCGGCCAGCCAACCCCCTCCCCGACGATGCCGACTTGTCCCCCGCCGACGTGCCGTTGCTCGACGAACTCGCCGAACTACTTGGCTATCGCACCGACGAAGCAGATCGTGCCGAACGGGCTCGGTGGCGGCAGCAACTTTCGGAAGCGCAGGATGCTCTCGACATTCTGACCGGGTCGGCACCGCAAGATCTAGAAGACGATCTGGACCCGGAAATCTTGATGGCTTACGACCTCATCGACGCCGAGCAATTGGCCCAACGCCAGGAGCACACCCAGTACCGCACCACCGCTGAACGCGCCTACACCGACCGGACATGGACCTTCGGTCATGTGATTGTCGATGAGGCGCAAGAGCTTTCGTCGATGGCGTGGCGAATGGTGATGCGCCGCATCCCGAATCGGTGGATGACGATCATCGGTGACACTGCCCAGACCGGAGATGCGGCAGGCAGCACGTCGTGGGCCGATGTATTTACCCCGTACGTAGCGAATCGTTGGCGCCTAGCCGAACTGACGGTTAACTATCGGACGCCGTCGGAAATTACCGCCTACGCGAACCGACTCTTGGAGCACATTAGTCCCGACCAACAGGCCCCGACCTCGTTGCGCAGCAACGGAATCGAGCCGTATGCGGTTCGAGCAGAGGAGGGTGAGGGAGCGGCAGTGGCGGCCCGCTTAGCGCATGCCGCCGACTGGGCAGGCCTCACTACGATCATCGTTGCGGATGCGAACGCTGCGTCCGCAGCGCAAGCGGCGTCCGACGTCGATCCGCTGCTGTCCGTGCACGCGGTTACCGCGTCGAAAGGCTTAGAGTTCGACAACGTGATCGTCTTGGAACCAGCCGACCTCATCGACGGATCACCGCGGGGACTGTCGGACCTGTACGTGGCGATGACTCGCGCGACTCAGCGTGTGGTGGTCGTGCACGAAAAAGACCTGCCGGCTGATCTCGACGATCTTCCGGCAGGTCCGTGACGCGTAGCTGTCTACGTGGTGTGCACGATCAGGACGTCCGACGCAGCGCGGCGGGCGACATCGGCCGGAACCGAACCGAGAAGTCGACCGGCAATGGAGTTGAGTCCCCGGTTGCCAACGACCAGCAGGTCAGCCTGAACGTCGACGACGAGCTGCAGGAGTGCATCCACGGGAGCCCCCTGCACTGCACGGAGAACGACCTTCGTCGCACCGGCAGCCATCGCACGTTCCTTACCCTGACGCAGAATTTCTTCGGTCGGCGAGGAACCCATCACCTGGTATGCCTCGTCGCGGAGGGCATCCGATGCTGCGCTGGCCGACTTGCCGTCGTTCGGGAAGTAGGCGCAAGCGATCACGACCGTGCCGTCATTGGCGATTGCCCCGGCACGCTCGACTGCCTTCATCGACGACTCCGAGCCGTCCGTACCGACCACAACTGTGGTGTAAGCGCTCATGCCTGTGTTTCCTCCAGAGGTCAAATTGGTCTTTCTCGGGAATTACTTCCGTCTGATCATGTCCTAATCGAGCCCGAAAGTAAGCCCCCGTCCGAAAAGAACATACCTTGACACCGCGCGGGGCGACGCTACTTGATACCTGCGGCGTCCATCCCTCGCAATTCCTTCTTCAGATCGGCGATCTCGTCGCGTAGTCGACCGGCGAGTTCAAACTGCAGATCACGGGCCGCATTCATCATCTGGTCGGTCAACCGTTGAACGAGGTCAGCCAATTCGGCACGGGGCATGCCCGATGTGTCGCGGTTCTCGATAACCCCCGATGATGCGACCTTTGACACTTCGCCCTGCGCACGACGTCCGCGACTGGCATTGCGGCCCGACCCGCCAATCTCGACAGTGTCATCGGCTTCGGCATAGACCTGGTCGAGAATGTCGGCGATCTTTTTCCGCAGCGGCTGTGGATCGACGCCCATCTTCTCGTTGTAGGCGATCTGTTTGGCGCGTCGTCGATCGGTTTCCTCAATTGCATTGGCCATCGAGTCAGTGATCTTGTCGGCATACATGTGCACTTCACCGGAAACGTTTCGGGCGGCGCGCCCAATTGTCTGGATCAACGAGGTGGTGCTTCGGAGGAAGCCTTCCTTGTCGGCGTCAAGAATGGCGACCAACGAAACTTCCGGCAGGTCGAGTCCTTCGCGCAGCAGGTTGATGCCCACGAGGACGTCGTATTCGCCCGACCGCAATTGCCGCAGCAGTTCTACGCGGCGGAGGGTGTCGACTTCCGAATGCAGGTACCGCACCCGGATCCCCAATTCGAGCAGATAGTCGGTGAGATCTTCGGACATCTTCTTCGTCAACGTCGTCACGAGGACGCGCTCGTCTCGTTCGGTGCGTTCCCGGATTTCGTGAATGAGATCGTCAATCTGCCCTTTGGTAGGTTTGACGACAATCTTCGGGTCCAGGAGACCTGTCGGTCGGATGACCTGCTCGACAAATTCGCCGCCGGATTGACCGAGCTCGTACTTACCCGGCGTCGCCGATAGGTAGATGGTCTGGCCGACGCGGTCGACGAACTCGTCCCAGGTCAGGGGGCGGTTATCGACGGCGGACGGTAGTCGGAACCCGAACTCGACGAGGTTACGCTTGCGCGACATGTCGCCTTCGTACATGGCACCAATTTGCGGGACAGTGACATGCGATTCGTCGATGACGAGGAGGAAGTCGTCCGGGAAATAGTCGAGCAGGGTGGCCGGCGCGGTACCGGGGCCACGACCGTCGATGTGTCGCGAGTAGTTCTCGATGCCGGAACAGAAGCCAACCTGCCGCATCATTTCAAGGTCGTACGAGGTGCGCATCCGCAGGCGCTGCGCTTCGAGGAGCTTTCCTTTGGCTTCCAGATCGGCGAGGCGTTCTTCGAGTTCTTTCTCGATCCCTTCCATCGCTTTGGCCATGCGTTCGGGCCCTGCCACGTAGTGGGTGGCCGGGAAGATACGCAGGGTGTCGACCTTGCGGACCACGTCGCCGGTCAATGGATGCAGGTAATAGAGTGCGTCAACTTCGTCGCCGAAGAACTCGATGCGGACGGCGAGTTCTTCGTACGACGGGATGATCTCGACGGTGTCCCCTCGGACGCGGAAGCTCCCGCGGGTGAAGGCCATGTCGTTGCGGGTGTATTGCACGTCGACAAGCAGTCGCAGCAGCGCGTCACGGTCGATGGTTTCCCCGACGGACAGTTCAACGGACCGGTCCATGTACGACTGCGGCGTACCCAGACCGTAGATGCACGAAACCGAAGCCACCACCACGACGTCGCGGCGCGAGAGGAGGCTTGAGGTCGCCGAGTGCCGCAGTCGTTCAACGTCGTCGTTGACGGAGCTGTCTTTCTCGATGTAGGTATCGGTCTGCGCGATGTACGCCTCGGGTTGGTAGTAGTCGTAGTACGACACGAAGTATTCGACGGCGTTGTGCGGCAGCATTTCCCGAAGTTCGTTGGCGAGCTGCGCCGCGAGAGTTTTGTTGGGTGCCATCACGAGGGTGGGGCGCTGGACCTTTTCGATCAGCCACGCGGTCGTTGCCGACTTGCCGGTACCCGTGGCACCGAGGAGCACGATGTCGCGTTCGCCGCGGCCGAGTCGCTTCTCAAGATCGGCGATCGCTGTCGGTTGGTCGCCGGCAGGGGTGTATTCGCTGACGACCTCGAACTTGGCCTCGGTGCGTTCGATCTCTCCGATCGGCCGGAACTCCGAGTGCGCGATCACCGGTTTCTCCGCTGGAAATGCCATGCCCCCAGGGTAGCTGCGGGGTACGACAGTCGCGGTTAGCCTTTATCCATGACCGACCATCTTCCCATCACCGCGATCACTCTCGGGGTCCGCGACGTCGCCGCTTCTACTGATTTCTATGCCAATGGCCTGGGTTTTCGTGTGATCAGTTCGGTGGCAGACGAGATCACCTTCGTTCAGGCTGGGCACGGACTCATGCTGGCACTGTGGAATGTCGTTTCCATGCCTAGCGAGTACGGGGCCGTCGGCCACGGCGAGCTGGCACCACCGATGTCGCTGGGCCACAACGTTGCCGACCCTGAAACGGTGTCGCGCATGTTCGAGGAAGCACTTGCCGCCGGTGCGACCGCAGTTAATCCGCCAACCAAACAGGTCTGGGGTGGCACCAGTGCCTGTATTGCCGACCCCGACGGGTTCCGGTGGGATTTCGTGTTCAATCCGGCATTTCAGGTCGACGCCGCCGGAACCATCTTAGGGGTCTGACGCACAAGGCGTTCTACGGTCATGATGGAGATTCAACCCCGACCCAAGCGGCACCACCGCTTGCCTGACTCCCCCGAAGGGCTACGCGCATGACTTCCCACTCTGAAATTGCTGCATCGTCGGCATCGAAATCGGCCAAGCCGGTCTCCCGCCGCACATTTGTCGCTGGCGCGGGCGTCGTCGTCGGCGCGGCGGTCGTGGGTGCCACCGCGACCGCGTGTGGCACCACCGCACCGCCCGCACCTGCGCTTTCGCCACCGTCGAATGCACCGAAGGGAGCGCTCGCAGCGACCGCCGATATTCCTGTCGGCGGCGGCGGGATTGCCGACGGTGTGGTCATCACGCAGCCGGTCGCGGGCACATTCGAGGGCTTTACCGCAACGTGCACACATGCCGGGTGTGCCCTGTCGGGCGTTCGCAACGGGCTCATCGAATGCCCATGCCACGGAAGCAAGTTCCGTCTCAACGGAACGGTCGAGGCCGGGCCCGCCGAAAAGCCTCTGAAAAAAGTGCCCGTTCGGGTCGACGGCGACTCGATCGTGCGCGGCTAGCCCGGCGTTGCCGCGCTCGGTTACGGACCCACACATTGTGCTCGGAGCACAGCGGCGGTCGGGAAGTCTGGTTCCGCGGGCCGTAGCCGCCCGCTGAAGCCCCTCCTAGTGTTGTAACTCACAGCCACTAGGAAAGGTGATTCAGTGCCCACTAACCCGTCGTACTTCCCATGGGATAACGCCGACCGAGGGAATGCGCCCTGTATCCGCGACGACGCGAGTTCTTACTCGTATGCCGAGTTCGCGGTCCGGGTAGAGGCTTGCGCTGAGCAATTGGCTGCGGCGGGGATTGCACCGGGCAATGTCGTCGCAACATTCTTGCCCAACCGCGCGGAACTCATTCTGGTGATGGCAGCGGCTTGGCGACTCGGCGCCATCGCGACACCGGTGAACCCCGCATTCACCGACGACGAGGCTGGCTACCAGTTCGCCGATGCAGAAGCACGGGTCATTGTGGCCGACCGCCAACTCGGCACCGATCACCTACCATCCGGTCACACCGTGATCGATGTATCTGAACTTGCTGCTGAACCTTCTGAAACGTGGGCCGGGGCAACCGGTCCCGCAGGCGCCGACGTCGCATTGTTGGTCTATACGTCCGGATCCACCGGTCGCCCCAAAGGCGTCCAACTGACCCACGACGACCTGCGGTTCATGGCCTCGTCGATGGTCGAGGCGTTGGAACTCACACCGGACGATCATGCCCTTCTCATCCTGCCGCTATTCCACGTCAATGCGATCTGCATCAGTGTGCTGGCACCGTTCATCGCGGGCGGTCAGGTCAGCGTCACCGGCAAGTTCTCGGTGAGTCGCTTCTTCGACGACGTCGCAAACCTCCATCCGACCTATTTCTCGGGCGTCCCCACGATCTACGCCCTCTTGGTCTCCTCGCCCCTCGCCGAAGGCGCCGACCTCTCGTCGCTACGAGCGGCCATTTGCGGTGCCGCACCCATCTCGCGCGAGCTGCTGACGCTCGCCCAGCAGCGCTTCCCGTTTCCTATTCTCGAGGGCTACGGCCTCACCGAGGGCACCTGCGCCTCGGCGTGCAATCCCCTGCGTGGCGAACGAAAGATCGGGACGGTCGGACCAGCCCTCCCCGGCCAAACCATCACCATCGTCGGCGCTGACGGTCGAGAACTTCCACCCGGCGAACCCGGCGAAGTCGTTATCGGTGGCCCCACCGTAATGCTCGGTTACCTGGGGCGGGACGACGAAACCACGAAAACCATCGTCGACGGTCAACTCCACACCGGCGACGTGGGACAACTCGACGCTGACGGTTACCTCACGCTCGTCGACCGCATCAAGGACATGATCATCCGCGGTGGCGAGAATATTTACCCCAAGGAAATCGAGAGCGCACTCGCCAGCCATCCCGCCGTCCTCGAGTGTGCAGTCGTCGGAGCCCCCGACGAACTCTACGGTGAGGTGCCCGTCGCCTATGTGGTCCGGCACCCCGGTGCCACTGCCGACGAAACCGAACTCACCGAACACCTCCGGACTCGACTCGCCAAAGTGAAACTGCCGCAGGCCGTCCACATCCTTGACGGTCTCCCCCGCAACCCCGTCGGAAAAATTGACAAACCCGCCCTCCGTCGCGGTCGTGTAACCGGCTAACCGGCCGATTCGTCAACGCTGAAACCCACCGCACAACGCGACCTATCTGTGTGGGTACCCCCATCCCAAAAACAGGCACGGCCTCCAGGCACTGCCACCCAAAGATCGGACTCTCATCATGGGACTGACACAACCGGACTTTCCGCCGGTCGACCCAGCAACCTTCACTCAACAACCCTTCTTGGACCGCATGCGCGTCCTCGGCGCGCACTGGGCCGAGTACGGCTTTGGCACGCAGAAGATGGTGCACATCATCTACCTGCTCAAAGTGCTGGTCTTGTACATCGGTGTGGGGGTCACCATCGCCACCCTGACCACCGGTTACGGCGTCTTCGACGTCTCCGCGTGGTGGAACCAGCCGGTGATCTATCAAAAGCTGGTCCTCTGGACCCTCCTCATTGAGATCGTCGGCGTCGGCGGTTCGTGGGGCCCACTCGCCGGCCACTTCAAGCCGATGACCGGCGGTGCCCTCTTCTGGCTCCGACCGAAGACCATTCGCCTGCCACCGTGGCCCGATCAAGTGCCGTTCACCAGGGGCGATTCCCGCACCCTGTTCGACGTCGGCCTGTACGCCGCGGTGCTCATCAACCTCGTCGTCGCACTGTTTGCGCCGACGGTTCACACCGCGTCCCTGGACGCCTTGGTCCCCAACAACCACGGCCTGGTAAACCCCGCGGTGCTGTACTCATTCCTGGCGCTGATGCTGGTCCTAGGCTTACGCGACAAAGTCCCGTTCCTAGCAGCCCGCTCGGAACAGTATCTCCCAGCCATCGTCTTCTTCACGTTCCTGCCGTTCCTCGACATGATCCTGGCATTGAAGCTCATGATCGTCATCGTGTGGGTTGGTGCTGGTATCTCCAAGCTCGGCAGGCACTTCACAATGGTGATCGCGCCAATGATCTCGAATACTCCGTGGCTGGCATCCAAATGGGCCAAACGACTCAACTACCGGTCGTTCCCGAACGACATGCGCCCATCAAAGACCGCTAGCTTCCTCGGCCATGCACTCGGCACCCTCGTTGAGGTCGTGACACCGCTAATCCTGTTGTTCTCGACCAACAAAACGCTGACGGTACTGGCCGTGATCTTGATGGTGTGCTTCCACCTGTTCATCTTCTCGACCTTCCCCCTCGCCGTGCCGTTGGAGTGGAATATCCTGTTCGCCTACGCCGCAGTGTTCCTATTCCTCGGTTTCCCCGCCTGGGACGGATATGCCGTCACCGACACGACTCATCCGTGGTTGATGGTGCTGATCGTCGCCGCATTGCTGTTCTTTCCAGTTCTCGGCAATCTGCGACCCGATCTGGTCTCATTCCTGCCGTCGATGCGTCAGTATGCGGGCAACTGGGCGTCTGCCACTTGGGCCTTTGCTCCCGGTGCCGAGGAGAAGCTCAACCAGCATGTGGTTCGCGCTTCGCTGAACACGAAGACTCAGCTGATGGCGAACTTCCCCGAAGAGGTCGCGAACGTCGTCATGCATCAGATGCTGGCATGGCGGTCCATGCACAGTCAGGGACGCGGCTTGTTCTCGGTGATGCAGCGTCACCTTGGTGACGACCGGTTGAACTCCTACACGCTGCGCGAGGCCGAGTTCTCCTGTAACTCACTCATCGCGTTTAACTTCGGTGATGGCCACCTCCACAACCCGAAGATGATCGCTGCACTGCAGCGTCGCTGCAATTTTGCGCCGGGCGAGTTCACCGTCGTATGGGTCGAGTCGCAGCCCATCCACAAGGCCACACAAGAGTATCTGGTTCTCGATGCCGCACTCGGCGTGGTGGAACGCGGCACGTGGCGGGTGTTCGACGCGGTGGAAGAGCAGCCGTGGCTACCGAACGGACCGATTCCAGTCCATGTGACGTGGCGTCGCGAATTCGGTGGCTCCGAGACGGGCATTGACGCCTACACCTCGGTGGACCAGGCTGGCCCTGTGAGCAATTCCCGTGCAGCCCAGCCGAAGAAGCGTATCTCCACCGATCCCCAGGAGTCAGTCGGGAGCGCCGGATGACGACGGCCGTCATCGTCGGTGGCGGGCCCAACGGGCTCGCCGCTGGCCTCCATCTCGCCCGCAACGGTGTTGATGTTCAGGTTCTGGAAGCCGCCGACGTCGTCGGTGGCGGGGCCCGTTCCGCCGAACTGTTAGTTCCGGGTGTGGTGCACGACTTGTGCTCGGCATTCCATCCGATGGGCGTCGGTTCACCGTTCTGGAGCGACGTCGACCTAGCACAGTACGGGTTGACCTGGCGCTGGCCGGAGATCGACTGCGCTCATCCGCTCGACTCCGGTGAAACCGCACTGTTGTACCAGTCGATTGATGAGACGGTCGCCGGTTTGGGAGTCGACGGTCGTCGCTGGCGCGCGGCATTCGGCGACATTGCCCGCAACTTCGACGACTTGGGCCACGACCTTTTGCGCCCCATCGTCAATTTGCCGGCGCACCCGATAAAGCTCGCAGCCTTCGGACCCCGCGCATTGCTGCCGGTCAGCTTGATGGCCAAGGCTTTTCGCACTGACGCTGGCCGCGCCCTATACGGCGGAATCGCGGCGCACGTGTACACATCATTCGATAAGCCGCTCACCGCGTCGCTCGGACTAATGATCGCCGCAAGCGGTCACCGATACGGGTGGCCGGTTGCCGAAGGCGGTTCCGGAGCCATCACCGGCGCTGTTGCCACCGCACTGATTGCCCACGGCGGGCGCATCGAGACGGGCGTCCCGATCACCTCACGCAGTCAGATCCCCGATGCCGACATCGTCATGCTCGATCTGTCTCCCGCTCAAGCCGAGCACCTCTACGGCGACCTCATGCCGTCACGCATCCGTCGCGCATACCAGAAGTACCGAGTGGGATCGGCGGCATTTAAGGTCGACTTCGCCATTCGCGGCGATATCCCGTGGCGTGATCCGGACTGCGCGAAGGCTGGCACCGTACATTTGGGCGGCACCTTCGACGAGATCCGGCATACCGAGAATCTCCGCGCTCGCGGGGTAATGGCGGACAAACCGTTCGTCCTGGTCGGCCAGCAGTACGTCGCTGACCCGTCACGCAGTTCCGGTGGAATCAATCCGATCTGGTCGTATGCCCATGTCCCGGCCGGGTATACAGGAGACGCGACCGAAGCGGTGATCGCGCAGATTGAACGGTTTGCACCAGGCTTCCGCGACACCATCGTCGAAATGAAGACGACCACGGTGCCGCAGATGGCCGAGTACAACCTGAACTATGCTGCGGGCGACATCATGGGCGGCGCCAACGACGGCCTGCAGTTGCTCTTTCGCCCTCGTACCGCAATCGATCCGTATGCCACCGGGGTCAACGGCGTGTACCTTTGCTCGCAGTCCGCACCGCCGGGGCCCGGCATCCACGGACTGTGCGGATTCAATGCGGCGCAGTCGGCGTTGAGGCGGGACCGCCGATGACCGATGCCCTGTCGGAGCGGGTGGCAACGGTCGGACGCCAGTTGCGAACCACGCAACAGCAGTTGTCCGACGATGTCACCGCGGCACTAATGCGCGGTATTGAGCCGCTCGACAGCGACCCTGTGCTGGTCGCGATGTTGGAGGCGAGCGTGAACGCCAATGTGACGAATATCGTCGACGTGCTCGCCAACGACATCCCGCTCGCACATCTGCAGCCGCCGACTGCGGCGGTCGAATATGCACTGCGCCTGGCGCAGCGCGGAATCCCATCGAATGCGCTTGTCAGGGCCTATCACATGGGTCAGAACGTGGCACTTCGACGCTGCTACGAGATCATCGGCGAGCAGGGTCTCGCGACACCCGAGACCGTCGCACTCACCGCCGAGGTTTCGGCGGTCCTCTACCGGTATATCGATTCGGTGACCGCAGAAGTGTTTGCCGCATACGAGGAGGAACGCGCTCGATGGATCGGCGCGCAGGGGTCAGCACTGTCGTCGACGGTCCACAATTTGCTGGCGGCACCCTCTTCCAGTGCACACCGATTTGAGCGGGAGACCGGCTACCAACTCGATCGCGATCACCGGGCGATGATCTTGTGGCTCACTGATGACACTCGGGCGAGCCTGGCCGATCTTGATCGGATTGCCCGGGATGCGGTGAACCGTACCGGTGCTGCCGGTCCGCCGCTGATCGCGCCCATGGACGGTTCTTCACTGTGGGTGTGGATTCCGTCGGCCCGTCATCCGCGCGGTTCCACACCGGCCGACGTCATGCGTGAGGTATCGCTACCCGGAGGCGTACGGGTGGCCTTTGGTCTCGTGGGTTCCGGGGTTGAGGGCTTCTGCCGCAGCCACGAGCAGGCCCGGGCAGCATTCGCTGTCGCAAGCATCCCCGCTAGCCCAACCGCGTCGGTGGTCAGCTACGACGACCGCGGGATCGCCGTGGCGTCGATGCTGGCGAAAGATGTTGACGTCACCCGAGTTTGGGTTCACGAGGTGCTCCGGGAACTCGCCGTCGACACACCCGGCGCCAGCCCGCTCCGCGAAACCCTGAACCGGTACTTCGCCACGGGCGAAAGTCATTTGCGGACCGCGGAACAGCTCCAACTGCATCGAAACACGGTCAAGTATCGGATCGACAAAGCCCTGGCAGCGGTCCGCCCCGACACTGACCGACTAGATCTGGCTCTGGCACTGACCGCCTGCGAGTTTCTCGGACCACTGGTTTTGAGTACCCAGCGAACGTAGGGAGTGCGCCTGCGCTGTGGCATAGTGCCTTCGGTGGTGGGCCCTATGCCGTCAAGGGTCCAGGTATATGACTTCTTTCTCGACCCGCCAAGCGACGCCCAATCCGTGTGACAAGCTTGCGGTATGGCCGCCGATCTTCACCCGCCCAAGCGGGAAATCTTTGACGTCCCCGCGATGACGAACACCGACAACAAGGGCTTTGTGCGGCCTGTTCTTGAGTATCGCGTCACCGAATACGGGTTGTACATGTCGCGGACCGCCGATCATCCCCGCTTCAATCATTTGGAGACGTGGTTGTTGCCTGCACTCGGGTTGCGCGCCAACATCTTCCATTTCGTCGATGGCTATCGCGATGGCCAACGGCTGTACGTCGATGTCGGCGAGTTCTCCGGCCCCGACGCCGACGGCCGGTGGCATGCCGTCGATTGGTACCTGGATCTCGTCGACCGTCCGGGTGAAGCGTTGGAACTCATCGACATTGATGAACTGTTCCTCGCGCACGCTGCCGGTTTCCTCAGCCTCGCCGATGCCGAAGATGCGGTCCGGATCGCTACGACCACCATGATTTGTGCCGCAAGCAGTGGAAACATCCAACGCTGGCTCAACGGACAGGTCGGTGAACCACTCACCTGGTTAGACGACAGCTAGCCGAAGCACCTGACACTCAACGAAGCAGAAACATACTGTCGGACCCGCTGGTCAATTGGCCGCGACGCGTGTGTCAGGATTCCTGAGAGTTTTCCTTACTGCGACCTCAGGAAGGTCCCCCCCTGTGACCACGCCCCCGCCGAATCATTCCGGCAATGTTCCACCGAACCCACCGTTCCAGCCCGATCCGTTCCAGCCCGGTGCGGGTCAGCCGAACCCCGCCGCGGGGCCTTACCCAAACTACGGTCAGCAGCCGCCCGCTGGCCCGTTTGGGCAGATCCCGAGTGGCTACCCGGCACCGGGCGGCCCGCTCCCCGGCAGCCCGATGGCCAGCCAACTCCCTCCTGGACCGCCGCCGAAGTCCGGGATGGGCAAGGGCGCTCGCATTGCCATCATCATCGGGGTAGTCCTGGCTATCCTCGTCGCTGCCACGCTTTTCACGATGGTGACTCGCAACAAGAACAGCGGTACGTCGGTCGAAACGAGCCCCGTCGGCTCGTGCATCACGATCTCGGAATCGGAGAAGTCGGTGCTCAACGTCGAGACCGCGGCCATCGATTGTTCGGACACCACCAAACTTTCGTTCATTGTCGGAGCCAAACTGTCGAGCGAAGACGCATGCAAGGGCGCCGATTACGAGTACTGGTACACCGAGACTGGAACGGGCGCGAGCGATCGGGCCCTCTGTCTGATTCCGAACCTGCAGGTTGGCGAGTGCTACTCCGAGTCGAGTCTTGCGCTGAGTGTGAACTTGAAGACCGTCGCCTGCACTGAAACCTCCGGCTTTTCGACGATCGCCTTTAAGGTCACCGAGCGCGTCGATTCCAAGGACGTCCCGAACTGCACCGACCCCGACAAGCAGAAGGTCCTCGCTTACGACATCGAAAAGGGGAACGCCGAGATCGGCTTCTGCGCCGAAATCCTCGGCAACTACACCTGGAAGTAGCTCCTCCCTGCAACAACTGCAACGCTGGCCGCGTTCTCGCATGATGCGTTGATTCCCGCACTATGTCTGACATAGTGCGGGAATCAACGCATCATGCGAGAACGGACACCGGGGCCTGCGACGCAGGAGTCGGGACTGCTCGTGTCGCGTAAGTTCTGTGCCCCGATCAGGCTGCGCCGCAAGGTCTGACACACTGGATGTCGTGATCAGAGTGGGCCTGACCGGCGGCATTGGAGCCGGTAAATCGACCGTCGCGAAAACCTTCATTGAGCGGGGCGCTTATCACGTCGATGCCGATAAAATTGCGCGGGAAGTCGTCGAACCGGGGACACCTGGTCTAGCCCAACTTGTGGAAGCATTCGGACCAGAGATCCTCGACGAAGCGGGCGCTCTTGACCGCCCGTCGTTAGCAGCGCGGGCCTTCGCTGACGACGACAGTCGCAAGCTGTTGAACTCGATAACTCATCCCCTGATCGGTGCTCGCACCCAAGAACTGACCGACGCCGCCCCAACGGGATCAATCATCTTGCACGACGTTCCGTTGCTGGTGGAAGGCCATATGGCGCCGTTCTATCACCTGGTGGCCGTGGTTCATACCGACGCCGACGTGCGACTCGATCGCCTGGTCAATCTACGCGGCATGGACGTAGACGACGCGCGATCGCGCATCGCCGCGCAGGCAACAGACGAGCAGCGCCGCGCCGTTGCCGATCTGTGGCTTGAAAACTCGGGGGCGCCGGAAGCGTTGGCGGCACAGGCCGTCGCGGCTTGGGACGAGCGCCTGATCCCGTTCCGCGACAACGTTGCTTCCGGGACCGCGGCGCCAATGCCGACAGACGTCGTCTCCTACGACCCCGAGTGGGCCGCTTTGGGGCAGCGCGTCGTGAACCGCATTTGGGCACTGGTCGGCGGAAATGCGTCGGCGGTGGTCCATGAGGGACCGACTTCGGTGGTGGGACAAGCCGCGGCGCCCGTCGTCGACATTGCCGTTACGGTCTCCGACTTCAGCGTTGCCGATTCGTTGGCCGAGGCGCTCGCGAAGGGCGGTTTCCCACTGGTGTCGTCGACGCACGACGAACGCCTTCACGCCAGCGCCGACCCCGGTCGCCACGTGCGAGTGCACGTGCGCGCTTAGGTTTCCGGCCCCATCACCTGACGCAATAGGCTGCAGGTCCACAACGAGAAATGCGCTGAGACTCGTAGAGTCCCAGCGCATTTCTCTTGAGATAACTGGTCGCTATGCGACTTCCTCGCCGTCGCGCTCGGCAACGAGGTTGAGGGCGATGTCGACAATCATGTCTTCCTGGCCACCAACCAGGCGACGCTCGCCGCACTCGGTCAGGATGTCGCGGACGTCGAGGTCGTAGCGCTTAGCTGCGGTCTCGGCGTGACGCAAGAACGACGAGTACACACCGGCGTAGCCCAGGGTGAGGGTCTCACGGTCCACGCGGACCGGACGGTCCTGCAGCGGGCGCACGATGTCGTCAGCGGCATCTTCCAGCTTGTTGAGGTCGCAGCGGTGCTCGAAGCCCGACAGGTTCGCGACCGCAACGAAGGGCTCGATCGGGCAGTTGCCTGCACCGGCACCGTGACCGGCGAGCGAAGCATCGACGCGGTACACGCCGTTCTCCACGGCGACCACCGAGTTCGCAACCGACAGCGACAGGTTCTCGTGAGCGTGGATACCGATCTCGGTTTCCGGCTTCAGCGCACCGCGGTACGCCTTCACCCGGGCCACGACGTCGTTCATCGTCAGGCGGCCGCCCGAGTCGGTGATGTAGACGCAGTTGGCGCCGTACGATTCCATCAGCTTGGCCTGCTCGGCCAGCTTCTCCGGGGTCGACATGTGCGACAGCATCAGGAAGCCCGACACGTCCATGCCAATTTCGCGTGCAGCGGCGATGTGCTGTGCGGAGACGTCAGCCTCGGTGCAGTGCGTGGCGATGCGGACCGAGCGGACACCGAGGTCCCAAGCGTGCTTCAGCTCTTCGACGGTGCCGACGCCCGGCAGAAGCAGCGTGGTGAGGCGAGCGTTCTTCAGCACGCTAGCCGCAGCTTCGATCCACTCCCAGTCGGTGTTGGAACCGGGACCGTAGTTGACCGAACCGCCTGCCAGTCCGTCACCGTGTGCGACCTCAATGGCGTCAACACCAGCTTCGTCGAGCGCCGAAACGATGCGCTTCACATCGTCGGTGCTGATCTGGTGGCGGAGGGCGTGCATGCCGTCACGCAGGGTGACGTCCTGAACGAAGATCTTGTGGCTCATGCCGTTGCTCCTTCTTCTGCGCTGTTGGCCTTCAGCGCCGCGATCCGCTCGGCGTACTGCAGGCCCGCGGAGGTCATGATGTCGAGGTTGCCTGCGTAGGCGGGCAGGTAGTGGGCAGCGCCCTCCACTTCGAGGAACACCGAAACCTGGTGCGTCGGAGCCGATTCCGGCTCTTCGGTCATCAGGGTGCCGACGGTGGCGTCGGGCGCGATCTCGTTGATCTGCACCTTCTGCTTCAGGCGGTAGCCGGGGACGTACGCCGACACATCGGCAACCATCTTCTCGACCGAATTGCGGATCTGATCCTGGGTGTCCAGGTCGGGGGCGTCGACCAGCGCATACACGGTGTCGCGCATGATCAGCGGCGGCTCGGCCGGGTTCAGGATGATGATGGCCTTGCCGTTGCGGGCACCGCCAACCTGCTTGATGGCTTCCGAGGTGGTCTCGGTGAACTCGTCGATGTTGGCGCGGGTGCCGGGACCCGCCGACTTGGAGGCGATCGACGCGACAATCTCGGCGTAAGCGACCGGTGCCACGCGGGAAACAGCGGCGACGATCGGGATGGTGGCCTGGCCACCGCAGGTCACCATGTTCACGTTCTGGGCGTCGAGGTGATCGTCAATGTTGACGGCGGGCACCACGTAGGGGCCGATCGCGGCGGGCGTCAGGTCAACCATGCGCTTGCCGAGCGGTTCCAGGATCGACGCATTGTGCTTGTGCGCGCCAGCCGAAGTCGCGTCGAAAACGATCTCGATCTCGTCGAAGTTCGGCAGCTTGACGAGGCCCTCGACACCCTCGTGGGTGGTCGGGACGCCGAGACGCTTGGCACGGGCCAAGCCGTCGGAGTCAGCGTCGATGCCGACCATCGCACCCATTTCCAGGTACTTGGACGTGCGGATCACCTTAATCATCAGATCGGTACCGATGTTGCCCGAACCGATGATGGCGACCTTGGTCTTATTTGAGTCGGTAGAACTCATTGGGGGTTCCCTTCACTAAAACGAGCATTCACCGATCCGAGGCCCGAGATCTCAACGACAACCTCGTCACCGGATTCGATAGGACGCATGGGGCCGAGCGCACCGGACAGGATGACCTGGCCTGCGCGCAGGGGTTCGCCGAAGTCGCGGGCGGCCTTCGCCAACCACGCCACAGCGTTGAGCGGATCACCGAGGCAGGCCGCACCGTTTCCGGTCGACACTTCCTCGCCGTTGATCAGCATGGACATGCCGGTCTCGACCGGGTTGAACTCGTCGAGAGTTTTGTGGACGGTGCCGAGAACGTACACGCCGGACGACGCATTGTCGGCGACCGTGTCAGCAAATGCGATATCCCAGTTCTTGATCCGGCTGTCGCACACCTCGATGGCCGGGACACCGTAGTCGATGGCATCGCGGATCTGCGCGACGTCGAGTGGTCCGTCAGCGAGATCGGCCTTCAAGACAAAGGCGATCTCAGCTTCGGCTTTCGGCTGTAGCAAACGGTCCATCGGAACCAATTCACCGTTGTCGTAGGCCATATCGTCGAACAGCACACCGAAGTCGGGTTGGTCGACACCCATCTGCTCCTGAACGGCCTCGGACGTCAGGCCAATCTTGCGCCCGATGATCGTGGCACCCCCGGCGACGCGGCCGGCGGTGAGTCGTTCCTGGACGCGGTAGGCGGCCGGAAGGTCAGTGGGTCCGATGAATTCACGAACCGGGGCGCAGGCCTCGCGGGTCTGCAGCGCGGTCAGTAGCCGCTGGGCCGCCTGCGCTTCGGCGGCATCGCGATCAGAGTTGTCGGTCATGTTCACTATGCTCACCGCTCAACTCTCAAGTGAGAAGCCTGGCGTCTCACTGAGCGAGACGAACCCACGTAAACTTGCCCCATGTCCCGCGCCACGCCTCCACGACCGCCGTTGACCTCGGATTCTGCGATCGTCGACCTGGATACGGTCGTCGGCAAAGTTGTGACAATTCTGCGCGCATTCACCGTTGACGACGCTGAACTCACGCTCGCCGAATTGGTCCGTCGAACCGGACTCCACAAGGCGACGCTGCATCGTCTCGCCGGTGAGCTTGTCGGCGTTCGACTGCTCGATCGCACCGACGGCGGCTACCGACTGTCCGGCGGCCTTTTTGAGCTCGGCATGTTGGCGTCGGTGGAGCGGAGCCTGCTTGAGATCGCCATGCCTTTCCTTCAAGATCTCTACGCCCGCACCCATGAGACCGTCCACCTTGGCGTTATCGATGGCCACGAGGTGGTGTACGTCGCGAAAATCGGTGGTCATCGACAGGCGTCGGCTCCGTCACGCACCGGCGGTCGTATGCCGCTGCACTGCACGGGAATCGGGAAAGCCCTTCTGGCCCACAGTGATCCGAGCTTGCAGGCCGAGGTTCTCGCGGGCCCCCTCGAGCGCCGGACACCGCGCACCATCGTCGCCCCAGGCATCCTGTCTCGACAGTTGCATGCGATCAGGGAGAAGGGTGTCGCCTTCGAATACGAGGAGTCGGCACCCGGAATCGCCTGCGTCGCAGCGCCCATCCTCGACGTCGGTGACAACTCCGTCGTCGCCGCGATCAGTGTGACCGGGCCACTAGCTCGCTACCGGCCCGAAGCACACGCTGACGCCGTCCGAGCTGCAGCCACCGGCATCGGGTCAACACTCGACCGACGTCGCGCCCTGCGTTAAGCCCGTCCACGACCAGAACGATTGTTAATGTTGCGGATATGTCCGCAACCGAGGCCGCCTCCGACAGCGCGGAAAGCTATCCGCAACTCCCCGCCACCAGCTGGGCTGTCCTCGGCATGCTCACCCTGGGCGAAGGGCTCACCGGTTACGACTTGAAGAAGTGGGCCGACTGGAGCATCGGCTACTTCTACTGGAGCCCCTCGGTGAGCCAGATCTATGCCGAGTTGAAGAAGCTCGAGAAGGCCGGCTTCGTCACGTCGGAGGTCGTTTCTGAGCCTGGCGAACGTGGTCGGCGCGTATACCAAATCACCGAAGCCGGAACACGTGCGGCGCGCAACTGGTCTCGCGATGCACCGGTCGAACAGCCCGTCCTCAAGCACGGTCTCATGCTGCGACTGTGGATGGGCCATCTCAACGACCCCGAGCACCTCAAGCAACTCGTTCGTACGCACATCGCCAATTTGGAAGACCTGCGCGATCAGACTGTTCGGCGCGGAAAGTTGGCCAGTAACGAGCCAGCCTGGGCGTACACCGTGATGAGCCTGGAATGGTCGCAAAAGTACTTCCAGAACGAGATCGACCTCGCCCACGACCTTCTCACTCAGATCGACCGCGCCACCGAAATCTATGCCGAAGCCGATCCCGTCGACCGGTTCGGCAATCCCGTTCTGCGTGAGCAAGGGGTCTGGCGCAGCGGCGACATCTAGACCCCAATTCATTGGCCTCGAAGCTTAGGCCTCGAATCTGGCAATCACCGTTCCGAGTCCGTCAACGGTGCAGTTGGCAGTGCGGTCGACGATCGCCGATTGAGCGCCAACGTCGGCGACGAGGACAATCATGTCAGCGGCGAGATCGATTCCATGACTGCGGCATCGATCAAGGACCCCAATGAGTTCTCGGGACCGCATCCCCAACTCCCCATCTTCCGCAGGTACCCACTCACCGATGGCGAATCCAGCTAGCGACGCATTATCGGCGATCGCGTCGGCGTTGGTCGCGAACCGTGAGCCGTACCGCGAGTCCGTGACGATCAGGGCCACCGCGACTGCGGAAACTTCGTCGATCGAGGATGCGGTCGTGGTCGAAAGCCGGTACGCCACTGCAGGTTCCACCTGCGGACTGATGAATCTGGAGAGCGAAGCCACTGCCCCACCGTCGTCAATCGCCATCGCGTCCGTGACTCGACCAACCATCCCCGCACGCCCGACGACGCCCACCACGCGTTCCCCCCGCATGGCGCGGCGGTTCACCAGCGCCTCTTGAACGCGGTAGGCGGCAGCGTCGTCGAATACCGCACGCACCCGATCGTCGGAGGCGATACTCGGCGTCTCGGCGCATCCGCGTTGGGCCGCATCCAGCACGATGGCCAGGGCCCGAATCTCGTGTTCGTTGAGGGAAGTCATTGCCCCCACTGTGATACCTGCCACTCAATTGTTCAAATCGCCGGGTAAGGAGCAACCGCCCCAGGCCGAGGCCGCGGTTCTGCAAGCAACACGGCACCATCCCTGGAACGATAGGCAAACACGCGCGGGCTTTAAGTGGCGGGGTTTGCGCCCCAGGGACTGTGCCCGTCGAGATTGTGCCCGTCGAGGTTGTTGCGCTTTCGATTTAAGGAGCCGTGAAATGTTCAACAAGATTCTGGTCGCCAACCGCGGAGAGATCGCTATCCGCGCCCTGCGCGCAGCAGTTGAACTCGGTATCGCCACCGTCGCCGTCTACCCTCACGAAGACCGCAACTCCGCGCATCGCTTCAAGGCTGACGAGGCCTACCAGATCGGTGAGCCCGGTCATCCCGTGCGCGCCTACCTCGATGTCGACGAGATTCTCCGGGTTGCCCGCGAATCTGGCGCCGACGCCATCTATCCCGGCTACGGCTTCCTGTCGGAGAACCCCGATCTCGCTCGCGCCTGCGAGGAAGCCGGCATTACCTTCGTCGGACCGTCCGCCGAGGTACTTCAGCTGACCGGTAACAAGTCTCGGGCCATAGCCGAGGCCAAGGCAGCCGGGTTGCCGGTACTGGCATCGACCGAACCCTCCACCGACCCCGCTGCCCTGCTGGCCGCCGGCCTGGAAATGACATTCCCGGTGTTCGTAAAGGCCGTCTCCGGCGGAGGTGGTCGCGGTATGCGTCGCGTCGACGATCCGCGCCAATTGGGCTCTGCGCTGCAGGAAGCTTCCCGCGAGGCCGAATCGGCGTTCGGCGACGGTGCCGTGTACATCGAACAGGCGGTGACCGCGCCACGCCACATCGAGGTACAGGTATTCGGCGATGCCTCCGGTGAGGTGGTCCACCTCTACGAGCGCGACTGTTCCGTTCAGCGACGCCACCAGAAGGTCATCGAGCAAGCGCCCGCCCCCGATCTCCCGGCAGACTTGCGTGACCGCATGTGCGCCGACGCCATCACTTACGCGCGCCATATTGGCTACACCCTCGCCGGAACCGTCGAATTCCTCCTCGATCGCCGCGGCGAGTACGTATTCATCGAGATGAACCCGCGCATCCAGGTGGAGCACACCGTGACCGAAGAAGTCACCGATGTTGATCTGGTTCAGACCCAGTTGCAGGTGGCTGCGGGTGCCAAGCTGGCCGACCTAGGCCTCACGCAGGACACCATTTCCATCCACGGATTCGCGATGCAGTACCGCATCACGACCGAGGATCCGGCCAATGGGTTCCGCCCCGACACCGGACTGGTCACCGCGTACCGGTCGCCGGGTGGTGCCGGAATTAGGCTCGACGGCGGCACTACCGTCGGTGCCGAGGTGGGGGCCTACTTCGACTCCATGCTGGTCAAGCTCACGTGCCGAGGCTCCAATCGGGAAATGGCGTTGGCCCGGGCCCGTCGTGCGTTGAAAGAGTTCCGCATTCGCGGCGTCACCACAAACATTCCGTTCCTGAAGGCGGTGCTCGACAATCCGACGTTCCGCGCGGGTGCCGTCGATACGGGGTTCCTTGCTGAGCATCCGGAGTTGCTCAATGCTCACGCGTCCGCCGACCGCGGCACCCGACTCCTGAGCTATCTGGCTGATGTCACGGTGAATGCCCCGCATGGTCGGGCACCGAGCGGTGTCGATCCGATCACCAAGCTGCCCCCACTCAGCAAGGAGCCGGTGTCGAGCGGCTCTCGGCAGCGCCTGTTGGAATTGGGTCCGCAAGCATTTGCCGCAGATTTGCGCGCGCAGTCGGCCCTCGCGATCACCGACACCACATTCCGCGATGCCCACCAGTCACTGCTCGCCACGCGCGTTCGTACCAAGGATCTCACGGCTGTCGCTGGCCACGTGGCAAGCAGCCTGCCCAACCTGTTTTCGATTGAGGCCTGGGGCGGTGCCACCTACGACGTCGCCCTTCGCTTCTTACATGAGGATCCGTGGGATCGGCTCGCGAAGCTCCGCGAGGCAGTGCCTAATATCTGCTTGCAGATGCTGCTGCGCGGCCGCAATACGGTGGGCTACACCCCGTATCCGACGGAAGTCACGGATGCCTTCGTTGCGGAGGCTGCCGCGTCGGGTATCGACATCTTCCGAATTTTCGATGCCCTCAACGACGTCGAGCAGATGCGTCCGGCCATCGAAGCCGTCCGCGAGACGGGGAGCGCCGTCGCTGAAGTAGCCCTTTGCTATACCGGGGACCTGTCGAATCCCGCAGAGAATCTGTACACGCTCGACTATTACTTGCGGCTCGCGGATCAGGCTGTCGAAGCGGGTGCCCACATCCTGGCAATTAAGGACATGGCTGGCTTGATGCGCGCTCCGGCGGCAACCACGCTGGTCACTGCCTTGCGTTCACGGTTCGATCTGCCCGTTCACGTGCACACGCACGACACCGCTGGCGGCCAACTCTCGACCTATCTGGCCGCATGGGCGGCCGGTGCGGATGCCGTCGACGTCGCGGCAGGCCCGATGTCGGGCGGCACCAGCCAGCCGTCGATGGCCGCCGTCGTTGCTGCGACCGCGCACACTGATCGCGACACCGGAATCAGCCTCGACGCTGTCTGCGACCTGGAGCCGTACTGGGAGTCGATGCGCGGTTTGTATCACCCGTTTGAGGCGGGGATTCCGGCACCGACGGGCCGCGTGTACACGCACGAAATCCCCGGTGGCCAACTGTCGAATTTGCGCGCCCAAGCCAAGGCGCTGGGGCTCGCCGATCGGTTCGAGGACATCGAAGACGCTTACGCTGGTGTCGACCACGCGCTGGGCAGGCTCATCAAGGTGACGCCGTCGTCGAAGGTCGTTGGCGATCTGGCACTAGCGTTGGTTGGCTCGGGAATTTCCGCCGAGCAGTTCGCGGCCGATCCACGCGTCGTCGACCTTCCGGCATCGGTCACCGGATTCTTCCGCGGCGAACTCGGAACCCCTGCCGGTGGTTGGCCGGAACCGCTGCGCACCAAGGCACTCGGCGGGGCACCCGCGGTAGTCCCCCCGTTGACGCCACTGTCGGAGGATGACCACGCTGGTCTCGCCGGCGAGCCGGAGACCCGCCGAAACACGTTGTCCCGGTTGTTGTTTCCTGGTCCCACCCGCGACTTCAATGACCACTGCAGGCTATTTGGCGATACGTCGGTGATCGGTACTCGCGAGTTCCTGTACGGACTGGTCCACGGCACCGAGCACAACGTGCAGTTTTCGCCCGGCGTCACCATGCTGTTGGTGCTGGAATCAATTTCGGAGGCCGACGAGCGCGGTATGCGCACCGTGATGTTCTGGATGAATGGACAACTTCGCCCGGTCCGCGTTCGCGACCGGTCGATCGAGGACGCGCGCCCGCGCGCCGAGAAGGCCGATCCGAATGTGCCCGGCCAGGTGCCTGCACCGTTTGCTGGCGTCGTGACGCTGACCGTGGCCGAAGGCGATGAGGTTGCTGCGGGCGACGCCATCGCCCATATCGAGGCCATGAAGATGGAAGCTGCCATCACCACGCCGGTCGGCGGCACCGTCTCCCGCGTCGCTGTGCCGGAAGTCGCGCAAGTGGAGAACGGCGACCTGCTGATCGCTATCACGCCAAGCAGGTAGGTTCGGGTTCGCTCTCACCCGCATCCTCAGCACCATCCGCCAGGCGGCAATGGAGGTAACCGAAGCGGCGGCGATTGCGCCCGCAGCATCCGGTGACAGTGTCCTCCGAGTTCGGAGTCGGGGCACTACCACGAGCTGACTAGAAATCGACTAGATGAGGGGGCTCTGAAAATGGGCGAGGACGTCTCACGCCACTACTTCACACGCCAAGATCGATCGCGCTTTCGGGAGCGGGTGAATCGCTGTCTGGAAGCGCTCGCCCAGATGCTGGCACAAGATGAATTTGATGTCGCCGAGCCCAAGATCGGCATCGAAGTCGAGCTGAACCTTGTCGATTCTGATGCCGAGCCGGCGATGGCGAACTCGCAAGTGCTGGAGGCAGTCGATGACGACACATTCCAATCCGAGCTCGGGCAGTTCAATATTGAGATCAACATGCCCCCGCACCCGCTGCGCGGCCAGCACCTACTTAAGTTCGAATCGAGCCTGCGCGGCGTGTTGAATTCGGCGTCCGGCCACGCCCGGACGTCGGGACATGAATTGGCGATGATTGGCATCCTTCCGACGCTGCGCGAGGAACACCTGACACGCAAGGCGATTTCCGACGACCCCCGCTACGGGCTGCTCAACGAGCAGATGGTCAACGCCCGCGGAGAGGGTATCGAACTGCACATCACCGGCATGCCACTTTCAAATTGGAGCGCGCCAGAGCAGCTGGATACCAGCTTCGAGACCATCGCGCCCGAGGCCGCCTGCACGTCACTGCAGTTGCACCTACAGGTACCACCCGACCAGTTCGCCGCCCATTGGAATGCCGCGCAGGCGATCAGCGCGGTGCAAGTTGCCGTCGGTGCCAACTCCCCCTTCCTATTCGGCCGCGCCCTCTGGCATGAGACGCGTATGCCCCTGTTCGAGCAGTCCACCGACATTCGTCCGCCAGAGCTTGTCAACCAGGGAGTGCGGCCGCGAGTCTGGTTCGGGGAACGGTGGATCACCTCGGTCTTCGATCTATTCGAGGAGAACTCGCGCTACTTCACGGCATTGTTGCCCGTGTGCAGCGACGAAAACCCGCTAGAGGTCCTCGCTGCGGGTGGAACTCCACGCTTGGCCGAACTCCAGATGCACAACGGCACCATCTACCGATGGAACCGCCCCGTCTACGACACCGCCGACGGTGGACACCATCTGCGCCTAGAGAATCGAGTGTTACCGGCGTGCCCGTCTGTGGTCGATACCCTCGCCGACGCGGCGTTTTACTACGGGCTGGTGCGTGGGCTAGTCGACTCGGATCGGCCGCTGTGGTCGCAGATGGACTTCGACATGGCGAGCGAGAACCTCACCGCGGCTGCGCGCGGCGGATTCGACGCACGGCTGCATTGGCCGGGCGTGGGCTCTGTGGGGCCTAGCGCTCTGGTGCTGCATCGGCTGCTGCCGATCGCGCACGCCGGCCTCGCCTCCTTTGGCGTGGATAGCCCAGTGCGCGAACGATATCTCGGCATCATCGAGCAACGGTGTGCCGCAGAGAGAAACGGTGCGCGATGGCAGCGGGACGCGGTGCGTGCACGGGAAGACGCGGGCGCATCTCGAAAACAGGCGCTCACCGAGATGCTCCATGACTACCTCACCCTGATGGGAGAGGGCGAGCCCGTGCACACCTGGCCAACATAGGCCGCGTCAACGGCCGGATCGCCGCGCCTCAGTCGTTCTTCCTGTCGTGCTCCCGGCCGATGTGGAGCTTGTCCTTCACCCGCGCAAGGCCCTCGGACGCGAGTGCCTTCGCCGAGTCCCGGATGACATCCAACTCCTCCGGGTCGCCCTTAAGCAGCGCCTCACCGGTGTTCTTCGCGAACTCGAAGGCGATGTGCGGCGGGAGCGGCGGCACGTTCTTGCTGGTGTACGCGTCGATGACGGTGACACCACGGGTGGCGAACGCGGTGTCCCATGCTGCGGCCACATCGTCGTCGTGCTCGACGCGAATTCCGGTGAAGCCGAGCAGTTCTGCCCACCCGGCGTAATCGACGGATTCGACGTCCTGCGCAGTGGACCACACCGGGTTGGCGTCCTGCGTGCGCATCTCCCACGACACTTGGGTGAGGTCGTTGTTGTGCAGCACCATGATGATCAGCTGCGGATTGTCCCACTCCGTCATGTACTTCTTGATGGTGATGAGCTCGTTCAGGCCGAGCATCTGGAACGCTCCATCACCAATCGTGCAGATGACCGACCGGTCTGAGTACGCGAACTTCGCCGCGACCGCGTACGGCATGGCTGCGAGCATGCTCGCGAGCCGCCCAGACAGATCGCCCATCATGCCGCGGCGAAACCGGATGTGGTGGCCGTACCAGTCCGCGGTCGTTCCGGCGTCGGCGGTGACGATGGCGCGCGGCGGAAGCCGCTTGTTGAGTTCATGGTAGACCCGCCGCGGGTTAACGCCGTCCGGATAGGTCAGCATTGCCTGGGCCTCCATCTCGTTCTCCCATTCGACCATCTCGTCTGCGACCGTGCTCTGCCACGACAGGTCGGTCTTCTGTTCGAGATGCGGGATCAGGGCGGCCAGGGTCGCCTTCACATCACCCCAGAGGTTGAGCTCGGTGGGATAGCGCAAGCCCATCTGCTCCGGCTTGAGGTCCACTTGGATGGCCCGCGCCTGTCCGCTGGCCGGCAGGAATTGGCTGTAGGGGTAGTTGGTACCCAGGAACACGAGAGTGTCGCAGCCGCTCATCTGATGCAGACTCGGCCTGGAACCGAGCAGCCCCAGCTGCTGGGAGTGGTACGGCACGTCGGAGGGCACGACCTGCTTGGCGCGCAGCGCGGTGATGACGCCGGCACCGCACAGCTCGGCGGCCTTCACCACCTCGTCGGTCGCGCCGTTCGCGCCGTGGCCGACGATGAAAGTGACCTTGCTGCCAGCGTTGATGATGGCGGCGGCCTTCAGGATCTCGACCTGCGGCGGGATGATCGAGATGGACGGCGCAACGGCACTTGAGCGCGAGACCCAGTTCGTCGGGATCAGCTCAGGCATTTTCATCCCCTGCACGTCGTGGGGAATGATGACCACCGTCGGCCCGAGCCGCACGCGTGCCGTCCGGAACGCCGTGTCCACGACGGCCTGCGCCTGTTCCGGAGAGACGATAGTCTGCGCATACAGCGCGACGTCCGCCACGACGCGTTCTATGTTGCTTACCTGCTGCGTGAACGTGCCCAGCGCGTTCACCCCCTGCTGCCCGACGATGGCCACCACCGGTTGGTTGTCCATCTGCGCGTCGTACAACCCGTTGAGTAGGTGGAATACGCCTGGGCTCGAGGTGGCAATGCACACGCCGATCTCGCCGGTGAACTTGGCGTGCGCTGTCGCCATGAGCGAGCAGATCTCCTCATGCGTCGGGCGCACATATTTCAATCCTTCACCCGCGCGCCCGGCCTTCTCGAGTGCGCCGTCGAACTCGCCAATGCCATCTCCTGGATAGGCGAAAACCCGACTGACGCCCCATTCTCTCACCCTTTGGATCACAAAATCGCTGACAGTTGCCATCGGATTCACCCTTCGTAGGACACCTGCGCCAGTCGGCTGGCCCCTCTACTTACTACTTTTGTTCGGCTCGCACCAGCGCCTCTACCTTGGTGCCAAGTTCGGCATCGACGTGCTTCCAGTAGTCGAACGCGCGCGCCAGCACCGGCTCTGTCACCCCGGCCAACAGATGCCCGGCGATGTTGTCCGCGAGTCGCTGCCGGCCAGCGTCGTCGAGCACGTCACGGACCAGCGTCCCCGCCTGGCCCCAATCGTCGTCCTGCTCATGCAGCGAGTACGCCTCCCGCACCATCTCGCCGCCGGACTGCCAGCCTGCCGGTTCACCAGCGACGGCGGGATCCGCGTGCGGCCCGCCTTTGGAGTTGGGCACGTAGACCGGGTCACCCGGATTTTGGTGGCGCATCGCGCCATCCTTGGAGTATGACCGCACCGTTGTCGCGCGCGGAGTGTTGACCGGCAACTCCTTGTAGTTGGCGCCGATGCGATGGCGATGGGAGTCCGGATAGGCGAATAGCCGCCCGAGCAGCATCTTGTCCGGGCTCGGGCCCGTGCCCGGCACCATGCTGCTGGGCTCGAAAGCCGCCTGCTCAATCTGCGTGTGATAGTCGTCCGGATTGCGATCGAGAGTCATCTTGCCGACCTCGATCAGCGGGTAGTCCGCATGCGGCCAGACCTTTGTCAGGTCGAACGGGTTAAACCGATATTCCGCCGCGTCCTCGAAAGGCATAATCTGCATCTTCAGCGTCCAGCTCGGCGCGTCCCCGTGCTCGATCGCCTGCCAGAGGTCGCGCACGTGGTAGTCGCCGTCCTCGGAGGCCAAACGGTCTGCCTCTTCTTGGGTAAGGCACTCGACACCCTGGTCGGTCTTGAAGTGGTACTTGACCCAGAACCGTTCCCCGCCTGCGTTCACCCACATGTAGGTGTGACTGGAATACCCGTTCATATGTCGCCAGGAGCGCGGTATCCCGCGATCACCCATCAGCCACGTGACCTGGTGGGCGGACTCCGGGGACAGGGTCCAGAAGTCCCACTGCATATCGTGATCGCGAAGGTTGTTGTCCGCTCGGCGTTTCTGCGAGCGGATGAAGTCTTGGAACTTCATCGGGTCTCGCATGAAGAAGACCGGCGTGTTGTTGCCGACCATGTCGAAGTTGCCTTGCTCGGTGTAAAACTTGACGGCAAAGCCACGGGGGTCGCGCCAGGTGTCGGGGCTGCCACGCTCGCCCGCGACAGTGCTGAATCGAACCAGTGTCTCGGTCACCTTCCCTGGCTGGAACAAGTCTGCCTTGGTATAGGCGCTGACATCGTTGGTGACCTCGAACCGGCCGAATGCGCCGCCGCCCTTCGCATGCGGTTGACGCTCAGGCACCCGCTCTCGGTTGAACTGCGCCATCTTCTCGATCAGGTAGTGATCCTGCAGCAAGATTGGGCCGTCCCTACCGACCGTCAAGGAAAGTTCGTCGCTGTACACCGGGACTCCGGCATCGTCTGTCGTGAAGTTGTTGTCAGTCATCGTTCTCCTCGGTTGTCTGCCATCCGGATAGCCGTTGGTCGACGTGCCACGCCAGCGCGTGATGGACCAACAGGTCACTCCTTGAAGGTGCCAGCAGCGGCCGCGTGCTCCATATGCCACACACCCAAACTCTGGTTACCCGTCTCGTCGGTTTTCAAACACTTCGACAATTGGTCCGCCCGGCTACAGGTCATCCCATGCAAGGTCTGCGAGCTCAGCGGGTCATTTCGAGGTCCAGACTGCTTGTACCGCAACGCCTTTCAGTTGACGTTCGAAGCAACCTCCGCGCCCGCAAATACAAAAGTGCCCCGAGAGCCGGAGCTCTCGGGGCACTTTTGTTAGCTAGCTAGCAGATCAGGCGTTGCCACCCGACAGCTTCTCGCGCAGAGCAGCGAGCTGCTCATCGCTGGCCAGCGAGCCACCGGTCTGAGCCGGTCCGCTGGTCGACGACGAAGACGAGCTCGAGGTCGATGCGGCCGCAGGGGCCTCGCTCGACGACGAGTAGTCGGTCGGAGCGTTCTCTGCCTCGGCAGCAGCCGCGGCGAACTTCTCCATCTGCGTGGTGTGCAGCTTGTGGCGACGCTCAGCCTCTGCGTAGCGGGCTTCCCACTCTTCACGCTGCTTGTCGTAGCCTTCGAGCCACTCGTTGGTGTCGGCGTCGAAGCCCTCGGGGAAGATGTAGTTCCCCTGGTCGTCGTAGCTGTCTGCCATGCCGTACTTCGAGGGATCGAATTCCTCGGTGTAGTCCTCGTTGGCCTGCTTCAGCGACAGCGAGATGCGACGACGATCGAGATCGATGTCGATGACCTTCACCAGCGCGTCGTCGCCGACAGCAACAACCTGGTCCGGGACCTCGACGTGGCGCTCGGCCAGCTCCGAGATGTGGACCAAGCCCTCGATGCCCTCTTCGACGCGCACGAATGCACCGAACGGAACCAGCTTGGTGACCTTGCCCGGCACGATCTGACCGATCGCGTGGGTGCGGGCGAACTGACGCCACGGGTCTTCCTGCGTTGCCTTGAGCGACAGCGAAACGCGCTCGCGGTCCATGTCGACGTCGAGAACCTCGACGGTGACCTCGTCGCCAACGGTGACAACCTCGGACGGGTGATCGATGTGCTTCCAAGAGAGTTCGGAAACGTGGACCAGGCCGTCGACGCCGCCGAGATCGACGAAGGCACCGAAGTTGACGATCGAGGAGACGACGCCCTTGCGGACCTGTCCCTTCTGCAACTGGTTGAGGAACTCGCTGCGGACCTCAGACTGGGTCTGCTCGAGCCAAGCGCGGCGCGACAGAACGACGTTGTTGCGGTTCTTGTCGAGCTCGATGATCTTGGCTTCGACCTCCTTGCCGATGTACGGCTGCAGGTCGCGGACGCGGCGCATCTCCACCAGCGAAGCGGGGAGGAAGCCACGGAGGCCGATGTCGAGGATCAGGCCGCCCTTGACGACCTCGATGACGGTGCCCTTGACGGCCTCGTCCTTCTCCTTGAGCTCCTCGATCGTGCCCCAGGCGCGCTCGTACTGTGCACGCTTCTTCGAAAGAATCAGGCGGCCTTCTTTGTCCTCTTTGGTGAGAACCAGGGCCTCGACCTCGTCACCAACGGTGACAACTTCGTTGGGGTCGACGTCATGCTTGATCGACAGCTCACGCGAAGGGATAACACCCTCGGTCTTGTAGCCGATGTCGAGCAGAACTTCGTCGCGGTCAACCTTGACGATGGTGCCCTCGACGATGTCGCCATCGTTGAAGTACTTGATCGTGGAGTCGATAGCGGCGAGGAAGTCCTCCGCAGTGCCGATGTCGTTGACGGCTACTTGCGGCGAGGTGATCGTGGGGGACGACATATGTTGAGTTGCTCCGGACAGGTATCTAGTAGGTACGGTAAACCCGGCAGTCTTCGCAGGCTGGACCCGGTTTCCTTGTTGTTCGCGCACCGCCTTGACGAGACCGCCCCGGCTGGTGCAAAGTATGCGCTCCGCGCACACACGTGGATCAGCGTACTACCCCCGGTCGACCTGCACAAATAGGGCTGACAAGCGCGCTAACCCAAGGAGTCTCAAGTTGCCGCATTCGATAGAAATTCTCCTCGATTCGGACACTGATGCAGCCATTCGTGACCAGTGGCACACCTTGGAGGAGGCTGGCATACCCAATTCGGGTCAAATTCGCGCGGGTACCGTGTCGCCACATTGCACACTCCTGGTGGGAACCACCATTTCGCCCGCGGCCGACACCGCCGTCGCGAGCACCGCCCAACGCCTCCCCTTCACCCTGAGCGTCGGTGGTGCTCTCGTGTTTCCGACCAAGAATCGATTTATCCTCGCCCGGTCGGTGGTGCCGTCGTCAGAATTGCTGGCGGTGCACGCAACCATGTTTCGCCTGGCCGACGACCACGTGACAGGGTTGGTGCAGCACTGCGCCCCGGGACAATGGACCCCGCACGTCACACTGGGCCGTCGTCTTACTGCCGAGCAAGTGGCGACAGCGCTCGACGTTCTGTCGTGGTCGAAGATCGACGGTCGTGCCGCGCGCCTGCGCCGTTGGGACAGTGACGAGAAGGTTGAAGTTGTCGCACCAGGTCGTGCCTGTTGAAAGGATGCCGACTCCCGTGAACTCCACTCCCCGCCCACCCCGGGTCCTGAGCGATGTCGATTCCGACGTAAGCCAGCGGGCGGCGCGCAACTGGTGGAACGACGAAGCCGCCGACTACCAGTCTGAGCATGGCCGCTTTATTGGCGACTCAACACCGGGCGGCGAATTTGTTTGGGGCCCCGAACGCTTCCGCGAGGCCGACGCACACCTACTCGGCGACGTCGAAGGTCGTGCCATTTTGGAAATTGGTTGTGGCTCGGCACCCTGCTCACGGTGGCTAAAAGCGCACGGTGCCAACGTGATTGGGCTCGACGTTTCCATCGGCATGCTGCGCAACGGCATTGAGGCGATGAAGCTCGACGACGCCCCCGTACCCCTGATCCAAGCTGGCGCCGAACACTTACCGTTTGCCGATGCCTCCTTCGACATCGCGTGCTCGTCGTTTGGTGCCGTCCCGTTTGTCGCCGATTCAGCGCGGGTGATGCGCGAAGTTGCGCGGGTTCTGCGACCCGGCGGCCATTGGGTATTTGCCACGAACCATCCGATGCGGTGGATGTTCCTCGATGACCCCGGTCCAGACGGCCTCGTTGTGCGGATGTCGTACTTTTCGCGGACCCCGTATTCGGAGGCCAACGACGACGGCGAGATCACTTACGTCGAACATCACCGCACCATCGGCGACCGAGTGCGCGAGATCGTCGGAGCTGGCTTAGTCCTGGAGGACATCGTCGAACCTGAATGGCCGGACGACCTCGAAGACGAATGGGGTCAGTGGTCCCCGCTGCGGGGGTCGTACTTCCCCGGCACCGCGATCTTTGTTTGCCGTAAGCCCTAACCCGTTCGAGCGGCGATTCGCGCCTGGACTTCGGGCCGTCGCAATGGCGGGACGGTCTGCGGTGGTTGTCGTCGTGCGGGAAGCTCGCCGAGTAGTTCCCGGGTTGCCGCAGCAACTGCTTCGACGGCCCGCTCCATCGGTTCCCGATTCGCCTCAGTAATTTTCCGAATCCCCGACACCTTCCGCACATATTGCAGCGCGGCGGCCTCAATCTCTTCCTCGGTCGCGGCAGGCTCCAGCCCTCGCAGTTCAGTGATGTTTCGGCACATAAACCAAGGCTACGAGCGTCCGCGGCGGGTGTCGATAGGGCGAAGGTTCGCCACGAACATCCGTTGCAATCCCATCGGACCACGTCGATTCCGAGGGCTTTGAGACGCGCTTCTCGACGTTTCTCGTCCCGTAGGACGTCGTACGCCGTCCTGGTGCCGGAGTTGTAGTCGAAGTACTTTCCGTAGCCGTCGAACTCACCGACTACCAAGCCGTCCCAGTCGAAGTCAGATCGCGCGACAAAGTTTCCATGTGCATCACGGAATCGGTGCTGCAGCCTAGGCACGGGAAGACCTCCGAGGATCATCTGCGCACGACTCCAGGACTCCCCCGGATTCGCAGCACCGGAGTCGGCGAACTCGAAAGCACGCCGAGCGATGCCAATCCCCTTGCGGTTGGACTGCAGTGCTGCCTCCAGCGAACGACGAGAAACCCCGGCACGTAAAGCCGAATCCAGAACGGTCAGCGCGCCGGCGAAACCCATCGGCGAAGTACAAGCGACGGTGACGGCAGTCAAAGCCCGTGAGGTCGCACGTATGCCATCGGGCTCATCGACGTCGTCGTCCTGGAGATCAAGAACCCGGCGCTGTAGTCCCTGCGCCCGAACGCGCCTCGGGGCGACGATCTCGACGGCATCGAAAGCAGGCTTTAGCATCGAAAACCCATGGACCACGGCTGCAGCCTCATGTGAAAGCACCATCTCCGGATGAGCCTGAGACACTGCGCGGGCTTTCAACAGGTGTAGTTGCCCAGGAGTCCGGTCCTCTGAGACCACGAATACGCCCGTCAGGAGGCGCGTCAACTCGCCAGCCTGAACTGCCCTCGATAAGCGGGACCTATCCACCCCAGCTTTGACGGCACGACGCGCGTGCAGAATTCCGTTGGCATCGAATGGCAAGCTTTCAATCTTCATGCCAGTTAGACGCAGCAACGCCCGGATTGGTTCAAAAGTCGACACGTCGGCGTGTCGCCGCGTGCCACGATCGCTTACAGCAGCTTCGACAGGAACTCTTGCGTTCGTGCTTCCTTCGGGTTGCTCAGCAAGTCGCGGGGGTCGCCACGTTCGACGACGACGCCGCCGTCCATGAAGACGAGTTGATCGGCGACTTCTCGAGCGAAGCCCATTTCGTGGGTGACAACGAGCATCGTCATGCCTTCGGAGGCGAGATTTCGCATGACCTCGAGGACATCACCGACAAGTTCGGGGTCCAGGGCCGACGTTGGCTCGTCGAAGAGCATCAGTTTTGGATCCATCGCCAACGCACGCGCGATCGCGACTCGCTGCTGCTGACCACCGGAGAGTTGCGCGGGGTAGGCATCCGCCTTTGCTCTCAGACCCACCTGGTCGAGAAGATCGAAGGCACGCTCAACGGCCTGCGCTTTCGACTTTCCGCCAACGAGAACTGGTGCCTCGGTGATGTTCTCAAGTGCCGTGCGATGCGGGAACAGGTTGAAGTGCTGAAACACCATGCCAATCTCGCGGCGTTGGCGGGCCGAATCGCGCGGGCTCATCTCGTACAGCTTGCCGTCACGCTCGCGGTAGCCGATCAACTCACCATCGACGACGAGACGGCCAGCGTTGACCTTCTCAAGATGGTTGACGCATCGCAGGAACGTCGACTTACCCGAGCCCGATGGCCCGATCAGGCAGGCGACCTCACCTCGCTGGACCTCGAGGGAGACACCTTTGAGGACCTCGAGAGCCCCAAAGTTTTTGCACACGCGGTCGGCGGAAACCATCGGCACCGCTTTGGTCCCGGCGTTCGAAGCGGCGGTCATTTACCTTCCTCCACGATCGTCGTATTCGCCGCAGCCAAGGCAGCTAGCTGCCCGTCGGTCAGCTGGCGCGAAGCACCCTTTTGATAGTGCTTCTCCAAGTAGTGCTGACCGACCATCAGGATCGAGGTGACCACCAAGTACCACGTGGAGGCCACCAGCAGCATCGGGATTGGCTGAAAGTTGACGCCCGAAATATCGCGCGAGCGACCGTAGAGTTCCAGGCTGAACGGCACGGCCGCCACCAAGCTAGTTGTCTTTAACATGCTGATCACTTCGTTGCCCGTCGGCGGGATGATCACACGCATAGCCTGCGGCAGCACGGTTCGACGCATTGTCTGCCACCACGACATACCCAGGGCTACCGACGCCTCCATCTGGCCCTCGCCTACCGAGCTGATGCCGGCACGCACAATCTCCGCCATGTACGCGGCCTCGTTCAGAGCCAAACCAATCACGGCGAGGACAAATACGTACTCGAGGCTGAGTTGCTGAATGTCGATCGTGAACGCTGTCGGCCCAAACGGGATACCAACATTCACCGTCTTGTAGATGGACCCGACGAGGCCCCACAGCACCAACTGGACGTAGATCGGCGTCCCGCGGAATACCCACAGGTATACCCACGCCGTTGAACTGAGGACTTTATTGGGTGACATCCGCATCACTGCCACGATGACGCCAAGCACCACACCGATGATCATCGCGAGCACAGTCAGCGCCAGCGTGTAGCCGACACCCGACAAGATTCGCTGTTCAAACAGGTAGTCCAAGTACGTGCCCCAGCGGAACGCGGAGTTGGTGGCGGCCCCGTAAATGAACAGGCCAGCCAGGGCCAGCACAATGACCGACGCCACCCACTGCCCGGGGTGCCGGAGTGGGATGGCCTTAATCGGCTGCTGGTCGTGCGGGGTGCCTACGGGTTCAGTGATCGTCATCGGTTCAGCCCTTCGCCCCGTTGATCGTCGACCGGGTAATCATTCCTGCTTCCACTCCCCAATGTTCGGCAATCTGCTGGTACTGGCCGTTGTCGATGAGGTATTGCAATGCCGCTTGAATCGCCTTCGCCAGCTGCGACCCCTTGGGCACCGGATACCCGTAGGGAGCGGCATCGTACAGCGGACCCACCTGGACCAATTGACCGTCGGTCTTCTTCACCGCGTACGCCGTAACTGGCGAGTCGGCTGAAAACGCGTCGACCTGCCCCAGTAGGAGTGCATTGACTACCTGGTCTTGCGTTTCGAACTTGACCTTGATGATCGGGTCCTTGCCCGCCTTGACGCACGCCGCACTCTTGGCAGGCACCTCGTCCGTGTCTTCGACCGTCGTGCTCTGTACGCCGACACGCAATCCGCAGGCATTGTCCGGGTCGACGTTGTCGCCCGATCGCTGCGCCCACTGGATGCCCGCGCTGAAGTAGTCGACGAAATCGACTTCCTTCTCCCGCTCCAGCGAATCGGTGAACGACGACATCCCGATATCGAAGGTGCCGCCCTGCATGGCCGGAATAATCTTGTCGAAGTCGGCCTCGTTATAGATGGCCTTGATACCGAGGACGCTAACGATGGCGTTCATCAGGTCGACGTCGAAGCCAATAATCTCGCCGTCGCGGTTCTTGAACTCATTCGGCTGATAGGGCGGATTAGTGCCGACTTGGAGGACCCCGGCCTCAGCAATCTTGGCTGGCAGCAATGCAGCGATCTCCGGCTGTTTCTCCACCTGCAGGGACAACGGTTGGGTGTCGAGCGCCGACTCGTCGACGACACACCCCGTCAACGACGGTAGTGCCACCAACCCGGCGACTACGCCCGCCAGCACGGTGGCCCGCAACGATCGCTTTCGCATCCATTACCCCTGAAGAGACTTTGATCCGGTTTGCTCGCTCCGATTCACCGGTTTGGCGAGTCAATTGAGTATGGCGGATTGGCGCCCGACAGTCGCAGAGAGGGCCGAGAGTGCGCAGAGAGGTCCGAGAGTGCGCAACGAGGGCCGACAGTGGTGGCAGCTGCGAACCGGTTCATGTCAGGTGAGCGACGACCGCAGCGCCAAAGTCGCGAGTCGATGCCTTGCCGCCCAGATCTGCGGTGACCGTTCCGTCCGCGAGTACGTGCGCGACCGCACCGTCAATCGCATCGGCGGCGGCTTCGGCCCGAGCATCACCGGAACGGCGACCGTGCCACCGCAACAGCATTGCGACCGACAAGATCATGGCCACCGGGTTGGCCGTCCCGGTCCCCGCGATTGTCGGTGCCGCCCCGTGCACGGCTTGAGCCATCGCCTGCGTGTGTGAGGCGTTGATCGACGGTGCCAACCCGAGCGACCCAGACAACTCGCCCGCCAAGTCGGAAAGGATGTCGCCGAACAGATTCTCGGTGACGATGACGTCGTACTCTGCGGGCCGACGGACCAACAGCGCAGCCATGGCGTCAACATGCTCGGTGTCGACCCGCACGTCTGGATAGTCCTTCGCCACTTCGAGGCACACGTCGCGGAAGAGTCCAGTCGTTAACGCGAGCACGTTCGCCTTGTGAACAATCGTGACATGACCGCGACGGCGACGAGCCGCGTCGAAGGCTTCTACCGCGATCCGCTGCGACGCGGCTCTCGTCACCACGCCGACCGCCATCGCGATATCGGGTGTTGGCATGAACTCGCCGCTGCCGATCGTCATGTTGCGGTCGGCGTAGAAGCCTTCGCTGTTTTCCCGAACAATCAGCACATCAATGTCGGGCGAAGTTGCCGCCACGCCTGAAAGTGCTTGGGCCGGTCGAAGGTTCGCGTAAAGACCGAATTGCTTGCGGAGCACCGCACCGGGCGGTGGCGTCTGCAGTTCCCGCGGATACGCCGCATTATCGTGCGGTCCGACAACCCACAGGTCGAACCGTTCGAGCGAGTCGAGGGTCGCCGCAGGAAGCGGAGTGCCGTCACTGTCGATCGCCGTCGCTCCATAGGCGAGTGGAACTGCGTCGACGGTCAGTCCGTGGGCCGCGAGCGCCGCTTTCGCAACGTCCATGGCCACCGGAACCACTTCCGGACCCACGCCATCGCCTTCGAGGACCGCGACCCGCAGCACATCGCTGTGATCATCGTTGTGCTTGCTGGTCACTGACCGCTCCTCACGTAGCAGGATCCTTCGGCAAACTTTGCACAGACTCGTTGGGCCTCGGCCTCGCTGGCTGTCGGCCTCACCACGACATACGCGGACGTTGAACCGACGCGTGAACCGGGCAAGATCACCGCACCGTCGTGGAGCGACGCTTCGGCCTGCGCATTGTCGTAGTTGTTGTACGCACCAAATTGGGCGTACCACGGACTCGATGGTGACTGAACCGGAGGCGTCGCCGCCGTTGCGGGGAGTGACGTCGGTGCCGTTGCGTGGGCGGTTGCCGTCGGCACGGGGGTGGCGTTCACGATACTTGTCACGACGGGCTGTTGAGCCGCAGCCGGTTCCGGTTCGCCGCCCGCATTGGTTTTCAGCAACCACAACAGCATTCCGGCCACACCAACGACCACCACACTGATGGCCGAAATCGCCACCACTAGCCAGTTGGCGGGTTTACCCGGCGGTCGTGGCGGCGGCGGGTACGAGGACAGTGGAAGCGGCTCTCCGTGCAGCGTCGAGTGCCGGTCAACATGTCCCCGATCGAAATCGTTCATGTGCACGGCTCACTTTCAGTGTGCGGCGTCGTCCCAACTGCGACCGTAGCCGACGGACACTTCCAGCGGCACCGACAATTCAATGGCACCGCCCATCTCTTCGCGAACCAGACTCTCTACGAAATCACGTTCGCCAGCAGCCACTTCGAGGACGAGCTCGTCGTGTACCTGAAGCAGCATCCGAGTCTGCAAGCCTTCCGACCGCAAACGCTTCTGCACGTTAATCATTGCGACCTTGATGATATCGGCGGCAGTGCCCTGAATCGGTGCGTTGAGCGCCATTCGCTCGGCCGACTGACGGCGCTGGAAGTTGTCGGAGTTCAGGTCGGGCAGGTAGCGGCGGCGGCCGAAAAGTGTTGCCGTGTACTCGTTTCGCCGCGCTTCTTCGACGACGTTGTGCAGGTAGTCGCGGACGCCGCCAAAGCGGTCGAAGTACGCTTCCATCTGCTGTTTGGCTTCCTCGCGACTGATTCCGAGCTGGGCCGCCAGGCCGAACGCCGACAATCCGTAGGCCAAACCGTATGACATCGCCTTCACTCGCGATCGCATCGTCGCGTCAACCTGGTCGACGGGTACCCCGAAGGCGCGGGAGCCAACGAAATTGTGGAGGTCCTCACCCGTGTTGAAGGCTTCGATGAGTCCGGCATCTTCCGACAGGTGCGCCATGATCCGCATTTCGATCTGCGAATAGTCCGCTGTCATCAGCGACTCGAACTCCGTGTTTCCCGCACCTCGGGCAACCGGTCCCGGCGCCACGACGAAGGCGTGACGAATCTGGCGGCCCGCCTCGGTACGCACCGGAATGTTCTGCAAGTTCGGGTCCGTGGACGACAGTCGCCCGGTAGCTGCGACCGTCTGATTGAACGTGGTGTGGATACGGACATCGTCGGCGATGGTCTTCTGCAGGCCTTCGACGGTGACGCGCAGTCGTGTCGCGTCACGGTGTTCTAGCAAGTGGCGCAGGAAGGGGTGCTCTGTTTTCTCGTACAGCGAGGTCAGCGCGTCCGCGTCGGTGGTGTACCCGGTTTTGGTCTTCTTGGTTTTCGGCATGTCGAGCTTGTCGAACAAGATGGCCTGCAGTTGCTTCGGCGAACCGAGATTCACTTGCTCACCGATGACCGCGTAGGCGGCTTCGGCGGCGTCGCGCACCCGCTGCGCAAACTCCGATTCCAGGGCATCGAGATGGTCGACGTCGACCGCGATGCCCGCGCCTTCCAACTCGGCGAGCTCGAAGGCGAGCGGAAGTTCCATGTCTTTGAGCAACGCCAACGAATCGATGCGCTCGAGTTCGGTATCGAGGGTGTCGGCGAGTTCGGCGACGGCCTGCGCGGACAGCATCAGCTGGTCTGCTGCGCGCTGCGTATCGGCATCGTCGTCGAGGAGCGACAGTTGTCCGTCGCCGCCTGCGGAGTCGTCGGCCTTCAGTTCCCGACGCAGGTAGCGCAACGCCAGGTCGTCGAGATTGAACGACCGCTGCCCCGGACGGACCAGGTACGCTGCCAGCGCGGTGTCGGACGTCACTCCCTTGAGGGTCCATCCACGGCCCCGGAAGGCATGCAGCGCCCACTTGACTTCGTGGATGGCCTTGGGCCGAGTGGCGTCGGCGAACCAATCGGCCAGTGCCGCATCATCTTCGACGGTCAGGATGGTGGGATCGATGAACGCTGCTTCGCCGTCGACGCCGGCAATCGCCAACGACTCGACGTCACTGCCAACTACCTGGCGCGGCGCCGAGATTGCCAGCCCACTCCGACCGGTACCGGTGTGCTCAGCCAACCAGTCAGCAACCGAACCGGGAGCAAGGCGCGTGCCGCGGAGGTCGAAGCCCGACTCGGCTTCCGGTTCCACCGAGGTGAGTGTCGAGAAAAGCCGATCGCGCAAAACTTTGAACTCGAGATCGTCGAACAGCCGATGAATGCGGTCACGGTCCCAACCGTGAAGTGCGAGATCTTCCGGGGCTGCCGGAAGCGTCATGTCACGAACCAACTCCGTGAGCCGCCGATTCATTATGACGCCGGCCAAGTTCTCGCGTAGCGAGTCTCCAACCTTGCCGCGAACTTCGTCGGCTCGGTTAACGAGTTCCTCGAACGAACCGTATTCGCGGATCCACTTGGCTGCGGTCTTCTCGCCGACCCCGGGAATACCGGGGAGATTGTCGCTGGGGTCGCCGCGCAGGGCGGCGAAGTCGGGGTACTGCGCGGGCGTGAGACCGTACTTCTTCTCGACTTCTTCCGGCGTGAAACGGGTGAGTTCGGAAACCCCACGCTTCGGGTAGAGCACGGTGATGTTGTCGTTGACCAATTGCAGCGCATCGCGGTCGCCAGTCACGACCAGCACTCGGTACCCCTCGGCATCGGCCTGAGTCGCGAGAGTGGCGATGATGTCGTCGGCTTCAAAACCTTCGATCGCCATGACGGGGATTCCCATCGCCTCAAGAACGTCTTTGGTGAGGTCGACCTGGCCGCGGAACTCGTCGGGTGACTTGCTGCGCTGCGCCTTGTACTCGGGGAACATCTCCGACCGAAAGGTCTGGCGGGAGACGTCGAATGCCGCGGCGATGTGGGTGGGTTCTTCATCGCGCAGAAGGTTGATCAGCATGGACGTAAAGCCGTAGACCGCGTTGGTTGACTGACCGGTGTTTGTCTTGAAGTTTTCTGCTGGCAGCGCGAAAAACGCGCGATAGGCCATGGAGTGGCCGTCGATCAGCATTAACGTCGGCCGACTGCCAGCCTTGCCTGATGTACCGGAACCGGATTTGGTCGTTGTCTGCGCTGCACTCACGCCCACGAGTCTAGGGCTTACCCCCGACAAGATTCGCGGGCGATCGACTTCGGTGTCAGTCCCCGAGAGTTTCGACGACGATCTCGGCGACCGCCTTCATGGTGGCGCGCTTGTCCATGGCGTTCCGCTGAATCCACCGGAAGGCTTCGGGCTCGTTCATTCCGCGCTTGTCCATGAGTAGGCCCTTGGCGCGATCGATCAGCTTGCGAGCCTCGAAACGGCCACTGATGTCTTCGATTTCGGCCTCAAGAACCTTGAGTTCCCGGTAGCGGCTCAACGCGACCTCGATGGCGGGAACCAGGTCGGCCTGAGTGAATGGTTTCACGAGATACGCCATGGCACCGGCGTCGCGGGCACGTTCAACAAACTCCCGCTGACTAAAAGCGGTAAGCATGACGACCGGGGCGATGCGCTTGCGGGCAATCTCGCTGGCGGCGTCGATGCCGTCGCGGACGGGCATTTTGACGTCCATGATCACCAGGTCGGGCTTCAGCGATTCGGCGAGATCGACGGCGACCTGACCGTTCGGCGCTTCGCCCACAACGTCGTAGCCTTCGTCGCGCAGCATCTCGATGAGATCGAGGCGGATCAGCGAATCATCTTCTGCGACAACCACTCGGCTCGCGCGTTGCGCTGGTTTGCCGGTGTCATTCATGGACTGAACTCCGATCGCGGTCGGCGACTGGTGCCGTGAGTGCCCCGGGCCGGACTTGAACCGGCACCTCGTTAGAGACCGCATTTTGAGTGCGGCGCGTCTGCCAATTTCGCCACCGGGGCCGGTGGTGGTGCGAGAGCAAGTGTACGCATATCCCCCGGGCTGCCTGCAAACCCACCCCCGAAAAACGCCTATCTCCGTTTTGGCTCTTCCATTTTCTCGCGACGTCACCCTATTGTTACCTGAGAGTCAGGTAACAGAGCGGCAATTTTGTGCCGCCCATCATCACGCCGGCTTGGTCCTTTGGGGAGGAACCACAGAAGTGAAGAAGTCGATGTTTCGTCGTGCATTTATTGTGCTGATCGCCGGTTTGACGATGGTGCCGCTAGCAGGCAGTCCACCGCTCGCGGGTCCGTCCGAGGCTGCGGTCTACGGCGCGATGGGCGCCAAGTGGACCCGCACCCACGATGGGAAGCAGAAGTACTCCGGCTACCAGGTGACGCCCGACGTACCAATCCGCATGTCGGACGGAACCCTGCTGCGCGGCAACCTGATTCGGCCCACCGATCGATCTGGAAAGCCCGTCAGCACCAAGCTTCCGACCATCGTCAACATGACGCCGTACACCAAGATGGTGTCGGCCCTGGCGTCCGAGGTGATGAACTATCCGGTCTTGGTGCCACAGCTGGTTAACCTGCTGAACGGCATCAACCTGCAGGGCACAGTGCTCTCCGGCTATAACGAGCTGGTCGGAGCACTGCGCGGCGGGCTCGTCCAAACCTTCGCCTACGACCCACAACTCATCAAGAGCGGCTACAACATGCTGGTGGTCGACGTCCGCGGCACCGGCTTCTCGCAGGGCACCTGGCAGGTCTTTGGTGACCGCGAACGTCGCGACACCGTCGAAGTGGTCGATTGGGCATCGAAGCAGCGATGGTCGAACGGCAAGACCGGCATGGCCGGTGTCTCTTACTCCGCGATCAACCAATTGCAGGCCGCGTCCGACGCGCCAGGCAAGTTGGGCGCGATCTTCCCCGTGGTCCCCGGTGCCGACCTGCTGCGCGACATCATCGCGCCCGGCGGCGGCGTCGGCTTTGGGTTCATTGCCCCGTGGTTGTCGCTGGTCAACGGTTCAAAGATGATCCCGAACGTGGCGTCCATGTTGAACGGCACCTTCGACTGGCGGTGGCTGGCCGACCGCGTGAAAGATCCACTCACCTACTTCGACGTGGTCCTTGAAGCACTCACCACCCGCGATGTCCGCGATATTCGTGGCACCACTCGAGCGCTCATCACTGACGATTCCGCACGTCGAAAGTCACTGTTCACCGACGTCAGCAAGGTCACCACGCCCACCTTCGCGATCGGCGGTTGGAACGATCTATTCACTAACTCCGAATCGCGCTTGCTCAGCGGCCTGAAGCAACTGTCCTCGGCGCAGAAGAAGCTGATCATGGATGACGGCTACCACATCACGTCGAGTTCCAACTTTGGTCAACCTGGGCATCCGCCGCGCATCGATGTGCTGGCACGTGCCTGGTACGACAAGTGGCTCAAGGGCATTGACAACGGCATCGATCGCTATTCGCCAGCCACGCTCGCCTCGGAACCCACCGGAAACTTCCTGCAGGGACCGACCTATCCACTGCCCGACTACAACTACCAGCGCCAGTACTTGCGCGGTACGCCGTCGCGGTCGGTCAACACTCCGGTGGCTGGAGACGGCTCATTGAGTTCGACGAAGCCTGCCGCCCGCGCGACGCGAGAGGTTAAGCCTGGCCTCTCGAGTTTGTGTGACCGGGACGCGGCTCAGGCCGCGGCCGGAATCACCATTCTGTTCGACTTCTGCGGACAAGACACCCGACTGTCGGAGACCGCTGCACAGACCTTTACCGGCAAGCCCGTCGGCACCCTCACCCGGATCAGCGGGACCCCGGTGGTCCACCTACGGCAGCGACTCAATGCCACGGACGGCTACTGGCATGCGACGGTCAACGTCGTTTCACCCGACGGTCGATCACGGATCGTCTCGATGGGCCAGCTGATGGTGTCGTTGCGCACCGTCGACAAAACCAAGAGCGGTTACGCGCCGAACGGTGACCTCACCGACCCGGTGCTATATCTCTCGCTCAATCACTACAACAAGGTCAAGCCCGGCCAAGTCCTCGACATTGACATTCCAATGTCGGCAACGCAGGCCGCGCTACGTCCGGGCGACCGCCTCCGGGTCGACATCTACTCGTTCAACTTCCCGAAGTCGGTTCCGCTTGGGCCCGAACTGTGGTCATCGCAATTGCGTCCGCAGTACATCGAGATTGACCCGGCCAACCCGAGTTGGGTCAACGTACCCCTGTCACGGCCTCTCAATTGAGCGTCGCCGTCGAGATCGCTGTCCAGGATGTGGCGGGCGCCGTCGTCGCTCGCGACGGCGGTGCCGACCGCGTCGAGTTGTGTACGGCGCTCGGTGCAACTGGTGGGCTGACCCCATCAGTTGGTCTGCTCAACGCGGTGTGCGCGGTGGGAATTGGTGTGCATGCCCTGATTCGGACTCGACCGGGCGGATTCGTGTACTCCGAAGCCGAAGTCGATGTTCTGGTGGCCGACGTCCGCGCAGCAGTACGTGCGGGTGCCAGCGGTGTAGTGGTCGGCGCACTGCGGTCAGACGGCTCGCTCGATGTCGAGGCCATGACCCGATTGGTTTCGGCAGCGAGGGAGGCTGAATCGTCAGGTCGCGCAGTCGATATCACCTTTCACCGGGCCTTAGACGCGGTGGCGGATCCGGTGGCAACCATCGGCGAACTCGGGAAACTCGGGGTCGATCGAGTCTTGACCTCCGGTGGCGCCTCGCGCGCCGGTGACGGGTTAGCGGTATTGGCTGCCCTCGTCGGTGCAGAAAGTGGCGTCACCGTGATGGCGGGAGGCGGCGTGGATCTCGCGTCTGTGCCAGCGTTACTCGCCGCCGGAGTCGACGCCATTCATCTGTCCGCCAAAGCCAACATTCCTGATCCCGGCAACACCGGGCCAGGCGGGGGTACCGCGAACACCTTGGAGGTGACCGACGCGGCGACCGTCGCCGGCATCGTGGCAGCAGTCAAGCGAGCCTCATGAATTGCCGCTGCCGCAGCTACAACAGCACTCCACGCCTGAGTTGGTCTTCCGAAACCAGGGTGCGGTAAGTATCGCCGATAGTCAGGGTGTACATGCCAGCGGAGCGAACGTCCTGAACTTCAAACTTCTGCAGGCAGATACCGCTCGGCAACGTCGTGGGGCGGCCCAGTGTGGTAGACCCGTACTTCTCACCGGTGCTGGCGTCGAGAATGCTCAACACTGCCCCGGGCCTGGCCGGACGACTCACGGATTCTTGTGGATCAGTGATGCATGAGACTTCGATCGCACCCGACGCATTGAAGTGACTCGCGGCGATAAGACCCAGGATGCTCGCAATGACACCGCCGGCGACCAGCACGACCGCCGCGAGAATGCTGCCGATGCGGATGCCGCTCTTCCAGCGGTGCTGCCAATTGCGGCGTGGCAACTGCGGTCCCTGCGGGAGAAAGAAGCGCAATTCCGGCGTCGGCGACACGTTGCTGTCGAGTTGATTCTCGGATGTGGTCATAGGCGTCAACTCCGAGGAGGGAAGTACTTAATCAGGGCTTCCTGCACCACCGATGTCGCGAGAGTGCCATCACGCTGAAAGAACCTTCCCGAACCGATACCTCGGGAGCCCGCCGCAACCGGGGATTCCGTCGCGTAAAGCATCCACTCATCAAAGCGGAATTCGCGGTGGAACCACATCGAATGGTTGACGGTCGCCGCGAACAACCGGTCAATCCCCCACGACAGTCCGTGGGTGGTGATGATGGAGTCGAGGACCGTCGTGTCAGACGAATAGGCCATCGTCGCGACATGCATCAACGGGTCGTCGGGCAGGGTGCCATGCGTCTTCATCCACGCGCGATTGTGGTTGAGTTGCTCGCCGGTCCCCTTCATCACCCACGTTGGATCGTTAGCAAATCGAATATCGACCGGATGCAATGCATTCACAAACGATTCGATCTTGTCTTCGTAGCCTTTGAAGTGTTCGGTGATCGGCGGAAGGTCTTCGGGGAAGGGAACTTCCGGAATTTCGACAGCATGCTCCAGGCCAGCCGAATTATCTTGGAAGGCAACGAGCATCGTGAAGACCACCTCACCGTCCTGCTTGGCGGTGACTTGCCTGTTGGCAAAAGCCCGACCATCGCGGTATCGGTCGACGTGGTACTCCAGAGGCTTGGTGACGTCGCCTCCGCGGACAAAGTGAGCGTTCAGCGCGTGGACCGGCGGGTTGCCTTTGACGAGCGTCCGGCCAGCAGCGACCACACCCTGCCCGAGCAGTTGCCCGCCAAAGGTGCGCGGCAGGACTTGGTCGGGGTGCTGGCCGACGAACAGGTTGTCGTCGACGCGTTCCACATCGAGCAGTTCGATGAGTTTCTGCAAGTCAGCAGAAGGTGCCGCTGCTTTCGGATCGCCAGTTGTCATGCCGTCCAGACTATGTCAGCGGTGCGGGGTAGCTCACGCCCGCACCGCTGATCTGTAGTCCAGGAAGGTCAGTGGTCCTGTTCACCGATGCGGTGGACGTGCACAAAGTTGGTTGAGCCGATCACCGAGGCGGGGGCACCGGCGATGATGACGACCGTGTCGCCCTTCTTGACCCGGCCATTGGCGGTGAGCACTTCGTCGACCTGATCGATCATCGAATCGGTGTGGTCCATGCGCGGGACAAAGTACGGTTCCACACCCCAGCTAACCGAAAGCTGCTTTTGCGTTGCCTCGGTCGCGGTGAAAGCCAACAGCGGGACGCGCGAATGTAGGCGGGCGACCCGGCGGACGGTATCGCCGGATTCGGTAAAGGCAATAATCGCTGCCGCACCGAGACGCTCGGCAATGTCGCGGCCCGCGTAGGTCACGACGCCACGACGGGTGCGCGGCATGTGCTTGAGCGGCGGAACCTCACGGGTGCTGGTTTCCACTGCTTCGACGATGCGACTCATGGTCCGGACAGTGTCGTGCGGGTACTTACCGACCGAGGTCTCACCCGACAGCATCACCGCGTCGGCACCGTCGAGCACCGCGTTGGCGACATCGGACGCTTCGGCGCGGGTCGGGCGTGAGTTTTCGATCATCGAATCGAGCATCTGCGTGGCGACAATGACTGGCTTGGCGTTCTCGCGGGCCATCTGGATGGCGCGCTTCTGGACCAGCGGAACTTCTTCGAGCGGCATCTCGACGCCGAGGTCGCCGCGGGCCACCATGATGGCGTCAAAGGCGAGTACCACGGCTTCGAGGTTGTCAATGGCTTCGGGCTTTTCCAGCTTCGCAACCACCGGCACGCGTCGGCCGACGCGATCCATCACTTCGTGGACGAGTTCAATGTCTGACGGGCTGCGGACAAACGACAGGGCGACGAGGTCGACACCGAGGCCCAATGCGAACTCCAGGTCCGCGATGTCCTTCTCTGACATCGCGGGAATCGAGATGTTCATCCCGGGCATCGACAGACCCTTGTTATTGCTGACCGTCCCGCCTTCGGTCACGATGCAGACAACATCGTTGCCTTCCACCCGGACGACCGTCAGACCGACCTTGCCGTCGTCGATCAGCAGGCGATCGCCGGCAACCGCGTCCTCTGCCAACTGCTTGTAGGTGGTGGAGACGCGGTCATGGTTGCCAATAATCTCGTCAACGGTGATGCGGACTTCTTCGCCGTCGGCCCAGTCGACAGCCCCGTTGGGTCGACCGTTGTCTTCGAACTTTCCGAGCCGAATCTTGGGGCCCTGCAGGTCGGCGAGAATGCCAACCGGCTTGCCGGTAGCGGCGCTAGCGGCACGAACAGCGTCGTAGACGCTCTGGTGGTCGGAGTGGGCACCGTGGCTGAAATTAAGCCGGGCAACATCCATACCGCACTCTACGAGTTCGGTAATCCGGTCGACGGTGTTGGTAGCGGGGCCCAGGGTGCAGACGATCTTGGTACGACGAGTCACCCTTTAAGGCTAGCCGCCCAACCGCACGGTGTCGCCTCAGCCCTAGTCGCCGCTGGGTGCGCCGTTGTGTGTAGCCTCCGGTTCGTCGGAATCGTCGGAATCGGGCTCGGCCCCCGAATCTTCGGGCTCGTCGACCACATTGTCCGATGCTCGGCGAATCTCGATGGCTCCGGCGGATCCGCCAGGATTCTGCTCGATGATCGTGATGCCGGACAGTTCCTCGTCGTCGGCGGGGACGATCGTGTAGCCGCGGTCGGAGATTGAGTCAGTGATCGACGGTTCCTTCCCCGGAATCACCCGATGCACGGGTTCCGGCGTTGGTTCTGCGGGCGGCTCGGCGGTCTCCGCCTCCGCTGCCTGTTCAGCGTCGACGGCGACAACCGCAACGTCCGGTTCGGGCTCGACGTCAGCTTCCGGCTCGAGCTCGGCCTCGACGTCCTGCTCGACTTCGGGTTCCGGCTCGAGTTCGGGTTCCGCCTCGACTTCGGGTTCCTGCTCGACGTCAGCTTCCGGCTCGAGTTCCGCCTCGACGTCCCGCTCGACTTCGGGTTCCGGCTCGGCTTCAGGTTCCGGTTCCGTCTCGACAACGCTCTCCGCTTCGGGCTCGGCGTCAGCTTCGGGCTCGAGTTCGGCGTCGGTGCCAGTTTCGGCGTCGGACCCAGTTTCGGTGTCCGACCCAATCTCTGTGTCCGACCCAGTCTCGGTGTCCGACCCAGTCTCGGTGTCCGACCCAGCATCGGTGTCCGACTCTGCATCTACGGCTTCAGGTTCGTCGTCAGCCAGTTCGGTCGCCAACAATTCCTCGTCCTCGACGACGCCCGTCTCAGCGTTATCCATTGGCTCGGTGACTGACTCGGGCTCGGCATCGGGTTCGATCACACCGTCATCGACGTTCTCATCTGCGGCGAAGAGTTCTTCGCTTGAGGTTGCTACCTCAAACTCAGGCTCAGCAGCGTCATCTGCGTTGCCATCGAACTCGATGTCTTCGATTTCCCTATTTTCGATATCGCTGTCTTCGAACTCGCTGGTTGGGGCAACCACCGTGCTTCCCGTGGCCGCCGCGTCGCTTGCTTCCCGGTCGAGGTCGTCGTCCGACATTTGCGGGGGTACGTAGCCGACGGCACCTTGCTCAGCGAGTTCCTCGGCACGATGCGGCCAGTACATGCTGAGGCCCTTTTCGCGGCCCCGCGGTGCCAACACCACGTACAGCGCGGCACCCAGGAACACGATCGCCGACGTGAACACGTTAATTCGGATTCCGAAGATGTGGGTCGCGAAGTCGTCGCGCATCAGTTCCACGCCGAAGCGCCCAATGCAGTAACCAGCAACGTACATGGCGAACAGTCGACCGTGACCGATACGGAAGTAGCGGTCGATCAGGACCAGCGCGATCACGATGAGGACATTCCAAATCGCTTCGTACAAGAACGTCGGGTGCACAATCGCGTACACATTGCCGGTGGAGACACCGTCTATCAACTTGTACGAGACAGCGCCGCTCGCATTTGTGCGGTCGAAGATTTCCAGACCCCAGGGTAGCGTCGTCGGACGGCCGAAGAGTTCCTGGTTGAAGTAGTTGCCGACGCGGCCAATGGCCTGCGCCAACAGGATTGCCGGGGCGAGGGCATCGCCAAAGGGCGGCAGTTTGATGCCCATGTTCCGGGCGCCAATCCAAGCACCGACCGCGCCGAGCGCCACCGCACCCCAGATACCTAGGCCACCGTCCCAGATCCGCAGTGCCCCGCCGATACCCTTGCCGTTGGGCCCGAAGTACACCTCCCAGTCGGTAAGGACGTGGTAGAGCCGCCCACCGATGAGGCCGAACGGCACCGCCCACAGGGCAACGTCAATAACCTCGCCCGGTTGCCCGCCACGCGCCTGCCAACGTCGGCTGCCCCACCAGACAGCAACAACAATTCCGACAATGATGCAGAGCGCGTAAGCGCGAATCGGTACATCTCCGATGTGCCATACACCCTGCGACGGGCTCGGGATGTACGCAAGGACGGTTCCGTCAATCACAGGTGCCACAGTATCGTGTGCCCGCGCCGACAACGGTGCCGACCTCTTCCGGTCCCGTCGAACCAGGCACGATTACCTCCCCCAGTCCCCCGAGTGGAGGTTTTCACTCACCTAGTTTCCCCTTTTGTGTCGCAACGACGCATGTCGCGGTCGCCGTTTCGTCACCGATCACGGCCTGCGGTGATGGAACGGCCGAATCGTGACAGAAAAGGGAATTAGGAGCGGGAGCGGCGGACGCCGGCGGCGAGGTCAGAGACGAGGTCGGCGACGGCTTTCTGGCCGTGGTCGGCGGCCGAGACAATGGCCGAACCGACGATGACACCGTCGGCGTACGCACTGATCTCTGCGGCCTGATCACCATCGCGGACGCCCAGTCCCACCCCAATCGGAATATCCGAGTACTCGCGGACCCTGGCGCACAGTTCCGGCGCAGCGTTCGACACACTGCTCCGCGCACCAGTCACACCCATCGTCGACGCGGCATACACAAAACCGCGGCACTCATCGACGGTCAGTGCGATGCGCTCCGGGGTCGACGACGGCGCCACCAAATAGATGCGGTCAATGTTGTGCGCGTCCGACGCCGCATGCCACTCGGCGCCTTCTTCCGGAATCAGGTTCGGCGTAATCATTCCCGCACCACCGGCCGCGGCCAGATCGCGAGCGAAAGCGTCAACGCCATACTGCAGAATAAGGTTCCAGTAACTCATGACCACCGGTTGTGCACCGGCCTTGGCAATCGCTTCGGCCGCGACCATCACATCGCGCACCCGGGTACCCCCGGCGAGTGCCTTCTCTGCGGCGCGCGCAATGGTCGGTCCGTCCATCACCGGGTCCGAGTACGGGATCCCGATTTCGACGATGTCGCAGCCAGCCTCAACCATGGTGCGGACCGTCGTCAAGGACGTCTCCAAGTCGGGATAGCCGACCGGGAAGTAGCCGATCAGTGCGGCGCGGTTCTCCGCACGGCACGCGGCGAAAGTATCGCCCAAACGAGAGGGCGGAGTGGTGTGGACGCTCACTTGGTCTCCCCCGATGCTGCAGAGTTGGTCGATGCGGACTGGGCCGCGAGGCTGGCCGCATATTCGGCCTCCGACGGCGGTTTCTGGAAGAGGTTGAACCAGTGGGCTGCCGTGTCGACATCTTTGTCGCCGCGCCCGGACAGGCAGACAACGATGATCGCGCCGTCGCCCATCTCGCGGCCCAACTTCAGCGCACCGGACAAGGCGTGTGCCGACTCAATGGCCGGAATGATGCCTTCCTTACGAGAGAGCAAGGCGAGGGCATCCATCGCCTCGGTGTCGGTGACGGGTCGGTACTCGGCGCGTCCGATATCCCGCAGGTGGGCATGCTCGGGGCCAACGCCGGGGTAGTCCAAACCGGCTGAGATGGAATGCGATTCGATGGTCTGACCATCTTCGTCTTGCAGCAGATACGAGTAGGCACCCTGGAACGCTCCGGGCGTACCACCGGCAAAAGTGGCTGCGTGCCTACCCGTTTCGACGCCGTCACCGCCGGCTTCAAAACCGACCATGCGCACGTCGCCGTCTTCGATGAACGGATGGAACATGCCGATCGCGTTAGAACCACCACCGACACATGCCGTGACCGCATCCGGCAGGCGCCCCACCTTCTCCAGCATCTGGACACGAGTTTCCATACCGATGATTCGCTGGAAGTCGCGGACCATCATCGGGAACGGGTGCGGCCCGGCTGCCGTACCGAAGCAGTAGTACGTCGTATCAGCGTTGGTCACCCAGTCGCGGAGTGCCTCGTTGATGGCATCCTTCAACGTTGCCGAACCCGTTTCAACGGCGACAACGGTGGCACCGAGCAACCGCATCCGGGCGACATTCAATGCTTGGCGCTCGGTGTCGACGCGTCCCATGTAGATGAGGCACTCCATGCCGAACAGTGCGCACGCTGTCGCGGTGGCGACGCCGTGCTGACCGGCACCGGTTTCGGCAATGATGCGCGTCTTGCCCATCGACTTCGCGAGGAGCGCCTGACCGAGCACATTGTTGATCTTGTGCGAACCGGTGTGATTGAGGTCTTCACGCTTCAAGAAGATGCGTGCACCACCGGCATCCTCGCGGAGTCGTTCGGCTTCGTACAGGGGCGAAGGCCGACCCGAGTAGTCCCGCTGCAACCGATCGAGTTCGTTCAGGAACTCACTGTCGGTGCGCAGTTTCTCGTAGGTGGAGGTGACCTCTTCGATCACTGCCATGAGTGCTTCGGGAACGTGCCGACCACCGAAATCACCCCAGTGTCCGAGCGCATCGGGTCCGATGGGATGAATATCGGCTACGCCGTCGCTCGCCTGCGGGAAACCGGCTGTTGCGGCTTTGGGATTGTCACTCACGCGTTCAGTATCCTCGTCGTTCGATCCGGGCAGCAACTCAATTTCCGGTTGCCCGAAGGACAACCGGAATGCTGAGAAGAGGGAGCTGCGAAGTGGGTTTAGTTAGCGGGACGGCTTCGGGCACGACGGATGCGAGCCCGCAGTTACCAGGTCCGCGACAGCCAGCCGCGGGTCCCCGCTGGTAACGACGCCCTCGCCAACCAGGATGGCGTCGGCACCGGCACCGGCATAGGCGAGGAGATCGGCAGGGCCACGAACCCCGGACTCGGCAACCTTAATCACACTCGACGGCAGTCCCGGCGCGATCCGTGCGAAAGCATCGCGATCGACCTCAAGAGTCTTCAGGTTACGGGCATTAACGCCCACCACCTTGGCACCGGCTTCCAGCGCCCGGTCGGCCTCTTCCTCCGTGTGGACTTCCACGAGGGCAGTCATGCCCAACGACTCGGTGCGATCGAGCAACGAGGCCAACACCGGCTGTTCCAGCGCCGCGACGATCAGCAAGATAACGTCCGCGCCGTGCGCCCGTGCCTCATGAATTTGGTACGGCCCGACGATGAAGTCTTTCCGAAGAATCGGAATGTTGATGGCCGCACGGACCGCATCCAAGTCCGCGAGCGAGCCGCCGAATCGGCGTTCCTCAGTCAAGACACTGACGATGCGGGCACCGCCATCCTCGTAGGCCTTGGCCAGTTCGGCGGGATCGGGAATGTTCGCGAGCTGACCCTTCGACGGGCTCGACCGCTTAACCTCGGCGATGACGGCGATATCGGACTGGCTGAGTGCGGCCATCGCATTGCGCGGTGCCGGTGCGGCTGCGGCTGCCTGCTTTACGGCGGAGAGATCGAGGATCGCTTCGCGCGCGGCGACGTCAGCCTTGACTCCCTCGATGATCGAATCGAGCACTGACTGATTGGTCACGGCAATCGGCCCCTTTCCTTACGTGCCTTCAAGAGTAAGCATCGCGGCCCACAACAGGGAGGCCGGGGTCACTTCCGGTACGCACGGTGCAGGTGATATCGGACTCAAACGTGACTCGTCAACGCCAACTACTTGGCCGACCCGGGCTCGTCATCGATGCCATCGTCCGTCGGATCAAGACCCTCGTCGAGCGAATCCCACATGATTCGCTCACTCGGGGCCGCCTGGTCTGCGGCAGCAGCACGGTCGCGCGCCGCGAAAACCTGACGTTCGAGTTCTTCCCGGCGGGCCGCCGGCGACGAGTACTTCGACGACATCGCGTCCTTGCGTGCCGTACGCGCCATCGCGATGGCACCGACGATCGCGCAGATCGCCGACGCGATAACGAGATAGCCCGGCGTGGACTCGATCGGGATGCCGAAGAACGCGGCCCGAGCGGGCACGTCGACCATCTTGGTAATGAAGAGATTGTCCTGGCCCTCAGTCAGCAGCGAAATCGCCGGGAACAGGGCCAAGACACCGCCAAGGGCAACCAGGATCGCCACGATTCGCAAGGCCCAACCACGGACCGCGAACTGTGCAATAACCGCGGCAACCATCGCCAACGCCACCGGCACCAGCCACGGACTCCAATCCGATCCGCGCACGGGAATGTCGACACCGGGACCGAGATCAGGCTTCACCAAGATAGTCGCCCACGTCATTCGCGAGGCCGCCCACAATCCCAGTGCCGCCAGCAAAATCAGCAGTGACGCGATCAACTGCAGACGGCGGTTCTTCGACTTTGCCGCTGCTTCCTCCGCAGCGGCCAATTCGGTCGCAGTCGCCGGTTGTGAATCGCTCATTTTCGTTTCCTACCTATTCCTGAGGGTCCGCAGCGCTGGCACCCGCAACGGTCTCCATCGTTCCGGCAGCAGCGACTGCGGCCAGTACCGCCGAGGCCTTATTCGTGGCTTCGTTGAACTCATACTCGGCGTCGCTATCGGCGACCACGCCTCCACCGGCCTGCACATACGCGGTGCTGCCCGACATCAGGGCAGTCCGAATAGCGATCGCGGTGTCAGCGTTGCCCGCGAAATCGAGGTAGCCGACGACGCCGCCGTACAGTCCGCGACGCGTGATCTCGTTAGCTTCGATCAACTCCATCGCCCGCACCTTCGGCGCGCCCGTCAGAGTTCCCGCCGGGAAGCACGCGGTCACCGCGTCGAGTGCACCGCGATCATCCTGCAAAGTCCCCGAAACCGTCGACACCAGATGCATCACGTGGCTGTAGCGCTCAACACGGCGATAGTCGTTCACCCGAACCGTGCCCGGCTCACAGACGCGACCGAGGTCGTTTCGTCCAAGGTCAACGAGCATCAGGTGCTCGGAATTCTCTTTCTCGTCCTCCAACAACCCCTTGGCAAGCAAGCGGTCTTCCTCGTCGGTTGCCCCGCGCCACCGAGTACCCGCGATCGGGTGGGTGGTCGCGACCCGGTCGGTCACGGTAACGAGGGCTTCCGGTGACGAGCCAACGATCGAGAACGAATCCCGGCCAATTCCCGGCATCTGCAGAAAATACATGTACGGACTCGGATTTGACGCCCGCAGAACCCGGTACACATCGAGCGGATCGGCGACCGTATCGATTTCGAAACGCATCGACGGCACCACCTGGAAGGCCTCACCGGCCTCGATCTCACCGACCAAGCCTGCGACAATCTCGCGGTAGTCATCGAGTGAACGCTGCGACCGATAGTCCGGCGTGGGCCGATCAAAAGTCGAAACAGTCGACGGATCCGGTGCCGCCAGCGCCGCAGTCATCGCATCCAGACGGGCGACCGCATCGTTGTAGGCCACCTCGGCATTGGCGTCGCTACCATCCCAGTTGACAGCGTTGGCGATCAGCGTGATGGTGCCCTCGTGGTGGTCGAAAGCCGCGAGATCGGCAACCAACAGCCAAAACATATCCGGCAGGCCAAGGTCGTCGATAGTGGTCTCCGGCAGACGTTCCAGACGGCGCACAAAATCGTAGGCCATAAAACCAACAAACCCGCCCGTCAACGGCGGCATGTCGGCGAGAGGCTCGGTATGCAGGAGTCGCAATGATTCAGCGAGCGCCTGAACCGGATCCCCGCCAACCGGTGCACCAGCCGGAGCGTCGCCCCACCAATGCGCTTCGTCGTCCACCACGGTCAGCGCAGACCGGGTACCCGCGCCGATAAACGACCACCGCGACCACGACTCACCATTCGGCGCCGACTCCAGCAAGAACGTTCCATCGCGCAGAGTCAACGTCCCCCCGTCGCTTCGCTCGCCCGCTAACTTCCGATAAGCCGACAGCGGCGTCTCCGAATCGGCGAGCACCGTCCGCGTCACCGGAACTACCCGATGATCGACAGCCAAGTCGAGGAAAGTTTCGAGCGACGTTGTTCCGGCGGTCATCCGATCGGCTCCCCGCCCACACCCCAATGTTGGCCGGGGACTTCAGTAATCGTCACCCACACCGAATCCGGGTTCTTACCCGTCGCCTTGGCGTAGGCCTCGGTCACAGCGGCGATCGTCTCGCGCTTCACCCGATCCGACAATCCCGGCGTCTGAGAAATCTGAATCAGCGGCATCGGCTCACCGTCCCTCTTGGTTAAAAACAGCAGCATTGAGATCGGGCGCATCGACGGGCCCCGCATCCTGGAACCTCAGCGGCACCGTGTCGAAACAACTGTGATTACCGGTGTGGCAAGCCGCGCCCACCTGGTCGACCGTCAACAACACGGTGTCACCGTCGCAATCGACGCGGATGTCGTGCACGTACTGCGTGTGCCCAGAAGTCTCGCCCTTAACCCAATACGACTGCCGCGACCGCGAAAAATAGGTGGCCTGGCGGGTAGCAAGGGTGCGCTCAAGCGCTTCATCGTCCATCCACGCCATCATCAGCACGATGCCGGTGGACCGTTCCTGCGCGATCGCCGCAAACAGTCCGTCATCATTACGTTTCAGCGAAGCGGCTAACTCTGCTGGCAGAGCCATGGGTTTCCTCTTTCCTGCGTGAAGGGTGCGTCAGCGGACGATGATGTGATCGGCGGCCATCGCCGCTTTCACCTCGCCGATAGTCATATCGCCAAAGTGGAACACCGACGCAGCCAGAACCGCATCGGCACCGGCGTGCACCGCGGGGGCAAAGTCGGAGACCTTGCCTGCGCCGCCGCTGGCGATCACCGGGATGGTGACGGCCGCTCGGACCGCCTCAATCATTCTCAAGTCGAAACCGGCCTTGGTGCCGTCGGCGTCCATTGAGTTCAGCAGGATCTCCCCCACACCCAACTCTTGTCCACGCAGCGCCCATTCCACGGCATCAATGCCGGTACTGCGACGACCGCCGTGAGTGGTGACCTCCCAGCCCGACGGTGTTGCCGCGTTACCTTCCGGAACGGTCCGCGCATCGACCGAAAGGACGATGCACTGCGAGCCGAACCGCCCGCTCATTTCCGAAAGGACTTCCGGACGGGCAATCGCAGCCGTGTTGACGCTGACTTTGTCGGCACCGGCACGCAACATCACATCGACATCATCGACGGTACGAATACCACCGCCGACCGTCAACGGGATAAAAATAGCGTCGGCGGTGCGCCGGACCACGTCGAGCATGGTGCCGCGGCCGGAACTGGAAGCCGTGACATCCAGGAAAGTCAGTTCGTCGGCACCTTCGGCGTCATAGCGGGCCGCGAGTTCCACCGGGTCTCCGGCGTCGCGGAGATTCTCAAAATTGACACCTTTAACCACCCGGCCGTCGTCGACGTCCAGGCACGGGATGACGCGAACTGCCACGGTCACGGGTGGGGCTCCTTGTTTGAATTAATGCTGAAATGAAAAATTGGTCAGTCACCGAGTCCGGGCATGGCTTCGGCGACCACACTGAGCAATTCTCCATGAAGGAGACGATTGCCGGTTACCAGCGACTTGGAATGCACGGTCCACGGGTTGCCTGCGAGGTCGGTCGCCAGCCCGCCCGCAGCACGGACGAGCGCGGCACCTGCAGCGTTGTCCCACGCCTTAGTGCTGAACGAGACCGCGCCACCAAAGACGCCAGCTGCCACATAAGCGACGTCAATGCCGTTAGACCCCGTCATCCGGAGTCGGCCAGCTCGGTAGCTCAAACGCCGCTGCAATTCGGCCCGCGCCGCGCCCGGATAGCGTCCGCCAGCTTTCGCGTTGAACGCGCCGAAACCGATGACGGCCGTTTGTAGCGGACTGTCGGGCACCGGTGGGATCGCCACACCGTTCACTAGCAGCGGCCCGCCGACGTGCCCGGCATAGGACTGCCCGAACAACGGAATTCTGGTGAGACCGAGGACCGGCTCCCCGTCGACGGTCAAAGCCAACAGCATGGCCGCCATCGGCATGCCGACCGAATAGTTGAAGGTGCCGTCGATCGGGTCCAAAATCCACATGGTCCCTTTGTCCGGTGCCGATCCACCAAACTCTTCACCGTGCACCTCAATGCCGGTCCGCCGCTCCAACAGGTTGCCGATTCGATTCTCGAGCGCCAAGTCAACATCGGTCGCAAAATCTCCGACGCCCTTGATGTGGGTGCCAGGTGATCCCAAACCGTCAACGAACACACCGGTCACCTCATCAAGGACTGCTTCGGCAATCCCCATCAGCGCCGGCAGGTCGAGGCGATCGATCATCGAAGTGCTCACCGGGTACTGGCAGCTGCCACCGCGTCGAGTGCTTCTGGCAATGTGAAACGACCTGCGTAGAGGGCTTTACCGATAATGGCGCCCTCTACCCCGAGCCCGGTCAGTTCAGCGATCGCGAGGAGATCGTCAACCTTCGAGATGCCGCCCGACGCCACGACGGGCGAATCAGTGGCGCGAGCGACCTGCTCAAGGAGTTCCAGATTGGGTCCGGTCAGGGTGCCGTCCTTGCTGACGTCGGTCACCACGTAGCGAGCGCAACCGTCGTTATTGAGGCGCTCAAGGGTCTCCCACAGGTCGCCACCCTCGGTGACCCAGCCTCGCCCACGGACGGTGTAGGAATCGCCATCGCTGGTTACATCGAGTCCCACGGCAATCTTGTCGCCGTATTCGGCGATCGCCCGGGCACACCACTCGGGGTTCTCAATCGCTGCAGTCCCCAAATTGACGCGGGTACACCCCGTCGCGAGCGCCGCCTTCAGCGAGGCATCGTCGCGGATACCGCCGGACAACTCGACGTTGACCTCAACCTCGGCAGCTACCTGCGCGAGGAGTTCGCGGTTGTCACCGCGACCGAAGGCCGCGTCTAAGTCGACCAGGTGCAGCCACTGCGCGCCGTCACGCTGCCAGGCCAACGCCGCATCGCGCGGCGAACCGTAAGACGTTTCCGATCCGGCTTCGCCCTTCACCAGGCGCACCGCCTGGCCGTCGACCACGTCGACAGCCGGGAGCAATTCCAGAATGCCCATCAGTTCTGCTTCTCTTCTCTTCTGTTAACCGACGCGTCGGCACGACTGTGCTCAGTTGCCAGTTCCGCTCGTCGGCGGTCGATTTCGTGTTGAATTCCGGCCGTCATTTTCCGTGAGACGAGGGCAATAACGGCCACCATCAAGACGATGGCCATGATCGCCACGCACAGTGCCGCTATCGGGTACGGCCGGGCGAGCGCCACGATGATGGGAATCATTACCGCTAGCGTGAGGGTCCCGGCGCCCAGCGCGTAGAACACCAACTTCGCGATGGAGAACTTTTCGGGCGAGAACTGTTTGGGCTCGCTGCTCTTCGCGCTCACGTTAGGCGAGCCCCTTCATCCAGTTCCGCAGCAATTCGGCTCCCACGTCGCCCGACTTTTCCGGATGAAATTGGGTCGCCGACAGTGGCCCGTTCTCGACGGCAGCCAGGAATCGGCCGCCGTGCTCGGACCACGTCAGCTGTGGCGCGGTCAGCGGCGAACCTTCCGAGTCCATCCCCCACTCCTGCACCGCGTACGAGTGCACAAAATAGAAGCGAGCATCGTCGTCGATCCCGGCGAAGAGTTTGGTGTCTGCCGGCGCCTCCACGGTGTTCCACCCCATGTGAGGCAAAACGGGCGCGTCGAGTCTGGTCACTGCACCGGGCCACTCGTCACAGCCAGGTGTGTCGACACCGCCTTCGACACCGTGGGAGAACAGGATCTGCATCCCGACGCAGATGCCAAGCACCGGACGGCCACCGGCCAGTCGACGGCCAATGATGCGGTCACCGCGCACGGCCTTCAGCCCAGCCATGCAGGCGGCGTAGGCCCCAACTCCGGGAACCAGCAGTCCGTCAGCGTTCAGGGCCGTCTCAAAGTCAGAGGTGATCTCGACGTCGGCACCGGCCCGTTCCAATGCGCGCTGCGCCGATCGCAAATTACCCGACCCGTAGTCGAGCAGCGCGACGCTCTTGTTTCCAGCGCCCATCTACAGGGCACCCTTCGTCGAGGGGATACCACTGACGCGAGGATCAGGTTCAACGGCCTCACGCAGCGCACGGGCCACCGCCTTGAACTCGGCTTCCGTGATGTGGTGCTGGTCGCGGCCATACAGGACACGGACGTGCAGGGCGATCCGCGCATTAAGCGCGATCGATTCGAATACGTGCTTGTTCAAGACCGTCGCGTACGAGACGACCGGCTTGTCGCCGCCCGAGTAGCCGCCGATGACCGCGGTGAGCAGATGATCGGGTTCGCCCGAGTGCACACAATACGGGCGGCCCGACACGTCGACGATGGCCTGCGCGAGGGTTTCGTCCATCGGGATCCATGCGTCACCGAAACGTCGAATACCCTTCTTATCGCCGAGCGCCTCACCGATCGCCTGTCCCAGCACGATGCACGTGTCCTCAACGGTGTGGTGCGCTTCGATGTCGATGTCGCCTTTGGCGTGAACCGTCAGATCGAAACTGCCGTGCGCGCCGAACGCCGTCAACATGTGGTCGAAGAACGGAACCGAGGTGTCGATGTCGGTCTTGCCGGTGCCATCGAGGTTGATCTCGACGGTAATCGACGATTCCCGAGTGGTTCGCTCGACGCGCGCAATGCGCGGGTTTCCGCTGGTGGGCTGGGCTGTGGTCACGGCTGCTACTGCTGCTTTCGGTCTGTTTCGGCCAGTTCGGCGCTCACCTTGAGGAAGGCGTCGTTCTCGGCGGGTAATCCAATAGTCGCACGCAGGTGGCCCTCGATGCCGACATCCCTGATCAGGACGCCGCGGTCGAGGTACCGCTGCCAGCTTGCTGCGGCGTCGGCGAAGTCGCCGAAAAAAACAAAGTTCGCGTCCGACGGTGTCACCCGGAACCCGAGATCGGTGAGCACCGCGACCACGCGGTCGCGTTCAGCGGCGATCGCCGCGACTCCCCCGAGGGTTTCCACGGAGTGCTGCAGGGCCGCACGCGCGGCAGCCTGCGTCACCACCGACAGGTGATATGGCAGTCGTACCAGAAGCAACGCTTCGATCATGGCTGGTGCCGCCGCGAGGTAGCCGAGACGACCGCCCGCGAAGGCAAAGGCCTTGCTCATGGTGCGTGACACGATGACCTTGGCCGGATACTCATCGATCAGTTCCACCGCGCTTGCCTGCGATGAGAACTCGCCGTACGCCTCGTCGACGATGACGATGCCCGGTGCCGCATCACCGATGGCGCGCAAGTCGGCCAGCGGCACGCTGCCGCCGGTCGGATTGTTGGGCGAGGTCACAAAGACGACGTCGGGTTGGTGCTGCTCAATCGCGGCGACCGCGGCCGTCACATCGAGGGAGAAGTCCGCAGCGCGCGGAATCGGAATCCACTCGGTTTGGGTGGCATCGCTGATGATCGGGTGCATCGAGTACGACGGGACAAAGCCCATCGCGCTGCGACCGGGCCCGCCGAAGGCCTGCAGGATCTGCTGCAGGATTTCGTTGGAGCCGTTCGCGGCCCACACATTGTCGACCGACAGGTCGACGCCGGTCGCATTGCGCAGGTAGGCGGCGAGGTCTGATCGAAGACCCATGGCGTCGCGATCGGGATACCGGTGCAGTTCCTCGGCTGCCGCGCCAACAGCTTTGGCGACATCGTCAATCAGGGCCTGGCTCGGCGGGTGCGGATTCTCATTGGTGTTCAAGATGACCGGCACCTGCAACTGCGGTGCACCGTACGGCGACTTGCCGCGCAACGATTCACGTAGCGGCAAGTCGGTCAGCGTGACACCGGAGCCCGGGGCCGGCGCGGGTGCCTCGGAGGTCACTTGGTGCCCCGATCATTAGCTGCCGCACCGAACCGCGCCTGCACGGCTTCGCCGTGGGCCGGGAGGTCTTCGGCATTAGCCAGAGTCACCACGCGGTCGGCGATCTTGGCGAGCGCGTCCCGGTTGTAGTCAATGACGTGGACCCCGCGCAGGAAGGTCTGTACCGAGAGGCCCGACGCGTACTTCGCCGAACCCGACGTCGGGAGAACGTGGTTGGAGCCCGCGCTGTAGTCGCCGAGGCTGACCGGCGAATAGGTGCCGACAAAGATCGCGCCCGCACTGGTAACTCGATCAGCGACCGCCTGCGCGTCACGCGTCTGGATTTCGAGGTGTTCGGCCGCGTAGGCGTCGACCACCTTCAGTCCGGCATCGACATCGTCGACCAGCACGATTCCCGACTGCGGGCCGGCCAGTGCGGTCTGCACTCGCTCGGAGTGCTTGGTGTTGACTGCTGCCGTTGCGACGGCTTTGTCGACCGCGTCGGCCAGAGCTTCGCTGTCGGTGACGAGCACCGAGGCCGCGAGCACATCGTGTTCGGCTTGGCTGACGAGGTCGGAAGCGACGACCGCCGGGTCGGCGGAGTCGTCGGCGAGGATCGCGATCTCAGTGGGTCCGGCTTCCGAGTCGATGCCGACCACGCCGCGTACCAGGCGCTTGGCCGCGGTCACGTAAATATTGCCGGGGCCGGTGATGAGGTCGACCGGGTCCAGGATTCCACCGTTGGTGTCAGTACCGCCGTAAGCCAGCAGGGCCACGCCCTGTGCGCCACCGACGGCCCACACTTCCTCGACTCCGAGCAGCGCGCACGCCGCGAGGATCGTCGGATGCGGCCAACCACCGAAGTCGGCTTGCGGCGGCGACGCGACCACCAGCGAAGCGACGCCGGCTTCTTGAGCCGGAACAACGTTCATGATGACGCTCGACGGATACACGGCATTGCCACCGGGGACGTAGAGGCCAACGCGGCGGACCGGGATCCACTTCTCGGCGACGGTGCCGCCAGGAACTACCTGGGTGAGAGTGTCCTGCCGGCGCTGATCGGCGTGGACCAGTCGGGCGCGGCGAATCGCTTCCTCCAACGCATCGGTGACGGCCGGGTCGAGTTCTTCGCGGGCGCGGGCGATGACGTCGGCCGGGACACGCACGGAAGTCGGACGCACTTTGTCGAACTTCTCGGTGTAGTCGAGGGCTGCGGTGGCACCATGCTCAGCGATCGCTTCGACGACGGGGGTCACCGTGGGAAGTACGGCGTTGACGTCGGTTCCGCCGCGAGGCAAGGCCCGACGCAGTTGGCTCAGCGTCGGGGTGGTGCCCCGCAGATCGGTTCGGGTGAGCATGTTCTCTCCACTCCGCATTGTGGTTGGTCGATCCGGGATTCCGCCATCCCGGAGAGCCAACGCTGCATGTTGGTTAACACCAGGATATGCGGTCACCGCAAGTGGTTTCCGCACCGGTCCGGCATGCGTTTTCCGCCCTGCGGCGTCGGTCACACCCGGGGTGCAATGCCCGCCCGACTTCGAGTTAGGTAAGCCTATGCTCTTTAATGGGCTGTATTCGGGATCGAATCCCCGTATGAGTCAACACAAGAGGAGACAACACATGTACACCGACGCCTCGCGAGCTGACGAGTACGACTACCCCACCGAGCCGATCGCTCCTCCTGTTCTCGATGCAACTGATGCGGAACCGTCAACCCAGTCACCGTCGTCAAAACTGATGGGGCCTGCAGCATCGTCGTCAACCAACTGGGCGACGGTCCTCGCCTCCGCTGGCGCCGCCGCGGTGGTCGCCGCACTGATCTTGTCGATCGGCGTCGTGGGATTCTCGATGGCCGGCAGAAATGCCGCTCCGGTCGCGGCACCCGCGACGGTGGTGCAACTCGGGCAGGCAATACCCGCTCCGAGCGCGCCCGCGGCCGCCAGTTCGGCGGCTCCGAGCGCAGACCCGGACGCACCTGCCGCGCCAGCTGCGCCGCCGATTCCGGCGGAAGCGCCTGCTGCCGCTGCTTCGTCGAGCGTCCACGAACCGGCTTCCTCCACGCCTGCGCAACCAGCGAATCTCGGGGCCAACTTCACTGTCACCGCAGTCCGCCCAACCCTGACTGATCTCGGGAACATCGTGAAGTTCCTGGTCGAGACCCAGGCCTCCGATGAAGCCAAGGCCGCCAACGTCGAAGGGGGTATGGCTGCGGTCGTGGTGCCGCGCACCGTCTACAGCCTCGGGTTGTTTCGCGCTCCGCTCGGCTGGAACAAAGTGACCGGCCCCCTGGTTCAGCAGGGCTCGTCGGTCACTGCAACGCTCAACAGCGGTTCGGCGGGCCGGCCCACCATTCGCATGACAATCGAGTTCAAGAAGATTGACGGCAACTGGCGACTCGCGGCAAGTTCCCTCTGTCAGGGTGTGAAGGCCGTCGGGCTCAACATCTACTGCAACCGATGATCTCCACAACCGGCCTGACTGTTCGCTACGGATCGGCCACAGTTCTCGACGACGTGTCGACGCAGGTTCGCGATGGCCGCCTCGTGTACCTTCTCGGCCGTAACGGCGCGGGCAAGTCGACGTTGCTGCGCTCGATGTGCGGTATCGCCCTTCCCGTCGAGGGCAACGTTGCCATCGACGGGATCCCGCCTGGCCGGTTACCCGCTCCGGCATTGGCAATCGGGGTGCATCTGGGTGCCGATGCCGCGGGGTCACCCAGCGGCCCGAATCCGTCACACACCGGCCGCCGACACTTGCGATGGCTAGCGGCCGCCGCGGGAGTCGGCGGTAACCGCATCGACCCGGTCCTCAAGCGCGTTGGCCTGGCCGACGCGGCAGACCGTCGCGTCGCCGACTATTCACTCGGCATGCGTCAACGGCTGGGCATTGCCGCGGCGCTGCTGTCTGACCCGCCGAACCTCATCTTCGACGAACCAGTCAACGGCCTCGACATCGATGGCATCCGGTGGCTGCGGACACTGCTGCGCGGACTGGCCGACGAGGGCCGCGCGATCGTGATCGCCTCGCACCTCTTCGAGGAGGTGACCCGCACCGGCGACGACGTGATCGTGATTGAGCGCGGTCGCAAGGTGGCAGACGCTCCGATTGCTGATTTCATCGGCGCTCACGAAGACCTTGAATCGGCCTACCTACATCTCATCCGTCCGACCGCGGTTGGAAGTATCCGATGACCGCGGCGGTTGGACTAGGTCCGCTCGGCCCCCTCACCCGTGCACTGCGGACCGAGTTGGTCCGCTTCGGCGGGAACCGCGGTCCTCTCGTCTTCGCGGCTATCCCCATCGCGATCGTGATGCCGCTGGTGGTGACGTTTGCGATCGCGGCGGTCGCCGAACGGTTCGCAACCATGTCGTCGACCATCCAGGTCACGTCGGTCCAGACCAGCAATTCGGTGTACTGGGTCCTCATCTTCGGCGCGATGGTGTGGGCGCTGATCGCTGCGACCGCGCAGGCCGGAGCGGCCCGCGGCGCGGCAGGCGACCTGGAACGTTACCTGTTTCCCCGAATATGGACGGTCCCTGCCGCACGGTGGATGGCATACGGATCGCTCTCCGCTGTCAGTTCATTTTTGCTGGTGACAGTCGTGCTGCTGGTGTTACCGACGGCGTTCCCAACCGTTTACGGCGCGGTGTCGATTGGCTCGCCAGAGGGTCTGCGGTTTCTGTTGACCGTGCCGCTTTACGCCTTTGCTGCCTGCGGAATTGGCGTCGGTGTCGGTGCCATCATCGGGCAACCCGTGGTCACCGCTGCGGTGTTGCTCGGGTGGGCATTCGTCGTCGAGAATTCGATTGCATTGGTACCGAAGGGCTACACCCTGCAGGGATACATGCCATTTCTCAACGGACAGTTCGGTACCGGTCAGGAGTTGGCGTTCACTCCGCCGTGGGGCCTCAACGGCGCGCTGTTCTATACGACCATTGTTGCGTTGGCGTTGTTCGTGCTCGGTTGTTGCCTGCTCCGATGGCGGCGCAGAACCCGATGACCCCCAGCACCCGATGACCCCAGAACCCGATGATTAGGCTCAAGCCATGACCAAGACCAAGCCGACCGCTGCATCGGTGGACGACTTTCTCGCCGGTGTTGCCGATGAACGTCGGCGCGCAGATGCTTACGCCGCTGTCGCATTGATTCGCAAGGTGACCGGCACCGATCCGGTGATGTGGGGAACCATGATCGGCTTCGGTCATCAGCCGTACACGACGGCCGATGGCAAGAAGCATGAGACGTTTGCCGTCGGCGTCGCACCACGAAAGCAGGCGCTGACCCTTTACGGACTCACCTACTACGGGTCTAACGCCGATCTACTCGAAAAGCTTGGCCCGCACACCACCGGCAAAGGGTGCCTGTACCTCAAGCGGTTCGGCGAAGTCGACCGGGAAGTGTTGCGGGAGTTGATTGTCCGCGGCTGGGCCACCAACCACACAGACGGTGACTAGCCCACACAGCAAGGACTAACCGTCGCGCCTCATCGGCACATGAACAATGCCGTTCTCGACGAACTCCGAACCGTAGGCGCGGTAGCCCCACTTCTCATACATACCCACGAGATGCTTCTGGGCGTACAGGATGCTCGAACGATCCCCGAGCACAGCGACGGCAGCGTCCATCATCGCCTGGATGAGTCCGGTCCCCCGCATGTCGCGGCGAACACACACCCGGCCGATTCGGGGTTCCTCGGCGCTGTCACCGTCGTCCGGGTTCAGAATCCGGAGGGTGGCCGTCACCCGGCCATCCGCGTCGACGCACCACAGGTGTGTCGTGGTCGGATCGACGTCGAGCCCGTCCAGTTCGGCGTACGCGCAGTCCTGCTCGACGACAAAGGTGTCGATCCGGAGCCGAATCAGATCGTGAAGAACGAGCGGATCCATGTCGGCTAATCCTGCCGAGTGAACGGGATGAGACACCCCAACATGATGCCCGGCGATTAGTCCCGAGGCAGCCTCACACACGCCCAATTACATATCGAGACCGAAGTCCACGACCGTCACCGAGTGAGTCAGAGCGCCAACGGCGAGGTAGTCGACGCCGGTGCGGGCGTAGTCGGCCGCGACGTCAAGGCGCAGTCCGCCCGACGATTCGAGTTTGGTGTCCGGAGCGCTATTGTCGCGGCGCTGGACAGCCATTTGCGTGGCCCAGGGTTCAAAGTTGTCGAGCAATACCAGAGCGGGCTTCAACGCCAACACCTCATCGAGTTGCTCTAGCGAGTCCACCTCAACCTCCACCGGAATGTCGGGTGCGGCAGCGCGTACGGCTTCGAGAGCCGCAGCGACGCCGCCCGCAGCGACAACGTGGTTGTCCTTAATCAGCGCAGCGTCGCCGAGGCCCATGCGGTGATTGACACCGCCACCGGCGCGGACCGCGTACTTCTGCAGAGCGCGCAGGCCTGGCAGTGTCTTCCGTGAGTCGCGAATCTGGGCTCCGGTCCCCTCGACGGCTGTCACCCATTCGGCGGTCGCTGTCGCGATACCCGACAGGTGGCAGAGCAGGTTCAACGCCGTGCGCTCAGCCGTCAGCAGGGATGTCGCTGGCGCACGCAGAGCCATCGCCACCGACCCCGGCTCCACCACAGAACCGTCTTCGGCCTGTTCGGTGACGACATAGTTGTCGGGGCCGATCACCGTGTCGAACACGGCACGCACCACCGGCAGGCCTGCGACGACACCGTGCTGACGCGAAACGATCTTCGCCTCGGCAACGGTATCGGCGGGCACTGTCGCGATGGTCGTGATGTCAGGCCCATACCGCAGGTCCTCAAGCAGAGCCGTTCGGATCAGTGCCTCAAGTTCATCGTCGACGATCAACTCGAGGTTGCCTGTGGCCCGCTCTTGTCCGATGAAGGCCCCCATGCGGCTATTCCCCGCTTCCGGGCTGGCCGATGGCGATCATGCGCTCGACGGACTTGCGCGCCAGATCCATGATCTCGGTGCTCAACACAATCTCGTCTTTACCTTCGGTGAGGCATCGCAGGAGTGCGGCCGGGGTGATCATCTTCATGTACGGGCATGCCGCACGATCGTTAACCGCGAGGAAGTCAATCTCGGGCGCAGCCTTTCGCAACTGATGCAGCATGCCGACCTCGGTCGCCACCAGCACCTGCTTGGACTCGCTTTCGCGAGCGGCGTCGATCATGCCGCCCGTCGAGAGGATCTTGACCCGCTCCTCGGGCACGATGCCCTCACCCGACAGGTACAGCGCAGACGTGGCACAACCGCACTCGGGGTGAATGAACAGTTCGGCGTCCGGGTGGCTCTCGGTCTGCGCGGTGAGTTCGTCACCGTTGATGCCCGCGTGAACGTGGCATTCACCCGCCCAAATGTGGATGTTGTCGCGGCCAGTTTCACGCTTGACGTGCGCTCCCAGGAACTGGTCAGGCAGGAAGAGCACGTCGATGCTCGGATCGATCGACGCAACCACGTCGACGGCATTCGACGAGGTGCAGCAAATGTCTGTGAGCGCCTTGACCTCGGCGGTCGTGTTCACGTATGAAACGACCATGGCGTCGGGGAAGTCGGCCTTCCACTCGCGCAGTTCATCGGCGGTGATCGAATCAGCGAGCGAACAGCCTGCCCGCTCATCGGGAATCAGCACGCGCTTGTTGGGGCTGAGAATCTTCGCGGTTTCGGCCATGAAGTGGACGCCGCAGAAGATGATCTCGTCGGCCTCGGTCTCGGCCGCAATCCGCGACAGGGCCAGCGAGTCACCGACGTGATCGGCAATATCTTGGATCGCCGGCAGTTGGTAGTTGTGCGCCAGGATCGTCGCGTTGCGTTCCTTCGCCAGGCGCTTGATCTCTGCGGCCCACTCTGCATTCGGTTCCACGCCACCGTAAGCGGCCGGAATGCTATGCCGCGGGTCGGGCATCCCGAGGTCGGTCTCGGTCCGAGTAATCACCGTTCCAGTAGTCATGCCGACTGCTCTCCCATCGCATGTTCTCCGATGCGGGGCTACGCTCCGGAGGTTTTCGACCATAGGTCGAAAACATGCAGCCATGCTAACACTTGTTACCGAAGACACGTTTTCTCGGACCACGTCGAACGGGCAAAAACAATGGCTCACCGCAGGAAAACCGCTCTGTTGGCCACGGTCGTTGCACTCCTGATCGCCACCGTTGCCGCTGGTGCGGCCATCCTCATCATGGACACGGCCACCGACGACGTCCCCCAAGCTGCGCCCACGACCGCGGTAGTTACCGAAGTCGTAACGCCCCCTGTGCCGTCGACGGTGACGGTAACGCCAGCACCTGCCCCACCGCCAGCAGTCACCATCACCGAGGAACCCTCTGGCTCGGAAGTAATCCAGGGCGGTGTCTGCCAGGCGAGCGAGGTTCGCACCTTCGGCGTTGACCCGTCGGGACAGAGCCTGGTGTGCGGCTACTCTGGCACGCCAACGCCTCATTGGCTCCGCCATGGCCCCGACGACGGTGGCGTTCACGTGGTCGGAGAACCGTGTGATTCCCGCGTCGACAGCGTTTCACGCGACTCTGCGGGTCTCTTCATCATGTGCGGCGGCCAAACGTGGGTGACCCACCCCTGACCCGACGTGACGACCCGCCTCCTCCGCCGGAGTACGACGACTCATTAACCTGGACGCTATGGAACCCGACAGCAAGGCCGCAACGACCGTTCGCGTCGAGGTACTGACCGCGGTGTTCCAGGTCAGCGAACCCGACGCGGGCGAACCGGTCCTACGGGTACTCCTCCGACCCTGCGAGGTCGCTGGCTGGGCATTGCCGGGCGGGCCCATCGTCGAACGCGAAACCCTCGGATCGGCTGCCGTCAGATGGTTGGGAACTCGGGCCGGTCTGACGCGCGTCGCTCACCTCGAGCAACTCTCAGTGTTCTCCGATCCCGACCGCGTTCCCGGAGAACGGACAGTCGCGTCGACCTTCCTCGGACTCGTTCCCAGCGATATTCCCGCTGAAACGGTCGCCGACGCACGCTGGTTCGACGTCAAAGAACTACCGGCCCTCGCCTACGACCACCGCGACGTCATCGACCTTGCCCGTGCGCGCCTGGCGGGCAAACTGTCGTACACGAATATCGCGTTTGCGTTGGCACCCAGCCAGTTCCCCATGTCCGAACTGGCCGAAATCTACGGTGCCGCACTGGGTTACGCGGTAGATGCGACAAACTTGCTGCGCGTCCTGTCGCGGCGCGGCGTCGTCGTCGCCACCGGGACAGTCGGACGCACCGGACGCACCGGCGGACGTCCACCCGCGCTGTACGCATTCGCTGACACGCGACTGCGTGTCACAGACGAGTTTGCGGCTCTGCGTCCCCCGATGTGACAGCAGCGACTCCCCGATCCTCGGTGCCAGCTTCGGCAAGAACCTGCACTGACGGTTGCGCGGACTGATCATCGCCGCGGCCCAGATCAGCATGCGACGACAGCAGCGCGCACGCCAGATAGACAAACAGCGCCACCGTTGGCGCGCACAGAAGCAACACCCAGGAGGGCCCCAAATCATTAGCCATCCAAAGATTGGTGGTGCCCCGGTAGGTCCCCGGAACCGCGGCATCGACGTCGCCGTTCACCATTCGGCCGAATCGACCTGCGAGGTCAAGGGCTATCGCCGATGTCGCGATCGACATCAGGACCACGAAAAACAGGCCGCCCAATCCGCGCGACGACCGCAACCCAAACCACGCAGCGACGGCGATCAACGCGCCCAAACCCATCGTCAGAAACGCGAAAACCGCGACCCCGTCGAACATTTTCGCCGGGTCAAGTTCGGTAGCAAATTGCACCTCGCCGTGACGTTCCACCACGAGATTGACCGCGGGCGCGAGCCACGCCCACAATCCGGCGACAACAAACGTCGCCGCGAGCAATCCGACTACCACCGCAATAACCCGGCGAATGTTCATCGCTGACCGACCTCCGAGGAGTCGACAGTGCCGTGCCGTGAACAACGCGCATCCCAGCCGTCTGGACGCACCTGCACCACCATTCGTCGACCGCATTGCCCGCAGAAACGCGGAGGTTCCAAACCCAACTGCGCGGCCGCAGGCACCGCTTCCGGTGACTGCAGTTCAGCCTCGATGCCCGTGTACACACCAAAGCGCAGGGGTTCCTGCAGTGGTCCCGAACTTTGGGGTCCCGAATTTTGGGGTCCCGAACTTTGGGGTGCCGAACTTTGCGACCCAGAGCTTTGGGCCCCAGGGAATGAAGATCCGGGGATCACACTCGTCATCGTCGACGCCTCCTGAAATCTGATCGCAGCGGCCGACGGAACGTCCGACATACGCGTTAGACCTTCGAGGCTACCGGTGCTCTCACCTGCCGACGCGATCACAGGGTGTCGTTCAGCGCTTTGATGGGCATTTCGAGGTCGCCGAGCAGATCCAAGTCATTTTCGGCTGGCCGACCAAGGGTGGTCAGGTAGTTGCCAACGATGACGGCATTGATACCGCCGAGGATGCCCTGCTTGGCTCCGAGGTCACCGAGGGTAATTTCGCGACCACCGGCGAATCGCAGAATTGTTCGCGGAAGCGCGAGGCGGAACGCGGCGACCGACTTCAACGCCTCCGACGCCGGCAGCACGTCGAGGTCACCGAATGGGGTTCCCGGTCGCGGGTTCAGGAAGTTCAACGGCACTTCGTCGGGATCGAGTGACGCCAGGTCCGAGGCGAATTCGGCGCGCTGTTCAAGGGTTTCGCCCATTCCGAGGATGCCGCCGCAGCAGACTTCCATGCCTGCCTCCCGAACCATCTTCAGGGTGCCCCACCGTTCTTCCCAGGTGTGGGTGGTGACGACGTTCGGGAAGTGGCTGCGCGCAGTTTCCAGGTTGTGGTTGTAACGATGTACCCCCATGGCAGCAAGTTCGTCGACTTGCTCCTGGGTCAGCATGCCCAAGCTGCAAGCGATCTGAATGTCGACTTCGTTGCGAATCGCTTCAATACCGGCGGCAACCTGCGCCATCAGACGCTTATCGGGACCTCGCACAGCGGCGACGATGCAGAATTCCGTGGCACCGGACTTTGCGGTCTGCTTGGCCGCCTCAACGAGCGACGGGATATCGATCCACGCACTGCGAACGGGCGAAGCGAACAGACCCGACTGGCTACAAAAGTGGCAGTCTTCCGGGCACCCGCCGGTCTTCAGCGAGATGATGCCCTCAACCTCCACTTCTGGTCCGCACCAACGCATCCGAACATCGTGGGCCACCTGGAGCAGTTCGGTGAGCCGCTCGTCATCGAGTTGCAGCACCGACAGAACCTGGTCGCGAGTGAAGCCTTCGCCACGCTCGAGCACCTGCTGGCGTGCAACCTCGAGAATGTCAGTGCCTGTCGTCTCTGCGGCGGCAACTTCGGCGGTCGTGGTCATAGGTGAATCTCCTTCAGGGGGACGGTTTCTTGAGTATGTCCAGGATGGAAAGCTCCGGCTTCGACCCAGTCGGGTGCGGCAGCACGGAAGTCAAGGCTGGCGAGTCGACCGGAACCGGTGGGTATCGATGCGACGACCGGGATCCCGGTCAGCCGCGGCAAATCCGCGAGATTGCAGGTCATCGCCAGGTCGGGGGCGTCGGGCCAACTCCCGATCACAAGTCCACGGACGCGGACCCCCGCAGCATGTGCGGCGCGCACAGTCAGTTCGGTGTGGTTCAGGGTCCCCAGGCCGGGGTCGGTCACCACCAACAGATCGGCATCGAGTCGGTTCGCCACATCCAAGATCGTGAGGTCCGATGCCAGTCGAACCAACACACCCCCGGCACCTTCGACGAGGACCAGATCAGCGTTGACCGCGAGTTCGGCGACGGCATCGACAATCTCGGCCAAGGTCACCGGCGGCAGCCCCGCGCGAGCGGCCGCAGTCTCCGGCGCCAAAGGTTCGGGGAATCGGGCCGGTTCGCGGGTCGGCAACGAACCTGCCAGTCGTTCAACCTCGGCAAGGTCGGCCGGTTCCCCCGGGGCGACTCCGGTCTGAGCAGCCTTGCACACGGCCACCCGCAAGCCGGCAGCGCGGGCCGCAGAGGCGACAGCGGCCACGGCAATCGTCTTACCGATGTCAGTCGATGTACCGGTCACGACAACAATGTCGGCGCTCATGACACCTCCACCGCACGCCGGGCACCCACTTCGCGGAGCGCATCGACCACCACACCCGACACCAGGGCCAAGTCGTCCTGGCTGAGGTCGGCTCGGACCGTCAGACGCAGGCGAGAGGTTCCCTCCGGCACCGACGGCGGTCGAAAGCACCCGACGAAGACGCCCCGCGAGCGGCACAGTTCGGCGGCACGCACAGCGGCGACGGGATCGCCGACGATAAGCGAGACCACGGCGGCATCGGGCGTCTCTGCACCGCACGCGCGCGCGAGCTGCCGGACACCGGCGCGCAGTCGTTCCGGCATCAGCGGATCGGCACGCAGCAGTCGCAAAGCCGCATGTGCCGCGCCGACTGCCGCCGGGTTGAGGCCGGTATCGAAAATGAAGGTGCGGGCGTGGTCGATGAGATGGTCGCGCAGGAGGTCCGTGCCGAGTACGATGCCGCCTTGGGCACCGAGGGATTTGGAGGCGACGGTCGTGATGATGAGTCCCGGCGCCCCGGACAGTCCCTGCTCGGCAGCCACTCCGCGCCCACCCGGACCGCGCACGCCGAGTGCATGGGCTTCATCAGCCAGCAAAATGGCACCATGATCGACGGCGGCGTCGTACAGGCCGCGCAGCGGTGCAACCTTGCCATCGATGCTGTAAATCGAATCCGTCACCACCAAGGCGCGTTCTTCGGTGCGCTCAGCGAGGACGCGGCGGACCGCGTCTACGTCACCCCGCGGCACCACCTCAACGCGGGCCCGCGACAATCGGCAACCATCAATCAATGAGGCGTGAGCTCCGGTATCGCTGACGATGAGATCACCACGGCCGACCAACGCGGTAACGGCACCGACGTTTGCCAGGTACCCGGAGGAAAACGCCAGGGCCGCCTCAAAACCCAGAAAATCGGCGAGGTCGTTCTCGAAGTCGAGGTGCGCTTGCGTGGTTCCTGCGACCAATCGCGAAGCCGTCGAGCCGGTACCCCAGCAGTCGAGCGCGGCATGTGCCCCGGCGATGACTTCCGGATGCGTCGAGAGCCCAAGGTAGTCATTCGACGCGAGGTTGATCTCAACCGTATCGGCCCGCCTGGCGACCGGAGAGCGATGCAATCCCGCCGCACGTGTTCGTTCGGCGATGTCGGCCAACCACGGCGCGCTCATGAGACGAGCTCCACCGGGTGGGTTGTCGCCGCCAGCGAAGCGCGAGTCGCCGCTGTCATGCCGTCGGCCAACCGGTCAAGGTCCACGTCGTTGATGATGAATGGCGGCATCGCGTAGATCAGTTTTCGGAACGGTCGTACCCAAACGCCTGCGGCGACTGCGGCTTCGGTCGCGGCAATCATGTCGACCTCACGATCCAATTCGATGACGGCAATGGCACCGAGGGTGCGGACGTCGGTAACTCCGTCGACTGCCAGCAGCGGTGCCAATCGGTCGGCAAGATGGCGCCCGATCGCCGGCACCCGTCGCTGCCAGTCGGATTCTGCGAGTACCGTCAGGGAGGCTTGGGCGACGGCGCAAGCGAGCGGATTGCCCATGAAAGTGGGCCCGTGGGCCAGCCCACCGGCTTCGCCTCGACTGATGACCTCGGCGATCTCGTCTGTCGTCAGCGTGGCGGCGAGGGTCAAGTACCCGCCGGTCAGCGCCTTTCCGACACACATAATGTCGGGGCTAATTCCGGCTGCGTCGACCGCAAACAGCGATCCCGTACGGCCAAACCCGGTCGCAATCTCGTCGCAGATCAACAAGACCTCGTGGCGATTGCATAGTTCGCGAAGGCCCGCGATGAGCGATGGCGAATGAAAGCGCATCCCACCTGCCCCCTGGACCACCGGCTCAATGATGACGGCGGCAAGGCGGTGGCGATGACGCGCGAGATGGTCGTCGAACATCTGCAGGTAGGCCTCGTCGGCGGCACGACCATCGCGCGAATCGGGCGGCGCAGGTACAAAGAGTTGCTCGGCAATCACGCCCCGCCACATCGAGTGCATTCCGCCGTCGGGATCGCAGACGCTCATCGGCGCAAATGTGTCTCCGTGGTAACCGCCGCGCCATGTCAGCAGGGTGCGCTTCTCGGTTTTGCCCCGGCTACGCCAGTACTGAAGTGCCATCTTGACCGCGACTTCCACCGACACAGATCCAGAATCGGCGAAGAACACTTTCTGCAGCGGCGCCGGTGTGATGGCGACAAGCTGTGCTGCCAGTGCGGCAGCTGGCTCGTGGGTGAGTCCACCGAACATCACATGCGACATGAGGCCGGCTTGCTCGGCCAGCGCCCTGTCCAGTTGCGGGTGACGGTAGCCGTGGATTGCGGCCCACCAGGAACTCATGCCATCGATCAGTTCGCTGCCGTCGGCGAGCCGAATGGTGACACCTTCGCAGTCGCTCACCACGAGCGGCGTCGTCGTCGACGGAAATCCGCCGTACGGATGCCAGACGTGCCGCGCGTCGATCTTTGAGATCGTTGCTGCATCCACGGTGATCTCTCCCTCTTTCGCTTCTGAACGTGGTGCCGGGTAAACCGGTAACCCTGGACACCGTACAGGACATACCTGTACGTCGTACAGGGAACTCCTGAACGACGTACACTGCAGGTCAATCGTCTACCGGCAAGCTAAGGTGACATCCGTGAGTAATACGAGGTCCGACATTCTCGCCGCAGCTCGAGGCATCCTCGCCGAGCACAGCCTTGCCGATCTCACGATGCGACGCCTGGCCGCCGACCTCGGCGTGCGCCCGAATGCGCTCTACTGGCACTTCCCCAACAAGCAGACGATGTTGGCCGCGCTGGCCGAGGACATTCTCGCCAGCATTCCGGGACCGTCACCCGACATCGACTGGCTCACGGAGCTGCATCGGTTAGCCACTGATCTGCGCGCCGTTCTGCTAGCCGTTCCCGACAGCGCCGAAGTGGTGTCGTCGGCCTGGGCGTCCGGGCTCGCCGATCGCAGTATCGAGAAGACGATTGCCGACGTCGCAGCACGTGGTCAGCTGTCCGCGCAAGCGTCATCCGGGCTCGCAACGGCCATCTGCCAGTTGACAATTGGTCTCACTATCGAGGAACAAACGCGCACCCAGATGGAAAGACTCGGCGTTACCGGTTCGTCGGGGCGAGTCTTTTCCGCCGAGTTCGACGACGCCCTCGACATCATCCTCGACGGTGCCCGTGCACGCAGCGAGATCAACACCGTCGCCTAACCCGGAATCCCCTTCTTTTGTGTCACTTCGACACGCCACTCCCCGCCCATTCCGTCACCGATCGTGGCGTGTTGTGATGGAACGGTCGAATGGTGACGGAAAAGGGGGAAGCGGCAGTTGCGGCTTCGTTGTGGTGGACGTCGGTACGATCATCAGCGATTAACTATTCGACTGCCCGAGTTGCTCCGTGCCATCGAGAGATCGACGTCCGACGGAGGAGAGGTATGCCACGCACCACCCTCGAACCCGTCGCCACCTATCGGGTACAACTGACGCCCGACTTCACCTTCGCCGAAGTCACCGGAATCCTCGGACACCTCTGCGACCTCGGCGTGAGCCACCTGTATCTCTCCCCCATCCTGGAAGCGATGCCAGGGTCGCAGCACGGCTACGACTGGTCGCCACCGGCTCGAATCGCACAAGCTCTCGGCGGTCTCGACGGCTTCCGGTTCCTGCGTGAGCATGCGCGGGCCCTGGGCATCGGCATGATTCTCGATCTCGTGCCCAACCACGTCGGTGTGGCATCAGTCGCCCACAATCCGTGGTGGGAGCACGTGCTGACGTTCGGCTTCGACTCCCCGTATGCGACCTACTTTGACCTCTATCCGGCCGACACCGACACCATCTATCTCCCCTATCTCGGTCGAGCCGAAGACCTCGCAGATCTCCGCCTCGACGAACGCGATTGGCTGGTACTCGGCGACATTGCCGTCCCCACCGCCCCGGGAACCGTTGCGCCGGGTGATGATCCACTTGAGGTCCATCAACGTCAGCACTACCGACTCGTTGCCCACGATGGCACGCAAATCGGCTATCGGCGGTTTCTCACGGTGAACGGTCTCGCCGCGCTGCGGCAAGAGATCCCCGCCGTGTACGACGCGACACACGGTTGGCTTCAAGAACTCGTAGCGGACGACCTTCTCGACGGGGTGCGCATCGATCACCTCGACGGGCTTCGCGACCCCGTTGGCTACCTCACCCGCCTCCGGGCTGACCTCGGTGCTGACCGCCTCATCTACGTCGAGAAGACTCTGGCAATCGCCGAAGAACTCGACCCTTCCCTACCCGTCGACGGAACCACCGGCTACGAGACTTTACAGCTGATCGAGGCACGTTTTACCGCACCGACAGGTGCCATTGAATTGGAAGAAACATTCCGTACCATCTCCGGTGGCCGCGAAGGCGACGGAGATCGCCTGTGGGAACGAGCCCGCGAACTGCGCGAAAGCGTGTTGGTGAGCAGTTTCCCCGATCGCCTACAACGAATCACGGACCTCCTGTCGGCCCGCGATCACCAGGTTCCGCCGCACATCCTCAGGCAAGCGGTATCTCTGCTCGTGAGTTCGTCGCCGGTCGCCCGACCCGGATATCCGGCGACGACGGAAGCGGTCCTCAACCGGATCGACAACCTGGCGGCCGAAAATCTCGTCGCAGCACCCGGGTGCGAGGTGCTCGCCACGGCGATCGCCGACCCCGACTATGCACCGGAAGCGGTGGCACGTCTCGGCGAAGCGACGGTTGCGGTGTATGGCCAGGCCATCGAAGGGATCGGCTATAACCGGACCGCGCGCCTCGTATCGAGTCAGGAACTCGGCTGTTCGCCCCTGATCCCGGCAATCAACCAGCCCGACTTCGACGAACGCTGCAGTTGGCGGGCCGCGCACTGGCCACGCGGACTCAACGCGCTCTCGACGCACGATACGAAGCGTGCCGAAGACGTGCGGGCCCGGATCGCGGTGATCGCCCAAACCCCGCAGCGATGGCGGATCTTTGTCGACGAGCTTTGGCGTATGGCACCGCCTCCACACAGTTGGGTCTGCTACTACCTGCTGCAGAATCTGGTCGGCGTGTGGCCGGATCAAGCGCTCCCCGACGAGCAGATGCGCGCGCGTTTCTCGGCATTTGCGTCCAAAACCTTGCGCGAAGGTCAGGTGGTGTCTTCGTGGTCCGACCCCAACCCCCGAGCCGAAGCCGACGTCCTGCGGTGGCTCGACACCATTCAAACCGGTATCCCGGGCTTGGCAGTTTCGTCGTTCGTGTCCCTCATCGCCGACGCTGGCCGTGAAGAATCGCTGTCGCGCAAGGTCATCTCGTTGACACTGCCCGGAGTCGGCGACATCTACCAGGGCACTCAATGGTGGGACGATTCGCTGACCGACCCCGACAATCGGCGACCCGTCGACTACACGCGCAGCCTGGACCACCCGAAGGTCCAGGCGGTTCGCGCCGCCTTGGCTGTCCGACGCCGCCACCTCGACTCATTCGGTCCGGGCAGCGACTATGCGAGTCTGACGGTTCGCGGCCCCGCCGCAGCCCATCTGATTGCGTTCTCACGCGGTCATCGCGGAGTGGCCGCGGTCGTCGTCGTGGGTGTCCGTTTGGCATTGATGTTCAACAGTCCCGTGACCCGCGGGAAAGCCTACGTCGAACTACCGCCCGGAATATGGGTCGAGACGACTGCGGGCGAGGAGTTCACCGGCTCAATCTCGGCCGACGCTCTCCTCGCCCACAAGCCATATGCCCTGCTGGAGCTTAAAAGTTAGTCCTTAACCTCCGGGCACGGGTTCCGGAGCAGGTGCAGGTGCAGGCTGTCCCTGCGCAGCACCCACCGTGACTCCCGGACCAAAGTCCATGGCGCTGACCAGCCATTCGCCGTCAACCTTGTCGACCTTCAGTTGCAAGAGCAGTGCGTTCTTGGCGGGGCCACCGCTGGTCGGGCTCACCCCGGTGACATCGACGCCAACCACCACGTCTGCGGTGTTCGCATCGAACGACTCGACCATCGTTGAAGTGACCGATGTGGTCAGATTCGTGATCTTTGAGTCCTGCATAAACTTCACAGCGTCGTCGGCATCGGAATCGAGTCGTGCCTTCAGGTCACCGGTCGTCAACGAGCCAACGGTTTTCCGCAGCGAATCCGGCGTCGCATTCTCTGCGCTCATCGCTTTCAGGTAGGTGACAACGAATTGCGCCCCAGCGGTCTTGCTGGCGTCGAAGGCCGCCAGTTCCTGCTTCTGGTCGTACAACTTCCACCCGCCGAAAGCGAGAACCGCAATCACTACCGCGGCCAGCAAACCTGCTGCGACTCGCTTGATGAGTCGAATTGGAATGGTCACTGCAGAAGTATCGGCAGACGCCGCCTTTGCCTGGCGCGCCGCACGGCGGGCAGCGTTGGATGCGGACCCATCCGCCGACTCGTTGGGGTCGTTTGATACTTCCTCAAGATCCTCGGTTGCCCCAGCATCCGAGATGTCTTTTGCATCAGCTGAACTCATACGTCCTTCATCACTCATCTGGCAGAGAGCACTTACCTGCCAGCGCTCTCAATACTTCTGTCTGGGCCTGTCACTACTTATCGAGCGGAACCGTCCGAGCGTTCGGATCGTAGTTAGCTGGCGGTCCGGCCGTGTCGTCGCCCTTCGGACGTGGAGCATTGGCTGCGCCACGCGTCAGCATCGTCGGGTCCTCGGTCACACAGTACAGATTCTTCGGAATCGCCATGCTTTGGATCTTCGTTGGATCTGACGGCGCAATCGAATAGTTGCATGTGGGGCGTGGGAAAATCGTCGCCAACGCCCACCAGGCGCCGCCGTGGAACATCGCCTGCGACTGAATAACGCCATCGCGGACACTGGGAAACAGGTTTGCCAACGCTGGCGCACGCAACGCACCCTGACGAGCGACGTCGAGGAACTGAGTCAGCACATCCGACAACGGGTCAGTGATCGCCGCGAGCGAACCCGCCAAGCTAGTCAACTGTGCAGGCCCGTTGCCCAACAGTCCGCGCAACTCCGCATCGGCAGCTTTGGTCGCCGAGAACAATTCGTCGATACCGCCAACCATCCGCTGCAAATCCGGTTGGATGCCGGACGTTGTCTTCAGGATGGTTCCGGTGTTCTCAATCAATTTTGTTGTCTGCGGGAGCACCTTCGCGAGATCGGCAAAAATCACGCCACCCGATTGGAAGATCGACTTGAGTTGGTTCGGGCCGTTGTCATTGAGGCCAATCTCAAGTTGCTGCAGTGATGCCGTCAGCTTGGGGGCATCGATCTGGCCAATCACGTCGAGAGCCGACTGGAGCATGCCGGGAAAACCCGCAGTCACGTGCGTTTGCGTTGCCTGAATCTCGTCGCCATCGCTCAGGTATGGCCCGTCGTCGGTAGTTGGCGTGATGTTGACGTACTGCTCTCCGGCTGCGGACAACCCCAACGCCGAGAAGGTCGCGTTCTTGTTGATTTTGAAGTCGTCTCGCAACTTCAACTTCACGTCGACGGTCTTCGAGGCGACCTTGATGCTCTCGACATTCCCAATCTCCGAACCCCGCAACATCACCAGACTGGTTTCCTGCAGCCCTCCGGATGCCGGGAAATGAACGGTGACCGCGTAGGTACTTTGCCACGGACGCCAACTCAAGCTATTGAAAGCCAGGAACGCCAGCCCCAGCAACATCACCAGCACCAGCCCGAGGTTGCCGAGAATGATCTTGTGCTTCCGTAACCAAGTCATCATGAGCAGCATCCCCTCGTACCGGACAGCCGCGCAATAATGCGCGCAAGTGTCTGCTCCATGCTGTTCATACCCTTGGTGATGTCTGACCCCTCAGGCAGTCGGGTGGCCGCGTCGAAACCGACTCCCGGCGTGAGCCAGAAGATCTTTGCCGACACGGCTGCGGCACTACCGGATGTCGCCTTGATCCACTTCGGATTCAACTCGGCCATTCGATCAGCCAACGGCCCAAACATCGGGGCTGACTTGTTCAATGCCACCAGCGTGGTGTTCAGGTGACCGAGCATTTCGGTGAAGTCGTCCTGCTCGGTATTTAAAAAGTCGTTGGTCGCGGTCGTGATCTTGTTCGACTTATCGAGCGTCGTCAAGATCATTCCCAATTGATCGTTCACCACGTTGATTGCGGCAGGCAACTTGTTCACTGCCGCTGAAATCTGCGTGCGACCATCGGCCAACTCTTTGGTGAACTTCGCGGTGTTGGCCATGGCCTCGTCGACCAGTGCCGAGTTTTTGTTGAACTTGTCGATGGCCGTGGTGAAGCCCTCGATCGCACCACGCAATTCCGGGGCATTGCCGCCGACGGCGGTACTCAACTCCGTAAAGATTGTCTGCAGCGAACTGATCGAACCGGAATCAACGAGACCGGTCATCGACACCAGCAGGTCCTCGATGGTCGCGGCTGCCGACGTCGGCCCGGTGATCGTGCCGCCGTCCTTGACCGGCGCGGCCGTCGACTTAGCTGGCGGTTGTAGAGCGATAAAGACATCGCCGAGCGGTGTCGCCTGGCGCAGTTCGGCTGCCGTATCGACGGGGATATCGGCGTCACGTGAGACATTCATTGTCACTTCAGCCCGATAGTTCTTCGCGATGATCGACTCAACTTCACCCACCTCCATGCCACCGAGGCGCACCTTCGCTTTGTTCGGCAAGTTCAGCGCATTGTCGAATGACGTGTGGATGGTGATTGCATCGCCGATGCCACCCGGTGCGGGCAGCGGAATCTGTTCAACAGTGAGGCCTGGAATCGCGCCGCATGCGGCGAGGCTCACAGTAGTTACCAGCGCAACCGCGGCGACCCCGGCCTTCTTCTTCAGTGTCATTTGCTCATCAGCCCCAACAGTCCCGAATAGATACCGAGGTCGGGACCGAAGTCCTTCAACTGACCGGTTTCGCAGCCTCGCTTGTCGAGTTGGATAACTCGGCACAGCGCCGACAGCGACTGGTTGTCAAGCAGGGATTTGTCGACCGGAACCCCGGCACGCCACGCGCCCTGTTCGACGGACACCGAGTTCGAGAGGTTCTGGAACACCATTGGCGTCTGGTCGATGGTCTCCACGACTTCACGGGAAAAGTCCGACAGATTGGCCAGCAGGGCCGCAAGCCGTCCCGTTGATGCGCCAATCAATCCCGAGTTGCCCGACAGGAAATCCGACGTATTTTGCAGGGTCTGGTTCAGGTCACCCAGAGAGGCGACCAAGCCGACCGACTGGTTGCCTAACATCTCCGATACCTGGGTGATCGACGAAGAGAACTGCTTCATTTTCGGGTAGTTGTCGGTGAGCGCTGTCGTCAACGTCTCAAGGTTCTTGATGATGGCAACGAGAGCGTCCCCGTTATCGGCGCCGAGCTTGCCTGCCTTCGACAACGCCGCGAGCGCCTCGCGCAGCTTCTCCCCATTGCCCGAGGCGATGCCAGAAGTGACATCGACAAAGTCGGCGATCGGGCCTTCACCCGGTCGGTCACCGGACATCGACTTCACAATGGCGTCAATTGAGTCGAATAGCGTACCGATCTCGACGGGCGATTCGGTGTTCTTGATGACGCCGCCGTCTTCGAGTTTGGGACCCTCCTGGTAAGTCGGTGACAGCTCGATGTGGCGTGTTGTGACAATCGACGTGTTCACGATGGCTGCCGTGACATCGGCGGGGACATCGATTGAGTTGTCGACGGTCATCGTCACCTTGACACGCGTGCCTTGCGGTTCCACCGAAGTGACTCGACCGACCGGCATTCCGAGAACCGCGACGTCGTTGCCGTCGTAGATGCCCGACACGTCGTCGAAGTAGGCCGTCACCGTATTGGCTTGTCCCGCTGCGGCCGTCCACGTCGCGGGCACCAGCGAGCAACCGGTCACCGTCAACGCTGTCACCGTTGCGAGTGCAGCACCGACAATGGCCCGCTTGCGGCGCATTGGCCCTTGCTCGCGCTGGGTTACGTTCAGCATCCGTTCACCACCTTTGCCAAGCACAACCAGTTGTCGGGAAATAGACCCCACGGCAGGTAGCCGGTTGTGTAGGGGCCGTCGCCCATGATGTTGGCTGCCTGTCGCGTCGCGATAGGCAGGGCTTCGAGCAGCTTGCGGAGGTTAGCCCGGTTCTTCTCCAGGCCATTGGTCATGGTGTTCAAGTTGGCCATGACCGGGGCGAACTGGTCGCGGTTCTCAGCAGCGACGGCGCTCGCCTGGTCGGTGAGCCTTGCCAATCCATCGAGCATGCGGGTGACGAGTTGCTCGCGGGCCACAATTTTGTTGGCCAATTGCGCGCCCTGCCCCACAATGATCGAGAGTTGGAACTGCGTGTCGACGACCTGGCTGGTGACTGCATCGGTGTCTTTCAACATCTGATCAATCTGATCGCGACGATTGTTAAGCACATCCGACATCCGCGTCAGCGACTCAAGCGTGGGCCCCATGATGGCTGGCGCACCGGCCATCTGTCGCGACAGCGTCCGAATACTGTTCGTCAACTCGTCCGCTTTGATGCCTGCGATGATCGGGGTGCCTTTGGCAAGGGTCTGCTGAAGGTCGTAGGGCACGTAGGTCTGCTTAATCTTGCCGTCGGGAGCTGCGGCATCGCTCGTTCCCAACACAATGTCGATGTAGCGCTGCCCCAGCAGGGTCGACATTTTGATCTCGGCCGAACCGTCGTCCTTCACGACCACGTCCCTGTTGACCTTCATGGTGATCGTGACGTGATTGCCGTTGAGTTCGGTGGTATCGACCTTGCCGACATCGATGCCAGCAACGCGGATCTTGTCGCCGGGACGAATACCGCCGGCTTGAGCAAAATCGGCGGTGTACGTCTTCTGTCCGATTCCCGCAGAACTGAAGGCGACGATGCCAACCAGCAATGCGGCCAACCCCAGGGCACCAACGATGCCGTACCAGAGGCCACGATTGCCGTTAAATGAAGACTTCAGACGGTTTTTCATCGACACACCACCGAGTGCTGAGTACCACCGATTTTGTTAATCAGGCCCGGGGGGAAAAGCACGTTGCCGATCGAGATATCAAGGTCACACATGTAGATGTTCAAGTACGCGCCCTGCGAAATAACGACGGACAGGTGGCCGAGGAAGACCGGTAGGTCACCGGCGAGTCGATCCATTTTGGAGCCGCTGGAGATCAGCTGGTTGGTGGCCTGCAGTGCGGCGTTGCCAGCCGATTGGAGACTGGCCCGGTTCTTCGCGAATACATCGGCAAAACCGGATGCGGTACGGCCGATCTGATCGATCGCCTTGCCGAACTGGGCCGAGCTGCCGTTGAGTCCTTCGACCAGTTTGCCAGCGCTGTCGATCAGGGTCTGCAGCTGATTGCCCTGCGAGGCGAGTTCTCGAACCACCACACCGACGTTGGTGATGATGGCACCGAGCACTTGATCACGGTTCGCCATGTCATTAGCGACCTGCCCGATAGATTCCAACGTGCGAGAGAGCGACACCGCGTTGCCTTGGAAGGCCTGGATCAGGCTTTCCGAGAGCAAGTTGACCTGATCGGGCGTGAGCGTGTCGAAGACCGGCTGGAATCCGGCGAGCAACTTTGTCACGTCGAAGGAATCTTCACTCGGCAGGCGCAGTGCCGACCCCGGGCTCAGCTTCGCTCCCGGTGTGGGACCGTTCAGCGACAGCGCAAGGTATCGCTGACCGATCAAGTTCTGATACCGGATCGCAGCCTGCGTGTTGGCGTAGACCTGCTGATCGTCTTGCACCTCGAACTTCACCGCAGCCTTGCCGTCCGCCAAGTCGATACTGCTGACTCGACCGACGCGGACACCCGCCATCCGGACGTCATCGCCCACTGCCAACCCCGACGCATCGTTGAACGTGGTCGAGAAGTCGGTAGTCGACCCGCTGACAGACCGCTCCAGCGTCGACCAAATCAGATAGGTCATAAACAACGCGGCGATGGCGAACAGCGAGAAGCCAATCAGCGGCTTCCGAATGCTTGTCGAAGACTTACTCACTGGCCTCCCTCCCTTGGCGTGACTGCGGATACCAGCGGACCCAGCATCAGGCTGTCCGCGGACGACGGCTTGCGGCCGAGTGCATCCTTCAGCGTTTTCGAATCCTTACCGGTGGTGACACCACTGACCGGTTTGGTGGCCGACGCTCGGTGCATCCCGGGCGGATAGATCGTTAACGGACCAGAGCTTGTCGGCCCGGTTCCGGTGCCCGGACCCACGCAGCCCGGGCCGCGGGTCTGTCCGTAACGCCCGCCGTTGTACACCGGACAGTTCTGACGCGTATACATCTGGTAAGCACCAAAGTTCACGCCAAGATTCAGCTGCGGGCGCCCGTTGGTGCCGGTAAAGACCGAGAGTGCCTTACCTGCGAGGACGTACAGTTCCCGCAGCGCATCGGGCATGGCGTCCGGTTCCATCACGATGGCACCCAGCATGGTGTTGAGGTCCCGGACAATTCGCTTTCCGCCATCAGCGTTCTTGGCGAACAGCGTTTGGAGTTCGTCGATCGTTCCCTGTCCCGCCGAAAGCAGCGCGGTGAGCTGGTCGGCGTTGTTGGCGATCGTCATCGCCGGGACCACCGACTTGCCCAGGGCATCAAGGAGTTCCGGCGTCGACTTCGCCAGGCCGCTGACGGCATTGTTGAAGTTCTCGAAGCCCGAGGGCGCACCGGCTGGGAACTGGGCATTGATGGTTTTCCAGTAGTTATCGAGGACACCGACGAAGGTCGAGAAAGTGGCACCGCCGCCCTTGAGGGCGTCAGCGATCGTGCCCAGGACCATGCCGAGATCTTCCGGCGGTACCGCACGGAGCAATTCACGGAGTTCGTTCTGCGCGTCCTGCAGCCGGATCGTCGGCTCCGAGGTATCGGCCTTCACGACAGCACCCGTCGCCAGCGTCTGGGTCGACGGGTTCGCCGGGGCGATGAGTTCAATCGAGTTCACACCAAACAGGTTCGACGGGACGGTGCGAGCGGTGGTATTCGCGGGGATCCCGGAAGCCTGCTTCGGGTCAAGAATCAGCGCCACATCCTTAACCGGATTGTCGCCGGTGCCGACGCTCGTAATCGTGTCGACGGTCCCCACAATGAAACCGTTGTAGCGAACGTCCGCCCCGGAAACGAGGCCGTCGCCGACGTCGGTCAGCTGTGCCGTCACATCGGTGCGACTGTCGAACTTGCCTTCATAGCGAGCCAAGAGGAGCCCGAGCACGACGGCCCCGACGGCGAGGAATGCCAAGCCGCGGATGAAGTACGTCTTCAAGGACGGATCGCGTCCGCCAGTATCAATTTTCATCTGCTATCCCGAAATCTTGATGCCTGCAGAGGTACCCCAGAAGACCAGGGTCAGGATGAGGTTCGCGAAGACGATTGTGATGATCGAAAGCCGGATCGCGTGACCGGCCGCCACCCCGACACCTTCCGGGCCACCCGAGGCGAAGTACCCGTAGTAGCACTGGATAAAGGTGGTGAGCAGCACAAACACGATCACTTTGAGGAACGAGTAAAAAACATCCTGCGACAGCATGAACTGGTCGAAGTAGTGCAGGTAAGTACCCGAGCCTGCACCGGACTGCAACTGGAACATCACCTGCGCGGCAACGTAGTTGGCGGCCAGCGAGATGGCGTACAGCGGAATGATCGACAAGACGGCCGCCGCCATGCGGGTGGTGACCAGGTACGGAAGCGGTCGGATCGCGATCGACTCAAGGGCGTCGATTTCTTCGCTGATTCGCATCGAGCCCAATTGCGCGGTGAAACGGCAGCCCGACTGTGCAGTGAAGGCAGTGGCCGCCAGTAGTGGCGCGATCTCCCGGGTGGTGGCGAAGGCCGACAACCCGCCCGTCACCGGCGACATACCGAGCAGATTCAGGGCGGTGTAGCCCTCGATGCCGACGGTCGCACCGCCCATGAGCCCGAGAATAATCATGACGCCGACGGTTCCGCCGCCGACCACGATGGCCCCATTACCCCAGGCGACGTCGGAGAGCAGTCGCCACACTTCCTTGCGGTAGTGAGTAAATGTGATGGGTGCCAGTCCGATGGACTTCACCAGGAAAGTAATGAGATGGCCCATGGCGACGACCCCGTCGCGCGGGACTTCCCATAACTTTTTCAGCCACGAAAGCGGCCGCAAAACCGGTGGTACATACGGGGAAGCCGTCAACTCACACCACCTTGGCCGGGACGACGAGCGCGAAGATCTGCGTCAAGATCACATTCACGGTGAACAGCAAGATCACCGAGTTGACCACTGCCGCGTTCACGGAGTTTGCGACACCTGCCGGTCCACCGGTGGTCGACAATCCGCGGTCACAGGCGACAATCGCAACGATGGCCCCGAAGATGACGGCCTTACCGAGGGCGAATAGGAGATCAGGCGTGCCAGCGAACGAGGCGAACGTGCCCGTATAGCTGCCCGGTGTTCCACCCTGGAAGTACACGTTGAAGAGATAGCCGGTGATGAACCCCACGAAACACACGAAACCGCAGAGCAGAAATGCCACAACCATGGTTGCTAGCAGTCGCGGCGAGATCAGCCGCTGGACCGGGTTAACGCCCATCACGCGCATGGCGTCGATCTCTTCGCGGATCGTGCGAGATCCCAGGTCTGCGGCGATTGCGGAACCCACAGCGCCAGCAAGCAACAGCGACGTGACCAGCGGTGCGCCCTGGCGGATGACGCCAAGACCCGTGGCGGCACCGGCGAAGGAAGTCGCACCAATCTGACCGGCGATGTTCGATACCTGGATGGAGACAATGACGCCAATTGGGATGGCGACCAACAGGGTCGGAAAAACTGAGGTCGACGCCATGAAGGCGCACTGTCGGACAAACTCTTTGAACGGGAAGCGCTTCTTCACAATGTCTTCGATGAGGACTTTAAAGACCTCGACGAACATTGCCAGTTGCCGACCGAAGGTCTCGAAGGACTTCTTAATGTGGCCGTCGAACCATTTTCCCGCTCCGCTATCGGACCATCGACGTTTGGCCACTGGCTGGTGCTGCGCGGGTTGGCGCTGCTCCGGCTCCACCGTTCCTGTGTCCACACCCCTACCTTCATGTTGAGTTCACACTCCGCAGGGAAAATTTGGCGCGATGCCGTATCCCCCATACGTACGATCCTGCCGGATCGTCTGGTCGTAATATACACAGCAATTTCCGGTCATTGTGCGCCGGGCCACACATAACTTCACCTATGAAGGAAATTGGTCAGTTCCCGGCACTGACCTCGAAACATCCTGGTAATACCTGAGTTTCAGGAGTTCCAAATTCTGGACGCGAGAAAGGGCAGACACTTGTGAATCTGGGCGAGGACGAGAGAAGCCGACGAACCGCTGCACTCACGGCAATCCGCCGCATCCGCGACCGGATCGATCGCGAATACGATCTGCCGCTCAATGTGGAGCAACTCGCCCGGGATGCGTACATGTCACCCGGCCATATGAGTCGCGAATTCAAACGGATCTACGGCGAGTCGCCATACTCGTATCTCATGACGCGCCGGGTCGAGCGGGCGATGACACTGCTGCGAGGTACCGACATGTCAGTCACCGAAGTGTGCTTCGCGGTGGGATCATCCTCACTCGGCACGTTTAGCACGCGGTTCACCGAACTGGTTGGCGTGTCACCAGCGGCGTATCGACGCGCAAATACCGGCGAGCTAGAGGGCATTCCCCCGTGCCTGGCGAAAGTGGTTGCCAGACCGATCAGGAATCGAGAAGCCAAGCCGCCGCCGGAAGCTTAACGTCGAAACCATGAACATTGAGATTACGTACGCGTTCCTTCCACACACCAACGCCGATGCGGCCTTGGGCTTCTACCGAGACACGCTCGGATTCGAGGTCCGAAAGGACGTCGGCTACCAGGACATGCGGTGGCTCACGGTGGGACCTGTCGGTCAGCCTGAGGTTTCGATCGTCCTACATCCGCCAGCCGTCGATCCCGGCATCACCGATGATGAGCGGCAGACCGTCTTGGATCTGATGGCCAAGGGTTCGTACGGTGCGCTGACTCTGTCGTCTGACAACCTGGAAGCCCTGTTCGACACCCTCGCTGCCGCCGACGCCGACATCGTGCAGGAGCCCACCGACCAGGACTACGGTGTCCGCGACTGCGCGGTCCGCGACCCCTCGGGCAATCTGATTCGAATCAACCAGAAGTCCTGATCCCGCCTCGAGCACGGTACCCCGGCGCTACGTGAGGTAGCGGTAAGCCGGGGTATCCGGCTCAAGCAGTTCAACGTCGAGGCGCGAGCGTTTCATCCGATCTTGGAGCCCTTCTAGGCCATTCCGGTCGCCGAGTTCGATACCGACGAGCGCCGCACCGGTTTCTCGGTTGTTCCGCTTGACGTATTCGAAGAGGGTGATGTCGTCGTCGGGGCCAAGCACCTCGTCGAGGAAACGACGCAATGCACCTGGCTCTTGCGGAAAGTTCACCAAGAAATAGTGCTTGAGTCCACGATGGACCAGCGACCGCTCAATGATTTCCCCGTAGCGCGAAATGTCGTTGTTGCCACCGGAAATTAGCGCGACGACCTTCGCGTCCTTGGGTACGTCGAGCTCCTGGACCGCAGTGACGGCCAGCGCGCCGGCAGGTTCGGCGACGATTCCTTCGTTCTGATAGAGCTCCAACATGGTGGAGCAGATCGCACCTTCGCTGACCGACGTGATCGTGACACTGCCGGGCGCAAAGTCAATGTCGGCCTTGTCGATTACCGCGACCTGCGGATCGTCGGTGATCTCGGAAAGGATTGGGTGCGTCACTACGCGAGCGCCGGCGTCGGCCATCACGTCGTGTCCCAGCGCACCGATTCGCTTCACCGCAGCGCCATCGACAAACGGATCAACCGTCGTCAGCGTGTATGGCTCACCGTGTACAAGCGCCGCGGACAACGAAACCGCACCGTGCGGTTCCACACCGATGATGGCGACGTCGGGGCAGACGTCGCGCAGGTAGGTGAGGATGCCTGCCATGCACCCGCCGCCACCGACCGGAAGCACCACGACGTCGGGGTCGGACCCCAACTGCTCGACGATTTCCTTCGCGATAGTTCCCTGCCCCGCAGCGGTGCGCGGGTCATCAAAGGCGTGGATCCATGTGGCACCGGTCCGAAGCACATCACTTTGCGCGGCGGAAGCTGCGGCATCGTAGGTGTCACCGACGGCAATCAGTTCAACAAATCCCTTGCCATGCCAGTGGATTCGGTCACGCTTCTGTTTAGGAGTGGTGGTCGGAACGTAAATCCGACCATTCACCTTCATTCGAGCGCAGGCATAAGCCACACCCTGTGCGTGGTTACCGGCGCTAGCAGCGACCACGCCAGCGGCGAGTTCGGACTCACTCAACTGCGCCATCACGTTGTAGGCGCCGCGAATCTTGTACGACCGCACGGTCTGCAAGTCTTCACGCTTAAGGAAGATCTTGGCCCCGGCTTCCGCGCTCAATCGGGGGCAGGGTTCGAGCGGTGTGCGGCGGACGACGCCGTCCAACCGACTTGCCGCATCCCTAATGCTGTCCGGAGTTAGACCGAGTTCAACAGTGGGAACGATGTTCGGCGATGAAGTCACGTTCTCCATCGTCCCACCGCGACCCACCGATGCGGTAGCCACCCCACCAGACAACAACGACTGCCGCCGCACTAGCCCACATGGCAGCGTTGCCAGACCCGGTGAACCAGAACGCAAGACCTGCCGCGACGAAGCCCACGACGACCGCCGCAAGCTTATGGATCGGCCATGGAACACCGAACACCGACACCGATGCCACGGTGCGCACGCGTGAGGCCTCCGGAATCAGCTGAATCAGTGTTGCCATGACTCCGAGTGTACGCGAGCCGTCAAACAAAGTTTCGGCTCACCGAAACCTGATGCGCGGGTTGGTTGGATCGAGACGGTCGGTCAGGTCAGGCAGCCCGGACCAAGGAGCGCCTTAAGGTCGCCCATCAGCGCTGACGTTGGTGCAACGCGGAGGGAGTCGGTGAGGCGCAACTGGGTTTGCTTGCGCTCGCTGACCAGCGTCACATGGACGTCGGACGTGCCAGGGTGACGTTCCAGGATCTGCTTAAGAGCACCGACGCGGTCCGGCGTGCAGACTCGTGCCGTCAAGGTCAGGTTCAACGGCTTCGTGGTCCCTGCCGCCGAGAGGTCCGGCACGGCGAGGTCGTTGGCGCTGATCATTGTCGAATCGTCACGCTTATTGACACGAGCCCGAACCAGCACGATATTGTCCGCGACGAGGTCCATGCCGTACGCCACGTACGCGCGGGGGAAGAAGTACACCTCCACGCCACCGACCATGTCTTCCAGCGTCACGGCGGCCCACGGCTCGCCCTTCTTGTTGACCCGTCGGGTCACCGAGGAAATGATGCCGCCGATCGTGATCTGCGCACCATCTGGCACCGTGCCTTCCAGCAACGTGGTGATCGACGTATCAGTTTGCGCGGAAAGGGCATGTGCCACGCCAGCCAGCGGATGGCCCGACACATACAAGCCCAGCATGTCGCGTTCCAGAGCGAGCTTGTGCTTCAGTTCCCATTCGTCTTCGGGGACCTTGACGGCAAAGACGTCAGCCGTTGCGTCGTCTCCTCCCCCGGCACCGCCGAACAGATCGAACTGTCCGATCGCTTCGGCCTTCTTTGTCGACAGGACAGCGTCGATCGCATCAGCGTGGACCAAGAACAGGCCCTTGCGGTCGTGGCCGAGCGAGTCGAAACCGCCAGCCTTAATCAGCGACTCGGTGACCTTCTTGCTGCACGCTTGTACGTCGACCTTGCCGAGGTAGTCGGAGAAGTTCGCGAACGCCCCCTTCTCCTCGCGGGAAGCGATAATCGACGCGACGACGCCCGATCCGACATTGCGGATCGCGGCCAAGCCAAAGCGAATGTCTTCGCCGACGGCCGCAAAGTCCGCGCGTGAGGCGTTAACGTCCGGCGGCAACACGGTGATGCCCATCTTGCGGCAATCCGCCAGATAGATCGCGGCCTTGTCTTTATCGTCGCCGACCGACGTCAGCAGGCCCGCCATGTACTCGGCAGGGTAGTTCGCCTTGAGGTAAGCGGTCCAGAACGACACCAGGCCGTATCCGGCGGCGTGCGACTTGTTGAACGCGTAGCCGGCGAACGGAAGGACCGTGTCCCACAGCGCCGTAATCGCTTCCTGTGAGAAGCCGTTGTTCTTCATGCCTTCGGCGAACCCGCCGTAGGCCTCGTCGAGGATTTCCTTCTTCTTCTTACCCATGGCGCGACGCAACAGGTCGGCCTGACCAAGCGAGTAACCGGCCACCTTCTGAGCGATCTGCATGATCTGCTCCTGGTAGACGATCAGGCCGTACGTCTCGGAGAGGATTTCCTTCAGCGGCTCTTCGAGCTCAGGATGGATCGGCTTGACGTCCTGCAGACCGTTCTTCCGCTTGGCGTAGTCGGTGTGCGCGTTCACCCCCATGGGACCGGGCCGGTACAGCGCCAACACTGCGACGATGTCCTCAAAGCCGGTGGGCTGCATCATTTTCAGCAGCTCACGCATGGCGGCACCGTCGAGTTGGAACACGCCCAGGGTGTCACCGCGCGCCAGCAACTCGTAGGTCGCTGTGTCTTCCAGTGGGAGCTTGTCGAGATCGATGTCGATCCCGCGGTTGGCCTTGATGTTCTCAAGGGCGTCACCGATGACGGTGAGGTTGCGCAAGCCCAGGAAGTCCATCTTCAGCAGGCCGATGGCCTCACATGATGGGTAATCCCAGCCGGTGATGATGGCACCGTCCTGTGGGCGCTTCCATACCGGGATTGCGTCGGTCAGCGGCTCGCTCGACATGATGACCGCGCAGGCGTGCACACCTGCGTTGCGAACCAGCCCCTCAAGGCCGAGCGCGGTGTCATAGATTCGCTTGACGTCAGGGTCGGTCTCGATGAGCGTGCGGACCTCGGTTGCCTCCGAGTACCGCTCGTGTTTCGGGTCGGTGATGCCCCACACCGGGATGTCCTTGGCCATGATGGGCGGAGGCAGCGCCTTGGTGATGCGGTCGGCGATAGCGAAGCCCGGCTGACCGAACTGGACGCGGGCGGAGTCCTTAATCGCTGCCTTCGTCTTAATGGTGCCGAACGTGATGACCTGCGCGACCTTGTCGTGTCCCCACTTCTTGGAGGCATAGGTGATCATTTCGCCACGACGACGGTCGTCGAAGTCGATATCGATATCGGGCATCGATACGCGCTCAGGGTTCAGGAACCGCTCAAACAGCAGACCGTGCGGGATGGGGTCGATGTTGGTGATGCCCATCGCGTATGCGACCAACGAACCGGCGGCGCTACCTCGTCCGGGGCCGACGCGGATGCCGACTTCAAGGGCGTGGGCGATGAGGTCGCCGACGACGAGGAAGTAGGCGGGGAACCCCATCTGGTTGATGACGCGGAGTTCGTACTCGGCACGGGCGATGTATTCGTCGGTGGGGCGACCGTCGAATCGACGATCCAGTCCGGCCATGACTTCCCTGGCCAGCCATGTCTCCTGGGTGTAACCCTCGGGAACCGGGAAGATCGGCATGCGGTCGTGGTGGCTGTAGACGTCCTCGTAAGACTGCACGCGCTCGCCAATTTCGAGCGTGTTGTCGCAGCCGCCGGGAACGACGTCGTCCCAGAGGGCACGCATCTCCTCGGCGGACTTGAGGTAGTAGCCGTCGCCGTCGAACTTGAAGCGAGTTGGGTCGGATAGCGTTTTGCCGGTTTGCAGGCACAGTAGTGCTTCGTGGGCCTCGGCGTGCCCGCGGGTGACGTAGTGGCAGTCGTTGGTCACCAGGGGTTTAATGCCCAGTTTGTTGCCGATGTCGAGCAGGCCGGTGCGGACGCGGCGCTCAATCTCCAGGCCGTGCTCCATCAGTTCCAGGTAGAAGTTCTCCTTGCCGAAGATCTCCTGCCATTTACCTGCGGCCTCAAATGCTTCGGCATCGTGGCCCAGTCGCAGACGGGTCTGGATCTCGCCGGACGGGCAACCCGTCGTCGCGATGATGCCTTCGGCGTGCTGGGCGATGATCTCGGCGTCCATCCGCGGCCATTTACCGAGTTGACCTTCGGTGGACGCCAGTGAGGACAACTTGAAGAGGTTGCGCAGCCCGGTGGCATTCTCGGCGACCATCGTCATGTGCGTGTACGCACCGGAACCGGACACGTCGTCGGATTTTTGATCTCGCGTACCCCACAGCACGCGCTTGGTGTTGAAACGGGAGTCGGGGGCAACGTAAGCCTCGATGCCGATGATCGGTTTGACGCCGTGCTTTTTTGCGGTGTTGTAGAACTCGCTAGCACCGAACATGTTGCCGTGGTCGGTCATGCCGATGGCGGTCATTCCCAGTCGCTCGGCTTCGTCGAACAGCGGCGACATCTTCGCCGCACCGTCGAGCATCGAATATTCGGTGTGGTTGTGAAGATGAACGAACGACCCGGACACGCAGCAACTCCTCTACAAAACAAACACCGATAACAGAAACCTTGTCCTGCAATGGAACTGCGATCGCCATGATTTTCATCCCGCGACCGCGATCCGCCTGCGGTGCCTCCACTTTAGAGAAGACCTCTGACAAGATCTCCCCGGCGCGCTGACCTGTGACAGATGAGGCAGGACGGGCCCAACTGTCGGCCCTGGCCTACGATTCGCGCAAGACGTCCAAAGCGTGCTGCAAGTCTTCGGGATAGTCGGCTTCGAACTCAACGTAACGACCATCGGCGGGGTGAGCGAAACCCAACTTCCGCGCATGTAGCCACTGACGAATCAGTCCGAGCCGTGCCGCCAACTTCGGGTTCGCACCGTACGTCGGGTCCCCACAGCATGGGTGATGCATCGCGGAGAAGTGCACACGAATCTGGTGCGTGCGCCCGGTCTCCAGGTGCACGTCGAGCAACGAGGCCGCAGCAAACATTTCAATGGTGTCGTAGTGCGTAATCGACGGACGCCCATTGGCTGTCACCGCGAACCGCCACTCCCCGCCGGGGTGTCGCCCAATGTCGGCATCAATCGTGCCCGAGAGCGGATCCAGATGCCCCTGCACCAAAGCGTGATAACGCTTGTCGACAGTGCGCTCCTTGAATGCCCGCTTCAGCAGCGTGTAAGCGTGTTCGGAAGCCGCCACGACCATCACGCCCGAAGTGCCAGCGTCGAGCCGGTGGACAATGCCCTGACGCTCGTGTGCGCCCGACGTGGAAATGCGGAACCCGGCGGCCGCAAGTGCCCCGTTCACCGTTGGACCCGTCCACCCCAGCGACGGATGCGCGGCAACCCCGGCCGGCTTGTCGACAACAATGATGTCATCGTCTTGATAGAGGATTTTGAGGTCTTCGACGGGAGTCGGCTCCACCGTGAGCGGTTGCTCGGGCGCGGGCAACGTCACGTCGAGCCAGGTGCCTGCCACGAGTTTGTGCGACTTACCGACGGCGACGCCGTCGACGAAGATGTCACCGGCGTCTGCCAGATTCGCGGCCACCGTGCGCGAAAGGCCGAGCACCCGGGCCACTCCGGCGTCGACGCGCATCCCCTGCAGCCCGTCGGGAACCGGCATTGCCCGTGAATCACGCATTCGCATCTCCATCATTGTTTGCGGAAGTGGTGTCTGCCTCGGAGTCGGTCTCGGCGTCGTCGGGATCGTTTCGTGCCGCCCAGCCGGTACGACTGCCGTCGTAGTCGTAGCCGAGAAGTGTCAGGACCACCAGCAGGATCGCGCCGCAGACGACAGCGGAGTCTGCCATGTTGAACGTCGGCCACCAACTGCCGACCTGAATGAAGTCGACGACGTGGCCGCGAAGCGGTCCCGGATCGCGCAGCATGCGGTCGGTCAGGTTGCCGAGCGCACCGCCCAGGACCAATCCGAGTCCGATTACCCAGCCGAGGGAGCCGAGCCGCTTGGCATAGCGGGCAATCACCACCACAATCGCCAGCGCAACAAACGTCAACACCCAGGTATAGCCCGTGGCCATCGAGAAGGCCGCGCCGCTGTTGCGGATGAGTCGAAACGTAAGGAAGTCACCGATCACCGACACCGTCTGATACGGCTCCATCGTGGCAACGACCAGCACCTTGCTCAGCACATCGATCAGGTAAGCAGCAACAGCCACACCAATCAGGACGGGGATCAACGCGACCCCGCCCCGACGCTTCGACGCTTCGACGCGCGGCGCCTCGGGTTCACTCATATCGTCAATTGTCCACGCTGAGGCCGCCAACGCCGAACTCGCCCGGCGCGGGGACCTCTCTGACGCGCAAACGGACCCACTACTGTGGCTTTCGTGAGCAACGCGTCAGTCTTCGTGCACCGGCCGTCTTCGGCAATTGCGTACACACCGAAATCGGTACGGCGAGCCTTCGGGGTGACGGCGGCCGCCCTCGTTATTGCGGGTGGCATTACCGCCTGTTCCTCGGACGACACCGCAGACGACGGCCCCTGCGCGCCAACCGCCGCCAGTCGGACCGACGGTGCCCGCCCCATTTCGCTGTCGACGCCCGAAGTGAAGCTCGTGTCGCCGGGGACCGGTCCCGCGCAAGAACTGGCAGTCGTACCGGCAACCACAGCCCCGCAGAAAGTGACGTTGACAACGTCGTCGTTGGAGGCGAGCATCGCGCCGACCGACCGTGGGTCCGACGCCAACCAGGTGCAGCGGACGCAGCAGCAGTTGGCGACACCGATTACCGCCCGCACGATCTGCGACGATCCGTCGAGCCTGGAATTCTCCATCGGTTCCCCGACCAGTAAGGATCTTGAGCTCAGTGAACTACTCCCCGAGCTCGACGGTTCGACGGGCGGGCTGTCGTACACGGACGGCATGGTGCCGACCCGCCTGCGGTTGAAGCCAACCGATGGATCGCAGTCGCCAGCGCGCAGCGCGCTTGAACAGTCCCTACTGGAGGCACTGAACTATTCGGTTCCGTTGCCAACCTCGCCTGTTGGGGCTGGTGCCACGTGGACGTCGGTCCGTACGGTGTCGGCAGCGGCGACCGTCACCCAAACGATGAACGTGACGCTGGCTCGCCGCGACGGCAACGTGGTAACCCTCGATGTGAAAATCGACGAGACCCCGGTGAACTCGATCTTCTCGATCCCCGGCTCGGACGACAAACTGCACATTTCCCGGTTCTCGATGAGTGGCTCGGGCACGCTGACCGTCGACTTGACGAAACGCTTCCCGGTCGCCGGAAGTCTCGCTGTCAAGGGGGGCCGCGAGTTGGTCGGCGATGACGCCAACCGGCCAATCCTGCAGCAGAACAAGTTCACCCTCACCTGGAAGGCGACAAAATAGCGCCCACCCGGCGAGGGTGAAGAGTCTTCAGCGGCGGGTTATCCCGCTGACTTGCTGGTGCTCGGAGCCTTCTTCTTGGTGCTCGAGCCGGTCTCCGCACAAAGTGGCGACTTCACGTCGGCCTGGCTTAGCAGCGGGCAGACGGTCTGCTTCGACAACTTCCAGCGACCGTCGTCGAACACGATGGACGCGTCGATCTTGGTTGGCGGGTTGTTGGGAAGCTTGATCTCAACCTTCACCTTGGCCCGGTTGGGGCCAGCCTTCTGGACCGGACGCTTGATCTGGTAGGTAACGTCCGGGTTGTCCTTCTTGGCCTTCACCAGTTCCTTGAACAGGTCGGGGTCAACCTCGGCACCCTCGACGAGCTGCACCTTGTCTGCCGGCTTGATCGACGGATCGAGCGCTTCCTGCAGCATGTCGTTCAGCGCCGCAACGCTGGGCACCTTCTTCGGGTTCGTCAGCTCGGCCTCGGTGCCGGTCGCCGCGGTTGTCGCGGCCGCACTGCTCGAGGTTGCAGTCGGAACCGGAGGCGTCACTGCATCGTTACCGCCACATGCCGCGGTCGCCGCAACAGCTCCGGCGATTACGGCACCGGTCACGAATTTACGAATCTTCACCGAAAATGTCCTCACATTGGTTAGTACTAAGCGGGCCCCAAGGCCCGAACTCAAACCACTATGCCAAAGTCCCGGCGATGTGCGCAGTTACCTAACTTGCTCTCAGACTCTCTCAGCGTTGTCTCATGTGTCTCGTCAGCACCAAGCGACCTGCGCACATTATTCGGTGCGGGATGGAAGAATTGCCCCCATGAGTACTCGTCAAGTCGTGATGATCACCACTGGCGGCACCGCCGCTTCCCGCACCACCGACGACGGCGCGGTCCCCGTTTTGCATGCTGCGGACCTGCTGCCGGACGTTGCCGGTGACGTGGTGGTGCAGCCCATGGAACTGATGGTGAAAGACTCATCGGCGATGACGGTCCGCGATCAGTTCACGATCGTCGCAGCTATCGCCGAGGCACTGAACGATCCTGCCGTGACCGGAGTGGTGGTGACGCACGGGACTGACACTTTAGAAGAGACTGCTTTTCTCGCCGACGTTTATGCCGCTGACCCGCGGCCTGTCGTGTTCACCGGCGCCCAGTTCCCCGCTGATCACCGTCTCTCCGACGGGCCGGCCAACATTGCCGCGGCCGTCGCGCTGGCCGCCGATGCTGATTCGCGTGGCCGCGGTGTTCTGGTCGCGCTTGGGGGCCGCGTGTTAGGTGCCCGCGGCGCATTTAAGACCTCCACCACCGACCTCATCGCATTCGACACCGTCCATACCAACCTGCCGCGACCACTGGTCTCTGATGTACTACCGGAGGGCCATCCTGCACGTGTAGATCTACTGGCCCTGTATCCCGGAGTCTCTCCCGGCACCATCGCCTCTGCAGTCGCACAACGGGCCGCCGGGATCGTGCTGTCGGCCACCGGATCGGGCAATACTCACCCGGACATCACGGCCGAGGTGAACCTCGCGGTTAACCGCTCGGTGCCGGTGGTGGTATCGACACGCGTGCCCTATGGCGAGGTCCAGCCGACATACGGCGGTGGTGGCGGTGGCGTCGACCTCGCGCGGGCCGGGGCGGTGTTTTCCCCGTGGCTGCGCGCACCGCAGGCACGCATGGCGCTGATCGCCTTGCTCTCGGCAGGTGCCAGCGGCGAGGCCGTAAAGGCCTTCTTCGACGCCTCCGCGCCAGCCTGAACTACGGCTCCGGAGATTCTTCGCCTGTTAGATCCCAGGCGAGGCTGTCCAGTGGGTCAGCCCGGACCAGCGTGGGCTCCGGAAGTCGAAAGGTATGTGCCCGGCCCGGGCCGGTGGCACGTGTTTCAAATCGGACAGTGACGAATCCGTGGCCGCCGCCCTGCACCCACCCGTGACCGTGGTCGGGATGGAAAACATCTGTCCCCGTTGGCCATTGCTGAAGCTTTGCCGGTTCTGGCGACGCGTCGGCGTCGGCCATCGGCGCTGTCTCGTCGAGACCGTCAATTGGTTCTGGTTCCTCGTCGAGTTCGGGAAACAGCGACTCCTGCTGGGTGGTCGACAGCCCCGAGTAGCCAACCCCGACGAGCCGTATCGGGCCGACGACGAGTGGGTCCAGCGTCACCCGGTATGCCGCCGCAGTCAGCGTCTCTAGCTCGGTGGTCGCGGCAGGCAGTGTGATCGATCGGGTCAGAATCGACATGTCCGACCGCCGCAGTTTCACCACGACGGTTCGCGCCCCACGACCGTCATTGAGCAGACGTCGATGGGCATGCGCCGCGGCACCGGCGACTGCGGAACGAAGGTTGGCCATGTCGACAATGTCGACGGCGAAGGTCGTCTCGGCACTGATTTGCTTACTCTCGGCACGTTCTGTCACCGGACGCTCGTCGATCCCGCGGGCCAGTCGGTGCAGCGCGGGCCCCACCGTCGCACCGAGAACCGATGTCACTTCCGCTTCGGCGAGCGCCGCCAGTTGCCCAATTGTTTCAATTCCCAGTCGGGCCAACCGATCCCCGGTCACCGGGCCAACTCCCCACAGCTTCCGCACCGGCAGTCCCTGCAGAAAACCGAGCTCAACAGACGGCGAAATCACTTTCACCCCATCGGGTTTCGCCATTCCTGAGGCGATCTTGGCGATCTGTTTGCCCGACCCGAAACCCACCGATGCGGGCAGCCCGGTCTGTTCTCGGATTACCGTCCGGACTCGCTCGGCAAAATCTGCTGCCTCCGCCGCACTCGCCCCGGCCAGTTCGGTTGGTTCGCCGAAGGCCTCATCGAACGAGAGGGTTTCGATGATGGGGATGAACGTTCGCAAGATCCCGAAGACGCGCTGGGACACCACGGAGTACACGCCGCCGCGCGGTGGCACGACCACCGCGGTTCCGCCCACCAGGCGTCGGGCCTGATGCATAGGCATCGCCGACCGCGCACCGTAGACGCGTGATTCGTAGCTGGCACCCGCGACGACGCCACGCCCCCCTGCCCCGCCTACCAGGACCGGTCGGCCCGCGAGCGTTGGGCGAGTCAGTTGCTCCACCGATGCGAAGAAGGCATCCATGTCGATGTGCATCACCCAGCGGGCGCTCCGCTCGGAATCGGTCCCGCTTGCCGCATCGCGACCGCTCGCCGAATTAGCCACGTTTGTGTCGGCACCGATCGAGAACGCGGGGATCGGTGGTCGTGAAGCGTTCGACTTCTTCGCCAGCATCGCAGCGCAATAGGGCGATGACTGCCGAGTCGCTGCGGAGAGAAATGACGTCCCACTGAGCACCGTTGTCTTCCCAGCGCTGAAGTTTTTCGAGGTCATCGACGTCCATGGATCAATTCTATCGCCAGTCCACTGCACGGCGACGTCCCTGTGCCCGTGTTGCCGGTAGCCTGGAGCGCGTGAGTTTTCAGCGTTTTGTCGCCCTGGGCGACTCGTTTACCGAAGGTGTTGGCGATCCGGCCCCGGAGCTACCAAACGGAGTTCGCGGTTGGGCCGACCGCGTCGCTGCCGAACTTAGCCGCCTCGATCCCGCGTCCGAGTATGCGAATTTGGCCATTCGCGGTCGCAAGCTCGGCCCAATCGTCGCTGAGCAGATCGACGCCGCGATTGCTTTGCGACCAGATCTCGCTTCGATCTATGCCGGCGCCAACGATATTTTGCGGCTGAGCGTCGACCTTGATGCGTTGCTGGACGAGTATGACGCCGCGATCGCTCGGTTGACGCAGTCGGGTGCGACCGTCGTGATGTTTACCGCGCACGATCCGGGTGGCTGGCCGTTGTTCAGTGCCTTGCGCGGCCGGTTTGCGATCTACAACGAGGGGGTGCGCAGTATCGCCGATCGGCACGGCGCGACGATCGTCGACTTCTGGCGCATCCCCGATTACCGGGATCGGCGGCTGTGGGCCTTCGACCGACTGCATATGTCGTCGATCGGTCATCAGCGGATGGCGATAGCCGTCCTTGAGGCAGTCGGCGTTGACCATGCCCTCACGCCTATGGAGTTGCCTGCCCCAACAACCCCGTCGACCGTCGAGCAGTTGTCCGACAACCTTGCCTGGGCGAGCGGTTTCGCTGCGCCGTGGCTCGGCCGCCGACTGCGGGGAACCTCAAGCGGTGACGGCCTCGCCCCGAGGTACCCGACCCCCACCCCCCTGCCCTGACTTCCCGCATGATGCGTTGATTCCCGCTACACGTCTGACGTGTAGCGGGAATCAACGCATCATGCGGGAACGGCGGGCGCGGAGCGCTCGGGGCTAGTCGGTAGCCTTGGCCAGATCGACGCTGACGCCGTGACTGAGTTCAGTCGAGGCGGGGGCACCGGTTTCGACGGTGAACGACGTCGCCAACACTTCACCGGCGATCAAAGCGGCGTGTGTCTGTGCGGTATCGAGGCAATCCTCCGGGACCACCATGCGCACCGAGATGCGGTCGGAGATCTCCAAACCGAAGTTTCGTCGCGCATCCTGCAGTTCACGGATCCGGTCCTTGGCCCATCCCTCGGCCTCCAGTTCCGGAGTCACCTCAGTATTCAAGACGACGAGGCCGACGCCACCGGGCATCTCCGCCGTCGAATCCGGTGCCACCGCAACCAGTTTCCGGGAGAACTCCTCCCCCTTCAGCTCGATGCCATCGGCGACCACGGTCTGCTCGCCGGTCTCGGCATCAACACCAAACTCCCAATTGCCGGACTTCACGGCCTTGATGACCCGCTGCACGTCCTTACCGATGCGCGGACCGGCCGCACGAGCGTTCACCGCCACCTCGACACGACCAACCGAGTCGACGTCGTCGGAGAGGACCACGTTCTTAACGTTCATTTCCTCGGCGATCAGGTCGACATACGGTGCCATGAGCGCCGCCTTCGGCGAGGCGACCGTCAACTCCGACAGCGGCAGTCGCACGCGCAGTTGGTTTGCCTTGCGGACACTCGACGCGACCGAACACACTTCCTGAACCTGGTCCATCGCACCAACGAGATCCGGGTCCGCCGGCAGTTCTTCGGCCGTCGGCCAATCCGTCAGGTGCACCGAACGCTCACCGGTCAGCCCACGCCACATAGCTTCGGTCGCCAACGGCAGCAATGGTGCTGCCAGACGCCCGGCCACCTCAAGCACGGTGTACAAGGTATCGAAGGCGTCCGGATCTACGTCCTGACCAGCCCAGAAGCGTGCACGCGAGCGTCGCACATACCAGTTGGTCAGAGATTCGCAGAACTCCCGGAACGATTCGCAGGCACCGGCGATGTCGTAAACGTCGAGGGCATCGGTCATCTCGTCACGCGTCACGGCGAGCTTCGCCAGGATGTACCGATCGAGAATCGACGTTGAATCGGTCCGCCACGTGGCCGGACGGTCCGCGTACAACTGCAAGAAGCTGTAGGCATTCCACATCGGCAGCAGTGCCTGACGCACACCTTCGCGGATACCGCGTTCGGTGACCACCAGGTTGCCGCCACGCAAGATCGGGCTCGCCATCAGGAACCACCGCATCGCATCCGAGCCGTCACGATCGAAGACCTCGTTGACGTCCGGGTAGTTGCGCTTCGACTTGCTCATCTTTTGACCGTCGTCGCCGAGGACGATGCCGTGCGCGGCGACCGTCCGGACAGCTGGCCGATCGAAGAGTGCAGTCGCCAGCACGTGCAGGTTGTAGAACCATCCGCGTGTCTGACCGTTGTATTCGACGATGAAGTCACCCGGATTGTGGGCGACCTCGCCCGTAGCCGGGTTGCCGTCGAACCAGTCGGTGTTCTCGAAAGGATAGTGGACCTGCGCGAACGGCATGGAACCCGACTCAAACCAGCAGTCCAACACCTCGGGGACACGACGCATTGTCGACTTGCCTGTCGGATCGTCCGGGTTTGGGCGCGTCAGCTCGTCGATGAACGGTCGGTGCATATCGTCGGGCCGGGCTCCGAAATCCTGTTCCAGCTGATCGAGGCTGCCGTAGACGTCAACGCGCGGGTATTCGGGGTTGTCCGAGACCCACACGGGGATCGGCGCACCCCAGTAGCGGTTGCGGCTGATGTTCCAGTCGCGCGCACCCTCAAGCCACTTGCCAAACTGGCCGTCGCGGATATGCGATGGCGACCACGTCATCTGCTGGTTGAGTTCCAGCATCCGCTCCTTGATCTGAGTGACGGCGACGAACCACGACGGAACCGCCATGTAGATCAGGGGCTGACCCGACCGCCACGAGTGCGGGTACGAGTGCTCGATCGTCTCGTGTCGCAGGATCCGCCCGGCGGCCTTGAGGTCCTTGATGATCGCCGGGTTGGCATCGAAGACCATCTGCCCCTGGTACGGCGGAACCATCTCGGTGAAGCGGCCACCCGGGTCGAGTGGCTGAACCACCTCGATGCCGTTGGCGGTCGCAACATCCATATCCTCTTCACCGAAAGCCGGCGCCAAGTGCACAACGCCGGTTCCGCTGTCGGTCGTCACGTAGTCGGCAAGCAGGACTTGGTGACCGTTTTCGTGTCCGAGGAAGAAGTCAAACGGCGGCTGGTACGACAGTCCCGCCAGGTCACTGCCCTGGTAAGTCGCGACGGGTTCCACGTCGCCGAGTTCCTTCGCGTACGCCCCGACGAGTGCGGTCGCCAGTAGGTACTCCCGACCGTTTTCGGCCCGCACATGCGAGTATTCGGTGGTGGGGTGCACGGCGATCGCTAAGTTCGACGGCAGCGTCCACGGAGTGGTCGTCCAGATCAGCGCGTTGACGCCGTCGAGCGGGCTGCCCGGTACCGACAGCGGCATCGTGACGGTGACGGCTGGGTCCTGCCGCATGCGGTAGGCGTCGTCCAGCTTGGACTCCTGGTTACTCAACGGCGTTTGCTCATACCAGGAGTACGGCAGGACGCGGTAGCCCTGGTACACGAGACCCTTGTCGTACAGGCTCTTGAACGCCCACATCACCGACTCCATGAAATCCACGTCGAGGGTTTTGTAGTCGTTGTCAAAGTCGACCCAGCGTGCCTGGCGGGTCACGTAGTCGCGCCACTCGCCCGTGTACCGGAGCACCGAGTCGCGGCAGTAGGCGTTGAACTTGTCGACGCCCATCTTTTCGATCTCCGACTTGTCGGTGATCCCCAACTGCCGCTCTGCTTCGAGTTCTGCGGGCAAACCGTGCGTGTCCCAACCAAATCGGCGCTCGACCTTCTTACCGCGCATGGTCTGGTACCGCGGCACGACGTCTTTGACGTAGCCAGTGAGGAGGTGCCCGTAGTGCGGCAGTCCGTTGGCGAAGGGAGGACCGTCGTAGAAAACAAACTCTTCGGCACCCTCGCGGTTCGCGATCGATGCTTTGAAGGTGTCGTCGGTGTCCCAGTACGACAGGACGGTCTCTTCGACCTTCGGGAATGACGGCGCACCCCGCCCGGTGCCGTCGGTCAAGTCGACGATCGGGTAGGCACGGCCTGTTGCGTTCTCTACTGGATCTGGGTGGTGGTCGCTCACGCGCTACTCCTCGTGCCTGGTGCGTGCTGATGTTCTTCAGCTCTGTCGGCACGGGGACGCCTGGCCCAGACCCAGTGTGGGTCAGTGGCTGCGCGCGGTACCACCCCGCTTGCATGCCCTGCTGGACATGCCTCTCATTGGACGGCTGTGTCGGGCCGAACCCGCCCGGTTCTACTGAGATCGGCAACCGCGGTTGCGTGATCGGTTCTTCCGGGAGCTCGCCGGTGATAGCCGGGTCAACGCTGTCGAGATTCTGTTTCGATTGTTGATTGTACTGCAACCACGATGTGCCCCTGTCAAGCGATTGCGCCCCCGGGATATTCCCGGGGGCGCAATCGCTACGAGGTGCTTAGCCCTGGTTGTTGGGTGGGTTCGTCGTCGACGGGTCTTCCCACACAAACTGCATTGCGGGCAGATCCGGGTCCGAAGACCGCACGACGATGTCGTCGGTCGGATCGTCCGCGAGCCGTCGGCGTCCGACATACTGGTCCGGAATCGTCGGGTGCGGTCCGCTGATCGGGTCCTGAACGGCGGGTTGCTGACCCGACTCGGATCCGACTGGCGGTCCGGGCGTAAATCGCGGTGCGGCCGGTGCGGGTGCTTGCGGCACCACCGGAGCGGCAGCAGTTGCTGGCGGTTGCACCGGGAAAGATCCGGTCGACCGCAGGTAGTCGTTCACGTCACCGCCGCCCGGATTGCTTTCGGTCGTGTCGGGATCCATCAGATTTGGGCCGGTGGGTGTGCCGTCACCGAGCACTTGCTCGTCAGCGGGGACCACGACCGATCCGAGACCATCAGACTGACCGATCCGTGGATAGCCGGGATCCCGGGAATATCCGGACTGCGGGTTTTCGGTATCGGCCTCATCGAAGCCGTTGTCGCCAGCGTCGTCAGCGAGGTCATCACCGGCGACATCGTCTTCGGCGAGGCTGGCCTCCAGCGGTTCTTCGCGAGCCACGGATTCCCGCCCGCGAATGGTGAAGAGTGGATCGTCGTCGACGTTGCCGTGTCCGCGCCGGTTGGCGCGGATGGTGTCGACGAGCAGGAGGATCAAGCCCACGACGCAGACCGCTACACAGGCGATTGCCAATCCAAGATTGGCAGTCACCAGTGCGACCACGAGCAGGGCGAAACCGACGAGGGTGGCCCCCAATGCAATGCTCAGCATGTCACCCTCGTCGGATCGGTGTAGGAATTCATTTTCACGTCGAGTTTAGCCCGGTTAGCCCTGCGGGTAACCGCTCTCGGGCGCGTACCCGGCCTGACCATTTTCCGGCGCATACCCGGCTTGACCGTTCTCGACGGGCGCGGCACTACCGCGCTGCTGCAGTTCTTCGAGCTGCGATTCGAGGTAGGTCTTGAGTCGGGTGCGGTATTCGCGCTCGAAGGTCTTGAGCTGCTCGATACGACCTTCCAGCACCGAACGCTGCTGGTTGATCGTGGTCATGATTTCGGTGTGCTTCTGCTCCGCATCGCGCTGCAGGAAGTCGGCGCGTTCCTGTGCCTGACGCACCTGCGTCTCCGCGCGGGTCTGTGCGTCGGCCAGCAGCGCTTCGCTCCGCTGACGAGCATCGGCAAGCGTGGCGTCGGCGTTGGCCTGCGCTTCGCTGACCATCGCGTCCGAGCGATTGCGAGCCTCAGACATCATGCTTTCGGCTTCACCGCGGGCGGTACCGGTGACCCGGTCTGCGGTGTCCTGCGCCAAGGCGAGGACGCGTGCTGCACGAATACTGGCTTCTTCGTCGGGCATGGCGGGCGCAGCGACCGGCTCCGGGGCCGGAGGCGCAGCCTGAGGCTCGGGCACTGCCGCGAACGCTTGGGTGTGTCCGCCCGCAGCGTTGGCGCGTGCATCTGCGAGCTCGGTCTCGAGTTCGCTAACGCGCTGCCGCAGATCCGCGTTCTCGTCGATCAGACGTGCGAGTTCAGCTTCAGCGAAGTCGAGGAACTGATCGACTTCATCTTCGTTGTAACCGCGCTTACCGATCGGCGGTTTGCTGAACGCGACGTTATGCACATCAGCTGGTGTGAGCCGCATTTCGCCTCTCCCCTTGGTGATTTCCGCGTGCCGTTCCCGACACGTCGTATTCTGTCGCGGTCAGAGAGGAAACCGTGCCGCCCAAACAAGCACGAACACGTCCCAATCTTTATCGCATTTCTATTAATACCAGTACCACTGCGTAACTAGCGTGTCATCTTGTCACTTCAGGACCAAGTAGTGTTTCCTCCCCGCGTCCTGTTCGCAATCAAATCTAGGCCAAATCGTCGAAATCGTTCGTTCGGAGGCAACTAGCCGTGTCGAACAGCCAACTTGGCCATCTTTGACCCTCACCAGCGACATCACCTTAATGACAATAAGGTGATTTACGAGACGCTGCGAGCAAACCCGCCGACGACGTTCATCAGGATCATCATCACAATCATCACGATCATCAATGACAAATCCAGTCTCACTGGCCCCAGGGACAGTGGCGGAATCAGCTTGCGGAGCAGCTTCACCGGCGGATCGGTGACCGTAAAGATCACTTCAATCACCACCACCGCGGCCCCGGACGGGCGCCAGCGGTGCGCAAACGACTGCACCATCTCGATGACGAACCGACTCAGCATCAGCACGACGTAACAGAACAGTGCCAGGTACAAGATCCACAGAAAGGTACTCACTACACAAGAGTGCCTGATCTACCCGGAATGCGCCGCGCCGCCCCGGTAATCCGGAGCGGCGCAGCAAGGAAGCATGCTGGAAAGAGGTCAGGACGGGCTGTAGAAGCCGCTCTCTGCGATTCGGCGACGCTCCTCGGGCGAGACATCGACGCCGACGGGCGAAAGCAGGAAGACCTTAGTCGCGACCTTGTCGAACGAGCCGCGCAGCGCGAAGACCAGGCCGGCGGCGAAGTCAACGAGACGCTTAGCTTCGTCGTTGCTCATGTCGGCGAGATCAATAATGACTGGGCTACCGTCGCGGAACCGCTCGCCGATGGTGCGCGCCTCGGAGTAGTCGCTGGGACGGAGCGTCGAGATCTTCTTCATCACACTCTCCGACTGGGGATCGAGATCGGTTTGCGAATCAAGCGCGACCGCGTTGGCACCGCGGACGGATACGTTCGACGATCGGTTGAGCGGCGCGAGGCGTCGAACCGAGTCGGGCTCAGATGCTCGCCGACTGCCGACGTAAGGACGATCAGTCTCGACGCGCGGGGAAAATCCGCGCTCGTCGCCCGAACGGATGAATTCCGATTCACGGTACGACGATTCACGGAACCGCTGCTCAGCCTCGCCGCGAACCCGAGCGTCTCGGTAACCCTGCTCCCGGTAGTCGTGCTCCCGAAATTCTGGCTCACGGAACTCTGACTCGCGGTAGTCGCGGTCAGCGTCCTCGCGGAACGCGCCGTTGCCGTAATAGGCGTCGTCGCGGGTGGCATCGCTGCGGTACTTGTCCATGTAGGCGCGCTCTCGCGCCGACAAAGCTTGCTGATCTTCAGGATCGGCCAGGTAGTCGTCCTCGAACTCGCTCGGAGGCACCATGCCGAAATATGCCTTGAACTTCTGCATCGTCGTCATTACGAGCCTTCCTGAACGGTCCTGCGATTGGTGTGTTTAGTGCTACGCCTGATGGCCAGTGGTTCTGTTGTGACCAGTGTGACTAAAGCGAGAGTATCGGCCGCGGGCCCATGATTGCGGTTCCGACACGCACACATGTGGATCCGTGCGCAATAGCTGATTCCATGTCGCCACTCATCCCCGCCGACAACTCGACGGCACCGGGATAGCGGCGCACAAAGTCAGAATGGATATGTGCGAGCCGTGACATCGCAGCGTCGGGCTCCATGCCGAGCGGTGCAATCAGCATGAGTCCGTCCAAACGCAACGATGACGGACAGGCAAGAACTCGGTCGGCAGCAGCGGCCAACTCAACGGCGGGCAGACCGCCCCGACCCGGATCGCCGTCCAAGCTGACCTGCAACAAGACGCCGAGAGCCGTGCTGCGCTCACCCGCGTCAAGCGCGCGCGTCGCCGCACCATCAAAGGCTTCGACCAATTTGAGCGAGTCCACTGAATGGACGCGGCGCGCCCACCGAGCTACGGACCCGGCCTTCTTGCGCTGCACGCTCCCGATCATGTCGGTCGTGAAGGAAATGTCACTCCGCTCGGCGCGAACCGCAGCCACTTTCCGACTGGCCTCGGGCTCGCGCGACTCACCAAATTCCCGTTCCCCTAAATCGATCAGTCGCACGACATCATCGGCGGGAAAGTATTTTGTGACGACGAGCAGTTCTACCTCGTCCGCCTCGCGGCCCGCTGCTTCCGCCGCCGCGGCAATACGCTCCCGCGTGCGAACCAGAGCGTTTTTCAGGTCTTGCGTGCGCGGATCGTCGGCGCCTTCGGCGGCTGACCGCACGGTCATTTCCGCGCCTCGGAGGTATCCATCCAAATCACGGACGCCATGCGCCCTGTCGGAGCCCCGCGTCGGTGGCTAAAAAGCATCGGGTCGCCAATGGTTTCGCGCGGATCCATTGCTACCCCGGAAACGCCAGCCTCGAGGAGTTGCCTTCGAATGCCTGCGCGCAGATCGAGACCCGTGGTGCCCTTCTTGGTGCGACTCATACTGCCTGGCAGATGCTTTTCCACATCGGCGGCCATGGCTGGCGGAACTTCGTAGCGGTCGCCGCCGGCAGCAGGTCCAAGGAAGGCCCCAATCCGGTCCATCCGCGCACCGAGTTGGACCATGGTTCGCAGCGCCGCGGGCACAATGCCGACGCGTGCGCCCACCCGACCGGCGTGAACCGCGGCAATTACCCCGGCTTCCTCATCGCTGAGCAGCACAGGGACGCAATCCGCGGTCAAAACCGCGAGGACCAAATCCTTCTGGTTGGTCACCAGTCCGTCCGTGGCGGGCACAGGTTCGGCGACCGGACCATCGACGACGGTGATCGTTCGAGTGTGGAGTTGCTCCATCCACACCACCCGCTCCGGCGCGACGCCGAGGCCCTGCGCCAGGCGGTCCCGATTTGCGGCTACCGCCGTCGGATCGTCACCGACGTGATCGCCAAGATTAAAGGAATCATAGGGCGCGACAGACACGCCTCCGGCGCGCGAGGTGACCGCGCGCCGGATTTTGAAAGGCTTTTCCACTGGTTAAGTACGTTCTCCGCTTAAGTACGTTCTCCGCTGCTGTGCCGGCTCACTTCATGAAATCGGGAACGTCGACGTCATCGTCGTCGAGGCGGATCGCATTGCGACGCGGCGCGGGTTCACTGAACGGATTGGCCTGGTTGCTGTCCCGATTAAACAGCGGGTCGTTGACACTGGGCCGTGAGGTTTCACCAGCGGTCGCATTGCTGATGTTGGCCTTGCTCGCGGCGGCGTGCTGTCCGACCGGCGGCGCGGCCTTCTGCGACGACCCGGAGTTGTCGAAGCCGGCAGCGATAACAGTCACGCGGACTTCGTCGCCGAGATTGTCGTCAATGACGGTGCCGAAAATGATGTTGGCGTCTTCGTGTGCGGCTTCCTGAACCTGCGACGCCGCGTCGTTGATCTCGAAGAGGCCCAGATCGCTGCCGCCCGCGATTGACAGCAGCACGCCGCGCGCGCCCTCCATCGACGCTTCCAGAAGCGGCGAATTGATGGCCGACTCGGCGGCCTTGCGTGCACGACCTTCGCCGCGTGCGGCGCCGATGCCCATCAGCGCGCTGCCAGCGTCGCTCATGACGCCCTTAACGTCGGCAAAGTCGACGTTGATCAGGCCGGGTGTGGTGATGAGGTCGGTGATGCCCTGCACACCATTTAGCAAGACTTCATCGGCGCTGCGGAAGGCGTCCATGAGGCTGACCTGTGCGTCACCGAGGTGCAGCAGGCGGTCGTTCGGGATCACGATCAGGGTGTCGCACGATTCGCGGAGTGAGGCGATTCCGGCCTCGGCCTGGTTTCCGCGGCGCTTGCCCTCGAAGGAGAACGGACGCGTCACCACACCGACGGTCAGTGCGCCCAGTTTGCGGGCAATCGCCGCAACGACGGGAGCGCCACCGGTGCCGGTGCCACCACCCTCCCCGGCGGTAACGAAGACCATGTCGGCTCCCTTGAGGAGTTCCTCGATCTCGTCCTTGGCATCTTCCGCGGCCATCCGTCCCACATCGGGGTTGGCACCCGCGCCGAGGCCACGGGTCGAGTCCCGACCGATGTCGAGTTTCACGTCGGCATCGGAGATCAGCAGCGCTTGTGCGTCGGTGTTGATCGCAATGAACTCAACACCCTTCAAACCCTGCTCGATCATGCGGTTGACAGCGTTGACGCCGCCGCCGCCGATGCCGACGACTTTGATGACGGCCAAGTAATTGTGGGGTGGCGTCATGATGCCTTCCTAGTTCGAACGATTGACCCTAAAGCTCAACCATAGGGTTATAGTTATGTCAAGTACTTGTGTTGAGTCAGACGCTATTGACCCCGACGCCACGGTGCCAGTAGGCGCTCGGCGTGTCGCGAAATCAGTGCGTTAATTCATGTTGAAGCCACAGATTTCTACTCGAATCGAGCAACCCGAGGTCTCACCCGCGCCTCCGCCGGACGGTCAACGCACGGACGCGTACTCCGGACTTGACACGTTGTACTCCGTGCCGTCGACCATCACCAAATGCCGGAATGCCTCTGCTTTGTCGTTGGTGCGTTCAGCGTCGCCCCATTTGACCGTCTTGCCACTGCGCAGCTTTAGCGTCACATCGGAAGGCGAATCTGCAGACACGGTGACCACTTTCGACCCGAGCCACGCGGGTAACTCGCGGACGACGGCCAGTACGGCCAGGGTCGTCGGATTTGCCGGACCGGGATCGTCCATTTGAAGTTCCGGGAGGCCACGGAACTGCTTCGGCAATGCCTTCGCGGATTCGAAAGTCAGATAGACCACGCCGAGCCGATCCATGACACCAATCTTGCCCTGATTCGGCACGGTCACGACGGGTGTCCGCTCAGTGACGGCGATGGTCAGCGTCGACGGATAGTTCCGGACCACGTGAACCGATTCCACGGCGGGCAGCAAGGCCACCCGCTCGGCAATAGCTGCCGTATCAACCTGTAGGAGCGGCTGCCCCATCGTCACTTGCGCCGCAGCGAGGACCTCTTGCGACGGCACCGTCGTGGCACCGGTGACCTCTACATTCCGGGCCGAAATGAGCGGCGTGAAGTACGCGGCAGCGACCAGTCCGCCGACTACCGCAATCAGCGCGACGAGCGCCGCGACCAACCGCCACCGGCTCCGGAATCCGCCAGCCTCCGGGGATGGCTCTCTGACCTGAGCGTGGTTGGCCTGCCGCTTGCTCTCTCGCCTGCTCATCGAGCGCGCGACTCCTCCAGAGCGTCCAGGATTGCTGGCGCTTGCACGGTGATGTCGCCCGCGCCGATCAGCAGGACCAGGTCACCTCGCCGTGCACGACGAGCCACCGCATCGGCAATTCCAGACACGCCGGGCACAAACTCCGCCGGAGCCGTGACCTGGTCACTGATCAGCGCACCGGTCACACCCGGTTGCGGATCCTCGCGGGCACCATAGACATCGGCAACGATGACCTCATCGGCCATCGAGAGGGCCTCGGCGAACTGCGTAGCAAATTCGACGGTGCGCGAGTACAGGTGAGGCTGGAAAACCGCGATGATGCGGCCCGACCCGGCAGCGACTACGTCGCGGGCCGCACTGAGCACTGCCCGGACCTCGGTCGGGTGGTGGGCATAGTCGTCGTACACGTCGATCTCACCGGATCGGCCACGCAGTTCAAATCGACGGTGCACCCCGCCAAAACTTTCGATGCCGTCGGCCGCAGCGTTCGCCTCCTGCCCCGCACGGACCGTCGCGATTAGCGCACCGAGCGCGTTGAGCGCCATGTGCCTGCCGGGCAGCGTCACCTCCAGCTTTCGGGTCAGCGACTCCTCGACGAGCGGTGCGTTCAGTTCGATCGTCACACTGCTACCGGCACCACGCGGGACGGCCGCGCGCAGCACCGCGACCATCGGGATGCCCGGCACCGTGAGATGGTCGTCGCTACCGTAGCCGAGGACCGTGACTCCGCGGGCGGTGACGGCCTCGACAGCGCGAGCACCAAGAGCGGCGGCGCCCGGGTCGTCGAGGCACAAGATCAAGGTGCCGCCGGGCTTGATTAGTTCAGTGAAGTTGTCGAAGACCTCAACGTAGGCGGCTTCGGATCCGAAGAAGTCCAGGTGATCTGCCTCGATGTTGGTGATCACCACGATGTCCGGCGTGTATTGCAGCAATGAACCATCGCTCTCGTCGGCTTCGGCGACAAAAACATCGCCGCTGCCGTGGTGGGCGTTGGTTCCCGATTCGTTGAGTTCACCGCCGATCGCGAACGACGGATCCGCGCCGCAATGCTGCAATGCCACGACCGTCATCGACGTCGTCGACGTCTTTCCGTGAGTCCCGGTAATCAGCACGGTCCGATGTCCCTGCATCAGCAAGGCGAGGACCTCTGGCCGATAGATCACCGGGATACCGCGCCTGCGGGCTTCGACCAATTCCGGGTTGTCGTCGGGCACTGCCGCGCGGGTCGTCACGACGACAGTTGGTCCCCCTTCGAGGAGATCGAGGGCTTCGGGCGCGTGACCGACGCGGACTTGCGCGCCACGGGTTCGCAACGCCAACACGCTGCGTGAGTCCTTGGCGTCGGACCCTGAGACGTCGCCGCCTCGCGCCAACAAGATGCGGGCGAGACCCGACATCCCCGCGCCGCCGATGCCGACCATGTGTACGCGCTGCAGTTCGGCGGGCAGCGGATTGTCGATTGCTGAGATTGTCATGTCCGGTTCCGTCCACGGTGTGCAGCGGCCGATTCGAGTGCTGCGGTGGCCACGGCGAGGGCCGCGTCGCGGTGCCCAAGGGTCGCGGTGGCCGCGTTCATGCTGGCAAGTCGGTCGGTGTCGGTGATCAGCGCGGGGATTTCGCGGCCCACCCACTCTGCGGTTACGAGGGAGTCGTCCACAATGATCGCTCCCCCGGCCTGCTCGGCGGGTACGGCGTTGAGTCGCTGTTCGCCGTTGCCGTGCGGCAGCGGCACGTAGACGGCGGGAAGCCCGGTCGCCGAAATCTCCGCCACGGTCATCGCACCCGACCGGCACATCACCAGATCAGCGGCCGCATAAGCCAGGTCCATCCGATTCAGATAGCTGACTCCCACATATGGCGGAGCACCGGGAGGAGAAACCGGTTCTATCGTGTTTTTGGGGCCGTAGGCGTGCAGGACGCCGATCCCTGCGGCCCCGAGCGCGTTCGCCGCCGGTGCCACGGCTTCGTTGAGTCGTTGCGCACCCTGCGATCCGCCGAACACCAGGAGGGTCGGTGCGTCCTGATCAAGGCCGAAAAACGTGCGGGCCGCAGCGCGGCTTTCGGCACGGTCAAGGTGAGTGATGGCCCCGCGGACCGGAATTCCGACGACGGTCGCGTCCGCGAGCCCCGAGCCGGGGACGGCCGCAAAAACCTTGTCGGCGAGCTTGGCGCCGACCTTATTGGCGATGCCAGCGCTGGCATTGGCCTCGTGCAGGATTACCGGTACTCGGTGTCCACCGCGGATATAGCTCCGCGCCGCCATATAGGCGGGCAGCGCCACGTAGCCGCCGAACCCGATCACCACATCGGCGTTAACGTCAGCAAAGACCTTACGGGTGGCGGAGACGGACCGTGCGACGCGCCACGGAGTCTTCGCGAGTTCGACACCGAGCTTGCGAGGCAGCGGAACCGGCGGGATCAAGCGCAGGTCGTAGCCGCGTTCGGGCACGATAGTGGTCTCGAGGCCACGGTGCGTGCCGAGGGCCGTGATGCGTGCCGTCGGGTCGAGGTCCCTGATGGCATCGGCGACTGCCAGCGCGGGCTCAATGTGGCCCGCGGTGCCACCGCCGGCGACGACGACCGATAAACCCGAACCGCCCTCGCCCGACTGACTTTGCTTGCTCACCAGCGACCGTTCTCCCATTCACTTCGGCCGGTCCTGCGCGAACGGTCGCGCGGCGTCGAAGGTGTCGATTGTGGCCACGACCGACTCGATCGTGTCCGCCTAGCAGGATAGTGGATCTCACTCGACGTCGAACCGGGCGACCGTCGACCCCGCGGGGGCGCGACGTCCGCACGACCGCGTGGAACGGTCCCGCGAACCGGCGCCGGACGGCGAGTCCGTGACCGATTGCTGCCGCCACGGGTTGCCGCCTGTCGTTCTGGCCCCCGATAAGACTCGGGACGAGGCAGTCGCAGCCAGCGCGCCAGGCCCTTCGGCTGCGGGCCCATCATCGCCGCGATGGCTGCCGGCTCGTGCCGGGCGGCATTCGCGAGGAGTCCGAGCATCATCAGCATGGTCAACGCCGATGTGCCACCGTAGGAAAGGATCGGCAACTGGATACCGGTGACGGGCAAAATTCCCACGACGTAGCCGATGTTGATGAACGCTTGCACCAGAAACAACACGGTGATGGTCGCCGACATCAACCGCAAGAATGGGTCGACGGAACGCTGAGCGATCCGCATGCCGACGTAGCCCAGCAACAGGTATAGACCCACGACGATCAGGCCGCCGATCAAGCCGAGCTCCTCGCCAATGATCGCGAAAATGAAGTCGTTGTGCGCGTTGGGCAGATAATTCCACTTAGCCGTACTTTGCCCCAACCCCTTACCGAACAGGCCGCCATCGGCCAGCGCGAACTTGGCTTGGTTGGGCTGATAGTCGGCACCGAGCGGATCGGAACCACCGCCGAAGAAGCTCAGGATGCGCGTGGCACGGTACGACTCGGCGAATGCCAAGCCGATAAAGCCCACGACCAAAATCCCACCGAACGCCGCGAAGTACCGACCGGGTAGGCCGGCAAGCCACAGCAGGGTCATGACGATCATTCCGAGGATCATCGTCGTCGACTGGTTGGGCTCAATGATGACGAGGAAGGCCACAATTGCCGCGACCGGCACCAACGGGACCAACATCTCTTTGGTCGATGCGGTCCGCGGATCGCGGGTGGAGAGCACCGCCGCACCCCACATGCACAACGCTGCCTTCGCAAGTTCGGATGGCTGCAGGGTGAGTCCACCGAACGACAGCCAGCGGCGCGCACCGCCGCCTGCGACACCCAAACCCGGCACCATGACGAGGATCAACAAGACCACCGAGATCAGCAGAAAGGGCAGTGACATCTGCTGCAGAGTTCTGACGGGCATGCGCATCGCCAGGTAAAACAGCACGAGGCCGAGGCTCACGAACATCACCTGTGTGGTGAACATGCCGTAGGCCGACCCGTCTTTCGCATAGCCTTCGACGGCCGATGCGGACAACACCATCATGAGGCCGATGCCGACAAGGATCACCATGATGGAGACGATGAGGTGGAACGACGTTAGCGGCCGCGCCATGAGATTCCGGACACCGCTGACGAGAAACTTGGCGCCACCCTTGATATCGGATGCTCGCATCAATCGGAGTCGTCGCAGCGGATCGGGTGCGGCGGTTGTGCTCGCTCCAGAACTACTTGATACAGATCTCCGTGACCCAGAACTCTGGGATCCGCCCCTCCCCGACTTGCGACGCACGTCGGACCGCTTCGCGCGTCCGGCCCGCGCCGACCGCGTGCGACGCTCTGCTGCGGGATTGTCGGTTGCGGCAGAAGTCGCCACCGAATCCCCTGCTGTCGAATCCCGCCCTGCTGTCGAATCCCCTGCCGCCGAATCCCCAGCGGCCGGATCATTGGCGGTAGCGGTGTCTGCACCTGTTGGGGTCGAGACTGCCGGTGTCGAATCTGCGTCGACAGTCACTGCCCCGCTGTCGTCGCTGCCGGTGGGATCTGCGGGCACTTGCTGATCGTCATTCATCGGATTGCGCGAGGTCGACGAGGGCACCTGATTTGCGCCAACTGCCATGCGGGCTTCACCGCCTGGCTCATCTCCGCGTCCGTTGATCCGGTCGCGGAGACGGCTTGTGGTACTTCACCAATCCGCTGAGTCATCACAGACCCATCGTCCCTTGTTAATACTGTGACTGTTGGGACTTGCGGGGCGTGTCGCACAATCGGCATGGAGAATTGATCCGGCTGTCAACGCCCATTGCGACGCTGCCCACATTTCGGGTCCGACCGGCGGGGAACCTGCGCTGGAGCACATCCCAATCCGCCGAAAGCGAACCGTAACTATCCGGCGTGCGAGATGAATTCGCCGTAGAACAGCGAGAGACCCAGCGCACACGAGATCGCAGTCAGCAGCCAGAACCTGATGATGACCGTGGTTTCGGCCCATCCACCGAGCTCAAAGTGATGGTGGAACGGCGCCATGCGGAAGACTCGCTTACCGGTGGTCCGGAACACCAGAATCTGCACCACGACCGACACCATTTCGGCGACGAAGAGCGCACCGATAACGACCATCAGTAGTTCGGTGCGGGTGGTCAGCGACAGTCCGGCAACAAGCCCGCCGAGGGCAAGCGACCCCGTGTCACCCATGAAGATCTTCGCGGGTGCGGCATTCCACCACAGGAACCCGAGGCAGGCGCCGCCCGCGGCGACAGCCACAATTGCCAAGTCGAGTGGGTCGCGAACGTTGTAGCAGCCGTTACCGTTCACGGCGGCGCCGCCGTCGCTGACACAGGCATTGCGGTACTGCCAGAACGTGATCAGGACGTAGGCACCCATCACCATCGCAGCTGACCCGGCGGCCAGTCCGTCGAGCCCATCGGTGAAGTTCACCGCGTTCGACCATGCCGCCACCACCAGCCAGCAGAACAGTACAAAGCCAACCGCTGTCAGCGAGATGACGTTGATGTCGCGGGTGTACGAGAGGTACTCGCTGGCGGGCGTGAGCCCATTCGAGTTCGGGAACTGCAGCAGCAGCACGCCGAAGATGATGGCGGCAACCATCTGCCCGACGGATTTCGCCGTCTTGTTGAGGCCGAGGTTGCGAGCTTTGTAAATCTTGATGAAGTCGTCGAGGAAGCCGACGGCCGCAAGTGCCGTGGCCAAGCCGAGGACAAGGAGCCCGGACGCCGAAGGTCCGCTGCCCTCATCGAAATATCCGAACAGGTGCGCACCGAGGTAGCCGAGCCACAGCGCCACCACGATCGCGACGCCACCCATTGATGGGGTGCCACGCTTGGCCTGGTGACTCTGCGGGCCCTCAACGCGGATCTCTTGGCCAAAGCCTTGACGCGAGAACAGCTTGATCAGTACGGGCGTCAGCAGGATCGATACCGCCAGCGAGATCGCGCCCGCGATCAGGATCTGGGTCACTGCATGTCCTCACTCATGGGAAATCTGTGAACAATGAATTTAGCGCGAAGGGTGCTCGCCATCGCTCAGCGGGTAACAACCTCGACGTTCAGCGAGGCCTCGCTCCGCCAGTAGTCCAGGAGCTTGTCGCCGAGTTCGCCTCCGGAAAGCAAAACGATATCCCCGGATGCCGGGGCGTCCAACGGATCGGTGCGCAGGTGGCTGACGGCGGCGTCGGAATCGGCGACCAGAATCGCCTCGTCGCCCCATGAGCCTTCCATCACCGCACCCTGGTGCAGGGCACGCACCACGCGGGTCGTGTCGCCGACGGCCATCACCTTATCGACCGCGAGGCGGACGAGCTGCCGACCGAGGGAATCGTGATCGATGCATCGAACGTTTTCGTCGCGGCCGTCCAGGTCGGCGAATTCGCCAAGGATGGCCCAGGTTCGGTGCGCTGATTCGCCGCCGCGGTGGGCACTGCCGACCCCCGTGTCAGCAGCCAGGCCGACGAGTTCGCGAACCAGTCGTCGTGCTTCGTCGATGCCGGCTTTAGGATCGGCCACGAGCACCCGCAACGTGCGCTGCTCTCGTGCCTCAATGAGTTCACCGACGACAAGTCGGTCGTCGAAGGGATGCTTCACGCCGTTGATCTCCTGCCCGGTTTCGTGGCCTTTGCCCGCGACCAGCACGATGTCGCCGGGCTGAGCCCAGTCGACGGCTGCGGCAATGGCGGTGCGCCGATCGCCAATTTCACGGATCTCCGCGGCAGTCGCCGGATCCACCTCGCGGGCACCAGCGACGACGGCAGCGCGAATCGCTGCCGGCTGCTCCGACCGCGGATTGTCGTCGGTCACGATTACCAGGTCCGCGCCCCGCGCGGCAGCCGCCCCCATCAAGGGACGCTTTTCGGTGTCGCGGTCCCCACCGGCCCCCAGCACGACCGCGAGTCGCCCGGCGCCTTCGTGCCCGCGAAGAGTCGCGAGGACAGCCTCGACGGCGGCTGGCTTATGCGCGTAGTCGACGACGGCCAAGAAGTCCTGCCCGCGATCGACCTTCTCGAGCCGACCGGGCACGGCAACTTGCGCCAGGCCGGCGATCGCCACCCCGGTGTCTGCACCAGCCGCGGTCGCCAGCGCGACCGCCAGCAGCGCATTCGCCACGTTGTAGGCACCGGGCAGCGGAACCGTCATCTCAAGCTCACGGCCGTCGGGGGTGGCGATCCGAACTGTCTGCGATCCCGCGTCGGCGCTAACCGGACCGAGCACCGACCACATCGTGGCCCCTGACGTTGACCCCCTGCTCGTTGACCCCCTGCTCGTCGACACAGTGGTCGCCGGTTCCGCGTCCGCCGAGGCGACCTCTGCCATCCGCATGCCCCAGTCGTCATCGACGCAGATCACCGACCGGTGGGCCCGAACTGGCGACCCGCTCGCGAAGAGGCGCGCCTTAGCGTCGAAGTATTCGTCCATCGTGTGGTGATAGTCGAGGTGGTCTTGTGAAAGGTTCGTAAACCCGCCGACCGCAAAGTCGGTGCCGTCTACGCGACCGAGCGACAATGCGTGGCTTGAAACTTCCATGACAACGGTGTCGACTCCGCGCTCCGCCATCACGGCGAAGAGTCGTTGCAGGTCCGGGGCTTCCGGCGTGGTCAGCGAACTTGGGACCACGGTACCGTCGACCCGGATTTCCACAGTCCCAACGAGGCCTACGGTGCGGCCAGCGGCACGTAGCGCGGCCTCGGTCAGATAGGCGGTGGTGGTCTTCCCTGAAGTTCCGGTGATCCCGATTAGCGTCAGCCGCGAGGACGGATCGCCGTAGATCTGTGAGGACACCTGACCAAGGACGGCTCGTGGGTTGTCGCTGACCAGAACCGACAGCCCGTCAAGCGCTCGATCACCGCGAATGGTCGTCAACCCCGCCTCATCGGTGAGAACCGCCCCGGCTCCGGCCGCGAGCGCTTGGCTGGCGTAGTTGGCACCGTGCGTGCGGTCGCCTGGCAGTGCCGCGAACAGGTAGCCGGGTCCGGCTTCCTGTGCGCGGAGGGTGGCTCCCGAGACGTCAACGTCCGGGCCGTCGAGTCGCAAGTCCAACTTCGAGGCAAGCCCGCTCAGCGGCACCGGTCGAACATTGGTCGGTCGGATGGGGCCGTCCGGGTTTTTCCGGTTCACGTCGTCGTGCCCGGACCCGGATTCCACCACATCGTTAACCACAGTCTGTAGACCTCCGGGCAAGTTGTTTTCCAAGCTAACGGGCGTTTGGCGTTCGACCGCCGGTCACGCCGCTATGAATCTACCGTGGATCACCTTGGCGGGCTTACGCCACTAGACGAAGGAACGGGGTCGGGCGATCGGAAAACGGAACCTGGTCGTGGCGAAGCAGCCACGATCCGATCGTGCCGAACAGTGGCGCGGCCGACTGTCCGCCACTGCCGTCGGAACTGCGGACCGGATTGTCCATCATGATCCCGATAACGAAACGCGGGTTGTCCGCAGGTGCGATCCCCGCAAACGTGATGTTGTAGCTCGACTTGGAGTAGCAGTTACAGGACGGATCGACCTGCTGCGCCGTACCCGTCTTACCCGACGTTTGGTAGCCGGGGATAGCACCTGACGAACCCGTGCCGTTCTGGTCGCTATTATTCGGGTCCTTCTGCATGACCGCGCGGAACATGTCGCGGACCGTCGTTGCCGTTGCCGGGCTCACGACGCGGATCGACTCCGGCTCGCTGACGCCTGTCACGCCGTCATCTTCCGGCGCAATAATCCGCGGTTGAATGCGGACGCCGTCGTTGGCGATCGCCTGGTACATCGACGTCATTTGAAGCAACGTCGTCGACAGGCCCTGTCCGATTGGCAAGTTCGCGAAGGAACCGCCGGACCACTGACTCAGTGCAGGCACCGCGCCACCGGACTCAGCGGGCAGGCCGACTCCGGTCCGCTGGCCCAACCCAAAGCGCCCGAGCATTTCAGCGAAGCGTCGCTCCCCGACTTTCTGGGCCAGCATCAGAGTCCCGACGTTCGAGGACTTTCCAAAAATTCCGGTGGTCGTATAGGGAGCTGTTCCGTGTGTCCAAGCATCGTTGACGGTGATGCCCGACATCCGGATAGAGCCCGGTACTTGGTGCACTTCCTGCGGCGTTGTGATCCCATATTCGATCGCTGCAGCCGCGGTCACGATTTTGTTCACCGAGCCTGGCTCAAACGGCGAGGTCACCGACCGGTTGCCGCGGTCACCATCGGAATCGGGGCGCGACGGATCGAAGGTGCTGTCGTTGGCCATGGCGAGCACCTGGCCGGTCTTCACGTCTTGCACGACAGCCGAAACGTTGTGCGCGCCGGAGAGTTGCTTGGCCAAATTCACTTGGCTTTGCACGTACCACTGAAGATCGGAGTCGATGGTGAGATGGATTGTTGGTCCGTTTACTGCCGGGTGCACATTGCGCTTGCTTCCCGGGATCACCGCGCCATCTCGCCCGCGGTCAAACGTCTCAGTGCCGTTCGTCCCCGCGAGGATCGAATCGAGCGATGATTCGAGGCCGCCGCTGCCGTTGCCGTCGAAGTTGACGCCGCCAATGATGTTCGCCGCGAGCGAGCCGCCCGGGTATAACCGGTTACTTTGCCGTTCGGCACCGACCTCCGGGAACTCGTCTTGGATTTTCTTCGTCACGTCCAGCGACACCAGGCTCGCCAAGTAGACGAAATCTTTGTCCGACTTTAGTTTCGTCAGGATCTCATCGGCGGGAATGCTGCCGCCCAGCGCCGACGACACTCCGGTCGCGATCTGGTTGAGCCTGGTATCAACGTCGGGCACGCCGGGGTCGCTCTTGTGCGCTTCGCTTATCTGTTTGCGCACGGCTTTCGGTTGGAAGGTCAGTTTGCGCGCGTCATCTGTGTGGGCCAGGGGCCGACCGTCGCGGTCAACGATGCTGCCGCGGACGGCAGCCAACTCTTGCGTCACCGATCGCTGTTCGGACGCCTGGGCCGCGATCGAGTCAGCGGCGATCACGTGCACGTACAACATGCGACCGGAGATGAGCAGGGCAATGACTACGATGAATGCCGCCAGCATCCGTTGTCGCCCAACGAACTTCGATGCCCCACCCGCGGAGGCATCGAAGGCGCGAGGAGGTTTGGGTGGCGGCGTGCCGGGACCATTTCCTGATACTCCAGAGCTACGGCCACCCGACCTCGGCTCGCTAGCGCGGGGTGAACGGGTTCGGGTCATGATTTATCGATTGTCCCTCGCGCTAGCGTGCGGGTGCGGTATTGCCGCGCGGCGTGGCGGGGCCCGTCGGGAGAACGTTGGTGTTCTGACTCACGCGCGAACGGCTGTCCGGACGGGCAGGCTTCGGGTTGGCGGTTGGTGCGGGAGCGACCGACGGTCGCGGATTGGGCGCCGGGGTCGACGTCGCGGGCGCTTCATTCGACGGTGCTGCCGGCGCAGGCACCTGAGGTTGCGGCGCAGGTGCGGGGTCGGCCGTTGAACCGGGTGCCTGGTCTCCACCGAGTCCAACGGAGTCATCGACCTTGTTCTTATCAATCTTGTCGACTGGGTCGGGTGTCGGATTTAGGTCAGGCAGGGCTTTACCCGTCGCTGCTGCCGGAGTTCCGCGCAGACGGGCCTTGCCGTCCGGTCCGACAATGATCTCGGCCGCATTCGCGGCGGGCACCATTCCTTGGCGCGCGGCCGCAGCGGCCAAGGCCGGAGCCTGATCACCAGCGTCGACGTCAGCTTTGAGGGCGTCGTGCCGAGCCTGGAGTTCCTGATTCTCGCTGCGCAGCGCATCGATGGCGTACGAGTCCTGTGCGGCCTTAGTCGTAAGAAAGAGCGTGAGGGCAAGCGCACCAAGCACCAAAGCGAGGATCGGTACCACGATTGGCATACCTGCGATTCGGCGTCCGGTGATGGGGAGTTTGCTCCCGCCCCCCTCACGACGGGTCCGACGATCGAGCGCCCGCTGTGCAGCCTTCGACCGCGAGGCGCGATCGCTGACTGCCGTGCCGGTGCCACGTCGTCGACTGCCCCCTTCACGAGTAGCGGAGTCCGTGCGCGGTGCCAAGATCGTCACAGTGCTTTCCCTCCGACGCCGGTGGTGAATCTGCCTTCAGCAATTCGTTCGATGGCTCGGATACGAACCGGGGCCGAACGCGGGTTCGCTTCTCGCTCTTGTTCATTGGCCTGTTCCGCGCCGCGAGTGATCAACGAGAACCGCGGCGCAGTTCCCGGCAGATCCACCGGGAGCCCGGCCGGCGTGGTGTTAGCAACCGCGCGAGCGAAGTCGCGCTTCACAATCCTGTCCTCGAGCGACTGGTAACTCATGACGGCGAGCCGACCACCTACGCTGAGCACGTCGAGTGACGCGGGAATCACGCCGCGCAACGAATCAAGCTCATGGTTGACCTCGATCCGCAAGGCTTGAAAGGTCCGCTTGGCCGGGTGTCCCCCGGTGCGTCGTGTTGCCGCCGGAATCGTGGCGTACAGCAACTCCACGAGTCGACCACTGTTGGTGAAAGGCTCTATGGCGCGTTCACGGAGCACGGCGGATGCGATCTTGCCTGCGAAGCGTTCTTCGCCGTACTCGCTGAGGATCCGTGCGAGGGCACCGTGGTCGTAGGTGTTAAGGATGTCGGCAGCGGTCAGGGTGTCGTCCGGATTCATCCGCATGTCCAACGGCGCGTCGACCGAGTACGCGAAACCGCGACCTGCTTGATCGAGTTGCATCGACGAAACGCCCAGATCGAGAAGGATGCCGTCAACGGCAGCCCGGCCCGTCGCGGCTACCACCTCGGCAATCTCGTCGTACCGGTTGTGGTGGAATTCGACGCGGCCACCGAAGCGACCGAGCCGCTCCGATGCCGATTCGATGGCGTAGGTGTCACGGTCGATCGCAACCACGTGAAGCCCAGCTAGCCGCTCGAGAAAGTATTCTGTGTGGCCACCGGCACCAAGGGTCCCATCGACCAGGACAGCACCGGTTCCATCGGACGACGCGCGGGTGAGTGCGGGCTCGAGCAGTGCGAACATCCGATCGGCCATCACTGGAACGTGACCGTGTTCGCCTTGCTGTGCGTTCACCTGCTGCCCTCCCTGCCGCTGTGACCGTGCCTTGAGTCGATGCTGTCGTGCTGTGCGTCCCCCCGAACCGCGCGGATAACCATTGCCGGCTATCAGAAAATTTTGTTGATCGACTTTGCGATCAAGGTCGGAGAAAACAGTGCGATGAGGCGGGGTCCCCGCCCGAGGCGAACCTGGCGTTGGGGAAGTACGTCAGGGTCATCATCGGGCCGAGGCCTCGACTCACCGCAGGTGCGTAATCACCGATATTTAGTTGAGCTGTAGCGCTTCCCACTTAGAGGATTGCGTTCAACGCTTCCGACCCTGCGGCCGAGAACGCTTCCTCGTGCGCGGCCTGGTATTCGCGCCAGCTTGGTGCGTCCCAGATCTCGAGGTGGTCGTACGAGCCGATGACCACGCATTCCTTTGTGAGCCCCGCATAGGCTCGGTGCTCGGCCGAGAGGTTCACTCGCCCCTGGCCATCCACTCGCTGCTCGTCGGCTCCGGCGAAGAAGTACCGCACGAACGCACGAGCTTCCGGATCGTTTCGCGAGGCCGTCATTGCCCGATCGGCAATGGCGTCGAATTCTTCAGTTCGGTACACCGACAAGCTGCGGTCTTGGCTTCGTGTGACCATGACCCCTCCTGCCAGTGCATCGCGGAACTTTGCGGGCAACGTGAGCCGCCCTTTGTCATCGAGCTTGGGCGTGTAGGTGCCGACAAAACGAGCCATGTCGACGCCTCCTCACCCTCCAAGTTCGGAGGATTCCGGTGTCCCCCTCGCTCAGTGATGCCCACATTACCCCACTTTCCACCACATTCCACCCTCGACACCCACTCGTTGCCCACCCGCTCATAGACCTGCAGGTCACGGGGTATACAGCCCAGCAAACTCTCAGGAAACTCGCCGACCATTCCGGCGTGTCTTCCGTGATTGATGGTTCAAAAAGAGACTAAACAGGCTGTTGAGGTCTACATTTTGCCGATCGTGGGGCGAAGTGGGGAACTCGGGTGGGGCGAAGTGGGGGCACACCTGCACCGCCGCGGTCGGGATAGCAATCGACCGCCAGATTGATCCCCTAGACCCACGACGACATAAGTCAGAAAAACCAGTGGGGCCGCATCTCAAAAAGAGATGCGGCCCCACTGGTTAAGAATTCAGTTGTTGGCGCTAAGTGCCGGTAGTGCGGAAGTTCAGATATCCCGGTCGTCTTGCTCAAACCGTCGATTGAAGCGGTCTTCCATGCGCTGACTCAATGAGCCGTGCGCGGCACCGCCAGCTTTTGACTTCTTCTTCGGCGTCGATGCATCGGCGGGCCCGGACATCTGAGCGCGTCCACCAATCAGCCCGTATGCGGCTGCACCGAACATCACTAAGAAACCGACGAAACTCAAAATCTTGAGACCCCCGATCTCCACGTCGACCATGAGCCCGCCAATCAGCAAGGCGAGACCGACCAAGAACCCGAGCGCCACGACGATCCGACGACGAGCGTTCGGAACGCGAACCTTGTGACGGGTCACGCTCGAAACGAACTTCGGGTCCTCGGCGTAGAGAGCGCTCTCTATTTCATCGAGCATGCGCTGCTCGTGCTCGGAAAGCGGCACCGCCCCTCCCTTACTGGTTGTGGGCAAGTTCTGACTGCTCGCACCTATGCCCCCATGATACGAGTCATCACGTCGCCTTACCACCATTGCCGCCGGATGGGTTCTACTTTCACGCCACCGTACGACGAGTTGGCGTTCGCTTGGGCGTGAGCTTGCCCTGTTCGTAGGCCAAAAGCGTCGAATCGGCGACGTCAAGGAATTCCATGGCACGACGCTCGACCCGGGCACAGAACGTTGGATCGACGGTCCGCACCAAGCCAGCTTCGACTTGCGAGCGCATCGTCGACAAGCCGCCAAAATACTCAGCCAACTCACCGCATTGCGGGGCACGGGCCTTAATACGACTCCAGGCGTCGGCCGCACCCCGGCGACGACGAATCTTGGATGAGGGCTCGTAGATCTCCAAGACGGCACCTGACGCACGGATGGCGGCGAGATAAAACAACCGGAAGCGCTCGGCGCCGTCGTCTTGCACTGACGCCGCCTGATCGAAAAGCACCTCGGCACGTTCGAGTAGATCGCGACTCCGATGCACGACGACCGGATCGACACTGGACGCGGTAGCGACCGACTGCCGAGCGGCCGGAACCAGAAGCGCCGGGGTTGGGCGAGAGGAATCGTGCGCTGAGTACGCCATGTCGCCGCCTTTCGTAGCAAATTGCCCGTGTTTCCCGGGCCGTTAACCACACCATTGCAGGGACCTCTGACAATATTTCCTTCGCCAGGTGCACCAACAAGGACAGCGCTACCGAATTCACTGTCCTCTAGTACCAACACCAATGGCCCGGCGATGTCTTCCCCATCGCCAGGCCACCGGGTTTCACGAACCGATACGAACACCAGTTCGATAGTCTTCACGATAGCCGGAATGCAAGCGCGGCGGCAAGTACCGATATCCTCCTTACTGCCCGCGCGTCACCGGAAGAGAGGAACCACGATGACGTCATCTGGTGTGTCCTCGATCCGCATCGCTCGGCTTTCCCCAGAGTTAGCGCATCTGTGGCTCGATCCGGCAGTGCACGTCTACGTCACCGCAATGCACTATCCGCGCGGCAGCGAAACCTCCCGCGTGCCTCTCTGGCGGGACCACATCGCGCGCCCCGACTGGGTGGCCTATGGCGCATTCGCGACGATCTCGGCCCTCGACTCGCTGCGCCCCACCTTCTCCCACTTGCGTGTACGACCGCCCCTGGCAACCGGTGACCGCGAGGTACTCATCGGCGTCACCTACGGTTACCGAGGAGCACCCGATCAGTGGTGGCATCGCCAGTTGTATTCGGGTCTGATGCGCGCGGGCATGGCACCGGCCGAGGCTCGCGAGTATCTCCGCGACTACTTTGAGCTCACCGAACTGCATGTGCACCCGGTGGCGCAGGGCCGAGGGGTAGGCGAACGTCTGCTCACCGCACTCCTGCACGATCGCTCCGAAGCCAAGGTGCTGCTATCCACGCCGGAGGTGCCTGGAGAAGAGAACCGCGCCTGGGGCCTTTACCGCCGCCTTGGGTTCGGTGATGTGCTTCGCTACTTCAACTTTGTCGGCGATGCCCGACCATTTGCTTTCCTCGGGCGCGCACTCCCCCTCGGTGCGCCTGCCGCCGAAGACGACGTTTCGTCTGGCACGATGAGGCAGTGAAACTGATCCGCCGCACGTGCATGCTGATTCTGGGATTGTTGGCGATGATCCCACTGTTGACCGGTTGCCTGACGAAGTCGACGACCGTCGGCGACCAGTTCTCGGGCACCGTCATCATTGCGGCATCACCGGATCAGCATCCGCAAAAGCCAGCGTTCGATATTCCCGCTTCGCTCAGTGGACAGGTGTGGGCCGCGGACTATCCAGCGGCCACCGATTCGACGACACCCCCGGCACCGCCTTCCACCACGACGGCACCCGATGGTCAACCGGTGTCAACCCCAGAAGGCAAGATCGGCTCGGAACTCACTTTTGATCGGCTGACGGCAGGCCAGTTCAGTCAGCTCGGCGACATCATCGCCGCGGCCCTCCCTGATCCCGCGGCAACTGTGACACTGAAGTCCCAGCGCAGTGCCGACATCGTCCGCTTCCGCGGCTCGGCATCGCTGGCTGGCTTGGAGCCGAATTCGGTGTACTTCGCCCTGACAGTCTCGTTCGGCGGCGAAGTCATTGCCACCAACGGCCGCCAGATCGCGGACACCGCAGTCTCGTGGACGCCGCCCGCGGGTCAAAACATCGACATGCAGGCCGACGCGGAATACCCCGATCCAGCCACCGCAGCCGTGTCGAGTTGGGCTTGGTTCATGTGGCTCCTGTGCGCGATCGTCGTCGCGATGGTGGCCTATGCTGCCTACCAAAGTCGCGACCGGACGCCACGCCCCGGTCGCCCCGCTCGCCGCAACCTCGCATTCTGGAAGCAGGACACCGCAAAAGTTGGCACGGCCAAGAACGCCGCCGAGTCAAAAACCGTCGGTGCCGACGCTGCGGCGGTTAAAGCCAAAGCCGGATCGAACGATGAACGCGCGCCGCACTAGTCGGCACCACTCTCGACAGCACCAAGCTAGGCGGCACGACTCTAAACTGCGGTGAGTGCCCCTCGGGTGTCGACACCAATCCGTTCGAGAACTTCGCAACTCGCCTTCGCAAAATTCAGGGTGCAGAAGTGAAGCCCCGGCACTCCCTCGGCGATGAGCCGCTCGGAGGCCTCCGTGCAGAGGTCAATACCGACAGCGCGCACGTATTCGCGGTTCTCTTCGGGACCATCGCCTGCGGCCTTGGCGAGCCGCTCCTCGACTGCTCGGGGGATGGTGCTGCCCGAGAGTTCAGTCATCCGTCGTGCTGACTTCAACGACGTGATCGGCATCATTCCCGGGATCAGCGGCTTTTCGCCCTGTTCCGGGTCCGCGGCGATAACGCGATCGCGCAAGCGCAAGTAGTCGTCGACGTCAAAGAACATCTGCGTCACCGAGTACTCGGCACCCGCGCGCAGTTTGCGCACCAGGTTGCCGGTATCGGCGGCCAGGTTCGGTGCGCGGTGATGTCCTTCGGGGAACGATGCAACGCCGACATGGAAATCACCGAGTTCGGCAATCAAACTGACCAGTTCTTCCGCGTATGAGACGCCCTGCGGGTGCTTGACCCATTCGCCGAGCGGATCGCCCGGCGGGTCGCCACGAAGGGCCAGCAGATTGACGATGCCCTTGTCTGCATAGGCACCCACCAGCGCACGTAACTCGTCGATGCTGTGGTTGACCGCCGTGAGGTGCGCGACGGTCAGCAGCGTAGTTTCGGTTGCGAGTTCGCCCGCGATCCGCACGGTGCGGTCGCGGGTGGTGCCTCCGGCCCCATAAGTCATGGAGGCAAACGCCGGGTTCATTCGTTCAAACACTCGAACCGCACGCCACAGGCGGGTCTCTTCCTCCGCATTGCGCGGCGGAAAGAACTCCACGGAAAAAGGCACGGGCCCGGAATGCGGGGCCGCGAGGCGCTCGACCACCGAGGTTGCCGCGTTGGCGCGGGCGTCGGGGCCGTTGAGGATCGAATCGGTCACCTCCGCAACTATACGGACACCGGAAAGTGGCCGACTACCACCAGATGCGACGGCCGGTACTCAGGCACGACCGGTAACCTTGCCTGTCGTGGTCAACATTGCGCAGGTACCCGCCGCCGTCGACGAGGTGCTGGCGGAGTTTTTCGCTTCCAATCGCTCGACGATCGACGCCATCTATCCCGTCGTCGCCGAGGCCGGCGATGTGCTCGCCGACTTTGTGTTGTCTGGCGGTAAGCGTGTGCGACCGCTGTTCGTCTTCGCCGGGTGGCAGTGCGGCCCGCCCCCTGGCACGGGAACTGTTGGCAATACCGAAGAAATGGCGCTGCGACTGGGTGCGGCCATCGAGTTGATCCAGGCGTGTGCCCTAATCCACGACGACATCCTCGACCGTTCTGATACTCGACGCGGCCAGCCAACCGTCCATCGCCAGTTCGAGGCCACCCACGTGGCGCGCGGATTTGCCGGTGACGCAGCGCATTACGGGGTGTCGGCGGCGATCCTCCTCGGCGATCTCGCCCTCGCTTGGGCCGACGACCTCGTCCACGGCATTGGGCCAAACCCCAACGGTTGGGCACAGCTGGAACCGCTCCCACGACCGGTCGGCGTCCTGTGGTCGCAGATGCGCACCGAGGTTCTCGGCGGGCAGTTGCTCGACATCACCAATGAGTCGTCGGGCGATGAATCGGTGACCGCCGCGTACCGCGTGATGGAGTACAAAACAGCGGCGTACACGGTGGCCCGTCCGCTGCAGATCGGAGCCGCCCTCGCCGGTGCCGGCGAGTCCGTTCTTACCGCCCTGCGCCGCATCGGAATCGACCTGGGAGTGGCGTTCCAACTCCGCGACGATGTGCTTGGCGTCTTTGGTGATCCCGACGAAACCGGGAAGCCTTCCGGCGATGATCTCATCGAAGGCAAGCGCACCGCCTTACTGGCGGAGGGCCTGCAGCGAACGTCGGCCGAGGGTGCTGAGCTCTTGCGGTCGCACATCGGGCGTGAACTCTCGGCCGATGAGATCGCCGCCGCCCGCGGCGTGCTGGTCGATTCCGGCGCGCTTGCCGAGGTGGAACGGCAGATCGACGCGCGGCTGAGCGCGGCACTGAGCGGAATCGATGCCCTCGACGTCAGCGATACCGCCCGCACCGATCTGGTTGCGATGGCCCACCGCATTACGCACCGGCAGCGGTGATTGCGATGAGCGCACAGGTAGCGGTGATTGGTGCCGGGCTGGCAGGGTTGACCGCGGCTGCCCGCCTCCGTGGCGCGGGCCATGAGGTGCGGATATTTGAGGCCACCGACACCCCCGGCGGACTAGTCCGAACCGAAACCATCGACGGCCACCAATTCGATACCGGCGCAACGGTTCTCACCATGCCCGAACTCATCGTGGAGGCACTCGAGGCCATCGGAGTGACCCGCGACGACGCACATCGACGACTGGCATTGTCGCCCGTCGAACCGAGCTACGTCATGAATTACGCCGATGGCTCGTCGTTGGAGATCCCCCGCGAAAGTGCCGACATTCCCGATGCCGTCGCCACGGCTTTCGGTCCCGAAGCAGCCGCAGGGACGCGCGACCTCCTGACATGGTTGCGCCGCGTCTACGACGCGGAGTTCGACACATTTATCGACCGCAACTATGGCGGTTTCCGCGACCTCATCGGTGCCCCCACTCGGGCATCGGCGGCACAATTGGTGAAGCTACGAGCCCTGGGTGGGCTCACCGCCGGAGTCGGGCGTTTCGCCACCGATCCCCGACTGCAGCGCGCCTTCACCTTCCAAGCGCTTTATGCCGGAGTGCCACCGCACCGGGCACGCGCCATCTACGCCATCATCGCCGACATGGACATCGGGCGAGGCCTATCGGCACCCGCTGGCGGTATGGGTCGTATTGGACGAGTCCTCGCCGATGCGCTGGTCGACGCTGGCGTGCACATCGACTACGGCACCCGCGTGAAGCGAATCCTGCAGCGTAGCGACGGGACCGCCTCCGGCGTCATGATCGACGGGGAAGCGATAGCCGCCGATGCCATCGTCGCGACCGGCGAACGCGAACCGATCGCCGAGCTCTTGCGCGACGACCGACGTCGCCGACGATTGCGCTACTCACCGAGTGCAGTAGTCGTCCACGGGGTACTGCCCGTCAGCGTCACCGATCAGTGGCGATCCGGGCACCACACCCTTGACTTCGGCCAAGCGTGGACGCAAACGTTCGCCGACCTGACCGGCCGCCCCGGCCGCGTGATGGGCGACGGCTCATTCCTGCTGACTCGGTCGGCGGTCACCGATCCGACCACCTTTACCGCCAATGGTCTTGAGTCGGTGTCGGTGCTGGCACCAACCCCTAATCTCGACTCGGCCCCCCTCGCATGGGACGAACTGGCCCGACCGTACGCCGCCGACGTTCTCAACACCCTGGAGGACCGCGGATACCGCGGAATCGCCGAGCTACGCCCGCTCCGCATCGATCACCCGGGCACCTGGTTGCGGGACGGCTTACCGGCGGGCACCCCCTTCTCGGTCGCTCACACCGTGATGCAAACCGGTCCGCTGCGAACGCCGAACGTGTGGCCGGGTACCCCCAACCTGGTCATTGGCGGTAGCGCGACCGTCCCCGGCGTGGGCATTCCGCCCGTCGTCATTTCCGGCGGACTCGCCGCACAGCGAGTCAACACCTACCTCGCATCGTCGGGGAGGCGAAAATGACTGAAATGGTGACCCCTGGGGCAAAACAGGCGATGGGGGCCGATTCGGCGACTGGAGCGAGGGCCGGGGTGGGGATTTTTCTGAGCCGCTACCCCGACGCGTGCCTCGGTTTCCTAGGGGTGCTGTTCGTTGTGGCTGGCAGTTACGGGCTGTCGGATGTGCCACGGAACAACCCGACACTCGCCAATCTCGGTTTGGAACCGATGACGTATGGGCACGGCAAGACGCTGTCCGGCATGGCGTTCTGGACGGGCGTCGCACTGATGGTGATCGCCTGGGTACAGATCGGTCGCGATCACCAGCGAATGAGCCTGCGCGCCACCATGGTGACCATCGGCGCGTGGACAGCCCCGCTGATGGTGGCCATCCCGACCTTCAGTCGGGACGTGTACGCATACCTCGGCCAAGCGACAGTCCTCATGGAGGGCTTCGACCCGTACACCGACGGTCCCGCGCACCATCCGGGGCCCATCGTCGATTCGATGGCGCAAATCTGGGCACCCACAACCTCGCCCTACAGTCCCGGGTTCATGCTCCTACTTCGCGGCATTGTGGGGATTACCGGCGACAACGTTTTCGCGGGTGTGTTCCTGATCCGCGTTGCCCTCCTACCCGGACTCCTGCTCACCATGTGGGCGGTTCCGCGAATCGCCGAGCATTTTGGCGCCAGCAGGCGCCTGGGACTGTGGCTCGTGCTCCTGAACCCGATGCTGCTGCTGCATCTCGTCGCCGGGCCGCACCTCGAACTACTGATGATGGGGTTCCTGGCCGCCGGCGTCGCCCTCGCCCTCCGTGGACAACATGTCGCCGGACTCCTAACCCTCGGTCTCGCGCTATCGGTCAAGATCACCGCCGGAATCGCTATTCCATTCATCATGTGGATCTGGCTCGACCATTTGCGGAAGCGACGCGAAGCCGACCCACATTATTCTGGCGAACCCATTACCTGGCGGGATCGCATCGGCATCTTTTTCGCCACCGGTGCCATCCCAGTAGCGGTCTTCGGTGCCTTTACCGCGATCCTGGGTCTCGGCATCGGGTGGACCAACGGACTGTCGTATGCCTCACGCATCATCAATCCGTTCACCATTCCCATCTTTATTGGCCACATCATCACGTACGTGGCGGCACCGTGGACCGCGCTCAACCTGCAACCGGTCCTCGAAGTAACACGCGCCATCGGCAGCGCCGCCCTCGCGTTAATCCTGGTGTACCTCTGGTGGCGATCACGTCGTAACGAGCGGGATGCCATGGCAGGTATGGCGTGGGCGATGCTCGCGTTGCTCCTGCTCGAACCGTCAACCCTTCCCTGGTACTACACGTGGGTCGCCTGCTTGGCGGTGGCATTCGTGCTACCGATGTGGGTGCGGCAGGTCGTCGTTGGAATCAGCACGTTCTATCTGATCGTGTTCCAACCCGACGACTCGATTCTGTTCTACAAACCCGTCGAGACCCTGCTGGCGATCGCTCTGGCAACCCTCGCTGCCGTTTCGTTGCGTCGGCCGGATCCCTTGCGACTCAGGAACTTCGGATCACTCCTGCGCCATGGTTGACCACGTCGAAGCTGGCTATCAGCGGGCCGAAGCGATCACCCGGCGTGCGGGTCGCACCTACTACCTGGCTTCGCGGTTGCTGCCAAGCGGTGGTGCGCGTGCAGTGTTTGCGCTGTATGCCTATGCCCGGTTGGCCGACGATATCGTCGACGAGCCAGCACCCGGCATCACCATCGCCGACCAAACCGCACGACTCGATGCCCTCGAAGCTGGGCTCTTTTCGGCATTCGACGCCAACGCCCACATCGACCTCCCCGCAGGCGAAGCCGACGTCGTTGCCGCGCTCGCTGATTCAGTCCGCCGGTTCGCGATTCCGACCGACACCTTTATCGACTTCGGACGGTCGATGCGGATGGACCTGCCCGGGCACCCCCTGTTCCGCAATCGGTATGCCAGCTTTGCTGAGCTCGCCGAGTACACCTACGGGTCCGCGGCGGTGATCGGCATTCAACTGCTACCGATCCTCGGTGTGGATCGCGACAATGTCGAGACCACCGCCGGGGCCGAGCTCCTCGGCGAGGCGTTCCAGCTGACGAATTTCTTGCGCGACGTGGCCGAGGACGCCGCTCGGGATCGGATCTATCTGCCCGCGGATCAGCTGGCCGCGTTCGGGGTCGACGACACCCGACTGATGGCGAATGCTGCTGCGGGCCACGCTGATTCATCTGTGCGACGCGCCGTCAAACACTTCATCGCGGTGAACCGGGACCAATATCGGCGAGCTGCGCCAGCTATCGAAGCGCTGCCCCACCGCACGCGCCCGGCGATCCGCGCCGCCGCCCGGTCGTACAGCGCAATCCTGACGGAGATTGAGCGTCTCGATGGAGATGTCTTTTCCCGTCGGGCGGTCGTGCCGATGCCTCGGAGACTCGCCCACGCCGCGGCGTCGCTGGTGACCGGACTTAAGTAATTCCCTTCCCAGCTGACACCTCCGCCGATCAATTCCCGTTCAGGGTCACGATCAGGCGGACAACGATTAGAAGGCTTCGGCCTGTGCGCGGCGCAGCATTTCGCGCGCGGAGTCGGTGTGCAGGGCATCGGCCGGATACAGGCCGAGATCGTCCTGCTTGGTGTACAGCCACCGGAGTGCTTCATCACGCGTGAAACCGCCGTCGAGGAGGATGGTCACCAATCCCTCCAGATGCTTCGCCAGTCCGTCGGGACCGAAGAATGCCTCGGGGATCACCGGCCGTCCACCGCGCGATGCGGCCAGCAAGTTGTGGTCGCGAATCAGCGTTCGGAGCCGGTTGCTGGAAACGCCGAGGCGCTTTGCGGCATCGTCGAGTTCGAGCGCGACGACGTCGTCGGGAAGAATGTCTATCGAAAGCGGAAGGGAACCCACAATCAAAGAGCGTACAGCGCGGCGACGCCGGAAAACTAACTGACGCTGGGAAACTAGCAGGCAGCAAACCCCCGCGTAGCAGATCAATCCCGGCGCACGACACGCGCGCGGGTGCAGATCAGGGAGTGCACTCGCATTGCTGGCGACCGGGTAGATTCGATGATCGTGAACACTCCCGACGACCCGCTGCTGAACCGCGTGCTGGAGCGGCGCTATCGGATCGATGTTCCGATCGCTCGCGGCGGAATGTCTTCGGTCTATGTGGGCACTGACCTGCGATTGCACCGGCGGGTCGCGATCAAGGTGATGGATTCGCGTTACGCGAACGACCCCCTGTTCCTGCGCCGCTTTCAGTTTGAGGCCCGCGCCGTCGCCGGGTTGAGCCATCCGGGATTGGTCGCCGTGTACGACCAAAGCGTCGACGGGGATACCGCTTTCCTGGTTATGGAACTCGTTCGCGGTGGCAGTATTCGCGAACTGCTTCGCGAACGCGGCCCCATGCCTCCCCACGCGGTTGCGTCAGTGGCGATCGGCATGCTCGGCGGCCTCGGCACCGCGCACCGAGCCGGCCTGGTCCACCGCGACGTCAAGCCCGAGAATGTCCTTGTCTCCGATACCGGCGACATCAAGGTCGCTGATTTCGGGCTCGTTCGGGCAGTCGCCGAAGCCGGGGTCACTTCGGCAAGCGTGATTCTCGGAACCGCCGCCTATCTGTCGCCGGAGCAGGTCACGTCCACGGAGGTGGACGCCCGCAGCGACGTGTACTCCGCTGGCGTCCTGATGTTTGAACTCCTGACCGGACGGCAACCGTTCAGCGGGTCCACCCCGCTTGCGCTCGCCTACCAGCGACTCACGTTCGATGTGCCTGCCCCCGGCGACCTTATTGATGGAATCCCGTCCCAATTCGACGACATCGTCTTACGTGCGACTGAACGGGACCCTGCCGCCCGCTACGTTGACGGCTTCGACATGCAGCACGCCATCCTCGACGCCGCCGACGAATTAGATTTGCCTGCCTTCACCGTGCCCGCGCCCACTCAGGCATCAGCGCGCGTTACTTCCGCAATCGCCCGCCCCGTGCGCCCCCTGCCCGCCGAGGTGCCCGCTCGACCCGCGACCGCCTTCGACGCCAGACCGGCACCCCACGACGACGCGAACTGGGACTCCGCCTGGAACGACTCCCACTCCGGGCCCGATCACCGGGACGGTAGCGACTGGGATCGGGGCGACTGGGATGGCGATGACGACTGGGACGGTAGCGAGGGCGTCGACGTCTTAGACGGCAACGAATTGGACGCCACACCGAACGGTCGCCTACTGACCCTTATCTGGTTGACGATCGTTGCCTGCATCGCTGCCGGCCTGGGTGCCGTCGGTTGGGCCTTCGGCTCCGGCCTCGCCTGACCAGTGGTACTCCGGGAATCTATCCGCGGAGCATCTCGGCGACCAAGAACGCCAATTCCAGCGACTGCTGGGTATTGAGACGGGGATCGCAGGCGGTTTCGTAGCGGCCTTCCAGGTCCAGGTCGGAGATATCCTGCGCGCCACCCAGGCATTCGGTGACGTCTTCACCGGTCAGCTCGACGTGGATGCCGCCGGGGTGGGTGCCGAGGGCGCGGTGCACCTCGAAGAAACCTTGAACTTCGTCGACGACACGATCGAAGTGACGGGTCTTGAAGCCGGTCGACGCGGTGTGGGTGTTGCCGTGCATCGGATCGCACTGCCAGATCACCTTGTGGCCAGTTGCTTCGACTGCCTGCACGATCGCGGGAAGAACGTCGCGAACGCTGCCATTGCCCATGCGCGAAACCAAGGTCAGTCGTCCGGGGATGTTGTGAGGATCGAGGGTTTCAACGTATTCCACAGCCATCTCGGGCGTGGTCGTCGGCCCGATCTTGACACCGATCGGGTTGTTGATGAGCTTGGCGAGTGCAACGTGGGCACCGTCGAGTTGCCGGGTGCGTTCGCCAATCCACAGGTAATGCGCGGACAGGTCGTACAGGACCGGCTCCTCGCCGCCCTTCGGATCCTTAGCTAGGCGCAGCATGGCGCGCTCGTAGTCCATAACGAGGGCCTCGTGCGAGGCGTAAATCGATGCCGACTCCAGGCTTGAGTCGGTAACACCGCACGCATCCATGAACCGCAGGCCGCGGTCGATTTCGGCAGCGAGAGCCTCGTAGCGGGCTCCGGCAGGCGACGTGCGGACGAACTCACGGTTCCAGTTGTGGACGTGCGAAAGTCGTGCTTCCGAACCAGTCAGCGCGCGCACCAGGTTCATGGCGGCGGCAGCGTTCGCGTACGCGCGCACCAGGCGCGACGGATCGTGCGCACGGGCGTGCTCGTCCGCTTCCAACGAGTTGATCATGTCGCCGCGGTACGACAGCAAACCCAGGGCGTCAGTGTCCGACGACCGCGGCTTGGCGTACTGGCCGGCGATGCGCGCCACCTTGACGACGGGCATGCTCGCACCGTACGTCAGCACGACAGCCATCTGGAGCAGCGTGCGGATGTTGCCCTTGATGTGCGGTTCGGTGTTGGCTGCGAAAGTTTCGGCGCAGTCACCGCCCTGCAACATGAACGCCCGACCGTGAGCGACCTCGGCGAGTTGCTCCGCCAATGACTCAACCTCGGACGGCATGCAGATCGGCGGCACGCTCTCCAGGACCTTCCGCATCCGGTCCGCTTCGTCGGCTGGCCAACTCGGCTGCTGCAGGGCAGGTCGAGCCAGCATGTCGTCGAACTGCTCGGCGAGACTTCCGGGAAGCGGCGGAAGCTCAGGAAGCTCGTTCAGGGGCACGTCTACGGTCCAGTTCACCACCGTGCCAGCTTATCCCGATCACGCCACCGCGTGCTCGGGAGGCCCAGACTGTTGCGCCGCTATACGCGCAACGTGGCCTCGATGGTTTGCCATTTGACGAGATTGTGCCTGGCGTCGGCAAGCGCATCGTGGGCGTTCCGTGGCGTCGGTGGCAGTTCCGGGTTGCCCGCAGCATCCCAGTGCTGACGCAGTTCGCGTGTGTAGCGGGGCATTTCGCGAGGTAGTTCGGTCATCGAACCCCACAGCTGGCACACCACGACGTGATCGTAAGCACCGACCCACGCCCACAGTTCGACGCCGTCGCCGGGTTCGGTGAGGAAGTCGTAAAGGCTTTCCCGGATGGCACGACGACTGCGCCAGGCTTTGTCCGCCGGTGACGGAAGCTTGTCGAGGACGTTGGTCCGAACCCAATCACCGGCGCGCGACGGGTCGAACTCGGTGGACACCGCGTAGTATTCGCGACCGTCTTCAGCAACCACCCCAATCGACACCAGCTCGATCGTCGTTCCGTCTTCAATGAATTCGGTGTCGTAGAAGTAGCGCACGTCCTCTAGATTATCCGCGCCTGATGAGGTTCGCCGACCCGGCAAGGGATACTGGCTCTCATGTCGACAACGAACGGCGAGTTGCGGACTCCCGGACCGACCGAGCAGCGGGTGCCCGGCGGCCTCACCAACCAACTACGGAACTGGCGTCCAGGGGTCGGGGCACGGATCGCCATTGCGGCGGCGTTCGCAGCATCGGCGCTTCTGCAGATTGTGGGAGTGCCGTTTACGTCGAGCTTTGGTACGCGCACCCGATTCGACATGGATGTTTACCGTCTCGGTGGGCAGATTTGGCACCAGGGTTTCAGCCTCTACGCCGACGGTTCGATGCCGTTCACCTCCGACGGCATTTGGCTGCCGTTCACCTATCCCCCGTTTGCCGCCCTCTTGTTCACCCCGCTGGGTGCGATGCCCTTATCGGTGGCGAGCATCGGCATCTCACTGATCACGGCAGGCTTGCTCGTTTATGTGACGGTGTTGTCGTTGCAGGTGCTCGAAATCGGCACTCGGGACAATCAATGGTGGCTGGCCGTCGCCCTGTCGGTGGTGACGATCTGGTTTAACCCGTTTTGGATGACTTTGGGGTTCGGTCAAATCAATGTGGTTTTGATGGCGATGATCCTCGTCGATATTTTTGTGGTGCCCAGGATCGGTCGCGGCCGAGCTCAAGGCATCCTGATCGGCCTGGCAGCGGCGATCAAACTGACGCCGCTGGTATTTCTCGGGGTGTTTCTTGTGGCTTGGCGGCTCCGGTCAGTCGCGGTCGGCGTGGCGTCGTTTATCGCCGCGGCGGCCGTCGGGTGGATCTGGATGCCCGACGACTCCCGGACGTACTGGACGGACACCCTGTTCCACACCGCCCGCATCGGGCAGCCTGAGGGCCGAATCAATCAGAACTTGATGGCGGCCTGGCTCCGCGTGTTCGGCGACCAAGGCAGTGCGGCCGAGGTGGCGTGGATCGCCTCAAGCTTGGCCGTGACCGTCTTGGCCCTTCTGGCAGTGCTGCGCGCACGTCCGGTGACGGCATTCGCCGACGGGCCCATGACCGGTCGCGTCAACGCCATGGCGGTGACCTGTGCCGTTGCCGTTTGGGGGCTACTGGTTTCCCCCACAACGTGGGCCCACCACTGGGTGTGGTGCATCCCGTCGCTGCTGTTGTGCCTCGTTATCGGCTACCGGTCAGCTGAAACCAAATATCGCGTCACCTATTTCACGCTTGCGGGTCTTGGCGCACTGATTTTTGCGATCGGTGTGTTCCAACTGCTGCCACCGATCGAGCACGGATGGGCCGCATGGGAGCACCTGATTGGCAATTCGTTCACCCTGTGGGGAATCGCGCTGCTGGTGGCATTGTGGCGATTGCCCTGTGAGGAAGGTAGCGACGACGGGCAAACCCGCGTTGCGGAAGAATCTCCGGAACTAGCGCAAAGTTAGGCGGCGTCGCCCGGCTTGCTGTCGGCATCCGTGAGTTCTTTGACGCTGCCGTCCTTATTCTTCAAGCTGGCCGCGTAGACGTCGACGTACTGCTGCCCGGTCATCTGCATCAGCGAGTACATGATTTCATCGGTAACGGCCCGCTCAATGAACCTGTTTCCCGCCATCCCTTCATAGCGCGAGAAGTCCAGCGGCTTACCGATCTTCACCGTGATGCGGGTCGGTCGAGGGAGAACTGTTCCGGGCGGGTTGATCCGATCGGTACCAACCATGGCGATCGGCAGCACGGGCACGCCTGTCTCCAGTGCCATCCGCGCCAACCCGGTCTTGCCCTTGTACAGGTTGCCATCGGGCGAACGGGTGCCTTCCGGATAGAGGCACAGTAGTCCGCCATCCTCCAGGACCCGCTTGCCTGCCAGAAGTGCCCCGGCCGCAGCGCTACCGCCCGACCGGTCGATCGGAATCTGGCCTGCCGCCGTGAAGAACCACCGCTGGAATCCGCCCTTGATTCCCGTTCCCGTGAAGTACTCACTCTTGGCTAGGAAATAGATGCGGCGCGGCGCCATTAGCGGCAGGTAAAAGCTGTCAACGACGGCCAAGTGATTCGACGCGAGGAGGGCGGGACCAGACTTCGGCAGATTCTCTAGACCCTCGATGCGCGGTCGCCCCATCAGGCGTAGCAACGGACCCATCAGGATGTATTTGAACAGCCAGTACCACATGTACGCTCCCCGTCCTCAAATTCGACAAATCCACAAACAGCTCAACCGCCCACCTGCGGCCAACGACTGATTCACCGGTCAACTACCTCACTACCGGGCAAGTGCAACTCTACTGTGCACCCTCGAACTGTGCGGCCAGTCCCTGCCTCGCCACTTGTGCGGCACCAATCACACCCGCGGCTTCGCCCAGCTGAGTACCGCGAATGCGCGCCAACTGTCGATATCCGGCACCGGTGACAGCGGCGGCATAGTGTTCGCGGGCGTCGTCTAAGAATTGGCCCGACGCTGCGCCAACGCCACCGGCGAGCACAATCAGATCCGGGTCGAAAATGTCCGCGACCATTCCGAGTCCGTAACCGAGCCATTTGGCCATGTCCGCATACGCGGCGAGGGCAGCGCGATCACCGTCCGCGGCGGCCGCGGCGACGCGACGACCCGTCAACGAGCCGGGATCGGCTTCGGATTCGGCCGCGAGCACGCTCCGCGGATAGTCGTGGGAGGCCAGCAGTTCAACCACCGTGTCGACGAGAGCGGTGCCGCTGCAATACCGCTCCCAGCAGCCACGTTTGCCGCAACCGCACGGACGACCGTCTGGCACGACGGTCAGGTGACCAAACTCGGGGGCGACACCGAAACTGCCTCGATAGATTTGCCCATCCATGATCATTCCGGCCCCAATGCCGGTACCGATCGAAAGGACCAACGTGTTGTGGCCACCGGCCGCAGCACCGAAGTGCAGTTCGGCGATGGCCGCCGAGTTCGCATCGTGCTCGGCAAAAACTGGTAACCCGATGCGCTCGGACATGATTTCCGGAACCCGCGCCTCACGCCACGCCAAGTGCGGCGCAAAACGCACTACCTGGCGGTCCGGTGTCAGGAATCCGGCAATCGCCAGGCCAACCGCGTCCACCGCCCAGCGGTCACGCAGTTCTCCGACCAGTCGGTGCAGGCAGTACTCCAAAGACTCCGCTGTCGGCGGCGTCGCGGTCCGCAGGGTGTCGAGTTGGCGGCCCTGTGCATCAACGACGCTCGCACGGACGCTGGTGCCCCCGATATCGATGCCGACGGTCAGTGCCCCACCGCTATTGCCCACCCGGCCGCTGGTCATTTAGCGGCCCATGGGAGTGATGTTGACCGAAATCGGCTCGAACTTCGTCGAGGCGGCCCCGGCGGATCCACCATCGCCCCGCAGCATGTCGACGACTGCCTCGAGGATGGCGATCAGACCGGCCAACAGCCGCGCCACCAGGTCGCTAAGTTCGGAAAACAGTCCGCTGACTTCACCGATGAGGCCCGGGATCGGCGTCGCGTCCAACGCCGGAACTCCGGTACCCGAGATGAGCCCGGCCAGTTGATCCATCTGATTGGCGAAACCGAGGAGCAAATTCTGCATCGCATCGCCAGCCTCACCGGCGGCGGTCCCTGCAGTGCTGTGACTCTCGGTCATCGTCTGTCGATTCCTCATCGCTCAAGTTCGGGTGATGCTTGACGGTACCGGGTGCACCGCCGACTCGGAAGTAGTGGGCGTGCGACGCGTGACCGTCCGCACATCTTGCCCTTCGGACAACATCTGGTGCGGCAAGTGTAACGCCCAAAGATCTCATCGCCGATGGCGGCAACCAGCGTGCTCTCTGCTGGTTAGCGGCCAGTTTTGCCAGACTTTTGGGGCCACACGCTCGCATCCGGGACAAACCGCAGGATCAGCGTGCCATCGTGCCAATCCGCTCCGGTCACCACACATCGACGCAACACCGACGGAAGCGTGACCGGATAGCGAAAGCCAGACACCGTGACGAGAAGTTCGTCGCCGGATCGACCCAATTCGAGGCGGTTCGGGTCCGGCAGTCCTTGCTTCCAGGTCATTTCAAAGATGCTGTCGAGACCTTCGCCAGATACGTGCGCAACGGTCAGCGCTCCCGATCCCCGCGGTCGTCCCGCAGGCTTGGGCAGTTCGACGGCAATCCGGTTGATTCGGGACAACCGATCAAGCCCCTTGGCCGCACGTGGGATTGCCGTCACCGTGACTGATTCGTCATTGTGCAGCAGATTAACGACCGCCGCTGTGGCGTCGTCAACGCTGCCCGGCCCACCGACCCCGGCATTGACAAGCACCGATCGCAACGGGATGCCCATCAGATCGATGATTGCCAGATGATCGGCAGCTGCCCGCACGCCCCGGTCGCCCGCGTCGACCACGAGATGCGCTGCCACGCCGTGGGGATCGGTCAGCAGTTCAGTCAAATCGTGGCAGTCGCGGTCGATGCCTTCCAGCGCCGCTGACAACTGTGCGACCGTTGGTTTTTCCGAGGCTTCAGCCAGCCGCGCATTGCGAGGCCAAAGCCGTTCCAACGCCGCAGAGAGAACCATTGGCGAGCGCAAGACGGCGTACGGATCACCAACGCCCGAAAGGTCAACAACAACTCGCTGCCAACGACCGGCCGTTGCCGCATCGCGAATTTGCCGCAACACCAGGAACTCTTGCGCCCCCGGCATGGAAGTCAATTCTCCCGGAGCGATCGAAGCGAGAGTCCCAACCAGGGGAAGGACTTGCTTTACCCCGCCGACTGCAGTCAGTGCGGCGGTGAAATCGCGCCAGGCCGCTTCAAGGATCTCGAGGGAATCGAGTTGAAGGAGGTCCACGTTTGCGGTCACCGGCACCGGTTGTCCGGGAAGCCGCATCACCCCGAGTCGTTCGGGCAGGTACGACCGCGAGTCCAGCGAGACCAGCAGGGTGCCACCTTCGGTACCCAACTGCACGCCAACTGGCGAGTGCGCGGTTCGATCTCCTGGCCGCTCCGAGTCATGCAGGGCCGCAGCAGCGGCTAACACGGAAACGCCCGAACCACCCGGTCCGAGCAACAAGTGGATGGGAGCTAGATCGATCAGCCTTCGACCCTCTTCTTGAGGTCGCCGAGCGCCGATTCGGTGATGGCCTTTTCGGCGCGCCGCTTCAACTGACTAATCATCGGAATCTGCAGGTCAACCATCAGCGAGTAAGTCACCTTGGTCGATCCCGGAACCTGTTGGGTAAGAACGTAACTACCTTTCTGGGCTCGCTGCAGGTCACTTGAGACCAGCGTCCACGAAACGGCCGTGTCGCCGTCGTCCCACACGTAGGCAAGTTCGTAGGTATCGGCGAGCACGCCGGCGTCCAAGACAAATCGAACGAGGACCCCGCGTCCACGGGCGTCGCGCTCACGGACTTCCACCTCGCGAGCAGCCGTCACCCACTGCGGGTAGTTATCAAAGTCGGCAATCACCGCGAGGATCTCAGCAACGTCGGCGTTGATAACAATCGACTGCTCGGTGTGGTCAGCCATTGACTGCTCCGGTCGCTGGCGAACCAGCTTCACGCTCGCCTTCCAGGAGCCACTTCGCCTCGAACGACATGTCTTTGCCCGCGATTCGCCGAAGTCGGTTCATCTCCGCGACCTCGTCCATGCGGGTGCGGGGATCGTCCGGTAGCGGCGCAACCGGCTCTGCGTGCAGGTAGTAGTGCAGGATGAACCCGTCCATGCACTCTTCGCACCAGATCTCCATGGTGCCTTCAATCGGCCCCGTCACTGTCCATCGGACGCCTTGGTTTTCGCGATCCTCTACGACCGTCAGTCGCAGGTCGGGCCACCACTGACGCCACCGCGCGCGGTCGCCGATGACACCGCCGGCCAGGGACGGTGCCGCAGCAACGAAAATCTCGTCGGCAACCTGAATGCTCGTCACCGTCCTAGCTTCACACACCGGTGCCGCCAGGTGAAACTCGACCGGCTGGAAAGCGGTCTGAGACCGGCAAAGGCGACTCGGGCAATCGAGCCGACAGTGCGGGGATAAGATCTCACACAAGTGATTCACGTAATTCTGAAGTTTTCCGCTTCGGGAAGGTGTAGTAGATGGCCGAGTACCGCGCGCCCGCCGCGTTCGAGATCCCCGAACAACGCAACGCATCCGACGTCTTGTTCGACATTGTCGACAAGACGCCCAACAAGACAATCTTCCGCCGCCAGTCCGGCAACGACTGGCTGCCGGTCAAAGCAGCTGACGTGGGCGCACAGGTCACCGCACTCGCCAAGGGGCTTATTGCTTCGGGAGTGCAGGCTGGCGATCGCGTGGCGTTGGTTTCGGCCACGCGTTTGGAATGGGTCCTGTTGGACTTTGCGATCTGGTCAGCCGGTGCCATCTCGGTCCCGATCTACGATTCGTCTTCCGCACCGCAGATCGACTGGATCATGCGCGATTCGGGTGCCAAGCACGTCATTGTCGAAACTCCCAAGCATCGCGCGGTCATCGACGAGGTTGAGGTGATCGACGGCTCGGTTCAGGTCCACCAGATTGATGTCCCGGGCGAACAGGGCCTCATTGACCTGCTCATCGAGCGCGGCGTCGACGTCGCCGATGACGAAGTCACCGCACGGCGTCGGACGCTATTGGCGTCGAGCCCGGCAACCCTTATCTACACGTCGGGAACCACCGGCCGCCCCAAGGGCTGCATGCTGACCCACTCCAACTTGCTGGGCGAAATTGCTGGCGTGCTTCAGACCTCGATGAGCACGAAGCTCGGCGACGACAAGCGCCTGCTCCTGTTTTTGCCGATGGCGCACGTATTGGCCCGCGCGATCAACCTGGTGGCGCTGGAGGCTGGCGTCGAAATCGGCTACACCGCCGACATCGCGAACCTGCTCCCGACGTTCGCGGTCTTCAAGCCGTCGCTGATCCTCTCGGTGCCGCGCGTGTTTGAGAAGGTGTACAACTCGGCACGCCAGAACGCGCACGACGGCGGTAAGGGCAAGATCTTCGATCTCGCCGCCGACGTGGCAGTGGAATATTCGACGGCCATGGAGAATGGCAACGTCGGCTTCCTGTTGCGCGCCAAGCACGCGATCTTCGACAAGCTGGTCTACAGCAAGCTGCGCACCGCGCTCGGTGGCGTGTGCGAAATGGCGATCTCCGGCGGCGCACCGCTCGGTGCCCGACTCGGCCACTTCTTCAGTGGCGTCGGCATCCCCGTCTACGAGGGCTACGGCCTCACTGAGACCACTGCGGCCATCGCCGTCAATACGCCTGGCAATGTGAAGGTCGGAACCGTGGGTCGCCCGATTCCCGGCAACGCCGTCCGCATTGGGAGCGACGGCGAGATCCTGCTGTCGGGCGAGGTCGTTTTTACCGGCTACTGGAAGAACGACGAGGCCACGGCGGCAGCCATCACCGACGGCTGGTTCCACACCGGCGACTTGGGCACCCTCGACGAGGATGGATTCATCCGTATTACCGGCCGCAAGAAGGAGATCATCGTCACTGCGGGCGGCAAGAATGTCTCCCCCGCACCGATGGAAGACGTCATCCGGGCGAGCGCGATCGTCTCGCAGGCGGTCGTCGTCGGCGATCAGCAGCCGTTCATCGCCGCGTTGATCACGATCGACCCGGAAGCATTCCCGGCGTGGAAGACGCGCAACGGCAAGTCGGCCGACGCAACGGTCGCCGACCTCGCCACCGATCCGGACCTGATCGCCGAGGTCCAGGCGTCCATCGACAGTGCCAATGAGACGGTCTCGCATGCGGAGGCGATCAAGAAATTCCGCATTCTGCCTGCCGACTTCACCGAAGACTCAGGCGAGCTAACCCCGACCTTGAAGGTCAAGCGCAATGTGGTCGCTGACAAGTGGGCCGCCGATATCGCCAAGCTCTACCAGAAGTAGATCTCTCCCCCGAAAGCCGTGCTTCGCCCCCTCCCGGGTGCCGAGGCACGGCTTTCCGCATTTCTGTCACGAAACGTTGTCGTCCCGCCGACCAGACCGTCACCAACTGTGACGATCGGTGACGCTCTGGTCGAATCGTGACAGAAAAGCGGAACTTCGGATGAGAAGCGGAAGCCGACTTGCTAGAGGAAACGCTGAAGCCGGGCTGACTGTTGGCTCCACTGCCAGTTGGCAATCGCCCACGCGCGACCATTCTCGCCCATGGTCGCCGCCATCTTCGGGTGCGTCAGAAGATCGACGATGGCCTCAATAACTTCGCCGTGCTTGCGCCCGTCAACAACGGTGCCGGTGAGGTTTTCCTTCACCGTTTCCGGGGCGCCGCCAGAGTTCCCGGCTACCACCGGGACGCCGCTGGCGGAGGCCTCCAGAAAGACGATTCCCAGGCCTTCCACGTCAAGGCCCCCACCGCGCGTCCGGGTCGGCATCGCGAAGACGTCAGCCATCGCGTGATGCATCGGAAGTTCTTCAGCGGGGACACTCCCGGTGAAGGTCACCGAGTCTGTCACCTCGTACTTTTCCGCCAGGGCGTGCAGTGTATCCGCGTAGGGTCCGCCGCCAACGATCATCAGTCGCGCCCCCGGGACGGCTTCCCGGATCCTCGGCCACGACTCGATCAGCACGTCTTGCCCCTTGCGCGGCACCAACCGGGATAGGCACAGAACTGTCGGTGCGTCGCCCAAACCGTAGCGATCGCGGAGCATGGCTCGTGCGCTCGGGTCTGGCGCAAAGCGGTCGACGTCAACCCCGCACGACACGTACTCGAGGGCCGCTTCCCGGCCGAATGCCGCCGAGAATCGTCGCCGAGTGAAGCGACTGACGTAGGTGATGACATCGGTGTTGTTGCCGATAAACCGCAAGACCTGTCGAGCCCCCGGCAGCATCGACCATCCCACTTCGTGTCCGTGGGTGCTCGCAACGATATGTCGCGCTCCCGCACTACGCATGGCGGGCGCCAAGACTGCCAGGGGTGCTGCTGCCCCAAACCAAACGGTACGAATGTCGTTGTCACGCACCAATTTCGCTGCACGTCGGGCCACAGCGGGAGTGGGTAGCATCAGGCTGGTCGGATGCCGCACAATCTCGAAGGGCGCGGCCGCATCGTAGGCTTCACTACCTTTCCACTTCGGTGCGTAGACGATCACCTCGTCGGCCGGTAAGTACCGAATCAGATTTTCCAAGTACGACTGGATCCCACCGGGCCGCGGCGGAAAGTCATTGGTGATCAGGAGGGTACGCCTCACTTACCGACCTCCTTCTTGAGCCATGCGCGCCAATCGGCAACGACTTTGGCTTTCTCGACGCCCAACGACGCCTTCATTGCCGCATCCGTGGTGGCGGTGTCGCCGCCCTTACCGACGCCGACATACATCTTCTTCAGTTTCTCGTCGCCGTAGGTCTTGCCAACGTACGCCGCGAACGACCAAGCACTCTGATAGGCCACCCGCGCCGCATCGGTCTCCACGGAGAATGATCCGTCCGACGGCAGCGCCTTCGGCACGCTGCCTCCGGCGACGGCAGCCGCGAGTTCTGGTGCCGCATCGATCAGGTCACCGTACGTCCCTTTGCGACCCACATACTCTGGGACGCCTTCGGTGAGCCACAAGGGGGCGCTTGACGCGGTCGTCAGACGGGACGCCACGTGAGTGAGCTCGTGCCGAAGTACCACAGCAAGGGCCTCGCTTGAGAGTCCTCGGGCGGCGGGCGTCAACACGATTCGCTGGCCGACCACCTGCCCCGCCCTGGTGTCGATCATGGTGAACACGGTGGCCGCAGCGGCTGCGGCGGTGTCACCCGGACGGGTGCGGGTAAGGGCCGCAAACTGCTCGTTGGTTGCGGTGGCGATGACCGCGACTCGCTTCACCCAGTCTTTACCCCAGAACGCGGTCACTTCGTCCACTGCTGCGGGCAGGAGCTGCCGGACCTTCGCGGCCTCATTCTCGGCACCACGGTAGAACAGCACTGTTGACGTGCCGCCGCTGGTTTTGACGTCGGTCGCCGCGAGCCCCGGGAACTCCCAGGCACCCACATCCGGCGCTTTGGGGTTCTCCCGAGAGGCCTGCGTCGGATCGGGGGCCAACCCGCCTTCCCCAACAACCTTCCAGTCGTCGCCATAACGAGCGAACGTGAGGCTGCCATGCAAGGTGACAGTCGGCTCGTCGAGCCCCGGCTCAGCTTCGCCACCGAGTGCGTAGTCGAGGTCGACCGGCGTCACCCAAGTGTCTGTCGCGCCCTCGGCCTCCAGCTTTGCGACAAAGTCGTCTGCAAGCAGGTGCTCCGGGCCGTTCTGCGGTGCCACCCGGTAACGGAACTCTTTTACCTTGAGCGGACCAGCGGCCACGGGCGAGTGCTGGGGCTTGCGCCCCGCAGGCTTCTCGACGTCGGCAAAGTTGTCAGCAATCACTTCCAGGTGCTGACGAAACTCGGGACGTGCGGCCCCGTCTACCAACTCCGCCAACCCGCTTCGGTCACCGTTGCGGAGTGTCGATGAGAGTTGATCGAGGAGCGCGGTCACCCCGTCGTACCGCTGCTGCTCAAACGGATTCAGTTGGGTGGTCGCTACCGTCTCTGAGGACGATGATTCCGGAGTGGCATCGGAGCCGCAGGCTGCGAGCGGGAACGCGAAGGCCAGCAGCACCGGCACCACGCAGGCAACGCGACGTGTTCGCACTCAGTACCGTCGCGCGGAGTTGTACGGGCCCGCCTTATCGAGCGGAACAACGGCCACGGGGACTCCGAATGTCGACGCGTGGACCACATAGCCCTCACCGACATACATGCCAACGTGGGTTGCACCCGGGTAGTAAATCACGAGGTCGCCGGGCTTCAACTGGTCTCGTCCCACGGGGGTTCCGCCTGCGAGCTGTGCCTCGCTGGTTCGCGGAATAGTGCGGCCAGCCTGCTGGTATGCCCACAACATGAGGCCCGAGCAGTCGAATTGGTTGGGTCCGGTTGCACCCCACACGTAGGGGTCACCGATTCGCGAGATCGCCGCCTGAACCGCCACCAGTTGGGGCGAGGTCCCCTTCGGTACCGACTTGGGGTCAAATTTGTAGCGGGGACCACGGAGCGCCGCAAGCTGCTTGCCGGTCATCGACTGGTAGATCGCGCGGATCTGGACGGCTTCAATCTGCAGATCAGCCTGCTTGGCTTGCAGTTCGCCCCGCTTCTTCTCTGAGTCGTTGATGGCCCGGGTCGCGGTGTTTGCGGTCTTTTCGGCAGTAGCTTTAGCTACCTTGGCGGTCTGGGCGGTCTTGATGACACTGCGGATATCTGCCGCGCTCTGGCGCGACATCACTTCCAGTCCCGACATATTGTCGAGCAGGCTTTGCGGGGAGTCACTAACGAGCATCGCGTACAGGCGGTTAACGCGGGCGCCGCGGTAGCTAACACGTGCGAGCGCATCGACCTTGCGCTGGGCGGCATCAATCTGCCCCTGCATTGAAGCCAACTGCTTCGCGGCGACGGACGCCTTCTTGCGCTCGACGGACACGATCTTGCGCTGCTTGTCGTACTCGACCTGTGCGGCGTTCATCGCCTCGGCCGTCTTCTCCGCATTTTCCGACAGTGATTTGTACTTGACGAGCAGCTGATCCGCGGATCGGGTGGCCGGATCCGCGGTGGCAGGCGGGCTGACGATGACTGTCAACGCCGCCACCACGGCGACGAACAGTGCTGCGGCTCGCCTTAACGTCCGCATTGGTGCACTTGTTGAGCTCACTCGTACTCGGTCCTTAATACAGGCGAGGGCGGGTCGGCGATAAACGCCGTCCCGCCCTCGGTAAAAATCAGTTAGCAGTCGTCATGCTCAGTAGCGACGGATGCTCAGGAGGTTCCACTCCTTGACGCGGTCCTTCTTCACCGGGACGCCTTCGGTGGACGAGTGGACGAACATGCCGTTACCCGCGTAGATGCCGACGTGGCCGCCACCGTTGAAGACGAGGATATCGCCGGGCTTGGCGTTGCCGAGGCCCGCAACCGGGGTACCGCCGCCGAGCTGACCGTAGCTGTCACGCGGAATGGTCTTGCCAGCCTGACGGAAAGCCCACGAGGTGAGACCGGAGCAGTCAAAGGCATTGGGGCCAGCGGCACCGTAGACGTAGGGCGAACCAATCTTCGACTCAGCTGCGCGCAGCGCCTTCTCAGCGCGCGCCTGCTGCGAGTTACCGAGATTCAGGTTCGGAGCCTTGGGGGTTGCCTGCGGAGGCAGACCCGGAATGTCAAACGTGCCGACATTCGGAATGGTGATCGGCGCGGCGTCTGCTGCGGGGGCAGCTGCGAAAGCCAGCGATCCGCCAATGGCAATCGAGCCGGCGAGGACTGCGGACTTGGCGGCCTTGCGACCGACACTAGGCTGCTCCAAACGATGCTTAGCCACGAAAACACGTACTCCTTGTTGTTCTCCCTCATCGCCGACCGGGTTAGCTGTCGGGTTCGAGCCGGAAGAGATGGCCCTACGCACGCCAGCAAAAGCCGCGAGCGGCTTCACGTTGGTGCGATTCACCCCAATCCGCGTTCCGACTGAACTCGTCGGCCACACGGAGGAAGTGGGTCCCCGGTTCGCCCTCTTTGGTAAGGGCGATTAGGCGCGTCCTTCCGGGTCTCTCGGATTACTCCAAGAAGCCCTAACTGGAAGGTCTCGAAAAGATTACGAAACCCCACCCGCGATGTCTAGCCGTTCGTCACCGGCGTGCCATCGGCGCCCAAATCAGACGGCGCGAAGGGTGCGACCACTTTGGCCCAACAAATCGGCTTCACCTGCGAAAACTTCTTGCTTTGCGGCTTCCGCGACGTCTCCACTGATCAAATCTGTGTCAGCGAACACATCGATGGCATCGGCCAACTCGAGGCCGTTACCTTCGCATGGGCCGAACGACCCATACTCGCTGGTAGTACCAGCAAAGAAGATCTGCATCATGCAGTCATCACAGGCCCTCGCCCGCATCGGACAACGCCCACAATCAATCTTCATGTGATCTGCCTCTCATTTCCGTTCGGTGACCCTGATTCCCGGCCATACCGTCGTTTTGTCCGTCACCTCGTCGCGGATTCAACTTGGAGTGCAGACTACGAGCGCCCCCTGACAAAAGCGCCGTGGAGTGCGCGGGTCCTTGCGTAAGAACGCTCGTGGCGTTTTCCATGCCACCGCTATCTGGAATGCCACCTCATCTGTTTGTCGCTTCATCTGAGTGTCGGAGGGTCGTCGTACGGTGCCCACATGACTGTCGAACAGATGTCGTTCGCCGACCTCCCCGAGTCGGCCGAGTTTGCTACCGCGGCCCTCGCCCAAACCACGTTCGTCGTTGTCGACTTAGAAACCACCGGCGGTAGCTCGGAGACTGATGCCATCACCGAGATCGGTGCCGTCAAGATTCGCGGCGGGGAAGTGCTCGGCGAGTTTGCCACGTTGGTCGACCCCGGCCGTGCCATCCCGCCCCAAATCGTGGCGCTCACCGGCATCACCACCGCGATGCTCTACGACGCGCCCCGCGTGGAAGAGGTGCTGCCCGCATTCTTCGAGTTCGCGCGCGGCAGCATTCTCGTCGCCCACAACGCGCGATTCGATATGGGGTTCCTTCGAAAGGGCGCGGCCCGGATGAATCTGCCGTGGACGTTCACCACATCCCTGTGCACCGTGGTGATGGCACGTCGCATCCTGAGCAAACAGGAGGCACCCAGCGTCAAGCTTTCGGCCCTCGCCGAACTCTTCGACGTGTCTGTCCGGCCCACACACCGCGCCCTGGACGACGCCCGCGCCACCGTCGACGTCTTTCATCGGTTACTCGAACGCGTCGGCAATCAAGGCGTGAGCACTGTCGGCGACTTGACCACGTTCCTCCCTCGCGCAACGGCCGCCATGCGCGCCAAGCGGTCCCTGGCCGCGGCACTGCCACACCGGCCCGGCGTCTACATTTTTCGTGGCCCCGGCGACGAAGTCCTCTATATAGGGACCGCTGTCGATTTGCATCGTCGGGTGACGAGCTATTTCAACGGCAGCGACTCACGCGCACGGATGGCCGAGATGGTGGGGCTGGCCGTGCGTGTCGACCACATTGAATGCGCGCACGCACTTGAGGCAGGCGTCGCCGAGCTCACGCTCCTCGGTGTCCATAAACCCAGTTACAACCGACGATCACGCAATCCTGCGCGCGGTTGGTGGATCACCCTGACGGCTGAGCGCTTTCCCCGACTCAAGGTCACCCGCACTCCCGGCATCGACTCCCTGGGGCCGGTTGCCAACCGCGGACTGGCCGCAGACGTCGCCGATGTCATCTCCGGTGCCGCCGGCCTCCGCACCTGCACCGCCGAGCTCAAGAAGGCCTCCCATCACTTCTGCGAGGGCGGCGGCGCCGCTGATGCCCTGCCAGATCCGTTGGTCGCCGCTTTGCCTGGCGTGTGCCGCGCCGCCAGCGAGCGCCCCCAAACCCTGCCCGACTACCTCTGCCGCGTCGAAGCGGCCCGCTCACTCCTCTCTGGTCGGGCGGACACGCTGTTGACTGCTCTCCGCGACCGCGTCGACTTGCTTGCCGAGCAGCATCGGTTTGAGTCGGCGGCACGTGCGCGCGATCGACTATCGGCGACCATCGAGGTATTGGCGCGTAGCCAACGTCTCGCTGCCGTAGCGGCACGACCCGAGGTGATTGCCGCCAAGCCCGACGGTGCTGGCGGATGGGAACTGGCGTTGGTCCGCTTTGGCCGGCTGGCGGGAGCGGCGTGTGCCGCCCGTGGCGTCTCGCCGATGCTCATTGTTGACAGGATGCGGGCAGCAGGAACCACGGTGCTGCCACCGGCCCCGGAATTGGGTCCGCTGTCGGGCGCACCGGCCGAGGAAATCGCCCTCATTGAGCGTTGGCTATACGAGCCGGGTACCCGCCTCGTCGACGTCACCGACCAACTGTCTCTGCCCGTTGGTTCGGCAGAACGCTGGCGACACTTCGCGCAGACGGCCCGGTTGGCACGAGAAGCTGTGATGTCCGCCGGGGTTTGATCAAAGGACCTACCGGGCCCAAGAGCCGCGAGACATTACAGTTGGAGACATGATCACCGCCATCGTCCTCATCGGAGCCGATATCCACCAGATCCCCGAGACCGCGCAAGCTGTCGCGGACATCCCCGGGGTCACCGAGGTCTACTCGTGCGCTGGCGACGTCGACCTCATCGCCAAGGTCCGAGTCCGCGACCACGAAGAAGTCGCGACCGTCGTGACCGGTGCCATCAATCGCATCCCCGGTGTTCTCTCAAGCGCCACCCACATCGCGTTCCGGAGCTATGCGAGTTCAGAAGTCGACGGTGGCTTCTCGATTGGTGAGGCGTAGCCGACTAGGTCGGCCGCACCCTACTGCTGTTGCGCCGCGAGCCGAGTGCTCGCGGCGCTCCACCGGTCGAGCAATTCGCTGGCGCGACCGGAATCGATCACGTCCGCAACGCGCACCAAGCCGTCTCGCATTGCCTCGTTGAACTCCTCCTGCGACATCAATGCCTGCTGTTCAAAAGCCACGACTGCCGCCGCCGCGTTCAGCAGCACCGAATCCCGAACGGGGCCCGCGGTGCCGGCGAAGAGGTCACGCGCCACCTGGGCATTAACGACCGCGTCACCACCTTGAAGCGCCGACAGTTCGACGAGTCCGATTCCCAGGTCGCGCGGGTCAAGTTTCAGATTGCCGACCTCACCGTTCACCACCTGCCACACCGTCGAAGTGGTCGTCGTTGTTAGCTCATCGAGCCCGTCATCGCCGCGCACCAGCAGCACCCGGTTTCCACGTTCGGCGAATGCTGCTGCCAGGACCGGTGCCAGGTCACTAAACGCGCATCCGATAAGCCCGGCTTCGGGCGCGGCCGGATTCGTCAACGGCCCCAGAACATTAAAGACGGTGGGGATGCCAATCTGACTGCGTGGCGGCCCGGTAAAACGGAAGGCCGGATGGAACACCGGCGCAAAGCAGAAGCCGATCCCAACCTCGGCGACGCATGCTTCCACCGCTGCTGGCTTCAACGTGATGGCAACGCCCAGTGCTTCCAATACGTCGGCACCGCCGCTCTTCGACGATGCCGCACGGTTGCCATGCTTCACCACGGGGATCCCTGCCGCCGCAACAACCACCGAGGTCATCGTCGAAATATTCACCGTGTGCGATCGGTCGCCACCGGTACCGACGATGTCGATAGCCGCGCCATCGACGCGAACGCGGTTAGCGAGGGCCAGCATCGCCTCCGACAGACCGCGCAACTCTGCCGCCGATGCGCCCTTCATCTTGACGCCGACGCCAAATGCGGCGATCTGAGCGCCCGTGGCCGCATCGGACATGATCTCGCGCATCGCCCACGACGCTTCGTCGACGCTGAGATCAATCCCGTCGGTAACTTTGCCCAGCACGTACGGCCAGGTGTAGGCGGAATCAGAACCGGTTGCGTTGACTGCAGTCACGCGAACCAGACTAACGGGCACGCCTCTTCTTCGTCACCGGAGTATCCGCGTCGGGTCCAGCCGACGAATCTGCTTGCAGTACAGCCCACCCCAGAACGCGTCCGGCCGCTCGCGAAGCGACGCTGCCCATCCAGGCGCGTTCCCGCGACAGACTCAAGGCATCGACACCCATCACCCGGGCCAGAACAACCACGGCGTGCCCAGCGTCAGCTACCGTTTCGACTCCGAGCGGGCTCCGAGAGCTGTCATCGACGCGGTAGTCGTCGCCCGCACACCGTGCGACGACCCCATCGACTGCGGACTCCGGCAACGACAGCACCATCCGCAACACCACCGGAACCTGCTCGGTGAACCCGGCCTCGGTCAACACCGTCGAACTTGCAGAGGTCTCATCGGTACTCGACACCGTGACAACCAACGTCGGATCCCCAATCGCCGGTAACGGGGGCGCCATCGCCCGTCCACGCCACGGAAGCCGCAGAGAAATCATCAAGACACCTCCCGCAAAGTCATCATGGGCCACACAATAACGCTCATCGGAGTCTCAGGACACGCCGGTATCCTTGAAATCGTCGTCTCCCACCTGCGGATATCCGACGAGTTCCATCAATTTTCCGACCCGAGTGGTCATTGGTTACTACGAACCGTCATACTTCTCTTGTGACTAGCGCTGTGGGTAACTCAGAAACCGCCATCACCTCACGCGTGCACTCGCTGAACCGTCCGAATATGGTCAGCGTCGGCACCATCGTGTGGTTGTCGAGCGAATTGATGTTCTTCGCTGGCCTCTTCGCGATGTATTTCGTCGCGCGGGCCAACGCTGCGGACGGTTGGCCTCAGCCACCGACGCATTTGAACCTTTGGCTCGCCGTACCGGTGACAACAATCCTGATTCTTTCGTCGTTCACCTGCCAGGCTGGCGTCTTCGCCGCCGAACGCGGTGACGTCTTCGGGCTTCGTCGTTGGTACACGCTGACACTGGTGATGGGCACCATTTTCGTAATCGGCCAGGCCAGCGAGTACGTCGCGATGGTCAGCGAGGGCACCACGCTCTCGTCGAGCGCCTACGGTTCCGTCTTCTACATGGCGACCGGATTCCACGGACTGCACGTCATCGGCGGTCTTCTGGCCTTCGTGTTCCTGCTGATCCGTACCCGCCTGTCGAAGTTCACTCCTGCTCAGGCGACCGCCGCCATCGTCGTGTCTTACTACTGGCACTTCGTTGACGTCGTGTGGATCGCCCTGTTCGTCGTCATTTACTTCATCCGGTAGCCCCCGGCGGCCGAAGATCCGGTCATAGCCCACCGGTTCAAAAACAACCAGTCCAAACCGCTTAGTAGAGAGTCACAGATGAGATCATCTCCACCGAGTTCGCCGGAAGGCTCTGACGCCGCCGACAACTCCGAACAGCGAAGCTCGACCGTCGGATCAGACAAGACCGCAGGCGCACGCGCCAAGTCGCGTCGCAAGCTGCGTCGTCGCGCAAGCGGCACGATCTTCCTGCTCCTCGGCCTTCTTGCTGCCGGCCTCATCGCCGCCCTGATTTCGCCCAAGCCGCAGGTTGCCACCGCAGACGATAAGAGCGTCAGCTCCGTCGCGGCAGGCAAGCAGCTGTACGACACGTCATGCATCACCTGCCACGGTGCCAACCTCGAAGGCGTCAAGGACCGCGGTCCGTCGCTTATCGGTGTCGGCGACGCGGCCGTCTACTTCCAGGTCTCTTCCGGCCGTATGCCTGCCGCGCGCAACGAAGCACAGGCTGCCCGCAAGCCCGCGAAGTTCACCGAGGCTCAGATCGACCAGCTCGGCAGCTACATCCAGGCTATGGGTGGCGGCCCCAGCGTCATGTACGAGAAGGACGAGAGCGGCAACATCGTGTACAAGGACGGCTTCCCCGTCCTGGCGATGGATTCGCTCCGCGGCGACAACATCGGTCGCGGCTCGGAGCTGTTCCGCCTCAACTGCGCTTCGTGCCACAACTTCACCGGTCGTGGTGGCGCACTCTCGAGCGGTAAGTACGCTCCCCCGCTGACGGACGTCAACCCGCAGCAGCTTTACACAGCCATGCTGACCGGTCCGCAGAACATGCCTAAGTTCTCGAACCGCCAGCTGTCGGTTGAAGAGAAAAAGGACATCATCGGCTACGTCCGCTACGTTGACTCCGCTAACCCCAGCGGTGGCTATGGACTAGGCGGATTCGGCCCGGTTTCTGAGGGCATCGTCATGTGGGTCGTCGGCGTGACCGCGGTTGTCGCCGGCGCAATGTGGATTGGATCACGAAATTGAGCGACTCGAGTAAGGACGTCCCGTCCGACGACCAGCTCGCCGCTATGTCTCGCGACGAGAAGGTCAGGCTTGGGACCAACTTGGACGGGGTGGAGATCATCCACCGCGCCGAGCGGTTCCCCGAGCCCGGTACCAAGGCTGAGAAGCGCGCCGAGTTCGCTGTCGCGATCTGGTTCGTGCTCTCCGGAATCTTCGCCATCGCAGGCCTGGTCCTGTTCATCTGGAACGAGTGGGAATTCCGGATGCCAGACGAGGCAGGCTACTGGGCGTACACGTTCTACACCCCGCTGCTGGGCGTCACCTTCGGACTGTCGATTCTGGCATTCGGTTTCGGCGTCGTTCAGCTGACCAAGCGTTTCATCCCGGCTGAGATCTCGGTCCAGGAACGCCACGACGGCGGTTCGTCGGAGGTCGACAAGCAGACGATCGTCGCTGAGCTCGACGAGACGTTGGAGACCACCACTCTCCCCCGTCGCAAGATGCTTATTGGCTCGGCAGTCTTCGGCATCGGCGCATTGTCGGTTGCCGGTGGCGTCGCCGCACTCGGAGGCTTCATCAAGAATCCGTGGGCCAAGGGCGATGACTCCGAACTGTGGCACACCGGTTGGTCCCCGATCTACAACGAGACCAAGGGCGAGACCGTCTTCATGCGTCGCGACACCGGCAACCCGTACCAGGTTGCTCTCGTCCGGCCCGAGGACCTCGACGCCGGCGCCATGGAAACGGTGTTCCCGTGGCGCGTATCGGACGGCTACGGCGAGACCGAAGAGTCACGTCACAAGCTGCTCGAAGGTCTGCGCAACGTCCACAACCCCGTCATGCTGATTCGCCTGCGCCCGTCCGATGGCCAGCGCGTCATCAAGCGTCGCGGCCAGGAGAGCTTCAACTACGGCGACTACTACGCGTACACGAAGGTCTGCAGCCACCTCGGTTGCCCGACGTCGCTGTACGAGCAGCAGACCAACCGAATCCTTTGCCCGTGCCACCAGTCGCAGTTCGATGCGCTGCAGTACGGCAAGGCGATCTTCGGACCGGCGGCACGTGCGTTGGCACAGCTGCCCATCACTGTAAACAACCAGGGCTACATGGTCGCCGGTGGCGACTTCCTTGAGCCCGTCGGACCGGCATTCTGGGAGCGTAAGTCATGACGATCGCTGACCGCCTCGCCACGCAGGCAGAGGGCGTCGACTCGCGGTACCACCTAGCGCCGGGTCTTCGCCGCCAGATCAATAAGGTCTTCCCCACCCACTGGTCGTTCCTTTTGGGTGAGGTCGCGCTGTACAGCTTCATCATCCTTTTGGTGTCGGGCACGTACTTGACCTTCTTCTTCGACCCGTCGATGGCGCACGTCGTTTACGACGGCGCTTACCAGCCGCTCAATGGCGTCACGATGAGTCGCGCCTACGAGACCACCCTGAACCTTTCATTTGAGGTTCGCGGCGGGCTGTTCGTACGCCAGATCCACCACTGGGCAGCACTGCTGTTCGCTGCGTCGATCATCATCCACATGATGCGCATCTTCTTCACCGGTGCGTTCCGGCGCCCACGTGAGGCGAACTGGGTTATCGGTTGCTTCTTGCTTCTGCTGGCCATGTTCGAGGGCTTCTTCGGATACTCGCTGCCTGACGATCTGCTCTCGGGTACCGGTGTTCGTGCCGCAATGTCGGGCATCGTCCTGGGCATTCCGGTCATCGGTACGTGGATTCAGTTCGCGCTCTTCAACGGCGACTTCCCGGGCGACATCATCATCCCGCGGCTGTACGTGCTGCACATTCTGATCTTCCCGGCAATCATCCTGGGTCTGATCGGCGCGCACTTGGCTTTGGTTTGGTACCAGAAGCACACGCAGTTCCCCGGCCCCGGCCGCACCGAGAAGAACGTCGTTGGCGTTCGTATTCTCCCGGTGTTTGCCGCTAAGGGTGGCGCGTTCTTCGCGATCATCACCGGATTGCTGGCGCTGATGGCGGGTGTCTTCCAGATCAATGCCGTGTGGAACATTGGCCCGTACAACCCGGGTCAGGTGTCGGCGGGTTCGCAGCCAGATATTTACATGATGTGGACGGACGGCTTCGCCCGACTGATGCCGCCGTGGGAGCTCTACCTCGGTAACTACACGATCCCCGCGATCTTCTGGGTTGTCGTTGTTATCGGTGTCATCTTCGGGTTGCTGTTCACCTACCCGTGGATCGAGAAGAAGCTCACCGGCGACAACGCGCACCACAATCTGCTGCAGCGTCCTCGTGACACTCCGGTTCGTACCGCTGTCGGTGCCATGGCCGTCGCTTTCTACGCCATCTTGACGATCAGCTGTATGAACGACGTGATCGCGCTGAAGTTCCACATCTCGCTGAACGCGACAACGTGGATGGGCCGCATTGGTCTCCTCGTGATTCCGCCGCTGGTGTACTTCATCGCTTACCGTTGGGCGCTCTCGTTGCAGCGCAGCGACCGCGAGGTGCTGGAGCACGGCATCGAGACGGGCATCATCCGCCGTCAGCCGAAGGGCGAGTACATCGAGATCCACCAGCCGCTCGGCCCGGTTGACGAGCATGGTCACCCGATCCCGCTGCCTTACGAGGGTGCTCCGCTGCCGAAGCGGATGAACAAGCTCGGATCGGCCGGCTCGCCCGGTACCGGCTCCGCGCTTATCCCGGACAGCCCCGAAGAACAGGCACTCAACGAGCAGCTCGCTCACGAGCGTCACCTGGAAGAGAAGAAGGCTCTCATCCAGCTTCAGGAAAAGGGCGGCGACCCGTTCGCCTAAGGTCTGCAGATCTAACGAAAGAGCCCGCCTCGCATTCGCGAGGCGGGCTCTTTCGTATCTTCGCCCGTACCGCTCCCCTCCCCCACAGAACCACCCCTGCCCCCTTCCCCCTTTTCTGTCACGATTCGACCAGACCATCACCGATCACCCCGGTTGGTGACGGTCTGGTAGGGGCACGACCACGATTCGTGACAGAAAAGTTGACGCGCGCTGACGGTTTGTGACGAGCCGCGATAATCGTGGCACTCACAGGGCCTTCGCTCTCCGGTATTGCGCAGGCGCAGCCGCAGTCGAGTCCACGAGCTCAGCCAGAGACCATCCAGGCCAAGTACGGCAAGGCTGGGCCTTGGGAGGTCTCCACACGCGAGGGCGCCGGATGCTGCGACGCGGCGGGCCAGAAGTTCGACGTGTGGTACCCGAAGGACCTCGCGGGTAACGGCACTCCGCGGCCGGTCATCACCTGGGGCGACGGCGCTAATGCCGTTCCGCAGCAGTACGACTACCTGCTCACCCACCTAGCCTCGTGGGGCTTCGTGGTGGTTGCCGCCCACAATAGGAACACTGGATCGGGCCAGGAGCTTCTCGACGGCGCACGGTTTGCGCGGACGCAGAACGCGAAGCCGTCGAGCATCTTCTACAAGCGTCTCGACACCGACAACGTTGGTGCGATGGGCCACTCGCTCGGAGCGGTGGGCGCTATCAATGCGGCTGCGAAATCGAACGGGCTCATCAAGTCTGCTATCCCCATTGAGCCGCCAGGTCAGATCGGCTGCGGACCGAAGCAAGCGGGCGCGCTGTGCTCCGAACCGGACAAGATCACCGACGTCTCGATGCTGTACATCAACGGAACGAAGAGCTCCATGCCGCCGGCGAACCAGGCGAAGCCGGTTCGCGAGATTGGTATCGCCTCGCTGCGCGCCTATTTCGACATGACTCCACATTCGGTGAACAAGGCGATGGCCACCGCCGTCGGCCTCAAGCACAACGACATTCAGGGGCAGCCGAGCTGCACACCGGACAATTTTGAGTGCGTCGTCGGCGTGAAACCGTATCTGGGACTGCTCACCGCATGGAATATGGGTGTGTTGGCGGGCAATGCACGTGCATTGTCGGCATTTACCTCCAACACGGGCGAGTTCTACAGCTACAAAGACTGGGCTAACCAAGCCAGCAACATCACCAACTGAGGCTCTCCCCGACGGACAGTCACCGATCAGGTCGATATCAGTGACTGTCTGTTGTGGTTATCGCACCTCTTTGGATTATGACACTATGTCGCAACCTGTTGCCCACAACCAGAGTGGGTGCGGTAGTGACAAACGGTGCGACGGCAGCCGGGCAATGCGCGCACCCACCCGAGAGGGGAAAATACAGATACGCAAAACAAAGCCGCCCCTGGGGCTCCCAGGGGCGGCTTTGGCGGATCTCAGTGCAGTTGCGTCAGTGCTTCTCGGGTCCGACGTGGTACTCGAAGACCAGGCCAGCAACACAGGCCACGATGATCGGCACCACACCGACCGCGAACCACCAGTTGGCGGATGCAAAACCTATGGCGAACAGCGCGGCCGCACCGGCGATCAGGATGGGCCAGTAGCTGTGCGGCGAGAAGAAACCAAGTTCGCCAGCGCCGTCTTCAATCTCCGCGTCGTCGAAGTCCTCCGGGCGGATCTCCACCCGTCGAGCGACAAACCGGAAGTACGTACCGGCAAGGAGGGCGAGCCCACCGGAGAAGAACATCGCCGTAGCGCCTGCCCACTCAACACCGGTCCGGTAGTAGAACGTAGCGATCGTGTACACCACGCCGACCACGAAGAAGAAGAGAGCGATTACTTCAAAGATTCGAGCTTCGACCTTCATAGCGTCCTAAACCTCCGGGGTGCAGCCAGCAATAGTGGTGTTGCTCTTATCGCCGAGGTTCTCCGGGGTGGTCCCGTTGTGGACACGGCGAGTATCGAACGGCACCGTGGTCACCGAATCAGGAACCTGGCACACTGCCTGCAGCGCCTGGGCGTTGCTGGCGTCCGGGTGGCCTTGACGGAACTTGATGTAGTTCACGAAGGTTTCCGGGCTAACCGCACGGATCTCGAAGTTCATCATCGCGTGGAACGTGCCGCACATTTCTGCACAGCGTCCAACGAAGGCGCCTTCACGATCGATCTTGGAAACCTGGAACGACGGATCCTGGTGGTTCTGCTCCGGGAACGGCATCACGTCGCGCTTGAACAGGAACTCCGGAACCCAGAACGAGTGCACGACGTCGGCGGCAGCCAGATTGAACTGAATGCGCGTGTTGGTCGGCAGAACCAGAATCGGGATCTCCGAAGAGGTACCGAGGGTCTCGATCTTGTCGTAGGCAAGGTAGTTGCGGATGTCAGCGGAACGACCGCCAGCGGCGCCGAGGACTTCCTCCTGCTTACCGTCAGCTTCGCGGTACTTCTTGATCTGATCCTCGAACGGAGCACCCTTGACCGAGTCGGTCTTCGGATTAACCAGCTGGTTTCCGTCGATGGTGACCGAGTTGTAGCCGAACTTCCAGTTCCACTGGAAGGCGGTCACGTCAACGGCGACGGCCGGGTTATCTTCCTTCTTTTCGACCGTGTTTTGCACGACGACAGTGAAGTAGAACATCACGGCGATCAGCACGAACGGAATGGCCGTGTAGGCCAGTTCGAGCGGAACGTTGTAACCAGTCTGCCGCGGGATCTCCTCTTCGGGAGTGGTGTTCTTCTTGCGGCGGTGGAAGGTGATGGTCCAGAAAATCAGGCCCCACACCATCGCACCCATGGCCAAGGCGGCAATTACCGACCAAGTCCAGAAGTTACGCATTTCCTGGCCCTCTGGGGTGATGCCTTCGGGCCATCCGAATCGCAATGCTTCTTCAGCACTGCAACCGGATGTCATCAGGACACCGACGCCGAGAACCGCAAGTCCACCTAGCCTCTTGATCATGCGAGATCGAGAGCCCTTTCGTCGCGGCGACGGCTGTACACCGTTCGTCAATTTCACGCCTTCCTGCTGGCAGGGAGCTGTTCATCAAGGTCTGCCACGACGAGCAGACACTCCTCGCAGCAATTCTTGCACCTAGTACTACGCAGCGTAGACCAAGACGGGGAACTGTTCATGATTGGGGTTCGTTGTTTTGCAGACATTTTTTGGCGACCTGCACATTCGCGGCAATGCGGGACGTGTTTCGTCACTCATCGCGGTGCGCCGGGGTCGCGGCCGGTAGGGCATCTGCGGCATAGTGGAACGGCCCGCGCCTTCGCGCGTGACGTCCGTACCTGTGAAATGAGGCCCTAACACCGTGTGTGGCTTGCTCGGAATTCTGACCAGCGACGGTTCGGCGTCGACTACGACCGACCTTGTCGCTTCAGCGGCAACTTGTATGCGGCACCGGGGTCCCGACGATTTGGGCACCTGGAACGACGACGACCTGGTGTTCGGTTTCAACCGTCTGTCGATCATCGATATCGAGCACTCGCACCAGCCGTTGCGGTGGGGCCCGCCGGAGAGTCCCGGGCGATATGCGCTCGTTTTTAACGGCGAGATCTACAACTACTTGGAGTTGCGCGCCGAACTTGAGCGCGATCACGGTGCCGTCTTTGAGACCGAGGGTGACGGTGAGCCGATCGTCGCGGGGTTCCACTACTGGGGCACCGAGGTGGTCAAGAAGCTCCGCGGCATGTTCGGGTTCGCAATCTGGGATACCCAGAACCGCGAGCTGTTCTTGGCACGCGACCCGTTCGGCATCAAACCGCTGTACCTGGCGACCAGCCCCAAGGGCACCGCTTTCGGCAGCGAAAAGAAGAGCGTTCTGGAATTGCTCGACCGCCTCGAGTTGTCAAAGGACCTCGACGATCGAGCAATTGAGCACTACACGGTTCTGCAGTACGTCCCGGAGCCCGAGTCGCTTCACAAGTCGATCACGCGACTGGAGTCGGGCAGCTATGCACGACTGCGTCCCGGCACCGCCCCGGAAACGACCCGCTACTTTATCCCCCGCTTTAACGTTCGACCGTTCGCCTCGGCCGGCGACCAGAAGCGATACGACGAGATCGCGGACGTGATGCGCGATTCCGTGGCCAAGCACATGCGTGCCGATGTGACCGTCGGTTCGTTCCTGTCGGGCGGTATCGACTCGACGGCGATCGCGGCGCTGGCAATTCAGCACAATCCGAACTTGATCACGTTTACCACCGGCTTTGAGCGTGGCGGGTATTCCGAGATCGACGTGGCAGCAGAGTCGGCCGAGGCCATCGGTGCCCGTCACATCACGAAGGTTGTGACCCCGCAGGAGTACATCGAAGCCCTCCCGAAGATCATCTGGTATCTGGACGACCCCGTCGCGGACCCGGCTTTGGTGCCGTTGTATTTCATTGCGGCGGAAGCGCGCAAGCACGTGAAGGTGGTGCTGTCGGGTGAGGGCGCAGACGAGTTGTTCGGCGGCTACACCATCTACAAGGAGCCGTTGTCGCTGAAGTCCTTCGACAAGCTCCCCCGCGGTGTCCGCCGGATGGCAGGCAAACTGTCCGAACGTATCCCCGAGGGCACACGCGGCAAGAGCCTGCTCCATCGCGGCTCGCTGACGCTTGAGGAGCGGTACTACGGTAACGCCCGCAGCTTCGACGACGCCCGCTTGCGGGCCGTGCTGCGGAACTTCCGTGAGGATTGGATGCACCAGGACGTCACCGCACCGATCTACGCGATGAGCGAAGGCCTCGACCCGGTGGCCCGCATGCAGCACCTGGATTTGTTCACGTGGCTGCGCGGCGACATCCTCGTCAAGGCCGACAAGATCACGATGGCAAACTCCCTCGAGTTGCGCGTTCCCTTCCTCGACAAGGAAGTCTTCGCGGTTGCTGAACAATTGCCGTTCGACGAGAAGGTCAGTCACGGCACCACCAAGTACGCCCTCCGCAAGGCCCTGGAGCAGATTGTGCCCGCGCACGTGCTGCACCGGAAAAAGTTGGGGTTCCCGGTGCCGCTGCGGCATTGGCTGGCCGGTCCGGAAATGTACGACTGGGCTTACGAGACGATCACCGCCTCCGACACCGACCACATTTTCAACAAGGCATTTGTTTTGGAGATGCTGCGCGAGCATCGGGCGGGAACGGTCGACAACAGTCGCCGTATCTGGACCGTGCTGTGCTTCATGATCTGGTACGGCATCTTCGTCGACGGCTCCGTGGTCCCGGAGATCGAAGACCACACGTACCCGGTTCGTCTCTAGCTTCCGACACCGACCGCTTCCGACACCGACAGGTTCTAAATGGGGCAAGCCCGGATTCTCAAGTGAGGATCCGGGCTTGCTTCGCTGAACTGACTTACAGGACGCTCTTGATCTCTGACGCTGCGTCTGCGCCGTAAGCAGCGGTCAGGCGGTCGACGGCCACATCGACGTCCCAGGACCATCCCTGCGTCGACTCTGACTCCAGGACCAAGGTGGCGACCATCGCACCGAGTTGCGCGGCGCGCTCGTATCCCAGGCCTCGCGAAAGTCCGGTGAGGAAACCGGCGCGGAAGCCGTCGCCGACACCGGTCGGATCAACCTGCTCGTTGACGGGCACAACACCGACGTGGGTGCGGGTTCCGTCGCGCTCAATGATGTCGACTCCCCCGCTACCGAGGGTGGTGATCCGAGTTCCGACCATTTGCGCAACCTGGTCGGCGCCCAGCCCGGTCTTCTGCTGCAGCAGGCCCCACTCGTACTCGTTTGTGAACAGGTAGCGCGCACCGTCGATGAGATCTTTCGCGGTCTCGCCGTCGAGTCGGGCCAACTGCTGCGACGGGTCGGCGGCGAAATCGATACCCTGTTCACGGCACGAGCGCGTGTGGCGGACCATGGCGTCCGGATCGTCTGCGCCGACGAGGACAAGGTCGGGACGACCGGTGGTGGCGAAGACGCTGGCGAGATCAATGTCGCGAGCTTCGCTCATGGCACCGGCGTAGAAGGTGGCGAGTTGAGCCATCGTCTCGTCGGTGGTGCACATGAAGCGCGCGGTGTGCTTGGTGGCTGAGCGGGAGACGCCACGGCAGTCGACACCGTGCTCAGCGAGGAACTTCTCGTAGTCACCAAAATCGCCGCCCGCGGCAGCCACCAGCAGCGGGTGTTCGCCGAGCTCACCAATCGCGTACGCAATGTTGCCGCCGACTCCACCCCGGTGAATGACGAGTTCTTCGACGAGGAAGCTCAGCGAGATGTGCTCGAGTTGGTCGGCGACCAGCTGTTCAGAGAACTTTCCCGGGAACTTCATCAAATGGTCGGACGCGACCGACCCGCAAACAGCAATAAACATTCATCCAACGCTACTGCGTCCACAAAACAACAAAGGTCGCGGCCCCACCCGACTGGGAAGTCGGTGGAGTCGCGACCTGTGTCGGTCGATCCAGCGATCTAGTTAAACGAGTCGCCGCAGGCGCAGCTACCAGTGGCCTGGGGGTTGTCGATTGTGAAGCCCTGCTTCTCGATGCTGTCGACGAAGTCGATGGTCGCACCCTGAACGTAGGGAGCACTCATCCGGTCGACGGCGAGCTTGACGCCACCAAAATTCGAGATCACGTCGCCGTCAAGGCTGCGATCGTCGAAGAACAACTGGTAGCGAAGGCCAGCGCAGCCACCGGGCTGAACGGCAATGCGCAGCGCGAGGTCGTCGCGGCCTTCTTGGTCCAACAGGGCCTTGGCCTTGGCGGCGGCGGTGTCGGTCAACAGCACACCGGTGTCGGTTTCGTTCTCAACGGTCATGGGCGCTCCTCATGTCGCCGGTCGCAGATGTCCTCGGCGACCAGATACGTAGTAATCGGCAAGAGCACTGGATTGAGACGACCCGGTGCACACCAACTGAGTCAACGGTACTCGCCATCGGCCTATTCCCGCATCTGCCCCTCAAGTTTTGCGACCTGAGTCGCTAACTCGGTAAGCACCTTCTCCGGCTCGTCCATCGATCGTTGCACCGACCCCGCGGCGTCGGACATCGAGTACGCCGCACGCACCCCGGCAACGTGGGTACCCGGCGACACTTGGCCGGCGATGACGACCACCGGCACGTCGGCCGAGTGGGCATCCGAGGTCACCGAAGCCACGACTTTGCCGAAGGCAGTCTGCTGGTCAAAGCGACCTTCACCAGTAATCACGAGGTCGGCGGCGGCGATGCGCCGGGCGCGATCAGTGGCGTTGCCCACCACGTCGGCCCCCGCTTCCCGCCGGCCACCAAGGGCAAAGAGCAACGCGCCGAGTCCGCCTGCGGCTCCGGCACCCGGCAGTTCGCGAACTGATGGCCCGTCCGCTTCCAGTTCGTCTGCCCACGCCGCCAATCGTGCCTCCAGTTCGACGATCGCGGCCGCGTCGGCACCTTTCTGCGGCCCGAAGACAGCGGCGGCACCGGCATCTCCGAGGAGTGGATTCGTGACATCGGTTGCCGCGATCAGCTCGATCCCTCGCAGCAGTGTCTTGGCGCGCGCCAATCCGCCGATCGCCTCCACCGCCCCACGACCACCGTCTGTGGTGGCACTCCCACCAAGTCCGACGACGATCCGCGACACGCCGGACTCCGCGGCCACACGCAAGAGGCTGCCTACCCCGGCCGTACTGGCCCGACGGGCCGTGTCAGTGTCAGCTTGTCGGCCGTCGGCGCGCACCAGGTGCAATCCGCAGGCTTGCGCGGTCTCGAGGTATGCGGTGCCGTCGACCACGAGGATCTCCGCGGTGGTCGCAGTACCCAGTGGCCCTGGCACGCTCACCTGCTCGCGGCGCCCACGTTCACCCATGGCTGCACTGAGCACATCGACAAAGCCCGGACCCCCATCCGACTGCGGTAGCAGCGTCAGGACATCGTCCGGACGGGCTCGATGCCATCCACTGGCAATCGCCCGCGCCGCGATGGCAGCACTCAGCGTGCCACCGAACTCGTCCGGGGCAATCACGATGCGTCGCACATGGCCAGTCATTACCGGTCACAGTATCGGCTGTGCTGGTGGAGCTGGGCTCGCCCGATGTCCACGTCTCGCCGTTGATCGAATAGTCTCGTAGTCGTGAAGTTGCCCTGGAAATCCGACGCCGACAACAGTTCCGAGTCTGATTCAGCCGCTGCCGCGACCGATTCGTCGAACGGCACCGACAAGGAGTCCGACGCATCAGCCACCGTGAAGGGCGGAGCGACGACACCCGGCAAGGGTCGTCCGACGCCTAAGCGACGCGAAGCCGAACGCCGCCGCGGACCGGTGGCACCGCCGCCGACCAACCGCGCCGAGGCACGCGCCCGCAAAAAAGAGCTGAAGTCGTCGATGACGAAGGCTGAGCGCAAGGAATTGTCGGCCGAACGTCGGCGTATTCGCCTTGAGCAGCGAGAAAAGATGATGGATGGCGACGAGAAGTTCCTCGCCACCCGCGATAAGGGTCCGGTGCGCCAGTTCGCCCGCGACATTGTTGACTCGCGACGCAACTTCGCTGGCCTGTTCCTGCCGTTTGCGATCTTCCTGCTCGTGGTGCTGATGGTGCCGGGGTTGGCGGTCATCGGAAACCTCGTGCTACTGGTGTTTGTCCTGTTCGTGGTCCTTGATTCGGTGTACCTCGGCTACACCGTCAACAAGCGGGTGCGTGAGCGCTACCCCGACACCACCGATACCGGCTTCAAACTCGGCTGGTACTCGTTCACCCGCGCGATGCAGCTGCGGATGATGCGTGCGCCTCGCCCGCAGTTCAAGCCCGGCGACAAGGTCTAACGGGTGCGCACACTGGTCCTCGGCGGTATCCGCTCGGGCAAGTCCGCGCATGCCGAACAACTCCTGAGCGGTGCGCCCCGTGTTCGATACATCGCGACCGGCGAAGCCCAACGCGACGATGCCGAATGGCAGGCTCGTCTCGACGCGCACCTCGAACGACGCGGCGAGCGGTATCGGACTGTCGAGTCCCGCGATCTGGTGGGGTTGCTGCGCGAACAACCCGCCGAACCGACGCTTATCGACGATCTCGGAAACTGGCTCACCGCTGTTCTCGACAGCGCGCAAGCGTGGGACCTGCCCGCCGGTGAGCTCCCCGCTGTGGCCGATCAGATCGACGAGTTGTGCCTGGCGATCGCGGCCTTCGACGGCGACCTTGTCCTGGTCAGCCCGGAAGTAGGCCTGTCGCTCGTTCCAGCGACGGCTGCTGGACGACGGTTCGCCGATGAACTCGGTCGGCTCAACGCCGCAGTGGCCCGCGTCTGCGACACCGTGCGACTCGTCGTCGCTGGACGCACCATCGATCTGCCGGGCGAGCCTGACGCGGCCGTCGCAGTTACGGCAGTTGCCCCAGTTTCTGTTGCCGCCCCGGTTCCTGTCACCCCGGCTCCTGTCACCCCGGTTCCGGCCGAACCCGCGACTCCGGTCGCCCCGGCCGAGCAGTCACCGGAACCTGCCCCCTCATCCGCGGTTGAGCACGGCGCCCTCGACGGCATCGACGCCGAGATCTTCCCGATCGTCGAAATGCCCGACCACGAGGTCGCCGAGCAAGCCCGCGCCCGGCAGTTGCAGTTGACCAAGCCCGCCGGATCCCTTGGCCGACTGGAAGACCTCGGTGTGTGGATGTCAGCGTGCCAAGGCGTGTGTCCACCCCGACCACTGACGGCACCCGCGATCGTCGTGTTTGCTGGCGATCACGCGGTCGCCTCCGACGGCGTGTCCGCCTATCCGCCCGAGGTCACGGCGCAGATGGTCGCCAACATCGCCGGTGGTGGGGCGGCCATAAACGTGCTGGCCCGTCGTGCGGGTGCCACGGTGCATGTTCTCGACATGGCGGTGCTGGCCGACACCGACCCTTACATTGCCCGCTACAAGGTGCGCAATGGCAGCGGCGACCTTCGGCGCGGTGAATCACTGACGATCGCTGAAGCCCGCAGGGCCGTTGCCGCTGGCCGCGCGATTGCCGATCAGTTGGTCGACGAGGGCGTCGACCTGCTGATCGCGGGCGATATGGGTATCGGCAATACGACGCCCGCATCGGTGTTGGTCGGCACCCTAACCGATCACGAACCGGTGGTTGTGGTGGGCCGCGGCACCGGGATCGACGACTCGACGTGGATCCGCAAAACCGCCGCCATCCGCGATGGCATGCGGCACGCACGGCGCTACCGTAACGAACCGCTCGCTCTGATCGCCGCGGTCGCCGGAGCCGACCTGGCAGCCATGGCTGGCTTCCTCGCGCAGGCCGCCGTCCGCAAGACCCCGGCACTCCTCGATGGATCCATCACGACCGCCGCCGCCCTCGTCGCACGGCAGTTGGCGCCGGGAGCAGAAGCCTGGTGGCAGGCAGGCCACGTGTCGACCGAACCGGCACATCGGTTCGCGCTCGAAGCCCTCGACCTCACCCCCATCGTCGACCTATCGATGCGTCTTGGCGAAGGCACCGGTGCCGCCGCCGCGCTGCCCCTGGTGGCATCGTCGATCGATGTACTGACCGATATGGCGACTTTCGACGAAGCCGGCGTCAGCGCAGGCTGATCGATCAGTGAGTAACCAACCACAGGTGGTCACGACGGCCGGGCGCGGGCTGCGTGGCATTCACGACGCTTTCAGTTGGCTGACAGTGCTCCCGCTCCCCCAACCGCGCGGCGAGTTCGACCGTCGTCGCGCCGCGACCATCATGGCGGCGGTCCCCACCGTGGGGATTGTGCTCGGTGCCGTCGTCGCCGTCATCGGCTGGGGATTGTCGTACACGCAGCTACCGAGCGCGCTAATCGGGACGATCCTCGTTGCCGTGCTCGGTCTCGGGACACGTGGGATGCATCTCGATGGCCTTGCCGATACCGTCGACGGTCTCGGCAGCTATGGCGATCACGAGCGTGTCCGACAGATCATGCGCAGCGGCGACGTCGGCCCCTTCGGTGCGGCCACACTGGTTTTGGTGCTTCTCGGTGAGGCACTCGCGTTTGGCGCGCTGATCGCTGATCACCGCTTCTACGCGATCGCCCTCGTGGTATTTCTGAGCCGCGCGGTAGTCCCGCTCGTGTGCCGTCGCGGAGTTAAGGCGGCACACGGCGATGGATTCGGCGCGATGGTCGCCGGATCGCAGCGGTTCTCCATCGCCGTCTGGTCGTTGATCTCGCTAGCCGCGGCCATCGCCGTCGGAATCAGTAATCCCGGCGACGGGCCGTCAGCGGTGTTGCTGCCGGTCGTCGCAGTGCTGGTGGCTGGCGTGTTCGCGTGGGCGTTCAGTCGTCACTGCATCCAGCGGAACGGTGGTCTCGCTGGCGACATCATCGGTGCCACGATGGAACTCACGACGGTTCTCACCGCCGTCGTCCTTCTCCTCTAACGCTTATCGCACCCCTTGTGTTTGTCGGATAGTGCGACAACACCGGGGTGCGATAAGAGTTGGTTTAGCTACGGAGCCTCGCGAAGCGTGGTCATCCATCCGTGAATGTCCTCGAAGGTGCCGCGCTGCAGTCCGGTGAGGGTGTCGCGGAGCGCCTGGGTCACCGGACCGGTGGTACCGTCGCCGACCAAGTAGTCGTCGGTATCGCTCTGGATCCGTCCGACCGGCGTGATGACCGCAGCAGTGCCGCAGGCGAAGACCTCGGAAATATCGCCCGAGCGGACACCTTCGCGAAGTTCGTCAGTCGAGATGCGACGCTCGTCGACCTTGTATCCGGCATCGGCGGCCAAGGTAAGCAGCGAGTCACGCGTAATGCCGGGCAGCAACGAGCCGCTAAGTTCCGGCGTCACCAGTTGAGCGTCCGAACCGGTCCCGTAGACGAAGAACAGGTTCATTCCACCCATCTCTTCGATGTAGCGGTGTTCAATCGCGTCCAGCCAAACCACCTGGTCGGCACCCTTGTCTGCGGCCTGGGCCTGCGCCAGGAGCGACGCTGCATAGTTGCCACCAAACTTGGCGGCACCGGTGCCACCCGGGGAGGCCCGCACATACTCGGTGCAGAGATAGACGCTGACCGGCTTGAGCCCGCCGCTAAAGTACGCACCGGCGGGAGAGGCGATCAACGTGTACAAGTACTGATCGGCCGGGCGCACGCCGAGGCTCGCCTCCGTCGCAATCATGAACGGACGCAAGTACAGCGACTCCTCGCCACCGGCGGCCGGAACCCACGCGTGATCGGCCTCGAGCAAGGCCTTTAACGACCCAATGAAGTCTTCGACGGGGATCTCTGGCATCGCCAACCGACGGGCTGAATTGTTGAGGCGGTCGGCATTCGCCTCCGGGCGGAATGCTGCGATGGAGCCATCGGGCTGCCGGTAGGCCTTGAGTCCTTCAAAGATTTCCTGCGCGTAGTGCAGGACCATCGCCGCCGGATCCAGCGCGAGCGGGCCGTAGGGAGTCACGCGCGCACTGTGCCACCCGCGTGCTCGGTCAAAATCTACGGTCACCATGTTGTCGGTGAAGTAGTTTCCGAAGCCCGGCGCGTCGAGAATCTCGGCGCGACGAGTCTCCGAAACCGGATGCGGATGCTCGGTACGGGTGAACTCCAAGGTCATGGAAATGATGGTACCGCCGACGGTCAACCGGGTTTTTGCCCCGGCCCGTCGACGGTACCGATACGACTACCTAGACGTGACTTTCGACGAACGGAGGCAGCACAACCTCGCAGGTCAGCGCCCGACCGCGCACATCGACGACAACCTCGGCTCCCTTCTTGATGCCGGAGTCGGTGTCGATGAAGGCAAGCGCGATGCCCTGCTTCAGGCTCGGCGAGAAGGTCCCGGAAGTGCAGATCCCGATCTGCGGACCGCCAGCTTCGGCATGCACGGTGCAGTCGGCGCGAGGCACACCGCGGCCGGTCGCCTTCAGTCCATAGATGCGACGCGACGGCCCAGCTTCGCGTTCGGCAATCAATGCCTCGCGACCGAAAAAGGCGGGCTTGTCCCAGCCGACGGCCCACGACGACCGCGCCTGCACCGGGCTGATGTCGACGCTCAGTTCATGACCGTGGAGGGCGTAGCCCATCTCGGTGCGGAGCGTATCTCGTGCGCCGAGTCCGGCGGGTAGTCCGTCGCGCTCAGTGATCTCGGCCAGCAGCGCATCGAAGACAACTCCGGCGTCGTCCCAGCGCGGCAAGACTTCGTAACCGTGCTCTCCCGTGTAACCCGTGCGACAGACGCGGGTTTCAACTTCGCGACCGTCGATGGTGATCGTCGCATCACGGTAGGCCATGTAATCCATCTCGGTGGGCAGCCCGAGCGCGGCGAGGACCTCGGTCGACTTCGGGCCCTGCACCGCAAACACCGCGTAGTCGCGATGCTGATCGACCACGGTGATATCGGCGGGAGCCGCGGCTGCCAGTGCGGCAACGACCGCGGGGGTGTTTGCCGCGTTAGGGACGAGGAACACCTCGTCGTCGCTCACCAGGTAGGCAATCAGGTCGTCGATGACGCCACCGCGTTCGTTGCAGCACAGCGTGTACTGGGCCTTGCCCGGTTCAATCTTCCGAATGTCGTTGGTGAGCGTCGAGTTGATGAAGTCGGCTGCGCCGGGACCGCTGACGAGGGCCTTGCCGAGGTGGCTGACGTCGAAGATCCCGACGGCCTCACGGACCGCGGTGTGCTCGGCGACGGTTCCCGAGTACGAGACGGGCATATCCCATCCACCGAATTCGGCGAAGGTGGCACCAAGGGCAATGTGGCGATCGGCGATCGGGCCAGCGAGCAGTTCAGTCATGGCGTCCAGCGTATCGTCTCGCTCCACACGCTCTCCCGACGCTCGCCGTCGATCCGTCCTGTGGCGAAGGCCCGTCCTATGGCAGAGTTGACAGGCGTGAGCGCCAACGACTTCTCCGACCGCGTCCGCGGTCCCCGTATCGACCTAACCACTGCACTTTCGGCAGACGACGATGCCTTGATCATCGGCCTGATTGCGGCGTCGACCGACGACACCAACGAGGTCGCAGCCGACGCGGCTGCCGAACCGACCCTGTTGCTCGTCGACGATTTCCTCGACGACGCGGCCGCCGAATACCTCAGTTCGGCACTCAAGGCCGTTGGCGCATCCGGATCGGTGGGCGAGATTACCCGGCTGCCGGCGCCCGAGTCGCTGCCCGTCGGGCTCGTGCTGACCGTGGGGCTGGGCGCGGCCCCCGACGACGACGCCGAATGGGACAACGAGGCAATTCGGCAGGCATCGGGATCAGCAATCCGCGCCCTCGACGGTTCCGCGCGTGTCGTCAGCACCCTCGGTGCGGCCGGCCTGGCTGCCGCCGCCGAAGGCTCATACCTCGGTGCCTACCGCTTCAACGAACTCCGCACCGACAAGTCCAACTCGTCGAAGCCGGCCCCCGACACGGTCTTGCTGGCCGTCGACGCCAAATCGAAGCAAGCCAAGGCAGACATCGATCACGCGGTCATTGTTGCCGACTCGGTAGCTATCGCCCGCGATTTCGTGAACACGCCGCCCAACCTCCTCTACCCCGCCGAGTTCGCCGAACGAGCCCGAGTCCTCGGCGGCAAAGCTGGCCTGCGCGTGGAAATCCTCGACGAGGTCGAACTCGCCAAGGCTGGATACGGCGGCATTCTTGGCGTAGGCCAGGGTTCGTCCCGCAAGCCGCGTCTAGTCCGCCTGACGCACGAGGCCAAGGGATCCGACCGCACGGTCGCGCTCGTCGGCAAGGGCATCACATTCGACACCGGCGGCATCTCCATCAAGCCCGCTGCCGGAATGGAGCAGATGACCTCCGACATGGGTGGTGCAGCGGCCGTGATCGGCTCGGTGATCGCCGCAGCCCGCCTCGATGTACCCGTCACCGTTATCGCGACCGTGCCGATGGCCGAGAATATGCCGTCTTCGACGGCACAACGTCCCGGTGACGTCCTCACCCAGTACGGCGGCACCACCGTCGAGGTCCTCAACACCGACGCCGAGGGCCGCCTGATTTTGGCCGATGCAATTGTCCGCGCTTGCGAAGACAACCCGGACTTCCTGATCGATACCGCCACGTTGACCGGGGCACAGATGGTGGCCCTCGGAACTCGCACACCCGGTGTCCTGGGAACCGACGACTTCCGAGATCGGGTCGCGGAAATCTCCCAGGCGGTCGGCGACAACGGGTGGCCGATGCCGATGCCTTCAGAGCTTCGCAGTGACCTGAACTCGCGGATCGCTGACCTGGCGAACGTCACCAATCATCGGTGGGGCGGGATGCTGTCGGCCGCGATGTTCTTGCGTGAGTTCGTCAGCAAGGACCTTGACTGGGCGCACATCGATGTCGCCGGACCTGCCTTCAACGCCGGAAGCCCGTGGGGGTACACCGGAAAGGGCGGTACGGGTTCGCCAGTCCGCACCATTGTCGCCGTGATCGAAGACATTGCGAAGCAAGGCAAGTAGCAAAGAACGTGCTTAACCAGGCTTGCGGATGGACGGTCACGACCGTCAGTGGTGTCCGCGTTCACGGTTCAGCAGACTGCCCGGGACACAGTCAGCATTGGGAGTAGGCTGAGTCACGGGCGTCGGCCTACCAGGTCGACATCGCGCGATTCCGCACACGCTGGCGGACCCGCGTCACAACCACAGCATCGACCGATCGACCGAACAGTACAGTTCACGAGTTTGTTAGGGAGTCACATACAAATGGCCTTCTCTGTCGAGATGCCCGCATTGGGCGAGAGCGTCACCGAGGGAACCGTCACCCAATGGCTGAAGCAGGAAGGCGACACGGTTGCGGTCGACGAGCCGCTGCTGGAAGTCTCCACCGACAAGGTCGACACGGAAATTCCGTCGCCCGTCGCGGGTGTGCTGGTGAAGATCGTTGCCGCCGAGGACGACATCGTTGAGATCGGTGGGCAGTTGGCCCTGATCGGTGAAGCTGGCGAGGCCGTTGCCGACGATGCGTCCGCCTCCACCCCCGAACCCGCCTCCACCCCCGAACCCGCTGCCGCTCCCGAGCCCGAGGCCGCACCCGAGCCCGCTGCTCCGGAGCCTGCCGCTGCCGCCCCAGCCGCCGCTGCAACCGGCGTCGACGTGGTGATGCCGGAGTTGGGCGAGTCGGTCACCGAGGGCACTGTCACCAACTGGCTGAAGGAAGTTGGCGACACCATCGAGGTCGACGAGCCGTTGGTTGAAGTTTCCACCGACAAGGTCGACACCGAGATTCCGTCGCCCGCAGCTGGCGTACTGCTCGAAATCGCCGCCAATGTCGACGACATCATCGAGGTGGGCGGCAAGCTCGCCGTGATCGGTGATGCGAGCGTCGCGGCTCCTGCCGCACCCGCAACCCCGGCACCCGCCGCTCCCGCACCTGCCCCGGCACCCGCTGCCCCGGCGCCCGCACCGGCGGCTCCGGCTCCGGCCGCGGCTGCACCGGCTCCGTCCGCCCCTGCACCGGCGCCCGCCGCACCTGCCGCGTCAGGCACCGCTACGACCTCGGCAAGCGAACTCCAGTCGACCCCGTATGTCACACCCCTGGTGCGAAAGCTCGCAGCCGAGCACAACATTGACCTCGCTGCCGTTAAGGGCACCGGCGTTGGTGGACGCATCCGCAAGCAAGACGTGATCGCCGCTGCCGAGGCAGCGAAGTCTCCGGCCGCTGCTGCTCCGGCACCGGCCGCCGCACCCGCTGCTCCGGCCGCTGCCGCACCTGCGGTCAATCCGCAACTCGATGCCCTGCGCGGAACCACGCAGAAGATCAACCGCATCCGGCAGATCACCGCGGCAAAGACTCGCGAGTCGCTGCAGTCGAGCGCCCAGTTGACGCAGGTCCACGAGGTCGACATGACTCGCATCGCGGCACTGCGCACGGCAGCGAAGGCCTCCTTCAAGGCTGCCGAGGGCGTCAACCTGACGTTCCTACCGTTCTTCGCGAAGGCCGTCGTCGAAGCCCTCAAGGTGCACCCGAATGTGAACGCGTCGATCAACGAGGAAGCCAAGGAGATCACGTACCACGCGAACGTGCACCTGGGCATCGCCGTCGATACCGAGCAGGGACTGCTGTCGCCGGTCATCCACAACGCCGACGATCTGTCTCTCGCCGGTTTGGCTCGCGCCATCGCCGATATTGCCGACCGTGCACGCTCAGGCAACTTGAAGCCCGACGAACTCGCTGGCGGCACCTTCACCATCACCAACATCGGTAGCCAGGGTGCCCTGTTCGACACCCCGATCTTGGTTCCGCCACAGGCCGCGATGCTGGGGACGGGCGCGATCGTCAAGCGCCCGGTGGTCCTCACCGCCGAGGATGGCACCGAGTCGATCGCGGCACGATCCATGGCGTTCCTGCCCTTGACCTACGACCACCGTCTCATCGATGGGGCCGACGCTGGCCGCTTCGTGACGACAGTGCGTCACCGTCTTGAGAACGCCGAGTTCGCTGGCGATCTTGGTCTGTAAGCACAGATAGATGCAGATCGCTGTTGCGGGTAGTAGCGGGCTAATTGGCTCGACACTCGTCCCCGCGTTGCAGCAAGCGGGGCACGACGTTCACCGACTGGTGCGTCGTGCTCCCGCTTCTGCAGGGGAAATCGCTTGGGACCCGGAAACTTCCGGGATTGATCCGCAAGCCTTGGCGGGGTTCGACGCCGTCATCGGGTTGGGCGGGGAAAACATCGGTGCCCACCGATGGAGCGGCCAAGTGAAGCAGCGACTGCGCAATTCCCGAATCATTGGGACCACATCTCTCGCCGACGCGGTAGCCACCGCTGGCGTCGGCATTTTCATCAATGCCAGCGCAACCGGGTTCTACGGCGACACCGGTGAACGGATCGCCGATGAGGATTCACCGGGTGGTTCCGGATTCTTGGCCGACCTGACAGCGGATTGGGAAGCTGCCACCGCGGCCGCGGCGGCTACTGCGCGGGTGGTAACCCTTCGCACCGCCCCGGTGTTGTCCCCGCGCGGCGGAATGCTCGCCAAACTACTTCCCGTTTACCGCCTCGGTTTGGGTGCACGACTCGGGGATGGTCGCCAGTGGTTCTCGTGGATCAGCCTCGCCGACGAGGTCGCGGCGATCACCCACCTGCTCACCGCAGACGACGTGACCGGACCAGTGAACTTGACGGCACCGGAACCGGTGCGAGCCGCGGACTTTTCCACCGCACTCGCGCATGCGGTCAAACGCCCGGCGTTCATGCGTATCCCTGCTGCTGCGGTGCGTCGGGTGGGAGGCGAGATGGTCGAGGAAATGATCCTTGCCTCATCCCGCGTCGTTCCCAAACGCCTGGAATCGAGCGGGTTCACCTTCACCCATCCATCTTTGACATCTGCACTGGAGTATTGCCGTGCGTAATGCGCCCTCGCGCGAAAGTAGCGCGCCGATCGAAGTACGCAAGCTTGGAACCGTCGACTACGTCGCCGCGTACGAGATGCAACACCAACTGGCTGAGCAACGCGCGTCCGGCGAACTCGACCACGATCTCCTGCTCCTGCTGGAGCATCCGTCGGTGTACACCGCGGGCAAGCGCACCGAAGACTCCGAGCGACCTGTCAACGGTGCCCGCGTGATCGACGTCGACCGCGGCGGCCACATCACTTGGCACGGCCCGGGCCAACTCGTCGGCTATCCCATCATCAAACTCGCCGAACCGCTCGATGTCGTCGACTACGTCCGCCGACTCGAAGAAGCCCTCATCCGGGTTTGCGCCGAGCACGGTGTCGCGACCGGTCGGGTGGAGGGGCGTTCCGGCGTGTGGATCCGCGACGCCTCGGGCGAACGCAAGCTCGGCCAGATTGGCATTCGCGTCGCCAAGGGCGTCGCCTTCCACGGGTTTGCCCTCAACGTAAACCCCGACATGAGCGTCTTCGACGCGATTGTGCCGTGCGGAATCGCCGACGCCGGCGTTACCTGTCTGGCCCGCGAAACCGGTACAGAAATCACCATCGCCAGTCTGATCGACACGACCGCAGCCCTGGTCGAGGCCGCTCTGGACAGCCAGTCAGATCCGACTGTAGCTTCTGCTGACGCCCTGAACAGCACCAATGGGGCTTCGGCACCAACACCCGTAGGATCGTCCAAGTGACCACCACGCCCGTTAATCCCGCATCTTCAGGTTCCGCTGACGCACCCGAGGGGCGCAAACTGCTGCGACTGGAAGTTCGTAACGCGCAGACGCCTATTGAGCGGAAGCCGAAGTGGATCAAGACACGCGCAACGATGGGCCCGGAGTACACCGAACTCAAGGGCCTGGTGCGCAGCGAAGGTCTGCACACGGTATGCGAAGAAGCAGGCTGCCCCAATATCTACGAATGCTGGGAAGACCGCGAAGCCACCTTCCTGATTGGCGGCGAACAGTGCACCCGCCGCTGCGACTTCTGCCAGATCGACACCGGTAAGCCGTCGGCCCTAGACCGCGACGAACCCCGCCGCGTCGCCGAGTCGGTGCAGGCGATGGGTCTGCGCTACTCCACCATCACTGGCGTGGCCCGCGACGACCTGCCCGACGAAGGTGCCTGGCTGTACGCCGAGACCGTCCGCAAGATTCACGAACTCAACCCCGGCACGGGCGTCGAGAATCTGATCCCCGACTTCCACGCGAAGCCCGACCTCCTGGAAGAAGTCTTCGACTCGCGCCCGGAAGTCCTGGCACACAACCTCGAGACGGTGCCGCGCATCTTCAAGAGCGTGCGCCCGGCTTTCCGTTACGAGCGGTCGCTGGAAGTCCTGACTCGGGCACGCGACTTCGGTCTGGTCACCAAGTCAAACCTCATCCTCGGCATGGGTGAGACGCCCGACGAGGTCCGCGAGTCGTTGCGCGACCTCCACGAGGCTGGCTGCGACATCGTGACGATCACCCAGTACCTGCGACCATCCGTGCGGCACCATCCGGTCGACCGGTGGGTCAAGCCCGAAGAGTTCGTCGAGCACTCAAAGTTCGCCGAGGAGATCGGTTTCGCCGGCGTCATGGCAGGTCCGCTTGTCCGCTCGTCGTACCGCGCAGGACGCCTGTACGCCAAGGCCATGGCCCGCCACGGACGCGAACTGCCGGAAGCGTTGGCGCACCTGGCGCAGGAGGGCACGGCCTCGCAGGAGGCATCGTCGCTGCTGGAACGCATGGGAGCCAGCGCGAAGTAAAGCGCCACTCGCGCCGCCGCGTCACGTGCTGAAGGCCGCACCGTAGAATGGCAGCCATGGCAAAGGCGCAAGATAACGCGAGTAAAGAGGCAAAGCGGGCGGCGAAGGTCGCGCGCAAGGCAGCGAGCAAGGAACGCAGGCAGCAAATCTGGCAAGCGTTCCAGATGCAGCGCAAGGAAGACAAGGCTCTCATCCCGCTGATGGTGGCGACCATCCTGGTCACCACCTTGATCTTTGGGCTACTCGGCTACTTCGTTTTCAAGAGCCTCTGGTTCGGTATCCCGCTCGGCATCATCCTGGGCGCTCTCCTCGCCTTTGTCCTGTTCGGTCGCCGGGTGCAGAAGAGCGTTTTTAAGAAGGCTGAAGGGCAGCCCGGTGCCGCAGGCTGGGCACTGAGCAATATTCGCGGCCAGTGGCGTGTCCAGCAGGCCATCACCGGCACCTCACACCTCGACGCCATCCACCGCGTCATCGGCAAACCGGGCGTCATTCTGGTCGGCGAAGGCTCCCCCACGCGCGTCAAGCCACTGCTGGCGCAGGAAAAGAAAAAAGCTGCCCGCGTAGTGGGAGACACCCCTATTTACGAGATCCTCGTCGGCGATGCTGAAGGGCAAGTGCCGCTCGCAAAGCTTGAGCGGCACATCCGGAAGCTTCCATCCAACATTGATAAGAAGCGGATGGATGCGCTGGAAGGTCGCCTAGCGGCACTGAAAGCCAAGGGCAACGCGGGTGCCGCGATGCCCAAGGGCCCGATGCCGCAGGGCGCCAAGATGCGCAACATCAGCCGGACAACACGTCGACGTGGAGGAGCATAAGCAGTGACCGATATTGCCAAGTACGGACCGTGGGCCGTTATTGTCGGCGGATCAGAGGGCGTCGGCTCGGCATTTGCCCGCCAATTGGCGGGCGATGGTTTCGGTGTCGTGCTGGTAGCTCGGAATGCTGAGCGCCTCGAAGAGACGGCCAGCGAAGTTCGGGCCGCGGGCGCCGAAGTGCGGACCGTCCCCCTCGATCTGCTTTCCGAGACGGCCGTCGCCGACTTGATCGCCGCAACCGACGATCTCGAAGTCGGACTCCTAATTTTGAATGCCGGTGCCAACATGCACGGCGGTCCATTTGTCGGCAGCGATCTGGACCAACAGCAGGAGGTACTGACGCTCAACGTGCTTCGCCAACTGCCGCTGGTACATCACTTCGCAGGCAAGATGGTCGAACGGCAGCGCGGTGGCGTCATGCTCGTCGGGTCGCTTTCGGGCTACAACGGTTCACCGATGGAAGGCATTTACGCCGCCTCAAAGTCGTTCCTTCGGATCTTCTCCGAGGGTCTGTGGGTGGAATGCAAGCCCAAGGGCGTCGACGTTCTGCACCTCGTTTTGGGTGTCACCCGAACTCCCGCGATGGAGCGCAAGGGTCTCAACTTCGACATCCCCGGCATGGCGGTCGGCGAACCTGACGACGTTGCCGCGCAGGGCCTGAGCAACTTGGCCAACGGGCCCGTCAGCATCGTCGAAGGCAATGAGCAGACCGCTCGCTGGAAGTCAGGCGCCGACCGCGCCAAGATTGTCCAGCAAGCCGCCGACGCCGTCGCGAAGATCGTCGGGCACTAGATGCGGATCGGTCTCGGTCTTCCCGTCGTCACCGCGTTTCCGCCAACCACCCAGGCGTGGGAACGCGGCGCCGGGATCACCGAGGTCGCTGCGGTCGCCCAGGTTGCCGACTCCCTCGGCTTCGACTACCTCACCTGCAGCGAGCACGTCGCGGTCCCGTCCGATGTCGCGACCGTACGGGGCGGCACCTACTGGGACCCGCTGGCCACCTTCGGTTACTTGGCTGCGGTGACGCACCAGATTCGGTTTGCGACGAGCGTTGTGGTGCTTGGCTATCACCACCCGCTGGCGATCGCCAAGCGGTACGGCACCCTCGACCAGGTCTCTGGCGGACGTCTCATCCTCGGTGTTGGCGTCGGCAGCTTGAAAGAAGAGTTCGACTTGATCGGTGCCGAGTTCGACGACCGAGGCAAGCGTGCCGACGACGCTCTGGAGGCGATCAGATCGGCCTTCAGCACCGGCACCCCGTCGCACGACGGCCCGTTCTATTCCTACAGCGGCGTCACCGTCGAACCCCATGCCCAGCAGGCCACCGTGCCGGTGTGGGTCGGTGGTCGTAGTAAGCGGGCATTGCGGCGAGCCATCGAACTCGGCGACGGTTTCAACCCGTTCGCACTGCCCGCTACCGAGGTCAAGACCATGCTCGCCGGCGTTGAGGTCCCGCACGGGTTCGACGTCATCCTGGCGACCGCGCCGCTCGATCCGCTCGGCAACCCCGATCGAGTGCGACGTCAACTCGACGAACTCCGCGACGGCGGCGCCACCCGAATTACTGCGGCCATCAACGCCACCAGCGTCGACCACTACGCCGACCAACTCGTCGAACTCCAATCCATAGCCCGCGCCCACGGCGCACAGTTCACTCCCCCGGAGAACGCATGACTACCGCATCCAACAGCACCGAAGAACGTCTCGCCACCCTGGAAGCACGACTGCGCAGCGTCGAAGATCGGCTGGAAATCACGGACGTGATTTACCGCTACGGCCCGGCCGTCGATGCCGGTTCCGCCGACGATGTGCTGGCCCTTTTCACCGACGATGGCGTATACGACGTCGATACCGGAGTCCTCACCGGCTCCGATGAGATTGCCGGCATGGTGAACGGTCGTGCCCATCAAGGCATCGTGCACCACGGTTGCAGCCACGTGATGAGCGCACCGCAGATCAGTATCGACGGTGACGCCGCCACCGTGATCAGTTACTCGCAACTCATTCTGCGCAACAACGACGACCGCGCGTTCACCGTGCTGCGTTCGACGGCCAACTTCTGGAAACTGACGCGGACCGACGCCGGCTGGCGCGTTTCGCATCGCACGGCCCGCAAGTTCGACGGATCCGATGAGGTCCTGTCGTTGTTGCGTTCGCACTCCTCCGCCGGCGTCGCCTCAGTCGACTGATTCGGCTGCCTTCGCGCGCACACTCGTCCGATAGTGCGTCGAATTCGGGCACGTGAGCATGGCATCGAGAGTTTTACGGTCGAAGGGCCACAGATCGACAACGCCGGACTCGTTGAAGTACCAGGAATTGCATCCACCGGTGTTCCAAATTGTCGGTTTCAACGCGGCCACCACCTCCTCGTTAAATGCGGCGGTCGCTTCCTCGGTCACTTCGACCTGATCGATGACACCCTGACGGAACTGCTCAAACCAGGTCAGCAGATACCCGGCCGTCTTCTCGGCCGTGTGTTGCAGCGAAATAGATCCGGTTGGCGAATTGGGGCCCAGCACCGTGAACAGGTTTGGGAAACCCGGGATTGCCGTCATCGCGTAGGCGCGCGGCCCGTTGGCCCACGCTTCGTCGAGCGTGAGACCATCGCGACCGGTGATCGTCATTGGCCGCATGTAGTCGTGCGCGCGGAAGCCGGTGGCCATCACGATGGCATCCATTTCGTGGAGTCGTCCATCGTCGGTGACGATTCCTTCCGGACAGATCTGGGAAATGCCCGCGGTTACCAGTTCCGCATTCGACGCCGTGATCGCACGGTAGTAGGTCCCCGACACCACCTGCCGTTTGCAGAGCGGTTCGTAGTCCGGGGTCAACTGTTTGCGGAGTTTGCGATCGCGGACCTGGACGCGAAGCGATAGTCGTGCATAGGTTTGGACAGCCCGACGACGCCACGTGTCGTTGATGACAATGTCGGGCAGGATTCCCGCACCCCACATGAGGGTGCGGTACAGCGCCGAGTGCGCTGCGGGCAACTTACCGAGCACGGACTTCGCCAACAGCGGCTGCCGCAATGTCATCGGGGCCCACAGAATCCACTGCGGCGTTCGGGTGAAATGAGTCAGATGGGCAGCGGTTGGCTGCAGCGCCGATACCACCTGCACGCCGGTTGAGCCGGTCCCGATCACCGCGATCCGGCGATCGGCGATTTCCAGATCCGGATCCCAGCGCGCAGTGTGGACCACGGGGCCCGCGAACGAAGACAGGCCCGGGATGTTGGGGATCGCCGGGTTTTCGAGGACGCCCGTCGCGCACACCACAAAGTCGGCAACCAACTTCTCGCCGTCCGCCAGGGTTACCGTCCACTCGCCCGAAGCGTCGTCGAACGTGGCATCTGTGGCTTCCGCATTGAGGCGGATCCGGTCAGACAGGCCGCAGTCGTCGACCACGTCCCGGTGATACTGCTGAATCTCGGTGCCGCTAGCCCAGATCCGCGACCAGTCGGGCTTGGGGGCGAAGCCGAATTGGTAGAGCTGCGAGGGGACGTCGCAGGTGAGGCCGGGATAGCGGTTCCAATGCCACACGCCGCCGACGTCACTGCCCTTCTCGAGAACCGTGAAGTCAGTGAAACCGGCCTGCTGCAGAACGTAGGCGGTGGTGATTCCCGCAACGCCCGCGCCAATAACAATGATGCGCGGCTCACGGATTGGCCTCACAGGACCGACTCCTGCGCGAGCGCCTGCCTGACGGTGTCGGGAACTGTACAAACCGATGCGGCGAATGCCGCCGCCCGGTGCTTGCGGTTCATGAAATGAGATCGCAGCGCCGCCATATCGGCCGAACTCGGTGCGATGTGAACCACCCGGGTGCCGCGACTGCGGACGCGGGCAATCTCGGCGTCGAGCACGGCAGACATCGGTCGCCGCAGAATCAGCGATTCGGCGAGACCACCCAAACCCGGAGCCCGTACCGGCGGGGCCGATGCCATCGGCGTGATCACATAGATGAGGTCCGCCTCGTTCGGGCCAATGAGGTCCACCGACGCCGTCGAGGCCGTTCCCCCGTCCAAGTAGTCTTGGCCGTCGATCGTGACCGGAGGCATCCAGCCGGGAATGACCCACGACGCTCGCAGGGCCTCCCCAGCGGTTGCTCGAGGAGCACCGGGTGCCCCGAAAGCTACCCGCTGGCCGTCACTCGACCGGTAGGCGACGCGGCGAGCACCGGGATGGCGCAGGTCGCCGCCATTCTTCGCAATCACGGCATCGGCAAGGTCCTGCAACCACGAGGCATCTCCGCGGCCGCGCGGTGCGATGCCCGACAACGCCGCGTGCCCACCCGATCGGGTCCACAAGGTGGACACTTGCAGCTTCCCAAAACCAGGGACGGTCGGCAGGCTCGCCGGGGTACGTGCCACATGCCTTTCCAGGATTGGATCGGTCGGTCGGCCCGCCTGCATGTCGGCAAGCTCTGCGGCGGTAAAGCCTCCCGCCTGCATGGTGATTATTTCTGCGCCAGCCGACGTCCCCTGCAGCACGCTGGCCTTCATGGGGTCCCACCCGGTTTGTCGGGTCAGTTCGTCAAGTGCGGCAATAGCCCACGCGCCGCCAATGGTTCCGCCGCAGCCAATCGCCAGTGCCGTCTTCACGACTTGCTCACCGTGGGAGTCGAATTCGTCGTCGGTTCGACGGTCGTCGGTTCAATGCGGGAATGGTCGCTGGCCTGCCTGCGAATTCGGGTCAGATACGACGCCCTCTGGACAGCGTCGAGTGCCATCGCCTGGCGGTGGCCAACGAGTTCACGGACGACGCGCTCAACCGGCTCGGGCACCGCGGTATCCGACAGCATCCATCCGGGCAGCACCCATCCAGGTACCGAAGTGCGTGCGGCGCGTGTCTTTACGGTGCGGATAATGGCGCGAGCGACGTCTTCGGGGTCGACTGTCGGCAGGACGCCACCGAGATCAGCACCCGACGAGAGTTCCGTACGCACCGCGGCGGGAAGGATCGACGAGACCGTGACCCCCGTCCCGTCGTACTCCCGGCGGGCAGCCATCGATGCCCCGTACGCGGCAAACTTGCTGGCGTTATAAGTGATCATTCCCGGGAGCGGCAGCAGACCGGCCATCGAAGCCACGTTCACGATGTGGCCGCGACCAGCGTCGACCATCGACGGCAACACCGCACTCATCCCGTTCAGAACGCCCTTGACGTTAACGTCCACAATGAGGTCCGTCGTCTCCGTCGGCTCGTCAAGGAACGGTCCCACCGGCATCACGCCAGCGTTGTTGACCAGGATGTCGATGCGCCCGTGCTCGGCGAGCACCGCCTCGACGAAGATCCGCCAGTCGGCGCGGTCGGTCACGTCGAGACGTGCAGACCTCGCCCCCGGCATCGACGCGGCGGTCGTAGCTGCCACGTCGGCGTCGACATCGCCTATCCACACGTTCGCGCCCGCCGTCACGAAATCTCGCGCTACCTGTGCGCCAATCCCCCGCGCCGCGCCAGTCACAATCACCACCGCGTCGGCGAGTTCGATGCGCGGATTCGACCGGGCATAGGCACCGGGAATCAGTGAGGCGAGCATATCGACCATCCGCATAGTGTTCCCTCTCATAGTTAGGGAACAAACTATCTCACCATCGACCGACGTTAACAACCACCATTGTTACGGTCGCGTCCTCCGCTTCCCCCTTTTCTGTCACATCCGCGTGATGCGACACGACCGTTCCGTCACCGATCACGGCGTGTCGTGATGGAACGGTCGAATCGTGACAGAAAAGGGAAAGGCCCGAAGGGTCTACGCGCGGGTTTTTCCAGGCGCGAGGACGATGGCGGTGCCGGTGGCGCGGTCGTGCATGGCACGACCGTTGTAGTCATTAATAAGGGCGGGCACGACGAACAGCATGATCGCCATGCGACCAAGTGCGCGAACAATCCCGACCGCTGCGCGAGGCTCTTCGCCACTGGCTTCCGCGGCGCCACGTTCACGACCAAAGTCGACGCGGACGGTCCGAGTTCCCGCAAGGAACTGTCCCGGGGTAAACCCGAAGATCGTCACGGCGAGCACCCCAATCGCAATCCAAATAAGGAACTGCGGGGTCGACGCCGAACGCATCGTCATTTCGAGGCTCGACGCGGCACCCTGGGCAGGCTTGATCCCGAAGATAATGACGGCCAGACCGCCGGCAATGATCCAGTCCAACAGCAACCCGAGGACACGCTTCCATCCGCCAGCCAACGAACCGGGCCCCGTCTCCGGGAGGCCCAGGTCTTCTCCGCGGTACGCATTCTCGGTGGCCCCCGGGAACTCCGGCCCCGACAACCACGAGCCAGTTGCGCGTCCCACTACTTGCCTCCTCGAGAAACGATCATGGGTCCATCGTAGTCAGCAAACGCAGCCACCCCAATCAAGTGACTCTCACCACACGACAACCCCGCAAACGCGGCCTTTTGTAACGCTGTCGACAACGACGTAACAAAGGAGAAACATTGGTTTAGCGCGCGAGCAACGTCATCTACGTAATCTAGCTATCGAGATTCGTGCCGCCGCAAGGTCGGCGCGGGTTCCGCGTCAGAGAGTTTCTGAGCGGATCTTCACCTAAGAAGGAGTCAGGCGAACCGTGTACAACACGAACGAGGAACTGCTCGAAGGAATCAAGGCCGAAGGTGTCGAGTACGTCGACATCCGCTTCTGTGACCTGCCGGGAACGATGCAGCACTTCTCCATCCCCGCAGCAGCATTCACCGAAGACGTCTTTGAAGAAGGCTTGGCATTCGATGGTTCGTCGGTTCGCGGCTTCCAGTCGATCGACGAGTCCGACATGATGCTTCTGCCGGATCCCGCCACCGCGCGGATCGATCCGTTCCGCAAGGCCAAGACGATGAACATCAGCTTCTTCGTCCACGACCCCTTCACCCGCGAGGCGTACAGCCGCGACCCGCGCAACGTTGCCCGCAAGGCGGAGGAGTACCTGCGCTCGACCGGCATCGCCGACACCTGCTTCTTCGGTGCCGAAGCCGAGTTCTACATCTTCGATTCCGTCTCGTACAGCTCGGAGATGAACTCGACGCACTACAAGGTCGAATCAGAGTCCGGCTACTGGAATGCCTCGTCGGAGACCAATCCCGACGGCACACCCAACAAGGGCTACAAGGTTCGCCCCAAGGGCGGCTACTTCCCCGTCGCACCGTACGACCACTACGTGGACTTGCGTGACGAGATGTCGACCAACCTCACCAACTCGGGCTTCATCCTCGAGCGCGGTCACCACGAGGTCGGCACCGGCGGCCAGGCCGAGATCAACTACAAGTTCAACACGCTGCTGCACGCCGCAGACGACGTCCAGTTGTTCAAGTACGTCATCAAGAACACCGGCTGGCAGAACGGCAAGAGCGTCACGTTCATGCCGAAGCCGCTGTTCGGCGACAACGGCTCGGGCATGCACGCCCACCAGTCGCTGTGGAAGGACGGCAAGCCGCTGTTCCACGACGAGTCCGGCTACGCGGGACTGTCGGACATGGCACGTCACTACATCGGCGGCATCCTGCACCACGCGCCGTCGCTGCTGGCGTTCACGAACCCGACCATGAACTCGTACAAGCGTCTGGTTCCGGGCTACGAGGCTCCGATCAACCTGGTTTACAGCCAGCGCAACCGCAGCGCGTGCGTCCGTATCCCGATCACGGGCAACAACCCGAAGGCCAAGCGCATCGAGTTCCGTTGCCCCGACAGCTCGGGCAACCCGTACCTGGCGTTCGCAGCGATGATGATGGCCGGCCTCGACGGCATCAAGAACCGCATCGAGCCGCACGAGCCCGTCGACAAGGACCTGTACGAACTCCCGCCGGAGGAAGCCAAGAGCATCCCGCAGGCACCGACGTCCTTGGCTGCCACCATCGACCGTCTCGAAGCCGATCACGACTACCTGACCGCAGGTGGCGTCTTCACTGAAGACCTCATCGAGACCTGGTGTGCGCTCAAGCGCGAGAATGAGATCGAGCCGATCCAAATTCGCCCGCACCCGTACGAGTTCAACCTCTACTACGACTGCTGATCGCTGGCCTTTCGGCAAGCGAACTTCGTCACCAAACGGTCCGTCCGGCATTTGCCGGGCGGGCCGTTTGTTGTGGGGCTGGTGTCGGTTGTTTCTCGCCCCTCCGACTCCCGCGGTGCCACACCGGACGGCAGCTGCAAATTGACGACAATTCACCGGGTCATCTGGTCGGATGAACCTGTTTGATGCCGAGTGTGCCGGTAGGGTGCCGGAACTGTCCGAGTCCTCGACACTTCCGTGCCAGCGGCATCAATCTGTGTAGGTAGCTGCACTTTATTCGGTGCTATGACTGACGGTGAGTCTGACTGTTCTGGTTGTCAAACTCACAGTCCCGCGCCGCCCCAGGCCCTGACACACGAGTTGTTCTTCGCGATTCGTGGAAGTGGAAAGTACTCGTATGAAGCCCCGCTCCTTCGCCGGTGTCCTCGCCGCCGCCCTCATGCTCGCGACCGGTGCCGTTGGCACGTCGCTGATGCCCGGCCAGGCCGATGCAGCGACGCCGTCGAGCATCGTGTCGGTCGCCGACGGCAATAGCCCGCAGCACAAAGTGGTGACCGTCTACTCGGAATCGATGGACCAAAACATTCCGCTCGACGTCCTGCGTCCCGCGGACACCAGCAAGCCTGCACCGGTCCTCTACCTGCTTAACGGCGCAGGCGGCGGTGAAGACTCGGCAAGCTGGGCACTGCGTACCAACTACGTCGAGTACTTCCGCACCAAGAATGTCAACGTCGTGACCCCGTTGAAGGGCATCTTCTCGTACTACACGGACTGGGAGAAGGACGACGAGGTCCTCGGCAAACAGAAGTGGCAGACGTTCCTGACGAAGGAACTGCCTCCGCTGATCGACAAGGAGTTCAAGACCACCGGCAAGAATGGAATCGCCGGCATCTCGATGTCGGGCACGTCGGTGCTGAACCTGGCAATCGCCGCTCCCCAACTGTATGAGATCACCGCCTCGTACAGCGGCTGCGCGCAGACCAGCGATCCGGTCGGCCAAAAGTACATCCGCCTGGTCGTCGAAGACCGCGGCAAGGCGGACACTCGCAACATGTGGGGTCCCTACAACGGCCCCGGTTGGCGCAAAAACGATCCGTACCTAAACGCAGCCAAGCTGCGCGGCACCCAGGTTTACCTGTCGTCGAATTCCGGCCTCCCGGGCCAAGACGAGTCGGTCAATGTCGGTAGTACCACTGCCGAGGGCGTAGCGCTCGCTGACCGCGTGGCTGTCGGCGGCGCCATCGAGGCCGCCACCAACGTCTGCACGCAGCGCATGGCGGAGCGTTTGGCCGCTCTCCGGATCCCGGCCACCATTCGTCTGCGCCCGCAGGGTACCCACTCGTGGGGCTACTGGGAGCGCGAACTGCACTACTCCTGGCCGACGATCGCCAAGGCAATCGGCGCCTAATAAATAGTCCCCCCAGGGATGCTCCGGTGGCGCGGCACAATCGTGTGCCTGCGCCACCGGAGTTTTTTCAGGACCGCCTGCTAGTCTCGCGCCAATGAAGGTCAAGTCTGCGATCCTGATCCCTGTCGCCGCGAGCGCTCTCCTGGTGGCTGGGTGCTCCTCGGGCAGCTCCGACAGTGTTCCCACGAGTCTGACGATCACCCAGGCAACCCCGGCCATGGAGGGTGGCGTGTGCCCCGAGGCTGATCCAGCAGTCACCACCGGGCCGCAGTGGACGATCTCCGGTGCCACCGGAAAGCTAGCTGTCGCGGCGGCCACGGACACCGCTGGCCCCCTCATCAAGGTCACCGCCCCGTTCAGCGTCGACGAAACTCAGGTCAAGACCCTCGAGGCCGGGACGGGCAAAGAGATCACCGACGAGATGGCGGTGAATGTCTGTTACGAGGGGGTCGACGGCCGTGACGGACAGGTTTTCGATAGTTCGTTCCAGCGCGGCACACCCCTGCGCTTGCGCACTGACGGAGTGGTTCCCGGGTTCCGCCGCGCACTCGTCGGGCAGCGAGTTGGGGCCAGTGTCGCCGTCGCGATGACCCCGGACGACGGCTATCCCGATGGTTCTCCGGACGGCACCATCAAACCCGGCGACACCATCATCTTCGTGCTCAAAATCATGGCCGCAGAAAAGGTCTAGCTGCTGGGCCGATAGGCTGGACGACCATGAAGCTAAAGGCACTGATCCTGGTCCCGATGGCCGTCGGAGCGTTCGCGCTCGCAGGCTGCTCGTCGACCGATTCCAGCGACCCCTCATCGACGTCAGACTCCGTTGCAACGCAGACGGACGCGACGGAAAGCTCACCCCAAGCGGCCGAGTTGAACAAGACTGCGACCGAGGTCAACGACGGCTGCCCCGTCGTTCCAGCCAAGTACGCGGCGCAGCAGTCGTGGACGGTCAAGGGCACCGAAGGTTGCGCAACCTTCACCGTCACCGACGATGCCAAGAACTTGGCTCCGATGGTCCAGATCGTCACACCGTTCAAGGTGGACGCCACCGAAGTCCACACGCTGATCCCGGGTAATGGGGCCACCGTCGCCGAGACCACCACCGTCGACGTGTTCTACGAGGGTGTCAACGGTACGACCGGTGCCGTCTTCGATAGCGGCTACCAGCGCGGCGAATCGACCCAGTTCCCGGCTAACGGGGTAGTCGAAGGCTTCAAGAAGGCCCTCGTCGGGCAGAAGGTCGGCTCCACGGTTGCCGTCGTGATCCCCACTTCCGAGGGCTACCCGCAGGGCACCCCGGACGGATCCATCAATGCGGGCGACACCATCGTGTTCGTTTTGAAGATCGTCGGAGCACAGAACTAGACAGCGCCAGAGTTCAAACCGGCTACGTCTTGCACCTTCGGGTGCTAGACGTGGCCGGTTCTCATTTCTGGGTTGTTCGAGACCTGGGTGGCGGCTGTGGACGAATCGATTTCGCTGGCTTCTGCCTGCGGATGCAACGGCACAATCACGTCGGGCAGGCCGCCGGTGCGACGCAAGAGCGGTGAACCGAAGAACGGCGCTACCCACTGGCACGGCACATTGCGGACGTCGCGGCCTTCGAGCGCGTTCAGCACCAACGCCGCCGCGCGGGGTGAGCCACAGATCCCGAGATGGTCGGACAGGTCTTTGCTGCACCCGTCTTGCAAGACAATGTTCGTCACGTCCATACCGTCGCCGCCCGGTACCTGCCCGGAGGTGTAAGGGCGAACAAGTTCATCGTGCTCGGTGGAGATGTTGGTGTACTCGATGCCCTCGACGTACGGTGTGCCGCCGGAATTCATCTTGTCGATGAAGTGCGATCCGACCATCATCTGCGGTAGTGCGTGGCAGGGAATAACCGCACCCGGTTCCACACCGTAACGATCTCGCAATTCGATCGCTGCCGGACGCGTGCGGGTCAACGTCGACGTCCCCTCCCATAGCGGCGCGAGCGACACGTACCGGCGGATCTTGCCTTCTCCCCCAAGGAATTTCGCCCAGTAGCCCGGAATGAGGGTGCCCTGGGAATGACCAACGACATCGATCTGCGACGCGCCCGTCGCAGCCAACACGTTCTCCGCGAACGCACCGAATTCGGCCGCACTCTCTTCGATGCGCTTCATTCCACCCAAGGCCGAGATTGGCCATCTGGCACCCTCAATCGCCCCGTAAGTAAGGGTGAAGACCGAAAAGCCTGCGTCGACAAGGAGGGGGACATAGGTACCCCAGTTCGTTTGCGCACCGCCAGCGGTGCCGTGCACCAGGATTACCGGAACGGGATGCTCATCGTTTGGCTTCACATCCCACTGATTTGCGCCGGGCAAAGATCCGCCGGGATGCGCGAGTTCTGGCCCGATCCCCGAGAAGAAGTCATAGACAACACGGCTGGTTGCGCGCTGCTTTTCCGGAGTGCGTTCCACGAGTTCGCGGAGATGCACCTTTCCGACGAGCGTTTGTGCGCCGCGCAGGGCCGGACCCGCGACCTTTTGACCCACCCGGAACCCAGCTGTCACGACCTCGGCGACAGGCCGACCCCAATTGCTATGAAGAATGCTCACGCTGTTGCCCCTCCGCAAATCGACGCAGCAGCGCGTCCACCCAGCAACTTACCCGATATGTCGGGTCGACCTCGCGGTCACGCATCTCCAAGCTTTCGCAATGCCATGGATCTCCTTAAATAAGGGGTCGTCAGCTTTCAAAAACTTCCACCACAACGGCCTTCGCCCGCCGCGTCACACGCATGTAGTGCTCTAAGAACTCTTGCGCCTGATCCTGCGGCCAGCCTGCGGCGTACGCAACCGATCGCAGCATGCGACCGGGGCCGGGCAGCTGGTCGACGGGCTTGCCGCGAACCAAGACCAGCGCGTTGCGGGCCTTTGTTGCGGTCAGCCAGGCGTCCATCAGCATCTCGACCTGTTCCTGCGTGAGTAGTCCCAGCTCGCCGATGGCGTCCAAGGTTTCAAGGGTCGAAGTGTTATGCAGTTCCGGATGTTTGTGCGCATACCGCAGCTGGGTCAGCTGCACTGTCCACTCGACGTCGGCGAGCCCACCGCGCCCGAGCTTCGTATGAGTCGCTGGGTCTGCGCCGCGCGGTAGTCGTTCCGAGTCGATGCGGGCCTTGATCCTTCGGATCTCCTTGACAGCATCCGACGACACTCCCCCTTCGGGATAACGCGTCGCGTCGATCATGTGCAGGAAACGCAGACCCAAATCCGGATCGCCCGCCACGGTGTGGGCACGCAGCAGCGCCTGAACTTCCCACGGCAGCGCCCATTGGCGGTAGTACGACTCATACGAGGCCAGGGTCCGAACGATCGGGCCGTTCTTACCTTCTGGCCGCAGACCCACATCGACTTCCAGGGGCGGATCGGCACTCGGCGTGCCGAGCATCTGCCGAACTTGGTCGGCCACCGACTGTGCCCACCGCATTGCGGTCTCTTCCGCCACGCCCGCACTGGCTTCGCAGACAAACATCACGTCGGCGTCCGACCCGTAGCCGAGTTCGCCACCGCCGAGCCTGCCCATACCGATGACTGCGATCTTCGCGGGTAACGGCTCACCAGGCACCAGAGTGGTCGCAATAACCTTGTCGAGAGAGGCACCGAGAACGGCCGCCCAGACTGTCGACAGCGCTCGGCAAACTTCCCGCACCGACATCAAACCCAGAAGGTCAGCGGACGCAATGCGCGCGAGTTCCGCGCGCCGATGCGACCGGGCCACTGCCACCGCACGATCCAAGTCTGCCGCCCGCATCGTCGACGCGACGAGCCCCTTCACCACATCGGCGGAGTCCACTTCGGTCAGCTTGGGTCCGGTGGCCCCCGACGAATACAGCTGGATCACATCTGGCGACCGCATCAGCAGGTCCGCGATGTACTCGCTGGTGCCGAGCACATGCATGAGGCGTTCGGCTACGACGCCATCGTCGCGCAGGAGCCGCAAAAACCAGTCGACGCCGACCACTTCGTCACACAGGCGCCGATAGTTCAGCAGCCCGGCATCTGGGTCTGGCGTTTGGCTGATGTGCTCGAGCAGACCAGGCAAAATCAGGAGTTGGATCTGCCCGCTGCGGCCGGCGGCCGAACCCAGCGCCCGAATGTGGGCGAGCGCCCGGTCGGGGAACGACCACCCCAACACGGCCAACTGACGCTTGGCCGACTCGTCCGACAACCGCAGTGCGCCCTTGTCCAGTCGCGCCACCGATTCCAGGAGCGGCCGGTAGAACAGCTTCTGATGCAGCTGCCTAACCCGGCCGCGTTGCTTGCGAAGTTCTTCATTGAGCACCTGCCGCGCATCCTTGTCGCCCTGTGGGCGAACGTGCGCTGCGCGGGCCAACCAGCGGAGCCCGGCCTTGTCGGAGGGCTCGGGCAGCAGGTGTGTGCGCTGCAGTCGTTGCAATTGCAGTCGGTGTTCCAGCAGTCGCAGAAACTGGTAGGACGCCGAAAAGTTCGCCCCGTCGTCGCGGCCGATGTACCCGCCGTCGGTCAGTGCTGCGAGAGCGTCGACCGTCGACTGCACATGCAGATCGGGGTCGACGCGCCCGTGAACCATCTGCAGCAGTTGGACGGCAAACTCCACATCGCGCAGGCCGCCGCCACCGAGTTTGATGTTGCGGGACTTTTCTTCCGCCGGGATCAATTCCTCGACCCGGCGCCGCATGGCCTGTACTTCTGGCACAAAGTCGTCTCGTTCGGAGGCATCCCACACCATCGGCGAAGTAGCTGCGATGTACTCCGCTCCGAGAGTCATCGAACCGGTCATGGCGCGCGCCTTCAACAGGGCTTGGAACTCCCACGTCTTGGCCCACCGCCGGTAGTAGGTGATGTGCGATTCCAAGGTGCGCGTCAGCACACCTCGTTTGCCCTCTGGCCGTAGGCCCGCATCGACGTCGAAGAAGGCCGACGACCCGATGCTCATCATTTCGCCCGCGATCCGCGCCGACACCGAATCCGCGGGTTCAGCAACAAACACCACGTCGACGTCGCTGACGTAGTTGAGTTCTCGTGCACCGCATTTGCCCATCGCGATCACTGCGATTTGCCCCTCGAGCGGTTTGTCGTCGAGCACCGTGGTGATGGCGACAGCGAGGGCTGCGGTCAAGGCCGCATCCGCGAGGTCCGACAGTCGCCCGCCCACTTCCGGCAGATAGAGCACCGGCTCGTCTTCGACGGTCGCAGCCAGATCGTGAGCGGCCAGGATCAGCACCTGATCGCGGTAGGCCCGGCGCAACGCGGCCACAGCGTTCGGTCCGGTGAGCCCCGCCCGATACAGCAGGTCGCCCGGTTCGACGGCACCATCCTCCACCGGCTCTGCGTCAACCGCTTCCAGCAGCGACGTGCGGACGGCTGCGGCATCTGGCAGTTCATCGGCCAGCAGCAGTCGCCACACCCCAGGTTCGGCGGCGAGGTGGTCACCGAGTGCATCCGACCCGCCAAGGACCGCGAATAGTCTGCCGCGAAAGTGCTTGTCGGTCCGCACGTGCCGGTCGATCTCCGACCATCCGTCCGGATCGGCGTCGCGCATCCGAATCAGCGCGGCTAAGGCCAGGTCGGCGTCCGCGGCGCGCGAGAGCGACCACAGGAGCTCAACTTCGTCGACCCCGGTCCACCCGAGGGTGCCGAGGCGTTCACGGGCATCATTCTGCAGGAGACCGAGACGTCCGGGACTGGGGACGACTGACCGGCCACGGGACACTGTCACTTATGCCCCTCCTAAAGCGGCAGATAATGCTCAAGTTCGTATGGCGTCACCCTACTGCGGTATGCATTCCATTCGGCACGCTTATTGCGGAGGAAATACTCAAAGACGTGCTCGCCGAGCGTCTCTGCCACCAGTTCTGACTTTTCCATTTCGACCAGCGCCTCCGACAACGAACCCGGAAGTTCGCTGTAGCCCATCGCGCGGCGCTCAGCTTCGGTCAACGCCCACACATTGTCTTCCGCCTCTTCGGGCAGCTCGTATTCGTTTTCGATGCCCTTGAGTCCGGCAGCCAGCAGGACAGCGAACGTCAGGTACGGGTTGCAAGCCGAGTCCGGTGTTCGAATTTCGACGCGACGCGACGACGCCTTGTTCGGCGTGTACAGCGGCAGTCGAATCATGGCCGAGCGGTTGGCCCCGCCCCACGTGGCCGCAGTCGGTGCTTCATCGCCGTAGATCAATCGCTTGTAACTGTTGACCCACTGGTTGGTGACGGCGCTGATCTCGTTGGCGTGGCGCAGGATGCCAGCGATAAACCGCTTCCCGGTAGTCGACAACTGCATCGGATCATCGGGATTGTGGAAGGCATTGGTGTCGCCCTCGAACAGGCTCATATGGGTGTGCATTGCCGAGCCCGGGTAGTCGCTGAACGGCTTGGGCATAAACGTTGCGCGGACCCCGTCGCTGAACGCCACCTGTTTCACCAGGTAGCGGAAGGTCATCACGTTGTCGGCCATTGACAGCGCGTCCGCGTAGCGCAGGTCGATCTCCTGCTGGCCCGGTGCCCCCTCGTGATGGGAGAACTCGACGGAGATACCCATGGCTTCGAGGGCGTCGATCGCATGCCGACGGAAGTTGGGTGCGAGAGCGTGGAAAGCCTGGTCGAAGTAGCCGCCGCGGTCTGCGGGCACCGGCGTCGTGCCGTCGATAGGCCGGTTTTCAAGCAGGAAGAACTCGATCTCGGGATGTACGTAGCAGGTGAAGCCGAGGTCGGCGGCCTTGTTGAGCTGACGTCGCAGCACGTTGCGGGGATCGGCCCAGGAGGGCGAACCGTCGGGCATCGTGATGTCGCAGAAGATGCGCGCCGAGTACAGCTCACCTTCGTCGCGCCACGGGAGAATCTGGAACGTTGACGGATCCGGCTTAGCCACCATGTCGGCTTCCGAGACCCGGGAAAAGCCCTCAATCGCGGAACCGTCAAAACCGATGCCCTCGGCGAAAGCTCCTTCCAGTTCTGCGGGTGCGATGGCGACCGACTTCAAATAGCCAAGAATGTCGGTGAACCACAGTCGGACAAAGCGGATGTCCCGCTCTTCGAGGGTGCGCAGCACGAATTCCTGTTGGCGATCCATACTGCGAACCTTAGAGGCCAACGGTTACATGCGTGTTACACCAACGCAGATGCCTCCGAACGGTGTCGCCACCGCGGCCAGCACTCGCCACCGCGCTCTGTGACCAATCCCACCGGAGTGCGGGTACTCGTGCGCGCACGCCAGTGGGACAATTGGACTGTCCACACCAACCCGGGTACCCGACTTTCGGGACTCGAGGCAGAAATGAGGCAGACCATGTCAGACGTATCCGTGTACGGCTCCGCTCCCGCCGCCGACGCGCAGGCCGCTCCGCGCCGCGCGACCCGCGTACACCACCTCGCCCAGTGGAAAGCCGAAGGCCGCAAGTGGCCGATGCTCACCGCGTATGACTTCTCCACAGCCCGTCTCTTCGACGAGGCCGAGATCCCCGTGTTGCTGGTTGGTGACTCTGCCGCCAACGTCGTCTACGGCTACGACACCACCATCCCGATCACCAATGACGAGCTCATTCCGCTGGTCCGCGCAGTGGTGCGCGGTGCACCGCACGCACTCGTCGTCGCTGATCTGCCCTTTGGCACTTACGAGGCCAGTCCTCAGCAGGCGATGGAAACTGCGGTGCGCTACTTCAAGGAAGGCAACGCGCACGCGGTCAAGATCGAGGGCGGCGAACGCGTTGCCCCGCAAATTGCCGCACTGACAGCCGCAGGCATTCCGGTGATGGCCCACGTCGGTTTCACCCCGCAGAGTGTGAACGGTCTCGGCGGTTTCCGCGTGCAAGGCCGCGGCGAGGCTTCCGAGCAGTTGGTCGCCGACGCGATTGCCGTTCAGGAAGCTGGCGCGTTCGCCGTTGTCATGGAAATGGTTCCCGCCGACATCGCCGCACAGATCACCCGCAAGCTCACCATCCCGACGGTCGGGATCGGCGCGGGCAACGAGACCGACGCGCAGGTCCTCGTCTGGCAAGACATGGCGGGCTACACGCATGGCAAGACGGCGAAGTTCGTTAAGCGCTACGCCTCGATCGGCGACGACCTGCGTCAAGCAGCTCGTACCTACGCCGCCGAGGTTGCTAACGCAACGTTCCCCGGCCCCGAACACTCTTACTGATCCGTGCGTCGCGACCGAGTGAGAGTGCTGTGACGGCACTAGAGTTGGGTGCATGCGAAGCCTGTACCCAGCCATCGACGCGTACGACTCCGGCCACCTCGATGTAGGCGACGGCCAAGAGATCTACTGGGAGTGCTCGGGCAATCCTGACGGCAAGCCGGTCGTCTTTGTGCACGGCGGGCCGGGTGGCGGAACAGGACCGCGTCAGCGGCAGTTCTTCGATCCGGCCCGCTACCGCATTGTGCTTTTTGATCAGCGCGGTTGCGGGCAGTCGCGTCCCCACATCGCCGAAGGTGCCGACCTATCGGTAAACACCACGGCTCACCTCATTGCCGACATGGAGAAGATCCGCGAGCACCTCGAGATCACCAAATGGCAGGTCTTCGGCGGATCATGGGGTTCTACCCTCGGACTGTCGTACGCGCAGGCCCATCCGGACCGGGTCACCGAACTCGTCTTGCGCGGAATCTTTCTGCTGCGGCGCAGCGAAATCGACTGGTACTACAACGGGGGTGCCGCCAACATTTACCCGGACCTGTGGGAAACCTACCTCGATCCAATTCCGGTCGACGAGCGTGACGGCGACCTTGTTGCGGCCTACCACCGACTCCTGACCGGTGATGATCGGGCACTCGCGCAGCGCGCGGCAACCGCCTGGAGTACTTGGGAGTCGAAGACCAGTTACCTTCTCCCCCAGCCTGACGAGAATCAGACGACGCGTTTCGATCTCGCGTTCGCGACAATCGAGAACCATTACTTCGTCAACCACGGGTTCATGGACGACGGCCAACTGCTCGCGAACATCGGGACCATCGCGGACATACCAGCGGTAATCGTTCAGGGCCGATACGATGTGGTCTGTCCGATGCGCAGTGCGTGGGACCTTCATCGGGCTTGGCCCGCCGCTGATCTTCGTGTAGTCGACGACGCCGGTCACGCTTCTTTCGAACCAGGCATCGTCCACCACCTTGTTGAGGCCACTGATCGTTTTGCCGACCACTGACCGTCATCCCGGGTAGGAGCAGTTGAACATGAGTCCGTCCGACACCATTGAAATCGAGTTAAAGTTCGACGTCGAAGCGGGACTTCCAGCGCCTGAACTCTTTGAACTCGTTGCGGCACCGTCCAATTCGGAACAGTCCACAGCAGCTACCGAAGAAGGCCGGGCTACTGAAGAAGGCAGGGCCACCGAAGGAAGCATCGGCGACCCGGAAACGTACTTGCTCGAGGCCACCTACTTCGACACCGCCGACACGCTGCTGGCGAAGAACAAAATAACCCTGCGCCGCCGGACCGGTGGCACCGATGCTGGCTGGCACCTGAAGCGGCCGTCGTCGGTGGCTGGCGGGCGCCGAGAAACAGCCATCAGTTTCGAAGACGGCGGCGACTCCGAGGTGCCAACAGCGTTGCGAGAGCAGATCCTGACGGTCATTCGGTCAGCAGAGTTAGTGCCGGTGGCGACGATTACCACCGATCGCACGGTCACCATCGTCCGCGATGAACAGGGTCGGTCGCTCGCCGAGTTCTGTGAGGACGTCGTTTCGGCGGAATCGCTGTTGCCCGGCGGATCGACCAATCGCTGGGCGGAGTGGGAGTTTGAACTCACCGGAGGCGATCACAAACTCTTGAAACGGGCCCGGAAGTTGCTGTTGGCTGCCGGTGCTCGGCGAGCGTCCAGTGAGTCAAAGTTGGCTCGCGCCATCGGGACTCAACCGCACGACGATCTGGTTCGAGCATTGCCGAAGAAGGCATCGGCGTTGGGTTTGGTGCAGTTCGATCTGGCGATGCACCGCGATGCCCTCCTGATGTGGGATCCGATTGCGCGGGAGAACGGGCACGACGCCATTCACCAGATGCGGGTCGCGGCGCGCAAGATTCGATCAATCCTGCAGTCGTACCCGGGTGCCATCGCTCCCGAGATGTCGGCACCGGTCGCCGACGAATTGCGCCAACTGGCCGAAGTTTTGGGTGACGCCCGCGACCGCGAGGTCGCGCTGGCTGCCAACGAGCATCTCCTCGCCCGCGAAAGCGCTCCCGCTGACCTCGTTAAAGTTTTGATCGAGGACGAGCAAGTGCGTCATGAGCGAAGCCTCAAGGCTGTTCGATTCGCCATGTCGACCCCGCGATACCTGCAAATGCTCGACGATCTCGACCGTCTAATTGAGGCCCCGATCCCCGGGCATGCGGCGACTCAGGATGCGCGGAAGGCCGCCGCCGAGGCGGTGGGGCTGTCTTATGCGGGGATGCGCCGTGCGGAGAAGAAGCTCAAGAAACTGTCGGCGTGGTCACCGGAATGGGTGGAACAACTTCACACAGTCCGTAAGCGCGCCAAGGCCGTTCGATACACCGCCGAGTCAGCCGACCCGTTGGGTCGCCGCGCCCTGGCGAAGGCGGGTGCGGAAGCCAAGTCGGTGCAGACTCACCTCGGGATCTTCCATGACACCGTCCTCAACCGGGAACATCTCGCCAAGGCCGCACGCAACCTCGCGCTGAGTCGCGATGCCCTGTTTGTCTTGGGTCGCATGGACGCCCACGAAGAATCTCGCGGTCGCCGCGCCGTACGGAAGTACCGCCGCAGCCGACGGTAGCCGAATCTCCGCCAACGTTCGCGCGGCTACACCGCTCGGAACGTCACCTTGGGAATCGACGGATCGGCAGCTGTGACTTCCACGGCACATTCGGTCCCCGGTGCCGGTGCGTTGGCACACTTGGCGACAATCGCCGGAGTGTCGATAAAAATTTCCGCCGGACGCTTACCGTTCTCCGCGCGCATCACGACGGCATCGAATTTGGTGCCCACCTGATCGGCGAGCACGACCGCCTCGGTGAGGTCGACACTCTGGCGTTCAGCCTTGGACGCCAAAGCATCCGAGCTGCTCATCGTCTCCGGGAGTTTCGGTAACACTTCGCGCACCCATCCCGGTACCTCGCTGCCTGCCGTGACCGCCAAGCAGACCTCGGTGGCGTACCGGTCGGCCAATCGACGCAGCGGTGCGGTGACGTGTGCATAGATGCCACCGACTCCGGCATGCCCCAATTTGGCGGGGCTTTCGGCCGCTGTCGTCTCATCGAGCGAGAGGTACCCGGCACCCCGCATCAGATGCGCGCCGACGGTCATCAACGCGAGCGTGGTTGGCGCATCGGGTTCCAGGGTCGACAGGAACTCGCCGGGCGTTGCCCCTTCGGGCCACCCAATCTTCAGATGTTTCGCCGTCCGACGAAGCTCGGTGATCGCGCCCTCCGATGCCGGTGGCAGGGTCCGCAAGAGACCAATCCCGGCGTCAACCTGAATCTGCCCGGCTGCCATGCCGACCAGCAATGACACCTGCGCATTCCATTGGTCCGCGGGCGTCCGCGGCGCAATCTGCAGCGTCCACGCTCGGCCCGGCTCGTGGGGCACGATCTCCTGGTCCGGCAGATCCAGATGAACGGCGCCCCGCGCAAGGGACCACGCCAATCTCGTCCGACCGAAGTCAGGGAAAGCACTTATCGCCGGATGCAATGTATTGGCTTTCACGTCAGCCATGACTCCCGCGTAATCGAGTCGGGCGCGGGATCGCACCAATGCTCGCTCCACATGCACGCTGCGGGTGCCACCATCGGGGCCCACGTCGATAGTCCACAGCACAGCTGGCCGAGTCTGATCACCGAGAAGCGATCCGGCGCCTTCGGACAGCGCCCGCGGGTGGAGCGGCACGCTCCCGTCGGGAAAGTAGATCGTCTGACCCCGACGTCGACTTTCGATGTCGATCGGGCTGCCCGGTTCGACGAGCGCTGCGACGTCCGCGATGGCGTAGTAGACGAGGAATCCGTCGCCGTCGCTCCCCCGTTGGCCTGCTGTCTTCGGGACCACGCGCAGTGCTTGGTCAAGATCCTTCGAACCGGGAGGGTCAATGGTGACCAGTTCAAGGTCGGTTCGGTCGACCCGGTCAGCAGCAAAGCGGTCGGTGACGGCCGCGGCTTGTGCTTCGGCGTCGGCGGAGAACTCGGTCTCAATGTCCATGTCGGCGCGCAACTGCGCAAAGTCGATTGCCGGTGCCCGCATCCTGAATTGCATGTCCCGAGCATATTGCCGACACCGCCGAAGCGCGGCACGAGGCACGTCTAGCGCGAACGAGTCGGCGTATAAGCCGGATCCTGTCCCAGTCCAACGGACCGGTGGCGACCATCCATCTGGGCACACCGTTGCCGGGTACCTCAAGCAGCCAACCCGCGAGTATCGGACGAGCAGTCCTCAAACACTCGCGCACGCGCACACGCCTCGCAGCGGTGCGAGCTTCGACCTTGCTCCGGGTGGGGTTTACCTAGCCAGCACGGTCACCCGTGCCGCTGGTGCGCTCTTACCGCACCGTTTCACCCTTACCTGCACGTCAAACGTGAGGCGGTTTGTTTTCTGTGGCACTGTCCCGCGGGTCACCCCGGGTTGCCGTTAGCAACCACCCTGCGTCTGTGGAGTCCGGACTTTCCTCGACTCAGGCCTCCACGATGGATCGTGGGGTTCCCTCGCCGCGGCCGCCCGGCCGACTCGTTCGCGAGTTCAGCGTAGCGGCAAAGGTTCCGTCGGTGTTAAACGATGGGGTGTTAAACGATGGGGCGTTAAACGCTGGGGGTTAGCGCTGGGGTATCTCAGATCCGGGGCATCGGCTCGATCTACTGCAGGTGTGCGGTGTCGTTGACAAGCCGCACCACCGCACCACCGTCGGGGAAAAACTCAACGATGGAGATCGACGCCAGATCCAATTGCAGGCGAAACAGCAACTGCGGGCCCACCTCAAGCGCCTGCCGCAACATCGTCTTGATGGGCGTGACATGCGAGACGGCGAGGATGGTCTTTCCCGAGTAGGCCTCGACGAGAGCGGTGCGCGTCTGCGCGATCCGTTCGCCAACTTGCGCGAAACTCTCGCCACCCGGCGGTGCCACATCGATATCGCCGAGCCACTGCTTGTGCAGTTCGGGGTCGCGAGTGGCGGCTTCGCGGAAGGTCAGCCCCTCCCACGCACCAAAATCGGTTTCAATCAATCCGTCGACAACGCTGGGGCTGCTGCCGAGTCCGTCGGCAACAGCACGCGCAGTCGCCATCGTCCGCGTCAACGGCGACGAAACGACCGCATCGATAGTCCCGAACGCGCCGGAAGTAATCCGCTCGGCAGCCGCTCCCGCCTGCTCGCGTCCCAGCTCAGACAACTCCGGGTTCCCACGCCCGGAGTAGCGACGGTCCACCGACAGTGCCGTCTGGCCGTGACGCAACAGGATGATCCGAGTGGGAGCCGCCATTTGCCCTTGCCAGGACGGGGCCTTATCGCTGCTCATCGCTGCCCGTCACTCGTCGGCGGCAGGCGTCGGCAGGCCCGACTGCGCAGTTCGAACCATGATGGCGGTGCACTCTTCACATCGAAGTACCTCGTCTTCATCGGCCGCGGCAATCCGGGCCAACGAGCGGGGATCAAGCTCCATCCGGCACGCACCGCAGCGCCGCTGCCGCAGCAGGCCGGCACCCACCCGACCCTGCTCGCGGAGCTTCTCGTAGATCGCCACCATCGCCGCATCGATGCCCTCGATCAGGGCAGCGCGCTTGGTCTGGGCGTCGGTGACCTTTTCTTCGACGGCCACCAGCGCCGCGTCGCGATCGGCGACCATTGCCAGTTCCTGCTCGGTCGCGGCCAGCAGGGCAGCCTCGGTCCGCTCCAGTTCAGCGGCCGTCGCCTCCTGCTGCTCCATAACCTCCATCAGTTCAGCTTCGAGTGCCTCATTGCGTCGTTCCAGGCCACTGACCTCATGCTGAAACTCTGCCAGCGCCTTGTGGCCGACGGCCCCGGACTCGATCTGGTCCCGATCGCGCTTGAGGTGCTCGGCGGTGCCGGTCAGCTCCTTATCGACGCGCTCAAACTCGTTCTGCAGATTGTCGACGGCCACCTGCGCCCGCGAACGGTCGTCGCGGATCTCCTCAAGCTTCTGCGCCTGCTTCGTGAGTTCGGCATCTTCCGGCAGGTTGCGCAACTCGTGCCGCATCTTGGCCAGTTCGGCGTCGAGGTCGGCGACGTCGAGCAGTTGTCGCTGTTGTGCGCTGGGAACCTTCACTGTTGCTCCTTATGTCCGCCGACCACCGTGAAGGGGTCGGTCGGGTCTTGGAAAATGGTTGCCCGGCAACCGAACTCCGTCAGGATATCGGCGACGGTGCCGCACCAGGGGAACTCGGTCGCCCAATGTCCGGCATCGACGAGTGCGGGCGACCCCGCTCGCAATGATTCATCGACCACGTGATGCCTCAAATCACCGGTCACGTATGCGTCGACACCGGCCGCCGTGGCCGCACCGATCAGCGAATCACCGGCACCGCCGCACACCGCGACGGTGCTAATCATGGTGTCGGGTGCGCCAGCACCGCGCACCGGCCAGGCAGCCTTCGGCAGCACCGCGCCAACATGTGCGACAAATGCGGCGAACGTTATCGGTTCGGTCAACGTGCCGATCCGGCCCAACCCAATATCGGAGTCGAGTGCCGCTTGCTCAAAGACGTCGAAGGCGGGTTCCTCATATGGGTGCGCATTGCGCAGCGCGGCGAGGATCGTGTTGCGGAGTTTTCGCGGAGCAACCATTTCCAGGCGCTGCTCATCGATGCGGGTGAGGTTCCCGATCGCGCCGATCGCTGGGGTCGCCCCGTCGATAGGCAGGAATTGTCCCGTTCCGACCACGCTCCACAGACAATCGCGGTAATCGCCGAGAGCACCTGCCCCGGCAGCGAACATCGCCGTACTCACTTGCTCGGCGTTGCCTTCGGGGACCATCACGATCCACTTGTCGAGACCATCGACACGGTATGGCTGCAGCGGTGTCGTGTTGTGCAAGCCGAGCACCTCGGCGAGCGCGTCCGACACTCCGCGCCTGGCCTTGTCGGCGTTGGTGTGGGCGGAGAGCAGGCCACAGCGCGCCCTGATCAGGCGATGAAGGATCCGCCCCTTGGCCGTATTAGCGGCCACGGTCGTCGCACCGCGCATGAGCAGCGGATGATGCGCCACGATCAGTTGGGTGCCTGTTTGCTCTGCCAGATCAACCACAGCATCGGTCACATCAACGCAGATCAGCACCTTTTCGGCGGGCTCGGCCGGATCACCACACACCAAGCCGACAGCATCCCAATCTTCTGCGAGATGGGCGGGATAGACCCGGTCCAACTCGGCGAGCACCTCACCCAACACGGGGCTCATAGTGCGTCACACTCCTCTGCTACAGATTCTTCATGGCATCAATTAGGGCGTCAGTCGACGCCGGGGGCCGAACCGCGATCCGCAAATAGTCGGGCCCGAGCCCAACAAAGTTGGCGCAACTGCGGATTCCGATCCCACGCTCTCGGAGTCTTGCCTTCAAGGTGAGCGCGTCATCGACCTTGATCAGAACGTACGGCGCGGACGGCACCGCCGCGGGCCTTACGTCGATCTCGGCGAGCCGCGACAGCAGATACTCGCGATCACCGACGACAGTCCGCGCCTCGCGGCGCGCGAAGTCTTGTCCCTGCGGGCCGAGGCATTCGATGAGCGCGACCAGCGAGAGGGTTCCGAGCGGCCAGTGTCGACGACCTTGGTCGAGGGTCCCGATGATCGAGGAGTCGGCAAGAAGGTAGCCCGCGCGAAGTCCGGCGAGGGCGAAGGTCTTGGTGATCGATCGGATCACGATGATGTCGGGCAGGCTATCGCTGGCGAGGCTCTCCGGCTCCACGACGTCGCCCGCAGCGTCGTAGGTCAGGTCCGCGAATGCTTCGTCGACGACGATGATTCGTCCGGGCCTACGCAATGCCAGGATCTGTGTCCGCGCGTGCAGGACCGAGGTCGGGTTGGTGGGATTGCCGATGATCACCAGGTCCGCATCGTCCGGGATGTTGGTGCCCTCAAGGCCCCACGGCTCCTGAAGAACCACGTTGGTGATGCGGATTCCGGCGGCGCGGAGCACCCGCTCGGGTTCGGTGAATGACGGTGCGATCAGCGCGGCATGCCCGGCACCGAGCTTGGCAAGGAGTTCAAAGCCTTCGGCCGCGCCCCCAAGCAAGAGGATGTTCGACGGCTCACGTCCGTGCAGGTCGGCGACCGCGCGTGTGGCTGCAGCGATATCGGTAGACGACGGGTACGCACCGAGGTCACCAATGCGGTCGCGTAGGGCGTCGGCGAGGAAGGGTTGGGGCCCCGGTCGCACGTTGACGGCAAAGTCCAGGACCCCGTCGGCCGTGTCTTCGTCACCGTGCCGGTGCGGGTCAAACAGTGTGCCCGCGGTGTCTGCGGCCGGGCGTTGTTCCATGACTGCCAACGATACGTGCACCATGGAGGCCGTGATTCCGCTACTCGATGACGCCGCGACCGCCCTGCTATTCGACCTCGACGGAACCCTCACCGACAGTTATGAAGGCATCACCCGCAGCTATGTCTATGCCTTCGAAAAGATCGGATATCCGGTGCCGTCGGAGGAGTTTTTGCGCAGCGTCGTCGGACCGCCGCTTCGGGAGTCGATGGGCAATTATGGACGCGAGTTCGGCCTTGACGACATGCAGATCACCGCCGCTATTGAGGCCTATTTGGAGAGATACCGTCGGATCGGTTGGCTTGAAAACCGGGTATACCCCGGCATCGCGGAACTGCTTGCCGACCTTGCTGCGTCGGGTCGTCGGATGGCCGTAGCAACTAGTAAGAATGAGCCCCTGGCGCGACAAATCGTCGGCCATTTTGGGTTGTCCGACTACTTCGACTTTGTCGCCGGTGCTTGTCCGGACGGCACACGCCCGACGAAAGCTGACGTCATCGCGCATGCGATTGACGGACTAGGCTGGGCAACGCCATCACATCCGATTGTGATGATCGGTGACCGATCTCACGACATCGTCGGGGCTGCCGCCCACGGTATCCCGGCAATTGGGGTCGCCTGGGGCTACGCTCTTCCCGGAGAACTTGAGAAGGCTCTGTCGATAACCGGTATAGCTACAGCCGACTTGATCGTCGAATCGGTCCAGGAACTGCGTGAGGAACTCGGTGTCTGACAACTCGCCCCACAAACTGCACGTGTGCTTCGTGTGCTCGGGCAACATTTGCCGTTCCCCGATGGCGGCGTCGATCTTCAGTTCGGCGATCGCCGATGCCGGGCTGTCCGACGTCGTCCGCATCAGCAGTGCTGGCACTGGTGGCTGGCACATCGGGGAGCCCGCCGACAATCGTGCACGGACCGAACTGTTGGCGCACGGCTACTCCGACAAGCACGTCGCCGCGCAGCTGACGCCCGACCACTTGTCCGCAGACCTCCTCGTGGCAGCAGATTCCGGGCACGTCACCGAGTTGGAACGCAAGCGGCTTGGCAATCGCGTGCAACTGCTGCGGAGTTTCGATCCGAACGCCGATAGCGCCGAAGTCCCCGATCCGTATTACGGCAGTCAGGCTGATTTTGCCGAGGTCCGAGAACAGATTGAAGCAGCAGTTCCGGGCCTGCTCGCGTGGGTCCAGAAGGCGTTGGCAGCGCGGGCTTAACCGGCTCGCCCGTTAAGCCACGTAACCTGGTGGTGTGCGTGTGCTGAAATCTTTCCTGCGTCCCGGTTGGCTGTTGCTGGCGGTGTTCACGGTCGCCTTTGCCGCAGCATGCTTTTGGGTTCTCGCTCCCTGGCAGTTGGGGAAAAATACCGAGACCGAGCACCGCAACAATCTGATCCGTTCCGCTGAGTCGACGGCACCGGTCCCGCTCGATGAGCTCGCCCCGAAGGGGAAGTCGTTCGACGCTGATACCGAGTGGCGCGAAGTCACCGTTTCCGGGAACTACTTGGACGACAAGCAGGTGTTGATCCGTTTACGCACAGCCGGCGAGCGACCGTCGGTTGAGGTCGTCACACCATTCCAGGTGGCGGGTTCGGATCGAGTGTTGCTGGTGAATCGCGGGTGGGTACGTCCCGAAGAGGGCAACGTCGTCAATGCTGAGCCAGGCCCCGCCGGGCAGGTGACCATTACCGCCCGCATTCGGAAAACCGAGGCAACCAGTCCGGGTAAAGAACCACGCGTCGAGAATGCCGTGTGGACTGCGTACACGATCGATACTTCGCAACTTGGCCGTGTCACGGCACTTCCATCTGAGGGCTTCTATCTGCAGTTGTCGCCGAATCAGCCCGGGTCGCTCGGCGAGATTGAGTTGCCGCAACTAGATTCGGGACCGTACTTGTCGTACGGCTTGCAGTGGCTCGCATTCGGGCTAATGGTGCCGCTGGGTGCTGGCTACTTTATTTACTCGGAGGTCAAGGCGCGGCGCGCGACGAAGGTCGCTGCGGAAGCCGACGAGTCATCGCCGCCCCCACCCGCTCCCCGCAAGGACCGCGACCGGATCCGCGAGCAACTCCGCGGCACCGGCACGGTCAGCGGCAACGACGTCCTCGCTAAGCAGACCGCGGAGATCGGCGGCGGCGCTGCAGGCGCCGAAACCGACGACGACGTCAAAGCCAAACTGGCACAGCGCTACGGGAAGTAGCCCGCGGGCGCACGGTGTACCGAGGAACCGCGACGATCAGCTGGCACCTAATGCACGATCATGACCGTCGTCGCCTTCTCGCTAGGCTGTGCCTGCGGAGCGACGCCGCACCAGCCCCGCCCGAATCAGCACCGCCCCAACGGCACTAACGATCTGCACTCTGCGCGACAGCGCGACCGCCGCTCTCAGGTCGGCGGCGGTCGGTGAACGCCCGTCGCCGAGCGTCGGTCGTTCCTCGATTCCGTGCGCATAAACGGTCCGGCCACCCAACTCGATGCCGAGGGCGCCGGCGAACGCCGCTTCCACGACCCCCGCATTCGGGCTGGGGTGGGCGGCGGCATCGCGTCGAATGGTTCGCCATACGACGCCGGGCTGGCCGCTCGCTGCGGCCACAATCAACGCAGTCACGCGGGCTGGTATTAGGTTGGCGACGTCGTCGGTCCGCGCGGCGGCCCAGCCGAAGTTTCGGTAGCGGTCGGAGCGATAGCCGATCATGGCGTCGAGCGTGTTGATGGCTCGATACGCGAGAAGCCCCGGTGCGCCAATTGCCGCGGCCCACACGAGCGGTGCGACTGCCGAGTCGGACGTGTTCTCCGCGATGGACTCGACGGCGGCCCGGCAGATCCCGGGTTCGTCGAGCAGATTGGGGTCGCGTCCCACGAGTCCGGAGACGAGTCTGCGGGCGCCTTCAATATCTCCTGCGTCGAGGGCATCGGCGATGTTGTCACCGATCCGGCAGAGCGACGTGCCACCCAGTGCAGTGAACGTGGCTGCAGCGGTACCTACGGTTCCAAGTCGTCCGGCCGCATCGCCGATACCGGCGGCCACCGCGACCCAGAAGGCGGTAAACCCCGCTCCGACAGCACGGCTGTCCGCGTAAACCACGGCTTCACTCCGTGAGACGGCAGAACCGAAGACTGCGACGGGATGCCCGCGTTGGGGGTCGGCGAAGACGGCGTCGGCCGTCGCTCCGAGAGCTAGGCCCCATGCGCCGGATTGGTCGAATCCGGTGGGCTGGAAGTTCTTGCGCATGGCCCTGAGCCTATCGACGGCTAGGATCGACCCCGATGGCCACTGCACGTGAAGAACCTGAATCAGGCTCTTATGAGATTTCCACCGGTACTGCCGAGCTGACCCCCGATCGCGAGGGTGGTTGGCTGCTGTCGGTCAATGGTGTGCAGAGCAGTCACATCGCTGACCGCCCCGACATACTCGATTTCGAGTACATGCGTCAGGCGGTCGCGGCCATCGAGGACCATTACGCCGACCGCGCGACTGGCTTGCGGGTGCTGCATTTGGGAGCCGCGGCATGCGCGTTGCCCCGATACTTGGCGCACGCCTACCCGCAGTCGCGGCACGTGGCTGTCGAGATCGACGCGGAGCTGGCGCGATTGGCTCGCGAATGGTTCGACCTTCCACGCGCACCCCGCCTCCGCATCCGCGTCGGCGATGCGCGCGACGTCGTCGTCAGCCTCACCGAACAGACGCGAGACGTCGTCATTCGCGATGCCTTCGCTGAGAGCGTGACACCGCTTCATCTCAAGACCGTCGAGTTCACCGAAGCCGTTCGCCGCGTGTTGACACCGGAAGGCCTCTATATCGCGAACTGTGGCGATCGCCGGGATCTGAAGTCGGTTCGCAGCGAGGTCGCCACCATCGGTGAAGTGTTCACCAACATCGAATTGATTGCTGATCCGTCGATGTTCAAGGGTCGACGCAGCGGCAACATCGTCGTGGTTGCTTCCGACGGCCCACTCCCCGACTCCGCCGAATTGGAGCGTCGTCTCCGCTCCGATCCGGAACCGTCGCGCCTGATGACCGCTACCGCAGCGAGGTCGTTCGGTTCGGGTCCAATCCTGCGCGACGCCCCGGCTCCCACCAATTGAACTCACGCCGACCGTAACCATGGTCACTTTCTGCCGTCCGCGACAAGGTGTAGGTACTGCGGGTGTGGCTGAGAGGCAAGGCAGCGGTCTGCAAAACCGTGCGACGCGGGTTCGAATCCTGCCATCCGCTCCATTTCGTTGCGCGCGTACCGTCGCGAACAGGATGAGTTGCTGTTCGGAAGAAGGCGGCACAGTCGCTAGCATTAAGCCGTCACCATTACCGGCGACCATTCACCGGCCACGCCACGTCACGGCGTTTCAAATGAACATTCTGATCGAGAGGGCACTCGTCCCTCACCTGCGGTGAATCCGCATCGGGTCCGCCGTCCCCGAAAAGACGGTGCAGCACTGCAGTATCTCGCCGAGTGGCGACGGCATGTCGAGTTCACGGAACGTCGCTTCCGCGACCGGGAGTACTACGACGACCGCTGGCCGTGCTGCGATGAAATGCCGCTGGCGGATGCCCGCGAAAGCGCTTGCACGACTGTTGCACCGCGACGGTCGACGAGCGCATCGACTGCGGGTTGCGATTGCGGAACTCGACGAGCGATTTCGTGCGGTGACCGTCGAACGCGGTACGTCCTGGCGTTCCACGAACTGGTGGCGCAGGCGGGAATTGCTCTAGCGCCGGAAAATTCTGACTTCGTACAGCCTGTCGCAACAGGCAGATGTTGACGAGCAACTGTTGACCAGCAGTTTCAAACGTCGTTTGACCTTCGCTAATCTTGGTGCGCGCAAAGGGATTTGAACCCCTGACCGCTGGTGTGTAAGACCAGAGCTCTACCGCTGAGCTATACGCGCGGGTGCCGAACATCATTCGACCCAACCCAAGATATCGGGTCGGACGCCACTACCCAAACTGAGTTCCGCCAATCCGGGCATCAGCGGGCAACTCCGGCTAGCGTGAGCGACAACCAGACACCCCGCGGAAGGACCCCCAGTGACGACCTTCGTCCCACAAGAACCGTTGATCGATGCGCTCGAAACCCAATGGCAGGCACTGCACGATCTCGTTTCACCACTGACCGACGAGCAGTGGACGACGGAATCGGTCCTGCCCGGCTGGCAGGTTCGCGACATCATGGCGCACATTGTTGGCACGGAGTCCATGATCAGCGGCCTGCAGCCCGACGAAACCGTCGACGTGAAGGAACGCGAACACGTCAAGAACGCGATCGGTGAACTCAACGAGCGGTGGATCGACCACTACCGGGCGCGCTCCCGTGATGCGCTGATGGCAGATTTCGCCTCGGTCACCGCCGGGCGCTTGAAGTCACTGCGCGGAATGACCGAAGGCCAATGGGACGCGGATTCAGCCACTCCCGTCGGCCCCGACACCTACGGTCGGTTTATGCGGGTCCGCGACTTCGACTGCTGGGTTCACGAGATTGATCTTCGCGACTCCCTGAATCTCGGCAAGCCCGAGAATGTTGCGCCAGCTCAATTCGCGATCCGTGAGATCGAAATGTCGCTGCCGTACGTCGTAGGGAAGAAGGCGCGGGCGGAGGTTGGGAGCGTCGTCGCCTTCGACATCACCGGCCTCTATCCCCTCACCATCTTCATTTCGACGGAAGACCGGTCTGCGGTAGTTCCCGCAATTGAGGGCAAGCCCGATGTGACCCTGAAACTCGACGCCGTCGACTTGGCCCGACTTGCAGGCAACCGCCCGTTGGCGAACCCGAAGAACGTGGAGATTATCGGCGACACCGACCTCGGCGTGGCCGTGGTCCGAAGCCTGCACTTCATGATCTAAACCGACGCACGAACTGTTCTGTGATCGATCCGCAATCCCTCCAGCCTTGCGGATCGTGTTGCTGATGATGTGCAATGACATCATTGTGACTGATGTGATTAGTGATTCCCCTTCACGCCTACGTGCTCGAATGCAACGAGGTGCCGTCGCCATCGCCAGCGCCGCCCTCCTGAGCACCAGCCTTGCGACCACCTCGCCCGCGTCAGCGGCACCGGCACAAACCGGGCAGATCAGCGCCACGCTGATCGATGCAGCCGGCCGACTCATCACACAGAACATCCCCGCACTCGGGACCACCGGCTCGTCGAGCATTGACCTACCCGGGCTGTTCAACATCCTGACCCCGCCGGGCGCCAACCCCCCGGGTGCCACCCCACCGAATCTCGCGCCAACCGGCGACCGACGTACCTCATGCCAGACCGTCGTCCACATCGGCGATTCCACCTCCGTCGGCATCGACAGCGCCCTCCGAATCCCCTCCGCAGCAGACCGTCTCACCGCCCAATACCAGCGAGTCGGCTCGAAGACGGTTGAATTGAACGCCCTTGGCGGTCGGTCAATCGTCGAGAAGGTCAACGACGAACCGAACGCAGTCGACGCCATCCGCACCGAGAAGTCCGCAGGCAAGAGCGGTTGTTGGGTGATCGCTATGGGCGTCAACGACGCCGCCAACATCGCCGTCGGCAGTGCAGTGAACGCCGACCAACGCATCGATCGCGTGATGTCCGAACTGACGGGCCAACCGGTTCTGTGGCCAACAGTAATGACCGGCAACGCCAGCAACGCCGCCTATTCCCCCGACAACATGAAGTCGTTTAACGCCGCCCTCGCACGCGCTACGGGCCGCTACCCGAACCTGAGGATCTACGATTTCGCCAGCGAAGCACAGCCCAGCTGGTACGTCGATGGCATCCACTACAACGAAACCGGTCTGGTTCAGCGCAACCGACTCTTCGCTACCGCACTCGCCACAGCATTCCCCGGACGGTAGGCCACCCAGCACCTTTCAGTGGCGCACATCACGTCCGAAATGTCGCTGAGCAGCGACTTTCGCTCATTTGACTGACTCGCATCGCGCGCTTCCTCGCCTAAAATGAGACCTCGGCACCGGACTCGATGCCACGAGTTCGTCTCAGCGACACGCTAGCTAGGGAGTTCCACCGCAGGATGCCACGTCCGATACATAACGCCTCGTCGTACCTGCCGGGGCTCGACGGCATCCGCGCCCTGGCCGTTACGTTCGTCATCCTGTATCACCTGTCGATCCCCGGATTCTCCGGAGGCCTGCTGGGTGTTGGCGTGTTCTTCACCCTGAGCGGGTTCCTCATCACCTCGCTGCTCATCTCCTCGCACGAGAAACACGGAAATCTAGGCCTCAAAACATTTTGGCTCCGTCGCGCGCGCAGACTCTTGCCAGCCGTCGCCCTCGTTTTGGTCACCACACTGGGCGCTGCGGCGATCGTCGTTCCGGCGAAGCTCGAACAGTACTGGTGGGAAGCCCTCAGCGCGTTCTTCTACGTCAACAACTGGCACACGATCGGTGCCAATCAGTCGTACTTCGACCGCTTCGGTGGCCCCAGCCCGCTGAGCCACATGTGGTCCCTGTCCATTGAAGAGCAGTTTTACATTGTGTGGCCCCTCTTGCTGGCCTTGATGTACCTGGTCTTGAAGCGACGCACTCTCATCACCGGCGTCATCGTCCTTCTGTCCCTCGGCTCGTTCTGGCTGCTGTCGGAACTCGCCACCGCGGGCTTCGATAACACCCGCGCCTACGAAGGCACCGATACCCGTGCAGGTGCCCTACTCCTCGGTGCCGCCCTGGCATTTTGGTGGCCAGCCCGCAAGCACCGCGTCACCCATAATCAGCGCTGTGTGCTCGACGTCCTCGGCCTAGCCGGACTCGCGACCATCACTTACCTCTGCCTCACCATGCCCGATACGTCGACCAGCCTGTACACGTGGGGACTCCTAGCGCTGACGCTCGCGACGATGGCTGTGCTGATGGCGGCCGTCGCACCGCAAACGCTCGTGGCATCACTGCTGTCCATCCAGCCGTTGCGATGGATCGGCGAACGCTCGTACGGCATCTACCTGTGGCACATGCCCCTCGTCGCGTTCCTCCCCGGACTGCTGCGCGCCGAATCGCTGTGGGTCAGTTCCGTCGCCGTCATCGCCGGGACCCTTCTACTGGCGACGCTGTCCTGGCGTTTCGTGGAGGACCCGATTCGCCGCCACGGCTTCCGCGCCGCCTTCACCACGCCCCGACCCGCGGAGGATAAGTTGCCCGCACAGTTCACGACCGCGCTCATCGCCTTCTTCACTCGCATCGTCGAGGCGCTCACCAACGCTCAGCGCAAGCGTTTGCAGGCGGTCGACGCTTTCACGCCGATCGATCCCGAAGTTCCCGCTGAGCCGCCAACTGAAGCTGCGGAGCGCCACACCAGTCCGCCGATTCACATCGAGCCCCTGCGTGAAGAGCCCGTCAGCCTGAACGACAGCGAGCAGGCAGTGGTGCCGGTGCCGCTGATTGAGGAGCACCTCGAACTCGAGGTAAGCAATCCCGAACCGACGGCCGAGCCCGAAATGTCCGCCGAGCTCGAAACTCATGTCGAAGCCGATTCGACTACCGAAGCCCTCGAGCCGCCCGCGGAGCCGACCACCGTCGAGCCGGTCGTCATGCCCGCCGACGAGTCCCGTCGCTCACCTGTCCGCGCCATGCTCACCGTTGGTGCCGTCGTCCTCGTCGGCATGGGCACAATGGTCGGTGTCAGCAAGATCAACCCTGACCTTCCGGTGATCAGCGCGCTCTCCACTGCGGGCGACACCGATGATGCCCCGTTGACCGAGAACGCTGGCCCCCCGCCATTGCGCACGGGCCCAACCCTGCCGGCCGCTCAGCGGAAGACCAAGTGCACCAAGCTATTGCATGTCGGCGACTCCACCTCAATCGGCATGAATGCCGCCGAACTCCAGACCAATCCGGCGCTCCGACTGTCGGGCCAGTACAAGTCGGTCGGCGTCAAAGACTACGAGTCCGACGTGGTTGGTGGCCGATCAAGCTTGGAGGAGGTTGACGGGCAACCGAATGCCCACGATTCGATCGTCGGCGACGTCTCCCGCGGGTTCAAGGGGTGCTGGGTGATGGCGATGGGTATTAACGACGCCGCCAACATGGAAGTCGGCGGTCCCGGGCCCATCGACATGCGGATCGACCGACTCCTGGCACCGCTGAAGGGCCAGCCGGTGATGTGGCCGACGATCATTACCAACAAGCTCAACCAGAACCCGGCATACAGCAATCAGGCGATGCAGCGGTTCAACCGTGCCCTGCTAAACGCGTGCAAGCGTTACCCCAATCTCCGCGTGTACGACTGGGCTGGCGAAACCCAGCAGAGCTGGTTCTCCACCGACGGCGTGCATTACACCGAGCCCGGCTACGTCGAACGCGCACATCGCTTCGCGATCGCGGTGGCAACGGTGTTCCCGGCCAACGACCTTCCACCCGCAGGGTGCCTACTGTCCTCAACGACGGCAGTCGTCCGCAACCCGGCCTAGCCCCGACCGCACAACCTCCCAGGGCGCGTTCTCGCATGATGCGTCGATTCCCGCTACACGTCGGACGTGTAGCGGGAATCGACGCATCATGCGAGAACAAGAAAATGGGTGGCAGACGCGCACCTCACAGAGCAGCTAGCGCCGCGTCCCACGTGTCGGTTTCACGCTTTTCACCTGGTCCGACCATCGACGAAAACTTGACGACCCCGTCGCTACCGACAAGGACGGTTCCGCGGTTCGGAAAGCCATGGCCGTCGTCGAAGACGCCATACTGCGCCGAGATGTCACCGTGCGGCCAAAAATCCGAGAGGATCGGAAACAGGAAGCCCTGCGCCGACGACCACACCTTGTGGGTTGGGGGCGGACCAACCGAAATTGCGACGGTCGACAACACGTCATTGTTGAAACGCGGCTCATTATCGCGAAGAAACCCCAATTCCCCCTCGCAGGTGCCCGTGAAGGCCAGCGGGAAGAACACCAGGAGGACATCGCCGTTAGCTGTCAGACTCGACAGCGAGACAATCTGGTTATTCTGATCACGAAGTTCAAACTCCGGTGCGCGCGAACCGACTTCGATAAGACCGGTCACGGCAATCAGCGCTTACCGGTACGAGCCTTGGGCGTCACCAGTTGGGCTCCGGACCAGTCGCCCAGCGAAACCACCGAGGTCTGCGTGAGACCCGCGGTCGGTGCGGCTTCAGCGATATCTGCCGGATCGACATATCCCGGGCGTCCGGTCTTTGGCGACAGAACCCAAATAAACCCGCCTTCGGCGAGTGGTCCGATGGCATCCATCAGCGCGTCGACCAAGTCGCCGTCTTGCTCGCGCCACCATAGGACGACAGCGTCCATGACGTCGACATCGTCTTCGTCGAACATCTCTGCGTCGATGGCATCTTCGATTTCTATTCGAAGGTCGTCGTCAGTGTCCTCGTCCCACCCGATCTCCTGCACCGACATACCGTTGGTGAAGCCGAGCATGAGGGCCTTGCCTTCTGGGGCGGTTACCACCGCGTACTTCCTCCCATTCGTTGGTTTCGCATCGCTGTAAGCGCATACGAAGCTCCGTCGTAGTGACGCAGCTTAAGGACAGCCTAAAGGCAAAATGCCTTCGCGCACAGAGTCTATCGACACGAAGTGTCGTATCTGCTGTTTCGCTACCATGTTGATCCTGAATTATCGCAGGTCAGTCGGATCCCGCGGGAAGGTACTCCGAGCATGTCGCCAAGAGCCGCTCCCGATCGGAACTCCATTTCTCCGATGCGGAATTCAAGGCGAGCCTACGTTGCCCTTCAATCTGCTCGGCCAGACGCTCCGAGCTCGTGACAAAATCCTGAACTTCGGCATCGATGTCTTCTGGGACGTCCGGTGCCACCATTTTGCGGACCTCATCAGCACCGGAGGTCAACGTGTCGGCGGCCCATTTGTCCTCCGACCCGATTTTGTCGTAGCTCTGAACCTGGTTGAGCCGCTTGATGAATGCGTTGTAGTCGCGCACCATCACACCCGCCGTCGTAATGACTTGCTTACACAATCGGGTGACCGCAATCTTTTCCGCCTCGGAGGCGCCCGCACGGGTAATCGTGGCGGTGACGGTCCCTGCAGGCGGGGTTGACGGCGCGGCATCGTCGGAGCCGCCACATGCTGAGGCCGGAATAATGCTCACGGCGATGATCGCGGACACAATGGCCCGAGCCACTCGGCCCACAGTTATCCCCTTCGATTCGCGGCCATTCCCGAGCCTGATCGGGGATAGCAACATTACGAAGGAGGCTACCGCACAGTATTGAATGTGACTCGCCACATCTAGCGCGATACCTCGTGATTTGCGGCACGATAGAAGGTAGGCCGCGTCCAATAAGTCAGCGGCAATATCCGGCCGCCCCACCCCGGCGGCCCCGACACGCAGGTGTGACGACGACCAGCGCCGCCTCACCCCTGCGAGATAGGTGGCATCTTGTGACCGATCAGCTTTCTGGATCCTCCCCCGCCAACCCTGACTCACTGGCGAGTCCCGGATCCTCACCAGCGTCAAGTGGTAGTCGTGTCCAGGTAATTCGCGACGGAGTCGCCTCGTACCTGGTCGATAACGACCCCACGGAAACTGACGAGTGGCTGGAATCGTTCGACGGGATGCTGGCCGATGCTGGACCCGAGCGAGCCCGGTATCTGATGCTGCGGATCCTTGAGCGAGCCGAAGACAAGCGAGTCGGTCTGCCTGCCTTGACGAATACCGACTACGTCAACACCATCCCCACCGAACTTGAACCGCAATTCCCCGGCGACGAGGATCTAGAGCGCCGCTACCGTGCGTTCATCCGTTGGAATGCCGCGATCATGGTGCACCGCGCCCAACGCCCCGGAATCGGCGTCGGCGGCCACATTTCGACTTACGCTTCCTCGGCGTCGCTGTACGAGATTGGCTTCAACTACTTCTTCCGCGGGCAAAACCACCCAGGCGGCGGCGACCAGATCTTCATTCAGGGCCACGCATCGCCGGGCATCTACGCGCGCGCATTCCTGGAAGGCCGGATCGACGAGCACCGCCTCGACGGTTTCCGCCAGGAACACAGCCACGCCGGCGAGGGCGGCGGCCTACCGTCGTACCCGCACCCGCGGCTGATGCCGGAGTTCTGGCAGTTCCCGACGGTGTCGATGGGCTTGGGCCCCATGAACGCCATCTACCAGGCACGATTCAACCGCTACCTGCATGGCAACGGCATCAAGGACACCTCCGACCAGCACGTGTGGGCCTTCCTCGGCGACGGTGAAATGGATGAGCCAGAGTCACGGGGTCTGTTGCACGTCGCAGCCACCGAAGGCTTGGACAATCTCACGTTCGTCGTCAACTGCAACTTGCAGCGCCTTGACGGACCGGTGCGCGGCAACGGCAAGATCATCCAGGAACTGGAGTCCTTCTTCCGCGGTGCGGGATGGAACGTCATCAAGGTGGTCTGGGGTCGCGAATGGGATTCGCTGTTCCGCGCCGACAACGGCGGCGCCCTCGTCGACCTGATGAACAGGACCGTCGACGGCGACTTCCAGACCTACCGCGCCAACGACGGCGCCTTTATCCGCGATCACTTCTTCGGCCGCGATCCGCGGACCAAGGAACTCGTCGCCGACATGTCCGACGACGACATCTGGAACCTCAAGCGCGGTGGGCACGACTACCGCAAGGTCTACGCGGCTTATGCGGCCGCGATGGCGCACAAGGGCCAGCCGACTGTCATCCTTGCGAAAACCATTAAGGGCTACACCCTCGGTAAGCACTTCGAGGGCCGCAACGCCACGCACCAGATGAAGAAAATGACGCTCGACGATCTGAAGGCGTTCCGCGACACCGCGCACGTTCCGATCACCGACGCGCAACTCGAAGCCGATCCGTACCTGCCGCCGTACTACCACCCGGGAATGGATTCGCCGGAGATCAAGTACATGCTCGACCGCCGAAACGAACTCGGCGGCTTCTTGCCCAGCCGGAAGTTCACCGCCAAGCCGCTGAGTCCGGACATTGCTCCCGCACTCAAGGCAGTCGCGGGCGGTTCAGGAAATCAGCAGGTCGCGACCACAATGGCACTGGTCCGGGTCTTCAAGGAACTCCTTCGCGACAAGGAGATCGGCAAGCGAATTGTCCCGATCATCCCCGACGAGGCCCGCACGTTCGGCATGGACTCGTGGTTCCCCACCCTGAAGATCTACAACCCGCATGGCCAGAACTACACGTCGGTCGACGCCGAACTCATGCTCGCGTACAAGGAGTCCGAGAGCGGGCGAATTCTGCACGAGGGCATCAACGAGGCCGGTTCGACGGCGTGCTTCACTGCTGTGGGAACGTCGTACGCGACGCACAGTGAGCCGATGATTCCGCTGTACATCTTCTACTCGATGTTCGGTTTCCAGCGGACCGGCGACAGCTTCTGGGCCGCCGCCGACCAGATGGCCCGCGGTTTCGTCGTCGGCGCGACCGCCGGTCGCACGACCCTGACCGGTGAGGGCCTGCAGCACGCAGACGGTCACTCTCCGCTGCTGGCGTCGACCAACCCCGGGGCCGTCTCCTACGACCCCGCCTTCGCGTACGAACTTGGACACATCGTCATCGACGGCTTGCGCCGCATGTATGGGCCCGATGCGGAGAACATCTTCTACTACCTGATGGTCTACAACGAGCCGATCACTCAGCCTGCCATGCCCGACGATCTCGATGTCGCTGGTCTACTCAAGGGCGCCTACCTGTACCGCAAGGCGGAGAAGCCGGCCGAGCATTTCGCGAACATCTTGGTTTCGGGTGTCACGATGGGCGACGCGCTGCTTGCTCAGGACTTGCTGGCCAAGGATTGGAACGTGGCGGCCGATGTCTACTCGGTGACCTCGTGGTCGGAGCTCTCGCGCAACGGAATCGCTGCCGACCGCGACGAACTCCGCGATCCGAGTTCGTCCCGTCGTCCGTACTTGACTGAATTGTTGCAGTACACGAAGGGGCCATCGGTAGCGGTCACCGACTTCATGCGTGCGGTGCCCGAGCAGATCCGCGCCTATGTGCCGGGCACCTATCTGACTCTCGGTGCCGATGGTTTCGGGTTCTCCGATACTCGTCCGGCCGCGCGTCGCTTCTTCAACATCGACGCCGAATCGATCGCCGTTGGCGTCCTGGTTGCGTTGGCACGTGACGGGAAAATCGATCGCACCGTCGCTGCCGATGCGGCACGGCAGTATCAGATCACCGATGTGTCAGCGGCACCCGAGCAGACCAGTGATCCCGGCGTAGCCTAATCACTCCTGCTAGCTGCTATTTCCGAACGCCGACGACCACCAGGTCGTCGGCGTTCGGCGTGCGGGTCCATCTATTCCTTATATATGGGGGTGTCCCACATACTTTGCGGTTGTTCACCACATGAGCTTTGTTACGCCTCGCCATCTCCACTGGACACCGCCTTCAGGTGCCGTCGCGGTCTACATTGAAGTCGTGCCCGACGATGAACTAGATCCGCGCCTGAGCAGTACGCGCGCCACCGACGTCTTCAGCGAGCGAGGAGCTGCCGTCCCCGCTCCCGCCACCGTGCACGACGCTCTCCCCGAGACACTGCTGCGGCGCATCAAGCAATACAGCGGCAGATTGGCCACCGAAGCGATTCATTCGATGTCCGAGCAATTGCCGTACTTCTCGGACCTTGACGCCGCTCAGCGCGCCAGCGTGCAGTTGGTTGTACAGACGGCAGTCGTGAATTTTGTGGAGTGGATCCAAGACCCCGAAGGCAACGTCAAGTTCACAGTTCAGGCCTTTCAAATCGTCCCGCAAGACTTGGCGCGGCGCATCACCCTCTTGCAGACGGTCGAAATGGTTCGCGTGGCGATGGAGTTCTTCGAGAAATGGCTCCCCCTGCTCGCCCGCAACGATGCCCAACTCCGCGCGCTCACCGAATCGGTCCTTCGCTACGGCCGCGAAATTGGCTTCGCCGCCGCTGCCATCTACGCTTCCGCCGCCGAATCGCGTGGTGCCTGGGACTCGCGAATGGAAGCCCTCGTCGTCGACGCCGTCGTTCGTGGCGACGACGGCCCCCAGTTGCTCTCACGGGCAGCCGCGCTGAACTGGGCGACCGATGCGGCCGCGACGGTGATCGTCGGATCTCCCCCGCCGGAACAGAATGTGACGGTCGCCCTGGCGATTCACAACACGGCAAGGCAGTACGACCGCGCCGCCCTTTCGGTGGTGCAGGGAAGCACCCTGGTTGCCATCGTCGAAGGCCCATTGAAGCCCAACGGCAAGTTTTTGACCGAGTTGCTTGCCAATTTCGCACCGGGCCCGGTGGTGATTGGCCCGACAACCCCGAATCTCGGGTCGGCTCATGCGAGTGCGGTCGAGGCGATGGCTGGCATGCGGGCTGTCGTCGGATGGCCGAACGCTCCGCGCCCGACGTATAGCTGGGACCTCCTACCCGAGCGCGCATTGAACGGCGACCGATCCGCCATCGAGACGATGGACGAGACCATCGTGCAACCGTTAAGCGATTCGGAGACCCTCGTTAATACCGTTGAGGCCTACCTCGACAACGGCGGGCAGGTAGAAACTTGTGCCCGCGCGCTGTACATCCATCCAAATACTGTGCGGTATCGCCTAAAAAAAGTGACAGACATCACCGGGCGTGACGCATCTAACGCCAGGGATGCCTTCGTTCTGCGGGTCGCCTTAACGATCGGCAGATTGACACGGAACCATCAAGGATCATCGTCTTCAACACCTTGAGTAACACCAGTCACCACATTTTGCCTGCATATGGCAGGTCAGAAAGTTTTTGCATCATTCGAGTAACGAATCTCGAATCAATGACGATGAGAACACCGAGAAAGTCTCTTTTGTAGGAACCCTACAAAGATCGCTCAAAAGGTTAGTACTCGCCAACACCCCTACGACGACCAGAAAAGGTGTTCTCTAGTCACGTGCTTTCATTGCTTGCGCCCGGCCAGGGCTCCCAGACACCCGGCATGCTCACCGAATGGTTGACCATGCCCGGTGCCCGCGACCGTGTCGCCTCGTGGTCCGACGCCACCGGCCTCGACCTCGAACGTCTCGGAACTACCGCTAGCGCGGAAGAGATCACCGACACCGCCGTCACGCAGCCGCTCGTCGTCGCCACCGCACTTCTCTCGTTTGAAGAAGCCAACCGCCGCCACGATCTCCCCGCCGAAGCGATCGTCGCCGGCCATTCCATCGGTGAAATTGCCGCAGCCGCCTTCGCTGGCGTCATCACCGCCGACGAGGCCATGGTCCTCGCAGGCATCCGCGGTGCCGAAATGGCCAAGGCATGCGCGCTCGAAGACACCACCATGGCCGCTGTCCTCGGCGGCGACGAAGCAGAAGTTCTCGCTTACCTCACAGAACTCGAGTTGATTCCGGCCAATCGCAATGCCAAGGGCCAGATTGTCGCCGCGGGATCAACCGTCGCAATCGAAAAGCTCGTCGCTGATCCCCCGGCCAAGGCCCGAACGCGTAAGCTCGCAGTAGCCGGAGCTTTCCACACCCACTACATGGCACCCGCGCAGGATGCCGTCGCAGTGGCCGCCGCGAAGATCACCCCCAAGGACCCCACCCGCACGCTACTGTCGAACTCCGACGGCAAAGCTGTGACAACTGGTGCGCAGGCCCTCGAAAAGCTCGTCACACAGGTTACGAATCCCGTTCGATGGGATCTGTGCAGTGACGCCATGCGCGACGCGCAAACCAGCGCCATCATCGAATTCACACCGGGCGGCACCCTCGTGGGCATCGCCAAGCGTGAACTCAAAGGTGTGCCGTCGCGTGCCGTCAAGGTTCCCAGCGATCTGGAGGACCTCCCAGGACTTGGATAGCGGTCGGCAGCACCCGACCCCCGGAAGGCCAACGCGCCCGTCCACTCAGCACACGCTGATTTCCGGAACCGAATAGCATCACCGAAATAGAAGGGACCACACCGTGGCCGCCACTCAGGAACAGCTCGTCGCAGGCATCGCCGAAATCATCGAGGAAGTCACCGGCATCGAGCCGTCAGAAGTGACGCTGGAGAAGTCGTTCGTCGACGATCTGGACATTGACTCGCTGTCGATGGTTGAAATTGCCGTCCAGGTTGAGGACAAGTACGGCGTCAAGGTTCCCGATGAGGACCTCGCCAACCTGCGCACCGTCGGCGACACCGTCGCTTACGTCCAGAAGCTCGAGGCTGAAAACCCCGAGACCGCTGCAGCGATCGCCGCTCAGATCGAGGCGAGCCAGGCCTGATATGACCGAACTTCGTGACTTTTCCACGCTCGGTGGAGAGTTCCCCTCCGTGGTGGTGACCTCGATGGTCGCCACCACGAGCCTGGGGGTTGATCTCGACTCAACCTGGGAAAATCTCGTTGCCGGCCAATCAGGCATTCGGGAACTGACCGACGACTTCGTCGAGAAGTACAACCTCCCGGTTCGTATCGGCGGACGCCTCCTTGAGGATCCCACCAACGAAGTGACACGCATCGAAGCACGCCGCATGGCGTACGTCGAGCGCATGTCGCACGTCATGAGCAAGCGTCTCTGGGCGCATGCTGGCACCCCCGAGGTCGACCCCGACCGCCTGGGCGTCGTCATGGGCACCGGTATCGGCGGCGCAGATGCGATGGTCGACGCCGAGAACGCTCTCGCCGAGACCGGCAACTACCGCAAGGTGTCGCCGCTCGCGGTGTCGATGGCCATGCCAAACGGCCCGGCGGCAGTCGCTGGGCTCAATGTCGGTGCACGCGCCGGCGTCATCACACCCGTTTCGGCCTGCTCCTCGGGCGCTGAAGCAATTGCACACGCATGGCGACACATCGTCATGGGTGATGCAGACATGATGGTGTGTGGCGGCGTTGAGGGACACATCGACGCAGTGCCGATTGCCGCGTTCTCCATGATGCGCGCAATGAGCACCCGTAACGACGATCCTGCTGGCGCATCGCGGCCGTTCGACAGTGACCGCGACGGCTTCGTCTTTGGTGAAGCCGCTGCCATGATGATCATCGAGCGCGAGGACCACGCCAAGGCGCGCGGTGCTCATATCCATGCTCGCATCCTTGGTGCCGGAATTACCTCTGACGGTTACCACCTCGTTGCACCGGACCCCTCGGGCCAGGGCAACACCCGTGCGATGGTTCGCGCGATGGCGACCGCCGGCCTCAAGCCGTCGGACGTCACACACGTCAACGCACATGCGACGTCCACCCCGATCGGTGACACCGCAGAATCGCTGGGCATCCAGGCAGCCGTGGGCAACCACGCCGCCATTTATGCGCCCAAGTCGGCTCTTGGCCATTCAATTGGTGCCGTTGGCGCCCTTGAAGCGGTCTTGACCGTGAAAGCGGTGGAAGATTCTGTCATTCCGCCGACGCTGAATCTCGAGAATCTGGATCCGGAGTGCGGCGACATTGACGTCGTACATGGCGAAGCTCGACGCGGTCAGATCGACTACGCGCTGAGTAACTCCTTCGGCTTCGGTGGGCACAACGTGGCCTTGGCATTCGGCCGTTACTGATCCGCAACCCCCAAAGGAGAACCCGATGACCACACTGGCACCCATCCCCGGCCATGAGGAAGCAACCGATCCTCGCGATCCGTTGCTGCGGTTGACTAGCTTCTTCGACGATGGAACCGTCGAGTTGCTGCACCCCCGAGACAAGTCGGGTGTGCTCGCCGCCATCGGCGACGTGAACGGTGTCCGCACCGTCTCGTACTGCACTGACGGCACCGTGATGGGCGGTGCCATGGGCATTGTCGGTTGCGCTCACATCGTGAACGCAATCGACACCGCCATTGCCGAGCAGACTCCGGTCGTCGGTATTTGGCACTCCGGTGGCGCACGTCTCGCCGAGGGCGTCGAAGCCCTGCACGCTGTGGGGGGCGTGTTCGAGGCGATGGTGCGCGCATCGGGTTACATTCCGCAGATCTCCGTGGTCGTAGGCTTCGCCGCTGGCGGCGCAGCCTACGGCCCGGCGCTCACCGACCTCGTCATCATGGCGCCGGAAGGTCGCGTCTTCGTAACCGGCCCCGACGTCGTCAAGTCGGTCACGGGCGAAGAGGTCGACATGGAGTCGCTGGGTGGTCCGCTCACCCACGGCAAGCGTTCGGGCGTCAGCCACATCACCGCCGATTCCGAAGCTGACGCCTACTGGCGTGCACGCCGACTGGTCGGCACGTTCTCGCAGCAGGGCCACTTCAACAAGGAGAAGGCCGAAGCTCGCGATACGGACCTGCGTGAGCTGATGCCGGAATCGGCTCGTCGCGCATACGACGTCCACCCGATCATCGAAGCTCTCGTCGACACGCAGCTCGCTGCCGACGAGAAGACCGAGATCACCACATTCGAAGAAATCCAGGCCAAGTGGGCACCCAACATCACGGTCGGCTTCGGTCGACTGTCGGGCCGTAGCGTCGGTATCGTCGCCAACAACCCGCTCCGCATGGGTGGCTGCCTGAACTCGGAGGCGGCCGAGAAGGCGTCACGTTTTGTCCGTCTCTGCGACGCATTCGGCATCCCGCTGATCGTCGTCACGGACGTCCCCGGCTACCTGCCCGGCGTCGGCCAGGAATGGAACGGCGTTGTCCGTCGCGGCGCCAAGCTGCTGCACTCCTTCGCAGAATGCTCGGTTCCGCGCGTCACGCTGGTGACCCGCAAGATTTACGGTGGCGCTTACATCGCCATGAACTCGCGCGCGTTGGGTGCGACGGCCGTGTTCGCTTGGCCGGGCTCCGAGGTTGCAGTCATGGGCGCCAAGGCTGCCGTCGGCATCCTGCACAAGAAGACCCTCGCTGCTGCTCCAGAGGAGGAGCGCGAAGAGCTTCACGAGCGTTTGGCAGTCGAGCACGAGCAGATCGCTGGCGGCGTTGGTCGTGCACAGTCCATCGGTGTCGTCGACGAGATCATCGATCCTGCTAAGACCCGCAGCACCATCGCCGAGGCTCTCGCGTCGGCTCCGGCCCGCCGCGGCCGTCACAAGAACATCCCCCTGTGACCCACGGCAGCCGCTGAAGTTTCATCCGACGATCCCCCGATTCGCCCCGCGCGATCGGGGGATCGTCGCATCTCCCCTTTTCTGTCACGTTTCGGCCTAACCGTCACCGATCCCCCCGTTTGGTGACGGTCTGGTCGGCGCACGACGACGACTCGTGACAGAAAAGGGATGGCACAATTCTGCGCTCTCCCTTTTCTGACGCAAGACGCGGCCGGCGACCGGCCCAACCGTCACCCATTGCCGTGTTTGGTGACGGTTGGGCCGAATCGTGACAGAAAAGGGGAAATTGAGCGGAGCGAGAACGGCGGGGCGGAAGGGAAACCTGAGAATAGACAGATTTAACTGGCGCAACACGCGACTCACAAGGCATACTTCGTATCAACAGTGTGATATCCGGTAGCGGCGATAGGTGCGCTTGGGGAAGACGTTCCTCGTCGAACCGGAGGTGAAAAGGTGCGCAATCTCAATCAGTTTGCGGACATGACGAGCGGTGTGGTGTACATCCACGCCTCTCCTGTCGCGCTATGCCCGCACGTAGAGTGGGCGCTCTCGTCGACCCTCAATGCGAGGGCCGACCTCAAGTGGACCGCACAAGACGCCGACCCCGGCCGCATGCGTGCCACCGTCGACTGGACCGGGCCCGTCGGAACAGGTGCCCGCCTGACGAACGCCCTCCGTGAATGGTCAGGTCTGGTCTTTGAGATCACCGAAGATCCGAGCGAAGGTGTCAACGGCGAACGCTTCTGCCAGGTACCCGGACTCGGCCTCTGGCACGGCGCCACCGGTGCCAACGGCGACGTCATCGTCGGCGAAATGCAACTTCGCGCCATGATGGACGCCCAACCCGACAGCGCTGGCCTCGCCGCAGAACTCGACACCATCCTCGGTACCGCCTGGGATCGCTCACTCGAGTCGTACCGAATGGGCGGCATCGGCACCGAAGTGACCTGGCTCAGCCAACGCGTCGGCTAGGCCCTGATCGACTAGCCCAACTCCTGTAGTACCGCCTGGTTGAAGTCGCTCCACAACGGCTTGGCCCAGGCACCGAACGGACGATCCGTCAGCACGACCGCCGCGGCTCGACGATCCGGATCTACCCAGAGGAACGTGCCGGCCTGGCCGAAATGACCGTAGGTGCGCGGCGAATGATCCGGGGCTGTCCAGTGCGGCGTTTTGTGTCCGCGGATTTCAAATCCCAGCCCCCAGTCGTTGGGGCGGTGCCTGCCGTAACCGGGCACAAATCCGTCAAGCCCGGGGAACTGCACACTCGACGACTCCCCCGCCAGTTCCGGCGAAATCAGTTGCGGCGCAAGCTGGTCTGCAGCAAACGCGGTTAGGTCGGCGACGGTCGAACGGGCCCCGTGTCCGGCAGGCCCAAACAAGCCGGTCGACGCCATCCCCAGCGGCTCGCACACCGCTTCACGCAGATAGTCCTCGAACGCGATCTCCGATTCCGCGGCCACCAGGTCGGCCAGCGTCTCAAACCCGGCGCTCGAATAGATTCGCTGCTCGGCCACTCCCGCCGCGGCCTCACGCTTATCGAAGGCCATGCCCGACGCGTGCGCCAACAAATGCGCGACCGTTGCGCCCGGCAGCCCCGCCGGCGTCGAAAGTTCCACCGCCCCTTCTTCTACAGCGACCAGGACTGCTTGCGCAACAAGCAGTTTCGTCACCGAGGCAAGTTCGTAGACGCGGCTGGTGTCGCCGTAGCTGCCGACCACACCGTCAGGTGTTACGACGGCGGCGGCAACGTTGTCGACGGGCCATTCAGCAAGCGCATTGAGAGTCCTCACGGTCTCGACCCTACTTCCCCACCAACGCGAAAAAGAGCAGTGTGCCCCGCGACCGTCGAAACGATCGCGGGGCACACTGCCGAATTACTTTTCTGCTTAGTTCGGCGCCACAGGCACGTTGGGCTCGTTACCCGGTGCCGGTGCCGGTGCGACGTTCGGCGCAACCTCGGTCTTGCCATCGGCGTCGGTGGTGAATTGGCCTTCGTCGAGCGTCGAGGTTGCGTCTTCGACACCGTTCAGGACCGCATCGACCTTTTGAGCAGGGATGCCACACTGGTTGATCGCTTCGCTGACCCACTTCTTGGTGAGACGATCCATTCCCGCAGCATGTGCCTCTTCCACGGTGCCGTCGAGGACCGCACTGGAGCGCTTCAGATCAGAAGCCTGAGCGCACACGTGGAACACCGACCCGGACTTGCTGTAGAACACCTCGTTCTTGCCGGTGAGCTGTTCGACGACATTGGTTTCAGTGTTGTACTGCTCCACTGACGGCGGCGTCCAGTCAGCGCTGGCAAGGCCCACAATCACGGCGATGGCAATCGCCACACCGCCGACGATGCCCTTCTGCTTACCATCCATGTCCTTGTTGAGGAAGATCATGACGATCAGCGGCAGGAAGGCAATGATCGTGATGATCACGCCGAGCTGGTTTTGGACGAAGAAGCGGACCTTATCCTTCTTGGACGCGGGGTCGTAGCGGTTGGCTTTCTTCCAGAGGAACGACCCGCCGAGCGCAAACACGCCGATACCGACGATCAGGCCAATCAGTAGCCAAATGTTGATTGGGTCTTGCTTGAGGACCCAGAAGATGGTGAAAAGCTCAGCGGCGATAGCAATGATCCAGAGGACCGCAGCAAAGATCCGCAGCTTCAGCGCCTTCGACTTCGCTTCGGGCGAGGCCTTCCATGCCCCACCCTTAACGGTTTCCTGCTCTGCGACTGCCGCACCACGTTCGGCACGCGTCCGCGAGCTCTTCTTCTCAGCCATTGTTCCCCTTGTTGAGCGCCAAATAGACGCTCTCAGATTAAGCCACGTATCCGACAACCGGTCGCTGCACACTCCGTCTGGACGGCAGAGGGCCCGCAAACACCGTTGTGTCTGCGGGCCTTCTGGGTGTGTCAGCTACGGCTTAGCGGTCGGCGTCGGTGTAGCGGATGACGCCGCGGATGTTGCGGCCTTCGAGCATGTCGGTGTAGCCCTCGTTGATCTGGTCGAGGCTGTAGGTGCGGGTGACCATTTCCTCGATCTTGAGCTTGCCCATCTTGTACATCGACAGCAGCTTCGGGATGTCGAGCTTGGGGTTGCAGCCACCGAAGATGGTGCCCTGCAGGTTCTTCTGCAGCATCGACAGCATCGACAGGTTCAGTGCGGTGTCGTTAGCCATCATGTTGCCCATGGCGGTCATGACGCAGGTGCCGTTCTTGGCGGTGATCGACATGTAGCTGTCGACGTCCTTGCCGAACACCTCACCGACGGTGACGATGACCTTCTGGCACATGCCCCATTCGGTGGCGTTGCCGATCTCGTTCATGGCCTCGTCAATCGACGCGAAGACCTGCGTGGCACCAAACTTGAGCGCCTGCTCGCGCTTCCATTCCACCGGGTCAATGACGAAGAGATTGCGGGCTCCAGCGGTCGCGGCACCCTGGATGGCTGCCGTACCGACGCCGCCGGCACCGATGACTGCAACGTCTTCGCCGGGGCGAACGTCTGCAGCGATGGTCGCCGAGCCGTAACCGGTGGGGACACCGCAACCGCACAGTGCGGCAACTTCGAACGGGATTTCCGGGTCAATCTTCACCACAGAAGCCTCGTGCACCACCATGTACGGGCTGAAGGTGCCCAGCAGCGTCATCGGGTAGACGGGCTCGCCGGCTGCGGTGTGGATGCGGAAGGTGTGGTCGGAGACGGCCTCACCCTGCAGCAGCATGGCACCGAAGTCGCACAGGTTGGCAATACCAGCGCGGCACGAGCGGCACTTGCCGCACGACGGGATGAACGACAGCACGACGTGGTCGCCGACTGCGAAGTCGGTGACGCCTTCACCGATCTCTTCGATGACGCCGGCACCTTCGTGGCCGCCGAGGATAGGGAAGCCACCCATGGGGATGCCTCCGGTCATCAGGTGATGATCGGAGTGGCACATGCCAGCGGCTTCCATACGGATCTTGATCTCGTGCGCCTTGGGGTCGCCGATTTCAATTTCTTCGATCTGCCACGGGCTATTCAGTTCGCGGAGGATGGCGCCTTTGGTCTTCACAGTCTCTGTTACCTCTTTTTCGAATCACGCTGCGGCACGGCCGCATCCAAGCGTCGGGTACGGCTCTGCACCGCATCTGCTAGTGAGGGTAGTCACTTGACGCCCAAAATGAAACACGTTCCAGTTTCCGCGTCGTATGGGTCAGTGAACGAGGCCCGCGTCCTTGCTGCCGTACTCCTCGCGCAACTGCGGCTTCACCACTTTTCCGCCAGCATTGCGCGGCAACTCGTCGACGATCACCAGTTCCTTCGGGTGCTTAAACCGTGCCAGGTTCTCGTTCAAATACGGCTCCATTTCGGCGAGCGAGAGACTGTCGACACCCTCAGCCAGCACGACCACCGCGACGGGCACCTCGCCCCACTTTTCGTGAGCCTTGCCGATAATGGCGGCTTCGGCGATGCTCGGGTGGCTAAACAGGGCGTTCTCCACTTCGGCGCAGTAGATGTTCTCACCACCGGAAATGATCATGTCTTTGGCGCGGTCGACGACGTAGAGGAAGCCCTCTTCGTCCTGGCGCACGAGGTCGCCGGAGTGGAACCAGCCGCCAGCAAAGGCATCGGCGGTGCCCTGCGGGTTCTGCCAGTAGCCGATCATCATGGTGGGTCCGCGGTAGACGATCTCGCCGACCTCACCCACGGCAACGTCGTTCATTGCGGCGTCGACGACGCGTGCGGTGACCGCCGGTACCACCTTGCCGATGGAACCCAGTTTGCGGAGCGCATCCTTGCCTTCCAGAGCGCAGGTAATCGGCGACATTTCTGTCTGCCCAAATACCGCAACGTTCATCGCATCGGGGAAGGTCTCGTTCATCGCGCGCAGCACGCTGTCGGAGGCGGGTGCCGCACCCCAGCTGACGACGCGGAGCTTCAGATCGCGAGGCTTCGCCTGTTGGGCAGCGCACACCGCCTGCCACTGTGCGGGCACCAGGAAGATCGACGTGGTGCCTTCCGCCTCGAGGAAGTCGAGCAGTTGCTCGGGGTCAAAGTTGCCGAGTGGGTGAATCACCGTGGTCGCACCCATGTAGATGGTCGGTGTCATGGCACCGAGGGCAGCGATGTGGAACATCGGGGCCACGCACGACGCGATGTCGTCGTCGGCGGTGTTGAGCGCCTGAATGCAGGTCAAGCCTTGGGCCTGCAAGTTGATGTGCGTCAGCATCGATCCCTTGGGCCTACCGGTGGTTCCCGAGGTGTACATGATGAGGGCGACGGTCTCTTCGGGGATATCAATCTCGGGGAGCGGGTCGCCCTCTTCGGTGATGAGGTCTTCGAACCCGAGGTGCGACTCGTTTGCCACATCGCCGACCGTGATGATCGTTTCAATAGATCCGGTGATTTGTGCGACGGCGTCGGCGAGCGGAGCCAGCATGGTTTCGGTCACGATAACTCGCGCCCCCGAGTCTCCGACCAGGAAGGCCACTTCTGCCGGCGCCATCCGAATGTTGACGGGAACCGGAATGGCCCCGATCAGGTTGGCGGCCAGGACCAGCTCGACGTACTCGGTGCGATTGAGCATCAGCACCAAAATACGGTCGCCAAACTGCACGCCGCGCCGCAGCAGCGCTGCGGCCAACGAGTGGGTGCGCTCGTCCAACTGACTCCAGGTGGTGCTGTGACCGAGGAAGCGGAAGGCAATGTCGTCGGGCTTCATCGAGGCATGACGGCGAACCTGGTTGTTCCAGTGGTTTCGGCGTGAACGCTGAGGCTCGCTGTTGAGGGCAAATCCGAGGATGTCAGTCATGGCGTCTCCAAGTTGGTTCGGGTGGGCGTTTGGTCAGAGGTTATGAGCGGTTAACGAAAGCTTTGATGGCCTCTTGAAAGGCTGGCGCCTGCAAGAGTTCTGTCTGTCCGACGATTTCGCGGCCCAGTGCGTCTGGAAGGCCGAGAAGGGCGTGCTCGTCGAGCGCAGCTTTGGTCCGAGCGAGGGCGGTCGGCGACGACCGCACCAGCCGTTTGGCGGTCCGTTGAACGGTGGCTTCGAGGCCGTCGACATCCTCCACCACCCCGTTAATCAGTCCGAATTCAAAAGCCTCGGCGGCCGACAGCTTTTCGCCGAGTAGCGCGAGTTGGTTGGCGCGGGCCCGCCCCATCGCGGCGGCGAAGATCGCGGTCGCTCCACCGTCGGGCATGAGGCCGATATTGACGAAGGCTAGGAGAAAGTACGAGCGACTGGTCGCGTAGACAAGGTCGGCGGCCACGGCGATCGACGCCCCAATCCCGACGGCAGGACCGTCGAGGGCGGCAATCACCGGCATCGGGAGGCCACGAACTGCCCGCACCAGATTGGATCCGTTTTCGATGATTGAGCGCGAAGCGGATTCGTCGAATCCGCCCGACCCTGCTGAGTCCGTCGCCATGCCGACAACGTCGGCGCCGGCGCAAAAGGCACCACCGCGCCCCGACAGGACCACGACACGAACATCGTCGCGGACCGCCCACTGGGTGCAGCACTCAATGATCCGGAGCGAAGCTCCGCCATCCAGCGCATTCAGGGCAGCTGGCCGGTCGATCTCGAGGCGCGCCACACCGTCTGCGTCGATACTTGTCCAGATGCCGTCACGAAGCTCGGCCTCGCTGATCATCGCACTCCTCGCGGTGGTGAGATTGCCTTGAATCGCCATCACAGTAACACCCCAAGTGAGATAAGTCATGCGAATGCTGATTAACTTTTATGACTCATACACAGTCTTGAACTGGGAGTATTGCGTTTCTGGAAAGATTGCTTGAAGAATGGCGCGATTCGTTAACATTGATCCTTATGACCGCAGGACCACATCCGACGAGCGCCGTCCGCACGCGCAAACGCCCGGCTAACCGTCGCGACGTCATCCTTGCGGCTGCCGCCCGAATCTTTGCCGAGTCGGGATTTCATGCGACCCACCTGAGCGCCATAGCCGACGCGGCTGGCATCTCCACACCTGCGCTGTATCGACATTTCTCCGGGAAGTACGAATTGTTTGCCGCGGCCCTCATCGAACTGGCCTCCGACCTCACCGCCGCTGCCGACGAGGCCCCGCAGCAAACTGACCCGGCGCTCGAGCTCGCCACGGTGGTCCGAGCGCTCACATCGGTGGCGCTCGACAATCGCGAGGCAGGCAACATCTATCGTCGTGAACCGGGCCTCCTCCATGGAGAGGACCGGATTCGATTGGCGGCCCTGTCCCGGCGGACCCGCGCACGACTGTCGACTCCCCTACGCACTCTTCGACCGGAACTCTCCGATCACGCCGTCGGCACTTTGGTGACAGCGACCCTATCGGTGGCTGCCAGCCCCGTGACGCATCGCGTCGCACTGGCACGCAAGGCCGCAGTCGACGTCCTCAGCGAAGCCGCGGACAGCGTCCTGCGGGTAACACTGCCTGAGCCCGGCCCCTCGGAGACCGCGCCCGGTCTCGCCCCGCTCGGCAAGCGCGAGGGCATACTCACCGAATCTATCCGACTGTTTGCCGAGCACAGCTTTCACGAAGTCACGCTGGAGCAGATCGGTGCCGCCGCAGGTCTTCCCCCATCCGGCGTCTACCGCCATTTCCCCTCCAAGCACGCCATCCTCAGCGCCGCGATGTGGCGGGCATCGGAACGGACTACCGCGGCAATCACCGACGGGCTCTCCCGCGCAACCACCCCGGCCGAAGCCCTTGTCGCCCTCGCCGCCCGCTACAGCGCCCTCTGCGTCGAAGATCCAGAAATCATGACCGTGTACCTGCGCGAAACGACAGTCCTGGAAGCCGCCGAATTGCGATCCCTCCGACTGCAGCAGCGCCGCAATGTCGATGAATGGGCAACTTGGCTCCAGCGTGCACGCCCCGAGGTAGCTTCGGCGGCTGCTCGCTTCCTGGTGCATGCCGCGCTGAACGTGGCCACCGACTTAGCGATCGGCTACCGCGGTATCGATGCCAAGACAGTCGGCGCGATCGTCGCGGCCGTCTTGCTCCCCGAACCAGCGTGAACTGTTACACCACCTCGAGGTTCGACAGCTTCCACTCGTCGGCATCGCGGGTCAGGGTGATCTTGACTCGCGATTGGTAATCGATACCGTCCTTCGCTAGTGCGGGCACCAGCGGACTCTTGACGTTTTGGTCTACCGCGACCAACACCTCTGCCGTGTCGTCGCTCATCGAAATCACGCCCGCCTCAAGCGCTTTCGCCGTTCCCGTCGCTTGGGCGGCATCATTGCCCGTGCGCGCCGCCTGTGAGGACTTTATGTACTGGTCGGCAAATTGCGGGGTGGAAATGCCGCGGATTCGACGGTCCAAATCCGAATAGTTACCGGACTGGTAGGTCAGCACGGTGGTTGCATAGTCCTTGGCGGTGTTCACTGCCTCTTGGCTGGCAGAGTCGTCGGACTTCGATGCCGACAGAGTGAACAGGACCCCCAGGACGATTGCCGCGATCGCCAGAATGATTGTCGACGCGGCCAGGACTCGCACCAACGTCTTCGACGAGGCCGCTCGCGTATCCGCCGGCCGCGCACCGGCGGGTTCGGTCCCACCAGCGGGTTCGGTCGCACCGGCACCACCTATGGCAGCACTGTCGCCGACAGCGCTGTCAGCGTCGTGCAGTTCACCGTCGACCCCCACACCGGTGCCGTTTTTACGCGCCGCCTTGGCCTCTTCGTCTTCGCGGAGTTGTGCTCGTCGCGCCCGATTTTCCGCGAGCAACCCCTCGCGGTCGAGACCAGCAGATCCGGCCTTCTCGTCACGCTCATCGCTGCCGTCGCCCATGCGCACCAACAGTAACGGGTAACAACCAAGAACTTGCTATGTGGTCTAGTTCACATATTTTGCTCGTACATATATGTGGTACACAGATAGTGATCTGTTTCATCCCCCCGCATTGTGGTTTACGCCTCGAGGAGCCCCCATGGTTGAGTTCACGCCCGAGCAAGAAGCATTCAAGAAGGCCGTCGGCGATTTCTGTGCCCGCGAGGTCGGTACGCGCGAGCAGCGCCTCGCGCTTACCAACAACGGGCAGGACGCGCACTCGGACGTGCTGTACCGCAAGATGGCCGAACTGGGCTGGGCTGGCATCAACGTCGCCGAAGAGTTCGGCGGTGCCGGCGCGGGCAACGTCGAAATGTGCATCTTCCTTGAGGAAGCCGTCCGCGGCCAGGCCCCGATCGGCGCCGTCGGCCCCACCCTGATCACCGCTGCCGCGTACGCCAAGTTCGCCAATCCGGACATGCGCAACGAAGTCCTCGCTGGCGTCGTCGCAGGCGATTCACTGTCTGTCTCGATGTCTGAACCGGAAGCCGGATCTGACGTTGGTGCGCTGACGTGCCGCGCGGAGAAGGTCGACGGCGGATGGAAGATCAACGGACAGAAGACGTGGTGCTCCAATGCGCACTTCTCCAAGAGCATCCTGCTGATCGCCCGCACCGAACGGTCGGAGAACAAGCACGAGGGCCTCACCCAGTTCCATGTCCCCGCCGATACCCCAGGCCTGGTCATCAAGGGAATCGACACGCTCGGCGGCCGCGAGGTCAATGACCTCTACTTCACCGATGCCTTCGTCCCCGATTCAGCGGTCGTCGGCGAGGTCGGCAACGGGTGGAAGCAACTGATGTCGGGCCTCAACTCGGAGCGCCTCATCTTGGCCGCGATGCAGTTGGGATTGGCGCAGCGCTCGTTTGACGACACTCTCGCCTTCATTACCGAGCGCAAGCAGTTCGGTCGGCCGATCGGCTCGTTCCAGGCACTGCGGCACCGGATGGCCGACCACGCCACCGAGATTGCCTGCACGCGCGAGTTGGTTTACAGCGTGGCGCGCGCCGCGGATGCCAATCCCAAGAAGATGATGCCGCGCGAGGCATCGATGGTGAAGCTCAAGGCCACCGAGGTCAGCAAGAAGATGACGATCGACGGCATGCAGATGATGGGTGGCTACGGCTACGCCACCGAGTTCGACGCCGAGCGGCTGATGCGGACCGCAATCATTTCAACCGTCTTCGGCGGCACCAATGAAATCCAGCGGGACATCATCGGAAAGACGTATGGCCTCTGATCCATCAGTGACTGATTCTTCGGCAGCTCGACCACGGCGGAAGCCTCAGCTGTCCGAGGAAGTTGCCTCGATTCTGCGGCACCAGATCATGACCGCCGAGCTTTTGCCCGGCGATCGGGTGCGGATCGACGAGACCGCCGCAGCGTTGGGAGTCAGTGTGACGCCGGTTCGGGAAGCGCTGTTGACGTTGCGGGGCGAGGGCATGATGCTCCTCGCCCCGCACCGCGGATACGAAGTCGCGCCGCTGACTCGGACCGACATTGACGACTTGTTCTGGCTGCAGGGCGAGGCGGCCGCTCGGATTGCGCGCCGGACCGCCGCTGTCATCACGTCGGCCCAGGTTGACGATTTGGCGTGGGCCAACGCCCAGTTCCGCAGCGCGCTGGCCGCTGCCGATACCCCGGCACTGACGGCTGCCGAGTTCGACTTCCACCGGACCCACAATCAGATCAGCGGCAACACCAAGCTCGCGTGGATCCTGCTCAACACCACGCGGTACACACCGCACGCCCTATACGCCGCCGACCCGGACTGGGGAAACACCACCGTCGAACTGCACGACGCACTCATTGCTGCCTATCGCACCGGTGATGCCGATGCTGCGGCCGACTGCATCCGCGCCGAGTTCACCGATGGTGCCGCTCGCTTGATTGCCCACTTGGAGACAACAGCCATCTGGCGCTCGCCCTCCGACTCCACCAACTAACCCCTACGACCAGGTGTTTTGCACTCCCGCAGATCGATACGATAGAGTCTGATCTCGTTCGCATCGAGCAATCCCCCATAGCTCAACGGCAGAGCACTCGACTGTTAATCGAGCGGTTATTGGTTCGAATCCAATTGGGGGAGCTTCCAGAAACCCGCCTCATTTTTGAGGCGGGTTTCTTGCTTTCTCCGGCACGGTCGCGGGGCTAAGGGGGTTAATGGCTCGCAGTCTGCGCCGCCGACAGTCGAAACGTCCCTCACGCCCCGCCGACTCGTCATACGGTGGCCTCACTCCTACCCGTACGAGAAGAGGCCCTCCCCGTGTCGTCGCTGCTTGACTCCGTCACCAACACCACCATCGGCCACGTCCTGGCCGATCGTGCCCGCACATTTCCGGATGCCCCATTCATTCACTTCGGCGACGACACCATCACCTTCGGTGAGATGCAGCGCCGCGCTGTGCGAGCCAGCGCCGGGCTGCGGGCCGCTGGAACTGGTCGCGGAGATCGGGTCGCGATCGCTGCATCGAATACCCCAGAATGGCTGATCGCGTACTACGCGACCGCTCGTATCGGCGCCATCTTGGTGACGCTTAATGTCGTCTACCGCGAGCGCGAATTTGTGTACATGCTCGGGCAGTCGGGATCCAAGATGCTTATCTGCGATGAGGAGGCAGGCGGCTTTCAATTCCGTCCGTTCCTTGAGGAGCTGGCACCGCAGATTCCAACCGTCGAACGCATCGCCTATCTCGGTGGCCACGACGACGCTTCGTGGGCCGCGCTCGTTGAAGCCGGCGGCCCCACCGACGATGCGCCAGAGGGCGACCCGAATATTGCGCCCGACGATCCCGCAGTCATCCTCTACACCTCTGGCACCACCGGTGATCCCAAGGGCGCTACCCTGACCCACCGCAGTTTGCTGGCGTCGGCCGCCATGCAGGCCGACCGATTCCACCAAACCGAGAAGGACGTCATCCTCGGCGTCCTGCCCTTTAATCATGTCGGCGGCATAACCTGCACCGCCGGGGCGAGCCTCGTGGCAGGTGGGGCGATCGTCTTACCCGCACGCTTCCAGCCAGACCTAGTGGTGGCCGCGGCCAATAAGCACCCCATCACTATCTTTTGCGGCGTACCGACCATTTACCGAATGCTCCTGGCGTCGGAAGCCTTTGCCGCATGCGATGTTTCGCACGCCAGACTCTGCGTCGTCGGCGGCGCCAATCTCGAACCGGCCTTAGCCGATGAAGTGACCGCACGCTTCAACGGTCCCCGCCTTGCGAATCTTTACGGCCTGTCGGAGTCGTCGGGCGCATGCATCATCTCCCCCGAAGACGACACCCTCGAACTGGTCTCGACATCCATCGGCACCACCGTCGACGGCGTCGAAGGCCGTGTTGTGGCCGACGACGGCACCGAACTCCCCCGAGGTAGTGTCGGCGAACTTCAGATCCGCGGCGCATGCGTGGCCGCAGGCTATTGGGACAAGCCCGCCGAAACTGCCACCACTTTCGGCACCGACGGATGGCTATCGACTGGCGACGTAGCCACCATGAGCGACGACGGCCACGTGGCGATCATTGCCCGCAAGAAGGAAATGTATGTGCGCGGCGGCTACAACGTGTACCCGGCCGAGATTGAGAATCTACTGGTGACCGATCCCAATGTGGCGATGGCGGCAGTGATCGGTGTCGGGGACGAAACGTACGGCGAGACCGGATACGCTTTCGTCGTCCCGGCCCCCGGCACTACGGTCGACACCGCAGCCCTCATCGCAATGTGCCGAAAGTCCTTGGCCGAGTACAAAATCCCCGACACCGTCGAAGTCGTCGATGCCCTACCGATGACTCCCGCAGGCAAGATCAAGAAGGTAGCCCTCGTGCCGTCGCAGAGTTCTTAATCGCGTACAAAACAATTCGCCCCAATCCCGTCGGCGGGATTGGGGCGAATTCCGTTGTTCAGACGACGGTTAGGCCACGAGACCGTGCGCCTTCTTTGCCTCCGACCGAAGCATGAAAGCGTTAACGACTTCGATGATGCCAACCACGATCAGCATGATGCCCGAGACCCACACGAGGGTTTCGATCGAGCTAATCGGCCAAATGATCAGGATGCCACCGGCAATGACGGTGATGATGCCCAAGAAGATGCCCCAGCCGCGGCCCGGCAGACCACTCTGCGCATCCATAAACACCGACAGTTCGGCGATGCCGCGGAAGATCCAGCTAATACCAATCCAGATCGCGAGCAGGATGATGCCGCTCATCAAATTACGGAAGGAGACGAACGCCAACAGAATGGAAATTGCACCCGACGCGAACGTAAGGAAACGCCACCAACCGTTGGGGTGCTGCACACCAAAGGTCGACGCGATCTGGAACAGGCCCGAGATCAACAGGTAAACGCCGAACAGGATCGCAGCAACGAGGAAGGTTGCCGTCGGCCACGCCAAAATAATGATGCCGAGGATGATCGACGCAATACCGATCCCCACGAGACTCTGCCACGTGCGCTGCGTGATCTCCTTGACGGCCGCAACCGTTGCTGGCCCTCCGAGCTGGTCGTTAAAAGTCATTGTTCTTGAAGCCCTTTCGTCATAGATAAGCGCGATGTCGATTACGCCGATCGGTGGGCACAGACCCAGCCCGACAAGATCGGAGCACGCGAAGTTTAGCGCTTTGGTCTGATTAATCAGTGGACAAACGCCGCAGTGATATCTGATCGACATCACCGAAAGCTGTGCGCTACCGTGGATTTCACGATGAAAACGATCACCCAAGAGCAGATCCTCGACTCCTTCCGCGGCACCACGCGCAGCGAAGTAAAGAAGGTGTCGTTTCCACTCGATTTTGACGACATCGATTTCGAACGCCGCGAGTTTTTCGGCTGGCGCGACCGCAAAATCCCTCGTCGCGCTTACATCACCGTCGAGTTCAACGGTGAGCTAGTGTCGTTGCTCCTGACTCGCGCTGACGCCAAGCCTGGACGCAAAGCCATGTGCACATGGTGCCGCGACGTGGAGATTACCGACGAAGCGGTGCTCTGGACGGTACGCCGCACCGGCGCCAATGGTCGCCGCGGCGACACAATCGGAGCCCTCGTCTGCTCCAACTTTTCCTGCTCAAAGAACGCCCGCAAGCTCCCTCCCGCGTACCACAAGGCGACAGACCTCAACGCCGTCCGCGGTGAGCAGATTGCCGAACTACAGCGCCGCGTGGCCGCATTCGTTTCCGAAGTCCTCTCAACCGAGGACTAGCTCGGGGTCGCCCACAGTGACGCGGACCGCAGCTTGGGCAGCGCGCCGCCCGGCCCGGGTGGCACCAAGGGTCGACGCGCTGCGCCCGTAACCCACAAGGAACAGGCCCGGAACTTTCACGACGCTGACGTCGTCGTCGGCCATTAGTACCCCGCCGGTCGACTCGCGCACACGCAACGGCGCAAGGTGCCCGATGGAGTGCCGAAAGCCGGTAGCCCAGATGATGGCGTCGACCGCTTCTGTGGTCCCATCGACAAATTCGACACCACCGGCAGTCAGCCGTGAGATGGGACCGCGAGAGGTCAGCACTCCGGCCTGCAATGCCGGCTCAAATCGCGAGTGCCGAGGTAGGCCAGTGGTGGCGACGACGCTCAATGGCGGCAATCCGGCACGGGTGCGTTCGGCGACGCGCCTTTCAACGTCACGCCCCCAAGTGACGTCGAAGGGGCTATCCCGCCAGCGTGGCGGTGTGCGCGTCGACCAGATTGGCCTCGCGCCCGCTTCGTCGAGCAGGATCACAAATTCCACGGCCGAAATCCCGCCGCCCACCACGAGAACGTTCTGACCTGCGAAGTCGCGCGGCTCCGGAAAGTCGCGCGTCGTGAGTTGCCGTCCGAGAAATTGGCCCGGGTACCAGGGGACGTATGGACGGTCCCAGGTGCCGGTCCCACTAATAACTGCGCCGGTTCGATAGGTACGGATTGCCCCGTCCGGATGCTGTGCACGGACGAGGAATCGGAAGCGATCCGATTTGCGTTGCGACATGCCGCTCTCCGCGGCATGTCGCAACGCAAATCGATCTCCGGCGATCGATTCGACTGCCACTACTCGCCACGGACGCGAGATCTTCAGATCCCGGTCGCGTTCGTAGCCTCCGTAATAGCGCTTGATGACCTCGCGCGCGGGTTCGTCCGGATCTGCGACCGGCTTCGGCGAGCCAGGAAGGTCGTACACCCCGTTCACCAGGCTGAACGTCAACGCGTCCCAGCGGTGACTCCACGCGCCGCCCGGTGTCGGGTTGGCATCGAGAATCTCGAAGTCGATGCCCGCGCGAAGCCCTTCCCGCTGCAGGTAATAGCCCGTAGAAAGTCCGGCCTGACCAGCACCGATGACTACAATTCGCCGGTCGATCACTGTTTCCGAACTTGGCCCCATGCCTCCGACAACCACTTCGATTAGCCCAATGTTCCACCCGAGTAGCGCTCGTCACACTCACGTAGCCAAGGTCTTGCACTCGTGCAATAATGCACTAGTGCAATATTCTAATTTGGGTTTACGGGAGCGCCAGCGCATCGACACTTTGAAGTCGCTGCGTACCGCTGCTGTCGAACTGGTCCGCGAAAACGGACTCATCGACACCACCGTCGCCGAAATAGCCGACCGCGCTGGCGTTTCTCGGCGCACCTTCTTTAACTACTACGCATGTAAAGAAGACGCGGTTCTCGGCGCGGGCCCAGCTAACATCCCCGACGACTTGGTCGACGATTTTCTGAACGCGCCGCCGGGACCGGACCGGTTAACGCGGGCCGTCGACCTAGTAATCGCCGTGGCGGCCAGCATTCGTCAAGGTGGCGGACTCCATGCCGACCACCGCGAGCTCGTGATCACGTACCCGCAGCTCGCCGAACGCATGCAACAGCACGGTGCCTCGGCCCAAGAACAATTGAGCACCAATATCATCGAGCGTTTTCACGATGCCGGTCCCGACGCGGTCAATAAGGCCCGCGCCACCATCATGTTGGCAGGCACCGTCCTTCGATTCGCTTACAAATCCGACCCGGACGTCCTCGATAACCCCGACTCCCCCGCTCTCGCCGAAGCCGTTTCCGTCTTCCGCAAATCCTTTAAGGACCTACTGTGACCACACTGATTGAAAAGCCGCCGGGCGACGACGCCAACCGGGCTTCCGCAGCAGAAGCCGCGAATCGTCGCAGCGTGCTGCTCCTTTTCATCGGCCTGATGATAACGATGCTGTTGGCGTCGTTGAACCAGACGGTGCTATCTACGGCGCTCCCGACAATCGTCGGCGAATTGCACGGTGTCGACCAGATGACATGGGTTATTACCGCCTACATTTTGGCGAGCACCGTCGTAATGCCGGTGTACGGCAAGATCAGCGACTTACTGGGCCGCAAGCCCGTCATCCTCACCGCCATCGTGCTGTTCCTGGCCGGTTCGGTGGTAGGTGCGCTGTCGCCCAACATCACCTGGCTGATTGCCGGTCGCATCCTGCAGGGTATCGGCGGTGGCGGTCTGATGATCCTGTCGCAGGCGGCCATTGCCGACGTAGTTCCTGCCCGCGAGCGCGGCAAGTACATGGGATTCATGGGTGCAGTGTTCGCGGTGTCGTCGGTTGCCGGGCCACTGCTGGGCGGCTGGCTCACGGAAGGTCCGGGCTGGCGCTGGGCATTCTGGCTCAACCTGCCGTTGGGTGCTCTGGCCATTATCGCGACCATCGCGTTCATGAAGTTGCCGAAGGTCGTCACCGAAGTGCGCCCGAAGCTCGATTACCTAGGCATGGCATTGGTTGCCGGTGCGACCACCGCACTGGTGCTGGTCTGCACCTGGGGTGGTCACACCTACGACTGGGCCAGCCCCCAGATCATTGGCCTGGGTGTCGCCACCGTTGTCCTCGCAATTGCCTTCATCTTTGTTGAGCGTGCCGCCGAAAACCCGGTGATTCCGATGTCGCTGTTCGCCGACCGCAACTTCACGTTGACGACGGTTGCGAACTTGATGATCGGTGTCGCCATGTTCGGCGCACTGGGTTACATGCCGACCTATATCCAGATGGTGACCGGTGTGGACGCCACCGTCGCCGGCCTCCTCATGATTCCGATGATGGGCGGCTTGCTGGTTTCGTCGATTGCTTCAGGTCAAGCTGTCGCCCGTAGCGGCCGGTACAAGATGTTCCCGATTGTCGGCACCATCATCATGGGCATTGGCCTGTTGCTGATCGCTTCAATGCACATTACGACGCCGACTTGGCTGATGTGCGCCTACTTGGCGGTCTTCGGTATCGGCATCGGTTTGTCGATGCAGATTCTGACGTTGATCGTGCAGAACTCGTTCCCCCTCAGCATGGTTGGTACTGCGACGGCGGCGAATAACTACTTCCGTCAGGTCGGCGCGACGCTGGGTTCGGCGATCGTCGGCTCCATCTTCGCTTCGCGTCTGATCGCGTTGATGCACGAAAAGTTGGGCAACAGCAGTGCCGGCGGTTCAGATACTCGCAACGCTCTGACGCCCGCCGCCGTGAATGCGATGCCGGACGCAATCCGCATCCCGATCATCGAGTCGTACAACGAGGCCCTGCTGCCGATCTTCTTGTTCTTTGTCCCGCTGGCTGCGATCGCGATGATCGTGCTGCTGTTCATCGATGAGAAGCCCCTCGCAACGACCGTCCGCAACGAGGCCGCCGAAGTAGTCACCGAGGAAGAACTCCTCACCGAGGCCGAGATGGTCAGCAACGACGCTGCCGCGGACCGTCGCGAGTAGCACAAACTCATACGACTGCCAGCGCGTCGATCGGTGTCACGGACACCGCTCGGCGTGCTGGCGGTAATGCGGCCGCCACTACCAGCACCACAGTCCCAGCGACGATCGCCGCGAACGCTCCAACGGGAAGCCCAATGGGGAATCCGGGGGTCATTGCGCCAATCAATGACTGGCTGCCGATGGCGCCGTAGAGAGTGCCTAGGACGAGCCCACTGAGCATGGCGGTTCCGGACAGCGCCACCGATTCGAGGGTGATCGTTTGCCGCACTTGGCGTGCAGTGAATCCCATGGCGCGCAGCATGCCGATTTCGCGGGTCCGCCCAATTACGGTGAGCGACATGGTCGACATGAAGCCCACGGCCGCGATCACCACGGAGATTACGATCAGTCCGACGAGCACCCACGTGGTCATCGACAGGATTTTCTCTTGTTCGACGAGCTCTTCGGCCGTCAGGTCCCATCGGTCAGCAGAGGTACGCAGCGACGTCATTCCCGCGATAACAGTGGTCACCAGAGTGACGCCGATGAAGAGGCCAATCGTTGAACGGGTGGTGCGGGCCGGGTCGGCGACCGCATTCTTGCGTGCCAGCATGGCGGCGGGCGTGCGGCCCAGGAGGCGACCGATTCCGGCGACCAGCGATGGCACAATTGACCGGGCACCGATGAGGAATCCGGTTGCGGTGATGGCGGTGCCAAAGAAGGCGGCGAAGAAGCCTTCCGTACTTCCGTTCTCACCGAGCACTGCAGCACCCACCAGCAGTAGCGCCCCGAACCCGATCAGGATCACCGCAACCGAATGGCGCAGCCACACCCGTGTGGCGCGTCCCCCTGTCACTGCCGCACCGCTCAGCGTCTTCCGTGTTCCGACTAGCGTGGCGCACACGGCAACTCCCACCACCACGACAGCTGCGAACAAAGCGGATGGTGGTAAGTAGCTGTAACGAATGTCGGGCAGGACATCGCGCGAGACCATGACGACGCGGGCGATGTCCGCAGCGACGACTCCCGCGACCAGTCCGATCACGCTGCCGATGGTTGCCACTTTCGCAACCCCGCGGGTGAGGCTCGACCGCAGTTGGCTTGAGCTGGCACCGATGAGGCGGAGCAGTTCGAGTTGGTTGCGTCGGCCCGCGATAACGGTGTCGACGCCGTTGCTGATGACCAGCGCCGCGACGAACAGCGCAATTAGAATGAAGACGCTGGCAACAACACCGAGAATGACCCCGAGACCGCCGTCAGCGTCGTCTCCGGCACGGCGCAAAATGTCACTAGCGGTGAGAATAGTGCCTGCATATCCCGCGGACAGTCCACATACGACCCCCACCGTGGAAACTTCCCGCAGGGAACCGGTGGTCAGACGGTAGTCGGTGGCTTTCATGCTGCCACCCCCTGCAGGTTGATGAGGAGGTCGGAAATCTGGTGGGCGTCGAGTCCCCGGTATTCTCCGACGATCCGTCCGTCCGCGAGCACCAGGATGCGGTCGGCGTATGCGGCAGCAACCGGATCGTGGGTCACCATGGCGATGGCTTGCCCGTATTCGCGGGCCGCCGTCGTCAGGAGTGCGAGGACCTCGCGGCTGGTACGAGTGTCGAGGGCCCCGGTGGGTTCGTCGGCCAGGATGATGGTCGGCCGTCCGGCGAGTGCTCGGACGATCGCGACTCGTTGCTGCTGACCGCCCGAGAGCTGGGAAGGCAGGTGGTCCATTCGGTCTCGCAATCCGAGCGATCCCACGAGATGCGCTATCCATGCCCGCTGTTCGGCGTCGGGTTCATGTCCGGCCAACACAAACGGGAGGCGGATGTTTTCTTCCGCGGTCAGCGTGGGGATCAGGTTGAACGACTGGAAGACGAACCCAATGCTGGTGCGCCGCAAGATGGTTCGGGCGGTGTCGCCGAGTCCGCCGAGCGGGGTGTCGCCGAGCCAGATCTGCCCGGCGTCGATGTTGTCGAGCCCGGCCATCACGTTCATCAGGGTCGACTTGCCCGAACCCGACGGTCCCATAATGGCGGTGAACTCGCGGCGTCGAATATCCACGGACACGTCGCGGAGGGCATGGACGGGATTGGCGGGATCCCCGTAGGTGCGGGAGACGTTCCGGAGAACGACGGCGGGCCGAAGGTGCGGATCTGGTGTAGTCATGACTGCCACGCTATGACGCTGACCAGAGCGTTCGCGTCGCCCAGAAGGCTCGTAGGGATGCGACGTCAGGATGGTTTCCCATCATCCTGAAGTAGTACGGGCGTCAGACGATGCCGTGTTCGTAGGCGTAAACCACCAGCTGCACGCGGTCACGCAACGACAGTTTCGCCAACACTCGCGAAATGTGAGTTTTCACCGTCGCTTCGGACAGGAACTCGGCTTCCGCGATCTCCGCGTTCGACAGCCCGTTGGCCGCCCGAACCATAATTTCGCGTTCACGCGCGGTCAGGGCGTCGTATTCGGGGCCGGGCGTCGCGGACCGATTTCCGTGCCGCTCAAACAGCTTCCGGGTCGCCGAGGCTGCCACCACCTGGCTTCCGTCGGCGACGGCCCGGACGGCTGCGAGGAGGAAGTCTGGCTGAGCGTCTTTGAGGACAAAGCCACTTGCGCCAGCTTCGATAGCGCGGGCGGCAGCTTCGTCGACGTCGAATGTCGTGAGTACCAAGACTTTTGGGGCGCTCTCACCAAGGTCTGCCACGAGCTGCGCGGTCGCAGCGATGCCGTCGATTCCCGGCATCCGGACATCCATCAACACAACATCGGGCTTCGTGATCCGCACCGTGCTCGCCAGGTTGACCGCCGATGAAGCTTGCGTGACGACACTGATGTCGTCCTGACTTTCCAGGATCATCGCGATGCCTCCCCGAAAGAGCGGCTGGTCGTCGACAAGGGCGACGCGGATCATGAAATTCCTTCCGGGCGTGCTGGTATCGACAGGTCGACGGTCCAACCGTGGTCGGCGGCAGCGCTGGTCAGCGTACCGCCAGCGAGTTCGGCCCGCTCAGCCATCCCGCGGACGCCGTGGCCAGCCCCGCCCGGCGCCAACGGCGTAGCCGAGAGCGCGTTGTGGACTGTCAGTCGGCAGCCCTCGCTCCAGTCTTGGCGAACCGTCACAGGGCTCCCGAGATCGCCGTATTTCAGTGCGTTGGTAAGCGATTCGGTGAGGATCGCAAAAGCGACGCGCACATTGAGAGGCGACGCGGCGTCTTCGTCACCGACCGAATCCGTCTGCAGGATCATCCCGGCCGCCCGCATCCGGGCGTACAGCTGGTCGCGGTCGGTTCGCGTGTACGCGGCAGTCGTTTCAGTGCTCCGTAGTTCCTCAAGAACGCCGCGGACATCGGCGAGCGCCTGCCGTGCCGTGTCGGCGATGACACCAAGAGACTCTTTGACGGCGTCGGGGTTGGCGTCCAACGAAAAGCGCGCACCTTCGGCTTGGGCAACCACCACCGCCAGGGAGTGGGCCACCACATCGTGCATGTCGCGGGCCAAGCTCGATCGTTCGGCCTGCTCGTCGTAGAGGTCGAGGAGGCGTCGTCGTTCGAGTTCAGAGATCTGCGCGGCAATGCGAGCTTCCTCGACTCGCTGACGTTGGTAGCGCACGAAGCCGACGGTCCAACTCCCAACGAGGAGCACGGCAATAGCGAAGAACGTCAAGACGTTTCCAGCCAACGTCGATGCATTGTCAGTTGGTCCGTAGACCGGCGATCGCTGGTAGGCCCAGGCTGCGAATCCCGAACCGATCACCGCGACGATGAGCGATCCGCGACGCACCCACTGATTGGGATGGTTTCCGGCCGTGTAGTAAAGCACCGCATACAGCAGCGAGGGACCAACCGCGATGTCGTAGGTGACGACTTGGATCGCCGCAGAAACCAGCGCAAACAGCATCATCAGCGTGGGGGCGGAACGACGGCACATAAGCGCCAGCCCAACGAGAACCGACACGAATTGCTGCGTCCCATTTAGGCCCGAAGCCATAAGCAGGAGCACACCCAGGACGACAAAACCGACGACAGCGTCGCCAATCGCAGATCGCCGCGACAGGTTCGGAAACGCGAGCGGATCCGTGAACAGCCCGTTGCGTGCCAATCTCATTCCCCTACCGTGCCACAGCCCGTTCCATTCACCCGATGAGGTGAATCACGAGTGGCTCCGAACACGACCCACGGTGGAAAGAGGCCCAAATCACCAAAAGTGCGATACACCTCATATGAGCGTTCTGTGAGACCCCCTCACAGAACAGATGGTCATTGGAGTGTTCATGCGCGGTCAGCATCGTAAGCCCCTCAAGAAGTCCACCGTGACTCGTGCCGCCACAACGGCCGGCGCCCTTGCTGCGACAGCGACGCTGGCACTCAGCACTCCCAACCTCGCGACCGCCGCGACGGCCCCGAACCACAGTCAGGTAATCAGCGACTTCTCGCACGCCCTCGACAACTTCCTGTCCGGCGCCAATAGCGCCAACCAGGGCGGCAACAGCATCTGGAATCCGATCGCCGAACAGAGCGGCGGGATTCTGCCGATTTTGAGAAGTGACTACAAAAAGACCGATCTGACTAACCTGACAGATATCAGCGGCTTGATCAGCGCCCTGAAGGACATCGTCGAGATGGACCTACCTTGGGGTACAACCCCCGGTGCCTTGCCCGACATCGTGCTGCCCGGTGGGCAAACCATCAACGTCGCAGACATCCTGCCAGGCAAACTTCCGGGTGTCGAAGCGCTCACTGGCGTACTCGACCTGCTCGACGGCCTGTTCACCTATCCAGTTCCGATCCTCGGCGTGACATTGGGTGAGGTCATTGGGAACCTTCCCATTCCAGCACTCGGCAACCTCATCAAGGGCCTTGAAATCACCCACAGTAGTTACGAATCCGGCTGGGACTGGGGCGCCCTCGGCGCAGGCAAGACCGATATCCAAAACAATCTGATCAAGACGCCCGGCCAACTGATTCTGGACCTGACGACGATCGACATCCTCAACAAACCGCTCACTAGCGCCCTTCTGGCGCAGCTCGGTTTGCCGTCCCTAGATATCCCCCTGATCGGCGGCTTGCTTCCCAGCATCAACGGCATACTCGGCAATGTTCCCGGAGTCGATCCCGGCAACTTCGAACTCCCAGGTATTAACTTGCCAACCGCGACTGTTTGGGTTCCTCAGGGCAGCGGCCAATACAACCTGCTCGGCTTCAATTCAGGTTGGTGGGCTGCAGTGCCCACCGCAGCACTTGCATTCCCGGCAATCCCCGGTGTCAGCGATCCTTTCGATCTCACAGTCTCGGTGCCGATCACGTCGGTCAGCGCCGGACTGCCGTTCGGCCTCGCCGAAGCGGGCAACATGCACATGACGGTGATGATGCCGCTTGACAACGGCCTGTACTCGCCGCTTGAATTCGACATGACCAACGTCAACACGGCGTTCGGCTTCGGCGTCACAAACATCAATATCAAGAGCAACAACTATCTCGGCACCAACGGCATCAACGTCAACAATGGCCAGAACGTCCTGCTTCTGCAGAACCCGCTACTACCAATCCCGATCGTCTATTCGCTCGGCGGATTCAACGTCGGCCCGGCAGGCGCGGGCATCTACATGCCGTCACTGTTCGGTGTCGCGTTGCTCCCGGACCTGCAGTTGGGCGACAAGCCAGCCGTCAAGCTCGGCCTTCCAAGGGGAGCCGACGACGCCCTCGCCGCACTGGGACTCGACGCACTTCTGAACAACCCGCTGGTCCCGACGTCGCTGCTCAACGTGACCGGCCTGCTGCCACTGATCGGACTGCCCAACGTCAACGGCTTCATCGGCGACGCCGAGGCCGCCCTCAGCCCCTTCTACCTCAATACCATTGGTGCGCTGTTGAGCCCGCTGTCGTCGTTCGCAACCGAACAGTACGGTCCGTTCATCAACGGCACGGGCACCAACATCTTGAAGGCATCGGAGATGTTCAAGGACATCGCCGAAAAGTTGGGTGGCACCCTCTCAGACGTGCAGGCACCGACCAACCTGCTTGCCACGCAGGATGTGTCGAGCGCGGTCGACGATACAACCGCTGGTAGGCACACAGTGGATCCGAGCAATCCGGATCAGATCCCGTTCGCCGACATCAAGGCAAACCTCACGCCCGAGACGGCGGTTACTCCGACCGCACCTGAGCCCATTCCGGACACGCAGGCACCGCCGGTCGAGTTCCCAGCGGACGTTGTTCCCCCGGTCGTCGACCAAGCCCCGGCAACGAGCGACGCGCCCGCTGCCCCCGCAGACCTGGCACCGGTAAGCGACCTGACCGAGCCCGCGGCCTAACCGCAACGCAAAAGGTTCCCGCACCCTTTCTGCTTGTCGAACTATGTTGCGTCATAGTGCGACAACCAGAAAGGGTGCGGGAACCTTCTTGCTAAGTGGGGCGAGCGGGGCTCGAACCCGCGACCAGCTGATTATGAGTCAGCGGCTCTAACCGACTGAGCTATCGCCCCCTGGGTCGGAAACGACCCGAGGATTGAGAATACCTTCACCCATACGGACGCTTGTGTCCGGATCACGAAGTCCCCGGATTCCCTCAGACTTACGGTTGGAGCCATGCGCGCAATCACCTTCAGGCGGAGCCAGCTACGAGCCACTACCCTGCTCGCACTAACTGCCGGTGTCACCCTGCTGCTCGGGGGCTGCTCAGCCCTGTCGACCGACGGCACACCGACCAAGTCGTCGAGCAATGGCGCACCGAACTCCGGGAATCAAGTGACACCGCAAGCCATTCCGACGGTGGTAGTCCTCGACGCATCCGACTCGATGAACACGCCAGACGCACCCGGGGTCCGCCTTGAGGCCGCAAAATCTGCGGTAACGGCCCTCGCCGGAGGCCTGCCGGCAGACACCGACTTCGCGGTCGTCGCTTTCGGCTCCGAACTACCCGCGGCACGCACCTCGCAGAACATCGGATGTACCGACGTCAAAACCGTGCTGCCGCTGGGCCCGCTCGACAAGTCCAAGCTGCAGATCGCCCTCACGGGCATCACCGCACAAGGATTCACCCCGATCGCGAATGCCCTCACCGAAGCATGGAAGCAGCTACCCCGCAGCGGACCAGCGTCGATTGTCGTCGTCTCCGACGGCGAATCCACGTGCGCACCCGACCCATGCCAAACGTCAAAGACGTTGCATTCGCAGCGCCCCGACGTCACCATCAGCGCCGTCGGTTTCCGCACGGATGCCGCCTCGCTGCAGTGTGTCGCCACTGAAGGCGGCGGCATCTTCATCACCGCCGACAATGCCGCCCAACTCAGCGCGCGCCTCGCCGCTGCACAAAATGCCGACAGCGCCGCAACACGACTATCGACCACCTCGCGCGGCACCATCACGCTCGGCGACACCCTCGACGACATCCGCAAAGCCAATCCCGGCTTCCCGTCGAACGGGACCAAGAGCGGCGACCGCACCATTTATCTGTGGGAAGACTGCACCTACGGCTTCGACGGCTCCGGCAAGCTCATCGAAATCGCCCCCGGCAACCCTGCTGGGAGCAGCGGCGTCACCATCGACGGTGTCGGCAAAGGCACTCCGGGGTCGCGGGCCATCGAACTCTACGGCGAGCCCCTGGAGGATAAGGACTCCGTCGCCACCTTCCCTGCCGACGTCAAAGCAGGCACCGCGTACAAACTCGGTTACGAAGGCGGCAAGGGAATCAAGGACGGCACCGTCACGACCGTCATCCTGTGCGGTTGCCTTCCCTCGACGACAGGCAGTTCCACAGCGTCCGGTACCTCAAATGGACCGGAGGTGGTGAACGTAGTCGCCGTCGACAAGAGCGGCAACCCGATTAACGGCTTCACTGTCGGTCCAGCAGGTGTCGCCTACTCCGGCACAGACTGCTATGGAATCGGAGCCGGAGCCTCGACGGCCGGCGTCTACCAGTGCGGCTCCACTGCCGACGCCTCGTACGCCTGTTGGCCGGGGAAAAACGGAACGCTCCTGTGCGCCGCATACCCGTTCGACAAGAAGCTCACGCCCCACAGTTTTTCCGGGTCGCTGCCCACCGCAACTCCGAAACCGAATGTCGACCCGTGGGCGCTAGAACTCGTCAACGGGGCGCAATGCCTAGTCAGGGTCGGCGGCGCGTGGCCATTCCCACCGACCGGATACGACTACGGCTACGGCTGCTCGTTGCCCAACAAGGAGCACTTCTTCGTCTACAAGAAGAGCGGGGCGGACCTGTTCAATAAGTCCGGCAAGGAGTGGACGGTATTTCACGGTGAGGATAAGTCGACCCCCACCCCTATCGCGGTGAAGAAGATCTTCTACTCGGCAGCTGAAAAGTAGCTGGCCGCCCTACTTCTTCGGCAACACCGATTGTGTCTCCGGGCCGTCACTCGCGAGCTTCTTGGTGTAGCTGTACAGCCATGTGATCCCGATGGCGAACACGACGACGCCGATGACCTGCATCCAGTTACCGAGGCCGTCGCCGACGATCGCGAGGGGGTCACTGTCGCCTGAACCGGCGACGATGGCCGCATAGATCACGCCGTAAAGGCTTTCGCCGACGATCAAGCCGGTGGCGAGCAGGACGCCGAGGCGCTTCTTGCGTTCGACGTCTCCGCCAGTACGGTCAGCCCACTTGTTGTAGGCGAGGCCGAGGAAGGCACCGATCGGAATGATCAGCGTCAACGACATTGGCAGGTACATGCCCATGCCGACGGCCAGGGGCGGTAGTTTCAAGTTCTTGGTGGTCCGCTTGAGAACTTCGTCGATGGCAATCACGACGGCACCGATGGCGGCACCGAGGCCAATCAGCGCCCAATTGAGGTCGCCACCGAAAACGCCCTTGGCGAGCGTCGACATCAGTGCGGCCTGCGGTGCCGCGAGAGCATTCTCGCCGGCACCTTCCATACCGACGAAACCGAACGCCGTGTTCATCAAGCCCAAAATCGGCGGAATGATCGCAGAACCGAACAGAACACCAATGATCAGCGCCACCTGCTGCTTCCACGGTGTCGCACCCACGAGTTGGCCGGTCTTCAGGTCTTGCAAATTGTCGTTCGAGATGGTCGCGACACCAAATACGACCGCCGCGGTAAACAGCGTGTAAGCGATCAGCGTTTCAGTCTCCGACGTACTGCCCGCTGGCCCATAAGTCAGCTTGATCAACAGCGCCGCGCACAGGACGACCAAGACACCGACACCGGAAATCGGGCTGTTCGACGATCCGATCAGCCCGGCCATGTAGCCGCAGACTGCGGCGACGACGAGTCCGATGACGAACACGAAGATCACCGAGACCACCACGATGCCGAGCGCGCTCCCCATGAGCGCGGTGTCTCGCAGGAAGTCCCAGAGCAGCCAAGCGATGGGAATCATCGCGACCACCACCGTCAGACCGACGTATGTAATAGGAATGTCGCGTTCGGTGACGTCGACTTCCTGACCTGCCTGGCGCTTACGGGCGCTCGCCCCGGCGTCGATGATGCCGCGAATGATGGGCCCGATAACAACGATCAGTGTCCACACGGCGGCCACTGCGATCGCGCCGGCACCCACCATGCGGACGTCGGAACTGAAGACGCCGCTGACCGCGTCGAGCAGGTCGCCCGACGGAATGGAGTTCCAGGTGCGGATCGGGAGCACAACAAAGAACGAGATCACCAGGCCGACGACCATCGCAATGCCGACAGCAATACCCACGAGGTGACCAACACCAATTAGCGCCATAGACAGGCTTGCGCCGATCATCGTCGCGCCGGAACCCACTTTGAAGGCTGCCGCAACGTTGGTCGACAGCAACTTCAGCGACCCGAGGAACGTAAACAGCGCCGATCCGATGGCACCGACGACGATCGCGCGCATACCGCCGCGATTGGCGTCGGGCGAGGTGTCTTCGGGGTCACGACCGGACGTATCCCCCACTTTGAGGACCTCGGCGGCAGCAATACCTTCCGGATACGGCAGGTCGGAACCCGTCACCAGGGCACGCCGCAGCGGAATCGAGTACATCACGCCGAGAATGCCGCCGATCGCGCACACCGCCACCGTCTCCCAGTACGGGAATCCCGTCCACCAGCCGATCATGATGAGGCCGGGCAGCACAAAGATGATCGCCGACAGTGTGCCTGCCGCCGACGCGATGGTCTGCACGATGTTGTTCTCGACGATCGAATGGTCTTGGAAGTACCGCAGGATCGACATCGAGATCACCGCTGCGGGGATCGCCGTGGCAAAGGTGATGCCCACCTTGAGCCCGAGATACACATTCGCGGCGGTAAAGACGAGTGTGATGAGCCCGCCCAGCACGACGCTGCGAAGGGTCAATTCACGAATTGAACTCCTCGGCCTTGGACTTGTTACCGACGTTGCCATGCGTGCTATCCCCATCCCACGACGCGTTAATTACGACAGGGATTTAGCTTACGGCCCGCGGCCCGACGCCGTACCGGGACTCCTAACCGATGGCGTCGGCGCCCGGCTCGAAGGCCTGCTCCAGCAAGCTCCGTCGGTACGACTCCAACGCCACGAGATCGCCAAACAGTGCGTTGTAGCCGTCGGGGTCATTGCTGGGCGACATGCGCCGCAACTTCGACTTGATGTCGGCAATCTGGGATCCCACCCAGATCTCCTGCGACCGCGCGAGCACGCTCGAAATGTATTGCGGGATCCGATCGTCTTCGACGGGAATCGGTTCGACGGCCAACTCCGTCACCAGCGGGGCGACAGCCGGATTGTCAATCAGTAGGTTGTGAACGGCGTCGACCCAGGCCGCACCACCGAGCCCGCTGGCCGCACCACCGGCGTTGGCGATGGCCTCGCGGATCAATAGGTACGACGGGTCGGTGAAGCACTCTCCGGGCAGCGAGTCGAAGACGGTACCCGCGATCGCCGGATACTGCAGCGCGGACTTGAGCGCTTCGCGTTGCTGCCACAGTCGCGGATCGTTCGGCAACGGTCGGGCGGTCGGCGGAGTCGACATCGCTTCCGGCCGCGTCCGCGAATCCCGCTGCTGCTGACGCGAATGTCCGCCCCTGCCGCGGCCGTACCGCTTGGCGTCTCCGCGCACACGCGAAAGCACCTGGGCCACGTCGTCCCAACCGACCCAACCGGCAAGCTGACGTGCGTACTCATCGCGGAGAGCAACGTCGCGGATCCGTGCGACGACCGGGACCGCGTCCCGCAGCGCAGCCACGCGCCCTTCCGCGGTGTCGAGATCTTGCTTGGCGATCAGCATCTTGATGGCGAACTGGAACATGGGGATGCGGCGGGCGATCAAGTCCCGCAAAGCGGGGTCGCCGGATTTCATCCGCAGGTCGTTGGGGTCCATTCCGTCGGGAGCGACGGCGACAAAGGTTTGACCCGCCACCGACTGCTCCCCTTCGAAAGCCTTCATTGCGGCGGCTTGACCTGCCGCGTCACCGTCGAAGGTATAGATCACTTCGCCGCGGAAATACGAGTCGTCCATCATCAGGCGACGAATCAACGCGAGGTGGTCCTCGCCGAAGGCGGTGCCACAGGCTGCGACAGCGGTGGTGACGCCCGCCAGGTGCATCGCCATGACGTCCGTGTAGCCCTCGACAATGACCACTTGGTGCCCCTTGGCGATGTCCCGCTTGGCCAGGTCGAGGCCGAACAGCACCTGTGACTTCTTGTAGAGCATCGTCTCGGGCGTGTTCATGTACTTGCCGAGTTGGTCATCGTCAAAGAGCTTGCGGGCACCGAACCCGATGACGTCGCCGCCCAGATTGCGGATGGGCCACAGGAGCCGACGGTGGAATCTGTCGATCGGCCCCATCCGCCCCTGTTTCGACAGGCCGGCCGCCTCCAGCTCAGAGAACTGGAAGCCTTGCTTGAGCAGGGCTTTGGTCATCACGTCCCACCCTGCGGGCGCATACCCGCAGCCGAAATGCGCCGCGGCTTTGGCGTCAAATCCCTTGGCGGTCAAGAAGTCCCGTGCCGCTTGAGCATCCGGGGTCGCGAGTTGTTCGGCGTAAAACTGCTGCGCCGCCGCATTCGCCGCGACCAGCCTTGCCCGGGTACCGCGGTCGCGCTTGATGGCTGCGCCGCCACCCTCGTAGTTGATCGTGTAGTTGAGGCTGTCGGCGAGTTGCTCAACCGCCTCGACGAAGCTGACGTGCTCAATCTTCTGCAGGAACGAGTAGACGTCGCCACCTTCACCGCAACCGAAGCAGTGAAAATGCCCCTGGTGCGGGCGAACATGGAAGGACGGGGTCTTCTCGTCGTGGAACGGACAGAGTCCGGTCAACCGGTCAGCGCCGGCTCGACGAAGGGTCACGTACTCGCCGACGATGTCTTCGATCCGCGTCTGTTCGCGTATTGCTGCGATGTCGTGATCGGGGATTCGGCCTGGCACGCGACCAGTCTATGCGCCCTGCCCGATTCCCCGGTGACCACTGTCCACAGGATCGACTTTGCCCACCTTTCCGCAGGTCGCAAACCACCTCCGGCGTTTCATCACAAAAATGTCAGATCCCCGATCTACTGTGAAATCACCAATCGAACATTTGAGCGAATAATTAATTTTCGCGAACCAACGCCAAGGAGGCCATCATGTGCGAGTTCGATCCCCGGTGCGACGGCTCGGACGACCTTGTCGGCGGCGCACTCGCCCTCATCGCGCAGGGCCGCTGGGCGGTCACGGGCGTGTTCGGCAGTGTGGGCCATCCCCCGTTGGCCTACACCACCGGACTCACCGAGTTGGGCTTGCCGGAGTTAGCAATCACCGGCCTGCCACCCGATCTCGCCTGCGTGTTGCTCAACCACGCCGCGCAAGCATCGGTCGACGGCACCGTGGTCGCTGCGGGTTCGCGTGTTCACGCGGGCATGCGGAAGCCCGTGTGGTTTGAGGCGATCGACGTGATCGACCTCGAACCGCTGCGACTTAGTCGGCTGATCTTCGGCCAGGGCTTCAGCACCGTGCAGTTGGTGTGGCCCGACCACGCCGACCGCTACCCGTGGCAGGTTGGCTACTCCATCCCGTCCAACGTTCAACCCTTGATGGGTGTGCCGACGGCACGCCCCTCCTCGGGCAACGCGGTCGCCTGAGGTACGCCGTCACCCGAGGTGCTGTGCGGCGTTTATCCGGTCGCCCGCATCTTGTCGAGGGCGTCCGCCCGCACAACCGCCGCGTTCGCGATCAACAGGTCTGCGGCCACCATCGCCGGACAGTAGTCGGCCAATGTGGCCCACATGGCCCGGGCTTCGTCGGTCAGGACCGGCGTCTTCAGACGGCCATAGGCCTGCAGACGTCCAATCGCCGCGAAAGCAAGGGACTGCATCGATAGGAGCATCCATGGATTACTGATGGTGTCGACGCCGTGCAGCGCTTCGTTGCGGGCCGCGATCATGTCGTACAGCTCGGGTGAGGATCGTCGCACGTCGCGCAGCGTTTTGTTTACGTAGCGGGGGGCTTCCGAACTGACCGGGTCAGTCATCCACTCGTCGCGCCGATGGAAGGCCTCAATGGTCGCCGCAGTCCGCATGTCGACATCAACCAACGGTCCGGGCACAATCCGGAAGGGCTCAAACATTGCTTCCACCTGGGCACGGTCCATGTTGTTGACGGCGAGAACGTTACGGTCAAACACGCCGGTGCGCGGGTCCTCGAGGCGTCCCGTCGCCAGAATGCGCAGCAGGTCTTCGCCACCACGCGCCGCCAAAAACGACTGCACATTGTCGCGTTGCGGAGCATCCTGATCCACTACCGCCGACGTCGCCAGAATGCAGCTGATGAATGGGTTCGGGTGCGGCCCAACGTAATCCGTCGGTGCCTCAAAGATCTGTTCAGCCAAACCCGAACGAATCAACAAAGCCGGAATGCGCGACGGTGCGACCGGGCTGTCGCCCAGCGCCTCGAGGGAGGCCGTCGGTTCAGCGGTCAGAATCTCATCGACCGGGGCAACGACGGCATTGATCGGAGTCGCCTCCGGCGTCGGCGCGTTCACTTCTTCGGCCTGTACCGTGTCCAAACGCAGCCACTGCGCGGTCAGTCCTTCACCGACGTGGTCGATGGTTTCCGGTGCCTCGACCGGCGCCGACCGCACGACAGTCGCGATTTCCGTTTCTTCGGTATCGCCATTCTCGTCCTCGATCAGCGCAACGAGGGTGCCGGTGAGCAATCGCTTTGCGGCATCGCTCACCGACTTGGTTGCCAGCGAGAACTCCACACCCGAACGCTCGTCGGCTTCCCACTCGCGCACAATGTCGGCATCGGCGTCGAGCAGCGCGAACGACACATCGCTCGCACCCGGCACGCGAACCGTCAACCGGCCAGGGCCCGCCTCGTCCACACCGATCGTCGGCAACGACGTCTGCCATGTCGCCGAATGGCCCGGATGCTCAAACCGGATCTCCGCATGCGGCGGGCACACCACCACATCGAGGGCCGTCTCGTCGGTCCGAATCACCGTCGCACGTTCGGTCTCGATTGCCTCGAACGACAGCTCCGGCTCGTCGATCGTCAACCCCTCGGATGCCAGCACCGTCACCGATGTCGACAATCCGTCCGCCTCCGGCAACCGAAGTACCGGATCATGGCTGCATTCAAGACCTTCCGCGAGCACCACGGACAGTCGTAGGTCGAGGCCGTACGAATCACCTGCGGCAATCTCATAGCGCCCGATCAGTGGCTCGGCGAGGCCGTCAAACGGGTCGGCCGACGTCACGTAGTCAGCAGAGGCCCACGGGTAGTCGATCGCCCAGTCCAGGTCGCCAACACGGCGGACCCGAACCCGCCACTCCTTCGTGTCGTCACCGTCGTGCGCCGGCAGATCCACCAGGGGACGTTCGGCATAGACGGGGTCCCCCGACCGCGCCACAATGCCCGAAAGGGCTTCTGGCATCGCAAATCCCAGGGTTTCAATCGGAAGCACGCGGCGCGCACGACCGTCCTTGCCGAGGCGCCGAGCCGTTAGTTCCGCGTGCCCGGCAAGGTCCACCGTCCGCAATTCCCAGCCACCCCACGGGGCCGGGCGGCAGTCGGTAATGGCGATCTTTGTCCCGACCTCGGAGACCAGGTCCGTGTCATTTGGCACCAAGACCAGAAGTTCGGTGGCGGGCAGCGACACGAACCGAGAGACAATCCGACCGTCCACGCCAAAGACGATCAGCGGGTCGGTTGGGTCGAAAAGCGGAACGATTCGACGGATACCCGTATCGAGGTTGATGAGTACGGTCTCGCGGACCACCGCGTCAATCGGCAGGGAGGCCGCTTCGTCGGCGGGGACCGCAATCTGTTCGGGAGCGCCGCCGGTCCAAACTCGCCACGTGGTGTCGGTGGCCGACTGCGGCACCAGCACTCGAATCTCACCGTCGACTGCGTCGATCCGGACTTCGGGGAAGCGACTGGTGCACAACGCAATCGCAGCCGTGTCGCCGTCGAGGAACGGTGCCGACCGCAGGCAGTCGATGGCTGCGCGAAGAATGCCTGTCGGCAGGTCGGCCGTGGTCGGCGTAATGGCGTCGAGCGTCCACGTCGTCGGATGTGCCACGGTAGCGACCAGCAGTTCGGTGAGCCGATTGAAGATCCCGACGGCCACCGCGGGTGCGTACTTGAGCAGGATGCGGAACTCGGCGGGAAGGTTCACCTGCCGATGCTTAAAGCCGTGCTCGGTAATGTTTTCCAGAATGGCGGTGCCGCGGGGATCGCGCCCGGCGCGTACATGTTGCTCCACCACTTTGACGAGAGCAGCGACGGTCGTCGCACTCAGGCCTGCGTGCAACTTCATAAGCGGGGCAATGCTCTTGGCACGGAGCGCCTCCACGTCGCGGAGGCCGCATTCGCGGAGCAGATCGCCAAGGAGTTGCGCGACGACGGCCTCGAACGCCTCGTCGCGGTCGCGGCCGATGGTCTTCCAGAAGCTATCCCAGTAGTCGGAGCCAGGCTCGGTGAGCGCCGCATGGCCGACCAACCCCGTGATCACCAACGCCGGGAACCGCATGAGCAGCGCGATGTGAGCACCCGCCGGAATCTCATCCATGAGGGCACCGATGTGGTCGCGTGCGCAGGCGTACTGCCGGGGATGAAGGTCAACCTCCAGTAGAAGGTCAACGCTGGTGAAGGAGTCCCGAAGCTCGGTCTCGAATCCGGTCGCACGATCCGTTACTGACGCCGTCATTCGAGCTGTCTCACCACACCTTTTCTCACGCTGGCACCGCACCGGTCGGGGGCCACCTGGACAGGGGGACATTACCTCTCGCGGACAGGTTTCTCCGCACCGGGATTCGGCTCTGTGTCGATGTTCACGCGGGCTTGACGAACCCCGTTTCTTGGCCCACACAAGTCCATCCGCGAGACCCCACGACAACTCCACGCGGATGCCGAGGTGGGCGATAGCTCACGGCGGCGTTGAGGTATACACGACCCCGCCGTCACCGTCTAGAACATCACTCCGGGATTCAATAGCCCGTCTGGGTCGACGGCCTTCTTGATCAGGCCCATTAGGTCCATGACGTCGTCGCCAACTTGGTCTCGGAGCCACCCCTTCTTGAGACGACCAACACCGTGTTCACCAGTTATGGTGCCGCCCAACGAGATTGCCAATTCCATGATCTGACCGAACGCCTGGTTGGCTCGGGCCGTCTCATCGGCGTCAGTGGGATCATGCACGATCAGCGGATGCGTGTTGCCGTCGCCTGCGTGCGCGATCACAGAGATCACGACACGATTTTTCGCTGCGATGGCTTCGACGCCGTCGATCAGATCGGGCAACGCTGGCAGTGGAACTCCGACATCTTCAAGCAGGAGTGCGCCGAGTTTCTCCACGGCCGGAATCGCCGCGCGACGGGCTGCGGTAAATGCTTCCGACTCCACCGCATCAGATGTTGAGAACACCTCTCCCGCGCCACACTCGGTAAAGGCCTTTTCGATGAACGCGACTTCGGCCTCACCTGCGGGGCCGGGGGCATCCGACTGGGCGACGAGCAGTGCGCCCGCAGTCCGGTCGAGCCCCATCTTCAACATGTCCTCCACGGCGTTGATGGAGATGGAGTCCATGAACTCCAACATCGCGGGCCGAATTTTCGCCGTCACGGCCACGACCGCTTCACTGGCCGCACGGACCGACGGGAACGACCCCACCACGGTGCATGCTGGCGGCTGCGGCGGCAACAGCCGCAGCGTCGCCTCGGTGACGATCCCGAGAAGACCTTCACTGCCAACGAACAGCTTGGTGAGGGGTAGGCCCGCTGAGTCTTTAAGTTGCTTGCCGCCAATGCGCACGGCACGACCGTCAGCGAGTACCACTTGCAACCCGAGGACATAGTCCACGGTCACGCCGTACTTGACGCAACACAGGCCCCCGGCATTGGTGGCCACGTTGCCACCAATGCTGCAGATCTCGAATGACGACGGGTCCGGCGGGTACCAGAGTCCGTGGTCGGCAGCGGCTTCCTTTACTTCCGCGTTGAGCATGCCGGGTTGGGTGACGACCGTTCGCGTCGCCGTGTCGACCGTCATTTGGCGCATTTTCTCGGTGGAGATCATGACGGCACCGTCGACGGCCGTAGAACCTCCGGACAGGCTGGTCCCCGCGCCCCGGGTGATGATTGGAACGCCTTGCGCGGCACACCATTTCACCGCTGTCTGAACGTGCTCGGTGGTCATTGGACGAACCAGTGCCAGTGGGATTCCGGCCGACGGATCGTTGGCTCGATCGAATCGGTACGCGCCCAGGATGTCCCGGTCGGTGATGACCATTCCCGCGGGCAGCGATTCGATGAGGGGTATTAGATCCGGTGCACTCATGGGTCCACGATAGATTCCCTGCTTCTCAACCATGCAGCTTCGTAACCATGCAGCCTGTCCGCGACATCTTGGCCCCAGCGTCTGGCCCCGGGGTCTTGACCCCAGGGCCGGGACAACATAGGTTCGCCGCAGAACGGATCTTTCCGTAACTCACTGTCACGGAAATCCTGGTGGACTAGTTCGGGAGTTGGCATGGAAACCTTTTCACGCGCAGGCCTGACCTTCGACGTCGTCGACTCGTCGGAGGACCCCTCTGTGCGCACCGACAAGGGGACCGTGGTTCTGCTTCATGGTTTTCCACAAACGTCGCATTCGTGGCGTCTGGTGACGCCGCTTCTGAATCAGCGCGGCTATCGAACGATCGCGCCGGACCAGCGCGGCTACTCTCCGCAAGCCCGCCCGCGCGGCCGATTTGCTTACCGCATCAGCGAACTCGTCAGCGATATTGAGTCGCTGATCATCCAGTCCGATGCTGGGAAGGTTCATCTCGTCGGACATGACTGGGGCGGACAAGTTGCCTGGGCCTTGGCTGCAACGCGCCCCGATTTGGTGGAAACGCTGACGAGTATCTCGGTGCCGCACCCCGCCGCATTCGTCGCCTCCATCAAGCAAAGCGACCAACTCCGGCGGTCGTGGTACATGGGCGCATTTCAATTACCAGCGCTCCCGGAGTGGATGGCGCAGGTGCGGCCGCAAATGTTCGAGAAGATGCTCACCGATACCGGTATGGATGAGGCGATGATCGCCGACACCTACGAGCGCGTGATCAATACGGAGTCCCTGACCGGCGGTATCAATTGGTATCGCGGCCTCCCTTTCGCGAATCCAAAGAAGACTGGACGACGCATTACTGTCCCGACTTCGCACGTGTGGGGTGCCGGCGACGGTGCCCTGACGCGTCGAGGCGCCGAACTCACCGGCAACTATGTGAATGCCGACTACCGACTTCACATCCTCGAACACGCCAGCCACTGGATCCCCGACCAGAATGCGTCGGAGCTAGCCGAGATCATCTTGGATCGCATCGAAAACTAGGTCAGCCGCCTCCACCCTCGGAGACCAAAAAGACGCGGGCCGGGTCTGTCTAGACCCGGCCCGCGTCGAACGTCGTGCTCGGTTACACCGGGCGGAAGCCGGAGCCGACCGCCGTGGTGCGGTTGAGAACCTTAACGATGTCGGTCATCTTGGTGGCGACCATCGGCGTGTAGATCGGAAGCGCCGGGTGGACGCACTCGATCGAGGTACCGGGGCCCGCGATAGTCAGCGCACCGTTAAGCATGCCGACAACGCGACCGTTCGAGATGATGGGGCCGCCGGAGTCACCGGGGGCTGCGCACACGTAATTGAATGCGGTGGCACCCTCGGAAACAAGAGTAGGGCCGCAGGTGTAGCCGGTGGTACGGCCCGACTTGCAGACATTGCTGAACGGCTGCGGGTAGGTGCCGACACGCGAAATGCGGGCGGGCCCCACCGATCGAACGGGGCGGACGCGGCTCGGATCGAGGCGGATCACAGCCACATCCCACGACTTGCTCTTGGTGACGATGCGTCCAATGGTGCCCGCGCCGCGATTGCGTTCCAGCGAGATGGGCGCACCGAGGTTTCCGCAGTGGCCTGCGGTCAGCCCGACGAGATTGCCGCTGCGGTCGTGGCCAACTGTCGTCATGGTGCACAAGTACTTGCCGCTGATGACGATGCCGGAGCCACCACCGACAGCTGTGGTCGGTGCCGCGTTGGCGACCGAGACGGCGGCCGGACTAAGCAGCATTGCCGCAGCTCCAACGGCAAAAAGTGTTCGACGAATGAGCTTCACTTGGTTCCCCCAATAGGTGTGAAATCAGTTGCTGTCCGATGCGCGGTAGTCCCGCAACCTCGAACGTGGAGGATCGACGACCCCCGCACGGAACCTGAATGCCCCCCAGATTCCTTCAGCAGTCAAACACACGGACGTCTATCTCCCAAACGGGGCACGCATGCGGTCACTCACACTCTTGAAAACGGTGTGTTGCAGCACGCCGGGGCCGCACCACCGGTCGCTCCGGTTCGATTCGGCCTGAAGCTGTCGGATCCTGGTGCTAGCTTCATCGCCAATACGGCAATTGGAACAGTGCCGCGAATTGTTAAACACGAACTAATCGCCACCGCGACGGACTACCGCGCACGCCCGCAACGGCTGCGCTTCGCCACTAGAGTGGTGGAGCCAACCCCAACCTGCGTTAGGAGTGTCGTGACCTCGCAACCGCGGAAGCCGTTGAGCGCAGATCTCGACCCCGACGGCATTGTCCGCTTGCGCCGCAGCAACGCATTCGCTGCTGCCCGCACCAGCCCCCACATGTCGGGCGCGCAGTTGTTGCCCGGTGGCCTTCCCATTGAGCAAGACATCGTGTGGGTATTCCCGGCGTTGATGTCAACGCCGATCACCCCGTTCACCGTGCGCACTCACGTCCGTCAGGCCTGGCAGTATTCGGTCGGCGCCGTCTTTCACCGCGCCATCATCACGCATGCCCGGTTTGGCCCAACATGGGTCGACGGACTACGGCACGCCGCCCAATTAGCGGTCAACGAACTGTATTCAATCCGAGTCACCGACCTGCCTGTCGTGGATGTGGTCGCGGGCCTCGAAACCTCGATCGACCTCTTCGGTCCACCAAACTCCGGCCTCCTCCACGGTGTCGAGTGGGGTTTCGGTGCCGAGTTCACCCTCGCGAGCGCCTATGGCGACACGTTCCGGCAATCATCGACCGACATCGTTCGGTACCGGTCGCGGCAGGCTGTCTTTGAGCAGGAATGGCCGCTCATGCAGCACCGACTCCCCCAACTCACGCAGCACTACATCGGTGGCGCCTACGACATCGTCGCGGCGTGGAACGACGACCGCAGCCTGTCGGCAAGCACCCTCCGCGACCAAGCCCGCACTCTCACCTACGACCTCCTCGAACGATTCAACCCAATCTGAAGATCGACGGAGGCCGCGACCGCGAGGGTTGTCAGAGCCCTGGCCTATCGTGTGCCGTACGAGAGGAATCGCATGACTAACCCCTTTAGCAACCCGTTCGAACCCCCGGACTTCGACGCGCCACAGACATCGCCGAGTGTCCCCACGCCGACGCCTGCGCAGCAGCGATATCCGGACCAGCCTGCCTACACCGGACAGGCCACTGGCCTGCCGCGCCCCGGCCAGACGCTACTGAAAGTGCTCGGCTGGGTCATCCTGCTGTTCGGCGCGTTGATCACGATCGCCGCACTCACAGACTGGTCCGAACCCGGAATGGCCGTCGCGATGACCTTCTTCGGGCTCGCCTTTATCGTCGCCGGTAGCACCATGATCTGGAAGAAACTCCCGTGGCGAATCGCAGGCCCGTCGATCGGAGTACTGGTTGTGATCTGCTTCGTCATCGTCGGTTTCACCGCGCCCGATCCCGACACCACTTCATCGACGCCAGCCCACAGCCAACTCATCCGATAGGACTCCCCAATCGAGGCACCGTGAGGCGCACCGTCGCCCGGTCGATACCCTGACCGAGTGCAATTCGACGAAATCGTCGCCGTTCGGAAGAGCAACGCGGCCTGGCGCCTCCTGCGCGCCGACAACGCACCCCTGCTGCTCTCGTTTCTCGGGCGCGTGTTTGTCGACGACAATGTCCGCGAAATTTCCGAATCAGCTCTGATCAGTCTGCTCGACGATGAGCTGTACAGCCTGAACAAGCGACTCGGCGAAGGAACGTATCCACGCACGCCAAAGGCGTACCTGGACGAATGGTCGGCCGCCGACACCGGCTGGCTCCGCAAGTACTACGTCATCGAATCCGACGAACCACACTACGACGCAACCATTGCCGTAGAACGCGCCGTCTCCTGGGTTCGCTCGCTCCGCGACCGCGGCTTCGTCGGCACCGAATCACGCCTCAACACCGTCTTCGATCTGCTGCGTCAGATTGTGTATGGCACCAGCACCGACGCTGAGATCCGCCTAGCCGAACTTCATCGTCGACGGGCCGCAATCGACGCCGAAATCGCCGCCGCTGAACGGGGCGATTTCCACGTCCTCGACGCCACCAGTCGCCGCGACCGCTACCAGCAGTTCGCCGACATCGCGCGGGCCCTCCTGTCCGACTTCCGCGAAGTGGAGTCAAACTTCCGCACCCTCGACCGGCAGATGCGCGAGCGAATCGCCACCTGGCGCGGCACCAAGGGCGAGCTACTCGACGAGATCGTCGGCAGCCGCAACATCATCAGCGACTCCGACCAAGGTCGCAGCTTTCAAGCCTTCTACGACCTACTTCTCAATGCCGAACGCCTCGACGAACTCGACGAACTGGTTCGCAGCGCGCAGGCCCTCGACGATGTCGCAGACGCCGATGTCCGCCTCACCAACATTCACCACGACTGGCTCGACGCAGGCACCCGAGCGCAAGGCACCGTCCGACGCCTCTCCGAACAGTTGCGGCGCTTCCTCGACGATCAAGCCTGGCTGGAGAACCGGCGCGTCATGGACCTGCTGCGGAACATCGAAACGTCAGCGTATGCCGTTCGCGAGCGACGCATCGACGACTTCACCATCGAGATCGACTCCCCCACCCCGAACGTTCACCTCCCCCTCGAGCGACCACTGTTTCGACCCTCCAGCAACGTCGAAGTGGCGAGCGATGGCATCGAAGAAGGCAACGCCGACGGCGAATCGGAGGCATTGTTCGAACAAATCCACGTCGATCCGGTACCCCTCATCGAGGGCGTCCGCCATCTGCTGCGCCGCCGCGATCAGGTGACCCTCGCCGACGTGATCGCCGACAAGCCTCTCGAGCATGGGCTGGCAGAGCTCATCACCTACATTTCACTATCCGACGAAGGTTTCTCGAAAGTCTTCGATGAGGACACGCACGAGTCGGTGACCTGGAACGACGACGCGGGCGGCACACGGACCGCCCACATCCCCCGCATCATTTACGCCCGTCGAAACCCGACCGATCAGGAGACCCGATGAGCCGGCCCGTGCCCCGCAACGAGCTCAACCTTCCGCTCGCGGTCACCTCGCTGATGAAGGGCGTCGTCTACCGCGATACCGCCGAATCGACGTGGCGCCATGTGCTCGGGCTGGCGTCGCAGGTCAGCGACTACGTCGCGACGCTGGGCCTCGCAGTGGTCATCGACGAGGCTGAGGGCTATGCCTTCCTACGGTCGAAGAGCGACGACGAACTCGCCGACCTGGGGATTCCGCGGCTTGTCGCACGGCACCAACTCCCGCTGCACACCTCGTTGCTGCTGGCCTTGCTGCGCAAGAAACTTGCCGAACACGACACCACCGACGCCGGCGAGCGGCTCATCTTGACCGGTGAACAACTCCGCGACCTGGTGAGTCCATTCTTCCCGGCCACCACCAACGAAGCCCGGACCATCGATCAAGCCGACACCGCCATCCGTCGCGTCGTCGACCTCGGCTTCCTGCGGCGCATGCCGGGCCAGGATGGCGAATACGAAGTCCGGCGCGTCATCAAGGCCTACGTCGACGCACAGTGGCTGGCCGATTTCGATGCCCATCTGGCGGAGTACGCCAGCATCTCCCGCGAGGAACAACTATGACGGGCCTGTTTGCCCCCACCGAATTGGAGAACCCGAGTTCAGCGCGGTCGGGGTTCCGGCTGCAGCGTTTTCAGGTCCTGAACTGGGGCACCTTCGACCAACGCGTCTGGACCCTCACGCTCGACGGCGAGAACGGCCTCCTCACCGGCGACATCGGCTCCGGCAAGTCGACGCTGGTCGACGCCCTCACCACGCTTCTGCTGCCCGCGCACCGCGTCGCCTACAACAAGGCGGCCGGAGGTGAGTCCCGTGAGCGCGACTTGCGGTCGTATGTGCTGGGCTACTACAAGTCCGAACGCAACGAAGTGACCGGAGCTTCGCGGCCCGTAGCGCTGCGCGGCATGAGCAACTACTCGGTGATCCTCGGTGTCTTCGCCAACGAGGGCTACGACGAAACGGTCACCCTGGCGCAGGTGTTTTCCATGCGCCACGACAGCGGCCAACCGGAGCGGTTCTTCACCGTCACCGACCGTGCCCTCGATATTGCCACCGACTTCGCCGACTTCGGCTCCGACCTCCGCGCACTGCGAAAGCGCTTGAAGGACAGCGATACTCGCATCCACGAGCACTTCCCCGAGTACGGCCGCGACTACCGTCGTTCGCTCGCGATCCGCTCCGAGCAGGCCATGGAACTGTTCCACCAGACGGTCTCGATGAAGGCCGTCGGCAACCTCAACGACTTCGTCCGCGACCACATGTTGGAGCCATTCGATTCCAGCGGGTGGGTCGACACGATGGTCGGCCACTTCGAGGATCTCACCGCCGCGCACGACGCTGTCGTCCTCGCACGATCACAGCTGGAACAGTTGGGTCCGCTGCTGGCCGACGACGACAAGTACCGTCGCCACACAGCCATGGCCGCCGAGTTGAAGGAACGACGCGGCGCTCTGCGGTCGTACTTTGCGCAGCAAAAGTACAACCTTCTCGCTGCCGACCTCGAAAACCACAACCGGGATCTCGTCGCCGCGCGCACCGCTCTGGAGACCGTCGACCGTGACCTGGCCGATCTGCGAATCGCATTGCGCGAGTTGGAGTTACGACAAGCTGGCCTCGGCGGCACCGACATCGCCGCACTCGAACAGCAGATCACCGAAGCCCAACGCCAACGAGAAGAACGGGCCGTCGCGCACGAGCGGTACTCGCGCCTCATCGACGACGCAGGCCTGGCCCCGGTGCAAGATCGTGGGCAGTTCGACCACCGTCGCACCGAGGTGTCCGACGCCGTAACCGCCCTTGACGCTGACACCGTCGAAGTCGAGAACTCGATCAACGAGGTCCGATACAGCCGCCGTGAACTCGACGGTGAAGGTCGTCGAGTGGCGAGCGAGATCGCTAGCCTCCGCGGGCGCACCAGCAATATTCCCGACCGCAATCTCCGAATCCGTGAACTCATTTGCACCGGTGTCGGCATCGATCACGACGAACTCCCCTTCGTCGGTGAACTCATTGGCGTCCGCGACGACGAGTCCCGCTGGGAGGGGGCCGCCGAGCGTGTGCTGCGCGGCTTCGGGCTGTCGTTGCTGGTTTCCACCGACCGCTACGACGAGGTTTCGGCCTGGATCGACGCCAACCACCTCGGTGGTCGCGTCGTGTATTTCAAAGTGTCCGACCATGTTTCGTCGAAGGGGGTGGCGACTCCCCCGGCTGGCGCGCTGGCCCACAAGATCGACATCAAGGAAGGCCCGTTTGAGCGGTGGCTGGAACGCCGACTGTTTGAGCGCGCTCGCCACCTGTGCGCCGAGACGCTCGAGGAGTTCCGCGCCGCCGAATTTGCGGTTACCGAATCCGGGCAGGTCCGCTCGGGCGGTGGCCGCCACGAAAAGGACGATTCGCAGCGCGTCGACGACCGACGCAACTATGTTCTCGGGTGGAGTAACGAGCAGAAGATCACTGCCCTTTTCACCGCCGGGCAGCGCGTGCAAGACCACCTCAATCGGGTCGACGCCGAGGTTACCGAGTTGGAGGAGCGTCGTCGGATCCTGATGAGTCGGCGCAATGCGCTGACCAGCCTCGACGCCTACCCGAGTTTCGACGCGATCGACTGGGCCTCGTCGGCCGCACGCATCGCGGAACTGACGCAGCGAAAGTCGGACTTGGAGCGGTCGTCGTCGGAACTCGCGGAGGTCACCGATGCGATTGCCGCGACCCGCGAGCAACTCTCGGCCGCCGATGCCACCCGAGATGGTCTGCGCGACAAGGTCTCCCGCCTGGAGATGATGCGCGACCAGGGCGAGAAGTCGCGCGCCGCCGCCCAAGCTGTCACCACCGAACCCGAGTTCGCCGACGCCGAACCCCATTTCGAGGCGATCGCGACGTCGGTGGCCGAGTACCGCGCCACCGTCGCGGAGGGATCCGCCGAGCCACTGACCGTCGCTGAGTGCGGCGAGTTGGAGGTCTCGATGACCGAGCGCCTAACTGATTCGTCAGAGCAGCACTCCTCACGCGCGGGCACCTTCGAGACTCGGGTGGTGGCGCGGATGTCGGACTTCAATCGCAGTCACCCCGTACTAACCACCGAGTTCGACGCCGATATCGCCTCGGCCGACGAGTACCGGGAACTGCACCGGCGTCTGGCCGAAGACGACCTGCCGCGTTTCGAGTCGGAGTTCAAGAACTACTTGAACACCAACGCGATCCGCGACATCGCGATCTTCGCCGCCAAGCTCAACAAAGAAGTACACCTGATTTCCTCGAAAATCGACACGATCAACGAGTCCCTCGCCGGCATCGAATACAACCCGGGCCGCTACATTCGGCTCGACGTGAACCCGACTGCCGCGCAAGATATTCGCGAGTTCCGCGCCGACCTTCGACGCTGCAGCGACGGCTCCCTCGAGGCCGACGCCGAAGGCGAAGAGACCACCGAAAGCTACGCCGAGGACAAGTTCCTGCTGGTGAAGGCGCTCGTCGAACGCTTCCGCGGCCGCGAGGGCTTCACCGATGTGGACCGCAAGTGGACCGAGTTGGTGACCGATGTCCGCAACTGGGTCACGTTCGCGGCATCGGAGCGCTACCTCGACACTGACGCCGAGTACGAGAATTACACCGACTCGGACGGTAAGTCGGGCGGCCAGAAGGAGAAGTTGGCGTACACGATTCTGGCGGCCTCGCTGGCGTACCAGTTCGATCTGAAGTGGGGCGCCACCTGCTCGCGCGACTTCCGCTTCGTCGTCATCGATGAGGCCTTCGGTCGCGGCTCCGACGACTCGGCACGCTACGCGCTCTCCCTATTCGCGCGCCTCGGCCTGCAACTCCTGATCGTGACCCCGTTGACGAAGATCTACACCATCGAACCCTTCGTCTCCGCCGTCGGCTACGTCGAAAACCGCGGCGGCAGCTACTCCCAACTCCAGTGCCTCACCATCGAGGAGTACCGGGCCCGCCGCGACGTCGTGGTCACGTAACGGTCCGCGCCTCGGCTTCCCGGTCGGCCGCCGCCACCACCTTCGACGACAGCGACACCAGCGCATCAATCTCGGCTTCGGTGAGCTGATCGGCGAACATGCGCTGGATCAGGGCAGCGTGGTCGGGGGCCGCAGCCTCCAACCGCTCGCGGCCGTGCGGCGACAACGCCACAACGATTCCCCGCGCATCTTCCGGCGCTGGCGACCGCGTGACCAGGCCCCGCTTATCCATGCGCGCCAGATGACGCGACAGTCGTGCCTTGTGCCAGGTCAACGACTTCGCGAGGTCGCGGGCCCGCATACTGTCGTCGCGTTGCGCGGACAAAGTCGTAAGGACGTCGTAGTCCGGCGCCGACAGCCCGTGACGTTCCAAATCGAACGCGATTTCGCCTTCCACGCGGATACGCAGCCACACATACGCCATCCACGCTGACATGCTGCGATCGTCGAGCCACTGGGTCATATACCCAGCCTATCGACCACACGTAGTCCGTCGATCAAGAAGCACTCGTAGCCCCCGCCCGATCACTAATGTCGAAGGACACCGGCAACCTGGTCAGGAGTCACAGAATGAGTAATCGCGTGTTCGTCGTCGGCGTTGGCATGACGAAATTTGAAAAGCCCGGATCCCGCGAAGGCTGGGACTACCCCGACATGGCCCGCGAGGCAGGGACCAAGGCCCTCGACGATGCTGGCGTCACCTACGACCAAATTCAGCAAGCCTACGTCGGCTACGTCTACGGCGACTCCTGCTCCGGCCAGCGCGCCGTCTACGAACTCGGCATCACCGGGATCCCTATCGTCAACGTCAACAACAACTGCTCCACCGGGTCCACCGCCATCTATCTCGGGGCCGAAGCGATCCGCGGTGGTCGTGCGGACTGCGTCCTGGCCTTGGGTTTTGAGAAGATGCAGCGCGGTTCGCTCGCCGCCGGATACACCGACCGCACCAGCCCGCTCGAAAAGCATGTGATGACGCTCGCCAAGCTGTACGAGCCGCAGCAGCCGATTGCGCCGTACATGTTTGGGGCTGCCGCCCGCGAGCACATGGAGCGCTACGGGTCCGCGCCCGAGCATTACGCGATGATCGGCGAAAAGAACCATCGCCACTCGGTCAACAACCCGTACGCCCAGTTCCAAGACGAGTACACGCTCGAGGAGATTCGCGAATCGCGCTCGATCTATGAGCCACTCACCAAACTGCAGTGCTCGCCCACCTCTGATGGTTCCGGGGCGGTCGTGCTGGCCAGCGAAACTTTCGTCCGCGCACACGACCTCGCCGACCAGGCCGTCGAAATCCTCGGCCAGGCCATGGTGACCGACACCGCGTCGTCGTTCGGCGACAGCGCCATCTCCGCGGTCGGCTTCGACATGAGCCGCAAGGCCGCCGAACTCGTCGTCGCCCAAGCCGACCGCAGCATCGACGAAGTCAACGTCATCGAACTCCACGACTGCTTCTCCGCCAACGAACTCATCACCTACGAGGCACTCGGCCTGGCGAAGGTCGGCGAGGGCCACAAACTCATCGAGAACGGCGAGACCACCTACGGTGGTCGTTGCGTGGTGAATCCGTCGGGCGGTCTCATCTCGAAGGGCCACCCCCTCGGCGCCACCGGTCTGGCACAGTGCAGCGAGCTCACGTGGCAATTGCGGGGCACCGCAGACCAGCGGCAGGTCGACGGCGCGCAATTAGCCCTGCAGCACAACATTGGCTTGGGTGGCGCGGTAGTCGTGGGGCTGTACCAGAAGGCTGTCTTGTAGTTTCGGCGAATCGCGTTGAGTTTGCTACGCATACGGTGGCAAACTCAACGCGATTCGGCTGCATCGGACAAGAGTGCCGCGACCTCTTCGATCGTCTCCGTTGGTTTCTCGTTCAACATGTGCCAGGTGTAGACCTTCTTGCGCCATTTGGCGTCCTCGAGGGCGTTCAGCTTCGCGCGGTCGGACCCGAAGCGGTCGTGCTGATAGTGAAAGGCCCAGCCGTCGATCTCGACCGCAACCTGCAGTTCCGGCCAGGCAAAGTCCAGTCGCCACCGACCAAACCGATACTGCTGCACCCAACCTGTGATTCCGGCTTCGCGCAGCAGGCGCACAAACAGTCGCTCAGCCTCCGACTCCGAATCCTCCGAAGCAATTCGCACGAGTTCGCGTGCTTCCGGCATACCGATGGTTCCCGCGTAGCGCTCCAGCATCGACACCAGCTCATCGACCCGGACCCGGCCCTGTTGCAGGACCCGATCGAGGAACCTGGTGCCGTCGTCAAGGGCGACCGCGGCGAACACTGCCGTCGCCGGCAGCGAGGTGACCGAAAGACCGCGAACCTCAACAACATCGACCGGGTGCAGAAACCGTCGAGATAGATCAACGTCACCGAACCGCCATCGCCCGGGGTGGATGCGGTTGGGAGCGGCAATCGTGAGTTGATGCGGCAGGTTGGGCAGCATGCCGTGCCACCACGCGGCGGTGGTTCGGTCGGCGACGCCTCGATGCGCCAGGACTGCGGCCCGGACCAACACCGCCTCCGTCAGCGGATGTGCCGCAGATCGAAAGATCGCCCGCGCCATCGGAACCCAGTCACCTTGATCGACCCGGCGCGCGATCTGTCTCCGCGTGAGACCACACTCCAGGGCCTGCGCCGTCGTAACGACGCCGTCTCGGGCTGCGAGCAGTTGTGCAATTTCCCCGTTGTACTCCACCCAAGTTGGACGCAGTGGCTACCCGTTCGGTTCCACAACACGCCGAGCGCGTTGAATTTGCTACGCATAAGGTCGCAAACTCAACGCGCTGACACCTACATGCCGATCGAACCGCCGCCCCTGCGCCAAACTGCGACCACCGACGGTCGTGGCTGGGAGCTTCCACCGTCGGGCCAGTGCGAGAAGGGCTTGTCCGCGGAGTGGTCGTCGTCTTCGCCCGGGTGCTGAACGCAGACGATGACGCGCTTGTCGTCGATGATCGGGCCGCAGGTTTCGCCGCCACGCGGGACCGTCAGGAACTGTTTGGTTTCGCCACGGCGGTCGCCGTCGAGGGCGACCGCAAACAGTCCATCGTTGCTGTCGAGAGCGTTGCCGTCGGTGGAAATCCACAGGTTGCCGTGCGGGTCAAACGCCACGTTGTCGGGGCACGAAATGGCGCTGACCTTCGTCTTGTCGAAGCCGCCGTAGTAGGTGTCGGCCTCCGCCGGGTCGCCGCAGACAAGGAGAAGGTCCCAGGTCAGACTCTCACCGACATGGTCGTCGGTGATTTCTAGGATCTGGCCGTTCTTGTTCTCGTTGCGCGGGTTGGTCGCGTCGCGTCCCGGCTTCCCGTCGACACCGCGCTTGCTGTTGTTCGTCAGCGCCGCGTACACCTTGCCGGTGGCCGGGTTGGGTTCGATGTCTTCGGGACGATCCATCTTGGTGGCCCCGACCTTGTCCGCGGCTTCGCGAGTGTAGACGGCAACCTCAGCCGCCGTCATGCCCTGGACGTGCGACGTCGCCGAACCGTCCGCGTTCACGGTCATCAACTTGTGCCACTTGCCAGTACCTGCGGCGTCGTCGACGGTGACGGGCCTATCGCTGGAGAACGACGCCACGTACAGGGTGCCTTCGCTGAGGATGCCCATATTGTGCCGCTTGTCGCCCTCTGTGATTTTGCGGCTGGAGACGAACTTGTAGATGTATTCGAAGCGTTCGTCGTCGCCGGAGTAGACAACGACGGTGCCCGCCGCGGGACCGTCGTTGACGACCCACACGGTCGCGGCCTCGTGCTTCAGGCGGCCCAGTGCCGAGTGCTTGAGCGGCGTCGACTGCGGGTCGTCGGGATCAACTTCCACGACGTACCCGAAACGGTTGGCTTCATTGGATTCTTTTGCGAGGTCGAAGCGCGGCTCAAACTGACCCCACTGGTGGTAGTCGGAGTCGTCCTCGAAGCCGTAGCGCTTCAGGTGCGCGGCCGCGGCCTTGTCGGTGACCTTGCTGGTGTTGGAGAAGTAGTTGTTGAAGTTCTCCTCGGCGGACAGCATGGTGCCCCAAGGGGTGATGCCGCCGGAGCAGTTGGCGATGGTGCCGAGGACCGTGGTGCCGGTCGGGTCGCCGGTGGTCTTCACCAGGTCAGTGCGGGCAGCCGGCCCGGTGATCCGGAACGGGGTGCTCGCGGTGATCCGACGATTGCGCGGCCCAACAACCGGCGTCAGCGAGCCGTCCTTGACGGAATCCGTGACCTCGAGAACTGTGATGCCGTGAGCGGCCATCGCGATCCGCGCCTGCTTCTCGGTCGGTTCCTTTTCCTTGTACCCGCGGAACATGAACTGCTCGGTCGTGTACTCCTGGTTCACCACCAGGTACGAATGCCCGGGCACGCCCGCAATCGGGATCAGACCGGCAAAGTCGTTGTTGAAGCCGAACTGGCCCGCCTGCGCTTCGGGTGTTTGATTGTCGAAGTCAAACTCGGGTGTGCCAGGTAGGACGGGATCACCCCAGCGGACCACGACCTTCTGGTCATAGCCTTTCGCCGTGATCAAGGCGTCGTCGGTGTTGGGCTTCACCGGGTCGAAGCGCATGCCGTCGTAGGGGCCGCTCGCGGTGGTCGTGGTGTCGTCGCCGCAGGCAGTCAGGAACGACGTCGCTCCCGCGGCCACGACCGCACCGACTGCGCCACGCAACACCGTCCGCCGTGACAACGCTGTCCGGGCGACGTCGCGGAAGTACCTGTTATCGCTGGTGTTGCCCGGTTCATGCCAGCACGCCTCACCGCACTTGTACTTGCAGGTGACGCGCGAGCGGGCGGAACGACCAACGTCGTCTCCACCAGCGGTAAACAGTTGTAACGGGATTCGCATGGGCCGACCGTAAAGTCGTCAGGTCACCAAACTCGATCGTCGGAGTGAACGCGAAACGAACAGCGGGTATCGCGCTTACAGAGTGCGCTTCAACCCGACATGCTCGGACGCGAACCCTGCCTTCGCATAGAACGCGCGGGCGCGTTCCCGCACCTCATCGGTCGTCACCTGCACCAATTGGGCGCCGTGGGCCCGACCATGGGCTTGCGCCCAATCGAGCATTGCCGTGCCCAACCCCTGCGACCGCGCCCCGTCCGCGACGCGCAAACCCTCGATCTGCAGCCGCGTGGTGCCGCCGCGCGACAGCCCTGGAATCACGGTCAGTTGCATCGTGCCGACGATCGCGTCGTCACCGTCGCGCACCACCGCCAGATAGTGCGAACGGTCCCGCGCGACGACGTCGAAAGCCGCCTCATACCGCTCCACTTCCGCACCTTCGCGAGTGCGACCGAGCTCATCGTCGGACAGGAGCGCCACGATCGCCGGGACGTCGGCGCGAGCGGCACGCTGCACGCGAAAGCGACGGCCACCGACATTGAGCACATCCCCCGCCGACGACCGCGCGCTCGCCTGCAGTCGGGCGACGAGTTCGTCGAGCCAGTGCCCGACATTCGTCCGCGCTTCCGCCGTGTCCGGATAGCGGCACCGGAGGTGGAGGCCGTTCTCGTCGAGGATGAACCACAGCATCACCCCGTTGGTGCGGATCACGGCCCCGACATACTGGGCGTCGATGCTCGAAGAGTCGACGCGAACCGGGAGGCGGCGCAGGTCGAGCCACGAAATCGCGAACATCCCAGGCGCTTCGGGCATGTCGCCGCCCCACGGTTGCAGGATGTCTTCCAGCGGCCACGACCCCCGGCTGACGGCCTCCCGAACGGCGCCCGTGCACGCACCAGGATCTGGATTGGCCGACGCCAGGACCGAATTGGTGATGAACCACCCGACGCACTCGTGCCAGGTTGCGTCATACCGACTGTGCACCGGGAACACGGCGCGCAGCGGTTGGCCGGCGACGTCGCGCGTCACGGCAGTCATGGCCGACACTGCCAGCGACAGCGTCGACACCCCGTCGTTCCGGGCCTGCGCCGAGAAGGCTGCACTGTCGTCAACATCGAAAACGTCGCGGACTTCGACGCGCTCGGACTGCATTTCCGGGGCACCCAGCGGGAGCGGGAACCGCGGCATCACATCACCACTGTCGGCGAGAATCTGCGCCCACCGATCACGGATTTCGGCCGGTGCCGTCGGGCGGTCGATCATGGCGCGCGCGTGGTCGACGAACGCGGGGACGACGCCGGTTAGGCGATGGTCGAGCGCGGCGAGCAGATCGCGGACAATCACCAGCATCGACCACATGTCGACGTGCGCATGGTCCGCGGCGACCACGATCGTCGGACCGGCAGTCGTCTCAAGAACACACAGCCGGTGCGACGGCCGCGAGTACGGCCGGCAATGCGCGTCGAAGACTTCACGCAGTGCATCGTTCACGGCCTGACCTGTGCCGATGTCGTGGTCTACCCACGTGCCAGCGCTGATCTCGACCTCGTGCAGGCGCGGGCCGTCGACCGTGGGAACGAACATCGTACTGAGGGTTCCGTGCCGCGCGATCACTGCCAGCCACGCCGCCGCCAACTCCTCACGAGGCACGGGCGCAGGCAGCCGGAACGACAGCGCCATCCACGATCCGGGACGGTCGCCCGCGCCGACGTGACGACGTTGGTCGAAGGAGATCGGGAGCTCGCGCCCGGGGTCGGCCACGGTGACGTCGTAGCCGAACAATCGCCCGAACGGAAGACGGAGGTGCCCGATGTTCGTCAGCCGCATGGCGCTACGCTACGCCTCATCGCGACGACCGCAATTCGGGAGGAATCCGATGGCAAAATTCACTGTTCCGGGGGCCGAACTCGACGTGTCGTTCAGCGATGAACACGGTCGTCCGGTGGTCCAACTGCACGGGTTAACGTCGAGCCGAGCGCGCGACCGTACCCTCGGGCTGGACTTGGGTCGCGGCCTCAGCGGGACCCGACTGTTACGGTACGACGCCCGCGCCCACGGGCGTTCAACAGGACGGCCCATCGCTGATGATTATCGCTGGCCGCAACTGGCCGAAGATCTCCTGCAGTTGCTCGACGCATGGTTTCCGGGTGAACGTGTGCACGGCGTCGGACCGTCGATGGGGACCGGCACCTTGCTGCATGCGGCGACCCTCGATCCCGAGCGGTTCTCGGGCCTGACCCTCGTCATTCCGCCGACCGCGTGGGCGACGCGGATCGCCATGGCCGACGGTTATCGGGCGGCCGCGGAGTTGATTGAGCGCGACGGTGTCGATGCGTTCGTCGAGGCCGGTCGTGCCGTACCGCAGCCGCCGACGTTGGCCGGTGTCGCTGAGACGGTGCCCGACATCGTCGCCAACCTGCTGCCGTCGGTGCTGCGCGGGGCGGCCGCGAGCGATCTTCCGTCTCCCGACATGATCGCTGGCATCCACGTGCCGACGTCGATCCTCGCGTGGGTCGACGATCCCGGGCATCCACTGTCGACGGCCGAAGTGCTCGTCGACCTGCTGCCGTCGGCGTCGTTGACGGTGGCCCACACCCCCGCTGACCTCGCCGCCTGGCCCGGCCTCCTCCACGCTCAGGTAGGCTCCGCGCGCCCCTGAATTTCCCCTTTTCTGTCACATCCGCGCCCTCCCGATCGCCCTTTCCGTCACCGATCGCGGTGTTTGGTGATGGGACGGTCGAATCGTGACAGAAAAGGGGAACGCCCGGAGGGAGAAAACCCGCCTTACCGGATCCCAGCCTCAAGCAGCACGCCTTGATCGGCGAGTGCGATCGCCAAGCCGCCGGCCGTCGTCGGGTGCAGCGGCGCCTTTCCGTCGAGCCCCTGGACAAACGGATCCGGCGAGCACAGGCCGTGGCCGTCAAACGACGGCTTGGCCGTCTTGAACGACGCCGACTCCGCGCCCTGCGCCAACACCGTGTTCAGCGATTCCAGCCAGCCGCGCAGCAGGTCGGCCTTCGCCGGGGTGATGCCGCGGTCGAGGATGCACGAACTGTCGCCGGGCAGCGGATCGTAATACTGGTTAATCACGACTACCGGCGGCTTCGGCAACGCCTTCAACTGCATCAAGAGCACGAGGTAGTCGCGGGTAAAGGTCGCGAGATTCTTATTAAAGAACGCTTGCCCGGCAGCGCCACCGCAGTCGGGCAGGGTCGCGCACAAGCCCACCATGTACGACCATCCGACGTCGTTTGCCCCAATGCTGATGATCAGCGCGCTCGGTTCTGCGGCCAGCGCGGCGGGCAGTTGGGGCGGCAGAGTCAGGTCGCCGCGCTTTTGCTCGCCGAGTAGGCCGTTGTGGATGGTCGCGCTGCTGCACGCCATATTGGTGACGTGCCATTCGGGCGAGCGGTCGAGGGCGACGGCGAACGATCCGCTGGTCCGTTCACACGCGGAATCTTGCGGTGTCGGATTCGGTAGTGGCGGGTTCCCGATTCCCGCAGCGGTCGAATCGCCAATCACCACCACGCTCCCCTGTTTCGGCAGCGGGCCCGGCGTCACCGGCGGTGGGACCGTCGCCGCACCCACCAACGACGCGAGCGAATCAATCCCGCGCAGGTCGTCGGCCGCGGAAATCGCTGTGGCCACGACGGCGCCGACGTTGATAGCCAAGGCGACGAGCACTCCCACGACGATCGTCACGATCGACGCCTTCAACGACAGCCGCTGCCAGCCGACCAGCGCACCCATCAGCAGGAGCGACACCCCAAGCACGATTAACACCTGAATGATCAGATAGTTGCGCCAGCCGTTGACGAGCGCATCGCGGAGGTCGTTTTGGGCGGCCTCACGGGACGCCGACGACGCGGTCGGGCCGACGAGGTCGCCCAACTCGCTCGACAGCTGCAGGTTCGTCAGTTCCAACCGCGGGCGCACCGGGCCAGGAAAGTCGATGACCGTCGGCAACGTCTGACCGAACAGGTCCACTTCTCCCGGTCCACTCCACGACCACGACGGTGCCGCCGCCCCCACCCGGACCGACTGTCCAACGGCCGTCGCTGTTTGCATCGGCGTCAGCCACAGCGAAACGGCAATCGAGATCGCCGCGATCATCACGATCGCAACCGCATTCAACACGTGCCGCAGCATGATTCGAGCATGGCACTTTTCTCCGCGCGGGACCCAAGACATCTGAGTACGCGGGCTACGACGGTGGGAGTGTGTCTGACGATTACGATTTCTTGGATTTTGAGTACGGGGTCGACGAAGACGCCATCCCCGCTGTCATCGCGTTCGATCAGTTGGCTCGCACGCCTGAGGTTGAGCACCGCTTCGCGATCGCCAAACAGATCACTGACGACCCGCATTTCTTCGATTCGTTCGCCGACCCGGAGATCACCGGGGCCGTCGTCACGATGATGCTCGATACTCTGCAGCCAGGCCGACCCGATCCAGGCTCGGGCCCCGCACCCACGGCCGCAGGCTACCGACTCGCGGTGAAGAGCTTGACCAATCGGGTCAAAATTCCCAACCCGTCGAGCCTGCAGTCCATTGCCATGATGGCCGCGATCAACGACCGCGATCCGGAAGCAGCCGAGGAGCTCGCCAAAACTATCGTGGCGTCGAACCCGAACGCGCTGGCCTCCCAACAGGTCCTGGGGACTTTCGCGTTGTTTCGCAATGAGTTCGCAACCGCTCGGGCCTACTTCCTGAAGGCTGGCCCCGACGTCTTTGAAGACACCCTCGCCGTGCTCGACGAGTTCCCAGATTCCAATGCGCCGACCCACCTCAGCGAGCAGCAGCGCAACTTTGCGTTGTGGACCAAGTTCAAGGAGTTCTTGGTCATCAGCAAATACAACCTCGACTACAACGACCTGTGTGACAAGCAGATCGACCGTCTACATCTCCCCGAGTTCGACGCACCGACGATGATGAACATTGACGTTTTGACGGACCTCATCCTCGTCGAGGGTGGTCTCGTCGAGGAGTTGATGGAGACCGCGGCCAGAATTCTTCCGGCCGACGACGTGAAAAGCGGCAAGGACCTGTTAGAGCGCGGGCGCACAGTGCTTCGGGTTGACTCGGTGACGCCGGGTGAAGGTTTCCATGCCACCGACCTTCGGACAGACAAGTCGGTCGAAATACGTTCGGCCGCCGTCCCCAAGAAGGGAGACCTGTTGTGCACTCGCGTTCTCCCCGAGGACGGCGCATTCGGCATGTACGGCGGTGTGGAACGGATCCGGCCAAAGGACGGCGAACCTCTCGTCGAACTCCTCAACGGCGAGCCAACGGCCTCCGGCGTTGCGCACCTGGTGATCAGGAAGGCCGACCGGTAGCGGCGCTCACGTCGCCTCGCCCCCGATCCCCGCGTAAGTCGGCGGAGCGAAGCAGAGCCGACGCATCGAGGAGCCCGTGACAACCCGCTGGCTCCCAGCCCGCGCAGCCCGAGCCGACACCTAACACAAACTCCTCGTCGCTCGAGTGACGCTCAAAATTCCGGGCGCCCCACCAACGACGACGGCTCGCCTCGAGCACATCGAGGCGAGCCGTCACGCTGGCACCCTTGTCACCTCATCCCAAGTCGGGCCACTGCACCCCAAAGTGCGATAGCCACGGCTCGAACGGCGTTCCGATCACACCCAACTCATCGCTAACAGGACTGGGATCTGCCTCGAGGTCAAGCAGCACCTGCGGATCAACACCGTAAAGTTCCGCCGCAGCCGCGGCCGGTTCAGCACCGGTGATCGCCCGCGCCGCCGTCGCCGGTTCCGGATCCTCGTCGGGGTCATGCACGTACGCCCGGTACACGCACTCACTCCCGGCCGGATCCAAACGCCACACCTGGAACAGGACCCCGTACTCATCGCCGTCCTCACAGATCACCGCACGTCCTGCCGGCGCCCCCGCGAAGAAGTCAGCCTCCCGACGATCAGCAACCATCCCCTGCACATTGATCGACACCCGAACACCGGCGTCCACGTCGACGACCTCGTACTCCAGGTCCTCAACCGGCGACTCACCAGCACCCCAACTCGCAATCAACGCCGCCTTCACTCGCGCCACCAACGCTTCAGCCGCGCCAGCATCTGGCAGATCAGCAACAACAACCAACCCGTACGTACTCACCACTGCACCTCCATTTTCGGAAAAATAGGATCAGGAATATCTTCCTCAGCAAGCCCAAACGCCCGCAATGAATCAAACCTCGTCTGCGCCAACAACTCCTCCACCGCAGGACGATCCGCAGCCTCCAACCGCGCAAACAAGTCCTGCCACATCGCCCGATTCCGAGCCTCACCCCGATCCGGACTGCGGTCCCCCAAAATCCCGAATGACGAAAACTCATCGTCGACCAAGACTCGACGGACATCAGAAACCAGATCCGGCAACGGCCTCGAACCGCACAACACTCGCAAAGAAATAAGGCGACGCAATGTCATTCCGCTGTAAATACGATCCTCATTGCCCCGCTCACAGTTGCGAACATAGTAGTCCTCCTCAACCTCCAGAGCTTTACTCACGTCAAACACCGGATCAAGCTTCAATCGAGAAGCCGTTTGAGCAAATTCTGCAACCACGCCTGGGTCACTAACATCCTTGAATCGCAGATCGGGGCGTTCGGGGTCGCGGAACTGCCCGCCAGTGACCCCACCCTGACCAGACTCACTCCCCGGCAGAGGTGCCGACAGAAGCCCCTGATACGCAACCAAACGACCGTTTGAGGTCGGTTCTTGATAGACCAGATGAAACAACCATTGAGGTCGACTCCGAACTAGGGCGGTATAGCGACCCTTACCTGCAACATGCCAGTCGTCGCCGAGAATTTCAGCCGATTCTGCAATCACCGATCGCCATTGCTTCACGCTTATTGCCACAGAATTTTCTCCTCGTCATATACCTGGGTGGGCCGGGGCAAACTCGGCCGCAGTTCCTGTATCGGGTCACCTAATTTTTCGCCTGGGATGCTGAAGATATCCCGCAGACTCCGCGCCCACGCCTTCGAAATCCCCGCCTTACCAGTCTTCAAATCGACGATGAGCACTAGGGTCTCCACTCCATCGATCAATTGCGTGACGATCACATCGGGACGGATCGTATTCGGTGTTCCGCGTGGTTCCCAGTCGATACTGCCGTCCTTGCCAATTCTGGGCGAACGTCCTTTTTCGATTGATTCCTCGGTATGGATGTTAAAGCCTTCACCAAGTACCTCCGCGATCTGGTCCGCCATCTCATCGACGAGGTTCTCAAACGCCTTGTGGACCTTTGTACCCCACACCTGCGCACTCAGAACGTCCTCCAAGGTCGCCTCAACGGCGGCGTGCGCGTCGTCTGCTATCGGCCCTAGAATTTCAAGGATCTGTTCCCGGACCGCCGGATCGTCCGCTGCAATGGTCTGCACGATCGCCGCTAATGCACGGCTGATCATCTCGGATATCTGATCACTCGGACTACCTGGGCGAACACGGTCGAGCGGAACATCGGGTGCCGCGTCGCCTTTCCGCCGGAAACCTCCTTACCCCCGATCTCCGAGTAAGTCGGCGGAGCGAAGCGGTGCCGACGCATCGAGGAGCCCGTGACAACCCGCTGGCTCCCAGCCCTGCGTCACCCCCACTGACAGGTTCCTTGCGTTAGGTGTCACTCAATCGCGTTGGGTGTCGATCAATACCGACACCCAACGCGATCGTCCGACACCTAACGCGAATTTCTCGTCGCTCCAACTCCCAGCCGCGGCTCGACGCGAGGATGCGCCAATTGGACACCGTCACCACTTACGTCCCCCTATGCGCCCTTCCTTCGAGTCAGTCCACGGGACGCTAGCGTCCGACGGTCATCGGGTGCAGTGTCACGAGTGTGGCGAGTGGTTTGCCGCGCTCGACAGCCACATTCGACATACCCACGGATCGAACGCTGACGCCTATCGCAAAGAGTGGGGCCTGGCACCGGAAGTGTCGTTGGTGGCCGACGAGACGCAGGTCCGGGCCCGCGCCAATGCTCTACAGCGCATCGATCAGGCCGGCCCGCTGAACACCCACAAGTTTGTGGCTGGCACCTACCCGCAGGACGGGGACGTCGCCGTCGAATATGACTCCCGCGCCCGAACACTGTGGAAAGAGCGGCTCGGTGCGTCGGGATGGTCGTCGTGGCAGGACGCCGTCGACTGGGCCCTAGACAACAACAAGACGTGGCCAGACATTGCCGCACGGATTGGCGTGACGACACAAGAAACACGCAATGCTGGCATGGCAGTCGGCACCGTTCTCCCACCAAAGTGGCAACGCATGCTCGCTCTCGCCGAGGCGCATGTCGCTGACACCGGCACTCTTCTCGATGCCACCGGTCCCCTCGCCGCATGGCTGAACACCAGTCGCGGTCATCTCAAGAGTGGTGATGCACCGCTCGCCGCAAAGGACCGACTCGATCAACTCGACCCCGACTGGCAACTCGACCATGCCGCCCGCATCGCTGCCGCCCACCGTCGCGGCATCACGGACTCCAAGCTGACGGGCTCCCCGTTCGCGCAAATCGTCGAGCGGATCCAATTCGCCGGGTTCGACGACATCACCGCCTTTGTTCGGTGGGCTGTCACCAGCGGGCAGACGACCGCGTCGATGGGTGAGCGCGTCGATATTCGCGGCGAGGACGTCATCCGACTCGTCACCGACGACAACCCCGTCGACCCGTTCGTGGCCACCGCTGAGTTCCGGTTGAGCACCTACGGCCATCTTGAGGACAACGGTCACCACCTCCAATGCCACGACTGCGGCATCTGGTTCCAACGCCTCAGCCAACATCTGACCGGTCATCGCGACGATGCCGGGGACCCGTTGACGCCCGCGTCGTACCGGGAACGGCACGGTCTCGACGACGACACTCGACTGAGCACTTCCGGGGCCGACGATCGGCCGAGCAGTCACTGGTCGCAGCGCTTAGCGATCGGCGGATTCGACTCGTGGCCCGATGTGGTGGCCTTTGCGGCACGGGCCCGTATCAGTCTCGCCGAGCTCGGCGACCTACTTGGTGCCCGCAGCGATGCCGTTGGCAATGCGTTGAAAGCCGTCGACCCGGCGGCGGTGCGGGCTGCCGTCGGCGAGTTTCAACTCAGCGTGCCCGGCACGTTGGCCACCGACGGCGACTACTCCCAATGCCACGAGTGCAGCTTGTGGTTCACCCGCTTGAGCCATCATGTGTCGTACACGTACGAGTCGTATCAGCGGGCGCATGGTTTGGGATTGTCGTCCCGGTTCGCGACATGGAGCGACGCACTCGCCTTCGCGGCCACCGAGTACTTGAATCCGGCGGAGCTGGCCGAGCATCTCGGAATGTCAGAGTTCGCGGTCCTTGAAGCTCTTGCTGACCTTCCTGATTCGGCGTGGAATGCGGCACGTCCAATCATGGAGAGCGTCGACGGGCACCTGGGCGCGCACGGCTCACGCGCGCAGTGCCACGAGTGCGGATTCTGGTTTGGTGCGCTCGACCAGCACGTTCGTACGCATCGGGGGTCGGACGGCAGGCACCTCGAAACGCTCAACTATCAGCGTCGACACGGACTGCCCGAGGGAAGTTCGCTGCGTTCGGTGTGGGCCGGGTACGACGATGTCTGGGCAGCGCGAATTGCCGATGCTGGGTTCGCGTCGTTCGACGATGCCCTGGTTGCTGCCGCGCGCAATCACGACGGCCTTGCCGAATTGTCTGTGGCGATGGGCGTCAAACGTGAGGCCCTCATCAAGTTTGCTCGTTCGCTCAAGTCCGACGACCCATGGGCAGCAACGCTTCCCTACCGCGAGAGTCGCGACGGTTTCCTGGCCTCTGATGGAGATCGCGTGCAGTGTCACGACTGCGGATTGTGGTTCGAGACCTTGGCCCCACACGTGAAGCTTCACTCAGGTGCGGACGGTGAATCGTTCACGGCGGTGACCTATCGGAAACAGCATGGACTGGCCCCGAAGTCGGCGATCGCAGTCCCGTCGAAGGCCAAGAGGGAACGCATGCTGAATCGTGTGAAGGCTGCGGGTTATGGGTCGTGGGAGTCGTTCATGGTGGCGGCGGTGAAGCGGTTCGACGGCGTGGCTCAGATGGCCGACGAGATCGGCAGTGGACGCGAAGAAGTGTGGTCGTATCTGGTGGAGAACTGCGGCCCCGACTGGCCACTCACGCAATCGATGACCGTGAGCAAGCCGGGATTCCTTGCCGAAAGCCACGACCGTTTGCAGTGTCACGTGTGTGGCCTGTGGTTTGCGGGCCTGGCCTCGCATGTTCCCCTCCACAACGACGCCAACGGCGTTCCCTTCACCAGCGCCTCCTATCGCAAACAGTTCGATCTCGACGACGATGTGTCGCTGTCGTTGCGCGTGCCGAAGGGGTTGGGGAAGCCCAGATGATCGAGCCCTTCACTTCTGTATTGCGGGCGCAAAACACTCGGACTGTCCACCTCCGAGCGCAGAGCCATGACAACACAGCGGAGTAGATGATGAGCAAATCTCGCAACCGCCTTGAGCAGGCACTCGCCGAAGCCGCCGATATCGAGGAGTCACCCGATCGCGTGGTGCGCACCGACGTTGTCACCACTCGTGGCGGTAGACGCACTCGGACTCTGCAGGTTCGCTTCAACGAGGACGGACTCGCAGATCTTGAGGCCCTCGCACGCGCCAGAGACCTGCCGGTTTCCACTGTTGCCCGCGATATCCTCCTCACCCAGATCTCCCAGATTCAGGCCGCGCCCAACTCCCCGTTGGCCGCGATCGATGAAGCAATCGAGGCGCTGACGCACCTACGCGAAATGGCTGTCGTACGGCCGTCGCGCTAGTCCCCAACGCCGCGATTGCCCACCCACGCCCTCACCTCAAGAACATCGCCGAGACACATCTACGGCTGAGTTATCGATGTCCGCGATTCGCTCTACCAAAGGGCCATGTCGCCAGACCACGTCGCGGTTGTCCGAATCACCATCAAAAGTTCGCCGAGCATGTTTGCACCCCGATCGACGCAATCGGGCGACCCACACACGCAGTCGCCCCAAAAGTTGTCGTGGTGCTCGTTGCCTTCGACGAGTTGCACCAGTCCCGTCGCCGAAAGTCGAGTGGCAAGGTCCGGGCTACTAAACTTTGCCGCTAACACCGACTGCATAGCCGCGACACGTCCACCAAATTCCCAGTCGGCCCGTAGCGGCGCCTCACGGCCGACGCGTTTCGTGTCGTGCGGCGAATCGGCTAGCAAGATCTCTGCCCTGGCCTCGAGGGCGTCGGTCTTCAATGCCTGGTAGGCGTGCTCGGCGCTCCGGACGTAACCAAGTCCCGGCACCTCGAACTCGCATCTGAAAAAGTTCGACAGGAAGAAGTAGTCTCCGCGGAACTTGGTGATTGCATCGGTCATGACACGAGACTCTCATCTGGGTCTGACATTTCTAGACGACCGACGCCAAGCAGATTTCGCTACCTAAGCCCGTCAATCGGTGCGACCCCCACCTTCTCGATTCCCCGTCCCGCCCCTTCCCCTGACTACTCTCAACACCATGGCAACGGAACAAGAAGTAGCTCAGTGGATGGTCGACGAGATCCGGCAATCCGGCCCGGTTGAGCAGGTCGCCGTTGTCGACGCGATCGAGGCGAAGTTCGGGGCTGAGTTCGTGTACGAGAAGAACGGGCACCGCGCCATCGCCAAGCCTGTGCTCCGCGAGTTCCGCAAGCTGCACGCCGGATCTATCGGATGGGAACGCGACGACCGCGCCTGGTACGTCCGCGAGGAGTCCGACAAGACCGAGGCGGACCAGGGCGAATCCGCCCCAGAGTAACCCGTCGGGGTCAATATGAGACCCTAAATATGTGACTCTTCCTCATGACGACATTGATCCGGACGGCCTGCTTGAGTACTCGGTGGTGTTCACCGATCGCTCACTGAACCACATGTCCAAGCGGTTTGTAGGCGTCATGCAGGAGCTCCTCGGCATCCTGCGCACCACCTACCAGGCCGACAGCGTCGCCATCGTTCCGGGCGGCGGCACCTACGGCATGGAGGCCGTCGCACGCCAGTTGGCGACCGGTCGCCGCGCACTGGTTGTGCGCAACGGACTGTTTTCGTTCCGGTGGTCGCAGATCCTTGAGACCGGCGGCATCACCGACCAGGTCACGATCTGCCAGGCCCGCCCCACCAGCGACGCCCACCAGGCACCGTGGACGCCCGCACCGATCGACGAGGTTGTCGCCGCTATCCGCGAGCAGCGCCCCGAGATCGTCTTTGCACCCCATGTCGAGACCGCTTCCGGCATCGTCCTGCCCGACGACTACCTCAAGACGCTGGCCGCCGCCGTCCACGAGGTCGGCGGACTGTTCGTCCTCGACTGCGTCGCCTCCGGCGCCCTCTGGGTCGACATGGCCGACCTCGACATCGACGTTCTCCTCACCGCCCCGCAGAAGGGTTGGAGCGGCACGCCTTGTGCCGGCTACATCATGCTGCGTGAGCGCGGCCGCGAGGCTGTCCTGAATTCGACGTCCACTAGCTTCGCGCTGGATCTGAAGAAGTGGCTGTCAATCAGCGACTCGTACGTCGACGGCGCGGCCCCGTACCACGCGACCATGCCGACCGACTCGCTCGCACACAACGTCGAGCTGATGCGCCAGACCGTCGACCTCGGCACCGAGGAACTGCGCCGCCGCCAGATTGAACTCGGCACCCGCGTCCGCGAACTCCTCGCAGCCAACGACATGCCGTCCGTGGCCGCCGAGGGCTTCGACGCCGCGACTGTGGTCGTTGCCTTCACCGACGACGCCACCCGCAAGACCGGTGCCGCGTTCAAGGAAGTTGGCCTGCAGATCGCCGCCGGCGTTCCGCTGCAGTGCGGCGAAGGCGAGGACTACTCGTCGCTGCGCATCGGCCTGTTCGGCGTCGACAAGCTGACCGACGTCGACGGAACCGTCGAACGCTTGGCTGCCGCGCTGGAAAAGCTGAACAAGTAGCAAATTCACGTAGCAAGGGACCGGGAGTTCGCTCCCGGGTCTTTTGCGTCGCTACTTTCAGCGCCCTCTATTCGGTGCCAGCTGTATCCGCGATCTGCCGCTTAATCTCCCGGTACCCCGCGACGCGCGCCAACACTTGATCGGCGGCACTTTCGCTCGGTGACTCGGTTGCCGAAGCTTCCGCACCGTAGAGCATGGTGCTCAACCTGCGGTGAAGCTCTTCACGCTGTTCTTCGGTGCGTGCTCGTTGGTCCTCATCACTCAGAGATTCATCGACGAGCGCAGCCTCCCGCGCACAGTCGGCGATCAGAGCGACGCGTGCCCGTCCGGCGTTTTCGAGTCTGTCTGTCGCGGCGACCGCATCGGCCAACAGTCGTCGATCTTCCGGACTCGGCTCCGGAAGATCTTTCAACTCGTTGGCGACCATTCGGAGTTCTTGCGCTCGCGCAAAGTCCGATTCGATACCTTCGATATCCGCGGCGAAGTCAACGTCGCCCAGCCACCCTTCGCGGGCCGCACGGGATTCGACGATCTGCTCGACGGCACTGCGCGCCAGGTCGACAGACCGCGCATTCTCAGACCCGAGTCGCTCCGTCCTCGCTTGCTTTTCCGCGACAGCAGCGGCCTTCCGTTGCTTCTCAAGCTCCACCGAACGCACTTGCTTCCGCTTATCGACCTCTTGAAAAACTATGACGCCAAGCCATGCCACGACTGCCAGGCCTGCGAGGACGCCCAACCCGATCCACACGCCTTTCGGAATCATCATCAAGCCGCCGATCACGAGGAACAACAGCATGAGGCCGCCCATCCCCAGGCAGCCGTCGTTTGAATCGGCTTTTTTACTAGACATCAGGCTCTCCGATCACCGTCGCGGCACCACAACCGCGACGCTCGATCGAAGAGTACAAATCACCTCTGACAAGTCCGACCATCGCTCATTCGGACAGGGCGTCAAACCAATTTCGCGTAGCTAATTCGCGAAGTTCACAATCGATTCGTTGAGCGGCAACTGATCGGTCCGGGTCTGCGGGGTGGTCGAGTGATGTGCGAAGTAGTCGCCGGTCAGGAAGTCGTCGGCGACACGGATGGCGGCGGGGTCGACGTAACCGGCGTAGTCGAAGGTATCGAACACGTATGGCAGGCCGTCGCTTCCCGCGAGGTCGGGGCCGTTCATCAACTGGAAGTGCAGGTGCGGCGCGTTGGAGTTACCGGTGTTGCCGAGTTTGGCGATCACCTGCCCCTTCTTAACCTTGTCGCCAGCCTTCACCTGCAGCGATCCCTTTTGCAGGTGGGCGTACATCGCCCAAGTCCCATTACCGAGGTCCAGGATGATGTGGTTGCCGTCGACATTCTCGATCGTCAGCTTCGCCGCGAGCACGGGGTCTGACGCGGGTAAGACGCCGGGAGCGTTGGCGTCCATGTCGTCGAGTGTCGACGACACCGTGCCGTCAGCGACGGCGTAGATGTTCTCACCGTACGACAGGTAGCTGTCGTTGTTGTTCTTGTCGCCGTCGTAGAAGCGACCCTGATCGTCGGTCCGCATCCAGTCGATCGCGAACCGCTGACTGTTCGACAGTGCGCCACTGAGCGGAGCCAGCGACGTGACGTGCGGGAAATCGGTGCCGCAGCAGCCGTTCTGGGCCAGCCAGTTGGTACCGCGCAGCGGCGGCGAGATCACCCGCGCGGTACCGGCGGCCACCTCTTTCGGAGCCACCGTGTACGTCACGTCAACCGGCGCACCGGGCCCCGGGTTCGCCGAGGCCTTAGCCGAAATTCGGTGCAGAACCGTCTGCGGCACGTCGCTCACCTGGTCGACGGCAAAGTCGACCAGGAATGCCCGAGATTGTCCGGGCGGAATCACCGCGTCGGGGGCGGGCGTCGACGGCAGTACGCGGAGTCGATTGCACTCGCCGGTTTCGCACTTCGGATCCGACAATGCCGGCCCACTGTAGGAGGCGAGGACAGCCGACGGCTTGCTAGCGTCCACCACCTCAACCTTCGTCAGCGTGGCGGGCGCGAGGCCCGCGTTGGTCAATTGCAGTGCGTACGCCACATGGGCACGACCGTCGCTGCCAACAAACGGGAAGGTCGGCGACCCCAGGTTCTCGACCGTCACCGCGGTGAACCCGGAGGTTACGTTGGCGGGCAGTCCGTAGGTGGAGTTGTCCCCCGCCGAGTTGTCACCCGACGAGTCGTCACTGCTCGAGCAGCCAGCGACCGTGAGCGCCAATGCCGCCGCGACCGCGACGGTCGCGAACAGAGTTCGATGCCTGTTGATTCTCATGCCTCGATGCTTCCGGACCCCGCCGGTGAAAGGAATAGACCCAGGCCCATGGTGTCGGTCGGTCCCGGCGACGCACAGTGTCCTCAAATGAGTACAGTTCCGCCACGCCGACTCACGACCGCGACCGATGCAGGCGACTTACGATGGCCCCATGAGCGGATCGAATTGATGGGCCCCGCATCGGCCTCGCGAACAGCGCATATGCGCTCGCTCGACCGCGCGCTCCTGATGCTCGGCGGTTCCGCAGCGGGCCTGGGTGCCCTGCAACTGGCGCTTACTCTCCCCGATTCGGGGTCACTGTGGTGGGTGCATCTCGTCATCATCGGCACGTTCGCGTGTTTCATCGTCGCGGGTCTACTCGCCTGGCAGCGGCGCCCCGGAAACCCGATGGGCATGATCGTCACCGTCGGCGGCTTCGCCGTCCTCGCCGGCACTCTCGGCAACACCGGCATCCCCGCTCTGGTGGCTGTCGGCTCGGTCACCGCCACGCTCGTGCTGGCGGTCACGGTCCACCTCTTACTGGCGTTTCCATCGGGTCGGCTCCCCGATCGAGCCTCGCGGGTCGTCGTCGTTGCAGCGTATGTGGTGTCGCTGGTTTTGGAAGCACCCCGATACCTGTTCGACGACCCTGCCGCGTCGATCGGCACGTGGCTCCAGCGTGTGGCAGGTGCTGTCGTCGTCGTGGCCTCCGCGGTGATTCTGGCGCGACGCGTCGCCCGCGCCCGCAGCGCTCACCGGCGGGTGCTGATCCCGCTGTTTGTGTACGGGATGCTCGCCTTACTGTCCGTTCCGCTGCGACCGGTGCTGTTGGAGCCACTGTTCGGGCCGGTCACCGCGGCGGTCGTACAGTTTGTGGTGATCGCCGGGGTGCCGCTGACCTTTGTGTTGGCCATGCTGCGGGGCGGCTTCGCTCGCGAAGGCGAACTCGAGGAGCTCGCCACCCAACTCGGTGACGGCGAACCGCGTAGGCCGTCCGAACTTCTGGCGCGGGCGCTCGGCGACAACTCAATCCAGGTCCTCTACTGGATCCCCGAGCAAGCCCAGTGGGTCGACGAGACCGGCGTCGTCGTCGATCTGCCCGACGATCGCGCCCACATCGAGATCACCCTGGCCGACGAACTCATCGGGGTCATCGTCTACGACTCGTACCTGATCGCCGACCCGGAACCGGTTCGCGCCGCCGGCCGCGTGCTGGCCCTCGCCTTGGAACGACGACGGCTGTCGGCGCAGTTGCTCGCCCAGCGCGATGCGCTCATCACCTCGCGGGCCCGCCTCGTGACGGCCGGTGACCAGGAACGACGCCGCGTCGCCCGCGCCCTGCACGATGGCCTTCAGGTGCGGATGGTCCTGCTGGCGTTGGAGGCGCAGCGCATCGCCTCCGACGCCACCGGCAGCACCCCCATCGACCGTGACCGCGTGGTTGCCCTGCGCCGCGAGCTCGACGAAACCGCGGGTGAGCTGCGCGCCTTCGTCCACGAATTGATGCCGCCAGCGCTGCTGGAGCGCGGTCTGTGCGCGGCCGCCGAGGATCTGGTGGATCGGATGCCGGTGCCGACCGCGCTGCACACCGAGATCGTCGACGGCTCACTGTCGGCCGACATCGAGAGCACCGCATACTTCCTCATCGCCGAGGGGCTCACCAACGCTCTCAAGCACGCGCAGGCGCAGCGGATGTCGGTGCGGATTGGTCGGGTTGCCGAGCGGGTGGTGGTCGAAGTTCACGACGACGGCGTCGGCGGTGCCGCCACCCGTCCCGGGCACGGCCTCCACGGTCTGGCCGACCGAGTCCACGCCCTCGGTGGGATTCTCCAGGTCCACAGCACCGCTGCCGACGGCACCCGTCTGCGCGCCGAATTGCCTTGTCGCACACACCAACCGGAGGCGCTGTGACCAGCGTTGTGATCGGCGAAGACGACCTTCTCCTGCGCCAAGGTCTGGAGTCGGTGCTCACTCGCGGCGGTTTCACCGTTGTCGCATCGGTGGGTTCGGCCGATGAATTGATCGCCGCCGTCGACGCCCGCCCACCCGATCTCGTCGTGACCGACATCCGCATGCCGCCCAACCACGCCGACGACGGCCTCGTGGCCGCCGCGCGCATTCGGGCGAAGTACCCGGACGTGGCGGTGGTGGTGTTGTCGCAGTACGTGCAACGCCGCTACGCCACCGAACTGCTGGCCGATCAGTCGGAGCGGGTCGGCTACCTGCTGAAGCAGCGGATCTCCGACCTCGACGACTTCCTCGGATCCCTGCACACGGTGGTCGACGGCGGCACCGCGATTGACCCGGAGGTCGTTGAGGTGATGGTGAACCGTGCCCGACTCGTCGACGGGCAACTGGCCCGTCTAACTCCGCGACAGATCGAGGTCCTCGCCTTGATCGCCGAGGGTCGCAGCAACGCGTCGATCGCCGCGCGTCTGGTGGTTTCCGAGAAGGCGGTGGTTCAGCACACGTCGCACATCTACGACGCGCTGGGCATTCCGGTCGATGCGAACGACCACCGTCGGGTGCTGGCGGTGGTGCGGTACTTGGCGCAGTAGCGGGTTCGCCCGAAAGCGACTTGGGTCTATGGCTGAACGGTGCCGTCGCGAAGAGACTGGGGTCACAGCGGCGTCGACGCCAGCGATCAAGGTGTCGGCGACGGTTCGGCTTTCCGAAAGGACTCAGTGATGAGCAGTAGCGCAGTCGTGTCTCGGAGCCGCGAGGCGTTGTTCAATTCCGATTTCCTCGACCGGTTTGGTCGGTGGCCGGTCGGCTTCATCGCGGCGGGCGGAGCGGAAATCGGTGACGTGGTCGCGGTGGCCGAGGCTGTCGACGACGGCGACGAGTCTGCGTTCTACGACGCCTTCGTCGCCTCGGGTGACGCCAAAGCAGCGGACGCCCGAGCGCTCCTGTCCAAGGGGCGTCGGCACAGTGCTCGGGACCGTTTCCTACGTGCCAGCTGCATGTATGGGGCGGCCTATCACCCGATCTACGGGGCACCCACCGACCCGCGACTGCTCGCGGCGTTCGACACGCAGATGTCGATGTTCCACGAGGCGATGCAATTGGGCGAGACTCCCGTCAGCGCGGTGAGCATTCCGTTCGAGGGCCACGACATGCCTGCCTACCTGGTTCCGGCGACGCATCGGTCTACCGAAGTACGACCGCTGCTGATCGTGAACAACGGCTACGACGCGACCATCACCGACATCTACTTCGCCATGGGCGTGGCCGCGCTGAACCGCGGCTATCACGTGCTGATGTTCGACGGTCCGGGACAGGGCGAGATGCTCTACCGTCACGGGATTCCGCTGCGCCCCGACTGGGAGACCGTCATCTCGGCGGTCATCGACTATGCCGAGACGATCAACATCGTCGACGCTGATCGGATTGCCCTGAGCGGCTGGAGTTTGGGCGGCTACTTTGCGCCGCGCGCGGCGTCGGGCGAGCCCCGTCTCGCGGCCTGCATCGCGGACCCCGGCCAGTGGGACATCTCCGAATCAGTCGGCTCCTTTCTCGCCGCCTTCGGTGTGAGCGATCAAGTGCCTCCTGCCGAGCTCGACGACGCTGTTCTCAACCAGATCATGCGGCACGTCCTCGACAGCAGGATCATGCGTTGGCAGATTGTCCAACGCGGGTTTTGGGCTAACGGCGTCAGCGACCTGCGCTCCTACTTTCAGTCGCTGTCGGAGTTCACGATCAAGGATCGCGTCGGCGAAATCACCTGCCCCACTCTGCTGACGTCGGCCGAGAACGATCCCCTCGCCCAAACCACACGCGAGTTCTTCGACGCCCTGACTTGCCCGAAGGAGTTGCTCACGTTCACCGCGGCACTGGACGGTGCTGGCGATCACTGCGAGATGGGCAATCGGTCGCTGCTCAATCAGCGGGTGCTGGATTGGCTCGATGAAACGCTCGCGGTGCAGTGAAGCTGTTTCAGGGCGTTAAGCCCCCGGTGACGCAGCTACTGAGCTCGGTCGATCCACCGAGTCCCCGCCGGTTCTACGGCGGATGTCCCCGAAGTCGCTTCAGCGACAACCACTTCCACTTGTTCAAGGCTCGTCGACGCCAGCAGCAGCGACACGTCAGCGCTGTACTCGGCGTCCAGCACTTCGATGCCGCGCGACCGTAGTTCGGATTCCACCCGACCGGCCTCGGCATGCGGCAAACTCACCCGCGACAGCATCCGTTCCTCGCGCCGCACCACCGGTGCCGATGCCAGGGCCAACGTCACCGCGTCGCTGTAGGCGCGCACCAGCCCGCCGGCACCGAGGAGCGTGCCGCCGAACCAGCGGACCACCACCGCGCACACATCGCTGAGTTCAGCGCCGCGCAGCACTTCCAACATTGGTGCGCCAGCGGTTCCCGACGGTTCCCCGTCGTCGTTGCTTCGCGTGACCTCACCTCGCGCACCCAGAACGAATGCCGTGCAGTGATGGCGGGCATCGCGAAACTCGCTTCGCAGGTCGGCGATCATTTCGCGCGCCTCGTCCTCGGTGTCGACACGACGGACGACGGCCAAGAACTTCGACCGCTTCACCTCAAGCATTTCCCGGGTTTCGACGTCGCGCTTCAACGTGAGGTAGGTGGCGGGTTCGCCGGGCATCAAGGCCTCCCCTTCTCACTGCTGTCGTTGGCGACGGAAATTGTCGTACCTCCATGATTGCCTGTCCTGTAATCGCGATGGCGATTGCGTGCCGAACCGCAACGGTAAGAACCCGGGAGGCGCTCGTACTCAGAGGAAGGCCGGACATGTTCGCTCGCGCAACCATTCTCGCCGGTGACCCCAACTCCCCCGTCATTCTGCACGTTCCGGTCGGCCCGCCGACGCTGTCCGCAAGCTCAGACCTTCCGGCCCACACTTCCACTGCGGGCGATCTGATTGTCGCCTCGGCCCGTCGTCACGCGACCGTGCGACCGCACGCCATCATCAATCGTTCCCCGCGCGACGACGCCGATGCGCCTCCACCCGACGCCAGCCGCAACCACACCCACCTCTGCGACCGACATGCGCTCGCACCCTCAGAATTCTTCGACGCGGTGGACCCGTACGCCCAACTCGTCAGCGACATCGTCAACGAACGCCTGTCGGCCACGGGTTCGGCGGTGCTGATCGACATTCGGCTCGTCGAAGACGGTCACCTCACGATCAGCGCCACTTCCGCCGCTTCGGATGTCTTTGGGCAGCATCCATGCGTCCAGCGCGTTGCGGTGTCCGTGCCCGGGGACGTCAACTCCGATGAGGCTGGTGAAGAGATTGTGGCCTTCCTCAATTCGACGACGTCTACCGATCGACCAGTGCTGACCAACTCCATCGCAAATCGCGCACCGTGAACGATCTACGTGTCGAGGTAGCCGCCGTACGCGTAGTGCATGAACACATGCAGATTTTCTGACTCGCGAAAGATGTAGCCGCGGGACTCAAGCTCCGAGAACAACTCGGCTTTACGATCCGCATAAAGGACGAGGCGTTCACCGTCGCCCTACCGACCAAAGAGCCTGCCGATGTTGAAGCCGCCCGAATCTGAATCCGAATCTTCGTCATCGCGGGCGGGATCGCTCAGTGCCGGCAACACCGAAGCGGGGACCAAGCCATGCTTCCTCATGTAGTCCAGCAGGGACGAGATCAGGTCGCGGCCCGCCGCGAGTCGTTCCAGGGTCGGCGACTTCGGGTCGCTGAACGGACTCAGACGATTGATCTGCGCTGAGAGTTCACTTTCGGCAATCATCACTCGCTCCCAAAGACCGGCGTCGAACGGTTCGCCCACACTCTTCAAGGAGTGTGCGATCGCGACCTGGATTGCGATGCTTGTGGGGTCCAGGACAACAGTATTGACTCCCGGTTTCGCAGTTGCTGCGGCGGCAGTGACCATTCCTCCCGTCCCTGCCAGTCCGCCAGCGATCGCCAAACCCCCCACCATTCCGCCCGGGCCGAACGCAGCGAGGCCACTCGTGATCGCGGCCGCACCGACGGTACCCGCGGCACCAGCCAGCACCAGACCAACGGGTGCCGCAGCGAGGAGCGCTACTCCAGCAGCAGCCATCGCCCAACGCGACTTGGTGCCAAGCGTCCGGCGTCGATCTTCCAAATGCGCATCGACGGATCGGACCGCATCTTGGACCTTCGATGCGATCCCGCTTGAGTAACCGAGTTGCCTCATCACCGACGAAATGGCGTCGATCGATGCCTCACCGGTATCAATCTCGTATGGGGCAACCGCATTCGAGTACGCGAGAACTACCACGTGCCTGATCGCGTCAGATAGATCCCATACACGAGGCAACGTCGGCAGACGTCCGTCGACCAATGTTTGCAGTTCAGGCGGCAACTGGCCTAGGTCGGATTGAGCCGTCAGCTCGGCGATATACAGATCCCGCACGACGCTCAACGCGTCGTCGAATCGCTCACGGGTGTCGACCTGCTTTTTCGGAATGTGGTCACCAACCGCATTAGCAAATTCGAGCGTCACCAATACCGTCACCTCGGCATCGGTTAAGCGGCGGACCACATCACCGCTTGCCGGAACTATCGCGGTCCCAGGGTTCACGACGGTGTCGATCAACGATGCCACCGCCCTGTTCTCCAGGTACTTGCTCGAGTCGTGGGTCTGCGCGCCCTTCAGCCAAAAGTCCTGTGCGCCGGGAAACAGCGACGCAAGTCCTCGGCCAGCAGTGACCCCGTCGAGCGGATCAAGGAAATTCGACCAATCGTCGACCCTCGAATACGGGAATCGCTTGAGGATCCGATTGCTATTCCGGTGAAGAACCGGACTGCCCGCAGGGCTACCAATCGTGATGAACCGGCGAACACGCATCGTTGTCGGCAGGTGGTCGAGAAGGTCGATGGCGACGACGCTGCCAAGACTGTGCCCGATCAGGACAATCTGATCGGTGTCTGGCAGGCGATCGAGAATTCGTTGCAGGACCGCACCACGAAGGCCTTCATCATCAAGGTAATTCTTGACTTGAGCGAGGACCTCGAGCGGAGCTGCCTCGATCAACGGCTCCTGGAGGCCATTCACCACCGAGTCAGACAGCTTGCCGAGGCCGAAAGAGCGGACGTCCTCCAGGTCGCGAATCTTGAGCTCGACCTGCCCCTGCCGCCGCTCGAATGCGCGCCGCGCATCCCGATCATTCTTCTCCGTGTAAGTCACCGCGGGATGCGTCGACTTCAGTGATGGGACTCGGAGCAGTGAACTGTAGCGAGGAGCGACGACATTCGCTTCGTCGACAGTCTTGGCACCGATAGCCGCCAGACCCCGGTTCAAGCCTTCGAACCACGTCATTTCGGGGTCGCCGTTGCCGACCCCGTGGAGGTACACAATATGCACGTCAAATCCTCAATTCCGACACATCTGATCTACTGCGTGAATGCTGATGGCCGCCCCTGGCAGTTTCGGCAGACAGGTAGCAGTACGTTGTTGCGAGGTTGTCGGGCTTAGAGTTCCCAGACGTGATCCGGATCGCCGAGCGCCGCGCGAATCTGACCAAGATCGCCGAGATCGGCGAGCGGCGACTTCTTCGCCACATCAACCACAGCGTTTACAACTTCAGTGACCATTCGTGGATCACCGGAATCCAGCGCCCGGTCCATGCGCTCGAAGAGCCCCTCGAACACTTCGCGACGCTCCGCGAAAGCACTGTCGAAATATGCCTTCAGCACCGACTCTGCAGCCTTGATCCTGGAGACTTCCATGTGCTCAATCGCACGGATCTGAGTACGCTTCGTCTTCTCGACCTCGTGAATCTCGGCAACCTCGCGGGCCGCGTCAACAATCGAGGTCAGCGCCTCAAACCCTTGCAACGCGCTCGGCGCTTGATCCTTGGCCACGCCAATGATCTTCCCAGTCAAGCTATGGTCCGGCTCTAGGCTCATGAGTTGTCCTCCACGACTACTTGCTCTTGTGATTCAGCTTGTTTCGGTAATTCGACGAAGCTTCGGTACCGCAAGACGACTGCTTGCCCAACACCGCTGACAGCGCCGTCGTCATCGACTACCTTGACTGCGGCCAACTCGGCGACGGCCTTCGTCATCGCCATCGCCTGTTGAAAACGCTCAGTGTGGAGCGTTGGCTCAAAATCTTCAGATTCGAGTACGTCGAGTCGATCGACGGCACGAGCAGTCACGCTGGTGAGGGTGTCACTGAGTTCTTTTGAACGTTCCTCGATGACGCCAAGTTCTGTGTCGAAGGCATCCAATTCCGCAATAGCGATGGCTACCTTAGCTTCGACCTCGGTGGCAGCAGTGTCCGCCTTCGTGCCCTGGCCTTTGATGACGAGACCGGTTACCAAGAGCGCGGGTCCGGCCACCACTGCGTTCAGAGCCACCGCGCCCGCAGCCATCCCGCCGCCACCCGACGCCAGCGACCCGCCCCCAAGCCAGGCCATCGTTGCATTCGATGCGGCTGCGCCAGACAGCGAGGATATTGAGGTACCGGTACTCGCTGTAGCCAAGGCACCCACTGCAGAGGTGGTCATCGAGCCAGTGGTCGCGCCAACAGTCGCGGCACCGATGATCCCGCGCGCCCACGACGTGAGATCAGCATCGACTCCGGTTGTCGTCGCTAGTTGGTTGGTGCTCGCCGAAGTAAGTCCGTCCAGCAGAATCCGCTCGGCATCACGAACCTTGTGCTGGTTTTTGACCAGGAAGTCGCGCATACGGACCACGACGTCTTGGAATGCCTGTTCCTGCTGCGATCCAAGCTTGCCCAACCGGCGATTGGCGTCGTCGATGCGCTCGTCCGAGTCGGCTCTGCGGATCGCGTACTCCTGGTTCGCCGCTGAGATGCGCGAATTCGCTCGCTTGATCTCGACCGCACCCCTGCCTCCGAGCACGGCCCCACCACTGCCGGTCACCACGCCGACGCCTACAGCGACCAATGGAATCAATGGCAGCACCATCGAGTTCTCCTTTCAAGGACGACGACCGTCGTTGGACATCCGTGGTAGCAGCCTGACTTGGTTCCGGACGTTGCATGACAAAACTCAGGGACCACACAGAGCGTCCATCTACTTCGGCACAACAACCTCTACCTTTGGCACGGGTCGGCCCATCCCAACAGCCATTGCGTCGTCCAAACCAAGATCTATGAGTGCAATAGTGCCGTACGGGTGTGACAACGCCGCGGGATCGATCGTTCGAACGACAGGCCGATCGGCGAGCTACAACGCAACGCGACGGATACCTTCATCGCCCGTAACCGCAATCCCGAGGCCAGACCGCACTATCTGCGGTGGTCACTTCTGGCCGGGCTCGTCGTCGTCGGCACTGTCGGCGCACTGCTCCCCGACTCCGCGTTGCAAACTGTCGACACCGCTACCAGCCCCAGCAGCACCCGAGCACACACCACGCCAGGTCCCGCCAGTAGGCCGGCTTCTAGCACCCCCGCGGCCGCGCCTCTCCAACCTCCTCCAATGAACGCCGAAGACCAACGTGCGTCAACGAAGAATCGTTCCTCGCAACCGTCCGCATGCACGGCATCTCAACAGAGTCCGGTCGCGCGGGGGGTACTGCGCCCCGGCTACCAAATCTGCCACTACCTCCGCAATGGCCACACGACCACCGAAACGGTTCTCCAAATAGTGTCCAAGACCTCGACGTGGACGCTCGAAGCAGCCGGAGCCGTTGTGGGTGCCGCGACTGGAACCCTCTGCGAAGACCAATGGATCGAGTAGGTCCCAGCATTCGCGCTGATGCCGCGATTACGTCTATCTAGACGACACCCGAAACGGCCCGAATTGCGAGCCCCGCTAGTACGTTGACTTCAACGAATCCACTTCTGGCGGAGCACTTCTCGCAAATTTCGGACTGTCCGCCTCAACGCAGTGCGCCGTGGTAGCCGCGGCTCACATTCTCAGCTACCGGCCATCTCCACCGCCCCGCCGCAGACGCCGCCACTGCGACGCACAGCCCGCGCACCTCGTTCACGGTGGGCGCCAACTCGTACGCATGCTGGTGACAGCACTCGCTGAGCCGATTCCACGCATAGACCAGATCCACGCCCGGGCCTTCAGCATCGAGGGATTTGAGGACAGATGATTTGGAACGCATCGTGCCCTCGGGACACGCGGCCCCGAGTTCCGCGCAACGATCGTCGATCAGAATCTCCGCGGCCTGTCTGGCGACGAACGCTGCAAGCCGCGCCGAATTGCCGGACGCCACCGTTGACTGCCCGGAGAGCAGTCCATCAGCATGCGCCAGGAGAACCAGAGCTGCGGAGTTCACGACTGATCCAAAATATCGTCGACGGTCTTCCGCAGATCGGATACTGACGCCTTGTCGAGAATCTGACCGTTGTGCACTCCTGCTGTGCAGACCGCGATTGTCGGCTGACGATATTGGCGGTGATGCACCCAGCCGGAAATCGTCCGAGCCGGGTCGCCGTGGACCGCAAGCGCTACCCGCGAGCCTGTCTTGCGTGCTTCCAACCAGACGGCTTCAGCACGTGCGGCACTGACCCCGTCTTTCGCCGAGTCCCGGAAGTAGCGTTGCCGTGCCGCAGACTCCACCGCGAAACGGAACAATCCTGGTGCTGCTTTGGCCTTCACGACGTCACTGACGTTGTCATCCACGATGAGCGCGAATGCGTCGTCAACGTATCGATGCGCGGGCGATTCAGCAGGTTTAGCGATCACTCTTGAGCCTGGCTCGCGGGTGACTTCCACCAGATCGGCCTCCACCGACAGCCGGCGGATCGCGGCTGGTAGGCGGTCGTCGTGCGAGAAGACGATGACCTGTCGGGTCTTGCCCAATTCCTGCAGCACTGACAGGAAGCCGTCGATCTTTGCTGGGTCCATGGCCTGGATCGGATCGTCCAGGACGATGAAGCCAAACGGGCTCGACGCTACGGTGGCGCGGGGAATGAACAGGGCCAGGGCCAAAGCGTGCAGTTCCCCTTGGCTCATCACCGAGAGGATGCCGGTGTCCTCGCCTTCCACCGATCCTTGGACGCTGACGTAACGCAGCTTCGACGTCCCCGCTCCCTCCAAGGTGATGCTGCCCAGGTCGACGCCACTCTCTTGACGCAGCTGCGCCCAGATCTCGCGGGCCTTGGAAGCAACCGGCTCCAGCCGTCGAGCACGAAGGACCTCCCCCTGCTCCTTCAGCCACAACTTCGCTGCATCCAGAACGTCGAGGCGGCTTTGCTTTGTACGAGCAGCCTGCTCTGCCTGGATCCAGGCAGCTACCTCAACAGCAACCGGTGCCCACTCGTCCTCAAGTTCATTCGCGTGTTGTTCTGCCTGTTCAGCAACCGCGGCACTTGTGGTGAGGGCAGTTGGCATCGTCGTTTCGAGATGTGCAGCCCACTCTGCGCTGTTCGTCGGTAGAGCTTGAGCGCTCGCAACCGCCGACGCATGGGCGGAGCATCCGTCCAATTCGACGTCGATATCGAACGGCCGTAGGCGCGCAACAAGCTCTGATGCCGAACGCTTGGCGTTAGTGAGTCGCGTCAGCGCTTGCCTGTGCTCGACGAGCTTCGCCTCCGATTCCGCCATTGCCTCCTCGACGCGCTCACCCCAGTCCTTCGCAAGCGGAGCCTCACAGACAGGGCAGTCGTCATCTCCTGTTGCAGCGACATAGGCTCGCGCCGACCGCAGCAACTCGGTGCGGTCGGCCAGCAACTGCAACACCGCGTCCGCACCATCGGCGACGGCTCCGTGTGCGGCGTTGAGTTCCGCAGTGCACGTGACAACGTCGTCGAGGGTCACCTGTTCAGTTGCGGCGTACTCCCGCAACGATTGAATGAGACTTGTCTGGGGTGACGCACTTCCAGTGATAACGCCAGCAATTAGGTCAAGGTCAAAGGGCCGTTGCTTGATCTCGGCGTGCACGGTCCTCGCACGACCGTCGTCACAGGCCGCGATCGTCTTCTTCAATTGACGCCACATGGCGTCAGCTGTTTTGCGTTCTTCACCCGCTGCTTTTAGTGCTGCGGCGATGTACTTCTCAGCGTTGCCGATCTCGTCGAGGCCCAGGATTTTGTTGAGCGCGTCGTAGAGGGCGGCGCGCCCGTCTTCGAAGAGGCCGCCGAGCTCGTCGTAACTCAGGATGGGCCGGTAGGTCTCGGCCGGCCGAGCCCATCCCAGCGCTTCGAGAGTGGTCCGTTCTCCACCGTCGCGTTTGACCCAGCTTTCGGCCTGATCGACGTCAGTAACCTCAGCCTTCCACTTGACGCCGACCTGCAGCGAAAATGCCTCGTCGGGTGACGTGTCGGACTGTCCGGCAAACGTGAGGCCGATCGTGGCCGGATGGCCGGCGTGTTTGTTGCGCCAGGACTCTTTCCAGTGGGCGGCTTTGCCTGTCCACCGGTAGCTTTTGCCGGTGACCGCGTACTCGAACGCCTCCGCGAAGCTGGATTTGCCCGACCCGTTGCGCCCGCTGACCACAGTGACACCGGGCCGCGGATTCACCGTCAGCGTCGACTTCGGTCCGATACCGCGGAAACCTTCGACGGAAATCGATTTGAGGTAGGCCTTCAGTGGCTCGGAATCGGCTTCGCCGCCCTCGGGACGTTGTTGCACGGACTCCTCGTCACCAAGCTGTGCGGCGAGTTCCGCATCGCCCTTCATCGCTGCGGCGACGACGTACGCGACCTCATCGGGAGTCTGCGTTTGATCAAAGAGGTCCCACACCTCTTCCTCGGTTGTCCGCGCACCACTCGCCTGACTCAAAGTTGTCTCCCCTCAGTCCAATTCACTTGCTGCACCACATTGTCATGTGACACTGACAGTTTTGGCCGCTGTTCAATTTTGTCGCCACAGTCTGCAGCTGTCGCCAATTCGCTGAGGGGAAGCTGTCATCTAGACGAACGAAACTTGTGCAGATGCCGGACCCACTACCCGTACAGGGGTTGACGTCGATCGAGTTCGGGGCAACATTAATCGAGCCCCATCGTCGCTGCGGACTGAACCAAATTCGTCGTCAGTTCAGCGCCCGTCACGCCCATCGCGGAAGGTCTTCATGTCGAGTCTCGCTTGGTTGGATACATCCCCCGAGGACGAGCGCCGCATGCGAGAGATTGTGAAGCTTTTCTCGGACACCGGGACGCTCGATGATCTCGGCATCGGCCAGGTCCGCGACGCCCTCGGAGACCTTCTGTTCCCTGGGACCTCGACCGTGCATGCCCGGGCCAGGTATTTTCTCTTGGTTCCCTGGGCATTCCAGAAGGCGGCGGCCAAGCACATCGGCACCTCGGTGCGCACCAAAGCGAATCTCATAGAGCGCTCGACGATCGAAACACTTCGCAATCCGGTTCCGGAAGCGGGGATGATCGGGGCCCAGGCTGGCAAGGCTATCCAGACATTGCCATCGAGTTTGTACTGGGCCGCACTTGGGCGATACGGGATTCTCGCAGATCCAAAGGCACTCACATGGAATGTACCAATCCCGGCGCCCGCCGGATTTCCGTACACAATCGACGAAGGGTTGTCGCTGACTTCGACTGAAGCCGAGTGGCTCAAGGAACGAATCGTCATGGCTGTACCTGATTCGTACTTGGCATACCTTCTGACCGACGGACTCCTCGCAGATCCCTACGAGTTTGACGCCCCGTGGGACCATCCGACCCTGGTGACAGCCCCCAGAAAGTTCCAGGATCAAATCGAGCATGCCCGCTTGTTCTCGCTCGCCATCAACGGTGCGGCGCTGATTTATAACCAACTGATTGCCACAAAATACGACGCACTACCAGACAGCGAAGATGGCTACTCCGACTTCTATTCCGAACGCATCGAGGCATGGGTCACCGAGATGGAGGCACCCAGGAACGAGAAAGCGTTTGAAAACTGGGACCGGCATGCGTTCTGGCAGACGGTTGCCAAGGGACGAACTCTCGGGCGCCCTGTCGCACCCGGCACCCGTTTATTCATTAATAACTGGATCGATATTGTCCAGGCCAACGGGGCGCGAGCTGTCGCGACCGACAACCAGGTGCGGCGCGCCATCACAGATCGCGAACGGCAGAACAAGGGGTCTCAGTCCCGACTACAAAACGAACGGCAGCTCAAGAACTGGGGCGGTTCGTCCGGCTCGAACAGGTTGATCTATCGCTGGCCCAACGTCCAAGTTCTTCTTGCCGATATCCGAGAGGGAATCGCTGATGCTACCGCCGGATAGTAGAACCACGCTGCTGAAACAGCTTGCACCCGAACCCGGCTCCGCGATCGAGTATTTGCTCGGAACCACGTTCACTCTCGACCTAGAAAGTGCACTGCTCCCCTGTCTTGCCCTCGCAGGAAGTGCAAGTCCGGACGCAGCGGATGCCGTCGAGAAAGTTGCCGCTATAACGGCCAGCGTTCAGAACGTCGACATCTTTCACCAGGTCGGCAAAGTTTCGGTGCCGAAGGATCAGAGCCCACTGTTCTCCCTTCTTGAGAATTCAATCCACGGGATCCATAGGCCGCACGGTCTCTTCCATCCCAAAGTCTGGATCGGGCAGTACCTCACTGACGACGGCGAGCAGACCATACGACTCCTCATCTTGAGCCGAAACCTCACCAAGGACCGGTCCTGGGACGTCGCACTCTCCGTTGATGGTGTAGTCGGATCCCGACGGAATCCTATGAACGTCCCGCTCGTGAACCTGCTCGCCTATCTCGGCGACTCCAACAGCCTGCCGGAACGCACGAGCCAGCGAATCGCTAGCCTTCGTGACTTAATCCTGAAGGCCGATTGGGACTTGCCACCCGGAGCGATCGATCTCGGATTTCATGTCTACGGACTGCCTGGCCGCAAAGCACCCCAACCCGATTTCTCGGGATACAAACACCTCGTCGTGTCCCCCTTCCTTACGGATGACGGCTTCGACCGGCTAACTAACGACGCGCGCGGACCGGTTTACGTCGTCTCGCGCCAAGAATCTCTTGATGGACTGAGCACGGAGAACGCCGACTGGATCGACGAGGCGTTCGTACTGTCACCTGATGCAGGGATTTCGAGTGAGGACGAGGACGCTTCGAGCAATTCGATCCTCAGCGGGCTCCACGCGAAGTTTTACGCGGTAGAGCGCAGCAAACGGAGCCATCTATTCGTCGGATCCGCGAACGCGACTGGTGCCGCATTCACCAGCAACGTCGAAATCTTGGCCGAACTTACTGGACAAACCAAGACCTTCGGTGTTGACGCATTTCTCGGGAAGGAAGGACTCGCATCGATCATCGCGGGTACAGACATCAACTCCGGGAAGACTGACCACGATGAAGTCCAGGCGAGGCTAGACAACTATGTCCGCGTTGTCGCTGGAATCCCGTTGACTGCCACGCTCATGGCCAGCGACGAGACCGCAATGCTTGCCGTCACCAGCGATGGACCCGTTCCGACCTTTGACGAGAACGTAAAGCTGTCACTGGCACTGCTAACCGATCAGGCGGCACGGCATGAAGTTGCCTGCGGAGCTCCGGTTCGGGTCGAGTTCCGCGACCTGAAGCTAAGCAACGTCACGGCTTTCCTCGTTCTCTCTGTCGAAATTGCTGACGGCACGACGGCCAAGACTGTGCTGAAAGCTGAACTCCTAGGAGACGATCCCCGACGCTACGACTCGATCGTTACTGCCCAGCTCGATTCACCCGAGGCCTTCCGTCGACTCCTCGCCCTGATCCTGGCATTCGGCGTCTCTCCCAGCTCAGATGACGGCGCCGGCGGCGAACCGCTCGGGGGCCAAGGCACGTCCTGGAAACAGTTCGACCAAGGCCTTTTCGAACTCGTCATGCGATCGTCTGTGAGTAATACGGACGGCCTCCGCCACTTGTCTGGGGTCGTGTCGTCAATCATTGCCAAGGGCGATCCAAACAGTGTTCTGCCAGAAGGGTTTTCAGAGCTTTGGGCAGCGGTCTCAGCAGCCACACAACTGGAAGGCGTCGAAGCGTGACCGACCAAAGGTTCTCCGCCGAGCCTTACCTAAACGGCCTCCGTGAGTTTCAGCGCCGCACCGTCGACAAGGTGGTCGACGTCTTCTACCGGAGTCGGTCCGGAACCAGGTATTTGGTTGCCGATGAAACCGGGCTAGGCAAGAGTCTGATCGCCCGAGGTGTCATCGCCTCTGCGGTCGAGGAACTCCAGGACGATGACAGCGTCGGACGAATCGACGTCGTCTACATCTGTTCAAACGCCGACGTTGCCCGCCAGAACATCAAACGCCTCAATGTGCTCGGCACTCCGGTCGAAATGTCGACGAGGTTGAGCCTTCTCGCGGTATCGAGTCATCAGTTGAAGACCCCGGTGACCAACGTTGGCAAACCGGTGAATCTGATTACCCTGACACCCGCAACATCGTTCCCGGACCGAGGATGGCGGACAGGATCGGCAGAGGAGCGCGCCCTTCTGTTTGTGATCCTTCGCGACCATATGGGGCTGAACATGAGACGGTCTGAGGAAACCGCCGCCCTTCGAATCCTGAAAGGTGGCATCGCCACGAAGGAACGGTTCCAGGACCGCATCGCGATGTTTGAGTCGCGATGGCGAGACGGTTCCGACGGAGGAGGCTACCTCGCCGAGGTTGTTGTCGAAAAATTCCGGGAACTTGCCAGGCAACATGAGCATGGGCAGCAATCAGTCCTGGAAGCATTCACCTCATTGATGGACCAAACTATCGGCAAACGAAGCATCCCTGGCGGTGACTCCGCAGCCGCCAATGTCGTGATTGGCCTTCGCAAGACGCTGGCAAGGGCTGGTGTGGAAGCGCTCGAGCCCGATCTGATTATTCTCGACGAGTTTCAGCGTTTCACCGACCTTATCGGCGGTGATCGACCCGTGAGTGAGCTAGCTCAGGAACTCTTTGGTTACGAAGGTGCTCGAGTTCTCCTGTTGTCCGCAACACCGTACAAACCATTCGACCTGGATGGGACGATCGATGGCAACCAAAGCGGGTCGGGCTCTCATCGCGATCAGTTCGAAGACACCTTGAGATTCCTTTCCGGCCCCGCGACTGGCTCGTCGTCCGACGACCGTGTCGCAGAGATCGCGCGGCTGCTCAATGAATTCCGCCAGTCCGTGACGTCGGAAGCCGATCCGCATGAGATCCGGGATGAGCTTCGCGAACGTCTCCTGTCGATCATGTGCCGGACTGAGCGCCCCTCCAATGTGACCGACTCCATGGTGCGCAAGGTGCACGTTCCCGCAGCTGCGGTGTCGATCAAGGACGTCGAGCAGTTCATCAAACTCACTGAGTTAGCACGGCTCGTCGACAGCTCGTTGCCGATGGATGTATGGAAGTCGGTCCCCGAACTGGTCCACTTCATGGATGCCTATCAAATTGGAAGGCGGACCCGAGACCATCGTGGTGATCCTGAAATTGCGGCAAAGCTCAAGGATCTGCAGAAGCTGGATCTGCAGGCACTAAAGCGGTTCGAGGAACTACCAAATGTGAATCCGCGACTCCGTGCACTCATCGACGAAACCACCGGCCATGGTTGGCAGGAACTGCTGTGGGTTCCACCATCGCTTCCCTACTTCACGCCCGCAGGCGCCTATTCGACCGTCGATGCACAAGCGATGACGAAGAAGCTCATCTTCTCTGAGTGGTCAGCGACGCCGACGGCCGTCGCCTCGTTACTGAGTTACGAAGCGCGGCGGCGCATCGCTCGCAAGGCTGGTCTCGGACACGAGTCGACTAACTGGCGCCTGCCCCTGAAGCGGGGCGATCTCTCCTCGATGATGAACTTCATCCCGTTCCTACCAATGCCGCAGATCGCGGATCAGACTGATCCGTTGCATGCCGCGAAGGTGACCGCAAGTCCCGCCGACCCCGGCTCAGCGGTGCAGATCGTTGCGGCATCCCTTCGCGCGAAGCTACCCAAGAATGCAGTTGAGTCACGGAGTCCAGAGTTCGCCGATCTTGTGTGGCGGTGGCCCCTCGCACTTGAAGGTGCCGGCTTCAAGGAATTTACAGGCAGTTCCACGGGCGAGTTCGACGCAGCTAAGTCAATGGGAGCAGACCGTCGGAAGGGGACATCTCCCGGCGTGGACACGGTCAGCGACTCCGACTCTGCGTCGGCAATCAGCGGCTACCTCGAAGCGGCTGTCGAGGCCAGCAGCGCGGTACCTCTCGACTTGGATCAACTTCCTCCTGCGCTGGCAGAGCGAGTCGCCAATCTGGCGATGCATTCGCCGGCCAACTGTGCTTGGCGATCATTAGGGCGTCTGGACGTCTCGACGGACGCGGTGTCCCGCGCTGGGAAATGGAGGGCTGCCGCTGTCCTGGCATCGGGGCTGCGGACGCTCTTCAGCCGTCCGGAGACCGGCATGATTCTCGACGGCCTGTATCCCGACAGCAGACCCTACTGGGAGAAGGTGCTTCAATACTGCGCTGACGGCAACCTTCAGGCCATGCTCGACGAGTACATCTTTCACCTGACTGCTGTCGAAGGCGACGCCATTGTCGACGACGAGTCCTTAATTGCCGTTGCGACCGAAGCTGCGCAAGCGATGCGCCTTCGTGAGGCGACCTACGAGGGTAAGGATCCAATGGACGGGAGCTCCATACCGTTCCCCTGCCGATTCGCACTTCGTTACGGCGATGCAAAGGTCGAGGAGGGATCGCTTCGTTCGTCTGAGGTTCGTGAAGCATTCAACTCCCCATTTGCCCCGTTCGTCCTCGTCACCACGAGCGTGGGCCAGGAGGGAATCGACTTCCACCCGTGGTGCCACAACCTAGTTCACTGGAATATCCCTGCGAGCCCGGTCGACTATGAGCAGCGTGAAGGCCGAGTCAACCGTTTCCGTGGTCACGCAGTTCGACGCAACATCGCACATACGCACGGCAGCACGATGCTCGGGGCAGCGAATCCCTGGCTGGCCGCATACAGCCTCGCGAAGGCGGACGCCCCCTACCAGGACGCATTGCCGGGTCTCGCTCCCGACTGGGTATACCCGGGACCACACCAAGTGATCCGGGAACTGATGCCATACCAGCTCAGTACAGATGAGGCGCGGATCGACCGCGTCCAAAAAAGAGTCGCGTACTACCGCCTCGCATTCGGTCAGGCCCGCCAGGAGGACCTGATCTCAGTCGTCAGCGCCGCGGGCGTTACCGACGACGAGGCAGAGCGATGGCGGGTCGACCTGGCGCCTGGATAAGTGAAGCCTAACGACGCTCGGGCACGTGCGGTGAACATTTAAGCTCCATGACCTGACGGATTATCGGGCTTCACCACTCGACGAGCCCAGGCATCCTTTCACAACCTTGACCCAATTTGCTCTAGTTTTGACAATTCTGACCCAAAACAATCGCAAAATCACCCGTTCGAAGGAATGGCCGAATACCCGCATTCAAGAATGTCAGTACCCCCGGCTAGCATCACGAATCTAAACAATTTGGCTATCACCAAAGATCAAGAATGGGGCACCAGTGGACGACGTCCAGGCAGCACTGAAGACGTGGCGCGACGGTCTCGTCGGACTGACGCGTACGAGTCAATTGATTGGCTTTAAACCACGAAAGACGTCGACGCTTCGAATCGACAGCCCAAGCCCCGACCATCTACTGGAAGCACTCCGTACGGGCACAGACCAGCGCCTCGTCGGAGACCTCGAGCCCGACGCTACCGACGGCACTAAGAAGCGCCCTTCCAATGCACACTTCCACTGTGCACGGCCCGACAGCGAGGTCGGCACAGTCGCTCGTTCGCTCATGCGCCGTGCGAGCTCCGACTACCTCGAACGTGGCGTATCCATCCTCTACATGTCGTTCGGACTGCTCGAATGGAAAGACATCGACGACAAGGACATGGTGTCGCCAATTCTGCTGCAACCGGTCGAATTGCACTCGCAAGGACCTAAGGCCACACCAACCATCGCGGAAGGTGACGACGGTGCCGTAATCAACCCCGCGCTCCTGCTGCGCCTCAAGGAATTCGGCATCGAACTTCCAGAAGCCGAGGACTTGGATAGCGAGAGCGTCACCGACGTCCTCGATCTTGTACGGACGAAGCTCGAGACCGCGGATGATGCCATCAGCCAATGGACGATGACAGACGATACCTATCTTGGAACCTTTTCATTCATGAAGGAGGCCATGTTTAGGGACCTCCAAGATAACGAAGCCGCGGTCCTTGCAAGTCCCCTGGTGCGAGCCCTCGCAACGTCGAACCCCAAAAAGCAGACGGCGGCATTTCGGTTCAACGCCATCCCCTCAGCCCAGATCGATGACCATTTTTCACCCGAGGTGACTCCGCTCGTCCTTGACGCCGACTCCTCTCAGCGTGCCGCGATCGCGGCCGCGCTGGCGGGGAAGTCCTTCGTCCTGGACGGGCCTCCGGGGACAGGCAAATCACAGACGATCGCAAACATGATCGGCTCTCTGGTTCACGCCAACAAGAGCGTCCTGTTTGTGTCCGAGAAGATTGCAGCGCTCGACGTGGTTCGTAACCGGCTGGCTGACGCAGGTCTAGCAAGCTACCTCCTCGAACTCCACTCGCATAAGGCCAGTCGCAAGGAGGTCGCCGTCGAGCTGATGAACACGTTAGACAACACTGTGCGGCCACCTCACGGAATGACACGCGGCGAGCGAAATCGGATCCGGCAACGCCGTGAGCAACTCAATGCCTACGCGGCAGCAATGAATGAGGTTCGGAAGCCGCTCAGCTTGGCGCTGCACGATGTGATTGGTAAGCACGACTTGCTATCAGATTCGCCAGCTGTCCCCGCCCCAGCGACCGAGCCACTCACGTTGAGCCAAGAGGACCTATTTGTAGTGGAGGAGACGCTAAGTCAGCTCGGCCGAGCTTGGCGTCCAGCGGTTCAGGGCGATTCGTTCACTTGGCGCGACGTCATCGTCGAACACCCGCTTGAGACCCAACTGGCGAGGGCGCTCGATGACCTCAGTGTCCTGCAGTCAGCGACATCCGTTAATGAAGCCCTAATGCGAGCCTTCAATTTGTCGCGGCCATCGGATGCACGGATGCTAGACGAGATCATCGGGCTTGCCACCCAGGCTGTCGGCGGTGAAACTTCGATGGGATGGTTGTCCGTACGGGACACCGAACCCATCAACACCTCGTTGAATACGCTGCGCCAGTTGGTCAGCGCCCGACGCAAATCCATCTCGACAGTCGAAGCTCTGATCGGCGGACAGTCGTGGACTTCAATTCCACAACAGGATCAAATTCCGCCGGAACCTAACCCGCTCCAGCTGACGCCAGCGGCGGTCCCGTTGCATACGCTGTCGACAAGACTCCTGACTCGCACCGCCAATACATTTGACAGCGACGCCGTCATGCTCGAAGACCATCGTCAGGCGCTGCAGGCAATCGCCAGCGAACTTGGACTGCCCACTGACATTAAGTTCTCGAGCCTTCCGCAAATGAGGGCGCTCCTCAACCTCAAATCGCGAGCGGTTCGGCTTGAGTCGACATGGTTCACTCCATGCGGACTCGAAGCTGCGCGTGCTGCAGCGCGACGGCTCAGCGCAAGGACGATAGAGCTTCGAACTGCCGAAGCCGCAGCGGCAAGCATGTTCACACCATCATCACTCGATCAGCCTTTGGCCGAGTTACAAGACCGGTTCCAGAACCTCCATCGCGGTTTGCGCAAACTCTCCGGAGCCTACCGGACCGACAAGCGCGCGCTCGCTGAAGTCTTGGTCGATGCTTCGCAGGTCAAGGTTGGAATCTCACGCCTCGACGATGCACTTCGGTGGAACCAAACGAGGACAGCATTCACGGTAGAAGCTGCAGAATCTAGTCATGCCCTCGGCCAGTACTGGGACGGCGCGAATACCGACTATCAGGCTCTTGATGTCGCGCTCAAAACTGTCGACGAGATCCTCCGTTACACCGGCGCAGACGTGCATCCGCGAACAGTCCAGTACTTCACCGGCGCAGGTTCGAGCGAGCCATATTCTAGCGTTCTCGGCCAGGCAGAAGCCGCCTTCGAAGCGTGGCGACGCACCCTCGCTGACCTCCCCACGCCGGCAGGGCGCCCTGCCCTCTATTTGGGCCTCGTCGAGGATGCAAGGACCTGGTTGTCGGCGAACGCCGAGGTCATGCGCGCTGCCGCAGCTCGAACAAGCGCAATCGAGGCTGCCCTCAGCGGAGACTGGACCCTGGGCAGCATCGCTGAGCTTTATGACGCACTCGGGCGTGCGCACGAGCACGATCAAGCGGTTTCCCAAAGTAAGCCGAAGCTCAGTCCGCACCTCGGGGCCTACTTCCGCGCCGAGGACACTCCGTTCGACGAAGCTCAGGACGCAATCGACTGGGTCGATCGATTTCGTGAGTTCACCGGGACGCCCCTGACCTCGGAACAGATTGAATCAGTGGCAAGTGCACAGCCAGCCGATAACTTGATCATTGCAATCGAGAACTGGGAACGCTCGAGTCAACGCATTATCACCTCGTTCGACGAGACAAGACAAGGCGAGATCGCCAGCGAACTCGACCATTACGAGCTGGGTCCGGAACTCCTTGAGGACTTAAAAGGCGATACCCGGGGGCAACTTGAGTGGTTCCAGTACGCGGCCGCTATGACAACCTTGAACAAGTTCGGCCTCGTCCCCGTCGTTCAATACTGCGCGAGCCAACGCTACGACGAGACAGTCATGCAAGGCGCAATCATGCGTTCGCTGTACGGAGCATGGATCGATTGGGTCTTCCGCGAGGACGACCGCCTGAATCCTAAACTAGCCAAAGACCGTACCGCTCTCGTTGAAGAGTATCGCGCCCTTGACCGCGACCTGACCACCGCCGCGACATCAGAAATCATCGAGTCTGCAAACGCCCGCCGAGCGACAAATAGCTCGTTCGGCGAACCCGGCATAATCCGTCGCGAAGGCGCGAAGCAGAAGAAACACAAGTCGGTGCGCGAACTGATGAATCTCACTCAAACAGTCACCCCGAGCATCAAACCAGTCTTCATGATGTCGCCTCTCGCTGTATCGCAGTTCCTGCCGCCAACTATGAAGTTCGATGTCGTCATCTTCGATGAGGCCTCTCAGGTGACACCGGGGGACGCCATCAACTGCGTATACCGCGGTGATGCCCTGATCCTCGCTGGCGACGACAAGCAGTTGCCGCCCACCTCCTTCTTCGCGCGTACAACCGACGACGAGGAAGACCCTGACACCGACGTCGCGGACTTCCAGTCGATCCTCGAGTTAGCCAAAGCATCGGGGGCACTCCAGAGCATCAGCCTCAATTGGCACTACCGATCACGTCATGAAGACTTGATTGCATTTTCGAACTACAAGTTCTACAGCGGCAAACTCATAACGTTCCCCTCTGCGCGCGCACAAGGATCCGACGTCGGAGTGGAGTTCTTCCACGCGGGCGGTACGTATCAGCGCGGTGGAGGTGCAATCAACCCGGTCGAAGCGCAGAAAGTCGCGCAAAGGGTCATCGATCACTACTCGACTCGACCTGACCTTAGCCTCGGCGTGGTGACATTCTCCGTGGCCCAAGCGGATGCGGTACAAAGGGCAATCGACGACGCCCGCACAGAGCGGCGCGATCTCGATGTCTACTTCGATACGGACGACCGACTCGATGGCTTTTTCATTCGCGCGTTGGAACAAGTACAGGGAGACGAGCGCGACGTCATTATCTTCTCGGTCGGGTACGGCCCAGATGAAGCTGGCAAGATCTCAACAAACTTCGGCGCATTGAACAGGGACAAAGGCTGGCGGCGACTGAACGTTGGCATCACCCGTGCCCGCCAGCGCGTCGAAGTCGTTGCATCGATGCACGCCCACGACATTCCTCCATCAACGAATGAAAATGTGGAGTACCTCCGTGCGTATCTCGACTACGCGGAGCGCGGACAGAAGATCCTCGCGGTCCCCTACTCCTCGACTGGCCTCGATGCTGAATCTCCGTTCGAGGAGTCGGTAATTGCGGCGATCCGAGGTTGGGGGTATGTCGTCGAACCGCAGGTCGGTGCGGCTGGCTATCGGATTGACATCGGAGTACGTCATCCATCGCGACCTGGAGCCTTCGTCTTGGGCGTGGAGTGCGACGGATTCCAATACCACTCAGCGCAGTCCGCACGCGACCGTGACCGGCTTCGCGACCAGGTCCTCACAGGCCTCGGATGGACCATGCATCGAATCTGGGGCACCGCCTGGTACCGAGATAAGCAGACCGAAGAGGCACGGCTGATCAACGCAATCGAGACTGCGATCAGAGAGCCAGAGAGTGCAGAACCGAAACAATTGCCGACGGTCGTGCGCGCAGAAGTTGAGACCGTAGAGACAATGGTTGTCGACATCCCTTCTTGGGTCATCGACTACTCGGCAGCGCCGGCGCAGAGTCTCCACTGGCGCGTTGAAGTCGGCGCTGCAGGTAGTCACCGTGACTTGATTGAGCCGTTAACGACACTGGTCACGCACGAGTCTCCTGTCCACATTAGTGTCATTGAGGAGCGGATCCGAGACTGGTGGTCGATTGGCCGAATCGGTCCGAAGATTCGACGAAACCTCGACTTGGCGTTGGAAGCGTCTGAGCTCATTGCGGACGGCGACTTCTACATTGCCCACGATTCGGAAGCTGTATCCGTACGTGGACCTGGCGAGTTTTCGAGGAAGGCAGAACATGTGCATGTCAGTGAAATCAGCCAGGCTATCACTCTCCTAGTCCGCGACGTGGGCTCACTTCCGCGACCAGAATTGATCACCGCGGTGAGGCAGATTTTCGGATGGAACAGATCCGGCGTCGTCGTCACCCGCAGGATCGAGGAAGCGCTCAAGTCACTCGTCTCAGCTGGAACAGCGATTGAGCAAGGCGGAGTTATCAGCGAGGCACAATCCGAGAAGCTAGCCAGCGCCACTTAACTCAGTTCCCACTCGCCAGTCTGCGGGATTATCAAAATTTCTTGTGCCCGAAATTCGGCACCCATTCTCGGTACCAGACACTGGCGGAGAATTTTCTATCAGGCCATTACAAACGACCATAAAAGAAAGGAACTCGACCAATACAGAAGTCCACTATCACCGAATCCCTCTCCGATAATTTCGCCATAGCGCCACCGAAAGGAATTCGCCAGATATTAATCGTAAAAATCCGACACGCAATCAGCTAATCAATCAAGAGTGAGGACCGACCTGAATGAACATTGGACTACTTCGACCCATCATTGAAAATTTCGATCGAACGGACTGGATCGAGTCCATGAGCGGCCATACCTAGACGCAGCGCTATTCAATAGCGGCGTATAAGAAGAATATCAACATTACCCTCCAGTGGGATTTCCCGTTTGAGGACTCGACCAAATTCGAGGGCGGCTTCGACAGCGACGTGTGCCTACTTTGGGCTGGGTCACCCATCCAACGGGCAAGCTATCATTACACCGAGGATTTCAGTCTAATCATTCCCGCGTGGATTGATCACAACGACGAGAGGGTTACATACAAGTCCAATATTGACCTGGTGCGCGCGGTACACGCACTAAGTCTGGAAGAATATGACTTCGACAAGGTCGTTCAGCGATTCGGGATCACGCATTTGGACATGTCCGCACTCGAGTGATTCGTAGCACCTTTGCTACCTTGATCGCTCCACACCAGGAGTGGCCCGCGGCCGCAGTAGCTTATCTCCTGCCCAACTCCGCTACACCGCGAGCCGCTCCGCCAACGGGTCCCAATGTCGGGACCCAAGACTCGGAATACGGCCTCGCACGGTCGTTGCGCGGCGAGTTCCAATCTGTGAACGCCCGCGCGATCCATCGATGCGTCGGTCGAGCCAAGCCCCTGCTGATTGCGTCATGCCCACAACTCCTCGGCGAGCGGCGCCTTGTTTAGTTGGTCTCGCCGGCTGCGCCAATCGGGCAAATACTTATCCATCAGACTGGTGAAACTCTCGCCGTGGTTGCGTTCGAAATAATGGGTCATCTCGTGGACAACGATGTATTCCAGGCAGTCGGGGTGCTTCTTGGCTAGTTCGGCATTGAACCAGATATGTCGACTCTCGCGGTTGCAGGAGCCCCACTTAGTCTTCATGCGCCGAATAGTCCACTTCGGGACCGTCGTGTTGAGCGTCTGCTCCCACTTGGCGATGAGCTCAGGAATCGCGCGCCGAAGCTGGTCGCGGTACCACCGGTCGAGATAGTCACGCCGCTGCTCTGCCGAGGTCTCGGCGGGCGCGTAGAGCACCAGCCTCTCGCCGTCGATCTCGAAGTGAACCCGACCTGGCCGCTCGACGACCTTGAGTCGGCGACGAACGCCCCACACGTAATGCGACTCACCGGTCACCATCTCGCGCTCGGTCTGACGTTCGGCGGAGCGCAGTTTGTCCCGCTGCCGCTTGATCCACGACAGTCGCTGAATCACGGCCAGGCGGACCGCATCGTCATCAAGTCGATCGGGTGCCGCAACTCGCACGCGGCCCAGCGGTGGATAGACGCCGATGTGCAGGTTCTTGATGTCTTTGTAAATGACGTCGATGTCGATGCCGCGGACGGTGAGGTAGGCGTTAGCGGTACTCATCGCGCGCCTTCACTAGTTCAAACAGTTCGTCGAGCCGACCGAAGCTGTCGGGCAAGACCCGGCTGATCGCACGGCGGACGACCTTCTCCTTCATCGTGTTGCCGACCCAGTCATACGGCTTGTTCCTCAGGATTGCAGTGTCGACCCGAATCGGCGTGCCCGGATCGGGCCAGCCGAAGTCAACCAGGGCGCGTCGTGCGCCGTTGTCCGCCCAGTCTGGATACTTCGTGTCCGACTCCTTGACACCGAGTTGCTTGGCGGCGTCGAGGAGCTTGGCCAGATACTCCTGGTAGTCGATAGCTTGCTGGCGGCGCTGTTCGATGATGGCGTCGAGCAGTTCGCTCATCTTGTCGTAGTACTTCGGGTTCAACGCGTGCTCGTCGATGATCACCTTGCGCATGTTGTTGGTGATGGTCTCGGCGACCGCCTCGGGGTCCTTCTTGATCCCGGCGGGCAGCTTGTCGATCGCACCAGCGCCGAGCCTGACGATCAGGTCAATCAGACCCGTGTCTTCGAAGTTGGAGACAACTTCGGAAGCGCCGGCCTGGATGTAGGTGTCGAGCAAGAACCGCATGCCGGCCTCGTACTGCTTGAAGTCGACATCCTCACCCGCACCGAGCTTCACCTCGGCACGCACGTCGACGTAGTGCGCGATCTCCTTCTTGATCGCCTCGGCCTCAGCCACGCTGTAGCCAGCGGCGGCCATGTCGTTGGCGAGGTTGGCGTAGGCACGGGTGACGGCCGCGACCGCCTTGTACAACTCGACGCGCTTCGGCTCGTTGGCCTTGAGCTGTTCGGCGTTGCCCTGCTCTACCGCGCAGAAGTACTGCTGGTACTGCAGCGTGTTCTTCGGTGGCGCAACAGGTTCGACGAGAGCGCGGATGCGTTCGAGGGCTTCGTCGAGGTTCTCGCGGGCCTTCTCGATGCGGTCAGTGAGCAGCCCCTCAATGTCACCCTTCTCGTACCCGTCCAGCGCACCTGAGGTGTAGTCGCCGACGGCGTCTTCGATGGAGTTGAACAGATCCTGGTAGTCGACGATGTAGCCGTAGTCCTTGTCGTCGCCGTCGAGGCGGTTGACCCGGCAGATGGCCTGGAACAGGCCGTGGTCGCGCATCTTCTTGTCGATATAGAGGTAGGTGGCGCTCGGCGCGTCGAAGCCGGTCAGTAGCTTGTCGACCACGATCAGCAGTCGCATCTGGCCAGGGTTCTCGATGAACTGGCGTTTGACGGCCTGCTCGAACTCCTCGACCTTGTTCACGGCGGTGTCTTCTGGTTCGTCGAAGTAGTCGGCCAGCATCTTGCGGTAGATGTCGTACTGGCGGATCTTCTCGGTTTTGCCGGCGCCGGAATCTTCCTTGGCGATATCGCTGGCGTTCGGGGTGTAGCTGGTGACAATGGCGCACTTGCCCTTGAAGCCGGCCGCGACGAACATCTCGTAGAACTTGCAGGCCTGGTAGATGCTCGAGCCGACGAGCATTGCATTGCCGCGCCCGTCCATCAGGCGGGGCTTGGTCTCCATATCGAGCAGGATGTCGTTGACGATCTGCTTGGCGCGCGGCTCGCTGGAGACGACCTTCTGCATGGTGCCCCAGCGCTTCTTGAGCTCGGCCTTACTGAGGTCGGTCATACCCTTGGTCTTGACCTCGAACCACTTGTCGACCTGTGCCGGGCTGGTCAGTTCCTGGTCGATGTTGCGAGCTTCGTACTGCAGGTCCAGGACCACACCGTCAGCCACCGCTTCATCGAACTTGTAGGTGTGGATGAACGAGCCGAAGGTTTCGATGCTGGTGGCTTTGTCGGCCTTCAGTAGCGGAGTGCCGGTGAAGCCGATGAACATCGCCTCGGGAAGCAGCGTTTTCATGGCGGTGTGCATCTTGCCGGACTGGGTGCGGTGGGCTTCGTCGACGAAGACGAAGATGTTGCCCTTGGCCTTGAAGTCCTTCGGAATGGTGGCGTGCAGTTCTTTGATGAAGTCGGCGGTCGCCTCCTCGTCTTCACCGGCGCTGTCAGCGGCGCGGAACTTGTGGACGAGAGAGCAGATCAGCCACTGCTCGCTGGCGTTGAGCGAGCTGATGAGATCGGCGCCGCTCTTGGTGCGGTAGATCTGCTCGTTGACGCCGTTGAAGACCTTCTCGATCTGGTCGTCGAGTTCGGTGCGGTCGGTGATCAGCAACACCCGGGCGTCGGGCTGGTTCTCGCGAATCCACTTAGCCAGCCACACCATCGTCAGCGACTTACCCGAGCCCTGGGTGTGCCAGATGATGCCGCCCTCACGCTTAGCGATGCGCTCCTGGGCAGCCTTGACGCCGAAGTACTGGTTGTGACGTGGGCCCTTCTTGACGCCCGCATCGAAGACAATGAAGTTGTGGATCAGTTCAAGCAGACGCGGCTTGCTGCACATCTGCAGCAGCGCCCGGTCGAGCGGGTCAGCGACGTCGGAGGATTCTTTCCACTCCAGCCAGTATTTTTCGGGAGTGTCGATGACGCCGTAGCGCGCGCCCTCGACATCGTTGCCAGCGAAGACGAACTGCACGGTCGAGAAGAACGACCGGATGAATTCGGGCTTCTGGTTGCCAATAGTCTGCCGGATGCCTTCCGAGACAGCGACTTTGGAGCGCTTGAGTTCCAGCGTGGCGAGGGCCAGGCCGTTGACGTAGAGCACCACGTCGGGGCGCTTGGTGTGTTGGCCCGCGATGGTGACTTCCTCGACGACAACGAAGTGGTTGGCGTCGGGGTTCTTCCAGTCGATCAGCCAGACGGTTTCGGTCTGCTGACCGACCCCAGGCTTGACCTTCACGCCGTAGCGCAGCAGCCCGTAGACGTCCCTGTTCGCTTCGTAAAGGTCGTGGCCGGCACCGACCGAGGCGGCTTTGCCGAGCTGGTCGAGGGCACGGTTGATGAGGTTGTCGTCGTAGCCGCGAGCGCGCAGGTTCTGCGTCAGTAGCTCGGTCTCGACGTTGGCGTTGCCCTCGCGGTACTCCCAGTTGCCGAGGTACTCGTAGCCGAGCTGGTCTCGAAACAGCGCCACCACCCGGTTTTGCGCCTTTCGTTCAATCTGTCCTACATCACTCATTGGTCACCTCCTGCTTCATCGCCTCCTCAACTCCTTCGGTTTCCCACTGTCCATAAGTTCTTCGTGCACCTTGTACCAGCCATTCGGTGCGGCCGTTAGCACTGCGGCCGGCCACAATGGCGGCGGCTGCGCTCGGGCTGGCAAATACGTGGTTGCGGGTGAAGCGCATCGCCGATCCGTCGGGTGTGGGCACGAGTGTGCCGTCCTGCTCCAGCTTCGTCCGCAGGCTGGTGTAGCTGTGTCCCTCGCCGCCCGTCCACTTCGGCCGGGCGCTGGAGCCTTCGATCACGGTGAACTCGCCGTCGACTTCTTGTGCGGTTGCGGTGATGCCGGACTTCTTCAGCGTCATCTCGAATACCGGCGAATCGGTGCGCGTACCCGCTACCTCAGTGTGCGGCACTGTCGTGGTCGTCGTTGGCGACCGGAAGAGGTTCACCCCGAGCACTGGCAGCACGATCTTGGCCTGCTCGATGAAGTACTCCATGTCCGACACATCGGCCTCGGGCAGGACGATCGGTGGCGGCGTGGTGCCGTTGGTGAGCCTCGCCCGGCTGGCCTGCAGCGCCAGCGTGATAAACCGACTTTCCAGGTAGCGGGCGTGCGCCTTGGTCAGGTTGGTGTCTTTGCTGGTCAGCACGATGGCTCGATCCCAGAAGTCTTTGCCGTTCTGGTCTTCCGAGCGAGCGTGCTGATACAGGCGCTTACTGACATCGTCACCTTCGCCGATGTAGGCCAACTGGCCACCCAGGCTGCTCGGATCATCGCCGAGCAGGATGTAGATGCCGGTGCGAGTCGCCTCAGGACGCTTCAAGAGCGCCGCCAGGTCAGAACGCGGTGCGGCAACGACATGACCAGTCCAGTTCATGATCTCGGCCGTCAGCAAACCACCAGGCGTGCCGTCTGCCAGGAACAGGCGAACCGATTTGCCACCACTCACGAAGCAGTCTCCAACGGCAGCCGCGTGCGGCCTGTCAGAAGCTGCTTCATCATGCCGGTCTTGACAGCACGAGCCTTGGTGAGGCGTGCTTCTAGTGTGTCTAGTTCATCGTCGGCATCCGTGAAGACATCGGCGATCCGCTTCTGCTCCTCAAGGCTAGGCAGGGGAATTCTGATGCGACCAAGTTCTGAACGCGCGATACGGGTCCGGGTTGATCCTCCACAACGTTCGCTCACCTCTTGAAACCATCCAGGTGTAGAGAAGGCAGCGACCAGAAAGCGACGATCCGCCAGCCCTGGATCGGGTCGATAGATGCTGACGTCAACAGACGTCAGCATGCGGCGTTCACCTATATCCTTCACGATGCAAGCCCGTCCGGCAGGCTCAGCAAGTCGACAGATCAAGATGTCTCCTGGCACAACTTCCTTGCACTTCAGCGTTGAAAATGACTCATCTGAGACGTAGCGCTTTGTACCGCGATCGAGCAATCGACCAACCCCGACGTTGCCAGTCTGGAGCAGGCGGTTTCCGGCGGTCGTAATGTGCTCTGACTCGACCCAATCACCATCGTTGAACAGGGTTCTTTGATTGTTCGCGAGCTGGTAGATACTGACTTCGGACCAGGGCTCGGTAAAGCCAGGGAAGCGCGTGCGGCCGGTCAGTAGCTGCTGCATCATGCCCTGCTTGATCGCCTGCTTCTTGGTGATGAGGCGTTCGAGGGTGGTGATCAGATCGTCAGCATCTCGAAGTGCCACTGAAACTGCACGCTGTTCATTGGGATCTTTCGGCATCGAGATCTTGAAGTCACGGATATCACGGGGACTAATGTGCGGGATGGCAGTGTGGGTCTTTACGTCATCGACGTGCTTTACAAAGTCTCGCGAGCCGATCCATTGATACAAGAGGTCTTGGTCTATCGCCTTGCCGCGCAATCGTGCAACTCGCTGGACTAGGTAAGCAGGGAGTTCAGCCTCGGTGATTCGGGCAAAGCTGCGCCCTACCAGGGCTCCATCCATTGCGATGACGATGTCGCCATCCCGAAGGACGAAAGCGCGGAGACTTGAATCGTGGTCAGACCAGTACCTAGCGATGTCTGACGACCAGTCGATGACTCCCCGCTTGACGTTGGAGCCGCGAATAAGGCGGATTCCTGTTTCCGCGAAAGCTGAGCTAGGGAACGGAAATCCGGTCAAGAACTCCGAAGCCTGGCCTACGGTTGTTTCAGTCCACCCGGTGAGACTCACGGACGTACCTCCATCGCAGCCAAATGTCCCGCGATCTTTGCCTCAAGTTTCTGTAGCTCAGAATCGAGATCCTCGACGGTCGTCGCATAGCGTTCACCGAGTTGCTGAATACGAACTACAAGATCACGCGTAAGTGCTTCAACCTCACCAGCGACGCGGCGTACAACTGTCGCCTGCCATTTATCGTCGAGCACGAGGGTCTTGATGTCATTCTCGGTCAGGTCGCCGTACTTCTTGAGCGTGGCGAGATCGAGCTCGCCTTGGGCGTCTTTGACAGCCTTCTTGGCGGTTGCTTCGGCGTTGTACAGCTTGGTGGCGTGTTGCAGTGCCTTGATTTCGTCGGGGTCGCCGCCGGTCTTGATCGCCTTTAATCGTGCGGCGACGAGCGCCTTGGAGATCTTGTCGTCATCCATAGCATCGGCAAGCAGTCCGTCTTCGACGGCATGTTCTTCGACGTATTCCTCGACAGCTCGGGTGGCTTCCTCGGCCGCAGCGGTGAGGTCGTCGATGGCGGCCTGTTCATTGGCGAAGTAGCGCGCCACGATCAGAGCCGGCGGAATCAGATCCATCTTGTATTTGGTGGCACTACGACCGGAACCGACCACAAGATCGGGCGTTTCGGAGAGCTTGCGTTCCTTGTCCTCGATGGTCTTGCGTGGCTTGGCGGCGTTCAGCCAGCCGTCCGCCATGACCAGGTAGGCGTCGTCGTGCATGGTGTCGTGCCAGTAGGTCATGAGCTGCTCATAGACGTCGTACTCGTCGAGCAGCGGCATCGGCTTGAAGCGCGACAGCAGGTCATCGCCAATGGCCGCGATGAGGTTGTTCGGCTTGGTGTCGGCAGTGATGCTGGCAAGGGTGTCGCGGTGCGCAGCGAACCAGTCTTCGACGATGCCGGTGGCTTCGTCGCGCAGCTTGTGGAAACCGGGTGCGTCGAAGATCGCCTGCTGCACGGCGCCCACGTCGATAGCCAAATCGCTGTAGCCCGGACGATTCGGCGCGAAGATCTGGCTGCGCAGCTGAGGGAAGGCGTCCCAGTAGCCCTGGAGTGCGTCGAGGTCGCGGTCGGGAATGCCGCCGTGCAAATGAGCGCTGAGGTCCTGCAAGTCTTCGGGTTCGGAGGAGTCGATGTAGCGCGGGATGTTGAGGTTGTAGTCGTTCTTGGCGTCGGCGATCTCGCTCATCGGGACCATGCGCGAGTAGCGGTCGATCTCGATCTGCTTATTGAAGGTGTCGACGACCTTGTGCAGGTCCTGGCTACGTAGGCGGTTCTTGTTGCCGTCTTTCATGAAGCCCTTGGAGGCGTCGATCATGAAGACACCGGTTCGGGCCTGGGCGTTTTCCTTGTCGAGGATGACCACGCAGGCCGGAATGCCGGTGCCGTAGAACAGGTTTGCCGGCAGGCCGATGATGCCCTTGATGAAGCCCTGCTTGAGCAGGCGGGTGCGGATGGTGGCCTCGGCGTTGCCGCGGAACAGGACGCCGTGCGGCAGGATGATCGCCGCCTTGCCGGTGCTCTTGAGCGAGGTGAGCGCGTGCAACAGGAAGGCGTAGTCGCCGTTCTTCTCTGGCGGGCGGCCGTACTCGAAGCGGCCGTAGTCGTTCTCGAGGCCGTTGTTCCAGGATTTCACCGAGAACGGCGGGTTCATGACAATGTAGTCGAAGGTCCGCAGATGGTCGCCCTTGGTGAACTGCGGGCTGGTGATGGTGTCGCCCTTTTCGATCTCGGCGATCTCGTTGCCATGCAGGATCATGTTCATCTTGGACAGGGCCCAGGTGGCGTTGTCCTTCTCTTGGCCGTAGATCGTCATGCCGCGCGGCGCTTCGGCGGCAGCCTTGAGCAATAGCGAGCCGGAACCACAGGCCGGGTCGTAGACGGTCTGGTCCTGGCGGGTATTCGGCCCAATGCCGACCACCTTGGCGAGGATGCGGGACACCTCGGCCGGCGTGTAGAACTGGCCCTTGCTCTTTCCCGACTCCGTAGCGAAGTGGCGCATCAAGTACTCGTAGGCGTCACCGAGTAGGTCGTCGCCCTCGGCGTGAGAGCCACGGAAGTCCAGGTCGTTGAAGATAGTGACCAGCTTGGAGAGGCGGTCCTGCATCTCCTTGCCCTTGCCGAGCTTCTCCTCATCGTTGAAGTCGGCCTGATCGATGACGTTCCGCAAATCGTTGGCCTCGGCGAGCTTGGCGATGATCTTGTTGAATCGGTCGCCGATCTCCTTGTCGCCCTTGGCGGCGAGCATGTCGTCGAACGAACCGCCGGAAGGTACCTCAATAAGGCTGTTCGCGTCGATTGTGGCCTTGTCGGACACGTACTTCACGAACAGCAGCGTCAGGATGTAGTCCTTGTACTGGCTTGCATCCATGCCGCCACGAAGCTGGTCGCAACTTGCCCACAGCGATGAGTAGAGGTCTGATTTCTTGAGTGCCACTGTTGGACGGACCCTTCAATAATGACGGTTGGGCATGGACGCCCGGTGAGGTCGATACCTCGTCTTTGGGCCACACCCACTTTACGACTGTAAGAATGGCAGGTGGGTCTGACATACCGACCCTGCGAATGTCGACAACGTCGCGGCGGGATGGTGAGCATTCCTAAAGTACCTGATCCAGGTTCGCTGCATGCCCGATGGCCACCACAAATCCCCTACGTCCAAGTCTCACCTCAACGCATACGAGATCGGGCATGCGTGACGCTATACCTGTCGCCACCAGCCCAGGCAGCCCACAGCACACGCGACAAAATGCTCCCGCCCCACCGGCACCGGCGCCCTTCGACGACTATGGACCCTGATCTGAACCGGGGAGATTAAACACATACAACTGCTGGCCACGGCCACCAACCCCTTTCGTCTCATGTCTACAAATAGCTCGCTATGAAATCACTCATTATTTCAGCCATTAGATAAACTGAGTGCGCGTCATTTGGGTTCCGCATGAGCCGGTTGTATTTAATCAGTGCATCCAACTCCCAGCGACCCACTTCACGAGACATGTTCCAGGTAGAGCCCTCAAGACGATCTAGGCCCCTCACCTCAGTCCTCAAATTGTCGAACGACTCAAGCGCCTCCCTGTTTGGCGGTTGAGTATTAGCTCCGCGAAATACCAGGTAATACACAGGCATCTGACCTTGCGTACTTAATAATGGATCACGCTCATCGAAAATATCAACCATCACATTGAGGGTCTCCATCACCGTATCCGCGGATGAAGCCAGATATCCATCATTGTCGTCACCACTTAAACCCGACCGAAAAAGCTCGTCAAGCTGCCTCTTCTTAAGATCTACAGGTCTTGCGGATGCCTCAAGTAGCAGTAGCTTCGCCGCCGCTTGATCGTGCGCTCGCCCCCTGTTCGAGAATTTCACACACTTGGAGAAGAACGTCGATGATGCGATACCTCGAACCAACTCCGGAACAATTCCATTCATCGCATTTCTTCGCTCTGCCGCCGTCAGAGGTTTACCACTATTTAATCGAACAAATAGTTCATTCACCATCTCCAACTCGTCGCTAATCACGCTCATCACAGGAAGATTGAAATTATCTACCTTCAAACGAAGATCTGGATACAATTCATTAAGTTCAGAATACCGGAGACCCGCTATCGGAACGTCCGGATCCGAGCGAAGGACAAAATCTGGCGGCAGCGAGAGCTCGTTGTCGAAATACTTAAAGATCGCAGAGAGCCGCTGCTTTCCATCGATGATCGCAAATCTCTTTCCTGATGTATTAAGATCAGACTTGAAGTAAGTAAAATCGGCGAGATAAAGCTTAGGCATATCAAAGTCATTAATGATCGTGTCAATCAAAAAACCTTGCCGATCCAACTCCCAGGCCGGGCCAGTTCTCTGATATGGCGGCTCAAAGTCGATGCTGTCACGGTTTCGATACCACCACGAAGCGGTCTTTGCCTCAAAAGGCCGCACTTCAAATGTCACAGTAGCCCACTCTCATCTAATCGTTCAACTAATTCCCGGGCCAACCCTGTTAAATCGGGGAATATCATTGATTGCGTGAATCCGAGATTTACCAATTCGGCACGAATCTGCGGGCGAGCGGCCGCCGGGATCGTAATCCTGAATAGCAAATCTTTACTCGAACATGAGCCAGCCCGCGCCAGTTCGCCAGCCTGATCCTCTATCGAACTTGTAGATAGACCCCCTAGCGTGAACACTCCACGCTGACTAACTATTCGCTTGGTATTGTGTACACCGTAAATACAAACGGGCGGGTCTGCGAGAACATCCCGTCGAGTCGCAGTCCAAGGCTGCATCGAATCTACCGTCTCAGAGTGAGGCGAAAGCACATTGTTGACGCTCCGCTGTTGAGAAAATACTAAATCGTTCCATTTCGCCGGATTCAATACCCAGATAGCGGCATCAAATTCGTCCGCCTTGCCTTGCACTGCAAACCAAAGTGCAACCAAAGCGCTTTCCGACCAGTCCAGGAGCCGGGTCGGAACTCCGTAATGCTGCATCTCGAAAAGGTAGTCAATCTTCACCACAGGCGATGGCCCCTCACGAAATGGTGCAGACCTCTCAGAAAATCGGTCAAGGAGCCATTCCTCGACGTCCAACAATCTATTAATTCCCAGAACCGGGCCGGAAGCTTCAGATTTAAGCCTATAAAGCGTAGGCTTCAGTTCATATTGGGTTGAGGAAATCCCCCGGAACCAGCGGACTGTTCCACCATCGTTCGGAGAACCAGCAATTTTCACGAATTCGGAAACGGACCCAACCTCGAAAGGCGGTGTTTGTGCGGTCAATTCTTGATTCCCCATTGCGGCTCTGATATATCCGGACAAATAATATCTCATACTTTACTACAGGTTGAGCGGCACTCCCAGCTAACAAGGATCTTGCAATACAGCGCCGGGGCTCCGGAAGTCGGTGCATGAGACTGCGACCTCGAACTTGCGCCTATTCGTCGGCGTGGCAGCTGGGACAGGAGTGGCTTGCGGGATTGGATGCAAATCGTTAGATGAACCGTCCAACAGCAAGGCGAAGCCCACACGCAATCTTCCACGATCACCTCTGCCATTGCCCCCAATTCGGAATTTACAACGGCTTCAGCCCGGATGAGTTCACCCTTACGCAAACTGTTCGCCCGCAAAGACGCCGGCGCCCTCGAGCTGCGATCGGTGGCCCTTCGCTGTTCGTGAGGAGAATCGGCGTCGGCCGAAGTTTCTAGCGGGTTCGATAAGGTGCGGTTGCCGTAGAGCCGATTGAGTGACCAACGCGGGCAGTAGGGCGGCTATCTACTACACACCAACTCGCCCCGCAGACCTAGTTTGGAAGACTAGGACTCTAGCCCACCGCCACCTCCAGAATTCGGTGCGACCCCTGCGGGATACCGCGCCTAACTCACCTACCCCTCACTCCACCTCAACCACCCCATGCGCCCCCTTCTCCGCATCCGCCATCGCATGCGTCACAAACGGATAGTGCCCAGCCTCCGGGAAGCTCAACTCCACAAACCCACCTTGCGCCGGAGCTAGATCCAGCACCTGCGCGCCGCCAGCCTCAGCATTCCCCGGCCGCAATGAGTACGAACCTTCCTTGAACACCGTGTCGAACTGACCACCCACAATGTGGAACGCGCTCCCCAGGTTCGGGCCCGCATCGACAACCCAAATGCGCACCCGTTCACCGACTTTCGCCTTCAGCGGAGCATGGTCGTACTGGTTGGCGTACCCATTGAAGACCACCAAGTCACGACGACCGTCGGCCACTTTCGCCGGATCGGCACCGTCCTTGCCGCCGAGGTACATCTCCGACTGCACCAGTACATACTCGCGATCCACTGCAGGCAGATTCGGCGGATCGATGATCACCGCACCGAACATGCCGTTCGCGATGTGCACTGACATCGGCATCGTCGAACAGTGGTACAGCCACGCACCGCTGCGCGTCGCCGTAAACCGGTAGACGAGAGATTCGCCCGGCTGAATCGTCCGCATCGGACCGTCCGGAGCCAACGCCCCGGCATGGAAATCGATGGAATGACCCATCGTCGCGTTGTTCACCAGCGTGATCTCAAACGAGTCACCTACACGACCACGCAGCGTCGGACCCGGCGCGCTCCCGGAGTAGTTCCCATCCGCGGCGACAATCCCGTACGGCCACTGCGTCTGCGTGACGCCGGGCGCCACCTCGCGCTGCACGTCGCGCACCTCAAACCGGTAGCGGTGCATCTTCTCCGGCGGAGCGGGCGGCAAGTTCGGATCCCGCGCCACAAACCCCGGACCCGGCGCAGCCTCCAGATCGACAGGCCCCGAGGGCATCTCGTGATTCATGGTCGGCTCGGTCGACTTCTCGGCGGGACTGCCAGCCACAACGATGTCGAGCACCATGCCCATCTGCCGATGCCCGGGCAGCGAACACCACGCCTGCTGCGTCGCACCAATCACGCCCGCGTCGAGGGTGGCCTTCTCCCCCGGCGACAACCGCGGCGTCCCACGACCGTCGGGCATCACAATGTCGTGCGTCTGCGTCCCCGTGTTAGTCAGGTTAATGACGAGGCGGTTGCCGCGCGGCACCTCGATCTTCCCGGGCGTAAACCGCATGCCCTTGATGCCGATGTCGACGGTGGTGGTCTGACCGGTCGCGACAACGGTCGACTTGTCGCTGCCCGGCAGTCCGACAGCCGCCGGATCCACCGCCACGCCAACCGCCGCAGCCACTACGACCGCCGCGACCCCAGCGGCGAGGGAACCCAGCACCACGCCGCCGGGACGTGCGGTGGGATTGGGGCGGGACCGCGCATCGTCGGGCAGGCGGAGCCCCTTGTAGGCACCCCAAATCACCAGCGGGATAAACGATCCCAGTGCGACGACGGCGACGGCCGCCCCCAGCGTGTGCGGCCAGCCCGACCCGGGCAGCGCCCACACCAGGAGGCCGGCGTTGGCCGCTCCCACGCGGGCGGGACCGGCGATGTCGAGGACGCGCATCGACGCCTGCGTGGCGATCGGCTTCTTCCCGAGCACGACGGGAATCAGGTAGCTGAGCGCACCGAGCAGCACCTGCGCCAAGAACCCGCCGAGCAGCGCGGTGGTGAGAATGTTGAGCCTGTCGTAGACGCTCTCCCAATCGGGGGCGGTCGCATAGGCAATGGCCCCGACAATCACCGACACGAACAGCCACAGCACACCGGCCAGCACCGACAGTCCGGCGAAGCTCGACGGCGTCTTGCGTCGCACCTCGTCGGCGTGCGACCACGCCATGTAACCGAACGCCGCCGCATACCCGAGCATGCCGATGGCCGAGACCACCTGCAGGCCGATCAACGCGCCGGTCACGATCACCACAATCGCGGCGCACAGCAGCGGCAACCCATTCTTGGCGGCCTTCTCCACACCGTCGGCCATGCGTGTCCGCAGGATGGTGGGCCACAGCGTCACGAGGGTGCCGATCACCGTGAGACCGATCCACCCGAACACGTTGAGCGTCGCGTGAGCGACGGCGAGGCGGGCGGGCCAGTCGCCGGGCAGGTCGCCGCGCGCGATCGTCGCCCCGAACCCGATGCCAATCAGCAGCATGGTCCCGGAGGCCACGTAGAAGTGCACCATCGGCCCAAAACGCGACGGCAACGCGGTCCTCACCCGCTGAAACAGGCTCGCCGAATGCCAGGCGATCGCCGCGAACGCGACCGTCGCCCCCGCCACAATGGCGTACCACAACGCGTGCGACACCTCCCCGCGCTGCGCCCCGATAATCCCGTACGAGACGACGACGGTCACGGCACCGATGTTGAACGCAATGAGTCGAACCGCGTGCTGAACCCGCTGCTCAGTGTGTGAAAGCCGCAGGACCGCCTCGGTGAAGTACCAACTCCAAATCAGGATCGCGTTGCTCGCGGCCCCGAGGCCCAGCAGATGGATCATCAGCCAATGCCCACCGGCCAGCGAATTGCCGGAGATGGTGACGCCAAGCAGCGCGATCAGCCATGCCAGGACGACGAGGCCGGCCCGCAGATTCCAGGTACGCATGGTCATGCCGTGGCCTCCTGCTTCGACGGTTCGGGCTTCGACTTCACGCGCGGCGTCATCAGTACCGACCCGATCGCGATCACCACAAACAGCAGCACCGCCACCACATTGCCGATGCCGCCCGCAGTGACCGCCCACAGCTGATCGGCACCGTCACCCACGACGATCCGCAGCAGCAACGTCGCATGCAGCACCACGGCTGGCACGTACATGACGGGGTGGTACGGCAGCGGGCGACGCAGGACGGCGGGCAGGATGATCGGCGCGTGCGCGAAGATCATCGACATCACGAACCCGAGGAACACCGCATGGGCCGACGCGTCGTACCCGGTGCCGTCGCGGACCGGTCCGACGACGAGCCAAATCCCGCCCGCAATCAGCAGCCAAAAGTAGCCGGCCAGCAGGCAGACGGCCGAGAAGCGCGTGAGGCCGGTGGAGCGGACGGTGCGGCGGGCAATGTCGTAGACGATGAGCCACACGGTGAACACCAGCAGCGCGCCGCCGAGCACGCGGTAGCCCGCCGTCGGCCACAGCAACGACGCTGGCACCGCGAGCCAAATCCCCGCGCACGCCACGAGCGCCCCGGCTTCGGCGTTCCCGACAGCGAAGGCGACGCGAGCCAGTTCGAGTCGTTCGCCACCGATGGTCAAGATCAGGTACCCGGCCAACCATGGCAGCAGGTATGGGATCGGGACACCGGACGCGAACAGGATCGCCCCGCCCAGCGCCAGGACCGCGCCGGCGGCTTGGACCAGCACGGCGGTCGCCGAATTGCGTTGCCACAGGGGCACATACACGGCGATCAGCATCGCCGACCCGAATGCGAGGAGCACTCCGCCGATCCACGACGGTTCGACGAAGATCAGCGCGAGCCCACCCAAGCCGAGGCTGGCGGGCGCCAGGAAGCCCCACAGTTTGCTCAGCGCGACGGCCCGTTCCAGCGCAACCAGGGTCCCCACGAAGCCGTAGACCATCAGCATGCCGTGCACGTCCGCGAGGCGTCCGACGGTGACGGGGGCGCCGACGCCGAGGAGCAAGAGTGCCGCGTCGAGTCCGGCGAGCAGTGCGAGTCCGCCGGGAATTAGCAGCGCCAGACGCAGGGCCGTGGGGCTGGGTTGGGCGGGTTTCGGTTTGGCAGCGCCGTCGTCGCTCATTCGTCGGCCTGCTCGTCGAGGCGCAGCAGGCAGCAGCCGGGCTTAGCGAACGGGGTCAGCACAGGTTTGAGATTAGTGTCGCCGACCACGTCCAGAGAGCCTTGGACCAAACCGACATGGATCTGGCATGTCACATCCGGGTATTGGCGTGCGGCGTCGAGCAGCGGGCAGCGCGTCAGAGCGATGGTGGCGGTGTCGTCGGACTGCGGCGCAAACCCGAAGTCGGTGAGGTGAGCGATCACCTGCGCGCGCGAATCCCCCTGCACCGTCCGCTTTTTCGCGATGTCCCTCCCCCACGTGCGGCCTAGTTCGCGGGCGGCGGCAGCGGGATCGTCGGACGTGGCTTTCAGGTGACCAGCCAGTGCGACGGCCATGCCTGCATAGGCGCGGAGGGTGGCGTCGGCATCGGCGGCGACGGCCTCGTAGAGCCAGGCTGGACGACCGCGGCCCGATGACTCAGCGCGGGTCCGTTGAGCGAGTCCGGCGTCGACGAGGGCGTCGAGATGTTCGCGAACAGTGTTGGCGTGCAAGCCCAAAGCGGTCGCGACGTCGACCACGCGCACGGGCCCGGAGACACCGCGAAGCTGCTCCAGGGCGGCCTGTTGCGCGGCGCTCAGCGCGGGCGCGGCGGTCGGCGTGGGAGCCGGTCCTTTGGCAGGCACTTTATTATTCACGGTTACTACCGTATTAAATAGAAGACAGATCGGCCACTGCACCCTCCGCATCCGGCCGACAACCATTTGGAAGGACACTCGCGATGACAAGCAACGACGTAGTGATGGCGTCCAACGCCGCCGACGCCGACACCCTGGAGCAGCAGCGACAGGCGGTCGCCGAACTGATGGGGCGCGTGGCGGCGCTCGACTCCGGCATGCTCAAGGCCGCGACCTCCGGCACCGGGGTCGACGAGGCACGCACCGCCGTCGCCGCGTTCGCGACCGGCGATGTGGAACCGTGGCTGGAGGCGGCCCGCAAGAAGTTGCTTCCCGAGGCGCTCAACGTTGGTCGTGCACGATTGCTGGTTGAGGGCCTCGCCGGCGAATCGCGGGTGATGAGTCAGCTGGTGAAGCGCGTGAACACTGCTGGCACTGACGCAGTGAATGCGGCCGCTGACACCACGGCACTGCGGGTGCTGATGGAGGTGTTCTTCGGCAAGGTCACCGACATGCTGATGCCTGCCCTCGCTGAGGACAGTTCGGTTTCGTTGGCGGATTTGGTCGCTGATTTGCCGACTGTTTCGGCAGCCCCCGCGCCTGATGCGGGTGGTCACGCCGGCTGCTCGTGCGGTGAGCACGACACCGAGGAGCCGGAACTCGACGTCCGTCAGATTCCGCACGCCATCCGTCACGCAACGGTGTTCGGCGCGTTCGACGCGGTCGCCGACGGCGAGTCGATGATCCTCGTGGCCCACCACGATCCGGTCCCGCTGCTCCACCAACTCGCCGACCGCAGCGGCGGCCACATCCAGGTCGAATACTTGGAGCAAGGCCCCGAGGCCTGGCGTTTGCGGCTGTCGAAGATTTAGCATCCCAATCTTCGAGTAAGCGGTCCGAGCGAAGCGAAGACCGCGCATCGAGAAGTCGGCGATCACAGGCTGGGCCAAAACCGTGCATTAGGTGTCACTTTCGTGCATTAGGTGTCGATCAAGTTCGTACCCCAATGCACGAAAGTGACACCGTATGCACGATCGTGTCGGACGTCCACGCGGAGCCCGTGAGAACCAACTGGGTCAGCCAGCTTCAAAAGCCCCGGCCGCTAAGCGGGCTTACCAACTTCGTCGGCCGTCTTCCCCTTGATCGTGATGACGGTCTTCGGGTCGACGGGCTCGAATGGCGGCGCCTTCTCGCCAAGGACCTTGCCCACCGATTCGACGCCGTCGAACACTTCCGGTGCGTCGAGGTCTTTGTTGTCGGCGTCGTAGTAGTCGAACCACGGGAAGCCGCGCTCGACGTAGGCGTCGCGGTCGACGGGAGTCGACGGCGCTTTCTCCCCCGTAATCGCGGTCCATTGGTCGGCGGAGCACAGGTGCACCACCACTTCCCACGAACGCTCGGGGTCGTAGTCGGTGACGGGCCGGGGATCCTCGTAAATCTCCTGCCGCATGCTTCCGCCTGCCCCCAGACCCATTGGCGCGCCAGTCGGCGGGGGCATCGGCGACGGCCAAGGCGAGTCCATCAGCGGCGCGCCCGAAGCTTCAAGCGCGTACACCATTTCACGCTCGGCCTCCGCCCGGGCGGCCTCCTCGCGACGGGCTGCAGCCAGCCCTGCGTCGGTGAGGCCGACCGCGCGCAACTGAATGCCGCCGTGAACTTCGACGCCCGTCACTTGCGCTTCCACCGTCGCCCCCAATCCGAGTGGGACAGCGACGAATTGGCGGATCTGCCCCTCGCCGGAATTGATGCCGTCGAGCCAAAGCTGTTCGGGTAGCGCCAAATAGTTCTGGGGCTCGCGCACGAGTTCAGGCGACCACTGCTCGCCGCTGACCGCACACACTTCACCAATTCCAACCTGTAGCGCGGCTGCGGGTTCCCGCGTGGAGAATGCCAACCACATGGCTTCGCGCTGGTAGATCGGGAGCATGACGCCGCCCCGAGCACGCCAGTCGGCGGGCACCGTGTCCGGGTAGTCGTCGACCCGTCGGAGTGGGAATCTCCCCATGCCGGGTGGAAGGTAGTGCAGACCTTTCTCGGGGATGCGCAGCGTCCGCTGGAAGTACACGCGCACCGGCCCGAGGCGCAGACTGTCGTGTTCGATACTCACGCCGGTTGTGCTGGCCACGGAGTCTTTCGTCATCGCACTCTCCTTCAACTCGCCGACTTGTCTGTGCCTTTAGAAGTACACGCACCCTCTGACAATTTCGGTCGGCTGTTTCCGGCGACTACGGCACGCGATACGTCCACTCCGGGGTGCTGAACTTGTCCTCCACCAGCTTGGTTGCCGCAGCGAGTTCACCCTCCGAGTATTCGGAATCATTCGTTTCGTACCAGGTCCGGAAGTGCTGTAGGAAAGCCTCGATGATGGCGTCGCGGGTCATGCCGGTTTGCGAGCGCATGGGGTCGACGCGCTTGCCGGAGCTGGTGATGCCTTTGTCGGAGATTTTTTCGCGGCCGATGCGGAGGACTTCGGTCATCTTGTCGGCGTCGATGTCGTACGACATCGTCACGTGGTGCAGAACGGCGCCCGCGACGATTCGCTTCTGGGCGGCGCCGCCGATTTTGCCGCGGTCGGAGACGATGTCGTTGATCGGCACGTAGTGGGCATTGACGCCGACGTCGGCGAGGGCACCCATCACCCAGCGGTCGAGGAACTCGTAGGACTGTTCAAAGTTGAGTCCGTCAACCAGCGACGTCGGCACCACCAGCGAGTAGGTGATGCAGTTGCCGGCTTCCATAAACATGGCGCCGCCGCCGGAGATGCGTCGGACGATCCCGAACCCGAGACGTTCCGCGGCTTCCTCATCGACTTCGTTGCGCACCGACTGGAATGAGCCGATTACCACCAGCGGGGTCGCCCAGTCCCAGAACCGCAGGGTCGGCGGGCGGGTTCCGTCGGCGACTTCCCGCATGATCACTTCGTCGAGCGCCACATGCATGGCGGGGTCGAGGACGACGGGTTCGATGACGTCGAAGGTGTGGTCGTGCCAGCTGGTCGCATGGCCGAGCGCGCGACGAATGGCTACGCCGACGGACTCCGGATCAAAACCGATCATCGCCACGTCGGCAGGTAGCGCTGCGCTGATTTTTGCCCCGAGGTCCTTCGCCGACGCCGCCGCAGGCGCACCCACGACTGCCGCCGTAATGAGCTCCAGGGCTTCGTCGGGTTCAAGAAAGAAGTCACCGGACAAGCTGACCTGCGCGAGCCGACCGTCTTCTATTTCGACGTCCGCGACAACCAATTTTCCACCGGGGACCTTGTATTCACCATGCACGCATCCAGAGTATCGACGTGGGGAGCTGACGGCGGCCATGCCTAGGTCGCATAGGGTAAACGGATGGTCAAAACGAGCCGTGGTGTTCCCCAACTGGCTGCCTTGTCGCGAGCAACAGTCCTCGCACTCACTGCTTGTTCAGTCTCCGGCAACGCCTCCGCGCCCGACCTGTAGGTGACGTCTGTGTCGCCCACGTACCCGAGAGTGAGAATCCGCTACGGGTTGACCAACTCTCAGATCCGGCAGAGGTCGATCAGACCGCACTTTTCGACTTCGTTCTCCTTCCGGAGACTGCCGATTGCAAGGTCTTGCCTTCAGTGGAAATACTGCACCGGCAGGCACCAGGGTCTCACGACGTGCCAATTCCATTGCTTCTTAGCGGGCCTCCAATGACAAGTCCGCAGGGGGCAGAACAAACGATTATCGGACCGGATAGACCAACGATCGTTCCCGTCGACAACAAAACCCCAGGGAACGGAGAACAGCCCCAAGCCCAGATCGACGCGGTGACGTGTACTCCTTACGGAACTAATAAGCATGAGGACGGCAGGGAGACAATTTCAAACCCGGAAGCACAGGCCAAAAGGGCCGCTGAAATCTTACGTAATCCGGACTCGAAACCGGAGGAGATCGAAGCAGCGAAGAAGCTCGTTGAAGTTGCTAGTGCGCTTCCCCCGAGCAACTGGCCACGATGTCAGGTGACGTCGACACGGAGGTCGAGCAAACAAAATACCGCTTCTCTACCACGTTCCTCACCGAACTTGGCGACAGCGACGGCGACAACGGCGTGTACCTGAAGAGGACACTAGATCAGCGTCCCGACCTAAGAACAGCAATTGGTCGGATGCTGGAATGGACATCGGATCCCAATGTCACCGCGAACGTAGACCCGGACGGAAACGGGAAGTTCAAGTTAGTTCGGGGTGGAGACCACAATATCCCTAAGGGCATTCGCCAATATTTCGATGGTCCCGTTGTATCCCAAGGTAGCAATGGGGATCATGTCGCCAAAAATTGGCATGAAAATTCATTTATTGCATGGGTCGCCGAAGGCGCGGAAGATGAATACAAGACAGGAACAGATCTCGACAAGCGTCTCTTGAATGTTGGTGCCGACCCTTCGAATGAAGATCAGGTCACCAATTATCTTGACCGGTCAGTAAACCTCCTCACGATCCTAATGGCGAATGGGGACAAGACCGGAAAGAAGACAAATCCCGTTCGCACGTCGATCATGAGGGTATTTGGGGCAAAGTATGAAGACTACCTGGCAAGCTACGGTCAACAGGACGACCGATCCGAATCCAACAGCGCACAGTTCCAGAAGGCCCCCCGTTTGGCCTCTGTCATAAATACGGCAGATCGCGAGTCGTTCATAACTAGTGGAATCAGTGCGACGGATATGGACTCAATCGCGGCCGCCATCACTGCACGAAATGAATCGGCCAAAAGCCTGATGTTTACATCCATGGGCGTTTTAGGAAAAATCGTTCCCTATGCAGATAAATTGGGAGCCCTCTCGAACGGCGTCAATTTCACATACGATACCGGTCAATATTTGGGTGACAACGGCAAGCCACTTCCGAGTACCAACGTTTCGACTCAGATGAGCCGAATTGATGAAGTGATCTATCCGAGGACTCGAGTACTGCGCGAGATTCCGAATTTGCGGGGAATGTTCGAAAAGGAAAAACCCGGCCAGAGTATAATTCCCAGAGTTCCGAATAGTAGAATATTTGACAGCTCTGGAAAGTTGAAGAGCGATGCGGAGATCGAGAAGGATGTTCCCTCAGCGGTCGAAAGGGAAATAATCTACGCAACACTCTTTGAAATGGCGTGTTACGACTACCCTGTTCGAACACCTGATATGGTGCCAACCACAGGCGGTGGGTAGTGTTTAAACTCGCGAAAAGCGCAGAGTATATCCAGTTCAGCCGCCTATTGTGTACAGTGACCCTTGTGGTCTCGCTCGCTTCCTCATGCAGCAGCGGAGAGGCGACCCCACTTCCGTCGGACTCTTCTGCGAACGAATCTAAACCGGCAGCGTCAAGCCCACCGCCGGTCCAGCGTTACTTTCAGTGGACCGTCAACCCGAACGTGGCAATTCCCCCAAGGAGTTACGAGGTCGTACGAGCCACCATTGAATCGGCAACCATATACGGAGGTATGCCGTGGGGCGGTTTCCCAGGTTATGAAGAGTCCTTCCTTGGAGGAATACCCAAGTCCGTCGATGATCCGCGTATCATCGACGGATCAATATCCAATGGATTCATAAAGAACTACTACGATTCCTATCCAAATTACCCTTGGTCCTTTAAGAACTGATTTATCAATATGAGGAGCGTGGCGACACAATCAGCGCAAGCGGATGCAATATCTCCTACGGGTCATTGCTTCCACCGGAGGGCGCGGATGATCTCCGGGATGATCTCCCAACTGCGACAGCCCTAGTTTTCAGCCTAGAATTCAAAGTAGATGACCTAAGTGATGTGGGGGCTAATGCGTTGACCCCCGAAGATCGCGGCCAACCGTTGCCGCGCTCAGCCACGTGGCGCCCGAAGATCAACGTATTTCGCGACTACCACATCACCCGATTCACCCTTGATCCGATACACCATGCGCCAAATCTAGGCCCTGCCTGTCGTGAATTTACAACAGCCACGTTTGGCAATGACGGACATTGGTCGTCAGACTTTACGTACGAACCATCACAAGCCGAATTTGAGCGTGAACGCGCAAATTTGCATAGCAGCCCTCGATGGATTCCAAACTAGGTCGTGGACGTAGCAGCTGCGTTGGCGGAATTAACTCCAATCGACTCCGCGAATTCCGTACACTGTTAGCACGAGACATCGCCAGTCTCGAACATAAAACAAGGCACCAACCCCGGGTAGAGGATCATGTTTGCACTGATGAAGGACGGCGGTGCCATCCGGCGGGGTCGGATCTTATTTGCGATGGTGATGACGTTGTCTCTGCTCACGTCATGTAGCTATGGCGAGCGGGCAACAGAGTCGTCGACCTCACCAGGCAACGAAGCAGAAGCAGCAGAGTCGAGCCCACCGCCAGCCCAACGTTACTTTCAGTGGACCGTCAACCCGAACGTGGCAATTCCCCCAAGGAGTTACGAGGTCGTACGAGCCGCCATTGAATCGGCAACCATATACGGAGGTATGTCGTGGGGCGGTTTCCCAGGTTATGAAGAGTCCTTCCTTGGAGGAATACCCAAGTCTGCCGATGATCCGCGTATCGTCGACGGATTGATCTCTAATGGATTCAGAAAGAACTACTATGAGTCGCTTCCAAATTATCCGTGGTCCTTTAAAGAACTGATTTATCAATACGAGGAGCGTGGCGACACAATAAGCGCAAGCGGATGCAATATCTCCTACGGGTCATTGCTGCCACTGGATGGCACGAACGTTCGCCCACCGGCGCGAGCCCTAGTTTTCAGCCTAGAATTCAAAGTAGATGACCTAAGCGATGCGGGAGCTAGCGCGTTGACCCCCGAAGATCACGGCCAACCGTTGCCGCGATCGGTCACATGGCGCCCGAAGATCAACGTATTTCGCGACCACCACATCACCCGATTCACCCTTGACTCGATAGACCACACCCCGAATCTAGGCCCTGTTTGTCGTGAATTTACAGCAGCCACGATTGGCAATGATGGACATTGGTCGTCAGATTTTAGATACGAGCCCTCGCAAGCCGAATTTGAGCGTGAACGCGCAAATTTGCATAGCAGCCCTCGATGGATTCCAAACTAGGTCGTGGACGTAGCAGCTGCGAGGAGGAATTAACTCCAATCGACTCCGCGAATTCCATACACTGTTAGCACGAGACATCGCCAGTCTCGAACATAAAACGAGGCACCAACCCCGGATAGAGGATCATGTTTGCGCTAGTGAGGGACGGCCGTCCCATCCGGCGGAGTCGGCTCTTGTTTGCGATGTTGATCATCTTGCCTCTCCTCACGTCATGTAACCATGGCGAGCGGGCAACAGAATCGTCGAGCTCACCAAACAGCGAACCAGAAGCAGCAGAGTCGAGCCCACCGCCGGTCCAGAGTTACTTTCAGTGGACCGTCAACCAGAACGTGGTAATTCCCTCAAGGAGTTACGAGGTCGTACGAGCCGCCTTTGAATCGGCGACTATTTACGCTGGCATTCCTTGGGGCGCGTTTCCAGGTCACCCGAGAGCAGCACCGCAGCCGCACTGTTGTCCCGCAAACCAGAGATAGACGAGTCGAATATGGCTCGTGCAGCACCGCTCGATTTACGGGCGACGATGATGTGCAAGCCAATGTCGCGTGCGTGCGGCAAGAGCGGGACCAACGGCGAAAATGGATTCAGCGCCGTTCCGGACGGCACCAGAACGACGTAGTCGTCGATAACTATAACCATCTCCGGGCCCTTCCACCAGCTCCGCTCACGCAGCTGTGCCGGGGTCACGTCCGGTCCAGACAAGCGGGCTCGCAGGTATTTATCGAGCGCCACAAACACTTCAGACGCCTGCTCCTGCGTCGTGACATATCGCCGCTGCGGCGGTGTCGGAACAAAGTCCAGCAACGACCGCCGCGGATCCACCACCACAACGTCGTTACTGAGCACGTCACGGCGCCGCACAATCTCACCAAGGGCCGCCTTCAGCAGGTTTGTCTTTCCCGCCTCCGTGTCGCGAAAGATGATCAAGTGCGGGTCTTCGCCGAAAATATCGAGCCCAGCGGCGACAGCGTCGCCTCTCTCTTGAGCATCCTCGCTACTTCTCTGGCCAACCTGGGATTGGGCTCAATGCCACCGGAGCTATAGTCTCCGGAGCCCCAAGCTGAGACCCTCGAATGGCACTGGGAATACTATCTAGGCTGGAAGGACACTCACCAATCCCGAGATCTTGGTTCGAAGTACTAATCCGCCACCCATCGAATATGTCGCTCGGCGGAACCCTACTATCTCCGCCAGTACCCCGATCCGTCGGATTAACGTCAAAATTTGGAATCAACTGGAAAACACTCGACTCGACTGTGGTACCCCAGTGCTCAAAAGTAGTCGGGTTCGTCTCCAACTTTTGCCTTACCCCGTCCGAATAATTGCACGAAAGAACTCGCCATCCCCACTCCATAGGGGTGAGCTTCAAACTGCGATAAGAGGTACCGTAGATTTCCCGAATAGTGTCACCTCCCCTACCAAACATATTCGGGTATTTTCTAAATTCACCAGAATCTTTCAAGAGGTTGACCCACCCTTGATAGGAAACACCCGAAACTGTTGAGAGGCTAATCGAGTTCGCCTCTACGAAAGCCCGAGCTACCTGCGCTTGTGGGCTCAAAAGATCACCGTCACCGTTCATAACCCACCGAAAAGTGGCATGATAATTCTGCGGCGGCATTGCCTGCCCACCGTTTGACGGATTATCACTGGTACACGCAGTCAGGAACAGCGGCACCATAGCAAAAAGCGCGTAACACCCGAATCGTAAAGATCGACTTCTGACAGACAAGTTTCTACCCACTCTACCCTGTTGAACTATTAACTCGACTTTCGAACTGACACCGGCAGTCGATCATTGATTACCTCCAGGCCACCCGGGAAACGTAGTGCGGGTAGGAACAGTCGTCAATGGCAACGTCGCAGGCGACAACCAACGCGACCCCGATGGCGTCGTCGACGAAGACACCGAAACCGATTGATCCGGAGAACCCGCACATCCAGACACCAAAACGACCGCGCCAGCAAGCGCAGACAGTGGCATCAGGCATCGATTCAAAATCATCCAGATACTCCTCGCGAAAGATTCTCCATCACCGGGCCGTTCGAGCGTGACATTATGACGCACCTTTCCAAATTCGCCGCCAATTTTGCCCTGGTCAACCCTCACAGAAAATGGCGTCTCATTTCGCTCATACGCCTCAACGATTTTCCGTGCCAAGTTTTCCTTCGAGTCTGACGATCCTCGGATTCCCAGGCCTTATACAAGGGGTTATTCTTGATATTAGGATCTTGCTGGACCATTCCCTCAATAACTTTGGGCATACGATATAGATCGTTATCTACCGTCTTCATCCTCAAATCCCAGCCTTGCGGCGGCACGGTCCCGCCCCGTCGACGGACGTCGCGACCTTGGATCCGAACGCAAAGGTGAAACCATCCGGGCTCGCGAATCTGACGTCGTAGTTCCCCGGTGAATTCTGTGGCGCGAAGTCGGGGACCGCGGAGTACTCGCGCGCAAGCAAGTCAGTGACCTCCGCCAGAGCTGCTGGCCAGGCCAGGTCCGGAATTGGACTATCGGAATAGTAAGAACCGGTAGACGGGAAAGCACCGTTAAACTGCTTATCCTTCAACAAGTCTCCACAGCCGGCCAACCCGCCTCGCCGACCTTCGGTGGTCGACCAACGAAACGCCGTCATCTCAGGAGCATGCTTGGCAACGATCCGACCGATCTCTTCAACGGTTCCTTTGAGTCGGGCGAGGAGCGCTTCGGCCGTCTCGGGATGGTCGAGTTGACGCCAGGAATCGTTGCTTGTCATGTCCGGCCCTTCATTGGAACTAGGCGTGATCGTCGAGCAGGCTGCCACGACGAAGGCGATCAGCCCGGCCGAAACCACAATTGAAATCCGTCGCATGATTAATCGCCTTCGATGAGATTGTCGGGCAACGACCCTAAGACGGCCGCCATGTTGTAGCCAGCCATCCGCATTTCGGGTGTCTGACCATCTGGACCGTATCCAACTCTCAGATAGTCAGAGTGCCCGGTACCTCCGATACGAGGAACGTTGGTTCTGTCCACGCCTGGATGGGTCGACAGCCGGGTAAAGCCGCCGGCGACCGATGGGTCGGGGCCGAAATGCCCGAAGTCGGCGACCAGGTCCTCCCCATTCTCGAGCAAATACATCCGATCGCTCGTGAGGTTGAAGTGCTTTGCCTCATAACGTGGCAGGTCATTCGGGTCGCCGCCTAGTCCCGGCGACCCATAGAACACCGCTTCATCAACCGAGCCACGAGTCTTGCGAAGCGCCTCGGCGGTGACTAACGAACCGTACGAGTGGCCGTACGCGACAATATGCGGGTCCTTTTTCACCGACGCAGCATCGAGTCCGTTGAAGAAATTCGCCAGCCGGGGCGCCGCCTCGTTGGCCTTGCCGGTTGACGCCACATCTCCGCCACCTCGGACGGTGTCAAGCTTTCCAGGCCCGGTCATGTTCGGTGCGTCGTATCCAAGCCACGCGATGGTGGAAACTGTTTCGTCGGGGCGTCCGGCAAGATCAAGCTGCCGACTTGTCTCCGCCCGTAGTTGCTGGGCTTCACCGACCATCCCGTCGGACGGGCGGCCACCGTCAAGCGCACCGCTAATCGTCGTCCCCAAGCCCGGAGTGGTCACCGCGACGTGATCGGCGGTATCGGGATTTCCGACTGCGACGGCGGCGTGGCCGCGCTCTCCCGACCGCATATCCAGCAGAAGGAGCAGCCTGGGTGCATCGGGCGTGCCTTTGGCGAGGGTGCTTTCTACGGTGTCGAGGTCCTTCAACTTCTCTTCGACATACCACTTCTTGGCGTCGTCGTTAGTGAAGGTTCCACCGAACCAGTTGTCGTCGAGGTTGCGTTGCAGTTGGTCACGTTCACGTTCGAGTCGGGCCCGTTCGATGGGGATCTGCGACCGGTTGGCACGATCGCGGTCCGTTGCCGCGATTCCGTCGATGTTGCCGACCCACTCGGGTCGCTCCTTCACGATCTTGTCCCGCTCGTCGCTCGGGAGATCCTTCCACCAAGTCGCAACAGCGTCAGGCTCTCCCGAAAGTTCTGCCGGCGGCTCTGACGCGGTCACATCGACGACCGGACTCTTCGGCTTCGGATTGTCAACAAGTGTCGGCTTCTGCTCCGGGATTACGCACATCGGGATGTCTCTAAATCCCGGCGTTCCCTTGGGCGCTTGTTCGCGCTCCCCCGATTTCACCGCCGACGGGCCGGACGGTTTCTCCGGACCCACACTTGGCGGCTCGCTTCCCGCTGCCGACGAAATGGGCACTGCCGGAGCTGCTGGCACCGAAGTTGGCGCGGCCTGAGCAGTTGGGGGCAGCGTCTTTTGCGATTCCGGACCAGCCATTAGCCTCGCGCTTCCATCGGCAGTGGGGATTACGTCGGCGATTCACTGCGAAACCACACCCTGCCGTGCAGAAATCCGTCTGCCTCGGCGGGAGCTACGGCAGTTCGAGCAGCATCATTTCCAAACTCGGACTTTACCGTCTGAATGCATCTGCCAACGGCCATCCGGGAATCACACGTTTGCTGTTCTCGATTCCGGTCAGATCAACAGCAGAGGCCCAAGCCTCGCAGCGATTCTTCAGATCATGCCGCCCAGAGGGAGTTACGATGGACTCAACAGTCCAATCGCCAAAGACGTTCGTCGAAGGGCGCCTCAGTGGCCCCGTTGTTGAACGCGCCTCAAACTGCCCCGGCCACACCTTTACCGCAAACGCCAGCACACTAGGGTCAGGAGCCGGAAGCGGTTCCGAGTTGAAACTCACATACCGTGTATCACTGCACACAAGATAGCTCGAGAGACCATTACTCGATTGTTCAACCCCCTGCACCGAGAGTGCGATAACTCCTTCAAATCGGTATCGCGCAGTGGGAAACCAATCAATATCAGTCTCACCATCGCTTACCGCCGCCTCAAATCCGGGATACACAGAAGCCAAAGCTGTCGCCTTATTCTCCGCAGAACCCAAGAGATAGTACGACTCCATAGACGCCCGCACCACCGCTCCAACCTGGGACGACAGGTCCACGACCGATCCCCGTTGATCCCAGTTAAAGTACGGCACAGGCCAGTCACTTGAAGCTTGCGTGGTTGCCCCCTCATCGGCAGCATGAGGCTGTGCTGCACATCCAGTTGCCAAAACAATAAGGACCGTCGACACCAACCCCAACTTTAGACTCCGCATCCCAAAACCACCGAAGTCAGCCATCACTGTTCCGCTTTCCTTTCCGCTTCTCTTGACATCATCACCACACCGGGGACCAATCCAGAGACACGTCACGAATCGTTCGATGTCCATCCGGAAACGGGCCCGGAATGTTCATAGACGGCTTCACACTAGAGGACGGACTCGGGAACCTCAACATGCAGTTAGCCTCAGTTTATGTGCAGAATTATTGCCACCCTGGACTCATGATCTGAGGCAACTTCTTGGCATCATGAACCCCCATCGGGTCTGCATTCAAGGTTGGATCATAAAGGTTCGCCGGAATCCGAGAAGGCACCTGCGAGCAAGGACTCCCGTTCGACCGATAACCGGGGGGAACTTGTGGGCTGCCCGCCCTTACCCCTGTGATAGTCCAACCCGTGAAGATGTCCCCTGTCGGCATTCTTCGCGGACCTGCACCTGCGTTGAGGTTCCGGCCGACATGTTGAATATCGCGGTGGATCTCAATCCAACCCTCGTCATACGCGATCCCAAAACTCTCGTATCCCTCACTCCCCGCAAGCTTCATTTTCTGGGAACCAGAGGGAATACAGATTCTAGCCATCCAGGTGTCCGATTCAATAGGCACCACTGTAAGGTTGGCAAAGGCAGTGCCTACAGTTGAGAACGGCACACCCGGGTCAGTTCCAGTCAAACCCGCGAGCTGATCTTCCAAACCTGACGCATAAATCATCTCGGAAAATCCCGGGTACTCGTACGTGCGTGCAGTCGCGGTCGCCAGCGCAGTTGCCTCAACAAATGCGCGCGCAATCTGCGCAGGCTCCGACTGAAGGTCCGTCCGATTGTCGAAACTCGACCAATCAAAAACAGATTGATAATATTCGGGAATCGCAACCTTGGCAGGCGTAACAGTCGGCACGGAGTCGTTGGACGAACATCCCGCGAAAATCACGCAGATTACGAAAATCAGTACCGAAAAAACTTCGGCCTTTCGCCGCCGCGCACGTCGCCGTTCGAACCCTACAGATCTCAATTCGTGCTTGAACTTCATCACTTCGCCGATTCCCTTACATCGCGTTCCCAATCGCTCTTGCTCTTTCCAAAGTCGAGAGCATTATCGACCGATGTTACCCCATTGGCATCGAGGTATTCGTCCACCCACGCGCTGAATAGCGCGCTGTCACCACGAGTTAACGTCTCGAGAGGCTTCAGATTTCCTTCGCGCGCCGCATAATCGAATCCCGGAAACCCAACTCCAACGTCCTCATACTCACGCAACGATTGCACAACCGCTCGAACGTATGTCCCGAGAGGGCTCATTAGATCCAGCGCTCCGGTCGGGGCCCACTGCCAAGTAGCTCGTGCCTTCGCCGCGGGATTCGCAGTACTTGGTGCTACCGCCTCCGGCTGCTGACCACCGGCACCGCATCCAGCGAGCCACAAGGCGATAGTGATGACACCAATCAATCGCGTCGATCGCCTTACAATCACTCTCACTTCGGCACCAATGCCTTCGGCTCTACCTCCAAGGCCTCTTATCAACGCCAAACGAAGCTCAATCCTTGCTTCCGGACGGCAGAAACCGTATCCAGCGATCAGACACTATTCGGCCGCCGACGGCCAACCCGGCTACGGCGGGTCGACTATGTGTGACGGTTGCGGATCCTTATCTTTAGCCGGAAAGGTATCAGCAATCCGCTGACATTCCGGCCCGAAATCGTGGGTGTGTACGACAATCTTCCCATCCGCATCGCGGGATGTTGAGATATCGACCACCGGACTTGAATAATAGGAACCAGCTTTCCAGCTACCGAACGGGGAAGTTGCAGGCAAGTTATTAGGACCCGGTGTTCCAGATTCCGGCTCATCCGTACCTGTCTTCAGGTATATCGAAGGTAATAACTTCGGAAGTTCCATAGTAGTATCGACCCGCCCTCGATCGAGTTATGAAATCCGTGTCGATCGCACACACAGTTACCGTCAATCTGTTCGCGGAATCATCGGTCGCCAGGACCTTCTTTCGACGCACTCCTGCCCCAAATTGCGAGCGCCCTTCAGCCTCCCACTGCCGCACATTGCCCTTCTCGACCCGAGCATAGTCAGGATGCATTGAATCCGAATAGCCCGGGAACATTTGGTCACTTAGGTACCAATTTTGCCGTCTCCAATCATGTGCCTCGACAACGCCGCGAACTACCGTCCCACTCGGACTAAGTAGGTCTAGCTCCGGAGATGGGATCCAAATGAAGGAGGTCGAAAAATCCGGTTGATTGACCACACTCTCGACAGCCCGCGGTTGTTCGGATAACGAACAACCAGCAGTCACAAGCATGGCAACTCCAAGGACTGAGGCCAATACCGAACAACCGACCGATCGATCATTCAACAATTGGCTGAAAATTCTTCGAAACCAACCTTTGATCATTAAAATCCAATTCTCCAGAATGCGAACAGTCACTCAGTCACCAGTCCCGCCACCACGACGACCGACATCAAGCGCCGCAACAACAGCGTCTTCATCGTTACTCCCGTCCGCGACCTAACAAATTAAGCATTCGATAACACAAGTCAGGCTCCCCCGAGACGTTACGAGTCGCAGTCGCTCGGCGAGTCGTATACCGTCGCCGCAAACTGATCGGGCGCCCCATCCTTGTGGCCAACAGAAATGGTGACGCATGTGTCCTTTGCGATCGCCTCATTAGCCGATTCCGTTATTGAGGGGCCGTACAAGTCTAGATCAATATCCCGAAATAGCGACGGAAGAGACTTGACGAGCTGGTCCCGCTTTGGCGTCAGCAACTGTGCCGACTCCGACTTCGTGAAACGATGCTCTTCCGTCTTGTCGTAGCCAGGAAAAGCGAACGAACGAGAATGACTCGGCGACGATGATTCCGACGTAGGCGTTTCCGATCCACACCCAACGAGGGCCATGCCAGCCGCAAAGGCCAGAACCCCAAGGGCGCCGCGCGTGGGATCCGCGGGGAACAACTCTCTCAACGCATTGGTGAGAGCCGATACGGAAGCCACAACTAGTGAACCTGCATTCAGGTTCCAGTTCGCCGAAGTTGTCCAATCTTCGCGGTCGTCCCGGACGGGTGAACTTCGCCCTCGAACACCGTCGAGTTGGTCAAGCAATTCAGAGGGCCCAAACAGCGCCTGGATCCGGCCCAGTGCAACTATCTGTCGCACAATTTCATCATCTTTCAACGGATCATCATCAGGGAATGAATCCTTCTGGACTAAGCTTGAAATCAACTCAATTTGCCTGATATTGAAGGTTTCTATCGCCGACTCGACAGCTACTTTCTCTGCTTCCGGATCAGATCTCAACCACCGAAAAAGGCACCACCAGGTGCCGATCTCCTGACCGAGAACCGTGCCCGTCGAATCCACCGAACTCAGATTAGCACGGCGATAATCATCACCACCCCGGACAGCTACCAGAGACAGGTCATGAATTGTTCGATGGCCAGAGGGAAACGAGCCCGAGATGTCCATAGGCGGTATCACACCAGAGGACGGACTAGGGAACTTTGAATCGAACCGTTCACGATCAGGTCCTCTATAAGGCACACAAGGTCTATTATTCCCACCTTGGAAACTGAGGTTGAAGAGGCTGTGGAACATCCGGGCCTTTTATCGCCAAATCACGGCCTTCCACGCCTACGACATGAGATTCCGGCAGCACCGTCGTCGCCCAATTCGCGCAAGCATAGGTCACATATCGCTGATCAGCTTTCATGGACGAAATATCCCAACCAGAGAAGACGTTGCCACTCGGAACTTGCCCCTGGTGCACACCCACTCCCGAATACTGATTCACGACAGCGGGATCACTATACGAACGTTCAGGATCGCCAGTCTCCCTGGCCACGTCTCGCCTATCGAATTCAATGTGGGAAGGGCTGATGATCCTGGCCTCGCTGACCCTAGTCCGATAATCGGGGTCCTCAGACGACCACCTACGAACCATACATAGGTCAGCTTCCACTCGGTCAGCAGTGACTACGAGTCCTGTAACGTGCACATAATTTGTTGCGTTCCAAGACAATTTCTCTTCCACCACATTCGGAAAAAATCCGACGCTCATATTTTCCCAGCTCGGAATTGAACCCAAATACCCGGGAAACGAATACTCCGACCCGTAATAGCTGCTCATCCAGAATGACTCATAAGCCGCTCGCACAAGAGATCCTGGATGGCTCCTAAGGCTCGCCAAACCTGGTTCCGACGACCAAACAGTCGTCCAACTCGGACTCCATCCGGCCTTCCACTTCGCACCAGGGTCATCACCGTCAGAACCTAACGAGCAAGCCGATAACGCGGCGAGCCCTACCACGAGAGAAAAAGCAACTCTCAAAAATCGCCTGAGCACACCGGCCCTCTGGCACTCTTTATCCATCGCTACTTCCAAACCACCGAGGCTTTATCAATGCTACTCATTGTTAGATTTCACACTAATGTATCCATCATCAACCATCCGGCCCTTACCGGTCATTTTGTCACCAGTGTCAGTAGAAGCATCTGGGAGTTTTCCAATTGCTTGATTCAGAGCTGCCCTGAGTTCAGCTTGGGGAACCGTTCTTGTCAATTCATCCAACGGACGCAGTTTGCCATCTTTATACAAGAAATTAGTATTTATGTCCCCACCCACATCAAGGTCGCTTACAGGAGCGGAGCTGAGTATCGGATAGTATAGTTTCGAAAAATCCGGTTCCAAGCTACTCTTAGGGTCGCCAGGAAGTGGAGTATCCCCAAATAATGGAATCCTTCAACGATTCACCGCCAAGGCTCACCGCATCCCCCATCGGACCGACCCTACCGATCATGTTGACTGCGGCATCGAAGGCTTCGGATTTTCGCTGGTGATTAGTTAACCCCTGCTTATAGTCATTCGCAATACCGGCATTCTCAGCCTTGGTAATTCCGACATCAACGATCCCTTTGAGCGTCCCGATCGAAGTCAAGTCGGTATTATTTCGCCCCTCTGCCGGAGCGGAACCATATCGAGTTTGCAGTTCCAAAATATGTCGATACGCTTCCGCATTGAGGGCCTTACCAGCTTTAGCATCAGTATTCAACACAGCAAATACATTAACCGAGCCGGCATGGTAACTCTTAAACGCTTTCGAAAAGCCCATCCAGTTAAACCCTGAGATTCCCGACTGCCCCGCCCCTGTTAAAGACGGGATATACGGTGAAATTGCACGTTGCATGCTTCGTGTAAGTCCCGCATTAATCTCCCCAACGGGGGGACTCGACAACTACACGCATTTGCGCCGTTCGTTCGTTCGACAAGGGCTACGTCGCGGTCCAACGACCCGGCGTCCCCGACGGGCAATCCTACGAGATGATCGATATCTTCGAGACACACGCCGTCGACCTGGCGAGGGCCGTCGTTGCCGCAGTGCCGTCAGCACCCGCTGGTTCATATGGCGACATCAACACTGATGAGCTCCGGATCGCGAGCCAGATGGGCGTTGATAGTCCATATCCCCTATTGTCAGCACCGTCCAGTGTCGTCGGAACCCTCCAAGTATGCGAAGGCCCGTCGACGGAGTGGCGAATGAGCGAGAGCGGCCCAGATCTGATTTGGGCGGACCGAGAAGGCCTTGGTCGGTACGTCCTGACGCGCGAAGCACGTCTCGCTTGCGACGACACCCGACTTGCTACCGAGATCAACAGGCACGTCAAAGTTGTCGTCGATCGGATACGCGAGAAACGGGAGCACTCGACGCTGACCGTCTAGTTGACGCTGGTTGACGTAGCTGGCCGGGGCGGGCACGGATAACGTCCGCTGACCATCCTGCGTCCACGCGATGTCGAGACAACAGATGGAACCTGACCAAACGCACGACAATCACCAATCAGGCTTGCTTCACCATTTACGCTAACCCCATGTCCAGCATCCTGATTGGCATCGTTGCCGTTCTTGTCGGTCTCCTGTTCTGCTTCCGCGGCGTGATCGCGTTGCGAATTATCCTCGCGGTGTGGGTCGGCTTCGTCGGCTTCGTGATCGGCGGGGTCGCGATCTCGGAGATCCAAAATGAGGACGTGGTGCTTAACAATCCGGTCGCCTGGATCGTAGCGATCGTTACTGCGATCGCGTTCGGCCTCCTCGCGTACTACCTGTACGCGGCGGCCGTGGTGATCGCGATGGCCTCGATTGGGTATGCACTCGGAATCGCTGTGATGACGGCGTTCGGCGTCACTTGGAGTTGGGCGATCATCCTGGTCGGCGTCATTCTCGGCATCGCCCTGGCAACCGCCACCCTGGTCTTCGATCTGCCGATGGTCCTGCTCGCCTCGCTCAGCGCCCTCGGCGGCGCGACCATCGCGACCGGCGGCATCATGCTGCTCACCAACACCATCGAAATGGACGACTTCAACCGCCGCACAGTCAGCAATGTGCTGCACGACAAATGGTGGTGGTACCTCGTCTACTTCGCCCTGGTCGCCGCCGGCATTCTGGTGCAAGCCCAATACTTGGCGCGACGCAACCAAGAACTCGACCGCCAAGACCCCTGGTAAACACCGAACCCGTCGCTGCCTGGCAGCGACGGGTTCAGATCGTTTCGAGCAGAGGTCAGTGACCGGTCAACTTATTCTTGACCGACTCAACGCCTTCCTTCAGCTTGTCAGCAACCTCGACCACCGTCTCCTTGATCCCGGCGTGCGCTTGGTCGACCTGACCTTCGGCTTTAAGCTCATCATCGTTGGTGGCTGCGCCCGCAGCCTCCTTGGCACGGCCAGTCAGGTCCTGCGCCTTGTTCTTTGCGTCATCGGAAAAGCTCATCGGTCCTCCTAGTATGTGGGACGTTCTGCATATTCCTTACTCATCGCCGTACGTTCAGACGATAGTTTCGACGGTACCGGGATCACGCGAGGTCTGCCGAGCAGGAGATCCAACGGCCACCGACCTCGCACACCCGTGCGAATCCGTCGGAGGCATATGCGATATTAGTAGTGAGAAAATCGTTCGACGAGAAAGGCAGTCATGCCACCGCGCCGCCGCTCAGCGCCCATCCCAGAGTCGTTGACCCCCGACAACCTGACCGCAATCGCTGCGGCCCTGGCTGACGGCAAACGCCCGACGGTGTATCTGCGCGAAGGCACCCCCAGCCTCGGCCTAGCACCGGGTGCCTCCGCTCGCGTGCTGTCGATCGACGGCACAACGCTGACGGTGAAACCGAGTGGCGTCAACGACGAACTCCCCTACGAGGCCGACGAACTCCGCATCACCAAGAACCCACCCCCCGAACCGGAGAAGCCGAAGCCGGCCAAGTCCGTCGCGCGCCCGGCAGCTGCCCGACGCTCCGCGCCCGTCCCCAGCGCTGCCGCGGCCACGAAACCCGCTGAGCCGAAGCCCGCCCCCGCCAAGTCGACCGCACCTGCACCCAAGCCAGCCACCACCCCAACCGAGACTGCACCGCCCGCTAAGAAATCCACCCGCCGCACCGCCGCACGGAAGGCACCGGCAGCCGTCACCGTCACCATCCACGGCTCCGCCGAGAACGAGTGGTCAGTTTCGGTGACCCGTGGCGGACGTAAACTCCCCCGATCCCGCAGTGTCACACCGGATTCCGTCGAATCCGCGATGGCCGAACTCGGCGACGAACAAGCACAAGCCGCCACGTCGTCAATCCTGAACGCGGCACGCGAGGAAGCCCAACGTCGCGTCGACGAACTCAGCCGCGAACTCGCCGCCGCCCGCGAAGCGCTCGCCATCCTCGACGGAAGCACCTAGCGAACCCTCAGCATTACTCAGAGGTAACGACCCGCCCGAACCGCGCCGAAACGGACTGGTCGCCTGACATAGTGGGCATATGCGTTCGACGTGCAGTCTCTATATCGATACCGGATATCTACTCGCCTCAGCCGCCACCAGAGTGACGGGAACATCGCTCCGAAGCAGCATTAACGTCGAATACCCGCACCTCATCGACAGCATCATGCAGAAGGCCGAACAACTTTCGGGCCTGCCCGTGCTGCGCGTGCATTGGTACGACTCCGCCGACAACGGCGTCCCCGGCCCCATCCAGCAACGCATCGGCGAACTCGCCAAAGTGAAGCTGCGACTCGGCCGCTTCGGCATGGACGGCGAACAAAAGGGCGTCGACCTCCGCATCGGCCTCGACCTCGTCGCCCACGCCCGCAACAACACCTCCGACGTATTCTTCCTCGTCTCCGGGGACGACGACCTCACCGAAGCCGTCGAAGAAGCCCAAGCACACGGCGTCGCCGTGGTCCTGCTGTCCGTCCCGAATGCCGACGGCAAATCGCACGGCGTGAGCCGTCACCTTCTTCGCGCCGCCGACGACCTCCACCTCATCGACGGCACCACCCTCGACCAGTCGATCCTGAAGGTCGAACGCCAAATCGCGCCCACCCCAACCGAACCCGTGACCGCCAAACCTGGGCCTACACCGGCAAAACCCGCGGCCCCCTCCCCTCTCGACGTCGCGACAGCCGCCAGGGCCCCGCATCCAGCGACACCGACGCCCGCCCCGGCACCAGCGATCGCCTACAGCTCAACAACCGGTTCGGTCAGCCACGTCCTTCCTGAATTCGACAATGCCGAAGATGCGGCCGTGATCGGCGACGTCGCCAACCGCGTCTTCATCGCCTTCCAAGCAACGGCCAGCCCCGAAGAAATCCGCGAGCTGGAGAAGAAGCGACCGTCGATCCCGCGGGACATCGACCGCGCATTACTCCTCGATGCCTCCGAAGCATTGGACCGCTACAGCGTCGACGAAGACACCCGGTACCGCCTCCGCGCCCGGTTCTGGAGTCGGTTCGACGAAGGGTGAGCGGCGGCGGCCCGGATCGCGTTGAGTTTGCTACCGAGAAGGTCGCAAACTCAACGCGATCCGCCGAGAACTCCGCCCTACTTCCGCATCAGGTTCTTCTGGACCTTGCCGGTCGCGGTCTTCGGTAGGGATTCGATGACGACCACAGACTTCGGGGCCTTAAAGCCGGCGAGGCGTTCGCGGGACCAGGCCTGGATTTCCTCGCCCTCCACCTCGGCACTTAGCACCACATAGGCGGTGACGGCCTCGCCCCAATGGTCGTCGCGCGTACCCACAACGGCAACCTCCGCGACAGCGGGATGCCCGAGCAGCACGCGCTCCACCTCCACCGACGACACGTTCTCGCCACCCGACTTAATGATGTCCTTCGCACGGTCGGTAAACCAGACGACGGCATCCTCATCGAGGTAGCCGATATCGCCGCCGTGGAACCATCCGTTCGCAAAAGCCTCGGTGTTGGCGTCCTTGTTGTTCCAGTACCCCTCCATGAGTTGCGGTGTCCGGTAAACGATTTCGCCTTCTTCGCCAGCGGGCAGCAAGCTGCCGTCACTACCCATGATTGCCACATCGGTACTGACGGTGGCGGGGCCCCACGAGTCATCCTTCACGCCCTGGTGTCCCTCCCACTGCAGTTCCGACGCCGGCGTGGTCTCCGTCTGCCCGGAGCCCAGGATGATCGCCGCATTCGGGAACTGGGCCCGCACCCGAGCAAGCAGCTCGGCAGGCATCGGCGCCATTGCATACAGGCCAGTAATGAGACTGTCGGTGTCGCCGTCGGCCAACTCGGGCTGCGCCAGCAGCGCCGCCCACATCATTGGCAGCATCGTCAGATGCGTGACGGTGTGCGTCGAGAACGTGCGGGCCACGGCCGCCGGATCGAACCCGCGCAGCAGCACGACCGTCGTACCCACGGCCAACGACGGCAACAGCAGCGCATCGAGAGCGGTCACGTGGAACAGCGGCAGCGCGATCGGCATCACGCTGGCCTTCACATCGGGCTTCAAACCGAGCCCCAGCGCCGAACCGAGCAGCGCAATCTGCACCGCAACGTGCGAGGTCACGACACCCTTCGGGCGTGACGTGGTGCCGGAGGTATACAGGCAGTGCAAGATGTCGCGGTCTTCGACTATCACCTCAACAGATGACCGGTCGGCCGAGAACACCGCGTCGTACGAGACGGCCGGAATACCAGCGACGTCGGTCGGGGCCTGCCCGGTCACGATCACCTCGGTAACCATGCCGCCCTCAGCTTCGGCGAGCGCAGGTCCCATGACACCCAGGAAGACGTCCTCGGTAATCACGCCACGGACGCCGCTGTCGGCGAGCTGGTAGGCGATGTCGGACGGCGACAGCAGGAGGTTCAGTGGCATCGCAACGACGCCGATCTTGGCGAAAGCAAAGAATGTGGCCACAAACTGCCAGCTGTTCTGCAGTTGCATCGCCACTGCGTCGCCGCGAACGTATCCGCGTTCCAGCAGGCCGCGGGCCAACGCGTTGGCGCGCGCATTGAGTTCGGCGTACGAGAGCTCGACGTCGCCGTCAACCAACGCCGTGCGGTCTCCGTAGTGCGCGGCACTGCGCGTGAGCATGTCGCCGACGCAAACGCGATGGGTCAAGTTGACGGTAAGGGGGTCGACTCCGGATAGATCGGGACGCATACCGGGCATTCGGCTTCTCCTTGCGATAGGGATGTTGAGCCGAACATAACCGAAAAACAATCTTGCGTGACTGTTTCGCCAGAAGTGACCGCAAACACCAGCAAGAGTGTGCCCACGGCGCTCGTCCAGGCATCCGACTATCCTGGACGCGATGACTTCCCCCGATTGGACCGCCGAAGAGACCGACACCGTTCTCGGAATCTTCGACAGCCGTACTCTGCAGCGCGCGCGGCAGTACGCGACCGCCGGGATGATTTTCGATATTGAGTGGTCAGATGGCATTTTGACCGGCACGTCGCGCGGGTCGGGCAGCGAACGCTATTCGTGCAATGTCAAGGTTCGCGGGTCGGGACCCACCATGAAAGCCTCCGCCAGTTGCACCTGCCCGGTCGCGATTCGCTGCAAGCATTCCGCGGCCCTGGTTTTGGCGGCCACCGCCGACGGTCCCGGAGCGCGCCGTCAACCCCCGACCACCACTGCCGCCCCGCTCTCCCGCTGGCGAACCTTGATCGATGAGGTCGAAAAGTCGACCAACATCGAGTCGACGGCCAACGACGGCATCCCACTGTCGTTGGGTCTGCAGTTCGAGGTGCACCGCACGTACAACTCCGACGACGTCACGGTCCGCCCGCTGGTTTTGAACGAGCAGGAACGCTGGGTCAAGACTCGTCTCACCTGGAAGATGTTGCTCTCCGGCCGAATCGCTGATCGTCATCCGGCCCCCGCGCTCGATGTCATGACTCGGCTGGCCTCGGCCCTGGCACTCAGTTGGCAGCGTGGCGCCCTACCCGATGAGATATCGCTGATGCACGCGCCGGTCAGCATTTGGTCGCTGCTCCAGGAAGCCGAAGACACCGGCATCCCGTTCTTCAACACCGGTAAGACGGAATCGACGGCTGTCCGTCTCGGCGATCACTTGAGCACTCAGTTGCACGTGCGACCGCAAAGCGCGGGCGTCTACGTGAACCTCGAGATCGTGGCAGACGGTCAACCCGTTCCCCCGACGCGCAACCTGGTCCGATTCGCGATCGGTCGGCCCCGCGCGCACGGCGTCGCGCAAGAATTTGAGCACACCCTGCACCTTGGGCCGCTCCCCAACCTGACCGCCACCGAGTCGATGCTGCTGGTCAGCGAGGTTCCCCTCGAGGTTCCCGATCAGGACCTCGCCGAGTTCCAAAAATCTCTGCCAAAGCTGCAGGCCGGGCGGCCCGTCGTCGTTGATCAGGATGCCTTCCCCGCGTCGACGCTGAGCGGCCCGTTCCCCGTGTTGCGCATCCGCACCGACGAACCCGCCGCCGCGAGTTGGGCCGCTGGTTACGAGGCCGACGGCCAAGTGCAGGAGTTCCCTGCGCGCGGGCCGTCGGACGGCCGATTCCGCAGCGCGGTGGCCGAGCGTGCCATGTGGGCGAGCATCCGCCAAGAGCTCGAGATGGTCGCGAAGGCCAATCCCCAGTGGGTCAAGGTAGCCGCCGAGCAGCTGCAGAAAGACCTGCATACCCACCGGTCCGACTTCCGTCGCTACAACCGCATGTACGCCGTCCTGCGCCAATTGCACGGTGGCGCAACGGTTTCGGCTGCCTTCGATTCGGCTCCCGACTATCAGACGATGACGGTCCCGCTGAGCCCACTGCAGGCCGCGATCATGGTGTCGGAAATTGTCCCGACCATCACCGACCTCGATCGTGTTCGCGTGATCGTGGAGGGCACCCCGCCCGACTATCGTCCCGCCGAAGCACCGCCTGTCTTGAGCTTTTCCGGCGATGCCAGCCGTGACTGGTTCGACCTCGAAGTGAGCCTCGACGTCGACAACCACAAGATCCCGATCACCACCATCATCGAGGCCCTCGCGTCGGGCGAGGAGTACATGCTGCTCGACGACGGCACCTACTTCTCGCTCGACATTCCCGCGTTGCAAACCCTGCGCGACCGTCTCGCCGAAGCCCGCGAGCTCGGCGAGCTTGACGGTGACCGGGTCTCCACCCACACGCTGAATGCGTCGCTGTGGGACGAGCTGCTGGAGTTGGGCGTCGTCGATCAGCAGTTGAAGCAGTGGCGTGACCGGATCGCACACTTGGCCGCGGCCAAACCGCCGCATCCTGTGGAGCCGCCAGCTGGCCTCAACGCCCAATTGCGGCCCTACCAGCAGGAAGGCCTCGAATGGCTCACCTTCCTCTGGGAGAACAAACTGGGCGGCATCCTCGCCGACGACATGGGCCTGGGTAAAACCGTCCAAACGCTGGCGCTGATGCAGCAGATCGTCGACGAGCAGCCGGACGCCCGCTTCCTCGTGGTCGCGCCGACCAGTGTGATTGCGAACTGGGCGGCCGAGTGCGCGCGCTTTGTGCCCGGAATGAAGGTCGTGGCCGCTACCGCCACCGAAAAGCGCATCGGAACCCCGCTGGCCAACCGCGCCGAAGGCGCGCAGATCGTCATCACCTCGTACGCCCTCCTGCGGATTGACTACGACGCGTTCGCCGCCGTCGACTGGACGGGGATCTTCTTCGACGAAGCCCAGTTCCTGAAGAACCATCAGGCCAAGACCTACCAGGCGGCACGACGACTGGACGCCCAGTTCAAAATCGCGATCACCGGTACTCCCATGGAGAACCGCGTAATGGAGTTGTGGTCGTTGGTGTCGGTGGTCGCGCCAGGTCTGTACAACTCGCCGAAGCTGTTCAAAGAACATTTCGCGGAAGCCATCGAGAGCGGCCAGGCACCCGAGCGGCTCGAGATTCTGCGCCGTCGCCTGCGTCCAATCATGTTGCGGCGCACCAAGGATCAGGTGCTGACCGACCTACCCGAGAAGCAGGAGCAGTTGCTGCCGATCGAGTTGGAACCCAAACACCGCAAAATCTACGACACCTACCTGGCCCGCGACCGCCAGCAACTCCTCGGCCTGCTCGACGACTTCTCCGGCAACCGGATCCAGGTGCTGCGCGCCCTCACTCGGCTGCGGCAACTGAGCTTGCATCCGGTCCTCGTCGACGAAGAACACAAGGCCATCAAGTCGGCGAAGATCGAATACCTGTCGGAACAATTGCCGATGCTGATCGACGAAGGTCACAGCGCCCTCATCTTCAGCAGCTTCACCGGCTTCCTGAAGCTCATCGCCGAAGAGCTCGACGCGAAGAAGATCGCCTACAGCTATCTCGACGGTTCGACGCCAATCACCGCGCGCGGCAAGCAGATTGAAGACTTCACCGGCGGCACCAACAAGGTCTTCCTCATCAGCCTGAAGGCCGGCGGTTTCGGTTTGAACTTGACGGCCGCCGACTACATCTTCATGACCGACCCCTGGTGGAACCCGGCGGCCGAGAACCAGGCCGTCGACCGTGCCCACCGCATCGGCCAGCACCGCGCCGTCACCGTGTACCGCATGGTGTCCACCGGAACCATTGAAGAAAAAGTCATCGACCTGCAAACTCGGAAACGGGAACTCTTCAACGCCCTCATCGACGACGGTGCCGCCTTCTCCGGAGCAATCACCGCCGACGACGTCCGCGGGCTCCTCGGCGAATGACCGTCGACGCCGACCGCCGCAATCTGCCGATCGTCCTGGCGCTGCTGTTCACCACCGGTTGGGCCACCAACCATTTCGTGGCGATGATGCCCGTCCTGCACGACCGCAACGGCATCGGCAATGCCGCCCTCGAAGTGGCGTTCGGCATCTATGCGATCGGCCTGTTGCCGGGACTACTGTCCGGCGGCGGCATCTCCGACAAAGTTGGCCGTAAACCCATTGTCTTGTTGGGCGCGACCGGCGCAGCGCTCGGCAACCTCCTGATGCTGCTTTGGCACACGGAGCCGGGTGTGATTGTCGGCCGGTTCGCTGTCGGACTTGGCGTCGGGTTGGCGGTCAGTGCCGGTACCGCCTGGTGCGCCGACCTTGGCGGAAAGCGTGGCACCGTGTTTGCGGGTGCGGCGTTGACCGGCGGTTTCGCGGCCGGCCCCCTGGTTTCCGGGTTGATTGCGCAGTTCGCTGGCGGTGCCGCGTTGACCGCACCGTTTGTGGTGACGGTTTCGGCATCACTCGCGGCGGTCGTAGCTGGTTTCCGGGTGCCGAGTTCGGGTCGGATCGCCGTCGAGGCGAGCGAGGTGACGCTGAATGACACCCCGATGGCGGCGCGAAGCCTGTCGCGGGCGTTGGTGACGAGCCTGCCGATGTCGGTGTGGGTGTTTTCGTCGATCACGATGTCGATTGTTGTGATGGCGGGCCGGATGACACAGTTCAACGGGCCGTGGGTGCCGGGTGTGGCCGCGGTGCTGGCGCTGGGGTCGGGATTCGTTATCCAAGTGATTGCGCGCCGCGGCGGGTGGGGCCCCCGGGCGGGCGTCATCGGTGCGATTGTTGCCGCGTCCGGACTCGCGGTAGTCGTGGGTGGTGGATCGGATCCAAGCCCGGCGGCGTTTATCGCTGCCTCAGTTCTGCTGGGCACAGGCTACGGACTTTGCCTTCGTGAAGGGCTGCTCGATGTGGAAACCTTTGCCCCGCTCGACAAACGAGGCCTGGCTACCGGAATCTTCTACGTCGGAACCTATCTCGGTTTCGGCCTGCCCGTTCTCCTCCGCTCCATCGCCCCCTCGGTCGGGATCACGGCCCCGATCTTGGTGTTGGCTCTCATGGCCGTCGCGAGTGCGGCAATCCGGGCCGGTCAGATCCGAGCCGGAATGCTCCGCGGACGCTGACTGCCGCTATCCCAGCGTCGCCTGTACGTCCGCGCCGGAACGGTCCAACCGCTCGAGCCGACCTTCGGTCATCGAGGCAATCTGATCAACGACCACACGCATACGCTCGTCGTCATTGTCTGCGACCTGCCAACGCGCGGCGAAGATGGGGTCGAGTCCGCCCGGTGCCGTGACCAGCAGCATTTCGGCGACGCGGTGAATCCGCTCGCGTTGCCGGTCTTGTTTGGCGCGGTGTCGCGGATCGGAAAAGATGAACCGGAGGGCCACCGTTTTGAGAACCGCGACTTCGGCGGCGACATCGGCGGGCACCGAAAGGTCGGCGTCATAGCGCCGCAGTGGCCGTCGCCCCTCGGCCTTGCGCGTCTCCGTGATAGCGGCAGAGGCGAAGCGGCCGATCAACTCACTGGTGAGCCGCTTGAGCCGAACAAACGAATCAAGCGAGCCATCGAACTCACCGAGCGAGGCGAAAATCTCCATCTCCGACAGTCGCTGCGCCGCATCAACCAGCGGCTCCGACGTCAGTCCGCCGAAATAACGCATGCCGAGATCGGCCAAGACCTGCTGGTCGTCGCGGGAACTCAACTGTCGCAAGTCAATTCGTCGGCCAATGACGCCGTCTTCGAGGTCGTGAACGGAGTAGGCAACATCGTCTGACCAGTCCATCACCTGAGCCTCCAGGCAACGACCACCGTCGGGTGCTCCTGCGCGAACCCACGCGAGCGCCGACTCATCTTCCACATAGGCGCCGTACTTGGAGCCCGGATCCTTGCGTGACCACGGGTACTTCAGTGTGGCGTCGAGCGCTGCCCGAGTCAGGTTGAGGCCCGCGCTGGATCCGTCGGGTCCCACGATCTTCGGTTCCAGCGACGTCAGAATGCGCAGGTTCTGCGCGTTGCCCTCAAAGCCGCCGCGCTCACCGGCAACTTCTTCCAACGCGCGTTCACCGTTGTGCCCGTACGGCGGATGCCCGATGTCGTGCGCCAGCCCGGCCAATTCCACCAAGTCTGGGTCGCAACCCAACCCCACGGCAATACCGCGGCCAATCTGGCCGACTTCCAACGAGTGTGTCAACCGCGTTCGCGGATTGTCGCCCTCGCGCGGCCCCACGACCTGCGTTTTGTCAGCAAGACGACGCAGCGCCGCACTGTGCAGAACGCGGGCGCGGTCGCGGGCGAAGTCACTTCGGTGGTCGGAAGCGGGCGACGCCCCGGCAGCAACCTTCGGTGCCTCGACGACCATGCGTTCTAGGTCGTGGGCATCGTAGGTCGCTACCGGGGCGTCGGAAGCCACAGCCGAATTATCAGCAGGGGTCAAACTATTCCCAGCCGCGCTGCGAGGCGAGATCGAGCAGGTTGCTGCGGATAGCGAGGATCTGACGCGCGGTCAGGTCGTTTGCGGAATCGAGCAGCAGGTCGGTGAGCTCGTTGGAGAGTCGGCCGCCACCGCGGGCCGGGCGACGTGCGCCACGATCGTCTCGACGATGATCGTCACGACGGTCACGGCGATCATCGCGGCGCTCGCCACGAGCGTCACGCTCACGGTCGCGGCTGCCGCGAGTATCGCGGGCCTGGACGCGCTCATGCAGGTGCTCTTCGCCTTCGGGAGCTTCCTTGGTGACCTTGACGTTCAGAGCCTTGGCGCCGCGATCGGTGCTCTCGACCTCGAACTCCACCTCGGCTCCCGGACGCAGCAGGCTCTCGTCGATGCCCACATCATTGATGTGCAGGAAGACGTCGTCGCCGCCTTCTGCGGGTGCCAAGAATCCGAAACCGCGATTGGTATCGAAGTGCACAACCTTGCCATTAACAGCCACCACAAACTCACTCTCTGAAGAACGTCCACCTCGCGAACCCCTTGCCCGCGCGACGCATACCTACAACTATGCCTTATTTTGCTGGTCAACCCGACCCGAAATGCCTGGTAGTGATCGAAATTTCAATTGAGAGGGCGACAGCGTCCGACGGCGCGGACAGGAAAGAAGAAAGGCATCGGCCCCCACCTGGATCACAAGTGGGAGCCGATGCACATAAGAGGTGTTACCCCCGGCCAGACACATTACCCCGCTACCACACGAAGCAAAATTCGGGGTCCGAACCGAGAATCAGCCCACTCTACTTCGCCGTTGCGATGCCAAGCGATGGGAAGAAGTAGCAGGTCGCATTGCCCTTCTTGATGGTTCCGTAGATCGCCGACAGGACGGTTCCAGAGCCGGTGTCGACGAGGCCGCCGCGCGCACCGTTAGCCGGGAGGATCTTCGCCAGAGGCAGCAGGAGCGTTTCTGCCACCTGCTCGGCGAGAGGAACACCCGCGCCATTGAGTCGCTTTGCTACCGCCTTGACGACAGTTTCACCGAGTCCGTCCATCGGCTCGGAGATCGAACCCTTCATCGTGTTGACGTTGAACCATGCGACGGACATACCCTTCTTGGATCCCGCGTCGTTGAAGACGCCGACCGGGACGAAGCCATAAAGCACCTCGCCCTTCTTCACTGCGTTGACGTCGTACGTCTTACCCAGGATTTCGTAGGTGAGATCCCCCATCAACGGCGTGTTCGGCCCAGGCATAGCGCCACCCAAAGCTGGCGCGAGCGTGAAGTCCGTACAGGCACCAACAGTCGGGGTAAACGGCGCGATGCCCATCTTCTTGAGCAGAGCGTTAGCTGCTTCGATCCCGTCGATTACCGACGCGGCGTCCGTGGCCTGCGGATGAATCGAATCGAGGGCCTGCTTAGCTGCGGCACCGTCGTTGTTGGGTGCGGCGTGGGCGATCGGTGCGGTCGCGGCACCGCCAATGAGCGCCGCCGAGGCGACGACTGCCGCGAAGGCGAGACGGAACTTACTGGTCACTGGGGACCTCCAATACTAAAGGGGCTGATGATGCTGAATACAACCAAAGTGCCAGGAGGGACTCGTGATGAGTATGGCCTCGAAACGACTCAAAATCGATTCCTGAGGCCAAACTGAGACCGCAATCAGACGCATCAGACAATCTCGCGAGTCGCAAAGGATGGCTTATGGCCAAGCCTCGACATCCGACATGGCATAGTGAAGTTCAATGCAACACGTTCTAGTTTCTGGCCTCGGACAGAAGCAAAGGGGTCATCGATGAATGCCACACGAACCGGTCTTGGCGCACGTTTGCCTGCACGGATCAAGCTGCCCCAGGTAGACGTCCCCGACGGCTACATGATGGAACTACCGGGGCGTGGCTCCACCTACGTCACCGACACTCCCGGACCGACGGCCGATGCACCCGCCATTGTTCTGCTGCACTCCCTGACCACTACCGGGCTGCTGACTTGGTTCCCCAGCATCCCGGCACTGTCGAAGAAATTCCGTGTCATCACCCTCGACCAGCGTTGGCATGGTCGCGGTATCCAGTCCGAGACCTTCAGCCTGCGCGACTGCGCCGACGATTCGGTCGCCGTCCTCGACGTCCTCGGAATCGACAAGGCAATGTTCGCCGGCTTCTCCATGGGATCGCTGATTGCCCAGCGCGTTTGGCGTCAGCACCCCGACCGCGTTGGCGGCCTAGTGCTTTGCGCCAGCACCGACGTCTTCCAGATGACGCCCACCGAAGCGTTCTTCCACAACGGTATGGACGGCATGTTCTCGCGGATCCGCGGTTTCGGCTCACCGTTGCGCGCCGCCCGCGTTCAGGCCAAGCAGGTCGACCCGAAGGAAGACATCTACCGCTGGGCGCTGAACGAGTTTCGCTCCACCTCCCCCCTTGCCGTCAGCAAGGCGATCGGCGAGATCGGCAAGCACCACACGCGCCCGTGGGTCAACCAGATCGACGTGCCGACCGCTGTCGTCGTGCCGCTGAAAGACAAGGCCATCCCGCCGGCCCGCCAGAAAGCAATGGCCCGTCGCATCAAGGGTGCAACCATCCACGAGGTCGACGGCGGTCACGCGTCGTGCGTGATGGATGCGGAGAAGTTTGTCCCCGTCTTTGTCCACGCCACAAACGAAGTCTTGGCTCGCTGGAAAGAACGCCAGCCCGCCGAGTAGCACCGAGGGAAAAGAAGGCCGGCCGCTGCGTGCGACCGGCCTTCCTTATTGTTCAGCTTGCTACTTCTCCGTCTCACTTGCGGGCGCGGCCTCGGGCTCGACCAGCCCGGCAGCCTCGACTTCCGCTTTGAGTCGAGCCAGTTCGGCCGGGAAGTGCTTCACCATGGTCTCCGGGTTCCGGACACTTTCTTCGCTCGCAATGATGCCGATGTGGACGACACCGTTGTTCGACAGCACGGTGATGTTGAGTCCGGCACCGTGGAACACCGGGCCAAGCGGGTACATGTGGTCGACGCGCGCACCCATGAAGTACAGCGGGATCGGCGGGCCGGGCACGTTCGAGATCACCAGGTTGTGGACCACCGGATGCTTTTCCGCCAACCGCATGTCGGCGTACGCGCGGACAGCGAGACCGAAGGTGCGCGGTGCGGCGAACTCAGCCCAGTCCTGCAGAGTGTCAGCCGGGATCGCGTTGTGGTGTTCCTTGGCCTGCAGGTTCGACTCGGCCATTGACCGCAGTCGCTCCAACGGATCCTCGATGTCCGTTCCGAGGTAGGTGAACAGCGCCGACACCTTATTGGCACCTTCGTCACGCTGCGACTCGCTGCGGACGGAAACCGGGACCGTTGCCAACAGCGAGCCTTCTGGAAGTTCGCCGCGTTCGAGTAGGTAGTCACGCAGCGCGCCACCCGCGATACTCAACACAATGTCGTTGACGGTCGCGCCGGTGGCCCGACGGACCTCCTTGATGTCTTCGAGCGACATGTCGGCAACAGCGATGGTGCGATCACCGGTAATGGTGCCATTGAACGACGTGCGCGGAGCCGTGAGCGGCGGTGCCATCGCAGTGCCCTTGCGTGCACGACTAATGGTTTCGGTGATGAGGTTGACGCTTGGTCCGAGCAGACGCGGAATCGACAGGGGCTTCGTAGCCGAGGCCAGCAAGCCGCGTCCCAACAGTTCCAGCGAGCTTGGCGAACTACCGTCCATGGTGAGTTCTTCCGTAGCCAGCGGCGGTGCGTCCGGTTCCAGGCTGCACAGGTGCGAAATCAGGTTGGCACCCGAAGCACCGTCGACTGTCGCATGATGCATCTTGGTAAAGACGACCAACTTCTCGACGCCTTCGGCATCCTTGTAGCCCTCGATGACGTCCATTTCCCACAGCGGGCGACCGCGGTCCATGGGCTGCCCAGCCAGGTGCGAGCACATTTCCATCAGCTCGGTGTAGCCCGCAGGCTGCGGAAGCGCCATCCGATGCAGGTGGTGGTCGACGGCAAAGTGTTCGTCCTTAACCCAGACTGGATGCCCAAGGTCGAGTGGTACTCGACGAATCTTGCGCGTGAACTGCGGTACTTTCCGAACCCGTTCGTCTAGCGTCGCGCGGAAGTTCGTAAAGCTGTAGCCGCCAGGTACCGTCAGCGGGTCAAGAATCATCACTGAGCAAACATGCATCAGCTGCGCGGGTGTTTCTAAGTACAAAAAGCTTGCATCCAAGCCGCTCAATCGCTCCATGAAGATAACGGTACCGCAGCAAACTAGAACTTGTTCTAGTTTTTTAATGAGTGTGACAAAACCCTCTTGACCGGCGGACTTACTAGGATTTCCAATTAATTGGGGTTTGCGGAGCATCGCTAAGAACTCCCCACCGGCAGAACCGGACCCACAATCGCCGCCGCGCTACTCTCGATCTGTGGGACAGCGATACCAGCACATTGCATTCGGAAAAGCAGCACTTGCCCGACAACGCGCCTCGGGAAGCGTCGGCGCCTACGGTTCCAGTCTCGACACCCCCGACGAAGGCCCCCAACAACTCACTTCACGTGAGATCCGGATGCTCACTGAGGCGTTCCAATTCCAGATGTCCACGGTGACCCCCGACGGCTGGCCTTATATTCAATACCGCAGTGGCCCAACAGGGTTCGTTCACCATCTCGGCGAGAACAAGATTGGATTCGCCGACTTCGCCGGGAACCGACAGTTCGTATCGGTCGGCAACCTGGAAACCAACGACCGCGTTGCCCTCTTCGTCGCCGACTACCCGCACAGGATGCGACTAAAGGTATTCGGTCGGGCTACCGTCTTCGACGCCACCGATCATCCCGACCTCGTCGAGCAACTGAGTCTCGTCAACGACGGCAGAATCGCTGCGCGCATCGAACACTGCATCGTCATCGACGTCGAGGCGTTTGACTGGAATTGTTCGCGCAGCATTGTCCCGCAGTACACCGCCGAACAAGTCCGCGAACGTGCGGAACCGTACATCGCCGAGATCGCGAAACTGCACGACGAAATTGCCGAACTCAAACGAAATCGGTGATGCCGCGATGGCGCAGGCGGGATTACTCTTGCGTGCATGGCATTGCTGCACCAGGCGACCATCTCGCCCACAAAACTTGAGTTCGTAACCGACTACCTCGACAACATGCCGTGGGGCGGCACGGGCGACGTTGACATGATCGGTGGCTACCGATTCGACGATCCAGCTGGCGAGGTTGGCGTCGAAGGACTGTTGGTGTCGCGCGACGGTCGCGTGCTCCACGTGCCGTGCACTTATCGCGGTGAAAAGCTTTCCGGCGCAGACGAATACCTCATCACCACCATGAAGCACTCCGCGCTCGGTGATCGTTGGGTTTACGAAGCGGCAGCCGACCCAGTCGCCGTCGACTGCTACCTAAAAGCGCTGCGCGGTGAAATCAGCCAAGCGCAGTTGGAGTTGGAAAAGACCGATGGGACAGTCGTGCCCGTGGAGTGGCCGGTTCGCCTAACCCTGCACGGCGACCCCGCCGACGGCACCGGACTCGTATTCAGCGACGAACTCGCCGCGCCCGTGTCGGGGCGGTCGTGGTTGGTGGCCGAATGGGATGGCGGGCAGGGCGTCGTCGCGGCACTGAGATAGTCCCGCGGTCGTCGCCCCGCCCGAGGCGCTTTAGGCGCCGACCAGCTTTCCGGCCAAGTACTCCACAACCTTGTCGAGGGCGACGCGCTCCTGCGCCATGGTGTCGCGCTCGCGGATCGTGACAGCGTGGTCGTCGAGGGTGTCGAAGTCGATCGTCACGCAGAACGGGGTACCGATCTCGTCCTGACGGCGGTAGCGCTTGCCAATGCCCTGTGCGTCGTCGAACTCGATGTTCCAGTGCTTGCGAAGCTGCTCCGACAGGTCGCGCGCCATCGGCGACAACTTCTCGTTACGCGAGAGCGGCAGCACGGCAACCTTGACCGGCGCCAGGCGACGGTCGAGCTTCAACACGGTACGAGTATCGGTGCCGCCCTTAGCGTTTGGCACTTCCTCTTCGGTGTACGCGTCGCACAGGAAAGCCATCATGGAGCGGCCCAAACCGGCAGCCGGCTCAATGACGTACGGCGTGTAGCGCTCACCGGAAGCCTGATCGAAGTACGACAGGTCTTCGCCCGAGGCCTCACTGTGGGTCTTGAGGTCGTAGTCGGTACGGTTCGCAACGCCCTCAAGCTCACCCCACGGGTTGCCCGAGAACCCGAACTTGTACTCAACGTCGACGGTGCTCTTCGAGTAGTGCGACAGTTTCTCTGCCGGGTGCTCGTACAGGCGCAGGTTGTCGGCGTCGATACCGAGTTCCACATACCAGTTGAAGCGGGCGTCGAGCCAGTACTTGTGCCACTCTTCGTCCTCGCCGGGCTTGACGAAGAATTCCATCTCCATCTGCTCAAACTCGCGGGTACGGAAGATGAAGTTGCCGGGCGTGATCTCGTTACGGAAACTCTTGCCGACCTGGGCGATACCGAACGGCGGCTTGCGGCGTGCCGTGGTCATCACGTTCTTGAAGTTAACGAAGATGCCCTGTGCAGTTTCGGGGCGAAGGTAGTGCAGGCCGGCTTGGTCGTCGACCGGGCCGAGGAACGTCTTCAGCAGACCCGAGAATGCCTTGGGCTCAGTCCACTGGCCCTTAACGCCACACTCGGGGCAGGTGATCTCGGCCATCGGCACCGAATCCGGATCGTCAAGACCCTTCTTCAGCGCGAACGCCTCCTGCAGGTGGTCCTGACGCTGACGCTTATGGCAGTTGGTGCACTCCACCAGCGGATCCGTGAAGACCTCAACGTGACCGGAAGCCTCCCACACGCGACGCGGCAAGATAACCGACGAGTCCAGGCCAACAACGTCATCGCGCGAGGTCACCATGGTGCGCCACCACTGACGCTTGATGTTCTCCTTCAGTTCGACGCCGAGTGGACCGTAGTCCCACGCCGAACGCGTACCTCCGTAGATCTCACCGCAGGGGTACACCAGGCCCCGCCGCTTGGCGAGGTTGACGACAGCATCGACATTGGACTGCACAGCCACGGTTTTCAGATCTCCACGACGTAGGGGGTAAGGACGTTGGGGTAACGACGTATCACTGCGCACGACGGTGGTCGTGCACGTCGCTATACAGGGTAGTCGTTGATGGGCGCCCCCTGCTCACACCCCTGACGATCTGCCATTCTGCGGGTGCTTGGCCAGCACGAGTTCGACGTACGGGATCGCCTCAATCGACCGGCCGGTCGCATCTTCGATGACGCCAGCGAGTTTGTCGTACGCCTTCGGATACTTGACGCGGTAGCGCTCCACAATCGCACTCGCTTCCTCAGCCGGAAGCGTGCGGGCCGTGGCCGCACGATTGCGGAGGAACCCAATCCACACGCGACAGTTCGGGTTCGCCTGCAGATTCTGATACCACTGGGACTTCTCACCGAAGCCGGACGCGATGATCACTCGATCTTTCGTTGGACGATCGACCGCCTCCAGCGCCACGAATCGCTCCCTCCCGGACTTGCGGCCGGTGTGCTCGAGTAGAAGAAGTCGACCACCGAACAGAAACCCGAAGCCCGCACGCATGAGCGGGATAGGCATCCGGACGAACCACCGAGTTCGGAGGGCTTTGGCACCGATGCTCACCATGATTCGACAGTACGCTGCAGCGACCCGGCCCACAGCAAATGAAAACCAATTCCTTTAGACTGGCCTCATCCCACCCAAAGGAGTCGCGATGCCTTCCTCGGTGACGCCGGAATCACTGGCCGCCGATCGCGTGGCGCACAGTGCTGCCAGCGAACTGTTGCGCGCCCTAGCCTCTCCTGCGCGCGTGTCGATTGTGATGGCTTTGAACGATCGACCAATGTGCGTTCACGAGTTGGTTGAAGACCTTGCGCTGAATCAGCCGCAGGTCAGCCAACATTTGCGCGTATTGAAAAAGTCCGGAGTTGTGGTTGGCAGTCGCCGCGGCCGCGAGGTGGAGTATTCACTCGCCGACGATCACGTGGCCCACATCGTTGTTGACTCGGTGACTCATGCGACCGAGCACTGCGGCAAGGGCGAGCGATGACTTCGCCTGTCGAGAAACCGGTCACCGGCCAGCGGTCCACCAAGCAACGAGCGGCGATCGCCGATCTCCTTGCCGACACCGAAGACTTCCTTTCGGCCCAACAACTGCACGACCGCCTGCGCGAACGAGGCGAGTCGATTGGCCTCACCACCGTCTACCGAAACTTGCAGGCGCTCACCGAGGCCGACCAGGTCGACGCGATTTGGGATGGTTCGGGCGAAACCCGCTACCGCCACTGTTCCCGCGGCCACCACCATCACCTGGTCTGCCGCAACTGCGGGACCACCGTGGAGATCATGGCCGACAAGGTGGAACGTTGGGCCGACAGCGTCGCCGCCGAGAACGGCTTCACGAACATCAGCCACACCGTCGAGATCTTCGGGCTCTGCGGCGACTGCGCCGCCGACGAAGCCTAGCGCCGGCACCGCACGGAACGAACGGGAGCGTCCCCGACAGCCCCGTCCGCCGACTATTTGTCAGCGGCACCCTCTCACGGGGACTCTCCCGTCAGTACCCGCGGCTGAGTCGCTCGGAGCGCTCCACAATCTCTCGAGCCCGTCGACTTCGAGGGCGATGTCGGCCCGCCCGCGTGAACTTTCGAATGTCCTCCAGGAAGTCATCCCAGCCCCACAGAATGTGATCGAGTGTGACCCGCATGCAGGTCCACCCGTCGACGACGGATTTGCGGTCACGGATTCGGTCCTTCCCAAACTGCTCCCGACTGGTGTGAAACTGCCTGCCGTCGCATTCCAGCAGCAGGGTTCCGATGCGTAGATCCGCCCACCCAACGCCATCGATAGCTGGCTGCACCACGACGTCAAAACCCAAGGACCGCAAGCGAACCCGCACTATGCTTTCGGTCCCGGATTGCGATCGACCATCCACCTTCTCGAGGAGGCTGTTCGTCAGGGCACCCCCATACGGTGCCATCAACGCGCGGAGCTCTTCGACGCCCGTGTCCGACGAGTTGAGGTAGGAGTCGCAGGCCGCAATCCAGGCCTCCGCTGTCATGCAACGCGCGGCGCAGGCCAGGGCATATGGAACCGGATCGACGGCCTCAACCGCCGCCGGGGGACGCCCAATCGGCGACGAGCATCCCGGCAACCCGGCCCCGCGTTTCGCTTTCGACCGCCGAACATGGCGGTCCCGATAGCCGGGAGCTACCCAGAGCCCGTGCCATTTGAGCGCCGACACACACCCCAATACTCCCCCGGCTCGAACCGCAGCTGCGACCTCAGGGTCGTGCATCCGGAACGCGTACCACGTGCGCCGCAACGGCTCGAGATCGCCCGAAGCCACCCCGCGGCGGATCGAGCGTTCGTCATAACCGAGCGCCACCAACTGCCGATACGTGAAAACTCCCGAATCCCCCATACAAATTAGACGCGGGCGAAGCCTGATCGGTTCCATCAAGATTCGTCAACCTAACGTTGACGAATCTGGATCGTCAACCTAGGGTTGACGCATGCCCGATAACACGCAAGCAGTCCCGCCCATCCGACTCGACGATCTCATCGACACGATCAAGAAGGTGCACGACGATCCGCTCGACCAACTTTCCGATGCCGTCCTGGCCGCCGACCATCTGGGCGAGGTTGCCGACCACCTCATCGGGCACTTCGTCGACCAGGCCCGCCGCACCGGCGCATCGTGGACCCAGATCGGAACCAGCATGGGTGTCAGTAAGCAGGCGGTCCAGAAGCGCTTCACGCCGAAGGATCCCGGTGCCGGAGACCAACTCGATCCATCACAGGGTTTCAATCAATTCACGCCGCGCGCACGCAATGTTGCCGCTGCCGCCCACAACGAAGCCAAGGCGGCAGGCAATCCTGCGGTAACTCCCGCACACCTCATCTTGGGCGTGCTCGACGACCCCGAATCACTGGCTTCGACGCTGCTCAAGAAGGGCGGGGTCGACCTCCCAGCCCTCGCCACTTCGCTGCGGGCAACGCTTCCGCCAGCCGCTGCGACACCCGAACTAATCCCCTACGACGCCGACGCGCGCAAGGTCTTGGAGCTGACCTTCCGGCAGGCAATTCGGTTGGGACACAACTACATCGGCACCGAACACATCGTCCTGGCACTCCTCGAAGGCGAAGCGACAGACGGCCCCCTTCACACTGCGGGCGTCGACCCGACGGCATTTGAGAACCAGCTGACCGGCCTCCTCGCCCAGGTCAGCACCGTCACCAACGACTAGGCACTGCCAAACCGGCGGTCACGCTTGGCGTATTCGAGGCAGGCGTCCCACAGGTCACGGCGGTCGAAGTCGGGGAACAACTTCTCCTGATAGACCATCTCGGCGTAGGCGCTCTGCCACAGCAGGAAGTTCGACAGTCGTTGTTCGCCAGACGGGCGCAGGAAAAGGTCGACGTCGGGCATGTCGGGTTCATCGAGGTACTTGGCGAAACTCGCTTCGGTGATCCGTTCGGGATCAATCTCGCCGCGGGCCGCCCGGCGTGCGATTTCCTTTGCGGCATCAGCGATTTCGGCACGACCGCCGTAGTTGACGCACATCGTGAGCGTCATGACCGTGTTGTTCTTGGTGAGCTCTTCGGCGGTTTCGAGTTCGGTAATAACGCTGCGCCACAGCTTGGGGCGCCTCCCGGCCCAGCGGACGCGGACGCCCATCTCGTTCATTTCGTCGCGGCGCCGGCGGATCACGTCGCGGTTGAAGCCCATCAGGAACTTCACTTCTTCGGGGCTGCGCGACCAGTTCTCAGTGGAGAAGGCGTACGCCGACAGGTGTGTCACACCCATTTCGATGCAGCCGCAAACGCTGTCCATCAGGACAGCCTCGCCGCGCTTGTGCCCCTCGGTGCGGGGCAAGCCGCGTTCCTGAGCCCACCGACCATTGCCGTCCATCACGAGCGCAATGTGCTTGGGGACAAACTCCGCCGGGATGGCTGGCGGCTTGGCGCCGGACGGGTGCGGGTCGGGCGGTCGTACCGTGGTGGGTGCGACGGGCGCCGACTTGGCGCGACGAGGCAGGCGAGCCATCAGATCCGGCCTTTCATGCGATTTCGTTGGCGGCGTCGGCGATCGACGCACGCTCGAGGTGACTGTGCGGCGCTTGCCGCTCGATCAGCGGCAACGTTCGCAGTTGCCGTTCCAAATGCCATTGCAGGTGCGCAGCAGTGAGACCGGTGGCTTGCCGACGCTGCGACTCGGTAGCGAGCGCGACATGATCCCATTCCCCTCGAGCGAGGGCCTCCATGAGGTCGAACACGCCGACCGACGGGGTCGCCGCCCCGGATGGGCGGCAATGGACGCACACTGCGCCACCCGCAGCGACGTGGAAGGCGCGGTGCGGGCCGGGCCCGGCACATCGCGCGCACTCGGTCAACGCGGGCATCCAACCGGCCGACGACATGGCCCGCAGCAGGAAGGCGTCGAGAATCAGTTGTCGGTCACGACGGTCTTGCGCGAGGGCTTCCAACGCCCCAACGGTGAGCCGATGCAGGTGCGGCGCGGGCGCTCGTTCTTCACCGGCCAGACGTTCGGCAGTTTCCAGGACCGCGCAGGCCGTGGTGTAGCGGCCATAGTCGGCGACGATGTCGTCGCTGAAGGCGTGCAAGCTCTCGACCTGCGTGATGATGTCGAGGTTGCGACCCGGATAGAAAAAGACGTCGACGTGCGCAAACGGTTCCAGTCGCGCACCGAACTTCGACCGCGTGCGTCGCACCCCCTTGGCCACGGCTCGGACCAGGCCGTGCTCGGAGGTCAGGAAGGTGATGATGCGGTCAGCTTCGCCCAGCTTGTGCTGGCGGAGCACCACTGCCTCATCCCGATAGAACCTCACCGCACCATTGTGTCACCGATCCCTGACAGGACCGGTTAGGCGTATCGAAAAGCGCGCCAGGCATTCCCCGCCTACCCTCGATGAGGAGCCCCCTTCGAGAGGAATCACTATGACAGCGCTGCTCGCCCTTGGCATCGCCACACGCACGATGTTCCGCGTCGAAGTCGCCGACGGCCGCAGCAAGATTCTGCACAAGGACTCCGCATACTCGCCCGACGGGGCCGTCCTGCTCGACGGCACCATCTATTGGACGACGATGGGCCGCCCCACACGGCTGGCCGGTATCGACGGTGAAGCCGCATTCGACTATTCCGCCCCGAATGGTGGTTTGCACGCGATGGGGGTTGACGGGACCGGCCGCCGAGATCTCCTTCCCGCGGGCACGGTGACCAGCGGAAAGCAGTTGGCGACCGACAATCGTGGCCGGCTGTATTGGGCCGACCGCGAAGGGATGCGAGTGGCGTCGTGCAGGTTGGACGGGTCGGAGTACGGCGATCTGATTGTGAACGCGCCCGAACCCGACCGCATGGCCGAATGCGTTGGCGTCGCCGTCGACGGCGACTACCTGTATTGGTCGCAGAAGGGGCCGTCGAAAGGTGGGCGTGGCCGGATCTTCCGCGCCGGTTTGACGGTGCCAGCCGGGGAATCGCCGGAGCGACGGTCGGACATCGAGACGCTGTGGTCGGGGCTCCCGGAACCGATTGACCTTCAGGTTGTTGACGGGATTTTGTACTGGACTGACCGTGGGGCCGAACCGGACGGCAATACGTTGAACCGCGCCCCGATCCCCGCGCCGGGCGAAGCTGGTTCGCCGCCGGAGATCATGGCGCGCGGCCTGCAGGAGGCTGTTGGTCTGGCCGTGGACCCGCGTGCTGGCCTTGCCTACGTTTCCGACCTCAGCGGCAGCATCCTGGCCGTCGCCCTAGACGGCACGGGCGATCGCGTCGTCGCCGACCTCGGCGAAATGCTCGCCGGCCTGACCCTGATCCGGTAGTCGGGTTTCGGCGCTCCGCCCACCGCCCCTTTTCTGTCACGATTCGACCAGACCGTCACCGATCGACGTGTTTGGTGATGCCTTGGCAGGCGGCCGACCGTCAAATGTGACAGAAAAGGGGAAATTCGGGGGCACGCGGGCCGGAATCCGCGAGGCACGCGGGCCGGAATTTGGGGGGGCACGCGGGTCGGAATTTGGGGCGGGGCTAGAAGCCCAAGCGGCCCAACTGTTTGGGGTCGCGCTGCCAGTCTTTGGCGACCTTGACGTGGAGGTCGAGGTAGATGCGGGTGCCCATGAGTTTTTCGATCTGGGTGCGGGCGGCGGTGCCGACCTGCTTCAGACGTGAACCCTTGTGACCAATGATGATGCCCTTTTGGGAATCACGTTCGACGTAGATAATCGCGTGGACGTCGACGACCTTCGAGTCTTCGCGGGGAATGATCTCTTCGATCACCACTGCGATGGAGTGCGGCAGCTCGTCGTGCACGCCTTCCAGAGCGGCCTCGCGAATGTACTCGGCCATCATGGTTTCTGCGGGCTCGTCGGTGATCTCACCATCGGGGTAAAACGCCGGACCCTCGTCCGACAGCGACACCAGCAGGTCCGTAAGCACGTCGATCTGCTTGCCCGACTTCGCCGACACCGGAATGACCTCGGCGTCCGGCCCCATCAGCTCCGACAGTTTCATCAGCTGGGTGACGACCTTCTCCGGTCCCACGCGGTCGATCTTGGTGACGATGCCAATCTTGCGGGTACGCGGCGTTGTGGCGTTGACCTCTTCGATGATGCGGCGGTCGCCGGGGCCGATCGCTTCGTCGGCAGGAATGCACACGCAGATGATGTCGACGTCAGCGTAGGTTTCGCGGACCAGGTCGTTGAGCCGCTGCCCGAGGAGGGTGCGCGGCCGGTGCAGCCCGGGCGTGTCGACCAAGATTAGTTGGGCGTCGGGCCGGTTGACGATGCCGCGAATCGTGTGGCGCGTGGTCTGCGGCCGATTCGACGTAATGGCCACTTTGTCGCCGACGAGCGCGTTGGTGAGCGTCGATTTCCCGGTATTGGGACGACCCACAAAACAGACGAAGCCGGAGCGGAATTCGCCGGGGGCGGAGTCGTCGGCCGTGATGTCTCCGTCGGGGGAATCGGCAGCGAAGTCTTCAGTCATGGGGGTCAGTTCTCCTTCATGGAAGCATCGTCGCCGACCTTCTCGTTCTTGTCGGTGGTTACCGGCTTCGACGACCGTCGTACCAGCACCGAGGTGATGCGTTGGCGACCGAGGCGGTTGGGTCCGCCTTCGGCGATCATCCGCAAACCGTCGACCTTCACCTTCGCCCCGGGCAACGGTACGCGACCCAAGCGTAGGGCCAGTAGTCCGCCAACCGTATCGACATCGTCGAGGTCCAGGTCAATTTCGACGTCGAAGAGTTCTTCGAGGTCTTCCACGGGCAGTCTCGACGACACCCGGTACACCTCTTCGTCGATCTCTTCGATGGGAGCGACTTCGTTGGTGTCGTACTCATCGGTGATCTCGCCGACGATCTCTTCCAGCACGTCTTCAATGGTGACCAGGCCTGCGATGCCACCGTATTCGTCGACCAGCATCGCCATGTGATTGCGGTTGGCCTGCATGTCCGACAGCACGTCGTCGAGCAGTTTGGAGTCGGGGACAAATACCGCGTCGCGCATTACGGCTTCCACCCCGACGCTGCGAGCGGCGCTCGACAGTTCCGGCAGGAGTCGCTCGACGACGTCCTTGAGGTACACGACCCCGACGATGTCATCGGGATTCTCGCCGATGACCGGGATCCGCGAATGCCCGGACCGGACTGCCAAGCTCATGGCTTGCACGACGGATTTGTCACTCTCGATCCACACCATTTCGGGGCGGGGAACCATCACTTCGCGGGCATCGGTCTCGCCGAACTCGAACACGGATTGGATCATGCGACGCTCGTCATCGTCGACGACGCCGCGTTCCTGTGCCATGTCGACGACTTCGCGGACTTCAATTTCCGTCGCGAAGGGACCGTTGCGGTAGCCCTTACCTGGGGTCAACGCGTTACCGATGAGGATGAGCAGTCGAGTAACCGGGCGCAGCAGCAGGCCGATCGCCGACAGGACCGGGCCGGCGACCAGCGAAATCGAGTAGGCGTTTTGCCGTCCCAGGGTGCGGGGCCCGACGCCCACGGCAATGTACGAGATCAGCGTCATCACGATGATCGTGACGGCAATTCCCCACCCGGTGCCAAACGAGTCGACGGCAACCACAGCAACCACAGCCGTGGCCGACACCTCGCACAAGACGCGCAGCAGAACCGCGAGCCCGATGTATGTGGAACGTTGATCCAGGACCGCCAACAGTTTGCGGGCACCGGCGCGCCCCTCCTTGAGGAGGTCCTCACTGCGGGCCACCGAGACCGTCGCCAATGCCGAGTCGGTCGCAGCGAAAACACCGGCCAACACCGTCAGGACGATCGCCACAATCAGCAGCACGATGTCACTGAACACGCTGGTCAGTGCCCCTCACCGTTGGGTGCGTCGCTCGACAGGCCACCGGCGATGCCGCCCGAGAAGCCGATGTTGTTCAGCAGGCGGGTGTCTTTCTCAGCCTGTTCCAGAAGGCGGTCACGATCGTCGCGGGCCGAATACCAGTCGGTGATGATCTGGCCCTGCAGCCCGAACATTTCGCGTTCCTCGTCTGGTTCGGCGTGGTCGAAGCCGAGAAGGTGCAGCACCCCGTGCACGGTGAGTACGGCCATCTCGTGCTCAAAGCTGTGGCGTTGCGAACGTGCCTGTTCGGCCGCGAACTCGGGGCACAGAACAATGTCGCCGAGCATCGCCGGTCCCGGATCATCGGCGTCGGGGCGGCCTCCCGGCGTCAACTCGTCCATCGGGAAACTCATCACGTCGGTGGGCCCGGGAAGGTCCATCCATTGCATGTGGAGTTCGGCCATGGCGGTGGTATCGACCAGTTGGATCGACAGTTCTGCCCCCGGATGCACTTCCATGCGGCGCATCGCAAAGCGCGCGGCCTCAATGATCAGCTGCTCGGGGACGTCAACGCCGGACTCGTTGAATAGTTCAATGCTCATCGGCCACGACCTCCCGACTGGCGCATGCCCGCCCGTCGATCGGCTCGATTGCCCGCCTGCTCCTCGGCGCGCCCGTAGGCATCGACGATGTCGGCGACGAGCCGATGTCGGACGACGTCGGCGCTGGTCAGGTTCGCGAAGTGAATGTCGTCGATGCCGTCGAGGATGCGCGCGGCCGCCCGCAGTCCCGACTGGGCCCCGCCGGGCAGGTCCACCTGGGTGGTGTCGCCGGTGACGACGATCTTGGCACCGAAGCCGAGGCGCGTGAGAAACATCTTCATCTGCTCGGTGGTCGTGTTCTGCGCTTCGTCGAGAATTATGAACGCGTCGTTCAGGGTGCGACCACGCATGTAGGCCAACGGCGCGACCTCAATGACACCCGACTCCATCAGCTTCGGGATCGCTTCGGGATCCATCATGTCGTGGAGGGCGTCGTAGAGGGGGCGCAGGTACGGGTCGATCTTCTGGTGCAGCGTGCCCGGCAGGAACCCGAGGCGCTCACCAGCTTCGACGGCCGGACGCGTCAGAATGATGCGGCTAACTTCTTTCGACTGCAAGGCCTGAACGGCTTTGGCCATCGCCAGGTACGTCTTGCCGGTACCGGCGGGCCCCAAACCGAAGACGATCGTGTTCTTGTCGATCGCGTCGACGTACCGCTTCTGGTTCAGTGTTTTGGGCCGAATCACCTTGCCGCGTCGCGACAGAATGTCGAGGCTCAGCACATCGGCGGGCGTCTCCGATTCACGCGAGGCGAGGATCGACAGCCCCTGCCGCACGAGGTCTGGGGTCAGGGTGGTGCCACCGCGGACTACGCGGACCAGTTCGGCAATCACGCGCTCCGATGCCGCCACATCGGCGGGTAACCCGCGCAAGGTAATGCGGTTGCCGCGGACGTGAATGTCGGCGGGGAGCTGCGTTTCCAAAGTCCGAAGGTTGGCGTCGACTGCTCCGAGCAGCCCCACCGCCAATTCCTGCGGTACTTCAATCTGCGAACTGGTCACCGCGGCGGTCGTAGGGTCGTCGCGGTTGTCGTCAGTCACTAAATTCGTCTCCCCAAGATCATGAAAGTGCCGGTTCGGATTCCGGATTTGTACCAGTCTATCGCCGGTAGTCGCGGCGTGCGACTGGGTATTGCTCTGGTCTCGATCACACGCCCAAGACCCGCAACGTCTGTCGATGGGCGATGCTTCGCGGGTCGATGAAGGCGTCGTGGCCGCCGGGGACTTCGTAAAAGGCTGCGCGTTGGCCGCGAGCCACCGCACCCTCAACGTAGAGGCGACTGAGTTCGATCGGAATCATCGTGTCGTCGACTCCGTGGATGGCGGCGACGAGGGCGTCGAACGGGGGCTGCGATGCGGGCGAGGCAGCCGCGTACCGTTCGGGCATCTCCGCGTAACTGCCACCCATCAGAGCCTTCAGCGATGGTCGGTCGGTGTTACCGATCGTGAGGTCCAAGACTCCGCATTGCGCGACCACCGTCGCAATGTTGAATGCGCCGACCCTAGCGCCGAGTTGCGCGACGGCCCAGACTGCGAGGTGCCCACCCGCCGAATGTCCGACGACGGCGACGTTCCGGCCGTCGACCCGCACTCCGTCGATCGCCAACTGTTCAGCGACGGGACCGTCGAGCGCACTGATCGCGGCGATTACGTCGCGCCCGGTGCCCGGCCAGCCACCACCGCTCTCTTCCACGCGGCGGTATTCGACGTTCCAGACGACGACGCCGCGTTGCGCCAAGTCACGGGCGATCGCCGTGTACAGGACGAGAGTGAACTCGGTAGACCAGTAACCGCCGTGAACGAGGACGACCACCGGAGGGCAGTCGTTGGGACCAACGTCGGGCAGGTACAGGTGCCCGAAGTTGCTGTCGTGGTCGCCGTAGCGAATCTTCTTGCGCCGCACTGAAGTTGCTTTCCGGGAGCTATCGGGACCAACGGTCGGTGACTGCACCGAGCGCGCCGAGCGCCACGGCCCCGGCAGCTGCGGTCCGCAACACTTCCGGTCCCAGGACCACCGAGATCGCACCGAGCGCGGTGAGGTCGGCGATCTCGGCGTCGGCGAGCCCGCCTTCCGGCCCAATCACCAGCACCACTTCCGCGGCATCGGCGAAGTTGATGGATCGGAAGGGGACGGCACCGGCTTCGTGCAGCAGGGCCACAATGCCGCCGTCGGCCACCACGCGTGCCGTCAGTGCCCGCACATCGGTGGTGCCAGCGAGATCAGTGACCTCCGGAATCCACGACCGTCGCGCCTGCTTGGCTGCGGTCGCCGCCGTGGTCCGCCATTTCTCGACGCCCTTCGCCGCCTTCACGCCACTCCAGCGTGCAATGCTCCGCGACGACTGCCACGGCACAATGACGTCGACGCCCGCTTCGGTCATCAAGTCGACGGCCAGTTCGCTGCGTTCGGCTTTGGGCAGCGCTTGCACGACCGTCACCAGCGGCTTGGGCCGCGGATCCACTTCGACTCGGCTCGCCCGCACCGTCAGCGTGTCTTTGCTTTCGACGTCGATGACCTCGCAGTGCGCGGTGCATCCACGACCATCACCGAGGAGAACCGTCTCCCCCGCTTTGATACGCGTGACGGTGACGGCATGCCTGCCCTCCCGGCCCGACAGTGACGCGAGGTCACCTGCGCGCGGCACGTCGTCGACCCAGAAGAGCGGTGGCGTCATCGTCCGGCGAAAGCGTTGCGGAGCTTGGAGAACAGGCCGCCGCGGGCGGCCGCCTTCGACGCTGCGGTGACGAGTTCGACGACGTCGCCGGAAGCTTCCTTGAGTGACTTGAGCAGGTCGGCCTGGTTCGAGTCGACCTTCTTCGGTACCACAACTTCCAGGTGCGCGTGAAGGTCGCCGCGGACACCCGAGTTCAGATGCGGCAGTCCGACGCCACGCACCCGCACGACAGTCCCCGGTTGCGTTCCGGCTTCGACGTTGATGGTGGCGGTGCTGTCGAGGACCGTCGGAACTTCGAGGTCGGTTCCGAGAGCGGCGTCGACCATCGGCACGCGCACCGTGCAGTGGAGGTCGTCACCGTCGCGGACAAAGACGTCGTCTGCCTGCTCGGAGATTTCGACGTACAGGTCACCTGCGGGACCGCCACCAGGGCCAACTTCGCCCTGGCCGGACAGGCGCACTCGCATGCCGTCCTGAACGCCGGCCGGGATCTTGACGGTCATGGTGCGACGCGACCGGACACGACCGTCGCCCGCGCATTTGAGGCACGGGTCGGGAATCGTTTCGCCGACGCCGCGGCACTCGGGGCATTCGCGGACGGTCATGACCTGACCGAGGAACGACCGTTGCACGGCCTGGATCTCGCCGGCCCCCTTGCAGGTTGCGCAGGTTACGGGCTTGGAGTTGTCGCGGGTACCGGCGCCCTGGCAGGTGTCGCACAGGATTGCGGTGTCGACGGTGATCTCTTTGCGGGCACCGGCGGCGATCTCTTCGAGGTCGAGGCTGACGCCGACCAAGGCGGGCTCACCGGGACGTACCCGTCCGCGCGGTCCGCGGCCGCCGCCGAAACCGCCGCCGCCTCCCCCGCCGAAGAAGGTTTGGAAGATGTCGCCGAGGCCACCGGACCCGAACGGGTCACCGCCGAAGCCGCCGCCGGGGCCACCGAGTGGATCGCCACCGGCGTCGACGATGCGTCGCTTTTCCGGGTCGGACAGCACCTCGTAGGCGGTCGTCACCTCTTTGAACTGCTCCTCGGCATCGGGGTTGATGTCGGGGTGCAGTTCGCGAGCCAACTTGCGGTAGGCGCGTTTGATCTCCTGATCGGACGCGCCTGCAGCCACGCCGAGAATGTCGTAATAGTCACGAGCCACAGTGAAAAAGGTCCTTACACAATCGAGAAATCAACTAACGGTCGGAGAGAACTTCGCCGACGTATTTGGCAACAGCCGCCACCGAGGCGATTGTTCCCGGGTAGTCCATCCGGGTGGGACCGACCACACCGACGCTTCCGAACACGGTGCCCGATGCACCGTACCCGGTCGACACGACGGAAGTACTCCGCAGGTTCTCGGTGTTGGTTTCCTCACCGATTTGAACGGTCACGGTGCCCGTCCGTTGAGTATGCGCCAGCAACTTCAGCACCACGACTTGCTCTTCGAGGGCGTCGAGCACAATGTCCATACCGCCGAGATTGGGTGAGAAGTCGGCGGCTGACCGCGCCAGGTTCGACGTTCCGCCCAGCACGAGGCGATCTTCGCCGCGTTCGACGAGGGTTTCCACGAGGACCGTCGCGATCGTGATGATCGGTTCGCGGAGGTCGGGGTCGGCGTTGTTGGCGAGTTCAGCGACGGCGGCGGATGCGTCTTCGAGCCGCTGGCCGTCGAGCGCGGCGGAGAAAAGGTCACGGACGCGAGCGAGATCGTCGTCGTTGATGGGCGCCGCGAGGGCCACCATCCGCTGTTCGACGCGGCCGGTGTCGGTGATGACCACCAGCAGCAGGCGGCTCGGCGAGAGTGCGACGACCTCGACGTGGCGAACGCGCGCCATCGACAGGACCGGGTATTGGATCACCGCGACTTGGCGGGTCAGCTGTGCGAGCAATTTCACTGAGCGGCGCAGCACGTCGTCGAGGTCGACCCCGTTGTCGAGGACCGACAGGATGGCGCGACGTTCGGCCGATGAGAGCGGTTTGATCTCGCTGATGCGGTCGACGAACAGTCGGTAGCCCTTGTCGGTGGGGATCCGTCCGGAGCTCGTGTGCGGCTGCGCGATGTAGCCTTCGGCTTCCAGGACGGCCATGTCGTTGCGGACGGTGGCACTGGAAACTCCCAGGTGGTGGCGCTCGACGAGGGCCTTGGAGCCGATCGGTTCTTGGGTGTCGACGTAGTCGGTGACGATGGCTCGAAGGATCTCAAAACGTCGATCGTCTGTCGACGATGCCATCGCGAACACCTCTCTTTGCCACATTTTTGCTTACAGTGGATAAAACCATTCTACGAAACTGCGGAAAGGCCATGTGACGGCGATGATCTTCAAGGGCGTGCGTGACGGCAAACCCTATGCTGATCATGGTCTGACGTCGCGGGATTGGGCGCAACTTCCGCCGCAACAGTTTCGGCTTGATCAGTTGACGCCGATCACCACGGTGCTGGCCCTCGACAAACTGCTGTCGGAGGATTCGACGTTTTACGGCGACCTCTTCGCGCACATCGTGCGGTATCAGGGAAACCTGTATTTGGAGGATGGGATTCACCGGGCCGTCCGGTCGGCGCTGCGGAACCGGACGATCATTCACGCCCGCCTCTTCGACTTAGACGAGCACCTGGCCCGCACTAACGCCGAGTCGGACGTCGAAATCACCGCCCCACTCCCCCCGGTCGTGACCTATCCCCGCCCCCGCGTCGGCGGCGCACACCGCATCGACTAGCGGCGTCGTCGTCGCCCGAAAAAACCACCCCGCCCGGGGTTCTCGCATGATGCGTCGATTCCCGCACTATGTCAGACATAGTGCGGGAATCGACGCATCATGCGAGAACGCAACCGGACGGGCGACGGGGCGAGCGCCTTGGTTAGTCGACCAGGATGTCGCGAATGATGCCGTCGGCGAGTAGGCGGCCGCGGTCGGTCAAGACGTAGGCGTTGTCGACGACGTGGAGCAGGCCCTTGGCCACGACTTCGTCGGCTCGGGAACATTCGCCGTCGGTCAACTCTGCCGCCGCGAGGCCATCGCGCATGCGCAGGCGCAGCATCACCGTCTCAGTGTGGCGGTCCTCGTCGGTGAGAATTTCCTGGCCGCCGATGGGCAACGCGCCTCCGGCGAGCGACGCCGAGTAGGTGGCCGGATGCTTCTGGTTCCACCAGCGCACGCCGTTGACGTGCGAGTGCGCGCCAGGCCCAATGCCCCACCAGTCGTCACTGCGCCAGTAGGCCTCATTGTGTCGGCACACCGAAGCTGGCAGCGGAAGCGAATCCGATCCCGCAGTGGCCCAATTCGAGACCTCGTACCAGGTCATTCCGGCCTCGGTGAGACGCGCGTCAATCATTTCGTAGCGGGCGGCGAGGACATCGTCGTCGGGCATGGGAACCTCACCGCGACGCACCATGCGCGCGAAGGCCGTTCCATCTTCGACGATCAGCGCGTAGGCGGATACGTGGTCGACGGGGACGGAAAGCACGGCGTCGAGCGAAGCCTGCAAGTCCTCATCGCGCTCACCGGGCGTCCCGTAGATCAGATCCAGATTGAGGTGTTCAAATCCTGCGGCAGCGGCCTCGCGGGCGGCATCGAGCGCACGCCCCGGAGTGTGCGTACGTTCCAGAACGGCGAGCACATGTTTCGCCGCAGATTGCATTCCCAACGAAATCCGGGTGAATCCGGCCTCGCGCAACGTGCCAAAAAACTCGGGCGACGTAGACTCCGGATTCGACTCCGTTGTCACTTCAGCGCCAGGTGCCAAGGTAAACGAATTGCGTACCGCGCCAAGGACATCGGCAAGGCCTTGCCCGCCGAGGAGCGACGGAGTGCCACCGCCGACAAAGATCGTCGAGACTTGACGATCGTCGTGCAGGAGGGTCGCTGCGGCGTCGAGTTCGGCGCGAACGCCCTCGAGCCAACTCTGCGGCGATGACGTCGTCCCCAATTCACCGGCCGTATAGGTGTTGAAATCGCAGTACCCACAGCGGGTCGCGCAGAACGGGACGTGGATGTACAAACTGAGGGGCCGCGATGGGTCAGCGGTCGCGAGGGCTTCGAGTGCACCGTCCGAGAAAGGCTCGGGGATGCGGGGACTGCCGACACGCGTTGTACTCACTTCTCCATCATGACTCAATCCTTGTCAAGGGTATTAATCTCACGGTGACGAAAAATAATCCCAAGTAGACGGGCCGCACTTCTCCGTGGCACGATGGCTCTCGTGACCAATTCAGGAGTGTGGCTCGCCCAACGGCGCCATATCGATCTCAAGCGCGTGTGCAGCGCGTTCTGTCGGCTCTAGCCACAGAAGAATTTCGGCCGTTCCGGCGTTCTAGTCCCGGATCCCGCCACAGCCCGGCGGAGTTTCCCGGCGCCGAATCTTTCGTCACACCTGATCTCAGCCCAACCCTTTTTGTGCTGCCGTGCGCAGCATGCCCAGGAGTCTTGATGACGCTCACCACACCCACCACCGTTGAGCAGCCGACCGAACCGGTCGCCGCCCCGGCCCGACGTCCGCGCCCCAAGAAGCGCAAGGCCGAAGGCCAGTGGGCGCTCGGCTACCGGACGCCGCTGAACGCCAACGAGCAGTCCAAGCGCGACGACAACCCGTTGAATGTGCGCCAACGCATCCTCGACACCTACTCGAAGGTCGGGTTCGACGGCATCGACAAGGCCGACCTTCGCGGTCGTTTCCGTTGGATGGGCCTCTACACCCAGCGCGCCGAAGGCTACGACGGCACGTACAGCCACGACGACAACATCGACATCATCGAAGCCCCGTACTTCATGATGCGAGTGCGTACCGACGGCGGGCAGCTGAGCATGCCGCAGGTCCGGACTCTCGCGTCCATCTCCCGCGACTTTGCACGCGGCACCGCCGACGTGACCGACCGCCAGAATCTGCAGTATCACTGGATCGAGATCGAGAACGTCCCGGAAATTTGGCGTCGCCTCGAAGAAGTTGGTCTGGAAACCACCGAGGCCTGCGGTGACTGCCCGCGCGGCATGCTCGGATCGCCGCTGGCCGGCTTGTCGACCGATGAGGTCCTCGATGCCAGCCCGGCGCTCGCCGAGATCAAGCGTCGCTACATCGGTGACCCCGAGTACTCGAACCTGCCGCGCAAGTTCAAGACGGCCGTCTCCGGTCTGCAGGATGTTGTTCACGAGATCAACGACGTCTCGTTTGTCGGCGTCGAACATCCGGAGCATGGTCCTGGCCTGGACCTGTGGGTCGGTGGCGGTCTCTCGACCAACCCGATGCTTGCGCAGCGACTCGGCGCCTGGGTGCCCCTTGATGAGGTCCCCGACGTGTGGGAAGGCGTCGTCGCGATCTTCCGTGATTACGGCTACCGCCGCCTGCGGTCGAAGGCTCGCCTGAAGTTCCTGATCAAGGATTGGGGCCCGGAGAAGTTCCGCCAGGTCCTTGAGGACGAGTATCTGCACCGCAAGCTGATCGACGGCCCGGCACCGGTCGCGCCCACCCAACCGATCGACCATGTCGGTGTCACCAAGCAGAAGAACGGCAAGTACGCCGTCGGTTTCTCCGCCGTCTCCGGCCGGCTCACCGACGAAGTGCTCTACGCGATCGCTGACGCCGCAGAGAAGGCGGGCAGTGACAGCGTTCGCTTCACGCCGTACCAAAAGCTTGTTGTCGTCAATGTTCCAGAAGACAAGATTGGCCAACTCGACGCCGATCTGAGCGCTGTCGGCCTGCAGTCGAAGCCCTCGGTGTGGCGACGCAACTTGATCGCTTGCACCGGCTTGGAATTCTGCAAGCTGTCGTTCACCGAGACACGCAGCCGCTCGCAGGGCTTGGTCCCCGAGTTGGAAGCACGTCTCGGCGAACTCAATGAGCAACTCGATGTGCCGATCACGATCAACTTCAACGGTTGCCCAAACTCCTGCGCTCGCGTGCAGGTTGCCGACATCGGCCTCAAGGGTCAGCTGATCGACGACGACGGGACCCCCGTCGAAGGCTTCCAGGTGCACCTGGGCGGCAGCCTCGGCTTCGACCTCGGCTTCGGCCGCAAGCTCCGCCAGCACAAGATCTATGCCAGCGAGGCCACCGAATACATCGAGCGCTTGGTGCGTAACTTCATCGCGGGCCGCAACCCCGGGGAACGCTTCGCCGAGTGGGTCACGCGCGCCGACGACGCCGAATTGCAGTAAGGACACGGCCATGACAACCACCACCGAAAGCCACACAGGCCTCGACGAACTTCGGGCCATCGCCGAGGCCGGTGCCGCCGAACTGGGACCGGATGCCACCGCCGAGCAGTTGCTCGCGTGGACCGCAGAAACCTTTGGCAGCGACTTCATCATCGCCGCCAATATGCAGGACGCGGTGCTGATCGATGTCGCCGACAAGGCGATCACCGATAAAGAAGCCGTCGGCGGCAAGCTGAAGGCACTCTTCCTCGACACCGGCTACCACTTCGCCGAAACCCTCGGCACCCGTGACGCCGTCGAGCAGGTTTACAACCTGGACCTGCACAATGTGACGCCCGCCCAAAGCGTTGCCGAACAGGACTCGACAGTCGGCAAAAACCTCTTCGCCAGCGACGCAGCCGAGTGCTGCCGCCTGCGGAAGGTCGTGCCGTTGACGGCGGCACTGGCACCATTCCGAGCCTGGGTGACCGGTATCCGCCGGGTGGAGGCCCCGACTCGCGCCAACGCGCCGTTGATCTCGTTCGACGAAGGCTTCGGCCTGGTCAAGATCAATCCGCTCGCCGCCTGGAGCGACGAGCAATTCCAGGAGTACATCGATACCCACGGTGTCCTCGTTAATCCGCTGGTTGATGAGGGCTACCCCTCCATCGGGTGCGAACCGTGCACCAAGAAACCAGCTCCCGGAGAAGATCCGCGCAGCGGCCGTTGGGCTGGCAGCGCCAAGACAGAATGCGGGTTGCACGCGTCATGACTATTTCCGAAAGCACCATTCCCGAAAGCACGATCGCGGCGGCGGACGACCGCTTCGACACCCTCGATGCCCTTGAGTCCGAAGCCATCCACATTTTCCGCGAGGTGGCTGGCGAGTTTGAGCGTCCGGTGATTCTCTTCTCGGGTGGCAAGGACTCGACGCTGCTCCTGCACCTGGCGTTGAAGGCGTTTTGGCCAGCGCCGCTGCCCTTTACGTTGCTGCACGTCGACACGGGCCACAACCTGCCGGAGATCATCAAGTTCCGCGACGAGATCGTGGAACGCTACGGTCTGCGGTTGCACGTGGCGAGCGTCGAGGAGTACCTCGCCGACGGTCGTCTCACGGAGCGTCCCGACGGGATCCGCAACCCGCTGCAGACCATTCCGCTGCTCGACGGCATCAGCGAGAACCGGTTCGACGCAGTCTTCGGCGGGGCCCGCCGCGACGAAGAGCGCGCCCGCGCGAAGGAACGAATCTTCTCGTTGCGCAATGCCTTTGGCCAGTGGGACCCGAAGCGTCAGCGCCCTGAACTGTGGAACCTGTACAACGGTCGCCACGCACCGGGCGAGCACGTGCGCGTGTTCCCGCTGAGCAACTGGACCGAGCTCGACGTGTGGCGCTACATCACCCGCGAGCAGGTACTCCTGGCACCGCTGTACTACGCGCACGAGCGTGAGGTCTACAACCGCGACGGCATGTGGATGACCGCTGGCCCGTGGGGCGGCCCCCGCGAGGATGAGACCGTCGAAACCCGGTTGGTGCGGTACCGCACCGTTGGTGACGGTTCCACCACGGGTGCTGTCCTGTCCGACGCGACCGACAACGACGCCGTTCTCGCCGAGGTCGCCGCGTCGCGTCTGACCGAACGCGGTGCCACCCGCGGCGACGACCGCGTCTCCGAAGCAGCCATGGAAGACCGCAAGCGCGAAGGATATTTCTGATGAGTCAGTCCACCTCCACTCCAAGCAGCTTGAACGCGGGCGCAGACCTGCTGCGGATCGCCACTGCGGGGTCGGTCGACGACGGTAAGTCGACGCTCGTCGGCCGCCTGCTGTACGACACGAAGTCCGTTCTCGCCGACCAGATCGACGCCGTAACGAAGGCGTCGGTGGACCGCGGCATGGACACGCCCGATCTGTCACTGCTGGTCGACGGTCTGCGCGCCGAGCGCGAGCAGGGCATCACCATCGACGTTGCCTATCGTTACTTCGCGACGCCCGCTCGCTCGTTCGTGCTGGCCGATACGCCCGGTCACGTGCAGTACACGCGTAACACCGTCTCCGGTGCGTCGACCGCACAGTTGGTGATTCTGCTGGTCGACGCCCGAAACGGGGTCGTCGCGCAGACTCGTCGTCACGCGGCCGTTATGGCCCTGCTCGGGGTGCCGCGTTTGGTGTTGGCGGTCAACAAGATCGACCTCGTCGACAACCCGGCCGAGGTGTTTGCCCAGATCTCGGCCGAATTTAACGAGATCACCCGATCGCTCGGCTACTCCGCCGATCAGGTGCAGGAAATCCCAGTTTCCGCGTTGCACGGTGACAACGTCGCGATCCGTTCGGAGAACACCCCATACTACGACGGTCCCACGCTCATCGAGCACCTGGAGACCGTGCCGAACGTGGCAGGCCAGACTGCCAAGGCAGCCGACGTTGGCCTGCGTTTCCCGGTCCAGTACGTGATCCGTCCGCGGACCGCCGAGTACCCGGATTACCGCGGCTACGCCGGTCTGGTCGCGGCGGGCACCGTATCGGTCGGCGACGAGATTGTCGTGCAGCCGTCAGGTTTGCGGTCGACGATCGCCAAAATCGACACGCCCGACGGCGAACTGGAGACGGCGCACGCCGGTCGGAGCGTCACCTTGCTGTTGGCCGACGACATCGACATCTCGCGCGGCGATCTGATTGCTGCCGTCGCCGATGCGCCGGAGCCGGCACAGCAGTTCACCGCGACGGTGTGCTGGCTCGCGGAGAAGCCGCTGCGCCCCGGAGCTCGTCTACTCCTCAAGCACGGCACCAAGACCACGCAGGTCATTATCGGTGGCCTTGAGGCACTGTTCGACGAGCAGAACCTGGCCCTCGTGGACGCCCCGGAAACGGTTGAACTCAACCAGATTGGGCGACTGTCGTTGACGACCGCCGAGCCGGTCGCCGCCGATGACTATTCGGTGAACCGCGAGTCGGGCAGCTTCCTGCTGATCGACCCGCAGGGCGGCAACACTCTCGCCGCCGGGCTCATTGGTGACGCGTTGAGTCCCCTCGAACTGTCGGCTCCCGCACTCGCATGACGCTCGTCCTGGCCGCGCACGGCAGTCGCGATCCGCGGTTCGATGTGACGGCACGCCGCGTCGCGGATGCGGTTCGCGTGGCACTGCCGGGCGTCCGGGTGGAGCTGGCCTACCTCGACCTGACCGCTCCCCTGCTCGGCGATGTGCTGAGCGAGCTGTCGGGCGAGGTAGTGGTGGTACCGCTGCTGTTCGGCGATGGATACCACAGCAAAGTGGATCTGCCCGCGCTGATCGACGCGGCGGTCGTGGCGAACCCGTCGGTCCGCGTTACCCAGACACCGATCGTCGGACGGTATTCACCGATTCCGGCGCTCGTCGACCGGCTTGACGAGGTCGGTTTTGGTGCTGGCGACGGGGTCTTGATGCTGGCTGTCGGATCGTCGGACGCCGGTAGTGATGACTACATTTATGAGCGTGGGCGCGAACTGTCGGGCGTGCTGGGCTGCGAGGTCCAAACACTGTTTGCGACCCGCCTAGGACGTGACGGCGACGCCGTCCGATTGGCTGTCGATGCGCTGCAGTCTCGAGGGGTGCAGCGTGTCGCAGTCAGTCCCCTGTTCCTGTCTGCGGGCCTCCTGACCGACCGCGTTGAACGCTTCCTGGACGCGTTGGACGTGCCCGTGGTGGTGGCGGGCCCGATTGCCGAACACCCCAGTCTCGTCAGTGCCGTAACGCGGATGTGGGCCGCCGTGCCCGTCGCCGTTGGCTAACCCAACCCCGCCCGAACCCGTTCTCGCATGATGCGTTGATTCCCGCACTACGTCTGACGTAGTGCGGGAATCAACGCATCATGCGAGAACGGACGGGAGCGTCAGCCTTGGATGCGTACCTTTGCGTTGCCCCAGGCTTCGTCGCGCAGCTCGTTCTTCCGGATCTTGCCCGTTGATGTCTTGGGAAGGTCGACAACAAATTCGACGGCGCCGGGGGCCTTGTACGACGCGATCTGTGTCTTCACATGGGAGATCACGTCAGCCTCGGTGGCTTCCTGGCCGGGACGCAAGACGGCGTACGCCTTGGGCCGCTCGCCCCACTTCTCGTCGGGCACGCCGATCACAGCCACATCCAAGACGGCGGGATGACTCAGGACGGCCTGCTCCACCTCGATCGTCGAAATGTTCTCGCCGCCGGAAATTACGACGTCCTTTGCCCGGTCGAGGAGTTGAACGTAGCCGTCGGGATGCATCACACCCAGGTCGCCAGAATGGAACCAGCCACCAGCAAATGCCTCGGCGGTCCGTTCTGGGTCTTCGAAGTAGCCCTTCATGACGACGTTGCCGCGCATCACAATCTCGCCCATCTCAACCCCGTCGCTCGCGACGTCGATCAGGGAGCCGTCCTCGGCCGCTTCGGGCCGCACGACGCGCAGTCGATCTGCGGTCAACATGCCAACACCCTGGCGGGCCATGCGGACCGCACGATCGTCGGCAGATAGATCGGCCCAGGACGGCTTGGCCTCACACACCGAGTACGGGCCGTAGGTTTCGGTAAGTCCGTAGACGTGAACGATGGTGATGCCCAGATTACCGATGGCGCGAATGATCGTCGGGCTGGGCGGCGCGCCAGCCGTCGCGATCGTCAGCGGGCGGGTCATGGCGTGGGCTTCGCCAGCGGTCGCGAGGGTGGTGAGAACGGTGGGTGCACCGCTCATTTGATTGACGTTCTCGGCGTCGATGAGCTGCCACATGTCGGGGCCGCGGACCGCGCGCAGGCACACGTGCGTGCCCGCCGTCGAAGTGACGCTCCACGGTCCACACCAGCCGTTGCAATGGAACATCGGAAGTGTCCACAGGTAGCGCGTTTCGGCCGAGAACCCCTGCGTGACGGCATTGCCAAGTGACGATAGATAAGCGCCGCGGTGGGTGTACATCACGCCCTTGGGCTTGCCGGTGGTTCCGGACGTGTAGTTGATGCTGATGATGGCATTCTCATCGGCAACGTCCCAGCTCAGCGGACTATCGTTGCCGCGGTCGACGAGCGCGGAATACGGCAGATGCGGGCCGACGAACTGTCCGTCCAGCGTCGGGGTTTCGACGATCTCGCCGACGGTTTGGAAGCTCACGTCGGCCAGCGGCGCCAACAGCGACGCTTCCCCGACGAGGAGTTTGGCCCCGGAGTGATCGCAAATGTACTGGACCTCGGCGGCGGCGAGGCGCGTGTTGATCGCGACGAGAACGCCACCGGCGAGCGGCACGCCGAAGTGTGCGACAAGCATCTCGAGGGAATTGGTCGCGAGGTAGGCCACCCGATCGCCGGCCTCAATCCCGGAAGCGCGCAGGGCATGCGCCAACCGAGTGGCCGCAGCAGCGAATTCACCGTAGGTCAACTGCCGATCGCCGTCGATCACCGCTTGCTTTTCCGGATGAACTTCAGCGGCGCGGTCGAGGAATCGCAGCGGCGTTAATGGCGTATCCAGTCCCGACATTGTCGGCGCGGTGCTGGTCATGAGATTGATCCTCCTGGCGTATCAGCGGACCTCTGCCAAGGCCCTTAGTCACCCCAGTATTGTCCTCAACGTCGCCCAACGAAATTTACCGATCAGTATGTTCGGCTCACAGCGACGAGCGGTCGCTTGGACATGGTGAACGGCCAGGCGTCCTACTGGTCGAGCGCAGGCACCTTGGTCGCGCGCGCGTAGATGTGTTCCCCGGGCACCAACCCCAGTGCATTCTGATCGCCGCGGGTGATCTGCGCGATGAATTCCTCGCCGGTCGCCGCAGCAACCAGTTCAACACGGGTTTCGAAGCCCAAGTTCACCACGCGGTTGACCGTCGCTTTGATGACACCGGTATCGAGCGAGGCGTCGACCGGCGGGTACACCATGTCGAGCGAGCGGCCCAGGCGGATGTCGTGCGGGCGGACGAACTCGCCGTTCAGCCGCGAAATGGACCCGAGGAACGACGCGACGAACACATTGTCGGGACGGTCGTAGAGGTCGTCGGGCGGACCAACCTGCTCAATCCGACCATGGTTGAGGACGGCGATTCGATCGGAAACGTCGAGCGCCTCCTGCTGGTCGTGCGTCACCAACACCGTGGTCACGTTCATCTCGTCGTGCAGGCTGCGCAGCCATTTGCGCAGGTCTTCGCGGACCTTCGCGTCGAGCGCACCGAAGGGCTCGTCGAGCAGCAGCACTTTGGGGTCGACGGCGAGGGCTCGGGCTAGAGCCATGCGCTGGCGTTGGCCGCCGGAGAGCTGTGCCGGGTACCGCTTCTGGAACACGGTCAGGCCGACGATGTCGAGGAGTTCGTCGACCTTTGCCTTCACTTCAGCTTTGGGTCGCTTGCGGATCTTGAGGCCGAACGCGATGTTGTCGCGAACCGTCAGGTGCTTGAACGCCGCGTAATGCTGGAAGACGAATCCAATGTCGCGTTGCTGCGGCGATGCACTCGAGACGTCGATTCCGTTGATGCGGACCGTTCCCGAGTCGAGTTTGTCCAGGCCCGCAATCGCACGCAGGAGCGTGGATTTGCCCGACCCCGACGGCCCCAACAGCGAGGTGAGAGACCCCTCCGGAATCTCTATCGACACGTCGTCGAGGGCCGCGAAATCGCCGTAGCGCTTGTTGGCGCCGGTCACCGAGATCGACATATCAGTTCTTCTCCTTCACGGGAACAATGTCCTCGCTGGCATCGGCGAGCTTGCCCTTGGCGCGGCGTTCAATCAGGGTCATCACCACGAGTACCAGGATGGCCACCATCATCAGCAGGGTTGCGGCCGCGTAGGCGCCGTACTCGTTGTAATCATCGGTGTATCTGGAGTTCACGAGCAGCGTCAGGGTCTGCGAGACGCCCGGGAAGTTCGACGACACCATCGTCACTGCGCCAAACTCGCCGAGGGCACGGGCGATGGTCAGAATGACACCGTAGGTGAGGCCCCAACGAATCGCGGGCAACGTGATGCGGCTGAACGTCTGCCACCCGGTTGCCCCCAGGGTGGCGGCAGCCTCTTCCTGCTCGGTGCCGATCTCACGCAGCACCGGTTCCACCTCGCGCACCACGAATGGCAGTGTCACGAAGATGGTGGCCAGGACCATGCCCGGTATCCCGAAGATGATTCGGAAGCCGAGGGATTCGATCCCACCGAACCAACCGCTACTCCCCCATAGCGCAATCAGCGCGACGCCGACCACGACGGGCGAGACAGCAAACGGAAGGTCGACGACCGCCTGCAGAATCCCCTTGCCGCGGAAGTTGCCGCGGGCCAGGGCGATCGCCGTGAGGATGCCGAAGACCACGTTGAGTGGCACCACTATTGCGACGATCAGCAGCGTTAACTGCAACGCGGAAATCGCGGCGGGCGTGGTGATCCACTCCCAGAATTGACCGAGGCCGTGTTCAAACGACCGCCAGAAGATAAGTGCCACCGGCACCACCAGCAGGACAGCGAGGTACACCAGCGCGATAGTGCGCAGCGACAGTTTCGTGAACCGAGAGACGATCATTTACGAGTCCTCTCGACGTGACTGGAACTTAGCGACCACGCGCAGCAGGAACAGCACCACGAACGCGATGAGGAGCAAAGCTACCGAGACGGCAGCCGCGTTGACGGGCTCGTCGATCTCGATCTGCTGCTGAATGTACTGGGACGCCACCTGCGTCTTGCCGGGGATGTTGCCACCGATGAGGACCACGGAACCGAACTCGCCGATCGCTCGCGTGAAGGCCAAGCCAGCACCGGACAGGATGGCCGGGAGCAACGCGGGCAGGATGATCTTGGACCAGATAATCCGGTTGTTGGCACCCAGGACAGCCGCGGCTTCCTCAACAGACTGGTCGAGTTCCATCAGCACCGGTTGCACCTGGCGCACCACGAACGGCAGCGTCACGAAGGTGAGTGCCAGGATGACGCCGGGCTGGGTGGCGGCGAGGTGGATGTCGAACGGGCTGTTTGGTCCGTACAGCGACAGCAGCACCAGGCTGGCGACGATGGTCGGCAACGCGAACGGCAGGTCGATGATCGCGTTGACGAAGCCCTTACCGGGGAACTCGTCGCGGACCAGGACCCACGCGATGATGGTGCCGAAGATGACGTTGACGATGGCGACGATGAACGACGCCGCGATCGTCAAACCGAGGGTCTCCAGGGCAGCTGGTGCGGTAATGCCCGCCCAGAAGCCGCTGGGACCGTCGTCGAAGGATTCGGCGAGGATGGCCGCGAGCGGCAGCAGCACGATGATCGACAGCCACAGGCCCGCTACCCCCAACGACAGCGGGCCGTCGGGGCGCCAACCGCGACGCGGTGCGAGCGGAACCGTGTCAACGCCTTCGCGGTCCGGCGCGATAACCGGTTTGGTGGTCATCCGCCGACCTCCTCGTTGTAGATCTTGGTAATCGCGCCGTCGCTGCCGAAGAGTTCCTTGTCGACCAGCTTCCAGCCGCCGAGGTCGGCGATGGTCCACAGCTTTGCGATGTGTCCGGGGAACAGGTTTGCGGTGGCACTCACGACCGCGGGGTCGACGGGCCGGAAGCCTGCCTTGGCCCACAGTTCTTGGCCAGCGGGCGAGAATAGGTAGTCGACGAAAGTCCGGGCTGCTGGCTTGTTGGAACTCGTGTTGACGATGGCGACCGGATTTTCGATCTTGAACGTCGTTTCCGGCAGCAGGTAGTCAATGCGGTCGGCAGGCGCTGCGGTCGCATTTTTCCGCGACAGCATGATGGCCTCGTTCTCGTAGCTGATCAGCACGTCACCCTGTCCCTGGTGGAACGCCGAGGTGGCCTCACGACCGGACTTCGGCAGGACCTTGACGTGGTCGCGGACCAGCTTGGTGATGTAGTCGAGACCGGCCTGCGGGTCGGCACCACCGTTGCTCTTCGCCGCGTAGGGCGCGAGAAGGTTCCATTTGGCCGAACCAGAGCTGCCCGGGTTGGGGGTAATTACTTCGACGCCCGGCTTCAGCAGGTCGTCCCAGGTGCGGATGTTTTTCGGGTTGCCCTGCCGCACCACGAGTGCCACGACCGACCCAAAGGGCACCGAGTTGTTCGGGAACTGGGTCTGCCAGTCTTTGTCGACAACATCAGCTTTCACCAGGCGAGTCACGTCTGGCTCAACGGAAAAGTTCACCACGTCGGCGGGGAGACCGCGCGCCACCTTGCGTGATTGGTCACCCGACGCACCGTACGACTGCGAGAAGCCAATGTCGCTGCCCTGCGGGATTTGTCGGAAGGCTGGGAGCACCACGTCGAACCCAATTTTGGGGGTCGCGTAGGCAACCAAGTTGAGGTGCTGACTGCCGGAGGAAATATCGATTCCGCCTGGAACGTCGGTGGATCCGCCGCCGCACCCGGTGAGCGCCGCGACGAGGACCGACACCATCGCCAAGCAGACCGCAGTGGCGGACGCGCGCTTTCGGGTTCGGGTACTCACCCGAAGAACCTAACCGTCTCCGGCACTGCCGCTCAACGTCTGCGATCACCGTGCGCCAAGGATGTGCCCGCGCACCGTCGATGTGCTATCGCAGAATGAGCCAGGCCAGGAGAACCAACACCAGGAGCGCGACGAGCGCGAGTGTGACCTTGGAACGAAACATCAGTTAGATACCCAATCCGTGATCGTCGTCCGCCTCTGCGCGACCGAGCTTTGAGAAGAGCCGCCCGACCAGGTAATTCACGCCGGACGCGGCAACCGTCGCCAGCGGAATCAAGACGATGGCGGTGACAATCAACTGCGGGATGAAGGGTAGGCCGGTAAGCCATTCCTCCACGCCATCCCACCAGGACAGAATCCCGTTCACTGCCGGATCACCTCATCTACCGCAGACGTGCATGGTTACACCCATGCTGATTTCAAACCCTACTCGCCGGGACCGTGCGACCGGTGTCACGCCGCTCCTGCACTACGCGAGGCCACGTCGAACGAGGAGCGGTTCGATCCGTGCCGGATGCCCAATCATGTTGGCGTGCGCGGCAACTGGGTCCACGCTGTCGCCTCGGGAGAGCACCGCGTCAGCGAACGCCGCACCCAGCTCCGGTTGCAGTCCGCCGCCGGCGAGGAACCACTGCTCGGTCTCTGCGTCGAGGATCTCCGACCAGATGTACGAGTAGTACGCCGACGAATAGCCACCGCCGAAAACGTGATTGAAGTAGGTGCTGTGGTAGCGGGGCGGAATCAGCGGCGACGCTAATCCGGCTTCCGCGAGTGCCTTCGCCTCGAACTCCAAGACGTCACTGGGGATTTCGTCTTCAGCGAGACGATGCCAAGCGAGGTCGAGCGCGGCCGCAGCCAGGTATTCGATGGTCGAATGTGCCGACTCGGTGCCACCCGAAGCGCGTACCGCATCGAGCAACTCTGGCGTAGCGGGTTCACCGGTCGCATGGTGGCGGGCGTAGCCATCGACGACGTCGGGGTGCAATGCCCACATTTCGTTGACCTGCGACGGGAACTCGACAAAGTCACGCGGGACCGACGTGCCCGACTGCGAGGCGTACTCGACATTCGACAGGAGTCCGTGGATCGCGTGCCCAAACTCGTGGAACAGCGTGGTGAGCTGGTCCAGCGACAGCAGGCATGGTTCCCCCGGCTCCGGCTTCGTCAGGTTCAGAACATTGACGATGATCGGTGCGGTCCCAAGTTGGTTCGACTGGTCGACGATGTTGTTCATCCACGCCCCGCCACGCTTGGACGGTCGGGCGTAGAAGTCGCCGAGGAACAGGCCGATGCCGGTGCCGTTGCGGAACACTTCCCAAACGCGCACGTCGGGGTGGTAGCCGGCCAGGTCGTCGCGTTCGGTGAAGCTCAGCCCGTACAGGCGGCCCGCCGCGGCGAACACACCGTCGTGCAGAACGGTGTCGAGTTCGCAGAAGTTTTCGAACTCGTCGATGTCGACGGGGCTGTCGGCTTCGGCGGCACGGGCCTTCTGGTCGGCGGCGAGATAGAACGTGACGTCGGCCGCAGCGAGGGGATGTCCGGCACGTTCGGTGAGGCGGGCCAGTTCGGCTTTACCGGCCGTCATGGCGGCGGCACCGAGCTCGGCCAGCAGGTCGGCGACAGCGGCCGGGGTTGGTGCGGTCTCCTCGGCGATCACATACTCGGCGTGACTGTCGTACCCGAGGATGTTGGCCCGGCGGGCCCGCAGGGTCACGATTTCGATGATCATGGCGCGGGTGTCGAACTCGTTGCCGCGGGCGCAACGGGTCGTCGAAGCGTCGAAGATTCGTTGGCGCGCAATGGGATCGGTGAGCTTAGCGACCGTCGACTGGCTCGTCGGCAGTTCCAAAGCCACCAGATAGCCGTCGCGGCCAGCATCAGTTGCAGCGCGGGCTGCGGCCGCAATCTCCGACGACGACAAGCCGTCCAGCTCGACGGCATCGGCGAAGTGGACCGCCGAGGCGTTGGTGTCGTCGAGCAAGTGCTGACCGAAGTCGGTCGTCAGGGTGGCAAGTCGCCCGGAAATCTCACGCATCTGCGCCTGACCGGCCTCATCGAGGGCCGCACCGGCGCGCACCGCGTCGCGGTAGCGCTGCTCCAACACCCGCGTCTGGGCAACGCTGAGGCCGAGGTCCGCACTGTGGTCGTAGAGGTTGGCGATCCGCGCAAAGAGCTGCTGGTTCATGGCGATCGCGTTGCCATGCTCGGTGAGCTTGACCGCGAGGACCTGGGCGATCTTGGCGCGTGCCGGGTTGCTGTCTGGGCCTTCAAGGTTGAAGAAGATCCCGTTGGCCCGCGCCAGGTCGCGGCCAGCAGCTTCGAGGGCACCGAGCGTGTTGTCGAAGCTCGGCGGTTCGGTCGACGTCGCGATCGCGTCGACCTCGGAGAGGTGATTGGCGAGGGCAACGTCGTAGGCCGGGAGGAAATCGTCGTCGCTAATGGAGCTGAAGTCGGGCAGCCCGTACGGCAGGTCCGACGCGGCCAAAACCGGGTTCACGCTACTTCTTCCCCTTGTCGCCCAACTCATCGGTCGACAGCGCCGCCACGAACGCATCCTGCGGCACTTCCACGCGACCGATGGTCTTCATGCGCTTCTTGCCTTCCTTCTGCTTCTCGATCAGCTTGCGTTTACGGCTGATGTCGCCGCCGTAGCACTTCGCGAGCACGTCCTTGCGGATGGCGCGAATGTTTTCGCGGGCAATGATGCGCGAACCGATGGCGGCCTGGATCGGCACCTCGAACTGCTGACGCGGGATGAGTTCTTTGAGCTTGAGGGCCATCCGGTTGCCGTAGGCGTATGCGGCGTCCTTGTGGACGATCGCGCTGAAGGCGTCGACGGCTTCGCCCTGCAGCAAGATGTCGACCTTGACCAGCTCGGCTGCCTGCTCGCCGGACTCTTCGTAGTCAAGGCTGGCGTAACCGCGGGTGCGGGACTTCAGAGCGTCGAAGAAGTCGAAAATAATCTCCGCCATCGGCATGGTGTAGCGGAGTTCCACCCGCGTTTCCGACAGGTAGTCCATGCCGCCGAGTTCGCCGCGTCGGGTCTGGCAGAGCTCCATGATGGCGCCGATGAACTCGCTCGGCGCGATGATCGTGGTGCGGACCATCGGCTCGAAGATGTCGCGGGTCTTGCCGGTCGGCCAGTCGGACGGGTTGGTGACGATGTGCTCGCTACCGTCGTCCATCACTACCCGGTACACCACGTTGGGGGCGGTCGAAATCAGGTTGAGGTCGAACTCGCGCTCAAGCCGCTCACGCGTGATTTCCATGTGCAACAGGCCGAGGAAGCCACAGCGGAAACCGAAGCCGAGGGCCACGGAAGTCTCCGGCTCGTACGTCAGCGCGGCGTCGTTGAGCTGCAGTTTGTCGAGCGCTTCGCGCAGCACCGGATAGTCGGAGCCGTCGACCGGGTAGAGACCCGAGTACACCATCGGGCGCGGTTCACGATAGCCGCGCAGCGGTTGTTCCGCACCGTTCCGGGCGGTGGTGACGGTGTCACCGACCTTCGACTGTCGCACGTCCTTGACACCGGTGATCAGGTAGCCGACCTCACCAACACCGAGCCCGGCACTGGCCTTGGGCTCGGGTGAGACGATGCCGACTTCAAGGAGTTCGTGCGTGGTGCCGGTCGACATCATCTGGATCTTCTCGCGCGGCATCAGCTTGCCGTCCACCACACGCACATAGGTGACGACGCCGCGGTAGGTGTCGTAGACGGAGTCGAAAATCATGGCGCGCGCAGGAGCATCCGAATCACCGACCGGAGCCGGAATCAGGCGAACAGCTTCGTCAAGCAGCTCCGCCACGCCCATGCCGGTCTTACCGGAAACGCGGAGCACATCTTCGGGTTTGCCACCCACAATGTGCGCGATCTCTGCCGCGTAACGGTCCGGATCGGCAGCAGGCAGGTCGATCTTGTTGAGGACCGGGATGATCGTGAGGTCGTTCTCCATCGCCAAGTACAGGTTGGCGAGCGTCTGCGCCTCGATGCCCTGCGCGGCGTCGACCAGCAGGATGGCACCTTCACATGCTTCGAGGGCGCGCGAGACCTCGTAGGTGAAGTCGACGTGGCCGGGTGTATCGATCAGGTGCAGCACGAACTCGTCGTCGCCGACCTTCCACGGCAAACGCACGTTCTGCGCCTTAATGGTGATGCCTCGCTCGCGCTCAATGTCCATGCGGTCGAGGTACTGTGCGCGCATCTGGCGGTCTTCGACGACGCCCGTCAACTGCAGCATCCGGTCGGCCAGGGTGGATTTACCGTGGTCGATGTGAGCGATGATGCAGAAGTTACGGATCCTCGAGGGATCGGTGAACGTCTTGTCGGCGAAGCTGGGAATCTCACTCACTCCTTGCGCGGCGGGCCCCGGGTCGGGCCCGGTACAGATCATCCTCCAGTTTCGCACGACTACCGCCTCCGCTTCACCTTGCCGCTCGGGCGATAGGCTCGGATGTGACATGAGCATCGACCGATCGACCATCGAAACCGACCTCGTCGCCGCCGACCTGGCACGCCCCGACGACGCGATCGCACTGGTGATTTTGGCGCACGGGGCAGGCAGCAACCGCGACGCCGTCATCCTGCGCACAATGTCTGACGTTCTCCTCGCGCGCGGAGTGGCCGTGGCGCGGATCGACCTCCCCTACCGGCAAGACCGCCCCAAAGGACCGCCATCACCGTCGAAGGCCGCCCGCGACCGCGACGGCATCCGCGCCGCGATTAATGCCCTCGCACCGCTCGTCGACGGGCCCCTCATCATTGGTGGGCACTCGTATGGGGGCAGGCAGGCGTCAATGGTCGTCGCTGAGGGTACCGACGGCGTCGACGGATTGTTGCTGACGTCATATCCGCTGCATCCGCCAGGCAAACCTGAACGGGCCCGCACCGAGCACCTCCCCGACATCACGATCCCCACGTTGATCGTGCACGGGCGCAGCGACGCCTTTGGGACATCCGCCGAGTTCACCGATGCCGTCGAACTATTCGGCGGCCCAGTTCGCCTGCTGGAAATCGACAGGGCAGATCACAGCTTGAAACCCGACCGCAGTGGCGTCGGCGATCTCACCGCCGATGCCGTAGTCGACTGGCTGCTGCCGACAATCGCTGACCAGCCACCGAACCAGACCGTGTGACCCGAACCAAGCCGTGTGACCCGAAGGAGACCGCGTGACCCCGAAACCCCAGAAACCGAAGCAGCCGGGTCGGCCCACCGGCGAGTACGCCCGATCGATCGTCTACGCCCCCGATCTCGACGGCGCCGCCGACCCCGGTGAAATCGTGTGGACGTGGGTGCCGTTTGAGGAAGACGAGACCCAGGGCAAGGATCGACCGGCGCTGGTGGTGGGTCGCGACGGCTCCGATCACATCCTGGGGCTGATGCTGTCGAGCCAGGACTACCACCGCGACGACCCCGACTGGTGTCCCATCGGTACCGGCAGCTGGGACTCGGAGCGCCGCGACAGTTGGGTGCGACTCGACCGCGTCCTGCACATCGAGGAGAACGGCATCCGCCGCGAAGGCGCAGTCTGCGACAAAACCAGGTTCGACGAAGTCGCGGACCAGTTGCGTACCCGCTTCGGCTGGAGCTAGCGGGTCAGCCGCCTGCGGACTCGCCTCACAACGTTGGCCACCCGCGTTTTGAGAGCCGGCCGGTGGATCGGGACCGGTGCGGTTTTGGCCCACAGCGCGATCGCGTCGAGGGCCGCGTCGAGCGCGTCGTCGGACGTCACCGGTGTTGGCGCGGCGCCAGTACCGGTCGCGGCGACGCGGAGGTCGTCGAGCGTGCCGGAGACCGGGTACCCCCCATCGACGAGGGTCGCCACCATTTGTGCGGACTTCTCGGCCGTCCAGGCGAGTTGCTCGCCGGTCAGCGCTTCAGGACTCCCCTCGCGCGTTTCGAAGAGATATTCACCGATCAGGACGCCCTTCACGAGGCCCTCATAGCGGTGCCATTCGATGTCGGTGGGCTGGAGCCTGTCGTTGAGGCGACGCAGCAGTTCCGTCTGCCCGGCAGAGAGGGACTTGTTGGAACTGGGTACCTGCGCAGTGACGTCGGCCGGATTTACGCCGAGTACCCGAACAAAGCGTTCCCACAGGCCATCGCCTTCACTGGCAGTTCCCGGTGCAGGCACGGTGACAATGTGGACGCGTTCGGCACCGACCACAGCCGACCAGTCGGCGACGATCCGTTCGTAGTCCTGGAACTCCCAGAATGGCTCGGTGCCCGTTCCCGTACCTGCAGCGTCGGCGGCGATGGCGTCGACGAACTCTGGCAGCGTCGCGCGACGCTGGTTCTTCACGTTTTCCTGCCACACCGACGGGACCTGGCGAGCCAGATCGCGGACGGTGAGGACAACGTGAACTTCGTCGGCGAAATCCAGGTCGTCGACTAGTTTGCGAATGTGCGCGGGGCCGGCGTTGGCGAACAATTCGTGGGAGACCAGTGATGCCTTCGGCCACGCTTTCATCTGCGCGAGCATGGCTGGCCACACGTCGGCGTGAGCGGGGTCGGCCCAGTCGAGGTACCGCTCGGGTTGCAGGTGCGCGGCGGCGTGAAAGTGATCGTCGATCCGGTTGCCCGGGTAGAGGAGGCCAGCGTGCGTCAGGGCTAGGTCGCGGTTGCGCCAGAGCCGGTCTTGCAGGTGCGTGGTTCCAGTTTTGGGGAGCCCTACGTGGACATATACGACAGACATAGTGAATCCACCCTAGTGTTGTCGGGTGTCCGTCGCCGCACGCGGCGCGCATCCGGCGGCCGGCAGTTGATAGGGTTGACGATGGTGGCGGTTGCCGACGATTTTGGTGCTTCTGTCTGCGCTGGTATCGTCGAACGCTGTTGCAATGGACGCTGGCCGATAACCCGACCGCTCCATTGTTGATAGGTACACAGAACATTCGGCCCCCGGGCCGCAACGGACGTCAGAAGAGGACATCGCGTGGCTAATATCAAGTCTCAGATCAAGCGGAACAAGACCAACGAGAAGGCTCGTCTGCGCAACCAGTCGGCTAAGTCGACCCTGCGTACGGCACTGCGTCACTTCCGCGAGACTGTCGCTACCGGCAACAAGGCCGAGGCCGCAGCCCTCCTGGACGTCACCGCGCGCCAGCTCGACAAGGCTGCCTCGAAGGGCATCATCCACAAGAACCAGGCTGCCAACAAGAAGTCGGCTATGGCTCTCGCGGTCAACAAGCTCTGATGCTTCCGCGGCCCCGGCCGCACCGCGCTCCCCAACGGTGAGCGCACAATCACATAGTTCTTCTGCAAACACCTCGATGACGGGCCACGAAGTCATCGAGGTGTTTGTCGTCTTCCGCCGCCGCCGCACATTTCCCGCGCCCCCGCGCCCGCCGTTCTCGCATGATGCGTCGATTCCCGCACTATGTCAGACATAGTGCGGGAATCGACGCATCATGCGAGAACGGATTGGGGAGGTGACGCGTGGGTGGGTGGGTGGGTGGGGACCTGGGGTTTACCGTCGGCGGGGGCGTAGTTGGGCGACGGTCGACACGGCGTGCTCGAGGGCGTAGTCGGCGTCGGCGGCCTGACCTTTCACGTCGCCATTGAGTTGTGCGACGACGAGCAGTGCCTCGCCGATGGACTGCGAGTCCCAGGCGCGAGCCTGCGTTTGGACTTTTCCAACGCGACCCGGCGACATGCCGAGTTCGGAGGCGAGGGAGTACTTGTCGCCGCCCATCGAGCGGACGCGCGCGATCGAGTGCACGGCTTCGGCCAGGGCGTCGGCCAGCAGGACACGCGCCGTCCCGTGGTGTTGGGCCCAGGCGAGCGATTCGAGGGCACCGGCGAGATCGCCGGTGACAGCCTTGTCGGCGACTTCGAAGCCGGTCACCTCGGGCCGTCCCGTGTAGTAGAGTCGCACGGCGTCGGCGGTGACTTTGTTACCGGTGTCGGCGACGAGTTGATGACAGGCGGCAGACAGTTCCCGAAGGTCGGAGCCGACCATATCGGTGACGAGGTCGACCACTTCACCGTTCACGCGGGCACCAAGGAGTTTGAATTCGGCGCGGACAAAGTCGGCGCGTTCGTTGGGCCATTTGGGTGCGGCGCAGTTGAACTCTTGCGCCCCGGCCTTCTTCAGCTCTCCCACCATCGACTTTTGGCGGCCGCCCCCGGTGTGGATCACCATCAGCGTGATGCCCTCGGGGATCGACTTCGCCGTGGCTGTTACCAGCGCCGCCGGTTCTTTGCCAGCTTCTGCGGCAGCCGAAATCACGACGATTCGCTCTTCGGCGAACAGCGACGGACTCAGCAGTTCAGCCATTTCGGGAACGGTCATTTCGCCAGCGCGGACCCGAGTGACGGGAACGTCGGTCCCGGCGTCGCGGCTGCGTTCAGCCGTCACCTGCGAGATAACTCGTCCAGTCAGGAAGTCATCGTCGCCGAGCAGCAAGAACAGCCGATCATTCACCCTTGCCATGGTGCCAGACGGGTACGACACGGCGGTCGTCGCCCGCCACGCGACGCACATGCCAAATACCCCAGCAGGCACCGGTCACGAGAATTAGGACGAATCCAAACCACGCCGGGATGGTGATGCTGGCCCAGCCGGGTGCGCCGAGCCAGTCCGCGACGACGATGAGCCAACGCGTCGGTGGGCCGGCTGCCCGAATCAGAAATTCGGCGAGAACCCCACCGGGGCCGTAGCGCGGTCCGAGCGCCCCAATCACGGCTGCTGCGGTACCGAGCAGGCCGGCCATCCCAACAACCGGCACCGCCAGCAGATTCGCTGGCACCGCAAGCACGTTTACCGTGTCGGTGATCAGGACCAGCAGCGGCGTCGTGAGGATCTGCGCGGCCAGCGTCATCGCTGCGAGGGTTGCCAGCCACTCCGGTAGTCCGCGTCGAACCAGGGCCCGGCGGATCGGGACCGCCCACAGAACCAGGCCCAGCGTCGCCGCGACGGAGAGGGCAAACCCGGGTGACAGCGCCATCTGTGGCCACAGCAGTACGACGATGATCACCGCAGTCCCCAACGCGGGCAACGCTTGCGCCCGCCGTGAACCGAGTCCGGCGGCCAAGCCAACGGACCCCATCACCGCCGCACGCAGCACACTGTCGGTTGGGCGAACCAGAATAACGAAGCCGACGATGGTGAATGCCCCCAGCACGACCACCGTCTTCGCCGAAGCACCCGTCATCCGGATCCCCAGAATGACGGCACCGCACACGAGCGCGAAATTGCTCCCGGAGACAGCAATCAAATGAGATAGTCCGGCAGCACGAAAGTTATCGGACGTCTCCTGATCGAGGCCGCTGGTATCGCCGAGGACCAGTCCGGGAAGCAGCCCGGCAGCCCGTTCGGGGAGGCTCAACGCGGAAATGTCGCGGAGTCGCTCGCGCACCCGACCGGCCACCGACTGCCACCAAGGTGGGCCACGAACCAGGCGCAGCTCCCCCACAGCGCTGAGCCTGGCCGCGCTCAACCGGTTCGACGGTCCGGGTTTTGGCGGTCGTGCACGGACCCGAACCCGATACCGTTCACCGGGCAGGGGATCCACCGGTCCGGCCGTCGCCGCCAGTTGCGCTGCGACCGGCCGTTGGTTGCGTCCACTTAAGGTCCGAATCTTGACTGGCAGAAGCATCTGACTGTGCGGCAGATACTTTGGGTCGCCCGTCACTTCCAGCTCCACGACCGGTTTGCCTTCCGCCGCACGGATCGGCGCGGCGTCGACGGCCACGATCCGCAGTGTCACCGCCACGGCAGACGCCGCCGTCACTCCGCACGCGGCGGCGATGGTGACAGCCCATTCGCGTTTCGACTCAGACTCTCGCCACCCCCACGCCGCGACCGCACATCCGACAACCGCCAGCACACCTGCCAGCGCAACATTGACGGCGATTGGCGCAGCCAGAGCGGCGGCGGACGCTGCCCAGCAGCCCGCAGCAGGCAGCGCGAGGCGAAGGTCGGAGGTGTTCATCCGACGGTGACGAGCGGCGTCAGTTTCGCTAGGCGCGCCGGGCCGATCCCTTCGATTTCCGCGAGTTGCTCAACTGAGGAGAACCGTCCGTTGGTGTCGCGCCAGGCGAGGATTGCGGCCGCGGTAACCGGACCGACCCCGGGGAGCGCGTCGAGTTGTTCGGCGGTCGCGGAGTTGAGGTCGACCAGGTCCGTCCCCTGCGCAGGCACGCTCCCTCCAGCGGGGGTTTGACCGGGGTCGGTTGGTGCGCCGCTCGTTCCGACCACCGCGCTCTTCACCAACCCGTCGCCAGCTTTGCCGACGAGAATTTGCTCGCCGTCGCGCAGCATCTGCGCCATATTGAGGCTCAAGAGGTCCGCTCCGGGGCGTGCGCCACCGGCCCGATCAATCGCGTCGGCGACCCGTGCCGACGGCGGCAGTCGTACCAGGCCGGGGTGTTTCACCATGCCCACTACACTCACCACCATCTGGCCGTCCGGCGCAGTACTCGCCGCTGGCACCGACTTCGGGGGATTCGATGGTTCGCGTGGCCCCGCACTCGATTCAAAAGCGACCAGTGGCGCGACCGGCTCATTGCCTTTCAGCAGCGAGAACCCCGCGATCCCGCAGGCGATGAGCCCGACAATGATCAGGCCGATGGCCGCGGGTGGGAGCATGGTGAGCCGGTTCTTTGGTGGCGTCCATTCCTCCTCCCAGTCGTCTTCGTCGTCACCGTCGCCGAGGGAATCCAGCCCGGCACGACGATGATGTGCGACCCCAGACGCTTCGAGATGGTCGTCGCTCCCTGGCCAATCGTCACCACCGTCGTGCCAGCCGTCGCCTTGCGAGTCTTCCGTCCCGCTTTGCTCGGCGTCGTCGAGGCACTCGAACTGCTCGTGCTCGGCCCACGCCTGCCTTCCCGGCGGGGTGTCGAGCCAGTTTGGCATTCCCGTCACGCCCCACGGTGATTCGACTGGCGGGGCGGCCGGCGGTGCCAGTCGCGCCAAAGGATCGGGCCCACTTCTGCGGTTGCGGCCCACCCGCTGCTTGTTCCCCATGGCCGAAGGCTAGGCGAATCTTCCGATAGCGGGCGGCCCATGACCTGGCCTTATGGGAATCTGTGGAACGATTTCCGGTTGTCCACAGAAACGCCACTAGTTGGGCGACGTACTCGCCAAGTCCGCACTCAGCCCATCGAGAAACCGCCGCAGACCGGTCTCAAAGAGAACATCTTGGTTGTACGGGTAGCCGAAGTTAATGATTGCACTGATGTTGGGAAAATCGGCAGACGGCGCCATTCGGCGCAGGTCGGCGATCTGGGTGTCCATCCATTCATCGTTGGTGAGCCCGGTCTCGGCTTGGTCGGCGAGTTCGGGTTCCGCCGAAAGCCCCAGTCCCCTAATCAGATTCAGCAGGCACAGGTAATCGGTGAAGGCCTGTACCGGCCCCAGGCCCGCGATGCGAAGGCTTTCCAGCATCGACTCGGTCAGCGGCACCGCATTCGGCATCAACGCGGGACGCGTCAACGACAGCGCGCCCGCAAGCCACGGGTGCTTCACCATCGCTGAGCGCAAGGCACGTGCGGCGGCTTCGAGGTCCGTACGCCAGTTGCCGGACCGGACTGGAAGTTCGATCTCCCCCATCACCGCGTCCATCATCGCGAACTCGAGTTCGTCACGGCTGGGAACATAGCGGTACACGGACATCGTCGGAATCTCGAGGGCGGCGGCCAAACGACGCATCGACAGCGCCGACAGCGATTCCGCATCGGCGATACCGATCGCTACTCGGACGACGCCCGCGGCCGTCAGGACCGCGGGATCCTCACCACCGGGTGGCCGTACCACGCTGCCGCGCCCCCGTTTCGATTCGACCAGACCGTCGGCTTGCAGCAACGACAGCACGCGACTGGCGGTGGCCATGGCGACGTTGTGGTCGCGCATGATGGCGCGCGTGGATGGGACCGGGTCGCCGGGGTGCAGTTGCCCCGTCATGATCCGCATGCGAAGTACTTCGGCAATCTGTTCCGCGCGGCCCACGGGAATCCCTTCGACGGGTGCTCTAGTGCACTTTCGGTGAAATACCTTGTCAACACCGTATCGAAGTGCACTTCGTACGGCGTAGTTTCACGGCATGAAGAAACTCAACGTACTCATCAGCGGCGCATCAATCGCCGGCCCCGCAACCGCCCTTCTGCTCGCTCAGCAGGGGCACCACGTCACGATCGTCGAACGCGCACCAGCCTTACGGCCGGGAGGTCAGACCGTCGATTTGCGGGGTGCGGGCCGCACGGTCGTCGAACGGATGGGCCTACGCGATCAAACCGATGCCCGACTGCTTCATCAGCACGGCATCGCGACTGTCGACGCAAAGGGCCGACGCCGGAGTGCGCTTCCGGTCGAAGCCTTCGACGGCAACGGCATCGTCTCGACCCACGAGATTCTCCGCGGCGACCTCGCCGAAATCATTGTTGACGCACTCCCTACCTCGGTGGAGTTCCACTGGGACGACACCGTGACCGCAGTCAGCGAGGATGACGATGGCGTGACGGTGTCGTTCGAGAAGGCCACCGATCGTCGTTTTGACATGGTGATTGGCGCAGACGGACTCAGCTCCGCAGTTCGGCGCGCCGTGTTCGGACCCGACACCAGGCACCTCCACCCAATAGGACTGCGCTACGCGTGGTTCACCGCGACCGTCGATCAAGACCTTGATGGCTGGTACTTGCTCCACACTGCGCCCGGCGGGCGGGCCGTGTCGCTACGCCCCGACAGCACCGGCACCACGGTGAAGGCGTCGCTGGCAGTGCGCGGCACCGACACCGTTCCACTCCGGGATCGCGAGAGCCAGTGGGCCATGCTGGAATCCGCATTCGACGGGACCGGGTGGGTAACACCGTCACTCCTCGAGCAGATGCACGACGCGCCGGATTGGGCGTATGCCGACCTCGCGCAAGTCCACATGGAGGAATTTGTCACGAAGCGCGTTGCCCTCGTGGGAGACAGCGGCTACTGCCCGACACCACTCACCGGTCTCGGTACCACGCTCGCCTTGGTGGGCGCGTACATTCTGGCCGGTGAGCTCAGCAGGTCCGACGACATCTCAACCGCACTCGCCCGCTACCAAGCAGTGATGCGCCCCTTCGCTGCGAATGCGCAGCAATTGCCGCCCGGCGGCGCTGGCGGTTATGCGCCGAAGAGTCGTCTCGCCGTGATCCTGGGCCGATTCACCTACACCCTGATGAATCACTGGCCACTGCGGCCACTGTTGGCCGCACAATTCGCGAAAGCCGACGGGATTGATCTGCCCGAGTACCCGGCGTTGGACTCCGTGCGTTGATTGGTGCCACAGCCAGCTTCAACGGTCACAATCAGATCGTCATCCGCATGGCCCGCCCTACCCGCCAGCAAAAGCGACTCTTCAGCAATACACCTCGATAAGCGCTGCGGGGGCCGGCGAACTCTCAGTTGATCGGTGTCAGTCCGTACCCGAGCGTAATTCCCACGGCACCCGGCCCCACGTGCGTGCCGAGGACTGCGCCCAAATCGACGACGATGCTCGACGTGATCTTCTCGATGCGCTCGCTCGCCCGCTCAAGGACTTCCGCCGCGAGTTCGGGGTTTTGGCAATGTTGAATTCCGACAGTCACAGCGTCGTCGCCAGCAAGTTCCACGGCGGCGTCGAGCATCTTGGCGATCGCCTTGGTCGACGTGCGGTGCCGTTCTCGGAGGGCGAGGAGACCGTCGGACATATGCAGGATCGGCTTAATCGACAATGCCGAGCCGAGCAGATGGCTCGCAGTGCTGATACGGCCGCTCGCACGGAGGTGGTCCAGAGCTTGGACGCAAAGCATCGACTCGGCGGTCGCCGCCGCGCGCACCGCTGCCTCGTACGCGGCATCGCGGCTGGCACCACCTTCGGCGGCCTGCGCCGCAGCGAGTGTCGTCAACCCGACAGAGATCCCGACCGACCGCGAGTCGACCACGCGGACTTTGCCGTCCATGTCGTCGGCGACCATGCGCGCCGCACCCCAGGTGCCCGACAGTCGCCGAGACATGTGAACGGCAACAACGCCGTCACCGTCGCTGGCCTCCCACGCCCGCTTGTAGGCCTCGGTGAGGTCGGCAAGGTTGGCACCGGACGTCGTGACCTTCGGCATGCTGATGATGTTCTCGGGCACGTCAGGCCCGCCTTCGGCATATTCGGCGCCATCCTCGGTCCGCAGATACAGCGGAACCTGCAGGATCGAGTGCTCGTCAAGGAGTGACGCTGGCAACCGCGAGGAAGAATCGGTGACGACAACAACAGGCACCTCTATACGGTAGCCGGTCGAGCCTGCGGAACCGATTCGGTGTCGGTTAGTTAACCGCCCGCCTGCCCTTAACCACCGGCCTGCCGCTAACCGACCGCCTGCTTCACCGCGGGCGCAAGGACCTCAGCGATCCGGACGTGGGTGTCCAGTCCCCAGTGGATACCGTCGGGATTCATTTCGACGTCGTCGTTGGCGAAGTCCTCGGCGGTGACCGGGTAAAAATCAACGGTCGGAAGGTCGTGCTCGGTAGCCCACTGACTAATCGCGACCGTGGTCGGGATGCGCCCGGGGTGCACGTTGCCGTAGTACGGGCTGTCGTGGGTGGGCGGGAGGCACACGATGATCGGCAGGTCGGGGCGCAAATGCTGCAGCGCGGCACGGATCTTCTCGTAGTAGTAGATCGTCTCCGACGGCGGGATCGCCATCGGCCAGCCAATCGGCGACAGTCGCGGCTGCAGCCAGCTGTACGCACCGCGCACTACCTGCCGCAGCTTTTCTGGACGGACGTATCGGATTTGCTCACGCAGCGCGGTCGGTAGCGGTGACGGCAGCGAGTCCATGCCGCCGAATGCCAGAATCAGCAAGTCAGCTTTGGGGAGGGCCGCCCAGATCCGGGGATCCTGAGTGATGGCCCACCAGACATCGCGGCTGGTCCAGCCGATGCGCGCAAATAGTTCCACGTCGCGACCCGATTCCGCGCCGACCAGATTCGGCCAAATCTGCGGGTCATCGGCGGAGAGGCCACCCTTGTTGCCGTAATAGGAGAGCGAGTCTCCCAGCACCATAATCGAACCCATCGCTGCTACTGCACCGTGCTCTCTGCGGATTCGGCCGACGCATTCCACACGTCCAGACGCCACACGGGCGCCTCACCGGGAAGTGCATGACCAGATAGTTGGACCCAACTCGTGTTGGCTAGTCCCCCGAAGATCGGCCAATTCGCGACCGGCAACGCCAGCAAGCCTGCGGTCAGCGCGGCGATCACGCCGCCATGCGCTACCAGAATTACCGGCGCTTCGGCATTCTCCCCTTGGCCCCAATCGCTGATCTGCTCGACGAGTTCGTGCACCACGGGCACCGACCGTGCCGCCACCTGCACGCGGGATTCACCGCCGGGTGGGGCCCAGTGAGCATCGTCGCGCCAGTTGCGGCGGGCACCGGGATCAATTGCGTCGACCTCGGTGTGCGTGCGCCCCTGCCACTCCCCGAGGTGCGTTTCACGCAGTCGCGGATCCGTGACTACGTCCTGGCCGGTAAACGACGCCAAAGCGAGCGCCGTGTCGTGTGCGCGCCGCAAGTCCGACGACCGGATGATCCGCGGGCCACGCGTCGCGAGGGCACGACCCGCCACCTGCGCCTGCTGGACGCCGACGGCCGACAGGTCCGTGTCGAGTTGTCCTTGCATGCGCCGACCAGCGTTGTATTCGGTCTCGCCGTGTCTCATCAAAATGAGTCGGCGAACGACCGGCGTCAACCGTTCGACGCTGGTGTCACCGGCGTCGGGTTCAGGGATCATTCGCCTGAGCCAGCGAGGTCCGGATCGACCTCGTTGGCACGGTCACGCGACGGTGCCTCGATGCCCTCGATCTCCATCGCTGGGCAGTCTTTCCACAGCCGTTCGAGGCCGTAAAAGTCGCGTTCGTCGTCGTGTTGAACGTGCACGACCAGGTCGCCGTAGTCGAGCAGGGCCCAGCGACCCTCGCGGGTGCCTTCACGTCGCAGCGCCTTATGCCCCGACTCCCGGAGCTTGTCCTCGATTTCTTCGATGATCGAGTTCACTTGGCGTTCGTTGTCGGCAGAGGCGATGAAGAAAGCATCGGTGATGACGAGGGTGTCGGACACGTCGAGGGCGACAATGTCGGTGGCACCTTTCTCAGCTGCGGCAAGTGCGGCAATCGCCACCATTTCGCGGGCTTCGGGTGCAGCAGTCACGCTGGTTCCTTTCGGTACAAACCGTGTTTGGCGATGTACTGGACGACGCCATCGGGCACCAGGTACCAGACGGGGCGGCCGGCAGCGGAGCGCACACGGCAATCGGTTGAGGAGATCGCCAGCGCGGGGATCTCCAGCATCTGCAGGGCATCGGCAGGCTTAGTAGCCAGATGCTCAGTTAGATGCGTGGCATTCAGTTCGTATCCGGGCCGTGACACCCCGATAAAGTTCGCGAGTTCAAACAGGTCTTCCCAATCATGCCAGGAAAGGATCGTTTCTAGCGCGTCCGCGCCCGTGATGAAGTAGAGATCATCGTCGGGATACGTGCGTCGCAGATCGCGGAGCGTATCGACGGTATAGGTGACGCCCTCGCGGTCCACGTCCACGCGACTGACCGTGAACTGCGGGTTCGAGGCCGTCGCGATGACCGTCATCAAATACCGGTGCTCGGCGGCACTAACCTGGCGGTGGGGGTCGGGAGCGTGATCGCCCTCCTTCTGCCACGGGCGACCCGTTGGCACAAAGATCACTTCGTCGAGATTGAAGCGGTGCAGCACCTCACTACCGGCCACGAGGTGCCCATTGTGGATTGGATCGAAGGTGCCGCCCATCACGCCAATGCGGCGGGGTTTGCGTTCGGCCTGTGACATGGCGGTTGAGTTTACCCGTGGGTGAGCCGCTATACCGGCAGCAGGTCGGCGATAACCTTCGAAAGTTGGTCCGCATTGCGGCATTCAAACATCTCGATCACGTCCGCATATTTACTGGCATCGGAGTCGCCGGTGTCCCACGCGGTTTGGCGTTCGGGATTGAGCCAGTAGGCGTTGCGAACGCGGTCCCGCATCTCGGCAAGCGCGTCCGCATGGGTTGGCCGGAAGTTGTTGCGAGCATCGCCAAGGATCAGCAGCGCGCTCCGATGCGTCAATGAATCGCCATAACGCTGATTGAAACCCTTCAGCATGTGCCCGTAGTCGGAGTGTCCATCGCGCGTACTGATCGATGCCTCCGTCAGCATCCGGTGCATGCGTTCGCCGAACTGCTCATCACTGTTGCCGCGGTCGAAGAATTCGGTGACCTCGTCGACGGTGTCGACGAAGGCAAACACTCGAACGTGGGAAAACTGTTGCCGCAGTGCGTAAACAAGTTGGAGGGTGAACTGGCTAAAGCCGGAAACGGAACCGGAGACATCGCAGATGACGACCAGTTCCGGCTTACCCGGTCTCGGCTTGCGACGACGCAGGTCGATCGGCACGCCACCGGTCGACATTGACGCTCGGAGCGTGGCTCGCACATCGACTGCGGCATGTTTGTTGCGGCGGCGCCGGAACTCCAGTTTTGCTGCCAGTAGGCGGGCAATCGGGTCGATCGTTCGCCGCAGTTTCGACATGTCCTGCGGGCTGGCCGAGAAGAAGTCGATGAGTTCGGGCAACTTCGGAACCGCGTACTCGCCGACCGCATCGCGGCCACGAATTTCCGCCATCCGACGCTGAGTTTCGGTAGTGACGGCGTCGCGGAGTTGCTCGGTCGCGGCACGGGCAGCGCGACGATTCAACGGATCGGTACCGGCACGCTCCCCCGATTGCGTGTCTTGGCCGCCGGCCATCGCCGCGGCGATCCGCGCAATCAGGGTTTGCGGCGAGATCGCCGTCATCGCCTGATACACCGAATACGATTCGCCGCGGGCCGATTCGTACTGTCCCACTTCACCGACGATCATCGCGACCAACTGGTCGAAGCGGCCGTCGGTCATCGCGTCGGGGTCGGCCAGCAGATCGGCGGTCAGGTCTCGCAGCGCCGCGACGTCGATGTTGCCGTCGTCGTCGCGCGGGACCTCGATGGCACCGCGTCGAGCCGCTGAACCCAGCGGGAACCACAGTTCAAAACACAGGTCAAAAGTGTCTCGGTGCATGTGGTCACTGAGCAGTGTGGCCGCCAAACCCTCCCGCAGAGACTCCCGGTCGAGAAGGTCGAGGACGCTCATCGCTTGTCCCGCGTCGATCAGGCTCGACGGCCCCACGGTGATGCCGCGGGTACGCAGGTCTTCGACGAACCCGGTGAGCGTATCGACCAGTTGTGCCGTCATGCCGAACTCAACCCAACTTGAGTTCGCGCAGCGCCGTCTTCACATCGGGACGATGCTTCAGCACAACGCCGAGCGTCCGCGCGACAAGCGAATCGTCGATCGTTCCCGCTTCGGCTTCGGCGGGCGTCGTCATCGCCAAGAGCGTGTTGCCCCAGTCGATGGTTTCGGCGACCGACGGCTTCTTCCGAATATCGAGGGTGCGGAGCACACCGACGACCCGGACGATCTCGGCGGCCAGGCGCTCGGGGAGCTCGGGGACGCGGGAGGCGAGAATTTCCCGTTCCAGAGCCGCATCGGGAAAGTCGATGTACAGGTAGAGGCAACGCCGCTTGAGTGCCTCGGAAAGTTCACGGTTCGCGTTCGACGTCAACAAAACAATCGGTCGACGAGCGGCGGTCACGGTCCCCATCTCCGGAATGGTGATGGCGAAATCGCTGAGGATCTCGAGGAGCAATCCTTCAATGTCGACGTCGGCCTTGTCGATCTCGTCGATCAGCAGGACTGTCGGCTCGGAGCGGGAGATCGCGGTCAGCAGCGGTCGTGCCAGGAGGAACTCTTCGGAGAAGATGTCACCCTTGGTCGATTCCCAGTCGCGTTGACCGGCGGCCTGGATCGCGAGGATCTGCTTCGCGTGATTCCACTCGTAGAGGGCGCGGGCCTCATCGATGCCTTCGTAACACTGCAGGCGAATCAGTTCCGAGCCGGTGGCTTGCGCTAAGGCGCGCGCCAGTTCGGTCTTGCCAACACCGGCAGGCCCCTCCACCAGCAGGGGCTTCCCGAGTCGGTCGGCTAAGAAAGCTGTCGTCGCCGTGGCTTCATCAGCCAGGTACCCGGTTTGCTTCAACCGAGACCGGACATCATCGACATCGGTAAAGACCGGCGCAATGTTTGCGGTATCGGTGGTGACGTTGCTGCTGCCCTTGGTGATGTTGCTGCCCGTCACGCTGGCCGCACCTGTCCGTTGCCCCACACCAGCCATTTGGTTGAGGTGAGTTCCGGCAATCCCATCGGGCCGCGGGCATGCAATTTCTGCGTCGAGATACCGATCTCGGCACCGAACCCGAACTGCTCGCCATCGGTGAACGCGGTGGACGCATTCACCATGACGGCGGCGGCGTCGACGCGGTCGGTGAACTCCGTCGCTGCGGCGAGGTTGCCGGTGATAATGGCTTCGGTGTGCCCCGTGCCGTAGGTATCGATGTGGTCGATCGCGGCGTCGATGTCGTCGACCACCTTGATGGCGATATCGAGCGAAAGGTATTCGCGGTGCCAGTCTTCTTCGGTGGCCGGTTCCATACCCGGCTCCTCACCGTGAACCACGACGCCCTGAGCTTGCAGAGCTTGCGTGATCGAAGCGAGTGCGGTGTCGGCGATCGCGGAGTCGATCAGCACCGTCTCGACGGTATTACACACGCTCGGCCTGCGGGTTTTTGCATTCAGCACTACCCGTGTGGCGATGTCGAGGTCGGCGTCGCGATGCACAAAGATGTGGCAATTGCCGGTACCGGTCTCGATCGTTGGGACCTTGGCATTCTCGACAATCGCGTTGATGAGTCCCGCACCTCCGCGCGGAATCACCACGTCGACGAGGCCGCGGGCCTGGATTAGCGCAGTAACCGACTCGCGGGATTCACTCGGCAGCAGCGATACCGCATTGGGGTCCAATTTGTGGGCTTCCACCACCTCTCGCAAGACCTTAACGAGCGCAGCGTTGGAACTCGCCGCGGACGACGAGCCGCGCAACAGCACGGCATTGCCTGATTTGAACGCAATACCAAAGCCGTCGACCGTCACATTTGGTCGCGCTTCATAAACGAAGCCGACCACGCCGAGCGGCACGCGGACCTGCCGAAGTTCCAGACCATTCGGAAGCGTCTTTCCGGACAACACCTCGCCGATGGGGTCAGGGAGGCCCGCGACCTGCCGCAACCCGCTGGTGATACCCGCGACACGCTCTGCTGTCAGGCGGAGACGATCGACGAGCGACGATTCCGTCCCTTGGTCTTCGGCGCGCTGCACATCGATCGCGTTGGCGGCAAGGATGTCATCGGATGCGGCATCGATCGCCTCGGCGGCAGCCAGGAGGACAGCGTTCTTATCTGCGGTGGTCAACGACCCGAGCGTGCGTGCCGCCTTCTTCGCGGCGGTAGCGAGCTCGGTAACCACGGCGGTCACGTCAACGGTGGTGGGTGCACTCATGTCTCCAGGGTAGCCGTGCGGCCACTCACGCCACCGGCAGGCGCATGGTGAACACCGCGCCCGCACCTGGGCCGTCACTCGCCGCCCACAGTGTGCCGCCATGCTCTTCGACGAGGGCCCGCGCGATGGTGAGTCCGATGCCGCTCCCGCCGTGGTCGCGATCGCGGGCGGTGTCGGCTCGGTAGAAGCGGTCGAAGACGTGAGCCAGGTGTTCTGGTGCGATGCCCTCGCCGGTATCGGACACGGAGATCAGGACGTGGCCCGAGCCCGATGAGTTAGAGCCCGCCTTCCACGGCTTGACGTGAGATGGCTCCTGCTTCGACGACACTCGCACAAGGCCGCCGGTCGGCGTGTGCCGGAGCGCATTGTTCAGCAGGTTTCCGAGGACCTGCCCCATGCGTGCCGGGTCAACCTCGATGGTGACGGCTGGCGCGTCGTCCAGTCGCAGCGCTACTCCCTTGGCCGCGTACTTTTGAGCAGCCGCGGCGATCGCGGTCTCCTGCAAGGCGCGGTCAGTGGTGCGGACAGGAATCACCGACAATGCCCGCTCTTGTGCCCGCGACACCGATGAGACGTCTTCGGCAAGTCGCCGCAAACGGTCGGTTCCGGCGTGCAGAATCGCCATCGTGTCACCGTCGGGTTGTCGCACCCCATCGTCAATCGCTTCCAGGTACGAGTCGATGGTTGCCAACGGCGTCCGCATCTCGTGCGCCAGATCTGACAGCATGCGCCGGCGCGTGGCCTCGCTGGCTTCCAACTGCTGGGCGAGTCGGTTGACGGCGTCGGCGAGATCGTCGAACTCGCGTCCCAGCCCGCCGTCTGCGACCCGGGTGTCGTAGCGACCGTCGGCGATCTGCGCGGTCGACGCCGCCACGGCGGTGACCGTCCGCTGCACCCGTCGAGCCAGGTACCAACTCAAGGCCAGCGCCAAGATTGCGGATACGACTGCCGCCAACCCCCACGACAATCCCACCGCGTCGGTGAAGGCACGCTCCACGTGCATCGCCTGATTGGAGTTCTGATCAATCCCCGCCTGATGGAGATGGTCGTGGAAAATATTCGGTGCCATCAGCCATGCGACCAGAAGCGCGCTACCGGCGGTGGCCAGCACTACCACCGTCATCGCCAGCATCAACCCGGTTCCGACCGCGAACCGCCATGCCCGCCGACCCGGAGGCGCTTGGGGTGACTCGGTCATTCGCCGGTCCCCATTCGGTAGCCCACGCCACGGACGGTCCGCACGTACCGGCCGCGAGCGGCATCGTCGCCGAGTTTTCGACGCAAGTGGCCAATGTGCACATCAACCATGTGGTCGTCACCGACCCACTGCGGTCCCCACACGGTGTCGATGAGGAGCGCCCTGGAGTAGACCGTTCCCGGAGACGACGACAAGGCCGTCAGAATGTCGAACTCGGTGCGGGTCAGGTGGATCGATTTGCCCGCGACCATCACTTCCCTACCCGGCACATCAATCGCCAGATCACCGAAGACGCGCGACTGCTCGCTCGCTCCCGCCCCGGTGAACCCGCTACGCGGTCGACGCATGCGGGCTTGGATTCGGGCAGTCAACTCGCGCGGGCTGAACGGTTTCGTCATGTAGTCGTCCGCACCAACCGACAGTCCGACGAGGGTGTCGACTTCGTCGGCGCGCGCAGTCAGCATCACCACGTAGGCGTCGGAGAAGGTCCGCAGTTGCCGGCACACTTCGACCCCGTCCAAGCCTGGTAGGCCTAGGTCAAGGACCACCACATCCGGATCAACGCTCCGCGACATCGCGACAGCCGCGATGCCATCGCCGGTCACGCTCACCTCGAACCCGGCACGCTCCAAATACTGCGCCACCAACGACGCCAACGCCGCCTCGTCTTCCACCACCATCGCCCGTGCTGACATGCCTTCATCATCACCGGTATCCGCCGTGCGGGGCACCCTCGCCCGGTGCCGGGCACCGACATCTTGAGCAAACCTTTACTTAACGACTAACGAACCCGCCGAGTCCATCGGGCACACTGGCTGGCATCAAGCCTCCATGTTGTATGCATCGGAAATCGTCTACTGAAGGATTGTCATCGTGAGAACTCGTCCCGTCGTCACCGCAATCGTCGCCGTCGCGGTAGCCGTTGGTGTTGCCGCCTGCAGCCCCAACGAAGAACCCTCGGATATGCCGCACGATATGTCGACGATGTCGACGCCCCATCACATGCCTTCGGCCAGCGCGCCGGCAACCGGCGAGCACAACGCCGCCGACACGATGTTTGCGCAGATGATGTTGCCGCACCACGAACAAGCCCTCGTGATGAGCGACATCATTCTCGGCAAGTCCGACATTCCGCAGCAGGTGACTGATATCGCCAAGCAGATCAAGGACGCCCAGGGCCCGGAGATCGCCCAGCTGAAAGAGTGGCTGACCACATGGGGCGAGCCGGTCAGCGTGCCGATGGACCACGAGATGGACGGCATGCTGTCGGAGGCTGAACTGCAGCAGTTGCGTGAGGCTCAGGGCAATGCCGCCGCCAAGCTGTTCCTGGAGCAGATGATTGAGCATCACGAAGGTGCCGTCGACATGGCCGAAGACGAGATCGAAGACGGCAAGAACGCCGACTCGATCGCCATGGCACGCAGCATCGTCGAATCCCAGCAGAAGGAAATCGACACCATGAAGGAAATGCTCAAGGGCCTCTAGTCGGCCCGCAATTGCGTTACGTCAGCAGTTTCCTAACGCCGATTTCAGCGTCTTCTTTGATGGCGCGTCGATTGGCAGTTGGTAGGCGATGAGCACAGAGATGAACGCGACAGCGTACTGGCAGTGAAAGCCGCGCAGCGGTGGCATCCAGCGGGCCGGTTCCGCGTCGGACTTTTCCTGGTTGCTCGCGGCATCGGTCGCGACGAGGTTCGCGGGGTCGTTGGCCATCGCCCACCGTTTACCCGCTGGCCAGTCGCGGGCACCCATGTCCCAGGCGTAGGCAAGCGGTACGACGTGATCGATCTGCACTGACGCGGATCCGCGTCCCCGCGCGAAGATCACCCGACGACCGGTGTATGGGCTGGTGAAGCTTCCGGCCGCAACGGCTTCGGGGCACGAATTGATCGGTGTTCGCGCCGTTACCGCCAGGTCCCGGGACAGGATGTCGTTTCGGGTGTCGCAGGCATTGCCCGCTCCGACGACGGACGCGTCGTCGGTCCATGCCGGACCAAAGCTGGCTCTGTTGTAGTTGCTGTCGTGGGGTGGGCGATGGTCGCGGACCGTCAACGAGTCCAGGTCCGTCCGGGCTGCGGTAACCGTGGCCGCTGGCAATCTCTGCGACTGCGGCGCGACGTGCGTTCCCCACGCAACAAACAGCGAGACCGCTGCAAACGCGGCGAGGCCAATCCATTGCCGAGGGGCCAGTCGGATTTGACCTGTCCGATGGTGCGATTGCATCCACTTCCAGCGTTGCCTTGATCGCCACCAGCTTTCGCGGACCACTCGGCGCACATCTGAGAACCAGCGCATGCCCTTTTAGACGCACGCGGGCACCGTTCGGTTCCACAACACGCCGCAGGCGCACCAAACCGGGTCAGTGCTGGATGTACTGAACGAGATGCTCGCGTTCGGTGACGAGTTCGTCGATCGCGCTCTTGACCACATCACCGATGCTGATGATGCCAACGAGTTGCCCGTCGTCAAGGACCGGAAGGTGCCGGATGCGGTGCTCAGTCATCGTTTCCCGCAGGCCTTCAATCGGGTCGTTCGGCGAGCATGTGTGCACAATCGGGGTCATGATTCCGGAGATTGGGCCATCGAGGACCAATGCACCCCCGGAATGTAGGCGTCGGACGATGTCTCGTTCGGACGCGATACCGGCGAGGGCCCCGTTCTCATCGAGCACCACCACCGCCCCGATATTCCATTCATCAAGGGTTGCGAGCAGGCTCCGCACCGTCGCGCTCGCGCGCACGGTAATGACGCCGCTTCCCTTTCGCATCAAGATTCTCGAGATCCGCATGGCCGTCCTCCACCCCGCGTGAGCTGACTTCGACACCTATAGAATCCGCCATTTGTGCCGAAAAGGCCAGGGTGCCGACCAGATTGGGTCTACGACTTTTCGAGGTACCCGGCGCGCGACGGCAGCAGAATTGACTGGACGAGTTCGGCAAGCGGCTGGTGCGCAACAAGTTCCGGGTCGGCGAGCACAATCTCTTCGGCAAGCTGGCGGGCATCGGCAATGACATCGGTGTCATCGAGCAGCGACAGAAAACTCAGCGAGCTCTTGCCACCCGACTGCAGCGAACCGAGGACGTCGCCCTCCCGTCGCTGCATCAAGTCGACACGCGCCAACTCAAAACCGTCGGTGCTTCCTTCGACGGCGCGGAGTCGTTCCATCGACTGGCCCATCTCGGAGGCCGACGTCATGAGCAGGCAAAGTCCGGCGTGCTGACCTCGCCCGACGCGACCGCGCAACTGGTGCAGCTGACTGACGCCGAACCGCTCGGCGTTCACGATCACCATCATGGTGGCGTTCGGAACGTCAACGCCAACCTCGATGACGGTGGTGGCGACCAAGACATCGATCTCGCCGCGGGTAAACGCATCCATTACGTCGGTCTTCTCGTCAGCTGGCAGCCGACCATGCAGAATCCCGATTCGGCGTCCGGCAAGCGGTCCGCCCGCCAATTGATCGGCCATGTCGAGGACCGAGATGGTGTCGTCTTCAGGTTCGGGCCCGTCCGCCTTCTTGACACCCTTCTTCTTCGCGGCCTTCGCGTTGGTCTGCTCGTCGCCGATCTTGGTGCACACCACATACACCTGACGACCCTTGTCAATTTCTTCGCCAGCTCGGGCCCACGTGCGGTCAACCCACGACTGCTTGCCCATTTGCACCACGCTCGTGGTGATCGGTTGACGCCCGCGAGGCAGTTCGGTCATCGTCGACGTGTCTAAGTCACCGAAGGTAATCATGGCGACAGTTCTCGGGATGGGCGTCGCCGTCATCACGAGGAAGTGCGGGCGGGTCGCGTCACGACCTTTTCCGCGCAGGACGTCGCGTTGTTCCACGCCGAAGCGGTGCTGCTCGTCGACCACCACCATGCCGAGGTCGAAGAATTCGACGTGTTCCTCCAGGAGCGCGTGGGTGCCGATAACGATGCCCGCTTCGCCAGTCACCGCGTCAAGAAGCACCTGCCGTTTGGCTGCGGTCGGCAGCGAACCGGTGAGGAGCCCGATGCGGGTCGCGCCGTCGGCGGCTCCGAGTTCACCGGCGCGAGCGAGATCCCCGAGCATCGTCATGACGGTCCGGTAGTGCTGTGCGGCAAGCACTTCCGTGGGCGCCAGAATGGCGCACTGGTGGCCGTTGTCGACGACGCGGAGCATCGCCAGCAACGAAACGAGAGTCTTACCGGAACCGACCTCACCCTGCAGTAGTCGATTCATCGGATGCTCGTCGGCCAGGTCTTCGCCGATCTCGGCGATGACGTCTTTCTGACCACTTGTCAGTTGGAATGGCAAGGTGGCGAGGAGTTTGTCTTCCAACCCGCCCGGCACATGGCTGCACGGCCGCGCCGTCTCGTCGACGACACTGAGACGTCGGCGCGCGAGTTCAGTCTGAATGGCGAGCGCTTCATCGAACTTGAGCCGGTCACGGGCGGCGTCAATATCGTCGAGCGAGTCGGGCAAGTGGATCCGGTGGATAGCTTCGTCGCTGGTGATGAGGCGACGTTCGGTCCGTTCCTGATCGGTCAGCGGATCGGCGGCAGGAATCGTATCGGCGAGAACCTGGCGGACAGCGCGCCAGATCTCCCACGTCTGTACTTCTTTGGTTGCCGGGTACATCGGGATGATGTCGCGAGAAAAGTTCGCCACATCGTCAGGGGAAGCAGTAGACCCTGACTTCGACCCGCCCGCATCGGCTTCGTCGGCCTGGAGTTCATTCAGCAGGGAGGGGCTGCCAACGACGTCGATCCCGTCGTCGTCGGGCATCACCATCCAGTCGGGGTGCGACAGTTGGATTTGGTTGTTGAACAGTTTCACCGTGCCAGCGAGCGCCACCCGAGTACCGGGCTTCATCTTGCTCTGGATCCAATGGGCGTTGAAGAAGCTGGCTTCGTAGCGGGCACGACCGTCGTTGACGACAATCTTCAGGAACTTGCCGTACCTGCGCTTCATCGAAATCATGTCGGACTTCTCGACGCGACCGATGACGGTAATCCATTCGCCAGGTTCCGGGCGCTGGGATTCCGAGAGATGGCCACGCCGAATGTATCGGCGCGGCACGTAGCGGAGGAGTTCACCGACCGTCGTGAGTTCCAGGCTTGCGAGCTTCTTCACCAGCGCCGCTTCGACGCCGGAGTCGGTGAGCGGTGAGGTCATCGTCAACATCACTCGATCCCCACCTGTAGCAGGTCGGAGGTTTGACCAGTTTGGTACATGGCGAGTTCGATGCCCGGGTAACTCGCGTGGAGGTGTTGGGCGATGCGCTCACGCGACGACTCATCAAGGTCGCGGCCAGCGAGCACCGTGACCATTTCACCGCCGGTCGCGAGCATGAGGTCGAGCAGCGCCGTCGCGGCCTGCCATTGCTCAGGCGCAATAACCAGGACGTCGGAGCCGATTAGGCCCAGCGTGTCACCAATTTCGCAGGTACCTGCGAGCGTCATCATTTTGCTATTCGAGTGGACCAGCGATCCCCAGCGGGTGCCCGCTGCGGCCTCAGCCATGGCGAATGCATCAACGTCGGGCTCGCCGTCTGGGTCGTGGACGGCCAGAGCTGACAGGCACTGCACCATTGACAGGGTCGGCAGAAAGACAACGGACCGCTGCGTGGAGCGGGCCTCGGCACCCACTTGCACGAGGTCTTGGGACGACATCATGCCGTTGCCCATCACCACCACGTGCGCACTGTCGGTGTCGAGGATCGCCTTTGTCAGGGTTGCCGGGTGGATACCGTGATCGGCGCGCACCGCGGACGCGCCCGCTTCGGCGAACAGTTCGGCGGCACCGTCGCCGGTAACGAGGGCGACAACCGCCCGCTTGAACCGGGCTGGCGGCTCGTTGGCACCCGGCGCGGCGCGTATCGCGTCGAGGGCAAAGCAACTAATGCGAATGTCGGTGAGGCGACCTAGTGCCGCACCGACTTCGACGACGGCACCGGGATCGTTGGTGTGGATGTGAACCGAGAATCGTTCGGCTTCAGATGAACTGTCGCCGACGATCACGATGGAGTCACCGAGTTCGGTGAGGCGTTCGCGCAGGGCACCGATCTGCGCCCCCTCGGCTCCGTCGAGCAAGTACATGACTTCGAAGTCGGTGTCGCCTGCTCCCTCGCACGAATGGTCGTGACCGGTACCGCCGCCACCCGCGGTGAGGATGCCCCGGTATGACCGGCGTTTGTTTGAGACTCCCGTGATCACCAGGACGAGGGCATCGGCCATCACCAAGAAACCGCGTGCACCGGCATCGACGACGCCAGCATTCGCCAGTTCCGGTAACTGTTCGGGCGTTAACTCGAGCGCTTCGGCGCAGTTATCAGCGATTGCGCGCGCAAAATCGGCGGGTGATTCGGAAACGTTGTTCGATGCCGTTTCGGCGGCGACGCGAAGAATGGTGAGAATGGTGCCCTCGCGCGGGGCACTGACCGCTCTGCGGGCACCGAGCGCAGCCAGTCGCAGTCCAGTGGTGCACAGTCGATTGAAACTGGGGTCGTCCTCGACTACCGCGAGGTCGGCGGCGTCGGCCAATCCGACCAGGATCTGCGACAAGATGATGCCGGAATTGCCGCGGGCATTCGCCACGGCGGCATCGGCCAGAGCGCGGGTGACAGTGGCGGCACCAGCGTCTGTTGGCAGGTCGGCGAGGACTTCGACGGCCTTGGTCATGGTGTTCGCCATGTTGCTGCCGGTGTCGGAGTCCGGAATGGGGAAGACGTTGAGGTCGTTGATTTCTGACCGCATGGCAGTCAGGCCCTCGGCGCAGGCCTGCGCCCAATCGCGCAGCAAGTGCGGATTCATCGCAGTGCTGCCATCACCGGATCCTGTCACCACAGCCTTTCCGTCCCCACCAAAATCGGTGTGCCTATTTCGGTGTGCCGTCTGTGTGTCCGAGGCTACCGTCTGCCTCCGACAACGGTGCGCGCCTCCCCTTCGGCGTACGCGGGCGATGGCCAGCGGCAATGGGCCCGATTTGAACTGTCACCGATATCCCAGTTACTCTTGTCTGGTTGCCGATTAGTGCTGCGCTCTTTGCGCGCTCGAGATCGGCGGAACATTGACCACGATTTTCTACCAAGGGAGTACGACCATGGCTGCAGTTTGCGATGTTTGCGGCAAGGGCCCCGGCTTCGGCAAGTCGGTTTCGCACTCGCACCGCCGGACCAACCGTCGCTGGAACCCGAACATCCAGTCTGTGCGCGTTGAGGTCGCCCCGGGCAACAAGAAGCGCAAGAACGTCTGCACTTCTTGCCTGAAGGCCGGCAAGACCGTCTCCGCCTAAGGCTCTTAAGTTTTTACCAAAATCGCCGCCCGACGACATGTCGGGCGGCGATTTTATGTTTGACAAATTATCGCCTCCCGCCCACTCACCTCCCCCTACCGAGCGTTCCGTAAAGTTGTCGCCATGGCTTCCGATCTCATCAACGTCAACGACGCAGGCGTCCTCACCCTGACCGTGTCCACCAGCGCAGCGGGCACTTCCCTCGATCATGAACTCGTGATGGAGTCCCGTGAAGCACTGCGTTCAGTGACTCGCGGCAAGCTCGACGCCGGGGCCATTGTGTTGCGCGGCGCGGGCAAGAACTTCTGTGCGGGCGGCAATGTCGCTAAGTTCGCCGACGCTCCCGATCGTGGCGACTACCTGCGCGGCTTGGCCGACGATATGCACTCGATGATCGAGTTCCTGTGGGAAACCGAATTGCCCGTCGTTGCGGCGGCACAGGGTTGGGCCGCCGGTGCGGGAATGAGCCTGGTTCTGCACGCGGACGTTGCTATCGGCGGCACATCGACCAAGATGCGTCCGGCCTACCCCGGCATTGGCTTGTCTCCCGATGGCGGTATGTCGTGGCTGCTGCCGCGGGTAGTTGGCGCGGCCCGGGCGCGCCACATCATCATGACCGACCAAATCCTCGACGCCACTCGCGCTTTGGAACTGGGGATCCTGTCGGAGGTCGTCGAGGATGACTCCGTAGTCGACACCGCCTACGACACCGCAGCCCAACTCGCCGCGGGTCCGCGCGGATCGTATTCGGCAATCCGCAAGCTGTTGCAGGCCTCGGCGACCAATTCGCTGACCGATCACCTCGCCGCCGAAGCCGCGTCTATCTCGGCACTCGGAAATACGGCCGAGGGTATCGAGGGCATCAACGCCTTCCTTGAGAAGCGGCGCCCCGACTATCCCGGCGTCCGCTAGACCAGCGGCGTCGCGGGTGGCGAACCCCGGGAGTCTGGATGAGCTTAGGGAAGCCGCCAGTCGACGGGGTCGCCGCCCAGATCCATCAGTTCTTCGTTGGCGCGGGAAAATGGCTTTGACCCGAAGAATCCGCGTGACGCCGACAGCGGCGATGGGTGCACCGATTCGATGGTCGGAACATCGGGTAACCATTCGGCGAGGCTGCGAGCATCATTGCCCCACAGGATCGCGACGAGCGGCTCATCGCGGGCAGCGAGGGCCCGAATCGCGCATTCGGTGACTTCTTCCCACCCCTTTTTGCGGTGCGATGCGGGCTCGCCCGGCGATACCGTCAGTACGCGATTGAGCAACAGCACGCCCTGCCGTGCCCATGGCGTCAGGTCGCCGTTGGTTGGCATGGGGAAGCCCAGGTCGTCGCAGTATTCCTTGTAGATGTTCTGCAACGATCGTGGCACCGGTTGCACATCGGGCGCGACGGAGAAGCTCAGGCCAACGGCATGCCCGGGCGTCGGATAGGGGTCCTGCCCGACGATCAGTACGCGAACGTCGTCGAAAGGGTCGGTGAAGGCGCGCAAGACGTTGGCTCCTGCGGGCAAATACCTGCGGCCGGCCGCATTCTCTGCGCGCAGGAAGTCGCCCATTTCCGCGATCTTGGCTTCGACCGGTTCCAGGGCCACCGCCCAACTGGGGTCAATGATCTCGGCGAGGGGTTTGGCACTCATCAGTCGAGCCGCCGCAGGTTCTCGCGGTAGAACTTCGCATTCTCGAAGTACAGTTTCGCGTTCATCTCGGTGTGATTCTCGGGAACTTGATAACCCTCGCGAATCTTGGCTGGCACGCCGAGCGCCATGGACCGCTCTGGGAGTTCAAAACCGTAGGGCACGACGGCACCGGCACCAATCACCGAGCCGGCACCGATCACCGAACGGTTCAGCACGATCGATCCCGACGCGATGAGGCAGTTATCGCCGATAACTGCTCCTTCGATGTGGGCGTTGTGTCCCACTACGCACTGGGCACCGATCTCTGTGTGCTCAGAGAAGGTGCAGTGGATGATCGTGCCGTCTTGAATGTTGGTGCGTCGGCCGATCGTGATGGAGCCATAGTCGCCGCGTAGTACCGCCCCCGGCCACACCGAGACCCCGTCCTCGAGCGTTACCGAGCCGATGACGGTGGCATCGGGATGAATAAAGACGTCTTCGCCAAGCGTCGGCTCGCGATCGCCGAGTGCATATACAGCCATGCGGTCGATCTAATCAGGTCAGGTACTGGTGAACGACTGCCACCCACGAATATTGCCGACTGGTCGACCGTCGATGAAGGCACCCGGCTCCCCCTCGGTGGCGACCCCGACGACTGTCCAGCCGTCCGGGACCGTGCCGGGCGCGAAGGACGCCAGGAGTTCGTGCTCCTCACCGCCGGCCAGGGCCCAGCGATGCGGTTCGACCCCCAGGGCACCACCCAATCGGTCCAGATCCTTCGCGTGCGGGACTTTGTTCGCATCGACGTCGAGCCGAACGGTGGAGGCCTGGGCCATGGTGATGAGTTCTTCAACGAGGCCGTCGGAGATATCAGTCATCGCGTGCGCACCAACTTCGGCGGCGATGCGGCCTTGCGCAAGGTCGGGCTGAGGCAGTCGATACTGCGCCACCAGTGACGAATACTGCTGGAGAAGGACCGGGTCCGCGCCGTGGTCGACGGCGGCAAGCGCCGCCAGTCCCCCGGCCGGGCCACCGAGTGGCCCGCTGACCGCGAGGACGTCACCCGCGAGTGCCCCTGCGAGCGTGACCGCAGGTCCGGCCTGCAGCACGCCGAGCGAAGTCACGGTCAAGATCACCTCTGACGACGAGACGAGGTCGCCGCCAAGCACGCGAGCACCGTAACGGTGGGTCTGTGCAACGATGCCCGCGTTGATTTCCAAGACTCGGTCGACGGGAGTGGCGGGCGGACAGCCAATCGAAACGACCACCCCCGTTAAGACACCGCCCATGGCACCGATATCAGCGGCGCTTTGCACCACGGCACGCGAGCCAATCTGGCGCGGACTCGACCAATCGAACCGGAAATGACGACCGGAGACTGCGGTATCGGTGCTGACCACAACCGGGCCTGGTGCGGTAAAGACGGCGGCATCGTCACCGGAGCCAATCACCACATCGGTCGAGTCACGAGCGCTTGAGCGTGCCGCTTGCGTGAACATCGCGATCAGCGCGCGCTCCCCGACTTCTCCGACCGTCTTCACGGCCCCGATGCTACCGCTAGCCCGTTGCTCGCCTATCTCTCGATTTCACCCAGCAGACAACTTCGACCACACTTGAGGCATGAGCGACGGCACTGACAAGCCCACGACGGACAGCCCTAAAGAGACGCCCGAAGAGCCCAAACTGAGCCCGGCCCTGATCGCGACATTGGTGGCAGTCCCCACGATGGTGATCATCGGGTTCCTGGTCTACGCGGCCATGAACTTTTCCTCGGCCCCGGACGAAGAGAAGGCGGCACCGGTCGAGTCGTATGGCACCGTCCAGGCCGACGTCGCCAAGTGCACCGAGTTCATCAAGGTGCTGCCCACAACGTTGGGCGACTACTCCGAACGCACGATCGACGGCACGACTGTCCGGTGGGATAAGCCCGGCGAGCAACCGGTGGTTCTCCGCTGCGGGGTCACCCGCCCCGCAGGGTTGGCACCGACGAGTTCGTTGCAGGTCATCAACCCAATCCAGTGGTTCATGACCGACTCGGTCGAAGGCGAAGGCCAGGCATACGTGAGCGTCGACCACCGGCCCTACGTTGCGATGTGGGTTCCGGTCGGCGCGGGCAACGCACCGATCACCGATGTTTCAGCATTGATCGATCAACACCTGCCGCGCGCACCCCTCGACTTCGGTCCCGCGTAGGAAAAATCCCCGCGCTGGCAGAGTCCCCGAAGTAGGCAGAGTCCCCGAGTGGGCAGAGCTAGGCGGGCCCGTAGACCTCTGGCTTGGTGCTGCGTCCGAGCAGCGAGCTGACCATCTCCGGGACCGACATGCCCTCGTGGCACACGCTGTGGACCGCTTGCGTCAATGGCATCTCAACCCCGTGCAGTTCGGCGAGCGCCAGCACCGACGACGATGATTTCACGCCCTCGGCGACCTGACCGTTTGTGGCCGCCTGCGCTTCTTCGAGCGTGGCACCCTCGCCCATGCGGGCACCAAAGCTTCGGTTCCGCGACAGCGGTGACGAGCAGGTGGCGACCAGGTCGCCGATGCCCGCGAGTCCGGCGAGCGTGGTGATGTCGGCACCGAGCGCCATTCCGAGACGGATCGTTTCGGCCAGTCCGCGGGTGATGATGGTCGCCAGGGTGTTCTCCCCAAATCCCATGCCGGATGCCATTCCGCAAGCCAACGCGATCACGTTCTTCGCGGCACCGCCGATCTCGCAACCGATGACGTCGGTGTTGGTGTACGGACGGAAGTAGCCGGTCGCGACGGCTTCCTGCACCCGCTTGGCCTGATCTTCGTCAACGCACGCGACAACCGTCGCGGCTGGCTGCCCCTGCGCGATCTCTTTGGCAAGGTTAGGTCCGGTCAGGACCGCAATCTGGCGGGCCGGGAAGCCGGTGACTTCGCCGATCACTTCGCTCATTCGCATCCCGGTACTCGTCTCGACGCCCTTGGCGAGGGACAGCAGGATGGCGTCAGCGGGCAGATGCTCGCGCCACTGCTCAAGATTGCCGCGCAACGACTGCGACGGCACCGCACACACCACCAGATCGGTATCGGCGAGCGCCTCGGCTACCGAGGTGACGCCGCGGATCCCGGAAGGCAGTGTGATGCCCGGCAGGTAATCGGAGTTCTCGTGATTGGAGTTGATCTGGTCGACGAGATCGCTGCGCCGTGCCCAGATCTTGACGTCGTTGCCCGCATCGGCGAGAACTTTCGCCATCGCGGTCCCCCAGGATCCTGCACCCATCACTACTGCACGCAACGTCGCACTCCTTCACTGACCTGTGCCGAACCCATGGCACCTTCCGAGACGAATATCGCTCCAGCCTATCCGCAGGGGGCACAGTCCGCGCCGAGTACCGCATGCCGAAGGCGGTACTGCACCATGGTGACTATGCCCGTGAAGTCTTCGGTGGCCGTCGTCCTCGCCGTCAAAGCGCTGGACGCTGCCAAATCACGTCTGTCACAAGAGGTTCCGTCAGACGTCCAGCGCCGCGAGGTGGTCGCGGCCATGCTGGCCGACACCATGGCCGCGGTCAGGGGTGCCGAGGTGAAGCGCTTCACCGTCGTCAGTCCCGACCCGGCAGTGCACCGTCTTGCCCAGGAATTCGGCGGTCTGGGCATCGATGAGCCAGCACTCATCAGTGGTTTGTCGCCATTGAATACGGCACTGCTGACCGGGATCGCTGCCAGCGCCGCGACTGCGGATCTGGCCGCCGCACTGCAGGCCGATTTGGCTGCCCTCGACACACCAACCCTCCGGCAGGCACTCGCGGCAGCGCGTACCGCGATCGACAGCGGCGCACCAGCCGCCTTTGTCGCCGACCGGTCTGGCGAAGGGACCGCACTACTGGTGGTCCGCACCAGCGGCCCGTTGACGCCCCGATTCGGGCCCGGTTCGGCGGCGGCGCACCGGGCGGCAGGAGCAGTCGAACTCGATCCGAACCGACTGCAGTGGCCACGACTGCGGACCGACGTCGACACGCCGGAAGACCTCGCTACCGCGCGGGAGCTGGGGCTGGGACCGCGAACGGCGGCGGCATTGGAGGGGTCAAACCGACACGCGCGAGAGACCAAACCGGCCAGCTGACGAGACAGCACCGGGCCGATAGTTCACAATTGACCCGTGAGTGCCACGGACGAGATTGATGACGAGACCCAAACTGCCCTACCTACCGCGCTGCCTGCGGAAACCGTGGATCCCGATGAGGCCGCCGATCTACCCGTCGACCGATATTTCAACCGCGAGCTGAGCTGGCTCGATTTCAACTCGCGGGTGCTGGCGCTCGCCGAAGATGTATCGCTGCCCCTGCTGGAGCGGGCCAAGTTCCTGGCGATTTTCGCCTCGAACCTCGACGAGTTCTTCATGGTGCGAGTCGCTGGCCTGAAGCGGCGCGACGAGACCGGACTTTCGGTGAGGTCCGCTGATGGCCGATCCCCGCGGGAACAGCTGCAAATGATCGCCACTCGCGCGCAGAAGATCGCCGACCGGCAGGCGCGCACCTTCCGCGAATCGGTGCTGCCCGCATTGCACGCCGAGGGCATCAAGATCGTCGGCTGGGACGAGTTGACGCTGCCCCAGCGCGAACGGATGCAGGCGCACTTCCACAATGAGCTATTCCCCATCCTGACTCCCCTGGCCGTCGACCCGGCTCACCCCTTCCCCTATATTTCTGGCCTGAGCTTGAACCTTGCCGTCACCGTCAAGGGCTCCGGTGATTCCAACAACGGCAACGCGGGCCAGTACGACGGCGAGCACTTTGCGCGAGTGAAGGTGCCCGACAATGTGAACCGCTTTGTGCGCGTCGACCAACTGGTGCCGTCAGATGCCCCTGACGTCTCTCAGCCCGCACTATTCTTGCCGGTCGAGAACCTCATCGCGGCCAACCTGTCCGAGTTGTTTCCCGGCATGGAAATCGTTGACCACCACGTGTTCCGCGTGACTCGCAATGCCGACTTCGAGGTTGATGAGGACCGCGACGAGGACCTGCTGCAGGCACTCGAGAGGGAGTTGGCTCGACGCCGCTTCGGTTCACCGGTCCGCTTGGAGGTGGGCGACGACATGAGCGAGCACATGCTCGACCTGTTGCTCCGCGAACTCGACGTGAACCCGGCCGACGTCATCACGGTGCCCGGGTTGTTGGATCTGACCTGCCTGTGGCAGATCTACGGCATCGACCGCCCGCAGCTTAAGGAGCGGCCTTTCGTTCCCGCGACGCACCCGGCATTCGGCGAGCGTGAAACCCCCAAGAGTATCTTCTCCACGCTCCGTGAGGGCGACGTCCTCGTCCAGCACCCCTACGACTCGTTCTCCACGAGCGTGCAGCGCTTCATCGAGCAGGCCGCTGCCGACCCGCACGTGCTGGCGATCAAGCAGACCCTCTACCGAACGTCGGGTGACTCACCGATCGTCGACGCCCTGATCGACGCGGCCGCCGCGGGCAAACAGGTCGTTGCCCTCGTGGAACTGAAGGCCCGCTTTGATGAGCAGGCCAATATCAAATGGGCACGCGCGCTGGAACAGGCCGGCGTGCACGTCGTTTACGGTCTCGTCGGACTGAAGACGCACTGCAAGACGTGCCTGGTGATCCGTCGCGAAGGTTCCACACTGCGCCGCTACTGCCATATCGGTACCGGCAACTACAACCCGAAGACTGCCCGACTGTACGAAGACGTGGGCCTGTTCACTGCGGCCCCCGAGATCGGGTCCGACCTGACCGACCTGTTCAATACGTTGACCGGCTACTCACGCAAGCAGGAATATCGGAACCTGTTGGTGGCTCCGGCGGGCATCCGGACCGGCATCATCGACCGCATCAACGGGGAGATCGCCGCGAAGCGTGCGGGCAATATCGAAGCACGCGTCCGACTCAAGGCCAACGCGCTGGTCGACGAGCAGGTGATCGACGCACTGTATCGGGCATCTCAGGCTGGCGTACCCGTCGAGGTGGTTGTCCGCGGCATCTGTGCCCTGCGGCCGGGCGTCGAAGGCCTCAGCGACAACATCGTGGTCCGGTCGATCCTCGGCCAGTTCTTGGAACACTCACGCATCCTGCATTTTGGCACGCAGGGCGAATACTGGATCGGTAGCGCCGACATGATGCACCGCAACCTTGACCGTCGCGTTGAGGTGATGGTGCAAGTCCGCGATCGCCGACTGACCGCCGACCTGCAGGATATTTTCGATTCTGCACTCGATCCGCGCACCCGGTGCTGGGAGTTGCAGGCCGACGGTTCGTGGCAGGCACAACCCGCGGCGGGCGAGCAAGTCCGAGATCATCAGCGCCAGATGATGATTCGCAAGCGCCACCGCGCCGAGTCGACCAAGTCGTAATGCCCGATCCAACACGCATCGTATGGGCCGGAGGAGGGGTCCTGTGGAAGCCGAGCAAATCAGCGGGCGTCAAAGTCGCGCTGGTGCACCGGCCCAGCTACGACGATTGGTCGCTGCCAAAAGGTAAAGCCGAGCCGGGTGAGATCCTGCCGGTAACTGCGGCTCGGGAAATCGTCGAAGAGACCGGCTATGAGGCTCGGATGGGCCACTACCTGCAAACCGTTGGTTACAAGCTCGGTTCCGGCGTACCCAAGCGGGTCAGTTACTGGGCTGTCGAAGCCGTGGGCGGAAGTTTCCGAGCCAGCCGCGAATGCGACGATCTCAAGTGGCTTCCCATTCCCGACGCGATCGACAAGGTCAGCTATGCCGCCGACGAGGCCGTCCTGCACACCTTCGCGGCGCGACCTATCTTGGAGTTGCACACGATGGTCGTCGTGCGGCATGCCTGGGCCGGGACACCCGAAAACTGGGCTAGCGACGACCGCGACCGACCGCTCGACAAACGCGGGACCAAGCAGGCTGCCGCGTTGGCGAAACTGCTACCACTTTTCGGCGTTCACCGGTTGCACGCGGCAGACATGCTGCGCTGCATGCAAACACTGATGCCATTGGCCGAAGCACTCCGCGCCGAAATCAAACCCGAGCCGACCCTGTCGGAAGTGGCGTTCGCCGCCGACCCCGAAGCCGGATACGAGCGGATCCGGAAACTCGGCAACAAGACCGGCGCCATTCATGCCGTATGCAGTCAGGGCAGAGTAATCCCGCCGGTGCTGCGGCGGTGGGCCAACGTCGACGGGGTACGGCTTCCCGACTCCGATAACGGCAAAGGCAGCGTCTGGATTCTCACCACGCACGACGGCGATCTGATTGCTGCCGACTACATTCCCAGCACAATCTAAAGACAGACGCGACGGCTACCTTCACGCCGCGACTTATCGCCTATTCGTCGTAAAAGCCCGCGGGCGTAACCCGGAAATCCACTGCTACTTCGCAGTGGTCTTCTTTGCGGTTGTCTTCTTTGCTGGGGTCTTCTTTGCCGGAGTCTTTTTAGCAGCGGCTTTTGATGCCGCAGTTTTGGTTGCGGCAGCGGTCTTGGCGGCAACCTTTTTCGCCGGTGCCGCCTTCTTCGCCGCCGACGTCTTCTTCGCGGCCGTCTTTTTCGCTGCCGTCTTCTTCGCGGCAGTCGCCTTAGCTTCTGGCGCCTTAGCTGCTGGCGCCTTCTTAGCTGCCGCAGTTGTCTTGGTCGCGGCCTTCTTCGCTGCTGTCTTCTTGGCCGCTGTCGGCTTTGCTGGGGTCTTACCGGCCGGGGCGTCAGTCTCGGCCGAAGCGCGTTTGACCGCGGGCTGGCCTGCCTTCAGCTTTTGCTTACCTGAGACGATTGCCTTGAACTGTGCACCCGGCCGGAAGGCGGGGACAGACGTGGCCTTCACCTTCACGGTCTCGCCGGTCCGGGGGTTGCGAGCTACACGTGCTGCGCGACGGCGCTTTTCGAAAACTCCGAAGCCGGTGATTGTGACGCTTTCACCTTTGTTCACGGCGCGAACAATGGTGTCGATCACCTGCTCCACATAGTTAGTCGCGGTCTTTCGATCCGCGTCGAGTCGCTTCGTGAGTTCCTCGATGAGCTCTGCCTTGTTCATCCGTACCTCCGGAGGTCGCGCTGGCCGGGACGCACCAGCTAACCCACACGGTAAACGGATTGGCGGAAAAATTGCGGAAACCAGCACAAATTCCTACGAAAAGTTAGCTGGCAGAACAGAACACTCACAGATAAAGCCGAATTCGACTCTCTCCGTGAGTGTTCTGAATGCCCCGCGAGTTAAATCACGGCAGGGTTGTGGGTTTGAACGAGGGCCGGCGCTCTTCGTACGCGGTGATCGCATCCGTCTCGCGGAGGGTCAAACCAATGTCGTCGAGCCCCTCGAGCAGGCGCCAGCGCGTGTAGTCGTCAATCTGGAACGGGACCACGAGGTCGCCAGCGGTCACCGTCTTGTCTTCCAGACTGACCGTGATTTCCAGACCGGGCTCAGCGTCGAGACGCTTCCAAATCAGGTCAATATCCGACTGATCTACTTGTGCCGCAACCAGTCCGGCCTTACCCGCGTTGCCACGGAAGATGTCGGCGAAGCGGGAGGAGATCACCACGCGGAAGCCGAAATCCATGAGTGCCCACACCGCGTGCTCGCGAGATGAACCGGTGCCGAAGTCAGCGCCGGCAACGAGCACCGAGCCCTTGCTCCACGGTTCGTTGTTGAGAATGAACGACGGGTCGCCTCGCCAGCCGGCAAACAAGCCGTCTTCAAAGCCGGTGCGCGTGACGCGCTTCAGGTAGACGGCCGGGATGATCTGGTCGGTGTCAACGTTGCTGCGCTGCAACGGGACTCCGACACCGGTGTGAGTGATGAACGGTTCCATGTCAGGTCCTTGTCTTTCGTCGCGAGTCAGCTGAGGTCTGCCGGGGCCGAGAGGGTTCCGCGCACGGCGGTCGCGGCGGCAACCGCAGGCGACACCAGGTGCGTCCGTCCGCCGTTGCCCTGACGTCCTTCAAAGTTGCGGTTCGACGTCGACGCGCAACGCTCCCCCGGAGCCAACTGATCGGGATTCATGCCAAGACACATCGAGCAGCCCGCCATGCGCCACTCAGCGCCAGCCGCGGTGAAGACCTCGCCGAGGCCTTCTTCTTCGGCCTGCGCGCGAACCTTCATCGAACCCGGAACCACCAGCATGCGCATGCCTTCGGCAACCTTTCGGCCACGGAGCACCTCGGCTACCGCACGCAGGTCCTCGATGCGGCCGTTGGTGCACGACCCAACGAACACCGTGTCGACCTTGACCTCGCGGAGCGGGGTGCCCGGCTTCAGGTCCATGTACTCCAACGCCCGTGCGGCGGCCAGGGATTCAGCCTCGTCGACAATGTCTGCCGGATCCGGGACATTGGCACCCAGCGGCAGACCCTGGCCGGGGTTGGTACCCCAGGTGACAAACGGGGTGAGCTCGGAAGCGTTGATGTGGACTTCGCGGTCAAACACGGCGTCGTCGTCGGTGCGAAGCGAATCCCAGTACTCGACGGCGGCATCCCATTCCGCGCCCTGCGGTGCGTGCGGGCGGCCCTTGAGGAATTCGTATGTGACGGCGTCGGGGGCAATCATGCCCGCGCGAGCGCCAGCTTCGATCGACATGTTGCAGATCGTCATTCGGGCTTCCATCGACAGCTTTTCAATAGCGCTGCCGCGGTACTCCAGGACATGGCCCTGGCCGCCGCCGGTTCCGATCTGGGCGATGATCGCCAGGACCAAGTCTTTGCTCGTGACGCCGTCGGGCAGTTCGCCGTCGACGGTGATCGCCATCGTCTTGAACGGGCGCAGCGACAGCGTCTGCGTCGCCATGACGTGCTCTACCTCAGACGTGCCGATGCCCATTGCGAGCGCACCGAATGCACCGTGCGTGGAGGTGTGGCTATCGCCGCAGACTACGGTCATGCCGGGCTGAGTGAGACCCAGCTGGGGTCCCACGACGTGCACGATGCCCTGCTCGGCGTTGCCCATCGGGTACAGACGGACGCCGAACTCTTCGCAGTTCTTGCGCAGTGTTTCCACCTGCAGTGCTGAAACCTGGTCGGCAATCGGACTGAAGATGTCGACGGTCGGAACATTGTGATCTTCGGTCGCGATCGTCAGGTCTGGCCGTCGCAGCGGGCGGCCAGCCATGCGGAGGCCGTCGAAGGCCTGCGGGCTGGTCACCTCGTGCACGAGGTGCAGGTCGATGTAAATCAGGTCGGGGTTGTAGTTGCCGCTCGCATCTGCCTCGCCGGGGACCACAACGTGGTCGTCCCAGACTTTCTCGGCCAGCGTGCGCGGTTTTCCGGCGCTCTGCGTCATGAGCTCACTCGCATCTTCTAGTAGTTCCGCCTGCGCCGAGGCGAGCAGTCCGCACTGTCCGGGCTGGAACAGTGTCGGCCGGGCTGACACCCCTCGACTTTCAATCTCAGTATTTGGACGGTTAATATCGTCCTATGGGAAAGGATAGCGGAATCGGCGTGCTGGACAAATCCGTGATGATTTTGCACACTGCGGCCCGATCACCGATCAACCTTGGTGAATTATGCGACGCGACGGGATTGCCTCGCGCCACTGCGCACCGGCTGGCCGTCGGCCTGGAAGTTCATCAACTTCTGGCCCGCGATGAGTCGGGTCGCTGGATCCCCGGCCCCACGCTTGGGCACTTGGCTGCGACAGCTCGCGACACGGTCCGCGAGGCGGGCCTCATGACGCTGTCCGCCTTGCAGGACACCACTGGCGAGTCGGTCCAGCTGTACCGGCGCGAGGGCGCCGAGCGGGTGTGCATCGCCGCCGTCGAACCCCCGACCGGTTTGCGCGACACCGTCCCCGAAGGCACCCGCCTGCCGATGTCTGCGGGGTCGGCGGCCAAAGTCCTCGCCGCTTGGACCGAACCCGAGACACTGCGCACCTTGCTGACCGATGCCGCGTACACCGAGCGGTCCCTTACGGAGATCCGTCGGCGCGGCTGGGCGCAAAGCGTGGCCGAGCGGGCGGCCGGCGTTGCTAGCGTGTCGGCACCCGTGCGCAACAACACGGGCGATGTGGTTGCCGCCGTGTCTATTTCCGGCCCCGTCGATCGTCTGGGACGGCGTCCCGGTGAGCGTTGGGGACCACATTTGGTTGCCGCAGCCGATGCAATCAGTACCCGCCTCGGAGCACCGACACGCTAACGTCACCCCATGGGAATCAATCAACGGTCGAGCATCGTCATGTCCGACGATGAGATCGAAATGTTTATCGCTCAGCAGCGCGTCGCTAACCTGGCGACGCAGGGCAAGAGCGCGATCCATCTGACAGCCATGTGGTACGGCGTCATTGACGGTGCGATCTGGTTTGAAACGAAGGCCAAGTCGCAGAAGATCGTCAATCTTCGTCGCGACCCTCACGCCACGATCCTGATCGAGGCTGGCGATACTTACGACACTTTGCGCGGCGTCAGCATTGAGGGCACGGTCGAAATCTTCGACGATCCCGAGACCTGCTTCCAGACCGGCCGCAGCGTGTGGGAACGCTATAACGGGCCGTACACCGACGAGTTGCGTCCCGCCGTCGAAGCCATGATGAACAAGCGCGTCGCCGCCCGCATGGTGCCCTCGCGCATCCGCTCCTGGGATCACCGCAAGCTAGGCCTGCCCGCCATGCCCATCGCAGGTTCCACCGCTCAGTTCCTGAACGACTAACCCCGGTTCGTCGCTCCGCTCCTCGCGTTCTCGCATGATGCGTGCGTTCCCGCTACACGTCTGACGTGTAGCGGGAACGCACGCATCATGCGAGAACACCCGGGAGTGGGTTGTCGCACCAACGAGAGAAGGTCCGCACCTTTCGGTACGGACCTTCTCTTTTCTGTAGCCCCGACGGGATTCGAACCCGCGCTACCGCCTTGAGAGGGCGGCGTCCTAGGCCGCTAGACGACGGGGCCCTAGGAAAACATTCAATTGTAAAGCGCACAGAGAAGTACCTCTGTGAACTTCGCTGGGGTACCAGGACTCGAACCTAGAATGGCGGTACCAGAAACCGCTGTGTTGCCAATTACACCATACCCCAAGGTATTGCCCCGAAATCCGCCAAGACGCTGTGGTCGCGGCGCTTTTCGAGCCGGGAAGAACAATACCAAGAACCCCCTACCCAAACACAAATCGGCTGGTCAGAGGCCACAATTTCAGCCCGACGACGAGGGCGCGGCTATTGCGCAGCCATCGAGGCTGCGAGCTCGCGCGCACCGCGCAGTCGGGCGATCGTCTTCTCCCGACCGAGCAATTCCATCGACTCGTACAGGGGCGGGCTCACCGCAGCACCCGTGACACCAACGCGGACCGGACCGAAGGCCTTGCGGGGCTTCAGTTCCATCTCGTCAATAAGCGCCGCTTTCAAACCGGCTTCGAGAGTCGGGGTGTCCCAGGTGTCGACCGACTCACAGACGGCGATAGTGGCATCAAGGACGGCCGTGGCCTCGCCGCCGAAGTTCTTCTGCACCGACTTCTCGTCGTAGACGAAGTCCTCGTCGGAGACGAACAGGAACTTAATCAGGCCCCACGCATCGCTAAGCACCTGAATGCGGGTCTGCACGAGATCGGCAATAACAGCCCACTTGGCGGGCTCGACGGGCTCCGATAGGTTGCCAGCGTTGATCAGGAACGTCTCTAGGCGCGCGGCAAAGTCAGCGGGGTCCAGACGGCGGATGTGCTCGGCATTGATCGAGTCAGCCTTTCGCTGATCAAAGCGTGCCGGGTTCGAGTTCACATTGCGAACGTCGAAGGCCTCGATCATTTCCTCAATCGAGAAGATGTCTTCGTCGCCCGAAAAACCCCACCCGAGGAGCGCCAGATAGTTGATCAAGCCTTCTGGAATGAAACCGCGGTCGCGGTGGTGGAACAGGCTCGACTCGGGATCCCGCTTCGAAAGCTTCTTGTTTCCCTCGCCCATCACGAATGGCAGGTGCCCGAACTCCGGCACTGCATCGGCAATACCCAAGCGCATGAGGGCCTGGTACAGCGCGATCTGGCGCGGAGTCGACGACAGCAGATCCTCACCGCGCAGGACATGCGTGATCTTCATCATCGCGTCGTCGACCGGGTTCACCAGCGTGTACAGCGGGTCACCGTTGCCGCGGGTCAACGCAAAGTCGGGAACCGTTCCCGCCTTGATCGTGGTGGTGCCGCGCACCAGATCGGTCCAGCTGATGTCTTCGGCGGGCATGCGGAGTCGAACCACCGGATTGCGACCCTCGGCCCGATAGGCGGCACGCTGCTCGTCGGTGAGGTCACGATCGAAGTTGTCGTAGCCAAGCTTCGGGTCGCGTCCGGCGGCCTTGTGGCGAGCCTCGACTTCCTCATTGGTCGAGTACGCCTCGTAGGCCTCCCCCGCCTCGAGCAACTGAGCGACGACGTCAAGATGCGTCTGCTTGCGCTCGGACTGGCGGTACGGACCGTACGGGCCACCAACTTCGGGACCTTCATCCCATTCCAGACCCAGCCAGCGCAGCGCGTCGAGGATCGCATCGTACGACTCCTGCGTGTCACGAGCCGCGTCAGTGTCCTCAATGCGGAAGACGAAGGTACCGCCGTCGTGGCGGGCCTGCGCAAAGTTGAACAACGCCGTGCGGGCGAGGCCGACGTGCGGGGTTCCGGTGGGTGACGGGCAGAAGCGGACGCGAACGTTTGCGGCACTGGTCATGCCCACAATGTTAGTCAGTGTGCCGACTACCATCGAGGCGGCCCGTCCACCGGCCTCACCGATTGCTGTCGAAGAACTCCAAGATCAACGAATTCACTTCGTCCGGCCGCTCAATGTAGCCGTAGTGTCCGGCCCGCTCGATAACCCGGTGCACCGCCCCGGGGATCGCCTCAGCCACCTCTTTCGCCAGATACGGCGGCAGCGTCCGATCATCTGCGAACCCAACCACCAAGCACGGCACGGCGATCGCCCGGTACGCGGCGAGACGATTCTGTTCGCGGTCGTGGAGGTCGAGTTGGGCGCGGACACCCGGCGAACGGGTCTGACCACTGAATCCGATGATATCGAGCCAGTCGCGCGCCGCGCGATCGTCGGACAGCGTATGCGGCGACAGATTCATGTGTGCAGTCAGAGCCGCGTGGTACGACTCGGGCAGCGTGATGTTTTTATCGATCAGTTCACGTTCGCCCTGCGAAACGGCCTCAAGCATTGGGGTGGGACGCCCATAGGTCGCGAGCATTACCGCAGCCTTCACCAGATCAGGTCGAGAGAGCGCCAACTCTTGCGTGATTCGCGCACCGAGTGAAGTCCCCACGACGAGCGCCGGGCCACCGAGGTGCTCGATGAGCGCGGCGGTGTCGGCGACCATGTCGGCCAGGGTGAAGCCTTGGGCACACTCGCTCGACGGCGCGATCCCTCGATTGTCGAAGGTCACCACGCGATAGCCTGCCTTGACCAGCGCTGGCTGTTGGTGCGCGTGCCACACGCGTCCGGGGCTACCCGTGCCCATGACCATCACGACCAGCGGGCCGACACCAACGTCGGTGTACGACACGGTGATTGAGTTCAGGGTGGCAGTCTGCGGCCGAACCGCACCGGGTCGGGTCACTTGTCGATAACCGGATTGCTGAGGGTGCCGATCCCTTCGACCGTCACCGATACGCGCTGGCCGGCAGTCATGGGGCCGATACCTTCCGGGGTGCCGGTCAGGATGACGTCGCCGGGAAGCAAGGTCATGACGCGCGACACCCATTCGACGATTTCGCCGACGCTGTGCAGCATCAGCGAGGTCCGACTCGCCTGCTTGGTCTCGCCGTCGAGCTGGGTGCTGATGGCGACGTCTTCGGGATTGAGATCGGTGACGATCCACGGGCCGAGCGGGCAGAACGTGTCGTAGCCCTTTCCACGGGTCCACTGGCCGTCGTACTTCTGCTGATCACGTTCGGTGACGTCGTTGGCGACGGTGTAGCCGAGGATGAAGTCCTTGGCCTTGGCTGCGGGGATGTCCTTGCCCGGACGGCCGATGACGATGGCAAGTTCACCTTCGTAGTCGACGCGAGTGGCACCGCGAGGGCGCACGATCGGGGCTTCCGGTCCGACGATCGAGGTGTTGGGCTTCATGAAGATGACGGGGTCGGCCGGGGCCTCGGATCCCATCTCGGCCGCGTGGGCGGCGTAGTTCTTGCCGATCGCGATGATCTTGGTCGCGAGGATCGGCGCGAGAAGGCGCGTGTCGGACAGCGGCCACGACCGGCCGGTGAAGGTGGGATCACCGAAGGGATGCTCGGCGATCTCGCGGGCGGTTTCGCTTCCTTCCGCACCTTCGATCGCTACGAATGCGACGCCGTCAGGACTGGCAATACGACCCAATTTCATACCCTCAAGGCTAACGTACCCATGTCGGTGTTTTACACTATGGAACACAAGTTTCACTATGTGAGACACAATTGAACGGTGGCGCGATAGCCTCGACGCGGACGAAAAGGAGTCCACAGATGCCCAACACCGACGGTGCCACGGCCAACATCTCCAACGCCCGCGCGTGGACCATGCTCGCGTGCGCACTCATCGCCGCTATGACCACCACGTGCGCCACCGCCGGCGTCGCCTACGTGATCCCCGAACTACACCGGGCGCACGCGATGTCGCTCTCGTCAGCGGCCACCCTGGCGGCCATTCCGACCATCGGCCTGACGCTGACGATCATTGCCTGGGGCGCGGCCTTGGATCGCTTCGGTGAACGACGCGTCCTCCTGGTATCGCTGCTAATCACCCTGGCGGGTACCGTCGCCACCTTGATCGCTGCGGCGGTGGGTGCCGGATTCACCACGCTCGCCGCGGGCCTGCTGATCGGCGGTCTCGGTGCCGGTGCCGCGAACGGCGCGAGCGGCCGGATCGTCGTGGGGTGGTTTCCCGCTTCTCAGCGCGGGACCGCGATGGGCATCCGCCAGATGGCGCAACCCCTCGGAATCGCGGTATGCGCCTTAACTATGCCGGTGTTGGCCGCAACTGCCGGCTTGGTCGCAGCATTCGCTGTGCCCGTCGTCGTCACGACCGTCGGACTGATCGCCGTGGTCTTCGGGATCGTCGATCCACCATTGGAACGGGCCACCGGTCACCCTGGCGCAGCGGCCAACCCGTACCGCGCGTCGTCGTTCCTGCAGCGCGTCCACGCGGTCAGTGTCCTGCTGGTGATCCCGCAGTCGATGCTGTGGACATTTGTGCCCGCATGGCTAATCGTTGGGCACGGGTGGTCTCCGCTGAGTGCGGGAATCCTGGTGACCGCCACCCAAGTGGTCGGTGCCGTCGGCCGAATTGTCGCTGGCCGTATTTCCGACGTGTGGGGTTCCCGCATGCGCCCGATCCGGGCAATTGCGGTCGCCGCCGGTGCCACGACCGCACTGCTGGCCCTGGCCGACTGGTTGAATTCACCTCTCGCCGCCGCGGTGATGGTATTAGCCAGCATCAGTTCGGTTGCCGACAATGGACTGGCCTTCACCGCCATCGCCGAGTTCGCGGGCGGATCGTGGAGTGGCCGAGCCCTCGGTGTCCAGAACACGGCGCAGTACGTGACGACGGCAGCCAGCACACCGGTATTGGGAGCACTCATCCAAGCCGCAGGCTATCCGGCGGCGTTTGCCGTGAGTGCGATCGCTCCGCTGATCGCCGTCGGGTTAGTCCCCAAAGACGCAACGCCTCGGATCAGTGAGACACCAGTGCGTTGAGGATGCCAGCCGCTTCGACTGCGCCGTCGACGACGACCAACTCGCGACGGTCGTCCCCGACGACCAGCAACGCCTCCCCCGACCGCAGCACGAAGCCCTTAACCCCGCGGAGTTCGCCTCGGCCTGCCACCCGGTAGCCCCAGCCACCGAAATCACGGAATCCGTTGACGTTCACCACTTCCGCGCGTCGGATGTCGGCAAGCGCCATATCGATCTTGGGCCAGCCGAGCGAGTTGTGCGCGTGGAATCCGTCGCTCGAGACGGTGACCTTGATTGACCCCATCAAGCCCAAGCTGACAATAGCCACCAACACGGCCAAGCCGAGCAGGAACCAGCTGGTCATCACCACCCCGAGCCCGATCAGCACGGCGACAGAGGCACCCATGGCCACGAGTCCCGTAACGCCAGCAGATGCCGTTCCCTGCCACTCGCGGCGGCCGTCGTGCGCGACGGGCACCTCACCGAGCGCCTTCGTACGGCCGTAGTCATTAGCGCGAGCTGGCGTCGATAGTCCAGCACCGATGCCGATCAGCAGCGAGATCAGGCCGCAAACAACCATCACCCAGTTCGGGGCCGTCGCCTCGGCCGCGTCGGCGAGCCCGCGTTGCCTCGCGGTGATCCACACTTCGGTCGCGATGATGAACACTGCGGTGCCGGTACCGATCCCGACGAGGATACGACTGGTAGTCGTGTCTTTGGCAATGAAGGCACCGTATGCGGCGATCAAGGCACCAACGACTGCCGTGGTCGCGGCGATGAGGATGACGTTGGTCAGCGACGAGAAGCCGTCTGCGCCGCCGTCCATGCCGAAGTGTGACGCCACCGGGTCGGGAAGCTTCCCCGACCACACGGCCAGCAACACACAGCCCACGACTCCGGCGACCACAGCAATCAGCGGCCCAACGGTCCTTTTCGCAGTTTCACCCATGGCCCAACCGTAGCGGTGCGGACCGACAGGACATAAATCGCTCACGGGACGAAAAAGGCCTTGGCCCGCCCGAATCATCGAGCGGCCCAAGGCCTTCAGTCGTTACTCGTGGATTGCTTACACGAGAGCGAGGATGCGAGCACCGACCTCGTCGGTGGCACCGCGCTCGCTGCCGCGGGAGGCGACGTCTTGGGCGACGGCCTTCTCCACGCGCTCAGCACCTTCGTTGTCGCCGAGGTGACGCAGGAGCAGTGCCACGGACAAGATGGCCGCAGTCGGGTCGGCGATGTTCTGGCCCGCGATATCGGGGGCACTACCGTGGACCGGCTCAAACATCGACGGGCTGACGCCGCTGGCATCGATGTTGCCCGACGCCGCCAAACCGATGCCGCCGGAAACGGCAGCGGCCAGGTCGGTGATGATGTCGCCGAACAGGTTGTCGGTGACGATCACGTCAAAGCGGCCCGGATCGGTGACCATGAAGATGGTCGCCGCATCGATGTGCAGGTAGTCGGTGGTGACCTCGGGGAACTCGGTGCCGACTTCTTCGACGGTCCGCGCCCACATGGAGCCAGCGAAGGTGAGGACGTTGTTCTTGTGGACCAACGTCAGCTTCTTGCCGCGGGCCTGCGCGCGAGCGAACGCATCGCGAACCACGCGCTCAATACCGAAGCGAGTGTTGACGCTGACCTCGGTGGCGACCTCGTTGGGAGTGCCGACGCGGATGGCGCCACCGTTACCGGTGTACGGGCCCTCGGTGCCTTCGCGAACGACGATGAAGTCGATCTTCGGGTTCCCGGCCAGCGGCGACTGCACGCCGTCGAACAGGAACGACGGTCGCAGGTTGACGTGGTGATCCATGATGAAACGCAGTTTCAGCAGGAAGCCGCGTTCCAGGACACCCGACGGCACCGACGGATCGCCGATCGCGCCGAGGAGGATCGCGTCGTGCTCGCGCAGCGATGCGACGTCTTCGTCGGTCAGCAGCACACCGGTGTCGTGGTAGCGGCGTGCACCGAAATCAAACTCGGTGGTCGTGACGTCAGGATGCAGCTTGCGCAGCACGTTCAACGCCTGGGCGACGACCTCTGGTCCAATGCCGTCACCGGGGATGACAGCGAGATTCATCGGCTTGCTCATCCGAGGTTCACCTGCTTAATCAGGGTGGCCGAGACTGCATCGCCGACCGAAGCCAGCAGCGCGTCGTCGAGCTCACGGTCGAGGCGGAGGATCATCGTGGCACCTTCGCCATCAACGTCTTGCGCAAGTGCGGCGGCCTCGATGTCGACGCTGGCACCGCCGAGGACGGTACCGATCTTGCCGAGCGAGCCCGGCTGGTCGGCGTAGCTGACCAGCAGGTTGCGGCCTTCGGCGCGGAGGTCGAAGTTGCGGCCGTTGATGTTGACGATCTTCTGGACCTGCTGCGGCTCGGTCAGGGTGCCTGCCACGTTGACGATGCTGCCGTCGGCGAACACGGCGCGCACGTCGACCTGGCTGCGGTGGTTGGGGCTTTCGGTTTCGGTGACGACCTCGTGGGTGACGCCACGCTCGCCGGCAACTGCCGGGGCGTTGACGAAGGTGACGGGCTCGTCGACGACGGCCGAGAACAGTCCGCGCAGCGCCGAGAGTCCGAGGACGTCGACCGGGTTGGCGGACAATTCGCCGCGCACCTCGACGGTCAGGTGGGTCGGCATGCCGCCAGCGACGACGCCCGCGAGGAGGCCGAGCTTGCGGGACAGTTCCAACCAGGGAGCGACTTCGTCGTCGACCGGGCCACCGGTGATGTTGACGGCGTCGGGAACGAAGTGCCCTGCGAGGGCCAGCTTGACGCTCGCGGCGACGTCGGTGCCCGCGCGGTCCTGTGCTTCGGCGGTCGAAGCGCCAAGGTGCGGGGTCACGACAACCTGGTCGAGTTCGAACAACGGCGAATCGGTGCACGGTTCGGTGTTAAACACGTCGAGGCCAGCGCCGCGGACCTTGCCGGAGCGGATGGCGTCGGCGAGCGCCTGCTCGTCGATGAGGCCACCGCGGGCGGCGTTGATGATGATGACGCCGTCCTTCACCTTGGCCAGTGCGTCCGGGCCGATGAGGCCGGCGGTCTCCTTCGTCTTGGGCAGGTGGACGGTGATGAAGTCCGAACGCTCGAGGACCTCGTCGAGCGAGACGAGCTCGATGCCGAGCTGTGCGGCGCGGGCGGCCGAGGCGTAGGGGTCGTACGCGATGATCTTGGTTTCGAAGGCGGCAAGACGCTGCGCGACGAGCTGGCCGATGCGGCCCAAGCCAACGACGCCGACGGTCTTGTCGAAGAGTTCAACGCCGGAGAACGACGAACGCTTCCAGGTGTGCTCCTTCAGGGTCGCGTCGGCTGCGGGGACCTGACGAGCGGTTGCCATCAGCAGTGCGACGGCATGCTCTGCGGCCGAGTGAATGTTGGAGGTCGGGGCGTTGACCACCATGACGCCGCGCTCGGTGGCTGAGGGCACATCGACGTTATCGAGGCCAACGCCTGCGCGGGCGATGATCTTCAGGTTCTTGCCTGCGTCGAGAACCTCAGCGTCGACCGTGGTGGCCGAGCGCACCAGGATGGCGTCGGCGTCGACGACCGCCTCCAGGAGTTTCGGACGATCGGGGCCGTCGACCCACCGAACTTCTACGTCGGAGCCGAGGGCTTCCACCGTCGAAGGGGCGAGCTTGTCAGCAATGAGGACAACGGGACGGCCGGTTTCGGTCACTACTTTCTCCAGGTTTCTTCCGGTGAAGAGTGCCACGTCCGGCACCCGAGATTTCCCTACTATGGTAGGTCGCCGAGGCCCGCCAAGCACAGTTGGCCTCAACTGAATGTGGTGTCCGACACGTCGGGCCTGTACCCTTCGTTAGGCGTCTCAATTCCGTCACAACCTTCTCGCAAGTGATGGAACACATTGGTGGTCGCTGGCAAGGCACCTACAGTTGGCACGTCGCCGTTGTCGCGGCCAGCAGCAATAAACGTACTGAGCGGAGATCTTTTATGAAGAAGTCGATGGTGCTGCTTGCAGTCATCGCAGCGGCGTTGATGTCGCTGGTGGGGTTCGGAACTGCTGAAGCTGCGCCGAAGGTTCCGCTTGGTGGCGGCTCCGGAATCCTGGTTTTGAAGGGCGGGAACACTGCTGCAGCGTGCACGGTGACGACTGTCGGACGCCCTACGGCTGGCGCAAATAAGGGCGAGCTGATCGGCATTACCGCAGGTCACTGTGGCAAGCGTGGCCAGAAGGTCTACTCCGAGCGCTACCAGAACCGCGGCCAGATTGGCACCATCGCGTACACCGCTTCGGATATTGACGTCGCCGTGATTGACCTCGACGAGAGCAAGGTTGCTCCGGTTCGCACCGTGAACGGCGTGACGATCCGCCGCGTCAACACGGCACCCGTGCAGTTCCCGACCATCCTGTGCAAGGAAGGCCGCACCACGGGTAACACCTGCGGAATCACCTGGTTCTCGGACGGCTACTCGCATTTCAGCCAGATGTGCGTCATCGAAGGCGACTCGGGTAGCCCGGTTGTCGTCGGCGATCAGTTGGTCGGCATGGTCAACGCCTACTACTTCGTCTCTTGCCTCGGCCCGGAGACCGGAACCAACATCAAGACGATCCTGAACCGCTTGAACAAGATCGGCTACAACAACTTCAAGGTCATCTGACCGACTTGATCGAAAGGCCCCGACCGCACAGCGGTCGGGGCCTTCTTCGTTCTCGCACCACTTCTGGTTGTCACATTTGGTCGCGACATGTGCGACAACCGGAAGTGGTGCGATAAGGGACTAGCTTGCCTCGATCGCGTCGCGGATCTTGCTTTCGACGTGCTTGACGCCCTGTTCGGCGAAGGGCCCGATGAGGCCGCCGAGGACTTTGCCAGCGAGCCCGCCGGGCAACGTGTAGCCGAAGCGGACGCTCAGAATCGTGGTGCCGGGCTCGTCGCCGTCGGCGAAGGCCCAGTCGGTGTCGGCGCCGAAGCCCTTTACGGAGGCGAGTTTGATCAGTTCACCGTCGACCCATTCGGTGCAGCGAACGGTTGACGCGAGCTCTTTAGGGCCGACTTTGATGGCGGTCGAGAACTCTGCCCCGAGCCCGTGGTCGATGTCGGTGGTCGGCGTGAAGCGGTCGACGCCGAACATGTAGTCGGGTACGTTCCGGTAGTCGTCGACGTAGGCAAAAACCTTCTCGCGCGGACTGTTGATCACTGCTTCGTGGCGTACTTCGCCCATCTCACTTCTCCCCTAGTAATGGCCCCAACTAACACTGCAGAGCATTCCGCAGATCATAAGCGACACCGCAAACGACGACGCAAACAGGCTTGGGCGGGGGCAGCTTTCTGAAGCCCCCACAGTGACAGCGCGCTAGCGGACATCTCGGGGGCGTAGCCCCCTGCCACGGGTCTTAATCCAATTGAGTGCCCCACCCCTGCTGGATCCCGTTGCCGTCGTCCCAAACCGAGCTGCTCGTCCTCAACGGTTGTTGCTTGGGTCGTTTGGGTGGCGGGTTGTAGTGCTCCGGGCGAACGAGAGTCCACCGGTCACGTGCTGGAGGCACCGCATTGTTTGCACCTGCATCAGGTGCGGCCAGCGCTGGTGGTTAATTCCCAGAACCTGACACCGAACATGCTTTCAAAGCATGTTCGACCTACGATCTGCGGACGTCAGGGGCGGTAAGTTTGCGATTCTGTACACACGTTTTGACCTTTAGCCCCCAAACAAATACTCAAGGCACCGTCGGAAGGAATCCAACGGTGCCTTGAGTTGCACGAGGCGAGGCTGAGACTAAGCAGTCTCGGTGATCGGACGATCGACCCAGCTCATCAGGTCGCGAAGCTTCTGACCCGTGACCTCGATCGGGTGCTCAGCGTTCTCCTTGCGGAGACCTTCGAGCTCCTTGTTGCCGCCTTCGACGTTGGCGACGAGGCGCTTGACGAAGGTGCCGTCCTGGATGTCGGACAGGATCGCCTTCATGCGCTCCTTGGTGTCGGCGTCGATGACGCGGGGGCCCGACAGGTAGCCGCCGAACTCTGCGGTGTCAGACACCGAGTAGTTCATGCGGGCGATGCCACCCTCGTACATGAGGTCGACGATGAGCTTGAGCTCATGGAGGCACTCGAAGTAGGCCATCTCGGGGGCGTAACCGGCCTCGATGAGGACCTCGAAGCCGGTCTTGACGAGTTCTTCGGTGCCACCGCAGAGAACGGCCTGCTCGCCGAAGAGGTCGGTCTCGGTCTCTTCCTTGAAGTCGGTCTTGATGACGCCTGCGCGGGTGCCGCCGATGCCCTTGGCGTAGCTGAGCGCGAGCGCCTGGCCTTCGCCCTTGGGGTCCTGGTGGACGGCAATGAGGGCGGGGACGCCCTTGCCGTCGACGAACTGGCGACGAACGAGGTGTCCGGGGCCCTTGGGTGCAACCATGGCGATGGTCACGTTGGCCGGGGGCTTGATCAGCCCGAAGTGGATGTTGAGTCCGTGGCCGAAGAACAGCGCGTCGCCGTCGTTCAGGTTGGGCTCAATGTCTTCGGTGAAGATCTGCGCCTGGCTGGTATCGGGAGCGAGGAGCATGATGACGTCGGCCCAGGCTGCTGCCTCGGCGGTGCCCATGACCTTGAGGCCCTGCTCTTCTGCCTTTTCGCGCGACTTGGAGCCTTCGCGCAGGCCGATCGCGACATCGACACCCGAGTCACGGAGCGACAGCGAGTGCGCGTGGCCCTGGCTGCCGTATCCGATCACGGCGACCTTGCGGCCCTGGATGATCGACAGATCGGCATCGTCGTCGTAGAACATCTCGACTGCCACAGTTAAATCCCTTCGGTACTTCCCATAAAAATTTGGGCTTGTCTGGAAAAGCTTTTCGGTCGTCGCCGACCGTTCTAACGTCATGACCATTCAACCGCGTGGGGGTTGCGGTGGCCACGACCGGGGTCGTCACCGAGCGGTCAGCGGTGTGCCGACATGCTCTTGGGTCCTCGACCCAGGGTGACGCTGCCCGATTGTGCAATCTCGCGGATGCCGTACGGGTCCAGCATGCGCAGGAGTGCGTCGAGTTTGTCGTCCGTGCCGGTTGCTTCGACGGTGACCGACTCCGGCGAGACGTCAACGACCTTGGCGCGGAACAGGTTTACGACATCGATCACTTCGCTGCGGTTGGTGGCGTCAGCGCGGATCTTGACCAACATCAGCTCGCGGGAAACCGAGTTCTCCGGTTCCTGCTCGACGATCTTGATGACGTTGATGAGCTTGTTGAGCTGCTTCGTGACCTGCTCGAGGGGGAAGTCCTCGACGGAGACCATGATGGTCATGCGCGAGATGCCCTTGAGTTCGGTGGGGCCCACGGCGAGGGATTCGATGTTGAATCCGCGGCGGGAGAATAGGCCGGAGACGCGAGCCAGGACGCCGGGTCGGTCTTCGACCAGGACGCTCAGAGTATGGGTGCTCACTTGTCGTTCCCTTCGGTGTCTGCCTGCGAACGGTCGATGACCGCGTCGGTATCGACAGGGTCGCCCGCCAGTTCTTCATCGTCGAACAGCGGACGGATATTGCGTGCGGCCATGATTTCGTCGTTGCCGGTTCCGGCGGCGACCATCGGCCACACCTGTGCGTCCTTGCCGACGATGAAGTCGATGACGACGGGACGGTCGTTAATTTCGCGGGCCTTGGCGATAGCCGGTGCGACGTCTTCTTCACGTTCGACGCGGAATGCGACGCAGCCGAGAGCCTCACCGAGCTTGACGAAGTCGGGGATCATCCGCGAGTGGGTCGACAGGTCGGTATTGGAGTACCGCTCGTCGTAGAACAGCGTCTGCCACTGGCGGACCATGCCCAGGTTGCCGTTGTTGATCAGCGCGACCTTGATCGGGAGACCTTCGATGGCACACGTAGCGAGCTCTTGGTTCGTCATCTGGAAGCAGCCGTCGCCGTCGATGGCCCAGACTTCCTTCTCCGGTGCGGCGGCCTTGGCCCCCATCGCCGCCGGAACCGAATAGCCCATGGTGCCAAGACCACCCGAGTTCAGCCACGAACGCGGCTTCTCGTACTTGATGAACTGGGCAGCCCACATCTGGTGCTGGCCGACGCCGGCCACGAACACGCCGTCCGGTCCGACCATGTTGCCGAGGGTTTCGATGACGAACTCCGGCGACATGGAACCGTCCGACTGGCCGTCGTAGCTCAGCGGGTAGGTGTCGCGGAGGCCCTTGAGGTAGGTCCACCACTCGGTCATCTCCGGCTTGCTGCCGCCGGCGGCAAGATCGGTGCGGATCGCCTCGAGCAGGTCGATGATGACGGCCTTGGCGTCGCCAACGATCGGGACATCGACGTCACGGTTTTTGCCGATCTCGGCGGGGTCGACGTCGGCGTGGATCACCTTGGCGTCGGGCGCAAACGAGTTGAGCTGGCCGGTGACGCGGTCGTCGAAGCGGGCGCCGAGGGTGATCAGCAGGTCGCTGCGCTGCAGCGCGCCGACTGCGCCGACGGTGCCGTGCATGCCGGGCATACCCATGTGCAGCTCGTGGCTGTCCGGGAATGCGCCGCGCGCCATCAGGGTGGTGACGACGGGGATGCCGGTCAGTTCGGCGAGTTCGAGAAGTTCCTCGGAGGCCTCGGCCTTGATGATGCCGCCACCGACGTACAGCACGGGACGCTGCGACTGCGCGATCATGCGTGCCGCTTCCCGGATCTGCTTGCCGTGCGGCTTGATGACGGGACGGTAGCCGGGGAGTTCAAACTGCGGTGGCCACGAGAACGTGGTCTGCGCCTGCAGGATGTCCTTCGGGATGTCGACGAGGACGGCCCCCGGTCGGCCTGATTCGGCGATGTAGAAGGCCTCCGCGATAACGCGAGGAATATCGATCGCCGAGCTCACCAGGAAGTTGTGCTTCGTGATGGGCATGGTGATGCCGGAGATATCAGCTTCCTGGAACCCGTCGGTGCCGATCAAGGCCGTGCCGACCTGGCCGGTGATTGCGACAACCGGAACCGAGTCCATCTGGGCGTCGGCGAGCGGGGTCACCAGGTTGGTGGCTCCGGGTCCCGACGTCGCCATCATGACGCCTGCACGGCCTGCGACCTGCGCGTACCCGGTGGCTGCGTGACCGGCACCCTGCTCGTGACGGACCAGCACGTGGCGGACCTTCGTCGAGTCGAGCAACGGATCGTAAACCGGGAGCACTGCGCCGCCCGGAATGCCGAAAACGACCTCAACGCCAAGCTCTTCAAGCGACCGAACTACCGACTGCGCACCGGTGACGCGTTCGGGTGCCACAACGGCACTCGGCGAACTCATGCCCTCGGTGGACGGCGACTGCGGTCGGGTCGACGACCCGCGTGCTGTTGGAGTACTCACTGCACGATCCTCATCCTCTTGTGTTTGGCCTGTTCTGTTGCACTGCTCACGCTTCCCCGCTCAGGCCCTCGCGGTCACTTTCGACCGGTTCCTGGCAAGAAAAAACCCTCGCCAGCGAGGCTGTGCGAGGGGCGCGTCGTAATTGATCTCGAAGGTTCACGAAGTGACCGATCAGGCGTCGACGCGCCTACCGATTACTACGAGAAGTTTCTGATTCATCACGAGACAAAAATAGGACAGGACCAATGGTTACGTCAAATCGTCGCCGGTGATGACGCTACTTTGGCCGCTCCGCGGAGGTCCGCGCACGCGCCCCGCGTGAGAGAATGGACCATATGACGCAGTCCCCTCACGTTTTCACCATCTCCAAACTCGCGTACTTCGCTGTCCCGGTCGCGCTGCTTCTCGTTCTCATGCTGATGGGCATCTCTGTGCCCGGCTTCGCGTGGACCATCGTGGTCCCCCTGGCGCTGATTTGGTGGATTCGCCGCCTCAAGACCGTCGTCGACGAACAAGGCATCACCGCAGTCGGCACCTTCAAGACGGTTCGCATTCCGTGGCACGACGTGAACGGTTTGCGTTTCCCGAAGTGGAGCCCGGTCTGCGTCGTACTGAACGACGACTCTTCCGTGCGACTACCCTCAGTCAGTTTCAATGATTTGCCCGCCCTGGCAAAGGCGAGCGGCGGCCGAGTCCCCGACCCGTTCGCCGCTGAGCGGGAAGCCCGTCTGGCCGCCGACTAGCCGTGGCGGTCGTTTCAGTCCGGCAGTTGCAGAGTGCCATAAACGACGGTGACCTCGCCGAAGTTGGTCAGCAGTTGTCGCTGCTGGCCCCGCAAGATGCGGCAGCCATGCTCGACGCGATGGATTCCGGCGACCGGACTATCGCCTTTCGGCTCCTTGCCAAAGATGACGCCGTCCACGTTTTTGACGACCTCAGCCCCGGTGCTCAAGCGGCGCTCATCAAGTCATTGGGGACCGCCGAAGTGGTTGACGCCTTCGACCACCTCGACCCCGATGACCGTGCAGAACTGCTCGACGAACTCCCTGCGACGGTCGCGACGTCCTTGATTCGCAGCCTGTCCCCCGCTGAACGCGAAGCGACGGCCGTTGTTCTTGGCTTTGCCCGCGGATCGGTGGGCCGCCGGATGAGTCCGGAGTTTGTGCACGTGTTCCCCGACGACACGTGTGCGACGGCAATCGGTCGTATCAAGGCGGGCGGTCGGGATTCGGAAACCATCTATACGGTCCCGGTCGTTGACCATCAACGCCGCCTGGTCGGGGTCGTGAGCTTGCGAGATCTGCTGCTGTCGGATCCGGAGTCGCTCGTCGAGACGTACACCAAGGCGCCAATCTTCGCGTACGCCGACGAGAACGCCGAATCGGCCGCGCAACGCTGTATCGACCGCGCGGTCCTGGCGATGCCCGTCGTCGACGCCGAAGATCGTCTCTTGGGACTGCTGACCCTCGATGACGCCGCGGAAGTCGTCGAAGCCGCTCGCGACGAGGACGAGGCTCGCGCCGGTGCCCGCGAAGTCCTTAAGACGCCGTACTTGCAGGCCTCGGTGTTTGCGATCACGCGGGCACGGATCGTGTGGCTGTTCGTCTTGGCGATCTCGGCGATCTTGACGGTTAACGTGCTGGAGATCTTCGAGGGAACCTTGGAACAGCGCGTCGCATTGGCCCTATTCATCCCCCTGCTAACCGGCATTGGTGGCAACACCGGTTCCCAGGCCGCAACCACGGTGACCCGCGCCCTGGCAATTGACGAAGTCACCACGGCCGACGTCCTGCGGGTCGCAGGCAAGGAACTCAGTGTCGGAATCACCATGGGTTCGGCGCTGGGCTTAGTCGGCTTCCTAGTCGCTGGCATCGCCTACGACTTCGGCATCGGCACCGTCATCGGTTTGACGATCGTGTCAGTTTGTATGGTTGCTGCTACCGTCGGCGGCCTGATGCCGTTGATCGCCAGAACTGTGCGCGTCGACCCCGCAGTCTTCTCCACGCCGTTCATTTCCACCTTCTGCGACGCCACCGGCCTGGTCATCTATTTCATGATCGCTAAAACGGTGCTTGGCATCTGACGGGATTCGCGGCAGCGACCGCCGGGCCAAACGTGCTGTCCACCACCGGAAACGGTTGGCCATCGGGCGGCGCGTAATGTGGACTGCGTCCGATCAACAGCCCGTTCGGGCCCCATTCAGCGATTTATCTAGCGAGGAATTTTCATGCCAGCCCTGCGCTCTCGCACCACCACTGTCGGCCGTGAAGCATCCGGTGCCCGCGCCCTGTGGCGCGCCACCGGAATGACCGACGACGATTTCGGCAAGCCGATCGTTGCGATCGCCAACTCGTACACCCAGTTTGTGCCCGGTCACGTGCACCTGAAGGATGTCGGCGAGATCGTGGCGGACGCTGTTCGCGCCGCCGGTGGCGTACCCCGCGAGTTCCACACGATTGCCGTCGACGACGGTATCGCGATGGGCCATGGCGGCATGCTTTACTCCCTTCCTAGCCGGGAGATCATCGCCGACTCCGTCGAGTACATGGTGAACGCGCACACCGCTGACGCCCTGGTCTGCATTTCGAACTGCGACAAGATCACGCCCGGCATGCTGAACGCCGCGATGCGACTGAACATCCCGACCGTGTTTGTGTCCGGTGGACCGATGGAGGCCGGTAAGGCCGTCGTCGTTAACGGTGTTGCCCAGGCACCGACCGACTTGATCACCGCCATCTCTGCCTCCGCGAACGACGAGGTCGACGACGCCGGTTTGGCCGCTGTCGAACTCAGCGCCTGCCCCACCTGCGGTTCGTGCTCGGGCATGTTCACCGCCAACTCGATGAACTGCCTCACCGAGGCGTTGGGTCTGGCTCTGCCGGGCAACGGTTCGACGCTCGCAACCAACGTTGCGCGCCGCGACCTGTTCTCACGCGCAGGCACCACGATCGTCGAAGCGGCGAACCGCTGGTACCAGAACGACGATGCCTCGGTGCTGCCCCGCAACATCGCCACGGCGACGGCGTTCCGCAACGCGATGGCACTCGACGTTGCCATGGGTGGCAGTACTAATACGGTGCTGCACATTCTCGCCGCCGCCCAGGAAGGCGAGGTCAAGGACTTCAACCTCGATGTCATCGACGAGATCAGCCGGAACGTGCCGTGCCTGTCGAAGGTTTCGCCCAACTCCGACTACCACATGGAAGACGTGCACCGGGCTGGCGGCATTCCCGCCATCCTCGGCGAACTGCGGCGCGCTGGCCTGATCGACGACACCGCGTCGACGGTTCACTCCCCGACGTTGGCCTCGTTCCTTGACGACTGGGACATTCGGTCAGGGACCGCAACCGAGGAAGCCTTCGAACTCTTCCATGCAGCGCCCGGTGGCGTCCGTACCACGGAGCCGTTCTCGACGAGTAATCGGTGGAGTTCGCTCGACACTGACGCCGCCGAAGGCTGCATCCGCGACTTTGAGCACAAGTACACCGAGGAAGGTGGCCTGTGCGTGTTGAGTGGCAATATCGCCCCCAACGGTTCGGTCCTCAAGACCGCGGGCATCGACGAAGACCTGTGGCATTTCCAAGGACCAGCGCGCGTCGTGGAAAGCCAGGAGGCTGCCGTTCACGCCATCCTGTCGAAGGAACTGCAGGCAGGCGAGGTGCTCGTCGTCCGTTACGAGGGTCCCGCTGGCGGGCCCGGCATGCAGGAAATGCTGCATCCGACCGCCTTTATGAAGGGCACCGGCATGGGCAAGAAGTGCGCGCTCATCACCGATGGTCGTTTCTCGGGTGGATCGTCTGGTCTTTCGATCGGCCACATGGCACCCGAGGCTGCCGCTGGCGGCGCGATCGGTCTGATCGAAGACGGCGACGAGATCTACATCGACGTCAAGGAGCGTGCTTTGAAACTCCTCGTCGACGACGAAACCCTCGCCGACCGCCGCGCCAAGATGGAAGCCTCGGAGAACCCGTGGAAGCCGGTTAACCGCGACCGCGTCGTCACGACCGCACTTCGCGCCTATGCGAAGCTCGCAACCTCAGCCGACAAGGGCGCTGTGCGCGTCGTCGACTAGCTCGACTCGTTCCGCCAAATAGCCAGTGCCCGTTGTGACTTCAGCAAAGTCACAACGGGCACTGGCCATTTGGTACGGGTAACCCTACGGAATGAAATGTCCCGTCGCTTGCAGCGGGTTGGAACCGTTGAAGATCATCCAGACGGCGACTGCGGCACCGATGCCGACGATGACCCAGGCGGCAGATCCCCATGCGGGACGCCGCGACCAACCCCAGCGACGGTCAACGGAATACGTACCCGGACCGGTCAAAATGAGCGCGATGGCGGCCGCAGCCAACAGAATCTCCAGTTCAAGTCCATTGCCGCCACCGTCCGCATTGAAGAACCAGAGGCCACCGGCCAGCGTCGCCTTGTACGTGAGCGCGACAAGAATGGTGCCAAGCAACGCGGCACCCGCGATCGGCGTCAACAGGCCCAGAATGAGCAGGATTCCGCCAGCAGTCTCGGTAATACCCGCAGCCAACGACAGGATCGTCGTCACGTTGTCGTGGAACCCGATGGCCGGGTTCGGCTTGTTGGCCAGGTAATCGGCGAAACCGTTCTGACCGGGGCCGTTCATCCAGCCCGTCAGCTTCTGCAAACCATGCAGCGTGAACGTCAAGCCGACGACGACCCGCAGAATGAGCAGACCCAGATCGAGGGTGCCTCGACGCACGGGCACCACCTCGGGCCCGGATTCACTCACCACTGCTGGTTCCGCGGCCTCGGGAAGGTGCGTCGGCAACTCTTCGGTGTAGTCGTTTTCGAATTCGAGCGGCGTCGTGGGCTGCGGCTCGATGTAGGGCAGCGGCGGCTCCGTTAGGTGCTCGGCATAGCGGCGACGCTGCGCCGCCTCGTCGTCGTCGGAATCAGCGTCCGCGATCGCAGAGCTGTCATCGTCCACGAACGGCTCAGTGCGGACAGGCTCGTCAGAGACGCTCTTCTTCACCGGATTTTCCGTCGGAAGCGGCTCAGCCTTGATGATGGACCCAGTTTTGTTGGACCCAGTGTTGGTGGACGCCTCGTGGTCCGACAGTTGCCCCTCGTCTGCGGCGCTCAACTCCGCGGTTTCAGCAACGGGAAGCGCTTCAGTAGCCGCATCGTCGGCCTGATCACCGGCGTCATCGCGAGCAGCCTTCGCGTCGATCACCGTCCGCACTTCTGGTGCAGGCTTACGCCCGTGCCGGTCGAAGAAGTCATCGTTATCCGGCTTCGGCCGCCTAACCCGCACCTTCTCGATCGCTTGGGTCGGCTCGTCATAGGGGCTACTGGCTGGCGACGAAGAGCCACCCTCCGGGAACGTGTCATCGGTACTACTCACGACTTCGACTCTATTAGCGGCAACCTCAGTGAAGGCTTAGCGCCACCCGACGATTTGGTAACGATCGTTAGAGTGGAGGGATGCCGTCGCACCCCGGGACCACCCGTCGCGCCCTGCTCGCCGTCACCTCCGCGATCACCGCAACACTGATGGCTACTTCGTGCGCCAACTTCAGTGAGACCGATCAGGCGGCCGATCAGGGAACTTTCACCAACGTGCCGACGATGGAACGCGCACCTCAGCTTCCGCCAGCGCCGCCCGAAAACCCCGACGGTGGTCCGCCGCCGACGGGACCGTGCATCGACCCAAACCCAGCAGTTATTGCGACGTGCCTCGAATCGACAAGCGGACTGCGCCCAGGCGACGCCCAGGGACGCACCACCTATGTGGCCGAACGAACAACGGGCAAAATTATCCTGTCGAAGCGGTACGGACCACAGCGAGTCGTCGCCACCGTTCCCGATATCGACGCCTCGGGTGACGGCGGCCTCATCGACTTCGAAATGTCGCCGACGTACATGCAGGATCAGATGATCTATGCCCTTGTCACCACTGGGTCCGACAATCGGATCGTCCGCATCGCGCCGACCGGTTCGGTGAAACCTGTCCTGACGGGAATCCCGAAGGGCCCCACCGGCAATTTGGGTTCGATTTCTTTCGCCTCCCCGACAGAATTGATCGTCGCGACCGGCGACGCCGACAACCCCGGAGCGGCAACCAATCAGGCATCGCTCGCAGGAAAAATCTTCTCGATCGACCCCAACCAGTCGCAACCCAAACCGGACATCCGTGCGTCGGGGCTCGGCTCCAATGTGGCCTTGTGCCCATCTTCCGGAGCTGACGGACAACTATTCGTCGCCGACAGCGGCTCGGCAGGCGACCGCCTATCGCTGGTCGGTCCCAAAGGTCTCCAAACCCTGTGGACCTTCGCCAACCGCCCCGGCGTCAGCGGATGTGCCGTCGGCGACAACTGGATCGCTGTGTCCGCCGCAAAAAGTCGCACCATGAACATCTTCATCAAACCGACCGCTGGCAGCACTTCGGTGGGACAACCCGACACTCAGGACTACACGAAGACCTACGGTGCCGTCGGCCGGCTCACCACCTTCGGTGGCGCGGCAATGCAACTCGCCACCGTCAATAAGACAACTCCCGGCTCCAACGTGAAGTCGTTCGACGACCGCGTCGCCGTAGAGTCACCAAAAGCAGGCGAAGACCGGACCTAGGAGGCCCGGCCCCAACCCCTACCTCGCAGGCAACTCGCTACTCGCAAGCAGCCCTCTACTCGCAAGCAGCCCTCTACTCACAAGCTGCCAGGACGAGTTCCTTGACGCGAGCGGGGTCGGCCTGTCCGCGAGTGGCCTTCATGACGTCGCCGACGATCTTGCCTGCCGCTTGCACCTTGCCCGACCGGATCTTCTCCGCGATGTCGGGGTTCGCGGCCAAGGCCTCATCGACAGCCTTCTGCAGTGCCGAATCGTCGCGCACCACTTCGAGTCCGCGGTCGGCAACAATCTGGGCGGGCTCGCCTTCGCCGTCGAGGACCGCAACCACAACCTGCTGCGCCAGTTTGTTCGTCAGCTTGCCGTCGTCGACCATGCCGATGACTTCAGCCACCTGCTTCGGCGTGATAGCCAGATCAGCCAGCTCGGTGCCACGGGTGTTGGCCTGCTGCGCCAGGAACGATACCCACCAGCTGCGAGCCGAGTCAGCGGAGGCACCGGCTTCGGCGGTCTCGATGATGAGGTCGACGGCGCCGACATTCACCAGGTCGCGCATCACTTCGTCGGACACGCCCCACTGTTCTTGAATGCGCGCACGGCGGATCCAGGGCAGTTCTGGGAGGGTGCCGCGCAAAGTCTCAACCCAAGCCGGATCGGCAATCACCGGCGGCAAGTCCGGCTCCGGGAAGTACCGGTAATCCTCGGCAGTCTCTTTGCGGCGACCTGCAGAAGTGGTGCCGTCGGCCTCGTGGAAGTGACGCGTCTCCTGAATGATTTCGCCACCGCCCGACAAGATGACGGCCTGACGCTGCATTTCGAAACGCACCGCCTGTTCTACCGATTTCAGCGAGTTGACGTTCTTCGTCTCGGTGCGGGTGCCAAACTCGTTTGCCCCCTTGGCCATCAGTGACAGGTTGACGTCGCAGCGCATCGACCCCTGATCCATGCGGACGTCGGACACATTGAGCGACTTCAGCAAGTCGCGCAGGGCGGTGACATAGGCACGCGCAACTTCCGGGGCACGTGCGCCGGCACCTTCGATTGGCCGGGTGACGATCTCGACGAGCGGCACACCGGCGCGGTTGTAGTCGAGCAGCGAATGGCTCGCGCCGTGGATACGGCCCGTCGAACCACCGATGTGCAGCGACTTACCGGTGTCTTCCTCGATGTGCGCGCGTTCAATCTCCACGCGCCACACCGTCCCGTCGGACAGGTTCACATCCAAGTAACCGTCGTACGACGTCGGCTTGTCGTACTGGCTGATCTGATAGTTCTTCGGCTGATCCGGGTAGAAGTAGTTCTTGCGAGCGAAGACGCTGGACTCACGGATCGAGCAGTTCAGCGCCAAGCCGATGCGGATGGCCGATTCGACCGCCTTCGCGTTGGCGACGGGCAATGCCCCCGGCAGTCCGAGGCACGACGGGCAGACCTGCGTATTCGGCTCAGCACCGAAGCCCGTCGGGCACCCGCAGAACATTTTGGTTTCCGTACCCAGTTCGACGTGGACTTCCATACCCATAACAGGGTCGTAGGTCTCGATGACGTCGTCGAAGTCCATCAGTTCGTCGGTAGCCGCACTCATGCCGTCCATCGTATCTGGGGCGGTCGCGGTCGGTGTCGCCAGTATCGCGTGGGATCAGCCGAAGATCGCTCGCGCACCCCGGTAGTAATCAAGCGGCACCGTTTTAGGATTCCCCACGGCTTCGGCGAAGGGGACGCGGACAATATCGGTCCCGCGCAACGCCACCATCTGCCCCCACTGACCGTCGGCGACCAAGTCGCTGACAGCCTGACCGAATCGAGTGCCGAGCGTGCGGTCCCAGGCACTCGGAACACCGCCGCGCTGGATGTAGCCGAGCGTCGTCGAACGTGTCTCGATGCCAGTGTGTTCTTCGATGAGCGGGGCCAAGATGTCGCCGATCCCGCCCAGACGAGGCCGGTTGAAGCCATCGAGACCCTTATGCGAGTGGGCTTCATCCATGTGTGGGAAGGTGAACCCTTCGGCAACAACCACCATCGGAGAGCGCCCGCGGTCCTGGACGCTGAGGACCCATTCGCAGATCTGCTCGAGTGTTTCAGGCTGTTCCGGGATCAGAATGGCGTGCGCCCCGGCCGCAACCCCCGAATACATGGCAATCCAGCCCGCATGCCTGCCCATCACTTCCAGCACCATGCACCGTTTGTGGGAGTTGCCGGTAGTTCGAAGTCGGTCAACAGCCTCGGTCGCCACTTCCACGGCAGTATTGAAACCGAACGTGTAGTCGGTGGCGTTGAGGTCGTTGTCGATGGTCTTCGGTACGCCAACGATCGGGATCCCGTCCGTCAACAAGCGGTTGGCAGCGGCCATGGTTCCGTCGCCGCCGACCGCGATGACCGCGTCGATCCCGAGCCGAGCGAGAACGCCCTTGATATTGTCCGGGCCGCCGTCGGGTTCATACGGGCCAAACCTGCTGGTCCCAATAATGGTGCCACCCTGCGATGAAATGCCTTGCACGGCAGTGCGATCCAGATCCACAACATCGCCGTAGACCAGGCCGTGGAATCCATCTTTGAAGCCGACAAACTCTTGCCCGTGAACCTTGGTGCCCTGGAGGACGGTCCCGCGGATGACCGCGTTGAGGCCGGGGCAGTCGCCACCGGAAGTCAGAATGCCGAATCGGGCCATCGCTGTGAGACCTCTCGTGAAAGGAGACAGATGTCGGTCTTCATCAGACCATGTTCTACTTCAGTCCGTTCTCGTACGCGAACACGACCGCCTGGGCACGATCGCGTAAACCGAGTTTGGTCAGCATGTTGCTCACGTGCGTTTTGACCGTCTGCTCGGAGACGAACAGATCCTGTCCTATCTCCGCATTCGATTTTCCGTCAGCCACAGTCAACAGCACCTCCAGCTCACGCGGAGTGAGGGCGGAAGCAGCGTTGGTGCGCACACGTCCAGACGTCGCAGTGACCTTCTGGATGAGCCGCTTCGTCACCGAAGGTGCGAGCAGGGCGTCACCTGCCGCAACCACGCGGACCGCACGCACCAACTCGTCAGCTGGCGCATCCTTCAGTAGAAATCCTGACGCGCCGATGCGCAACGCGGAGTACACGTAGTCGTCGATATCAAAGGTGGTGAGCATCAACACTTTCGAATTCGAGCCCCCGGAAATGATCTGCTCGGCCGCCCACAGCCCATCGCGCCGCGGCATCCGTACATCCATCAGGACAACGTCGGGGTTCAGTCGGCGGACCTGTTCGACGGCGGCGAGCCCATCCTCGGCGTCGCCGAGCACAGAAATTCCGTCAGCCGCATCCAACAGAGCCGCGAATCCCGCCCGAACCATCGCTTGATCATCGGCAATCAGCACAGTAATCGGCACGTCACTCAGCCTAGTTCGGGTGGCTCGGTACCTGCCGAAGGCTGCTGGGTCGGCGCGCTGGTTGCCGTATCCAAAGCCTCGTCCGAATCCGAATTGGGCGGATCGCCGGGCTCAGCGCGCCCGATGGGATTGGCGGGCATGCTGGAGCGAACGACAAAACCGCCACCCGGCCGAGGTGCTGCGGTCAGCGTGCCGCCGACGGCTAGCGCGCGCTCAGTCATGCCCAGAATCCCTCGACCACCGCCGTGGGCGTCGCCGACCGGCCTGGTGGGTCCACCATTCACGACCTCGACGACGAGTCGGCCAGCATGGCCGGCGTCCGGTTGCATTCGAACCGCAATATCCGCACCTGGCGCATGCCGAGTCGCGTTGGTGATCGATTCCTGCACAATTCGGTACACCGCTGTCCCCACTGCCGGGGCAACATCGTCGCGCACCACAGTGCTGTCGAACTCAACGGTGACGCCGATCGCCCGGACTTCATCGACCAGTTCGGACAGCGCGTCGAGCCCCGGCACCGGAGCGAGTGCAGCACCACGGTCACTGTGCGGTGACAGTACCCCGAGCAGTTGTCGAACTTCATCGAGCGACTCGCGGGCGGCATCGGCGATGGCCGCGAACTCTCGCACCGTGCCAGGGCCGACCTGCTCCCGAGGTTCGGCGGCCGCCAGCCGGAACTGCGCAGTTTGAGCCATGACCACCACCATTGACATCCGGTGAGCCACGATATCGTGCAGGTCACGGGCGATCCGGGATCGTTCCGCGAGCACCGCTTCGCGGGCGCGCAGCACTTCGGTTGCCTCGGTCTGTACGGCGATCTCCTTCTGCGACAGTGTCCGATAGCGCAGGAATGCGGTACTTATCGCGACAACTACGAGAGCGAACACCCATCCGACGACCGCACTCAGGGGTAGCCCGACAAAGAAGACACCCGCGGTCGCGACGGTAATGATCGGCAGCGTCCGCAATGGCTGAGTCCAGAGTGCGGCGACCGTCATCACCAACAGCACCAGGAACAGCGGGATCGGCATCGACCACGAGTCCGCGCCCGGCACCAATGACGCCACGCCGGACGTGATGAGGGTGGCCGCCCAACCGAACCTGACGCCATCTGGACCGGTAAACAAGAGCGCCAGCCCGCAGCATCCAACGATGGCGAACACGGGGAGGAGGAAAGCAGGCAGGCTGGTGTATTCGCCGAGGACCGGCCAGCACACGGCGATCATTGCTACTGCGAGCAATGCGGCAAACCAGTTCCGCCCCCGCGACAGATAGCGATGCACTGCGGGGTCGCTGATCTGATCGACGTACGGGCGCACAGATCGGAACCCCGCCACCAATCTCTGCGCAACAGAAGTCTTCACACTTCGACGATAGGGGCCCGCAACTCCCGGTGCCTCCCCCACAGGAGCGAAATCGCAATGCCTCCTGCGGGTGAGGTAGGAACTTCGGCTACCCCGCGAGAACCCCGTCAATCTGGCCTTTCCGGGCGATCCGGCACAGTGTTTGCCGTTCATAGCGTTGCCACCATGACGTCCAACGACACCGACAGAACCGCGCTCGCCCCGCCCCGCCACCGCGTCCGAAAGTGGGCCCTGAGATTCGTCGTCGGGTTCGTCGCGACAGTGGGCTTGCTCGGTGCGGTCCCAATCGCCGTCGCGGTCGCCGACGTGAAAGCTGGCGACCCCCCGGTACATCCCGCTTTCCAAACCGAGCGGGCCATCGTCGCTCTAGTCAGCGATCACCCGCTCGACGCGCTCGCGTATCTCCCGGCAAAGTTCGTCGAACGATTCGGCTACACGCCCGAAGTGGTCGACGCTCGACCTCTCAATCCGCACGGTGACTGCTCCTCACCAATATCGCTGCCAGACGCGTTCACGAACGCGTGCCGGGCGCACGATTTCGGCTACGACCTTCTCCGCGACGCCGACAGTGAAGGTCGTCCGATCGGTGCCTGGGCGAGGCAAGCCCTCGACCGAAAACTGTTTGACGACATGCACAACAGTTGCCGACTATCGCCGACCCCCGGGTGCACCGCTGCCGCCGAAACGGCGCGGGTCGCGGTTTCGCTCAATACCTGGCGGCAACGCTCCGGGCCACCGCGACCGGAAACTACCGGCGATATCGCGGTCACCTATCTGACACGCGCAGTCGAAGCGCTGGGCCTGTCGTGAATTGGCTGCGGGTACCCCCGTCGGTCGCGTTCGGAGCGCTCGTCGGACGGCTGTTGGCCTTGTCGCCGGGAATGCTGCCGCGGTCGGTGCTGGTCGCGACGGCAGCCGGATCGGTCCTCACGGTGATCGGTATGGGAGTCGGCGGTGCCATTGGATCAGGCATGAACCGGATCTGGCGTCGCCGCCCCACCTGTGTGCATCCACTCTGGATCGCCGCCGGTCTAATGACCGTCAGCGTCGCGCTCGGGTTCGCTGTACGACACGAGATCGCTGTGCGATGCACGCTCGGCGTCCCGGCGATTGGCCCCTGGTGGGTACTCACTGTTTGGCTGATCCCACTTGCGACGGCGGCTGGCGTCGCGGCAGCGGTACAGGTGCCGCGGCGGCGGTTGGTCGGCCTCGGACTGGTTGGGTTGGTGATCGCTACCTTCCTGGTTCCGGGATCCGCCGCGCAGGCGACAACGGCGGATCGTCCCGATCGATCCGATTTGCTCTACAGCGCATTGAGCGAACCCGGATCTTTCCAAGTCCGGGCCGACCGACTAGTCGAACGGTGGGTCGCTCGTGGCGGCTTAACGCAACGGGCGGTGGCGCTAGTGGTGCCCACCGGATCGGGTTGGGTCGATGCCAGTTCCATCGAGGGCTTGAGCCGACAGTTCGGCGGGTCGGTCCGGAGCCTAGCGCTGCAGTACGACAACGTGCCTTCGTGGCGGGCCTTCGTCTCGGATCCCGACCGCGCCGGCGATGCGACTGTTGCTCTGCTATCACGTCTCTGGGAGGAAGCTACGCGGGTGCCAGCGTCGCAGCGGCCACGGATCTATCTGGTGGGCCAAAGCCTCGGCGCGGTCGGAGCGGACGCGGCCCGCGAGTGGGCACGCTCGGCAAAGGTCGACGTTGCGGGAACGATTCTTACCGGTCCCCCGGCCGGAACCATCCGCGCACTCGCCGCGTGCGAACGTCGTGTCATCGTCGCCAATCACGACGATCCGGTTCCTGGTTTTGCGCTCTCCCTGCTTTGGAGACCGACGCCGCGGGCGGACGGCGAACACCGTGCATGGTTACCTGCGGTGTCGGCGACGGCGACGGTGCTCGACCTCGTTGGCTCGCTCGATGTTCCCACCGGCCACGGGCACCGCTACGGGATTGAGCAGGGATCTGCGCTCACCCGCATGCCCGCAGGTTGCATTGACTGAAGCGACAAATCGGAAGTGCCCCGGTGATTCAACAAATCACCGGGGCACCGCTCGTTGTTGACCTGTGTCAGGCGACGGGGCCGCGCGCCGCCTCGTAGGCCGCGCCGACCCGGTACAGGCGGTCGTCGGCCATGGCCGGAGCCATGATCTGCAGACCGACCGGCAGGCCGTCGTCGCTGGAAACGCCCGAGGGCACCGACATCGCGGCCGTACCGGCCAGGTTGACCGGAAGCGTGCAGAGATCGAACAGGTACATCGACAACGGGTCGTCGACCTTCTCGCCCAACTTGAACGGCGTCGTCGGTGTGGTCGGCGAAATCAGGACATCGACGTCCTGGTAGGCCTTCGCGAAGTCCTGTGCAATCAGTGTGCGGACCTTCTGCGCCTGCCCGTAGAAGGCATCGTAGGCACCGGAGCTCAGCGCATAGGTACCGATCATGATGCGGCGCTTCACTTCCGGACCAAAGCCAGCTTCTCGCGTCAGCGCCATCACTTCGTCTGCGCTGTGGGTGCCGTCGTCGCCGACGCGGAGGCCGTAGCGCATAGCGTCGAAGCGCGCGAGGTTACTCGACACCTCCGACGGGAGGATCAAGTAGTACGCGCCGAGAGCGTAGGTGAAGTGCGGGCAATCGACCTCAACAATGGTGGCACCGAGACCGGTGAGCACCTCGCACGCTGCCTGGAACGATTCCAGCACGCCTGCCTGGTATCCGTCGCCCTGCAACTGCTTGACGACGCCGATGCGCATGCCCGAGAGGTCGCCGGTGGCACCGGCAAGTGCGGCACCAACCACATCCGGAATGGCGGCGTCGATCGACGTCGCATCGCGGGGGTCGTGGCCGGCGATTACCGAGTGCAGCAGAGCGGTGTCGAGAACGGTACGACCGCAGGGTCCGCCTTGATCGAGCGACGACGCACAGGCGACAAGACCGTAACGCGAGACGGTGCCGTAGGTCGGCTTGACGCCGACGGTCGCGGTGACCGACGCGGGCTGACGAATGGAGCCGCCCGTGTCGGTGCCGATCGCAAGGGGTGCCTGGTACGACGCGAGTGCTGCAGCACTGCCGCCGCCCGAGCCGCCGGGAATGCGCGTGACATCCCAAGGGTTGCGAGTGACCTGGTACGCGGAGTTTTCCGTCGACGAGCCCATCGCAAACTCGTCCATGTTGGTTTTGCCGAGGATCGGAATACCGGCGGCGCGAAGCTTCGCGGTCACGGTCGCGTCGTACGGCGACACCCAACCTTCAAGCATCTTGGATCCGCAGGTTGTCGGGGCGTCGACAGTGGTGAAGACGTCTTTCAGCGCGATCGGCACTCCGGCCAATGCCGACGGTGCCTGCCCAGCGGCGATGGCTTCATCAGCGGACTTGGCGGCAGCCAATGCCTCGGATGCACCGACATGCAGGAAGGCTCCGAGTTCACCATCGATCTCGCCAATCCGATCCAGGTGCGCTTGAGTGACCTCGACCGACGACAATTCGCGAGCAGCGATCTTGCCTGCGAGGTCGGCTGCGGACAGACCGGTGATATCACCGGCGGTACGGGTGTTGCTCACGCTTACTCTTCCCCCAGGATCTGCGGAACGGCAAAGCGCTCCTGTTCGACGGCGGGCGCACCAGAAAGAGCCTGCTCTGCGGTGAGGCCGGGAACCACGACATCCGGACGCAACGGATCGCGCAATTCAGCGGGGTGCGCGGTCGGCGCCACGTTGTCTGCGGCGACCTCGGAAATCTGGGCGACGTGGCTCAGGATTGAGTCGAGTTGCGACGCGTACCGATCAAGTTCGGCATCATCGAGCGCCAGTCGGGACAGCCGCGCCAGATGCGCGACTTCATCCCGGCTGATCGCCGGCTGGGAATCGGTAGACATTCCTCGACCTCTCTACAGATACGGGAATTTCGGATTGGACTTCATACAAGGATATGCGGCCCCTCCGACAGCGTCCCGGGCAGGGAGGGCTGCGTCAATCGAATGATCCATCGGTGGCTGCCACACGCGCCCCAAGGTAGTTTGAACACATGATCATCGTCACCACGAATGAACTTCCCGGCTACCAGATCGAGCACACATTCGGGGAGGTATTCGGCCTCACGGTGAGATCCCGCCACATCGGCTCAAATATCGGTGCCAGCTTTAAATCCCTCGCCGGTGGCGAATTGAGGGGCATCACCGAACTTCTCCACGAGGCCCGACACGAGGCGCTGAACCGACTGGCAGCCGAGGCCACCGGCAAAGGTGCGAACGCGGTCGTCGCCTTCCGCTTTGAAACCAATGAGTATGCGGGGTCGGGCGGCGTAGAGGTATGCGCGTACGGCACAGCCGTCGGTGTACGGCCGCTGGCGTCGACGCCAAACCAATGAGTCCGTCGACCTACCTACTCCGCGTTGTCCTCAACGATCGCCCCGGCAGCCTCGGCATGCTCGCCGTGCAACTCGGCACCATTGGTGCTGATATCCGCTCGCTAGAGGTGGTGGAACGCGAGGATGGCTTCGTCGTTGATGACCTCGTAGTCGATTTGCCCTCCGGGGCCCTCCCCGACACATTGATCACCGCGTCCGAGAAGGTGGCAGGGGTGCACGTCGATTCGATCCGCCCGCATGCCGGAGTCCTCGATACTCACCTGGAACTCGAACTAATCGACCGCGTGGCCGCCGGCGGGAAGGATGGCCTGCAGGTCCTAGCCGACTACGCGCCGCGTGTCCTACGGGTGTCGTGGGCGACGGTGATTTCCAAGCCCGGGCCCGATGTCCTGCGGTTGTACGGCAGTTCCGGTGCACCCGAAAGCCCGTTGGAAGTGGCCGATTGGCTCCCCCTCGACCATCCGACCTCGTTCGACTCGGAAGCCGAATGGATTCCCGCGTCGTGGCGCGACATGGACACCAGGTTGGCGGCGGCACCGCTGGGTACATCCGGAAAGGTGCTGCTGCTGGGCCGGATTGCCGGCCCGGATTTCCGTCCCGCAGAGGTCGCGCGCCTCGGCTACCTGACCGGAATCATCGGCACCCTGCTGCACACCAAGAAGCCGAAGGAAGGCTGAGCCCGATTCTGCGGGACGAAGCCGGCGAGGCTAGTCCTCGTCGGCTTCACTGCTTTCGGAATCGGTGCCTCCCGCGCTCCCGGTCTCAAGGAGCACCTTGAAGCCATCCTCATCCAAGATCGGCACACCGAGTTCCTCGGCCTTGGCGGCCTTGCTCCCGGGTGAATCACCGATGACGACGTAGTCGGTCTTCTTCGATACCGAACCGGAAGCCTTGCCGCCGCGGGCGATGATTGCTTCCTTGGCGCCGTCGCGGGAGAAGTCGACGAGCGATCCCGTCACAACGATTGTCTTGCCTTCGAGAGTCCGTTCGATGGAGTCGTCGCGTTGATCTGCCATGGCGACGCCCGCGGCCCGCCATTTCGCGACGATCTCGCGATGCCAGTCGACGGAAAACCAGTCGTGGACGCTGGCCGCACGGGTGGGACCCAGCCCGTCGACCTGGGCAAGTTCATCGACGGAAGCGTTCTGGATCGCTTCGAGATTGCCAAAGGCTGTCGCCAACGCACGGGCCGGGGTGGGACCGACGTGCCGGATCGACAGCGCCACAATTACCCGCCACAGGGGAACGTCCTTGGCTTTGTCGAGATTCTGCAGGAACCGTTTGCCGTTGGCCGACAACTGACCGGCCTTGGTGGTGTAAATGTCGGTCTTCGTGAGGTCGTCGGCCGTGAGCGAAAAGAGGTCCCCCTCATCGGTGAGCACGCCGCTGGACAGGAGTGCTTGCGCACCCTCGTAGCCGAGCGCTTCAATATCGAACGCTCCACGACCGGCCAGGTAGAACAGCCGCTCACGCAGTTGGCCCGGGCACGATCGCTGGTTGGGGCAGCGGATGTCTTTGTCGCCCTCTTTCGCCGGAGCGAGTTCGGTACCGCACTCGGGGCAGTTGGTGGGCATGACGAAGGCGCGTTCGGTGCCGTCGCGCAGTTCCACGACGGGGCCGAGCACCTCCGGAATTACGTCGCCTGCCTTGCGAATGGTGATGGTGTCACCAATCAGCACGCCCTTGCGTTGTACTTCGAAACCGTTGTGCAGGGTGGCGCGTGCGACTGTGGACCCGGCGACCAATACCGGTTCCATTAGTGCCCACGGCGTGATGCGACCCGTGCGGCCGACGCCGACCATGATGTCGAGAAGCTTGGTGGTGACTTCTTCGGGTGGGTATTTGTAGGCGATGGCCCAGCGCGGGGCGCGGGAGGTGGCACCGAGCCTGCGCTGCAGGGAGACATCGTCGACTTTGACGACGAGACCATCGATTTCGTGTTCTACCGAGTGTCGGTTTTCGCCCCAGTAGTCGACGGCGGCGACGATGTCGTCTGCGCCGGTAACTTTGCGAGTGTGGGTGGAGACTGGCAGACCCCAATCACCGAGCGCGAGGTAAGCCTCGTGCAGTGATTCGGGCTTCCATCCGTCGATCTTGCCGATGCCGTGGCAGATCATCCGCAGGTGCCGCTTGGCGGTTATCTGCGGGTTCTTTTGACGCAGCGAGCCAGCCGCCGAGTTGCGGGGGTTCGCGAACGGCGCTTTGCCGTCCTCGACCAGGGAGGCGTTCAGGACCGCGAAGTCTTCGAGGCGGAAGAAAACTTCGCCGCGAACTTCCAGAAGCGTCGGCACCGGCCGGACGGAAGCGTCGAGTTGGTGCGGAACGTCGGTAATGGTGCGGGCGTTGAGGGTCACGTCCTCGCCGGTACGACCGTCGCCTCGGGTGACGCCGCGAACCAGCTTGCCGTTCTCGTACACCAGCGACAACGCGACACCGTCAATCTTCAACTCGCACAAGAACTCTGCGCCAGCACCGACTTCGGCTTGGGTGCGGGCCACCCAGTCGCGCATCTCGGTGTGGTCGAAGACGTTGTCGAGCGACATCATGCGTTCGAGGTGGTCGACGGAGGTGAATTCGGTGGAGAATCCTCCGCCAACCAGTTTGGTTGGCGAATCGGGCACCGCGAGTTCAGGATGATCGGTTTCGAGCGCCTCAAGCTGGCGCAGCAGGGTGTCGAACTCCCCATCACTGATGATCGGCGCATCTTGCACGTAGTAGCGGAATTGGTGTCCGCGGACTTCCTCGGCTAGCCGGGCCCATTCGCGTGCCCAGTCTTCGCCTGTTCCCCCGGGTTGGTTGCCGCCGGCGTCGTTCGTGCTGCTTACCTTCTCACCCTCACTCACTTGACCAGATTAGCCGAGGGTTCTGACATTTCTTGCGACGAGAATCTGCGCACTCTCTACGGTCCGCAACTACCCTGGTTTCATGCCGCATCCGATCATGTTCGATGACGCCGATCCGATCCTGCACCGCTTGAGGAAGGCGGCCCTCGCACTCCCGGAAGCGACCGAGAAAGTGGCGCATGGTCGTCCAACCTTTCGCTGCGGGAAGATGTTTGCGATGTATGGCGGCGGAGAAAAGGGCAGCAAGGTTCGGCGCGATACGGCTCTGTTGTTCATCCCCGACCCTGTCGAACGGGAAGCCCTGATCCAGGACGACCGGTTTTTTGTTCCCGCCTACGTCGGTGCTTACGGCTGGCTCGGCATCGATCTCGCGGCCGACTCCGACTGGGCCGAGATCGCTGAACTCCTTGACGCCAGCTTCCGGCAGATCGCTCCGAAACGCGCCATCGCCGCACTTGAGAATTCCGCGTAGTTCGTTATCTTCCCTCCCACACGAGATTTCCCTCGTTAGGCTGGCACCACCCAAGTTCTCCACTAGACCGCACGAAGACCGTTGACCAGCGAAGGAACCCTCGTGAAGAAGAACATGATCGTTGCCCTGGCCGCTCCGCTGCTTGTCGCCGCGGCAGTCTCGTCGTGCAGCGTTGAAGCTTCAGTTGGCACCTCCAACTCGATTTCAAAGTCCGATCTGGCTTCCGCAACACAGAAGTCCCTGGCCGAGAAATTCGGCGATCAGACTGGCGAAGTGCGGTGCAAGGGCGACCTCGAGAAAAAGGACGGTGCCACCCAGGAATGCGCGATCAAGGATCGCAACGGGTGGCTTCCGATCACCATCACCGCCAAGGGTAGCGACGGCAAGTTTAATTATGAGGTGGGTACCGCGGTCATTCCCGAACCCACTTGGTGACAGGCGCTGGCCTACGGGCCAGCGAAGTCCGGGTCGCTCGCCAACCCCGACGCCACCTGTGACGCCAATTCCAGTGCGCGCGCGGCCCATTCGGGCGTAGCCGAGGCGAGGCCGCAGGTCGGGGTCACAAGAATGTTGTCGCGCAGCACGTTTCGCGGCAGCCCGATGCGATCGATGAGGCTTGCGAGATCAGCGGCAAGCTCTTCGGCCTGCAGCGGCGCGCCCGCCTTGGGTGCGGTCGACGGCACCAGGCCCGCGGCGAGAATCCCCCCGGAGTCCAGGAAACTGCCGAGACCGTCGTAGTCGCGGGCCGCGTCCAACGTCGTCACGTCCAACGACAGCGCCACCGACGAGAGCTGCTTCGTCAAATCCCAGCGGGGCACATTGCACGAATGCAGGACTACCGGCACACCGAGCGCGTCAATCATTTCCTGCAACTGCGCTGCGACATCGGGTGCCGGAATCGGACGTATCGGGTCAAGTCTGGTCAGGGGCGTCACACGACCATCGATCACGCGACCCACGTCAGGCTCATCAAGCTGCACGACGACCGTCGCCCCGAGGCGCCGCTGCAACTCCCCAACGTGCTCGCGGAGCCCTTCGGTCAGAGAGGCCGCAATATCGCGCACTGCGCCGCGGTCCTTGACAATCTTGTGGCCGCCTCGCAATTCGATGTGTGCACCCAACGTGAATGGTCCGCACGCCTGCACCTTCACCACGCGGCCCGACCCCATGAGACCAACTGTTTCCCAACGCTCTTCAAGAGCGTCCAGGTCCCAGCGCAGCCAGTCGCGGGCACGACGAGTTGTGGTGTTCGGGTGGTCGGCAAGCCGGTAGGCGCGGTGCACCAGGTCAACGTTGATATCGACCAACAGCGCACCGGTGCGACCGATCATGTCTGCACCCACGCCCCGATCGGGCAGTTCGGGCAGGAAGGGGAAGTCGACTTCGCCCGTCGCGACCTTCACCGATTCACGAGGATCGGTTCCGGGCATCGACCCGATACCAGTACCGACACCGGTCGGCACCGATCCGAGAACCTCGGTCATACCCCGGTCCCGGTGATGCGGCCACAGCCAATCACCTGATCACCGTTGACCGCATCGGCGAGGTACAGCACGGCTGCCTGGCCGCGGGCCACGCCACGCAGCGGTTCGCGCAGTTCAATCCGCATTTCTGGGCCATCAACGCCGTCAACGGGCGTGGCGATCGCGGGGGCCAACCCACCGTGTGCGCGGACCTGGACCAGGCATTCGACGGGACCGTCAGGGGTCACACCCGAAGTCCAGATCGCCTTGTTCGAGGTAATGGACCAGACTTCGAGCTCTTCGGCACCTCCGACGGTGACCGTCCCACTGTTGGGGTCGATGCTGGTCACGTAGCGTGGCTGCCCATCCGCCGCGGGGGCTTCAATACCGAGGCCCTTGCGCTGCCCGATCGTGAACCCGTGAACGCCTTCGTGCTCGCCGAGGACGTCGCCCGTCGCCGAATCAACGACGGAACCGGTGCGGATACCGATCTTGGCACCGAGGAAGGCACGGGTGTCACCACTGGGAATGAAGCAGATGTCGTAGGAATCGGGCTTGTCGGCGACGGCTAGACCGCGCCGCTCGGCTTCCTCGCGAATCTGCGGCTTAGCGGTGTCCCCCACCGGAAACATCGCACGCGACAACTGCTCGTGGTCGAGCACGGCGAGCACATAGGACTGGTCCTTGTCGGCGTCGACCGCGCGACGCAAGACGCCATCTTCCAAACGTGCGTAGTGGCCGGTCGCGAGAGCGTCGAAGCCGAGTGCCACGGCCCGCTCCGCGAGCGCCGAGAACTTGATCTTCTCGTTGCACGACAAGCATGGATTGGGGGTTTCGCCCGCCGCGTATGCCGCCACGAACTCGTCGATCACGTCTTCCTTGAACTTCGCGGCGAAATCCCACACGTAAAAGGGAATGCCCAGCAGGTCGGCGACGCGTCGAGCATCGTCGGCGTCCTCGCGGGAGCAGCAACCGCGCGACCCGCTGCGCAGTGCACCCGGGGCCGTCGACAATGCCAGGTGTACACCGACCACCTCGTGCCCAGCTTCCACCGCCCGCGCTGCGGCGACAGCCGAATCGACGCCACCGCTCATTGCTGCAAGTACACGCATTAGGAATTTCCTCCGGTTCGCCCACCAGCCACCGAGAGCAACCCTGCGGCCCGGGCACGGTCCACGACTTCACCGATTACCCCGGCGACGACGTCGACATCTTCGTTTGTGTTGTCCGGTCCCAACGAGAACCGGAGCGATCCGCGGGCGGTCGCGGTGTCCAAGCCCATCGCCAGGAGGACGTGGCTTGCTGCGGCAACGCCCGCGGTGCATGCCGATCCGGTGGAACACTCGACACCTTTGGCATCGAGCAGCATCAGCAGTGAGTCGCCTTCGCAACCGTCAATCGACACGTGCAGCAGACCCGGCAATGCCAGCTTTTCGTCGACGGTGCGCGCACCGTTGATCCGGACGGCACCAACGGCCGTAATCACCTCAGCCAGGCGGTCACGCAATGCCGCGACACGCACGGTTTCGTCGTCGAGCCCGGCAACCGCTTTCCGCAAAGCCGCAGCCATTCCCGCCGCGGATGCCACATCGGGAGTGCCGGATCGCAGGTCTCGCTCGTGACCGCCACCGTGCAGGAGCGGAACGGCAGCCACATCCCGACGGATCAAGAGAACGCCGGTGCCCTGCGGGCCGCCGAACTTATGAGCCGCCACCGACATGGCCGATAGCCCGCTCGTCGTGAAGTCGACCGGCAGATGGCCAACCGCTGCGACGGCGTCGGAGTGCACCGGAATCCCGGCGTCAAGGCCGAGTTGCGCGATCTCGGCGATCGGCTGGATGGTGCCAACCTCGTTGTTCGCCCACATCACCGAAATCAGCGCGATCTGGCCCGCATGTTCGACGAGCGCTGCGCGCACCGTATCCGGGTGTACAAAACCGTTCTCGTCGACGGGTAGGACCACCAATTCCGCACCAGCTTCGTCAGCTAGCCACTGCGCCGGATCCAACACTGCGTGATGCTCCACGGCGGAAATAACAATCTTGCGAAGACGGTCATCCTCGCGACGTCGGGCCCGGTAGATGCCCTTGATCGCGAGATTGTCGGACTCGGTACCACCGGCGGTAAAGATCACCTCGGACGGTCGTGCACCAAGGTCGCGGGCGATAGCCTCGCGCGATTTCTCCAGAGTGCGCCGCGCCGCCCGACCAGCACCGTGCAGAGACGATGCATTTCCGGGGTGACGCCAAGCATCAACCATCGCCGCGACGGCTTCGGGAACCATCGCGGTGGAGGCAGCATTGTCGAAGTAGACGGGAGGGCGCTGAACAGACATGACTTCACCAGGATAGACACCGGGCCCGCCCAACTCCCACCCGAGAGATGCCCGTCACGGCACACCGGGTCAGGCGGCAGTCGTTCCCGGTTCGCGAAGCGGGGCCGGAACTGCCAGGTCGACAGCGAGTTCGCGCAGGTCGTCGGACGAGACAGTCGGTGCGATCAGTTCCTGCGCCGCGGCCGCCAACTCCGCCCGACTGCCCGCAGGCAGCTGCAAGTCGAAGACGGTGACGGTGATGGTCAGGTCTGCCGATCGCAGTACCCGCGACATGGTGGTGCCCACGGTGTCGTCGCCGAGAAAACCGGGCATCGTCGTGGCATGGCCGGCGTCGGTGTAGCGCAAGCTAATCGGGAGGACCGGGACGCCCGCGTCGACAGCGGCTTGGAAGAAGGCGGGACGGAAGCGGCCCGATGCGGTCCCGCACCAAGTGGTTCCTTCGGGAAAGACCACCACGGGCCGACCGCTGTCGAGCACCCGCCCCACTTGGTCGATCATGGGTCGCAAGCGTCCGAGGTCGCCGCGAATGTGCGGTAATACCCCGAACAGTCGGGCGACGGGCCCAAAGCCTGCCATCTGCACGACCTCTCGCTTCGCGACAAACCGTGCGGGAGTCACGGCGGCCACGGCGACAATGTCCAGCAGGGAAATGTGGTTGGCGACCACGAGTGCGCCGTGTACCCGGCGACCATCGGTAGGACGGCGATCGTCGATCCGCAGGGTGATGCCCATCAGGCGAAGCGTCACCTTCGCTGCGCCGCGCCAGTAGCGGTGCCGGGCGCTGCGTGGTAGCAGCAGCGTCGCTAGGCCAACCATCGCAATGATCGATCCGACGGAGATGACGGTGCCCGCGCGCGCAATCGCGCGCAGGCGGGTCGCCGGGTTCGCTGGCGTGTGAACGCAGTGCGGTCCGCACGGACTGCTGGGTACCCAGATGTTTGCGGTCAACGGTTGGTCCTCCGCTAGTTAGTGCCGAGCCTGGTCATGGCACCGCGCAGTCGTTCGGTGTACCGCTGATCGCCGCGGTGCCGGTCGAGGACGGTCAGAAAGTCGCCGACGTCGAAAATCTCGTCGAAGGCCGGTTCACCGCAGACACGTGCCCCGAGGCGGACATACCCGCGCAGGAGTGCGGGGAGGCGGTTGGTGGTCGGAGGTTCCAGTTGATCCAGGCTCAGGCCGTCTACTTCGACAGGGCGGAACGGGAATACTTGCCAGTCTGCGCGGTGCTTGTCACGTGCCAGGTCGCGGATGCCGCGAAGTTCGCGTCCGCGGCCGATCGGCGACTCCAGCGGCACCGACACGCACCCCATCAGGTAGCGGTAGCCGCCTTCTTCGAGGTAGCCGAGCAGCGCGGCCCACAGCATGGCGGTAACCGAGCCACTCCGGTGGTTGGCGTCGACGACGGCGCGCCCCATTTCGACGGTCTCGCCGCGAATTGGTGAGAGCTCGTCGAGGTCGAACTCGGTGGCGGAGTACCAACCGCCCGCGGCGATGGCGCGGGGCGGCGGGAGGACGCGAGCACAGCCGACCAGTTGGCCCGTCGGCAGATGGTGGACCAGGAGGTGGTCACAAAAGTCGTCGAACGTATCGGCATCCAGTCCGGACGTGGCGTCGCCGATGGAGTCGGAGTACCCGGTTTCACTGTTGAAGACGTTGAAGCGGAGTCGTTGCGCGGCCTCGATCTCGCGGCGCACGTCGCCCTTGCTGATGCCGCCGATTCCCGCGTCGCTGACGATCGAAACGCAGTAGTCACCGCCGGACAGAAGCACCCGACGCGAAGAAGTTCTTGCACTGCCGAACTCGGTTACTGTCATGCCACGAAGTCAAGGCGGGCCAGTCGACGCGACGGTCACAGTGGCGTGACATGTCCGGACACGACAGGTGAACTCCTCGCGACGATGTGAACGGGCGGCAAACGAGCCGTCGAATCTGGGGCCAGAGCGTCGTCGTACCGGTTCTGGGTCGACTTCCCGCCCGACTTTCCCCTTTTCTGTCACATCTGACGGTCATGCTTCCGCCAAAGTGTCACCGGACGGCCTGTTCGGTGATGGGTGGGGCGAATCGTGACAGAAAAGGGGGACGGCCGAAGGCCGGGAAACGGGGCCGGGAAGACGACGACGCCCCGCCATGGAAGTCCAGGGCGGGGCGTCGCGGGAAAGCTAGCGCACTACTTGCGCTTGTTGACCTCTTCGGTCAACTGCGGAGCGACGTTGAACAGGTCGCCGACCACACCGAAGTCGCTGATCTCGAAGATCGGAGCTTCTTCGTCCTTGTTGACGGCCACGATGGTCTTCGAGGTCTGCATGCCAGCACGGTGCTGGATGGCACCGGAAATACCGAGGGCGATGTACAGCTGAGGCGAGACGGTCTTACCCGTCTGACCCACCTGGAACTGGCCCGGGTAGTAACCGGAGTCGACCGCGGCACGCGAGGCACCGACAGCGGCACCGAGCGAATCGGCGAGAGCTTCGACCACTGCGAAGTTCTCAGCCGAGGCGACGCCACGACCACCCGAGACGACGATCGACGCCTCGGTCAGTTCGGGACGGTCGCCGCCAACGTTCGGCGCGAAGCCGGTGATCTTGACACCGCCTTCCTGTGCCGGGACCTCGACGTTAACGACTTCGCCTGCACCAGCGGCCGGCGCAGCCTCGACGCCGCCGGGACGGACCGAGATGACCGGGGTGTCGCCACCGGCGGTTGCGTCAACGGTGAACGCGCCACCGAAGATCGAGTGGACGCCAGCGCCGCCTTCCTTGACGTCGATGACGTCGGTCAGCAGGCCAGAGCCCAGACGCACGGCCAGCCGGCCGGCAACCTCTTTGCCGTCGGCAGTAGCAGCGACGAGCACGCCAGCGGCACCGTTGGCCTCGGCCAGCTGCGACAGGACGTCGACGGCCGGGGTGATGAGGTAGTTGGCGACGTCGTCCGACTCGGCGACGTAGATCTTCTCAGCGCCAGCCTCGGTGAGACCGGCGGTGATGCCGGCGGCCGAGCCGGGCTTGCCGACGACGACTGCAGCCGGGGTGCCGAGGGCACGGGCGGCGGTGATGAGCTCGCTGGTGACCTTCTTCAGTCCACCTTCGGCATCCTGCTCAACGAGCACGAGTACTTCAGCCATGATTGTTCTCCTGAAATTCTTGGGTTTCGCCTGTGGAAGTGGTGTTCGCGGGGATCAGATGATCTTCGACGCAACCAGGTACTCGGCGACCTTGGTGCCGCCGTCGCCCTCGTCGGTGACGCGCTCACCAGCGGTCTTTTCAGCCTTCGGGGTCACGGCGGTGACGGTGCTGCCCGCGTTGGCGAGGCCAACGGTGTCAGCGTCGACGCCGATTTCGGCGAGCGTCAGGACGCTCACTTCCTTCTTCTTGGCGGCCATGATGCCCTTGAACGACGGGAATCGCGGCTCGTTGATCTTCTCGTTGACCGAGACGATGGCGGGGAGCGAGGCCTCGACGTTGAAGATGCCTTCGTCGGTCTCGCGCTCGCCGCGGAGGGTCTCGCCGTCAATCTCCAGCTTGCGCAGGTGAGTCAGGTGCGGGAGTTCCAAGTATTCGGCGATCATGGCCGGGACAGCGCCGCTGCGGCCGTCGGTGGCCTCGTTGCCGGCAATAACCATCTCGACGCCTTCGACGGTGCCGAGGGCGGTAGCCAGGACGTATGCGGTCTGGACCGCGTCGCTGCCGTGCATCAGGTCATCCTTGATGTGGATGGCCTTGTCTGCACCCATCGACAGGGCCTTGCGGATGGCATCGGTAGCGCGCTCAGGACCGACGCAGAGGAGGGTCACCTCGCCACCGTTTGCTTCCTTGATCTGCAGAGCCTCTTCGACAGCGCGCTCGTTGATCTCATCGAGCACTGCGTCTGCGGCTTCCCGATCGAGCGTAAAATCGCCATCGGCGAGCTTGCGCTCGGACCATGTGTCGGGAACCTGCTTGATCAGAACGACAATATTCGTCATGGGTCTTCGTCGACCTCCTGCTTCGGGTTCGGCAACTTACCGGCCGGTAAGGCCATGGGTCTCTGCCCTACTTTAGCGGCTGTCCGCCCGGCCGAGAACATGGCACCGATCACTTCCCACCTGCCAAGCGCCACAAGCACGGGTACTAAGGTCGAGTTGATGACCGAGAATCAGCCGACCGCGACCCCTCACGGCACCAACTTTGTTGGGGCACCGCCGTCCGATCAGCTTGCACTCACCGGTGAACGCACCGTACCGGGTATCCCGGCCGAAAATTACTGGTTCCGCCGCCACGAGGTGGCCTACGAATACATCCTCGACGCGGTTGCCGACCGAGATGTCCTCGAGGCAGGTTCGGGCGAGGGATATGGCGCGTCGATGCTCGCCACCCGCGCCAAGACCGTGACGTGTGTCGACTACGACGAACAGGCCGTCGCCCACACCTCTCGGGTGTACCCGGAGTTGACTGTTCAACAGGGCAATCTCATCGACCTGCCATTGGCCGATGGATCCGTCGATGTGGTGGTGAATTTCCAGGTTATTGAGCACCTCTGGGATCAGAGTGCCTTCGTCGCCGAATGCCACCGTGTGTTGCGTCCGGGGGGTTTCCTGCTGATGAGCACCCCGAATCGGGTGACCTTCTCGCCCGGCCGCGATACCCCACTTAACCCGTTCCACACGCGTGAGCTCAATGCTGCCGAACTTACCGAGTTGCTCGCTGAGGTACCCGGGACGACCGGCTTTGATGTGACCGGCATGGCTGGCGTCTACCACGGGACGTCGCTGGAAGCCCTGGACGCGAAGTGGGGTGGGTCGATCATCGACGCGCAGATCGAACGCGCCCTCGCCGGTGACCCCTGGCCCGACGAGTTGACCTCCGACGTTGCCGCGATGACCACCGCTGATTTCGCTATCCGTTCGGCGAAGAAGGCCGACATCGATGCGAGCCTCGACTTGCTCGCCGTGGCGGTGCGTCGCCCGGATCCGGCGGACTAAATGGCTGAGCAGGTTCCCGGCCAGTTCACCCTGGTGCTGCATTCGCATCTGCCGTGGCTAGCCAATCACGGTCGGTGGCCGGTTGGCGAAGAGTGGCTCTACCAATCGTGGGCGAATTGCTATCAGCCGGTTTTCGCGGCGTTGCGTCGCCTGGCCGACGACGGCTTCACTGACGTGCTGTCACTGGGGATTACCCCGGTGTTGGCAGCTCAGCTCGACGACCCGCACTGCGGGACATCGATGTACGAGTGGCTGGCCGACTGGCAGTTGCGGGCCATGGAGGCGGCAACCGACTCCGACCGCGACCGCCGAAACATGGGTCACCGCGAGTTCCGGGCGGCCGCAACCGCCTTGGCCGATTTCGAGACCCAGTGGCGACACGGTGGCAGCCCACAGATTCGGCCACTCATTTCGTCGGGAATCATCGAGCTCCTCGGTGGCCCCCTGGCCCACCCGTTCCAGCCGTTGCTGGATCGGCGCCTGCGCCAGTTTTCCCTTCGCGAAGGCCTCGCCGATGCCGAGTTACGTTGGGGCACAAGACCGTCCGGCATCTGGGCACCGGAGTGCGCGTACACGCCGGGCATGGAGACGGAATACGCCGCCGCGGGTGTCGGACACTTTATGGTCGACGGCCCCACCCTGCACGGAGACACGGCCCTGGGCCGGCCCGTAGGTGACTCGGGCGTCGTTGCCTTCGGTCGGGACCTGACCGTCAGCTACCGCGTGTGGTCGCCTAAGTCGGGCTATCCGGGTCACGCGAACTATCGCGACTTCCACACCTACGACCACGAGACCGGCTTTAAACCTGTGCGGGTTACAGGTAAAAATGTGCCGAGTGAGGCGAAGAAACCGTACGACCCGTCGTTGGTGGATCCCGTCATCGATAAGCATGTCGACGATTTCATCGGTGCGGTCCGCGAACGCCTGATTTCCGAATCCGAGCGCATCGGCCGCCCAGCGCACGTCATCGCAGCCTTCGACACCGAACTATATGGCCACTGGTGGCATGAGGGCCCCATCTGGTTGGAACGGCTCATCCGCCGACTCCCCGAAGCTGGCATTACCGTGGGATCCCTCGAAACCGCCAGGCAGTCCGGGTACGTCGGCGAGCCCGTCGAACTCAGCGACTCATCGTGGGGTTCAGGCAAGGATTGGCGCGTCTGGGAGGGGCCCCAGGTGCAGCACCTCGTACAACTCAACGCCGAGGTCACCGAGACCGCACTCGACTCCCTCGACAAGCGGGCCAGCCACGAACCGGCCCGCGATCAGGTCGCCGACCAGATTCTGCGGGAAACCTTGATGACCGTTCAGTCCGATTGGCCGTTTATGGTGTCCAAGGACACGGCCGCCGGTTACGCCGAGGACCGTGCTTACAAGCACGCGCACGCTACCCGCGAGATCTGTGCGGCGTCTGACGCCGGTAAGGATCGACGAGCAGACCAGCTCGCGCAGGGTTGGCGGCGTGCCGACAATTTGTTCGGTGCCCTCGACTCCCGTCGACTACCGAGCCGGGAAGGCAACTTTTAATGCGCGTACTCGTCGTTTCTTGGGAGTACCCGCCGGTGGTCGTTGGCGGGCTCGGCAGGCACGTGCACCATTTGGCTGAGGCCGTTGCGGAGTTGGGCCACGATGTCATCGTGCTGACGCGCCAGCCGTCGGGCACCGATTCGACGACGCATCCCACCACGGACACCGTGGTGAACGGCGTGCGCGTTATTGCCGTGGCAGAGGATCCGCCAGCGTTCGATTTTGGTGCCGACATGATGGCGTGGACCCTCGCCATGGGTCACAGCTTTGTGCGCGCAGGTCTGCAGATTCTGCGCGACGAGCCGCGCCCGGACGTGGTGCACGCGCACGATTGGCTGGTAGCCCACCCGGCGAAAGCGCTGGCCGAGTACTTCGACGCGCCGCTGGTTTCGACACTGCACGCGACCGAAGCTGGCCGGCACAGCGGTTGGGTCGCCGGACACATCAACCGTCAGGTCCACTCGGTGGAGTGGTGGCTCGCGAATGCTTCCGACGCCCTCATCACCTGCTCGGCGTCGATGCGCGACGAAGTCGCCACACTATTTGGCCCGCAACTGCCGCCGATCACGGTGATTCACAACGGGATCGATGTCGGCACCTGGAGTTTCACTCCGCGCGCTGCCCGTACCGGTCCCGCGGAATTGCTGTTCGCCGGACGGTTGGAATACGAGAAGGGTGTGCAGGACCTCATCGAGGCATTGCCCGCCATTCGACGCCGCCATCCCGGCACCACTGTCACCATTGCTGGCGACGGCACCCAGAATCACTGGCTGCGCGAGCAAGCCCACCTGCACGGCGTCACCGATGCCGTTGAATTCGCCGGTCAGCAAGACCGCGATGGCTTGATGAAACTGATGCATCGGTGCGACGCGATCGTCCTCCCAAGTCGCTACGAGCCGTTCGGGATTGTCGCCCTGGAAGCTGCCGCAACGGGCATCCCCCTAGTGACGTCGACTGCTGGCGGATTAGGTGAGGCCGTCACCGACGGCGTCACCGGGTGGACGTTTGAGCCCTTCGATCCCGTCGGCCTCGCGACCGCCGTCTGCGCCGCCCTCGACGACCCCGAGGCGGCGGCCGCTCGCGCCCTCCGCGGCCGAGAACGGTTGGACGAGGAGTTCACCTGGCGGGCCATCGCGAAGCGAACCGCCGATGTTTACCGCGAAGCTGTCAAGCAGCCCACGCGCCCGCTGGGCCGCCCGGTAATCCCAATGCGCCCCATGCCCGAGCGCGATCCGATGCAGTAGAAATTTCGCTTCACCTGCCCCTTTGCCCTACTGCCGTCCGAACGGATGAATTAAACCCGGGACGTAACAATCGACTCAAAATGGGCGAAACTATCGATAAGTGACGTTCGTCACTGACATCTGGGTGGCGAAACAGAGTCCACCTTAAGTGGAGGTGGACTGATGAATCGCAAAACCAAGGGCGCACTCGCTATCGGAGCCGGAGCCATCCTGCTACTGGGCGGCGCGGGGTCGTACGCCCTGTGGAGCGTCGACTCGGATATCGCCGGGGGCAGCAACATTTCGACCGGCAATTTCGCGCTGGATTGTGGAACGTCCGGTGCCTGGACCGACGAATCGCCAACGACAAACGGCGTACTGACCGTCAATCCTTCCGTCGACCTGATGGTTCCGGGCGACGTCTGGAAGTACACCGGTAGTTGCACACCCACGTTCACCGGTAAAAACATCAAGGCCGAACTCAGTGTCAGCGGGATCGGCACGGGTGCCACGCTTCCCACTGGCATCACCGCGGTTTCCACGGCCAACGGCAGCCCGGGCACTGCGTTCCCCGCAGTCAGCGGAACACCCATCGCCGTCACTGTCACGTTGACCTTTGATGCGGCCACCGGCGGAACCACCAGCACGAACACCGCCATATCGGTCGATGCCATGGCGATCTCACTCAAGCAGGTTCGTCCGTAGCCCGCCACCCATCGAAAGGCCACGGAACATCGTCGAACAGCTACCGTGACGCGAAACAAACTGCTCCTGGGAGCCTTGGGTTTCCTGGTGGTGTCGCTGATCTTTGGATCGGTGTACACCACCGGGGCCTATTGGTCCGAGACCGGATCCCTCGGGACACAGACTGACATTGGGACCGGCACCATCGGTCTCAATCCGCACGGCAGTGGCGATGCCTCCTACAGTTTCGGTTCCCTCACCGGAAACAACATCGCGGTCGGCAATGTCACCGAGAAGCCGTTAACGATCGTTAATACCGGGACCACCCGAATTAAGTTCCAACTCTCCAGTGCCGGACCGGCCATCACGAGCCCCGGGTCCACAGTTACCGTGACACTGTCCGGATCCGTGGCCGGCACTTGTCCCGGCGGCACCGGCAATCTGTCGGGCGCTTTTCCGGCAACCGACACCACGGGACCGGCGACAACGATCGGTTCCCCGAACCCCGGTTTGGCGAACTGGCGGGTCCTCGACAAGGGCGGTTCCGAAAGCTGGTGTGTCCGAGCAATCCTGAAGACCCTCGGCGGCACCCTGCCCGCCGCGTACACGATCAACTTCAATTTCTCCGTCGGCCAGCTACGTCCGGGGACAAACCCATGACGACGCCTACCTCTGAGACTTCGGGCACCGAAACTCCCGGCACCGACGCCGTCGAACGCACTCCCCGCCAACGCGCGATGCACATCCTGTGGCAGACGGTCAGTTGGTTCCTGCTGGCGGCCGCCTTCGCCATGCTGTGCACGACAATTCTGATCCCCAAGATCGCGGGTGCGCGGCCATACACCGTGTTGACCGGGTCCATGAAGCCCGACTACCCGGCTGGCAGCCTGGTCGTCGTGAAGCCGCGGACCGTGTCGTCTATCCACGTTGGCGATGTCATCACCTACCAAATCGAGTCCGGTAAGGCCGATGTGGTGACGCACCGCGTGATCGAAGTCCAGGAGGGGCCCGACCAGCAGCCCCGGTTCATCACGAAGGGCGACAACAACAATGTCCCCGACGCCGAGCCGGTCCGCCCGATCCAGGTGCGCGGCGTCCTCTGGTATTCGGTCCCCTACCTCGGGTTTGTGAACACCTGGTTCACCGGCGCCAAGCGGACGATCATCGTGTTCGTCCTGGCTGGCCTGCTATTTGTTTACGGCGGCTGGCAGTTTTACGTCGACTGGCGCGACGGTCGTCGTGCCGAGGCCGAGGGCACCGATGAGACCACGGTGCCAGAGCCCGACAACACCGACACCGCTCCCCTCCGAACGGAGGTGGAGTCGTGAAGCTGCCGAACATTTCCGCCGGAATGTCGCGACGAGTTCGAGCTCTGCTTGCGTGCGGAATCTTGCTGGGCACGGGCGCAGTCGGCACCACGGCACTATGGTCGACGACGGCGGCAACAACATCGGGCCAGTTCACAACCGCTGGCGTCGAAATTATGGTGGGCCCCAGCGGCGGACCCCACAAAGCGAGTTACAACTTCACGTTCCCCGGAAACTTGCTGCCGGGCTCAACGACGGCCCAGATTGTCCAGGTCAAGAACACCGGCGGCATCCCATTCACTTTCACCTCAGCCGCGACACAGTCGGGTGTGGGAGCTTTCACGACGCTGACGGCACGACGATCGACAACTAGCGCGGTCAACATCGGTACCGGCCCCTACGGCGAACCAGCCTGCGGGACCGGCGGTGTCGCCATGGCGATGGGTACCGCGGTCGGCCCAATAGCCGCGGGCGGTGTGCAAGATATTTGCCTCGGCATCCAATTAAATGACAACACTCCCGGCTCCTACGCAAACAGTGCTGCGGCCGGCACTGTGACCGTGACCTTCACTGCGACGGCGGCATCATGACCACGCCCATGATGACACCGACGCGACGTCGCCAAGTTCTCGCCAATGCCGCACTGACCAGCGCAGCCATCCTCGGTACGTTCTGCATAATCCTCACCGTGCTCGCCATATCTTTCGGTATTCGACCGCTCATCTTCGAGACCAACTCCATGGCCCCGGCAGCGCCGACCGGATCCCTCGGCATTGCCCGGACCGTGCCCGCAAACACTGTCCATCCCGGCGACATCGTCACCGTCACCGCCGACAACGGCACACGCCTCACTCACCGAGTCGTCACCGTCGGTTCGTTCGCCGGGGATTCCGCAACCCTCACGTTGAAGGGCGACGCCAACAACGTTGCCGACCCCGGAAGGTACGTCACGACCACCGTCGACCGCGTCTACTGGACCGTCCCCTACCTCGGGTATGTGGTGTCGTGGTTGAAGAACCCGATGACCCTCGCCCTCGAAGCCGTCGCACTGTTGATCCTGTTGGCAATTGCGTTCGCACCGAAGCAGGGGTGGCGCAACAGTCCCGCCGGACAACGCTTCCTCGCCGGAACCGCCGCGGCGTCGGTTGTTGCGGTCGTAGTGTCGGGTGCGCAAGCTCCGGGCGAAGCCCAGGCCGCTCCACCGCTGTCGGCAACAGCGACGGGGACGATTTCGACGGGAATCCCAGCCAACCCGACGTCGATGGGCTGTTACAACACGACCACATCGATCCTGCTCCTGAGCTATTCGACCGTCGAACTCCGATGGCCCAATCCCGCCTCAAATTCCAGGTACACCTACGAACTGAGCTTCCCCGGACAGAGCCAAGCACCAGTCACAATTAACGCGGCGACTGCACCGAACCCCGCCGTCTACAAACTTGACCAGGGTCTGCTGACTGCCATCATCACCTGGCTACTCGGAGGCGGCACAATAACTGTCGTACTGACGAACACAGTGAAGAACTTCCGCTCAGCAGCAACCGTCACACAATTAATCCGCCCGACCAGTCCTGGGCAAGATGGCCTGTTAACACCGGCCGGAATCAGATGCGTTACTCCCACGAGTGGGTTCGCAGCGCGGAACGAACCGCCGAGTGAGTCAGCGACGTCGGCAGATCCGAGCACTTCAGCATCAAGTGGAGAGTCGTCAAGCTCGGCACCTTCCAGCACTGCTACGGAAAGCGCAGGACCGTCCTCCAGCGAAACATTGTCCCCGATCTCCACTGCCCCGAGTCCCCCGACGGCGACACCGACCACAACCGTCCCGAAACCAACCCTGCCGCCCGGCGGCACGACTACCGCGTCGGGCAGTTACGCCTTCTATCAAGAGGGCGGCGCGGTGATGATTCGGGACGCGTCGTCGACCGATGTGGTTTATCGGGGTAATTTCCCGGCGTCGAGTTCAGTGCGGTGGCTGCCGCAGTCCGAACAACTTGAGGTCACCGAGCCAGATGGAACGATTGTGGTGGTGAGTCAGTCGGCTGGCGTGTGGACCGAGGCGGTCACGCCGCCTCCCCCGCCTCCGGCAGAGCCGCCACCAGCGAACGAACAGCAGCCAACCGAGCAACCGTCACGCGCACCGGCGGAGCCGACCCTGTCGAAGCCGGTTCCGGTCGCACCGTCGAGCGAGCAGCCCAGCGAGTAAAGCTAGGCGCTATCGCCAGCCTTCTTGTTGGCCGCAGCTTTCTTGCGTTCGATGTCGGCGAGTGCGCGTTCGAGTTCAGCGCGCTGCTCGGCTCCGGCTTCCCAGTCCGTCATGCGGTTCTTGACGACGCGGGCCGGTGCACCGACGGCGATGCCGTAATCCTCGATGACGCCGCGAACCACAGCGTGTGCACCCAGCACACAGCCACGTCCGACGGTCGTGTTGCGCAAGACAGTCACCTTGGCAGCAATCCACGTATCGGGACCGATGCGCACGGGGCCCTTCACGATGCCCTGATCCTTGATCGGCAGGTTCAGGTTGTCGGTGACGTGGTCGAAGTCGCAGATGTAGCACCAGTCGGCAACCAGGGTGGAGCCGCCGATCTCCATGTCGAGGTACGAATTCACGACATTATTGGCACCAAAGACGGCCTTGTCGCCGATGCGCATGCTGCCCTCGTGACAGCGGATGGAGTTGCCGTCGCCGATGTGGACCCAGCGGCCAATCTCCATGCGCGCCAGTTCGGGGGTCGCGTGGATCTCAACATCCTTGCCGAGGAAGAGCATTCCGCGCAGCACGATGTGCGGGTTGGCCATCCGGAAACGGGCCAACCGGTAGTAGCGCACCAGGTACCAGGGGGTCCAGGCACGGTTGCGCTTAATCCAGCGCAGCGAGTCGAGCGTCAAAAAACGCGCCTGCTGCGGGTCGCGGCGGCGGCCGGCACGCCATCGTGAACGGTAAGACGCATTCCACATCGTGGTCATGGATCAAAACTTTAATCGACCAAACATTGAACTCGCCCATCGCACCGGTGCGCCCAGCGCCTCACCCATGGTGTTAATGCAGGCGCATTCACCCGACCAGATAGAGTCGTGCCCGAGCGTGGAGCCATGAGACCTAAGCTTCCCCGCGCATGTCAAAGGATGATCGGAGCACGATGACCCAGGCCGCACGTCGACGCTTGCGCGCGATCGGACGGATCGCCGTACTCGGAACGTTGGCCGCACTGGTGGCTACATCCTGCTCCGATGGCCATATCGACGTCCGATCGGTCCCGGCTGCCGGATGGTCGTCGTACGGCGGTAACAGTGGCAACAGCAACTACAGCCCGGCCGCTCCATCTGCCGACCTGAAGCTGTCGTGGACGCGACCCACCGGCGGCCCCGTCACCAGCCCGACCGTCATGAACGGTGGCGGCGATGTCCTCGTCACCGCCCGCACCCCGAACGGCTGTAACTTCCTGGTGCTCGATTACCGCGCGGGCCGTAAGAACTTCTGCAAGCGGATGAAGGACGGCTTCTGGGGCAACGCTCCCGTCGTCGACCAGTTCACTCAGCCGTACATCGGTGAGCCCGGCAAATTCTTGGCGCTGACCGGCGGCGGCCCTATCCGCTGGCGGATGGACGTTCCCGGTGTTCCGACGTCGGCCAAGTTTGTGAGCCCCGGCCGCATTCTGATCACGACCTCGCTGGGCCGCGTGCTGATCGCCAACTCTCAGAACGGCGACCTCGCCGCTCCGGCCCGCGACCTGTGGTCGAATGTCGCAACCGATCCGCTGACCGGCTTCGGCGATTGTGTGTCCGGCGGTCCGGGATGCGCCATTTCTGCGCCCCCTGCGGTCGACTGGGCGGGCAAGCGGATCTTCCTGAACTTCTTCCCGCAGGGCGCGAAAGCGTCGCAGGTGAAGGCCCTAAGCTACGCGCAGGTTGACGGTAAAGACGCCGTGACTGATGCGTGGGTCGCCGACCTGCCCGGCGGCGTCGTCGGACCTCCGGTTTCCTCCAACGACGGCAAGACTGTCTACGCGTTCGGTCGCGACGGCAAGATTTACGCCCTCGACGCTACCAACGGCACTGTCCGTTGGAGCTACGACAATGGCGGCTACGGCTTCGGCACCATGTCCGTCTCCCCCGACGGCCTCATCATTCCGGCTGGCACCATCGGCGCGCCGCTGGTGATGCTGCACGACGATGGAGACAAGGCCACCGAGGTAGCCCGACGCGACGACCTGCAGACGGCGGGACTGGCAACGGTGACCGCCTCAGGAACCGCGTGGGCCGTTATTCGTCAGGGCCCCGAACTGGAATTGGCCCTCGCAGAAATCGACACCAAGACCGGCAAAACCAAGCGCACCCTGCCGATGCCCGAAGCGAAGGGCTTCGCGACCGGCGTCGCCGTGTCGCCCTACGGCCAGCTCGCTGTCACGACCAACATCGGCAAGGTTTACTACTACGCCGCCGACTAGCAGGCATTCCGCTGGACGAAAAGGGTCCGCCCAAGCCAAAAATGGCTGGGCGGACCTTTCTTGTCCGTGATCGCTACCCCGGGTTTCGTCCTTACTGGGTGCGTCCCTATCGGGGTGCGTCGCCCGTGATGTTGCAAACCCAGCCGCCGGAGGATCCCGGAATCAGGTAACCGGGTGCACCACTCTGATCGGTGCACGGATGCCCGCCCGGATCATCGTCGTGAGTGGCGTGCGGCTGTGTCGTGGCCTGCGGTGCGTCACCAGTGATGTTGCAAACCCACCCGCCAGAAGACCCCGGAATCAGGTAACCGGGTGCACCACTCTGATCGGTGCACGGATGCCCACCCGGATCATCGTCCTGCTCTGGTTGGGCTTTAGGGGTCGTGTGATGCGGTGCTGGAACTGGCGCAACGTTCGACGCTTCCGGCTTCGGATTCTGCGGAGTGGTGACTGCGGGCGTCGAAGACATCGTGGTCGTCGTTGCCGAAGCCGCTGTCGTTGGACTGCTCGCCGACGAGGTCGTCGTGTCTGAATCACCGGACCCGCACGCACCAACTAACAGCGCCATGGCAAACAGGCCCGCAGCGAGCCCAGACTGTCTCACGTTCATCGAAAAACTCCTCAAACAGATGGGTTTGTTCCAGCTCTCGGTCTGCCGTTCACTCAGTCACGTTGGGCGGTAAATGCCGCCCGGCTTATCGTCTCCAATACGGTCATGAATTGGCCATTGTTGACGTCAACAATGCTGACGTGATTGCCGCCCGGAATCGAGATGAACTCGGATTTGGCACCGGCTTTCCTCGCTGCGGCCACGTAATTGCGCGCGAGCACCGCCGGAACCACATGGTCGCGGTCACCAGCGATGGCAATGGTGGGAATGCTTGGATCGATGTTCTGGATGGGATCCACCATCGCGTACCGTTCAGGGGCTTCGTCGGGACTTGCGGACATGACGCCCTCGATGTATTTGTCGCCCATCGCCACGGCCTTCCGCATATCGAGGGGCCCGGCGAGGGAAATGACATTCTCCGGGCGAAACTTCGGTTTGGCGCCCACTTCGTTGTCTTCCAGGCGATGCCGCGTTCCCGACCACATCGCCAACTGCCCGCCCGCCGAATGGCCGGCGACCACCACGTCATCGGTATCGATCGCCGAGTTAGCGGCCTTCACCGCCGGAACGTAATCGAGGGCAGCCGCCACATCGGCAAAGGTCGTCGGCCATCCTCCGCCCGCACCGACCCGGCGATACTCCACGTTGTAGACGGCCAGCCCACGCTCACCAAGGCGGCGAGCGAAGTTCACGAACGAGTCCGCACCGATCTCCGATTGCCAACCACCCCCGTGAATCAGAATGACGAGTGGGACCGACGAATCGGCATGGTCGCCCTCCGGGATAAAGAGGTCAACCCAGTTCTGATCGTCATCCCGGGTGCCGGTGGTTGTTGGGTACAGATACCGCTTGGCGTCGACGTTCGTGGAGGCCTCGACTTTTGCGAAGTCGGCTGCAGCCTTGCCGGGATCCGCCTTCTGCGCTGGCGGCACCCCTGGCGTGTCCGTCGAGGAACACCCGCCGACGACGACCATCGTCGCGGTCAACAGGATGGCAATCAGCCGGTGCCGCACCGTGTTTCGCATTAGTGGACCGCCGCGTTAATCAGTGAGGTCTCGATGACCCCGTTCTCGATCCCCCAGCGCTCGGCGATCGTGCGCATCTCGCCCGAGTCGATCAGGTACTGGACCACCGTTTGAAGTACGGGCCCAAGCGTGGACCCCTTCGCGACGGGCAAACTGTACGGCAGCGTGTCGAAGGCTTGACCAACTGCTTTGATGGCCCCATTCGACCGCTCGGCGGCATACAGCGTCACCGGCGAGTCCGCCGACACGGCATCAACTTTCCCCGCGACGAGCGCTTCCATCGCCGCCCTTTCGGAACTGAACTCGACGATCTTGATCGGCTCCTCACCGACGGTTTCGCACGCCTGAGACTTGGCAGGGAGTTCGATGGTCGACTGGGTTGTCGCAGCCTCGGCACCGACCGTTGTGCCACAGGCTTCGTTGGGGTTGATGTCCGTCGACATCGCGGCCCACTGCGTGCCAGCGCGGAAGTAGGTCACCATGTCGACGACCTTTTCTCGCTCGGCCGTATCGAAGATGCCTCGAGCGGCGAGGTCGACTTGACCATTCTGGACAGCGGAAATGATTCCGGAGAATTCTTGGTCCTGAAACTGCGTCCGCAACCTGAGCGCGTTAGCAATCGCGGTGAGCATATCGATATCGAAGCCGGTGAGCTTTCCGTCGACAGAATTCACCATTGGCTCGAACGGCGTACTGGTGATGACAGTAAGCGTTCGAGATTGGCGAATCCGCTCGGGCAACCGCGCGGTAAGAGCGGCAACGTCCAGCGGCGCGACTGCAGCCGAGGACTGCGGTGATGTCGACTCCGACGGCGTGGTCTCAGTACTGCATCCGACGGCACCCACAGCCAAAACCAACGGCACAATCGCACCGAATCGCGCGATACCAGCCCACCGCAACCCAATCCGCATTCCGTTGCCTCACTAGCAAATTGAGGATGCAGCTTGGCGCCACACCAACAGGTTCATCGGCATTCGGAAATGAATGACGAAATTGCCTGCAACGCTAACAAAGACACAAATTTGACGTTGCAAATCGGAAGAATGCAGTTCCCAGCGGTCAATGCGGAAAACGCAAGCCCGGCTCGCAAAGAAAGGCGGTGCCCGCCCGACCAATTCTGGTCATAACCAACGACAGTGGCTTTGTGCCCTTAAGCTTTAATCGCTTCCGTAACTGGTCCGGATCGACATTGAGGCCGCGAACCAGGATTTCTAGACTGCCGCAATCGTGGGCGGCAAGCGCCGCCCGCAGCACCTTCTCGGTCACCCCCAACTGATCGATCACCCGAAATCCACGTTCTCCGGCGGGCACCGAGTCGCCGGTCAGATAGGCGATCTGGGGGTCCAACTGTCGCAGGCCGTGCCGGCGGGCGTAGTGCCGCACCAGGCCCGCGCGCACGACCGCCCCATCGGGGTCGACGATCCACTCGCCGATTCCGGGCTCGTCAATGTCATCGGGGTCGTCACTGGTGATCTCGAAGCTCCCACTTTCAAAGCCACCCTCACCGCGCAGGACAGTCGCGCGCCGTTGCGGGCCATCGACCCGACTCCACAGGCATGCTTCGCGCACTCCCCCGTCGAGTGAAACCACCTGAACCTGACCCTCGAACCCAAACCGTTCGCGCAGGAGGTCGTAATCCAGGCCCGGGGCGCACTTCACCACCAACGACCGCCCTTCATACGCGGCGAGCAGATCCGGCAACGGTGGGACCAGTTCGTCGAACCGGAAGGTGCGTCCGCGCGCATTTCGGCGCGCCGGATCGGCCAACACCACATCCGCGGTCGATGTCGGAGTAAGGGCGTCGCCCCGCAGCAACACCCGGGGCACTCCGGCACTCACGGAAAGGTTGTGGTCGGCCATCGATAGCCGGATCGGGTCAATGTCGCTACCGATCACGCCACCGATGCCCGGGTTGCCTGTCAGCGCCAGGAGCTCGGAACCGATGGAGCATGTCACGTCATGTACGACCGCCCCGGGGTGGCGCGCGGCAATGTCGGCGGCGCGATGCCTGGCGACGACTGTTGCGGTGGCCTGTTGCAGCGCCGCATCAGTGGCGAGAATGCGGTCGGCGTGCTCAAGCTTCACCCCGGCCCGACGCCGGACCAGGACCGTCTCGACGACGGCTGCGGCACGATCGCCATAGTTGGCGCGCAGCGTCGGCATTTCCTGCAACAACGACGCCGGAGTCAACACCAGCCCAGCCGCTTGCGTCAGCGCCTCGGTACCGGCGGCCGATCGCAAGAACTCGACGTCGTCGTAGCTGAAGTCATAACCCACCAGCCAAGCGTAGATTGCGGGACCGCAGACGGAGGTCGCGTACCGGGGAGAAAACAAAGCGGCACCGGACTTGGGAGTCCGATGCCGCTTGGAAAAGCTAAAGCTCTGGCTTACTTGGGCTCAGGCTTCACGCCGGTGATCAGCAGGTTGTAAAAGAACTCCTTCGGGACCACCTTGTCGAGGACGTTCTCGTCGAGCCAAGTCATCCGCTTCCAGCCGCCGAACGCGAAACGCGCCCAACGCCACTGCAGCTTCTCCTGCGGGACAGCAGCCTCGAAAGTACGGACCGGCCAGCCGAGCATCGCAGCTGCGAGCTCTTCCGATGCCGACTCCACCTTCACTGCACCGGCGTTGGTAGCGAGGCGCTCCAGATCGTCGGGGGTAAAAGTGTGGATGTCGACGACCGCTTCGAGTGCTGCTGCACGCGAGGACTCGTCGAGTTCGGCCTGCGGACGGCGCCAGCTCTTCAAGGGTCCGAGCTTGGTGGCGTTGGTGGTGATCCACCAGGTGGCACGGCTCATCCAGCGAGCATAGAAGTCACCGTAGGTCGACGGCTCACCGGCGAACACGAAACGACCGCCCGGCTTCAGGACGCGTAGCACCTCGCGGAGCGACTTCTCGACGTCCGGAATGTGGTGCAGCACGGCGTGACCGACGACGAGGTCGAAGGTGTTGTCCGGGTACGGGATCGACTCGGCGTCCGCAACACGACCGTCGACGTCCAGGCCGAGGTTCTCAGCGTTACGCAGCGCAACCTTCACCATGCCGGGCGACAGGTCGGTGACCGAGCCCTTGGTGGCGACACCCGACTGCATCAGGTTCAGCAGGAAGAACCCGGTACCGCAGCCCAGTTCCATAGCGTGGCCGTACGGGAGAGGTGCGTCGGGCAGGATTTTGTCGAGGCGACCGCGCGCGTAGTCGATGCAGCGCTCGTCGAATGAGATCGACCACTTGTCGTCGTAGCTCTCGGCTTCCCAGTCGTGGTACAGCACCTGGGCGAGCTTGGTGTCGTTGAAGGCGGCTTGGACCTGCTCAGCACTGGCGTGCGGGTTCGGGGCCGGATCGACCTGGTCGCTCGAGGCGGCCGAATCGGCGGTGTTCTGATCGTCGATGGCGGTCATGTCTGGTCTTTCCCTACTTTCCAGTGAATTGGGCTTTGCCGGGCCCATTGGCAACGAACGACTCCATGCCGATCGTGCGGTCGTCGGTGGCAAACAGGGAGGCGAACACCTGCTCTTCAATCTTAAGGCCAGACGCGAGATCGACATCCAGACCAGCGTCGATGGCACGTTTTGCGGCGGCGAGCGCCATCGAGGCGGCCCCCGAGAACTGACCAGCCCACTTCAAGGCCTCGTTGTACACGTCGTCGGGTGCCACAACCTGGTCGACAAGTCCGATTGCCAAGGCCTCCTCGGCACCGACGAAACGTCCGGTAAAGACGAGGTCTTTGGCGCGCGACGGTCCGATGAGGCGAGCCAGTCGTTGCGTGCCGCCACCGCCGGGGATCACCCCGAGCAGGACCTCGGGCACGCCGAGCTTGGCGTTATCGCCAGCAATGCGACGGTCGGCCCCCAGGACCACTTCGAGGCCACCGCCGAGCGCGTAGCCGGTGATAGCGGCAACGGTCGGCTTCGGAATCTCGGCGATCGCACCGAGCGCCCGCTGCAGGCGGCCCGCGATCTTCGCCATGTCGGCGTATGAAAGGTCAGTGAGTTCTTTGATGTCGGCACCAGCGGCCAGCACCTTGGGGCCGCCGTAGATGACGACGGCTTTGATGTCATCGCGGACGCTCGCCTCGTCGGCAGCTGCCGCGAGTTCGTTCTGAACCTGACGACTCAAGGCGTTCATCGGCGGACGATTCAGACGAATCGTCCCGACTCCGGGATGCTCGTCGGACGTTTCCAAGGTTACAAACTCAGGCATGACAGGCAGGTTACCGGTAAGTCAGGTCCGCATCCCAACTGGCCAGTTCGCATGTGACACCAGAATGCGCCGCAGAAGCATAGTGTGACGGGATGGGTGACGGCACGAAGGGCGACGGGTCGGTAGTCGTACAAGTGCCCGGCCCGGGCGGGATTCTGCGCGATGTTCGCATCAGCAGTCCCGACCGGATCTATTTCGCCGAGGCCGGGCACACCAAACTCGACCTCGTGAACTACTACTTGAGCGTCGCTGACGGCATCACGCGAGCCCTGTTTGAGCGACCCTGCATGCTGCACCGCTTTCCGCGCGGGACAGCTGAGAAGAAGGTTCACCAAAAGAAATTGCCTGCCGGTGCGCCGGACTGGATACAGACGGTCGATATCTTTTTCCCCCGCTATGAGCGGACCGTTTCAGAACTCTGCGTTACCGAACCGGCCGCCGTTCTATGGGCGGTCCAGATGGCGACCGTTGAATTTCACCCGTGGAACTCGCGACGTACACACGTGGAGCACCCCGACGAATGGCGGATCGATCTGGACCCCATGCCCGATGCCGATTTCGCGCGGGTCCGTCGCGTGGCCGGGGTGGTCCACGAAGTACTCGATGAACTCGGCATCGTCGGCTATCCGAAGACCTCCGGCGGCCACGGACTCCACATCTACGTTCGCATCGAACCCGAGTGGGAGTTTGCCGACGTTCGCCGGGCCGCACTCGCCTTCGGCACCGAGATAGTTCGACGACTCCCCCATGATGCAACCGTGACCTGGTGGCGCAAAGACCGTGATCCGGCGGCCGTCTTCATTGACTTCAACCAAAACGCCCGCGACCACACCATGGCCGCGGCGTACTCGATCCGCGCAAATGCTCGAGCCACGGTATCGGCACCATTGTGTTGGGACGAGATTGATGTCGCCGAACCCGACGATTTCACTGTCGCCACCATGCCAGCGCGCTACGCCGAACTCGGCGACCTGCACGCAGGCATCAACGACACCGCCTACCGCCTCGACACGCTGTTGGAATGGGCGCAACGCGACGGAGCCGACGGGAAAAACACCGACAGGGCGAAGTCGGACTAGCTTGGCGCGTTGGTGTTCTTCAGCTGGTCCATGCGACCGTCCCCGAGCGACTTCAAGTACTCGCCGGAGTCCGCGAACTGCAGGCCGTGGATACCTGTCGGGTCGGCAATTCGCGGCTCGATGGGCTCAATGACGTGCTTGGCGCCCATCAGCGCGGCAACGGTCGAAAAGCCTGCGATGGTCCGAAGCTGTGACCAGGTAGGCGGCAACAGGAAGTGCTTACCGTTGTCCCAATCACGCAGCGCCTGCTCGGCGGTCTGCCAGCCGGTCGATTCCGCTTCGGTCGTTTCGCCGTCCGCGGTCTGCCCGGCGGGCAGTTCCGCGAGGAAGAAGCGGGTGTCGTAGCGACGGCGTTCGTTTTTCGGGGTAATCCAATGCGACAGCGGAGCAAGCAGATCAGTCCGCAAGACGAGGTCGTGCTTGGTGAGGAACTCGGCAAACGATAGGTCCTTGCTGACGAGCCGATCCCGTTCGTCGGCCAGCGACGCGGGGTCGTCGTAGACGGAGTCCTCGGTGCCCGCGAGGAGCACGCCGCATTCTTCAAAGGTTTCGCGGACGGCTGCACACACCAGAGCTCGCGCGGATTCGACATCGGCGGCAAACTGTTCCGCCCACCACGTCACATCGGGTCCGGCCCAACTGATTTCGGCGTCGCGATCGCGGGCGTCGACGCCACCACCGGGAAAGACCGTCATGCCGCCGGCAAACGCCATCTGCTGCACGCGGCGCTGCAGGAACACCTCGATGCCATCGTTCGAGTCGCGAACCAGCACCACGGTCGACGCATCCCGCAGGGGCACCGACTCCGACTCGTTTTCCACGAACATCGCTAACTCCTTAAACCACGATCAGCACCGAGCAAGCGCTCGGTTCGGTGATGTGACCATAACCCGGCCCTTGCGACTGCGGATCAGAACCCTATCCCTCGGCCCGGCGATGCCCACCGGCACGACGAGCCCGGCGGGCAAAGTAGCGACCGTCCTCGACGGTCAGGGCAATGTTCTGACGGAAAGTCGTCGTCAGATTCTCAGCGGTGAGCGCCTCGTCGAGCGGTCCCTGTGCGGTGACCCCACCCTCGGACAGCATCATGATGTTGGTGAAGCCCGGCGGGATCTCTTCGACGTGATGGGTAATTAGCACCAGCGCGGGCGCGTCCGGATCCTGCGCGAGGTTGCTGAGACGGTCGACGAGTTCTTCACGACCACCGAGGTCCAGGCCCGCTGCCGGTTCGTCGAGCAGCAGCATCTCGGGGTCGGTCATCAATCCGCGCGCAATCAGGACTCGCTTGCGTTCACCTTCGGACAGGGTGCCGAAGGTGCGGTCGGCGAGATGCTCAGCCCCCATCGACTCCAGAATGTTGGTGGCTTGCTCGCGGTCAGTCTCGTCGTACTCCTCGCGCCACCGGCCCAGCACTGCGTACCCAGCGGAAATCACCAGATCGGAGACCAGTTCGTCGGCGGGGATGCGCCCGGCCATCGCCGAGCTGACGACACCAACCCGAACCGCGAGTTCCCGCACGTCAACATGACCAAGTTGCTCGCCCAGCACAAAGGCGTCGCCGCGAGTGGGGAACTCCATGGCCGCGGCCATGCGCAACAGTGAGGTCTTACCCGCGCCGTTGGGTCCGATGATGACCCACCGCTCGTCGAGTTCGACCTGCCAATTCACCGGCCCAACAAGCGTTTTCCCGCCGCGGATCAATTCCACGTCGCGAAAGTCAATGAGGAGGTCGGGGTCAGAAGTCAGTTCGGTCACGACCTCCATGTTGCCGGATCCGTCACTGTTTCGGCGCAGCGGAATACAAACGTGTCGTCGCGGGCTGAATCTAGCGTGACCGAAACCGTTAATTCTCCCCAATCTCAGTCCTCGCCGGCCTCGCGTGTTCCGTATTCGCTTCTTGACCTTGCCCAGGTAGGACCTGGCGAGACCGTCGCCGAATCGTTGAAGCATTCGCAACGCCTCGCCGAATTTGCCGACGGGACCGGCTATCAGCGCCTCTGGTACGCCGAGCACCACAACATGCCCGCGATTGCCTCGGCGGCACCGGCAGTGCTGATCGCGCACATGGCCGCACGCACTTCTCGAATCCGCCTCGGTGCCGGCGGAGTGATGCTGCCGAACCATTCACCGCTCGCCATCGCCGAGCAGTTCGGCACCCTCGCCGAGTTGCATCCCAACCGCATTGATTTGGGACTGGGTCGTGCTCCCGGCGGCGACGCCCCCACTTTCACCGCATTGCGTCGCACACCTGCAACATCGGAGAACTTTCCCGGCGATGTCGTCGAATTGCAGCGGTACTTCGCTGGCCAATCCGTCCACGGGGTAATCGCTAACCCCGGAGCCAACACTCACGTGCCGCTCTACATTCTGGGATCGTCACTCTTTGGTGCACAGTTGGCCGCCACGCTGGGTCTCCCCTACGCTTTTGCCTCACATTTTGCGCCCCGGGCGCTAGAACAGGCAATTGCGATCTACCGCCAGGACTTCCGTCCGGCCGAACTGCCCGACGGTGGGGCCACCGAGCCGTACGTGATGGCTGCGGTGACCGTGATCGCCGACGACGATGCGGCGCTGGCCCACGAACAACTACGTGAGGCAAAACTGCAGCGCATCAAGTTCCTCTTTAATCGGGGACGCAACCTCACCGACGATGAGGCCGAAATGCTGCTCGATGGCCCCCAAGGCGCGCAGGTCGACGAGATGCTGCACTACGCCGCGGTAGGCACCACCGACGATGTCCTCGCCGACCTCGACCGGTTCACCGCCCATACCGGTGCCGACGAGTTGATTCTCGCACCCCTCGCCAATGACCGCGATATCTGGTTTGGGACTGTCGAAAAGCTAGCCCCGGCACTCGAGGCGTAGGTCCCGGTTGCGCTCTGTAGCCTCGATCTCGTGCAGGTAAGCGATCAATACCGGCGTCTCGTCGCCGATCTCGGCAGGTACGACGACCCCGAAGACCCGGAGAATGTGCAAGCCATGCAGATGGCACTGCATATCGAGAAGGCCACCCCACCCGACCGGCATCAACTGCTGGTGGCGGCGGCACGTGCGGTTGCACAGTTGTGCCTGGATCCTCGGGTTGCGGCCGAGGGCGAGTGGGCTGGGGCCATGGATGCTTGGACCGACGCCCGGATTCGCAAGATCGCCCGCCGGGCACGCGGCGCACATTGGGTTGCCGCACAAGATGTTCCGGGTGTCACCGCAGAGAACGGCGGGGCAGCGGCACGGGCGTACGTGCCGAGCCGGATCGGCGACGTCGACAAGCGGGTGTCGAAACTCCAGATCGGCGGCACCGACGTCGAAGGTGAGCTGCCGGGCGACGACGCCTCACCCGGCCCGACCGGCGGGCTGATCCTCTGGGTCAATCCATACCTGGACATGACTGTCGGCAAGCTTGCCGCTCAGGTTGGACATGCGTCGATGCTCGGCGTCCGTTTAATGACCGAGCAGGAGGCCGACGATTGGTACACGGCTGGCTGCCCTCTCGACGTCGCGCTCCCCAGCAAAGACAGGTGGGCCACGCTCAGCAAGGCCGCCGACCGCGGTGAGGCGATCGCCGTCCATGACGCAGGCTTCACCGAGATTGCTCCCGGTTCGATATCGGTTATCGCGACCCGCTAGTTGTCGTCAGTCGATGGGGACCCGGCGGATCCCGCCGTCCGCGCTGTCGGCTGCCTCGACCTCCTCGCGGGTCACGCCCAACATAAACAGCACGGCATCGAGGTAGGGGTAGTCGAGGGTAGTGTCGGCGACCTCGCGCAGTGCGGGCTTCGCATTGAAAGCGATGCCCAATCCGGCGGCGGTCAGCATGTCGATATCGTTGGCACCGTCACCGACGGCGACGGTCTGCTCCATCGGGACGCCCCGCTCTTCAGCAAAGGCCGCCAGCGCACGGGCCTTACCCGGACGGTCGACCACTTCACCGATCACCTGACCGGTCAACTTGCCGTCGACGATCTCCAGGGTGTTGGCCCGGACAAAGTCGATGCCCAGCTCTTCCGCTAGGGGTTCGATGACCTGGCGGAATCCACCCGACACCAAACCGCAGTGGTAGCCGAGTCGATTCAGAGTACGGATCGTGGTCCGAGCCCCCGGGGTCAGCTCGAGGGATGCGGCGACGTTCGCAATCACGTCCTCATCCAGCCCAGCGAGCGCCTTGACTCGCTCGTGCAGCGAATCCGCAAAGTCGAGTTCGCCGCGCATCGCCGCTTCGGTAACCGCCGCGACCTCCGCCTCGCGGCCAGCCTTTGCCGCCAGCATCTCGATGACTTCACCCTGGATCAGGGTGGAGTCGACGTCGAAGACAATGACGCGCTTAGCGCGCCGCGCCAAGCCGCTGCGTTCCACTGAAATATTGATCGGATGCTTCGCCGCGACCGCGCCCAAGCATTCGCGGAGCAGCGCGTCACCGCTTGAGCCGACGGTGATCATAAGTTCGAGACCCGTCAACGGATAGTCAGCGATGCCGCGAATCGAATCAATATTGGCACCGCACGAATGCAGTTCGCCCGCCACTGCCTTGAACGCGAGCGCCGAGATCGGACGTCCGAGCAAGACCACAGCGTGCGTCGACGGCGCCAGCGCCTTGCCCGGCGGATCCAAATTGATCTCCACCTGCATCCCACGCTGATCCATCTGAATCGACACCGCTTCTTGGAGGTCATCCAGATCGCCCGCCGTCGCCACAAGGACACCGAGCGTCAAGTGATTGTGAATGACAACCTGTTCGACATCCAGCAGGTCCACACCGACCGACGACAGGGTTCCCATGAGGGACGAGGTGACACCGGGCTTATCGGGACCGCTCACCGTGATGAGCACCGTGCGCTTCGAATCGATCAATTCCACCAGTCAAGTATGGCCGGTCGGTTCGGGAACTGCGCGGGGAGGTCAGCCAAAGCAATCGAACGCGCCAACGTACCTCGGGGTGCGGAGAACTCGGGTGCGGGCCCTTCGTCAGCTTTTTGCGTCGACCGCCACCGGAGGCAGTCCCTGAAGCTCCTTCAGAACTGCCGGATCCTGTAGTTCCAGCCAGGAGACCAGATCGGTGTAGGTGGCGCAAATGGTCTCCGGATTGCCACAGACATCACGCATGAACTGCCAGGTCGCCGGATTGAACGCGTTTCCGCTCCAGTCGTTGAAATGGTTGGCGACGACAATCGGTGCCCGGTTGCCCGCGTAGGCACGTTTGTACATGTAGTTGTAAGTCCCGCGGACCATTCTGCTGATCTTGGGCGCTTGTTTCGGTGTGTTTTTTGCGCCGTTATAGGTCATCCAGAAATTGAAGTCGAGCGCGGTTTGCCGAGCCTTCAACGCAGGCGAGTAGACGTACGGCACCGGAAATTCCCAGATTCCGCGGGTCTTCGACGGCCAGTAAATGCCGGGCTTCGCCGCGGGCATCGATGAGTCCCATGTCATTTGGTGGGCGCGCAGAGCCGGAAAGAGTTTCTCTGGAGAACCCTCAAGGCACTGTGTTCGGCCACCTTTGACCGCCCCCGGACCAAATGCGAGGTCAGGACCGTCGTTGATGCCGGTATTGCGACGCCAGTTTTGCATGAGCGAGAAGAACTGGTTGAGTTCGTTCTTCCAGTCACCGGCTGTCCAGTCTTTACCGGGGTACTTCGTGCCAGCACAGAAGTGGCCGACGAAGTGGGTGCCCATCTCGTGACCGGCGTACCAGGTGCGGTTCAAGTAGCCGATCTGTTCGCGGACTTCTTTTCTCGTGCCTCCGAACGGCAGTGCCGACTCGCCGGGAAGATGCCCCGGTCCCCGATACCGTTTGCTCGCTCGGTCGGTGAGGAAGTACAGCCCGGTCATCAACGCGGTGAACCGGGCTCCGGACTCCTCGGCAGCCTTCAGAAACTCATCCCAGTTCGGTGAGACGCCCACGCCGTCGAAAGAAAACAGAACGAATTGCGGCGGCTTCTCCCCCGGTGCCAACTTCCGCATCGGAACGTTGGACGGGACCCGCGTTGGCAGCGCTGGTGCCACCACGGCAGGCGTCGTGGAAGTCGACTCAAGCGGTGCGGCCTCAGCCTTGAACGACGGAGCACATCCACTGACGAACAGTGAAATTGCGGCCACAACTGCCGCAATGAAGCGGGTGCGCGAAGAATCTCCGGAAATGCCAGCGGCCTATCTCGATAGTCGGCGTCAGCTCTGAACTGCCATCAACCGGGCACGCCTCTGCAGTTCGGTGATCGTCGAGCAAACGTTGGGACAACGCTCTATTGAGTCTGAAAGTAGCCGACATCACCGGTAACTCCAATAGATAACTCACCAATCTGGCCGATCCGCACAATCAGACGACACTTTCCCATCAATTTCTCGCCATGGATGCAAAGACAGGATGCAAAAACAGTCAGGCCCATCCGAGTTTCCTCGGACGGGCCTGACTGCAGTGGTTCTACTCCACTAGCGCAAACCGACTAGTGGTTGGCGTTGCTACTGCCCCAACCGACATGGGCTTCGGAACGCATGCGCTCCACCATGTGCGGGTAGTGCAGCTCGAATGCCGGGCGCTCCGAGCGGATGCGAGGCAGCTCAGTGAAGTTGTGGCGCGGCGGCGGGCAGCTGGTGGCCCACTCGAGTGCGTTGCCGAAGCCCCAGGGGTCATCGACGGTGACAACTTCGCCGTAGCGGTAGCTCTTGAAGACGTTCCACACGAACGGCAGGGTCGACAGACCCAGGATGAACGCGCCGAGCGTCGAAATCATGTTCAGCGTGGTGAAACCGTCCGACGGCAGGTAGTCGGCGTAGCGACGCGGCATGCCCTCGTTACCGAGCCAGTGCTGGACCAAGAACGTGGTGTGGAAGCCGATGAACGTCAACCAGAAGTGCCACTTGCCGAGGGTCTCGTCGAGCATGCGTCCGGTCATCTTCGGGAACCAGAAGTAGATACCCGAGAAGGTGGCGAACACGATGGTGCCGAAGAGCACGTAGTGGAAGTGTGCGACGACGAAGTACGTGTCCGTGACGTGGAAGTCCAAGGGCGGGCTGGCGAGCAGGACGCCGGTCAGGCCACCGAACAGGAAGGTCACGATGAAGCCGATGGCAAACAGCATCGGGGTTTCGAACGTTATTCGACCCTTCCACATGGTGCCGATCCAGTTGAAGAACTTCACGCCCGTCGGGACGGCGATCAAGAACGTCATGAATGAGAAGAACGGCAGCAAGACCGAACCGGTCACGTACATGTGGTGCGCCCAGACGGCCACCGACAGTGCGGCGATCGCGAGGGTGGCGTACACCAGGCCCGAGTAGCCGAAGGTGGGCTTACGGGAGAAGACCGGGAAGACCTCCGAGACGACGCCGAAGAACGGAATCGCGACGACGTACACCTCGGGGTGACCGAAGAACCAGAACAGGTGCTGCCACAAGATGACGCCGCCGTTGGCGGGGTCGTACAGGTGCGCGCCGAACTGGCGGTCAACCTCAAGGCCCAACAGTGCTGCGGTGAGCAACGGGAAGATGAGCAGGATCAGTACGCTCGTCACCAGGATGTTCCAGGTGAAGATCGGCATGCGGAACATGGTCATACCCGGTGCGCGCAAGCACACGACGGTGGTGATCATGTTGACCGCACCCAGGATGGTGCCCAGACCGGCAACGCCCAGACCCATGATCCACAGGTCGGCGCCCATGCCCGGCGCGTGGACCGCGTCGGTCAGCGGGGTGTAAGCGGTCCAACCGAAGTCAGCAGCACCACCCGGGGTCAGGAAGCCACCGAGAGCGACCAGGTTGCCGAAGAGGAACAACCAGTAGCCCATGGCGTTCAGACGAGGGAAAGCCACGTCCGGCGCGCCAATTTGGAGCGGCAAAACAAAGTTGGCGAAGCCGATCACGATCGGGGTCGCGTACATCAGCAGCATCACCGTGCCGTGCATGGTGAACAACTGGTTGAACTGCTCATTCGAAAGGAACTGCAGGCCCGGTTGGGTCAGTTCCACACGCATGAGCAACGCCATCAGTCCGCCAACTAGGAAGAAGGCGATACAGGTGGTGATGTACATCATGCCGATCAGCTTGTGATCGGTTGTCGTGATGAGCTTGTAGAAGAACGAGCCCTTGGGCTGAACGCGGGCCGGATATGGCCGTTCCGCTTCAACCCGGGTCGTCGGTTGGTCTACCGCGGTCACAGATTCCTCCTCCTCGGCGCCACTGGCCGACACCTGGGCGTTTCGGCCCAAATCACTACTGTCGTGCCAACACTGGCGCTAGCGCTACGTACTGATCGTAAACCAGACCGAAGCACTATTCCGACTGGGTCCTACGATCTGTCGTATTTCCACATTAGCGCTGCTTGATCGTGGCTGGTAGCCCCCATTCGCGGAAGGGCGTCGATGCTAGCGTGAGCGAGTGTCATTCAAGCCCACCAGATTTCCGCGCCAGAGTTCGACGCTGCGCCGCACGGCTGCTTTAGCCGCGACTGCCGCGATGGCATTCGGACTGAGCGCCTGCGCGAGCGATGACGGCATTCTCCGCACACCGGATGGATCGGTGATTTCCACCACCGTCACGCGGATTGCCGAGGTCAACATCGTCAATCCCGGTCGCGACAACAGCAAAACGTGCCTCGCGCCGACAGCACCCGACGCCGGTAAGGCCGACGTCGCGCGCATCGTCGTCACCGATCCAGCCCTGCTCGACGCCCTGTGCGCGCTGGGCATGGGCGCACAGGTCAAGGGAATCACTGCTGGCGCGGGTTCGGTGCCTGCCTATCTCGGCCCGCAATTCGCGTCGATCCCGGCCTTGGGCGATGCCCCGACGGCCGACGCGGTGAAGACTGCCGCACCAGATATGGTGCTCTCCTCCCCCGAGACGGCTACCCAACTGTCAGTTCTGACCGCGACCGGCGCGCTCGGGAAGGCGCGGACCGCGACCGTTGATCCCGGACAAGAGTGGGAGAAGTCGTTCCGCGACATCGCAGCCGCCGTGAACCGCTCGCATGCCGCCGACGAGCGCCTAGCCGATTTCAATACCGAAGCGACCCGCGTCGGCAAGGTGATGGATGCTCGGCACAGTGAAGTGTCCCTGGTCCGCTTTATGCCCGACGCCGAAATGATTGAGGGCACCGCCTCGTTCGGGGCACAGATCATGTCGATGATCGGGGTGGCCCGCCCGGTGGCGCAGCGAACCCCGGCGGCAGTTCCCGCGACCGACGCGAACTTCACTGACGCGGACGCCGACCTCATCTACGTCAGCTACGACGGCGATGCCGGCCTCGCCCGCGGCAAAGAGGTCCTGATGAGTGATCAGTGGCTCGACATGGGTGCCCCCACCTGGAATCGCGTCCTGTCCGTCGATGACAGCATTTGGTACGGCACGTCGGGTCTCGCGGCCGCCTGGCTGGTACTCAACGATGTGAAGGACTCGCTTAACAGCAGTTCGGGAGGCTAGCCGTTACCGCTGATATCGCGTCACGCGAGGTTCCCGTGCGCGTGCGATGGGTGCCGGGCCTTGGCCTGGCGGCCTGGCCCGACGCAGGCGGCGCCGTCGGCGCTGTCTTCGGCGAGAGCGTCGAGCTGCCCGAGGCCCTCGAGGATCTATTGGCGAAGCGGAAGCTGCGCCACACCGTCGAACTTCCCGGGCGCGATGGCACCCGGCAGTACTTGGCCGCCACGGGTCTTGGCGTGCGCACCGCGGTGGAACTGCTTGACCGGTGCGAGCATCTGCACTCCGGCGGCGACATCGCCTATTACCGCTATCTCCTGGCCGCCGTGCGCTCCTACATCGCCGCCGGGTCGGTGGCACCAAGCACCGTCCTCGTCGGCGGCGAGCATGAAATGCGTTGGCTACCAACGCCTTCGCCGGGATGGCACAGCTGGTTAGCAGTCGCGCAAGCCTCCGCACCTCGCGCGCTCGCCGACAGTGGCAGCGTGGGTGATTTTGTTGCCGAGACCCTCGACCATGAGTGCCGCAGACTCCTCGACGGCTCGGGCGTGTCGTCGACCGTCCAGCTGATCGCGAGCCTCGCCACCCGGTCGGCAAGCCTGCTGCCACCCGAGGTGGGCCCGCGCAGCGCGCAGGCCTGGCACGACTGGATCGGTACCGCCGGGCCGGGGAAAACGTCCGTCGTCTTGCGGCTGCACCTGCCGCCCGACGACCCCGAGGGCCCGATTGTTCCCGCAGACCATGTCCGATGGCGACTGGAAATCTGCAGGCAAACCCCGGCCGGCGAATTGCAGCCGGTAGTCCCGCACCGGCTCGACGCCCACGACCTCGACGCCGTCACCACCGAACTGGCCATCGCCATGCAGGCCTTTGGCGAACTCAGCCGCGCCGAAGCCGACCCGCACAACCTGGACTTTTTACTGACGACGACGGTCGTAGATGAGCTCCTGGCGCACGGCGCGGGCGAATTACAGTCCGCGGGCATCAACGTGCTGCTGCCGTCGTCGATCGCGGCGGTGACCCCGTCGCTGTCGATTCACGCCCAGCAGACGCCCGGCGGCGGATCGCGACCCGGCTTTGTGGGACTCGACGAGATTTCCGATTTTGAATGGCGGCTAGCCCTGGGCGCCAACGCCGGTTCGACGGAACTGTCACAGACCGACATTGACGAGTTAGCTTCGCAGAGTGGCGATTTGGTCCGTCTGCGCGGCAAATGGCTGCGTGCCGAGGGGGCCGCGCTGCATCGAGCGGCATCGTTCATTGCGGCGCAACGGGCCCTGAAATCCGACGATGATGCCCCAACCATGTCCGACCTTTTGGCGCTCGTCACCAACCTCGACGATTCCCTGCCCGTGCCGGTCAATGCCGTTTCCGGACTCAGCTGGCTCGACGATATCGCCGCGCGCGGGGTGTTCGTACCGCCTGAACTCCCCGCCCCGGCATCGTTGAATGCCCAATTGCGGCCCTATCAGCAACGCGGCCTGGAATGGCTCGCGGCACTGGGTCAGATTGGTGCCGGCGGCGTCCTCGCCGACGATATGGGCTTGGGAAAGACCGTCCAGGTGATCGCCCTGCTGACCGCCAGCCGGGAGGGATCATCCCCTTCTACTCCGGTGAACCCCGCCCTGGTGGTGTGCCCAATGTCGGTGATCGGCAACTGGAATCGCGAACTGTCGACGTTCGCCCCGCACTTAAAAGTCCTGGTGCACCACGGCGCGGGACGGTCGGCCGATCTCATTACCGAGACGGCCCCCGACGTGGTGCTCACGACCTTCGCGACCCTGGCCCGCGATCGTGCGGCGCTGGCTGCCCTGCCGTGGCGCGAACTCGTCGTCGACGAGGCACAACATGTGAAGAACGTCCATACCGCGGCTGCGAAAGCCCTGCGCGCCATTCCTGCCCAGTCCCGCATCGCCCTCACCGGTACGCCCGTGGAGAACCGACTCGAGGATCTGCGCGCGGTCATCGATCTGGTGAATCCTGGCTTGCTTGGCACCGCCTCGAGCTTCCGTTCCCGGTTCGCCGAACCCATTGAGCGCGACCGCGATCCGCGCGCTCTCGCCCGTCTGACGTCGGTGACGAAGCCGTTCATTCTGCGGCGCGAGAAGACTGATCCAACGATCGTCCCCGACCTTCCCGAGAAGACCGAACTGCTGGTGCGGACCAACCTGTCGCCCGAGCAGGCTGGGCTGTATCAGGCTGTGCTGAACGAGCTGAACGAGGCGCTGGCCGACACTCGTCAAGGGGGGCCGCGTCGTCGAACGGTGCTCGCTGCACTGACCCGGTTGAAGCAGATCTGCAACCATCCCGCGCACTACCTCGGCGACAGCTCGGCCATGCTGCGCCGGGGCAGACATCGCTCGGGCAAGGTGGAACTGATGGTCGACGTGCTGACGACCTTGATCGCCGAGGGCGACCGCGCCCTGGTGTTTACCCAGTTCGCAGCGTTTGCGGAGTTGCTGTCGGAGTGGCTCGAACCCGTCCTCGGGACCGATGTGCCGGTGTTGCACGGCGGGAGTTCGCGCGAACAGCGCGACGGGATGGTCGAGCGGTTCTCACGCCCCGACGGTCCGCCGATCCTGCTCGCCACCTTGAAGGCCGGCGGTACCGGCCTGAACTTGGTCGCCGCCAACCACGTCATCCACATTGACCGCTGGTGGAACCCGGCCGTCGAAGACCAGGCGACCGACCGCGCGTATCGCATTGGCCAGCAGCGAAACGTGCAGGTCCGCAAGTTTGTGTGCGTCGGAACTCTCGAGGAGCGCATCGACGAGATGGTCGTCGCCAAGCGGGAACTGTCGAAACTCACCGTCAGCACTGGCGAATCGTGGCTTAGCGATCTCGACAACGACACCCTGATGGATTTGCTGGCCTTGCGCGAAGATGCGGTGTCCGAATGAGTCCCGGGCGTCGCAGAGCCAAGCCCGCGGTGCGCGGCTACGGGATCACCGGCTGGTCGCGGGCCTTCGTCGGCGTCGTCGAGTCCGGCGCCGACCATCGACGGATCACCGGCGCGCGACGATACTTCCGCGAACGGCACGTCGACGGACTGGAGATTTCGCACGGCTTCGTCACCGGTTCGGTGCGCGGCAGTCAGCTCGACCCGTTTGACGTGCGCTTAGACATGCGGACCGTCGACCCCGCGACCGTGATCTCGCTACTGAAGCAGACGGGCTCGGTGAACGACCTTCTCGCGTTGGCCCGCGGCGAACAACCCGCCGGGCTCGGGAACTTGATCGCACCGACCGAGGCGGCCGACGTCGTCTCGGACTGCACGTGCCCCGACGACGCGCCCCGTTGCACCCACGTGCTGGCCGTTGCCTTTGAGGTAGCGGCCGAAATCGACCGTCGCCCAACAACTTTGCTGACCGTCATGGGGACCGACCTGCCGGAATTGTTGGCGACGGCGCAGGAGGGCGATACCGCCGTCGACGATGAACCGGAGGCCGCGCCGGCGGGCGGTCCGTTGATGGCTGACGATCCCTTTGGCGATCACCTCATGCCGCCGCCGGTGCCGTCGTTCCCGGCGACCGACCCCCTCAGCGCTCTTGACCCCACGCTCTTGCGCCAGGCTCTTCGCGCCACGGGTGTGCCCCTGACTGAGATCGCCGAAGCCCTCGACGACCTGGAAACGTACTACGACGTCTTTGCCCGACGCCGATAGAGAACGAGGCAGTAGAAAAAAGTTTCCGCAGCTGCGCGCATGATGCAGCTGCGGAAACTTTTAACGGGTCAATCGACGTGCGTGGTTAGAAGTCCCAGTCGTCGTCTTCGGTGTTGATGGCCTTGCCGATGACGTACGAGCTACCCGAGCCGGAGAAGAAGTCGTGGTTCTCGTCGGCGTTCGGCGACAGTGCCGACAGGATCGCCGGGTTCACGTCAGTCTCGTCCTTCGGGAACATTGCCTCGTAGCCCAAGTTCATCAGGGCCTTGTTGGCGTTGTAGCGCAGGAACTTCTTGACGTCCTCGGTGAGGCCGACCTCGTCGTAGAGGGCTTCGGTGTAGTCGTTCTCGTTGTCGTAGAGCTCGAAGAGCAACTCGAAGGTGTAGTCCTTGAGTTCCTGGCGACGTTCCGGAGTCTCCACCTCAAGACCGCGCTGGTACTTGTAGCCGATGTAGTAACCGTGAACGGCCTCGTCGCGAATGATGAGGCGAATCATGTCGGCAGTGTTCGTCAGCTTGGCGCGCGAGCTCCAGTACATCGGCAGGTAGAAGCCGGAGTAGAACAGGAACGACTCAAGCAGCGTCGAAGCGATCTTGCGCTTCAAGGGATCGTCACCACGGTAGTAATTCATGATGATCTGAGCCTTGCGCTGCAAGTACTCATTTTCTTCCGACCAGCGGAAGGCTTCGTCGATTTCCTTGGTGGAACTCAGCGTCGAGAAGATTGAGCTGTAGCTCTTGGCGTGCACCGACTCCATGAACGCGATGTTCGTCATGACGGCTTCCTCGTGCGGGGTAATCGCATCGGGGATAAGCGAGACGGCACCGACAGTGCCCTGGATCGTGTCGAGCAGGGTCAGGCCGGTGAAGACGCGCATCGTCAGCGTCTTCTCGTACTCGGTGAGAGTGCCCCACGACGGGATGTCGTTCGACACCGGAACCTTCTCCGGCAGCCAGAAGTTGCCGGTCAGACGGTCCCACACCTCGGCGTCTTTTTCGTCCTGGATCCGGTTCCAGTTGATAGCGGAAACCCGGTTCACCAGCTTAATTGGCGCACCGTCGGCGGGACTGTGGGCGAACTCAGACATGGCACCTCACATAGAGAAGAAAATACGAATCGATCCCCGCCCACCCTACCTTCGACCAACCCCCACCGTTATCGCACCCCGTGTGGTTGTCGCACGAGGGCGCGACCTAGTGCGACAACCACAACCGGTGCGATAACGAAGCGCGTCCTCGGTCACGTCGAGCGAACTTAACGCTCATGCACAACGGGTGCCTTCGCAGCCGAGATGAGACCCTCGAGGTACCCAATGACCTCGTCGAGCGGCTCTACCGACCGCTGGACGCGGCAGAGGATGATCGCACCCTCGACACTTGCGATAGTCATCGCAGCCAGACTTGCGGCCGCTCGCGCGTCAATGCCCTCGGCAATCATGGTCGCGGAGAGGGCATCTAGCCAACGTCGCATCGTCGACTCAATCGCTGGCCGAAGAGCCGCATCGTCAGGTGACCCACCCACGGCCGCCGAGACGATCGGGCAGCCTGCCTGGTAGTCGGACTCGCGAAGGACATCCCTCCAGAAGCCCGCGAACCGGCGGAGCACCTCGATCGCACCGCCAGTCGACGTGCTTTCGATGAGGGTCGTGATGGTGTCGGAGGCAAGGTCGAGCGCACCTGCCACCAGTTCGGTTCGCCCTCCGGGAAAGTGGTGGTACACCGAGCCACGCGGGGCACCGGTTCGTTCCAGGACCGCATCGATCGTGACGCCGGCAACCCCCCGCTCCCGCAGCAGGCCGACAGCACCGATCAACATTTTCTTGCGGGTCCCGCCCCGAACTCCGATGACACCTTCTCCTCTCGTGCGCCACACTCGCACCCTTGCTATGGATTATGCCATAGTCCATACTTTCGGAATGACTGGCGAAGCACCCACCACCGACTGGCAAAAATCGGCGTGCATCCTGTGCGAATGCAACTGCGGCCTGGAGATTCAGGTGGCCGACGGGCGGCTCACCAAAATTCGCGGCGACAAGGACCACCCGTCGTCGCAGGGCTATACCTGCGAGAAGCCACTCCGCCTGGACAAGTACCAAAATGGCCGCGACCGGCTGACCTCACCGCTTCGTCGACGACCAGACGGAACATACGAGGAGATCGACTGGGACACCGCGATCGACGAGATCGCCGAGCGGCTGGGCGCGGTCAAGAAGGCTCACGGCGGCGAGCGGATCCTCTATTACTCCGGCGCTGGCCAGGGCAATCACCTGCCTGCGGCCTACGGGCAATCACTGCGAGCAGCTCTCGGGATGCGGTACTACTCCAACGCGCTGGCGCAGGAAAAGACCGGCGAGGCGTGGGTCGACGCGCAGCTCTACGGCACGCACACAAAGGGAGATTTCGAGCACGCCGAGGTCGTCATGTTCCTCGGGAAGAATCCCTGGCAGACGCACTCGTTCCCGCGTGCCCGCCCCGTCCTCAAAGAGATTGCGAAGGACCCAGCACGCTCCATGATCGTGGTCGATCCACGCACGAGTGAGACCGCAGCGATGGCCGACTTCCACCTCCAAGTGATTCCGGGCACGGACGCCTGGTGTCTGGCCGCGATGCTCGCCGTCGTCGTTGAGGAAGACCTGCTCGACGACGCCTTCATCGCCGAGCACACCGACGGCGTGGACGACGTGCTTGCGGTTCTGCGACGGGTCCCCATCAGCGGCTACGCCGAGACCTGCGGTGTGGATGAGCAACTCATCCGGGCCGCCACGCGTCGCTTCGCGACCGCGGCGAGCGCGACCACCTACGAGGACCTCGGCATCCAGCAGGCGCCCAACAGCACCCTGGTGTCGTATCTCAACAAGCTGCTATGGATGTTGACCGGCAATTTCGGCCGTCCGGGCACGATGTACCTGCATTCATGGTTCTCCTCCCCCGTTGCCGCACCGGGCGGCGACCCGAGGCGCGCTCAGCGACCGCCGTCGCGCGGATTCGCCAAGAGGGCTCGCACCGTTGTCGCGAGTGCGGTGGGAATCGGGGCCAGCGGCATCGCACGCGCGGTCCCCGCCGCCGCCACGACACCACTGCCTGCAGACCTCATCAATGCCGCCGCACACGCCATGCTGATTCAGCTCGCTCCCAAACTGAGCGCCGGACTAGCCGCCGAACAACAACCGGCTACGGGGCGACTAACCCCCGTCACCGGCGCACGGGTTCTCGCCGGTCTGATGCCGTGCAATTCGATCGCCGATGAGATTTTGACCGACCATCCCGACCGGCTCCGCGCGATGTGGATAGACAGTTCCAATCCCGCGCACTCGTTGCCGGAGTCGCAGCGCTTTATCGACGCGATGCATGCGTGCGAGCTGACGGTGGTCGTCGACATCGCCATGACCGAGACTGCGCGCCAAGCCGACTACGTACTTCCTGCCTCGAGCCAGTTTGAGAAGTGGGAATGCACATTCTTCAATATCGAGTTCCCCCACAACGCCTTTCAACTCCGGGCACCGCTGCTCCCACCGCGGACCGGAACGCTTCCGGAGCCGGAGATCTATGCCCGACTTCTGCGGAAGATGGGCGCGGTCGACGAGGCGCTGCTTGATCGCCTTCGGACCGCGCTCACCGCAGGGACCGATGCCTTTGCCCTCGCCGTATTCTCTGCCGCGGCGGCCGACCCGTCGCTGCTCCGGGTGATTGGATACATCCTTTACGAGACTCTCGGACCAACGCTGCCCGACGGTGCCCGCGGCGCAGCCATTCTCTGGGGTGCATCGCACCTGTGCGCCCTCACGAACCGCGATGCGGTGGCTCGGGCAGGCTTCACGGGATCGGGAATGCAACCCGGTCAGAAACTCTTCGACGCCATTCTCCGCGAGCGGTCCGGCGTGGTTTTCTCCGTCGACGAGTGGGAGCACGCGTGGGATTACGTGCTGCGCCGCGACAATCGCTTCACGGTGGCGATCGGGGAACTGCTCCCCAAGATTGATGAGCTCCGCGAGGCACCGTCGTCGTGGACGACTGCCGAGTTCCCGTTCATCCTTATGGCTGGCGAACGACGCGCCTTCACAGCCAACACCATCATCCGCGATCCGCAGTGGCGTCGCCGCGATGCCGGCGGGGCACTGCGGATCAGCGTCGAGGATGCCGACCGCCTCGGGCTGGAGCCCGATTCCCGGGTTCGGGTTACGACCGAAGCCGGTTCCCTTGAATCGTCCATCGAGATCAGCGCGATGATGCGCGCGGGCCACGTCTCGCTCCCGAACGGCTTGGGGCTCGACTATCCCGGAGAGGACGGCCTCGCCCGCCCAGGTATTGCACCGAACGAGCTGACCAGTGCAAAGTATCGCGATTGGTTCGCCGGGACGCCATGGCACAAGTACGTTCCCGCGCGGATCGAACCGGTCACGGCGTAGCCGGCCGGTCCCTCGGCCGGTCCCTACCGCCGTTGTCGCACCCCGTGTGGTTGTCGCACTACGTCGCGACATAGTGCGACAACCACAACCGGTGCGACAACCACAGCCGGTGCGCACTGCGCAGTAGTCAGCCAGGCAGGCCGCCGTCGGCGCGGAGGCGGTATCCGACGCCGCGCAGGGTCTCGATCGCCGTGCACCCGAACGGGGCGTCGATCTTCCGACGCAGGTAACCCACGTACACCTCGACGACGTTCTCGGCACCGTCGTAGTGCGCGTCCCACACGCTGGACAGGATGGCAGTCTTGGTGAACACGGCACCGGCATTGCGCATCAGATACTCCAGCAATCCAAACTCGCGGGGCGTCAACTCCATGGGGACGTTGCCGCGGGTCACGCGATGCTCGGAGGGGTCGAGGGTGAGATCGCCGGCGGCGAGAACAGCGGGACGCACCGGCGCACCGCGGCGAAGCAGGGCCCGCAACCGCGCAATCAGCACGACGAACGAGAACGGTTTGGTCAGGTAATCGTCAGCACCTAGATCGAAGGCGTCGGCTTGGTCGTATTCGCCGTCCTTCGCGGTGAGCATCCGGACCGGGGACCAGACCTGGGCTGCGCGCAGGCGGCGCAGGACCTCATAGCCACTGAGTTCGGGCAGCATGATGTCGAGCATGATCACGTCGAACCGCTCTTGGGAGGCGCGCCAGAGGGCGTCGGCACCGTCGGTCGATATCTGTACGGCGAATCCCTCGAGTTCTAGACCTCGGCGCACCGTCTCGGCCAGCCGGACTTCGTCTTCGACGACCAAAACTCGCACCGGTACCCCATTTCTGCCGCTCTCGGCGACGCCTGTGTCACCAGCGTGCGTGTCGGGCGCTGTGGCCGCGCTGAGAACAGTGCGGGCTCGCAGCACTCAGCGCGGTCACAGTGAGCGACGACCACGGTGGAGATCGGTTGCTGACCCCCGGCGACCATCGTTCGCAAAACGATGGAAGGACCCACCATGAAGAAGATCGACCCCTCGAAGTTCAAGATTTCCCGCACGGCCCTCGCAGGTATCGGAATCGTGCTGACGGTCGGTGGCCTCGGCGGCGGCGTGGCCGCGGCAGCCACCTCCAGTGGTCCAGTCGCTGGCGTCGTCCAGACGGCGAACACTCCCGTCCAAGCGCCCGGAGTTGTGAATGCCCCGGACCGTCCCGGCGTGGTCGACAAAGCCGAAGCTGGCGATACCCCCGACCACCCCGGCGCCGTCGACAAGCCCGAGCCCGGCGACACCCCCGACCAGCCTGGCGCCGTCGACAAGCCCGAAGCTGGCGACACCCCCGACCACCCCGCCGCCGTCGACAAGCCCGAGCCCGGCGACACCCCTGACCAGCCCAGCGCCGTCGCGCATCAGGACCGTCCGGAACCCGGTGACACACCGGACGCTCCCAGCGGGCACTGATCGCCTGAAAGATCGAAGCATCGGTCCTCCACCGGCCTACGGTGGAGGACCGATCGCGCTGCCAGCGGAAGGAAGCCGTTCGTGTCCTCGAAGAGTTGGCGAAGTCGCCTCGTACACCCCTCGCGGTGGCCGCTGCGGGTGCGTTCGGCGGCATCGGCCGCAGTCGTAGTCGGGTTTGCCCTGCTACTCGGTGCCGGGGCCCTGCTGTGGCTGCTCAATCGCACGCTGATCGGTGCCGTTGACTCCGCTGCCATCACTCGTGCCAACGACATCGTGAACCAACTCGCCCACGACTCACCTGCCGACCTCGACGGCGCCCTGTTCGCCATCGACGGCCGGGTATCGGTGGTGCAGGTGGTCTCTGACCGCGGGACCGTGCTGCGTACCTCGGGCAGAGCCTCCGCGCCGCCACTGGTCACCGTGCAGCCAGGGGAAGGTGCAACCACCGCGAGCAAACCGGCCGACGGCACCGGCCCCCGGCCTGCGCGTCGCGGTCCGTCCCGCCGACACCCCGAGCGGACACGTGGTGGTTCTGGTCGGTGCCAACGACGAGTCGGTGGAATCAACGCTGACCACTGTGGCGATACTTCTGGCCATCGGCGGCCCGCTGATCGTCGTCATCACCGCCGCCTCCACGTGGGTTCTGGTCGGCGCGTCGCTGCGCTCGGTGGAGCGGATACGGTCCCGGGTCGCCGAGATCGACGCAGGCGACCTATCCACGCGGGTACCGGTGCCACCGACGGCGGACGAGATCGCCCGCGTCGCCGAGACCATGAACTCCATGCTCGGCCGTCTTGAGGCAGCGCAATTGACACAACGACGGTTTGTCGGCGACGCGTCCCACGAACTCCGCAGCCCACTCGCGACCCTCGCGGCCGCGTTGGAACTCGCGAAGGAACGCCCCGAAACCTTCGACCGCGCGCTGCTCACCGACACGCTGATCCCCGAGGCCACTCGCATGCAGCGGCTAGTCGAGGACCTACTGATTCTGGCCCGCGTCGACGAAGCCGGCCCTGTCCCCCGCCGCCACGACGTGGACCTCGACGACGTGACCGACGAGCAAGTCCGCGCCATCACCTCCCCGCCCGCGGTGACCGTGCACGCCACGATCGCACCCGCACGGGTCACCGGCGACCGGGAAGCGCTGGCACGCGTGGTGCGCAACCTGGTCGACAACGCCGTCACGCACGCCCGGTCTACGGTCACCGTCACCGTGGTGGCCCGCCACGACGGCGGCCGCATCGTGGTCGAGGACGACGGTGCAGGCATCCCGATCGACGACCGAGCCCGGGTGTTCCAACGCTTCGTCCGACTCCAAGCCGACCGCTCGCGACAGACCGGCGGCAGCGGTCTCGGCCTCGCGATCATCGCCGAACTCGTTGCCGCACACGGCGGAACAATCACCCTCGACGAGTCGCCACTGGGCGGTGCCCGCTTCACCGTCGACCTGCCCCGCTGAGGTGCGATCGACCACACAGAACACAACATGCAGCTGTCTCGCGCAATCATTGCGCTCCGTCAGAGCGATCCTCTTGGCAGTACTCGCACGTCGCTTTGAAGACACCCTTGTTGGTGTGATGCCGCGTATGCGCACTGCGGCGGCTCGACGGCATTGGTCGACCTTTTCGGACGGCAGACATCTTTGCTCTCGTTTCCGCACTCGCCCGCTTGCCGAAGTTCGGATTACCGGCACCACGCTTTTGCTCGGAGAGTTTCTGCCGCGACTCCCGCGACATCGTGTGACCGTACGACGGGTGGTCTTCGCCAAACTTGCCGTAGTTCGGGTTGTCAGGACCAGAATTGGTGCCCTTGCGGGCCGCCGACCACTTCGCTCGCTGCTCATCACTGTGGTGGTGCCCATAGAACGACGAACCAACTCCAGATCGTCTAACGACCTTTCGGCCGGTTGATCTAACCCGAGCGGCCTCTCGCATTTCTTCAGTCCATTCGACGCCGGTAGGCCCTAGGCCGCCATCGGAAATGTTCAACAGCGGTTGTCCTTCCTTGCGGAGGTAGGCAATCCAATCGATCTCCGCCTGCCCAAGTTCTTTCCGCCCCTCAACCCAGGACAAGACGTCGGCAATAATCTCGCCGCGATCGTACTTACGCAGCCAGTCGTAAATGGAGTCTTTCGACCACCGCGTGCTGTCGAGAAGTGCTTCTGCAAGCGAACCTCGACGTCCTTGCTCGTCTGGCCGATGTATCGGTACTCATAACTTGACCGCAATCGAATGCCGTAGACCACACCGCCGGGATTCTCCGCCATCTTCAGCCACCGATCATCGCTAGCAACAGGATTAGCAGTGAAGCTACGCCGAGGGTCTGACAATCTGACGCCGATGCAGCGAACGCCAATGTGGGACGCCAGTGGCCCCGCTCTTAATAAAGAGCGGGGCCACTGGAATTTAACTGTAACCGTGCGTCACACTCACAACATGCAGCTGACGCAACCCTCAATTTCAGTCCCCTCAAGCGCCATTTGGCGGAGGCGGATGTAGTACAGCGTCTTGATTCCCTTGCGCCACGCGTAGATCTGCGCCTTGTTGACGTCGCGCGTCGAAGCGGTGTCCTTGAAGAACAACGTCAGGCTCAGGCCCTGGTCGACGTGCTGAGTGGCGGCGGCGTAGGTGTCAATGACCTTCTCGTAGCCGATTTCGTAGGCATCCTCGTAGTACTCGAGGTTGTCGTTGGTCAGGTACGGCGCCGGGTAGTAGACGCGGCCGATCTTGCCTTCCTTGCGGATCTCCACCTTCGACGCGATCGGGTGGATCGAGCTCGTCGAGTGGTTGATGTAGCTGATCGAACCGGTCGGCGGGACAGCCTGCAGGTTCTGGTTGTAGATGCCGTGCTTCTGGACCGACGCCTTCAGCTCAACCCACTGCTCCTGCGTGGGGATCGCGATGCCAGCTTCGGCGAACATCTCGCGAACCTTGGCCGTGGCGGGCTCCCACACCTGATCGGTGTACTTGTCGAAGTACTCGCCGCTCGCATACTTGCTGTTCTCGAAGCCGGCGAAGGTGGTGCCGCGCTCCTTGGCAATCGCGTTCGACGCACGGATCGCGTGGTAGACGACCGTGTAGAAGTACATGTTCGTGAAGTCGATGCCCTCTTCGCTGCCGTAGAAGACTCGCTCGCGCGCCAGGTAACCGTGCAGGTTCATCTGGCCCAAACCGATCGCGTGACCTTCGTCGTTGGCGCGACGGATCGACGGCACCGAATCGATCGACGTCTGGTCGGCAACAGCGGTGAGGCCGCGGATCGCGGTTTCGATGCTGTGACCAAAGTCGGGCGAATCCATCGTCTTGGCGATGTTCATGGAACCGAGGTTGCACGAGATGTCGCGGCCGACATGGGAGTAGGTGAGGTCTTCGTTGAACTCCGACGGCGTCGAAACCTGTAGGATCTCCGAGCACAGGTTCGAGTGCGTGACCTTGCCCTCGATCGGGTTGGCGCGGTTCACCGTGTCCTCGAACATGATGTACGGGTAGCCCGACTCGAACTGCAGCTCGGCGAGGGTCTGGAAGAACTCGCGAGCCTTGATCTTGGACTTGCGGATCCGCTTGTCCTCGACCATTTCCTGGTACTTGTCGCTGACGTTGATGTCCGCGAACGGCACACCGTAGACGCGTTCGACGTCGTACGGGCTGAACAGGTACATGTCGTCGTTGTCTTTAGCGAGCTGGAACGTGATGTCCGGGATCACGACGCCGAGCGAGAGGGTCTTGATACGAATCTTCTCGTCCGCGTTCTCACGCTTGGTGTCGAGGAAGCGGTAGATGTCCGGGTGGTGCGCGTGCAGGTACACCGCGCCGGCACCCTGGCGGGCACCGAGCTGGTTGGCGTAGCTAAACGAGTCTTCCAGGAGCTTCATAATCGGAATGACGCCGGAGCTCTGGTTCTCGATCTTCTTGATCGGCGCACCGTGCTCGCGCACATTACTGAGCAGCAGGGCGACGCCGCCGCCGCGCTTGGACAGCTGCAGTGCGGAGTTGATGGAACGACCGATCGACTCCATGTTGTCTTCAATACGCAGCAGGAAGCACGAGACCGGCTCACCGCGCTGCTTCTTGCCCGAGTTCAAGAACGTCGGGGTCGCAGGCTGGAAACGGCCATCCATGATCTCGTCGACCAGGTTGCGGGCCAGCGCGGTATCGCCGTCGGCCAAGGTCAACGCGACCATGCAGACGCGGTCCTCGAAGCGTTCCAGGTAGCGCTTTCCGTCGAACGTCTTGAGCGTGTAGCTCGTGTAGTACTTGAACGCCCCGAGGAAGGTCGGGAAGCGGAACTTCTTGCCGTACGCGTGGCTGAACAGGAGCTTGACGAACTCGCGGTCGTACTTCGCGAGGACCTCGGGCTCGTAATAGTTTTCCTTGATCAGGTAGTCGAGCTTCTCGTCCAGATCATGGAAGAACACGGTGTTCTGATTGACGTGCTGCAGGAAGTACTGGCGTGCAGCTTCCTTGTCCTTCTCGAACTGAATGTTGCCGTCGGCGTCATACAGGTTGAGCATCGCGTTGAGCGCATGGAAGTCCAAATCGCCCGGCTCATGCCCGGCCGGTCCGGCATGGACCCCCGACTGGCTGGCCGAAATGGTGGACTGGCTGACAGAAACTGCGGTGGGCGACACTGCTTCTCCCTGGTGACACTGACGTGTTCGTCAGCAATTAATACGAGCGGATGGTGCTGGAGATTGTGGCGGGAGCGCCGTTAGGCGGCTCGGCCGGTGAACGCGGGACTTTGCGCAAACTGCGCGAGTCCCTCGGACACCCGTTCAACGTCTTCGGGGGTACCCATCAACTCGAAGCGGTACAGGAAAGGCACCTGGCACTTGTGCGACACAATGTCGCCGACCATGGCAAACTCCGCGCCGAAGTTCGTGTTGCCCGCGGCAATGACGCCCCGGATAAACGACCTGTTGTGCTCCACGTTGAGGAACTTGATGACTTGTTTCGGAACGTATCCCCCGCCGGCGTGTGCCGTGACGCTCCCCGCGCTAGTGATCTTGCCGCCACCGTAGGTGGGACTGATCAGAACGTAGGGTTCGTCGACTCGGAAGGATGACGTGTGATCTATGAGCGGGATTCGGACCGACCGGAGTCCCAGCTTTTGGACAAAACGATGCGTGTATTCCGACACCGACGAGAAGTAGACGATGAGCGGCACTGCGCTGCTATTCGCAGCCATTGGCTTGACGAATCAGGCTGCGTTTGCAGCGAGCGACTTGATGCGATCGGGACGGAAGCCCGACCAGTGCTCGTCGCCGTTCACGACAACGGGGGCCTGCAGGTAACCGAGAGCCATCACGTAGTCGCGGGCCTCATCGTCCTGGCTGATGTCCACGATGTTGTACTCCAGGCCAGCCTTATCGAGGGCCTTGTAGGTTGCGTTGCACTGAACGCAGGCGGGCTTGGTGTAAACGGTGATGGCCATCGTGACTCCCTTTGAGATGAGGATCAATTGCGAGCGAACTACTACAGATGTTCATGACCGGTATCCCTGCTCTGAAGCAGTGAATGACATCCGCGTAACTCTTGCGTCTGCCGTTCTCCCCCCGGACTCCTCAAACACTACACCTAGTGTCTGCGGTTTTCCTAGACCACAAGAACTTGTGAATAACATTCTTGAAACTCGCAGGTCGCGGGCGAGTTGTCCACAGGTGGGTCGGCGTGTCTTCAAACGCCCGGCGTGTCGTAAATTTGATCCCCAATCCATCCCCAACGCAGTCCCCAAAGCTGTCCCCAGGATTAGCGGGGGTAGTCCCCAGAATCATCCCCAAGCACTTCCAACGCCTCCCGAGTACAGCGGCAGGGCCGGCCATGGGATCGCCATGACCGGCCCTGCCGGTGGTCGTGCGCCGTCGATGGGGGTGCCCGCCTCCGACACAAATCAACCTCGTCCCGCGGCACCCACATGAGGCCCGCGGAAGAACTGCCCTGCGGAGAACTACACCGACACGGCTACGTGATCGCCGAGTACTCGCACAGCCAAGACAGTCTGCTCAACGATCGCCGGGGTATTCATGCCCGCATCGTCGAGGCCGCCCGTACTGATACCAATTTCCACATCTTCAACGACGCGAGCGCCAGCGACGGTCAGGGCGCGACGCGCCTCCTGCCGCGACCCCGCACCGCCACGGCCACCGAGTGCCGCACCAATCACTCCGGCTGGCTTGCCACTAAGTGCGCTGGCCTGGAACGGCCGCGACAGCCAGTCGATGGCATTCTTCAACACCGCGGGCATGGTCCCGTTGTATTCGGGAGTGACGATCAGGACCGCGTCCACCGATTCCACGTAGTCACGCAATGCGGTGACGGCGGCGGCCGTCAGCTCGGGCGTATCCAGGTCTTCGTTATAGAACGGCAGGTCTGCGAGACCGTCGACGACCGTCAAAGAGATTCCGTCAGGCGCATTGGCGACCGTGACCTCGGCGAGCGCACGGTTGTGTGAAGCCGCCCGCAGGCTGCCCACGAGGACCGCGATGTTGATGTTGCCTTCAGTCATGTACGACTTTCTCCTTGATGCATTGACGTCTTTGACGCTGTCGACTTTCAACACCTTGTACAAACGGACCAGGGTCCACAGCGATTCCCCGAAGTGGACGTGATGCTGCGCACTCGAAAGAATCGCTAGTCAACGGCACGCCGCACCAACCGAAGCACCAAACACGGCATCCGCGACATGAACTAAAGTCGGGGCATGATCTCCGACGGCCCCGGCCCCCTGGAACTGCATGTGGCGAATGCCCCGGCAGTGTCAGTAGAGCGCGCCGACGCCGCGCGGAATCGGCGTTTGCTCCTGGCTTCGGCGAAGTCGCTGATCGACAGCCAGGGGGCTGCTGCTGTCACGATGGAAGCTGTTGCACGCGCGGCCGGAGTCGGCAAGGGGACGGTGTTTCGCCGCTTCGGTAATCGGACCGGGTTGATGCTGGCCCTCTTGGATCATTCCGAGTCCGACTTGCAGCAGGCTTTCCTGTCGGGACCGGAACCGTTGGGGCCGGGTGCACCACCGCTTGAGCGACTAGTGGCATACGGTCGCGCACGCCTGCGAATGACCGTCAACCACCTCGATATTCTCATCGAGGCAGGCGCGGACCAGCACGACCACCTGTCGCACCCGGTGTGGACTATGTCGACAATGCATGTGCGCATGCTGCTCGCCGAGTTGGGTTTCGGCGGTCGCCTCGACGTCGTGACCCACGCTGTGCACGCTCCGCTGATGGCGCTGACCGTCCGCCACCTGCTCGAGGTTGTCGGCATGACGTACGACGAGATCGCCGAGGACTGGGAAACCATGGTCCGCAGGTTGGCGTTGGCATACCCGTGATCGCTGCCATTCGCGTGTCTCGGTGACGCTCTCCGACCGGCGGCTCAGCTGCCGTCGCGAGTCACTACCGCAGCTTCCCTGCTCAGTTCGACGCCCGCGGGCAGCAGGCCGATAATCGGCCACGGTGCGCGGACCGGATCCGACAATCCGAGAGTTTCGGCGGTCGCGGGACCGGCGATCGGGTATCGCACGCCTGCATCGCTGATGTAGACCGGTGCCGACGCCTGCACCGAGTTGGGTTCGATACCCGTGAGCAGGACGTGTTCCCCAGATCCAGGCGGTAGGTAGACCTGATCAAGCGCGGGTCCACGACCGTCGGCCGATGCCAACACAACCGGCCTCGCCCCCGTTGGCAGCGGGAGTCGTGAGGCAACCACCAGTTGCAAGGTGGCCGACCTGTCGTCCTGCTGGCGCGACCACCGGTGGCAGAGGACCGGCCACCGATCATCGACAAGGACGGGCGTCGCTTCCGGGAAGTGTCCGAGCGCGACGCTGTCGCGAACCGGTACCGACGCGAGCGCGCGCGGCGAGACACGACGGATGGCGTCACCGGCAGATGGATCAATCGAGCGCATCAGTTCGGCGGCCGGCGCCGACAGCGGTTGGACGCCGTCGGCCAATACCAGCCGAAATCGATCGATTCCGTCGACGCCGGCGGTCGCGATCACCGATCCCACCGGCATCCCGAGCACGCCCGGCTTATCGCGGTCGGCGACATCGGGGATGGTGAGGTCCGGCCGGACCGGGAGAGAATTGAGTAGTCCGATATCGATCGTGCGGGCCGTAGCTGACTCCAGTCCCAGCGCACGCAGCAATTCGACGCGACGCTGATCGACGCGGGCCCGCACCGGACCGACTGAAGCCGGTCCCGGCGCGGGGTAGATGAGCCATCGCTCCCCCGCCGATTCGACCAGTGCCGAGGCGCTGACTGTTGCGCCGGAACCCATCGCCCCGGCGATGATGGTCGTCCCCTCCGGTCCATCACACAGCGTCCACTGCGACTCCCCCGGCACCGCCGGCCCAGCGAGAGCGCCCGGGGCACCGGGTATTCCGACCGCAGCGCCGCGCGGATAGCGTGCCAGCGAAGCATCGCTGACATGCCGCACCGGGAGCGGTTGCCCCAGGATCAGCCGGGCCGACGCCAGGTTGGGCACCGGATGCATCACGTCGTCGACAAGGACGTACAGCGCACCGTTGTCAGCGGCGAGGATCTTGCCGTCACGGACGCTCGGCGCTGGCCTGATGAACCCGTAGATCCCAGCACCGGCCACGACGAGCACCGCCAGGATGATGCCCGCCATCAGGGACCGAGACTGTCCGCGCATCGGATCGTGCGCCATTCCCGCATCGCGGCGAACCAGTGCGTGCTCGGCTCGCGACAGCCCAAAGCGATAGCCGCTGACCTGTGCCCGCGTGGTGATATGTCGTGACATCAATCCCCCGATCAATTCCCCAGCATGGACACTAGCCGCGCGATAGCCTCATCTCGGGCCGGTTTCGAGAAGTTTGTCGCACCAGATTTCAGCTTCGGGGGGAGCACTATGACGCGAATGGTTGTGCGGAGAACTTCGCCACGCAGGGGGCATCGTCCCCAAACGCGTTCGGCTCCAGCACCGTTCGACGTTCCGTCGGAAGGCTCCCAGACTGGTTTTCGTCGCGAGACAGATTCGCTGGTAGCAGTGCTGGCAGTGACCCCGTCCGACCCGATTCCGATCGTCGTGGGCCAACCCCACGGAGCCGGTCAGCCCATCCTTCCCGCAGTGATCGCCACGATGGCCGCCCGCGATGTGGCACCGTGGTCCGTCGACATTGTTAGCCACACCATGGGGTGGTGGTCGGATGGTCCGGCAACTCGCGCGTACCGCAGTTTGCTGGGAGGTGTACCAATTGCCGCGCATCGCAGCGTCTACCTGATGGTTCGGATTCGACCCACCGATTTTCCCGACGCGGTCGCGCGACGCGGCGGCGATGGCCCCGGTGCGCTCCGCACCGCGCTGTGGTGCGTGCGGCGCCTGCGTAATCGTCTTTCCGAGAACGGCGTTCTGGCACGGCCGTTGAACGCCGCCGAGATTGCCGACCTCACCGCAAGCTTTGCGGACCGGTCCGGTGTCGACGGCTCGTCCACTTACGAATGGGTCGGTCGTGACCGCGACTCACTGGCCGCCCTGATCGCGGCCCCCGGCACCGTCGATGCCGCCTCGACGTCGCTCACCCTGCAGTTGGTTGGCGGCCCCGCTGGCCCACGACTGCGTGGAACAGTCCGTGACGGCGGCGGTCCGTCCGCCGCTCGGTCCGGCAACCACGACCTTCGACCGGTGACGGACGACGACCCCGGTTTCCTGACGCCCGAGCAGACCGCATCGCTCACGCACGTGGCACTTCCGGTCGCCGGTGATGGTCAGGTGATCGGGGCCGATCCTTCCGGTGCACCCGTCGCCTTTCGATTGGCTGGCCCCAACATCCCCCAAGCTCACGTGATCGGTGACGACACGTTGGTCCGTCAAGTGGTGGTGCGGCTCGCCGCGCTTGGAGTTCCGGTCGCTATCGCCTCCGACAACCCCCAGCGCTGGGAACGTCTGGCGATGGCTATCGGCGGCGGCTTGGTAACAATCGGGCAGCAGCGCCGACCGGCGCGGGTGCTGCTCGACGACACCGCGGCTGGCGAGGTCTCGGCACTACCGGGGTCGACGCTGCTCCGCAGGCACGCAGACACGTCGGCACTCACAGTTCCCGGACCACTACTTCGGCAGGATCCGACCACCGGGACCGTGGTCGTGCGGGGAGCGGATCGCTCGGCCACGGCACGACTGGTTTCCACGGCTGCGGAGCGAACCCTTACCGAGGTGGACTAGCGATGGGACTTGAGGCTGTGATCAATTCCCAGTGCCGCGATCAATTTCCGGCGCTGTGATCGATACCCGGAACTAGGGCCCGGAAGAAGACCGCCTTTGCCGACTCCGCGCGCACCAGAACGTCGGGGTCGCTGTCGGACAGCCAGACGGCATCGCCCGGCCCGGCGATAAGCCGGCTACCGTCGGCACCTTCCACCACGATGCGGCCGGACATCACCGACAGCATCTGCGGTCCCGGCATATCGAAGCTGATCGATTTCGCCGATTGCATCCCCGTACCGTCGAGTTCGATTCGGGACAGTCGGAATTCGGGTGCCGGGGTCAAATAAATTCGTTCGGCACCGAGGCCACGTACCTCGGGCATGAGCTGCTCCAAGGTGACGGGTCGAAAGTCGAGGACGCGGAGCAGTTCCGGGACGTCGATGTGCTTTGGGGTCAGTCCACCTCGTAGCACGTTGTCGGAGTTGGCCATCAATTCCACCGCCATGCCGTGCAGGTAAGCGTGGAGGTTTCCAGCCGACAGGTACACGCCTTCGCCGGGCTGCAGTCGAATGCGATTCAGCAGGAGTGAGGCGAGGACACCGGGATCGCCGGGGTAGGCCTCCCCAAGTTCGAGCAACGACCGCAGTTCCAACGTGAAGCGGCCGTCTCCCGAACCCAGGACCGAAATCGCGCCTTCCAGCACCGCGGGCACCAGAGTTCCGATGACCTTGTCCGGCAGCGTCAACCAGGTGGTGAAGACCGCACGCAGACCCGCTTCGTCGGGCTGCCCGATCAGCATCCCCAAATAGGGGTCCAACGCGGGTACGTCGAGCTGCTTCAATAGTTCGATCGTGACCAGTGGGTCGCGGAATCCGGTCAGGGCATCGAATTCGGTAATGGCGACGACGAGTTCTGGCTTATGCCAATCGTCGCGGTAATTCCGTTCGGGGTCATCCAGTGCCAGGCCAGCGGCATTCTCCCGAGCAAATCCGGCAATCGCCTGCTCCAGGCTTGGATGTGCCTGCAGGGAGAGGGGTTCCTGGGCAGCCAGAATCTTCAGCAGATACGGCAAACGGGGGCCGAACTCCGCAATGGTCGCGGTGCCCAGTTCGCCTGCCGGATCGGCATCGATCACCGTCAACAGATTGTCGGGGCAGTCGAGCGGCTCGGTGCCGTCTACCGGGTGTTCGACGCGGTCGCAGACACGTGCGGGCGATGCCGGGTGGGCACCGAACCACAGTTCCGCTTCGGGATGCGCAGAAGGACTCGGTGTGCCGCGCAACTCGGCGAGTGCGGTACGCGAACCCCACGCGTACGGTCGCACTACTCCAGTCAGCAGCTTCATCAGGCCGCTTCTCCTATCAATCGAATAAACACTGCCGCCAATTCGGCACGCAGCGCCAACACCAAGTACGCGGCGAGATCCGCTGGCGAATCAGTGCCTTGGTCGCCGTCCCCGTACGGTTCGGCGATTTCTGGTCCCCCGTCTTCGGCGGGCCGCTCGGCGAGGACATCGATGTCGCCGAAGGCCGCGACTCGCCGCTCGGTGGACCAGCGGCGTGCCGCAGTCGTGAATAGTATCCCGCGGACGCCGATAGTCTTCGGTTCGTCAAAGTCAGGGTCATAAAACAAGTCGTCGGTCGGTGCCGATCCGGAAGCCCCAAACCCTTCGCGCATGCGCCCGGTCAGCGTCACTTCCGGTGCCGACGGCGTCAAGACGCCAGCGACACTGAAGGCGACATCCGAGGCGTGCGTGGCTACCGCGACAGCACCGGGAGTGTCGCCGGACCAGACCGCAGACCGGCCCTGTACCCGCATAGCGAGCAACTTGGCTTGATTGTGAAAGCTCTCCTGCGACGGATGGTCGGCGGCGGCCTCGTCATCGAGCGTATCGGCCAACTCGGCGAGATCTGGCGGGGCAGGCGTCAAACGAACATCTGTCAGGCCCGCACAGACAGCGGTAAGGGCCGCAACCATACGGCAAAAGCCGAATCGGGGATCGACGACGAGTCGCGGTGTCAGGTCCACGATCGGCTGGTTGCCCACCGCGTCGAGCAGTGGTCCCTCAAGCGGCGCGACAACGACAACTTCCGCGCGTCGGCGAAGGGCCCGCATCGCCCCGTCGGTGAGCGCCCGGTCTCCGGCATCGTCACCGGCAAGCACCACGACGTCGAGCGGCCCGATCCAACCGGGCAGCGACGGCACCACAGCTAGCGGTGCGTCCAGACGTGGGGCAATGGTGGCATTCACCAATTCTGCTGCACGGCGGGCCGTCGCGGAGGACCCCGTCACGATGACAACGGCGCGGGGACGGAGGTCGGCAAGGCTGGCGAGCACGCCTTCCGATTGCGCTTGAGACACCGACCGCACGCCGGCTCCGGCCATTGCGGCAGCGCGGAGAAGCCCTTCGCGGTCGGCGGCCAGGAGACCGTCGACATCATCGAGGTCAGTAGTCAACGCAGACATGTTTCACAGCCTAGTAGTCACCCAGCGTTTGCGGACGTGAGCGCCCACAGAAGATCGCTACAGGAAAGATCGTTAGAGACGGAGGTTGACGAGGAACGGTCAGTCAACCGGATCGGGCAGCACACGCAGATGCCCACGGCGGCCCGGGAGCGGGGTAACTGCGGGAGCCGGAGTTGGCCGTGGCGCAGCGTGGTGGCGGCCGCGCGGCACGTCGTCGAAGTCGGGGCGCCCACGAAAACCAACGCTCGGAGCGAGCGAGTTGCCGCCCGCCTCACGGACTGCTTCGGCGAGTGCCGTCAGCTCTTGATCTTCTGCGGGCTGATTGAAACCGCTTTCGCTGCGGATCATCTCCCACCCGACGGGCACGGTGATGCGGTCGGCATGCTGGGAGCACATGTCCCACGAATGCGGTTCGTCGTTGGCCGAGAGCGGCCCAATGACCGCCGTTGATTCGGCATAGACGAACGTCAGAGTCGCCACAGCTATGCGAGAACAGCCGGGCCTGCAGCACTGACGAGGGACACTCACGCCCGCCAGCCTATCGCCTCACCCATCGCACCGGACAATCGACACGCGGACGCAGCCCGGGGCGCATGTCTTAGAGTGGGCGACATGGCCAATCGAGAAGCCCCGTCGCCGTCTGGGCACCACCTCCTCGGCCCGCCACCACGACGCCTCCGTGATCGTCGGGGGCGCGGCATCCGCGGCCAGCTGATCCCCGCATCACTGCCTGCCTACCGCACGCGTGCCGACCGATTCGATGCCGTCGTCGCCGAATCGTTCACCGAGATCGATGCGCGCTGGCATGACCACTTGACCGGACTGGATGTAGCTGTCGATGACATTCCGCGCATCCTGCCGCGCGGTGACCAACCCGTGCAGTGGCCCGACGACGTCACGGCCGACGGCCAGGTACCCCTAGCTAGGTTTATTCCCAAGGGTGTCGATTTGGCGGGCAATCCGACGCGGGCGCAGATCATCTTGTTCCGTCGGCCGCTGGAACTGCGCGCACACGACGCCGAAGAGCTCCCGGAGATCTTGCGGGAGGTCCTTATTGAGCAGGTCGCCGTCTATTTGGGGGTGGACGAAGAAACCATCGAGTCCGGCCCCGATAGCGATTAGAAATGACGAGGGCAATGGCCCCCGGCGCGAACTTTCTCGCCAATAGCGAGCAGACCCTTTCGCAGCGTGGCGACAGGGTCAATTGATTGAATGAATTGGCGGCAAAATCTAGTAATGGGCTGTCCCGCCCATTACTGCAATAGCGCTTGTTTAGACGATTCCACGCTTCAGGCGACGGCGCTCACGCTCGGAGAGGCCACCCCAAATTCCGAATCGCTCATCCTTATGGAGTGCATACTCCAAGCAATCGGCCTTTACTTCGCAGCCCTGGCAAATACGCTTGGCTTCGCGGGTTGACCCGCCCTTTTCCGGAAAAAATGCTTCCGGATCAGTTTGTGCGCAAAGCGCACGGTCTTGCCATTCTTCGTCCTCGATAGAACCGAACATTCCTTCGAAGTTGTCTTGCACCACCGACAAGTGGCGCCCCTCGAAGGGATAGCCGATCGGGTCTTCACCACCAATGGATTGAAAAGTCATCCGACACCTCCCAGCTCGCAGACTTAGTTACTTGCTTCCCCCGCCATAGAGAACCGAAATTCCCTATTGGCGTGTCTCGAATGAAACCTCAACGCGGTTCCCAGAGAGCTCGGGCTGGCGCGAGAATTCAAATGACACTGATGTGATTAGACACGTTCGGGGGCGCTTGGGTCAAGCGGAAGGCGAAGATTCCTTAGTACCACCAAGGTCCGACAAAACTGTGCCAGAAGTGCTAACCCCATAGTGGGCGGGCGTGTCGAGTTTCTCACCGATGGCGTGTCGGACGCCAACTACGACGTGAAATCGTGTCATCCGTTTGGCCCCTCGAATGCCCTGCCGACCGCCGTCGTGCGAGGGAGAAAGTCCGGTCACTACAGTGGTCGGTGTGAAGGTGACGGTACTGGTAGGCGGCGTGGGCGGCGCCCGATTTCTGCTCGGCGCACGTGAAGCGTTCGGGCGCACAGCATTTCCGCAACTAGCAGACGACCCCGAGACACCAAACTCGGTGACCGCGGTCGTCAACGTTGGCGACGACGCGTACATGCACGGCGTCAGAATCTGTCCCGATCTTGACACTTGCATGTACACGCTCGGCGGCGGAATCGACCCCGAACGAGGCTGGGGCCATAAGAACGAAACGTGGAACGCCAAGGAGGAGTTGGCCGCTTACGGAGCCGATCCCGATTGGTTCGGTCTCGGAGATCGCGACCTCGCAACACACCTGATTCGAACGCAAATGCTCGAGGCTGGCTTTAGCCTTACCGATGTCACGGCCGCCTTGAATCGCCGCTGGCAACCGGGCGTTCGACTGCTCCCCGCCAGCGACCAGCGTCACGAGACCCACGTTGTCATCGATAAGCCAGGAGGCGAGGAGGGCGAGCGAGTCGCAATCCACTTCCAGGAATGGTGGGTCCGGTACCGAGCCCAGGTGCCAACACACGGTTTCGCGCAAGTCGGGCTCGACGAGGTGAAACCCGGCCCCGAGGTCATCGAGGCCATTACCGGCGCGGACATCGTCCTGCTGGCGCCGAGCAATCCGGTCGTCAGCATTGGTGCCATCACCTCCGTTCCCGGCATTCGGGCGGCCCTGCGCACCACCGCTGCGCCCGTCGTCGGCATCAGTCCCGTCATCGACAACAAGCCGCTGCGAGGCATGGCCGACGAATGCCTTTCGGTCATCAACGTCGAGACCTCGGCGGAGGGCATTGCCAAGCACTACGGGGCGCGCAGCGGCAACGGCATACTCGACGGGTGGCTCATTGCCGACGGTGATCACGCGGAAGTCGACGGCATCGCCATCGGTACCGCTCCCCTGCTGATGACCGACCCGGCGGCCACCGCCGACATGATCCGCGCCGCATGCGCCCTGGTGGGAGTGATCACACCGTGACGACCATCGGCTCCGGCGATGACCATCGCGCCGTCGAAGGCTTGCAGATCCTGCCCGTCACCGGACTCGGCGAATTCGGGCCCGACAGTGACCTAGCCGCTGATCTCATCGCGGCCGCGCCGTGGATCGCCGACGGCGACGTACTGGTCGTCACCAGCAAGGTGTTTTCCAAAACCGAGGGTCGGATGGTCGCCGCGCCGACCGACCCCGAGGAGCGAGACGCTTTCCGACGCAAGCTGATCGACGACGAGACGGTCCGGGTGGTGGCTCGCCGCAATCGCACCCTTATTACCGCCAACCGGAACGGCCTCGTGCAGGCCGCCGCCGGCGTCGACGGTTCCAATGTGCGAACCGACCAGATTGCCCTGCTGCCGCTGGATCCAGATGCCAGCGCCGCAGCACTGCGGTCGCGCCTGGCCGCCGAGTTCGGCCTGTCGGTGGCTGTGATCGTCACTGACACGATGGGACGCGCCTGGCGCACCGGTCAGACCGATGTGGCGATTGGTGCCGCAGGGATCGCCGTGAGCCATGGCTACGACGGCATCGACGACGGCTATGGCAATACATTGATGGTGACCGACATCGCGATCGCCGACGAGCTCGCCGCGGCCGCCGATCTCGTCAAGGGCAAACTCGACGGAGTTCCCGTCGCCGTCGTCCGCGGAATGAAGCCGCGCGATGATGGGAGTGTCGCGCGCGACCTGGTGAGGGACCTCGACGACGATCTGTTCCGCCTCGGCGTCGAAGAGGCGATCGAACTCGGGCAACAGCAGGCGCTCCTGACTCGCCGATCGGTCCGCCGATTCCAAGACGGGCCTGTCTCCGACACGGTAATGCGGACGGCGTTCGCCGAAGCCCTCACCGCGCCGGCACCCCATCACACCCATCCCATCAAATTCGTGTGGCTGCGCGACAAGGAGCGGCGCCGTCGCCTCCTCGATGCGATGGGACAGGCCTGGCAGTCGGATTTGGCTGCCGACGACAAGACCCCCGAGTCGATCGCCAAGCGCGTACAGCGCGGCCAGATCTTGTACGACGCACCGGAACTCGTGGTGCCCGTCATGACTGGCGAAGGTATGCACACCTACCCGGACGAGCGGCGCAATGCGTGCGAGAACACCATGTTTACCGTCGCTGGCGGTGCCGCGGTCGCTGGCCTGCTGGTGGCATTGTCGGTTCGCGGAGTCGGCAGCTGCTGGGTTGGCTCGACGATCTTCGCCGCGGACGTCGTCTGCCGCGAGCTTGACCTTCCCGCGCAGTGGCAGCCGCTCGGCGCCGTCGCGATCGGCTACCCGGCCGACGAACTCGGACTGCGCGAGCCCGCCGATGCCAACGGCCTGGTGATCGAGCTGTGAGCGAGATTGATGCTGGGGTCCTGCACGCTGCGGCGGTCGAATCGCTGACCGGCTGGGCGGCGCCCGACGCTGACCAGGATTCGCTGCGTCACGCCTACCTCGCGTTCCTCGCCGCTGCCCCCGACGGGTGCCAACGCTCCTGCGCCGCGGGCCACTTGACGGGATCGGTCGCCGTCTTCACCGCTGACCTCAAGCATGTTCTGCTGACCTTGCATCCGCGGGTCGGCAAGTGGATTCAGCTCGGTGGGCATTGCGAACCCGGCGACCCCACGCTCGCCGCCGTCGCCCTTCGCGAGGGCCTGGAGGAGTCGGGACTGCCGTCGTTGCGGCTGTCGGAGGGCCCGGTGCAACTGCACACGCACCCGATTACGTGCTCACTGGGCGTTCCGACCCGACACTTGGACGTGCGTTTCGCCGCCGTCGCCGACCCCACGTCGGACGGCAGCCTTCCGCCGATTGTTCGCAGCGACGAGTCCGTCGACCTCGCCTGGTGGCCCGTCGACGACCTCCCCAGCAACATCGACACCGAATCGGTGCCCACCCTGGTGGCCCTGGGCGTCGCCGCCTTTACCCCGCACTAACGCCCTCCCCCATCGTTCTCGCATGATGCGTCGATTCCCGCACTATGTCTGACATAGTGCGGAAATCGACGCATCATGCGAGAACGGCAGGCGGGGCGGTTACTCTACGACGACGTTCTTGCCGACGGCGACGATGCCGCCGGGCGAGACTATGTGTTGCTTGCGGTCGTGGTCCAGGTCGACGCCGAGTTGGCCACCGTCGGCGATTCGAACGTTCTTGTCGAGGATCGCGTTGCGGACCACGGCGTTGCGGCCGATGCGCACACCCGGCATCAGGACGCTGCCTTGAACAACCGCGCCTTCGTCGACGAAGACGTTATTAAACAACACCGAACCGTGCACGGTGGCTCCCGCGACAATGGTTCCCGCACCGACCACCGAGTCGTTGGCGGTGCCGCCTCGCACAAACTTGGCGGGCGGTAGGTGGCTTGTCTCGCCGCGAATCGGCCAGCGCTTGTTGTACAGGTTGAATACCGGATTCTCCGACACCAGGTCCATGTGGGCGTCGTAGAAGGCGTCGATGGTGCCCACGTCGCGCCAGTAGCCGCGATCGCGGTCCAGGCTACCGGGCACCACGTTGTCGTCGAAGTCGTACACGTAGGCCTCACCGCGAGCCACGAAGGCCGGGATGATGTCGCCACCCATGTCATGGTCCGAATCGCCATCCGCGGCATCGGCTTTCAACGCTTCCACGAGCGCATCGGCGGTGAAAACATAATTGCCCATCGACGCGAACGTGACGTCGGGATCATCGGGGGTACCCGGCGGATCGGCAGGCTTCTCCACAAACTCGGTGATCTTGCCGTCGTCGTCGGAGTCGATACAGCCAAAAGCCACCGCCTCGCGACGCGGGACTCGAATACCGGCGACGGTGACCGCAGCGCCGGACGCGATGTGCGCGTCAACCATCTGCGACGGATCCATCCGATAGACGTGATCGGCACCAAAGACGACGATGTAGTCGGGCTCTTCGTCGTAGATGAGGTTCATCGACTGATAGATGGCGTCGGCGCTGCCGGTGTACCAGCGCGGGCCGAGCCGCTGCTGTGCCGGCACGGGGGTAATGAACTCGCCCTGGAACCCGGACGACCACCAGGTCTGCGAGATGTGCTTGTCGAGCGAATGCGACTTGTACTGCGTCAGAACGCAAATCCGTTCGTACCCGCCATTGACGAGGTTCGACAGCACAAAGTCGATCAGCCGATAAGACCCGCCGAACGGGACTGCGGGCTTGGCCCGGTCCATTGTCAATGGATAGAGCCGCTTGCCTTCACCGCCAGCGAGGACGATTCCGAGAACATGCGGTTGTGATCTCACGCCTCAAACATATCCGCCCGACGCCGGACCGACCAGCCGGCACCCTAAATGCGCTGGGCAACAGTGACATTGACATCCAATCTGGCACGCACCGAACCCCCTGCCGCCAGCGCCGCTGCGGCAGCGGCCAACTCCTCGTGGGTGCGGTGGAACGCCGCTGGCCCCATCGCCGCCACATTCAGGAGCGCAGTTTCGTCAAACTCAACCTCCGCGCGTACGACGGTGGTCTGCGGGGAGGTGAAATCGGCAGCCAATTCGTGGCCGATCCGGGCAGCCTTGGCCTCGCCGACAGCCAGCATGCGCATGGGGGCCAGGATTTCGGCCAGATGGGCGGGCCGGGGCGTCACAATCACCCATTGGCCGCCGGGGCGGAGCACCCGCGCGGTCTCGGCCGCATTGCGCGGCGCAAACACCGACAAGACGGTGTCGACAACGCCGTCCTGCAACGGTAGTCCGGCCCAAAGATCAGCAACGACCGACACGGCCCGCGGATGTCGTTTGGCGGCACTACGCGCGCAGTACTTGGAAAGGTCTAGACCGATCCCGATGGGCCCGGATTCGCTGCCGCTATGCTCTGCGGCCACGTCAAGCGCGGCCGCCAGGTACTGCCCGGGCCCGCCGCCAGCATCGACAATCACCTTCGACGACGCGCACGTCTGTGCAACAGCGGCCACAATCGGGGCATACAGGCCAGCGTCAAAAATCGCATTGCGGGAGGCGACCATCGCTGCCGTATCGGACCGGTGAACGGTGCCCTTCCCGGTCAGCAGCGAGACGTAGCCTTGGCGGGCGACGTCGAAAACATGGCCTTCGGTACATTCCAGCGAGGCACCGCATGGCGACAGACCGCCGGAACAGACCGGACAGGCCAGAAAGCCGGCCGCCTCAGCGAACCGCTGCCCCGGCGGGGGCGGGGGTTGCTGATGCGAACCGGCACTCTGAATCAGGCGGTAACGTCGCGCAGGGCCTCGCCGAGCGCCGACGCCTCTTCATCGTTCAGCTCGACAACCAGGCGTCCGCCTCCGTCGATCGGGATCCGAACGACGATCCCACGTCCTTCCTTGACCGCTTCGAGCGGGCCGTCCCCCATACGTGGCTTCATCGCCGCCATCTGTCGTGCTCCCTTCAATGGAACTTCACGAAATTCCCCCTAATGATACGTGGCGCACAGGTATGCATTGCGCGCAGTCCGACTGGGACACACATAAGTTCGCTCATGGAGCAAACCTCAGTTCGCTGACGGCACGTACGTAACTTCGCTGATGGAAGCGCCCGTCGCACGGGGAATCGCGGGGATCAAGATCCCTTCGGCTGCCCTGTTTGTGCATCAAACACGGGCATCGGCCCGGTCTGAGCACTTGCCGAATCAACCTCATCGCGAGCCTGCAAGTCTTGTACGACCGCCCGCAGTTCATCGATCTCGCGCGCTAGTTTCTCGATGGTCCAATCGACTTCGGAAACCTTGTATCCGCGGAACGCCTGCTGGAAGAGCACTGCCCGCGCATCGTCGCCGGTAATTCCGGCATAGGGGAGGCGCGTGAGCGTCGTCCCCTTGTCAACCGGCGGCAGATCTTCGCCGCGACCGAATACAAACCACACCACCGCGAAGATGAGCGCGACCATCAAGGCCACACCCATAACGTAAAGCCCGATCGTCACCATGGTTCTACGGTAGCGAGATGTTCGCCGGATGGCCGAGATCGAGGTCGGCAATGGCCGGTCGTTCGCCCTGTTGCAGTTCGGTGGTGTGCGGGGTGAAGCCGCCGTCGGGTTCGACGTCGAACTGGGTGAGTCCGACACCCGAGTCCTCAATGCCACACCGCTGTAGCAGCGTCGCAACAATCTGCCTGCTCATGACGGCAAGTTCGGCCAGCGGCCGGTTCCGGTGTCGACGGACGCCCAGGTTGACCTGCCCAATTCCGTCGAGCCCGTAACGGTCGTATGTGTCGATCAGGAGACCGATCTCCACTCCGTAGCCGGGCGCGAACGGCACCGACGCCAGTAGTTCGCGGGTGCCTGCATACTCGCCACCGAGCGGCTGACAAACATCCCCGAGTTCCGGCTTGAGGGCGGTGAGGAGCGGTCGGGCAAGGAGTTCCGTGACGCGTCCTCCCCCACCCGGTTCCTGCGTGGTGCCGGTCCGAAGCGGCCGTCGGTAGTAGCCCTTCACCAGGTGAATATCGGGGTCGGCGAGTAGCGGTCCGATCATCTTCGGGACAAACATCGGGTCCGGGTCGATCAGATCCGAGTCGACAAAGGCGATCACGTCACCGGTGGTCGCGGCGATCGACCGCCACAGGACTTCCCCCTTCCCCGGAACCGGTTCCAGTCCGGGGATGGCTTCTTCGCGACTAATGACGCGCGCCCCCGCAGCCTGGGCGTGTTCCACAGTCCGGTCGGTGCTTCCCGAGTCCAAGACAATCAGTTCGTCGACGAGAGTCCCGACGAGCGGCATGATCGTCGCAATCACCCCGCCGACGGTCGCTTCTTCGTTGAGGGCGGGGAGCACAACGGAGACGGTGCGCCCGTTCTTGGCGGCAACCAGGTCGGCAACATCCCACGCCGGGCGGTCCCAGGTGCGAGGCGAGCGGAGCGACGGGTACTCCGGGTGGGACCAATGCGCTTCTCCTTCACCCCGATCCACCCAGGGTGCCCCTTCGTGGCCGGGGTTCATGCCAGCCCCCGAATGGTGCGGGCGGGCGCTCGGGTCCCGGCAATCGAGGCGACCATGTCAACAACGCGGCGCGTATCGGCGACCTCGTGGACGCGGAACATACGGGCACCTGCGGCCGCGGCGAGCGCCGTCGCGGCAAGGGTGCCAGCGACCCGGTCCTCGAGATCGGCGTTCAACGTCTCGCCGATGAAGTCCTTGTTGCTCAACGCCATCAGGACCGGCCATCCGGTGTCGACAAGACGATCGAGGTGGCGCAGCAGGGCCAAGCCGTGGTGCGTGTTCTTCCCGAAATCGTGCGTCGGATCAATCAGAATGCCGTCTTCGCGGACACCGGCGTCGAGGGCGCGCTGCGCGGCCGTCGTAACCTCGGTGACCACATCGGCGACGACATCGTCGTAGGCCACACGATGGGGGCGAGTGCGGACCCGCGCGCCACCGGTGTGGGAGCACACGATGCCCACGCCGTTGCGGGCGGCAACTGCCACCAGTTTGGGGTCGACGCCCGCCCACGTGTCGTTGATGAGATCGGCACCGGCAGCGCATGCCGCTTCGGCGACCTCGGCCCGCCAGGTATCGACACTGATCAAGATGTCTGGATGCGTGGCCCGAATCCAAGCGATCATTGGGACCACACGCTCGGCTTCCATCGCCGCATCAACTTCGGCACCGGGGCCAGCCTTGACTCCGCCAACGTCGATCATGTCCGCGCCCTGCGACACCACTTCATCGATGCGCGCCTTGGCGGCATCGTCGGAAAATGTGGCGCCACGGTCGTAAAACGAGTCGGGCGTGCGGTTGACTATGGCCATCACCAGGGCGCGGTCAACGGCTACGGGCCGGCCGCAGAGGGTCGTGGCCGGACGGGCAGTGCTCACGGTCCCAGCCTACGGGTCGTGTGGGATCGGCTAGTCGCCGGTCCCATCACGCCGGGACATCTCAGCGAGGAGCCTTCGCCGCAGCCACGTCCGCGGCGTAACCGTCATAGAACGGCACATAGCCGTCATTACGGCCCGCTAAAACCCACAGTTCGTCGTCGCCGACGCTAGTGAAAGCCTCCTCGCGCAGTTCCACCTTGCGATTCTTGAACGTTGACGTCGCCTCGATCGCCGAAACGAACCGGACAAACAACGGCATCGCGTACGCCGGAAGCGTCCGGTAAAGATGATCGGCCAGCTTCTTGGGATCCAGCACGGCACCGTCTCGCATTTCGACAGCGACCATTCCGGCTCGACCGTCGCAGCCTGCGACTTCAACGCCGTACGCCACGGTCTGCTCAACGCCGCCGGCACCGTCGACAGCCGCTTCAACTTCGGTGGTCGCCACGTTCTCCCCCTTCCAACGGAAGGTGTCCCCGAGTCGGTCGACAAAGGCAATGTGCCGGAAACCCAACTCGCGGACGAGGTCACCGGAGTTGAAGTACGCGTCGGCATCCTTGAACGCGTCGCGAATGATCTTCTTCTCGGTGTCGGACTCATCGGTGTAGCCGTCCACGGGGACGCGGTCACTGATCTCGGAGATCAACAGGCCTGGTTCGCCCTTGCTGACCCGGTTGAGTCGCCCTTTGGCGTCGCGCTTGGGGTTGCCATCCATGTCGTATTCGACGACTTTGTACGGCAGCGGGCAAAAGCCCACGGTGTGCTTCACATCGAAGGCGTTCACAAACGCGAGGTTGAGTTCGCTCGCCCCGTAGAATTCGACGACGCGGTCGATGCCGAAGCGGTCGGTGAATTCATCCCAGATTTCCGGGCGCATGCCGTTGCCGACGATGACGCGCACCGAATGCTGTCGGTCGGTCGGCTTTGCGGGCTGCGCCAGCAGGTAGCGGCAAAGTTCGCCGATGTAGCAGAACGATGTCGCCCGGTTCAGGATCACTTCGTCCCAGAAGCGCGACGCCGAAAACTGTTTGCTGATCGCAATGCAGGCACCGCCGGAGAGGACCGCGCCGAGCGAAACTGAGAGCGCATTGTTGTGATAGAGCGGCAGCGCGACGTACATGGTGTCCGATGGACGCAGGCGCACGGCCAGGCCGCCGATACCGCTGTAGTTTGCCAACCACCGGTTGTGGCTCATGACGCTGGCCTTGGGGAGACCCGTGGTCCCCGAGGTGAAGATGTAGAAAGCGGTGGTGGAAGCAGGCAGGTCCTTGGTGACCGCCGGGTTACTGTCGGATTTACCTGCGGCCTCCTCGTCGAGAGCCGTGAAGTCGAGCACATTGCTCGGCAGTCGTTCGGGGCTAATTGACTCGAAAGCGTCGGTAACCTCGGGGTCGTAGATCAGAGCGGCACCGTCGAGCAACTTCATGCTGTGGTCAATGACTTCGCCGCGCTGGTTGTAGTTCAGCATGCCCGCGACCGCGCCGAGTTTGACCGTCGCCAGGATCAGCATCAGATCGGTGGGGTTGTTCTTCGACAGAATCCCGACCACGTCGCCGGTCCCCACGCCACGATCGGCTAGGACTGCCGCGTACCGGTTAACTTGGCGGTTCGCTTCACCATAGGTGATTGACTCGCCGTTCCAGCGGATGAACGGGCGGTCGGGATGCTTCTCGGCGAGGTTGGCAAAAATTTGCCCAATGGTTCGCTTGGCCGTAGCCGATCGAATCACGAGCCCGGGCGCGTGGCGAGCCATGGATGGCAGGTCAGGCACCATTTTGATGGCCCCGCGCACCATGTCGGTGACGCCGATTTTTTGGGGGGCGGTGGTACTCATCGATGCCTCACTTTTGATTTCTGCCATTGAACGACGTCACCTTACCCGTTGGTTAGATAGGTCATTGCGTCACCCACGGTTACACATACTTTGAGCTTGCTGAGCGCCCGATCCGCGACGAACCCTTTCGACCGCAGCACCTCGAGCCAGTCAATGAGCGGGTCGTAAAAGCCGTCGTAATTAAGCAACACGATCGGCTTGTCGTGCACGTGGAGATAGGCACCCGTCCAGGTTTCGAACAGTTCCTCAAACGTGCCGATACCGCCCGGCAAGGCAATGAAGCCGTCGGACATCTCGTCCATTAACCGCTTTCGCTCGCGCATGGTGTCGGTGACGATCAACTCGTCGGACCCAAGGTCGGCGACTTCCTGGTTCATCAAGTGTTCGGGGATGATGCCGATGGTGCGACCACCCGCGGCGCGGGTGGCCTGCGCGAGCGCCCCCATCATCGAAATGTTTCCGCCGCCCGACACCAGCGTGTGTCCGTCAGCAGCGATCGCCCGACCCGTCTCGGCGGCCAGGTCCAGGAACTCTTGATCGACCGGACCGGACGCGCAATAGACACAGATTGCCTTCATCCGCGAGCAGCCTTCACGACGATCTCGACGGCCTCGGCGGGTGTATCAACCAGGTGCAGGAGGTCGACGTCTCCGGGCGAGACCTTGCCCTCGGCCTCGAGGGTATTGCGCAGCCAATCCACCAGCGGACCCCAGAATTCCTTGCCGATCAACACGATCGGGAACTGCAAGACCTTTTCCGTCTGCACCAAGGTGACGGCCTCGAACAACTCATCGAGGGTGCCAAATCCGCCGGGCAGACAGATGAAGGCCTGGGCGTATTTGACGAACATTGTCTTCCGCACGAAAAAGTAGCGAAAGTTCATGGTCAGCGTGACCCACGGGTTGGTGTGCTGTTCAAACGGCAGTTCAATGTTGAGCCCGATCGATTCCGCCCCCGCTTCGTAAGCACCGCGGTTGGTTGCTTCCATCGCGCCGGGACCGCCTCCGGTAATGACGGCGAAGCCCTCGTGACCGAGTCGTCGGCCCACCTCCCGGGCCAACTCGTATTCGGGTGTCCGCTCTTGGACCCGTGCCGACCCGAAGACGGTGACGGCCTCGGCTATGCCTTCAAGGGCATCAAAACCGGACACAAACTCCGATTGGATGCGCTGCACGCGCCACGAATCGCGAATCATGCGCTGCTCGGCACGGCGCGGGTCGCGCGGGTCAATCCATTCCAGCAGTCGTCGGTCCGACGGGACTACTTCCGCACCGGCCTCCAATCGAACCTGAGCGGGGCCCAGATTTCGGACGCAACCGTCGTTGGGATCCGGGGTGTCCGACCGCCAGATTGGGGTGTCGGGCAGCGGATGGGAATTGTCGGATACAGAACGGTCAGTCATCCCGCGAGACTAGCAACCAGCGGGCTCCTGAGCAGGACCACGACACTGGTGACCGACCGATCGGCACTCGAAAATGGGGAATTGTGCCAGCGCCGCCGCCAGGTCCTCGTTGGACGACGATGCCGATAGGCCATTGACGAAGGCCGACACCTGCCAGCCCCAGCGCGCGAGGTAGGTGCGCAGGAGGTCGATGCGGCGGTCGTCGGTGATCTCGATGAGTTCGACCGCCTCGCTCGTATGTCGCCTCCGTAGGACTGCGGTCTGCCCGGCCCGAACGTTCCGTACCCATTGCGTCTGGCCGCGTGGCGACAGCAAGTAGCGGGAACCATTGACCTCCATAACGTTGACCGGCCGACCAGTGACTCGGCCCGAGGTCCGCCCGGCAACCAGCAATTCATGGCAGGCAGCCGGCCCGATGCCGAATCTGGCCAGACCGCCGACTATCGCGTTCGAGATCCGCAGCAGTCGACTGTCGGTGTGGGCGGGTGCATGATTCGTGGCTCGGGACATTTGAATCCTCCGTAAGCGGTAGGTCGGGAACAGCGCGAGCATCGCGAACGTCGTCCCCAGTATTCGAGAACAGTGTTCTCATTTGATTAAAGGTTAATTGCGTTGCCGCCTTTAATCAAGAACACTGTTCTTGAATTTTGGGATTCTGTCGGTGCCGCATGCGACGATGACCAAAGAATCCCCAAGAGCACATGACCCCGGAGGTAGCGGTGACAACCGAAGCCCCTGATCCCCCCGACAACGTCGGATTGCGCGCCCGCAACCGAGCGGCGATCGAAGCCCGCCTCCGCGAGGTCGGACGCCAACACCTCGCCGAGCACGGTGCCGCAGCCCTGTCGTTGCGCGCCGTCGCCCGCGACATGAACATCGCGCCCTCGGCGCTCTACCGATATGTCGCGAACCGCGACGACCTACTGACCGTCCTGATTGTCGACGCCTACGACGATCTCGCCGACGCCATCGAAAGCGCCGTTGCCCGACACCAAACCGCTCGAACTCGATTCGTGGCGTTCTCGATCGCACTGCGCGACTGGGCATTACGCAATCGAAGCGAGTACGCGCTGGTGTATGGATCCCCGGTACCTGGCTATCGCGCCCCCGCCGAGCAGACGAACCCAGCGGGCGAACGTCCACTCATGGCGCTGGCGTCGATCGTCGCCGACCTCGATTCAGTGCCGGTAATCCGCGGCACGCGGTCACCGGTTCAGACCAGCGCCGCCAATGCCCTGCACGCGTTGCTCGACGATCCGGCAGTACCCGCCATGGCCGATCCGGTCGTCGTTGCGCGTGTCATCACCGTGTGGAACCTGCTTATCGGCGCCATCTCAAGTGAACTATTTGAGCAACTTGGCCCGGTCACCGATAATCCCGCAGCGGTGTTCGCGGGCGTCGCAGACCTCTGTGCGGCGCTGATATTCGGGTAAGGCTCAAGCCCCCGCGAGGTAGTCGCGCAAAATCTCCGTGACCTCAGTGATCTGCTCGACGGGCACCCGCTCATCAACGCGGTGCGCCAAGCTCGGGTCACCGGGTCCAAGGTTGACGGCCGGAATACCGAGCGCAGCAAAGCGAGAAACATCCGTCCAGCCATACTTGGCACGGAAACGTCCGCCAGCCGCATCGACCAGTTTCGCCGCGGCCGGATTCGCCAACCCCGGAAGCGCACCCGCCGCCGAATCAGTAACCTGCGCGGTCACCTGCCCACCGGCGAGCTCTGCCGCGAAAACCTCTTCGACGTGCGCGAACGCCTGCGCTTCCGAGCGGTCGGGAGCGAAACGAAAGTTCACGTCCACGTACACCTCGTCGGGAATCACGTTGCCCGCGACGCCGCCGTGAATACCCACCGCAGAGAGCCCCTCGCGGTACTCACAGCCATCGATATCGACGCGACGCGGTTGGTACTCGCTCAGGGTGGTCAGCAGACGGCCCAGCTTGTGAATCGCATTGTCGCCCATCCACGCTCGCGCCGAATGCGCCCGTGTGCCGGTCGCCGTGAACCGGACGCGCAGCGTTCCCTGGCAGCCAGCTTCAATCTGGCCGGCGGTCGGCTCCCCAAGGATCGCGACATCTCCCTCAAGCCAACCGGGCAGATCCCGCTCAATGGTGCCCAACCCGTTGAACTCGGCCGCAATCTCTTCGCAGTCGTAGAAGATCAGCGTCAGATCGTGCGCGGGATCGGCCAACGTGGCCGCCAAGTGAAGGAAAACCGCATCGCCGGATTTCATGTCGACGGTGCCGCACCCGTGCAGCACGTCACCTTCTTCATCGGTCATGGTGCGTCGGGATGGCACGTTGTCGACGATGGGCACGGTGTCGAGGTGCCCGGCCAAGATCACGCGCGTCGGCCGACCCCGATTGGTCCGCGCCAGGACGCAATTGCCATGCCGAACAATCTCGAAACCGTCCGTCTGCGCTCGCAGCGCCTGCTCGACGACATCGGCGATCAGCCCTTCGTCGCGGCTCACACTGGGCAAATCGACCAGGGCAGCGGTCAGTTCGATGGGATCGGCGGTCAGATCCAGGCTCGGGATACTCACAATGACCCATCGTAGGAGGAATTCATCGCACAGGTTTGCCCGCCTCGGCACCTTTCTCGGCTAGCGGCCACCGTCGACAGTCGTGACACAGCGAAAGCCAAGGTGCGATGTCGACGAGTCGGACTCCTCAAACTGGCGCGCCGACGGCCGATATCGCTGGCAATAGTCAGGCGAGCACAGGTGAGAGCCACCCTTAATAACTTTGGAAACCGGGCCGCGACCGCCCGGCGCACAGCACGACCGCGGCGCTTCTCCACCGCCTGCATGCGATGGCGTCGCGACCGTATCGGTCCACTCCCAGACATTGCCGATCATGTCGTAGAGGCCCCAAGCGTTGGCCGGATACGAACCGACCGGGCTGGTACGCAGGTGCCCATCGGGGTCGGTGTCGTCCCATGGGAAGTCCCCGTGCCACGTGTTTGCGAGCCGAGTACCGCCGGGGGTGAGTTCCTCGCCCCAGGCAAACTCCGACTCGGTCCCCGCACGTGCCGCGTACTCCCACTGGGTTTCGGTTGGCAGCACCGCACCAGCCCACGTCGCGTAGGCGGTCGCATCACCATGCGAAACATGCACCACCGGATGGTCGTCGACGGCCATACTTCCCGGCCCCGCGGGGCACCGCCAAGACGTCCCCGGCAGATACGACCACCAGCGCCGAAAATCATCCAGCGGCACCGGCCCGGGTGGCGGCGAAAAGACCAGCGACCCAGCCACCAACAGCGCGGGATCGGCATCCGGGTAGTGCGCCGGATCCGGTGGAATTTCTGCGGTCGTCACATGCCCGGTACTGCTGACGAACTCGGCGAACTGGGCGACTGTCACCGGTGTCGCAGCAATTGCGAATGCCTCAACGGTGCGACGATGCCGCGGTCGCTCCTCGGGATAGCCGTTGTCGGAGCCGACGAGAGTCTCCCCGCCGGGGACCAGAATTGCCGTCAAATCAGGACCACGCCCTTCGGTGCGGTGTTCGTTTCGGCCATCTTCGCGGCCAGTCGTGATTCCATCGTCGCCAACTGGGCCGGATTAAATCCGCGAACTGCCGGATCGGCAATGTTCCGCATCTCGTCCGGATCCGCCCGCAGGTCGTAAAGTTCGCGCTGCGGTGCCGCCCGACCGTCCGGATCGAAGTACACGGCGAACTTCCAGCGGTGATCTCGGATGGCCCGAATGTGGTACGGCTCCCGGATGATCTTGGCTGCCGCACCCCCGGCCGCCCCGGCGTCTTCGTCGAAGGTGAAAAGCACACTGTCCTGCGCTGCGGCGGTCGGGTTTCCCGGGTTCGCGATTGCATCGGAAATGACCGGGGTCAAGTCGGCGCCGCGGAAGGTATATGCCGACCGGTTAGGCACCTTGGCCATACTCGCGATCGTCGGCATCAGATCGACGAGGGATGCCAGGGCATTGGTCTTGGTGCCGCGAGGGAACATTGTCGGGTTGCTGACGATCAGCGGGACACGCAGGGTTTCGTCGTACGCGTTGAAAGCCTTCTGCCTCAACCCACCGTGCGACATACCCATCTCACCGTGGTCGGAGATCCGGAAGACGACGGTATCCCGGCGGACCTGCGGGTCGGCGTCGATCGCGTCCAGCACCCGCCCGAGGTGCGCATCGACGATGGTGTGCAGGAATGCGTAGAAGTTCACATAGTTGCGAGCCTGAGCTTTGGTCGGCATCGCGCCGAGGCCCCCGGCAAGCAGCAGTTTTGTCTGGGCATGCGCCGTCGGCTTGTGATTGCGACGGAGGTTTTCGCCATAGGTCGATGGCAAGCCGATGCCCTGTTTAAACGCGCCCGGCACCGACGAGGCGTAGTTGTCGCACGACCCCACCCGCTGATTCCAGGTTTCCGGGTACGACAGAATGTCGTGCGGGTTCGCCAGCGAAACGATCAGTGCGAATGGTTTGCCACCGGGCGCTTCGTTCCGCAAGAAGTCGACGGCCTGCTCGATTACTGCCCCGTCGTGATTGGCACAACCGCCACCAAAACCTTCCGGTTTAATGTCGCCGCCGTAGTCCGGGCCCCGCCAGCCGTCGAAGCCGTACTTGGCCAGATCACCGGGCAAGGGGCCGCCACCGTTCGCCCCCTTGCTCATGTGCCACTTGCCTCGGTAATGAACCCGGTATCCGGCGGCTTTCAACATCTTCGCCATGTTCTGCTCGTCAAGGGGCAGTTGCGCTTGGGATTTGGCGCTCTCGCTGTCGACGAGCGTGCTTGTGACCCCGTGTTCGGCGGGGAACTTGCCGCTGAAGAAGGTGCTGCGACTGGGCGAGCACATTGCGGCTGAACAGAATGCGTTCTCGAAGCTCAGTCCGTGCTTGAGCAGTCGTTGCCGGTTCGGCAGGTTGTTTGCGGCCCAGCCGACCGGCCAGTGCATGGGCTTGCGTTCCTGGTCGGTGATGAACAGGACGATGTTGGGCTTGGGCACCGCGGCACCACGCGCGGCCTTGGCGGTGGGGGCCGCTGTTGCTCGTCCGGCAACGCTCGCCGCGACCGCACCCGCTGCGAGCGCGCCGACACCAGCGAGAAACTCCCTTCGCGAGGCTCCGATCCCGCCACCATCAGAAGGTGCCTTGCTGTGGGCACGGGACGCAGAATCTTCGATCACGAAAGGACCTCCTGGGGACGCGGGCAGTTTCGAGCACAACCTAACCTGGCGGGCCACCCGCGCTTCCCAAACCGGCAGTTCCTCCGGTCCGAGCCGAAATCGGGCCAGGTGGCCGGTGGCAGATCCATCGCCTTGAACTACGACAAACGCAGTAGATCACTGGCCGCGTGGCCTCCCCGGGACTACCAACCCACCTTCGTAAGACCGCACCACCAATTGCGCCCGGTCGCGCGCATTCAGTTTCACCATTGCCCGGTTGACGTGTGTTTTTGCCGTCAGCGCGGTGATCCCCAGGCGATCGGCAATCTCGACATTCGATGCTCCCGTCGCCACCAGAACGACCACCTCCCGTTCGCGCGCCGTCAGCGTGCCCAGCGCACCTTCGATCCCCGCAGCGGCGACCGGTCGGGCGAGAAAATCATCCACCAGCATCTGAGTGGCCACCGGCGACAGGGGTACGGTGCCCGCGGCGACTGCACGCACCGCAGCGAGCACGTCGGCCGGCCGCGCGTCCTTCCCGAGAAACCCCGCCGCGCCCGCCCGCAGTGCGACGCTGACATTTTCGTCGAACTCGAACGTGGTCAATATGAGAACTCGAGTCGAGGCCAGTCGCCGCTCGCCGATGATGGCTCGGGTAGCTGCGATTCCATCGACCCGAGGCATCCGAATATCGAGGATTGCAACATCGGGGTTGCTGCGTCGCACGGCCACCACCGCTTCCGCCCCGTCGCGTGCCTCACCGACCACACTAATGTCGTCCTCCGAGTCCAGCAGCAGCCGGAGCGTGCTGCGGAAACCGTGCTGATCGTCAGCGATGACCACCCGAATCGTCATACCGGCTCGCGGACTTCGAGTGGCAATTCGACAGCGACGCGAAATGTCCCACCGGCGCTGTCAACGTCCAACTGACCTCCCGCGGCACGGACCCGTTCGGCCATGCCAGCCAAGCCCAACCCGCCGGTTGCGGAATCTGTTGCGGTCAGCAGTGGATTCTCCACTTCAATCAAGAGTGTGGTTGGTCGGTAGACAAGCGTGATTCGCACCTGCGAACCGTGGGCGTGTTTCACCGCATTGGTCAAGGCTTCCTGGACCACGCGGTAGGCCGCAAGCTCCACGTCCGGGGTTGTCGGCCGGGGAGTGCCGCGCACCAGCGAGTTCGTGTCGACCCCATTGGTGCGGGCCCACGAGACGAGGCGACCGATGTCGTCGAGTCCCGGCAGCGGACCATCAGCCCCGGCGTCCTCCTCCCGAAGCAGTCGGACGAGACCTTTGATCTCGCGAAGCGCCGCTTCCGAATTGGCGTGCATCCCCGCCAAAGCCTGGGCTGCGGTGTCCGGTTTGTCGAGGAGATGGCGCGCCGTCCCGATCTGCAGGTTGAGCGTCGCCAAGTGGTGTGCGACCACATCGTGGATATCGCGGCTCATCCGCAGTCGTTCCGCCATCACGCGCTGAGCCATTTCCTGCTCGTAGAGCGCGGTCGCCAGTTGTGCGCGCGTCTGGACTGCTGTGACGTACCTGTTGCGAGCTTTGGTCAGGCCACCGATGATGGCACCGACCAGTGGCCAGCCCACTAAACCGATCCGCTCCACCAGCAACCAATCTGGGCCAACCACGATCCCGACGATCGTGAGGAAGCTACACGTCGCTGCGGTGGTGACAATGGCGACACGCGCCGGGAAGATGGACGCGATGGTGCCGAGACAGACCAACAGCGGCAGCGTCGCCGCCGCATTAAAGACACCCGAATAGCAGGTGTAGCCAACTGCTCCGGCCAACGTCAGCGCCAGGGTCCACCAGGGCCGAACCCGTTTGATCACCAAACTCGCCGACGACGCCACCACAATTAACGCTGCCGCGAGCGTGTCATCGCCGGGCCGAGCGCCGCGCTGTTCAAATCGCAGGGAGATCACACCGAAGGCGGCAACAACAACCGCGACAATTCCGGCCGTGATCATGGGACGCCGGTTCGACAACACAATCCAGCGCTCCACTACATCCATGCGCTCACCCTAGAAGAGTGATCGTCAGCACGGGCACATCTGCCCGATCGGCTAACGAAAGTTGAGCAGTACGCCGCTAGAATGTTCCAGTGAATACTCAAGGTGCTATTGCCAACGGAATCGCCACCGTGTGGGCGGGCGATGATTCGACAGTCGTCCTCGACACCTGGTACCCCTCCCCCACACTGACCGACGAACCGGGCATCAGCGGGTCCACCGAGTTGACCGGCAACGACATTCCCGAAGAGCTACGTGCACTCGTCGGCACCGATGAGGCCCGCGGTGTGCGCACCATCGCTGTCCGCACGGTGATCGCCGACTTGTCGATCGCCCCTATCGATGCCCACGACGTGTACTTGCGCCTGCACCTGCTCTCGCACTGTTTGATAGCACCCCACGGCGCCAACCTTGACGGACAGTTCGGTTTGCTCGCCAACGTGGTCTGGACCAACTTTGGTCCCTGTGCCGTCGAAGATTTCGAAACGACTCGCGCGCGCCTGCGCGCACGTGGCCAAGTCACCGTGCTGTCGATCGACAAGTTCCCCCGCATGGTCGACTACGTGACCCCCAAGGGCGTCCGCATCGGCGATGCCAGCCGCGTCCGCCTCGGCGCCCACCTGGCACCGGGGACCACCGTGATGCACGAAGGTTTCGTGAACTTCAATGCGGGCACCCTCGGCACGTCGATGGTCGAGGGCCGAATCTCAGCGGGCGTTGTGGTCGGCGACGGCTCTGACATCGGCGGCGGCGCGTCCACCATGGGCACCCTGTCCGGCGGCGGCAAGGAAATCATCACCATCGGACAGCGGTGCCTCCTCGGCGCCAATGCCGGGTGCGGCATCCCGCTCGGCGACGATTGTGTCGTCGAAGCTGGCCTCTACCTGACCGCAGGCACCAAAGTTGTTGGCCCTGACGGCTCCGTTGTTAAGGCCCGCGACCTCGCCGGAGCGTCGAACCTCCTGTTCCGCCGCAACAGCACCACCGGTGCTGTGGAAGTCCGCGCCAAGGAAGGCGACGGCATCGCCCTCAACGAGGCCTTGCACGCCAACAACTGAATTGCCCCGACGGCACAACATGTGGCGAATTTCGCGTGATTTGGGGCATTTTGCGGATTCTACGACGAGCGTCGCTTTCTAGCTGTTAGAAAATTCCGCATGGACTCGGGGGTGTTCAGGCGAACAAAACTGCAAGAGGCGATGCCTCGCGCGCAGGTCGAGAAGTCGCTTGCCGGAGGTAATCTGCGGCAGCTTCGGCACGGCTGGGTCGCCACAGGTGACGCCGACCCGGAGGTGGTGCGAGCCGTCCAGATTGGCGGCGTCTTGACCTGCGCTTCAGCACTCAAACGCCATGGGGTGTGGGTTCCGCCGACCACAAAACTGCATGTTCGCGGGTCGACCTCGTCGGTGCGTAATCATCCTGCCTGGTGCAAGCAACACGGCCGACCGCCCAAAGTCACCACTGCCGTGGACGACTTGCCGACCGCACTTCGCCATGCGGCGCGATGCTTGTCGACCGAAGCCTTCGTGGTGGTCTGCGATTCAATACTCAACCGGGGACTCCTGACACCCTCGGACCTAGAAGCCGAACTGGGCGAGGCACCTAAGTCTGTTCAGCAGGCATTGTCGTTGGTCGACGGTCGCGCGGAGTCCGGCACCGAGACCATGGTCCGACTGCGGCTTCGCGCCCCCAACCTGGAACTTCGCCCGCAGGTCGAGGTTCCATACGTTGGCCGCGTCGACCTCGTGGTTGGAACATCGTTGATCATCGAGGTCGACGGGTACGACTACCACGCCGATCCCGAGCAATTCGAGAACGATCGACTTCGTGACCTGCGGGCACGCGCAATCGGCTACTTCCCACTCCGGCTGACATATCAGCAGGTCGTGTACCAGTGGGACATTGTGGGACCGCTATTGACTGATCTCATTCGCCGCGGCGCTCACCGCAAAGGCGCCCACGGCTTTCGTATTTGAATCCCACTGGAGTGACAATTACCGATTGTGCGCGATTTTCGCCAGATCGGGGATTCAAATACGCGTGACCGCGGCGGCAATCCGTTCGTCAGTACCGGTCAGTGCCATGCGAATGTGTTTCGCTCCGGCAGGCCCGTAGAAGTCGCCGGGAGCGACAAGGATGCCACGGTCGGCGAGCCACCGCTGTGTGACCCGCGAATCCTCTCCGCGCGTTGCCCACAGGTACAGCCCGGCCTCGGAGTGGTCAATCGTGAATCCCGCACCCACCAGGGCGCTGCGGAGCTTGTCGCGGCGGACTCGGTAACGCTCGCGCTGCGCGTCGACGTGGACGTCGTCGTTCAACGCCGCAACCGTCGCCCCCTGAATCGGGAACGGGACAATCAGCCCCGCATGCTTGCGAACGGCAAGCAGTTCGGCAATGAGCTCGCGATCACCGGCAAGGAAGCCTGCGCGATACGACGCAAGGTTCGAAACCTTCGACAACGAATGCACGGCAATCAGCCCGGTGTGGTCGCCCCCGCACACGTCGGGATGCAGCACCGACGCCGCCGAGCCCTCCCAGGTGAGCCCGAGGTAGCACTCATCGGAGACGACAACGGCACCTCGTTCCCGCGCCCAGTCGACGATGGTCTTCAGTTCGGCTGCGCTCTGGACCCGGCCCGTCGGATTAGATGGACTGTTCAAGTACACCAGCGCAGGCAAGCGGTCACCCATTGCCTCGACGGTGTCGGCGCGCAGAACTTCCGCCCCGGCTAGCAGCGCACCGACCTCGTAGGTCGGGTAGGCAACCTCGGGGATGACGACCAATTCGCCTGCGGGAACACCCAATTGAGACGGCAACCCGGAAATGACCTCTTTGGTGCCGATCACCGGCAGGATCGAGGCTTCGTCGAGTCCGGTGACGGCGAACCGTCGCGCGAGGGCACCGACCGCAGCCTCCCGCAATGCGAGAGTTCCGACCGTCGCGGGATATCCGGGGAACTCCGACGACGCGGCGAGCGCTTCGCGAATCAACGGATCCACTGGGTCGACCGGCGTGCCGACCGACAGGTCGACAATGCCGTCGGGGTGCGCAAGTGCCGCAGCCTTGGCATCGGCGATGGTGTCCCACGGGAAGTCCGGTAGACCCGAACTCACCCGACGCAGTCGGCTGGTCACTACTCGATCAGCCCTCTTCGCCCATCGGGGGCAGATCCTTAATGAACTGCGGATCGAACTCGGTCTTGCCGACCTTGCTGGCACCGCCCGGCGAACCGAGGGTGTCGAAGAAATCAACGTTTGCGCTGACGTACGGTTCCCACTCATCGGGCACGTCATCTTCGTAGAAGATGGCCTCGACGGGGCACACCGGCTCACACGCACCACAGTCGACGCACTCGTCGGGCTGGATGTAGAGCATGCGCCCGCCCTCGTAGATGCAGTCGACGGGGCATTCTTCAACGCACGCCCTGTCGAGCACGTCAACGCATGGCTCAGCGATGATGTAGGTCACTACGCGTTCTCCTTCACTTGCACGATTGCCACTCCGCGCGCCAGGGCTGATGGGCGCAAAGGAATCATGTCGAGGCTAAGCGTATCGGGTGCCCCACTTCGATCTCGACCCTCACCCCACCGACACCCTGCGACCTGCACGGAGTTTTGCGCAACCTGATGAAAATTATCCGACCACCGAAAACGACGCCACCGTCTCCGAGTGCGAGCAAGGCCACAGTGCATTCTTCTGCCAACCAAATACCCCCTAGGGTATGTTGGTGATACCCCCTGGGGTATAAATCGCCCAGCTTTCATACGACCGAGGAGACCTCCAGTGAGAATCGTGATGGTTGGCGGCGTCGCCGGCGGAATGAGCGCCGCGGCCCGCGCACGCAGGCTCGACGAGAACGCCGAAATTATCGTCTTTGAACGCGGCGAGCATCCGTCATTCGCCAACTGCGGTCTGCCGTACTACGTGAGCGGCGAGATCGAAGACGAAGCGTCGCTCCTGGTGCAAACTCCAGAATCACTGAAGGCCGCCCTCAACATCGACGTCCGCATCAAGCACGAAGTGATCGGCGTCGACCCGACGGCTCAAACCGTTCAGGTCCGCAATTGGGGTGCACCTGACGCGCCAGTCACCGACTGGGAGTACGACGCCCTCATTCTCTCCCCCGGCGCGGTCGCTCTGCGTCCCCCGCTGCCCGGCCTCGACTCGCCGCGGGTGCAGACGCTGCGCACGGTCGGCGATGCGGTCACGCTGCGCGACGAGGTCGACTCCGGCGCCACGCGCGCCGTGGTCCTCGGCGCAGGCTTCATCGGCTTGGAAGCCGCTGAAGGCCTACGGATGCAAGGCCTGAGCGTCGACGTCGTCGAACTTGCCCCGCACGTGTTGCCACCCCTGGAAGCCGAAATGGCCGCACTGATCCAGGACGAACTGGCGACCATGGGCATCACCGTCCACGCGGGCGTTGCCGCGACCGAAATCGAGACGGGCAGCGACGCTGACACCGTGATCCTCGCCGACGGCACCCGCATCACCGCCGACGTCATCGTCTTGTCGGTCGGCGTCCGCCCCGACACGGCAGCCTTCGAGGCCGCGGGCGTGGCGTGCGAACGCGGCGCCATCGTCGTCGACGAGCATGGCCGCACCAACCTGGACCGAGTCTGGGCAGTCGGCGATGCCACGGTCAGTACCGATTCGGTGACGGGCCTACGCAGGCCGGTGGCCCTCGCGGGCCCGGCCAACCGCGCCGGACGGCTCGTTGCCGACCACATCGTGAACCCGTCGACCGCGCGACCGATCCCGCATCCCGTCGGGACGGCGATCGTTCGCGTCGGCTCGCTGACCGCCGCCATGACCGGCGCAAACCGCAGCGCGCTCGATGCGGCGGGTATCGACTACGCCACGGTCCATCTACATCCGGGCAGTCATGCCGGCTACTTCCCCGGTGCCGAGCAGATCCATCTGCTGATGCACATTCGTCGGTCAGACGGCCTCATCCTCGGTGCCCAGGCAACCGGTATCGACGGTGTCGACAAACGCATCGACGTGCTCGCCACCGCGATCCGCGCAGGCATGACCGGACCCGACCTGATCGACCTGGACCTGGCCTACGCGCCGCCGTTTGGTTCGGCAAAGGACCCGGTCAATATGGCGGGCATGATCGCCGAGAACGTCATCAACGGGTCGCTGAAGCTCTGGTACGCCGACCAAATCGACGAGTCGGGCTTCCTCTTGCTGGACGTTCGCGGCCCCGACGAGCAGGACGAAGATCCCGTTCCCGGCGCGCTGTGCATCCCGCACACGGAAGTCCGCGACCGACTCGACGACATCCGAGAGGCCGCCGCGGGACAACCGATCCGCGTGCTGTGCGCCAGCGGCGTGCGGTCGTACCTGGCGTACCGCGTGCTTCGCGGAGCGGGCTTAGACGCCGCCAACCTGTCCGGCGGCTTGCTTACCCTGCGCGCCACCGAACGTCTCGCCGAACTCCAACCCGCCTGACGAGCCAGTCCGTCACTGAGCCAGCACTCGGCTGAACCACCACACAGCTGAGTCACTATCTAACTGAGGAGCATCACCCATGTGCCAACGAGCAACGTGCAAGAAGTGCGGCAAGACCACCTGGCGCGGCTGCGGCCGCCACGTCGATGAGGTAATGCGCGGCGTCCCCGCGTCCAAACGCTGCCAGGGTCATCCCGACGAGCCCGGCTTTTTCCAGAAGCTTTTCGGCGCACGGTAGACGCGCCTTCCCCCTTCCCGCATGATGCGTTGATTCCCGCTCCACGTCTGACGTGGAGCGGGAATCAACGCATCATGCGGGAACAATTAGACGAGGCCGACGCCGCCGAGAAGCGGAGCGTGCACCTGCCCGTATTCGGTGGTGCGTTGGCGTGGTCGGCGACCAATGCCTTCGACGATCTCATGCAGTTCGGCGACGGTCTTGGCGCTACCGTGCTGGCTGCCCGCCATGCGCGAGATCGTTTCTTCCATCAGCGTGCCGCCGAGGTCGTCGGCACCGCCGCGCAGCATCACGCGGGTGCCCTCGGTTCCAAGCTTCACCCAACTCGTCTGCACATGGTCGATCCGACCATGCAGCATCAGACGCGCCAGGGCGTGGACGGCGCGGTTCTCCCGGCGAGTGGGACCGGGGCGCGACGCACCCGCGAGATACAGCGGCGACGACTGGTGAACGAACGGCAACGGAACAAACTCGGTGAAACCACCGGTACGGTCCTGAATGTCGCGGAGAGTATTAAGGTGCCCCACCCAATGGCGAGGGGCATCGACATGCCCGTACATCATCGTCGAACTCGACGGAATCCCCAGCTCGTGCGCGGTGGTGATGACTTCGATCCACGACGCAGTCGGCAATTTGCCCTTGGTCAGGACCCAGCGGACCTCGTCGTCAAGGATCTCCGCGGCAGTGCCGGGAATGGAGCCGAGGCCAGCTTCCTTCAACGCCGACAGCCAGTCGCGAATAGACTCGCCGCCGCGCGATGCGCCGTTGACGATCTCCATCGGACTGAATGCGTGGACATGCATCGACGGAATACGTTCCTTGATGGCGCGCACCAGGTCGGCGTAGCCGGTCACCGGGAGTTCCGGATCGATGCCGCCCTGCATGCAGATTTCGGTGGCACCGTCGACGTGTGCTTCCCACGCGCGGTCGGCAACCTCGCTTGTCGACAGCGTGAACGCGTCAGCATCGCCCTTGCGCTGGGCGAATGCACAAAACCGGCAGCCGGTGTAGCAAATGTTGGTGAAGTTGATGTTCCGGTTCACCACATAGGTCACGTCGTCGCCGACCACGTCGGCGCGAATCGAGTCGGCCAAAGCGGCGAGCGCATCCAAGCCCGGCCCGTCGGCTTCGGCAAGCGCCAGATAGTCGTCGTCCGACAGGCCCGCCGGATTGCTTTCGGCACGACGCAAGGCCGCAGCCACCTCCGACGGCAGATGCGCGGGCGCACCGGTACCGAGTTCGAGGACCTGTTCGCGAATGGTGTCCCAGTCGCCGAACGCGTTGTCGATGTCGCTGCGAGTTTCGGTATTGCGACCGTCGGTGTCGATCTCCGAGTTGAGGTCAACGCGGCCCGACGAATCCCACTCCTCGTCGGGTTCCTGCCACGGCAGGCCGACGGGCTTCACGTCGGCGGCCAGTCCGGTCACCGGGTCGGCGAGCGCCGTGACATGCCGCATGATCCGCGGATCAACCCACGGATTGCCCGCCTTGACGTACTTGGGCTGCGCGGCGATCCGCTCAACCAACTGGTAGCCAGCGGATGCGGTGACCTCGGCGAGGGTGTCGAGGTTCGGCCACGGGCGTTCCGGGTTTACGTGATCGGGGGTAAGCGGTGAAACACCACCCCAGTCGTCGACCCCGGCACCGATGAGCGCCCGACATTCATCGAGTGACACCAGGTTCGGCGGGGCCTGGATCCGCATGCCGGGGCCCAAGATGAGGCGCGAAACAGCGATCGCCGCCAGGAACTGCGACATCTCCGCGTCGGGGGCACCGCTCATCGCGGTGTGCTCCTTGGCTCGGAAATTCTGCACGATGACTTCTTGAATGTGACCGAACGCCTTGTGCGACTTCCGAATCGCGAAGATCGACTCGGCCCGCTCGGTGCGATTCTCCCCGATCCCCACGAGGATTCCGGTGGTGAACGGGACAGCAAGACGGCCAGCGTCCGTCAACACCCGCAAACGCACCTCGGGGTCCTTGTCGGGACTCCCGTAATGGCATTCGCCCTTGTCGGTAAACAGTCGGCGAGCCGTGGTCTCCAGCATCATGCCCATCGACGGCGCGACCGGCTTCAGCCGATTGATCTCTTCCCAGCTCATGACACCTGGATTGAGGTGCGGCAGCAGGCCGGTCTCTTCCAGAACGCGGATCGCTGCGGCGCGAACAAAATCAAGAGTCGAATCGTAGCCGCGCTCGTCGAGCCATGCGGCCGCTTCGGGCCACCGGTCTTCCGGCCGATCGCCAAGCGTGAACAGCGCTTCTTTGCAGCCGAGCTCGGCACCCTGGCGAGCTACTTCGACGATCTCGTCGATCTCCATGTACATGCCTTTGCCCTCGCGGGCGAGCTTGCCGGGCACTGTCACGAAGGTGCAGTAGTGGCAGCGGTCGCGGCACAGGTGCGTGACCGGAATGAAGACCTTGCGCGAATAGCTGATCTGTTTGGCACGACCGTCGGCTTCCAGCCCGGCGTCGCGGACGCGCGCCGCAGCATCACACAGGGCGACAAGATCGTCGCCGGTGGCAGCCAAAAGCACGGCCGCCTCGTCGACGTTGAGGACCGCGCCGTCTCGTACCCGGCGTAGCGCCCGACGCATGGCAGTCGCGGACGGCAACGGTTCGTGAGAGTCGGCTACCGAAGGGCTGCCGGGGGAAGTATTGCCGTTGGAAGAGATGGTCACTTCTCCGATGGTAGCCACGTGGAATGGATCGGGGCACCGCGGTGGCATTCGATCACAGTTTGGTCAGATCCCTCATGCGGGAGTTGGAGATATAGAAAGCCGGTGCCGCCAAGCCCAAACCCAACAGGAGGAATAGTCGCCAATCGGTCAGCAATGATCCATTCCCGAAGATCGGGAGCATCGCCATGACGGTGACGATCAGCCACGCGATCAACGGCGCGAACTGCCATGCCGACCTGGTGTACAAGGCGGCGATCTTCCAGATGACGATGTTGACGATCCCGGCGATGACCGCGGTGATCGGGAATGGCCAGGAACCAATTCGTACCAGAAGGAATGCGGAGGTAAGGATGCCGAGGAGAAGGCCACTGACGACCAGAATCCCCAACTCGATACGACTGGTCACGCTCACTTGACCACCCCGGCGAACAGGTCTGTTTCGCGGATCCCGGGCTCGCGACCGGTGTCGACACGAATGAAGTGTTCGGTGGTCATGATTGGTTGCAGGATGTTGTTACTCAGCGTGAACTCGGTCCGCGACGGCGCCACGACCACCTGCGTCGCGTGGGCTGCGAGGGCCCGAGCCTTGCGGTCGAGCACTCCGCTGACGTCGATCGCCGCGGTCACTTCCGCGTCCGGATAGCTCGGGAGCTCGCCGGCTGCAGGCATACGCCAGCCATCGGGGACGGCGGTGACGGCAGCCAGTCCGCGCTGCAGTTCCGATGCCTCGGTAATCGATTCGTAGACCTTGATGGGCGGGCCGTCGACCTGGAATTGTTCGAGCGCCCGGCGGGTGACCTCGTGCACGCGAATATGGTCGGGATGCCCGTAAGTGCCCGCCGCGTCGTAGGTGACGACGACCTGCGGAGCAAAGTCGGCCAACTCCTGCGTCAGCGCCTCGACCAGATCGCCGAGGTCAGCTTGGACCAGCGCACGAGGATTCTCCGCCGATGGTGTGCCAGCCATACCCGAATCACGCCAGTGACCGGCACCGCCGAGGAACCGCGGCTGGGGCCCACGCACTCCGGGCGGAGTGAGCTCGGCCAACGCCGCCGCAAGCTCGGCGATCCGGAAACCGCCGAGCTGATCGGCACCCCCATCAGCGACGAGTTGCGACCACCGCGAACCAATGACTTCGCCCTCTTCGCCGAGAGTAAAGGTCACCACCCGCACGTCGACGCCACGCGAGAGATATTCGGCGATGATTCCACCGGTCATGATCGTCTCGTCGTCAGGATGTGCATGTACCAGCAGCATCCGCAGCGGGGCGATCATCGCAATGACCACCGTTCCGCGCCGCCAAAGACGCCAAGCTGTGCGGGACCGTTCAGTTCGACACCAACAATTCGATCGGTGACGGCCGCATACATGGTGTCTTGGAAGATCGGCAGGTACACGGCTTGGTCGGCCAGCAGGCCCTCCGCCTCTTGCAACACGGAGGTCGGATCCTCGGCCTGCACCGCAGTCGAAGCCAATGCCATCAATTGCGGGTTACACAGTCCGGACACATTGCCGGTGTAGCTGGCATCTGCGGCCACGTCTGTGTCCGGCTTCGCCGTCGATGTGGTGACGCCAGGTGCCTGCGGCGTTGTGGGCAGAATGCTCGCGTCCGCGGGCTGATCACTGCCCCGCTCCACCGTGTGGGCGCCGGCCTCCGTGCCCTTCGGCGGTGCCTGGCAGGCCACCTGCGATGCGAATTCCGTTGCGGGACTCCCGCCGACACCGGTCCAGCCGACGACCAGGTCGACGCGGCCTGCGGTCAGCGCCTGCCCGTACAGTTCGGTGTTCGACATGCCGACGACGCTGGCGCGAACACCCTTCGACCGCAGTTGGTCGACCATGGTTTCCGCGGCCGACAGCGAACTCTGATCGGTGTTGGTCGCACCGATCCGGACCACCAGATCGGTGCCGTCGAGCTGAATCGGAGCCACGCCAAACGGCAATCCCGGCACATCCGCGGGCACCAGCGCCGGTGTCGAGGGGGCGGGTGCTTCACTCGACGCCGACGGATCAACCGGTTCCGGGCGCTGCGTTGCCACACCCGGTCGGTAACCCGCTGCGGCTAACCATTCGAGAACCTGAGCTTCCGATGGCCGTGCACGGTTGGGCGCGGTGTAACCGGGGTCCGACGGGGCATACACGGTGTTGGCATAGGGCGTCACAACGTCGTCGCCCGCGGCGGCAGCAGTAATCAGCGCACCGTTCAGCATGCCGAACACGGCTTTGCGAACATCTTGCGAGGCCATCACCTTCGACCGCGCGTTCGCGTTCACCGCGAGAGCCCGCGTGGTGGGCAGTCGGTTGCTCGCGACACCGGGGATGGCACCGAGTTCCAGCGCCGACGCGTTTCCGGTCGGCAGTGCGGCGAGGGTGGAGTCACCGTTACGGATCGTTTGCGCCATCTGCTGCGGCGTGCCCGCCTTGCGCAGCACCACTTGATCGATTTCCGGGGGCTTGCGCCAGTAGCGGTCGTTGCGGATCAACCGCACTTCATCGCGTGACCGGTCGATCGAATAGATCTGGAAGGGACCAGCGGTGATGGGCTTGCCCTTGTCCATGCCATCTTGAAAGCCCGTCGGGTCCGACCGCAGCGTGTGGCTGGGCAGGAGGTTGTCGAACAATTGTCGCCAGTTCGGGTATGTCTCGTCGAAGGTGACGGTGACGACTTTGCCGCCGCCGGAAGTCTGCACGTTAGAGATTGCGCGATATCCCGCGGGACGAATCACGTTGGGCTGCCGCGACATCTGCTCCCACAGGTACTGGAAGTCGTCTCCGGTAACGGGGAGTCCGTCCGACCACTGGGCGTCGCCTTCGATCTTGTACTGGACCTGGAAGGGCGCATCGGAGATCACTTCGGCCGAGGTCAGGAGGGCGTCGTTGACGCGCCACTGCACACCGTCCGGTGTGTTCACCGGAACGAACGGACTCGGCAAAGTCATGGCGGCAATCGCCGTCGTGACCGTTCCCTGATCGGCACCGAGGTGCGGGTTGAACCCCGCACCGATCGAGTCGGTGGCGATGGTGACGGTCCGTTCGTCCGGATATTCGCTGGGGGTGTGCGTCGGGAGGGTTTCCCGAACGGGTGGAGGCGGATCTGCCATGCATGCGGTGGCCGTTAGAGCCACCAATCCCGCAATAGCGATCGCGGAGATTCGCGCCCGCACGGTCCTCATCCGCACTCCTTCACCCCTACCAGCCAAACGACCTACTAAGACATCGACTCAGACGACATCAATTTAGACGTTGGCGTCGCGCGACTTTGCGCGCGAGCGCTCACGTGCCCGAGTATTCGAGTCCAGGTTGACCTTACGCACACGGACAACCTCGGGCGTCACCTCGACGCATTCGTCGATGGCACAGAATTCCATCGCGCCTTCCAAGTCCAAGCGCATCGGCTTGGCCAGGGTCTCCATGACGTCGGCAGACGACTGACGCATATTCGTCAGCTTCTTCTCGCGCGTGACGTTGATGTCAAGGTCTTCCAGTCGGGGGTTGATACCCACGACGTGGCCTTCGTACGAGTCGTCACCCGGGTCGACGAAGAAGGTGCCGCGATCGGCGAGCTGGATCATCGCGAACGGGGTCACGGTGCCCGCGCGGTCCGAGACCAGCGAACCGGTGTGGCGGGCACGAATCTCGCCAGCCCAGGGGCCGTAGTCGTCGAAGACGGCATTGGCGATGCCGGTGCCGCGAGTTTCGGTCATGAAGTCGGTACGGAAGCCAATGAGACCACGCGACGGGATGTGGAACTCCATGCGAACCCAGCCGCTGCCGTGGTTGTTCATCTGGTCCATGCGGCCCTTGCGGGCGGCCAGCAACTGCGTCACCGCGCCGAGGTATTCCTCGGGGACGTCGATGGTGAGGTGCTCGAACGGCTCGTGCGTCTTGCCATTGACCTGGCGGGTAACCACCTGCGGCTTACCGACGGTCAGCTCGAAACCTTCGCGACGCATCTGCTCGACGAGGATGGCCAGCGCCAGCTCGCCACGACCCTGAACCTCCCAGGCGTCGGGTCGGCCCACGTCCTGCACGCGCAGCGACACGTTGCCGATCAGCTCAGAATCGAGACGATCCTTGACCATGCGCGCGGTCAGCTTGTGGCCCTTGACGCGGCCCGCGAGGGGGCTGCTGTTGGTGCCGATGATCGCCGAGATCGCGGGCTCGTCGACGCTGATGCGCGGCAGAGCAATCGGGTTTTCGGGGTCGGCGAGGGTATCGCCGATCATGATTTCCGACATGCCAGCGACGGCGACGATGTCACCGGCGACGGCTTCCTCTGCGGGTGCACGGTCGACGCCGAGGGTCACCAGGAGCTCGGTGATCTTTGCGCGCTCGACGACCTGCTCGCCGTCGACCTCGCGGATCCATGCAACCTGCTGACCCTTGCGGAGGGTGCCGTTGTGGATGCGGACCAAACCGAGGCGACCCAGGAAGGGCGAAGCGTCGAGGTTGGTGACGTGGGCCTGCAGCGGCGCGTCGATGTTGCCCTTCGGTGCCGGAACACTGTTGATGAGGACGTCGAAGAGCGGGTCGAGGTTCTCACCGTCGGGAACCTGACCATTTTCGGGCTGCTCGGTGCTGGCGATGCCCGCACGGCCCGAGGCGAACAGGACCGGCAGATCGAGTGCCAGTTCCGCGGCCTCTGCGGCTTCGTCGTCCAATTCGGAGGCGAGGTCGAGCAGAAGGTCCTGTGATTCGCTGACGATATCGCTGATGCGGGCGTCGGGGCGGTCGGTCTTGTTGACGACGACGATCACCGGCAGCGACGCGGCCAGCGCCTTGCGGAGCACAAAGCGAGTCTGCGGCAGCGGCCCCTCGGAGGAGTCCACCAGCAGAACCACGCCGTCAACCATCGACAGCGCGCGTTCCACCTCGCCGCCGAAGTCGGCGTGACCGGGGGTGTCGATGACGTTGATGACGTACTCGGTGCCGTCGGGCTGACGGCGATGCACGGCGGTGTTCTTCGCGAGAATGGTGATGCCCTTCTCGCGCTCGAGGTCGCCGGAGTCCATGACGCGGTCAACCAGTTCGGCGCGTTCACCGAACACTCCGGACTGACGCAGCATCGCGTCGACCAATGTGGTCTTGCCGTGGTCGACGTGCGCCACGATCGCGACGTTGCGGAAGTTGGTGACTGCGCTCACTAAGGTCTCTTTCGTATCTGAATCAGGTGTCATGCGGTGGCAGGCAGCGCTGATGCGCACCTTGCCAACACTGATCATGCCGATAGCTGATCAACCCGTTAAGGGTACGGGAATCGGGAACCTTTTCGCGACGGGCTCTTGCGCGAATGTGGTTAGGCTGCGCTAATATCAGGCATGGGTAAGACGAGTCCGGCGAAGGTCGCGCAGCTGAAGCCGAAGAAGAAGTGCTGCAAGAAGTCGACCCGCTGCCTGCGTTGCCCCGTGGTCATCCACCGGATGGGAAAGCTCGACTGCAATCACATGTCGAAGAAGCAGGCCAACAAGGCTCTCAAGAAGGCCCGCGCTGCCTGAACTGCAGTTCAGCAACCATTTCTCGAACCCAACCGAGGTCATTCGGCACTATCGCGCCCGCATCCAATAGCTCGCTGAGACGGTCGGGATCGGCCCACTCGATGGCCCGATGTTCCAGCGCGCGAGGCGTTCCCGACACGATTTCGGCCCGCAAGGCGACCAGCGTCAAACCCGGTTTTGGTCGCACCACATCGGCGAGTTGCGCGCCCGCAAAAATCTCAACGTCGAGTTCCTCACATAATTCACGTGCGAGTGCCTGCGCGGGAGTCTCCCCGTGTTCGACCTTCCCGCCGGGGAGTTCCCACAGGCCGGCGACGTCGGCGGGATAGTCGCGCTGCGCCAACAGCATGCGCGACCCGGCAATGATGGCTCCGGCAACAACCAGAACATCGCTGACCTGTTCGGTGCCACGCTGGCTCGCCATCCCCTCGCTCTCGCTCGCTTCGCTCGTCATCGGTTCGATCTTCATCGGGCGATCACCGCCAACGCTCCAGCGTCGAGGCGAATCTGCACTCGATCGCCTGCTTTCACCGGATGCGAACTGATGCCCTCGAGGGTGGAACCGTCAGCGGTCGTGACGCGCACCCGCCACGAGGAGACCAGCGCCGCCGCATGCTCAATCACTGCGCCACCGTTCGGGTCCGGGCTGGCGATGACTGACTCGGGCCGCAAGGCCACCTCGCACGGGCCGTCGGTGACGCTGCCGAAACTCACATCGTCGGCGAGCGACGCGGTTCCGAATGCCGTCGTCAAAACTTGTTGACGCACACTTCCACTAACCACCGCCCGCGCTCCGAGAAAAGACGCCGTGTCGTGGTCGATCGGTCGATGCCACAGCCGCGACGCCGCATCGGTCTGCACGATGGTGCCCGCCCGCATCACCGACACCGCGTCGGCCATGAGGGCGGCCTCGCGGTGGTCGTGGGTCACGAGCACTGTCGGCGTACCCGCGGCACGGACGATTTCGCCAATCGCTTCGGCCAGTGATTCGCGCAGTTGCGAGTCGACGGCAGCGAGCGGTTCGTCGAGGAGGAGCAGTCGTGGTTCTGGGGCTAGGGCACGAGCCAGCGCGACGCGCTGTGCCTGTCCACCCGACAGCGCCGCTACCGGGCGGGACCCGTACCCCTGCAGGCGCACGAGGTCGAGCATTTCCTCGATCCGCCGCGAGGCTGCCGCGCCACGTATGCGGCGCCGAGCGAGGCCGTAGCCGATATTCTGCGCCACCGTCCGCCCCGGAAAGAGTTGCCCATCTTGGAAGACCACTCCAAAGTCACGGCGATGCGGCGGCACTTTCGCCAGATCCGTCCCGTCCCACGAGATCACGCCAGCGGCGACGGGTTCGAGTCCAGCCACGGCACGTAGCAGCGTCGACTTGCCGCACCCGGACGGACCCAGCAGCGCCGTCACCGCTTCGGTACCCGAACCAACCGACCAATTGACGCGATCGACGGCAGCGAAGCGCCCGTAGCGAACGGTCACGTCGTTCAAGGTCAGCATTAATCCTCGGCCTTTTCGCTAGTGAGTTTCGGGGCAGCCGGCGGGGACGCCGTCCGTGTCTGAGTGGCACCGCCGCCGAGCAGTTCAATGAGCGCGATAATCGTCGCACTCGCCGCAACCAGCAAGACCGACGCCGCCATTGCCGTCGCCAGGTTGTCCTGGCCGGGGCGTCCCATCAGAGATCCGATGAGCACGGGCAGCGTTGTGGTGTCTGCGCTGGCCAAGAATCGGGTGGCACCAAATTCTCCGATAGCCATGACAAATGCGAATCCGGCTGCCGCACACAGGGATCGGATAGTGAGCCGGAAGTCGACCGAGACTATGACGCGCAGTGGGCCGGCCCCGAGAGTGCGGGCGGCATCGCGCAGGCGCGGCGGTACCTGGTTTAACGCCGGGATCATGATGCCTGCGACAACCGGGATCGCCAGGAGTGCTTGGACCGCCGGAATCACCAGTGGCGACTGGGCCAGGTCGGCGGGCAGTTTCGAGACAACCAGCAGATAGCCGAAACCGAGTGTCACGGCGCTGACCCCCAGCGGGAGCACCGCGATCAACGCGGCGATCTGCGCAGGCCAGCCACCGCCGCGGGTTACCGACAGCGCGATGAGGCTCCCGACTATCACCGAGATCACCATCGCTGCCAGGCCACTGGTCAGCGAATACTTCATCGCGACGAATGCAGAATCGCCATAGGTGGCATCGGTGAGAGCGCGGTAGCCGTCCACTGTCCAACGACGACCGTCGGGCCGCACTGATCGCACCAGAAGCGCCGCCAGTGGCAACAATTGCCACACCGCAATCCAGACCAGAATGGTCACAACCGCGACCCACGCGAAGCCGCGCGGGCGGCGGTGATGCGCGCGCCCAACCGCCATCGGACCGCTCACGGTGCTGCGTCCCCCGACAATTCTCGCGAGCAGAAGGGCGCAGGCAACGACAGCGATCTGCAGCATCGAGAGCGTGACGGCTTCCGGGATCCGGAAATAGCCGACTGCCTGCTGGTAGATCTCGGTTTCCAGCGTGCGCGCAGTTCCGTTACCCAAGATCACGACGACGCCGTAGCTGGTGGAACAGAACAGGAACACCAGGGCGGCTGAGGCCGCGATCGCCGGCACAATTCGCGGCATCACCACGTCGACAAAGGCCCGCGACGCGGTCGCCCCTAGCGTTCGCGAAGCTTCGACAGTTCGCGGGTCTACCTGCTGCCAGGCGGCCGTCACCACGCGGACTACTACCGCGACGTTGAGGAAGATGTGCGCGAGGATGATCGCCGCCCAGCCCCCATCGATGCCGAGAAAGCTGAGCGGCCCGGTCAGCAAGGCACGGAAGGCCACGCCGACGACCACGGTCGGCAGCACAAACGGAACGGTGACGATGATGCGCAGCAGCGCCGATCCCGGGAGTTGGACGGTGGCCAGGAGCCAGACGATTGGGGCGGCGACCAGGACGGCCAGCACTGCCGATACCGCGGCCTGAGCAAGGGTGATCCACAGCAGATCCCAGCCGCCAGTCCGGGCCAGGAGTTCACTGACCCGGAGGCCGGTCCCGTCGTCGGCCGCTCGTCGGACGAGTTCGACGAGTGGCCACCCGAAGAGGAGGGCAATAAATAGCGCAGGTACCGCGGCCACCGCGCGCATGGTCGGCGAACCGCGCCGGGGAGTGCCAGTGTCAGTCAACGGCCTAGCCCTTGACGACCGCACGCCATTCGTTCAGCCATTCTTCGCGGTGGGCGCTGATGTAGGCGGGGGTCATGGTGACAGTCCACGCGGGGATGGGAGCTCGCTGTCGCCAACTAGCGGGCAGGGGTGTCCCCTTCTGTACCGGGTAGACGTACATGGAGGTCGGCAGTGCGGCCTGAACTGTCGAGCTCAGCATGAAGTCGACGAGCTTCTTCGCGCCCTCGGTATTGGCGGCACCGCGTAGAACGCCGATGTACTCCACCTGTGCGAAGCACGAGTCCAGGAGCGCACTGGTGCCGGGTGTCGCGGCCGGGCTTGATGCGTAAGACACGACGATCGGTCGCTTCCCGTGGCCGGCCCCCGCGCTGAATTCCTGGTTGTAGGCGACTTCCCAGCCGGAAACGATCTTTGCGCCGTTACTGACCATGCCGCGCCAGTAGTCCGGCGCGTGATTCCGGAACCGGCCAAGCGTCGCCAGCAGGAACCCCATGCCCGGCGACGACGTCGATGGATCCATCAAAACTGTCAGATCGCGGTATTTGGGCTCGGTGAGTTGATCAAACTGCGTCGGCGCTTCAATATCTCGGGTGTCGAACCAGGCGTCGTCGATGTTGATGCAGACGTCGCCGCGGTCGACGGCAGTCAGTTCGCCGGCCGACCCTTCGACGTTGAACTCGGCGGCGCCATTGGCCGCGGCGGGTGACACATAGGGCAGGAGTGCTTTGGCCTCGATGGGGCGAGCCGCAAAGGTGTTGTCAATACCGAAAACCGCGTCGCCCTTGGGGGATCCGGGTGTCAGGGAGATCGTGGCCGACAGCGCTCCCGCGTCACCGGAGTGCACGATTTTGAGTTTCATTCCGGTCTCGGTCTGGAACTGGTCGACGATTTCTTGCGGCAACTGGAATGAATCGTGCGTGAGGAGGGTGACCTCGTTGGCGCTGTCTTCGCCAGATCCGCATGCCGATAGCGTCGCTACCAGGGATATTGCCAGCGAGGCGACGATCATCGTGCGACCGGGTCGCCGAATGCCGCCGCTGCGGTTACCGAAAATTGCCATCGGTCTGCGTATCTCCTCGGTTGTGAGTCGCCGAAAAGTCTTCACTCGCGGCGCACTGGTTCCTCCTGAGGCGAATATAGCCAGTTGGGAACGGGTATCGGAATTTGCCGGACCAGACGAACGTAATCCCATGAAACACTTCCGTAACAATTTCCCCAGCAGCCACATATGCACCATCGAGTTGTGGTTAGAATCGCCGAGTTAGGTTTTTCGTGGATCTCTCTGAAAATCCCATTGCTCGACGACCGAATAGGATCACAGCTGTGCGATTTGCGCACCCCCGCCGCACCGCCGCCGCCATCGCGGCGGCTGCCGTCATCGCCCCCGCCCTGATCGTCCCTGCGTCCGCATCGGCAGCGCCGGCCGACGCCGCACCAAACACCCAGCAGGAATTGCCGATCCCGGATGCTGAGAACGCACCCGACGTTGATCCGCAGGTGCTGGAGTCGCTCGGTGCGCTGACCCCGGCGATTATCGGTTCGGCCGCCACGCGCGACTCTGACGGTAACGTCAACACGAACCTTCTTGCGCAGGTCAAGACGCTCGCCAATAACCCCGCCGTGCCCGCGCAGGCACAGGAGGTTTGGCGCTCGCTGATCGACTTCCTCGGCGAGCCTGGCGCCAGGGAAGCCGCCAAGACCTTTGAACTGGAAGCCAACCCGGCCGCCAAGAAGGACGATGCCCCCGACATCCCGACCGGCCCCAACAAGCCGCGAATCCAGCAGTTCCTGTACCCAACCCTGGGATTCGGATGCATGCCCGGTGGCGGCAACTCGGTTGGCATGGCCCTGGTGACCGCAGGCCCGCAGAAGGCTCCGGCACCCGGCCCGAAGAAGGGTCAGGCCGGCTACGTCTACACGAGTTTGGGAACCGGCCCGGCAATGCGCACGGCATTGACCGTCTCCTGGTTGAACATCGACAACGGTCGCACCGGCCAGCAGAACTTGCGCCCCAACCCGAAGATCAATGCAACCAAGGGCCCCGGCACCTTCACCGCGATTGCCAACACCGGCCGCGGCCGCATCGTCTCGACGATCTACGGAACGGTGACCACCAAGACCAAGGGTCGCGTTATCTCGTGCGGGATCGCCCCGACCATCGGCACTGCGATCATCTAGATAGCCGCCTTTTTCTCAGCACCGCGCCCCAGACTCGAAGTCTGGGGCGCGGTGCTTTTCTGCTAGCGCGATTTTGCATTGCCGATGCAAGTTTCCCGCCGGTCGCGGGGAGGTCACGACTCGGACTCGAGACTTGAGAAAGCCACTCCGACTTACTCATTATTAACTTGAGAAACATTAGTCACATCAGTCACAGCCGCAACATGGCCTGGTGACCGATGCTCGCTTTCAAGCATCTACGTTCGGGAGGACCCCTGTGACCATGCGCATGAACCGATCGATGCGGGTAGGAATCGCTGGCCTCGCCGTCGCCACCACCGCAGCCCTGAGCTTTCCCGCCGTCGCGCATGCTGAACCAGAGGCCGTTCCCCCCGCTGCTCCCGGCGCCCCCGCGCCCGACAACGCCACCCCGGCGCCGTCCGGAGCGACGACGCTGCCCGAGATTCCCGGCGATGCGGAACTGGCCGACCTGGTGAGCACGCTGAAAGCCACCGGCGGCACGGAAAAGGCTAAGGAGGCGTTGACAGCGATCCTCTCCTCAGATGGTCAGCTGGACCCGTCAAAGTACCTTGGCAGTACAGGCCTGCTCGACAGCATCGGCCTGGACTCATCCATCCTCGGCAAGCTCGGACTGGGCTCCGGAAGCCCGACCGCCCCCACCGACCCGGCAGCACCGACTGATCCAGCAGCACCCACAGATCCGACTGCCCCCACCGATCCGACTGCTACAGCGCCAGCTTCCCCGGAAGCACCCGTCGCTCCCGGCGCTCCGTCGCCGGCCGCTGATTCCACCACCATCGGCGCGGTGCCAGCGGCTGACGACATTCTGACCACCTTGCAGAAGGTAACGGGCGCCAACCTGTTAACCCCGGCAATTTCACCCCTGTGTGCCGATCCGACCTCCGACAATCCGTTGGGCCTCGCAACGGCACCGGCACTCGCCGTCCCCGGTCCCTGGCCGACGTTGAAGGCAAGCCAGCCGGGCATCCTGGGCGCGCTCGCCAACCTCTTGCCGAACAACGACCCCGACCTGTTGGCGGCGATCAAGTCGGACGAGACCGCTTACGCGATCGTTCCGCCGAGTAAGCCGGAGTCGGACAATTTCCAGGTCGCCTGGTTCAACACCTCCACGCTCCAGGGCGGCTTGGCCGATTTGAAGCCGATCTCGGAGTCTGCCGAAGCCGGACCGCTGAAGGAACTGCTCGCCAGCACTGAGAACTTCCACGGCATTCGGCTAGCGAAGGTCAAGACCGGTGACGGCACCATCCTGTCGGCCGTTTTCGGGACCACCACCCAGGCGGGACGGACCTGCTTCTTCCTGCCCGCCCTCGGTGCAGTCGAAAGTTAACGACACGACACGCCAGCACTGCTCGTCTCCCCTGATCTACATCCAACGATCTACCTCCATCTTGCCCGCAAAGGACCCCCATAATGACCACCGCGAAGAGCCGGTTCACCCGCACCCGCGTCGGGAAGACCCTGGTCGTGACCACGGCTGCCGCAGCAGTGGCCGTCGGTAGTGTGACTGGCGCTCGAGCTTTCGCTGACCCGGCCGAGGCGGTGCCGGAGCAAGGTGGTCAGACCGCGGGATCGGTGTACGCCAACCGCGTCATCGCTCCCACAAGTCTCATCGCCGGCGCTGCCCGCGGCCAGGAGTACACCTACTGGTCGCCGGGTTCGGACGAACGGCTTCACCTGTCGACCGCAACGCTGCTGGAGCCGAAGGGTAAGACGCCGAGCGCCGGTTGGCCGGTATTGGTGTGGGCCCACGCCTCGAATGGCTGGAATCAGTCGTGCGCGCCGTCAAAGACCCGCAACGGTGCCGACGACGCCGCAGTGACACGCCTGTTGAAGCAGGGCTACGCGGTGATCTCGCCCGACTATGCCGCGGTCGGCATGCCCGGCGCGCCCCAGTATTCCGATGTGAGCGCCACCGCCCACAACATCGTCGACGCGGTGCGCGCGGGGAGCGACGTCGGCGAGTCCGATCTGTCGCCGAAATGGGCCGTGGTCGGTGAAGGACAGGGCGCTTCTGCCGCCGTTGAATTGGCCCGAAACGGCGCATCGTGGCAGTCGGGCAGACTCGACTTCCGCGGCGCCACCGCCACCAGCATTCCCGCCGGCTACGACGACCTCGTCACGAATCTGAGCCCATCGTCGCAGCCGGTCCCGACGGGCGTCGTCGCCGATGTGCTCTACACGCTTGCCGCCCAGGAGCCAGACGATGTGAAGTCGATCCTTTCAACACGCGGCACCGCGCTCGTCGAGCAGGCTCGCACCCTGTGTAGCGCCGCCCTCGCCAAGGAGATAGGCGGCACGCAGCTCGCGGACCTGGTGTCGCGGCCGCTGTCGTCGAACGCGAAACTGGCTGCGGCGCTGCGTAAGTCGCTGGCTATCCCGTCACGGGGCTTCAGTCGCCCGGTGTTGATGAGTCAGCGACTCATGGATCCGACGGTCGTAGTCCCGACCTCGCTGGAATACGTGACACAGGCCCAGTTCGCGAGCAACAAGGTCACGATGAAGACCTACCTGACCGGTGATGACGCGGCGGCCCGCAAGCAGGAACGCTCGGCCGTCGACGCCTACCTCGAGGACCTCTTCTAGCGTCGAGCCGACACCAGCAACCTAGACGACGGCGCTACTGCGGCACGACGAGTACTGCGGGTTCACCATCGGGTTGAACGCGAGGGCACCGATCTTTTGATGGATGGTGAAGGAGACCTTGCCTCGCCCCGGGTGCAGGACTGCTTCCCAGTCCGCGTTCCGCGCTCGGGTCGGGACGCGGACCGACCCCTTGCGGCCAGTGGTGACATTGCGCCAGTTCACGGTTGTCAGAGTGGTCACTTCAACAAACGGTCCCACGCCGTTGGTGTTGTTGGCCGCCAAGGAAATTGAGGGGCCGGGCAGTCCGTCCGATGCGGTTCCGCCGGTATAGATGTCGACCTTGATCCTAATCGGCGCACTTGGCCACGGGTTGGCACTGTTGCACGAGATGGTCCGGACAAATTTGCCGTCCCACGGGATTGCCGAAGCGGTCGGCGCGCTGACTACCCCAACCGCAACGACCGACGCGGTCGCTGCGACAACGGCACCGACTCGGGCGGCATACCTCTTAGAGGTTCGGCCACTGTGACTGTTGACGTTTGCACGTGAGTTTCCGCTGCGCATGTGTGGGAGTGTGCCAGCATCTACGATCCTTGTATGGGAAGACTCCAAATTGCCCAGGAGCGCGCCGCCGACGACCTCCTGTCGACAAATGCCTTTGCCTTGACGACCGGCATGCTGCTTGACCAGCAGTTTCCAATGGAGCGCGCCTTTGCTGGCCCGGCAAAAATTCTAGACCGATTCGGCACCCTCGATCCGGTGGCAATTGCCGCCGCCGATCCCGAGACGTTCGCCGATTTGTGCGCGACGCCGCCCGCCGTCCACCGTTATGGCCGGTCGATGGCCGAACGGATCCAGCAGCTCGCACGAGTGGTAGTCGACGAATACGACGGCGACACCGCCGCAATCTGGACTACCGCCAAAACCGGAGAAGAACTCTTCCGCCGCGTCCGGGCACTTCCCGGATTCGGCGAGCAGAAAGCCAAGATCTTCGTCGCCCTGCTGGCCAAGCAGTTGGATGTGAAGCCACGCGGCTGGACCAAAGTGACCGGCGACTACGGACGCAAGGGCTACCGGTCAGTCGCCGATGTCACCGATCCCGACTCGCTCCAGCGAGTTCGCGACTTCAAGAAGGCCGCGAAAGCCGCAGCCAAGCAGTAGACGGCACTAAGCGGTAGGGCCCGGATGTGTCTGCCGCTACAATCTACAACCATGAATAAAAGCGCGAACGATGTTCGTACCGCGATAAGAATCCCGATACGCATTGGTTTCGCGACTGCTGGCATCGCTCTGTCGACCCTCGAGTCGGTGCTCAACGTCGCCCGCCTCACCGCCGAGAGCGTGGAGAGCGAAGTTAATTCTGTGATCGGCATCAACGGCGGCGGCGAGATCGCCACCGTCCGCGCACCACTGACGATCCTGGCCCAGGTTGCCGACCTACTAAGCCCCGACCGACCCTTCGGTCGCATTCTCGCCAGCGGCGGGCCGCTCGATCGCCTAATTCAGCCGGGCGGTGTGATCGACCGTTTGACCGCGCCCGACGGGCTCCTTGAGAAACTGACCGAGCGCGGCGGGCTACTCGACCAGATGACCGACGAAAACGGCATCTTGATGCGCGTGGCATCGAAGGGCGGGCCACTGGACCGGCTAACCCGCGAAGGCGGAGTCGTCGACCAGTTCACCGACAACGAAGGCATCTTGGAGCGCATTACGTCCGAGGGCGGCATCGTCGACAAGTTGACGGCGCCGAACGGAGTGCTGGAGAAGCTGTCTCAGCCGGGCGGCGTCCTCGACCGCGCGGCCAGCGACGAAGGCCTCCTCGACCAACTTCTCGGCGCCGACGGCGCGCTGGAAAAGCTGATCGCCCCCGGCGGACCGCTCGACAAGTTCACCGAACTGTCCGAAACTCTCGCTTCCCTACCGCCGAACTTGGCCGCCATGCAGGAAACAGTCGATCACCTCAACGAAGTGGTCGAATTGCTGAACGCGTCGGTTGCGCCGATTGGCGGACTCGCCGACCGCCTCCCCAAACGCCTGACCCGCGGCACCGGCGGTACTGGCGGGGCCGGCGGGGCCGTGACCCAGACGCGCCCGCAACTCGCCGGTGACCCGACCGACGACGCCGCCAGCCGCTACCCCGGGCGTTAGGCGCCCGAGGATTAGGCGTTGAAGACGGCTTCCAATGCCGCCACGTAGCGGTCGAGTTGCGCTTCGGCCATCGAGCGCGAGGCGATGGAGATCGTCACGACGTCACCGATGCCGTGGACGCCGTGACTAAGTCCGTGGACTGCCGATAGTGCGGGAAAGCCAGCGGTAAACAACACGCGTCCACCTCCGAGGGCGAGGTCGTCGGTTCCGCGATTGACCGACGAGACGATGGTCGTACCTGCCACCCGCGCCGGGGTAGCCGACGCCGCATTCATCACCACCGCGAGTGACTCAAGGACTGCGGGAGCCTGGGCGGCAGCTCGTCGTTCGGCACGCCGGACGGGGGCGTCATCGCGAACCCGAGCATCGCGGAGTTGTTGGTCGATGACCATGGCGCGGTCGGCTAGCGGCAGATCGCTCCGCAGGTCGATACCGGTGGTAAAGAAGTTGTTGCGTTGACCCGCAACCGGCTCGCGCGCAATGGTCACCTCAGCGACAACTCGACCGTCGCTAGATCCGCCTATCTCTGGCAGGACCGTGCCGAGGACTGCGAGCACGCCGGTCGTCACCGAAGGTCCACACAGTCGGACCCGCTCGCGTGGAACCGTCACGGTACGAAGACGAGTGATCTTGGGCGCGGCCACCGCTGGAGCCGAGACATTGAGCCGGGTCGGAACGATCGCCGCTGGTGTCGTGGACGGAAGGTCGTGTTCTCCTGCGGCTTCGGTCGGCCCCGCACGCCTCCAGGCGTCAATGCCCAAGGCCATGGCCGCGGCCAACTTGGGGAGCGTTGTCATCAAACCGACACCGGCAGCGCACGCGTCGGAGACGTAACCCCACATCGGCACTCGCCGGGACCACTCTTCTCCGCTGCGCTGGCCCGATGAGGCGCTTCCCGCTGGCGGGCCTTCCGCTGACAGTAGGCACCGCGCGATGGCAGATGCGGTACGACCGTCACCGAGCGCATGCGACATCTGCAGGACGACCACCCGACCGTGTCCGCCGGCTGCAGTTGGCAACTGGGTCAGGTCCCCAAAGACGTGCACGCGCCACAGTTCGTCGGGGGTTCGCCCGCCCGCTGCTGGCCCCCTGTCCATCATGTCGGCGATCGTCAGGAGGCAGTCCTCCCAGGTGTCGCCCGGGTGCAGACGAAACTGGTCATCGCGTATCGGGGTCCGCGTCCAGCGCGGGAAATCAAGATTCCCGGGCACCGGGTCGATCCGAAGGTGCAGGTCCGCGATTCGGTCCGCGCGCTCACGCAACTCGCCCAGGATCGCCCCTTCCCTGTGGTTGCCGTCCCGGTGGTTGCCGTCCCTGTGGTTGCCGTCAGCACCGTCCGCACTGAGGGCAAAGGCGTATAGCAGGAATTGGTCGGTAGGCGAATTCAGTGACCGCCAATACATCGCGGCGTCGGGTGGGCTGAGCGCTCGCACCGGACCTCCTCACCATCCGTCATTGTCACCGTGGGCATAATTCGTTGCAGTGCAGGCGTCGCACGCGCGACGTCGAGAAAGGCAACGACGTGTCCAGCAGTTCCCACTCCGCAACTTCAACTTTCGAGGAGCTGGGTCTCAATCCGACCACCCCGGTCATCGTAGGCGTTGGGCAGGCGGCCGAACGCCTGGACGACCCCGATTATGCGGCGCTCGGCGAGGCCGACTTAGCTGCGCGGGCAGTCACTGCAGCTCTTGCTGACGCCGGCGTCAACCAGGTCGCCCTGGCGGCGTCCGTCGATACCGCAGTTGCCGTTCGGTCATTTGAGAACTCCAGCCCGGCGTCCCAGTCACCATTTGGTCGACCGGACAACATGCCGCGCGCGGTCGCCGCTCGGGTCGGTATGGAGCCGCGACGCGCGGTTGTCGAAGTGACCGGTGGGCAGAGCCCACAGCACCTGGTGAACGAGTTTGGAGCCGAAATTGCTGCCGGTCGAGCCCACGCGGTGGCGCTGTTCGGGGCCGAAGTGATGTCGACGGTGAGGCACGCACAGCGCAGCACTGACAGTAAACCCAACTTCGCCGAAACGATCGGCGGCCAACTCGAAGACCGCGGGTACGGAATCGGCGGCCTCATCTCCATTGAGGAGGTGAAACACGGGATCGTGATGCCGACTGCCCAATATTCGATTATCGAGAATGCCCGACGCCACCGGCTAGGGATGTCGGGAACCGAATACGCCCGATCGATGGGCGAATGGTTTGCCCCGATGACACGGGTCGCTGCCGAGAATCCGTTCTCGGCATCGACGGACGTGCACTCGGCCGACGACCTGTCGACACCCTCAGAGGGCAACCGGAGGGTCAGCGTCCCGTACACTCGTCGGCTGATAGCCCGCGATCAGGTCAACCAGTCAGCGGCCGTGATCCTGATGTCGGTCGCTTCTGCGCAGGCGGCAGGTATCGCGCCGGACCGCTGGGTGTTTCTACACGGACACGCCGACACCAGCGCTCAGCCGCTGCTGGGGCGACCCGATATCTCACGCGTTCCCACATCCGTCGCCGCCGTCCGTGAGGCGCTGCGCATGGCCGGGGTCTCCTTGGATGACGTCCACCACTTGGACTTCTACAGTTGCTTCCCGATCGCAGTCTCGCACGTGGCCGACGAATTGGGGCTCAAGCCCGACGACCCGCGCGGGCTCACGGTGACCGGCGGGCTCCCCTACTTTGGCGGCCCCGGAAACAACTATTCGATGCACGCGATCGCCGAGATCGTGCAGCGCGCACGGCGGGCACCCGGCAGCTTCGGGCTGGTGGGCGCGAACGGCGGGATGCTCAGTAAGTACTCGGTCGGCTTGTACTCCACCATCCCGACGCGGTGGCGGCCGTCGACCTCCGCTGGCATTCAGGCGGAACTGGACCGCGAAGGGTCGGTGTCCCTGGCCCGTTTCCCGAACGGTGAAGCAACAATCGAGTCGTTCGTGGTGATGTCCCCGGACTCGGGCCGACCGGCGGCCACCATCGTCGGGCGACTCGCGGACGGTTCCCGCTTCATGTCCGTGGCTGACTCGGATGACACCGACTTGCTCGAACTCCTGTCCGGCGACGCCGATCCCATCGGAACTACCGTGTATGTGCGGTCGACACCGGAGCGCAATTTTGTTGCGCTGTCGCGCGAAGAACTCGATACCCGCCATCCGCTGCCGCCGGTCGGGTTCGCCCAGCGCTACGAACATCTGGAGGTGCATTGTGATCGCCAAGTGCTTGAGATCACGATCAGGCGTCCCGAATCGCGCAATGCCTTGGATGCCACCACCAATGCCGAACTCAACGCAGTCTTCGACGCCTATTTTGCCGATCCCGACTTGCGAGTGGCGATTCTGACCGGCGCAGGCGACCGCGACTTTTCGGCAGGCAATGATCTGGCTGCGGGAGCGTCCGCTGCCGGATTCTCGATGCCCGCCAACGGGATTGCCGGACTCACGTCACGGCGGGAGATGCCTAAGCCAGTGATTGCCGCTGTCAACGGCGATGCCCTCGGCTCGGGTCTGGAGATTGTCCTGGCTTGCCACATCGCGGTGGCCGATAGCGAAGCAATGTTCGGGTTGCCCGAAGTCACAATGGGCCTGGTGTCGGGTGCGGGCGGACTTGTCCGACTGCCGCGAGCGATTTCACCGATGCTGGCGCGCGACATGGTCTTGACCGGTCGGCGCATTGACGCCGCCGAGGCGCTGGCACACGGATTGCTGTCCCGCGTCGCACCGCACGGATCGGTGCTCGAAGTTGCGCGAGCAGTAGCGGCCGACATCTTGGCTGCCTCGCCCGTCGCGATCAGTTCGTCCTTGGAATCGATGGAGCGCACGCAGACCCAATCCGACGTGGTCGACGCGGTCCTCGACAGCATGACCGCGTTCGACACCGTATTGGTCTCCGAGGACCATCACGAGGGAATTGCCGCGTTGGCCCAGAATCGGGAACCGCAATGGAAGGGTCGATGACCTGCACTGATCGCTAATATCCGCGCAACCCTTGAATTACTTGGACATCCAAGTATATCGTGGTGGCCGTCACCAAAACGGATGCCCACGGAAGGACTCGCATGACTGCGTTGCGAACCATCGATCACTACTTGAACGGCGCACACGTCGCTGGAACCGGCGCCACCGCCGACGTCTACGACCCAAGTACCGGCCAGGTTCAGGCGACGGTTCCCCTCGCCTCGACAGCGGAGGTCGACAATGCCGTCGCCATCGCAAAGGAAGCGCAGAAGACGTGGGCCGCGTTCAATCCGCAGCGCCGCGCCCGCATCCTGATGAAGTTCATTGCTCTCGTCAACGAGAACATGGATGAGCTAGCCGAACTGCTGTCCAGCGAGCACGGTAAGACTCTCGAAGATGCTCGCGGCGACGTGGTTCGCGGCCTCGACGTCATGGAATTTGCCGTCGGCATCCCGCACCTCCTCAAGGGCGAGTACACCGAGAACGCTGGCACCGGCATTGACGTCTACTCGATGCGCCAGCCGCTAGGCGTGGTTGCCGGAATCACGCCGTTCAACTTCCCGGCGATGATTCCCCTGTGGAAGGCGGGCCCGGCCTTGGCTTGCGGCAACGCCTTCATCCTCAAGCCATCTGAGCGTGACCCGTCGGTCCCGGTCCGTCTTGCCGAGATCTTCAGCGAGGCAGGACTGCCCGATGGCGTATTCCAGGTGGTGCACGGTGACAAGACCGCCGTCGACGCGCTGCTGGTGCACCCGGATGTGAAGGCCGTGGGCTTCGTCGGGTCGACCGACATCGCGCAGTACATCTACGAGACGGCTGCAGCCAACGGCAAGCGCAGTCAGTGCTTCGGCGGCGCCAAGAACCATATGATCATCGCCCCGGACGCCGACCTCGACCAGGCTGTTGATGCACTCGTCGGTGCCGGATACGGTGCCGCTGGCGAGCGATGCATGGCGATCTCGGTGGCCGTCCCAATCGGCGACGCGACCGCTGATGCGCTGCGCGCCAAGCTGATTGAGCGAGTCTCCGCACTCCGTGTCGGCCACAGCCACGACCCGAAGGCCGACTACGGCCCGCTGATCACCGCGGCCGCCCGCGACCGCGTGATCGATTACATCAATCAGGGCGAGGCCGCTGGTGCCGATCTGGTGATCGACGGACGCGGCAAGGGCTCCACCGACGCCACGTTTGAGGGCGCCGACCTGTCGGGCGGCTACTACGTCGGCCCCACCCTGTTTGACCACGTCACCAAGGACATGTCGATCTACACGGACGAGATCTTCGGCCCGGTGGTGTGCATCGTCCGCGCGCACGACTACGAAGCAGCCCTCGCCCTCCCGACCGAGCACGAGTATGGCAACGGCGTGTCGATCTTCACCCGCGACGGCGACACGGCACGCGACTTCACCTCCCGCGTCGAGGTCGGGATGGTCGGCGTCAACGTGCCGGTCCCCGTCCCCGTGGCCTACCACACGTTCGGCGGCTGGAAGCGTTCCGGTTTCGGCGACCTGAACCAGCATGGACCTGCGTCGATTATGTTCTACACGAAGACCAAGACGGTCACGTCGCGCTGGCCTTCGGGCATCAAGGAAGGCGCCGACTTCGCTATGCCGCAGATGCACTGATCCGACGACCGACGAGAGAAAAGGCACCGGCAGGAATCCCCATGCCCTATCCGAAGTTGCTTGATGACGACCGGATCGTGGTCGAAGCGGCGCGCGATTTCGCCCGCAAGCGGTTGGCACCGTATTCCCTCGAATGGGATGCGCAATCGCACTTCCCTGTCGACGAGATGCGGGAGGCCGCTTCTCTGGGAATGGCAGGCATCTACACGAGCGAGGACGTCGGCGGTTCCGGTCTACGCCGGATCGACGGGGTGCGGATCTTTGAGGAACTCGCGAAGGCCGACCCGGTCACCGCAGCGTTCCTGTCGATCCACAACATGTGCACGTGGATGGTCGACACGTACGGCACCCCCGCTCAACGCGAGCGGTGGGTGCCGAAGATGGCGTCGATGGAATTCATCGCCAGCTACTGCCTCACCGAACCGGGTGCCGGTTCGGATGCCGCAGCGCTGTCGACATCTGCACGGCGCGACGGCGACGGCTTTGTCCTCCGCGGGAGCAAGCAGTTCATCTCCGGCGGTGGCGTCTCCGACGTCTACGTGGTGATGGCGCGCACCGGCGATGCCGGCGCACGCGGGATCTCCACATTTGTGGTGCCAAAGGATGCGCCAGGTCTCTCGTTTGGACCACCCGAGGCGAAGATGGGTTGGAACAACCAGCCGACCGCACAGGTGATCTTCGACGACGTCCGGGTGCCCGCCGACGCCTTACTCGGCGGCCCGGACGCTGAAGGCACCGGCTTCTCCATTGCCATGAACGGACTCAACGGCGGGCGGCTGAATATTGCCGCGTGCTCATTGGGTGGAGCACAGTCCGCATACGACAAGACGTTGGCGTACACCGCAGAGCGCGAAGCGTTTGGTAAGCCGCTGATCCAAGAGCCGACGATCGCAGCGACGCTCGCCGACATGGCGATCGCACTCGAGGCCTCACGACTAATGCTGTGGCGGGCGGCCGATGCGCTCGATGCGGACGACCCAGACAAAGTCGAATTGTGCGCGATGGCGAAGCGATTCGTCACCGAGAGCTGTTTCACTGTTGCTGACCAGGCATTGCAGTTGCATGGCGGCTACGGCTACCTGCATGAGACAGGTATTGAAAAGATCGTCCGGGATTTGCGGGTGAACCGCATTCTTGAAGGAACCAACGAAATCATGCGGATGGTGATTGGCCGTGCTGAAGCACAGCGCGCCGCCGCAAGCCAGAAGGGCACACGATGAGCAGAATCGCTTTCCTCGGACTCGGTCACATGGGTGGACCGATGGCCGCGAATCTCGTTACCGGCGGACACGAGGTAGTTGGTTTCGACCTCGTCCCCGAACTGCTGTCAGCGGCTGTCGCGACCGGAGTTAAGGCGGCGACATCGGCCGAAGAGGCCGTCTCGGGCGCTGACGCCGTCATCACGATGTTGCCGAGCGGCGCTGCGGTACGCGCGGTGTACGAAGCGGTGATCCCACATGCGACACCGGGTCAGCTGTTCATTGATTCGTCGACAATCTCCGTCGAGGATGCACGCGCCGTGCACGACATGGCCGAGGCCGCCGGATTGATGCAGCTCGATGCGCCGGTGTCCGGCGGAGTGAAGGGTGCGACGGCAGGAACGCTGGCGTTCATGGTTGGCGGCAGTGCGACGTCGCTGGCGGCGGCGCAGCCGATTTTGGCACCCATGGCGGGAAAGGTCGTGGCATGCGGTGGCTCGGGCAACGGCCAGGCAGCCAAGCTGTGCAACAACATGATCCTGGCGGTGCAGCAGATCGTCGTCGGTGAGGCATTCACGCTCGCCGAGAAACTCGGATTATCGGATCAGGCACTCTACGACGTCGTCACCGGGGCGACCGGCAACTGCTGGGCGCTGCAAGCCAACTGCCCGGTTCCCGGTCCGGTGGAGTCGGCACCGTCAACAAACGAGTTCCGTCCGGGTTTTGCAACGTCCCTGATGAACAAGGACTTGCACCTGGCAATGGACGCGGTGTCGAAGACCGGTGCGACTGCCCCCTTGGGGTCACATGCCGCGAAGCTGTATGACGAATTCGCGTCGGAGCACAGCGACTTGGACTTCAGTGCCATAATCGAGACGCTGCGCTGAGCTGACAACAGACGGGCCGCCAGCAATAGTCGTTGGAGGGAGTGGCGTGGCCGAGGTTGATCGCGAGTCCAGTCTGCATGACCCGATTGCCTTGGCCCGTCGCAACTGGGAGGACGCCGGTTGGGGTGGCGACATCGCCGACGGCATGGAGGCGGTCACTTCAGTGATGCGCGCGCATCAGATTATGCTGGCGCGCGTCGAGCAGCAGTTGAAGCCGTTCGGCCTCACCTTCGCCCGGTACGAATTGTTGCGACTCCTTGCCTTCACTCGGCAGGGCTCGCTCCCCATTTCGAAGGCGAGCGATCGTCTGCAAGTTCACGTTTCGTCGGCGACGCATGCGATTGCTCGGCTTGTCGATGCGGGTTTGGTGGAGCGGATCCCGCACCCTACGGATGGTCGGACCACGTTGGTCTCTATCACCACTGACGGTCGTGACCTAGTCGAGAAGGCCACCATCGTGCTGAACGGCGGCGTGTTCGCCGATGTGGGAATGCCGGTCGAGCAGTCTCGTCAGCTGGTCGACGCCATCCGCACCCTGCGGCACTCCCACGGCGACTTTTAGCGTCGGCTACCGGCGTCGGTGGCGCCCCGACCGGGGCTAGTCGATGGCCGTATCGAATTCGATGAATCGGACGCGTCGCCCAGGATTGGTGTTGGTTTGATTCGCGCGCAGGGCGTCGAGTTCGTTTGCGAAGATTCGTTCCACCCGCGCTCCCGAGCTGGGCGAACCATCGGAGACCACTACTGCCCACACTCCGTTGCCAGCACCGCTGCTCACCGGTTGGGTTTCCGTTTTCGGTTCCGGACGGACTTGGGAGCTGTGGCCGCTTTCGGTCGCGGAGCGTGGGCGCACTGCGGTGGCGGCAATGTCTGCCCAGGCTGCGGTAGCACGCGGGTTTTCGAGCGCCTGCCGAAGGAGTCGGCGTAGTCCGTCACCGGCTTCGCGCGCGAAGCGATCGAAGTCGTCGGGTCCCCGGTCGTCGGGTCCGAAGTCATCTGTTGTGGCCATGGTCTCCATCCTCCTGATGAACTGGCTGCCGCGCCACCAAGTTAGTACCGTCAACGCTGTTGCCTGCATTTCAGGTACCCGGACGAGCCCGCCGTACCCGGACCGCGACAAGACGGTGGTTGAGGAATTCTCATGCACTGGCTCGTGCTCATCATTTCCGGCGTTTTTGAGGCAGTCTGGGCAACGGCGCTCGGCAAATCTGAGGGCTTTTCACGCCTCGGACCGAGCATCATTTTTGCCATCACTGTCGTCATCAGCATGGGCGGACTCGCCTTCGCCATGCGTGAGCTCCCGACCGGCACCGCGTATGCGGTGTGGGTCGGCATTGGTGCCTCGGGCGCGGTGGCCTACAGCATGATGACCGGTGCCGAGGCTGCCAGCATCGCAAAGATCGTCTGCATCATAGCGATCGTCGCTGGCGTTATTGGCCTGAAGCTAGCGAGCTAACCCCACCCCGGGCTGGATCACTCCACCCCCATCGCCGTTCGACCGCCCCTTACGCTGCCGCATCCTCGGCCACCGTAAGGGTGCGTCGCGCGTGCGACCGCACCACTCGACGCTTACTGCCCGGGCGAGCCGGGTCGGCCGGAATAATGAACCACGGATGATGATCGGTCCCCATGAAGACTTCCCAGCCTCCGTGGTGAACCTTCGTGTGGTGCATCCGGCACAACAGCACCGAACTCGCCAGACTGGTCTCCCCGCCCTCCGACCACGGAACAATGTGGTGCGCATCGGTCCACCCGACCGGACGCCCACACCCCGGAGCCGCACAACCCCGATCCCGAGCCTCCAGGCCCTTACGGATCTGGACCGTCACCGCCCGATGCTCCCGCCCCACATTGAGAGCCGACCCGTCACCATCAACCTCAATCCGACGAAGCGCGGCATCACACAGAACCAAACCCACGGTCGGACTCGACACCGGCCCGGTAAACTCAAGCGAAGCAACCTGCCCCGCACCGCCGGCACCCGAACCTGCACTCCCCGAGCCAGATCCGACCGCAACGGGGACCAACAGACTCACGTGCGGCAATACCCCACCGTTGGTCGGCCGGTCATTCCGGGCCAAGTACGTCCGCACAATCTGAACGAACGCATCTGCCCGACGCTGCCCAGCATTGCGCGGGTCCCGACTCCCATCGGGCTGCAACACCGGCCGACACAGCGGATCTAGGGCCTGCAACAGTTCCTCACCCAGTACCGCATCCACATCGATCGCGACATTGGTCCGACCGTCAGCCCCGACCACCACACTCATCTCGTTGAGCTCAACGTTCTCCGCAACCGGAACCCCATCGAAGCCCTCCTCAACAATGGGCTCCAACTCGATCGCGAGCTCCCGAGCCCGATTCCGAACATCGGAGGGACGCTCCTGCACCATCAACCGCCGAGCCACCTGGAGCTCGGCTTCCGAATCAAGCTCAACCCGCTTGCCAACAAAGGCCAAGCCCTCACCAACAGCATCGGCATGCTCAATAGCGACCCCACCAACCCGAGCCTGCGAAGCCAGCCCCGCCAACGCTGGCACCGACTCAAACGCCTTCCCCACCCGCGACAACCGGTAAGCCACCGCTGGCGGAACACCCAACCCCAACAACAGATCCACCCCGGTCTTCAACCGCTTACGCGCTGGAACCCCGATCCGCGCGGCACTCTGCACCGTCTGAGCCAAGAGCGTGTTCGCGACATTCAGCAAACGCACCCCTTCCACCAGCACAGCGAGCACCTCGCGATCGTCGGCCCCCGTAGACGAAGCCCCAGCCAGCAAACCCGCGAGCGACCCAGCACCGGCCTCGCTCTCCACCCCGGAGAGCTCATCCGACAGCCGATCAGCGAACTCTTTGACCACTTCAGAAACGCTCATGACGCCTCCCCTTTCGAGTAACGAGCGGTAACCACCTTTTGCCGTCGCACCACCCCCCCTTACTTCCTCAGCAGTGCCGTGGAAGCAGTTGGTGTCGCCGTGTGCCGCGACGCGCTTTTAAGTTTTCAAAGAACACCATCCACTCGAACAAACCCGAGTAGCTGATGTGATCTACGTTACTCTGACGATTTGACTAGCACAAGTGTTCGATAGAAAGAACATAGACCGCTTCTGACCAGTGCATAAGCTACGGCTCGGCCACCCCAATACGAGCCGCAATCACGGCCGCATGATCATTTCCCGCAACTCGGTGAGCGCGGCCAAACTGTTCGACCGCATTGATGTGATCATCGGTTGCGGATCACTTTGGATGTTCCGAGGTACCAGACCGCACCGGTCAGGAGCCAGATCGCGGTGATGACACCGAGCGTCTGGAATGTGGAAAATAGGTCGTCTCGTTGCCGCTTCGACCAAGAAGTCCCGAACAACTCGGCACTGACAGCCCCTACGACTGCCAGCGTGGCGTGCGCTTCGCCAGGAATGCCGAGATGCCTTCTTGCGCATCGCATGTGACGGCGTTGGTAGCCATGACTTCGGTCATGGCGGCGTAGGCGTCGGGTTCGGTGCGATCGATCTGGTCGTAGAAGGCGCGCTTGCCTACCGCGAGGGTGTCGCCGCTGAACTGCCCGATCCGGCCCGCAAGTTCCGCGACGGTGTCGTCGAGTGCTTCTGCAGGCACGGCACTGTTGATGAGACCCCAATCGACTGCGGTCGCGGCGTCGATCATGTCGCCCGTCAGCAGCATCGACATGGCGCGTTTGCGGCCGATCGCACGGCTCAGCGCCACCATCGGCGTGGAGCAGAACAGTCCGATCCGAACACCCGGGGTCGAGAATCGAGCATTGTCGGCGGCAATCGCGAGATCACAAGTCGCCACAAGCTGGCATCCCGCAGCCAATGCCATGCCCTGAACCTGGGCGATGACCGGTTGCCGAACCGCGTGAACGGTCGCCATGAGCTCGGTGCAGGCGGCGAAAATTTCCCGTTCATCGTCGACGGTCCGATCGACGATTTCGGAAAGGTCATGTCCAGCAGAGAACGCTGGCCCGTGCGCCTTGATCACGATGACTCGCACATCCGAGTCAGCCCCGAATGCCAGCAACTCACGAGTCGCCGCTCGCATTGTGCTCAGCGACAACGGGTTTCGACGTGCGGAATCGTCAAGGGTAAGCACGCCGACGCCGTCGACGACGGCTGCGGACAACGCAGGCACAGAAGTCATGCCCCCATTGTCGGCCAAACCATCTCGCAGCGCGGCTACTTCAGGGCCGACAGCACCCGGTCGGCGTGGACATTCATGTTTGTTTCGGACGCGATCACATCGGCCACGATGCCGTCGGTGCCGATCGCAAACGTGACGCGCTTGGTCGGCATACCGACCTTGACGAGAACGGATCCCCGGCGCACTCCGTAAGCCTTGGCGACCGAGCCATCAACATCGGAGAGCAACGGGTAGTCGAGACCGTGCTTGTCAGTCCAGTCTTTCTGCTTGCCGACGTCGTCGGCGCTGATGCCGACGCGCTGCACACCGGCCTGATCGAACTCGGTGGCGAGGTCGCGGAAATGGCACGCCTCTTTGGTGCAGCCGGGGGTAAACGCGGCCGGATAGAAGAACAGTGCGACGGGCCCGTTGGCCAGCAGTTCCGACAGTCGCTGGGTGTTGCCGGTTTGGTCGTACAACTCGAAATCCGGTGCGGTATCGCCGATCTTCATAAACGCCAACCCTACTCGCCTTGAACGACACGCCTCACGCCTCAACATGCACCGATCTGTTCTAGCGGTAACAATGGCTCCATGATCACCGTCGAACACCTGAGCAAGAGATACGGCGACTTCGTTGCCGTCGATGATGTTTCGTTTGTCTGCAAGCCCGGTCGTGTCACCGGCTTCTTGGGACCGAACGGCGCAGGCAAGTCGACCACCATGCGCATTATCGCTGGCCTCACCCCTCCGACGTCGGGTTCGGCGACGATCAGTGGCGTCCCCTATCGCGACATCCCAAACCCGGCGACCCAGGTCGGCGTTCTTCTCGACGCCTCCGCGCAGCATGCCGGCCGCAGTGGCAAGGAAACTCTCCGCCTCTCGGCGATGACGATGGGTCTGCCCGCTTCGCGCGTCGACGAGGTTCTCACGATGGTGGGTTTGACGCCCAGCGAGAGCAGTCGACGCGTCCGCAACTACTCGCTCGGTATGCGACAGCGCCTCGGGATTGCGAACGCCCTGCTCGGCAACCCGCAGATTCTGATCTTGGACGAGCCGGTCAACGGCTTGGATCCGGCGGGCATCCACTGGATGCGCATGCTGCTGCGCGACTACGCCAATCGTGGCGGCACCGTGTTGCTGTCGAGCCATCTGCTGCACGAGTTGGAGATCATCGCCGACGATCTCATCGTCATCGGCAATGGCCGGATTGTGGCGCATGGCCCGAAGGACGAGCTTCTGGCCGGGGTTGGCACTCGGGTGCGATCCGGTGACGACGCCAAGCTTGGTCAAGCGTTGGCGGCGGCGGGCTTCACTCTCCGAGATGCTGAGGATGGCGGCTTCCACGTGGAGGCCGAACCAGAGCAGGTGGGACGGGTCGCGCTCGACAACCAGGTACCCCTCATCGAATTGCGAGCCGGCGACAACACCGGACTCGAAGCCATGTTCTTGCAGCTCACTGCGCAAACTCAGCGTGAGCCCATCAACCAGGGAGCTATCTGATGAGCACCACGTTTGCTGCAGTCGACAACCGTGCACCGGGGATCCCCATGTCGCGCCTAGTCCGTGTGGAAATGCGGAAGCTATTCGACACCCGTGCCAGCATGGGCCTACTGATCGCCATGGGTGTCCTTACAATTCTGATCGCTGCCGTCTCGGTGCTGGCGAATATCAACCACTACCGGGATGCTCCGACGTCATCGTCCGATATCGGCGACCCGCTCTCGTTCGGCGACCTCTTCACCTCGATGAGTATCCCGATCGGCATCATTTTGCCGGTGATGGCGATTTTGCTGGTGACTTCCGAGTGGAGTCAGCGGACCGCGCTCGCCACGTTCACGATGGAGCCCCGCCGCGAGCGGATCGTTATTGCGAAGCTCGCGACTTCGCTCATTGCTGCTGCCGGTGCCGTGGTGTTCGCGTTGATCGTCGCGGCCATCGTGAACGTTCTGGCCGGGTTGTTTGTTGACGGTGCCGGGTCGTGGAATCTTTCGGTTGGGCAGATCGGCCAGATGTTCCTGATCCACGCCTTGGGAATGCTGGTCGGCTTCGGTTTCGCCGCGCTCTTCCTCAACACCCCCGCGGCGATCGTCGCCTACTTTGTGCTTCCGATTGCGGTGTCCCTCGTGTCGTCGCTGGTGCCGTGGATTAACGAGAATCTCTCCGAATGGATCAACACCGATCGCGCTGGTGCCCCGTTGCTCAGCGGTGCCCCGATGACGGGGGCGGACTGGGCACACGTCCTTGTGGCCTTCGGCATCTGGATTCTCCTGCCGCTCGGGTTCGGTATCGCCCGCATCATGCGGTCCGAAGTTAAGTAGTCGGGTTGGGGCGACGTGGCCAGAGATTGGTTTCGCTCTACCGAGTGGACGCCCGAGGTTGAGGCGGAGTTCGACGTCCGACTTCAGCGCGCCCGCAAATACAAGCGCCCGCAGTACCTGCGGGTCCAAGGGGTGACGCTGAAGCGGGCGGGCGACGTCGAAACTGCTCGTGAGCTGTGGCTGCGGGTATTGGACGAAGAGGACAACTCTGAGTCGGCCTCCGCGTTAGAGCACCTCGCCGATTCGTGGACACTCGAGGATCCGGCCCGCGCGATCGATTACTACCGAACGATGCTCGCCGACTTCCCCGATCTCAAGAGCACCAGTTGCACCGCACCTATCAAGTTCGCCGAACTGCTCCTCGATCGCGGCGAGCCGTCGGACATCGTCGAAGCGGATGCTGCGCTCGCCTTCCCGTTGGGGATCGCGCCACTTCCCGACATGGATTTCCGTCGGCAGGTGGCCCTCGCTCGCCTCGGCCGAATCCGGGGCGATAACGCTGCTGTGCGCTCGGCGGCCCGGACCGCGTTGGAACTCGCTGCCAAAGGACCGATCTTTACCTACCACCCCAATGTTGGGCTGGTCGATACCGATGCGAAGACACTCCAGCAACTCCGACGACTAGTTCGCTTTCCTCGACTCGCTCCGATTCCCCGGCTAACTACCCGCGGCTAGCTCACAGCGCCAACGAGGGGTCACGGCCCGACCGGGTAGTGACTCCGAATTGCGAGGCGGTTCCACGCATTCATCACGATGGCCAGCCAACTGATCGCCGAGATCTGCTCGGAGGTGAGGGAGCCGTTGTCCCACACCTGGGGCTCTGGCACCGGCAGCTGGGTCACTTCCTCGGCAAGTGCGATCGCCGCCTGCTCCTGGTCGGAGAAGTACTGGGACTCCCACCACGCCGCGATCACGGCGAGACGGTCGGCGCTCTCCCCTTTCGCTATGGCGTCGCGGGTGTGCATTCGCAGGCAGAACGCACAGCCGTTGAGCTGCGACACTCGGATCTTCACCAACTCAACCAGCAGCGGATCGAGGCCTGCGGCGTCGAGCGCCGATGCCACCGAGGCGTCGAGGCCAGCCAGCAATTTGTACTGCGCCGGGTGCTCCTTGCTCAGGTTGACAGTGACTGCCATCGGATCGAGATCAGGGTCCATTTTGTTTGGGCCTCCCATTCTTGATGCTTTGCACGCTACGCCGAGGGTCCGACAATTTTTGTCCTCCCTGAGTTGGTTGCCGCCGATACCGAACCGGCACCGTCTGACTAATGTCGACGGCATGGCGTTTACTGGTTTTCCCGAAGCGGCCCTCGACTTCTACGACGACTTGGAAGCCGACAACAGCAAAGTATTCTGGGATGCGCACCGCGACACTTATCGCGACAGCGTGGCAGCCCCGATGGTCGCGCTCACCGATGATCTCGCCGACATGTTTGGTGCGGCAAAAGTCTTTCGCCCGAACCGGGACGTCCGCTTTTCGAAAGACAAGACGCCTTACAAGACGCATCAGGGTGCATTCGTCGCGGTCGCTCCGGCGACGGGCTACTACGTCGAGATCGCAGCGCCCGGCGTCAAAGTCGCTTCCGGTTTCTATCACGCCGACACCGAACGTCTCGCGCGGATTCGCCGGTCCATCGATGAGGAACTCCACGGTGCCGAACTCGAACACATCCTCGAGGTCCTGAAGCGTAAGGGCTGGGAGATCGGTGGTGACCGACTCAAGACTGCTCCCCGCGGGTGGAGCGTGGACCATCCACGGATCGAACTGCTCCGGCACCGGTCCCTGACGGTGACCCGCAACTATGGTTTCGCCGACATCATCCACACTCCCGAACTGGCCGACCAAGTGCGCAAACATTGGCGCGAAACCCGCCCGCTACTCGACTGGCTGGTGCAGCACGGATAGCGGCCACACGCATCAAGCCGCCCCGACCGGTATTGGTCGGAGCGGCTTGTTCTAGTTTGACGAGTCAGAGTCCGGCAATCTTCGGCGGGACGTACGGGTCGTGGTCGGCCATTAGTTTCTCCACGCGCGCCTCGTCGATCCGCGCCATCACATGCGTCTGCTCCTGGCGGTCGCGAACCACCTTCGACAAGCTGAACGTGCTCGACACCAGGAACAGCAGGGTGATGCCGATGTAGCCGCGCTGCCATGCATCCATCGGCAGGTACGCCATCCCAATCAGCGCTGCGGCCATGCTGACTCCGAAGGCAATCATCGACTGAACGTAGAAAGCGGCCGTGTTGGACTGGGGAACTGTTCGTGTATCCATGCCTTAAGGGTGTCCGGCGCGGCCGCCGTGCAACTCCGTAAAGTTACGCAGATTCGCCACGCACTTACGCACAGGTAGGCGACCTCAGCGGGACCGGTAATGCAGGTACACGGTGCCGCCGTCGAACCGTCGTTGCTCGACGAGTTCCAGGTCAAGAAGCGCACCTTCGACGAGGGCGCGTCGTCCCCCACCCAGTACTTTTGGCGCAACAAACAGGTGGAAGTCGTCGATCATTCCGGCGCGCATCGCCGGCCCTGCGGTGGTTGGTCCGAAGATCTCAACGGAACCCTCCGCCTCGGAAACGATGCGAGCAAGCTCCGGTAGCTGCAGATCCGCGACGAGGCGACAGCGCCCGTCACCCAGATCTGCGTTCGTCAGCGTCGACGACGCCACCACCTTCTTAATTGCCCGCCAGCGTCGACCAAACTCTTGCTCATCGGGCGAGACGTCGGCGTCGGCGGGAAGGTCTTCCCAGTACTGCATCAGCGCGAAGGTTTTGCGCCCCAGCACTTCCGTTGAGACCTCAGTCATCCGCTCCAGGTGCGCGGCGAAGATCTCCGGACTGGGCGCAAACCATTCAAAACTACCGTCGGCGTCTTCGACGAAACCGTCGAGCGACATCGTCGTCGAATAGCTCAAAGTACCCATCGGAAATCACCTTTCCAGGAGGTTAAAGAACCTTTTTCACAACACTCGACTTAAGCTGCATCTGGCCGAAACCAGGCACCTTGGCATCAATGTCGTGGTCGCCCACGCCGTCGCCGATTAGACGAATCCCGCGAACCTTGGTGCCAATCTTGACGACGCCGCCACCGGCACCCTTCACCTTCAGGCTCCTGACGATCGTCACCGTGTCGCCGTCGTCGAGGACATTGCCGACGGCATCTTTGATGACGTCATCGGCTGCGACGTCAGCATCTTCGCTGGGCGACCATTCGTGAGCACACATCGAGCAGACGAGGAGAGTACCCGAATCGTACGTGTACTCGCTTTCACACGCCGGGCACGGCGGCAACTGATCAGACATGCGTGCGACGCTACAACATCTTGGCCCGGTCAGGCATTTGGCTGCTCAGGCGGTATGGACGGTTCAGTGGACGTCGATGGCTCACTCGCAGCGGGTGGGGCCGCGTCAGCCGGCGCCGCGGGTGCCGGTGCGGTTGCGCGCTCACGCATGATGCCAAAGTGGCGGACCGTGCCGGAGACGCTCGTCAGCTTCGCGGGCTTGGTCCAAGTACGCATGCCGTCGGAACTGTCGGAGTAGACGTAGTCACCGGCCTTGTATGAATCGAGGTACAGCCGCCACGTGCCGTTCGGCAACTGCGTCACGGCGGGGCCTTCGACAAGGGTGCCCCAATCTCCCGGGGTCACATACGAATACCGCCCGCGCAGTGTTGGCGCGACCGCATGCTGGATCGTCTTCTTGGTCTCGTTCTTCGTGAACGCATGGTAGGTGGAACCGACCTTCACGATGGTCGTATCAATGTGGTCGGCACCGATGCCGTCGAGCGCCACGGGAAAGCTCCACAGGGTGAGCGACGAATTGAGCGCAGTCATCAGGTACGGAACAAAGCCGCCACCGGTCGACATGGAGACGATGATGTTCACGGTGTTCCCGTCGACGAACCATTCCGGTGCCCACGCCTTTGTGGTGAACGGCGACAGGGACGGTCCGTCACGGAATCCGGCCGACCCGTTAACGCCGGGTAGCGGTAGCGGCCCCTTGCCGTCGCCCGTTCCGGGAAGGAAGGCGCAGCAGAACGGGAGCGGCCAGTTCTTCATCGGCGTCCAATTCACCAGGTCAGGACTACTCGCGAAGCCAATGCTCGTATCGCCGGTCGTGTAGGTGATGTAGTACAGGCCGTTGGTGTGCCGGAAAATGCTCGGGTCGCGGACCACGCCAGCGGGCGGGCGGTAGGCGGCCTTCTTCAGGAGTTGGAAGTCAGTGCCGTCGCTAGATGTGTAGACGTCCATGTCGCGGACGCTGGAATTGCTGAAGCCCACCATCGTGTACTTCCACCCAGGAGATGGTGCCGGCTCGGCAGCCGCAACGCCGGGCGAAGACACAACCAGTGCGATTGCGGCAAACAGGACAACGAAGGTGCTGACAAGACGAGGCCGATCGATGCGAGACACGTGTCCCAGAGTCGACGATCCAACTCGAATCATCAACCCCTTCTGTCACAGCAGCCCCAAATCGTTACCCGACGCTAAGCCTCGATTCGAATCCGCAACCAGTCGTACATCCCCGACCGCGCTTTCGCGGCCATCGATGTCGGATGGGCGGTGAAGGCGTGCGGCGATTCCGGATAGACGTTGAGGTCGACCTCCACACCCGCCGTCACAAGTCGCCCGACCATCGCCAGATTATCGTCGAGCAGGATGTCGTCGGCCCCAACGACTAGACGAACCGGCGGCAGACCGCGCAAATCAGCGTAGATCGGCGAAACATCAGCGATGGTTCGATCCGCACAGTCCCCCAGGTACGCCTGCAGGAAATACTCATCAGCGATGAGACGCCCCGCTGGCGTTTGACCGGAAAGGTCGTAAGTACCGCAATCTAGGACGGCACCGCAGTAGTTGTTGATGCCACGCTCGCGAAGGCGGATGAGAGTCGTCGCGACCAGCGTAGATCCGGCCGATAGCCCAAGCATCGCCAGTCTGGTAGTCCCGAACCTGGCCTCAGCGTTCTCGACAAGCCAGAGCGCCGCCGTCTCACAATCGTCCGGCGCCGAGGGCCAGGGATGCTCGGTAGCGAGCCGATAGTCGACGCTGACCACAGCGACTCCGAGGCGATCGGCGAGCTGCCGATTCCGCGTATCGCTGCCAGCCGCAGAACCCAAGTAGAAGCCGCCAGCGTGCATCTCCAGCACGACGCCTGCGGGTGGTACCTCCGTTGGCAGATGAATTCGAACGTCGACGGTCGTGCCGCCTGCGTTTACGGTCTCGATCGATGGCTCAGGCCAACAGATTCCGGGAGCGACCTTCCCCGCGCGGGCCGCGTGAAGCTCGTCCAACGTTGTCGGCCCACGTCCCGGAGTCCGATCGGCATAGAAGGCCCGCGACTCTTCGACGAGTGGTAGCAACGCTGGATCAATTAGAGAGTGGAGATCAAGTCGCATTAAGTGCACTTTACGAGTGCGGCGTGCGTTGTTCGACTGCTGGTCGTGGATATCTGCGGCACACGCTCTTACGATTGCCTGATGGGCATCAGTATGGACAACGTCGGGATCGTCGTGGAGAACCTAGACGGTGCCATCGCCTTCTTCCGCGAGCTGGGCCTTGACCTCGAAAACCGGGCGACCATCGAAGGCGACTGGGCTGGCCAAGTGACCGGTCTAGGTTTTCAGCGGGTCGAGATCGCCATGATGAACGCACCAGACGGCAGCGGCAAGCTCGAACTGTCGCGGTACATCGAACCGGAGGTGATCGCCGATCACCGGAACGCGCCGGTGAATGCGCTCGGCTACCTCCGGGTGATGTTCGCCGTTGACGACATTGACGACACCCTCGCCCGCCTGGCCAAACATGGTGCCGAACTAGTCAGCACCGACGTAATCAATTACGAAAACGTCTACCGACTTTGCTACATACGCGGCCCCGAGGGAATCCTAATTGGGTTGGCGCAAGCGGTTCACTGATCTGAGGCACGCCGCTCAGTCGTGCAACACGAGTTCGAGTATTTGTTGTGTGTGCCCGGGGATCTCGGACTCGGCGAGGCCGCCGATGATGTCACTCAAAGTCAGAATCTCGTCAACGACCAGGGCATCGTTCGAGACCAGCCTGGCCGGGATCTTAGAGACAAGTTCACGATCACTGAGGACGGGCCCCATTCACCCGGGGTGGCTCTACGACAGTGTCAGCAACACCTACACGCTCAGCGGCCTCAAGGAACTCGTCGTAGGAGAGGCGAAACGGCGTGGTGTCGAGCATTGATGACTTTCCTCCTGACCCGGATAATCCGCTCATCGATCTGCCATCTCCCACGGCGCCTGAGGTAGGACGGTGCCGGTTTCGAGCAGCGACTTGAGGTTGGCCAGCACGGCTGGCCAACCCTTCGAGATGCCGTTGAGCATTTCTTTGTTCGGAAGATTCTCGTGGGTCACGGTGAGGCGGACGATGTCTTGGTGAGACTCCACCAGGAACGTGACCGTGGAGGGTGCCCGTTGGGTCGACTCTTCCGGAGAGTCCTCGAAAGTGATCACCAGACGCCTTGGAGGTTCAGCCTCGAGGACTTCCCCGGTGACGTCGACGGTGCCGCTACCGTCAGTTCGACGATGCTCCCACGCTGACCCCGGCTGCCAGTCCGAGACGTTGGCATGACCCCAGTACTCGGCGGTGAGATCAGCGTCGGTCAACGCCTTCCACACCTGCTCCGGCGTTGCCTTGATGTAAGTCACGTACACATAGTTCGGAATCATGGCGTCCTCTTCTGCTCTGGCTTTGATGTCGGCGAGCGCGTCGAGTCGGGGCTTGTCGAACGCTGCGATCCAGCGCTGCTCGATGTCGTGGATGGGTGCCGGGTTGAGGTAGTGAAGACGCTCTCGCCCTCGTCGTACGACCGTCACGAGGTTGGCCCGTACGAGAACGTCGAGGTGCTGTGTCACGGATTGCCGCGACATGTCTAACTGCTCGCACAACTGACCGAGAGTCTGTCCATTTTCCGCGCGCAGGCGGTCTAGAAGCCGTCGGCGGGTCGAGTCTGCCAACGACTTGAAGATCGGATCCATATCCACACGACCCATTATGCAGGTATTTACTTGCCTATTTCAAGGGTTGTCGGCCGCCAGGCATTCGCACCGATGATTAGCGCGTACGGATCGCCCTTCAGTGCAGCATGATGGAGCCATGGCGAAACTGCGGCTCCTGCAGATTGGGATCGACCCCAACGTCGTTGACTTCTCGCCGTGGCCCGGCCAAAACGCAGACCTCTTGTTCGAACGCATTGCCATAGCCCAGGCCGCCCTGCGCGACGCCGGCTTCGACGTGACCGAATGCCTTGTGCCCGACGACGTGGACGCGGCAGAGAGCAGTGTGCGCCGAGCGTTCGCCGGACACGAGTTCGATGTCGTCGAAGTCGGATCCGGATTGCGTGCATCACACGATTACACGCCGGTGTTTGAATGTGTCATCAACACGGTTGTGGCACTTGCGCCCGGTGTCCGGTTCAGTTTCAACGATTCCCCGGAAACTACCCTCGAGGCAGTCCTGCGCAGCGTGCAACCATAGGCAAAGTGGCGTGCCCGTCAGTGCAGCATGATGGAGCCGCCGTCAACCATGAGCGTCTGGCCAGTCATGTAGCTGGCGTCGTCGCTCGCCAGGAAGACGACGACGGGCGCGATGTCGTCGGCGGGGCTGCCGAGACGGCCGAGCGGGATGCCAGCGAGCATGCGCTTGTAGTCTTTGGGGAACGCTTCCGACCACTGCTCGATGCCCGGTGTCAGCGCGACCGGCGAAACCAGGTTCACCCGGATACCGTCGGACGCCCATTCGTTGGCTGCGACGCGGGTGATCGCGCGGATCGCTTCCTTGGCCGCGGCATACGTGACCTGTGTCGGCAGCCCCTTCAGGCCAGCACCCGACGCGAAGTTCACGATGGCCCCCTTGTTCTCGGCCAGCTGCGCGTGTGCGGCTTGCATGAGGTGGAAGGTCGCGTACATGCCGCTACCCATGGAGAGGTCCCACATTTCCTGGGTGGTTTCCAGGATGGGGGCCTGCCTGGAAGCGTGTGCATTGTTGACAAGGATGTCGAGCTTGCCGAATGCGTCAACTGCCGCGTCGACGATCACCGCCGCATTGGCCTGTACCGAGATGTCTTTGTCGAGATAGACCGCCGGGCGGCCGTTCGCGATCTCGGCGACGATCATTTCGCCGTCGCCTTGCGGCACAATGTCGACGACGAGCACGCTCGCACCTTCGTCGAGGAACTTGGAGACTATTCCGCGACCGATCCCGCCCGCTCCTCCGGTAACGATCGCGACCTTGTTCTCCAAGCGCATGACGGTGTCCTTTCGTTGGCTCCTAACCGAAACTTACCGCCACATGGTGGACAAAACCTGGCGCATCAAAGAACGGACAGTGCCGCGGTCGGATGACCGGGGCACTGTCCGAGTCCGCACTCTAGTGGTCGCGGTTTCAGCCAGGTCACCCGAACAGGCTATCCAGCGAGCCGGTGCCCAGGGAACCGTGATCCGGCTGGGCGCAGCCGGTCACCGTAACGCTTCGCCACTCCCGATTGCCAAGCCATTCAGGCATGCCATCAGCGGTCTGCCCGTTGTTTCCGGGAGGTCCGAGCACCATGCGGTAGGCAATCTTGTGGGTCGCCGCGTTGGGGTTCGGGAGGCCCGGATTCCAGCCGTTCAGACTCTTCAGATCTTGCACGTAGGTTGCTGTCACGGGTGCGCGGTCGGACACCATGGTCCGGTTCGCCTCAGTGTTCTGGCCGGCACCGCCATCGGGCCAGCTGGGAAGGTCAGCCTTCGACGCCATATTGGGGCTGCCGGTCCGCCAGACGGGGAACCCGACACCAATATCGCGTCCTTCCGGCACCTCATCGTCAATTCGCCAGTCAATCGTGTAGCTCGTGACGTTGGTCTTGTTCACGATGGAAAATTCGGCCTTACAGTGGCCGAGGTTCTTCGCGGAGAATGTGACGGCCCCTACCGGCGAGCCCGCGGCTGGCACAGCGCCAGCCGATCCAACGCCGACCGAGACGAGAGCGCCCGCTGCCACGCAGGCAGTCGTAAGGGTCCGAGCAATAGCAACCATGGTGGTCCTTTGTTTGGGAGGGCAACGTGCAAAACATAGCCTCACCGGCACCATCACTGTCCACACCGCCGCGCATTCACCCCTTCGGCGGACACAATTCTGTGCATACAGCGAATTCGGGTCACGATAGTTGGCACGGGCCTCAACGCCGACTGGCTGCAAATTGTCCAGTTTCCCAAGCACACCGTTTGTTGCATCGCACGAATCCCGCGACCGCTGGGACTGATGTGTGCCCAGTGACCGTCGGGAAGTATCGGAGGGCAGGTCCAACCCCAACGCACACGCTCGGACTACTCGGAGTTGGAACCCAGCAGCCACCGTCGCTCATGCACGTTCAATCGGGAACCAGAGCTCACACGTCGCAGTACTGAAATCGGCTGCGCGCTCGAGGACAGCGACAATCGACGGACCGGGCCGCAGGCGCCAGGGGTTAGACGGGAACCATTCAGTCGCCGATGCCGCATACGATTCCTGTAGCGCTTCCGGATACGGCCCCGATGTCCGGAACACCACCCAAGCTCCTGCCTCGACGTCAATCACGTCCAACTCGGCGGGCACCGGGTCAGCTGCGTCGACCGCTACGCCGTGCAGGTAGGTCAATTCGCTGCCTTCCACAGCATCTGGATCAACATCAGCGCTGACCTGGAGGAGTCCCGCAGGCTCCGACGAACTGAGTTCTTTGAGCCGCTCATGTGCCGAGCTGGGCAAGGCTGCAATGTGCTGTTGAATATGCGGGTTGACTCCTTCATAAATGAGCGGCACGCGCGCGGCTTGGCCGATGAGTCGGAAGGCTGGTCGTTCGGTAATTCGGGCATCCATGGGGTTGTTCCCTTCGACGGTCAGGCGGAACCTGATGTGCGGTTGGCTACGAAGGGGGCCGCCATCGCGGCGGACATCGCCGTGACTGACACCGTGCACCGCGCGAAATGCTCGACCAAATGCTTCGACCGAGCCATACCCGTAGCGCACCGCGATCGTGAGTAGACCCTCATCCCCGGTAACGTCGGCCGCTGCTACCGTCATTCGACGGCGTCGCACGTACTCCGACACCGGCATCCCAGACAGGGACGAGAACATCCGGCGGATGTGGTAGCCCGTCGTTCCCATCGATGCTGCGAGGCCGTCAACGTCGACTTCGTCCCCGAGGTGCTGCTCGATGTCGTCGACGAGCCGGTTGAGGATGTCAATCATCATCGCTCCCTTCGGCTTCCACTTTCATCGAAGTGGCGCACCTCGCGCCCGACTATCCGGGCCCGGTTTGATCGGCTATCCGCTGCCACCCCAGTCGCTCTCGGGGACCAGCAGTTTTCGGAGAGCTAGCTCTCGCTCTTGCCCTCCGCATAGGCACGACTGCCGGAGAGCGCAAAGAGCGCGTCGATCACCGAAATGAACACGTCGGCCGACTCGGCAGTGGCAAACTCTGCGAGTTCACGCGGGTCGCCGTCCGGGTTCAGTAGACCGAAGACCTCACCGTCGGTGCTCGGTAGCACCCAGAGTCGGTCGGTGCCCGGACCGGTGATGCGAACAATGGGGTCCGGATCGTCGACGATCTGCGTCGGCACCACCCACTCCACCCCGGGGTGGTCGGTGTCAGCACCGGAGGCGATCGTGTCACCACCGATGCGCAGATGCTCGGGCATCTTCGTCATCTTGGCGATCAGCAGGCCCGCCCGCTTGGCGGCCTCTTCGTCGAAGGCGGACGCGAGCGGCTGCCACGACGATTCTCCAGTCCGGTAGATGATGAGGTACTCGTCGCCGTTACCGACGACCGCGAGTTGCGCACGAGTCTGCGACGGCAGTAGCGCGCCCCAAGCACCGTAGATCTCCATGCCGGTCTGTTCCGTGCTGTCGTTCAACAGGTTCCCTTCGTGGGTCGAGTCGCACCTAGTTTCGCATGCGACCTGGCTTGGGAGCCTCGGGACCGTCGTCACTGCGGGAAACAGTGGTTACTGCGGGAATCAAGGGAAGCTATCGCAGCCTCGATCATGCCCTTCGGCCACGCGAATCGTTGCGGCGAACGGGCACCGCCCACTGCTACAGTGACGAAAATCCGGACCAACCTCCCGATCGGACTTCGATGGCCCGTTATTCCTCTCCGCTTGCGCTCGCCGCAGCTATCACTGCCATGGCGGTCGTGAGTGCCTGCTCGACAAGTCCCGACATGGCGCCTGCCGCACCGTCGTCGGAGCAGGTCGCGACCTTCTCCGAGACTCAGCGCAATCGCATCCACTATCTGACCGGCCCAGACCAGGACCCAGATCAAAATTGGGCGGACTTTTACCTCCCGGCCGGCAGGCAGGCCGTGGACACCATCCCGTTGGTCGTGCTGATCCACGGAGGCGGGTGGCGATCTCAGATCGGTGCCGACGTCTTCGATGAGCTCGCGATGGATCTCGCCGGTCGCGGAATGGCCGTCTACAACGTCGAGTACCGGCGGCTCGGTCGCGGTGGAGGCTGGCCTACGACGTTCCGCGACGTGGCCCGGGCCCTTGACCACATCATCGACCTGGACAAGAAGTTCCCGCAGATCACGGTGAGGGATGAACTGGTCGTCGGACATTCCGCGGGCGGCCAACTCGCGATGTGGGCCGGTACCCGCCATAAGCTGGAAGACGATGAGGTCGGATCACGGCCGCGTTTCCGGCCGACTCGCGTCGTGTCCCTAGCCGGTCCGTTGGACATGCGGCAGACCGCGAAGGACGGCAACAACCACATCATCGGCGCGATGGGTGCCCCGCCGTCGGCGAAGCCGGAGCGGTGGGATGCCGTCGACCCGATCAAGAACATTGACCCGACGATGCCGGTAGCCGCAGTGCACGGCACCGCGGATACCGTCGTTCGCCCCCACAATTCGACCCGGTACATCGCCGAAGTCGAACGCCGCGGCGGTGCCGGACGCCTTCTGCTCCTCGACGGCGAAGGTCACGTGTCGCTCGTCCAGAAGGGCAGTCCCGCGTACACGAGAGTGATCGACCTAATCGCCGAATACTCGTCCGAGGAACAATCCGAACTCACCGAGGAGTAGGTCGGCAAGCTAGACGTTAAACCGGAACTCGACGACGTCGCCGTCGACCATGACGTAGTCCTTGCCCTCCATGCGGACCTTGCCGGCAGCCTTGGCCGCGTTCATGGAGCCGTTCTCATCGAGATCGGCGAAGGAGACGATTTCGGCCTTGATGAAACCCTTTTCGAAGTCCGTGTGGATAACACCCGCAGCCTTCGGTGCGGTATCGCCCTGACGGATGGTCCAGGCGCGCGCTTCCTTCGGTCCGGCCGTCAAGTAGGTCTGTAGGCCGAGGGTGTGGAAGCCAGCGCGGGCCAGCTGGCGCAAACCGGGCTCGTCCTGACCGATCGAGTCAAGAAGTTCCTGAGCATCCTCTTCTTCGAGCTCAAGGAGTTCACTTTCCACCTTGGCGTCCAAGAAGACGCAGTCTGCGGGCGCGACGGCATCGCGCAGTTCCTGCTTGCGGGCATCGTCGGTGAGGACGGCTTCGTCAGCATTGAATACGTAGAGGAACGGCTTTGCGGTAAGCAAGTGCAGTTCACGGACCGACGACAGATCAAAGTCGTCTTTCGCCGAGAACATCGTCTTGCCCGAGTCAAGGATCGCCTGCGCGGCCTGCGCAGCAGCGAGCACGCTGGCCTGGTCCTTGTTCTTCTTGGCTTCCTTCTCCAGACGCGGAATTGCCTTCTCCAACGTCTGGAGGTCAGCCAAAATCAGCTCGGTCTCGATGACTTCAATGTCCGCGCGCGGATCGACGCGACCGTCGACATGCACGACGTCGTCGTCGGCGAATACCCGAACGACCTGGCAGATCGCGTCAGCCTCGCGGATGTTGGCGAGGAACTGGTTACCCATGCCCTCCCCCTCCGAAGCGCCCTTCACGATTCCGGCGATGTCGACGAAAGACACGACGGCGGGCAAGATCCGCTCACTGCCGAAGATTTCGGCGAGGCGGTTAAGCCGCGCATCCGGCAGTTCGACGATGCCGATATTCGGCTCGATCGTCGCGAACGGGTAGTTCGCGGCGAGCACATCGTTACGGGTTAGGGCGTTAAAAAGGGTCGACTTTCCAACGTTGGGCAGGCCGACAATTCCGAGGGTAAGACTCACGGGAGGTCAGTCTATCTGCGATTTGGTGGCGGACCTACCCAGGCTGATTCTGCGCTTGCCTCGACCGCTGTTGGATGCGCGTGCTGCCGCGCGTGCGAGTTCGTCCTCGGCGGCAATCTCATCGCCCGCAGCGTGCCCAATCTGCTCAAGCATGTACCGGAACGCAACGGTCAAGCAGGATGCCGCAGGAACTGCCAAGAACGCGCCAGTAATCCCGAACAGCGAGGCACCAAGCGTCACCGACAGCAGCACGATCACCGCGTGCAGATTCATCGACTTCGCTTGCAGCCACGGCTGAAGGACGTTGCCCTCGATTTGCTGCACCACCAGGATGATGGCCAGCACAATCAGTGCGGACGTCAAGCCATTCGAGACCAACGCGATCAACACCGCGAGCGCACCGGCGACGAACGCACCGACAATGGGGATGAAGCCACCCATGAAGGTGATGACAATCAACGGGCCAGCCAACGGCACGTTGAGGACTATCAAACCGATGCCGATCAGTGAAGCGTCAACAAAGCTCACCAGCGCCTGCGTCCGGATAAAGCCGCCGAGGGTGTCCCACATGCGTCGGAGCACTTCGCTGACATGAGCGGCACCGCCGACACCCATCGTCCGGTGAATCCACGGAAGGAACTTGGGCCCGTCCTTCAAGAAGAAGAACACCAGCACGATGGTTGTGAACAATGTGACGAGAGCCGACGTGGCGACGCCGACACCGTTGAACACACCGCTGGCGATGGTGGTGGCACTCTGCTGCAGCTTTTGGGTGATCGCGTCGACGAAGTCGTTGATCTGATCGTCACCGATGTTGAGCGGCGGCCCCTGAGCCCAGTCTTGCAACTTGCGGATGCCCTTGATCGCCTCGTTGGCCAAATCCGGGACCTGCGAAATCAACGACGGAACAATCAAGCCAATAACGCCGCCGATGACGACCATGGCACCGATAACTACCAAGATGGTGGCTAAGGCAGCGGGGACGCCGTGAGCCCGCAACCACCGAACCGGCGGCCAGAGCACGGTAGCGAGAACGATACCGAGGACAACCGGAAGAAGAATTACCCACAGCTTTCCCAGCACCAGCAGCAGTGCATACAGGAACACCAGGACCAAAAGCATCTGCAAGCAGATGACTGAAGTGGACCGAAGACCGGTTCGGAACACTCGTCCCCTGGTTGGGTACGGCTTGCCGGTAACCGGGTTACTCAGCACTTCTGTCGCTTCAGGGACCGGTGGCTCAGTTTTCGGCGAGGCATTCGATTCACCCGTTTCGTCGTTCACCCGCCAATCCTCACACACACCCACCGCATTCGTAGCCTGAGACGCGCTTGCGGGTCCCTGTGGATGACGTTGGAACCGAACTGGCATCCGGTGCGTCCAATTCAAGACCGCGTCCATTTGGAAGCGGCCCCACAGGCACAGGAGGAACGATGACCACCGCAGTTGCACCTTCTCTCGGCTGGGCAACCGTCCCGACCGAAGACGGCCCATTCACCGCCATCTTCGATGACGACCACACTGTCTACGCCTCCGGCTGGACTCATTCACTTGAATACCTCGAAAGCTTGATCCACCCGGAATTGCGCACCACCGACCTATTCGAGAAGCCAGGAGGTCCGGTTACCGAAGCGGTTCTCCAGTACTACGACGGCCACACGACGGCGCCGTCACACATTCAGGTGCGGCAGCAGGCTGGTCCGTTTATCACCGACGCTTGGGTGGCACTCCGGAAGGTACGCGCTGGCACTCCGGTGACCTACCGACAACTCGCTGAACTTGCCGGGCGCCCGACAGCAGTTCGCGGGGCCGCACAATGCTGTGTCCGCAATGCCGCCGCGCTATTTGTTCCGTGCCATCGCGTCATGCGAACCGATGGCAGTCTCGGCGGGTACCGCTACGGCCTGGAACTCAAAGAAGACCTGCTCCGCCGAGAAGCCGAATCCCTGGCTGCCGCTCGCGACGAACACGGCTTCTGATCCGGTCGGCGATACCCGCGATGTGAAGTAAGACGACGGCCGACCAAAGTTGTCAGAGCCAACCGCCATGATGTGGGCATGACACCAGCAGCAATCATTGGCCCGGTCTGCCTAATCATTGGTGCGGTCCTTGGGTGGATGGCTCGGTCAGCGGCCGCGCGGGCACACGGCAACCAGCCGCCACCTGGCCCATCGGTCGGCAGCGAGGTCGACCTTGTCGTCGGCCCGCTGCGCGACACCCTGGGGCGCCTATCCGAGGAACTGCGACGCACTGAGGCCGGTCGCGCGCACGCTTACGCGGGCCTGTCCGAGCAGATGCGTGGCGTCTACGCGACTTCGCAGCGCCTGCAGCAACAGACCAGCCAGTTGGCCGGCGCCCTCCACGCCCCGCAAGTCCGTGGCCGCTGGGGCGAAATCCAACTTGAGCGGATTGTCGAGTTGTCGGGTATGTCGCGACACTGCGACTTCTCGACGCAAGTCCATGGACAATCCGATGCCGACCGAATCGTCCGACCGGACCTGGTGGTGAACCTCGCTGGCGGGCGACGCATTGTGGTCGATGCCAAAGTCCCGATGCAGCAATACCTGGATGCGATGGCGGTGCCGTCTGGCGACAACCGCGAACCCCTCGCCCGCCATGCGCAGGCTGTGCGCGCCCACGTCAACACCCTGGCATCGAAGGCATACTGGTCGGCCCAGCCGACCTCACCCGAGTTCGTCGTACTGTTCTTGCCCGGCGACGGAGTGCTGGAGGCCGCACTTCGCGGTGACCCCGGACTCCTCGACTACGCCTTCGACCGCGACGTTGTGCTGGCCACCCCCAGCACGCTGATAGCCCTGCTGAGGACTGTCGCCCTCGGGTGGCGACAGTATGCGCTCGCCGAAGACGCCGAGACGATTCATCAGCTCGGTCGGTCGCTGTACCAACGCATCGATCAAGTTCTCGCGCACCTGGAGAAGACCGGGGTATCACTGCGGCGGGCAGTTGAGTCGTACAACTCGACAGTGGGCGCCATCGACACCCGACTGGGCGTCACCGCCCGCAAACTAGCTGAACTCGAGGCCCTCTCCGGCCCGACAAACCGGTCGTCCCGCATTACCGACGGTGTCCCAAATGTCGATACTGCAGTGAGATCCATGTCACCGCGCTAGAGAATTCAGCAAACTCACGGCTTTGGATCCCGGGGTTCAGCGCAGTGGAAGGTACCGTTGAAGGGTGTTTTCGCGCCTGTTAGCCGGCCCTGCCGTACCCGCCGATCAGCGGTCGGTATTGCCTACCGTCCGGGGAGTCCCCTGGTGGGGTGCTGTCCTTATCGCGGTCGGCATCACCACCATCGGTGCCGTTATCGACGCCGAAAGCGCGTCGACCCTCGGCCGATCGTTCAAACTCTGCTACTTGGTCGGCTGCATCCTCGCCGCACTTTTGGTGCGCCAGCGCGCCCTCTTCACGGCCGCCGCTCAGCCACCCCTGGTCGCTTTCGCCGTCGGCATCGCGACTCTCTTTGTCCTGGATTCCGGCGATTCGCAGGGCCTGCGGGCCATCGTTTTCAAGGTGGTCCTACCGATCGCCTCAAGCTTCCCCTGGATTCTCCTCGCCTTCCTCGCCACGCTGACAGTGGTTTTGGTGCGCTGGTTCGCCGCCCGACCAAGCGGGCAACCGTTCTTTGGGAAGGGCTCCAAACGCCCGGCCGGGGTAGCCAAGAAGGCCACCCCCGCAAAGAAGACGCCAACAAAAACTGCGACCACCGCAAAGAAGCCAGCGGCGAAGACTGGATCGCCCACCCAAGGGGCCCCGACAAAAGCTAAGCGGCCAGCAACGAGCCGGCCGACATCCACCACTGACGCCACACCGGCAAAGCCAACCGTTCGGCGTCGCCCGGAATCGGAACCCGCACCTCGTCGGGCCGCGCCCCGCAAGTCCGCTCCCCGACCGGCGGCAGCGCAGCCAGCTCAGCCCAGATCGGCCCAGGCGAGCGCAACTGCAGCTGGCACGCCACCGCGTCGTCGGGCCGCGCCACAGACCATCCCCGCTCGGGATACCAAGGGAGCACGTCGCACAGCAGGTCAGATGCGCGACAAGGCACACATCGAAGATCTCACCGCCGGCGCCGACGACCGCTAGTCGTCCAGCTAGTAGCTACAGCTCGCCGAAATCCGTTTCGGCCAACCACGCCCCGAGGTCTCGGGCCGCGTGTTCGATAGCCGTCGGCCAATCCATCGCTGATTCATCGGCGTTGTCTGTGACGACTTTGACCACGCGAAACAGCACGGCGAAGTCGTCGCAAACTTGAGCGAAGGCGGCACCCTCCATATCGACGAGGTCGGCCCGTTCGGCGATCACGTCACGGTGCACCGGATCGGAAACGAAGGTGTCACCGGTCGCAAGGATGCTCCCGTCACCACCGAGAATCTCCCACTCGTCGACCAACGGATAACCCATCGCGGTCAGTTCAGCAGCGCTGATGTCGTGTTCGATCACGCGGGACGGCAAGTAGAGCCCACTGCGGCCGTCGCGAAGGGCACCCGCCGTGCCAATGTTGATGACCCGACGGTAGTCGCCGGTGATCAGCCGTTTGGTGAGGGCGGTGGCGGCTCGTACTTTGCCGATGCCGGTGATCAGCAGGTCGGTCCCGGGTGGCACGTGCACAGCTTCGGCAGGCGTCGCCGAAACCACCAGAACCCCGGGTTGGTGTGGCCCCCTCACTCGCTGCGCCGTGCGACCGTCGAATCGGACCCCGCTGCGGTGCCGTCGCCGACACCGAGGTTGCTGATCCGCGAGAGGTAGTCAAAGCGGTTGTTGGCGATCCGCATGACGACCTCATACGGAAGCGCGAACTTGCGAGCCCACCAGTACCCGAAGCGGATGTCGAAAGACGTGTAGACCATAAATTTGTTTTTGGTAATGCCGCGAAGGATGGCCGATGCCGCCTTCTCGGGCGTCACCGCGACTTTATGGAACCCGGCGATTTCCTTCTGGATGGCACTGTTGCTTCGGTCGAGGCCGACGATGTCCACTGTCTCGACCAACGGTGTGGCGACACCACCCGGACACACCAGGGACACCCCGATGTTGTGGCGTCGCAAATCAAACCGGAGAACCTCCGAGACTCCGCGGATCCCAAACTTGCTCGCACTGTAGGCGGCATGCCAGGGCAAGGCCAGGATCCCCGCAGCCGACGAGACATTCACGAGCTGCCCGCCACGACCATTGCGAACCATCTGGGGAACAAAGCTCTCAATTATGTGGATGGGGCCCATCAGGTTGATGTCGACGGCCTTTTTCCAATGCTTATGCTCAAGGTTTTCGACAGTCCCCCAAACGGAGATTCCCGCAATATTCATGACCACATCCATGACGCCGACCTCGGCATCGACCTCACGCGCAAACGCTGCCACCCACTCGTAGTCGGAGACGTCGCCCGCACGGTGATAAAGCACGGTGCCGCCATGATCGAGAATTTCGGCGACTACGTCGTCGAGCGGACCTGATTGAATATCGGTGAGTACCACTTCCGCTCCGGCCGCGGCCGATGCCAGCGCGGTGGCACGCCCGATGCCGCTGGCCGCACCGGTAATCAACACCTTGCGACCACGCAGTGACGGCACCGGCGTCGGCACGACGAAGAGTTCCCGAATGGTCTGCAGCGCGGGCAGTTTCAGCGATGTCATGAGACCCATGACACACAGACTAGTGGAACTAGACGGGTAGCTTTCCGCCGAACACTGCGTAGACGACAGCCAGGACCGCCTTGAGGACCTCAGCGGACACGTCTTGCCCTTCGGTCATCAGAATTCGCTGTGCTTCCTGAGGGCTCTTGGCTTTGCTGAGCTTGTCGATCAGTGGGCCGATCGCCTCAACGCCCTTGACGTCGGACAGGTCGGATGCGGACGGATCGTTGGGCGCGGTCGGGTTCGGCGCTGCACCCGGTTCCGGTGCGGGCGCGGTCGGGTTGGCTGCGGCGGCCTTGCCACCCAGGTAGTTGGTGATGCCCGTGGTGATGGCGACCGCGTACTTGGTGGCACCGGCCGGCGACGACAGGACGGCGGCCTCTGCTGGGTCTGACAGGTTGCCCATTTCGACGAAGGCTGCGGGCACCCGAGTCAGGTTGACGGCGGCGATATCTGGACGGGTGACGACGCCGTTGACGGCCCCGAGGTAGTTGGCTGGCGCGAAGCCTGCGCCCGACATGGCGTCACGAATCGTGTTGGACGCCTTGCGACCTTCGTTCCCCTGCGCTGCGTCGACAGCCTTGTCGGGGATCGGCAGGGTCGGCACAATCAGGTGGAAGCCCTTGTTTTTGGCGTCGGAGCCGGTGCTCGTGGAGTCCGCATGGATGCTGACGGCCAGGTCCGCGCCGGACTTGCTGGCGGCGGCGGCGCGCTCGTCGACGCAGCCACCCCAGCCGGTGTCGTCGTTGCGGCTCATGACGACCTTGGCGCCCTTGCTTTCGAGCGCGGCCTTCACCACCTGGGCGACGTTCCAGTTGATGGTGTGCTCAGGCACTCCGCCGAGGGCCGTGGCACCGGTGGTCTGGCAATCCTTCGTCCCGCCACGACCGTCGTTGACCTGCTTTGACAGGTTGTGGCCGGCGGCTGACCCTTGGTGTCCCGGGTCCAGGAACACCGTCTTGCCTGCAAGTTCCGTGGTCTTCGGTGCCGCTGCGGCGGGCGTGACGGCCAACAGCGCGCCGACCATCGCCGACGAAGCCAAAATGGACGACGCGATCAGCGTGCGCCGAGGGGCCCTAGCGAGCGGAAACGAAGCAGTCGGTTTCTCAGCTGAAAAGCGCATGGGGCGGGTTGGGTGTGTTGGCCCACGGGCACACACCACTCTCCTTCCGAAGGAATAGCATCATCTGTCACACGGACAACTTTGGTAACAGTCAACCAGTGGTTGAGACCCGACGGCAAACCCGGAGGCTCACAGGCCAGAAATCGTTAGGTTCCCGTGATCCGCAGAAACAGAAAATTAGCCATCCGCTAAGTCCTCAGCGCGTGAACGCTCCGGCGGCGAGTAGGCGTGTCGGGTGAGATGCAAGATGCCGTTCACATCAGCTGGATCCGGTGGCCGCACCGTCGCTTCGAGCGCTTCACGCGCCCGTTCCGCATCGAGTCCGGCCCCGATCACCACTAGCGAAGTCGCCCTTTCGCGACCAGACCACGGCCCAGTGTCAACGCGAATAAAACCACCGACCGATTGGACCGTGTACGCCAAGTGCCGGTGGTCGGGCAGGTCAACGAACACCGTGCCCTTGATGCGGTAGGCGCCCTCGGGCGGACGCTCAAGAAAGCGAGCGAGCGCCCGCGGGTCCACCGGCAAAGGCGTTTGCAGAGCGGCCGAATCGAATGCCGAGTGCAGGTGAGGGTCGGCCGCACTATGTGAGTGTTCGTGCGGATCATCGGAGAACAGGTCATCGAACGTCAGTTGCCGGGGTCGGGTGTCATCCACGACCACCGCTTCGGACGGTTCGAAGAGCAGCTCCGGATCGATCGCGGCATCGGTCACCGGCAAGATTGGCGCTGTCGGGTTCGCCGCGCGCACGGTCTCCACGAATTCGACGACGTCGACACCGTCGGGGAGCAGGTCGATCTTGTTGCAGACCACCAGATCGGCGATCGCCAAATGCTCAACCACTTGCGGATGTTCGACGATGGTTTCGGCATAGTTGGCCGCGTCAATAACGTAAACCAGTCCCCCGTAAGCGACGTCCTCGCTTCGGGCGGCTAGCACCATCCGCACCAGCGCTTTCGGTTCGGCAATCCCGCTGGCTTCAATCAGGATGGCGTCGAGCCCGTTACCGGGCGCCGCCATCGAGGCCAAGGTTTCGGTGAGGTCGGCAGCATCGGTGGTGCAGCACATGCACCCATTTTCGAGGCTCATGGTGCCACCGGATTGGCCCGACACCAGCAGGGCATCGATGTTGATCGACCCAAAGTCATTCACCAGCACCCCGATGCGGCGGCCCCCCGCATGACGAAGAACGTGATTGAGGAGAGTCGTCTTTCCCGCACCGAGGAAACCCGCCAACACGACTACGGGCAGAGGCCCCTTCCTCATTGGGCTAGTTCGGCCTGGCAGTCAATGCAGACGACGGCGAGTTCCCGGCCGTCACCGTCGGGATAGTTGATCACTTCGCTGGTCGGTGATCCACACCGCACGCATTTGCCGATTACCGCCGTATCGGCACCAAAGTCGATCTTCATCCGCTTGTCGAATACATACAGCGAGCCCTCCCAATTGCCGCGATCGCCGTATTTTTCGCCGTAGCGCACGATTCCACCGTCGAGTTGATAAACCTCATCAAACCCGCGTGCTGCCATCAGTGCGCTAAGTACTTCACAACGCACTCCGCCCGTGCAATACGTCACGATCGGTCGCGACTTGAGATGGTCGAGGGCACCGCTTTCAATCAACGGAATGAAGTCGCGGGTGGTCTCGACATCCGGGACGATCGCGTCACGAAAACGACCAATTTCTGCTTCGATCTTGTTTCGTCCGTCGAGAAATACAACGTCATCGCCACGCGCATCAAGCAATTCGTGGAGTTGTTCGGGTGCCAAACGTGTGCCGCCGCCCACCACGCCCGACTCGTCGACCTTCAGTTCACCGGGCGCACCAAAGGTGACGATTTCCGGGCGCACTTTTACGCTCAACCGCGGAAAGTCCTCGCCCACACCGTCGGACCACTTAATATCGGCATGCTTGAAGGCTGGATAACTGCGCGTGGCACGCACGTAGCGCTTGACATCGCGGATATCGCCACCGACTGTGGCATTGATGCCGTGGGGTGACACGATGATTCTGCCGCGAAGCCCAGCGGACTCGCAGACGCTCTGCTGCCACAGTCGGATAGCTTCCGGGTCGGGCAGCGGCGCGAAGACGTAGAACAGCACAATCTTGGGAGTCGACACAATGCCAGAGTACGGACCCCGAATGCGTGTTGCCTTGATTGCCCTCGGCAGTATTGCTGCCGTCACATTGACCTCATGCGGCGTGCTGAACACCGATGCTGCACCCAGCAAGATCGTGATCCCCGGCACCGATGCCCTCCTCACCGAGTCGGCAGCGCCGTCCTTGGCCCCGACCTCGGCGTCAGTCACCGGCAAGGCCGACGAACCGACGTCTCCGTGGAGTATGGCGCGCGTGATCCGGGCCGCCCCGCGAAGTAGTAACTCGCAGTTCCAAGTCGGTTCCACATCGGTCAGCGGCGAAGTGTCTGCGGCTTCGGGCTATCACTTCTCCACCGAAGATCGCAGCATTCGTTGTTCCACTGGCAACAACGGTGCCAACGCGCTGGTGTGCGTCAGCGAAAAGATCGACGGGGCGCGGCAGCGGCCAGTTGATGCCCCCGAGAAATGTGACTGGGCGCGCGACTATGCGGTCGTGGATGCAAACGGCCCCAAAGAGGGTGCCTGCTCAAATAGCTACCCGGTGCTGTTCCGATCGACCATCTTGCCCGCTGGCAACTCAATCGTCGTTGATCGGTTCGCGTGCTTGGCCGACTCCAGCGATCTGTACTGCATTGAGTCAAGTTCAGGCACAGGATTCGCTATTACCTCTGATGGCTACTCGAACATTCGAGGAGATGAACGAGCACCGAAATCGCTTTTGGGTTTAAGTCCCGCCACTTCAACTTCTGCCCGCTGAACAAACCAATTGAAGAACTTGTCTCTGACAAATATTCGATGACGTGTAGTCTGTCGAGAAGAATAGTTATCGATGCTTGAATGACCCCCAGCACGAAATCTCGCTACTCATTTTCATCGCTGCACCCGTTACCAGCGCTCCCGGAGGAGAAGTACACATGGCCAAGAAGACCGTTATCCAGATCGTCGACGATCTCGACGGTGCCGAGCTCGACGAGTTCGAGACCGTGCAGTGGAGCTTGGATGGTAAAAACCTCGAGTTCGATACCTCACCCGAGCATGCGGAAGAGTTCCGCAATCTTGTTGCGACGTACGTTGCCGTGTCGCGTCCCAGTAGCCGCGGCGGCGCCACGCGCCGTTCGGCACCCGCGGGTGGCCGCTCCGGAATCGATACGCGAGCGGTTCGTAAGTGGGCAACGGAAAACGGCTACACCGTGAGTGACCGCGGTCGCATCCCCGCCGACATCGTCGCCGCGTACAACGCTGCGAACTGATAGATCACTTCCCCGCGACTGCCCCCGAGGACTCCTCGGGGGCAGTCGCATTTCTATCTACCTGGTTTTAATTCCCGATTCGATGTCCCGCACGATTACCCTTCTGACCCATGACCCTGCTTTCCGCAGTTCGCCGACGATGGCTCCCACTCCTAGCCATTGCCTTTTTGGTCGCGGTCCTCACCTCGTGTTCCGGCTCCGCATCAGACTCCGATGATTCCGGCCTCTGCGCACCGCCCGGCGTGCAGAGCGCTTCATCGGCGCCAACCAATCTGGCAACATCGGCACAGGCTCCCGATCGGTTCACCACCGCCACCACCGCGCCCGTCGACTCGATCGACATCTCAACGCTGAAGCTGTCCAAGCCCGGCACCATTGTGGTCGGGACGCTCGGTGACGCCCCGCCAAGCATCTGCGTCAACTCCGCCCAGCAGTACACGGGCATGGACAACGAAATGCTGAAGGCGATCGCCGCCAAGCTGGGCTTGAAGGTGGAGTTCATCGGGACCGAGTTCTCAAGTTTGCTCGCTCAGGTCGCCGGCGGACGCTTCGACGTGGGGTCGTCGTCGATCACCACGACCGACGAGCGTCGTCAGACGGTCGATTTCACCAACGGCTACGACTTCGGCTACTTCGCACTGGTCGGCCCCTCGAACGGTGCGATCAAAGGTTTCACCGACCTCAATGCGGGCACGCGCATCGGCGTCGTCCAAGGCACCGTCCAGGACGACTACGTCACCAACATCTTGAAGTTCGATCCAGTGAAGTACCCCGACTATGCGACCGCATACGCAAATCTCAAGTCCGGGCAAATTGACGCATGGGTGGCCCCCAGTCAGCAGGCCGAGGGGACGGTTCAGCCCGCTGACGGCATGAAGATCTTGGAAAACACTTTCAGCATCAACAACTTCACAGCGTGGGCTGTCGCGAAAAACAATCCCGGACTGCGCGATGCCCTCAATAGCGGTCTCGACGCGATCATCGCGGACGGCACGTGGGCCCGGCTTTACAGCGACTGGGCGCCCGACAGTTACCGGAAGGTTGGAAGCCCGGATCGAAGGCGGCGCCAATGCCGCAGCTACCCGACTTCGCCGCCATTGCGGCAGCAAACGCGAACAAGCCGAAAACCGAGACCGCCGTCGAATCGAAGGGAACGTGGCAGCAGTTGCGCGCCACCTTCCTCAATGGGGAGCAGTTCCGAAAGGCACTTCCCGAACTGCTCTCCACCGGGCTCATCAACACCCTGAAAATCGCCATCACCTCGGGCATTCTCGGGACCATCGGCGGAATGCTGTTGGCGTTGGCGGGAATGGCACGCACCCGCTGGCTGCGGTGGCCCGCGCGCGTTTACACCGACATCTTCCGGGGGCTGCCTGCCGTTGTCGTTATCTTGATCGTCGGGCTTGGCTTTGGTCCGGTGGTGAAGAACCTCACCGGCGGTAATCCCTTCTGGCTGGGCTCGGTGGCGCTGGCATTGCTGGCTGCGGCCTATATCGGCGAGATCTTTCGGTCGGGTATTCAGAGTGTGGAGCCCGGTCAGATGGAGGCGGCTCGGGCCCTCGGTTTCTCCCACAACCGGTCCATGTGGCTGGTGATTGTTCCGCAGGGTGTTCGACGCGTGCTCCCCGCGCTGGTTAACCAGTTCATTGTGCTGATCAAAGACTCGTCACTGATCTACTTCCTTGGCCTCACTTTGTTGCAGCGCGACCTCTTCGCCGTTGGTAAGGACTTCAACGCCAACAGCGGCAATCTAACGCCGCTGCTGGCCGCTGGCCTGCTGTACCTGGTGATGACCGTCCCGCTGACGCACCTGGTGAACTACATCGACCGCCGACTGCGCATTGGAAAGGCGTGAGCCCCATGAGCACATCCCCGAGTTCAACACCCGATCCCGCGACTCCCCCGCCAGCTGCGGTAACGCGCAAAGCCGTTTCGCTCACCGGCAAAGACCTGCACCTGTCGTTCGGCGACAATCACGTGCTCCGCGGCGTCGACCTGCACGTCGACGCCGGATCCACGACCACCGTGATTGGCCCGTCTGGCTCCGGCAAATCAACGCTGCTCCGCGTGCTCAACCGACTCCATGAGCCGCAGCAAGGCGACATCTTGATTGATGGCGTCAGCGTGTTGAAGGAAAACCCCGACGCGCTGCGTCGACGCATCGGCATGGTGTTTCAACAGTTCAATTTGTTCCCGCACCGCACCGTTGCGCAGAACGTCGAACTGGGGCCCCGCAAGCTCCTCGGCCTCGGAAAAGACGAGGCACGCGCCCTCGCGCTCGCTCAGCTTGAGGCTGTCGGATTGGCGCACAAGGCCGATGCCCGGCCATCGACTCTCTCCGGTGGCCAGCAACAGCGCGTTGCCATCGCGCGCGCACTCGCGATGAACCCGGAGATCATGTTCTTCGATGAGGCCACGAGCGCCTTAGACCCCGAACTCGTCAAGGGCGTGTTGGCGTTAATGACCGAACTGTCGCAGCAGGGCATGACCATGATCGTCGTGACTCATGAGATGGGCTATGCCCGCGATGTATCCGACCACGTGGTGTTTATGGACGAGGGAGTCGTCGTCGAATCGGGCGTTCCCGAGCAGATCTTTACCGACGCCCACAGCGATCGACTCAAAACCTTTTTGTCGCAGGTGCTGTAGGTCGCGGCGAGCAGCGCAACCCGCGGGTCGAATCGTCGCAGAAATAGAAAGAGGCTGTTAGTCCGACGCGAGAATGGCGGCGAATTCGTCGGAGGCATAAAACGGGGCCAGCCGGCGGCGCAGGGCCGATTCAACGATGCCGTCGCTGTCGAGTTGAGTAATCACCGGCGGACCAAACCGCATAGCCTCCTCGACGAGGTCGGTCCGTGCGATACCGAGTTCGTCGAGGATTTCCGAGAGCGGAGTCTGCCCGTACGTGTCGAAGACTTCGTCGATGCCCTCATCTAGCAGAGCACCGAAGTACGGGGTTTCGCGGAACGATCGCCAGAACTCAAACACCAACACGATGGTGTCCTCGACGTCCCCATCGCTGAGAATGTCACGCACCTGGTCGGCCTGCTCATCAGTGCTGGCAAGCCACAACCACATTTCTCGGGCCGCGTCGAGAATGAGGTGATCGGACTCAGCGCTGTTGACCGCCAGCACATACCGTGTGCCGCGACGCGCAACCCGTTCCACCAGAGTCTCGACGATGCCCGCGAGTTTGCCGGGCAAACGCGACGGATCAACGGCTCGCTGCACGGCCTCAACGCACGCGTCCTCTGAGGCCGGACTCGTCAATACTCGTTCCACGATGCGACGCGACAGTCCGAGGTCGGCGATTCCGGTCGCGAGTTCCTCGAAACGGCGGCGGTCGAGCACGTCCTGAAGTCGCGTGTCGTGGTCGGCCGAATACTGGTAGAGCCGTTCAGCGACGGCACCGACGAGACCGGGGATCTCGCCGTCGACGGGGAACGCGATCGCATACTTGCGTGCAACCGCCTTGATCAAATCGCGGGACACAGCGGTCTCCAACGGCAACTGGTCGGCAACGTCGAGAAAGGCAGTAATTTCCTCGTCTACCAGCGCCGCGAACTCGTGCGGGTCGGTCAATTGCCGACGCTGCTGCGCCACATGAGCGTCGAGGAGTCGAGCGGCGAGATCGGCAGAGTCGGCTGGCATGGCACTCATGCTACGAGGTGGCCCCGTTGCAGTTGTCCCCGCCAGAGCAGTCCCCCGCCCGAGTTGTCCCCGTCAGGGCTCTTGGGAGACGGACTCGATCTGACGAATCACAATGGTGGCGACAGTGACCACCGCGACGATTCCGGTCGCGAGCCACATTGCCCAACCGCCACCGATGAGTCGGTGCATGAGGGCACCGATCACTCCGCCGGCAGCCAGCGCCGTCCACAGAGACAGATTGCGCAGCCACAGCCACTTCTTGCCGCCCGCCAGTCCTTCGACGAACTGTTGCCCAGCCTTCACCAGGGTGCCCGTCATATAGGTGAGGCCAATGCTGACTTCGCCGTTATTGAGGAAGACCGCATTCATCGCGCCCATCGCCGCCGGTAGCCCGGCTGCGGCGGCAGTCGCCGGGTCGGTAACAACGGCAATCACACATGTCAGCACCAGGAGAATCGTGGTGGTCACCAGAACCGTGATGCGCCCATCGCCGAAGCGGGCGGCGACCGCACCGATCACCACGCCAGCCATGAAGCTAACCAGCAAGCCCGCAACGAGCCAGATACTCGTGAGGTACCCGGTGCCGAGTTGCGCGGCCAGGTCGGTGGTATTGCCGCTCATGAATGACACAAAGTGGCCTTTGAGTTCGATGAAACCGACGGCATCGAGATAGCCAGCCACGCTCGATAGGGTCACCGCCAGGGCAACTTCGCGGCGACGAGCAGACCTCACCGGCTTGCCAACAGTCGTTGCAGGATGGTCAACACTCCTTCATCGGCATTACTGGGTGCGCGGAAACGGGCGCGTTCGGCCACGGCGGCGTGCGCGTTGGCCATCGCGAAGGAGAAGTCCGCGGCGTCAAGCATCTCCAAGTCATTCAGGTAGTCGCCAAAGACCATCGTGTTCTCCGGACCGGCCCCGAGCAGTCGTTGCAGTGCCTGCACACCCTGCGCTTTGTGCGTTCCCGGTGCGGTGATGTCGATCCAGTGCTGCCCCGAGACTACCAACTGGTGTTCACCGACGAGCGGCGCAAAGATGCTCGACGCTGCGTGCTCGGCGTCGGCGAAATCGTAAATGGCAAGTTTGACGACGTCACCGGGGATCGCCAACTGGTCTTCAACCGCGTCGAGCCGGACGCAATACTGCCGTGCATGCGCCAGGAAGTCGGCGTCTTCGGATTCGATGAACGCACCGTCGACGCGGTGCACAATCAACCGCAGCCGATCTTCGCTGGTGGTGCGTACCGTCTCGACGACGGTGCGGACAAGTGCGGGATCGACATTGGACGACGACAATAGCGCGCCGTCGTGCATCACCATGCTGCCGTTCTCGGCGACGTACGAAAGCATGCCCGGATGGCGGTCGAAGAGATCGAGCAGCGTGTAGTACTGACGTCCGCTCGCCGGAACGAAGGCGATACCGCGCTTGGTGAGTTCGGCGAGGAGCGGCCAGAACCTGTCGGGTACCAGACCTGCTTCGTTGAGGAGCGTGCCGTCCATGTCGGCGACGACCAGTTTTATGTCGGCGAGAGCCAATTCCTTCGCTGTGATCTCCCCGCGCGGGAGGCGATCAACCATGCCTTGACTCGCCGAGTTCTGCCCGCCGCTCGGCTTCCTTCTGGATGTAATCGTTGTCGGCGAAATCGGCAAAGTCACTCTCGTCGGTCACCCGGCGCACCTCAAGTTTGGTGCCGGGACCCAGCGGGCAGCGGCGCGCCCATTCGGCGGCTTCCTCACGACTGGCCACTTCCAGGATCCAGAAACCGTTGAACAGTTCGTGAATCTCGCCGTATGGGCCGTCGGTGACGATGGGATCATCGGTCGCGAAGTCGACAACGAACCCCTCCGACGGGTCCGACAGTCCGTCGGCGGCGAGGAGCACACCCGCGTCGACGAGTGCATCGTTGTAGGCGCCCATCCGGTTGATCATTTCCTCGAACGGGATTTCCTCACCTGCGGCCAACGCGGCGTCGTCGTTGACTCGCATAATCAGCATGTACTTCATTTTCTACTCCTCCGATAATGGTGCGGATGTGATGACGAAGGCCCGATTTGGCCCGCGAATGAGCACGTTGAACGGGGAGACCAGAAATCGACACGGTCGGGAGAACATTCTTCATCCGATTACCCGACTGCCACAATGCCTGGCTGTGGGATTGGATGGGCGGAGTGTTCAACCGATCTTCCCTCCCCCGTGTGGCGACCCTGCTTCTCAGCAGTGCGCTGACCTTGACTGCATGCACGGCCCCTCCCTCCGAAACGGACCCGAAATCGTCGGCTCCCGCACCAGTGAACCAGACCATCACAATCAGTTGGACCGGCGACAATATTCTCGGCACCGACAGTGATTTCGGCGGCAATACCCTGCCGCAGGTGTGGGCCGATAACGGAAAGGCCCCCGACTACTTCTTCCGAAATGTGAAGCAGTACTTCGACAACGACGATCTGACTGTGGCGAACTTCGAGGTGGCCCTCACCTCCGCCACCACCGAGCGCTACAAGGGCGAAGGCGAAAACTACCACTTCAGCGGCGAACCTGCCCTCGCCAAGACACTGTCGGCTGGCGGTATTGACGCGGTGACCCTCGCCAACAACCACACCTACGACTACCTCCGCCCCGGATTCGACGACACCACGAAAGCACTGCAAGACGCCGGTGTCGAGTACTTCGGTACCGGGTCCGAATCAGAGGGCTCGGACTACGACTACTCGCTAATCCGAAATGTGAAGGGCGTGAAAGTCGGCCTCGTCGGCTATCAGACCTGGCTCGATACCCCCGACATCCGCGGCAAGATCGCCAGTGATTTCCAAGAGCTGCGCGCTCATGGGGCCCAGGTGGTGATCCCGTTCTTCCATTGGGGAATCGAATCCCAGCATGAACCGTACGACGTGCAGCGCGAGCTTGCGACGTTCGCGATCGACAACGGTGCCGACGCTGTGATTGGCACGCACCCGCACGTCCTGCAGTCCATGTCCACATACAAGGGCAAGCTGATCGCGTACTCGCTCGGCAACTTCGCGTTCGGGGGCAACACCAATCCGACCGACAAGCGAACCATGGTGGTGCAGACACGGTTTGACGTGCGAAACAACAAGGTGGCTGGGTCGTCGTTCCGGGTGATCCCCATGCGGTTGTCGTCCACCGAGGCGATCAACGACTACCAGCCCACGCCGTATACGGGTGCCGAACGCACCGACGTTCTCGGCTTCATCAATTCACTCTCGCCCAAGTTAAACGGCACCATCGGCACCAACTTTGTTGCGGTACCTGCCGATCAGGACGGTCGTCGCAGGTAGGCTGCGGTCCGCGCTACTTGCTCGTCTTCGTCGTCGACGAGGGCGGCCAGTGCGGCCTGCGCCGCTGCACCGGGGAGTTCACCGAGAGCCTGGGTAATTCGTCGCCGCACCCCCGGGTTCGCGTCGGACAACTTGGCGATCAGCGCGAACGCGACGGTCTGCTCGGGGAGTTCAGAATTTGCGGCGACGGCGAGTGCATCGGCTGCGTCCACATCGCGGATGCCGTCGACGATCAGCCCGATGAGGACGTCAGGGTGTGGAGGCTGGCCCCGGCGGCACAGTTCGAGAGCGGCCGAAGCCCGAATTTCGTGGTTGGGGTCGGACACCGAAACCGTCAGGGCAGCAGTTGACGCCGGTCCTGCGATCTCCGTTAAGGCGAGGACCGCACGAGTACGTTCGCGCACATCTGAGCGTCGTGCGGCTTCGGCGAGCAACGGAACTGCGTCACCTGCCCGGACCAGGGCCCACCGGAGCGCCCCGGCGACATTGGGCTCGTCTTCGTGCAGCAACGACTCCACGAGCGCTGAGGTTGGGGCCGTTCGGCCGGTGGCGGTGAGCGCAGCGCGTTGTCGTCGTCCGGCGTTAGGTGACGACAACGCCTCCAACAGTGCAATTGTCGACAGCACGTTGTCCCAGTCGTCGAGGCCGCGTTCGGCGATCGCATTGAGTCGCCGAAGAAGTTGTTCGCCTTCGGCAATCTGCGCGGCGGTCCGTTCCGCGAGTTGGGTCACGAGCGCGTCGGGGGCGAAGTCGGGGTCGTCCAGTGCACGGCCAACCTCGCGCAGCGACAGTCCCATCGAACGCAGGCTCTCTACGTGGAAGATCCGGGCGAGATCAGCGGGAAGGTAATCCCGATAGCCGGACGAGGTCCGTCCGGTTGGGGTTACCAGGCCGAGGGTTTCGTAGTGCCGAAGCATTCGGGCGCTCACCCCGGAGCGACGGGCCACCTCACCAATCCGCATCTCTCACCGTCCCTTTAGTGCCACCGTGCGTCGAGCTTCGTGGAGACTGTCTGCGAAGCCGGTGTCGGGGTCGCGCATCAGCGCTTCCGTCGCCACCGCGTGAGCCCGAACGTCCGGATCGTCTGAGCTTTGCGCCCGCAGTATGAGGTTGAGCGAGTCGTGGCCGATGCCGACAAATGCACGACTGAGACTGCGCTGCAATTCATCGTTTCCTCGCCCCAACTGTGTGACCAGTATGGCAGCCACCTCCGACGATTCTGGCGCGAGCGCGACGGCAGCCCGCCACGCGGCACGCGCGACTTCGTCGTCGCGGTCGGTGAGCAAACTACTCGGCACGGATCCCCACATCGAGCTGTCACCAATCTTCGACAGTGTGTGTAGCGCCTGACTGCGGGCCTGCGGCGGCGACGAACGAAGCTCACCAATCAGCAAAGGCACCACGTCGTTGGGGTCATGGCGGGTGAGGGCCCAGGTCAACATGTCGCGGACAAAGAAGTCCGGTTCCACGGCGCTTCGTTCGATCAACGCTGCGACGAACTCCGGGTCGGGAGAGGTTCCCGACGCCAGGGCGGCGCGGAGCCGGAGTTGCGCGTTTGTGGCCCGCAGACCCACAACGATCGTTGAGGTTTGGGCCTTGGGTGTTCTGGTCATCGTGACCACCTCCTAAAAGGCAGTCAAGACCCTGTCACGGTGTCAGGGTCAAGCGTCGTGAGCTAGAAGTCGAAGCCCCCGAAATCGCCGCCACCGAAATCGCCGAAGTCGCCCCCGCCGAAGTCGCCGCCGTCGCCGTAATCGCCCCCGTCGCCGTAGTCTCCACCGTCGCCGTAGTCTCCACCGCCGTCACTCATGTCGCCACCAGCGAAGTTGCCGTCGGAGACACCCGCGGGGATGCCTGCCATCCCGGAGAACAGAGAACTGAACAGGAGGGCAGAGCCCATGCCCCAGGCACCGCCGATGAGGGCGGGTTTCCACCAGGGTTCGGAGTACCAGCCTGCGGGAACAGGTCGGCCAGCGACGCGGCCACCCGGATAGTAATTTGGCGTCGCGTCGGACGGCTTGGGCGATGCTTGCACTTCGCGGCCTTCAAACTCGACGGCACGGGCTTCGGTGACCGAACCCGCTGCGCGTTGGCCTTCGAGTTCAGGGATCGGCGGACCCGGGTCGAGATTGAGCGCGGTGCGCGCCGCCCGAATGTAATAGAGCCCTTCGATAGCAGTCTGTTTAGCGAGTAACGCCTGACCGGGTGTTGCCGCCTGCTCTATCTGCGATCCGGCTGCGGTGAAGCGTTCACCTGCGTCGGCGAGCGATTGCCTGGCCGAGGCGTCGTCGCCGGGATTGAGGGAGTAGACCTGCCCACCGAGTCGCTCGATGGCCTGCCGGGCGTCGGCCTTGGCGTCGTCGAGTCGGGCTTGGGCAGCTTGGGCACCGTTGCTTCGTCCGCGGACCATGAAATAGATACCGACGGCGATCAACGCGATGAGGACGATAGTGAAAAAGTCTGGCACTCCATCCAGGGTACGGATTCTTGGCAAACCAAGGGTGACCTACCTAACGCGCAACTCGGATTATCGGTAGCGTAGCCTTGCCTTATGTTGAGTGTCAGAGGAGTTACACGGGTCTTTCCCGCGTCACCCCAGCCGGTGCATGCGCTCCGCGGCGTTGACCTCGACGTGCGCGAGGGTAGCTTCACTGCCATCCTCGGCGCCTCCGGTAGCGGCAAGACCACCCTGCTTCGAATTCTCGCCGGTTTCGATCGCCCCGACGGTGGCGAAGTGTCCATCAACGGCACGATCGTCGCGGGTCCCGGCACTTTTGTCCGGCCCGAAAAGCGAAGCGTCGGCATCGTCGCGCAAGAAGGTGCGCTGTTCCCGCATCTGTCGGTTGCCGCAAATATCGCCTACGGACTCCCCGGCGGCATCGGTTCCCGGTTTAGCACCGCCGCCCGACGCCACCGCAGTGAACGCGTCGAAGAAATGCTGCATCTGGTCGGGATGGCCGGATACGGGAACCGCAGCGCCGACGAACTGTCCGGCGGGCAGCAGCAGCGTGTGGCTTTGGCCCGAGCGCTGGCCCCCGCCCCGACGGTCCTTCTGCTCGACGAACCGTTCTCCGCACTCGATGCTTCCCTGCGCGTGGACCTCAGAGAGGAAGTCCGAGAACTATTGCGGAGCATCAACGCGACCTCTGTCTTGGTGACCCACGATCAGAGCGAGGCTCTCTCGCTTGCCGATCACGTCGCCATGATGCGCGACGGCCGCGTGATCGCCTGCGCGCCACCCAACGAGTTGTATGCGAAGCCCGTCGACCCCTCGGCGGCGGCGTTCCTTGGCGATTCGGTCGAGTTGCCCTGCACGTTGGTCGACTTAGGGAGCACCGACAAGACCGCGATCGTCGACTCCCCGCTGGGCAGACTCCGCGTTGACCGTTCGGCAGTTTTCGGCGAAACCCTGGTCCTGCGGCCCGAGCAGTTCACCCTGACCGCCGATGGCATTCCGGCGACCGTCGCCTCCACCAGCTTCTTTGGTCACGACGGTCTGGCACGACTGTCGCTGATCGACGGTACCGGGATCGTCGCACGCATGGAGGGTCGCGATCTGCCGGCTCCCGGTAGCACCGTCCGCGTGAGCGTCGTCGAATCCGATCTCACGGACGCCGCCGCGTCCTAACGCCACACCACACTGCAACCGATCGTCACCAGAAAGAAACAGAGGACCCATGGCTGACCCAGCAAAGCGGCTGACCTGGCGAATTGTCGCTGCCACCACGGCACTGGCCACCGCGTTTACGTTGACTGCATGCTCATCGAGCAACGACGACAGCGACGCCAACACACTGACCTTGTATTCGGGTCAGCATGAGGAAACTGCGAAGAGTCTCGCGCAGGCGTTTGAGGCGTCGAGCGGTATCAAGGTCAACGTGCGTGCGGGCAAGGACGCCGAGATGACCGGACAGATCGTCGAAGAAGGCGATCGTTCCAAGGCCGACCTGATCATCACCGAGGAGCCGGGCGCCATGGCCGGGCTCGACAAGAACGGCCTGCTCAGCCCCGTCGACAAGTCGGTCCTTGCGGTCCCGGACCAGCGGTTTGTGCCGTCGACCGGCAACTGGGTTCCGTGGGCGGCCCGTGCGCGCGTAATGTTCTTCGATCCCAAGCTGATCAAGGAAGGCGACCTCCCGCCGTCGATCCTCGATCTGACGAAGCCGGAGTGGAAGGGCAAGTTCGCATACGCCCCGTCTGGCGCGTTCAAGTCGACAACGGCCTACCTGATCAACACGATCGGCAAGGACCGGACCCTCGAATGGCTCAAGGGCATCAAGGAAAACGGCGTCAACGAGCAGTCGAACGGGAAGGTCCGCGACAGCGTCGAGGCCGGTCAACATCCCTTCGGCCTGTCGAACCACTACTACTGGTACATCATGGCCAAGGACAAGGGCGGCGAGGCCAATGTGACCTCGCGCGTGCACTTCATGAACAACGACGACGCCGGTGCGCTCATGCTGGCCTCGGGTGCCGGCGTCCTGAAGTCGAGTTCCAAGCAGAAGGAAGCAGCCCAGTTCTTGAAGTGGATCGTCGCCGCTGACGGTGGACAGAAGGTCCTCGCCGAAAACAGCCCGCAGTTCCCGCTGACGCCCGGCGTCAAGAGCAGCTACGGCCTGCCCGATCTCAAGTCGTTGACCTTCCCTGTCTTCGATCAGGCGTCGCTGCAAAACACCGCCGAAGCGAATGACTTGCTGAAGCAGAGCGGCATCATCTGACGGTGACCCTTCCCCAAGACCCCGATACCGGTTCCAACGCCATCGCGGCATTGGAACCGGTATCGGTGCTTGGCACCGACGGGCTGGAACCGGACGTCGACGCCGCAAGTAAGCAGTCGCGGATTCGACGGGGCCGACCGCCCATCGCCCTGGTTGTTCCAGGCATTCTGGTGGCCGTGGCGGCCATCGCGCCGGCCGCCTATTTGCTGTTCCGCGCTGGGTTTAGCTTTACGCTCCTGCTCGACGAACTCGACAATCCGTCGACCGTGCCGCTGATCTGGAACACGCTCAAACTGCTCGTCCTGGTTTGCGGATTCACCGTGATCCTTGGTGTTGGCTTGGCCGTGCTCATCGCCCGCACCACCCTGCCGATGCCGCGCGTGTGGACGGTACTGCTTACCTTGCCCCTCGGCGTGCCGACCTTTGTCGGATCGTATGCGTGGGTGGCATTTAGCTACCGCTACTTCCCCGGCTCGACCCTGATCTTTGGGCTCGGTGGCGCGACAGCCATTCTGACCCTCACCCTATTTCCCTACGTTTTCCTGCCGACGCTAACGGCATTGCGCAGACTCGACCCCGCGCAGGAGGAAGCAGCCCGAGCTCTGGGGCGTGGCCCGGTGGCCGCGTTCCTCCGCGTGACCCTGCCTCAATTACGCCCGGCGATCGCCACCGGCATGCTGATTATCGGCTTGCATCTGCTCGCCGAATTCGGTGCGCTACAGATGCTCAACTACCAAACTTTGACGACGGTCATCGTCCAACAGCAGACCGTGTTGGGGATGCCGGAGTCGGCTCGCGCACTGGCCGTAGTGCTGGCGGTCGGAGCGATTGGACTCCTCCTGCTCGATCGCGTGCTGCGCGGTAAGCGGCGCCCGGTCCGCACTGGCAGCGGGACCCCGCGACCTCCGCTGCGCTGGAAACTCGGCTACAGCACGCCACTGTGGACAGCGCTCTGCGCGGCGGTCGTAGCTGGTGCCCTCGCGGTGCCTTTCTGGGTGACCGGAAGCGGCATCATCAATCACCTGACCGGCAGTGGCAGCTCTATCGATTGGGCCGAACTCGGGAATGCGGCAGGTAACACGGCGAAGTGGGCACTGTCGGCGGCCGTCCTCGCCACCCTGTGCGCTATTCCGGTCAGCTTGCTCGCCGCGCGCTACCCCGGCCGTATCTCGACACTGATCGAGCGTTCCACCTGGGTGGCGCACGCGCTGCCGGGCGTCATCATGGCACTGTCGCTGGTGTTCATCTCGGTGCGGTGGATGTTCCCGCTCTATCAAACGTCCACCCTGCTGGTCATCGGCTACGTTGTCCTGTTCCTGCCGCTCGCCGTCGGATCGCAGCAGGTCGGATTCGGGCAGGCCGCTCCGGCGTTCGACGACATGTCACGGTCCCTCGGAAAGGGCCCGTTCGAGACGTTCACACGGGTCACCATGCCGCTTGCGCTACCCGCGATCGGAACGGGTGCCCTCCTCGTCGGGCTTGATGCAGGCAAGGAACTGACCACCACGCTGTTGCTTCGTCCCACCGGCGAGCACTCCCTCGCCACGGCCCTGTGGTCGACCACCAACGGCGAAGTACTCGACTTCACCGCTGCCAGCCCGTACGGGTTAGCTCTCCTGCTGATCGGTGCGATTCCGGCGATTCTCCTTGCTCGGTCGACGGTCCGGAAATAGGCGCTCGCCATTCTCCACAGCGATCCCTAAGCGTCCACTGTCAGACGGATCCCCGTGGGGCTTGTTTCGAGACGTTCCTCAACGCATCTCAACGTATGCCCCACTTTGTCGGCACCTCGTCGTAACGTAATTCTCAACCGTCACACGTTAGGAACCAACGATGCGCGCAGTGAAGCTAACTTCACCGGGAACCCTCGAAATGGTCGAGGTCGAGAAGCCCGAACCTGGTCCGGGCGAGGTGCGCGTCAAGGTCGCTGGCGCAGGCCTGTGCCACTCCGATCTGCACATTTTGCATTTGCCAGTACCGTGGCCGGGCCCCGACCCCACGCTCGGACATGAAGGCGCGGGCTGGATCGATGCGGTCGGTCCGGACGTGACGGGCCTCGACATTGGCAGTGCGGTCTTGGTGAACCTGATCTGGAGCTGCGGCCAGTGCCGACCGTGCATCCTGGGACGCGACAACGCCTGCATCAGCGGCGGCCGGTACATGTACCCGCCCACCCCTGGACTCGGTCCCGACGGGGCCATGGCCGAATACATGATCGTGCCAGCGCGCCATGCCATGCCGCTCGGCAATCTCGACCCGGTGAGCGCCGGTCCGCTAGCCGACGCCGCCCTCACTCCAATGCGCGCCATCAGCTCGGCCCGCGACTGGTTGACGCCCGGTTCCACGGCTGTCGTGATCGGTGTCGGCGGGCTTGGCCACATGGCCGTCCAAATTCTCGCCGCCAGCACCGGCGCCCGAATCATCGCCGTCGATATGGCCGACGACAAACTCGAACTCGCCCGCAAACACGGGGCCGACCTCGTCCTTAAATCCGACGCCGCCGCTGCGGCCATCCTCGCCGAATCCGACGGGTACGGAGCCGACGCCGTCTTCGACTTCGTCGGCGTGCAGCAAACCGTCGACCTCGCGCGCGGCGTCGTCGCACCGGAAGGCGCGCTCCGCCTGGTGGGACTCGGCGGCGGAAAAATCGACCTAGGAGCCGAAGCGAACACCGGTGTCATCCCGTGGGGCGTCGACATTCGGAAGTCGTACGGCGGCACCCGCGCCGACCTCATCGAAGTCATCGCGCTGGCAGCACAAGGCAAGCTCACCGTCGAACACACGCTGTATCCGCTAGCAGACTTTCAGCGCGCCTTTGACGACCTGGAGGCCGGAGCTATCGCCGGCCGAGCAATTCTGACGCCGTAGGAGTTACGCGAAACGCTCGTTGGTCTGTGGATCGTAGAGTCGGAAGCCAAGCTCGCGCATCACGTCGATGACCGTGTTGATGTCTGCGGCCTCGACACCGTAGCCAGTGCAGGTCACCGCTTGAGTGTCGACGAAGATGTCGAACACCGGGCTTCCCACGAGGTGACTGCCCGGCGGGTAAAGCAGACTCTGCGACCACCTCCAGCCGTCGATCCCGCTGAGTGCCCGCTCAACACCAGCCTTGTCGACCAGCGCGACGTGTTCGACGCGCTCACCCGTATTGAGCCGACGATAGGTGTCCATGCAGTCCGCCGCATCGTCACCTGACCAAAATGACAACGTGTAACTCATGTGCCGATTCTCCACGACATGGAGCTCCCGGTCAGCAGTATCGGGGACCGGACCATCGAGGACGGAACCGTCGAGGACTGGGACGGGATATTCAACGTGGAGAAGCTCGCACTGACATACTCGGCAAATGCCTCAGCACGTCAGCGCCGACGAAGTCGATGATTTCGAAACCGCCACCCGCGATCTCGTCGGCCTAGCACTGCGCAGCGTCGACCACGTCGACATGTCACTCCCCCAATTCCGTCTGCTGTTGACCCTCCACGAAATCGGACCCGCCAGTTCGACCGACTGCGCACGGGCGCTTGGCGTGGTCGGATCGTCGATCACCAGACTCGCCGACCGACTCCACACGTCGGGTCATCTGGTTCGTGGCAGCGATCCCAGTCACCGCAGCATCGTGCGACTGGAACTGACCGACACCGGACGCAAAGTGGTCAGGCAGGTCAACGACCGGCGACGGACCGAACTCGCCGCAGCACTCAGCCATCTCACTCCCGAAGCTCGCGCCGACTGCGCACAAGCTTTGCGCGACCTCCATTCAGTTCTCAGCGAAGAGGGCAAAAACGACGATCTGCGACGACATTTGCCGCTCTAGTGTCACACCGCGTGATTTGACCGAATCAAGTCTTGCATTGTGCAAGACTTGACGTAGGCAATGATTGCGGTCACGCAGGGAACCGTGCGCCATCGTTGCGTTCCGGTGCCGCCGCGTCGACGGCACCCGGTCCTGAGAACCAGTGATTGGAGAAATCATGAGTACCGACACCGCAATCCGCGGACCGCAGAAGCTCGGCCCGTTGACCCCGCTGGTCGGCATCTGGGAAGGCGACACGGGCGTCGACCTCTCGTACCACAACAAAGACGACGAGACGAGTAAGACCTCGTACTTCGAGCGCGCAACGTTCAAGCCGATCCCGGTTCAGGAGAACGGACAGCAGACCCTGTGGGGCCTGAACTATTCGATGACCGCGTGGCGGCACGGCGAAGAAGGCATGGATCCGTTCCACGACGAGATCGGTTTCCTGCTCTGGGACAAAATCAACGGTCAGGTCATGCGCACGGTCGTTTTTGGTCGCGGTATCGCGATCCAGGCCGGCAGTGATGCCGGCCCGCACGACACCGTCCTCCACTTCAATGCCAGCCCCGGTGACCCAAGCTATGGCATCCTGCAGAACAAGTACCTGATGGAGCGCGCTGAGATCAAGAGCTTCACCAGCAACTTCACGATCATCGACGACGACACCTTCTCGTACAACTCAGACCTGCTGATGCGTCTGGCCGCGACCGGCGGGGAAATGCACCACACCGACGAGAACACCCTGCGCCGCGTGAAGCGCTTCCATCCGGGATCTGAATTCAACTGATCCGTGAGATTTGGCGTTCCATGCCGCCGATCGTGACCTCATCCGGGTCACAATCGGCGGCAGTGCCGCTTCTACGGCTACGCGAGCTCCGTAACCTGGCCGCGCTCGACGTGCCACCGACGGCCGACGCGCACGTTCTCGAGCATGCGGCGGTCGTGAGTGACGAGCAGGAGCGCCCCGGTGTACGCCTCCAGTGCCTGCTCAAGCTGCTCGATCGCCGGGAGGTCCAGGTGGTTGGTCGGCTCATCGAGAACCAGCACGTTGGTGCCGCGCGACTGAAGGAGCGCGAGCGCAGCCCGAGTCCGCTCCCCCGGCGAGAGCTCCCCCACCGGTCGTTGGACGTGATCGGCCCGGAGCCCGAATTTGGCGAGCAGTGTGCGAACTTCCTCGGTGGTGAAGTCGGGGACCAGACTTTCAAACCGGTCGGCGAGCATTTCCTCACCCGAGAAGAGTCCCCGGGCCTGATCGATCTCGCCGATCGCGACGCTGCTACCCAGCTGGGCGGTACCGTCGTCTGGTGTTGTACGACCCAAAATTAACCCAAGCAAGCTCGACTTACCGGCCCCGTTCGGGCCTGTAATCCCGATCCGGTCACCCGCATTGACCTGCAACGACACTGGCCCGAGGGTAAAGTCACCCTGCCGACGGACCGCATTGTTCAACGTCGAAACAACCGAACTCGATCGGGGTGCGGCACCGATCGTAAACTCCAGCACCCATTCCTTTCGGGGCTCGGCGACCTCGTCTAACCGCGCGATCCGGCTTTCCATCTGCCGAACCTTCTGCGCCTGCTTTTCACTCGACTCGGTGGCGGCGCGGCGTCGGACTTTGTCGTTGTCCGGGTTTTTCTTCATCGCGTTGCGGACACCCTGGCTGGACCATTCACGTTGAGTCCGGGCACGCGAGACCAAGTCGGCCTTCTTATCCGCGAACTCCTCGTATGCTTCACGCTTATGCCTGCGGGCCACCTCGCGCTCTTCCAGGTAGCTTTCGTACCCGCCACCGAAGAGCGTGTTGGTATTTTGCGCCAAATCTAACTCCAGCACTTTGGTGACGCTACGGGCCAGGAACTCCCGGTCGTGGCTCACCAACACCACCCCGCCGCGCATACCGCCAACCACCTCTTCCAGCCGGACCAGCCCCTCAAGATCGAGGTCGTTGGTCGGCTCGTCGAGCAGCACAATGTCGAAGCGCGAACACAGCAGGGCCGCTAAGCCGACCCGAGCCGCCTGGCCGCCCGACAGGCCCGTCATCAGCGCCGACGCCGGATCGCCGCCCAACGTCACCCCATCGAGGCCCAGGTCCGCGAGCACAGCGGGTAGTCGCTCATCGAGGTCTGCAGCTCCGGTCGCCAGCCAATGATCAAGGGCCACGGCGTAGAAATCCGCAGGGTCGACAGACCCGGACGCCTCGTCGGCAAGCGCATCGGCGGCCGCGTTCATCGCATCGGTCGCCGCCGCGCACCCGGTGCGACGTGCGACGTACTGGCCGACGGTCTCGCCCTCAATACGCTGGTGTTCCTGGGGCAGCCAGCCGACGAAGGCATCCGACGGCGAGCACGTCACTGTGCCCTCCAGCGGCGCGAGATCGCCAGCCAACACGCGAAGCAGGGTGCTCTTGCCTGCGCCGTTGGCACCCACCACGCCGATGACGTCGCCCGGCGCGACCGTCAGGTCGAGGTGGTCGAACAAAACACGATGCGCGTACCCGCCGGAGAGGTCTTTCGCGACGAGAGTTGCAGTCATGCGTCCTATGGTCCCACTCGAACTAGCGCCGCCGCGCATTCAGTGCCACGTACACCATCCTCAACATCAACTCCGTGCCATTGATGATCGGATCGATCCTCATACGCCTGTGACCGCAATTACATTGGGGCGTCGTCAATATTCTTGCCCGACCCACGCCACTTGGAGTTCGCTTTGGCCACTCGTTCTCGCCTCCGCCAATCTGCAGCCGCAGCCACAGCCGCCGCGGCCAGCGCCGCGCTCGTTGCAGGTGCAACGTTGGTCCCATCGGTCACGCAGCCTGAGCCCCAGCGGACTACCGTCGCAGACCCGATGCTCGCCTCGTCGACCGCGATGTTGGGCGGAATCGCTGCGGACCCAGAGGGCATCATCAAACTCCTCATCGGCAACGGCGGCTGGAATTTCGTCAAGAACGAGTTCGGCGATAGCAGCGCCACCGCGATCGGCCCCGGCTTTGCCATTGCCGCCGCAGACAAGGGCGAGTCCGCAAACGCCTTCGCTCTCGGGGGCCTAGCAATTGCGACCACCGACATCACGATCTTCGACATTCTCGGGTTCAAGGGATTCAAGATCCCCACCGGCCAAGCCTCATGCATCGGAGTCGTCGCGTTCGCGACATCCTCCACCGATGGCATGTGCCTCAACCTGCTTGGCACGGTTGACGCCGACTATCGCACCGATGCCGGTGAGGTTTCGCTCGGCGTCACCAATCCCCTCGCTCTGATTGGGTTACTCACCGGAGACAAGGATCTGCTCGGCCTGATCAAGGAAGTCGTCGCTGGCAAGCCGCTCTCGCGGATCCTGACCGACGACTTCGCTCGAATCACCCTCGGCGGTACTGAACTGGTGAAACTGACGTCCGACTACGCGTTCTCACCGCTGTCGGCATATCCCGGAGCTATCGCGCTCGGCTGGCTCGGCGGTCAACTGGTCCTGTTCCCGACCATTACGAACGGCATTTTGAAGGGCAACGTCAACTACCTGGGTGTGCCCGCCCTCGACTTCTCGAACTTCGGGAAGCTCGACAACATCAGCAGTTTGATCCCGTCACTGTCGGTCGGCCAGTTCAAGACTCCCATCCCCGGGGTGACGATCCCAGAACTGTCGACGGGTGATTTGCTGAGCCCGCAGTCGACGTCGTCGGTAAACCCGAATGCTCTGTCGCGGACGGCAGATGTACCCGAGTTGGCGGCAGATCCCGCGCCGCAGGTGCCAGCCGAGGCGCCGGTCGCTCCCGAGCTGCCTATGCCGACTGACCCTGGTGCGCCGACGGACCCAACTGTGTCGACACCCGTCGACGACGCGCCTGCACCGAGTGCGGACACAACCCCGAGCACAGGTTCGGACGCGGCCCCGGCCGACGTGCCCATCGAAATCGACGCCGCCGCGTAACGACAGTCAAAACACCGGTGGCGGGAAATGGATAACCATCTCCCGCCACCGGTGTTTTTGCGTACTTGCGCTCTAGCTGTAGTCGTAGAACCCACGACCGGTCTTGCGGCCCAGACGACCGGCGTCGACCATACGACGCAGCAGTGCTGGCGGCGCGAAGTGCGGCTCAGCGAACTCCGCGTACAGCGACTCCGCGGCAGCGAGGCAGATGTCGAGGCCGACGGTGTCGCACAGCGTCAACGGGCCCATCGGGTAGCCGCAGCCGCCCTTCATTGCTGCGTCGATGTCTTCGGCGCTGGCGTAGCCGGAGTCGTACATGCGGATGGCCTGGCACAGGTACGGGATCAGGAGCGCGTTCACGATGAAGCCTGAACGGTCACCGGCCTGGACGGTGGTCTTGCCGAGGACGGTTCCCGCGTACTCGGTGACAGCGGCGGCCGTTTCCGGTGCGGTGGTCAGCGCGGAGATGATCTCGACGAGCGGCATCACCGGGACGGGGTTGAAGAAGTGCACACCAACAACGCGCTCGGGATGCGCGGTGGCTGCGGCGATCTTGATGATCGGGATCGACGAGGTGTTGGTGGCGAGGATCGTCTCCGGCTTCACGACGTCGTCGAGCTTGGCGAAGATGTCGTGCTTGATGGCCTCGACCTCGGGGGCCGCCTCGATGACCAGCTCGCGGTCTGCGAACTCGTTGACGTCGAGGGTCACCTTGACGCGGCCGATGGCTGCGTCGGCGTCTTCCTGCGAGATCTTGCCCTTGGCGACGCCGCGGCTGATCGACTTGGTGATTCGCGCGGTCGCTGCGTCAGCGAATTCCTGCTTGGTTTCTAGAACCAGCACGTCGCTTCCGGCCTTTGCACACACTTCAGCAATACCGGCACCCATGGTGCCTCCGCCGATCACGCCAATGAGATTCACAAATAACTCCAAACTGAGCGGGCCAGAAAATCAGTGCCCGGATTCATTGCTGTCGATTGAACAGAATAGTGGTCAATCACCTGGCATTTCGAATCCTGCCCCGAGCGTTGCAACATTCATCACAGGTCAAGCCCGTTAATCCGCAGAATGTCGCCGGGTGCGTTCACAATAGTCACTCGTCCACCATGGCCCGGGTCGGGATCGGGCAGGAGTCCGTCGGCATCAATGAGGTAGACGTCGTGGCCGTCGAGTGTGAGTCGCCGAATAGCTTCGAGAATCATGCGGCGACCAACGTCCGCGATTGACCCGACTCGGACGATTCCGATTCCTACCCGTTTGGTGGTTAGCGGCTCTTCGACGAGGTTCCGAAGGAAGCGTTCCGCTCCGGCAAAAGCAAGGTTGCCCTGCAGCGAAACTATCGTTATCGCCTCGTCGCCTTCACCGACAATTCGGCGGCCACGGACGGCAGCCAGTCCGGGGGGCGCTACGTCCATCAGATGCATGCCCATCTCTGACGTGAAGCGTTGGAAGAGTTCGGCCCCGCGCACGCTGTTGCCATGCTTGTCCAGGCGCGGAGAAAAGGTCGCGATACCTGCTTGTCCCGGCAACGCGCCGATCATGCCGCCCGCCACGCCACTCTTGGCCGGGACCCCGACCCTCGTCATCCAATCACCGGCACCGTCGTACATGCCGCACGTCGCCATCACGCTGAGCGTTTGCCTGACGACCGCCGCGGGGACCACCGGTGCACCGGTCACCGGGTTGACGCCTCGGTTCGAGAGCGTCGCCGCCATCCGCGCAAGATCTTCGACGGTCACCAGAAGTGAGCACTGCCGCGTGTAGCCCGCGACAGCAATGAGCGGATCATCGTGGATGGTCCCGTTGGCCCGCAACATGTTTGCCAATGCCCGATTGCGGAACGAGGTGCTGATCTCCGACTCGAATACCGACTCGTCGACTTCCAGTCGACGACCGGCAAAGGCGCTGAGACCGTCGACGATCCGTTCCACCTGCTGTTCTGCCGTTGCATCGTGTCGGCCAGCTAGCGAGTGAGTCGCTATGGCACCCGCGTTGATCATTGGATTGAGCGGTCGCCCGAACTCCGTGTCGAACGACATCTCGTTGAACGCGTCACCGCTGGGTTCCACGCCGACCTTGCCCAGAACCTCGTCGAATCCGCGGTCTGCGAGGGCCAGCGCATAGACGAAGGGCTTGGAGATCGACTGGATGCTGAACTCCACCTCGCAGTCGCCCTGCGAGTACATCTGGCCGTCCTCGGTACAGACTGCGACAGCGAGTCGATCGGGGTCGGCGTCGCGCAGTTCCGGAATGTAGTCGGCAGTGGCACCGGAGTGATCCGCTTCGACCGAGGAAAGTGCTGACGCGAGGTAATCAGGGATTGGTGATCGCACGATCGCAGCGTACGGCGAGACCCCAGTTATCGCACCGGTTGTGGTTGCCGCGCCGTGTCGCGCCAAAGTGCGACAACCACATCTGGTGCGACAACTGAAGCCGGGCGGGCCAGGGCTGCCGACTCTGCGGGTACAACCTGCTGGTGTTCCCCGTGCTGCTCGGCGACAAGGGTCCCGATAGATAGTCAAGGACATGCTCGCGTAGCTGCCAGGCTGACGACCGCCTGCCCGATCACCTCGGCCCGCCGCCGCGGTGTCCGCGCCTTCAGGATCTGCAGGATGATCGCGTACCGATCCGACCGGCCCAACGCGTCGAACGCCGAGGCCGCCATCGGGCTAGCCGCGAGTGCCGCGACCAGATCGTCCGGTGGTTCCGCCGTCCGCTGCGACTCGTAGGCGGCGTCCCACCGGCCGTCGGCCATGGCGCGCTCCACCTCCGCGAATCCCGCCGGACGTACCCGACCCGCAGCCGCGAGGGCCTCGAATTTGCCGACGTTGATCTTCGACCACGAACTCGTTGCCCGCCGCGGCGAATACCGCTGGAGGAAGGAGTCGTCGTCGTTCGCGCGGCGCTGCCCGTCAATCCACCCGAAGCACAGGGCACCGTCAAGAGCGTCCCCGATTGTTAGACCGGGCATGGCCGATCGACTCTTCGCGATCCGCAACCAGGCATCCGACCGGTCCGCGTGGTGCTCGTCGAGCCACGCTTCCCACTCGTCACCGTCAGTGAAGGCGAGGATCCCGTCGCGGTCCATCCTGCGATACTGCCACTCGCCTGCGGTCGTGACGACTCGTCGCTATGGGGTGCCCATGGGAGGATTCGGACGAATGCCGCAAGCACTCCTTGGGAATGGAGGTCGGCTGCCTTTAGAGGCCGACGCCGCGCTTCGACAGCCAAGCCTGCGGATTGACCGGATTACCCTGTGCGTTCCAGACTTCGTAGTGCAGGTGGGGGCCCGTCGAGTTGCCGCGGTTGCCCACGGTGGCGATCTTCTGACCGGCGATCACCCGCTGCCCCTTGTGCACAAAGCTCTCGTTGACGTGACCGAAAATGCCGGTGGTGCCGTCGTCCTGCTTGACACGGATCCACAGCCCGTAACCCGAGGCCGGGCCGGATTCAAGCACGACGCCGTCAGTCACCGCGTAGACCGGGGTGCCGATCTTGGCTGCGATGTCGACGCCGTTGTGGTGCGTGCCCCAGCGAGGGCCGTAGTGCGAGGTGACGGTGCCCGACGCCGGCTTCACCGCACGGCCGGGGAAGGAAACATTCGGCACCGCCAGACCGCGGACCGCGTCGTCGAGTTCCTTCGGCAGTTCCAGGTTCTCCGGCAGCGTGATGTTCCCGGGCAGCACAATCGGTGCCTCCGACTTCTTCGCCGGCTTCGCCGCGGCCTCACCGGCCGAGACGGTGGCCAGTCCGACGGCACCGGCGAACGCGGCCACCGCGCCGACACGGATCGGCATGGACATCCCGGTCCGGGCCACGCGATGGCGGCCGCGGCGCGCGGGCTGGCCGGCAGCGGGGTTCATAGAGTTGGCAGCGTTCACGCGGTACTGCGGCACAATCACGTCCGTTCGAATTTGGTAACGATTTGGAATCGACAAAGACACGGCGAGGTTACCTAATCTTCTGAGCAGAGACAACAAAGGGCGGCGACGACGCTCGCCGACCGAGGCCCTGCACCGCCCTTCGTACCGGGGACGTGGCAACGGCTGGGAACCGGCCACAGGACGACACCGAGTGCACGGTGGACCATCCGGGCACGACGAATCCCCCGACCGGCCGGGGTGTCCGGCTGGTCGGGCGGGTTACGCCCCCAACAGGTGCTCGAGGTGGGCCTCGAGCCGAGAATCCTCCGGAGCCGGCGGCCCGTGCGGGCCGTTCACCGGCAACAACTCCGCGTGGTGGGTCGGGTTGACCCGCCACACCGCCGGGCGCCCCGGCTGGCGGGGCCGCCAAGCGACCCGGCCCCGGGCGGGGCCGTCCACAACGAGTTTGGTTTCCCACGCCCCGACGTTCTTGCCCACGCTGCGGTTGTGCCGCCCACACGCGGCACCCAAATGGTCCACATCGGTGGGACCACCATCGGCCCAATCCGGGAAATGGTGCGCCTCGGTCCGGGCGAACGGGGCATTACACCGGTGAGCGGTGCACCCGCGATCGCGGGCAAAAAGCATCAGCCGTTGGGGCTTGTTGGCCAACCGCGACCCCCGCCCCAAGTACAGGGGCTGGCCCGTGGCGTCGGCGAAGACCGCCAAATGCGGGGTGGCATTCGCGGCCAGCTCGACGAGCTCGCCCACCGGAACGCGGGTTCCGGTCGCAGTGAGGGCGACTCCGGCCTGCTCGGCCAACTCCCGGTCAGTCACCGTGATGACCAACTCCGAGGAAAGCTTGCCTCCCGCACCGGGCCGCAGGGCTTGCTCGGCCTCCAGCAGCGCCAGCAGGGCGTCGTGCTGGCGTTGGCCGAGCGAACGGTCATCGCGTTCGGCCGCCGCGGCGAGGGCGGCCGGATCAGCGGCCTCAGCCGCCCCGCGTGGGGAGGCTGGGTCGGCGGGGTTGTTCATTCCGGGCTTGGCCCAGGAGTCGAACATGACCTCGAACCGCGCCCGAAGTTCGGGGGTGAGGTAGCCCCGAACTTTGCTCATCAGGCGTTGGTCTTGCCCGCCGAGACCGAACTGGCGGAGCCGTTTGCGGTCCCGCTCATCGGTGAGCGCCCCGTCAGGGTCCAAATGAGCCAACAATCGGTGCCCGGCGGTGCGGACCCCGGCCGGGGTGAGGTCGCGGGCGACCTCGGCCAACCGGGACTCAGCCCCGGCCCGCACCTGCGGGTCGACCGCACTGGGGATCTTGCGCATCACCTCGTCGATCACCACCACGTGGTCGGCGCCGATAGCGCCGTCGGCGACCGCCTCGGCGGTGGCCGGAAACACCGGCGCAAGAGTCTCACCCTGCAAATTGGCCAGGCGGGCGATGCCGGCACCGGTGATCCGGCGGCGCTTGGCCTCCCCGTCACCGAGACGAAGGCCTCCGGCGAGGTAGGCGTGCAGTGAGAGGAACCCGGCCTTGCGGTAGGCACTTCGGTCGGAGATCTCGGCCAGCAAAGCCGAGGTGGCGCCATCGAAGCGGCGGTTGGCACGCTCGAGGATCTCGGCGGTTTCGAGGAGTTGGCCCTCGGTGGAGGCGGTGAACACCGAGCCCGCCAGGTGGGTGGCGACCGTGCCAGCCAGTTCGGCGAGCTCAGCCGGGCCGAGCTCGGCAACTGCTTGGTTTAGGTCCATCGGGGTCACCTCCTCGCGTTCATCGTGAACTTTGCGAAGTAGTTCACTGTGTGTTCGTTTGTATGTGTGAACACTATCGCGACCCTCTGACAATTTTCGTCATCTGCAGTTTGGACCCCTCGTCACCCATTCGGACGAACTGACGCACATCTGCGTCGACCCCTCTTCACCTGCGGGATTATCGAAAAACAAGCACAAATTTCCCAGCGACACCGCGCAGATTTGTCGGACGCCGGGCAGGCTAGAACGGGCAGCAATGAACCTTCGAAAGATCAGCCGCGGAGCACTAATTTCCCTAGCCACGACGTCAACACTTCTTGCCTCAGCCTGCGGATCGTCCGACAAGGTGGCGGCCCCGTTAACGGTAACCGCGACAGAGACGACCACCGAGACCACAACTGTGACCCGGTCTTCCAAAACCAGTCCGACGACCGCTGAAACTCCGACTGAACCAGCAACGACCACGGTAGAGGCGACCACGACGCCTCCGGAGACAACCCCGCCGCCGCGCCCGAACTCGAGATCCGGTCTGACCACGTCCCAGCAGAATGCGGTCGCGAAAGCGTCCGACTACCTGTCGATCTCCGCTTTTTCACGAAAAGGCCTCATCGACCAACTGGTTTACGAGGGATTCAGCACCAACGATGCCACCGTCGGGGTCGACAACCTCAGCACCAACTGGACAGATCAAGCGGCCAAGAAGGCCGCTGAGTACATGTCGATCAGCGCCTTCTCTGAACAAGGACTGGTCGACCAACTCATTTTCGACGGCTTCACTCCATCCCAGGCACAGTCGGGTGCTGCAAGCCAGTTCTGATCACCGAACCAGCAGGTCAACAACAATTTTGGCCGACGATGTCACAAACTGCGCCTCTATCTCGTCCACCTTCTGACCAAACAAGACACCAGGAGGACACCATGAGTGCACGCGTAAATTTCTTCGGCAACGACACCGCAGCGAAGCTGATGAAGTACATCAATTCGGCGGGCAGGGTGATCTCGGAATCATCGCTACCCGCAGCTACCGGCGAACTAGTGAAGATCCGCGCCAGCCAGATCAACGGGTGCGGATTCTGCACCGACATGCACACCAAAGACGCCGCCCACGCTGGGGAGACAGCTCAGCGACTCAATCTGGTCGCCGCTTGGCGAGAAGCGACCGTCTTCACCGATGCCGAACGCGCCGCACTCGCCCTGACTGAGGAGGGCACCCGCATTGCGGACGCGGCGGGCGGCGTTTCTGATGAAGTCTGGGCCGACGTCGTCGAGCACTTCGACGACGACCAGCAGATCGCGCTGATCGGCCTCATTGCGCTGATCAATGCCTACAATCGGATGAATGTCATCGCGACGATCCCAGCGGGAAGCTACACCCCCGGACAGTTCAGCTGACATGTCCACTCCCGCCTTGCCCGGCGCTGAATCGGCAGCCGAGACATTCGAAAACCTGCGGCCCCGCCTCATCGGGGTCGCCTACGGACTGCTCGGCAGTGTCTCCGACGCCGAAGACGTGGTTCAGGATGCGTGGATCCGACTTCAGGGCACCGATATCGACAGCATCGACGACCTCACCGGCTGGCTCGTGACCACCACGTCTCGACTGGCCTTGGACGTCTTGCGGTCGGCACGAGTCCGGCGGGAGAGTTACGTCGGCCCGTGGTTGCCCGAACCTGTCGAGACCGCACCCGACCCGGCCGACTCGGTTGGGCTCGCGGATTCGGTGTCGTGGGCGATGCTCGTGGTCCTGGAGACACTCAGCCCCGCCGAACGCGCGGCATTCGTGCTCCACGATCTGTTTGGGTTGTCGTTCGACGAGGTCGGCACGGCCCTGGGCCGCGCGCCAGCGGCATGTCGGCAACTCGCATCGCGCGCCCGCTCACACGTCCAGGAGCGTAGGCCGCGATTCGACGTCGATCCATCGGCGCATCACGACATCGTCGACGCCTTCGCCGCCGCCTCAATGTCCGGCGATCTCGGCGGACTCCTGCGAGTGCTGGCCCCGGACGCGGTACTCACCGCGGATGGCGGCGGCATCGTCCAAGCCGCCCGCCATCCGATCGTCGGTGCGGCCAAGATCGCTGCCTTCCTCGCCGGCATCTCGAAACGCCACGGACCAGAGAAGGCGATGCGCACGACCATCGTCAATCACAATCCAGCGCTGCTGGTGTTCCTCGGGGACCACCTCGACGGCATGGTCGCACTCACCATTTCCGATGGCCTTATTGTCGCGATCGACTACGTCCGCAACCCGGAAAAGCTGACGCACGTCCACGGCTGACGGCACTTCTCAGTCAATCGCACGAACAATCGGCGACATCGCTTGACCGTTCGCTGAACCATGGGCTCAGATGGACGCATGGGAGATGAATTGTTTGAGCATGAGACCAAAGTTGACCTGAGTCGCGAAGAAGCCGCACAGCGACTCCACGATCTGGCCGACGCGATCGCGCGCCACAACGAGGTGTCGTACGTGCAGAACAATAAGACTGTCCGGATCGACGTCCCGGACCGAGTGAAGTTGAAAGTCGAATTCGAGCGCGGCGACGAATCGGAGATCGAAGTGGAGATCTCCTGGTAGGCCGCTTCACGAGGCGGGCGTCGACGACACCAGTCCGTGGTCGAGTGCGTACAAACTCGCCCCCACTCGGTTCGACACCCCGATTTTGGAGTAGCAGCGTTCAACGTGGTTCCGTACGGTCTTGACGCTGAGGAACAACCTCTCGGCGATGTCCCGGTTCGAGAGGCCGCGTGCGACGAGTTCGAGGACCTCACGTTCGCGCGGGGTCAGCACTTCGGAATGGGGTTCGTGCCGCAGCAGGTTTCCGGTGGCGGCTGCGATCACCGCCTCCGCGCAATCCCGGTCAAGGGAACCGGCGTCACACCGAGTCCGCAGTCGCCTCGCGGCCATCGGTGCGGTCATCGCCTCGCGGTAGGGTCGCGGCTCCACGGCAGACTGGTAAGCGACCGCGGCCGCCAGCAGACGTTCCGGGCGCCCCAGCGACGCCCCTCCCAGCCCGAGCGGATAGCCGGTTCCGTCGATTCGCTCATGATGCGCACGGGCAACGGCCCGGACATCGTCCAACCCCGGAATCCGATGCAGCGCTCGCTCAGTGAGATAAGGGTGCATGCGAACCCGCTCCCACTCGGATGCGGTCAGTGCCGCCGGGGTCGACCACACGTGATTCGACACCCCGAGTCGTCCGACATCGTGCAGGTGGCCGGCCCGACGGACTGTGCGCAACTCGCGTGGGCCGAGTCCAATCAGCTGACCGCTGCTGCACGCAAGCGCTGCCACCGACCGTGAATGCCCCAGCGTGAAAGGGCATTTCAGATCGACGAAGTCACCGACCGCGGACAGCAGTACGTCCAGTTCGTCATCGTCTGGCACCGCTGTTCGGTCCGGTGCTATCGCAATCGCGGTTGTCCAACCGTCCCGGCCAGACAGCGCGGCCAGGAGCTCGCCCGGTGCGGCCAAGACGGCGTCGACCACTTCAGGATCGAACTGTCCGCCGCGACGGCGCCGCAACATCTCCACCGCCCCATCGACACCGTAAGTGCGGTAGTGCACTTCCGCCACGTCGGACACCTGAGCCACACGCATCGGCATCGGGATCGACGTCCCCGATGCCCCCCGTCGGCAGTCCGTCACCGTCGAACCGCTCGAAGGTGAACGCCAACGCGTGCTCCACCGATGGGCTCAGTCCCATGTGCCGTGCGAGCAGGGCGGCAGCTGCGCAATGGGAATGGATCATGGTGGCGAGTTGCCCTCGCGCATCACGAAACAGTGCCGCGAGCACCTTCAGCCGGTCCGGCAACGGCTCGCCGCGACGCACGTTCTGCACCAAGAAGCGCAGGTAGGGCAAGCCGGACCAGTCGACCAGATAGGCATCGTGCCGGACCGCGATGTCGTCACCGAACCAGCGTGCGTACTCCTGCGAATCGGCGTGACAACCGATCCACATGAGCAGCGTCGAATAGTAGACGGCCTCGCGGTCGGCGGCTTCGAGGCCAAGACGGTCGGCGACCCGGCAGGCGATGATCGCGGACCTGAGCATGTGCTCGGAGGGTTGCCCCAGTCCCAGGTCGATGGCAACCGACAGGCCGGCGAGCACCTCTGCCCGCCGGGGAGCCACGACTTCACGTCGCTCACCTGCGCCCATCATCCAATTCTGCGACGGCCTGGATACCAATTGATAGTGCCCGCTGGTACCGGTGATGAGGTCAGACGAAGTTGGACGGCCGCCTCGGAGCCTGTTCACGTCCCGATCCCCACGGTGCGCCGACCGCCCTCCGAAGTCCGGACGTCGGTGCCGAACCTGGCTCGACCGACAAAGAACAGTCCGCGCTGCGGGAGCCAGAAATCGCCCAGTCGAGCCTGAGTGTCCAGCGGTGCCGGATCGCCGAAATCCTCACCGCTCAGCGTGGCTGTTGATTCGACGACCCGCCATACGCGCAGCGGTGCCGCGCGGAATCGCTGGCCGTTCGGCGCAGTTCCCGCCAAGCGAATTCGGCCGGAGCCGAGGACGCCGCTCGCCATCGGCCCCATCACCTGGAGTACCGCGGTGCTGTTCCAGGCCCACTGGGGCGTCGCGCCTCCCATTGTTGTCATCGCCCGCGTCGCCAGCCCGGATCCGAGTCGGACCTGCCACGCCAATCTGGTGCCCTTGGTGGTGTCAGTGTCCAGGGCTACGTTGAGCGTCCAATCGTCCTGCCACCGAAGGTCAATTGCGGAGACGCGGACGGCGTGATCGGATCCGACAAAGTAGCGCGGACAACTCCGCTCCGGATCGGTGGTCGTGTAGATGGTCCACTCCCCTTCCGGGTCGCGGTGCCAGACGGTGCGATAGGCCGGGCCGACGGAACTGGCCACCATTGACCGAAGCGCGAGGTAGTGGCCGCTGGAGAAGGGCAGACCCATGATGCCGAAGCCGGTGAATCGATCGTCGTTCCCACCAACCAGGTACGGGTCGGCGGTGAGTGCGTGTACTGAGGTGCATGGTGTTGTGTTCATGACTTCAGCATCGGCGTCGGGCAGATCGATGACATGAGGCATCGGCCTCAATTCTGGTGCGGAGGTGTCAGGGCTCGATCCGCAGGACGCGGTCATCACCGGGATCGGGATCGCCGCGGCCGTCGGTGTTGTTCGTGAGCACCCACAGGGACCCGTCCGGGGCGACGGCCACATCACGCAGTCGGCCACGCTCGCCGGACAGGTACTCGGTCGAGGATGAGGTGTCACCCAGAGGGACCTCGCGGAGACGCTCGCCGCGCAAATTCGCGATCCAGATCGAGCCGCCGGCTATGGCCATTCCGCTGGGACTGGCGTCAGCGGGGTTCCATTGTTGGACGGGATTGGTGAAGCGGCCATCCTGGGCGATGCCCTCGACCGTCGGCCACCCGTAGTTACGACCGGGCTCGATGACATTGAGCTCGTCCCAGGTGTCCTGGCCGAACTCGGTCGAGTACATGGTGCCGTCCTCGTCCCAGGCGAGACCCTGCGGGTTGCGATGCCCGTAGCTGTAGACCGGAGAACTGTCGAACGGGTTGTCGGCCGGCACGTCCCCATCCGGAGTCAGCCGCAGGATAGTGCCCGCCAGAGAGCCCCGGTCCTGCGCCGCTGACCTGTTCCCGGCGTCGCCCACGGTCACATACAGCATGCCGTCCGGGCCGAAAGCGATCCGGCCGCCGTTGTGGTTGCCCGCCGACGGGATGCCATCCAGAAGCGTTTGGGGCTCTCCGAGGCTGAGCGAGCCAGGTTCGCCATTCAACTCGAAGCGCTCGAGGCGGTTCTCCTCTTCTGCGGTGTAGTAGGCGTAGAGGTGGTCGTCGTGAACAGCGATGCCGAGCAGGCCGCCCTCGCCCATCGGCGCGACACCCTCGATTTTACCGACCTCGCGCGAGAGCCCGCCAGCTTTCAGCTCGACGATCCGGCCAGAGTCGCGCTCGCTGATCAGGGCAACATCGCCGTCGAAGGCGATCGACCAAGGCGCGTCCAGACCGGACGCGACCGTCGTGACGTTCCCAATGGAGGTGCGCTCGCCAGGTCCGGAAGCCGAGGACGTCGAGCTTGGCTGCCCGGAGCGCGAGTTGTCCGAACTGCTCGCACAGCCGGTCAGTACCACGGCGGCGACGAGCGGCGTCAGCGCGGCAGCAGCTCCGCGGCGGACGAGCAATGGCGTCCTCATGTGAGTTCCTCGCCGCCGAAGAACGTGGTCATGATGGGTCCTTCCGTCGGGCGCGAGGTCCGTGGAGGCGGCCTTGATTGCCGTCGGACCGGATCGGCTCCGCGGCGCAGCGCCGACCACGCTTCAACGCTACGCGACCGGAAAGGCGTGCAGCCCAGCGTCGAACTTCGCCGAGCCATTTAACGCACTCCCCCCGACAACGAAGAAACCCGCTCCGACCGTAGTCAGAGCGGGTTTCTTTCAGTGGAGCTAAGGGGACTCGAACCCCTGACCCCCACACTGCCAGTGTGGTGCGCTACCAGCTGCGCCATAGCCCCGTGTTCAGTTATTCGCACCATAGTGTTTCCACCGCCGAGTGCGCTAGCTAAGTTACCGTAACCCGATGAGCCGGACCAAATCGGCTGGTCCGCAGCGTACGACTACCCCGTCGGCTGAGTCCCGGCGATGAGATCGTCGAGCCAAGCTGTGCCGTCCATGATGTGCTCCACTTGCTTGCCAGCCAGGAGCACGGACGGGGTGGCGACCTGACCTTCGGTGGAGTTGCTTAGCTGAGTTTCCGACGCGGAAGCCATGTCGCGGCCTTCGTCGACCAGCTCGCCGGACGCGATACACCCCTGGGTGGCCGGGCTGGCACCGTCCGACGCCGCGAGAGCAGCGATTTGCTGGTTGTTCAGGTCGTCGCCCGCCTTCTCGAACAATTGCGAGTGCAGCTTCCAAAACACCTCGCGGTTGTCGTTGCGTGCCACGCACAGCACTGCTCCGGCCGCACGCGACGAGTAGTCGCCGGACTTGGAGTTACCGTCCAAGAAATTGAGCATGTGGTAGCGGACACGGATCTTGCCGTCGATCACGTTCTCCCAGATCGCAGCTCCCGACTGTTCCTCGAACTTCTTGCAGTGTTCGCAGTTGAAGTCCTCGAAGATGTCAATCGTCTTCGGCGCGGTGCGGTCACCGACAATGAATGACGCATTCTGGGCGAGGACCTTGTCGTCGACCGGCGGGTAGGTCTTGTTGTTGGTGAAGATGATTCCGCCAACGATGAGCGCCGTCACGGCCAGCAGGCCTAGTCCGATGAAAAAGTACGGCCGTTTGCTGGCCGCCTGCGGCTCGTAATTCGGATTCTCGCGAGGACGCTTAGCGTTGGTCACGACAACGACTGTAGCCGGAACGCTCCAGTGTCAGTCGCTGCCGAGCACACCGTCCACCAACGATTGCGCTTCCGCCTGCACACGCGCCAGGTGCTCGGGTCCATGAAACGACTCCGCGTAAATCTTGTACACGTCCTCGGTGCCCGACGGCCGGGCCGCGAACCATGCGTTGTCGGTCGTGACCTTGAGTCCACCGATCGCCGCGCCGTTTCCGGGTGCTTCGGTGAGGATCGCGGTGATTGGCTCCCCCGCCAACTCCGACGCGCTCACCTGGCTCGCCGACAGCGCTGAGAGTCGTGCCTTCTGATCACGATTGGCTGGCGCATCGATCCGCGCGTACGCGGTGCGACCGTACTGCTCTGCCAGTTCCTCGTAACGTTCGGACGGCGACTGTCCCGTCACGGCCAAGATTTCGCTGGCCAGCAAGTTCATGATGAGCCCATCCTTGTCGGTGGACCAGGGTCCGCCGTGCATCGTCAGGAATGACGCCCCGGCGCTTTCCTCTCCACCGAAGGCGATGCTGCCGTCGAGCAACCCGTCGACGAAGTACTTGAACCCGACGGGCACTTCCACCAACTTGCGGCCGATTCCGGCAGCGACGCGGTCGATCAACGACGACGACACCAGCGTCTTCCCGATCGCCGCGGTGGCCGGCCAGTCCTCCCGGTGCGTAAACAGGTAGTCGATCGCAACCGCGAGATAATGGTTCGGATTCATGAGCCCCGCATCGGAGGTGACGATCCCGTGGCGGTCGGCATCGGCGTCGTTGCCGGTCGCGATATCGTACGACTCCCGCGCGGCGATCAGCGACGCCATTGCATTCGGTGAGCTGCAGTCCATCCGGATCTTGCCATCGGTGTCGAGGGTCATGAACCCGAACGCCGGGTCAGTATTGGGGTTCACGACGGTCATCGAATCCAGGCGGTAGAAGTCTTTGATCTCGCCCCAGTATTCGACCGATGCCCCACCGAGCGGATCAGCGCCGATGTGCACGTCGGCCGCCCTAATCACATCCATATCGACGACCTGCTCCAGCGCAGTGACGTACTCGCCGAGGAACGGGTAGTCGATGACGAGATCCGAGGTCCGTGCCCGTTCAAAGGGCACCCGCTGAACGTCGCGGAGCCCACCTTCAAGGATTTCGTTCGCGCGGGACGCAATCACCGACGTGATGTCGGTATCGGCGGGTCCCCCGCTGGGTGGGTTGTATTTGAAGCCACCGTCGGCGGGCGGATTGTGCGACGGGGTCACGACGATTCCATCGGCCATCACGCCGGGGATCTCGGAATTGAAGCGCAGGATCGCACGAGAGACAGCAGGTGTTGGGGTAAACCCGTCACCGTCGGCGGTGAACACTGAAACCCCGTTGCCGACTAAGACTTCGAGCGCCGTCCGCCACGCCGGAATCGACAGCGCATGCGAATCGAACCCGATGAACACCGGTCCGGATATACCCGCGCGTTCCCGAAATTCGACGATCGCCTGCGTCATCGCCAACACGTGCGCCTCGTTGAACGCGCCGTTCAAGCTCGATCCCCGGTGTCCAGAAGTGCCAAAAGCCACGCGTTGGTCGACGTTCGTCGGATCGGGAGCGATGTCGTAGTACGCGCGCTCCACCGCCGCGACATCAATGAGATCGTCAGGTGTTGCGGGGGTGCCTGCTCTCGGGTGTGCCATAGCACCCGATTCTGCCCCACCGCGGCCCAACTGACACGGCGTCGCGCAGCCGGTATGTCGTACTTTCCGGATACGCTGGCGTTCAACAGGCCGCCCGGCCACGTCCACCGAAAGTCCAGAGGATGCTGTTGCACATGGCCAATGCCTTGCTAGCACCCGTGCGCTCAGCACTGCCCGCACCCGAAGCTGCCGTGCTGGTGCTGCCCGGCGGTACTGATTTCAGTTACCGCCGGTTTTCGCCCCTCCAGGGCAGCGCCGTGCGCATGTACCCGTTTACCGCATCCATCCAGGCCCGCTTCGGTCCTCGGGTCCGCGTTCGCCAAGCCCAGTACCGCGTCTACGGGTGGAACGGCGAGCAAGCGAGCCCTATGCCTTATGCCCGCGCGGCTCTCGATCGGCTCGCCAACAGCTACCCGGATGTGCCCGTCATCGTGATCGGACACTCGATGGGCGGGCGGATTGCCGCGCACTTGGGTGCCGATCCCCGAGTCACCGGCATTCTCGCGCTGGCCCCATGGTGGCAATTCGCCGATTGGCAATACATTCGCGACGGTGTCCGCGTGCGTGCCATCCACGGCGACGCCGACACCGTGACCCGCGCGCCTCGCACCCGCAAAGGCATCGCCGAGTTGGCGGCCCGCGGATTCGACGCGGAATTTGTGTCCATTCCCGGCGGTGGTCACCCCATGCTCGACCACGTCGGGCTGTGGCAACGTCAAGCTCTCGACTTTGTCGCCAACACGCTGGGAGATCGCCCGTGACCACTCCGCCCCCGCCGGGAATGTCCCCGGTCCTCGCCACCTCGGCGCTGTCACGGTCCTTCGGGCAGCATCGGGCCGTCAGCCATGTCGATATCGCGCTCCACCCGGGCCGTATTACCGGCCTCGTCGGACCCAACGGCGCAGGCAAGACGACGCTCTTGCTGATGCTTGCCGGACTGCTCGCACCCGATGGCGGAGCCATCATGCTCGACAACGAACCTGTCGACCACCGGCGTCTGCGGTCCGCGATCGGCTGGATGCCCGATACCTTCGGAACGTGGGAATCGTTGACGCCCCATGAAATCCTGGTCGCCTTCGGTCGCCTCTACGGCATCGACAAGTCGGCCTGCGATGCCCGCGCCCGCGATCTCCTCGCACGGGTGCATTTGGAACCGTTCGCCGATCATCCGGCCTCCGGCCTTTCTCGTGGACAAAAGCAGCGACTGGGACTTGCGCGGGCCCTCATCAATGCGCCGCGGATTCTCCTCCTCGACGAACCCGCGTCCGGGATGGATCCGCGCTCACGGATTGAATTGCGATCCTTGCTCCGCGCAGTCGCCGACTCCGGAGCGGCGGTACTGGTTTCGTCGCACATTCTGGCCGAACTCGATGAAATGTCCGACGACATCGTCATGATGACGCACGGCACCACCCAGGTTCCGCCGCCCACACGGGCAACGAGTTGGCGGATTCGCCTGGTGGGACAAGCCCCCAACCAAGTCGCAACCATCGAACTGCGCGACGATGCCGCTGCCGCCAGCTACCTGGCCGGGCTGGTGGCCGCCGGCCATCAGGTCGCCGAGTTCTCAAGGACCGGTAGCGGCCTCGAACAGGCCTACCTCAACCTCGACGCGGATCGGACCTGACATGCCATTCAACGTTTCGGCCGCCACCACGATCGCCAGCCTGGAAATTCGCCAGCGCATCCGCTCCACCAAGTGGAAATGGACGCTCGGCATCCTATTTGCCCTCATCAGCTTACTGATCCTCGGCTCACTCGGACTCACCCTCATGGTGGGCGGCACCTACGCGGCGTGGTCTCGGTTCCTGTTCGACCTTGCCCTCGGCATTGTGCTCTTCCTGGGTTTGGTCGCCGCCCCAACGATGTCTGCGACGTCAATTAATGGCGACCGGCGTGATGCCACCCTCGCCGTCATCCAGGCCACCCCCATCACATCGACGGAATTGGCGGTCGGCAAGTGGTTGGGCTCGTGGTTGGCCTCGCTCGCACTGATCGCAGTCGCCGCACCGTATCTCCTCTGGGGTGTGTTTACCGGGCCAGTCTCACTGCTGGGTGCGGTGCTGGGCATCGTTGTGCTGGCGATCTTGCTCGGCTGCTATTGCGCGATTGGTTTGGGTTTCTCATCGCTCACCGCACGTCCTGCTGCGTCGGCAATGCTGACGCAGTCGACGGTCCTTCTCTTGCTCGTGGGCCTGCCCATCCTATTCGGCATGACGTTGCCGCTAGTCACGCAGAGCCATGAGGTGACAACCTCTAGCCACTCTCCGGAAACGCCTGGCGAATGCACGAATGCCCAGGTCAACCAAGATTTTCTGCATACCGAACGGACTTGGTGGCTGCTGGCCGCCAACCCCCTCCTGATCGTCTCCGATGCAATCGCCAGCGGCGTCGAACGCGGACCGGCAGAATACGGCGAGTCCGCTTCATCGCTCCCCGCTGCGGGGTTGTCGATCGCTCGGTCCGGCCCGTACCTCAAGGGGAGCGTTTGCCTGGAAGAATACGGCGACTACCGATACGGCAGGCAGGTCCATGAGACCCGTTTTATCGGCACCAGTTGGTACATCGGTTTGATCTTCAACATGGTCCTCGGCGCACTCGGTTTGTCGGTCGCGAGCCGCCGGCTGCGCGTCCCCGCGCACAAACTCGCCAAAGGTGTGCGGGTGGCATAGCGACCCGTTGGCAGCCCTCGGCCGACAGGCCGATGCCTCGCCGAACTCCCTCGTTCACTCGCGACCGATCGTCCGAACGGAGCCGTCAGTACCAGACTTTTCGTCCCGCAATCGGGCGACCGACGGCTCCGAGAACCCAGAGAACCGCTCCAATGACAATGAGCGCGACGCCGACGTAGGTCAAGATCGCGATCGAGAACACGAAGCCCAGAATCAGAAGTAAAACTCCAAGAAGAATCATTACGTTTCCATTCCGCCGACGCAGAGTTCGGCTATTTCATTCGATCGTTTCATTTACTCGGCTGCGGAATCTGGACATCGCAGTCATCGACCTTGGGGTTGACACCCGCGTAGTTCAGCGGCCCAGCGACGATCGTCAACGCGATCGTCCCCGCGGTCGCGCAATTCGCGTCCGATTCTTTGAAGTAGTCGCGCTGCACTGCCGCGACCACGCCGATCACCAGCCAGATGAGGACGATCACGCCCAAAATTCCGCTATTGCGTCGCACGGCCATCGCCACCTTTCGGTTCATCACACGTTGTGATGGAACATGAGTACCCAACCGTGGCCGTCCCGAAACATCACGCCCCGCACCGACGTCCCGTGCTCCGCAAAAGCTACTCCGATGACGCCCAACGTCGCTGTTCACGGGTAGCGTCAGAGTCTGGTAGACGAAAGGCGCAATCATGACGATTTCCATTGCCCGCGTGTACGACCCCCCGAACGGTAACCGCGTGTTAGTCGACCGACTGTGGCCGCGAGGTATCCGGAAAGACGATCCGCGGATTGGCCGGTGGCTCAAAGAAGTGGCACCGTCGAGCGACCTTCGCAAGTGGTATCACGCCAACACCGACCAGTACGACTTGTTTGCCGAGCGCTACCGCGACGAGTTGGCAACCCCCGGCCCACAAGCCGATGCCCTCGCCGAACTCGTGGAGTTGGCGAAGGCGGGCGACGTCGAGATTGCGACCGCCATGAAGGACCCCGACCGCAGCGAAGTCCCCACCTTGGTCGCAGTGTTGGCCGACCTCGGGGTCACCTGAGGCACGATCCCAAGCTTTATTCCCGGTGCTGTGGAAACGCGTACCGCAACCAGGATGGCGGACGGAAAGGCGCTGGCGTCGCTGACGGAAGAGCGAGGCGATCGGCGATGCCCCACACGGCCGCCAGATTGTGGCCAAAACCCAGGTGCGAGCTTAGGACTTCGATGTTCTCGTGCAGGTTCGACGGGTCGTCGCGGCAGGCCTGCCACGCCACGACCCCATCCAGTCTGCTGTAGAACGAGGTGGTAGGCATCGATAGTGGCTCGGCATCAGCCTCCAGCGGTGTTTCGAGCCGCCGGGCATGCAGTGGGGTTAGCAACTGGTACACCGGCTTCGCGCGACTCTGGTTGTGCGTCTGCATGCGGAACGGACTCCCCAGCGTAATGACCTGCCTGACCATCTCTGGAGTCTCGCGCGCGAGTTCGCGGGCAAAAATACCGCCGAGACTCCACCCAATTAAGCTGACCGGCTGCCCGTGCCGTCGGTACACCTCATTGAGTCGCGCGCGCATACCATCCAAGATCCGCGTGGTCGGGCCGAGATTGACGCCCGACTTCCAGCCGTACGTGGGGTACCCAAGATTGGCCAGGGTGGCCCGCAAGGGGGCGGTGGTCAGGTCCGACGTCGCCAGCCCCGGCAGAACCAGGACGGGCTGGGAATCGGAACTGACTGGAGCGGTCGTCATGGCTGGCCAAGTCCAGGCGTAGCCAGCTAGTTCCCACAATGACCGCGAAAAGTCCGTCGACGTCAAAGCCAGCCCCGGTTTGGGTGCCGACGCCCGCGGGTCGCTCCGTGTCAGTCCGTGCATGACATTCCTACCTTTAGTTGGTCAACATTCCGCCGTCGACCGGCAACGTAATCCCCGACATGTAGCTGCTGGCATCGCTGGCGAGGAAAACCAGTGCCGAATCCAATTCGCCTGCGTCGCCCAAGCGACCGAAGAGGGTGCGCGGCACCACGTACTTCTCCAGGACGCCGTCCTCGAACTCGCCGGTCATCTCGGACTCGAAGAAGCCTGGAGCGAGGGCGTTGACGCGAATCCCCTTGCGCGGCGTCCATTGCTGAGCGAGATCTCGGGTGAGTCCGATGACAGCGGACTTACTTGCCGAATACGCGGCCTGCGGCATCAGGACGCTCGTAATTCCGAGGATGCTCGCGATGTTGACGATGGAACTGCCCGGCTGCATCACCCTCGCGCACGCCTGCGCCATCCAGTATGTGCCGTTCACGTTGATGTCCATCACGCTGCGGAAGGCGTCCGGTGCTTCACGGAGCGCGGGCACCGAACTGGCGACGCCAGCATTGTTGACGAGGATGTCGAGGCGACCGAATTCGGCGATGGCGGCTTCGGCGGCCGCGGTGCACTGATCGGGGTCAGACACATCGGTACTGACGGCGACGGCGCGGCGGCCGAGTGCCTCCACGGCCGCCTTCGTCTCCTCGAGACGGTCTGCGCGTCGGGCCGCCAGTACGACGTCGGCACCAACACCGGCGAGCGCCTTGGCGAAGCCGACACCCAGACCGCTCGATGCGCCGGTCACGAGGGCGACTTTGCCGTCCAGGCGGAAGCTGTCGAGGACTGCAGACATGAAAGGTTCTCCTGATCAGTTTCGAACTATTACGTTGAAAGGCGGTCGGCAAAGGCTCTCATCCGAGAGCGTCCACGACTCCAATTGCCCCGAGGGTATCGAGGCCTTCGCGCGAATGGTGCGCTAAGACAATGAGGTCGCGCAGTTCCCCGTCGCGATCGCGAATGTGGTCCCGAAGCAGAGCTTCACCGGTGAATCCGAGCCTCGAGAACATCTCGATGATCGGTTCCTGATCAGTGGTGAGTTCGATGACGATTTTGCCCAGGCCCGCACCGAATCCGGACCGCAACGCCTGCTTGGCCAAGTCTCGGCCGGTGCCGCCACCGCGGGCGGCCGGGTCGACGACGATCCGTAGTTCACCGACGTGATCGGACCAACCAGGCAACCGATTGACCGCAGCCCACCCGACGACTTGGTCGCCGTTGACAGCGACCCATCGCAGATCTGATCCGGTCGCAAGGGCTGCGACATGTTCGATGTCGTGGACGTTCTCACGGATCAACGTGAGGTCGAGGTCCGATAGTCGCGCGAACATGGCTCCCAGTCGGCCGATGTCATCTGCGGTGATCGTGCGGATTTCAACAGACATTTCTACAGCTCCTCGCTTTGCTTCTGGAGGAAGTCGATGATGGTTGGAACTGTCGTCTTGGCCGCCGTGCGGCCAACCACGAGTCCGATGTGCCCGGCGGGCAACCGTAGCTCCGTTTTCTGCTCTGAGCCGACGAGATCCATGACCGGGGAGGCGGCAGCAGCAGGCACGATGTGGTCCTTCTCCCCCAGTACCGCCAGGAACGGGACCTTGATGGCCTTCAAACTGACTCGGTCGCCGTCGAGGACAAACGTCCCATTGACCAAGGCATTGCGTTCGAGCAACTGATCGACGAGTTGTCGTGCGAGCTCTCCGGCGAGGGGCACATGGTCACTGGTCCACCCATTCATCGCCTGATAGGCCTTGACGTAGTCGTCGTTCCACAGTTTTTCCAACAGATCGACGTAACCGGTGATGTCGGCCGTCGGAGTGAGCGACCGGAAAGCGGAGTACACGACGTCTGCGGGCACGTTGCCGTTGTCATCGAGAAGTTCCTCGATGTCAGCGCCGCCCAGCATTGATACGCCGATGTCCATGGGTTCCAGGTCCACTGGGCAGGCCATCACGGTGTGCGTTCGCACCGGCGAATCCGGGTAATGGGCACCGTGAAGCAGGGTGAAGACGCCGCCGAAACAGTAGCCGAGGATGCTCACCTCGTCGGCTTTCGAGCGGTCACAGACTTCGCGGACCGCTGCCGGGATAACGCCATCGACGTAGTACTCGAAACCGTTGAGGGCATCCCGCTCATCGGCCTCTCCCCAATCGAGGAGATACACGTCAAACCCGCCGTGCAGGAGATGCTCAATGAAGCTGTTTCCCGGCGCGAGATCGAGGATGTACGCCTTGGAGATCATGCTGAACACGATCAGCAGCGGAGGGCGGTAGCGAATGTCGTCGTTTCGGTACCGATACAGGCTCGCTCGACCGTTGCGCCACACGAGATCGCGAGGAGTCTGGCCAGTCTCGACACTCGAGATACCAGCTGCCATCTTGATTCCGTTACGGGCACGCAGCGCATTGCGTTCCACCTCGCGCCGCACCCGATCGATGATGCTCATTGCCGGTCACGCAGTTTTGCCTCGCGCGCCTCGAGTTCCATCCGCAGTCGGCGCACTTCGTAGTCCAATTCGCCGATCTGTCTGCGGAGTTTCTTGACGTCGGTGCCCGCTGGCAGGTTCACCGCGTGCAGCACCGATGCGGCGGCATCGTGAACCCCGCGGACGATCGATCGCTGCAGTCCACCGACCACCGAGTTGGCCGTACGAAACTCATCCGAATGAACGACGTCTTCGACCACCGGCGTTAGCCGCTTCTCGACGGCGTCGTACACCCCACGCAACGACAGTTCCATCAGCCAGCCCTCCGAATTTCTGTGTTGCGAGCGGGAGCACCGAGCATCGCTGCGCAAGCCTGCTGAACCTTCACCGCGTCCGGCGCTTCGCCGGTAATGAGGTTCGCATAGACAAAGGTCTCGGTGATGCGCACCAAAATCAACGCCAGATCGGGAATCGGCAAACCCGGCTCCAATTCGCCAGCGTGTCCTTGCTCGTCCAACATTTGGGCTACCCGACCGACAATGCGCGGTTGCACCCCACCGGCCCGCGTGGTCAACACTTTGAAGGCCCGTTCAGGCTCGCGGGCCAAAAATGCGCGAAAAGCACTATCTCGGTTGGCAATCGCCGCAAACTCGCCGAGCGTATTGGCGATTTTGACGGCGCCGACACCCGGCGCACGTTGCTCGGATGTGTCGAGAGCCACCTCACACATCGACCAAATCACTTCGGCGAGCAACCCGTCGCGACCCTTGAAACGGCGGTAGATAGTGCTGCGGTTGACCCCGACAATCTGCGCGAGTTCGCCGACCTCGATGCGTCCGCGCGCAATGAATGCCTCGCGCGCTGCTACGAGGATGGCACCGTGATCGATCATTCCGCACTCGCCTCCTCCCCGACACTGCACTCCGACGCGCCGTGCACCATTTCGGCAAAATGGTGCACAATCTCCTATAGTCAGGAACACTATCCTATGGGTGAGTGACCTGGCCCATGTTGGAGCAAATACGGTGGCACATCAGAAGTGCGACGGCGGACAGAGGAGACATAGATGATTGAGACGACGATGCAGCACGGAGATCTTTTGATCTCGGGGTTAGTCGAGTACAGCCGGAAAGTCTTCCCCGAGGCGAAGATCGTCACCTGGACTGAAAATGGTGCTCGCGACACATCGTTTGCCGACATCGGCAATCAGGGTGCCCAGATCGCGAACGCACTCGCCAAGCTCGGAATCGGCGTCGGCGATCGTGTCGCCACCTTCATGTGGAACAACGCCGAACACCAAGCGCTGTACGCCGGCGTCCCGTCGATGGGCGCAGTCCTGCACACCCTGAACCTGCGTCTCTCGCCCGAGCAGGCCATTTTCATCATCAACCACGCCGACGACAAGGTGATCTTTGTCGACGCCTCTGTGGCGCCGCTGCTGTCGCCGTACCTTCAGGGCACGCCGAACCTCCAGCACGTCGTGGTCGTGAACGGCCCAGTCGAAGCCCTCACCGCGCCCGACCACATCACCGTGCACGCCTACGCCGACCTGATCGCGGGCGAACCCACCACCTACGACTGGCCCGCGTTGGACGAGAACGCCGCCGCCGTCATGTGCTACACGTCGGGCACCACCGGCGACCCGAAGGGCGTCGTCTACTCGCACCGCAGCATCTACTTGCATTCGCTGCTGGTGACGTCGACCACCGGCATGGGACTGTCGAACCGGGACTCGATGCTGGCCATCGTTCCGATGTTCCACGTCATGTCGTGGGGCCTGCCTTACGCCGCCATGTTTGCCGGTTCCACCGTCGTCATGCCTGACCGCTTCCTGCAGCCGGAGCCGCTGTTGGCGATGATGGCCGCCACCAAGCCCACCCTCGCCGCTGCCGTCCCGACCATTTGGGCTGGTGTTTCGGCGATGCTCGACGCGAACCCGCAGGACATCACGCACCTGCGTGAGGTCATTGTGGGCGGTGCCGCGGTTCCGCCGTCGATGATCACCAAGTTCGACGGCTATGGCGTCCCGATTGTGCACGCATGGGGCATGACCGAAACCTCGCCGTTGGGCACCATCGCTCGCCCGCCGGCCGGCATTGAGGGCGACGACGCCTTCCCGTACCGCGTTACGCAGGGACGCTTCCCGGCTCCGGTGGCCGCGCGCATCATCGGCGACAACGGCGAAGAACTCCCCTGGGACGGCATTGCCCAGGGTGAACTCGAAGTGGCTGGTCCCTGGATTACCGGTTCGTACTTCCAGCCGGACGGTAACGTCACCGACCCGGCGAAGTTCAACAACGGCTGGCTGCGCACCGGCGACGTCGCGACCGTCACTCCGAACGGCTTCATGACGATCGTCGACCGTGCCAAGGACATGATCAAGACCGGTGGTGAGTGGATTTCGTCGGTCGAACTTGAGAATGTCATCGCCTCGAACCCGACGATCGTCGAAGCCACCGTCATCGGCGTGCCCGACGCCAAGTGGGACGAGCGCCCGTTTGTGTTGGCTGTGGTCCGCAGCGAAGACGACGCCGACGTCGATGCCCAGCGCGCCTACCTCGAAGACCTGGTTCCTCGCTGGCAGATCCCCGAGCGCTGGTCGTTCGTCACCGAGGTCCCCAAGACGTCGGTCGGCAAGTTCGATAAGAAGCGTGTGCGCCAGCACTACGCGGAGGGCGACTACCAGATCCTCGGCCAGCCGCAGGAGTGACGTAAACGGCCGACAATTTGCCCCGTGAAGAGCCCGGTTACCCTCGCGGTAACCGGGCTCTTCACATCTCCGGAGCTCGGTCTAGACTCGCGTGAGTGAGTCGCAAGAAGATGGCCCTCGCGGCACTCGGCACCATTCTGGCGCTGGCGTTAGGCCTCGTGGTTTGGCTACTGGTCGCGAAGGACTATGCGATTGCCGAAGAACACGTGACCATCGAAGGTCCGCGTGGTGAACTCCACGCCGTCCTCGCTAAACCGGTCCAAGACGCCAACCCGCACGGTGTCGTGATTTTTGTCCAGGACCGCGGCCCGAACGATGCGGACACCGGCACCTACCGACCCATCTGGGACGCATACGCCAAAGCCGGTTTCGCGGTTCTCAGCTGGGATAAGCCCGGAGTCGACGGTGCTCCCGGCAACTGGCTCAACCAAACGATTCACGATCGGGTCTCCGAAGTGCAGTCGGTCATCTCCTGGGCCTACAAACGGCCAGACCTGGACACGACTCGTATCGGGATTTGGGGTGAAGGCCAGGCGGGGTTCGTCGTGCCAGAGGTGCTCGCGGCGCGCAGCGACATACGTTTCGCGACCCTCGTCGGCCCATCGACGAACTGGATCCACGATCGCCTCTTTGCTGTGCGCGCCGATCTGACGGCCCGTGGTGACAGCACCACCGAGGTGGCGGCGGCCGTCGATCGCCGAGACCGGTTCTTCACCCTCTTGGAAAGCGGCTCCAACTATCAGACCTATGTGCGGTCGGGCATCGATTCGCCACCGATGCTCGCGCCCGCGTTCGCCTTCGCTGAGCGAAACTTCCGCGCCGATGCCGCCAATGCTGTGGCACGGATCTCGACGCCGCTCCTTCTCGTGCTCGGTGGCGAAGATCGTGCAGTCGACATTGCTCAGACAGAAAGCCTCTATCGCAGCAAAATGCGTTCCGACCTGCTAACTGTCAAGACTTTCGCCGATGCCACACACACCATCACCCGCAATCAGATCGAATACCGGGACGACTTTCGCGTGTCCGCACGCACGTTATTCGCGCCAACGAGCGTGTACGCACCCGGTTATTTGGACACCCTCCGGATCTTCGCCAAGCACGCCATCGCTTAACCGCGTAACGTCGTGTTGGGTAATTTGAACGATCGACAAGGAAGCGAGATTCTCATGGATGCAGCATTGTGGACGGCTATCACTGAAAACCCGCACGTCTTCGAACTTCTGAAGACTGTGTTCTCCGGGGTCGCATAGTCCCTCGGCTTTACCAGCGCCGCGTCCGATTTCGGACGCGGCGCTTTTGCTTTCTAAGCGCTCGCGACCGGTTGTCTGCGGTAGTCGTCGGTCCGGAGGGCATCGACAGACGAGAGATGCCATCGGCCGTGGTCTCCGGTATTGGTTCCCAGCGCAGCTGGCCCATGAATCGCCACCGCATACGCCCAAGCCCGCGGATCGGAGACCAGTTCTGGCTGGTATACCTCCGAAAGTCGTGCCAGATAGGTGTCCCCAGCCCGTGTCCGCCCGAAGCGTGCCCGAATCACCAGCGCCGCCGCGACCATTCCCACCGCCAACGCGAACGGGATGAGCGCACTCACGCCGCCACCGTTGATCACGACCGCAACGGTCAGCACCGACAGCACCACCGCCGTCGCCAGAAGCGGTGCGAGCGCGAGCCGACGGTCGTGCCTGCTGGCGAGAAGGCGCCGCGAGATGAGGTAATCGGTCATTTCGTCGAGTCGGTCGCCGGTAGCTTCGCGGACGGCCTCGACTGTCGGTGCCGTGAGCGACTTGCCGCGTCGGGCTACATGCGCGGTGTACGCGTCACCATTGACCGTGTCCGCGGAGCGACGGCCTCGGTCGTCCACGGATTCGTCGAGCCATAGCAGTGCGACAGCAGCGGCCCGCCGATGCCCATACAGGCATCCGACTTCGGTGGGGGTGAGCTCGCGGCCCGGTTCGATCTCGCGTTTTCGCCACAGTAGGTACTTGCGCCACGCGAAGGCCAAGGCTGCAATCACGACGACGATGACGCTGAGCCAATAGAAGAATTCTGGGTTCCCGACCATGCCCATCGCATCACCTTGCCACAACCGCCGGGCACCGTCTTGCCGATCGTGAACCACGCCTTGGCACAACGGAGTTCGCGTCTCATCTCAATGAAAAACCTCCCACCTGAGTTTCTCAGGTGGGAGGTTTTCGTGGAGCCGCCGGGAATTGAACCCGGGTCCTCCGTCACTTTGGTGGGGCTTCTCCGTGTGCAGTCCGCTGTGTCTCTACTTGGATCTCCCGGGCTCGCGAACAAGCCGGGATGACGATCCCAGTCGCTGTTAGGTGTCCTAGCGTCGTCCGCGACCGGCGACGATAGTAAGTCCCCTAGCTGATGCCGGCATCCGGTTCCGGGAACTTAGATCCGGGCCGACAGACTAGCCTCGGTGCTTAGGCAGCGAGGGCGTAGTCGCGCTGATTGGAATCGGCGCTTAATTGGTTGCTGCGACGCTTACGGTGGTCTCTAGCCTGCACCGACACGCTTCCCCCACCTCGATGCACGTAGTCGAAACCGATCGGCCCCTAGGTGGTGCCCGCCAAATTTCTTTGCCGGACATCTAATACTAACCAACACCACCGACAGAATCATCCCGATATCCGTCGGGAGATTAATCGGCCCTGCGGCGCAGGGGCTTTACATCCCCTTGACGCGCCGTCCGACGATGCGTTCGACTTCGCGTTTGGCAGTGCGTTCGGCGATGTCACGGCGCTTGTCGTGGTCCTGCTTGCCCTTGGCGAGGGCGAGCTCGACTTTCGCGTAACCGTCGGAGAAATACATCGACAGCGGCACCAGCGTCATGTTGCCGTCCCGCAACTTGCCGATCAGGCCATCGATCTCGCGACGGTGCATCAGCAGTTTGCGCTTGCGGCGCGGCGGATGGTTCGTCCACGTTCCGCTGCCGTATTCGGCAATGTGCACGGCGTTGAGCCACACTTCGCCATCGTCGATCGTTGCGAATGCGTCCACCAGTGACGCCTTCCCATCACGCAGGGCTTTCACTTCGGTGCCCTGCAGCACCATGCCTGCCTCGAATGTCTCGAGGATCGTGTAGTTGTGCCGAGCCTTTCGGTTCGTCGCAATTACCGACTTACCCTTTTCCCTGGGCACGGCAGACCTCCAAATCCACTAGTGACAAAAGCTCGGGGTGAATTTACTCCCGAACGTAGACGCGCAGCGTGCCGTAGCTGGTGACACCGGCGAGGACAATGCCGCCCAGGATCAGCCACGGCGACACAAACCACACGTCAGCCGACGTGATGCGCGCCAAGATGTTCACACCGTAAAGGTCCGCGAGGGCTTTGTCGAAGAAGAAAACCTTCGCCAAGAACAGCCCACCGATCGCGAGCAGCGCGCCGGCAAGGGCCGCGATCACCGCCTCCAGCAAGAACGGTAACTGCGTATACCAGCGGGTGGCACCAACCAACCTCATGATCGAGACTTCCGTTCGTCTCGTATACGCGGCAATCTGCACGGTGTTGACGATCAGCAAGATCGCGGCGACCGCCAGTACCGCAGCTATTGCAAACGCCGCGTTGCGCGCGCCGTCGAGCACGCTAAAGATACGTTTCACCAAATCCCGCTGATCCAACACCCCATCGACGCCCTCGGCGCGCGAGAACTTGTCGAGGACCGCACCGAACCGGTCCGAGTCAGCCATCTTGACGCGCAATGCGCCCTGGTAGGCCTCCTTGCGGATGAAGTCGGCCAGTTCCGGCGATTCCTTCTCCCAGGATGCCTTAGCCGTTTTGAACGCCTGATCCTGGCTGATGAACGTCACCGACGCGACGCCGGGTTCGGACTCCAGATCGGCGCGCAAGGTGGTGCACGGCGCTTCCAAGCAGTTGGGGTCCTTCGCGGTGACAGCGTCATTGATGAAGAACTGCATCTCGACGCGGTCGAGGAAGATGTTCTGGCTCTTGTTAGCCATTTGAATCACCAGCAGTCCGCCGCCAAACATGCCGAGCGTGATTGCGGTCGTCAAGACCATGGCGACGGTCATGGTGAGGTTGCGGCGGAATCCGTTGAGGACTTCGCCGATGATGAAGTTCAAGCGCATGTGTTGCCCTGTTTCGTCTCGTCGAGTTCTCTGCGTGCCTAGCCGATTCCGTAAACGCCGTGCTCGTCGTTGCGGACGAGTCTGCCGTTGTCGAATTCGAGAACGCGGCGCCGCATCGCATCGACGATGGAGCGGTCGTGGGTGGCCATGACGACGGTCGTACCGCCGCGGTTAACCCGGTCGAGCACTTCGACGATCTCTTCGCTGGTCTCCGGGTCCAAGTTGCCGGTCGGCTCATCCGCGAGCAGTAAGGCCGGACGATTCACGATGGCGCGTGCGATCGCCACCCGCTGCATCTCGCCACCCGACAATTCCCGAGGCATCCGATCGGCTTTGCCCTCCAAACCCACATATTCGAGGGTCTGTGGCACCACCTCGCGGATCGTCGAAGACGGCTTACCGATCACTTCGAGAGCGAAAGCCACATTGTCGGCAACCGTCTTCTGCTGCAGCAGTCTGAAGTCCTGGAAGACGCAACCGATGGACTGGCGCAACTTCGGGACGTCCCGGTTTCGCAACTTGTTGACATGCATGTCGCCAACGAAGACGTCACCGGCGGTCGGCTTGTCTTCTTTCAGCAGGAGCCGAAAAAACGTGGACTTACCGGAGCCGGAAGGGCCGATCAGAAATGCGAACTCGCCTCTGTCCACTTCCACGGACAGATCGTCCAACGCGGGTCGAGAGGACGCCTTGTACTGCATCGTCACATTCGTCAGGGTGATCACGTTAGCCAAGTGTACTGACCGCCCCGCCCTATCCTCCGACGCTCTCCGGCACCTGTGTGGACTGCTGCGGTGCCACCGTCGTGGTTTCCGGTGCCTGATGACGCTGACCTGTCGCCGGACCCGACGTCGGGGCAACAGACTCGTCGACGCTAGTCGACGCCGAGCCCCGACCGTCGGTTGTCGATGACTCCGGAGCGCTGGTGGTCGTGGGTGTGGTTGTCTGCGGGACAGTCGTCCTGGTCGGCTGCACTTGCGGTGTCTGAGTTACCTGCCCCGGCGAGTTGCGGGTCGGTTCGTAATGCTGGCTACTGAACCCGTAGAACGCCAACAGCGCCAGCCACACAATGACCAGCACGACGGTAGTCGTGCGGACACGGGTCCGATACACATGCTGCATCCGCGACATCAAGCGAGATAATTTCGACTCGGGCGTGTCGAGCGGATCATTCTTCTGGACGCCAGCCCCCGTCGTTGCATTTTCACCCGTCAAGGTTCACCCCGCCACCAGGTTCGCCTGCCATTTCAGCGGCAGTGCGCGTAACGCCCTGAGCCTGGGCGCTCGTCACGAAAATTCCGTGACTGGCCAAGCCCGCGATAATGTCGCCGCGCAGGGCGCGACCAATCGCGAACTGCTGCCCGGGGAGCGTGCGCGCCACCATGCGGACGGTCGCCGATTCCAGTTCAAGTTTCGTAATACCCAGCGGGGTCGGGGCGTCCAAGAGGAGTCGATTCCACTCCTTCTTCTCGTAGAACGCCTGGCCGACTTCACGCAGGGCCGCATTGACCTCGTTGATGTCGGCATCGAGCGGAACCGGCACATCGACGACCGCCCGCGCCCAATCCTTCGACAGGTTGGTGGCCTTGATCATTTGCCCGTTCGGCACAATGATCAGTTCACCTTCGGAGTTCCGGAGTCGCGTCACGCGCAGCGTCACATCTTCGACGGTGCCCTCGGCGGCAAGCCCACCGGTCACCGTCAGATTCACGACGTCACCGTAGCCGTACTGATGCTCGGCGATGATGAAGAAGCCCGCCAGCAGGTCCTGGACCACCCGCTGTGCGCCAAAACCGAGGGCGGCACCCACGACGGCACTGAGGCCGACCAAACTGCTGCCGGGAACCCACGTCCCCAACACGTGCAGACCCGCAATCACTACGGTCAACGCCACCAATGTCCACGTGATCACTTCGACGAGCGCCCGCCGGTGCTTCATGTCCTCGGACTGGACGATGTCGTCGCTCGACTCAAACTGTCGGAGGATGTGCTTGCTGTAGCGGTTCGCGAGCCATCGGAAAAACCGAACAACCAGCAGTGCGCCGACAACCCACAGCATGATGTCGACGAAATCGACAGCCAGCCACTTCTCCCACGACCGCATCCAGCTCGGCAGGCCGAGCTCGTCGACTAAATATGTCGGAGTGTCGATACGATCACTCGCCCTCGTCCATCCGCCAGCGGATACCCGCCTCGATGAACTGGTCGAGATCTCCGTCGAGCACCGACGAGGGGTTGTTGCTTTCCACGTTGGTGCGGAGATCCTTCACCATTTGGTAGGGGTGCAGCACGTACGACCGCATCTGGTTGCCCCAGCTGGAGCCGGTGTCACTCTTGAGCGCATCCATCTGGGCGCGCTCTTCCAGTCGCTTGCGTTCTAGCAGCTTGGCCTGGAGCACGCGCATGGCGGCAACCTTGTTCTGCAGCTGACTTTTCTCGTTCTGGCAGGTCACGACGATGCCGGTCGGGACGTGAGTCAGGCGCACGGCGGAGTCGGTGGTGTTGACCGACTGGCCGCCGGGACCTGACGAGCGGTACACGTCGACGCGGAGGTCGTTCTCGTCGATGTCGATGTGGTCGGTGGTCTCAACGACGGGCAGCACTTCAACTTCGGCGAACGACGTCTGGCGGCGGCCTTGATTGTCGAACGGAGAGATCCGGACGAGACGGTGTGTGCCCTGCTCAACCGAGAGGGTGCCGTACATGTACGGCGCCTTGACCGCGAACGTCGCCGACTTGAGGCCAGCTTCTTCGGCATAGGACGTGTCGTAGATCTCGACACCGTGCCCGTGCTTCTCGGCCCACCGGATGTACATGCGCATCAGCATCTGCGCCCAGTCTGCGGCGTCGACGCCACCGGCACCGGACCGAATATTGATCAGCGCCTCACGCTGGTCGTATTCGCCGCCGAGCATCGTCTTGACTTCCATCGCCTCAATGTCGCTGCGCAGTTCGGTGCGTTCGGCATCGGCGTCTTCGATCGCCGCGGCAGCCGAGTCACCTTCTTCGGCCTCCGCCAACTCGTAGAGAATCGGCAGGTCGTCGAGCCGCGAACGCAATTCGGTGACGCGACGGAACTCCGCCTGCGCATGCGAGAGCTGGGATGTGACCTGCTGAGCGTGGTCTTGGTTGTTCCACAACTCGGGGTCGGAGGCCTGCATCTCCAGTTCGTCAATGTGGCGACGCAGCTCATCGAGGTCCATCACCTTCTCAACGGTGGTGAGGGTGGTGTTGAGCGATTCGAGATCAGCAGAGACATCTGGGTGCACGAGAAACCAGGTTACCCTCTGACACCCGGCACGAACCTCAATGCGGCAGTGACCAGCTACGCGGTGAACGACCAGGTGGAATCGACCTTGCCGGGGCGGTACATCACCGGAAGGTCGGCGCCAACGGTGGGCGTCTGAACATTGGTTGCCAGGATTTGGGTGCCATACACCTCGGTGGGGTTGATCTCCGGGCCGATGATGGTGCCGCTCAAGGTGCAGTATCGGCGACCGTTTTTGTCGGGCTCGTTAAGCCTGCCAACACCGGTCACGGTGAGCGTGCCCTGCACATATCCGTCGCCGCCAGCCCCCTGACCGCCGAACATTCGGCGACCGCTCCGCTGCATGAACATCGCGGCGAGTGTCGTCAGGATAAGGAGAATGAACACCACAGAAATCCACCAAGGCATGCCTGGGAGCCTACCGTTGCCGACGCCGGGGAGGTGGCCGTCGCGGTGATAGCGTCGAACATTGTGGCTATGAATCCGGACTTGCAGCTTGCCCTCGACTTGGCCGACGCCGCCGACGCCCTCACGCTGTCGCGGTTCGGTGCGCTCGACCTGCAGGTCGACTCCAAACCTGATCTGACGCCGGTCTCCGACGCCGATTTGGCGACCGAACGGCTGATCCGCGAGCAGATTGCCGCTGCGCGCCCCGACGATGCGGTCCTCGGCGAAGAGTTTGGCGGCGACGCCGTTCTCGCTGGTCGCCAATGGGTGATCGATCCGATCGACGGCACCAAAAACTTTGTGCGCGGCGTTCCGGTGTGGGCGACGTTGATCGCGCTCCTCGTTGACGGTGTCCCGACAGTCGGTGTCATTAGCGCGCCTGCCTTGGCTCGACGGTGGTGGGCCGCCGAGGGGCTCGGAGCGTTCGCGACCGCGAACGGTTCCGACCCGAGGCCGATTTCCGTCTCGAAGGTCGGCAACCTCGACTCGGCATCGCTGGCGTTCTCCAGCCTTTCCGGCTGGGCCGACCGCGGTATCCGTGACGAACTGATCGCCCTCACCGACGCCGTGTGGCGGGTCCGCGGGTACGGCGACTTCTTCAACTACTGCCTCGTCGCCGAGGGCGCGGTCGACATCGCGGCGGAGCCGGAAGTGTCGCTGTGGGATTTGGCACCGCTCGACATTCTGGTTCGCGAAGCTGGCGGCACGTTCACCTCGCTCGAGGGCGCTGTCGGCCCGTCGGGCGGCAGTGCCGTCGCAACGAATTCACTACTGCACGAACGGGTTCTCAAGTCGCTAAGCCGGGAGTAATGTCCGGTTCATGAGCAACGAAGTGAAGATGATTATCCTCTCGACCGACAACCTCGACGAGTCGATCGAGTTTTACAGCGGCACGCTCGGGATGCCGCTGAAGTTCCGCGACGGCGCCCATTTCGCGGCCCTTGACGGCGGTGCCATCACCGTCGCGCTTGCCACTTCCGTCGACCATCCCATTCACGGCCAGGTTGTCGTCGGTATCAAGACCGACGATGTCGACGCCGCAGCGAAAGCGGTCGAGGCCAACGGCGGCGGCATCGTCACTCAGGCTTACAACGACGCCCACGAACGTCGTGCCGTCGTCTACGACAACAAGGGCAACGGCCTCGTCTTCTACAGCCCCCTCCCGAAGTAGTCAGCAGATCCCCCGCCCCGCACCCACGCCCTGCCGTTCTCGCATGATGCGTTGATTCCCGCACTACGTCTGACATAGTGCGGGAATTAACGCATCATGCGGGAACGACGGCGGCGGGGGTGCTTGGTGCCTACAGGTCGGTCGCGGTGCCTTCGTCAAGTACGACGAAACTCGTCCCCGCCGGGGACATCTCGCTGATCCGGGCATTGTGGATCGTGCGACCGGCGTCCGACAGCACCGCCTGGTGGATCGGGAACGCGACTCGGGGGTTGACGGCGCGGAGATAGTCGACGGGCTCGCTCAGCTTGAGCCACGGGGCGGCCGCCGGGAGTGCCAGCACATCGATGCGTTCAAACGGAATATAGAGACTGTCACCGGGATGCATAAAGGCACCCGTCCGATCGGCCGTATCCACCACGTAAGCGGTGTTGTCGATAACCGGTAGCTCCGGATGAATCACCGCGTGTCGGCCACCGGTGCCGCGAACGGTCAGCGCGCCAATCGTGACCGACGCACCCGGTGCCATCACCTCCCACCTACCGACGTCGGTCCGCTCGGCAAACTGCTTCGCGGTCTGCGGATCGGCGTACCGAACGGCGCCGGGATTAGCCGCCACCAGCGCGGGCAGTCGTGCCGGATCCGCGTGATCAGGATGCTGGTGAGTGATGAGAATGGCGTCGAGATCACGCAAATCCTCGAAGCCGTTGGAGAAGGTGCCCGGATCGAACAGGATTCGCGTGCCGTCGTTTTCAAGCAGTACGCAGGAGTGTCCAAAGTGTGTGACGACCATGACATCCACAATAGTTCGCGCTCCCACGTGACAAGCTTCTTACCGAGGAGTAAGGTTCGTTCTTACTACGGAGTAATAACGCGTGTCGGCGGTGCACCGCACCACCGCTCCAGGGCCCAACTCCGAGCCGAAGAAACTTCGAGAACTGGTGAGGAAATGACCACTAATACCGAACCCCGCGACACCTCGTCCGTCGGTGCGCAGCCGCACAAGCGCAGCGCCATCGGTACCGCCATGCGGGTACTGACCACGATCACCGGCTCCCCCCTCGCCGAGAAGTACAAGCTCCGCGAGCCGATCAACCGTGTTGCCTACGAAGCCACCAAGACCGGCTTCAAGACCCTTGGCGCCGCAAACCGCGCCTTCACCCAGGTCTCCAGCACCGGAAAGCCGCAACGCCCCGCGACGCCATCCAAGGGCTTCTTCAACCTGAATCCTGACGAAGAGCAGGCGATGATCGCCGAGACCGTCAAGGAGTTCTCCACCGAGATCCTGCGCCCGGCAGCCTACGACGCAGACGCAGCGGCAACCGCTCCCGAAGACATCCTGAAGCGTTCGGCAGAACTCGGCATCACGATGATCAATGTGCCGGAAGCCTTCGACGGTGCCGCCACCGATCGCGGCGTTGTCACCAACGCGCTCGTCGCCGAGGCCATGGCATACGGCGACATGGGCCTGGCCCTGCCGTTGCTCGCCCCCAGCGGCGTAGCCACCACCCTCACCAACTTCGGCAGCGACGCGCAGCAGCGCACCTACCTGCCCGACTTCGCCGGCGAGAATGTACCGACGTCGGCCGTCGTCATCGCCGAACCCCGCCCTCTGTTCGACGCCTTCGACCTGCAGACAAAGGCCAAGCGCGTTCCCAGCGGCTACCGCCTCTCGGGCGTCAAATCGTTTGTCCCCGCCGCCGCAAGCGCCGAACTGTTCATCATCGGCGCCCAGCTCGACGGCCGCCCGGCGCTGTTCATCGTCGAATCGAACTCCGAAGGCTTGGTCGTCGAAGCTGACCCCGGCATGGGTCTGCGCGCCGCAGGCATGGGTCGCCTGCTGTTGAACGACGTGGCGGTCCCCGCTTCCGCTGTCCTGGGCGAAGGCGACGCTGACGAGTCTTTCGCCGCCTACCGCGACGTGGTTCGCCTGTCGCGCCTTGGCTGGTCCGCACTGGCCGCAGGCACCGGCAAGGCCATGCTCGATTACGTGGTTCCGTACGTCAACGAGCGCGAAGCCTTTGGTGAGCCGATCTCGAACCGGCAGGCCGTGGCCTTCATGGTCGCCAACATCGCCACCGAACTCGACGGCCTCCGCCTGGTGACGCTCCGCGGCGCATCCCGCGCCGAGCAGGGACTGTCGTTCGCCCGCGAGGCGGCACTCGCCCGCAAGCTCACCATCGACAAGGGCCTGCAGATCGGGCTCGACGGCGTGCAACTCCTCGGTGGACACGGCTTCACCAAGGAACACCCGGTTGAGCGTTGGTACCGCGACCTGCGTGGCGCAGGCATCGGCGAGGGCATCGTCGTCCTCTGACGACGAGCCAGTCCAAGGAGTCTGAAATGGCAATTAATCTCGAACTGCCCACCAAACTGCACAGCACCATCGAACAGGCCCGCGACGCTGCGCTGCAGATCTTCCGGCCGATCTCGCGCAAGTACGACCTTGCCGAGCACAGCTACCCGGTGGAGCTCGACACGCTGGCGAGCCTTTACAACGGTCTTGCCGCCGCAGGTCAGGCCGGTGCCGGCGCGGCCGGTGGCCGCGGTGACACCAAGGAGCGTCCGGAAGGCTACGTCGCCAACGGCGGCAACATGCAGTCGGTCCTCAATGCGATGTGGGCGTCGTACGGCGACGTCGGACTGATGCTGTCGATCCCGTATCAGGGACTCGGCAACGCTGCGATCGCCGCGGTCGCAACAGACGAGCAGATCGAAAGCTTCGGCGGCGAGGTCTGGGCGTCGATGGCGATCACCGAACCGAGCTTCGGTTCGGACTCGGCCGCCGTCACCACCACCGCGATCCGCGACGGAGACGAATACGTCCTCAACGGCGAAAAGATCTTCGTGACCGCTGGCAGTCGTGCCAGCCACATCGTGGTGTGGGCATCGGTGGACCGCAGCCTCGGTCGCGCCGCGATCAAGAGCTTCGTGGTGCCGCGCACCCATCCGGGCGTCACGATTGCTCGGCTTGAGCACAAGCTCGGCATCCGGGCCTCCGACACCGCCGTCATTCGCTTTGAAGACTGCCGCATTCCGGCCAAGAACCTCCTCGGTTCGCCGGAAGTCGACGTCAAAAAGGGCTTCGGCGGCGTGATGCAGACCTTCGATAACACCCGCCCCATGGTGGCTGCGATGGCTGTGGGCTTGAGCCGCGCCGTACTCGAAGAACTGCGCGCCGTCCTCGAAGGCGCCGGACTGGAAATCGACTACGATCGGCCGACTTCCGATCAGCCTGCCGCTGTTGCCGAGTTCATCCGTATGGAGGCCGACTACGAGGCTTCGTACCTGCTGGCGCTGCGCGCGGCATGGATGGCCGACAACAAGCAGCCAAACTCACTGGAAGCGTCGATGTCGAAGGCCAAGGCCGGACGCACCGGCACCGACGTGTCGAACAAGGCCGTGGAACTGGCGTCGACGGCGGGTTACTCGGAGCACTCACTGTTGGAGAAGTGGGCTCGCGACTCGAAGATTCTCGACATTTTCGAGGGCACCCAGCAGATCCAGCAGCTGATCATTGCGCGCCGCATCTTGGGCAAGAGCAGCTCAGAACTGAAGTAGTCGAGCAGCGACGGTAAGGCATCGGGGCCGAGAGTTCACGGGAACTCTCGGCCCCGATTTTTCTTCATTTGACCGGCGCTTTTCTGTCACATCGACACGCCGACTTCCGACCGTTCCATCACCGATCGTGGCGTGTCGTGACGCTTTGGCCGAATTGTGACAGAAAAGCGGAAGTGGCGGTCGCGATCGGATCAACTTTTCGGTCGGGATTGTGATCAGCACTACTGAGACGGTAGTCTCAATCCATCTTGTGAAATGAAGTCATTTCACACCGGGAGTTAGGGCCGGATGGATGTGTGAGGACAAAAAGGGGAATCCGTGAGAATTCGTTGCTATGCGGCCGCCGCACTGAGCGCGCTCGTCGCCATCACCGCGGCACCAGCGCTGATCGTTGCACCGGCCAGCGCCAACCCGGCCGTGAAGGTCGCACCCGCGCCACTGCTACCGCTCCCATCAGAACTCGATCGAGACTTCTACCGACCGTCTGCAGCAAAGGTCGCCGCCGCCAAGCCCGGCGAAATCTTGCGGGCACGGAAGATCACTCCAGCCAACTTCGGCTTGGTGCCGATCAATGTCGACGCATGGCAACTCACGTTCCGCTCCACCGACACCCAGGGCCGCGCAATTCCGGCAGTCACCACCGTGCTGAAGCCGCGCGGCACCACCAAAGACATGAAGCGCGGTGGTGCCCGCAAGGTGATCTCCATGCAGATTGCCGAGGACTCGACCGCCGGCCACTGCTCGGTGTCGTACGCGGTGCAGCAGTTCAACGCGAGTTCGCTCCTCGGACAGGTGGTTGCTCCCGCCGAACTGTTGATTGCGCAAGGTTTCCTCGACCAGGGCTACGCGGTGGTCCTGCCCGACCACGAGGGCCCCAATCACGCCTACGCGGCAGGCCCGCTCGGGGCACGGATCACTCTCGACAGCCTGCGCGCAGTCAAAGCGTTTGCCCCGTCGAGCATCACCGAAGCATCCCCGATCGGCCTCTACGGCTACTCGGGCGGCGCCATCGTTACCGGCCACGCGGCCGAACTCAAGAAGAGTTACGCACCGGAACTGAACATCGTCGGTGCGGCCGAGGGCGGCGTTCCCGCCGACCTAAAGGAACTCCTGCTGGCTGCCCAGAACGGCGCGACCAGCGGCCTGGTGTTCGGTGCCGTTGTCGGCCTGACCCGCGAGTACGACTATTTCCGCGACTTCACCAACCGACACGTCAACCCGGTGGGCAAGGCCGTCATGGCACTCAAAGCTCCGCTCTGCGTGCAGTACCAGTCGATGACCTTCCCGTTCATGAACAATCTCGGGTTCATCCAGTGGCCGGGTGGTGCCCTCCGCGCACCGGCGGTCAAACGCCTATTGAACGACACCAAGATGGGTAAGTCCCTGCCCGATATGCCGATGTACATCTGGAACTCGTCGCTCGACGAGATCGTGCCCATCCATCAGGTCGACACCCTGGTGAAGACGTACTGCCGCAATCCGGAAGCTCAAGTCACCTACACGCGAGATCACTTGTCGGAGCATCTCATTGGCGAGATCTCGGGCGCACCGATGGCGTTTCTATGGCTCAAGGATCGACTGGACGGCAAGCCAGCCAAAGCCGGTTGCACCACGCGCGATGAGTTGACGATGGCCTCCGACGCACAGTGGTGGCCGACGTTCTCCGCCACCATCGGCACCAACCTCGCCGGACTCTTCGGTAAGGCCTTGGGCGCGGGACGATAGCGGGCGTCCCCGGTTGGTCTCGGTCGCCCACGGTTAATGTTGAGGGGTGAGCGAACCGAGGCTGTACCGGGGGCAGTCGATCGAAGATCGGCGGCTCGACCGCCGTCGTCGCTTCTGCGAATCCGGACTCGCACTGTTTGGCACGGCCGGTTTCGCGGCGACGTCGGTCGCCACCGTCTGCAAACATGCCTCGCTGTCATCGCGTCAGTTTTACGTGGAGTTCGACGATCGAGAGTCGTTGCTACGCACTATTTACGACCAGATCGAGGATGCCGCGTCGACCAAGGTGGAGGCCGCTGTCACCGCCGCGTTCGAGGCGGGCGGCAACCTTGACGAGGTGCTCGACGCGGGTATCAGTGTCTTCGTGGAACACTTCGCGGCCGATCCGCGGCGGACGCGACTGTGTTTCGTGGAAGTAGTCGGCGTGAGCGCCGAGTTTGAACGTTACCGCGCCGAGCGTCGGACCCGGTGGGCAGATCTGTTGTCCGCGGTCGCATCCATCGGCATCGACCGCGGCTTGATCACCGAACCGGCCGACCCCCTTCTGTGGACCGGGTTTATCGGCGCGGTCAACACAATTACTGTCGCGCAGTCGAATTCACCGGAACTCACCAGCGACGACACTCTGCGCGCCATGCGCACCCTTTTGCACCGAGGCGTACTTGGTTAGGGTGGCTTCCCTCTAGGCTTTGGCCATGACTGCTCCCCAAGGGATTTCGCCCAGGCGCCGGATTGAACTCGGCGTTCTCGCGATCCTCGCAATCGCGTTGGGAGCACTCCTCCTCCTGAGGCCCTTCCCCAGCATTCCGTGGATGGCCGCCATCCTGGCCATTGCGCTGATCGTTGTCGGCGTCCTTGACCTGATGGATGCCGAGCTTCGCCGAAATCCCGTGCGTCTCGCAGTCGCGGTGGCGCTCCCCATCGTCGGCGTGGTGCTGCTGGCATGGCGGGGTCTGTCGATCTTCGGAATCGCCGTCGCCGCCACCATTGCGTTGGGTGTTTGGGGCATTGGTCGGTGGCTCCGCGCCGCGCGGGGTGCGCACGCCTGGTGGGTCGATGTCCTTATGGGTGTGGCGGCGATCGCCGCGGCGGTCCTGGCCCTGTCGTGGCCGGGCGTCAGCGTGTTCCTCACTGTGCAAGCCGTCGGTGTTGCACTTATCTGGCGCGGCGGGGCCGAACTGATTCGCGTGGTTCGTAATCGCCGCAAGATGGTCGAGGCTGCCGACTCGGTCAGTCGCTGGCGTACCTTCCTCGGCACCGTCGCCGCCCTCGTGGCCGTCGCAATCACGGTGCCACTGGCCATCGCGACCTTCGTCGTTCGCGGCACCGCACCGGTCCCCGGACCCTTCTACCAGGCCGATCTCCCCACCAATACTGCACCGGGAACCCTGCTGCGGGTCGAACCATCGACCCAGGGCACACCGACCGGTGCCCGCGCTTGGCGGATTCTCTATTCGACGATGCGCGGCAACTCACCGGCACTCGCGAGCGGCACCGTGCTGATTCCCGACACTGCACCGGCCAAGTCGGGCCCGCGACCGGTGATCGCGTGGGCCCACGGCACCACGGGCGTCGCCGAGAATTGCGCGCCGTCCATGATGGCCGAACCATTCGGTCACATTCCCGGCCTGAAGCAGGTGATCGCTAACGGGTGGGCCCTGGTTGCTGCCGACTACATCGGATTGGGAACGAAGGGTCCGTCGCCGTATGTGATTGGTGAGGGTGAAGCGCGATCGGTTCTCGACTCCGTCCGCGCAGCCAGGTCGCTCCCCGATCTGACCCTCAGCAATCAGACTGTGGTGTGGGGCCATTCGCAAGGTGGGCATGCCGCGCTGTGGACCGAGTTACTGGCACCGTCGTATGCCCCCGACGTGACGATTATCGGCACCGCCGCGCAAGCACCCGCGGCGAACCTGCAGGACCTGGCGGTGGGGATGGAGACGATGGCTGGTGGCTCGCTACTCGCGTCGTATGTGCTGGAAAGCTACGCACAGGCCTATCCAGACGTCTCGTACGCCGATTATGTGAAGGTCCAGGCACGACTGCCGATCCGCGGAATGGCCTCGCGCTGCCTGTCGTCGAAGGCCCTGCCGGTGTCACTCGCCGAAGCCTTGCTCCTCGGCAAGAACTTCTACTCCCAGCCGCCAACTTCGGGACCGCTTGGGGTGCGCCTCGCTGAGAACACACCCAGCGCCAAACTCCCGTATCCGACGCTCATAAGTCAGGGCTTGTCTGACGAGGTGATTAGCCCGGGTTCCCAGAATTCTTTCGTGGCCGACCAGTGTGCAACCGGCAGCAACGTGGAGTATCGAACGTATCCGGGGCTGGGGCACATGACGCTGATCGAGGACGACTCCCCCGCCGTTCCCGACCTGTTGTCGTGGACGCAGGCTCGGTTCGACGGGGCGCCCACCACACCGAATTGCCCATCCGTCCGGTGACAACGATCCCCGGAATTGAATCAGTTCGTCGTCTGATCAATGTCATTCTGGAAACGAACCGCCGACGGGAAATGGCCTAACCCTAGTATCGGGTAATGCCCCCATATCGGGTCCGCCGTGCGCTGCTCGCGGCAGCATCGTTCCTCATCGGGATCGTGCTGATTCTGCGGCCGTTTGACTCGCTCACCTGGTTCGCCGTCACCTTGGGCCTTGCCCTCATGCTCGGTGGCGTCATTGAAATCATCCGCGATCGAGATCAGCACAGCACCTTCTCCACGGCATGCGGTTACATCATGATCGCGTGCGGAATGATCGAGGCAATCTGGCCGGGCCTCACGTCGTTCGGAATCAGTGCCGCAACCACCGCGGGCCTCGCGACCTTCGCGGTCTCGCGCCTCGTCGACGGTGTTCGCGGGACCGGCAGTCCGCGCGTAGCGGACGGTCTGATCGGCATCGCAGCTTTGGCTCTGTCGTACGTCGCCTATGCCACGCCGGGCGTCAGCATCTTCGCAGTGGCGCTGGCAATCGGGATCGCGCTGATCTGGTACGCCGTCGCCACCGCCGTTTCGGTGTTTAGTCGAAGTCCCCTACTTTCTCCCACACCTGTCCCCCGCATTGCTGCCGCCCTGCTCGCGGTTGTCGTAGCGGTCCCGCTCGCGGCGGTCAGCTTTCAGACACGTCAGGGCACTCCCGTGGCCGACAACTTCTACGAGGGTGCGGCCGAAGGACCCCCGGGAACGCTCCTTCGGGTGGAACCGTTCAACCGCGAGATCGGTAAAGGCAGCAAGGCCTGGCGGATCCTCTACACCACTCGACGCGGCGATCACCCGGCCCTGGCCAGTGGGATTGTGGTTGCCCCATCGGGTGAGCCGGGCACCGCACACCCGGTCATCGCGTGGGCGCATGGAACCACCGGCACTGCCGCAGGATGTGCGCCGTCGTTGCTGGAGAAGCCGTTTACCGCCGGCGCCATGCCTGCGTTGTCGCGGGCGATCGACGAAGGCTGGGCGGTCGTCGCCCCGGATTACATCGGACTGGGCACCCAGGGCCCACACCCTTATCTGATCGGCGAAGATGAGGCACGGTCCACGCTCGACGCCGTACGTGCGGCTCGCTCGGTCGACGGCCTCTCGTTGGCGAACGAGACCGTAGTTTGGGGTTACTCGCAGGGCGGGCATGCCGCGCTCTGGACGGATTTAACGGCACCGAGTTACGCTCCGGACGTCCCACTGTCGGGAGTCGCTGCCTTGGCACCCGCATCGGATTTGCGGGCGATCGCCCACAATTTGCCGTCCACGCGCGGCACCGCAGCGTTCGGTGCCTACCTCCTGGACGCCTATTCGCACGTCTACCCCGATGTGGATCCCGATCGCTACCTGCGTCTCCAGGCCCGACTGCCAATGGAGGCCCTGCAGGACAAGTGCCGCACCGCGCCGGGATTCGCGACAGCCTTAACGCAGTCCATAGCGGTCGGCACCAACCCGTACTCGCAGGATCTCGATACCGGCCCGATGGGCCGTCGTCTGGCCGAGAACACTCCCGTCGGCACCTCGACCACACCCCTGCTGATTCTCCAGGGCGGCGACGACCAGTTCATCGCCGAGAGGGCACAAACGGGCTACGTCAACCAGTTGCGTGCCGTAGGCACCCCCGTCGACTATCGCACCTACCCCGGTATCGACCACCCGGCCATGGTCGCGAGCGACTCACCGGCCATCACGCGCCTCATCGACTGGACCCGCGACCGCCTGAAGTGAGCGCCGCCCTCACCCATTTTCATGCCCGCCTCCTCGCTCCGCTCGTCGCGCTTTTCTGTCACGATTCGGCACTAACCATCACCGATCGGGTCGATCGGTGATGGTTAGGCAGACGCAAAACTCGCAGATGTGACAGAAATGAGGAGATTCGGGTGCCCGGCAGCCCGGAGTACGCCGTACGACGACGCGCGCCGCACCTATTCCTGGCCGAGTTGCTCCACGAGTGCGTCGAGGACGGACTTGTCTTCGATGGTTGACGGGACGGAGTAGTCTTCGCCGTCGACGATCTGACGCATCGTCTTGCGGAGGATCTTTCCCGACCGAGTCTTCGGCAACCCCTGCACGACGGTCACGTCGCGGAATGTCGCGACGGCACCAATCTCGTCGCGCACCAATTTGACGAGGTCGGCGCGAAGGGCGTCGTCGGAGATGTTTGCGCCCGCTTTCAGAACCACGTAGCCGCTCGGGCGCTGCCCCTTGAGGTCATCGTGGATGCCGATGACGGCGCACTCGGCAACGTCCGGGTGCGCGGCGACGACCGCTTCGATACTTCCCGTGGACAGTCGGTGACCGGCAACGTTGATCACGTCGTCCGACCGCCCGAGGACGAACACGTAGCCGTCCTCATCGATGTACCCGGAGTCGCCGGTCAGGTAGTAGCCGGGAAATGCTTGCAGATACGACGACCGGAAGCGGGCTTCGTCCTGCCACAGGCCAGCCAGGGTGCCCGGAGGCAACGGCAGCTTCACGACGATGTTGCCTTCGGCCGTCGCCGCGACCTGCTTGCCGTCGGCGTCGACAACCTGCACGTTGAAGCCGGGTACGGGGACAGTCGCGGTACCCGGCTTGAGCGGCATGGGTTCCAGGCCACGCAGGTTCGCCACGATGGCCCACCCGGTCTCGGTCTGCCACCAGTGGTCGACGACCGGCACGCCGAGCTTGGCCGACGCCCAGGCGAAGGTGTCCGGATCGAGGCGCTCACCCGCAGCGAACAACGTCGTGAACTTCGACATGTCGTATTTCGCGAGTTCTGCGGCCTCGGGGTCGGCCTTTCGAATCGCGCGGATCGCGGTGGGTGCGGTGAACAGTGCCGATACCCCGTGCTCGGCAATAACGCGCCAAAACGCGCCAGCGTCGGGGGTTCCGACGGGCTTACCTTCGTACATCACGGTGGTCGCGCCCAGCAGTAGCGGACCGTAGACGATGTAAGAGTGTCCGACCACCCAGCCGACGTCGGACGCCGTCCACCACACGTCCTCGGGCGAGACGTCGTAGACGTACCGCATCGACCACGCCAGCGCCACGGCATGACCACCGTTGTCGCGGACCACGCCCTTCGGCTTACCCGTGGTGCCGGACGTGTAGAGGATGTACAGCGGATCGGTGGCTGCCACTTCGACGGCGTCGGCCGGTTCGGCGGTCGCCATCTGTTGATCCCAGTCGAGCCAGCCGAAGCCCGTGGCCGATCCACTAACTTGCGGGCGGTCTTTAACGATCACCGTGCTCGGCGTCATTTCCGACAGTCCCAGCGCATCGCGAACCATCGGCAGGTATTCGACGGTGCGCCCCGGTTCCAGACCACCGGATGCGGTGACGATGGCAACGGGAGCGGCGTCGTCGATTCGCGTGGCAAGTTCGGGGGCAGCGAATCCACCAAACACCACCGAGTGCACCGCGCCGAGGCGGGCGCAGGCGAGCATGGCGATCGCCGCTTCGGGAATCATCGGCATATAGATAATGACGCGGTCACCCTTGGAGACGCCCTGCCCGGCCAGCACACCGGCGAACCGGGAGACCTCATCAAGCAATTGCGCATAGGTATAGGTGCGCTTCTCGCCGACCATCGCCGAATCCCAAATAAGGGCGTCACGATCGCCACGGCCGGCGGCGACGTGGCGGTCAAGGGCATTGCTGGAGGTATTGAGGGTGCCGTCCGGGAACCATCGGTAAATGGGCGGAGCGGACTCGTCGAGTGCCTTCGTGGGTGGGGTCATCCAGTCGATCGCGGAGGCCGCTTCAAGCCAGAAGCCATCGGGGTCGTCAATACTGCGCGCAAAGGCGTCTGCGTAGTTGGCCATGCACGCCACGGTACTAATCCATCGGTGATGGCCATCACTTTTTGAGCGTGGAACCGCTCACATTCACTAAATTTTTGGTCACGGATCGATAACAGCCCGTTTGCGCGGCGACCAGGCGATACTCCCAAATTACACGCCTGCAATTGTCGGCCCGATGTGATGGCAGCCACATTTTTTCGGCGTGACCTCGGGTTTTGCAGCCAGTACTGTCACTTCAGTCCACGAACGCGGCATGAATTTACGCCAGCCGCGCCCCAGGAGGAATTGATTTATGAGCTTCACCAAGCTTGCTGCACGTACCGCTATCGCTGGCGCCATCGCCATTGCCCCGCTGACCCTCGCCGCAGGTGTCGCCTCGGCTGACGCCGGCCACAACTGGGATGCTGTCGCACAGTGCGAGTCGGGCGGCGACTGGTCCATCAACACCGGCAACGGCTACTACGGCGGCCTGCAGTTCTCGCAGAGCACCTGGGAAGCCAATGGCGGTACCGGCAACGCTGCGAACGCTTCGCGCGAAGAGCAGATCCGCATTGCCGAGAACGTCCTCGTTACCCAGGGCGCAGGCGCATGGCCGACCTGCGGTGCCTACCTGTAAGCACCAAAACTAGCTCGTTGGTTGAACCCGGTCGCGCACGGCGCGGCCGGGTTCAACGCTGTCTAGACCGCATGCTTCTTGCTTGACCTATGGTCGAAGGACAACCAGCACGAGTGGGAGAAGGTCAGGCCAATCATGTCGACGCTCTCGTTTACGAGTCTCGGTGCTGCGGGCACCGTCACCGGGTCCAAACATCTCCTGCAGCGCGACGGCGCGACAATCCTCGTCGACTGTGGACTGTTCCAAGGCATTAAGAATCTCCGCGAAGCCAACTGGCGTCCACTCCCCATCGACGCGGCTGCCGTGGACGCCGTCGTCATCACGCACGCGCATCTCGACCACACCGGTTACCTACCTCGGCTAATCCGCGACGGCTTCCGCGGTCCCATATTCATGACCCCGGCGACCCGCGACGTCGCCGAGATCATCCTGCGCGACTCCGCTCACCTGCAGGAACGCGAAGCGATGCTCGCCAACAAGCACAAGTCCACCAAGCATTCCCCCGCCAGAGCGCTGTACGACGTCGCCGACGTGGAGCAAACCCTCAGCCAGATCCACACGCGCGCAGCCGGAAAGTCGTTCGCACCCATCCGTGACGTTCGCGCCCTATACCGCGGTGCCGGGCACATCCTCGGTGCAGCGACACTGGAGATCGAGTGGGGCGGGGTCACCGTCGCCTTCAGCGGCGACCTTGGCCGGTACGACGATCCCCTCATGTACAACCCGGAACCCATTCCGAGCGCCGACTACCTCGTCTGTGAATCCACCTATGGCGACCGTCTCCGCGACGCAGCCGACCCAGCCATCGAACTGGGCCGCATCATTACTGCGACCACCGACCGCGGCGGGACAGTCGTCATCCCGGCTTTCGCAGTCGGCCGGACGCAAATGATTCTGTACTACTTGTGGACGCTGAAACGCGCAGGCAAATTGCCCAATGTGCCGATTTACGTCGATAGCCCCATGGCGATCAACGCGGGCGAACTGATGCGCACACACCCGGCCGCGCATCGCCTTGACGTTGCCCACACCGATGACATGTTTTCCATCGCCACCTACGTCCGCGACCCCGAAGCGTCGAAGGCCATTTCCGCCGATCGCAAGTCGAAGGTCGTGCTGTCGGCCAGCGGGATGGCGACCGGTGGGCGCGTCCTCCACCACCTCGCGGCGTTCGCACCCGGCTCGCAGAACACCATCGTGCTGGTCGGCTACCAGGCGGTGGGAACCCGAGGACGGTCGTTGGCCGACGGTGCCCGTTACCTCAAGTTGTATGGCGAGTGGATTCCAGTGTCCGCACGGATCGAGAATCTGCACATGCTGTCGGCGCACGCCGACGCGGACGAACTCATCCGGTGGATGCGCGGCTTCGCTCATCCACCCAAGCGGACATTCTTGGTGCATGGCGAACCCAATGCGTCAGAGTCCCTCCGTCACCGACTTGACCACGATCTCGGCTGGCCCGCGGTGGTTCCGCACCAGAACCAACTCTTCGAACTGCCCTAGGCGTCGGTCTATCCCCAGGTGCGGGCTTGTTCGACGATAAATCCGACGATGATCACCGCGCTGCCGCCGATTTCGGCGATGATCAGCGCCACCATCGACGCCGATAGGGCTGGCGATGACGGATGGAATTGGTTCGTGGTGTCTTGCTTGTATCCGTGAAGGCAGTACGCGGCGATCGCGCTGACGAAGAATGCCACCACGATGACCAGAGCGGTGACATTCACGACACTGGGCCAGGCACTGAACTGCACAAAAATTGCGAGCATCGCGGTTGCGAAGGAGTACATCAGGGCTGCCCGGTGGGCGATGTCGACGTAGATGTGCGCCTGCCCCGTCGCACTGTGCATGATCTGCCAGTACTTCCACACTCCGAGGAGCAAGGCCCAAAGAAAAATGAGGCCGGCTGCGATCATTCCGACTTGGGTCGCGAGCGACAATGTCATGAGTCAGAACCTAACAGTTCGCGCACCGTCGGCTTTGGCTGTCTACGGCGGACCGTTGCTACGGTGCAGTCATGGCCCCCCAACAAACTTGGATGCGCTCTTCTCGTCTCGTGCCATTGGTCGCCGTCATCGTGGGCATTGCTGCGGTTGCGTTCGTCCTCTTCCAGGCATCGGACAAGGAGGAAGCCGCCAAGCAACAGTCCGACCACGGCTTTGCTGCGGTCGAACAATCAGAGTGGGAGCACCGCGACCCGGAAGACCCGATGGCCCTTGGCGACGTTGATGCGCCCGTCGGGCTCGTCGTCTTCAGTGATTTCCAGTGCCAGTATTGCGCCAAGTGGTCACATGAGACCCTCCCAGAGCTCCTGAAATACGTCGACGACGGCAAGCTCCGCATTGAGTTCCGCGAAATGAACATCTTCGGTGCCGAATCCGAGCAGGCTGCCCGCGCCGCCTATTCGGCCGGCTTGCAGGGCAAACTCCGCGAGTATCACGCCCTCCTGTTCCCGGAGGGCAAGCATCGCCCCAAGAACCAGTTGAACGACGACGCCTTGGCCGACCTGGCAAGCCAGGCCGGACTCGACGTCGAACGATTCAAGACCGATTACGGTTCACGACGGGTGCTGTCAGCTATTCGTGACAAGGCGAGCGACGGTTTTACCGCCGGTACCGTCTCGACACCGGCTTTCATCCTGGCGAACCAACCGATTCTTGGTGCGCAGCCGACCAGCGTCTTTACCGACAAAATCGACAGCGTGCTCGACGCTTCCGGAAACTAGCGGCGACCTGTGGATATTGGACTCGCGACCGCGTTTCTCGGTGGTGCCCTCAGTCTGATTAGCCCGTGCAGCGCGCTGCTTTTGCCCGCCTATTTTGCGTCGGCGGTCGGATCTGGGGCGCGCCTAGTTCTCCACACGAGTGTCTTCTACGCTGGGCTGCTGCTGACCCTGGTTCCGGTGGGAATTGGCATTGGCGCCGCGGGGCGCATGTTTGTGGAGCATCGATCGGCGATCGTCGCACTCACCGGTCTCGCGTTGGTCGTGTTCGGCGTCATTGCGATGTTCGGTCGCGGCTTCGATTTGGCGGGCAAGATGCCCGGAGTGGACCGATTACGCCACGCCGCGCAAAACCGGTCGGGGTTAGTTAAGAGCGCGGTCCTCGGTGCGGCTTCCGGAGCCGCAACGTTCTGTACCGGCCCGATTCTGGGTGCCGTGTTGACGCTGGCTGCCGCTCAGGGCGATGAAGTTGGCGCGGGTATTCTCTTGGCCGTGTACGGGGCGGGCATTGTGGTTCCGATGATGCTGTTGGCTTTGACCTGGCAACGGTTGTCGGACCGTGGTCGGGCGATTATCCGTGGACGCGAGTTCACCGCGCTGGGCAGAACGTGGCATACATCGTCGGTTCTGACGGGGATTTTGCTGATCGCCGCCGGTTTGTTCTATTGGCTGACCGACGGATTCGTCGGCGTCGCCGACCCGGTGGGCGGCGGCGTCACGGACAAACTGGCGACGATTGCCGAAACGCTGTCGCGACCGGAAGTCGATATTGCGTTGATCGTGCTCGCCGTGGGCGGAGTGCTGTTCTGGTGGTGGCGCGGACAGCGTCGTGCCGAAGTCGACGCCGATCGTCACCCCGCCGAGTAGGCACCTAACGGACGCGGGGGCGGCGGGCAGCTACCGCTTCCAGTGGCGAGCGCCGGGCAACCCAGTCGCCGGCATCGACGTGCACCCAGGTGGCCAGTTCTACGGCGGCCCGCAGGTCAGCGCGTAGGTCTCGCCGATGGATCGGCTCGTGGTGAGCGGCCCGATTCCGAACGAAAGCGAGTGTGGTGAGGTGGCGTTCGACGCCCCTGCGGCGTTCCCGAATGTCCCGGTAACCGGAGGGAAAGGCCTTATGGAGAGCGGGCACCCACAGCGATGTCAGGTAGCGCTGCGCCACTAGGTAACGCCAGAAACCGATGGTCAGTTCGGCAACAACTTGGTCGTGGTACTCGGTGCTCACCCCGCGATTCTCGACGCTGCGCTGTGCGCGATCGAGGTCTTCGAGCCCCCGCGCTTCGATCGGAATGATCTCGAACCACGAGTCGTCGCCTCGGTGGCGCGCCCAATCCACCAATTGCGTGTCCATCGCGTTGCGGGTCACCACTTCGACCATCGCGACAGTCGCCATCACGGCAGCCGACGCCATGATGTTCCAATCGTAGAGCCGGAGTGCCGCAGCAATGTCGCCACGCGCGGCGTCTAGATACGACCGCAACCGCACCGCGGTGAGCAGTCGTGGCACACCGGTCAGCCCTGTGGGCGCGCCCCACCGATTAGTCGTTGACATCTCCCAACACCCCCGTATCGTTGGTTGACGAAGACCCCGGAACGATCCCTGGCGACAAGCCACATCGCCGGGGTTACGTCGTTCCCGGTGCCCCGATGCTCAACAAGATAGACCCGACCTACGACAATTGGACGCCGCTGGTGTCACGAACTCCGCTGATCATCGCGGCCCGGGGTTAGCGTTAAAGACGATTCGCCGAATCCCGATCAAGCTTCTGTCAACCGCCGATACAACGCAGCAGGCCGTCCCCTTAGGCTCTCCGCCAATACTGGTTCGCCGTCGAGAAGGACCGGGTCCAGGAGCGGTTTCATGCGGCGGTTGAAGTTGTCCTTGTGAAGGCGTTCGCCAATCACGGCTTCGTGCACCTTGCGTAGTTGATGGAGAGTGAAGGGCTCGTCGAGGAAGCCGTCCGGGTCCGGGAGCGTATCGGCGTACCGGTGGCGAAACTCGTAACGCGAGCGAAGTTCCCTGACTGCGTCAGCAACGATCTCGTCGTGGTCGAACTGCAGTGGGCTCTCACCGTCGAGTCGGCCGTCGTGATCAACTCGAACCAGGTCGCCATGCGCCGAAGTTAGATCCGCTTCCCGCACCGAGATGGCGTGTGCCGCCGAGATCACCCAGGAACGACTGTCGCGGTTCGGGTCGTCGAACAGGCGCAGCAGTCTTGGGTGCACCTCGCTGCCGAACTCGACCCCCACCTTGCGTCGAAAAACATCGGCGGTGGTCTGGGCAACGGTTGTGCGTTCGCGCACGAATCCTCCGGGGAGCGCCCGACCATCCGGGTCCGTGCGGTCCTGGATTAGCACGCGCAGTTCAGGGATTGCCGCTGTCGCACCGACAACCGTGAGAATCGCTAAGTCGACCGTCACGCCTGGTCGCGGGTACTTCTCCAATGCACTGTTCGTCACCCCCAAGACATTAGCGCGTATCGAGTGCTAATGTTTAGCTATGATGACACGCTAAAGGAGTTGAGATGACGCAGGACAAAAATTTCGAGCGCGACAGCAGCAGCGACGCACTGTGGGCAGATTTCCAGGCGGCCGACCGCAAATCCGAAGCCGCTGCCCACCACCCAAGGAACCGAGACCATCTGATCGGACTGGTGAAGGACACCCTGCGGGACAAGTTCGGGCAGCAACCGTTGGTCGACGACGACGGCGACTGCGTCCTGGACCATCTGGGCCAGAAAGTGTGGGTCAGGGTACTTCCGGACGCCCCGCTCATCGTTACCTTCAGCCGCGTCGCGCACGGTGTGTACTCACGGCGAGCGACCGAGGTGGAACTGGGAATCCTCAACCGCCGCAGCGTCGTCACCAAGTGGACGCTGGTCAATCGGTCCATCTGGCTGGAAAGCGCGATGATCTGCACGCCCTTCGCTCCACAGCACCTATCGCTACTGCTCGACCAGTTCTTCTCAACCATGACGTCAACCCGCGATGACCTCGCTTATCGCACCGGCTCGGAGGTGGCCTAAATGAAATTGACTCCCGCACAACTCGATCGCGCCTGTGGCGCGGTCCTCGGTTCAGCCGTCGGCGACGCACTTGGCGCACCCTACGAGTTCGACTACCTGCGGCCAGGCCCCGAGGGCCCGCAGATGCTCGGCGGTGGCCTCGGGAACTTCGCCCCGGGCGAGTGGACCGACGATACGACCATGGCCTGGGCCATCTTGGACACATCGGCATCCGGTCTCGATCTACGCTCCGAGGAAGGCCTCACCGCCGTCGCCCGCCGCTTCCGTGACTGGTACGACTCCGGGCCCGCCGACATCGGCAACCAAACCCGCGCGGTACTGCGCGCTGTCGGGCCAAACCCGACAGGGACAGCCGCCACTGCCGCGTCCATCGAGCATTGCAGGTCTGTCACTCACTCCGGGGGCAACGGATCCCTCATGCGCACCGCCGCCGTCGCACTTCCATACCTGCACGACCCCGCCGCCGTCGCCGACGCAGCGCGGAAAGTCAGCGCGCTGACGCACTACGACCGCCGCGCTCAGGAGGCGTGCGCGTTGTGGTCGTTGGCCATTCGTTGCGCGGTTGTCGACGCCAGGTTCGACGTGCGCGCCGGCCTGAACTCCCTCGACGACGAGGCCGCCGCGTATTGGAGTGAGCGCATCGACGAAGCCGAACAGCGCGAGCCCGCGGAGTTCACCCCGAACGGCTGGGTGGTTGCCGCGTTTCAGGCCGCATGGTCGGCCATCGTCCACACCCGGGTACCCATCGATCAGCCGTGCCGACACTTCGGAGAAGCACTGACCACCGCCATCCGCATCGGCAACGACACCGATACCGTCGCCGCGATCGCCGGCGCCCTCCTCGGTGCCCGGTGGGGTGCATCCGCTGTACCAGCACGGTGGCGTCGCATCCTCCACGGCTACCCGGGACTAAGCGGCGAACAGCTCGTCGGTCTCGTACACCTGGCCGCCACCGGCGGACCCGAATCGCACGGATGGCCCACCGCCACCCGGATCGACTACCCCGCCAGCCCGCCGATTCTCGTCCAACACCCGCACGACGATGGCGTGTGGCTCGGGGACGTCACCGCGCTGGGCGCGCTCCCCGCCGACGTCAGCGCGGTGATCAGCCTCTGCCTCGTCGGAACAGACCAGATCGCACCCGATGTCGAGCACATTCCGTTCCGCCTAATCGACGAACCCGGTGCACAGATAAACCCTAACCTCGACTTCGTCCTCGCCGACGCGGCCGCCACCATAGCGGCGCTGCGCAGCGAGGGACGCGAGGTACTGGTGCACTGCGTCGCCGCGCAAAGTCGGACCCCGGCGGTCGGTATTGCGTACGCAATTACCAAGGGCGTGAACCGCCAAGCAGCGACCGAAGCAGTAGCTGCCGCCGTCTCCGGAGCTAACCCGAATCCGGGATTCCGCGAGTCGCTCGCACGATTGGAGTCGTCATGGCAACGCGGCCTCCGCCCGTAACGGTGCCCCCTAGTCGGCCTGACGCTCACGTTCCATCAGGTAGAGGGCTCGTGACTCACGGGCGTTGCGGCCGCGGAGGTCGTGCAGCAACTCCGGCGGCAGACTGACGAACTCGTAGTCGGCGTCAAGCGAACCGAACGCCATCGCCACCCAGCGGGCGTCCTCAACGTGCAGCGTCACCAAAGAACCCTCGGGATGATCGGCCGCTTGTGCCCAGCGGCCGATCTTCGCCCGGACCACCTCGGGCGAGGCATGGACCACGGCGGTGACCTCGTGCGATTGGTGGACGGCGCGGAGGCTGCCGCGAACAAACTCGCCTGCGTCACCACCGGGAATCGCCCGCGGCCGGAAACTCCGCTTGCCCGGCGTTGCATTCTTCAACCGGTCGAGCCGGAAGGTTCGCCAATCCTGGCGACCCAGGTCGTAGGCCAGCAGATACCATCGTTGACCTACCGGGACCAGGCGGTTCGGCTCCACGCGACGACGGCCGGGCGTACGGCCAGCCCGCGCAGCGGGGGCATAGTCGAATTCGATTTCGACGGTGTCGCGGCAGGCGAGCGCCACCGTCGTGATGACTTCGGCGTCCAACGGTGGCGCTGACTGTCCGGGGATGGCGACGCTCATCGCGCGTAAAGCGTCGGCGCGCTTGCGAAGCTTCGGCGGCAGCACCTGCGTAACCTTCGCCAACGCGCGCACCGACGCTTCCGCCACCCCTGCCGCAGACCCCGAGGCCGCGCTCCGCAAAGCCGCGACGATTGCGACGGCTTCGGCTTCGTCGACCACTAGCGGAGGCATTGATCCACCCGGTGCCAACTGGTATCCGCCGCCCGTGCCACGCACCGACTCCACCGGGTACCCCAACTCCCGCAGACGTTCGACGTCGCGGCGCACCGTTCGCTCGGTGGTCTCCAGCCGCGCGGCGAGTTCCGCTGCGGCCCACAGTCGATGTGCCTGAAGCAACGCGAGCAGCTTAAGGGTGCGTGTCGTCGTAGCGGCCATGGGTTCATGGTGCCGGATTCAGCGGACAGAAACTGTCCGGAAAGCTGAAATTGATTGCGGACACTTCCTGTCCTTTGAGGTCCCTAACGTCATGGTCACACCAAGTTGCGATCCGACCAAAGGAGCCCGAAATGACTGTCACGTCCGAGGAAGACGCAAGAAGCGGACCCATCGCGAAGCTCACTGAGACCACGTCTCAGACTGCGCTACCGACACTCAGTCCGCGGGCCCGGACCATCGCGTTGATCTGCCTGCTCGCGGCTTCGTTCATGGAGTTGATGGATGCCACCGTCGTCAACGTCGCCCTCCACACGATGACCGACGACCTCGGTGCTTCAGCGAGCGCCCTGCAGTGGATTGTTGCCGGATACCCCCTGGCCTACGCCGTCGGACTGATTCTCGGTGCTCGCCTCGGGGACCGGTTCGGCCGACGCCGCCTCTTCATCATCGGGCTCGCCGCGTTCGGGGCCGCCTCGCTCGCCTGCGGACTGGCCGCCGATCCCACCCAACTCGTCGCCTTCCGGATCGTGCAGGGAGCCGCCGCAGCACTCATGGTGCCGCAGGTCCTGACCAGCATCCAGGTGATGTACGCCCCCGAAGAACGAGGCAGGGCGATGGGCCTGTTCACCTCGATCATTGGGCTGGCCGCCGTCAGCGGCCCGGTCTTGGGTGCGTTCATCACGAGCGGCGACTGGTTCGGCATGTCGTGGCGGCCGATCTTCCTGATCAACGTGCCGTTGGCAGTCCTCGCGATCATCGCCGCACGCGCCTTTGTCCCCCAGACTCGCGCCGACAAACCGGCACCCATCACCGCCGGATCGGCCATCGTCCTCGGTTTGTCGTTGGCGGCGATCATGCTGCCGATAACGCTCGGCCCGGAGAACGATTGGCCTGCCTGGGGGTTCGGACTCATCGGCTCCGGAGTTCTCGGTTTGGGCGTCTTTGCCCAGCAGCAGATCAACGCGCAGCGAAGCGGCGTTGAGCCGATGATTCCGCCAGCCCTGTTCCAAACGCGATCGTTTAGCGCGGGCCTTGCAACGTTCGGCGCATTGATGATCCCGACCGGCGGCTATTTTCTGGTGCAGTCGCTGCACGTGCAGCTTGCCCTGGGCTGGTCGGTGCTGCACACGGGATTGATGTGGATCCCGTTCTCGCTCGCGGTTCCCGCTTCGGCTGGTTTGGCTGCCACGATGTGGGCCCCGCGTTTCGGCAAGCGCGTCTTGCAATACGGTGCCGTCGTCTTCATTGCGGGCATGCTGACGATGGATTTCGCCGAGTCTTCGGCGCATCCGGCGCTCTGGTTCACCGTCGCGTTGACTGTTTCGGGCCTCGGGTTCGGTGCCATCGTCGGATCGGCAGGCCTTCTGGTGCTCGACGAGGTGCCGGTCAATCTCGCCGGTGCCGCCTCGGGCGTCTTCAATACCGTGCAGGCGTTGTCGGTCGCGATTGGTGCGGCCGTAATCGGCACTGTCTACAGCAGCGTTGGCACCACCCACGGTTTGGAAGCCGGCTACCGCGCGTCGTTCGCCATCATGGTCGCCTTCCTCGCGGTGGGTGCCATCGTCGCCCAGGCAATGCCCCGCCCAACCCCGCGCTAACTGGTTCTCGCATGATGCGTCGATTCCCGCACTACGTCTGACGTAGTGCGGGAATCGACGCATCATGCGAGAAGGGCGGCGCGGGGTGGCGATAGCGGTCTGACGTAGGCTGCAGGTTGCTCCCGCGCGGCAGGAACCCGGTTCAAATCCGGGGCGGTTCCGCCACTGTGACGTCGCATTGTCGACGAAGCCAGATACTGCGCGCGGGTTGATCCGACATACGACGGGGCGCGAACCCCGGAGGAGGAACTGCCGCCATGGCATCAACTGGTGTGCCCTCGGCACGCATTGCGCTGCTGTCCACGTCCGACACCGATCTGCTCTCGGCGCGCGCAAGCGATGCCGCCTATGTACTGGCCAACCCGACCCGCAGCAACGACGCCGAACTGACAGCGGCCGTCGAAGACGCCAACTTGGTCGTTGTCAGACTCCTCGGTTCGCCCCACGACCTTTGGCCCGGTCTTGCCGCAGTCCGTGACCGCGGCACACCGGTGGTGGTTCTAGGCGGAGAGCAGGAACCCAACGCCGAACTGATGGAAATCTCCACCGTCCCGATGGGCGTTGCCGCACAGGCCCACCGCTACCTTGCCGAAGGCGGCCCCAACAATCTCGCCCAACTGCACGCCTTCCTTTCCGACACGATCCTCCTCACGGGCGAAGGATTCGAGGCCCCGGAACCCATCCCGAACTGGGGATTCGTCGACCGGAAGCCGATCGACAACCAGCGTCCACGAGTAGGAGTCCTCTTCTACCGCGCTCATCAGGCCAGCGGCAACACCGCGTTCGCGCACGCCTTGGCCGATGCGATCGACGCGACCGGACAGGCTGTTGGCCTGCCGATCTTTGCTGGCTCATTGCGGTCCGCGCCGGACGATCTCTTCGACGCACTCGGCACCCTCGATGCACTGATCGTGACGGTCTTGGCAGCAGGTGGCTCGGTGCCTGCAACAGCCAGCGCCGGCGGCGACGATGAAGCATGGGATGTCGCGCGCATGGCCGCCCTCGACATCCCGATCCTGCAGGGCCTGTGCCTGACGTCGAGCCGCGCCGAATGGGAGGCCTCCGACGACGGCGTCACCCCGCTCGACTCGGCCAGCCAGATTGCGATCCCCGAGTTCGACGGCCGGATCATCACCGCACCGTTCTCTTTCAAGGAGATCGACGACCGCGGTCTCCCGCATTACGTCGCCGACCCCGAACGGGCGAACCGCGTTGCCCGAATCGCCGTCAACCATGCACGACTGCGCGCTGTGGGAAACGCAGAGAAGAAGCTGGCCGTGATGCTGTCGGCGTATCCGACGAAGCACGCTCGGATCGGTAATGCGGTCGGTCTCGATACCCCGGTGTCGGCGATTCGGGTGCTGCGCCGCCTGCGCGACGAAGGCTACGACCTCGGCGGCGACAATCCCGTCACCCGACTTCTCGACTCCGACGACGACACCCGGGCTGGCGATGCGCTGATTCACGCGCTGATCGCAGCGGGCGGGCAAGACGAAGAGTGGTTGACGTCGGCACAACTCACCGACGCGCACGTGCGGATCACCAAGGCCGAGTACGACGAGTGGACCGCCGATCTGCCGACCGACCTCCGCGAGGCGACGGTCGACGCGTGGGGCGAGTCGCCGGGAAACTTGTTCGTCAACGACTCGGGCGAGTTAGTCTTGGCCACCTTGCAGGCGGGCAACGTGGTGATCCTGATTCAGCCGCCCCGCGGCTTCGGCGAGAACCCGGTCGCGATCTACCACGATCCTGACCTGCCGCCGAGTCATCACTACCTTGGTGCCTATCGGTGGATTGAGCACGGCTTTGGTGCCGACGCGATCATTCACCTGGGCAAGCACGGGTCGATGGAGTGGCTGCCCGGTAAGAATGCGGCGCTCTCGGCGTCGTGCGGACCGGATGCCGCGCTCGGCAGCCTGCCGCTGATTTACCCGTTCCTGGTCAACGATCCCGGTGAGGGTGCGCAGGCCAAGCGGCGGGCGCACGCGGTGATCGTCGACCATCTGATTCCGCCGATGGCGCGCGCCGAAGCCTACGGCGACATTGCCCGACTCGAGCAGCTTCTCGACGAGCACGCCAACATCGCCGCGATGGACCCGGCGAAGCTTCCCGCGGTCCGCGGCGAGATTTGGCAGTTGATGCGGTCTGCGGAAATGCATCGCGACCTCGGCCTGGAGGAACGCCCGGAAGACACCGAGTTCGACGACTTCCTCCTGCACGTCGACGGGTGGCTGTGCGAAATCAAGGACGCCCAGATCCGCGACGGCCTGCATGTTTTGGGTGCGGCACCGACGGGTGAAGCCCGAGTGAATCTGGTTCTCGCAATCTTGCGGGCCGCACAGGTGTGGGGCGGGGTCGGAAATGCGCTCCCCGGGTTGCGGTCGGCCCTCGGCTTGGCTGAGGGCGCCGAACTCGCGGAGGTCAATGCCGTGGAGGCGCAGGCTCGCCGGTTGGTTGAGCAGATGGAACAAGCCAATTGGGATCCGACGGTCGTCGCCTCCTTGCACGACGACGTCGGCGTGCAAAGCGTCCTGACGTTCGCGGCCGAGCAGGTTGTTCCCCGGTTGGCGCAAACCACCGACGAGCTCGACGCGATCACGCACGCTTTGAACGGCGGCTTCATCCCGGCCGGACCGTCCGGTTCACCGTTGCGCGGCCTGGTGAACGTCCTGCCGACGGGCCGCAATTTCTACACCGTGGATCCGCGGGCCATCCCGTCGCGGTTGGCCTGGCAGACTGGGCAGGCGATGGCCGATTCGCTCATCGCCCGGCACCTTGATGAGACCGGGACGTACCCAAAGTCGGTGGGCCTGTCGGTGTGGGGCACCAGCGCCATGCGTACCTCCGGCGACGATATCGCCGAGGTCCTCGCACTCCTGGGCGTTCGCCCCGAATGGGACGAAGCCTCGCGGCGCGTCAGTCGCCTCACCGTGATTTCACCCGCCGACCTCGGACGCCCGCGGATCGACGTGACCGTCCGAATCTCTGGGTTCTTCCGCGACGCCTTCCCCCACGTGGTGGCGATGCTCGACGACGCCGTGGCGATGGTGGTCAACCTGGACGAGGACACCGAGACCAACTTCCCGCGGGCCAACTATCTGGCCGACCTCACCGTGCACGGAGACAAGCGCCGCGCCTCAACGCGAATCTTCGGGTCGAAGCCGGGGTCGTATGGCGCGGGCATCCTGCAGGTGATCGAATCCGGATCGTGGCGCGACGATGCTGACCTCGCCGAGGTTTACACCGCGTGGGGTGGTTTCGCGTACGGACGTGACCTCGACGGCGCTCCGGCGGCCGACGATATGCGCGCAAACTATCGACGCATCACGGTGGCTGCAAAGAACGTCGACTCCCTGGAGCACGACATTGCCGATTCCGACGACTACTTCCAGTACCACGGCGGCATGGTCGCGACCGTCCGCGCGCTCACCGGCAGCGACCCGAAGGCCTACGTCGGTGACTCCACCACGCCCGACGCCATCCGGACGCGCACGCTTAGCGAGGAGACCGCCCGCGTCTTCCGTGCCCGCGTGGTGAATCCGCGGTGGATCGCCGCCATGCAGCGCCACGGCTACAAGGGCGCCTTCGAGCTGGCGGCGACCGTCGACTACCTCTTCGGTTTCGACGCGACAGCGGGCGTGGTTCACGACTGGATGTACGAGAAGCTCTCGCACGAGTACGTCCTCGATGAGACCAACCGAGAGTTCCTCCGCACGTCGAACCCGTGGGCGCTGCGCGGCATCGTCGAACGACTACATGAGGCGGCCGAGCGCGGTCTGTGGGCCGACCCGGACCCGGACACCCTCGCCGCGATGGCCGAGGTGTACCTCGAAGTCGAGGGCGATCTGGAGGACGGAGTACACGTATGACGGCGACGAAAGTACGCATCCTCGGGATTGGGATGGGTCCGTCGCAGGTAACCGCCGAGGTCGCCGAGGCCTTACGGACCTGCGATTACGTCATCGCCGCCGCGAAGTCCGACGACGATCCGCTCCTTTCCGTGCGCCGCGCCGTCGCGCAGTCATCGCGGATTCCCGTGGTGGCCGTCCCCGATCCAGAGCGCGATCGCAGCGACTCTGGCGACTCCGGCGACTACGTGACCGCTGTCCGAGACTGGCACGAGGCCCGCGTCGATGCCTACGAAAAGGTGTTGCGCGCACGCGGCGGCACCGCCGCCTTCCTGGTGTGGGGCGACCCCTCGCTCTACGACTCGACGATCCGCGTCGTGGAGCTACTCGCCGACCGGATGCCGCTGGAGTACGACGTTCTCCCCGGCATCAGCGCGCCGCAACTGCTTGCGGCTCGACATCGCATCGTGCTGCATCCGGTCGGTGTTCCCGTCCACATCACGACCGCCCGCCGGTTGCATGACGACATCGCCGCCGGTCAGCGGAATGTGTGCGTCATGCTCGGCGGCAGTCCGGACCTTTCGGGGCTCGGTGACTGGGCAATTTGGTGGGGTGCCAATTTGGGCGATGCCTCCGAAGAACTGGTCGCTGGGCGGGTCGCCGACGTTGCCGAAGAGATCGACCGGGCCAAGTCAAGGGCCAAGCAGAAGGTCGGCTGGGCAATGGACGTGTACCTGCTGAGGGCACCCTGATGGCGGGTTTGCTGGTGGCCGGAACCACCTCCGACGCGGGCAAGAGCATCGTCACGTCCGGCCTCTGCCGAGCCTTGGCTCGACGCGGCATCTCCGTGGCCCCGTATAAGGCACAGAACATGTCGAACAACTCGATGGTGTGCGTGGCGACCGACGGCACGACCGCCGAGATTGGTCGTGCCCAGTGGGTCCAGGCGTTGGCGGCCGGGGTTCCGCCGGAACCGGCGATGAACCCGGTCTTGCTCAAGCCCGGTACCGACCGGCGCAGCCACGTCGTCGTGATGGGACAGCCCGCTGGTGAGGTCGATGCCGCCGACTGGACTACCGGCCGACGGCATCTCGCCCGTGCGGCCCATGCCGCCTACGACGGCCTCGCCTCGCGTTTCGACGTCGTCATCGCCGAGGGTGCCGGCTCCCCCGCCGAGATAAACTTGCGCGCGGGCGACTACGTCAACATGGGTTTGGCTCGACACGCCGGTCTGCCGACGATCGTGGTCGGCGACATTGATCGCGGCGGGGTTTTCGCCGCCATGTTCGGCACCCTTGCCCTCTTGGAACCCGCAGATCAACAGCTGGTCAGCGGGTTCGTCGTCAACAAGTTCCGCGGCGACGTCGGACTGCTGACGCCCGGACTGGACTCGCTGGAACAGTTCACGGGCCGACGGGTGTTTGGCGTGCTGCCATGGGATTCGACCCTGTGGCTCGATTCCGAGGACGCCCTCGATCTCGCGGGCCGTCGTGCCCGTACCGATCGAGCGCGGAAGGTCGTCGTGATCCGACTCCCCCGGATCAGCAACTTCACCGACGTCGACGCGCTCGGTCTGGAACCGGACGTTGACGTGGTATTCACCACCGACCCGCGCGAGGTGTCCGATGCCGACCTCGTGGTGCTGCCGGGGACACGCTCAACCATCGCCGACCTGGCGTGGCTTCGTTCCCGCGGAATTGATCGGGCCATCATGAAGCACGCTGGGCAAAACCGCCCGCTCCTCGGCATCTGCGGCGGGTTTCAGATGCTCGGCCACACCATCGCCGATCCTCACGGCGTGGAATCCCGGGCGGGTGTCTCGGTTGACGGCCTGGGGCTCCTTGATATCCGGACCGAGTTCCAGACAGAGAAGAACCTGCGATTGCCGAGCGGTTTCGCTTTGGGTGCCCTCGCGAATGGCTACGAGATCCACCACGGTCACATGTCGGTCGCGTCCGGCGAGGACTTCCTCGGCGGAGCGCGGTCGGGCCAGGTGTTCGGCACCATGTGGCACGGAAGTTTAGAAGGCGACGACTTCCGCCGCGCCTTCTTAAGCGAGGCCCTCGGTATCGCACCTTCGACGGTGTCGTTTCCGCGGGCCCGCGAAGCTCGACTCGACCGTCTCGGTGATCTCGTCGAAGAACATCTTGACGTTGAAGCACTCATCGAGTTGGCCAGGTCTGGGGCGCCCAAGTCGCAACCGATTCTCCCGCCGGGAGGTACCCCATGAAGGTGCTTCTGCTCGGCGGCACCGGTGAGGCCCGCGCGCTGGCGTCACACCTGGTCGCCACCGGTATCGACGTCACCAGTTCACTTGCCGGCCGTGTCGCGCGGCCACAACTGCCGGTCGGCGAAGTCCGGATCGGCGGCTTCGGTGGTGTCGATGGCCTGCGGCGCGCGCTGGCCGAGTACCACGCGGTGGTCGATGCCACGCATCCGTTCGCCCGCGGCATCAGCACGAACGCCGCACTCGCCTGCGATGCGGAGAACGTGCCCCTGATCCGATTGGCTCGCCCCGGTTGGGAACCGCAGGAGTCGTGGCGCTATGTCGATTCGCACGCCGACGCGGCTGTCGTAGCGGCGCGTCTCGGCAGCCGCCCCTTTCTCACAATTGGGCGGCAGGAGTTGGCGCAGTTCATTCCAGACCTCGGTGAGCACCACGTGTTGGCTCGAGTGGTTGATGTACCGGACGTGACGATTCCGTCGTCGTGGAAACTAATCACCAGCCGCGGCCCGTACACGCTCGACGGCGAGCGGGCATTGATGCGGTCGCACGCCAGCGACGTCCTCATCACCAAGGACTCCGGTGGCAGCTTTACCTGGCCGAAGCTGGCTGCCGCCGCCGAACTCGGCGTACCGGTCGTAGTTGTCGCGCGACCGCCGTCCCCCTCCGGGGTCGCCACCGTGAGTACGGTCGACGAAGCGTTGGTCTGGGTGCTGACTCAGTAGCCAGACCAACGCAACTACCCGCCCGGGTCAGAGGCTCGCCGCGAACTCCTGTCGCCGGATTTGCGCCGATTGTTCGGCATAGAGCCGTGATACGAGCCCGGTCAGCACGACACCAATGACGCCCCACATGGTGGCGAGGGTCAGCAAAGATGCGCGACGAAAGAACCACAGGGTATCGGCTGGGAAATCCCCCACCTCATTGACCGTGCTGAACAGGTTGCCCGCCACCACGACCACCAGCAGGTAGATCGCGATTCCGCTGACGACTCCCGTGTAGGTCCCAAACTTCTCACGCAATTTGACTGCCGCGTAGGTGGCTCCTGCCGCGGCTGCGACGGAGATCGCGACGAACCCGAAGTAGAGAATTGTGCGACCGCCGATGGTGTCGCCGCTACCGACGGCCGGTGGCGTCGCCGGGTACTTCAGAAATGGGACCAAAGCAAAGGCGACGAACCCGATCGCGGCGATCAATGCGGTCGAACCGCCAGGCTGAAGTCTCCCTAGGCGACCGAGAGTAGCCGCCGCGATGAGCGCGACGATGCCTCCGAGGGCGACTCCGACGCCAACAGTCCCGGTCAAGAGTCCCCAGGTTTTTTGCGTTTCCCGAGAGACTTCAGCGGCGCTGTCGTCGTGGGAATGGGTGTGTCCGGCCTCGGCGGCTGTTTCGATCCCGATCGCGGTTTCGACTTGGCTCTCACCGACCGCGTAGGCCACAAAGAACGTGGCGATGCCAGCGAGAAGTCCCGCGATCAGGCCACGGACAAGAAATGCTCGTGCGTTCATGGCGTATCCCTCCGCAACTCAGTGGCAGGGATAGCCGAGCAGGTGACGTCCGTCGTGGAGCCACTCGTGGACACCGGTGCCGGGCGGAACCGACACTGCACCCTGAGTGGTGCTGACGAAAAAGATCACCACCATCGCAAGGAGACCGAAAAACACTACCCACGGAGCAAGTTCTTTCAACGGGATCGTGGGAATGGCACCGGCAACCGGTACCGCAACAGAATGCGACATGTGTCCTCCTCAAGGGTTCATGCGCCCTTGATCATTGGGTGGTGACAGGCATTCGGGTCTGGCTTCACCCCTGATGATTTCTCGAAAAGGGATGTCACAGTAGCGCGACTGCGCCGGAATCTCACCGGCTTCCTCATGCATGCTTGCACCTGGCATCCTATCCCCAGCGATCGCGTGACCAGCCCGTGGGGTCGGCGCGCCTCTTCACGTTGAAAGTCGGGGATACAAGTTGGGCACTATGCAATCGAAGCTCGCTGAACTCGGCGGGTTCTTTGCCCTCGACGACACGGTCGACGATGCGACCTGGACGCCACTCCGCGCTCTCGTGGAAGACGGTGCCGTGCTCGATGAACGGGTCACATTCACGCAGGCGTTGCTGGCCGAGATGGCCGGAGCAGATATTGATCGTCGGGTCGCGGCGTCGACGATGTCGCTGGGGCTTTTCGCCCGCCTACTAGCGCCGCAGGTCGCAGCAACAGTTTTGGGGATCGATATTCCCGCCCTCGATCTGGACACGACTTTCTGGAAGCCGGCCGCCGCGGGCCCGTGGCCGATCGTCGTCACCGGACCTGTTGGTGTGCCCGACATTTCGGCGGCGTTGACGACGGTGATGAGACCCCTCGCCGAGGCGATTGCCGCGCACTACGCACTTTCTTCGACCGTGTTAGACGGCAACATCGCCTCGGCGGCCTTCGGCGCGATCGCCATGATTAATCTGGTCCGCCCCGAACTCGCTGACGCTGCGACCGCCGTCGGACGGCACCTCCTCAACGGTCCTTTCGTCGGGAAGGGGACGCTGAGCGAAGGAACAACGCCGAGCTATGTGCGGCGCTCCTGCTGCTTGTACTACCGAATCCCCGGCGGCGGTTACTGCGCCGACTGCATCCTCGGCCGGAGCTGATTCACGGCGCGCTGATGCACCGCGTCGGCAAACCGCTGCGCCAGCTGCGGGTGCCCTGCCCAATGCACGTGCAGGTACGACGCATGCAGGGTGTCGGTCGCGAAGCCCGTCGGCGCGTCGTCGATACTCCATGCCGCGACCGGCCCGTTCGCCGGACTGGTTTGAGTGCGGTGAAATTCGTGCCCGGTCACCTGCTCGCCGGTGCGTGTCAACAGGGAGTCTGCGGTGGCCGTGGCCACCGGGTATCGCAGCGTCAGCCGACCCGACATCTCCGCCGAGGCATGCACGGCACCGGCCATCGGTGCGCCGTCGAGCGTGTTCGCCAGGTACAGCAACCCCGCGCATTCGGCGACGGTCGGCATTCCCGATTCGACCGCACCCCGCAGGTCTGCGAGGAGTTCACGGTTGGCGGCCAACTCGCTGGCGTAGACCTCCGGGAACCCGCCGCCGAGGTAGAGTCCGCAGGTTCCGGCGGGCAGCGCGGTGTCGACGAGCGGGTCGAAACCCACCACATCGCATCCGGTCGCCCGAAGGAGTTCGTCGGTTTCGGCGTAGCGGAAGGTGAAGGCACGACCGCCAGCCACTGCGACAACGGGACGCTCAGTCCCCTCCGCGACAACCTCGGTCCCCGGATTCCACGCCTGTGCTTCCAGGTCTGGTGCGGTGCGGGCAGCGTGGAGGAGCGCCGGAATGTCGAGGTGCGCGGCGATGACGCGCCCCAGCAGGTCCACGAACTCGTCCGAGTCGTCCCGTTCGCTTGCTGTCACCAGGCCGAGGTGCCGGGACGGCGTGGCGAGTTGCTCGTCGCGCGGCAGCAATCCAAAAACCGGTAGTCCCGCGGTTTCCATGGCCGCGACAATCTCGGCGTCGTTGCGGACCGATCCGGTCCGGTTGAGGATCACTCCGACGATGTTGATGGTCGGGTCGAAGGCCGCCATGCCCGCTGCGACGGCGGCGACAGTCCGCGACTGTCGCGCCACGTCGATCACCAGCACCACCGGCGAGGATGTCAACGTCGCGACATGTGCCGTCGAAGCAAATCCGCCGGTGCCGAGCCGACCGTCGTAGAGGCCCATAACGCCTTCGACGATCGCAATATCTGCGCCCGCCGCACCGTGCAGCAGTAGCGGCACGATGCGATCTTCCCCGACCAGGTGCGGATCGAGGTTTCGTCCCGGGCGTCCCGTCGCGAGGCAGTGATAGCCAGCGTCGATGTAGTCGGGTCCCACCTTATGTCCGCTGACCTCTTGTCCGGCCAAACGGAGCGCCGCCATCAAGCCCATGGCGACTGTGGTCTTACCCTGCCCGGTCGACGGTGCCGCGATCACCAGTCGCGGTAGCTTCATCGGCTCACCATTCGATGCCCCGCTGCCCCTTCTGCCCGGCGTCCATAGGGTGCTTGACCTTGGTCATCTCGGTAACCAAGTCGGCAGCGTCGACGAGCGCGGCGGCCGCATTGCGGCCGGTGATGATGACGTGTTGGTGGCCCGGCCGGTTGGCAAGGACCTGCACTACCTCGTCGACGTCGACCCATCCCCACTTCATCGGGTAGGTGAATTCGTCGAGGATCAGCAGGTCGTGGGTCTCGTCGGCGAGCCGACGCTTCACCTCCTCCCAGCCTTCGACGGCGGCGGCCGCGTGGTCTTCGGTGTCGCCTTGCTTGCGGCTCCACGACCATCCCGAGCCCATCTTGTTCCACTGCACGGGCCCGCCTTCGCCGGTCTCCTCGTGCAGTTGGCCGAGGCGTTCCAGGACGGTCTGTTCACCGATGCGCCACTTGGCGGACTTCACGAATTGGAAGACCCCGATGTTCATGCCCTGGTTCCAGGCGCGCAGGCCCAGCCCGAAGGCTGCGGTGGATTTTCCCTTGCCGTCTCCGGTGTGGACCATCAGCAGCGGTCGGTTTCGACGCTGGCGAGTGGTGAGACCGTCGTTGGGGACCGTCGTTGGTACTCCTTGCGGCATCAGGCGGCTCCATTCAAGTGGTGGGTGTGCCGGCGAACCGAGGCCGTCAGCGCTTCGGCGCTCACTTCGGCGACCGGCAGATGTTCGGCACCCAGTCGTGCGGCGAGTTGACGGGCGAGGCCCAAGCGCAGCGGACCGCTTTCGCCATCAACGACGACGGTCGTGACGCCGAGGCTCGCGACGTAGTCGGCGGCGTGCAGCGACCGCGCGACGGCATCGGCACCACTCGTGGCACGACCATCGGTCACAATCACCAACAGCGGCCGCAGGCGCGGGTCGCGCAACCGTTCGCGCGTCACCACACGCGCCGCTTCGAGGAGTCCTTCAGCCAGCGGCGTACGTCCGCCGGCCGGGAGGTTGTCCAGTCGCGCTGCGGCGACGTCGACGCTGTGCGTGGGCGGTAGGGCGAGATCAGCGGCGTTCCCGCGGAACGAAATCAGGCCAACTTTGTCGCGGCGACGATAGGCGTCCAGCAGCAGTGACAGGACGGCGGTCTTGACCTGCGTCATGCGTTTGCGTGCGGCCATCGAACCGGAGGCGTCGACGCAGAAGAGCACCAGGTTGGCTTCGCGCCCCTCTCGGACGGCGATCCGCAGATCTTCACCGCGCAGGTCGATCCGCTCTCGTCGATCGTCGGTCGCTCGGCGTACCGCCTGTTTGCCCGCTGCGGCTTTGATGGTTTCCACCAGGTGCAGGGATCCGGTCGCGCCGACGGTGGCTCCGATACGACGGCCGGTGGTGGCGATTGCGCGACTGCGGCGTCCGGCTGTGCCGGCACCGATACCGCGAACAGTCAGGTGCTTTGGTCGATAGGGGTCCGTCGCCGCAGCGACGGTCTCGGGACCGACCGAGCCCGGTGACGGCTGCTGGTCGTCGGAAGCGGGATCTGGCGCGGGTGTGGATTCACCGCTGTCAGTTCCGTCCTTTTCTGCCCCGTCCTTGCCTGCCCGGTCGTTGTCTGCCCCGTCGGTCTGCGTCGACTCGTCGAGATTGTCGGGACCGTCCGGACGATGCTCGGGTTCCGGCGGTTCCGGAGGCAGTTCATCATCGCCCAGGATCTGATCGAGAAGTTCCTCGTCGATGCCGGGAGCGTCGAAGGGGTTGCGGCGTCGCCGGTGCGGCAGCGCGAGCAGAGCTGCCTGGCGGATATCGGCCTTGGTGACGGTGTCGCGGCCAAACCATGCAGCATGTGCGACGGCCGCGCGAGCAGTCACGATGTCGGCGCGCAGCCCGTCGACCTCGAACGCCGCGCACACTTCGGCGATCTTCAATAGCGCAGGATCGCCGAGTCGTACCGCACCAACGCGTTCTCGGGCCGCTGCGATCTCGTCGGTGAGCGCAGCCTCGCTGGCGGCGTAGTTGGCATTGAAGGCTGCGGGGTCGGCGTCGAACGACATCCGGCGCCGCACCACTTCGGCGCGCAGAGTCGGCTCACGCGGGGCCGCGACCTCCACGGTGAGGCCGAACCGGTCGAGGAGTTGGGGGCGCAGTTCCCCTTCCTCGGGGTTCATGGTGCCGATCAGCACAAATCGCGCCGCATGCTCAATCGAGACGCCGTCGCGTTCCACCGTCGCGCGTCCCATGGCGGAGGTGTCGAGGAGGAGGTCGACGAGGTGGTCGTGCAGCAGGTTCACTTCGTCGACGTAGAGGATGCCGCGGTGCGCGCGGGCCAGGAGTCCCGGTTCGTACTCGACCTTGCCTTCCGACAGTGCCCGTTCCAGGTGCAGGGACCCGAGGACGCGGTCTTCGGTGGCACCGACCGGCAGTTCGACGAGGCGAACCGGCCGGGTGAGAGTCGTCGTATCAGCGAACGGGGCGTCGGGTGAGGTGGCTGCGGGGTCGGCCGGGTCGATGGAGAAGCGGTCCGCCGCGTACACGTCGATCGGCGGCAGCACGGCGGCGAGCGCGCGGACTGCGGTCGACTTTGCGGTCCCTTTCTCCCCACGAATCAGGACGCCCCCGATTTCCGGGGCGATTGTCGTGAGGATCAACGCCAGTCCCATATCGCCAATGCGGCGACCGACGTCGGCGTTCTCGGGGGTGGCCGTCTCGCATCCGAGGACAGCAGAAAAGGGGTACTGCACCGGCATTTGAGGCTCCCGCTCATGCACACGTGGTCGGCGTTCAGAACGCCGCCACACAATAGGGTCGGGCGCGAGGCCGGTCTTCGGACTTGTCGGATCCCCTCGCATGGAGGGGCCCGATTTACCGCAGCGGGCCTGTGCCGGAATCTCACCGGCTTCCCAGATTCTCCTTGTCGGCAGTTGCCACCGTTTCCGATGCCGAAGCCTCCAAGGCACCTCGTGCCTAGTGCCTACGATAGCGTCAGCGTTCGTGTCCCAGACAACGAGCCCCGCGACCCCGCCGCCGATCACCGTTGTTGGCGTCGGCGCCGAAGGTTGGGCGGCGATGCCCGCTGAACAGCAAAAACTAGTACTCGACGCCAGCGTGGTTATCGGTGGCGCACGACACTTGTCGATGCTCCCCGACCGTCCCGACCAGCGGCGGCACGTTTGGCCGTCGCCTTTGCGCGAGCAGCTCGGGGCTTTTCTTGGCGAGGTCGCAGGCGGCTCCGTGGTGGCGCTCGCGTCGGGTGATCCGCTGGTCTCGGGGATCGGTTCTACATTGATCGACGTGCTCGGTGCCGACCGTGTGCGGGTGATCCCGGCAGTGTCGTCAGTCGCGTTGGCCCGGGCTGAGTTGGGGTGGTCAGCCGAGTCGTGTGTGGTCGTCTCGCTGGTGGGTCGCGATGTTTCGCTAGTGGTCCGAGAGTTGTCTGCGGGTCGACGGGTGGTGGTGCTGTCGTCGGACGAGAACACTCCCGCGGCAGTGGCGGACCTGCTGCGAAACCTCGGCTACGGCGCCAGCGTTATGCACGTGCTGGGCGACCTCGGATCGGCCGATTTCAGCCGACGCGACGGGACCGTCGCCACCTGGACCGGACCGTCGTCGAGGCTCAATGTGATCGGCCTCGAGCTGATCGGGCCGCCCCACGGATCGTGGGTTGCCGGACTGCCCGACAGCGTTTTCGAGAACGACGGGCAGCTCACCAAACGCGACTTGCGCGCCTCGGCGTTGGCGCGGCTCGCTCCTGTCCCCGGCGAGCACCTGTGGGACGTGGGCGCTGGCGCAGGCTCGGTTGGGATCGAGTGGATGCGCGCGCATCCCACCTGCACGACCACCGCAGTCGAAGCGCACCCCGACCGGGCAGAACGGATCGCCCGCAATGCCAGCAACCTCGGGGTGCCTGGTTTGCGGGTCGTGGTCGGGAAGGCACCAGAAGCCCTCGACGGCCTACCCGAACCGTCAGCGATCTTCATCGGCGGCGGCGCGACCGCCCCCGGCGTCGTCGACCATTGCTTGGCCGCACTGCCCGCTGGTGGTCGCCTGGTGGTGCACGGCGTGACGATCGAAACCGAACGACTCCTCGGCGAATTGCACGCCGCGCACGACGGCGAGTTGACCCGCCTTGCGGTGGAGGTCGCCGCCCCGATCGGCAGCTTCACCGGCTGGACGCCGATGCGCACGGTGACCCAGTGGACGTTTACGCGCGGAGCTTAGTTCCGCGCTCCCGCGCAGGGTCGTACAGGAACGACTCCCCTCCGGCCGTCGGGTCCAGCGCCCAACCGACCAGGATTACGGCTGCCCGTTTGAGCCTGGCCGCGTCGACGATGTCGGCGATGGTCGCCACGGTTCCCCTAAGGATCTGCTGCTCGGGTTGGCTGGCTCGGTACACGACGATCACCGGGCAGTCGGCGCCGTAGTCGCCGATCAAGTCGTCCATCAGGGCCCGGGTTTTGGTGATTGCCAGGTGCAACACCAGTGTTGCCCGCGTCGCCGCGAACGCTGCCAGATTTTCCGTCGCCTGCATCGCGGTCGATCGAGCCTGCGTCCGCGTCAACACCACTGACTGGCTGATGAGCGGGACCGTCAGCTCCCGCCCCACGACAGCCGCTGCGGCCGCGTAGGCGGGAACGCCCGGCGTTACGTCCCACGCGACGCCTGCCGCGTCGAGCCGTCGAGTTTGTTCGGCGAGCGCCGAGTAGATGGACAGGTCGCCCGAGGCCAGGCGCACCACCTCGTTCCCGGCCGCATGCGCCTCGACGATTCGGGAGGTGATCTGGTCGAGGTCGAGACCCTGAGTATCGACAAGCTCAGCGTCTGGGCTTGCGTGGCTCAGCACGTCGGGATCAAGGTAGGTCCCCGGATAAAGCACCACGTCGGCGGCGGCGAGCAGTCTCGTCGCGCGGACGGTCAGCAGGTCGGCGGCACCGGGTCCGGCGCCCACAAAGTGGACGGTCATTGCGCCAGCTCCAAAGCCTTCACGTAGCGAGGCGTCCACACCCCGGCAGCACTGATTCGCGTGGAACTTGCACCCACGATGAGCAGGCATTTCATGTCAATGGTCGTCGGATCCAGCTCGGCCAGGGTCGTCACCGTGAGTGATTCTTCGGCCCGGCCTACGTCCCGTCCGACGATCACCACGGTGTCGGCGGCCCGATGTTCCAGCAGCACCTCCCGCGCCGTCGCGATTTGCTCAGTCCGCGACCGCGACGCCGGGTTGTAGATTGCCAACACCAGATCCGCTTCGGCAATGGCGCGCAGTCGTCGTTCAACAACCGCCCACGGCTTCAGCCGATCCGACAGCGACATCACCGCGAAGTCCGCTCCGATCGGGGCACCCGCCTTCGCAGCTACCGCCTGCACCGCACTCACTGCGGGCAGCACCCGGACCGCAATCCCCGCATACGCGGGATCCTCAGCGGCCTCGAACACGGCCGCCGCCATCCCGAAGATGCCAGCGTCGCCGCCCGACACTACTGCAACCTTCTCCCCAGCTTTGGCGAGATCCAGCGCGTGCCGGGCACGGTCCACTTCGACGGTGTTGCCCGACGCATGCCGAGTGAGGCCGACTCGCTGGGGAACACGGTCAACGTACGGGCCATAGCCGATCACATGGTCCACGTCGGCGAGCGCCGCGGACGCCTCGGGCGTCAGCCATCCGTCGGGGCCGGGTCCAAGCCCGATCACCAGCAGTTCCGCGGCTGGACGCGCGACGACCGACTCCTCCGGCACGTCACCGTCGGCTCGCATCCGCGCTGCCGTGGCCTTCTTCGCGTCGTCACCGGGGACCACGATCAGCGAAAAGTACGGCACCGACGCGGGGTCGACGTCGACCACCGGCAGCCAGCGTTCCTCCGGTTGCGACGCACGTTCCACGTACCAGGCGCCGTCGAGGCGACCGGCTTGCGCGAGCGCCGACCGCACCGCCGGGAACGTCCGACCGAGCTTCATGATGATCGCGCCGTCGGTGTCGGCGAGGCGTCGAGCGAGTTCCGGTTCCGGCAGCGTGCCGGGCAAGACGGTCAGAACGTCGGATTGTCGGACCAGTGGTCCGGCGCTGCCGCCGATGGCGGCGGTCGCCGCGGCAAACGCTGGGATTCCGGGGACCACCATCGTCGGATAGATGTCCTTGAAACGGTCGTGCAGGTACATCGATGACCCGTAGAACAGCGGGTCCCCTTCGGCGAGGAGCACCACATTGCGGTCGGCGTCGAGGTGCGCGGACAGTCGTTGGGCGCACGTCTCGTAGAACGCCGTCATGGCACCGACGTATCCGCCCGGATGGTCGGTGGTGCCGGTCGTAACCGGGTACCGCAGTTCTTCTTCGATGGTCTCGGTCGGGATGAAGCTGTCGGCGATCCGCCGCGCATGCGACTGCTTGGTGGTTCCCGCGTGATAGGCCACGACGGTCGCCTCGCCGATGATGCGAGCAGCTTTGATCGTGACGAGTTCGGGGTCGCCGGGGCCAATGCCGACGATCGTGAAGGTGCCGGTCATTCCTTCTCCTGTGCCAGGGCGTTGAGCGCCGATGAGGTCATGGCCGAGCCGCCGCGACGTCCGCGGACGGTGACGTACGGGATGTCGATGCCGTGGGTCGCGGCGAAGTCGATAAGGGCCTGCTTGGATTCGGCGGCACCGATGAAGCCGACGGGGCATCCGACGATCGCGGCCGGTCGCGGGCCGCCGTCGAGGATCATTTCCAGCAGGTGAAACAGGGCCGTCGGCGCATTGCCGATCGCCACGACCGCCCCTTCCAAGCGCGGTTCCCACAGCGAGACGGCGGCAGCGGTGCGGGTCGTCGACCAGTCGGCGGCTAGGCCGGGGACACGGCGGTCGTTGAGGAGGCAGAGGACGTCGTTGTCTTTAGGGAGACGTGCGCGGGTGACTCCGGTCGCGACCATGGTGGCGTCGCACAGTATCGGTGCGCCCGACGCCAGCGCCGCCCGCGAGGCCGCCACCATCTCCGGGTGCACCACGAGATCGGCGGCGAGGTCGACCTGACCGCTCCCGTGGATCATGCGGACGGCGAGCTTTTCGGCGTCCGCCGGAATCCCACTGAGGTCGGCTTCCCGTCGGATCGTCGCGAACGAGTCGACGTAAATGGCCGGGCCGGAATCAATGTACGGATAGTGGCGCGAGGGCCTGGTTGGGCTGGTCATCGTGGGTCCTTGGGAATCAGTACGCCGCGCCAGGGCGTGACGATCAGGTAATCGGTGGTGCTAGTGCGGGCTTCGACAAAGTCGCGGTCCATGCCCGCCCCGGGGACCTCGACGTGTGCCTCGCTGTAAGCCAGGGCCGGTCCTGGCGGAGGCACGCGCGGGTCCGGCAGTTGGGGTTCGACGAGCGGTGCCGCCAGTTCGCGCACATGCCACGGGGCGGTCGGACCCGTGCCGCGACGGTCGACGAAGGCTGTGGCCAGGTCGGCCAAGGTTTGGGCGGCATCGTCGAGGTCGACGACCGGACCCCATTTTTCGCCGACTCGGACTTGGACGGTCGCGCCGTCGAGTGCGACAAGTCCGAGGTCGCAGGCGTGGTTCATTAGGTCGCCACGACCGTCGTCGAGGACGAACAGGAAGCGGCCTGACAGGGTGGCGATTTTTGGGTCGGTGCATAGCAACCGATCGAGTTCGTGGCCGGTCGGGCGAAGATAGGCTCGACCACCGCTCAGTCCCGTCTGCGGCGAGATCATGATGTTGCGAACGAGTTCGTGGGTGCGCGTCGGCAGGAGTCCGGTGGCTTCGATGGCCGCGAGCGTCGCGTCGTCGAGTTGTCCCGTGCCTTGCAGGGCCCGAAGTTGCAGGTTTGCTCGGGACGTCACGTGAATGCGGCCGTCGCCGAACCGTTCGGCGACTTCGAGGATTGCCGCAAGTTGTTCCGATTCGACGCGTCCGCCAATGAGTCGGAGGCGGACGAGGAGTCCGTCGTCGGCGGGCCACGGGCGCAGCGCACCCGGACACCGGTCGCTGCGCGTTCGGTGGGCGTTGAGCCTTAGGCCGGCAGGCATGGGTAACCCATCTGGTCAGGGACCCAGTGCGCGAGGTCCGGCATTGACCTGGCGGCGATTGCCGCTAGGGCCAGCAGGTTTTCGGACTCGGGTTCATTCGGGCCGAGGCGCCTTCCCGGAGCGTTGCTCCAGTGGCTGCCGATTCCTCGGCGTGCCCCGCCCGTCCCCCTCACCGCTGCGCGTCAGTCCCGGAATCTCACCGGGTTCCCTGACCCCAACATGGAGTACGACTGGCAACTTTGGACCGTACCAGCCTCCCCGACCTAGGTCGGAACCCGCAGCACCCCTTGTTCCCGCATGATGCGTCGATTCCCGCACTATGTCAGACGTAGTGCGGGAATCGACGCATCATGCGAGAACGGGCAGGGGGGCGCGGGAAATGCAAGAAGACCCGCACCAAATGGTGCGGGTCTTCTTGTTTAGTAGCGGGGGCAGGATTCGAACCTACGACCTCTGGGTTATGAGCCCAGCGAGCTACCGAGCTGCTCCACCCCGCGTTGCATTGATTACGTTACACACCGGTGAACTTCCAACGCAAATCGGTTTGCCTGCAACGTGATCGAGGACACTGACCAGCCATTTTCTACCGCGGGTGGACGCCCATGAGAGCTGCCATCTGGGTGGCGACAGGCGTCAGGTTCAGCTTGTCGGGATCCTTCTTCGGCTTGTTATCCCACGGTTGCGGGATATCCGGGTTGGCCAGCGACGCACGATCAGCACCACGGACCGACGTCGGGTTGCCGACCGGGACGGCGCACTTCGCGTCCGTGTTGAACGGGAAGTCGTCGTAGTTGATGTCGAAGTTCGGGTTCTTGCGTTTGATCTCCGCGATCATCTGCTGGGTCGACTCGTAACCCCGCGTACAGCTGGGCGGATTCCCGGTCTCCAAGACGATCCCAAACCGGATTTGCCCGTTGCCGGGGGCGGGCGAATGGCTACCAGCCGACAGATTCGACAGCAGCGCGACCGTCATCTCGGTAGCGAACGAAGTCGGGGAAATCGCATCAACCGTCCGCCCCAACTGGCCGATCAGCTTGGTCGCATCGGCACCATTGTCGTCAAGAAACCCTGACAGTGCGGCCGCCGCACGGGGGCCATCGGCCAAAATCCGGCGGATCGCCGGGTCCGAACCCGCCAACTGCGCGGCCACCAGATCGAGACTTCGCGACCACTTCAGGATCTCGTCGGACTGTTCCGCCTGCGTCTCGAGAACCACATTCGAGCTCTTAATCAGGCCGATCGTACTGTTCAGGCTGGCGAGCCCGTCTGCGGATACCTTGTCGAGGGAATCGATCAGCCGCGACAGGTCGTCACCCTTACCGTTGAAGGCCTTCCCCAGCTCGGTCACGACGGTGCGCAACTGGTCGACGGGGATCGTCTTCGTCAGATCAATCGTGGAGGCAATTACTTCGGCGATCACCGGCGGCATTTTGACCTTGTCGATCTCCGCACCGTCAGCCAAGTACGGCCCCGCAGACGACGGCGGCTGCAAGTCGAGGAACTGTTCACCGATCGCCGACCGGTTTGCGACCACCGCAACTGACGACTCCGGGATCTTGTGGTCGGTGTCGATCATCAATTCAACATCGACGCCGCCCGGGCGCATCCGCATGGCACTGACTCGACCTGCGTGAACCCCTCGGTATGTCACCTCGGCGTTGTCGAAGATGCCACTGGCATCGTCCATGTGGACCACCACTCGATACCCGGCGATTCCGAGGGCCTGATCCATGCGCGCGAAACGCACTCCCGCGTACACCGCGGCAAGGAGTCCGACAATCAACACGACCGCCAGTTGGGTCCTCACCAGTCGACTGAGCGGCGGCATGTACGACCTTCTCTACGCATTGGCTTCACCTGGAAATCCGATCTCCAGGTGAGCGTATGACGCAGCAGTCGCCGTCCACTACTTCAAACCCGCACGTGTGAGGAACCGATTGCGAGGTTTACTCCTGTGAGGTTTCTCACGAACTGCGGTAGGGTGAAATTGCACCCCAGGTTCTGTACCAGGTGTTTTCTCCACTGTTCGACCTACCGAGGAGGAGCAATGTCGAACCACGCAATGAAGCGACAAAGTCATGGCAACCATTGGATGGGCGTAATCGCCTTCATTCTGTTGCTGACCGGCGGCGCATTCTCCGGTCTGTGGGTCGTTACCCTCGCCGACCTTCCCGCAAACAAAGGTATGAACATCACCTACGGCGTCTTGGCGCTCGGCTGCCTGGTGCTCTCGGTCATGATTTTCAGTTTCCTCGTAAGGCAACTGCGGCACTCCCCGGTATTGCCGGACAACACTCCCGCAGAGATCAACCGGTACCTCGCAAAGGTGCGCCCTTCCTAACTATCCCTGCAACACAAAGAACGCCGGCCGATCGGATTCCGATCGGCCGGCGTTCTTTACGCGTTCGGGCTATCCGCCCGTCGACTCGTACTTCTTAATTGCCTTGTCGAGGTTGTCGAGCGCCTCACCGTAGGCCTTGAAGTCACCACTCGACTGGGCCTTGCGTACGTTCTCGAGCGCCTGCCCCAGTTCCTTCACTGCCGCATCACGGGCCGGGCTGTCCTTACCGTTGTTCGACGGTGCCTGCGGTGTCGGATTGGCTGTCGGGGCGGGCTCTGTTGCCGCGCCACCGTCCTTCTCCGGCGCGGTGGCCGCGACCGGTGAGATACCGACCTGCGCCAGCGCCTCGGCGACCGTCGGGGCATAGCCGACACTCACGTTGTCGCCGCCAGCTGCCGCGTTGTAGTAGGTCAGGACGCGGTACAGCTTCGGAATCGCCGAGTTACCACTCTTGGCCTCGGTGTACATCGGCTGGACGTACAGGATGCCGTTGCCGCCCACCGGCAGCGCCAACAGGTTGCCGTAGGTGACCTTGGTGGTTTCCTCCACCAGCTTTCGGTCCGACGCGACGCGACCATTCGAGGTCATGTTCTCGGCCGCCTGCTGCGGGCCCATCGTCTGGTTGATTGTGGGCAACACCTTGACGGTGATCTTGCCGTAGCCGTCGGGGTCGGACGCCGCCGTCATGTAGGCCGCCAAGTTCGGTCGATTCAACGCCGTCATGACCGCGGTCAGCTGGTACTGAGCGTCGTAACCGAAGGGGCGGCTCGCCGTGAAGTAGTACGGCGGCTGCTGCAACCGGTTGTCATCGCTGGTTGTCGGGTCGGCCGGAACCGTCCAGAAGTTATTCGCCCGGTAGAACGTGCCCGAGTCGGCCACGTGGTACTTGGAAAGCAACTGACGCTGCAGCTTGAACAGATCTTCCGGATACCGCATGTGCGCTAGCAGGTCGGTGTTCTTGTCCAGGTCCGCGCGCGGCTTCACCGTGCCCGGGAACACCTTCATCCAGGTCTTGAGGACCGGGTCTTGGGTGTCGAACTGGTAGAGATCGACTTCGCCGGTGTACGCATCGACGGTTGCCTTGACCGAGTTACGAACATACGAGACGTCCTCGTCGGGCAGCTGGCGGCCGGTCTGGCCGACAGTCGTCGCCCGCGAATCTGCGGTGGCCTCGGCGAGAGACATGCGCTGCGCGTACGGGTAGTTCTGCAGCGTCGTGTAGCCGTCGACGATCCACTTGATCTGGCCGTCAATCACGGCAGGGTAGGTCTTCGAATCGACCTTCAACCACGGTGCCGCCTTCTTGACGCGATCGCGCGGGTCACGGTTGTACAGCAGCTTCGATGCCTCGTTGATTTGATCCGACAGCACAAAGTTCCGCTCGCCGTACTTCAGCGCGTACAGCAGTCGGGTGCCGAGGTTACTCAGCGGCACACCCGAATCAGCAGTGTAGGTGTAGGTGAGGCCGTCACCGTCGTACTCGTGCTTCTGCCCGTCTGCCGATCCGACGATCGCGTAGTCGGGGTTCACGTTGGCGAGTAGCTCACCGAAATAGATGCGAGGCTGCTTCACCTGAATCGGCTGCTGGGCGTAGCCGGGCTTACCAATCGTGTCGAGGTCGGACACCAAGAACACCGGCTGCCCACCGCGGTCCGAACGACTGTCCGCGCCGCTGGCCTCGTCGACCTTGTTTGCCTGAGCCGCAATGAAACCATTGCCGTGCGTGTACACGGTGTGCTTATTGATCCAGCCCTGCTGGTTTGCGTCGTACTTCGAGGGGTCGAGTTCGCGGACCGCAACCACGAAGTCGCGCTGACGTTCAACCGTCTGTTCCGAGTCCGGCAGCTTTTCCTTGACCGGGTATCGGTCGACGGCCAACTGCTTGGGGAAGCCGTAGAAGTTCTTGAGCTGCTGACGCTGGTCGAAGGCGCGCGACACCACGTCCGGGTCCAGGATGCGGATGTTCGACAGCGTCGGCTCGTCTGCGTTCACCAACTCCGGCTTCGCGGGCGTCGAAGTCCAGTTCTGCTCGTACGTGACATCGACGCCGTCCCGAATCCGGTAGGCATCGGTGGTGGCTTGGATATTGCGCTGGATGTAGGGGTCTTCCTTGGTGATGGCGCTCGGCTTCACCGAGAACTGTTCCATCGCCGCCGGCCAGATGACACCGATAATCAGCGCCGAAACCAGCATCAACACGGCAGCCAGGGCCGGGATGCGCAGGTCACGCAGGGCGATGGCCGCGAAGAAGGCAATCGCACAGACAATCGCAATAGCCATCAGGATCAGCTTCGACGGCAGCACGAAGTTAATGTCGGTGTACGTGGCGCCGGTGAAAATGTCGCCGCGACGGTCGCTGTAGAGCAGGTCGTAACGGTCGAACCAGTAGCCAACCGCCTTGGCGATCATGAACAGGCCCGCGATAACCGCGAGCTGGACCCGAGCGGCACGGGTCAGCGATCCGCGTTGCCCGCCGCCGCCAAGTTTGATTCCGCCAAACACGTAGTGCATCACCAGGTTGCCGATGAAGGCGACAACCAGCGCAATGATCACGATGTCGAGGATCATCCGGAAGAACGGCAACGAGAACGCGTAGAAGCCGATATCCATGTTGAACTGCGGATCTTTGATCCCGAACGATTCACGGTTGACGAAAGTTTGGACCGTCGCCCACGAACCCTGCGCGATGAGGCCTGCCATCAAACCAATCAGCACCGCCGGTAGCGCGAACATGAGTTTTGGTCGGGTACCGATGGTGGTGCGGTAGCGCGCGAGGGGATCGTTGGGACTCGAAAGCATCACGAAGTCAGGTCGCACCCGGTAAGCGGCATACATGGCACCGAAGATCACCGCGGCCACAAATACTGCAACCACCGCGAAGACGACGATCCGCGTGACGATCGTCGTGCTCATCACCTCGGTGTAACCGATCGACGAGTACCAAAGCCAGTCGGTAATCAGCGACACCACGCGCGGCGCTATGAGCACCAAGAGCAGAAGCCCGACGCCGATCCCGATCAGGATCTTCGACCGCCGCGACAGCGATGGCCGAGGGTGCGATCCAGTCATGCTCACCACGTGAATAAACTCCCTGATTACTCCGTGCCCGCGCCACTGCGAGCACAATGCCGACCAGCTTACCGATTTGTGCGAGTCGGCCCAGTTGACCGTGGCCCGCGCACGGCACAATGGAGTCCGTGACCCCTTCCGAAAGTTCCTCACGCCCCGGCTTTTCGCAGGCCGACGTCGGCAATGCCCTCGCCCAATGCCTCGCCTACACCGCCGAGTTGCCCTGGGGTTCGCGGCCGATTTTGTTCGCGTTGGTTCCGACCGCGGTATTGGCCGCCCAGGCTCCGGGCCTGGTGGATCCCGACGACGTTTCGGCGTTGAGCCCGGTGGTTCAGGAAACCGAGAGCGACGACCTCGAGCAACTTCTCACCACGGTGGCGTGGCCACCACAGGTGGTCGGGTGTGCGCTGGTGTCGGAAATTACGCTACTGCCACCGGACGCCGAGGCCGATTTGGATGCCGCGCTTGAGCCGCTACTGGCCGACGCCGATGCCGCCGACGAGGCGGCTCGTCAGGCAGCCCACGCCCATCCGGATCGTCAGCAGGCTCGCCTCGCCGCAGGTGTGCTGCGCAACGGTAAGCGGGTTGCGCTTCTAGCCTTGCGCGACGGCGATGGTCAGTCCGGTGACCTGCAAACTCACCCCGATCTCGCGCCGAACCTGCTCGATTCGCTCGCCGAGACTTTCCACGGCTAACGATCAAGAGCAGCTAGGGCGCGTCGCCTTCGGATCGTCGAGCGAGTCCAGCGACTGCACCGCACTGGTCAGGGTGTCGATCTTGACGAGTTCGATGCCGTCAGGGGTGTCGGAGGTCGCGGCGGCGCAATTTTCTGCCGGTACAAGGAACACGGTGGCACCGGCGTCGCGCGCAGCCTTGATCTTGTGCGTGATGCCGCCGATCGGTCCGACGGTGCCGTCGGGCTTGATGGTTCCGGTCCCTGCGACAAACTTTCCTGCAGACAAGTCGCCGGGCGTCATCTGGTCGATGATCGACAAGGTCAGCATGGTGCCGGCTGACGGGCCACCGATGTCACCGACGTTGTAAGTGATGTTCGTATTGGGGTCTTCGGCCATCGTGGTGAAGGTCACGCCAAGGTAAGGGCGCGACTTGTCATCGGGCCGCTCCCCCAGCTTGATTTGCTCGGTCAACCGCGCGTTTCCACGCTGCACGACCACCTCAATCGTCTCGCCTGGCTTGAGCTTGCTCAGCACCTCAACGACTGCCTTAGGGTCGGGAACGTCGACGCCGTTAACACTCACGATCCGGTCGAACTGCTTCAACTTGCCAGCAGACGGGCCTTTCGGGGCCACATCGTCAACGCCGAGCGTGGTCGGCTTATGAAGATAGTTCAGCGCTGCGGCAGTCGCGTTCGCTTCCGAACTGCTCATCTGAGCGACGTTCTGCTGCTGGACTTGCTCCACGGACTGGTCCGGCGGGTAGTACAGCTCGCGCGGCTCCAACTCATAGTCGCTCGACAGCCACATACCCAATGCTTGGAACAAGGTCATTTGGTCGTGGAGCGACACCGTTGTGAGGTTTAAGTGCCCCTTCGGGTGGGGGTCGACCGCGTCGGAGACCGAGACCACCGGCTTCCCGTTCTGGTCGCCGAGAGTGTTCACCGTGGGGCCTCCGCTCAGCGCCACGTAGGGCACTTTGAACGTCATGCCTGCGACGAGGAAAACAATAAGCAATGCCATGCCGACAGTGATCGTGGCGATGCGGCGATGGGCTGGCTGGATGGTCACCCGAACCAGGGTAGTGCAGCAGTGTTCAAGGACGCGGCGCGCAGCGTCCCGATGCCGGTACCGTTGACGGTATGAATGATCTGCCCTTCGGCTTTTCCTCCTCCGACGACCGTGACAAAAACAGCGGCGACGGGGATAACAACCGTGGCGATAACGACGGCAACAACGGCGGTCAGAATCCGACGAACCCGTTCGCCTTCGCGATGGGCGATGGCGGCGCTATTGACCCATCCCAGCTGGGCCAAATTTTCAGTCAGCTCGGCAACATGTTCAGCGGTATGGGCGCTGGCATGGCCGGTGGCGCCGGACAAGGCGCGGTCAACTACGAGGTAGCAGCCAACCTTGCTCGACAGCAGGTGGGCTCGTTTACCCCGATGCTTGAGAAGGAACATCGCGCCGTCGCCGATGCCGTTCGGCTGGCCGAGGTGTGGCTCGACGACCAAACGACAATGCCTGCAGGTATCACCACCACTGCGGCGTGGACGCCTGTGGACTGGTTGGAAAACACGATGCCGACCTGGCAAACCCTGTGCGATCCGATCGCCGAGCAAATGGCCAAGACGATGGACGCCGGTCTCCCCGAGGAAGCCAAGGCCCTCGCTGGCCCGATGATGGCGATGATCGGCCAGCTCAGCGGAACGATGTACGGCACACAGCTGGGCCAGGGCCTCGGCCAGATGGCTGGCGGAGTCCTGACATCAACCGACATCGGTTTGCCGCTGGCCCCGGATCAGATGGGCGTGCTGTTGCCGGAGGCGATCGCGAAGTTCGCCGAGGGGCTCGACCTGCCCGCCCAGGAAATCGTGGTATTTCTCGCGGCCCGCGAAGCCGCCCACATCCGCTTGTTCACGCATGTCCCGTGGCTCAAGCAGCGACTGCTCGCGACCGTCGAAGAGTATGCGCGCGGAATCCGCGTCGATTTCGATGGCCTACAAAACATGGCGGGGGGCATCGATCCGCAAGAGTTGCTGACCAATCCGGGCAAGATCGAAGAGCTCATGGGTTCGGCGGCGTCGTTTGAGCCCGTCACGACCCCGGCACAGGAGGCCGCCCTCGCTCGTCTTGAAACCCTCCTCGCATTGATTGAAGGTTGGGTAGAGACCGTCGTGTCCGACGCGCTGGGCGACCGGATCCCGAGCACGGCGGCGCTGACCGAAACCATGCGTCGGCGGCGGGCATCGGGCGGACCGGCCGAGCAGACCTTCGCCACGCTGATCGGCATGGACTTGCGTCCCCGTAAGCTCCGCGAGGCCGCAACGCTGTGGCGGTCGTTGACCGCGGCTTCCGACGTCAGCGTTCGTGACGGCGTGTGGGGCCACCCGGACTTGCTCCCAGATGCCGAGGATCTCGACAATCCGGCAGGATTCATCGACCGCGTAATCGGCGGCGACACCTCGGGCATCGACGACGCCCTCGCCGAACTGGAACGCCAGTTCAAGGACGACGGGGATATCAAGGACGACGGGGGCAAGAACGACGGGGGCAAGGAGTAGCCGGTTCCGTCATCGGCTTCCAACAAATCTGTGGATAGCGTGGTCGCGGAGTTAGCGATACGGTGCCAGCCTTAGCTGCATGGAATCGCGCGATCTACTTCCGATCCTGACTCCGGGTACCCCGGTGCTGACTCGAGCAGACAAGCGCGTCCACATTGGCACCGACCCGCGGACCGCGCTGGTGGTAGACGTTGGCCCCAACGTCACCGCCACCGCCGTTACCGAGGTCCTCAAACGACTCCGCACGCCACAGCGATACCGGCATGTCAGGCGGGCGGTGCGATCGTCTGGGCTTACCGTGACCGCATTCTGGTCGATCCTCGATCAACTCGTCGACAACGGTAAGGCCGTCGAACCCACCGCCCACCGATCACCTTTGCGTATCGCCGTCGCGGGGCACGGTGAACTCGCCGACGTACTCCTCAATGGCCGCGTCCCCGTGGGCACCACCACCGAACCCTACGATCCCGAGGTACTTCCCGGGCCGGGCGGTCAGCGCCCAAGTTTGGTGGTGATCGCCGATCAACCGGTGGCGGACCCTGCGGTGTGGCATCCGCTGATGATGGCAGCGGTCCCCCACCTGCCGGTATACGTCCGCGACGACGTCGGGACGGTGGGACCGCTGGTATTACCCGGGCTGTCGAGTTGTTTGCGGTGTCTCAACCTGCACCTGACCGACGTCGACCCCGCATGGCCGCTCTTGGCCGCCACGCTGCATTCCATCGCGGGTGCGTCGAGTACGGCAACCCGGTTCGCCACTGCGGCGTTGGCGCTGGCCCAAATCGATGAGCTGGCAACCAAACTCCGCGTCCGCGACGCCCAACCTCCGTCGACCTTGGGAAATACCATCGAATTTTGCCCGCATCCGAGCACCGTTCGGACGATCGACGCCCCTGTCCATCCTCGCTGTGACTGCACCACAATCAATCGGGTCGGGCCTCGGCCCCGGCTTTCCTCTATCCTCAACCATGCGGCGAAAGGACACCATTGAGCGAGATCACGCGGGGCCAAGGCCGTCGCAATGCCAAACTGGCCTCACTTCCGTTGGGAATGGCCGGACGCGCGGCAGCCGGACTCGGTAAGCGCATCGCAGGTAAAAGCAAAGAAGAAGTCAGCGCCGAGCTGATGAATAAGACGGCCGAGCAACTATTCGCCGTCCTCGGTGAGCTCAAGGGTGGCGCCATGAAGGTGGGACAGGCCCTGTCCATCATGGAGGCCGCCATCCCCGACGAGTTCGGCGAACCATTCCGCGAAGCGCTCACCAAACTGCAAGCCGAAGCGCCGCCACTGTCGGCCGCAGCAGTGCACAAGGTCCTCGACCAGCAGCTCGGCACGCGGTGGCGCGAACGATTCCTGGAGTTCGACGACGAACCCGCCGCTTCGGCCAGCATCGGTCAGGTTCACCGGGCCGTCTGGTCAGACGGCCGCGAGGTTGCCGTCAAGGTTCAGTATCCGGGTGCCGATCACGCCCTCAAAGCAGACCTTAAGACGCTGAGCCGGATGTCCGGAATGATCCAAAAGCTGTCCCCGGGCACCGACGTCAAAGCGATGGTCGATGAACTCATCGATCGCACCGAGGACGAGCTCAACTATCTCGCCGAGGCCGACAACCAACGCGCCTTTGCCAAAGCTTTCGACGGCGACCCCGACTTCTTTGTCCCCAAGGTTGTTGCGAGTGCCCCGAAAGTTGTTGTTTCCGAATGGATTAACGGAACTCGACTGTCGAAGCTGATCGTCGATGGCACACAGGAGCAGCGCAACAACGCCGCCGCCAAGATGACCACGTTCGAGATCAGCTCACCGGCGCGCGTCGGCATGATCCACGGCGACCCGCATCCCGGAAACTTTTACATCCTGGACGATGGTCGGTTCGCGATCCTCGACTTTGGGGCCGTCGGGCACTACCCGGACGGATTGCCTCCGAAGACGGGCCAAATCTTAGCGCTGGCCCGCGACAAGAAGTACGACGAGTTACGCGATCTGATGGTGGAAGCAAACTTCATCCAGGCTTCGCACGCCGACCGTGTGACGCCCGAAGACCTCGCGAAGTACCTGCAACCGTACGTCGATCCGCTGTACACGGACACGTTCCACTTCACGCGCAAGTGGTTGCAGCGGGCCGCAGGTAAGGCGACCGACTTCAACGGTGACGTCTACAAGACATCGCGCAACCTCAATGTGCCGCGCGAATATGTGATGGTTTTCCGCGTCCTGATCGGCTGCGTCGGCATCGCCGCTCAACTCAACGCCGAGGCCCCCTACCGCGCCATCTTGCGGGAATGGATGCCGGGCATTGATGCCGAATAGCCGGCGCCGACCGGGCACCATGGAACGGTAACCTCGCCAACCAAACAAGAGCCGGGACAGGTCACTACCTGTCCCGGCTCTGTGCTTGTCGCGTCGATCGGTATACCGGTCCGGCGCACCCGAGTCGCTCACCCCCTTTTTCAAGAAATGCTCGCGGCCGGGTACTTGCGCGGACGGCCGCGCGGCCGCTTGCGGGCAATCACCGCGCCGCGCTCGAAGATCTCGCCGCCCCACACGCCCCACGGCTCTTCGCGCTCCATGGCGCTCTCCAAGCATGGGACCTGCAGCGGGCACTGCTTGCACAGGCCCTTGGCTTCCTCCAGTAGTTGCGGCTGATCCGCGAACCACATGTCGGCGTCGATCTGATCGTCCTGGCAGGGCAGGGATATTCGGGGAATTGCAAGGGTAGACATTTCAAGTCGGCTTTCTGTTCGCAGAAGTTAAGAATCTGGTGAACCCGGGCCGAGCTTTTGCGCCAACGCAAAAGGCCACGGATTCGCTTTCGCGATTCGCCGTGGCCTTGATGTTCCGGTGATCTCTTAGGTAAGAGACCTTCGGAAGGACGTCGTGATGCCGTCCATACGGGCCACGGGGAATCGCTGGCGCGCTCGCGCCACAATCGCTGCTGTTACAGCCAGATGTTCTGCTTGCCAGTTCATGTCGGTCGACTCCCTTTCGTTTGACCGTCGTAGTCGGCACAGGAGATCCCCGCACCGCGTAAGTACTCCGCCTACTTTAGGCGGCTCTGCTAGAAACGCACAACCTATTTTCTACCTGCGGTTTTACCGGTGCCGACGCCTCCGGGGAGAGCCGAATCCACCACTTCGAGGATCTGCCGACCGATCAACTCGGCTCGTTCGGATCCAAACCCGCGGACCTTCTTCAATTCTTCGATGCTCGACGGCACGGCAACGGCGATCGATCGGATCATCGATACGCTCATCACATTGACCGGAGAAATCCCTTCGGACTTGGCATAATCTTCCCGCCATTTGCTCATGGCCTTGTACACGTCGGGGTCCGGTTCGGATCGCTCAGGCATCGGCCCGGCAGCGGCTTCAAGCCGCGGCTTCTCAGGCATCAGCGACTCCAAGAACCGGGACCGGCGACGCTTACTGCTGCGCCCTTCCCCGCGCGAAAGACTCCACGACAGGTGCAGGTGCTCGCGAGCACGGGTGATTCCGACGTAGAAGAGTCGGCGTTCCTCTTCCACTTCGTCGGTAGTTTTGGAGGCGCGCCCCAGCGGCATTGAGCCCTCATGCAGACCGGTGAGGAATACGGCGTCCCATTCGAGGCCCTTTGCCGCGTGCATCGACGACAGGGTGACGCCGCCACCGACCGGCGCGTGCCGCATGCGGGAGCGTTCGTCGAGTTTGCGCACGAGGCCCTCGAAGTCGAGAGCGGGGGCTTCCGCGGCGATGGCTTCGACGATCTCCATCAACCGCAGGAGCTGCTGCCAGCGGGACCGCGCATTGGCACCCTGGGGTTCGGCTTCGGTGAGGCCGACCGAGCGGAGCGCGTGGCGCACCGCGTCGACCGGTTGCATGGGTGGCGGCGCACCCTGCGCCAACGAGATGAGGCGACGCATCCCCGCCGCGATCTCCGGGCGGTCGAAGAAGCTCTGAGCGCCCCGCACCTGGTAGTCGATACCGGCATCGGAGAGCGCTTCTTCGTACTGCTCAGACTGGGCGTTGATGCGGTAAACGACCGCGATCTCCGACGACTTCACACCGGTACGGATGAGGCGCTTGATCTGAGCAACAACACCGACAACCTCAGAGACATCGTCGTCGAATCCGGCGAAGATGGGTTTGGGTCCGTCGGCTCGTTGGCCGATCAGTGTCAGGCGGGTACCCGCAGCGCGGCCGCGCGCCTGGCTGATTGCCGTGTTGGCGAGGTCGACGACCTGCGGGGTGGACCGATAGTCGCGCTGCAGTCGGACGAGCGTGGCTTCGCGGTAGCGGCGCGTGAAGTCGAGCAAGTACGTGGGCGTGGCCCCGGTGAAGCTGTAAATGGTCTGGTTGGCGTCGCCGACAACGGTGATGTCGTCACGACCACCGAGCCAGGCGTCGAGCAGGTTCTGCTGAATCGGGGTGACGTCCTGGTATTCGTCGACCACAAAGCTGCGGTAGCGGGACCGGAACTCCTCGGCAATCGACGGATCGGATTGCAGGATTGTGGTGGTGAAGATCAGCAGGTCTTCAAAGTCGAGGAGACGGTCTCCGTTGGGGGCCACCTTGGCGGCCTCGTATGCGGAAAACACCTGCGCCACGGTCCGCGGATCTGTGGGGACGTCGCGGTGCGCTTCTAGAGCAGCGGCCATGTACTGGCCGGGACCGATGCCCGACGACTTGGCCCACTCAATTTCGGACGCGAGGTCGCGCAGCAGGTCGCGGTCGGAGACGTCGAGCCCCAACTCCCGGCTGACGCGTCCGACCATCCGAAACTTGTGCTCGAGGAGTTCCCACCGGACGTCGCCCATGGCCATCGGCCAGAAGTACCGAAGTTGACGCATCGCCGCAGCGTGAAAGGTTTGGGCAACGACTTGATTGCCCGGCCCGGAGATACCGAGGGCGGCGAGTCGTTCACGCATTTCGGCGGCGGCCCGCGCGGTGAAGGTGACGGCGAGAACCTGCTCCGGGTTGACCTGCCCGGATTCGACAAGATGCGCGATACGCCGGGTGATAGTGCGGGTTTTTCCCGTGCCAGCACCCGCCAAAACACAGACCGGGCCGCGGGGTGCGAGGACGGCTTCGAGTTGTTCGGGGTCGAGGCCGGACGTGGTTGCTGAACCTGCTGTCCGCGACCGACTACCAACCGTTCCGCCGCCTGCCATACGTCCTGCCGTTCGAGTACTTCCCGCCGTACGTGATTCCGTCACCGTCATGCGCCTACGGTCGCACGCACCTCTGACATTTTCGTGGTCGGTGCGGGGCCTAACGCGGGTGTTAAACCTTGCCGAGTTTGGTGAGGATGTCGCCGATCGGCGGGTTGGTGGCGGTGGTCCCGTCCGCGTAGAGGACCGTCGGAACCACATGGTTGCCCCCGTTAACGCTGCCGACGAACTCGGCGGCCTCGGGCGTGGCTTCAATGTCGATCTCGGTGTACTCGATTTCCTGACGCGCGAGTCCGGCGCGCAGGCGATCGCAGAACGGGCACCACGAGGTGGTGTAGACGGTCAGTTCCGGGTTGGTCGCCGCATCAGTCATGTCGCTATCTCAACATATTTTCCCGACCCGGGCACATCCGGGGCGAGTTCAGGGTTTCGGTGCGCGAGCCCAGCCGGTGATGAGGCTGCGGGCAATGGAAATCGATCCGGGGAGGAGCAGTTCGGCGTCGGTGTTGGTGCCGTTCCATTCCCGGTCGCGGCCGAGGGCCTGCAGCACGTCGTCGCGGTGGAACCAGCGAGCGTCGCCCAGTTCGCCGTCGCGAAACGACAGCGGATCTGCCGGATCGCCGATTGCCTCGAACCCCAACATCAGCGATCGCGGGAACGGCCACGGCTGCGAACCGAGGTAGTGCGGCGAGTGCACGTGGATTCCGGCTTCCTCGAACACTTCTCGGCGCACGCACTGCTCGAGTGACTCTCCCGGTTCCACGAACCCGGCGAGCGTCGAGAACCAGCGTTCGGGCCACACGGCCTGCCTACCGAGCAGAACCTGGTCGGCACCGTCGTGAATCACCATGATGACGGCCGGATCGGTGCGCGGATATTCTTCGGCCCCGGTTTTGGGGTTGCGGCGTAGCCACCCGCCCTGCACGAGCTCAAGTGGGTCGCCGTCGATCGGCGAATAGCTCGCGGTCCGGTGCCAGTTGAGCATTCCGAGCGCCGTCGCGAGCAGACCTGCTTCATCTGCGGGTAGGCGATGAGCCCCCGAGCGCGCCTCGCCGAAAACGTCCGGTGTCTCCTCAACGCGCAGCGCCCACGAGTCGACTTCGTGACCGTCGACCACCTGTAACGCGAGGAACACGCCGTCAGCGACCGGTTCGGCACCGAGGCTGATGGCCGGAACCCAGCCCAGCGTTCCCTGCTCGGTTACGGCGTACTGGCCACTGTGATCAACCAGCAAGACGCGCGCCGTTGCCCACCCGGCACGCAACCGCTCCGGGTTCTTTCGAACTTGGTCGGCGCGGTCCAGGTTGGCACGCGCCAGCAGCGGCTCTTCGCCGAGCTCAAACGAGGCGGGCATCAGGCCGGTCCGCCCTGTCGGACGTACAGCAGTCGGTCACCAGCTTCGATGGCTTCGACTTCTTCATCGCCGACTCGATACAGCTTGCCCGCCCGCACCACGCCCAGGACCAGGTCCTTCGTGTGTGCGGGCGAGCCGCCGGTCTCCGCTGGCTCCACCTCGCGTTCGGCGATCGCATAGCCCTCTTCCGGACTCAGCAGGTCTTCGACGATCTCCACCACTGACGGAGTAATCGTCGCGATTCCGAGGAGGCGACCTGCGGTCTCCGACGAAACGACCACCGAGTTCGCGCCCGACTGCCGCATCAGATGCGTGTTCTCGGACTCGTTGATGGCGGCGACGATCTTGGCGTTCGGGTTGATCTCGCGGGCGGTGAGCGTCGCCAGGACGGCCGTGTCGTCGCGGTTGGCGGCAACCACGATCGCGGCCGCGTGCTGCACCCCAGCCAGACGCAAGACGTCGGACTTCGTGGCGTCGCCGCGGACGGTGACCAGTCCGTGCGCACCCGCCGAGTCGAGGGCGATCTGATCTTTGTCGACGACGACAATTTCGGCGGGCTTACCGCCATCGGCAATCACCGCATCCACCGCGGTGCGGCCCTTGGTGCCGTAGCCGATGACGATGGTGTGGTTACGCACGCGGTTCCTCCAGTTTTGGATCTTGATCGCCTGCCGCGAACGTTCGGTCAGCACTTCCAGGGTCGTACCGATGAGCACGATCAGGAAGAGCACGCGAAGCGGGGTGATGAAGATGATGTTCACAAGCCGGGCCGACTCGGTGATCGGGGTGATGTCGCCGTAGCCCGTCGTCGACAATGTCACGGCCGAGTAGTAGAGCGCATCGACATACGTCATCTCGCCCTCTTTGGCGTCGATGTACCCGGAACGATCGATGTACACAACAATCGAGCAGACGAACAGCGCGGTCAGCGCCCACAGGACGCGGCGGCCGATTGCGCGGGCGGGACTCTTTTCCGTTTCCGGGATTCGGACCACACCGACGAGGGCATAATCCGGCTCGTCTACGAGGCCGCCTCTGCGCCTCAACCGTGTTCGCACGCCGCTCCTGATCACGAATTGGAGGCTACTGCATGTCCGGCAGTCCGGGTGTGCAGCATGGCGGCAAGCTCGTCAGGTCCGGGTAGGACGGCCGGCTCAAGGGTGAAGTCGTGCCGCACATAGACAAAGGCGGCACGAACCGCCTCGAGGGGAATCCCCGACAGTTGCGACCACGCCACCCGGTAGGCGGCCAGTTGAATAAACAGCGGTGCCCGTTTGGCCGGTTCTGGGACGGCCCCGGTTTTCCAGTCGACGACGAGGGCACCGTCACCGTCGGCGAAGACTGCATCCATGCGACCGCGCACCACGGTGCTACCGATAACGGTTTCGAAGCCAACTTCCACTTCGACGGGTGTCCGGTCGGCCCAGGGAGAGGCCAGGAACTTGCTCCGCAGCAGGTCCAGGTCTTCTTCGGCGGCACCCGGGACAGCGTCGGCTGCACCGGGCAGCTCATCGACGTCGAGGAGTCTTGTGGCCCCGAAGCGTCGTTCCACCCAAGCGTGGAACGCGGTGCCGCGGCGGGCCATCGGATTGGGTCGAAATGGAACCGGACGACGCAAGCGCGCGGCAAATGCTTGGTCGTCGGAGTCCAGTTCCACCAGTTGGCTCACCGACAGGTGACCGGGGAGTTCCACCTCCACGAGTTTCTCGGTGGTGCGGGCACGTTCGTCGAGCAGAACTCGCACTTCCCGCTGCCACTCCTGCGCGTCGAGGTCTGCGGGTTCGGGGTCGGCGACGGCAAACAGGGCCCGTTCGGCGCGGGCCGTGTCGACCAACTCGGCGGCAGCGACCATCGGTAGTCGGCGATCCCCGAGCAGGTCGACCGGCCAGGGAACCGACACCTGCTGCTCGGTCAGTGGGTTTGTGGCGTCTTCCTCCGGCGGAAGTGCGTCGATGTCGATGCTCATCCCCGTCGGGTCGACGTCCGGGACGTTACCGGCTGCGGCATCGGCGACCAGCGCGGCGATCTCGGTGTAAAAATCGGAGCCACCGCGCGGCTTGTCGCCGGTCTCGGACCAGTGATGAGCCGACACCAGGAGGGTGTGCTTGGCGCGGGTCAGGGCGACGTAGAGAAGTCGTCGATCTTCTTCGAGGCGCCGCTCCCCGATCGCTTCTTTGTGGTCGTCGATGGCGCCTTCGAGTTCTTTCCGGTCAGCGACTTCGGTCAGATCGAGCGGTGGGAAACCTTCGTCGCCGTCCCGCGAGAGATCACCGCGTAGTTCGGCGGGCAGTTCGCGCGCCGAACCGAGCCATGTCGTTTCTGCCTTTCCGCCGGGAAAGATGCGTTGGGCCACATGCGGCAGTGCCACCACATCCCATTCGAGGCCCTTGGCCGCATGCACGGTAAGAATCTGCACTCGCTGCGCAGCAACTTCCACCTGGCCGGCCTCCAGGCCCTTCTCAACGGTTTCGGCGGCATCGAGGAACGCCAGCAGTCCGGACAAGGTGGCACCGGAACGCTCCGAATAGTGGGTCACGTACTCGGCGAAGGCATCGAGATGCTCGCGACCGGTCACTTCACCGCGCATACGACGAGCCCGAATCTGTGCTTCGACCGCGACGCCGATGGTTTGTTCGACGTCGGCAACAAGTTCGGGAAGTGGCTGTCCGATCCGGCGTCGTAGTCCTTCGAGCTGTTTGCCGAACGTTGAGATTCGCTCGAATCCAGCTGCACTGTAACGGCTTTGGTCGCCGGGGTCGGCGAGCGCATCGCACACTCCGGCGGAGTCGACGGACTCGCCGGGCAGGGCGGCGTCGAGGGCTTCGTCGAGCGCTTCCCGACTGGTGACCGCACCCGTGGTTGCACCGTTGGTGCCTGCGGCGAGTTCGCGGGCCCGGCGCCACAGCGCGGCCAGGTCGGCTGCACCGAGTTGCCAGCGTGCGCCAGTCAGCAGGCGCATAGCCGCGGTTCCCGCCATCGGGTCGGCCATCAACCGCAATGTGGCGACGATGTCGGTGATCTCGGGAACGTGGAGCAGTCCCCCGATGCCAACCACCTCGGCGGGAATACCGCGCCGTTCCAGTTCGGCGGCCAACGGGGCCGAGTCTTCGTTGCGACGCACCAGGATGGCGGTGGTGGGCGGCGGGACCTCGTCGCGCTGCGCGGCGACGTAATAGTCCTCGATGATGTCAGCAATCCAGTTGCGTTCGTCGATCACGGTCTCCGTCAGCGCCAACCGCACGGTTCCTGCGGGAGCATCCGGGCGCGGGCGCAGTTGGCTGACCGGGACGCCACGGCGCCGCAGTTCCTCCGACGTTTGGTTTGCCAAATACAGTGCACCGACGCAGTTGCGCCAACTGGTCAGCAGTTCCTTGCGTGGCGCGTCGCGACTGTCGGGCCGCGGGAAGTCGCGCGCAAAGCGCGGCAGGTTGGCCGCCGAGGCACCACGCCAGCCGTAGATCGACTGGATGGGATCGCCGACCGCGGTGACTGCGATGGTCCGTCTGCCGCCAACGCTGTGTCCCCCAAACAGCGACGACAGCAGGATCCGCTGCGAGTGGCCGGTGTCCTGGTATTCGTCGAGCAACACCGCTCGAATGCCGGATCGTTCCGCGTCGACCACTTCGGGGTGCTCACTGACCAGCCGTGCCGACAGCGACATCTGGCTGCCGAAGTCCAACGCCCCCTGCGCGGCCATGGCTTGCCGCAGGGCCAGGACCAGGGGTATCAGTTCGCGGCGTTCGTCCATCACCGCCTGGATTTTGCGGAGTTGACCGTTCGGTTCGGCACGCTGCCCCGGGCCCTTGGGGAGCGTGTCGATCATCCGGTACAGGTCCGCACCCGCCGCCTCCAGGTCATCGACGTCAACGAGGTGTTCTGCCATTTCTGAGTACAGGCGCAGCACTGCCTCGGTGACCGACGACGGCACCTTTGAGGTGTTGAGCTCGCCCGGCCATGTCGACACCACGGAGAACGCCAACTGCCACAGTTCAGCTTCGCTCAGGAGCGTGGCGGTCGGCTCGACGGGCAGCAGCAGTCCGTAGTCGGAGATGAGGCGGCCTGCGTAGGCGTGGTAGGTGCTGACTTCGGCGTCTGCGCTGCGCAAACGGCTGGCGAGTTCGCCACCCGGATCCCACTCCATCAGTGCCGGACTCCCGGCCAGCATCGACAGTCGACGCCGGATGCGAGCTGCCAATTCACTGGCGGCCTTGCGGGTGAAGGTGAGGCCAAGGATCTCTTCGGGGCCGACAAGCTTGTTCGCGACGAGCCACACCACGCGGGAAGCCATCGTCTCGGTTTTGCCGGCACCCGCGCCAGCGACCACCAGCATCGGTTCCATCGGCGCCTCGATGACCTGAACTTGTTCGTCGGTCGGTGACGGCAGACCGAGAGCTGCGGCTAGCGATCGCGCGCCAATGCGGGGCCGTTCGTGGTGGTTGGTCATGAAGTCGTCAGTCATCGGTGACCGCTTTCCCCCGAAGTTGCGCCGGGCAGGAAGCAACCAGCCCGCAGTGACTGCATCCGCTGTTGGGTGTCGCCGTGAACACCGGGCCGATACTGGCCTGGGCGGCGTTGCGCACCACGCCGATCCATTCCTGCACTTGATCTGGCGTCAGCGGATCCTGCACGCGTTCGGCGGCACCGGTCTTTTTGTTGGCGCTGGCCACATATACGAGGCGGCCACCGCCGGGCTCCTGGCCGCTGAGTTTGAGCGCCAACTGATACGTCGCTAGCTGGGGGTGTTCTTGGGCATCAATGGCACGGACCGGGTTTTTGCCGGTCTTCACGTCAACCACCACTGGCCGCCCGGAACCATCAGCTTCGAGACGGTCGATGCGCCCGATGAGTCGTACCGGAAGCAACGCATTCCCGTCATCGTCGACCCCGGTCGGCAGGGTCGCATCTACCTCAACTTCCACCCCAGCTTCGGTCAGCTGATCGCGCGAGACCCGGAGCCAGTCACGGAAATTCGTGAGCATGCCTTCGGCGCGTTCGAGTTCTCGGTGGCTGTACCACTCGGCGGGCGAGGCCACCCGACCCCACACCTCGTGCAGTGCCGAGTTGACCTCGGCGCGGTCGAGTTTGCCAGCAACGGCCTGCACCAGGGTGTGAACGAGGGTGCCGGTGACGGCTTGTTCGGCATCACCGTCGCGGCCGCCGTGCCGTTCGAGCATCCACCGCAAGGAACAGCGCGTGAGGGCGTCAATGTTCGACGGCGACAGCGTCCGCGGCCCCTGTTCCGGAGTCCACAGCGGAGTCCCGGTGCTGGGACCAACCAGCCCAAACCAGTCGGCGGGGGCTGCGCCCGGTACCCCTGCTTGTGCGAGGTCGGCCAGTAGCGAGGCTGCGACGCGGGTGCGTTCGTCGGGCCCGCCGTCGGCATCCGCCCCAGACACGGCGACCGCACGCAGTTCCGCAACCAGCGACGGCAGGGACAGCACCCGCCGGACGCCGGGATCGAGCGGAATGTCGTCGGTTGCGTCGGCTTCCGGGTCGGTGTCGGATCCGTAGCCGCCGATGGCGTCGGCGATCTCTGGAATAAACCGTGATGGCGAGGCGTCACCGCTACCGTCTTCGACGGCCGTGACCAGTAGGCGACTGCGGGCGCGAGTGCACGCCACCAGCAGCAGTCGCCGTTCGTCTGCGAGCATCACCGAGCCCCGCGCGATGGTGTTCAGCGCATCGGCACCGATGCCGTCGAGCAAGTCAATGAGTGCCGGGGTACCGAGGATGCTGCCGCGGCTGCGCAGCGACGGCCACAATCCGTCGAGCACGCCGGGAACGGCCACGACTTCCCATTCGCGGCCGGCAGCCGCGTGCGCCGACACGACGGCCACCGACTCCGATCCCGAAACCGCGATGCGCGATTCGCGCGGAATCTGCAGTTGCCCAAGGTATTCGACGAAGGCGAGGGTGCCAGCGGCAGGCAAGTTGTCGGTGAACGTGCCCGCAGCCTCGAACATCGCGAGCATCGCGTCGAGGTCACGGTCAGCTTGATCGCCGCCGCGCCCGCCCCGCAACGATTGGTCGGTCCACCGACGTTCGAGCCCGCTGGCTTGCCACGCGCGCCACAGGGTTTCCTCGACACCCACCGCCGTCTGATTCGCCAGCCGGGCGGCATTAATGACCTTGCGGAGATGTTTCAGCGAATACGACTCAAACTCGGTGAGCCCGCTCAGGTAGTGGTCCATCTGGTCGGGGTCGCCGAGGGCTCGGCCCAGCGAAAGCAGCGAATCGGAGTCACGTCCGTTCGCCTCGTCGACTCGACGGATACCGCGACGAAGACGCCGCAACTGGGTCGGGTCCGCTCCCCCTACCGGTCCAGACAGCAGCGCGATTACTTCGTCCGGATCGAGGAGTCGATCGTCGGCGGCCACCCGCAAAACAAGTGTGAAGGCTTCGACGGCACGCTGACGGTGGATGGGGATGTCGCTGGTGGGAGTGGCCATCGGTACACCGGCCGAGGAGAACGCCCGTCGCAGCGCGGGCAGGGCCCGCGGCACCGAACGAACAATCACGGCCATCTGCGACCACGGCACGCCGTCGAACAGATGGGCTCGTCGCATCAGATCGGCGACGGCCGTGGCTTCTTTGGCGGTCGAAGAGAAGACGCGTACGTCGGCGCGGCCGGGATCTCCGGTGCCCGCATCCGGGTATGGATGCGGGCGGGCACCTGGAAGCCGTCGCGCCAAGGCCCGGCCCACCCCGTTGACTGCGGCCAAACTGCGGAAGTCGTTGGTGAGCGCCAGGTTTCGGGAGGGATCGTCGGCTGCTAGGCCGTCGGCGAACTTGGGGTCCGCACCGCGGAAACCGAATACTGACTGATCGGTGTCGGCGGTGATGACCGTGGAGTCAGCGCCAGTTCCGACCAGTCGCACCAGGAATGCTGCCTGCGGGTCGAGGTGCTGGGCATCGTCGACCAGCAAGTGCCGGATGCGTTGCCGTTGGCCGGCCAGTACCTCGGGGTCGGTGGCAAAGGCAGAGAGCGCCGAGCCGATGAGTTCGGCGGCATCGACGGCGGTGACGCTGGCTTCGGGCGCGTCGAGTCCGACCGCCCCGCGAAGCAGCAACCCTTCCTCGTATTGGCGGAAGGCATAGCCAGCGGCCACCCACTCCGGACGATTGTGTTCGCGGCCAAGGTCAGCGAGGTCGCTGGGGCCTAAGCCTCGCTCAGCGGCACGCATCATGAGGTCGCGGAGAGCTTGGGCGAATCCATCGGTGGTGAGGGCGGGTCGCAACGACTCGGGCCAATAGTGCGCGCCGTCCTCCACGTCGCCTGCCAAGAGTTCGCGCAGGATCACGTCTTGTTCGGAGCCGGTTATCAGTCGCGGCGGAGGGTTACCGTGCGCGGACGCCTGTAGCCGCAGGACGGCGAAGGCGTAGGAGTGAATCGTACGCACGAGCGGTTCGCGCAAGGCTCCGCCAAGGCTGCCTCCCGCCGACAACACGCGCCGGGTGATCTCGGTTCGCAAAGCGGTGGCCGCCCGCCGGTTGGCGGCCAACACCAGCACCGATTCCGGTTCCACCGCCGGATGCAGGATCCGGGCGACGGCCGCGTCGACGATGAGGGCCGTTTTCCCGGTCCCCGGACCACCCGTAATCCGCCAGGGCCGCCATGGCTTTGCGGGATCGACGCGGTGCGATCCGTCGACCACCATTGCGACGTCGGCCGGCCATCGACGACTGACGTCGGCGTGTGCCGGCGCAGCCACGAGTCGAGTACCGGGTCTGGTCATGCACCCATGGAATCATGCCCATCTGACAATTCTGCAGGCCCCTGCACGAACATCGACGGCTGCGGTCGGCGCCACGTCACCGCAGCGACGTTCGCCTGCCGCACTACAGTTGTGGCATGGCCGAATCATCCTCGCGGAGCCAGCCCCGCGCCTTGAACACTTACCTGTTCGGCCCCGAAGACTCCGAGTTGATCGTCCTCGCGGTGCACGGGCTCACCGGCCATGGGCGACGCTGGGAATCTCTGGCCGCCGATCTCCTACCCGGTGTGCGTGTTATTGCTCCGGACTTGCTGGGGCACGGGCGCAGTCCCTGGCAGCCACCGTGGAGTATCACCGATAACGCCGATGCCCTGGCGCAGGTCCTCGACCGCCATCTGCCGAGCGGACGCCGCGTCGTGATTCTCGCGCACTCCTATGGCAGTGCCATCAGCCTGGCGCTTGCCGAGGCTCGCCCCGACGCGATTGCCGGGCTGGTGTTGCTCGATCCCGCGCAGGGTTTGGATGCCGAGTTCGCCGGAACCATCGCTGAAGCGGCAATGGCGCATTGGGGCAACACCGACGCCGACGATGCGCGCGCCGCCAAGCGCATGGAGGGCTGGAACGAAGTTCCACCCGAAATCCTGGATGCCGAGATCGCCGAGCACCTCGTCGATACGCCTGACGGTCGAGTCAGCTGGCGCGTTTGCGCACCGGCGGCAGCGATGGCGTGGAGTGAGATGACGGACCGATTCCGCATCCCGCCTGCGGGTATCCCAACCCACGTTGTGGTGGCCGACCGCGTACAACCGTCTTTTGTCCGCCCCGAATTCTTGGCGGCGTGTGCCGCCGAGCGGGCCGACACCGTAACCGTGCACCACGTCGACACCGAGCACATGATTCCGTTCCTGGCGCCGGAGTTTTGCGCCGAACTCGTCCTGGACCTCCTGTAGGCGAACGATGGCAGCGGTCACCGAAGCACAGGTTGAGCAGGTGCGCGCGCTCATTGCTGCGGTCCCCGAGGGCATGGTCACCACGTATGGCGATCTCGCGGACGTCGTCGGGTTGTCGAGCCCGCGGATCGTCGGCTGGATTATGCGAACCGACTCGGCCGACCTGCCCTGGCATCGAGTGGTCCCGGCGTCCGGTCGACCCGCCGCCGGTTTACGGGCCCGTCAGCTGGCGAAGTTGCGCGACGAGGGCGTGCGCGTAGTCGACGATCGCGTCGATATGAAGGTTCATCGGATGGTTTGGAAAGCACCGACTTCCGACTGACTCCAAAGTTTTTGGCGCGGTTTCGCTAGACCATCATCCGAACGAGGTCCACGACGCGAGTCAGACCGGGGAGGGCACCCGTGGTTGAACGGGGGTGCAGACCATGCACGGCGAGCCGAAACATCACGGCGCGCAACATCATCTGCGGCCATTCCGGATGGTGCGACCACCGATCAATGAGATCTTCGCTCGCTCCACCCCACGCCAACGCGTCAACAACGACGACCGCTGCGGCCCACGACGCCGGGCGCCAATACGGAACGATGTCGGTGATGGCGGGCGCGGCGGCACCCGCAAACAGCACGGTGCCGAAGAGATCCCCGTGGACCACCTGAGGCTGCAGGTCGACGGGCTTGCGGAGTTTGCCGAGCACCTTGACCTCGGCGATGCTCCGTTGGCCGTCCTCCGTGACCGGGTCGTCCATGCCAGCTGCGCGTGCGGTGCGCAACGGTACGTCTTCCCATGCCGCACGGTCTGCGGCGACGAAAACATCGACGTCGTTGAACGGCGGGGCGGGTTGTTGCAGCATGAAGCGCGGGCGCTCGAACTTGGCGGTCGCTTCGTGCAGTCGGTCAGCGAGGGCAACAACTTCGTCGTACCGCGGTTCCGGACTCCCCGCCACGTAAGTATCGGCGCGCCAGCCCGAGACCACGTACCGGCCATCGGACGCGCGGATTGGCCGAGCGATGCGCATCCCCTCGACATAGAGATGCTCGCGGGCGGTTGCCGACCAGGCGGCGCGCGCATGGTCCGGGACCAGCGTGAGGACCACTTCACCAACACGCCAGCCCGCACCATCCATCGCAATGGGCGGATGTGCGGTGAGCCCGAAGGTCGTTAACACCTGCTCGGGCGGAGAGGCAATGGTGGTCACGAGGCTCAGATTACCCAGGACACCACCGCTTTTCGGTCAGCGACACCGGCGGGCGGACCCCCAAATGTCAATTCAGCGGTATCCAGCCGGGCGTGTCAGTACATCGGCATCGTCGGGTCTACCTGCGCCGCCCACGCCGCAATTCCCCCTTGCAAATGGGTGGCGTCGCCGAACCCCGACCGCTTCAACGAAGCCAACGCCTCGGCCGACCGGATACCCGTCTTGCAGTACAGGATGATGGGTCGATCATGCGGCAGATCGCCCAGTGCGCGACCGGACGTGATCTCACCGGAAGGTATGAGCACCGCACCATCGATCTTGTTGATCTCGAACTCGACGGGCTCGCGCACATCAATCAGCGCCGGCGGCGTCTCGGAGCGGAGAGCGGCCTCGACTTCGGCCGGGGTCAAGGTGGACCCAACGGCCGCCGCCGTTGCCTCGTCGGACACCACACCGCAGAACTCGTCGTAGTCGATGAGCGCGGTAACGGCAGCCCCCGCCGGATCCTTACGAACTTGGACGGTGCGGTACGTCATGTCGAGGGCGTTGTAGACCATGAGGCGTCCCAGGAGCGGTTCCCCGATACCGCAGATGAGTTTGATCGCCTCGGTGCCCATGATGGAACCGATCGATGAGCACAAGATCCCGAGCACGCCGCCCTCTGAACACGACGGCACCATCCCCGGCGGCGGTGCCTGCGGATATAGGTCGCGGTAGTTGATGCCACGACCGTCAGGGGCGGCCTCCCAGAACACTGACACCTGGCCCTCAAACCGGTAGATCGAACCCCACACGTACGGTTTGCCCGCCAGAATCGCGGCGTCGTTGACCAGGTACCGGGTGGCGAAGTTGTCGGTGCCGTCGAGGATCAGGTCGTACTGCTTAAACAGGTCCACGGCGTTCTCCGGTTCGAGCCGAAGATTGTGGAGGCGAACGTTAATGTGCGGGTTGATCTCTAGCATCGAGTCCCGCGCGCTCTCGATCTTGAGGCGTCCGACGTCGTGCACTCCGTGAATGATCTGACGTTGCAGATTGGAAGTTTCGACGACGTCGAAGTCAACGATCCCGATGGTCCCGACTCCGGCCGCTGCCAAGTACATCAGCGTTGGAGCACCGAGGCCGCCAGCACCCATCACGAGGACTTTCGCGTTCTTTAGCCGCTTCTGACCGGTCATGCCGATGTTCGGAATGATGAGGTGGCGACTGTAGCGAGCTACCTCATCTCGGCTCAACTCCGCTACGGGTGCAACAAGCGGCGGCAACGACGACATAGCTGAAAGTCTCGACTACTTACTGGGGAAGGGCCAGGCGTTGGGCTTGCAGACCAGGCTGCGGTCGGCTTCCATCCCGGGATCGAGGGCCATGATTTGGGCGTTGGCGGTGCCGAACGTCTGTTGCATCATGATCGGCGCAAGCGCACCGTTTTCCTTGCACGGCTGATGTTTCTCGTAGCCGATACCGTGGCCGACTTCGTGATTGATGAGGTACTGGCGGTAGAACAGGTCGTCGCCCTCAAACGACTGCGCGCCCCGGATCCAGCGGGCCTCATTGAGGACCACGCGCTTGTCCGGTGGGTAATAGCAGGAACTCTCCAGCTTGATTTGGTAGCCGCACAGTTGACGCGTGGTATCGGTCGAAGACAGCGAGATCCGCAGGTCCGGATTGCCGGTGGCGATGCGCCGGAATGACACCTTGCCTCCACCGATCCAACTCTTTTCGTTCGACAGCGTGTTCTGCACGAGTTTCGCGTAGCTCGCTTCGCCACCGAAGTCTTGCGGGTTAAGACCGTCCTCCACTTCGACGGTGTACGTGTACACCTGGTTCGACGTCCCAACTTTGGCACTCGTGCCGTTCACCGGGTGAAAGACGCGTTGGCCCTTGTGGGTAAACGGTCCGCCCGGCGGTAACGCGCCAGCCGGGAGTGCAGCCTCTTGGATTTCCCCGGAAGGAGCACCGATCGGCGTCGTCTCTTCCTGCTGCACATCTGGGTTCCGGACGTCGTTCCCGGTGATCGTCGCCTCGGCGGGCGCGGCGGGCTCGTTGTGTTGGAACGTCAGCACCAGCAACGCCACGGTGAGTGCCGCAAGCACCGGGATGGCGTACGCGCGCCACCCGTAGGTGCTGACAAAATTGCCAAGGGCGCTGCGCTTGCGGCGCTCCACCCGCTCGGCGCGAACTCGTCCCGAGTCGGCGATGGGGTCCCACCGAGCACGCAGCGGCTGGTCGGGCCGCGGTCGACGGGGACGTTGCGTCCCTGGCTCAGGTGTACCGGTCACGCCTCAACTTTCTCACAGATGGCCTTGGGCACCGCACATCTACCCGCCGATTCCGCGATCCCAAAGCTGTGATCGCGCCCTCTCCTAGTACCATTTAGGAATGTCCTCTCCCAGTTCTCCCACGTCGGCCACGGAAGGCAGCGGGCGCACCAGCACCCGGCTTCCGCGCAGTGCACGCCGCCGTCAACTCCTCGACGCAGCGAGCGAAATCTTCGTCGAACGGGGTTATCACTCTGCGGGAATGGACGAAATTGCCATCCACGCGGGTGTTAGCAAACCCGTTTTGTACCAGCACTTCCCGTCCAAGTTGGACCTCTACATCGCGGTTGTCGACTCGCATGCGGACAAGCTGGTGTCCGAGGTTAATCGGGCCCTATTGACGACCAGTGACAACCGCCAGCGCGTACAGGTTGCGGTGGAAGCGTTCTTCGATTTCATCGACGATGACAACTCCGGCTACCGCCTAATTTTCGCTTCGGACGCCATGGATCCGGCCGTTATTCGCCGCGTTGAGGGTGCCACCGAAGCCTGCGTCGACGCGGTTTACGGTCTTGTGATGCAAGACTCAGGCATGGATCCGTACCGCTCGCGGATGCTGGCCGCCGGCCTCGTTGGCGCGAGTGTGGTCAATGCCCGCTACTGGGTCGACGCCAGCCGCCCCATCGACAAGCAGAGCGCCATCGACACCACCGTCGCCCTCCTGTGGGGCGGTTTGGCTAGCGTCCCAATGATGAACGCGTCGAACGAATAGCTCCCTGACCGTGTTCTCGCACTACGGCGCGTACACCGCTGTCTCGAAGCGCTGGTAGTTGTTCCAGGCGGTTGGGTCGGCGAGCGGGAGGACCTGCGTGGCCCACATTCCGGCGATATCGGCACTGCGGTCGATCCAGAAGTACAGGTTCGCCAATCCCGCCCAGCCCAGGGAACCCGCAGAGCGTCCGGTGGGGCCTTGCTCGTCGTTGACGAGGAACGAGTACGCCCACGAGGCTGGCTGGCCGGGGAAAAACTCGAAGTCGCGGGCGATCACCGGATCCACGCTCCGCATCGGATGCACGTGTTGATTATTGGTGAGGCCATTGCGAGTGGCCCATTTGACGGTCTCGGTACTCAGCACCCGACCACCGTCAGCTACACCGTCGCGCAGCCACATTTGGAGAAAGCGCACGTAGTCGGGCACCGTCGAATAGAGGCCCTGCCCACCCATCTGCACCTCGGGTGACTGCGGCATGACCATTCGAGTGGCCTTCAGCCCGCCGTCGGGAAGGCGGAGATGCACGGTCGCCCTCCGCTCGCTCATCGAAGCGGTCAGGAAGAAGCCAGAACTGTCCATGCCAATCGGTGTGAAAACCCGCTCCGCGAGCACCTCGTTAAGGCTTGCCCCGCGCACCGCTTCGACGATGCGGCCCGCCCAATCGATATTGCTGCCGTAGTTCCACGATGAACCGGGTTCAAACAGCAACGGTGTCATCAACGATGCTTCCGCCGCGGTGGCGATATCCGGGTAGTGACCGTCGCGAACCAGGCGCCGGTAGTTGTCGCTGAAGAACGGGTACGCGAATCCAGCCGTGTGCAACAGCAGCATCCGCGTCGTGATGGGTGTGCGGACTTGTCGAATCCGGGGACCGCCGTCGTCGGCGAAGCCGTCGAGCACACCGACTTCCCCCAGCAGGGGAAAGTACTCCGCCGCCGGTGCGTCGAGGTCCAGGAGTCCGTCCTCGACGCATTGCAGAACCGCCGTCGCGGTCAGCGGCTTGCTCGCCGAATACAGGGCTAGGACGGTGTCGGCCGTCATCGGCTGGTCCACGGTTCGACGGCCCGCAGCGCCGGTGTAGATGGTTCCGCTGGCACGCGTCACGGAAGCAACCACGCCCGGGAGTCGATGCGCTTCCGGCCCGACGACTGCTTCGGAAAGCAGTGCGTCGAGCCGGGTCGCGTTCAGTTCTGCCATGAATTTTTATTGGATGAAGGGAGGTACCTAGGCTGCGCCAAAGCCGACGCGACGGTTCTCGGCGCTACCAACCTCGACGTAGGCGATCTTGCTTGCCGGGACCAGCACGCGCGATCCTTTATCGTCGGTCAGCGACAGCACTGCGTCGGTGCCGTCGAGGGCCCGTTCCGCCGCCGCGTAGACCTCCTCGGCCTTCGCTGAAGTGCTGAAGCCCAACTCGCGGGGGCTGTTCTCAATACCGATCTTGACATCGACGCTCATGGTTTCGAATCGTACTCGTCAGGCGAGATTAAGGTCCGCCATCCGCTGCGCGTGGCGGGCCGCCATGTTGTCAAAGAAACCGGCCGCATTGGCAAGGGTCGCGTTCCCATCGAACAAGAGGGTCATCACGTCCTCCTCCTCGGCCAAAACCCACTGCATGTGGGTGATTGCTTCGCCGAGCAAGCGTCGACCCCAAAGTGCCAGCGGCGAGGCGACCGCCGGGTTGTCCGCGACCGCGGCCCGCACCTGGTCAACAGCAAACTGGGACGACCCCGTCTCGGCCATCACCGACCTCATTGTCGGGCGCACTTCCTCGGGCATCATGTCGGCGACTTCGGCGTAGAAGTCTGCCGCTAAGCCGTCACCGACGTGCATTTTCACCAGCACTTCGAGCCAGGAGGTCGGCATGGTGACGCGGTGGTATTCGTCGAACACGCGATGGTGCGCGGTGAGTGCGGATTCCGGATTGCCGCCGCTCACGGTGATCTGCTCGGCCAACACCTCGTAGTGACCCATCTCGCTGGCGATCAGACGAGCAATCGCCAACCGGTCGGCCAAAGTCGGTGCCATCGATGACTCATCCATCAGCCGAGAACACGCGGCAAACTCGCCCGCGAGGAGGACTTCGTACAGCTTTCGGATGGCGGCAGCGTTGTTCGACATGCCAGTCAGAGTATGCAAGGCGGTACACTAGATTCCAGACGTGTGGCCGATCCACCCGCCGAATGCACAATTCTCGGCGACCCACACCGGTTGCGAGCGGCACGTCAGACTTTGAGCGCGCACCTCGCTACAGCCCAAGATCTCGCGGTTTTCCCTGTGTGCGTGCATGAACACTCGAGAGGCTTGAACTACATATGACCACGGATTCCACGGTGGATACCACCACCGCAGGTGCCACGAAAGCCGACGACGACGTCGTTACGACGATCGTCGCCGAAGACCACGCCGCACCCACTTTTGCTGAGCTTGGCGTCGATCAGGCGCTTGTTGACGCGCTGATTGCGGATGGGAAGACTCACACTTTTGCCATTCAGGAGCTGACGCTTCCGCTGGCGATGGCTGGCTCTGATCTCATCGGCCAAGCTCGCACCGGCATGGGCAAAACGTACGGCTTCGGCATCCCCATGCTGCACCGACTGCTCCACACCGAAGAGACGGGTCTGCGCGCGCTCGACAACACCCCGCGCGCCCTGGTGATCGTCCCGACTCGCGAGTTGTGTGTCCAGGTCACCGAAGACCTCGAAGTCGCCGCCAAGGGCGTCGACGTGACCCTGGCCGACGGCCAGGTTCGCCCGCTGAAGCTCGTCTCAATCTACGGCGGCCGCCCCTACGAGCACCAGATCGCCGAACTTCAGTCCGGCGTCGACGTTGTCGTCGGCACGCCCGGTCGACTTCTCGATCTGGCACAGCAGGGCCACCTGGTCCTCGGCAAGGTTGCCGTGCTGGTGCTCGACGAAGCAGACGAGATGCTCGACCTGGGCTTCCTGCCGGACATTGAGCGCATCATGGGTGCCCTGCCGACAGACCGTCAGACCATGCTGTTCTCGGCGACGATGCCCGGTCCGATCGTCACCTTGGCGCGCACCTTCCTGAACCGTCCGACGCACATTCGCGCCGAGCACGCGAATGACTCGGCCGTCCACGAGCGCACCACCCAGTACGCTTACCGCGCGCACGCGCTCGACAAGGCTGAACTCGTGGCACGCGTCTTGCAGGCCGAGGGCCGTGGGGCGACGATGATCTTCACCCGCACCAAGCGCACCGCGCAGAAGGTAGCCGACGACCTCGCCGAGCGCGGTTTCTCCGTCGGTGCCGTTCACGGCGACCTCGGCCAGGTGGCCCGAGAAAAGGCCCTAAACAAGTTCCGTGAAGGCAAGATCGACGTCCTGGTAGCGACCGACGTCGCGGCACGCGGTATCGATGTCGATGATGTCACGCACGTGATCAACTACCAGTGCCCCGACGACGAAAAGACCTACGTGCACCGCATCGGTCGTACCGGCCGCGCCGGTCGTACCGGTATTGCCATCACGCTCATCGACTGGGACGAACTGCACCGATGGTCGTTGATCGACAAGGCTCTCGGCCTCGATATGGCCGATCCGGTCGAAACCTACTCGACTTCCGATCACCTGCTCGAAGAACTCAATATCCCGGCCGATGCCAACGGTCGAGTCGGCGCGCCGACCAGCGCTCCGGATGAGCGTCGCCGTGAGCCGCGCGAGCCTCGGGCCGATCGCCCGAAGCGTGAGCGTCGACGTACCCGCGGCGGCCAGAGCGACGCCGCTGCCAAGACCTCGGCCGACACAACTGTGGCCGACAAGCCTGCTGCCACCGCTACCGAAGGTGCCGGCGAGCCTGGCGCCGAGGGCGGTGCCCGTCGTCCGCGTCGGCGCCGTCGCCGCAGCGGTGCCGGTTCAAAGCCCTCCGCCACGCCAAGCGAATGATCCGCCACGCCAAGCGAATGATCCGCCACGCCGAGCGAATAGTTTTCACATATTCTCGCGAGAATGGGACAGATCAAACCTGAGCGGCGCACCCGCACCGACCTGATCGCTACCGCAGTGATTGCGGCGATCGTGGTTGTTGCGGGTGTTCTCGTGTGGTGGACCTCTTCGGCGAGGCAGAGCGAGTCGGTGCCCGCAACATCGGACGCCCCGATTCAGCTGCCTGCGGAGAACGTGCCGCGACAGGTTTCGGTGAGCTGGTCGACGCCGTCGGAGGTGACGGCCATCCCGCAGATCACCCGCGACTCAGTGGTGTCCGCAAACGGTGGGACCGTCGTTGCCCACGCGGTGGCTGACGGCAAGCAGCGGTGGCGTTACAGCCGTAATTTGCCGCTGTGCGCAACGGCTGCGGGCTGGTCCGGCGGAGACAACAGTGTGCTTGCCGTGTTTCGAAATTCGCGCGGTTGCAGCGAAGTGATGTCCCTTCGCGCCAGCACCGGTACTCGTCACATGTCTCGCAGCAGCGACGCCGACTCCGAGGTGCACCTGTCTATCGATTCCAGCTATGCCCTCCTGTACGGACCAACCCGTTTGGAGACGTGGGGTTCCAATCTGGTCCGTGGCATCGAGTACGGCCGTATCGATGCACCCGTCAATCCGGATGTGACGCCAGGTCGCTCCGAATGTCGCCTCTATTCAGCGTTGTCCGGTGCCGATCGGGTCGCGTTTGTGGAACGCTGCGACGGCGACCCGGGCTATCGACTGACAGTCCTGAGTTCCAATCTGACGAGCGATGAAAAGATCCGCCAGTGGGGTTCCACGCTGATCACGACATCTGCGAGCAGTCCCCCGCCCCGCGTTATTGCTGCCACCGACTCCACGATTGCGGTTTACGACGGCGGCGGCGATCAGACGGGTGCCGTCGGTGTGCCCGGCGGCCCGCGCATCCGCCTCTTCTCGCCGCAGGCCGAGGTGCGCGCCGATCATCCCGTCGCGGGTGATCCGGGGGCTCCCGTCCGCAGTGAGCCGATCGCCGAGCAGGGCGTCATTTCGTTTTGGACCGGGAAGTCGACAGTGGTGCTTGATGCCACGAATGCCACACCCCTGTTTCAGGTCGCAGGCAGCATCGGTGCTGGCACCATTATGGCTGGTCAGCTGTTGGTGCCCATGCCGGGAGCGATTAGCGTACGCCGCGCCTACGACGGTCGCGAAGAGTTTGTTATCCCCGTCGACCGCAAGGACGCCGCAGGCCGCGAACCCGCTGCCCCGGTCTCGCTCCGCGTGATCGGCTCCACCATCGTGGAGCAGCGCGATTCAAACCTGGTAGCCCTGCACTAGCGCGCCGCTACTCTGCTTCGGGTTCGTAGGTGCGGAGTTTGCCGCCCTGCCACGATTGGGCGAGGTTGTCGGCCAATTCCCGGTAGGCCGTCGCGCCCTTGTTTTTGCGTCCGCGCATCACCGAGGCTCCGGAAGCGGAGGCTTCGGCAAACCGGACGGTCCGCGGGATTGGCGGCAGTAACACCGGCAGGTCATAGCGGTCACTCACATCCGACAGGACGTCGCGGCTATGTGTGGTGCGCGCGTCGAAGAGGGTGGCGACAACACCCAGCAACTTGAGGTCGGGGTTGGTGATCTGCTGGACTTCGGTGACGGTTCGCAGCAGTTGCCCCACGCCACGGTGCGCCAGCGTTTCACACTGCAACGGCACCATCACTTCCTGAGCCGCGGTCAAACCGTTGAGAGTCAGCACACCCAACGACGGTGGGCAGTCGATGAGGATGACGTCGTAGTCTTCGGCGACCTCGGCGAGCGCACGCTTGAGCGCATACTCGCGGCCCGGCCGCATGAGGAGCAGAGCTTCGGCACCGGCGAGGTCGATGGTAGCGGGCAGGAGGGTGACCCCATCCTCGGTAGCCAGGAGCACATCCGCTATCTCTTCGGCACCAATCAGCACATCGTGCACGGACTTTTCGAGTTGGTCAGGGTCATGCCCCAGCGAAAAAGTGAGGCATCCCTGCGGGTCGAGGTCGACGACGAGGACAGAGAAGTCCCTATCGGCCAGCGCCGCACCGATCGACGCGGTGGTGGTGGTCTTCGCCACACCACCTTTCTGATTCGCAATAGCTAGGGTGCGCGTCATAGGCACCACCATACGGTGGCACGAATCATGCCTATCGCTTGGCGTCCGGAGGCAGTTCGTCGGCATTGAGCCACGTCACCGAGGCCGGAGCAAACAGCAGCGCCAGGATCGCCAAAGCGATGATGGCGACCGGAACGCCAACCTGTGGCAACCCACTGCCGGTAATCAGCGTGTACGCAACGGGCAGCAACAAGATCTGGGCCATCAACGAAAGCCCACGGCCCCAACGCTTTCCGCGTGTCAGAGCCATTCCGCCGGCGGCGACAGCACCGCCAATCACGATGAACCAGGCCGCGGTTCCATACCCGCTGATGGCGGCTTCATGGTGGCCTGCGGCCTCTCGCACGATCAGAACGACGGCGACGATCAGCCCCAGCGCACCTTGGGCTGCCGTGGCGAAACCAGCCCAGCGGAGGGTACTGGGAACGGTGGGTTGCTCGGGTGCTGGGAAGGAACTACTCACCGCATCAGCCTATGGCGCGACACCCTCGAATCGTGAATTGGGCCCGCGGCGGATATCGTGGTGCCTCGTGCGCGTCATGCTCATTACGAACCCGTTCGCCACCTTCACCACGCCTGAAGGTCGTGACGCGCTGGCCCATACCCTCGCTTCCCGCTACGAGGTGGTCGTCGAGCACACCGCACACCGCGGGCATGCAGGCGAACTCGGCGCACGTGCCGTAACCGAGGGGTTCGACGCGGTGGTCGTGCATGGCGGTGATGGCTCAGTCAATGAGGTCGCCAACGGCATCCTTGGTTCGCCAGATGCCCTCCCCCGCGATCCGTCGACGCTCCCGGCGCTCGGTGTGGTTCCCGGCGGCAGCGCGAACGTCTTCGCCCGCGCGCTCGGAATCGACCGCGACCCCCTCGCGGCCACCGCTTTGATCATGACGATGCTTGACCGGCGTGAACGGCGCACCATTAGTCTCGGCCACACTGCGGGCCGCTGGTTCCTCTTCAACGCAGGCATGGGCATGGACGCGATCGTCGTCAGGCGAATGGAAGAACTGCGCCACAAAGGCCGCAAGGCGACCGCTGGCCGCTACTTTCGGACCACGCTCAGTTCTTTCTTCCGCCCGTCGGTGACTCCCCCGTCATTCACCGTCGAAGTGCCCGGCCACGACCCCGTGGACGGGGTCCGTTTCGGTTTTGTCAGCAATACCGGCCCGTGGACCTACTTTGGTGCTCGCGAGATACGGACAAATCCGGGAACGGACTTTGACCACGGCCTCGGAATTTTCGCCGCTACTTCTGTGTCCGTGCCGCGCAATATTCTGCTCGGTGCCCGACTGCTCGCAGGCGTCGAACCCAAAGCCCGCCATCTCTTCCGCCAGGACGATGTGGACTGGGTTCGTTTCACCTCACCCGAGCCTGCCGACGTCCAGATTGACGGCGACTACCTGGGGTTATTCGAAAAGTTGGAGTTCGGCCACCGACGCGGCGTACTCGATGTGGTTGCACCCCCGAAGACCGTTTAACCCCTGGGCTACCGGCCGGTAAGCACGAGTTTGACTTCTTGCCAACCCCTTGTGACGTATACGGCAATCGCGAAACAACCCTAGCCAAGGATCGACACACAGTAGTACAACAGTAAATGACGCAATCAACCACCCCTGCCAAGCGACGTCCTGCGCCCCAAGCCAGGTGATCCCCGGAACCCGGCGATCTCGGATTGCACACTGTCAAAAATGACCATGATGCAAGCTCGCGCTCATAGCGCCGCAAAGCTTTGAAGGAGTATGTAATGGATTGGCGCCACAAGGCCATTTGTCGTGACGAGGATCCGGAACTGTTCTTCCCGGTTGGCACCTCTGGACCGGCAATCGCCCAGGTCGCGGATGCCAAGTTGGTTTGCCAGCGTTGCCCTGTCACCGCTGACTGCCTCGCATGGGCTCTCGAGACCGGCCAGGACGCCGGCGTCTGGGGCGGTATGAGCGAAGACGAGCGTCGCGCGCTGAAGCGTCGCAATGCGCGCACTCGCGCACGCAGCGCCGTCTAAAGACACGCACTCTGCAGAGGAACCCTGGCCGTGACGGCCAGGGTTCCTCTGCGTTTAGGTTAGCGCTGGCCTAATCAGCGCAGCGGAACGTCGATGACGACCTGCGCGCCAATACCGGCGGGGCCCGGCCGCAACTCGATGCTGCCGGACAAGTCGTTCGACACCAGGGTGCGAACAATCTGCAGGCCGAGTCGGTCGGAAGTGTTGAGGTCGAAGCCGTCGGGCAGACCGCTTCCATTGTCGGTCACCAAAACCTGGAGGCCACGCACGTCGCGAATGGCTCCGATAACGATCTCCGCACCTTCGTTCCCGGAGGTGAACCCGTGCTCAATGGAATTTTGGATAACCTCGGTCAATACCATCACCAAGGGCATAGCCAGATCGGCGGGCAAGACGCCAAGGCGACTGTCTCGGCGCACCGTGACCCGGGTGGCACCATCGGGTAGCCACACGTCGACAAGCGAGGTCCCCAAGCGGTCCACCACGGTATCGAGATCGACTTCTTCATCGACACTGCCGGAAAGCATCTCGTGCACCAGGGCGATCGACGAGACCCTGCGGACGGCTTCACCGAGTGCCGCGATCGTCTCCGGGTTACCCGACCGACGTGACTGCAAACGCAGCAGTGCCGAGACACTCTGCAGATTGTTCTTCACCCGGTGATGAATCTCGCGGATCGTCGCATCTTTGCTAATGAGGGCTAGGTCGCGGCGTCGGACTTCGGTCACGTCGCGGATCAGCAGGACCGCCCCGCGCGACTGTCCACCCGTTTGCAGCGGTACCGCGCGAAGCAGGACCGTCGCGCGCCGCGCGTCAAGTTCCATCCGCAACGCCAGTTCGGGTGCGGGCAACGACCCCGCGCCGACCGTCCCCGCAGCGGCCTCGATCATCGCCCCCGCTTCTGCGGCTTCAAACGGATCGGTGAGCAGTTCGCTAAGCACCTTGGGTAGTCGTACCCCACCGAGATCGGTGGTCCACCCCATGCGGTGCACAGCCGACAGTGCGTTGGGACTGGCGTAGGTGACGGCACCGCCAGCCGCGAGGCGAATGAAACCGTCGCCTGCACGCGGTGTTGACAAGCCCAGCGTGTTGGCCTCGTCGAGCGGAAAGGTCCCTTCGACGACCATCGCGCACAGTGCTTCCGCGGCGTCCCGATACGCCGACTCCAGCGGTGACGGGGGACGAGGGTCGGAGGCATCCCCCGCACGCCCGAGGACGGCAATAACCTGCCCCTCAAACGACACTGGGATGGCGACCCGATCGATCAGCAGATTGCCGAATCGCGTCGCCAAGCCTTCGCGTTCGATCTCACCCGACCGCAGCGCCACCGGCATCAGCGGATTAGCCCCCTGCGGGCTTGCGGGTTGATCGACGCGACGCTCCACCTCATCGCGGGGAAAGACGGTCGCCGCCGTGTTCGGGCGCACCTGTGCCACATACACCAGGTGCTCTCGTTCGATCGTGTCGTCGTCGACGGGAACTGCGAGGAGGTAGTCCGCAAATGACAGGTCAGCGAGCAACTGCCATTCGGCGACGAGTCGCTGCAGATGCTCGGCAGCCGAGGCCGACAGGGTGGTGTGCTCGGCGAGCAGATCGGTCAGGGTTGCCATGGGCTCAGATTGGCAATCTCTAGATCAGCCCGGCTATGCCGCGTCAGTCCCGCTGGTAGGTGGCGATGATGTCGCCAGCCTGGATCACGTCACCGACGTTGACCTTGACCTCGGCGAGGACGCCAGCGTCCTCGGCCAGGACGGGGATCTCCATCTTCATCGACTCGAGGAGCACCAGGGTGTCGCCAACCTCGACGCTCTGACCGGCCGTCACCGACACTTCGAGCACAGTCGCAACGATTTCATTGATCACGTCTTCCGCCATGGGAGCAATGGTAACCGAGCGCCTGTTCGGGCGGTCAGGTTGTTGGTGCGATTTCCTGGACAACGCGCTGGCATGAAATACTGGACGGCAGCACTTGACACCGCACGATCGAAGGAGATCCGTCATGAGCAAGCGTGGACGTAAGCGGCGCAGCCGTAAGAAGAACGCAGCCAACCATGGCAAGCGTCCCAACGCCTGAGTTTTCGAACTCGTCAGCGTATAAAAGTGGCCCGGTCCCCCAAGGGGAACCGGGCCACTTTTGCATCTTGGGGCTTACCGCTCGCTCACTCGATGCGATACGTGGTTGTGGTTTGAATCGTCACCGTGCGCAGTTTGATGCGGAGTCGCTCACGCAGGCTGTCGGGCGCGTGCTCGCCGCCGCATTTGCGGCTCACGAGTGCCTTGATCTGCTGTTCAATGCCGTACTGCTCAAGGCACGATGGGCAACCGTTGACATGCCCTTCCAGTCGGGCGCGGGCCCCACTGTCGCATTCGTTGTCGAGAAGCAGCCAAATGTCAGCGAGTACTGCCGAGCAGTCGAGGTTCGCAAATTCGCTGGGGCCGTCGTTCGGGGTGCTCACTTCGTGACCTCCTGTGTGCGCCCGAAGCCACGTTCTCGTGCGACGTCGACAAGTTCATCGCGCAACTGTTTACGCCCGCGGTGCAGCCTCGACATAACGGTGCCAATGGGGGTATCCATGATTGCTGCGATCTCCTTGTACGGAAGTCCTTCGACGTCTGCGTAGTAGACGGCCATCCGGAAATCTTCGGGCAGCTTGCCCAACGCTTCCTTGATTTCGTCGTCGGGGAGCGCGTCGAGGGCTTCGATCTCTGCCGAACGCAGACCCGTCGATGTGTGCTCGGCACTGGCGGCCAATTGCCAGTCGGTGATCTCGTCGGTCGGATACTGAGCAGGCTGTCGCTGCTTCTTCCGATACGAGTTGATGTAGGTGTTGGTCAGGATTCGGTACAGCCAAGCCTTGAGGTTGGTGCCTTCACGGAACGACTTGAACGCCGAGAACGCCTTGATGTAGGTCTCCTGCACCAGGTCTTCGGCGTCTGCCGGATTGCGGGTCATCCGCAGTGCGGCACCGTACATCTGGTCGAGTAGCGGCAGGGCGTCGCGCTCGAAGCGCTCGGTGAGCTGCTCCTGCGTCTCTTCCGGCGCGGTACTGACTTCCGATTCGGCAACCCCGGACGAGGTCACACCTTCAGGAGAAACTGGACTCTCGGCTGACAATGGCTTCCCTTCGATGGAAATATGCTGAACCAAGTCTAGCGAGCCATGTCCCAAGTCCGCGCCTTCCAGCCGACCATGCACCTGTGTGCCGCGAGAAAGTGTTGCTGCAGCCACGTGCCTGTCACCTCCTGAACTCCGATGGTTATCGACCCCCTCAACAAGGCTCGGGGCGACTTTGTTCCAGGGGCCCGGCGCGGCCCCTTCAGCCATGCCAGCATGGAGGCTATGTGCGGACGCTATGCAGTGACTACCGATCCGGCCAAGTTGGCTGCGGAGATTGACGCGGTCAATGAGGTGGCCGACGAGGCAGTGCGCGAGTCGTACAACGTGGCGCCCAGCACCACGGTCATGACGGTGGTCTCTCGGCATGAGCACGGTCATCCCGACGACGACCCCGTGCGCCGGGTGCGGGCCATGCGGTGGGGCTTAGTGCCGTCGTGGACCAAAGAACTGGGCAAAGGTCCCCTGTTGTTCAATGCGCGCGCTGAAACTCTCGCGGAAAAGCCCGCGTTCCGCAGTTCGCTACCGGGTAAGCGCTGCCTGGTGCCCATGGACGGCTGGTACGAGTGGAAACCAGGTCCGCTCGGCGCCAACGGCAAGCCGACCAAAATCCCGTTCTTTATGTCCCCCGCGGACGGCACCCGACTGTTCATGGGTGGCTTGTGGGCAGCGTGGCGACCAGCCGAGGCACGCGCCGCCGGCGACGACAGCCAGTGGGTGTCGAGCACGACGATCATCACCACTGACGCCGTCGGGAAACTGACCGACGTGCACCATCGGATGCCGCTGATCATGCCGTTCGAATACTGGGAGGCCTGGCTCGACCCGGGTCACGCTGCTGATCCAGTTCTCTTGGCGCCGCCCGCGTCGAATCTCGTCGACGCCATTACCATCCGCGAGGTGTCGCCACTCGTGAACCGGGTCTCGAACAACGGTCCCGAACTTCTCGAACCCGTCGACTCCATGCCATAGTCAGTGCTCATGAGCGCTCAACGTCCAGGATTCTTCCAAAAGATCGGCTACCTCCTGGGCCGACCGCTGCCCGAATCCATGAAGGACTGGGTGCTGGCCGACATCACCGGTCCGGGGCACGTGCGTCGCTACTTTGTTCGCGGCCTGGTCCCGGTGATCCCGTTGTTCATCATCTTTCTGCTGATCCCGGCAAGCATTTGGGTTCAGCTGGGGATGATCGTGCTGCTATTGATCCCGTTCGTGTACTTCCAGATCGCGTTGAGCCAGGTGTATCGCCGCCATCTGCTGGTTAACAATGGCCTCGACGCGTCCGTGCTGGATGCACGAAAAGCCAAGCGCGCGGACGCCGTCCGCGACGAGTACCAGAATCGTCACGGACGGTAGACCAACCCGTCAGGCGTACTGGTAGTCCTCCAGCGGGAAACTGCCCTGCTCGCGCAGCGTGGTCAGCGTGGCGCTGGGACGCAGCAGCGTGGCTTCGCCGTGCTGGTTGAAGTAGTAACTGCGCGACGTGCTGCAGTCGCCCGCGTAGAACACCGACGAGTCCAAGTCACCGGTGACCTTGTCGAGGAATTTCGCATTTGCTTCCTCCGACACTTCAAACCGATCGGTGCCACGACGTCGCATTTCACCAAAGAGCCTGCCAATGTGCTTCATCTGACCTTCGATGGTCGTGAAGTACGACAGCCCGCTGTACGAATACGGACTGTTGAGGGTCAAGAAATTCGGGAACTGTGGGACGGTAATCCCCTCGTAGGCTTGGAACCGGCCTTCGCGCCACCATTTGCCGAGGTCTCGACCTTCGCGCCCGGTGATCGTGAAGGCGGGGAAATTCACATCCCACAGGTTGAAGCCGGTCGCCAGAACCAGCGTGTCGATCTCGACCTCGGTGCCTTCGCCGGTCACGATGCCGGTGGGCGTGAAGTGGCCGATGCCACCGGTTTCCAGCTTCACATTGGGCTTGTTGAAGGCTTGGAAATACTTGTTCGAGAAGGTCGGTCGCTTGCAGCCGAAGTCGTAGGTTGGGGTCAGCGCCCGGCGGGTGACAGGGTCCTTGACGGCGCGCTTGAGGTAGGCCTTCGATGCCTCGGCGGCCAGCTTGTTGCCAGCCTTGAGTTGCTTGTAGTGCAAGACGCCGCCGACCATCAGCACCTCGAGCATCGATGTGTTGACGGCGCGCGCAATCTTTTGGGTGAATGGCACCTTTTGGAAAGCCTTTTGGACCGCTGACGGAATCGCGAAGTCGACCTTCGGGACCACCCAGATGGCGGTGCGCTGAAAAACGGTGAGGTCGTCTGCGGTTTCGGCAATCTCCGGGATTAGTTGGACTGCGGTCGCTCCGGTACCGATCACCGCCGCCTTCTTGCCGGTGAAGTCGTAGCCGTCTTCCCACTTGGTGGTGTGGAGGACGTCGCCTTGGAAGTCGTTGAGCCCGGGGAAATCGGGGATGTGCGGCTGCGACAGGAAACCGGTCGCCGTCACGAGATAGCGGGAGGTCCGGGTCTGTCCGTTGTCGAAGCGAACGGTCCAGAAGCTGGCTTCGTCGTTCCATTCGGCACCTTCGACGACAATCCCGAACTCCATGTGACGCCGGAGGTCGTACTTGTCGGCGACGTGCTCGGCGTAGGCCTTCAGTTCGGAACCGGGCGCAAACAGTCGTGACCAGCGGGGGTTGGGCTCAAATGAGTACGAGTAGGTCACCGACGCAATATCGACGGCCAAGCCCGGGTAGTGGTTGACGTGCCAGGTGCCGCCGAGGTCGTCTTCGCGTTCGATGATGGCGATGTTGTTGATCCCGAGTCGCTTGAACTCGATACCCGCGCCGATGCCGCCGAATCCGGCACCGATGATCAGGACCTCGTGGTCTAGCTGCTGTTCGCCCATGGCGGTTCTCCATCCCCACAACCAGCGGTGCCGCTTGCAGATTACTGTTACTTGAAAACACAGTAACCTGATTCACTCCGCAGCAGAAGGGCCCTCGGGCAGCAAAGCCCCCGGATTCAGCATTCCCGCCGGATCGAGGGCGTGGCGAATAGCCCGCATGGTCGCGATGTCGCTGGCGCTGCGGCCCAGGTGCACCCAGTTGCGTTTGGCGCGCCCAATCCCATGTTCGGCACTAATGCTGCCGCCGAGCGCATCAACCAGGCGCAGCACCTGGTCGGTGACCGCTTCACGCTTACCGGTGGGAACGTCGAGCAAGTTCACGTGGACATTGCCGTCCCCGACGTGACCGAACAGAACGGGGCGAGCGGGAATTTGGTGTGCCAGTTCAGTCACATCGACCATCAGGTCGCCGAGGACTCCTAACGGCACCGACACATCGAGTTTGACGATCGGCGTGGTCGTCGAAGCCGCGATCGCCTCGGTGTGCCGTTCCCGAACTTCCCACAGCCGGCGCGCAGGACCCTCCTCGATTACCGCATCCACCACCCCATCGAGGTGGGCGAGCGCGTCGGCGAGTCCCTCGGGGTCTTCGGCGACTTCTACCAAAAGGACGAATCTCGACTTCTCCGCGATCGGGTTCCCGGCGGGAGTGTCCGCCGTCGCCAACTCCACGCCGTCGGCCGTCATTAGTTCCACCGCCTCGAGGGAAGTCCCCTGCCGCTCTATCGAACCGACGATCCGCAGGGCATCGGCAACCGAGTCCACACCAACCAATCCGACCGCCGTGCGGGGCGGCGGCATCACGAGCCGGAGTAACACCCGGGTGATGACCGCGAGTGTCCCCTCGCTGCCGGCGAGGAGCCCGGGGAGGTCGTAGCCGACGTTGTCTTTGCGGAGTGGGCGCCAGCGAACCAGGATCTCCCCGGAGGCCAGCACCGCCTCCATCCCCAGTACCTGCGCTCGCATGTTGCCGTGGCGAATCATCGCGATGCCCCCGGCGTTGGTGGCGACCATTCCGCCGATCGTGGCCGAGTCACGCGCCGCAAGGTCCACACCGAAGGCCAGCCCAGCGGCGGCCGCGGCATGGTGTACCGCCGAAAGCGTGGCCCCCGCACCCACCCCGACGCACAGATTCACCTCGTCGACGGCTCCGACATCGTCGAGCCGCCGCAGCGACATAATCACGGCGGGCCTGCCCTGACCGGCTTCGGGCTGCGACCCACCCACCAATCCGGTGTTGCCGCCCTGCGGCGTCACCGTCGCTCCGAGATCCCCGCACAGCCGGAGGACCGCCGCCACTTGATCGACGTTGGCCGGACGCACCACAATGGCGTCGCCGGTCCGCCAAGATCCCGTCCAGTCAGTTCGGTAGCCCTCCGTCGTCGCCGGATCAACGAGCACATGACTGCGACCGACGATCTCCGACAACCCGCTGACCAGGTCTGCGCTTGCTGACGGCGACGGAGTTGGCATGATGGCCTCCAAAGGGTTGCTAGGCGCCAGATTACGCGGCACGGCAACCCCACCCCGACAGAGAGCTGGTGCGCAATCATGGCCGAGAAGACCCCTGCGACCGAAAACCCGGAAACCCCGGCAACTACCGCACGCAAAATCACTGCGACCGCCTACGGGGAACCGTCGGAGGTGTTGGAAGTGGCCGAAGTGGAGATTCCGCGGGCGCGACGCGGCACCGTGGTCGTGCAGGTGCGCGCGGCGGGGCTCAACCCGTATGACGTGAAAGTGGTCCGCGGGCAGATGGGCACCAAGGAGGAGAATCTGCCGCTGTCGCTGGGCGGGGAGGCCGCAGGTGTAGTGCATGCCGCTGGGGCCGACTCAGGTTTCCGTGTGGGCGACGAGGTGGTTGTCTATCCGGCTTCTGGCGCGCTGGCCGAGTACGTGTCGTCGAGCGCCGACAACGTGCACAGCAAGCCGGCCGGGTTGGGTTTCGATGTGGCGTCATCTGTGCTGCTGGCCGGTGTTGCCGCCATCGATACCCTTGCGACACTCAGCATTTCGGAGGACGACGTGCTACTGGTGCACGGCGGTTCAGGATCGGTCGGATCCATCGTCGTGAGCGAAGCCCTCGCTTCCGGTGCCAAGGTGATCGCCACCGCCTCACCCCGCAATCACGAGCACCTGAGCAGGCTGGGAGCGATCCCGGTCGCGTACGGCGAAGGCTTGGCTGAAGCTATCGACGCGGCGCGCGGCGACCAGGCGGTCACCGCCGTCATCGACACCGTCGGATCCGACGAAGCTATCGACGTCTCACTCCAGTTGGTGAAGCCGCACCGCATCGTCAGCCTGGCAGCCTTCGGTCGATCCGGCGACGGCATCGTGGTGCTCGACGGGAGCAGCGAGCAGAGCAAGCACTTCCGCCGCAGCGCTATCGAGCCCCTCCTGGAGGACGCGGCGGCCAAGCGGATCACCGTCGAGATCGCCCGCCGGTTCGGCTTCGACGACGCCGCCGAAGCCTTCGAAGAACTCGCTGGCTCGCATCCGCGCGGGAAGCTGATCTTCAACCCGCGCGCCTGATGTGCTCCGCTATTTCTTGCTGTTGAAGTAGAGGGTGGCGGCACCGACGACGGCCAGGCCAATCAGGCCAAGCCAGAAGACTGCCTTGAGGAGCGGACCGACGATCGACAGTGCGATGAGCACCGCGACGACGATCAGCAGGATCTTCCAGATGGACGCGCCACCGGATTTGCGGGTGTTGGTTTCATAGTTGGTAGCCATGACTCCACCGTGGTCCCACTCAGCGAGAAAGTCACGCGCTGCAGCTCAAGACGGGGGTAAGTTCAGGGTCCTCCCCTACTCGTCGAATCGTTGGCACCCGACGCGTGCGACCTTGTTCATAATTTGGCGGGGACGGGAATATGACAGCGACCGAGCAGAGTTGGACTTCCCATGGCTATCGATCAGATCCCGAACATCACGTTGAACAATGGCGTCGAGATCCCGCAGCTGGGTTTTGGCGTCTTTCAAATCCCGCCCGCCGACACCAAGGCCGCGGTCCTGACCGCTCTGGAGGCGGGATACCGGCACATTGATACCGCGCAGATGTACGGAAATGAGCGCGAGGTCGGCGAGGCGGTTCGCGAATCCGGGCTCGACCGGACTGAGGTCTTCGTCACCAGCAAGCTGAACAACAACGCGCACGATCCGAAGGACGCCCGCGACGCGACCGCGCGCAGCATCGACGCCCTCGGTATTGGCGCCATGGACCTCTACCTCGTCCACTGGCCGATGCCCGCCGTCGGCGACTTCGTTCGCACATGGCAAACCATGGAGCGCCTCTACGAGGATGCCCATACCCGCGCCATTGGCGTTTCCAACTTTCACCGAGCCCACCTTGAACGCCTGTTCGCCGAGACCGAGATCGTACCCGCCGTCAACCAGATCGAAGTCCACCCCTATCTGACCCAGGTTCCGTTGCGAGATTTCAACCGCAGCAACGGGATTCACACGCAGGCGTGGTCGCCGATTGCGCAGGGCGACGTCCTCGACGATCCGGTTCTGACGGCGATTGCCGCCGAGACCGGACGCACAGTCGCGCAGGTGGTGCTGCGGTGGCACGTCCAACTCGGCAGCATCGTCTTCCCCAAATCGACAACTCCCTCGCGCATCGTCGAGAACCGCCAGATCTTCGATTTCGAACTCACCGCAGACCAGGTTGACCGGATCAATGCCCTCAACGCCGACCGTCGGCGCGGCCCCAATCCCGACGAGTTCAACTGGATTCCCGAGTAGGAGTTCTGCAGCACAAATTCGCTCGAGGAATCTGCCGGAGGCAGGCTCGCGCTGATTCGTCGCAGGGCGATCGGGCACCTACCATCGGGGCATGAAGTTCTCCGCTCGCGCCGATGCCGTCACTCCGTTTTATGCCATGGAGTTCGGCAAGAAGGCCGCAGCCCTGGAAGCACGCGGTGTGCACGTGGTGAAGCTCAACATCGGGGAGCCCGACTTCGGTGCGCCGCCGGCGTTTCTGGAGGAAGTTCGGCGGATCAGCGATGGTCGTCCAATGGCCTACACGGGAGCGTTGGGCCTCGACACGCTCCGCAGTCGGATCGCGGAGTTCACCGCAACCAAGTTTGGGGCGCCGATCGCTCCCGAACGGGTGGTCGTGACGACGGGCGCGTCGGCCGCACTCCTGCTGTCGTGCGCTGCATTGATCGATCCGGGCGACGAAGTCCTCGTCTCCGACCCGTCGTATCCGTGCAACCGGCGGTTCGCCGAGAGCTTCGGCGGCAACGTTCGATTGCTGGAGACGACACCGGAGACCCGGTTCCAGCTCACCGCGGACATGGTCGATGGCGCCTGGGGCGAGCGGACGCGCGGAGTCATGGTGGCCACGCCATCGAACCCGACTGGCACCTCGCTGCCCTACGACGAACTGACCGCCCTGTGCTCAACGGTCGCCAACCATGACGGTTGGCGAATCGTCGACGAGATCTACCTCGGCCTGGCCGACGACGGCCCCGACGGCCCGCCGCGCAGCATCTCGGCCGTCGACCCCGGTGCGATCGTGATCAACAGTTTCTCGAAGTACTTTGGGCTCACCGGCTGGCGTCTCGGGTGGGCGGTGGTTCCGGAAGAGATGATTCCGGTGGCCGAGCGGCTCGCGCAAAACTACTACATCTGCCCACCCACACCATCGCAGATGGCCGCCCTGACCTGCTTTGATCCGGAGACCCTTGCCGTCGCCGAAGATCGTCGCGCACAGATGCGCAGTCGCCGGAAACTGGTGCTCGACGGCCTCGAACGCATTGGGCTCGACGTTCCGGTGCATCCCGACGGCGCGTTCTACGTCTACCTCGACGTCAGCAAGACGGGCCTGTCGGCGTCCGAGTTCTGCGACCGAGCCCTCGCCGAGGCGCACGTGGCACTCACGCCCGGCAAGGACTTCGGCGACGCCGGAGCCGAACGGTTTGTCCGGCTGAGCTATGCCGCATCCGAAGCAGACCTCGCGCTAGCGATCGAACGGCTGGGCAACCTGCTGAACAGCATCTAAAGCTGGGCAGGATCTGAGCGATCGGCAATCAGGCGGTCGACGAAGGCCGCCTGCGCGGCGTTCAGTTTCACGCGGGCTTCGTCGATCGTGAACCAATCGCCGCGGTCCACTTCCGGAAACTCTTTCACCACACCCGATTTCGGCGGCCACACCAGCTCGAAGGTATTGCTGACGATGCGCGAAACGTCCAGATCGCCTTCGAGCGCAAAGCAGCGCACCCGCTTTCCACTGCGGAGTCGGACGTCACCCAAATCCACGCTTTCGGTTCTGGGAGCCGGGTGGCCCGTCTCCTCCGCGAACTCTCGACGCGCAGCGGTCTCCGGATCTTCGTCACCATCGAGCAACCCCTTGGGGATTGACCACGCACCGTCGTCCTTGCGGGCAAAGAACGGCCCGCCCGGATGCACCAGGAGCACCTGCAGTTCGCCGTCCGCCGTCGTGCGATGCAGCAGAATTCCCGCGCTAGTCTGAGCCTTCGCCATGCCTGTAACGCTAGCCCCACGCCGCCTCACCGCGTCGGGACGTGCGCCAATAGCGGCATGAGAGACTGGATTACATGAGCAATTGGGTCGCGCCGTTCCTTGATCACCCCGTCGATGCCACCGTCGACGTTCCCGGATCCAAGTCCATTACCAACCGCGCCCTCATCCTGGCCACGCTCGCCGACGGCCCCTCCACCATCACCGGCACACTCCGCTCGCGCGACACCGACCTGATGCTCGACGGTCTCGCCGCACTCGGAATCGGTATCGAGTACGGCACCGATCCGTCGACGGTTACCGTCACACCCACTCCGATGCACGCCGCCACCGTCGACTGCGGCCTGGCAGGCACCGTCATGCGCTTCATGCCTGCGGTCGGTGCCCTCGCCACCGGAGACGTCGTCTTCGATGGCGACGAGCAAGCCCGCCACCGCCCGCTCGGCACCGTCCTCGACGCGCTCCGCACGCTCGGCGCAGACATCGATGGCGATGGCCTGCCATTCACCGTGCACGGGACCGGCACCATTGCTGGCGGACCGGTCACGATCGATGCCTCGGCGTCGTCGCAGTTCGTTTCCGGGCTACTGCTGTCGGCACCGCGATTCACCGCAGGTGTCGAGATCACGCACGTCGGCGAATCGATTCCGTCAATGCCGCATGTCGACATGACCATCGAAATGCTCCAAACTGCTGGCGTCACAGTCGAATTCGATACAGGAGCCACGCGCTGGCGAATCGGTCCCGGTGCCATCAAGCCGGTCGACTGGGCCATCGAACCCGATTTGTCGAACGCGGCAGCCTTCCTCGCCGCGGCCCCCGCGACCGGCGGTCGGATCAGCGTTCCCCGCTGGCCGTCGGTCACCACGCAACCCGGAGCCGCCATCGTCGGAATCATGGCGCAGATGGGTGCCACCAGTGAGCTCGCCGAGGACGGTCTGCTCACGATTACCGGTCCGAGCACGTTGAAACCTCTCGACATTGACCTGCACGAGGTCGGTGAGCTGACGCCAACCATTGCCGCGCTCTGCGTGCTCGCCGAAGGCACCTCCACCCTCCGCGGCATCGCCCACCTGCGCGGCCACGAGACCGACCGGTTAACAGCGCTGCGGACCGAGATCAACCGCATTGGCGGACAGTGCCAGGAAACCGACGACGGTCTCATCATCACCGGCGACGGCGGTGTCGGCCTACACGCCGACCTCTGGCACAGCTACGCCGATCACCGGATGGCGACCGCCGGCGCCATCCTCGGGTTGCGCGTGCAAGGCCTGCAGGTCGAGAACATCGGGACCACCGGGAAAACGCTCCCCGACTTTGTGCAAATGTGGGAAGCCTTGGCGGGGATCACGTTGTGAACCGTCGCGCGGGAACGGTCGGCGGCCGCACATACGACGAGTCCGATGTTCGGATCCGGCCCAGCAAGGGCAGTCGACCGCGCACCAAAACCCGGCCGTCGCACGACGACGCGGAAACAGCGATGGTCGTATCGGTGGACCGGGGCCGTTGGGGTTGTGTTCTTGACGGCGACCCAAACCGGCGCGTTGTCACCATGCGGGCCCGCGAACTTGGCCGCACTCCGATTGTCGTTGGCGATCGGGTCGGCGTAGTTGGTGATTTGACCGGCAGGCCCGATACCCTCGCCCGCATCGTGCGCGTCGAAGATCGAAGCACCGTCCTGCGACGCACCGCCGACGACAATGACCCGTACGAGCGAATTGTGGTCGCCAACGCCGATCACCTGCTGATCGTGACAGCGCTCGCCGATCCGCCGCCCCGGACCGGGTTTGTCGAACGCGCGCTCGCCGCCGCCTACGCTGGCGGCCTGAAGCCGATCCTGTGCCTGACCAAGTCCGACCTCGCGACCCCGGAAGAATTTGCCGCACACTTCGCCGACCTCGACCTACCGGTCATCACCGCCGGCCGTGACGACAATCTCGATGAACTGTGGACCGTGCTCGAGGGCCATCTCACCGCGCTCATCGGCCATTCTGGCGTCGGCAAGTCGACATTGGTGAACCGACTGGTCCCGGACGCTTTCCGCGCGACCGGCGTGGTCTCCGGCGTCGGCAAAGGCAGGCACACATCGACGCAATCGGTGGCCTTGCCGTTACCCGGCAGTGAAGAGAGCGACCCGCCGCGAGGATGGGTCGTCGACACGCCAGGCATCCGGTCGTTCGGGCTGGCGCACGTCACCCCCGATCAGATTGTCGACGCCTTCGATGACCTCCAGGCTGCCGTCGAAGACTGCCCCCGCGGCTGTACCCATTTGGGTCCGCCCGCCGATCCCGAGTGCGCCCTCGACGCGCTCACCGGCAGTTCTCATCGTCGTGCCATGGCGGTGCGGGAACTGCTGGTCTCGGTGACCTCGCACGGCACCGAAGACCCGTCCCACGACGCCTTCTAGGTTGTACGCCGGACGGGGCAACTGGAGATGTCGGCGCCGTCGGCATACAGCGGGAGTTCGGCGCAGGTGGTCGCTGGTTCGTCCCGAGCAAATAGTCGTGCCATTCCGCAGCGGGTGCAGCTTCGCCGCAGACGGGGTGTGCACAAAGTGCCAGCCGTGAAAGAACTCTTCTTCGCTGAGCCGCTCCGGCTTCGGGAACCACGTGAAGTGATTCGGTAGGTAACCATCTTCGACGGGCTGCGGCCGCGACTCGGTGACGAGGTAGGCATCGCCGGGAGCCTGTTCCTGTCCCGGTTCCCCGATACCCCAAATGGGGGGCGGGAAAAGCTAGCGCTTGCGAGGGCGACGGCGGCGACGTTCGCGGGCCTGGGCGAGGGCGGTCTTGAGTCCGCCACCAACCTTCGGAAGTCCCTCGAAACGACGCTCGGAAGCGGTTTCGGGGGCGTCATCGCTGGTGTCAATGAGGAACTGATCCGGAAGGGCCAGCTTGTTGATGGTGCGCAACGTCTGCATGTACTGAACAGCGAGCGGACCCGTGTTGTACGGAAGGTCGTATTTCTCGGAGAGCTCGCGAACCGTGACCGCGACTTCCGCCAACCGATTGCTTGGCAGGTCCGGGAACAGGTGATGCTCGATCTGGTAGCAGAGGTTGCCGCTCATAAAGGCCAACGCGGGGCCAGCATCAAAGTTGGCGCTTCCCAGCATCTGTCGCAGGTACCACTGTCCCTGGGTCTCGTTTTCGAGTGTCTCCATCGTGAACTTCTCGGCACCATCGGGGAAATGACCACAGAAAATCACGACGTATGCCCACAGATTCCGGATCACGTTGGCAGTGAGATTGGCTGTCAGCGTGTGCTTAAAATTCGGACCGGTCAGTGCCGGATAGAGGACGTAGTCCTTACCGACTTGCCGCAGGATCTTCCGGCCAAAAAGCTTGATCTCCGGAAGCGCCTGCTCCATCGGCTTCTTGCCGGTCAGGGCGTCCTTAAGCTGCAGATCGTGCAGACCGATCCCCCACTCGAAGCCGGCAGCCAAGATGATGTTGAGAAGCGGCTGAAATAGCTTTCGCGGCTCCCACTGCTCGTCGCGGGTGACGCGAAGCGCTTCGTAACCGACGTCGTGATCCATGCCCAGCACGTTGGTGTACTTGTGATGGATGTAGTTGTGCGAGTGCTTCCAATGCGGAGAGGCGCACACCATGTCCCACTCCCACGTTGTGGAGTGCACTTCGGGATCGTTCATCCAATCCCACTGCCCGTGCATCACATTGTGGCCGAGTTCCATGTTCTCGATGATCTTCGAGACGGCCAAGGCTCCGGCACCGAGCAGCCACAGGGGCCGACGGTTGCTGCCGAGGAGGGCTGCGCGCCCCAACACCTCGAGTCCGCGCTGCGCGTAAATGGTGCGACGCAGATACCGACGATCCTTCGCACCCAGACTCGACTCAATCTGCCTACGCAGGGTATCGAGTTCAACACCGAACGCCTCGACGTCCGCGTCGGTCAGATGCGCATACGCATTAATATCTGAAATCGCCATTGGTCACATTATGCGCTTGTTTTTGCGCGTCGTTCCTTCCTGCGCGCTTTCAAGCCACCAATTGCCGTCTTAAGTCCCTCACGACGGCCCGTTTTCGGGTCAACCGTCGACACCAGCCGCAGTTCGGGCTGCTCCTTGAATCGGCGTTCAGAAGCAGTTTCCGGAGCATCGTCGGGCGTCGCGACCAAGTACTTGTTGGGCAGCGACAGCTTCGCGATGGTCCGCCAAGACTTCGCGTACTGAACCGGGAACGAGCCCGTGGTGTACGGAAGGTCGTACTTGGCGCACAGCGCCTGCACGCGCACGGAAATCTCGGCCATCCGATTACTCGGCAGGTCCGGGAAGAGATGGTGCTCGATTTGGTACGACAGGTTCCCGCTCATGAACCCCAGCGCAGGGCCCGACCGGAAATTCGCACTGCCGAGCATCTGCCGCAGGTACCACTCGCCGCGCGACTCATTCACCATGTCGCGCTTGGTGAACTTTTCGGCACCGTCCGGGAAGTGTCCGCAGAAAATGACCGCGTTGGTCCACACATTGCGGATCACGTTGGCCAAGAGGTTCGCGGTTAACGCCTTCCGCGCTCCGGTGCCCGATCGCGTCACGGCACCAACCATCGCCGGGTACACCACGTAGTCCTTGCCCGCCTGACGGCCAATCTTCATGCCAACATCGCGGAGGTCCTGCTGGAACTGAGCCTTATCTTCCGGCGTGCGGCGCTTGCGGCCAAGCTCCAGGTGCTGAGCTGCGACACCGTACTGGAAGCCGAGTGCAAGCAGCGTGTTGTAGAACAGATTGCCCAGGTTAAACGGCTTCCAGCGCTGATCGCGCGTCACGCGGATGAGGCCGTAGCCCACGTCGTCGTCCATGCCCAAGATGTTGGTGTACTTGTGATGGATGTAGTTGTGGGTGTGCTTCCAGTGCGCGCTGGGACCGGTGTTGTCCCATTCCCACGACGTGGAGTGCACCTCGGGGTCGTTCATCCAATCCCACTGCCCGTGCATCACATTGTGGCCAAGTTCCATGTTCTCGATAATCTTGGCAACGCCGAGGGTGGTGGCACCCGCCCACCAAAGGCTTCGCTTGCGCGACCCAAAGATAAGGGCGCGGCCGGTCACCTCAAGCGCACGCTGGGCGGCGATGGTGTTGCGGATGTAGCGTGCGTCGCGTTCACCGCGGTCGGCTTCAATTTCGGCGCGGATCTGATCCAACTCCGACCCGAGAGCCTCGACATCTTCGTCGGTCAGATGCGCGTATTCGGGGATGTCAGAGATCGCCATACCAAATCCTTCGTTCCTAGGAAACCTAACTTACGCAAGCGTAGGTTACGGTCCCGTAGCTTGTCTACCCCCGGACCACCATGGCCCGTGACACAAACAGCTAAACGTCGAGCGTGCAGTCGCCAGCCGCAGCGCTGACGCAGGTCTGAATACGCTCACCTTCGACGTGCTCAGCACCGGTACGCAAGTCACGGACGGCCCCCTTGTCGAGCATGACCACACAGCTCTGACAGATGCCCATGCGGCAGCCGAACGGCATCAAAACGCCCGCCTGTTCGCCAGCTTCCAGCAAGGTCGTAGCGCCATCGACCTCAATTTGACGATCGGGTGTCCCGAACGTCACGATGCCGCCTTCGGCGCCGGTAGCACCGCGCTCCAACGCGAATCGCTCGATATGCAACTGGTCAGCGGCACCGGCTTCGGCAAACTGCTCACTGAGCATGTCAAGGAATCCGCCGGGACCGCATGCCCACGTCTGCCGCTCCGCCCAGTCCGGGCACAGGGCCCGCAACTTTGCCGGCGTAACCTGGCCGTCGGATCGAGTGAACTGTAAATGGAGGTCGATCAGGCCATCGTCGGCCATACCTCGGAGTTCCTCGCTGAAGAGCAAGTCATCTTCGGTCGGTACCGAGTGAATCACTGTCACGTCGGCGGCCTGACCGCGACGACGCATGGCCCGCAGCATCGAAATGATGGGCGTTAAACCACTGCCAGCCGTCGCAAAAAGCATCTTCGCAGGCAACGGATCGGGAAGCACAAACTCGCCAGCAGGGGCGGCCAGTCGGACGACCGTGCCTGCCGCCAAGCCCTTCACCAGGTGCGACGACAAGAAGCCTTCCGGCATCGCCTTGACAGTGATCGCCACCGTCCCGTCTTCACGGGAAGCCGATGGCACCGAGGTTAGCGAGTACGACCGCCATGCCCAACGGCCATCGACGAGCACCCCGATTCCGATGTATTGGCCGGGGTGATAGTCGAAGGAAAATCCCCAGCCCGGCTTGATAACGATGGTGGCACTGTCGGCCGTCTCTGGCACCACGGAAACAACTTTGCCGCGGAGTTCGCGGGCCGACCACAGCGGATTGGCCAGGTGCAGGTAATCGTCGGGAAGCAGCGGGGTGGTAACTCGGGCGAACGCGGCCCGCAACCATTTGGTCCGCTTACGCCGGGATGCGACGTCAGCCGCGGGTGCTTCGAATCGTTCACGCCAAGCCATCGTGGTCTCCTCCGCCGGTCCCGGGAAATCCCGGAATTACCTAAGTTACGATACCGTAGGTTAGCGCTTTCGGATCACCAGGTCGAACGCACGACGACTCACGATTACGCGAGCAAGGTTCCCGGCTCCGCCTGGTACGGCGTGAAGAACGCATTGGCCGGTGCACCTTCCAGAGTCATAACGAGGGTCGGCACCGCCATCCCATCGATCTGCTCGCGGATGATGTCCGCGTGACCGGCGTGACGCGCATACTCCTCGATCTGATGCCCCATGAAAAACCGATTCTTCATCGGTCGCGGTTCATAGATTCCCGCCCAGGGCGCAGGCGGAGCCATGGCGTCGGCCTCGGGGTCGGCTGCACGCATGTCGAGGAGAAACTGGCTGCGCGCTTCGTCGAATGCCGCCAGCGCGCCAGCGGCCGTCTCCTCATCGGTGAGGGCAAAGCTGGCCATGAACTCGGCATACGTCGCGTCGTCGAGCACGAATTCGTGAGCGACTCCCCGCAGTTGCGCGGATGCGCCGCGCATCCCGCGGGTGATGTGTTTGATGATGCCGCCGATCGACAGGGCACTGCGGCACGGCGTCAGTCGTGCCTGCTGTTCGGTGAGGCCGAAACTTGAGGCGCGGATAGCAGCGAGTTGCTGATCCGCGTAGTTGATCAAGCCGGTCAGTTCATTGTCGCGGGCGGGTGCGTACATCGTTGGCCTCCAAAGTCGGTGTGCCCTAAGACGATACGAAGCGAAGCGGACAAATACTGTCCGCTTCGGCAACTTGCGTTCCGGACCGACACTGGCCGCCACATCACCACCGCCTGACGGACCCTCTCGAACTACAGGAGTTCGAGCAGGAAAGGCAGTTCCTGGGTCGCAAACCAGGCCAGATCATGGTCTTCAACGTCACCGATGGCGAGTTCACTATCTTCGTCACCGAGATCAGCCTCATCAATCACCGCGACCGCAGCCTTCACTGCCGATTCCGCGTCGGCACCATCGACATGGACTGCGACGATGTCGCCGTGTGGAATCGGTCCCTCCACCTTGACGACGGCGTCGTCAAGGTCTGGGCGCGCGGTCGCGGGCGCGTCGGCCACCACAACTACCCGACGCACGGGTAGGTCGGATGTGTCGACCGCGAGCAGTCGCAGCGATGCACGAGCTGCTTCCCGGAGCGCAACTTCGGACAGTTCCTCCTCGTCGCCGGAAATGTACGCCTCGCGCAGCGTTGGTGTCAGCGCGAAACCGGTGCCTCCGACCGGATGGAACGGCTGTCCCGGCTCGGCAACAAAATCTTGGATCATCGTCAGGGTGGCTGGCAGATAGACGCGCATGAAGTCCTTTTTCCCGCTGGCGGTCATTGCTTGTCGGGTTTCTTGTCGGGCTTGTCAGGTTTCTTGTAGGCAACAAGTTGGCCACTCGCGAGGAGTTCGTCGAGTGATTCAGTCACGTAGGCGGCCATGGCAGGTAGGTCGACGACGACGGCACGGTCGGCGATGAACGCAAACTGCACCTGGTTGGCATACTCGTTGACGCTGATGCCGAGGGCTCGTTGGGCTGCCAAGGTCGGAATCGTAAACACTCCGGTGACGGGAACACCACCGACAAACTGGCGTTCAATCCGTTCCGAGCTCGTCGAAATCGGCACGTTGAACGATCGCTGGAACATCCCGGCAAAGGCACGGGTCGAAAAGTCCGCGAATGGGACCAGACCGAACTCGGGCAGCATCGGTCGCAGCCCCCTAGACATGCGAATCGACGACTGCGAGTACCGATCAGCGAGCCCGGCAACCTGCATCAGACGGACTGCCGGTGCATCCTCGCCAACCGGAAGGTCGGTGACAAAGTCGGTGCCGCCAACCACGATCCACCTACCGGAGGACTCTCCATCCACGACCGTCGGCTCACGAGCGCCAAGCGGCAGGGTGGCCCGCATCGTTTCTCCGTGTCCGACGGAATCGTTGACCGACAGTAGCCAACGACGCAGCACTCCGGTCAGGATGGCCAGGACGACATCGTTGAACGAACATTCGAATCTGGTGGCCACCGCATCCAGGTCACGGCGCGACACTGACGCAAAGGCGAAAAGTCGGGACGATGTAGTCACGGCATTGAGCGGGCTGTCGGGTGCCGAGTTCATCATTTGGGTCACGGCGTCGCTCACGAATCGAACCGATCGATCGGCCACCGACCACAGGTCGGCGACCGGGCCGTTGCCGCGAAGCAGGGAGTCGAGCAATTCTCCGGGTCGAGCCATCGCTTCGGCGAGCGCACCGACGGTCAACAATCCGGCACCGGGCGGCCGGTTCGGCATCCATAAATCTTCCGGCAGCGCGGCGGTGCCTGCGACATCGTCACAGATAACTTCGCTGATCTCGGGGTGGTCCGGACCGCCGAGAAGGCAACGGTGCGTACGAGTCAGGATCGCCGATCGACCGTGAGTCAAACCTTCGATCAGGTACATCTCCCAAAGGGGCCGACTGTGGTCGAGTGGGCGAGACATGACACGCGCTATCAGTTCCTGCAATTGTTCACTGGTGCCCGGCTGAGGGAGCGCAGAGAGCCGAATGTGGTAGTTGATGTCGAAGTCGTGGTCGTCTACCCACACCGGGCGTGCCAGCCCGAGAGTGACCTCGGTGACCACCTGTCGGTAGCGCGGCGCCCGCTGCATTCGGTTCTCCACGAGTGACACCAAAGCGTGGTAGTCGAGGGCTGTCTGGTCCCCCTCGGGCAGCTTGTTCGGGTCGACGATCAGCAGCGCACCCAGATGCGCCGTCGTCCCCGACCCGTCAAGAAAGTAAAACATCGCCTCGTCTGGCGACAACCGATTCACCATGATGGCTTCGAGTTTAAGCCGGAAGGATCGGGCGTCAGCACATCACTGGCACTTATGGAGGGTCGGACCCGTCATACGATCGACAACTCGACAATTACCCAGCGCTCCACTGGGCGTCGCGGCCGACCGCGGACGGCGAGCACCACTCGCTGAATCTCGGCGCGGCCAGCTATCGCGCGCACTCTGGCACCGCGAGTGAAGGTGCCGAAGAACTCGACCTGACGGGGGCCGCCAGCTTGCATGTGAACGCGCAACAGACGGGTGGACTCGACATCGTTGGACGCCATGGGTGCAGTTCGACGCCGCAACAGGACAGACAGCTGGGCGTACACGTCGGTGCCGATCCACTGCAGCAGGTGCTCTGCGGGCCGACGGCCGTCGAGCGCTTCGAAGACCTGCTTCAACGCGTGGACCGTGTGTGATCGCGCCAGCGCCGCCGATTCGATCTCGGCCCCGCTGCCAGGTATCACAAAGTTATCGACCCTGTGGTTTTCGACTTCACCGGCGTCGTTTCCGACCGTGTGCTCCCCGAGCGTCTTGACCGTCATATGAATCAGACGCACGGGAAGCAAGTTCGGTTCCACGACTCGCCGACGAATCGGCGATTATTTTTCCAGCTGTTAGCGCTTCTTTTTGCGTGCTGCCGCACGACGCTCGGCGCGAGTGCCACCCATGACCGCCGACGGAGTGCCCGAAGCGAGCTCCTCAATGGCCGAGATGACTTCTGCCGCACCAGATTCCGAGGGTCCACTGTAGGTGACAGCGGCGTCGTCAGTGTCTGCGGCGGGAGCAGCGCCACCACCGAAGGCCGCACCGGCCAGCATGTCGCTGACCGACGTGCCCAGCGCCGGTGCCGGTGCCTGGGTCTCCACCTGTGCGTTGAAGATGTAGGTGACGGCTTCTTCCTTCATCCCTTCGAGCATGCCCATGAACATGTCGTAGCCCTCGCGCTGGTACTCGACCACCGGGTCACGCTGAGCCACCGAACGCAGATGGATGCCTTCGCGGAGGTAGTCCATCTCGTACAGGTGATCGCGCCACTTGCGGTCCATGACCGTCAGCAAGATCGACCGCTCCAGCTGACGCATCGCACCGTCGCCAGCGATCTCGGTCAGCTCGGCTTCGCGCTGCTCATAAGCGTTGAGGGCGTCGGCAACCACCTTCTTGCGCAGCCCGCTGCGGGAAATATCGTCACGATCTCCGTACTCGTTCTCGCCGACAGCTTCCTTCTTGTCGAGGCCGACCGGGTACAGCTTGCCAAGTGCGTCCCACAGTTCATCCAGGTCCCAGTCCTCGGCGTAACCGAGTTCGGTGGCACCGTCGACGTACGCGGACACCACGTCGCTGATCATGTTGCGAACCTGCTCTTGGTGGTTTTCACCACTGAGAATCTCGCGGCGCTCACGATAAACGACCTTGCGCTGCTCGTTCATGACCTCGTCGTATTTGAGGACATTCTTGCGGATCTCGAAGTTCTGCTCTTCCACCTGGGTCTGAGCGCTGCGAATCGCCCGCGTAACGAGCTTCGCGTCAATCGGCACATCATCGGGCAGGTTGAGGCGCACCATGATCGTCTCGAGCGCCGCACCATTGAATCGCCGCATTAGTTCATCGCCGAGCGACAGGTAGAAGCGGGATTCACCCGGGTCACCCTGGCGACCGGAACGGCCACGCAGCTGGTTGTCGATTCGTCGCGACTCGTGACGTTCGGTGCCAAGCACGTACAGGCCACCGGCCTCGCGGACCTCGTCAGCTTCGGAGGCGGCATCTTCGCGAGCCACCAGGATGGCTTCATCCCACGCGGCTTCGTACTCTTCGGGCGAGTTGACCGGGTCCAGGCCTGCCTTGCGGACGCGGGTGTCAGCGATCACGTCGGGGTTACCGCCGAGCACAACGTCCGTACCGCGGCCAGCCATGTTCGTGGCGACCGTGACGGCACCGAGGCGACCGGCTTCGGCAACAATCTGCGCTTCCTGCTCGTGGAACTTGGCGTTCAGCACGGTGTGCTTGATTTCGCGTTCGGTGAGCAGGTTCGACAGGTACTCGGATCGTTCGACGCTGGTGGTACCGATAAGCACCGGTTGGCCAGTCTCGTGACGCTCGACGATATCGTCGACGACCGCGTTGAACTTGGCCTCTTCGGTCTTGTAAATCAGGTCGCCCTTGTCCTTACGGATCAACGGGTTATTGGTCGGGATCTGCACCACACCGAGCTTGTAGATCTCCTGGAACTCGGCAGCTTCGGTCTCGGCGGTACCGGTCATGCCCGACAGTCGCTCGTAGAGACGGAAGTAGTTCTGCAGGGTGATCGTGGCGAGAGTCTGGTTCTCAGCCTTGATCTCGACACCCTCTTTGGCTTCGATCGCCTGGTGCAGGCCTTCGTTGAAGCGGCGACCGTCGAGCACACGTCCGGTGAACTCGTCGACGATCATGACCTCGCCCTTGCGGACGATGTAGTCCTTGTCCTTGTGGAAGAGTTCCTTGACCTTGATCGCATTGTTCAAGTAGCCAACCAACTGCGAGTTCGACGGCTCGTAGAGGTTGTCGATACCCAGGCGGTCCTCGACAAAGGCGACGCCGGCTTCGTGCACGCCGACCGTCTTCTTTTTGATGTCAACTTCGTAGTGGGTGTCCTTTTCGAGCAGCGGCGCGATGCGCGCAAACTCGGAATACCACTTGCTTGAACCGTCGGCCGGACCCGAAATGATCAGCGGCGTACGGGCCTCGTCGATAAGGATCGAGTCGACCTCATCGACGACGGCGAAGGCATGCTCGCGCTGCACGAGGTCTTCGAGGGTGTGCGCCATGTTGTCGCGCAGGTAGTCGAAGCCGAATTCGTTGTTGGTGCCGTAGGTGATGTCCGCGGCGTAGGCTTCGCGACGCTGGTCCGGTGTCATTCCGGTCAGAATGACGGCGGTCTCCAAGCCGAGGAAGCGGTGAACGCGTCCCATCCACTCGGAGTCACGCTTGGCGAGGTAGTCGTTCACGGTGACGACGTGCACGCCCCTGCCACTCAAGGCATTCAGATATGCGGGGAGCACACAGGTCAGGGTCTTACCCTCACCGGTCTTCATCTCGGCGATATTGCCGAAGTGCAGTGCCGCGCCACCCATGATCTGGACGTGGAAGTGCTTTTGATCGAGGACGCGCCACGCGGCCTCGCGCGCGACGGCAAATGCCTCGAGCAGCAGCGAGTCGAGCGTCTCGCCGCCTTCGAATCGCTCGCGGAACTCGGCAGTCTTTGCCCGCAGTTCGTCGTCGGAGAGCGCCTCCATTTCACCGGAGAGCGCTTCGACGCTCGTCGCGATGGCATCCAGGCGCTTGACCATGCGACCTTCGCCCAGTCTGAGCAGCTTGTTGAGCACCAGTAATCCTCTAGGTTCACGTGTCTATTCGCCCCGCCGTCCGCATCGATTGCTCGATCGGTCAGCAAGACCCCGGTCCATGGTACGGGTCGGCGGGGCAAAAGGCGGTGGCCGCCACCCGATCAGGTGGCGGCCACATCGTTCATTGGGTCGATCAGGCGAGCCGGATCAAGCCGTAGTCGAAGGCGTGCCTGCGGTACACCACCGACGGTTTGTCGGTCTCTTCATCGTGGAACAGGTAGAAGTCGTGTCCGACCAGTTCCATTTCGTAGAGTGCTTCGTCGACGGACATCGGCGCGGACGGGTGGTCCTTGACACGAACCACCTGGCCGGGTTGATGGTCTTCGACGCTGTCCTCGAACGGGTCGGCCGGGGCTACCGGCGTTTCCGGTAACAGGTGCGGCGCGTCTGCTGCGGCCTCTGCGAGCGAGGTGGGACGGTGCATCCCGTCTTTGCGGACACGTTTGCGGTTCTTGGCCCGACGCAGTTGCGTATGGAGCTTGTCGAAGGCCAATTCGCTCGCGGCGTAGAAGTTTTCGCCTGCCGCCTGGGCCCGGATCACGGGTCCGCGGCCGACACCGGTGATTTCCACGATCTCTGCGCTCTTGGCCTGTCGCGGATTCGGTTCGTGGTACAGCGTCACTTCGAAACGGAAAATCGATTCGTCGAAATGCTCGAACCGAGCGAGCTTGTTGCTCGTGTAGGTGCGGAAGTGTGTCGGAATCTCAACGTTTCGACCACTCATGGTGAGGTCTGCCTTCAGCTCGCGGGCGTCTTCAGCCTCGACGCTCGGCGGCAATTGGAAAGCGGCTTCGAGATCTAGACGTTCCGGGGGTGTGGCTTTCGATTCGCGTTGACCCTTGCGATGAACGACCGTCATATCGGCATCCTCCTAGGTTGCTCCCATCCGAACGCGCAGTCCGGATCAGGGTTACCAATTCGCTTGTCGCACAATCACTCTCGGTGGTGATCTGATGCGAGGACAGTGGTCCGCCCTATCTAAAACGGACATTCACACCGAACGCAGGCGAGCACATCTGCGCGGCGAAAAAGGCTGGTCACCTCCCGGCACTCGATGTTCGTCACTGCCACTTCCGAAGGTATCCGCAATTTCGTCTTCCGGCCACGTTTTGTCCAATCAAGCGTCCGCTAGGACCACAACGGCGGTGACTTTGGTCCCGGATTGGGCGAGGGCGGCGACGGCGTGGGCTGCGGTGGCCCCGGTTGTGAGGACATCGTCGACGAGGACCACCGGCCCGTCGATGCTCGGCAATCGGCCCTTGACGCTGACCGCGCCGGCCAGGTTGGCATTGCGCGCTCCCGCGGTGAGGGCTGCCGAATCGCGGGTAAAGGCCGCGGTCGACAGGATCGGTGCGACATGAACAGCTGGTCCGAGGGCGGCGGCGGCCTCCCGGGCCACGGCGGTCACGGTATCGCCGCCACGCACACGTGCGGCGAACACTCGGGTCGGCGCGGGCACCAGCGTTAGGGTGCGGCCAGCGGGGAGGTCGCCCCAAGAGGCCAGGGCGACGAGGGCACCGGCGAGCGCGCGGCCCAGGATCGGCGCGAGGTCGGCGCGGCGGTGCTCTTTCAAGTTGACGATCGCTGACGCCACCGGGCCGCCGTAGCGTGCCAGGGCCCAGGCTGGGGCGCCGGGGTCGATGCGCGGCACGAGGAGTCTCGGTACGTCAATGAGGCGGGTCGCGCACGTCTCACACCACGGGGTGTCGGGTCGACCGCAGCCGCCGCATTCCTGAGGCACCACGAGATCGGCGAGCGCCGCCAGCACGTTCCGGGCGCTCAACCGGTGGTCGGGCCGCGACTCCCCCGCCATGATGACGATTGTCCAAGGCATGGCGTCGCCTGTCACAGCCGTCATCCACAGGGACGCTCATTCGCCAGCCCGTCACCGCGAGGGTGATCGGTTAGCTACCCGGGATCACCGCGATGCTTCCGGGACCCGCGTCCGGACCCAGGATTGTCCAGTACTGGTCAGGGCGAACCTCGCCGGTACCGAGCTGCTGGACACCCCGGGTGTCGGAGACATAGACGGTGCTATCGGATGCCGCGATGTCTTGGACCGGCGGCTTCAGGTTGCCGCTGACCATGGGGATCGGCGGTGTGCCCGCGATCGTCGCACGCCAAACGGGTACCTCGGTCCCCGTTCGCGCCGCGTACAGGATCTTCGGTGTGGACCACGTGATGTCGACAGCGACGCCCTGGGCATCGGGCGCCAATTGGTAGGCACCCGAAAGCGACGGGGCACCGACGTCGTTCACTGAAATCACCCCCACCACGGTGCGACCGTCAACGACGAGAGCCACCCGCACCCCATCGGGCGATACCCGCATCTGCGTGATCGGGCCGGGTTGGACGGAGGCGATCGCTGCGGCGTCAATGGGGCCAGATCGTGCCGTCATGGTCTCCGGGTCAAAATCCCACCGGGTCGGACGACCATCGACGAGCACATAGCCGGTGTTGGAGTCCGCGCCGAACGACGGGCTACTGATGGCAGTTCCAGTGACCGCCTCAACCTGCCGGCCGCCGTACGGTCCCACCAACAGCACGTCCCGGCCCGCGCGTTTCACGATCGCCGCCGATTTCGTCGTATCTGCCGAAATCGCGGCGGCCACGATGTCCTTGGCTGCGCCCAGTTCCCCTTCGACCGGAACCGCCCGATTACCCGTCAGCCTGGTCAGCGAACCGTTGTGAATCAGGTGCACCGGATGGGCGTTGGTAGTCTCCGGATCCGGCTCGAGCGAACTCACGTCCGCCGTGCGCCAGCCGTCGGCCCGATCAGCAACCAGTGGCGCACCGTCCGCGGTAATCCGGTAGGTCCCAGTGATGCCCGCATAGTCGAGGGTCCAAATAAGTTGCGCGGCAAGCGCCGTCCGATCCTTCTGATCGGTGGCGGTGACGTTCCCCAACGGGATGGTCACCGTATCCCGAGCCACGATGACCGCACCGAGGAGACTGGCTCCGCGGGCCGCGCCCTGGCTGATGGCACCTGTCAGTTCGGCGGACGGCCCGGCGAGGATTCGGTTCACCAGCGTCGTCGGATTGGGTTCAGTCCCGTACAGCCAGTGCGGATCGCCGACGAGTCTGGTCATCGTTCGGTCGGGAAAGAACAAATCGACCTGCCGGTAGGCGATCAGGAACTGCGACGCATCGGTGATGGAACCGCTTGGGACATCACCGTTGACCTTCCACCCGCCCTTGTCGCGAACCATGGAGAGCGGAATGGTCTCCGAACCCGAGTCTGGCCGCAGCGTGCCATTGGGTCCCAGAACCGCCATCCTGGTGCCGGTGACGCGGAGGCGGACAGCGGTGGCGGTGCGTTCGTCGATGACGACACCGACGTCTTGGAGTACTCGCATGCTTCCTTGATCGTCCCAGCGTTGGCTCGCGCCGGGCGTTAAGAACTTCCGCGCTGACCGGTGCCCGGCAGTCGGGTCGGCCATGGCCTTCAAGAAGTTACGCGCAGTGGTCTCGGGGTCGTCACTCTTGCGGGGCGTCGGCACAATATTTGTGGGCCGCTTGCGGTCGAAGGACTGGATGGGTTGCGGCGGTGAAGATTGCGGAATATCAACGCAACCGGTCAGGACGAGGGCTGCGCACATGAGTAGCGCCAGCAGTGTCGTGACCCGCTTCAGGGGGCTGCGGTTCATCGGGTTACCGCTCATCGGCTCTCACCCTCCCCGATTGGCCGCAGCGGCAGCGGGCTGCCGAGCAGTTTATGTCCGCGCACCAGCGGCAACGTCAGACGGAAGCACGACCCTTCACCGGGCTCTCCCCAGGCTTCGAGGCGCCCCTGGTGCAAGCGTGCGTCTTCGATACTGATCGCCAAGCCCAACCCGGTACCGCCGGAACGACGCACGCGCGATGGATCCGACCGCCAGAACCGGTTGAACACCAACTTCTCTTCTCCCGGACGCAAGCCAATCCCGTGGTCGCGGACGGTCACGGCCACGGCGTCACCGTCGGACCGCATCGTCAACTCCACCGGGCGATGCTCGCCGTGATCGATGGCATTGGCCAGCAGGTTCCGCAGGATGCGTTCCACCCGCCTCGGATCGATCTCGGCCAGCACGGGTTCGGCTGGCATGTCGACAATGAGATCGCTACCCGTCTCTGCCGCCAGATGGGCGACGGTTGCCAGGGCCGCATCCACCGGCACCGTCATGTCGATCTGGCTGGCAACCAGTTCCGCTACGCCCGCGTCGTGACGGGAAATTTCGAGCAGTTCAGTGAGCAGGGTCTCGAACCGATTCAGTTCCTTATCGAGCAATTCAACCGAGCGTCGCTGAATGGGATCGAGATCGTCGCGGCCGTCGTAGAGCAGGTCTGCGGCCATGCGGACGGTCGTGAGCGGGGTGCGCAGTTCGTGGCTCACGTCGGAGGTGAACTGTCGTTGGAGGCCACCGAACTCTTCGAGGTGGTTGATCTGCCGCGACAGCGATTCGGCCATGTCGTTAAACGAAACTGCCAGTCGGGCAAATTCATCATCGCCTCGCACAGGCATGCGTTCGTTGAGTCGACCGTCCGCGAAGCGCACAGCGATCCGGGACGCCGACTGCAGGGGTGCGATCACCTGGCGGGTCACCAGCCACGCAATGGCCGCCAGAAGTCCGAGGAGAACGATCGCACCGGTCAGCAAGGTGCCACGGACGAGGTTCACGGTGTTCTGCTCGCTGGCCAGCGGAAAGACCAAGTACAGTTCCAGCCCTTGGATGGGGCTTTCCACTAGGGAACCGATCACCAAAGCGGGTACGACATCCGCACCCTGCTGAACCGTCGTGTATTGGAAGGCGACCTGCCCCCCGGCGACCATTTTCCGTAAGCCTGCGGGAATGTCATCGACGGGACCCACCGCAACATCCGACCCGCCCGGTTTGTCGGCCGGGACAAGCAGCACACTGTCGAAGGATCCGGCCGCCGACGCCGGCTGGGTCGAGTCGGCATCTTGGTCGGTCAACAGTGATCGTGCACGGGCGAGCCGATTCTGGACAGCGGTGTTCGACTCGGCACTGCTGAGAACTCGTTCGACCACTGACCGCATGCGCGCGATCTCTTCGGAGGCGACTTCTTGCTTGGCGTCGAGAAGCCGACCGGTGATCTGACTGATCAGCACAAACCCCAGAATCAACAGGACCACGAACGACAGCGCCAACGTGGACACGATGACACGCGTTTGGATGGAGCGGCGCCAGATCTGCCCGATAACCCGGACGACGGTCGCGATGGCGCGCCGTATCAGAGCCAGGAAGCGGTCGATCGGCCCCCGGTTGATCCGGCGGCCACCGATCACGGCGGACCGGCCTTGTAACCGACCCCTCTCACGGTCAGGACAATTTCCGGATTTTCCGGGTCGGTCTCGACCTTGGCGCGCAGACGCTGCACGTGGACGTTCACCAGGCGGGTATCCGCCGGATGTCGGTAACCCCAGACCTGTTCAAGCAGCACGTCGCGGGTGAAAACCTGGCGTGGTTTGCGGGCCAGGGCAACGAGGAGGTCGAACTCCAGCGGCGTCAACGAGATTGGTACGCCATCGCGGGTCACCTTGTGCGCCGGGACATCGATCTCGACGGGGCCGATAGCCAGCATTTCGGCAGGCTCGTCGTCGGTGCGGCGCAGCCGCGCACGGATGCGGGCGACGAGTTCCTTCGGCTTGAACGGCTTCACCATGTAGTCGTCGGCACCGGACTCGAGACCTAGCACGATATCGACGGTGTCGGACTTGGCTGTCAGCATCACGATCGGCACCCCCGAGTCGGCACGGAGGACGCGGCACACGTCGATGCCGTTCATGCCCGGAAGCATGAGGTCCAGCAGCACAACATCTGGACGGAATTCCCGAACGGCGGTCAGCGCCTGGGTGCCGTCGCCGACAACGAAGGGTTCGAAGCCTTCATTCTTCAAAACGATGGTGAGCATCTCGGCGAGGGCTGCGTCGTCGTCGACGACCAGGATGCGCGGCTTCATGCCTGCCATGTTGTCACTTTTGGCACGGCGGTGCGGGTGCGACACACCCGACAAGAACGGTTCGGCGCGCCTGGGTGGCGACCGGGTGAGGTCTGCCTACACTATGCGGCGTGGGCATTCTGGTAGCTGTCGAGGGACTCGACGGGGCGGGCAAGCGCACTATCGTCGGCCGTATTGAAAGCCTTGCCATGCAGCGCGGCGCGTCGGTCACGACGGTCGCCTTCCCTCGCTACGGCGAATCGATCACCGCCGACTTAGCTTCTGAGGCGCTCCACGGCCAGCACGGGGATCTCCGCGACAGCGTCTACGGCATGGCCCTGATGTTTGCCCTTGACCGCGCTGCAGCTCGGAAACTTCTCAAAACTGCGTTGGCCGAGCACGACCTGGTGTTGTGCGACCGCTACACCGCGTCGAATGCGGCTTACAGTGCGGCTCGGCTCGGACAGGGTGCCGATTCCGAAGTGGTCAGCTGGGTCGCCGACCTGGAGTTTGGCCGCTTCGGCTTGCCTGTTCCAGACCACCAGTTACTGCTTGGCGTGCCCCCTGATGTCGCGATGGATCGCGCAACCGGACGCGCAGAAACCGACGCCGCCCGCCCCGTCGATGCTTACGAGCGCGACACTGCTCTGCAGCACGCGGTGTACGCCGCTTACGGTGAGCTCGTCGAAGCGAACTGGATGTCGACATGGTCGTGGGCCGACGGCGACGCCGCCGCCGACGCAGTGCTCGCCCAACTCTCCTAACCCGCCCGCCGCCTGTTCTCGCATGATGCGTTGATTCCCGCTCCACGTCTGACGTGGAGCGGGAATCAACGCATCATGCGAGAACAGGCGGGGCGGGACGCCACGGGCGGGATTAGTAGCGGTAGTGCTCCGGCTTGTAGGGGCCTTCGACGTCGACGCCGATGTACTCAGCCTGCTCCTTGCTGAGCTTGGTCAGGCTGCCGCCGAGAGCCTCGACGTGGATCCGAGCGACCTTCTCGTCGAGATGCTTGGGGAGGCGATAGACCTCGTTGTCGTACTCGTCGCCCTTGGTCCACAGTTCAATCTGTGCGATGACCTGGTTGGCGAAGCTGTTACTCATGACAAACGACGGGTGGCCCGTCGCGTTGCCGAGATTCAGCAAACGCCCCTCCGACAGCACGATGATGCTGTGGCCGTCGGGGAACACCCACTGATCGACCTGCGGCTTGATGTTGATGCGCGTCATGCCTTCGGCAGCTTCCAGACCAGCCATGTCGATCTCGTTGTCGAAGTGACCGATGTTGCCGAGAACGGCCTGGTGCTTCATCTTCTTCATGTGCTCGAAGGAAATGATGTCCAGGTTGCCGGTGGCAGTGATGACGATGTCGGCGTTGGCGATGGCTTCGTCGACGGTGACGACGTCGTAGCCGTCCATGAGCGCCTGCAGCGCGTTGATCGGGTCGATCTCAGTGACCTGGACACGACCGCCCTGGCCCGCGAGGGACTCTGCGCAACCCTTGCCCACGTCGCCGTAGCCGCAGATCAGGATCTTCTTGCCGCCGATGAGAACATCGGTGCCGCGGTTGATGCCGTCGATCAACGAATGGCGGGTGCCGTACTTGTTGTCGAACTTGCTCTTGGTGACCGAATCGTTGACATTGATGGCCGGGAAGTCCAGCTCGCCTGCGACCGCGAACTGGTACAGCCGCAAGACTCCCGTGGTGGTTTCCTCGGTGACGCCCTGTACCGACTCCGAGATTGCGCTCCACTTGCCGGGCGCAACCTCAACGGAACGACGCAGCAGTTCCAGGAACACCTTGTACTCGGCCGAGTGGCTTTCGTCGGCTGGCGGCACAACGCCTGCCTTCTCAAACTCACAACCGCGGAGCACCAGCATGGTGGCGTCGCCGCCGTCGTCCAAGATCATGTTGGCCGGCGCGGGCTCGCCATCAACGTCAGGCCAGGTCAGCATCTGCTCCGCAGCCCACCAGTACTCCTCCAGCGTTTCGCCCTTCCACGCGAACACCGGAACGCCCGAGGGCTCTTCGACGGTGCCGTACGGTCCGACGACCACGGCTGCGGCCGCGTGGTCCTGGGTGGAGAAAATGTTGCACGACGCCCAGCGAACCTCCGCGCCCAAGGCGACGAGAGTCTCAATCAGCACGGCTGTCTGCACAGTCATGTGCAGGCTGCCGGAAATCCGAGCGCCCTTCAGCGGCTGCACATCGGCGTACTCGCGGCGCAGTTCCATCAGACCGGGCATCTCGTGCTCGGCCAGACGGATCTCTTTACGGCCATATTCGGCCTCGGAGAGATCGGCAACCTTGTACTCGACGCCGTTGCGAGTGTCGGTGGTCAGGGCGCTAGTGGGCGCGGTCATAGGTACCTCTCGGTTGGCAGACTAATCAATGACGGTACCGGTCACCTGTGAGGCAACCGGTACCTGTCGCGTCTATAAGACTGTGTTCTTGCTACTAGCGTATCGCGACCACAAGTTACAGCGACTCCGGTGTCGGGACATCGTCGACGACTTCGCCGCGTTGCCGCTTACCAAGGACCGAATTGCGACGACCGTAGAAGGCGTAGACGACGATGCCGATGAGCATCCAACCGACGAATCGCAGCCAGGTCTCCACTGCCAGATTCAGCATCAACCAGATGCAGGCTGCAACCGCCAAAATCGGGATCACCGGAACCAGCGGAACGCGAAAACCGCGTTTGAGATCGGGACGGGTACGACGCAGCACAATCACGCCTATGCACACGAGAACGAAGGCGAACAAGGTACCGATGTTCACCATCTCTTCGAGTGTGCCCATCGGGAAGATGAAGGCGAGAAGACCGGAGACCACGCCCACTATGACCGTGATCCGGACGGGCGTCCCGCGACTACCGGTCTTCGCGAGACCGCGCGGCAGCAGTCCGTCGCGCGCCATGGCGAACCCGACGCGTGTCTGCCCGAGCAGCATCACCATTACGACGGTCGTGAGGCCAGCGAGGGCACCGATGTTGATAGCCCATTCGGCCCAGCCGATGTCGTGGACGGCAAAAGCCGTCGCCAAGGTCGCATTCTCGCCGGCCAGGGCGGTGTAGGGAACCATCCCGGTCAGCACCAGAGACACCGCGACGTACAGGACCGTGACGATCGCGAGCGAACCGAGAATGCCGCGCGGCAACGCCTTCTGCGGATTCTTCGTTTCCTCTGCGGTGGTGGCGACGATGTCGAAACCGATGAAGGCGAAGAATACGAGCGACGCCGCGGCGAGGAGTCCGTACCAACCAAAATCACTGCCGGCACCGCCAGTTATCCACGAGAACAGAGTTTGCCGAATGCCGGACGGCCCGTCGGCCGATTGCTGCGCGGGCGGAATATACGGCGAATAGTTCTTGGTACTGATGTAGAACGCACCGACGACAATGACGAGCAGCACCACGGACACTTTGATCGCCGTGATGACGACGGAGACACGCGAGGACAGCTTGGTGCCGAGTGCCAATAACGTTGTCAGGACCGCAATCAGGAGTAGCGCAGCCCAGTCGAAGGTGTGTCCAAACAACTCAAAGGTGTTGTTGCCTGCGCCAATGATATTGCCCAGGTACAGCGACCAGCCCTTACCGACCACCGACGCGGCCAGCGCGAACTCCAAGATCAAGTCCCACCCAATAATCCAGGCGACAAATTCACCGAACGTGGCATACGAGAAGGTGTACGCCGAACCGGCAACCGGGACCGTCGAAGCGAACTCGGCGTAGCAGAGTGCGGCCAGGCCGCAGGCGATAGCGGCGAGCACAAACGCCAACGACACCGAGGGTCCTGTGACATTTCCTGCGGTCCGCGCGGTGGTCGTAAAGATGCCCGCACCAACCACCACGGCCACGCCGAAGACCGTAAGGTCCCATGCGGTCAGTTCGCGTTTCAGTTTGCTGCCGGGTTCATCAGTGTCGGCGATGGACTGCTCAACTGATTTCACACGACCGAAGAGGCTGCTAAACATGCCCACTGGTGTACTCCCTTGAGGAATGCTGGATTTCCCGCCCGGGCGGGATAAAACGTTGCGCGAAATAGCCGAACCGTCAGGTGTCGCGGGTGGGGTGCGGTTCACTTTCGCGGACTACGTCATCGCGGACGAGGGCTGCCGGTTCCTCAGGCAGTTCTTCGACTTCCGGATGACGGACGAGAAAGGCAATGCTGGCCGCCAGTCCGCCCCACACCACGACCGCCGCGATGATGAGAAAGAGAATTGCTCCGCCGGTCATTGCTCGGCCCCCTTCTTTGCCGCGACGACAGGTCTCACATCTGGCCACGCCTTAAACTGCGGATCGTCGCGTCCCTTCCACGGGAACAGTGTGCCGACGATCGCTATGACTGCGATGAGTCCGACGGTGCCCCAACCGAAGACACCGACAAACCAGGTGGGTTCGCCCTCGTAACCGTCGCGGATGAGGGTTCGCAGTTTCTCGATCAGCATGATTCCCAGGAAGACCGGCGCGTACAGGCCAATCAGCGGGACCCACCATGCACCGACCCTGAAGGTCGAGACCGCGTTCAAATGCCCGCGCAGTTCGTCAATGCTTCGGGAAGCCCAACCGCCATTGTTTCTAAAGGTGAACTCCACCAAGACGCACATGGCAATCGCGGAGGCGACGATGCCGATGTTGTTGGCGAACTGGTCGACGGTGTCGAGCGTATAGAGGCCGGTGGCGGTACTGAACAGTCCGAAGGAGACGGCACCGCACACGATGCCAACGGTCAAGGCTGCGGTCCGCTGCGTCAACCCGAACTTCTCTTGGAGCGCCACCGAGACTCCCAAAACCAGCGAGATCAGCGACGTGAAGCCAGCAATCACCAGCGACCCGAAGAACAGGGCACCAAACAGCGCACTGCCCGGCATCTGGGAAATCACGGCGGGAAATGTCACGAACGACAGGATGGGACCTGAGATCCCCTCAAGCTCGTCTACCGCGATGCCCTGTTGATGGGCGAGGAAGCCCAGGGCCGAGAACACGCCGATGCCTGCGAGGATCTCGAACGACGAGTTCGCGAAGCCAACGACCAGACCCGACGACGTCATGTTTGCCTTGCGTCGCTGGAACGATGCGTACGCGATCATGATGCCGAAAGCGATCGACATGGAGAAGAAGATCTGACTGTAGGCCGCGATCCACACGTTGAGGTCGCGCAGCGCGGCCCAATCCGGGGTGAAGAGAGCATTGAGCCCGTCCGACGCGCCGGGCAGGGTTACCGCCCGAATAACGAGGGCACCGAAACCCAACACCAACAATGGAATGCCAATGACGTTGAGCTTCTCGATGCCCTTAGAAACTCCGAGCGCCAGCACCACCACAATCGCGACCCATACCGCCGCTAACGGCCACGCGACGCCAGCGACCAAGTCCGACGAGACGCCAACTTCTTTGGGTAGGTGAAGGTACTCGTCGGTGAAGAATGCTGCGGTGTCGTCGCCCCACTTGGTGCCGAAGGAGAAGTAAAAGAAGCTCAATGACCAGGCGATGATGACCGCGTAGTAGCAGGAGATCACAAAGAGGATGCCGATCTGAAACCAACCGAGCGCTTCGGCCTTGCGGAACAGACGCCGGAAAGCCAGCGGCGGTGCCGCACGGAACCGATGTCCAATCGCGTAGTCGAGGAACAGGATCGGGATTCCAGCCGTCACGAGGGCAATCAGATACGGAATGAGGAAGGCACCGCCGCCGCTCTCGTACGCGACTCCGGGGAAGCGCCAAATATTTCCCAATCCGACCGCTGAACCGATCGCCGCCAAGATAAATCCGCGGTTACTGGTCCACGTGTCGCGCTCGCCTGCGGCCCCCGTCGTGCCCGACGCAGCCTCAACTTCTGCCACCTTATGTGACCCCTTCCACATCTATTTCGACTCAGACGCTAGCGCATGCGCTAGGCCGGGAGGCCCCATCTGCCAGGACTCGTTACCTCGCGGCGACCCGTCGTACAGCGCCAGATGAATCAAGACGCGGTGATGCCGCGATCAATGTCCGGTTCGAGGTAAATAACGCGCGATTGCGGGACCGCCCCGCGCATACGCCCCTCTGCCTCGTCGATGATCTGCGCGATCTCAGCAGCACCAAGGCTCGGAGAGACCGCAATCTTGGCGGCGACGAGAAGCTCCTCGGGACCGAGATACTGGGTCTTCATGTGAATAACCCTATCGACACCCTGGCCCGGAAGTACGGCCCAGAGGGCGGCTTCTTCTTCTTCGGTCGCCCCTTCGCCGATCAGCAGGCTCTTCATTTCGACGATCAGGACCATGGCAATCAATCCCAACAGCACGCCGATGGACAGGGTGCCGATGCCATCCCAGATGGCGTTGCCAGTCAGCATCGTCAGACCGACGCCCGCCAGCGCCAGGATCAAGCCGATAAGCGCCCCGGCGTCCTCAAGCAGCACGACGGGGAGTTCCGGGGAGCGCGACGTGCGAATGAATCGCCACCACGATGCGTCACCCTTGAGGGGCTTTGACTCTTTGCGCGCGGTGTGAAAGCTGAAACTCTCGAGAACGATCGCCACCAGCAGGATCACGACGGCGACCATCGGTGAGTCCAGCCCGTGGTCCCCGGAGTGCCGAATCTTCTGGACACCTTCGTACAGCGCAAACAGCGAACCCAGTGAGAAGATGACCAGCGCAACGACGAACGAATAGAAGTACCGACTGCGGCCGTACCCAAACGGATGCAGCTTGTCAGCCTCACGCTTGGCCCCTCGCTGCCCCACCAGGAGCAGCCCCTGGTTCGAGGTGTCCGCGACCGAGTGAACGCCTTCAGCCAGCATCGATGACGACCCGGTGATCGCGAAGCCGACAAACTTGGCGACGGCGATGCCGGCATTCGCGGCGAGCGCGGCGACGATCGCGCGCGTCGATCCTTCTGTAGACATGGATGTTTCCCCTCGGATTTCAGCGAAGCTGTCAGGTGGTGTGGATAAAAACTCTAGACGGCAGTCCGCACCGCGCTGCGTTTAGCACCTCCGGGAATTAACCGGACCATGGTCCGGTTAACCTGGTAGCGGCGGCGCGAGCCTCACCGGCCGCGCCACCGAGAGACCAGAGTAAGGAGCCTGCAATGCAGTTCGGACTATTCAGCGTCGGCGACGTGACCACCGACCCCACCACGGGCCACACCGTCAGTGAGCACGAGCGCATCGAGGCGATGACGGCCATCGCACTGAAGGCCGAGGAAGTCGGACTCGACGTCTTCGCCACCGGCGAGCATCACAATCCGCCCTTCGTTCCGAGTTCGCCTACGACAATGCTTGGCTGGATCGCCGCCAAGACCGAAAAGTTGCGTCTGTCCACCGCAACGACGCTGATCACCACCAATGACCCGGTGAAGATCGCCGAAGACTTCGCCATGCTGCAGCACCTTTCAAACGGTCGCGTCGACCTCACCCTCGGCCGCGGAAACACGGGGCCCGTGTATCCGTGGTTCGGCAAGGACATCCGCCAGGGCATCCCGCTCGCCGTCGAGAACTACCACCTCTTGCGTCGGCTGTGGCGCGAAAAGAACATCGACTGGGAAGGTAAGTTCCGCACGCCCCTGCAGGGCTACACCTCTACCCCGGCTCCGCTCGACGAGACTCCCCCGTTTGTCTGGCACGGTTCGATTCGCTCGCCGGAGATAGCCGAACAAGCCGCCTTCTACGGTGACGGCTTCTTCCACAACAACATCTTCTGGAACTCCGAGCACACCCAGCAGATGGTCAACCTCTACCGGGAACGCTACGAGCACTACGGCCACGGGGCGGCCGATCAAGCCATCGTCGGACTAGGCGGCCAGGTCTTCATCGCCAGCACCGAAGCCGAAGCCAAACGCCGCTTTCGCCCGTACTTCGACAACGCTCCCGTCTACGGACATGGACCGTCTATGGAAGATTTCACCGAAATGACGCCGCTGACTGTGGGCACCCCCGAACAGGTCATCGAGAAGACCCTGTCGTTCGCCGACTACGCGGGTGACTACCAGCGTCAACTCTTCCTGATCGATCACGCCGGCCTGCCTTTAGAAATGGCCCTCGAACAGGTTGAGCTACTCGGCACGGAGGTCGTGCCCGTGCTGCGCGCCGAGTTTGAGCGCCGTCGCCCGGCTCATGTTCCGTCCAATCCGCCCACCCACGAAAGCTTGGTCGCTCAGGGCCGCGAGTCGATGCATCATAGCGTGGCACCGGCCCAAGACTTAGCTGCCGCAGGCCAGGAAGGAAACTGACGAATGGCCCGGAACCTGCTCGTAATCAGCGCAGGCGTGTCGACTCCGTCGTCGACGCGACTGCTCGCCGACCAACTTGCCGAAGCGGTGAGCGCCGGTGTCACCGCCCGCGGTGAGTCGGTGGCGATCGATGTCTTAGAGATTGCCCCTCTCGCCGCATCACTCGCGACCACCGTGACCACCGGCGTGGCACCGGCAGACATCACCGACGCCCGCGATCGAGTAGCGGCCGCCGACGGCGTGGTGGTAGTGACCCCAATTTTTGCCGCCTCCTACAGCGGGCTGTTCAAGATGTTCTTCGACATCCTGGACCCCGATTCGCTGAGCGGCGTGCCGGTACTGATCGCGGCGACTGCGGGCACCCCGCGCCACAGCTTGGCTCTGGAGCATTCGATTCGACCACTGATGAGTTATCTGCGCGCCGCAACTGTCCCGACGGCGGTGTTCGCGGCAACCGAGGACTTCGGAACCGCCGAACTCAGCGGCCGGATCCGGCGGGCCGCGGCCGAGTTAGCGCAGCAACTCGTCGCAGCCAACGCGGTCGCCGGGTTTGGCGGGCCCACCGACCTCGACCGGCCCCGCCGGTCGGGTGGGTCGCTCGACCTCGGCGCGGTGACACCCTTCGCCGAATTGTTGAACGGACACACCGGCAATTAGCCGCCAGACGGACGGCCGGGCGCAGAACTTGACGCTGCGCCCGGCCGTTGTCTTTGGGCATGCCTGTCGAACCGTCAGACGGTGAAGGTCTTGCCGACGCGCATATCCGTCTCGCGCATGAGGTTCGCCGCCTTTTGAACCCCGACTCCGAGGGCGTCCAGCCTCCCTCGAGCGTCGAGGAAGATCCGGTCCCAATTGGCCTGCGCCTGCTGGTACTGGCCCGCGCCACCGGAACTCCAGTGCGAAGACAGCGATCCCACCTGCCGCTTGAGTTGTCCGGAAAGGTCCTCCAACCGTTGAAACTGTCCCCGCAGATCGCCCGACAAGGTGCCGAGGTTCGCGAAGTCGTACCGAATGAGCCCGCCGTTCATGTTGTCCCCCTGTTGCTTTCCGTGTGCTTTGAATTGATCAGATCTGGAGTCCGACGGGTGCGCCGTTGAACTGCCCGGCAACGGTCGCATCTTCATCGTCGTAGCCGCGGAATCCAGCAGTCAGCTTGGACTCGATGTCATCGAGCGCCGTCTGCAATTTCACCGCGATGCCGTGCCAGTCGGTGTGAGTGGCCTCGAAGGCGTTAGACGCCCTTCCGTCCCACCCCGATTTTCCGCTGGCCGCCGACTTCGCGATCGCAGCGACAACACGCTGCATCTCGTCGACGATCCCCTTGATCGACGCCGCCGACGCCTGGCTGGCGACAAGGTCGAGGTTGAGTCCGGCCATGGTGTTTGTCCTTTCGTTTGGTCCTACTTGTTGGGTTCTTTTCGCTGGGTCTTGCTCGATGCACTAGGTCAATCCAGCGCACACTCGGTCAATCCGGCGCACTAGGTTGATCCGGCGTAGTCGTGGTCGCCAAGCCCGAGAGCAAGGGCGACGTCGAAGTTGAGCGACTCCGCCGTCAGCGCCGTCAGGGCACCCGGTTCCGCTGCGGACGAGGCTGCAGAGTCCGCAGCCAGCGACGGCGACGGGGTAAATACCGGGGCCGGTCGCCCCGCATCGGCGGAATGACGCGCGGCCATCGGTGCCATCGGCGCCACCGGCGCGGTGGCACCGGCTCCCGACACTTGCAGCGCACTCGCAGAAGCGGGCTGTGCAGTGGCGACCGTTGCGTTCGAGGTCATCGGTCGGTCAGCGAGCGGTGTCTGCGGTGGGGCTGGTGCCTGAACCGCTGCCGGTACCTCGCCTGCCACCGCAGTGCTTGTCGGCGCTGCCGCGGGACTAGTTTTCGGGGCACCCGCAGTCGGCGCAGTTGACCCACACGATGGCGGGCAGGAGCCAGGTGCCGCTGGCACTGCCGCGGGGGCACCGATCCCGGGCCGATCACCGCTCGGGCCGACCTGTGTTGCGCCAACTCCCGAGCCGCTAACCGCCGAGGTCACCATGCTCACGCCGGCCTGCACCAGCGGCAGCATCGACTCCAAGACTTTGGCTACTGCCTGGAAGCCATCACCGCTCGCGTTGGGTACGCCGGTGACCGGTACAGGCGCACCGTTGGCGGTCATGCTGGCGGTCGGCGCAATCAACTGTGCGCGGGTGGCACTGACAACGGCTACGCCTTCGGCGAGTCCCTCAGCGGCGATTCCGAGAGCCGCAATCTGGCCGGGCGGGGTGGCGATCACGGGCAAAGTCGCCGACAGCAGGCCTGCTGTTTTGACCACAATGCCCTGCAGTTCGGCGACACCGGCCGCAACGATGGCGGCAGCTGCCTGCAAGTCGACGGACATACCCGTCCCCTGCATGGCGACGGCGGCCGCTTCCGATGCGGTGCGGGTCGCCGCGACGATCGCCGACGTCGCGCCCTCTCCGGCCCATGCGCCGTCGACCGATTGCACCGCCTTAAGGAGGGTGCCGACTCCACTGTCGAGTACCTGCGCGATTTGTTGGTGTGCCTGGGCTGGGTCGCCAGTCGGGGATCCGCCGAGTTGGCCCGTGCCAAAGGTGGCGAGCAGGTCGGTGATTGGTTTTAACAGCAGTGTCGGATCCACCATCGGCAAAGGCAATGCCGGCAGGACCGGAATGCCGGGCAAGTCCGAGAGTGAAGGCAGGGCGGGGAACGTCGGCGGGGTTGGCAGCACGGGCTCCGCAAGCCCATTGAGCAGTTCCGGCACGTTGCCCGGCTCTGTGGGTTCGGCGTGGGTCTTCGCCGCCCAGACTTCGCAGTCGACCTCCTGCCCGCTCACACTTGCACTCCGCCGGCACCGGTCGAATCAGCGCCAGTGAACGAGGCCAACGCTGCGGCAGCCGATGCTGCGGTGGCCGCGTGCGTTGCCGCGAGCTGACCGACAGCCCGCAGGTGGTTGGCCTGCGCTATCGCGTAGGCGCCCGCAAACTCTTGGCCGATCAACCCAAAGACGGCAACCACCGCCGCGCTAACAGCGCCAGCGTCGACGGCTCCCGCTGCTGCGGTCGCCGTTCCCAG